>OZ240251.1:0-3831565 GCA_965198285.1 Chloroflexota bacterium
GGCACTGTTGCCGGGCGCGTTCCACGCCAGGGTCACGCTGTTGTCCCCGCTGCTGCTATGCCGCAGGTTCGTCACCCGCCCCGGCGTGACCGTGCCGGCCAGCGTCGTGAAGGTGTGATTGGCGGTCCAGTCCGAGCAGCGGTTCGGACCGTTGCAGGCGCGCATCTTGAACACATACGTCGTGGCCGGCGTCAGCCCGGTCATGGCCTTCTGGGTGGCGGACCCGTCGCCCACCACGATCGCCTCGCTGTGCGGCGGTTCGGCCGTCCCCGTCGGCCAGCGCAGCAGCCCGAAGCCGGTCAGCGCCACGCCGCCGGTGTTGGACGCGATGCTCCACGTCGCCCGCACCGAGGTCGCCGTCCGGTATTCGTCGGGAAACATGATCGAATGGGGCCGGTCGGGGCGGCCCACCGGCGCCGCCGTGGGCGTGGGCGTCGGCGTCGGCTCCGGCGGCGGCGTCAGGGTCCGCACCTCCTTGGGCGGCTCGGTCCACCAGCCGCAGCTGTCGGGGCCGTTGCAGGCGTGGATCCGGAATTTGTAGGTCGTGTTGGCTTGCAAGCCCGTATACGTATGGCCGCGATCCCCAGCGCCCTTCACCAGCGCGCTGCTATACGCCGGCTGCGTGTCCTGGGTCCGCCACAGCAGCAGCCCGAAGCCCGTCAGCGCTTCGTCCCCGTCGCTGGGCGTGCCCCACGCCACCCGCACGGAGTTGTGTGCTCTGAAAGGGAAGATGATGCTCGGCACCAACCCGGGCGTCCCCGCCCGCGCCACCGACCGCGACGTCGACCCCGCCGCCCGCGCCGTGGACCCGGAGCCCGTGCCCGGCGCCAGCTCGGGCACGGGCTCCACCAGCAGGCGCTGGCTGACCGTCGCCAGGCTGGTCGTTGACCCCGACGGCCGCAACTCCGCCGTCAGCGTCCCGCTGCCCTCCGCGCAGGCATACACCACGAACGTCAGGGTCCGCGCCACCACCCCCGTCACCTTCTGCGTCTGCGCCGCCGTCCCGCACGCCCCAATCCCCAGGGTGGGCCGGTCGCGCGACGCGATGACCTCGTAGCTTGCCGTGGCCGTGAGATTCGACACCGTGACCTCGAAACGGTCGACCGTGGTGTGCGTGGGATAGGCGCTCAGGTCCACCAGCCGGAGGCCGGGCCCAGGGGCCGACGCCTGCAGGGGCGTGAAGTCGCCGAGCAGCGCCGCGCCCACCAGCACACCGCCAACCAGCAGCGCCAGCGCGGCCCGGCCCCGCGACCAATCGCGGCCCCCGACCCGCCGGGCCAGCCGCACGGCCGCCCCAAACGCGCCGGACCGACCGAGCCCCCGCCCAGCCGCCACGCCACCCCCAACCCGCCACTAGTTCGTACCCATGCCTTCACATCCTTCACACCCGTTCGTTCACTCCCAAAATAACCAATCCGCATCTATCTCGATCGAACCCCATAGTTTCCTCACGAATTATTCGGATACATACAATTCGTATCCCAATCTATCCATCCCCAACCCGCGGGCGTGAAGGTGGTGGTCTGGCCGTCGCCCGGGGTAATGTCCGCGTAGGCCAGCAGCGTGGTGCGGTAGTGGGTCTGCAAGCCGCCCACGGTGGTGACCCGCGTCGTGGCATGCCCGTCGCCGGCCGCCGCCGTCGTGATCCGGCTGGTCAGGTTGGCCAGGGTCTGCGTGTGCTCCGGGTCGCCTTCCGGCGTGTCGTCGCGGATGGCCTGCACCACATCGTCGTCGTCCGTGACCACGGCCCACTGCGCCACGGCCTGCCAAGCCTCGAACCCAATCGCGTTATGCGCCCCCATCGGCGCCAGGAACACCACCGCCTCCCGGCCCCCGATCTCCGCGCTCAGCGCCGTCTCCGCCGCCACCACCTGGGCCTGCAACCCCGCCTCGTAGGCCCCCCGCGTCTGCCGCGCCGCGTCGCCAAACGTGCCCGTGTCGTGCTCGCGCAGGTAGAGGTCGTACGAGGCCGCCTCGCCCATCCGGTCGTACGCCACCGTCACCGTCGTCGGCGTGGTGCCACTGCCCAGCAGGAAATTGGTGACGGCGTAGTCGGTGAAACAGGTCAGGAACGAGTAGTCCATCGACTCCCCGCCCCGCGCGATCGCCAGAAAGTTGGCCTTGGCCGTCTCGCGAAAGTCCGAGGCCAGTGTGTCCAGCACCGTCGCGAAGAGCACTTCCAGGTAGGCCGGCGCCGGGATCGCGTCGGTCGGCCCGAGCTGCAGCCAGAAGCGGATGGCGTCCTGTCGCTGTTGCGCCGTCCGCGCGATCCCGCGCCACGCGCAACGCACCGAGCCCGCCGCCGCCGTCCCCCGGATCGCCAGGTGCACCGGGGAGGCCCCCGCCAGATGCCACCCATCCTCCAACAGCTCCTCCACCGTCGGCGACTCATCCGTCGCATAGGCCGCTGACGTTGATCGCTGGCCGCCCCGCGCCGTCGCACCTCCGAAGCCCGGCGCCCCCGACAGCGTAACCACGCGGGCATCGGCGGGCCGCGCAAGGCCGGCTGGCCCGGCGGCGAAAGGCTCGCCTGCGGCCGTGCGTGCAGATGCCGACAACTCCTGGACCGTCGCATCTGGCGACGACGAGCTCACTTGGATCGTCGCAGGTACGTCGGGCATGGGCGTGCCGCGCCCGCCGCATCCCATGCCCGCAACGACAACGAACAGGCTAAGCGCCGCCAGCGCCCGGAGCTGATCAAGCCGGGTACCGCCGGGTCGCCTGTGCCAGTTTCGCCACGCGCGCCTCACGCCCCCGCCTCACAATCCGGGAGCTCAAGCTCCTCGCGGTCCGACACCGCCAACCCCGGCGGCACGCAGCCGGTCAACTGATTTCCCGCCAGCCGAACCTCGCGCAGCCCAGCCAGCCCGCTCAGCTCCACCGGAATCGCCCCCGTCAACAGGTTGTGCGACAGGTCCAGAACCGTCAGGTTGGTCACCTGCCCCAGGTCCGCCGGAATTGCCCCCCGCAGACCGCGACCTGACACGTCGAGCTCCCGCACCCGCGGCGGCGACCCGCTTGACGCCACACCGACCCAGTCGCTCATGGGTCGGTCGCTACTCCAGTTCAACCGCGGGGCCCAGACGGCCTGCACGCGCAGCAGCGCCGCGCAGTCCTGGACCAGCCCGCGATAGGCCGACGGGTCGGCCACCGCCACCCCAGCCTGGCAGCGTGCCGCCGCCACGATCGCGGACAGCGGCTGCAGCGGCTTCGGGCGCACCTCGCCCTCGGCGTCGAATTCCGCCAGTACCCGCACGTCCGTCCCGTTCGGTGCCATGGTGTACAGCGCCGGACCCACCGGCCGCGGTTGCGGCACTTCGGGGTGCCGGGAATCCCATGCCACGCTCGGGGCCACCGCGATTCGCGCACCGTCCGGCGACCACGCCGCGACGCTCCCCGAATCCCCCCACTTGCCGTACGGCCACGTGATCGGCGACCGACCCACCGGCGTCCCGTCCAGCGCCACCACGCAGACCTGCACGCCGCACGTATAGAGCAGCTGGTCGCCCGCCGGCGACCACGCCAACGTCGGGATCCACCCATCCCCGTGAGACAGGTCAGTCAGGATTTCGTGGCCCCCTCGGTAATGAGACTCCCAGCCAGCGGCCAGTACCAGACGCCGGACGACCGTCCCGTCCGGCGCCATCATCAGTAGGACCCACCCGTCACCCTCGTCGTCCACGAACGCCACCCGCGTGCCATCCGGCGACCAGGACGGCCCGCTGATCGTGCGCCCCAGCCGCCGCAGGTTCCCGCCGTCCGCGCCCACGGTGTACACCGCGTGCCGAAACCGGGCGCCGTCCGTGCCCACCACCGCCAGCCGCGTGCCGTCCGGCGACCACTGCGGCGGGTGTAGCACCACTGGATGCCCGGTGAAGATCCGCCGCTGCCCGGAGCCGTTCGCCCCCACGACCTCGAGGTGGGTCTTCCGAACCGCCGAGACGTAGAACGTGTCATCTCTGGAGGTGGCGAGATACGCGATCCAGGACCCGTCCGGCGACCACGCTGGGTAGTTCGCGGAGCCCCTGGACCCGATGAGTTGCCGGTCCGACGATTCATCGAATCCAGCCACGGCAATCGCATAGCGAGGCTGCTCGGTTTGCTCGCGTCGGCCGTGTGGCTCGATCGCGCAGGTGGCATACACCAGCCGGTCGCCCTCCGACGAGATGTCGAAGGATGTCATCGGTCCGTGCGTCACGAAGTCCGCCAGGCTGTGCCGACGCCAGATGGAGGACGCGTCGGCTACAACCCCGGCGCGCGAGCCATCCGCCGCCGCCTGGAAGACCAGCGGGCCCTGGCTGAAGTACACGGCCGAGCCGTCCGGCGCCCAGCGCACCATGTTCTCCCAGAACCATTGCTCCAGCAGGCCGAGGATGCTGGGATTACACGGCGACCAACCCTTGTCGTGGCCATCGACGGCCACCGCTGCGGTTTCGATCCTGCTGGACGTCGGACTGAGCGTACGAGGCGGCAGGGCGGTCGGCGGTGCCGTAGCGGGCGCGGTGCCTGGACTCCCCGTAGCCTCTGCGGTCGTCCCCGCCGTCACATGGCTTGGCGCTGTCCGGGGTGTCGGGATCGGAGTGACCGGCGACCGTGCGACAGGTCTAGCCGGTGCCCGATCTTCGTCAACCGTCCTGACACTTGGTGCGTCCACACGGTCGCCCTCAGCCATCGGTGCGGCTGTTCCCGGCACAACCCCAGTTGAACTCACGCTCTCCACGCTCGGCGCCGTCACTGCCCACCCGTCGCAGCCAGCCACGGCGAGCACGAGCAGCGCACACAGGACGCACCTTGAGCCGCTCTTGAATCCCCGCCACAGCCCCGGACAACACTTGATCGTCATCAACTACATCTCAGTCCGCGGACTGATAAAGGGCGTAAATAGCCATTACATCAAATGGCGTTGGCGTACAAGCATCGGCGCCGCCAGTCTTAATGACGGAATCTTCAACCTGAGAATGATGGTATTGGTCACCGACTCCACCGGAACGCTTCGTACCGCTTATCCCCAGGGCGTGCCCGCCCTCATGTAGCACGACTTCGTATGCGCCAAGCCGCTCGGCGTCGCAGGAATTGAACCGAACATCGTCCCGGTCAACCGTGACACCGCCGTCGGGGTCTAGGCCACCGGGAACCGTCATCAACGCGATGTCAGCCTTGAACCGGTCCCATGGCAGCAGGATGTCCGTGACCCAGCCCTTGTCCCGGTGCCTATGGCGCGGTGCCGCGCACGCCGTCGGTCCACGGTCCTCTTTGAGGTCAGCGAAGACGCAGGTGGCTATGCCCAGTCGCTCGCTGAAGTCGGGAAATACTCCCATCTTTCTTAGCCCTCCATAAATCCCGGTACGACCCCTACCGGTCATAGGATCAGGCTCTTCTTGGTCAATCATTATGACTTCACTAAGCTCCGCGTCGTCGATTTCCGCTGTCGTCAAGATGTCAAGCGACAGAAGAAAAACCTCAAGATCGGTGATTTGATCAGCCGTCAACTCTTGGCCGTGATTCGCGGCGTATCGATTCTTGATTCGCTGCACAACCGACAGGTAATCCGCGCAGTCATCGCCTTCATACACCATGCGGATGAGCCCATTTGTGGCCAACTGCCACTGGCCCAATGAATGAATGACCAGGTTCTTCCAATGGGCGAAGTTACCTGGGTATCCGTCGGGACAGATCCGATACCCGTACGTCCGGTTCTTGACGCGATAGTTCAGCGGAAAGGTCGCTACCCGCTCGCCGCCGTCGGCGGCTCCCGCCGACGGCCAGCCATAGGCATCGCGCGCGGCGAACACCGTGGAGGTTCGCTGCGGCCCGGTCCCCTCATAGCGCAGCTGGATGGCGTAGACCTCTTCCATCCTGAGGTTCTCATCGATCGTGTCGGGATTGGTCGAGCTCTGGGAGAAGACCGCGACCGGATCGAATGCAAGGGGCGCCCAACCCAGTTCACGGTGATTGCCGCCGAGGCGCCGGTGGTGAAACGCGTAGGTGCCGGTCGAATAGTCGCTGCCCAGGATGTCCCCAATCGAGCGCCACGTGAGTGTGACCTGCGGCGCCCCGGCCGTGCTCTTGCCGTTGGCCTCGATGATGGGGCTGTCGATGATGATGGCCTCGCTGCTGACCGCGGAGCTCACGTTGCCGTTGACGGCCCGCAGCCGCAGGCCATAGGCCACGTTTTGGGCCAATCCCTCCGACGATCCGCTCGCTAGCGTGATTACGCGGTCCAGGTCGATGACGTAGCAATTGTCGACTGACACGTCGCCGCTGGTCGCCGTGCGACGGTCCGGCGGCAGCCAGTTCAGCCAGCCCGTGGACGAGCGCCGCCGAACCTGCACGACGTACTTCGCCGCCCCCGGCACCGGGTTCCAGGAGAGGATGGCCCGACGATTCTGGAAGGGCCTGACGTGCAGATTGGTGGGCTGCCCCAGGCTGGTGGGCGCGGTCGATCCCGGATCGGGGATGGCATCGCACGCCGGCGGCTCCAGCGTCGGGTCGCCCGGCACAGGGTCCACCGGCGTCGTACGGCCGGCCCGTCCCTCCTCGTTCACGGACGTTTCCGAGCCTCGACCGCAATCAACCGTTCGCGTGCATACGGATCCGCCACCACCAGAATTCGCTCGTCGGTGCCATCCGGCGCCATGGTGTACAGCACCACCTCGCCTCCAGAACGCACCGAAGTGGACGATCGATTCAGTCCCACGCTTCCCACCGCAATCCGTGTGCTGTCAGGCGACCAGGCCGCCAGGCTCCCGTTCGGTAGTGACACCGGCGACTGCCCGACCGGCGTGCCGTCGGTCCTGACTACACAGACCTGCGCGCCGCACGTGTACAGCAGGCGCGTCCCGTCCGGCGACCACGCCACCGTCGAAATCCACGCGAATGTGGGGCGCGAGAGGTACGCACCGTCCGGCCGCCAACCCTCGACGAGCGCAACGCGCTGTGCGTCGGTTCCGTCGGCCGCCATCGTGTATAGCGCTACGTCTTCCCCATCCGCTTTCGCAAACGCCAGCCGGCTCCCGTCCGGCGACCACGCCGGATCGCTCACAACGCCGACGGCCAGTTCCAGCTGCGATCCGTGGACGTCGTCTGCCGTCACGATACGCAGGACGTAGCGCGGCGAGTCCGCGGGCCGCCTCGGCCCCTGTTCTAGTACAAACGCAATCCGCCGCCCGTCGGGTGACCACTGCGCGGCGTCAAATGCCGAGCGCGCCACTTCCCACACCTGGCCGCTGTCGGCGTCCAGTACGTTAAGGCGGGTTCCGCGGAGCGCTCCCGTCGTGTAGTCGTGGTCGGTAATAAACGCAAGTCGCTGCCCATCCGGCGACCATTTCGGCAGGCCGCCGATCGCCAGCCGCTCTATGGTCCCGCTCCCACGATCCCAAACGAAAATCTCGTACAGATCGAAGCGAATCCCGACCCAGAGCCGCCCGGCGGGGACGTCGAGGACACCCTCTGCCCCACCGGCATAGGTCTGCCCCTCTACCTGATCGCGACACACCACAAACGCAATCTTGGACCCATCAGCGGCGACACTCGCCGCCGTCAGCCGCTCCGCGACGAACCGTACCGGTCCAACCAACCGTTTCGCAGGTTCGCTGCCCTCTCTCGGATCTGTCCAGTCGGAAGGCATGTTGCGGCTCCGCGCTTCCCAGTGCCTGCCCGTCGTTTCAATCGATATTTCGCCGGAGGCGTCGTGCAGGAGCTGCAAGCCGGTTCCGTCTGCCGCCGCGGCGTAGAGCCGAGTGCCTTTGGTGAACAGCACCCCCGACCCATCCGGCAGCCAGGCCACAGCCACGGTCCGCAATGCGCGACTCCCTCTAGACGATAAAACCGGACGCCACAGGTGGGCCAGCCACTGGTTAGATACGCCGGTACACGGTGGTCGGGGTGGTTCCGAAATCTCAGACGCACGGTAAATGTCGGCAGCTGGCTCGCTCCCGCACCCCGCCATGCCCAGGGCAATCCAAAGCATAGTCGCCGCGACCGCCAGCCGCCGCCTGCGAGCACCAGGAACCAGTCCAATCATCCTCAGACCTATCGTGACTGGTACAACGCGTACATCGCGAGCACATCCAATGGATGTGGTGAACAGCTGAAGTCGGTATTCGCTGCCGCCATGGCTGTGTCAGCAAAAGACGGATGCCCGGCGAAGCCCGAATGGCCACTACGAACGCCCAAGGCGTGACCTGCCTCGTGTACCAACACACCGTACACACTAGCTTTATCTTTATCTTTATCTTTCGCACCGCTGGGGCAGGTGTTGAACGGTATATCGCTCGGATCCACACGCGCGTCACCGCCGGGGAGGGTCAGCGGATCGTGCTCAACCTTAGTTCTTCGCAGGAAGATGTCGGTTGTATATCCCTCATATCCCACGCGCTTTGTCAGAATCGCGCACGCGATGGTCGATTCTTCCTTTGGATCATAGCCTCCCCAGCAATCGCGAAGCCCGAAACCCAGATTGTCAGCGAACTCTGAGAATGCAAATTCGCGCCGTCTATCGTAGTCAGAAACTTTCGACAAATCAGCATTCCAATCGATGTCATCTAGCATGATGATTTCATTGAGGCGACTATCGTCGATCTGATTTGGTCGTACGTCAGTCCACCGTAGGCGACTAAGGATTGCAACCACTGCATTTCGAAAACTGGTATCAGGGAGTCCTGTACGCGCACGGATTTCTACCAGGACCGCGTCGACTACGTTCGAATAGTCGGTGCAATCTTCGCTGTTATACGTCATGGTCACGACGCCCCCCGTGGCCAGTTCCCATTGCTCAAACGCATGCTGTATAAAAGCGGACCAGTCACCCTGCTTTCCTACAGGAAACGTATCCTTACAAATGCGATATTCATACGTCGCGCTAGGCAAGGGAAAGCGCAGCGGAATCCCGGCAACCCATTGCGGCGCGCTCGATTCGGAAGACGCTGCCGGAGAAGACGACGGCCAGACATATGAATAACGTGCCGCAAAGACGTCGGTATCGTACGTGGTGCTGGATCCCTCACGATAGACTAACTGAATGGCATAAACTTGGCGAGGCATGAGCCCGGTCAACGTCAACGGACTTGTCACGTTTGTTCTTGAAGAGTGAACTGAACCAAGATTCTCCGGTTCCCACTCAGGACGTGCATGATTTCCAGACGCCAGTCGATATCGCAGATCATACGTACCAGACGTGTAGTTGTTATTGTTTAGGATATCCCTGACTGAGGTCCACGTTATCTCCCCAGAATCTGAGTTCGTGCTATTGCCGTTAGCCTCCGAAATCGGAGTATCAATAATGGTAATCGTTTCACTCGCAAGCGTCGTGTTACCGTCGCTGGCTTCAATCTGAAGCTGAAATGCCTTCGAGTCTTTGAATCCCCGCCTCGGATTGTCGACGATGACTTGGTCTAGATAGATTACGTAGCAGGGATTGGTCGTTCGATAGGTTGCGCTATTGCTGGTCGTTCTCGAGACTTCACTAACACGGATATCGTAGTGCGATGCCGCCTGTGTCCCGACCCAGGTCAACAGAGCACGCCGCTGGGACTGAGGGACTACTTCTAGATCGCGGGGTGCAGCCAAGGCTCCCGTTGCGAGGGAACCGCAACTCAGAATCGGGACGGACACCGGATCCACATCCGCCTCCACAATTGGCGCACCGCTGGCGGGTGTCCCCGTCGCGATGTCGGACCAGTCGCCGTTTTGGCTGTTGGCCGCCCGCACTCGCACGTCGTAGCTCGTGCCGTTCGTGAGATCCGTAATGGTGTACGAGGTTCGCGCAATGTCCTCTTCGGTCGTCCAGGCCCCGGACGTGCCTTCGCGATATTGCAGGTCGTAGTGGGTCGGCGTCCCGCCGGAGGTCGGCGCCTCCCAGTCCACGTGCAAGCCCCCGTCGCGCGCACTCACCACGGGCCGGGCCACCTTCCCGGGTTTGGTCGACACCACCGTCAGCATCCGCTTGTCGTAGAGCACCGACCCGTCCGGCGATTCCAGCCGGATCACGGCGTCGCCCCCCGGCTCGCAGCCATCGATCCACGCCGAGTCGTAGTAGCCCGGCCCCGTCGACGGGGACGGCGCGCGCGGCACCGCCCGAGTCCGCGCGCTGCTCGAGGAGCACCGGCCGCGCGGCTGGATGGGCCCCTCAAGCTGCAGATAGGCTACCGCGCCGACCGGCACGTCATTCGCCCCCACCTTGATCCGCTCCCCGATCTCGATCGTCGTCTTCGGCAGCGCGATCGTCGGCAGCAAGCCGGACATCGCCGGCACCGTCAGGCTGGCCCAGGCGCTGCACCGGTTGGGCCCGTTGCAGGCCCGGATCTCGAAGCCCTGGCTGCGGCCGTATTTCAACCCGCTGAACGTCTTGCTCCGGACGCCGGCGCCCAGGTTCGTCGCCTCGCGATCCGGCGGCCGGGAGTCCGACTTCTCCCACTGCAGGATCCCGAAGCCGGTGAGACTCGCGCCGCCCGAGTTGGGTCCGCGCCCCAGGTGACCGTAAACGAGGTGGCGGTCCTCGTATGGCTGAGCGAATGCGGCGCGTCGGGCCGGCCTACCGGCGCCGCCGTGGCCGTCGCCGTCGCCGTGGGCGGGGGCGGCTCCGGCGGCGTGGACACCTCCTTGGGCGGGTGGGTCCACCAGCCGCAGCTGTCGGGGCCGTTGCAGGCATGGATGCGGAATTTGTAGGTCGTGTTGGCTTGCAGCTCGCTATACGTATGCTCGCGCGCCGCGGCGCCCTTCACGAGCGCGGTGCCATAGCCCGGCTGGTTATTTCCCGTCCACCACAGCAGCCCGAAGCCCGTCAGCGCCCGCCCGCCGTCGCTGGGCGTGCCCCACGTCACTTTGATCGAACTGGTCGTTTTCGTGGGGAAGCTGATACTCGGCACCGTGCCGGGGGTCCCCACCCGCGCCGCCGACCGCACGGTCGCGGCGCCGGACTTGGCCGTGGCCGTGGTCGTGGATCCGGACCCGGGCGCGAGCTCGGGCACCGCCTCCACCACCAGGCGCTGGCTGACCGTCGGCAGGCTGGTCGTTGACCCCGCCGACCGCAGCTCGGCCGTGACCGTGCCGCCGCCTTCCGCACAGGCATACACGAACAACGCAAGGGTCGTGGCCGCCACGCCCGTCACCTTCTGCGTCTGCGACGCCGTCCCACAGGCGCCGATCCCCAGGCCGGCACTGTCGCTGGACACGATGACCTGGTAGGCCGCCGTCGCGGTGAGATTGGTCAGTTGGACCTCAAACCGGTCGACCGTCGTATGCGTCGGATAATCGCTCAGGTCCACCAGCCGGATGCCGGGCCCAGGGGCCGACGCCTGCAGGGGCGTGAAGTCGCCGAGCAGCGCCGCGCCCACCAGCACACCGCCAACCAGCAGCGCCAGCGCGGCCCGGCCCCGCGACCAATCGCGGCCCCCGACCCGCCGGGCCAGCCGCACGGCCGCCCCAAACGCGCCGGACCGACCGAGCACCCGCCCAGCCGCCCCGCCACGCCCAACCCGCAGTTTTCCTCACGAATTATTCGGGTGCATGCAGTTCCTACCCCAATCTATCCTTCCCCGAATCAGCACGCCCAAGTTGCCAGTGGTACCCAGTTAGGGTACACTCCCTGCGTACGCTCCGCAACCCGGATCCCCAATGGCCCCCGGCCCCCACTCCCCCCTTCACACCCAACCTGACCAAGCCGCCGCCCTCAGCCCGCTGAACGGCCCCGCCGCCGCACATGCCCAATCGCCCTGCCACCCTTCAGACCACCTTGCGAATTGGCCCCATCAACCCAGCCCAACCCCTCCGCTTCGCCCCCGGTCCCGGCCCAAAAGCGCCCCGCCGCAACCCATCCGTCATTCCGGCGTCCTCAGCCGGAATCCAGTCTTCGCCCCTCGCCCCCAATCTCAGCCAAAATGCACCCCGCGCCGCCCGAAGAGTTTTTTGGAAAAAACTCTTATTGCGCGCGAGGCCCCCGTTTTCGCCTCTCCGCCAACGGCGACGCGTGGCCCCTCCACCCAGCGGAACCACCCCTCGCCCGTTTCTTACCCACGCCCCGCAGTCGACGCAGTCCCGCCCCAAAAATCCGCCAAATCTCGCGCCCAGCGGCCCCGGCTCCCCCTTAGGGGGAGCCGGGGCCGCTGGGCGCGAGTACCCCACAAAGCCCGCCAAAGCCCACGCTCGCCAAGCCACTGGCCGCCGCCAATCTCCCCGCCGATAATGGCGGCACTCACCCGTCAGGGACGAGACCCATGCCAATCCGAACCATCCACGTCGGCGCCTGGAACCGAGCCCGCTCCCACCTCGGCGTCATGACCCAGGGCGACGACTTCGAACCCGTCGCCTTGGTCGACGTCAACGAGGACTTCATGGCCCAGGGCCTCGACCTGGCCGACCTCGGCGCCGACGCCGCCCACACCTCTCTGACGGCAGCCCTCGACAAGCACGACTGCGACGCCGTCGTGGTCGTAACTCCCGTCATGCTGCACGCCCAGTTCATCGACGAGGCTCTGGCCGCCGGCAAGCACGTCATGGTCGAAAAGCCGTTCACCGTCAGCCTCGAGGACGCGGAACGCGCCGTGGCCGCCGCCGAGGCGTCCGGCCTGCAACTCCTGGTAACCCAGAACGACCGGCTGCGCCCCTCCTACCCCACCATCCGCCGGCACCTCATCGAGGAAACCTACGGCCCGCCCGGCTATGCCGTGATGATCCACCACAAGGCGCGCGGCGGCCCCTACCACGACTCACCCCACATGCATCTCTGGCAGCAGGGCGTCCACCAGATCGACTCCCTGCTCAGCGCCATCCCGCGAAAGCCCCTTCGCGCCCGCGGCATCAGCGTGGAACCCGCCTGGGGCACCTGGCCCACCCCGTCCCTCGTGCACTCCATCATCGAGTTCGACGACGGCACGTCCGCTACCTACGTCGGCACGTCACAAGCGCGGCACACCGAGTTCCAGTTCACGGTCGAATGCTCCGAGGCCGCCCTGGCCATCAGCGGCCTCCACTCCAACGACTCGCTGCAACTCAAGCGCGGTACCGAGGTTGAAGCCATCCCGACCGATCCGCCGCCAGGCGGCATGTCCCAGGAGGAACAGATCTCCGATATGTTTGCCCGCCAGATCAACGAGGGCGTGGACACTCAGCTTTCCGGCCGCAACAACCTCACAACCATCCGCGTCATCGACGCCATCGCCCGCTCCACCGCCTCCGGCCAGGCAGTCGAGCTGCCCTAACGCAACGTCCCTATCCGCGATCCACGGGGTCGATGTCTACGACCTCGACCGTTGGTCCGCGCTGCCAGCGGCGGTAGGCGCGGGCGGCCCGCGCGGCGCGCCAGATCCCCAGGATCACCCGCCGCAGGTCAGGCCGAAACAGGGAGGCCACGGCCAGCACCAGCGTCGCCGCCACCAGGAACACCAGGCCCACCGCAACCGCCACCAGCGCCCCAACCGCCGCGATCAGGAACAGCGGCAGCGCCGCCAGCGAGCGAGTAAACGAGCGCGCGTCTTCGATCATTCGGGAACCGTGGGTCAACCAGGACGTTTCGACTCGCAAGGCTACGAAATCGGGGCACCCGCCGGTGGGCGGCGGCGTTCTCGTAGACTGCACCGGCTCCCCACCGGATCACCAGTGCCTTGCCAACCTACGAAGTCCGCGAGCTCCAGCACCAGCAGAAGGTCTACGTCGACGGCCACTACCTGGCCGCCGTCCAACAGGGGAAATTCCGTCCCTACATCCATCCGGTCATCACGCCAAGCGGACACGCCGTCACCGAGATCGCGACGGCCGACCACTTGCACCACCTCGGCATCTGGTTCGCCCACGAGGACATCGACGGCGTCAACTTCTGGGCACCCGAGTCCCGCTGGACCCACCCCATGCCGCGCATGGTTGCGACCGCAACCGACGTCGAGATCGGCGCGGACGGCGTGACGTTCCGTCAGGAGGTGGACTGGCTGGGCGGCGACGGCTCCGTACGGATGCAGGACTCGCGCGTCATCGTGATAGGCGAGCGCCCCGATCACACGCTGGTGGACGTAACAGTGACGGTTCGGGCCGGCGAGGACCCGATCCGCATGGGCCAGACCAAGGAAGCCGGCCTGGCCGTACGCGTCGCCGACCAGATCGACGTGCTTGACGGGGGCCGCATCACCAACTCGAACGGCCAGGTGAACGAAGCCGAAACCTTCGACCAGATTGCGGACTGGGTGGATTACGCAGGCCCAATCAGCCGCAGCGAGACGGCCGGCATCGCGATCTTCCCGCATCCCGGCAGCGACGGGATTCCCTGGTTCACGCGCGACTACGGCCCGCTGTACGTCAGTCCCTGGCGGCACCAGGAGATCACCCTGGAACCCGGCCAGACACGCACGGTGGGCGCGCGATTCGCGGCGCACGACGGGTCGTGCGAGCAGGCGGACGTGGCCGGCCTCTACGCGCGGTTCCTAGAGGAGATTGCCTAACGCCGGTCCGCCTTCGCCGGACCCCAGCAGACCGGCGTCGGCCACCAGCCCGACCAGCGAGGCCGTTTCGGCGGCCTCGGCATCAATGAACACAATCTCTTCGGCGATCTCCTCGATAACGGCCGGCGTCGTGGGACTGGCCACCGCCACCAGGTCTCCCTCGTCCTGTAGCTCGCCACCGGAAAAGTCCACCAGGTAGAACGCGGTATTGCTGAGTCCGTGCAATTCGGACTCCCGACCTGTCTTGATCAGGCCCACACTGCGCGGCGAAGCCACGATGATGCGGTTGTGGCGGTCAGTATCCAGCGTACTGAGCAGCATGTCCTGGCGGGCGATCTGGCTGATGGTCGCCAGGTTGGCCAAGCGCTGTTCGCCGGAGTCCACGTACTCGTTCACGGCGGCGGGGTCCACCGCCGCCTGCCGCAGTTCAGCGGGTTCGGGGAGGCGCAAAAAGCGCCATAGCCCGGTGCCGGATGCGCCGGACGCATCCCGCAAGACCATTCGGGCGGCTGTCGCGTCCGCGCGCAACCGTGCCTGGAGCAGCGAGGAACCAAAGCGTTCGCGAACAGCCACGTAGAGAAGTCCGATGGAAAGCAGCGCGCTGACCCGCGACTGCATCAGACGCGTGCTCAGGGCCTTGCGCAGATTGCGATCGTCAGCCTGGCGAATCGCCTCCACCAGCGCGCGCGCCTCCACACCGTGAATGGACGACACCCAGCCGGCGTAGTCCTTCAGGTAGGTTCGGTCCGCGGTCAACGCCGCCTCGGCCGACTTGGGCCACATCAGACTTCACCTCCTGCGCCGCCGAACACGCCCTCGAACACCTCGGTACGGACGCCATCGGACGCCTGCAAGCGGTACGTCCACGGGTTGTCCAGCATCACTCGACCCATGCCCTCAAGCAGGGTGGTGAACTCGTCCAGCAGTGCCGCGGGCCGTTCGTCGCCGGGGTCGAAGCCGATCATCGTCATGCCGTCCGGCATCACGCTGGGCAGGGCCAGATCAATCTCGATCGAGCCGGTGGCCGCGGCGAAGCGCGCAATCCGCCACGACCAAAAGTGCTGCCGGATCGCCACGATGAAGGGCATGGCCGCCGTGTCGTATCGATCGGGATCCCATTGGATCGGGGCGCCGTTGTAGCTGGACGGAAACTCTTCGACGTTCCAGGCCGGACCGGACTCCACCGCGCTCACGTCGCACCATTTGCCACACGCTTGAGGGCAAAGCCTACTCCAGTCCGTTCTATCACGCGCTCCACAGCGGTCGAGCCACCTCCCGGTAGAACCGGGGATGCGAAATTGTCCAGAATGTCCGGTCTGCCGCCGAGCCACGCCGTCATCCGAACATCAGACAACCGGGCCGAGCGTCTCTGCCTCCCATTGCACCCGCCGTCTACGCCGCCGGGCGGCTGGGGTGTGGCCGAGCTGCACTGCCACACCACAGCCAGCGACGGCGTGGTCACGCCGGAGGATCTCGTGGACATCGCCGAGCGCCTGGGACTGGACGTGCTGGCTGTGACCGACCACGACACCACTGCCGGAGCGCTGCGCGCGCGCGACCACGCCCTGGCTACCGGCGCACGGGTGGAAGTGATCGTTGGGATGGAAGTCACGACACGCCGCCAGGACCATATCGTGGGTCTCTTTCTGGAACGCGCCCCAGCGATCTTCCGCTCGGTGCCCGACACCGTGAATGCAATTCAGGCGCAGGGCGGACTGGCGGTGGTGGCGCACCCATTTCTGGGGTTGCCCTCGTCCATTTCAGTCCGTCGGCTACAAGATGCGCTGCGACGCTGCCGGTTCGACGGGATCGAGGCCGAGAACCCCTACATGCGGCAACGTTCGCGCGATCGGCTAGCCACGTTCCTGCACAACCAAAGCGACGGCGTCGGAGCACAGGTTGGGGCCAGCGACGCGCATTTCGGCGATCTAGCCAAGGCCGTGACGCTGTTCGAGGGCCGTAGCGCCGCCGACCTGCGCCGGGCAATCGAAAATCGGTCAGCCCTGCCCGCCGTCGGCCGTGTCCGGCATCCGCGCCCCAGCCTGCGTGCGCATCTGCAGAACCAGTACCGCAGCTTACTGCGCCTCCCCCTCATGCGCGCGAGCACCCTTTGGCGGCAATGGCGGGCCGGGTAGGACTACGACCAAGAACCGGCGCCGTCGGCGTTTTCCGTAGGGGTTAGACGGTGCCTTCGGCGGGGCGGGGCTTGGGCCTGGACGGGAGCTTGAGGTCCGGTGCCTCCGCGGCTTCCCCCTCCAGCGGCTCGGACTCGGGCAGCGGCTCGGGCACGTCCGACAGGGTAGCGGGGGCCCGACCCTGGTGCTGGTCGATGAGCAGCGTGAACTCTTCGGCGTCCAGCGTTTCCATCTCGATCAGGCGCTCGGCCAGTTTGTCCAGGAGGTCCTGGTGGCGCAAGAGGATGTCCATCGCTCGGCGGTGGGCGTCATCAAGCAGGTGGGAAACTTCGTTGTCGATTTCCTCGGCAACCCGCTCGCTGTAGTTACGCTGCTCGGCGATATCGCGGCCCAGGAACACCAGTTCCTCGCGGCGGCCAAAGGCCCGGGGGCCCAACTTGGGCGACATACCGTATTGGGTGACCATGCGGCGGGAAGTCTCGGTGGCCTGCTGAATGTCGTTGCTGGGGCCAGTGGACATTTCGCCGAAGACCAAAACCTCAGCCGCGTGCCCGCCCATGATCATGGCCAGCATGTCCTCAAAGAACGACTTTGTGTAGAGGTGGCGGTCTTCTGGTGGTTGCAAGCGCGTGTACCCGCCCATCTGCCCACGCGGGAGGATGGTGACCTTGTAGACCGGGTCCGAGCGCTTGAGCATATGCGCCACGAGGGCGTGGCCGATCTCGTGATAGGCAGTCACGCGCTTCTCCTGCGCGCTCATCACGCGGCTCGTGCGCTGGGGGCCGGCGATCAGCCGGTCGATGGCCTCCTCGATCTCGAACATGCCCACCGTGGAGCGGTTGCGCCGGGCGGCCAGGATGGCGGCCTCGTTTAGCAGGTTCTTGAGGTCGGCACCTGAGAAGCCCGGCGTCTGCTTGCCCACGGTCTCCAGATCAACCTCAGGATCGAGCGGCTTCTCGCGGGCGTGCACTCGCAGAATTGCCTCGCGTCCGCGAATATCCGGCAGGTCCAGCGTCACGCGGCGGTCGAAGCGACCCGGGCGCAGTAGGGCCGGGTCGAGGACATCGGGGCGGTTCGTGGCCGCGAGCACAATCACCGTCTGCTCGGACTCGAACCCATCCATCTCGACCAGAATCTGGTTGAGAGTCTGCTCGCGCTCGTCGTGGCTGCCGCCCAGGCCCGCACCGCGCTGGCGGCCGACGGCATCGATCTCATCCACGAACACCAGCGAGGGCGCGCTCTGCTTGGCTTTCTCGAATAGATCGCGCACGCGCGAGGCGCCCACTCCGACGAACATCTCAACGAACTCCGAGCCGCTGATATTGAAGAACGGCACCCCGGCCTCGCCGGCGACGGCCTTGGAGAGATAGGTCTTACCGGTGCCCGGCGGGCCGACCAGCAGCACGCCCTTGGGAATCTCGGCCCCGATCTTGGTGAATTTTTCGGGATACTTCAGAAACTCGACCACTTCGGCCAGTTCTTGCTTGGCCTCGTCCACCCCTTGCACGTGTTTGAACGTGACCTTGGGTCGGTTGGCGGTAACCAGTCGCGCGCGGCTGCGGCCGAAGCTGAGCGCCTGCGAGTTGGATCCCTGAGCCTGCCGCATCAGGAAGATAAGCAGCCCGATGAAGACCAGCAGCGGCAGAACCGAGGTCAGGATGCTGATGATTGTGGGCGCGTTGCTGGGCTCGTCGAACTCGACCGTGACCTGCTCGCCCCCGATGTTGATCCCACGATCGGCCAGTTCGCGGCCGATCTCAAAGTTTTCGTCGACGACGGCAGTAATCGTTCGCCCGTCCACACTGGCCGTCACGCGCGAAGCGCTCAGGCGGATCTCGGGACGGCTTCCGCGCTCCGCGGCGGACTGAACGTCGGCAAGCAGCGTGGAGATAGGCACGTTCTGCTCGCGCGGGCTCGGATTGAACATCACGAACAACACAACCAGAATCGCCACGGCTAGCACGATGTACATGAAGCCGTTGCGCACGAGTCGGTTGTTCATGAAAGGGCAGCCTTTCGTCCCGGGACAGAACGAGAAGGGCGCTGCGCCGCGTAGAGGTCGGCAATTATATCAGCGGCCCTGCCATGCCTGACCGGAACTTCTGCTATGGGTCGAGTGTAGGAACACGCGTCCCGCGTTCAGTAACGAAACCACCAGGCGCCTTCGCCTGAGGCAGCGGCGTCCACGCAATTTCTATGGTTAGCACTTCAGCAGCGTGCGGTGGCGGGCGGTGCATTGCGTCAACCGCAACGTCAGGCACACAGGCGGGTTGGTCATTCACTGTGACCACCGGCGTCCCGGCGCGCAGCGCAGCGGGAAGCCGGCGGCGGCGCAGCAGGCGGGTCAGGTCGTGCGGTCGCCCGTCGACCGCCGACACGATGCGGTCGCCCGCTCGGAGTGCGCGAACGGCCAGCACGGCATCCGGCGCCGGTACAGCGAGCGCCAGTACTGGACTCGAGCGACACTCCGCCTCTCTGGGCGCCACGCGCCGGAGCTTTAGCCGACCAACCGCCAGATCAACATCCGACGGAACCGCGAGCCTGACAGGCCTGCGCAATGGCCGGTCGCTGACGCGGTCGGCGTACAGCGCAATCGCGCGGTCCCGCACATAGGCCCAACGCCCGGCGGGTAGTTGAATCCAGCGCCCCGCCGAGTTGTCGGCCAACGCGCGTTCCAGCGCTCGCCACAATGACTTTCCGAGCTGTCGGGTCGGCTGACCGTCCCCCCGACGTGCAGCGTTCAGCACCTCGCGCAGCGGTCCGGAAGCCACGGCACGGCGATCCGGGGCCAGCGGCATCCGCACCCCGCGAGCCGAGCCGACCATTGGCGCGGCTGGCGGCGGCGCCAGCGCGCCAGCGCGCAGCAGCGCCTTGCGCGCCCCCGGGTAAATATCGTCCAGCAAGGGGATCAACTCATGTCGGACACGGCTGCGGCGAAAGGCAGATGCGTCGTTGGCCGGATCACGGTGCGTCGGCAGACATCGGACTGCCACGTACGCCTCCACCTGTCGACGCCAGACCGTCAGCAGCGGACGCAGCGTCCAGCCGTCATCCAGTCGCATTCCTCGAAGGGCATCGGGTCCACCGCCGCGGGCAAGGTTCATCAGAATGGTCTCCACCTGATCGTCGGCCTGATGTCCCGTAGCCACGCGCGCGGCGCCCAATTTCGCGCCCTCGCGGCGCAGGAAGTCCTGCCGTAGGCGGCGGGCGGCCATTTCCAGGGACTCGCCCCGGTCCGGCGTGGGCTGTGCGGCCCGCTCGCTTGTGATCGGTACGCCTTTCGTGCGGCAGGCGGCTTCCACGTCCTCGGCCACGGCGGCACTGCCGTCGTGCCAGGCATGATCAAAGTGCAAGACGTGGAGCGCCGGCCCCCCGCGCTCGCCGGCCGCAAGCAGCCCGTCCAGCAGCACCATCGAGTCCGGTCCACCCGACACGGCCACCACCAGCAGGTCACGCGCAGTCAGCCCGGCGGTGACGACCGCGGCCCGATAGACGGCATCCCGTACCAGGCGCACGGTGCGCGGCGGGATGTCGCGGCTAGCCGGTGCTTCCGAATCCGCCGCGTGTGGGGGCATCGGGTGTCTCCCGCTCGTCCCAGGTGGCCACCGCGACCGACACGAATACGCCTTGTGCGATCCGCTCGCCCCGCTCTACGACCACCGGACGGTCCGTCGGATTCCATACATCGATGTGAATCTCGTCTTCAGGCCCGGCAAAGTCCTGATCGACGATGCCGATCGCATTGGAGAGACGCAGACCCTTGCGACGGGGCGTGCTGCTACGAACCGCCACCAGCAGCATAAACCCGGGCGGGGTCGCCACGATGAGATTGGACGGAATCCGGGCCGTCCCGCCGGGCGCGACCTCGGTGGTCACTCGGGTCGTGAAATCAAACCCGACCGAGCCGTCGGTGGCGTACGTGGGCAGCGGCAGCGAGGGGTCCACGCGGGTGATGGGTACGCGCATAGCGTGGCGAGTCTACGCCGCCCGTGGACTGCTCAGCCGCCGGCGAACGCCTCCAGCCAAGCATTCAGGTGGCCAAACTTCACGGGCGGGAGCGGGTCCGGCGGCGGCGGGTCCACCGGCTCGGGCGTTGGTAATGGCGCGCCGCTCAGGTCGTCCATGATGACGATGGCGCGGTCGCCAGGATCGACGAGACCCAGATCACGCTTGGCGATTTCGCGTAGCGCCGGCAGCGACCTGGCGTAAGCCAGCCGCTCGCGCAAATCCACGTTGGCCCGCTCGACACCGTCGATCTGCGTGGTCAGTTCTTCAATGCGCTCGTTGGCGGCCACGTAGGCGGGCGAGCTTGTGGTTTCCCTGACGATCACCGCGACAAGCGCCAGAACCCCGACCAGGGCCAGGATCTGGCCCAACAGGCGCGCGCGGTCGTTCGCCGGAGAGGCAGCTGGCGTCTGCATTACTCGACGGTAACCGTCTTGGCGAGGTTGCGCGGCTGGTCCACGTCCAGACCCAGCCAGACCGCAATGTGATAGGCAAAGAGCTGCAGCGGAACCACGCCGACGATGGGCGCGATCAGCGGCGGCGTGCGGGGCACGGTGACGATCTCCTCGGCGATCCCATTCGCCAAGTCGTCCCCTTCGCTGGCGACCAGAATCACCCGGCCATTGCGCGAGCGCGTCTGGGCCACGGCATTGAGTGTCTTGGCCCGCAACTCGTCACCCAGCGCCACCGCCACGACCGGGATGTCGGGGGCCACCAGGGCGATCGGTCCGTGCTTCAGTTCCCCAGCGGCAAACCCTTCGGCGTGGATGTAGGACACCTCTTTGAGTTTCAGCGCGCCTTCCAAGGCAACGGCGTGGGCCAGCCCGCGTCCCATGTAGAGGAAGTTGCCCGCGTGGTGATAGCGACGCGCGAGCTCTTCGATCCGCGGTTCGATCTCCAGCGCGCGCGCGACCGCCAGCGGCGCGTGGGCAATGTCGGCCAGTCGGCGCGCCAATCGGTCTGGCGGCAGTACGCCGCGTTCCACGCCCAGATGACACGCCAGCAGGTATAGCGCCCCCAGCTGGGAAACGAAGGTCTTGGTAGCGGCGACGCTGATCTCGGGACCCGCGTGGAGGTGGAACACGGCATCGGCCGTGCGCGTGAGCTCGCTGCCGACCGTGTTGACTACCGCCACCACCGGCGCCCCAGCGGCCCGGGCGCGATCCACGGCCAGCAGCACATCGGCCGTAGCGCCCGACTGAGAGATTGCGATTACCAGCGTCCGATCGGAGAGCGGACCCGGCGCGTAGGCGAACTCAGAGGCAATCTCGGTCGCAGCCGGCACTTGCGCCAATTCCCGAAAGTAGCGGGTGCCAACCATGCCGGCGAAGTTCGACGACCCGCTGGCTACGATCTCCACCCGCTCGACGGTCTGCGCGTCAACAGGCAGCTGGAAGTCGTGGAGTCGCAGTTCGGCCGGATCCAGCGTGACCCGCGGGCGGATGGTGTCGGCCAGCGTGTCCGGTTGTTCGTGAATCTCTTTGTGCATGTAGTGCCGGTGACCGGCCTTCGCCGCCGCCACGGGGCCCCAGGGCACGGAAATCAAGCGGCGGTGACGCGGGCGGTTGTTCAAGTCCTGAAACTCAGCGCCATCACTGCGCAGGGCCACAATCTCGCCGGCCTCAACAACTTGCAGGTTTCTGGTGTGGCGGACGACCGCCGGCAGGTCGGAGGCCAGAAACGCCTCGGAATTACCGTGGCCAACCACCAGTCCGCCAGCCGACCCTACACGTCCGCCCACGAGCACGTCTGGCTCGTCAGCTGCCAGCGCAAGAACGGAGTGCGCACCTGCCAGGCGGCGCAGCGTGTGCCCCACCGCGTCGGTCAGGGACGCCCCAGCGTCGCGCCGGACGCCGATGAGATGCGCGATGACCTCGGTGTCGGTCTCCGAGGCGAAGACGTGGCCGTCCGCCAGCAGCTTGGCGCGCAACTCCGACACGTTGTCGGTCATGCCGTTGTGGACGATGACCAACCGGCCCGAAGCGTCGGCGTGAGGGTGGGCGTTGGCGTCGGTCACTGCCCCGTGGGTCGCCCAACGCGTGTGCCCGATACCGATAGCGCCGGACATCAACTGGTTGTCGACCAGCATCGCCAAGTCGTCGATGCGACCGGCCCGACGGCGAACGCTCAGACCTTCGGATGTGAGGACGGCCAGGCCAGCCGAGTCGTACCCGCGATATTCGAGAGCGCGCAGCCCATCCAAGATGGCCGGGGCAGCTGGCCCGTCGCCTATATACCCAACGATGCCGCACATGGCGCCGTACTCCGCCCAAACGAAGGACTGAAGGGCCCTAAGACCCGCGGAACCTGCGCCTCCCCGGCCAAGACCATACCGCCCGTTGTGCTCCGCGGCAACGGGCCGACTTGAGGACCAGCGGTGCTACCGGGCCAGCGGCCGCATGGCCCGAGTTAGGCGTCGTAGGGCGATTCGCCGTTCGACGAGTGGCGGAAGAACCAGTCCAGCGTGCGTGTGATTAGGTCAACCCGATGCGCCGGCTCGGTGATTCGGTGGTATTCGCGCGGGTAGCGCACGAACATGGTTGCGACACCGGCGGCCAGCAGACCGGCGTGGAGTTCCAGGCCCTGGGCAATTGGCACGCGCCGATCCTCCGCGCTGTGGACCACCAGCGTGGGAGTTGTGGCGCCGGCGAGGTGCTGCACGGGCGAACGGTCGCGGATCAGTTCGCGCCGCTCCAGCGGTGAGCCGCCGAATTCCCAGAGCACCCAGCTTGGAATGTCGGTCTGGGCAAAAAAGCTCTCCACATTTGTTACCGCGTTGATGGCAACCGCGGCGACGAACTGCCGCGTGTGCCCGACCGCCCAGGCGGTGAGATAGCCGCCATAGCTGGTGCCGGTGATATAGGCCGCCGCCGCGTCATGACCGCTGGTCTCGATCCAGGAATCAAGCGCCGCCAGGCAGTCCGCGAAGTCGCCGCCGCCCAGATCCAGACGATCCGCGAGCAGAAACTCCCGGCCATAGCCGTCGCTACCTCGGAAGTTGGGCGTCACGACGGCGAACCCGTGCCGAATCGCCGCCTCACTCTCTGGGCGGAACTCCTGGGCGGTTCGACTGTGAGGCCCGCCGTGCGGCCAGAGAATCACGCCTCTGGGCTGCACGCCGGCCGGCGCCAGGGCCAGACTCTCAACCGAGAAGCCATCGTCCCGACGGATCGTCCAGGTGCGGGCCTGTGCCGAGCTTTCGACGCTGTGGTGTGCGGAGCGCCAGCGTGTACGCCCATCCGCAGTCAGCAGCTCGATTTCAGGCGCAACCGTGGCCGCCTGAGTGACGCAGGCGATTTCACCGCTGTGGGCATCCACATTGGGTAAGGAGGCGTGCGGCTGCTCCAGCGCAAGCACCACGGGCGGCCGGTCCTCACGCGCCCGCATGAGGACATTGCGCATGCCATCCTTCACGGCAATGATCCAGGAGCCGTCGGGCGCCGCCACCGGATGCGCCTCCGTGTCCACGCTTCGGTCAAGTCCGGCGGTGAGCGACCGCCGGTCACCACCTGTGAGGTCGACGGTGGAGAGTTCCATGTTGACCGCATGGGGTCCCACCATCGGAGCGGCCAGGAATCCGATCCGCTGCCCGTCGCGCGATGGGGCTGGCGTCACCGCGGCGTGCGCACCGGTGACCAGCGGACGCTCGGACGACCCGGCGGCATCAGCGCACCAGATCCCGAACGGCTGCGTCAGGTTCGAGACGGCGCCTTCTTCGCGTCCGCTTCGGTTCGAGACGAACACGACGGTTTCGCCGTCGGGCATCCACGTCCCGGCACCGCTGTGATAGTCATCCGAGGTCAGCGGGCGCGGCGACTCACTTCCGTGGAGGTCGTGCAGCCAGAGGCGAATGCGCTCGACTTCGCCAAGCCCGTCGCCGTCGTTACGCGGATTGACGGCAGGATCGGGCGGACTCTCGGGTGATGGGTTGTACGCGGTGTAGAGCAGCCGGTCGTTTTCGGGCGACCAGGCGAATGTGCGGAAAAACGCATGCATGGCCAGCCGGCCGTGCGGGGCCGGCGTCAGATCGATCTCCCGTCTCGATCCGTCAAGGCCGACTATGACGATGCGGTCGGCATCGTCGTCGGACTCAACGTAGGCGAGGCGGGCGCCGTCAGGCGACCAGATGACCGGAGGACTGCTGCCCGAAATGCCGCCGATGAGCTTCTCGGCAACTGGATCCTCGGCATCCAGTATCCAGATCTCGCTGGACGTGGTGTTCGCCCCAACGTCGGGAACGGCAACCGTGTATGCAAGGCGCCGTCCCTGAGGCGCCCATAGAGGTCGGGTGGCGGTCGGCGCCTCGAAGAGCGCTCGAATTGTGGGGTGATCCAGCTCCACGGCAGACTCCGCAGCCACTAGCTAGGGAAAGGCAACGCGCCCAAACCCGAAGCAGCGAGGGCAGCGCGGCGGGCGGCCGCTGGGGCGCGCCGGCGGCCCGTCGGGATCGATACCCGAACCTGTACACACCGGACAGCGCCGCGAGAGCAAGCGCTGCAACAGCCGCCAAAACAGGCCGGAGATGCGACCGCCGCCGGTATAGCCCGGCGGCCGCGCCTGCGAGCCGGAGCCAGCAGCGCTCACGCCGCCGGGACGCCGCGTCGCAGCCCGCGGCCCGGCGTGGCGCCGGTGTGGCGACCGTGGTCGACCACGATTTCGCCATTAACGATCACCATGTCGATGCCGTCCGGGTACTGGGTCGGGTTGTCGAACGTGGCGTTCGACCGCACTCGCGGCATGTCGATCAGCACCAGGTCGGCGGCCATGCCGGGATGAATCAACCCGCGGTCGATCAGCCCGAAGCGGCGGGCGGGCGCCGAGGTCATGTGGCGGATCATTTCCTCCAGGGCCAAGGCACCTCGCTCGCGAACGAACCGACCCAGGAACCTCGGATAGGTGCCGTAGGTGCGCGGATGCGGCGAGCCGCCGGTTAGCAGCGCGTCGGTTGAGCAGATGTGGGCGGGATGCCGCATCGTCATTTCGAAGTCCGCGTCGGTGGCCGTGTTGTGAATGACCGCGGCCACCACGCCGCGTTCGGCCCGCACCAGGTCGACCAGCAGGGTCTCCGGCGCAACGCCGCGTTCAGCCGCGATGTCGGCGAGAAAGCGTCCCTCCAGGTGACGATTCGCGGCCGATGGAACGCTGGCCAGCCGGACGCTGGAACCGTCGATCTGCCGCGCGCTGTCGGGGCTTCGCATTTCCGCTTCGATACGCGCCCGAGTTGCCGGGTCGTCCAACCGCGCCAGCATGGCCGGCACTCCGCCGTCCAGCGCCCAGTCCGGGAATGAAAAGTGCAGCAGGGTGCTTCCGGCGGCCCAGGCGTACGTGTCAAACGACACCGAAACGCCCAGGTCGATGCTCCGGTCGGCCTCGTCGTGGTTGACCCACCAGCTGTTGTCCACGCTGTTGAAGTGGGAGATGTGGACCGGACAATTGGCACGGCGGCCGATTTCCAGCGTCTCGCGGATGGCTTGGCGCATCCCCAGCTTGTAGCGCATGTGCGTGACGTAGGGGGCGTTGTATCGCCCGGCCACTTCGCTGATGGCGGCCAGTTCGTCCGTGTTGCTGAATGTGCACGGGGCGTAGTCCAGGCCGGTGGATAACGCCGCGGCCCCATCGCGCATCCCGTCGTCCACGATCTGGCGCATTTGCGCCAGCTCATCCGGCGACGCCGGGCGGTCCTCCCAGCCCAGCACGGCGGCCCGTACGCAACCGTGAGGGATGTGGTGCGCGACGTTGATAGCGACGGTGCGGTCAAAGCTGTCCAGCCAGCCGCCGACTGTCTCCCAGCGACCGTCCACGTCCGGCTGGCCGTTGAGTGCGTCGAAGTAGTCCAGAAAGGGTTGGCGGTCCTTGGCGGCCAGCGGCGCGTAGCCGATGCCGTCTAGCCCGGTGAGCTCGGTGGTGATGCCCTGCCGCACCTTGGGCTGGTGGTCCGGGCGGTCCAGCAACAGCAGGTCTGAATGGGTGTGGACGTCGATGAAGCCGGGCGTCAGGACCCTGCCGCCGGCGTCGATCTCGCGTGCGCCCCCATCTTCGACGCGGCCCGCCGCCACGATCGTCGAGCCGTCCACGGCTACGTCGCCGCGTAAGCCAGGCGAGCCGGAGCCGTCCACAATTAGCGCGTCGCGAATGCAGAGATCGTGCATTAGATCATCAGGCGGAGTCGCGCAGGTGGGCGGCATCGTAGTCGGCCGCGGTACCGGCGGCGAATGCCCGCAGCCGGCGAACGGCCTCAGCCTCGGCCGCCGCCAGGAATTCGACCGCGATGTCGTCGCCGAAGATACGCCGCCCGGTTGCCGCTCGCGCTTCGGCCTCACGGGCGGAGTCCGTGGCGCTCACCTCGAGACCGTTGATGGCAACGATTTTCTGACGAAGCTCGCCGAGCGGCATGCCGGGGTCGATTGTGCTCACCCCGACCGCTTTGCGTTCGAGCAACCCTGAGTCGGCAATGGTCGTCAAACCGTCCGCCCGAAAGTCGGCGAGACATCGAAACGCCGCGGCAAGCCCGCGGGGCGCCTCGGGAGACCCGGCCTCGATCGCCCAGGACAGTCCACCGATAGCCGAGCCGTTGCCCTGGACCGCGTGCTGTCCGAGTCGGAGCACGAAGACCTCGTCGGCGGCCAGGTGGGTCAGATAGCCGGCCACGTACGCGGCCTGCGTCTCCGTGAGCGCCGCAGGATCGGCCAACACCGGATAGGCCCGAAACAGACGGCGCGTAGCGGCGCCCCAGGTCGAGGAGTCGCGAAAATCGTAGAAGTGCGTGGCCTCGCGAGCGGCGCTGGTGCGAATGCGAGCGTCGGGCGCAATGGCTCCTGCGTAGTAGGCCGGGAACTTCGGTGCAGGATGTCGCGCAGGGCGTCCGGCGTCTGCCCCAACGCCGCCAAGGCCACCCGCATATGCGCTCGCTGTGTGGCCAGAGACGCCCCCCGCTCCCGTGCGCTGTCACAATGCCGCCAGACGTGGAGATTGTAGGAGGCGGGCCAGGTGGCAATTCACGCCGGACACACCGGAATCGTTGTTCAGGATCTGGATCGGGTCGCGCGGTTCTACACGGACGTGATTGGCCTGTCCGAAACGCGCCGGATGAGCCGCCAGGGCGCGCCGCTGGACGCGCTGCTGGGACTAACCAATGTGCGGCTGGAGGTCATGTTCCTGGGCACGCCTGACCGGCCGGCAGCGATCGAGCTGCTGAAGTACGTCCGGCATCCCTCGGCGCCGATCCGGCGGCAGCCCAACACCCATGGGCCCAACCACGTGCACTTCATCGTGCACGACCTGGATCCGATTCTGGAGCGCCTGGCGGCGGCGGGGATTGAGTCGATCGGCGGTCCGGTTGCCTGGTTCGACACCTGGACTCGCGTGCTCTACACGCGCGACCCCGAAGACAACATCGTGGAACTGACCGAAATTCCCGAAGGGCAACCGATTCCCTACGCGCCAGTCACAAGCTGAGGCGGCACATCCTTTAGCGCACACTGCCTTGCGCACGTCTGCGTGGCCGTGGGCGCCCGCGATAGACTGAGGCAGAGCTATCCGCTGGGCGGCAGGAGAACAACCATGGCCGCCGAGCCAAACCCGCTGGACTACGAACGCCGCCTCAGCCAGGTAGAGAGCACCCTGCCGCATCTGGCAACGAAGGCCGACCTCGCTGAGCTCAAAGCCGAATTGCACAGTCTCGAAACGCGTCTCACCCGTTGGATCGCCGGCCTCGGATTTGGCGTGGCCGGCACCCTGATAGCTGTTCTCGTCGATCGATTTGCCGGCTGAAGTCGCGCCGTCGGTCAGAGTCAGCGGGGGTCCACTTTCCGACGACGGCGGTCGCCGGCTCTATTCCTAGCCCAGGGGCAACGGACCACTATCGACATATCGGCGGCCGAAGCCCCGATGGGGTCAGATCCGGATTTGGTTTAAGAGTCGCCGCTCGAAAGAGCGGTAAGCGCCGCCGGGTCGGCTCAGCCCACGGGCGCCATGACGGCCTCGGCCCGTCCGGACGCCAGCGAAGCCAGCACGGCGTCCTGCACGGCGGCGGCCTGACTTGCGAGGCCGCAATCGAGCGAGTCGCCGCGCGTGAAGGCCTCCACCGCGCGTACGTGCCCGGCGAACGGTCCTCCGTCCAAGTCGAGCGGTGTGCTGACGGCATCGTCGAGCCTGAGAGCCGACGAGGACCGCCCGTCGGCGTGGATCGAACCGTGGGCGCCAATCAGCATGGCTCGGTCGAATGGCCGTCCGCCGGCTGGCGCCGCGCCCACGTCCAGCACCGCGGTCAGGCCACGCTCGAACGTCACAATGGTTGTGACGTAGTCGGGGCCGTCCGCGCCCAGGGTCTGGCCAGCTGCGTAGGCCGTAACGGCCGGACGACCCATCAGGTCGAGGACCGCAGCCAAATCGTCAATCAGTCCACTCGCCAGTTCGTCGGCGCCAGCCGGCGCCCACCGTGTCCAGCGCAGAAAGCGCGGCGAACCAATTCGTCGGGTATCCAGCGAAGCTCGCAGCAGGCCGTGCGGAGATCGATGCAGGGCGGGAGCCAGAACGCAGGCGCTCTCGCCATGTCTCGCCCAATACGCCGACAGCCCCGCCGTTCCGGACACGGAGGAGAGGAACACGGCGCTGGCCGTTCCGGGGCCCTCGGCCTCGGCCGCCCCGCCGACATCATCGGCTGCGAAGACAAGGCCATCCGCTTCGGTATGCGCCTGCAGCGTTGCGAGGTCCGGAGCGCTGGCAATGCGCCCCGAATCCGACAGCTGTTTGCAGATTTCGGCGTCCGGATGCGTGACACCGACGATATTCAGGGTGGGCGCGCCGATCAGCGCGGCCACAAAGTCCTCAGTACCGGGTGCGCCGGCGGCCATTAACAAACGCATCGGGGCTCGTGCCTAGGGGGACTGGCCCGGCTAGTGTGGCGGCCATGACCGCCTGACGGCAAGCGGACGTTAGACGTCTGGTGGGGGCCTTGCGGCCCCCGCCAGACAGAATAGGGCGTCAAGCCGGAGCTATGACTTGATGCCGGTCAGCGCAATTCCACGCACGAACTGCTTCTGCGCGAAGAAGAACACGATCACGATTGGCGCCACCGAGACGATCGATGCCGCCATGAGCATCTGGAACTCGGTGCCGTATTGCGTCCGGAACCACCGGAGGCCCACCGCCAGGGTGAGCTTCTCCGGCGTCTGCACAAAGACGAACGGCCAGAAGAACTGGTCCCACTTGTGGACCAGGTTAAACACCGCCACCGTGGCGATTGCAGGTTTTGACAGCGGAATCACGACGCGGAACAACACCTGCAGGAGGTTTGCGCCGTCAATCTCCGCCGCCTCGTCCAACTCCACCGGCAGGGTCAGGAAGAACTGCCGCAGGATAAAGATGTAGAAGGCGTTCCCCCACAGATCCGGCAGCGCAATTCGCCACAGGCTGTCGAACAGACCCACGGTGCGGAACATGATGAACCAGGGCACGACCGTCACGTGGTGCGGCAGCATCAGCGTCGCCAGGACCAGCATGAACAGTTGATTACGGCCCGGAAACTGCGTTCGCGCGAAGCCGAACGCCACGAAGATGCTGACGAATGTCTGCCCGAACAGGCCCAGCGCAACCAGGATCAGCGAGTTCGTGACCCAGCTCGCCAGCGGCACGGTTTCCCACATGTCGATGTAGTTCTGCCAGGTCCACGGATCGGGCCAGAGCCGCGGCGGCGCCTCGGGGATCGCGTCGTTCTGCATAAACGACGTGAGCAGCATCCACATGAATGGGATGGCATAAAGGAAACTCCCGAGCCACAGCGCCGTGTACGTGATCGCCCGTCCGGCTACACGCATGGCGCGGGCCGGAGTGTGGCGGCGGCGATGCTTGCGGGGATAGCCACGCGCTTGCGGACCCCATCGTCAGGATGCGCGACGTCCACGAGACTGAGATTAGATGCGCGGGTCGGCACGACCGCCAGGGCCTTGTCACCCGCAGCGCCGGTGGCCAACAACAATCGCATCGGGCTCAAACCTGGCTGGTGTGTCCCGGCTAGTGTGGCGGCCAAATCCGTCAGAGGGCAAAGCCCCGTTAAACGTCTGGCGGGGGCCTTGCGGCCCCCGCCAGACGGATTAGGGCGTCAAGCCGAAGCTATGACTTGATGCCGGTCAGCGCGATTCCGCGTATGAACTGCTTCTGTGCGAAGAAGAACACGATCACGATCGGCGCCACCGAGACGATCGATGCCGCCATGAGCATCTGGAACTCGGTGCCGTATTGCGTCCGGAACCACCGGATGCCAACCGCCAGCGTCAACTTCTCAGGCGTTTGAATGAAGACGAACGGTTCGAAGAACTCGTTCCACTTGCCGATGAAGTTGAACACCGCCACGGTGGCGATTGCAGGTTTCGACAGCGGGATCACGACGCGGAACAACACCTGTAGGAGGTTCGCGCCGTCAATCTCGGCTGCTTCATCCAGCTCCAGCGGCAAGGTTAGGAAGAACTGCCGAAGGATGAAGATGTAGAAGGCCTGTCCCCAGAGGTCCGGCAGGGCCACCGGCCACAGGCTGTCGAGCAACCCGACGCTGCGGAACATGACGAACTTTGGCACGATCGTCACGTGGCCCGGCAGCATCAGGCTCGCCAGGATCAGCACGAACAGTTGGTTACGGCCCGGGAACTGCGTCCGTGCGAAGCCGTAGGCCACGAAGATGCTGACTAGTGTCTGCCCGAACATGCCGAGCGCGACCAGGATCAGTGAGTTCACGATCCAGTTCGCGAACGGCCCGGTTTCCCACATATCGATGTAGTTCTGCCAGATCCAGGGATCGGGCCAGAGCTGCGGCGGTTCCTCGAAGAGCTTGTCCAACCGCATGAACGACGTGCGGACCATCCACAGGAAGGGGATAGCGTAGAGGAAACTCCCCAGCCAAAGGATCAGGTACGTGGCCACGCGTCCGCTCACGCGCATCGCGCGGATGCGCCCCGGAGTACGGATTCGAACCGACGACGGCATCCCGGAGGGATCCGACGGTTCTACAGTTACCGTTTGTTGCGCCATGCTGCCTCCTAAGCGGCCCTTTCACCCTCGTAGTACACCCAGCGACGCGCGGTCAGGAACTGCACGATCGTCAGGAAGAGGATGACGAAGAACAGAATCCAGGCGATGGCCGAAGCGTAGCCCATCTTGAAGAAGCGGAACCCGTTCCAGTACAGGTACAGCAGCAGGAACAGCGTCGCGTCGGCCGGGCCGCCCTCGGTAATGATCAGGGCGGCCGTAAAGACTTGGAACGACCCAATGACCGCCAGCACCATCGTGAGGAAGATCTGCGGCGTCATCATCGGAATGGTGACGTGACGGACCTTACCCCACCAACCGGCCCCGTCAATCTCGGCGGCTTCATACAGGTGCTGCGGAATGCCCTGCAATCCCGCCAGATAGATGATCATCGTAGTCCCCACGGACCAGAAGCTCATGATGATCAGCCCCGGCATGGCCCAGGTCGTGGACCCCAGCCAGTTGGGCGACTGAATGCCCAACGGTTCAAGGACGATGTCCAGGAAGTTGTTCAGCAGGCCGTTGGGCTGCAACACCCAGTACCAGAGCACCGCGGTGGCGACGCCTGTGGTGATGGATGGGAGGTAGAAACACGTCCGGTAGATGGCGATGCCCTTCACCTTGCGGTTGAGCAGCCCGGCGACTATGAATGAGATGATGAGCACGCCCGGTACGTGGAACACCACGTAATACACGGTGTTGTACACGCTCTGGACAAACCGGGTGTCCTCACCGGACAACAGCTGGGCGTAGTTCTCGAACCCCAGCCACTTGATGTCCCCCACCAGGCGCCATTGCGTGAAGCTGAGGAAGAACGAGAAGAAGAAGGGCCCCGCGAGGAACAGAATGAACCCAAACAGCCAAGGGAGAATGAACATGAACCCTTGGGTTTCCTTCCACGTCCAGCCAAGAATGCCGCGCCTGCGTTTGATGCCTATAGGCGCACTGGCCATGTCAGTTGCGGTCATCGCACCTCCTTCTCACCGAGCGTCAGGCCCCCCGCACAACACAGCGGGCCGCTCGGCCCCCAATAGACGAGTCCCGCGACTGCGGTGGCGGACCGTACAGCCATCGCGGGACGTACGTCAACAGATGTGCGCGAATTGTACGGGCGCGCGGCGGCGGCGGACATTAGGGAATCGCCGGAGTCTCAGCCGTCCAGGGGATAGCTAAAGCTCGCGTCACCGTCCCGGGTGAACGACCACACGTCTTCCTGGCCGGCGCAGCGCACCGCCAGGTCCGGCGGTCCTCCAGCGGCCGCTGGTCGCCAGTCGACCTCCGCCTCATCACCGTAGACGAAAGCCGCGGCGCTCCAGAAAGCCTCGCCGGTGACCTCGGAAATCAGCGTGCTTCGCAGGTCGCTGGCCGGATTGCCTGGCGAGCGGGCCGTCAGCACACGCGCGCCTGCTTGCGGCGCAAAGGCGACTGTCAGCGTAGCTGGGGTCTCGCCATTCACCGGTACCTTCAGCCGTACCGTGGCGCCCTGCTCGGCCGGCCAGGCCAGCGCGTCGCTGAGGTGTGCGTACGAGGCGTTGTCCGGCAGGCTCGCCGACTCCCCGTCGCCGTTCGGCCAGCCCGTGATCGCGCCCTCATGATGGAAGACCACGTGCGCGCGGCGCGCGACCGGCGCCTCGACGCGGGTCAGGACGATGAAGTACCCGCGACGCGCCAGCACCACCCGGCGCGCGTAGACGGCGGCGTACGGCCCTTGCTCCCAGAGCACCTGGGCGTCGGCGATTCCGAACGAATTGCCGCTCACGGGCCGGTACCGGAGGGCCTCGCCCGTGGCCGGGGGCTGCGCCTCGCCTTCCAGCACGATCGTCGAGTGGCTCAGCGTGTGCCGGTACCACGAGTCGTTGATGGCAATGCCGTAGCCCGGCGTACCCAGGTCGGCGCTCCAGCGCCGGCCGCCGCCGAAGATGCTGAGCGCCAGCTTGTCGGCGTGGCCGTGCCCGCCGCCGTGCGGCCCGTATTTCAGCAGCAGTTCGCCTGCGAAACCCTCCGGAAGCTCCGGCCGCAGCACCGCAAAGCCGCTGGCCGCCTCGTTGGTTTCCACGAGCGGCGGCGCAGCTGCGTCCGACACGTCGTCGGGCCCGTAAAGCAGCGACTCCACGTTGCCCCGGGACATGGTGCGGTACGCGCGCGCCAGCACCGCCTCAAACTCGGGCGCGCCGTACCAGCCTGCGGCGATCTCGTAGAAGCCGGGACCGTTCGGAATGCCGTGCCCCACTTCGTCGGTGACGCGTGAGTGGTACCAACAGTCGTTGATCGCCGGCACGTGGTCGTCCGGAAACGCGATGCGCAGCGGCGCTTCAAACATCCGGCGCATGGTCGGATTGCCGCGCGGATCGCCAGGCAGCCCCTCACGGGCCTGCGCCAGATACAGAACCGCCCCCAGGGTGTAGTAGTGGTAGCTGGACGCGCCTTCGTACCAGTGGCCGTCGTCCAGTACGCCGCGCGCCAGCTGATCCGTCAGTCCGTAGGTGTCGTCGATCACCGTCCGCGCAAGTGTCTCGTCGCCGAGTGCCGTGCCCAGCGTCCCCAGCGCGGCGTTGAGCCAGTTCTCGTAGTTATGGATGCGCGGCGTTCGCTGCGCTTCGATGTGCGCCGCCGCCTCCTCCAGCAGGCGGGTCCGCAGCCGGTCGCGGTCGGCGTCGTCCAGGCCCGGCCAGATCCAATGGCAGGCCCAGGCGATGGGGATGGCCCACACCGATTCGTCCAAGGCTGAGAAGCAGATTTTTCCCACGCTGGGGTCGTTTCGCGGACTACGGACATCCGGATAGACGGCGGCGTATTCGGTGAGAATCTGGCGCGCCGCGTCCAGGTGGGCCGGCTCGCCTTTCAGCCGCCATAGCAGGGCCAGCCGGTAGGCGCGCTGCGCCATGCGACGGTTGGCCGTCCAGAGCCACGAATCGTCGAAAGGCTGCCCGGACCACACGCGGCCGTCCACGGGGCAGGTATGACTGGTTGGAGAGTCTTCTTCAAAGATCAGTTCCGCCGCGTGGTCGGGACAGAAGTACGAGTGGTAATAGCCGCCGTTACGGGCCACCGGCCGCAGCGGACTGGCCAACGCGGCCGCGGCTTCGTCGTAGAGGTCCTGCATCGCGGCGGCAAAGGCCGGCGCTGCGCGCCGGGCCAGCGCACGCTCCAGCGGTCCCGCAGGTAGCCCAAGACTGTCTCCGTTCACGACGAACCTCCCTCGAGGCCGTAGGCGGCCATCGCCTTGCGGGCAATTCCCGCCCAGTTCAGTCCCGCGTCCACTTCGCTGGCCGCCCGAACAGCAGCCTCGGGATCAAGTGCTTGCGCGTCCAGCAGCGCCTGGCGCAGCGCAGCCGGATCGTCCGGGTCGTAGAGCACCGCGGCCTGACTGTCGCCAACCAGCTCGGGTAGACAACCCCGACGCGGAAGCACCAGCGGCGTGCCGTGCCCCAGCGCCAGAATCGCCGAACCGGAGGTCAGGGTGTCCAGGAACGGCAGCACCAGCACGTCCACGGCAGCCATAACGAGCTGCACCTCTTCGTCGGCGATATGCCGCAGGTGCGCGATCACGCGTGAATCCTCGATCTTGGCCGTGTGCAGCGGCCCGTGGTAGTTCGCGTGCAGCGCGCCGGCCACCAGCAGGCGCAGGCTGTCACCCTCCAGCGACCCAAATTCCTCGATCAGCCGCTCGACGCCTTTGTACGCCCGGATGTTGCCGAAATACCCATACACGAAGGCGTCGTCGGGGATGTCGAACGCGCGCCGGGCTTCCGCCCGCGTGGCCTTGCGCGGGTAGGCATCCGCGAATGAACCGTGCGGGATCACGTGCACCCCCCACCTTCGGCCAAAGCGACGCCCCAGCACGGATTTCGCATGCTCACAGTGGCAGATCACGGCGTTGGCCAGCGTCGTCACGACTCGGCGCGCCACTTCGCCATGCAGGGGTCGCAACTGCTCGTGCGGAACCACGTTGTGCATGGTCCACACGATGCGAAAGCCGCGCAGCCGCGCGACGGCCAGCATGGCAGCGAACCCAAGAAGACGCAGCACGGCCATCACGGGGTTGGGGTGCTCGTAGAAGTTTGGGTTCCAGTTCAGATGCACGATGTCGTACGGACGCGGGAACTTCCACACGAAGCTGAGATTCCCCGACGGCCGCACCTCCACGCGCACGCGGTGCTCGGCCAGCGCCTGCGCCAGCAGCCCTGCGTAGGGATTGGATCCATCCATCCGCCAATTGAGCGTCGTAGCGCTCCAGAAGAACACCACGCGCGCGATCGGGTTGGCCACCCCGTTGGACTCGGACAAAGTCATGGGTTCAGTTGCCGGCCACCCGCCGTCCGCGTCGGTAGGTTCGGGCCGAAAGCGCGTCACCGACTGGCGCCGCAAATGCCACGGCGGGCCTTAGAAGCCGATGCCGGCCGATGAGGCCTTGCTCGGGTTGATCTTGAAGGATCCGCTGCGCTCCTCGCCGCCGCAGCCTGAGGCCACCGCGATAGCGACGATCAGCAGGACAGCGGCCAACATGCCGGCAAAGCGGCGCAGTGATCGGACTTTCGTAGCCTTACCCATCTGAACCCTCCCTCCGACGCTGCCGCAGCCTACCCGTTTGGCCGCCGCGATTCACCGAGCTCGGCGGGCGTAGGCAAAGATCAGCGGCGTCCCACCGGTGTGCAGAAACACCACGGTGTCCTGAGCCGTCAGTTCGCCGCGCCGAATGTCGTGCAGGAGGGCGGCGAACGCCTTGCCCGTGTAGACCGGCTCCAGAAAGATGCCCTCGGTCTCGGCCACCAGGCGAATGGCCTCCATACCCTCCGACGTGGCTTCGGCGTAGGCGGGTCCGACGAAATCGGACGAGTTCCAGATGTCGTCGGGCCGGACCTCGACCTCCAGACCCAGGAGTCCGGCCGTGGCGTTGGCCATGTCCGCCTGCTGACCCGTGCGACCGCCTTCCACGATCAGCGGGCTGAAGCCCCGAATGGCATATCCCGCGCCCAGCGCCCGATTGCCGAGTTCAAGTCCAGCCTGCGTGCCGCCTCCCGAGGCCACGTAGAGGTGCGTGACCTCCGCACCCAGCGCCTGGGACTGCTCATGCACTTCCAGCACACACTCGACGTAGCCAATGGAGGTCAGCGGGCCGTACTCGATCACGAAGGGCCGGCGACCTGCGGCACGCAGTTCGTCCGCCGTCGAGGCCAACTCGGCCTCATGGCCGAACATGCCGTCGCGGCCGGTTGGTCGGACGTCAGCCCCCAGCAGATCCAGCAGGAGGCGGTTGCCTTGCAATTCGTTCCCGTGCGCACCCTCGTTCAGTACCAGCACGACGTCCATACCGGCACGTCGGGCCGCGGCCGCGCACTGACGGGCATGGTTGGACTGCATCACCCCGCCGCCCCACAGCAGCACGTCGCACCCCTGCTGGAGGGCCGCGCCGACTTCGAACTGGAACTTGCGGTTCTTGTTGCCGCCCAGCCCGCTCTGGGTCAGGTCGTCGCGCTTCATCAACAGCCTGGGCCCGCCCAGTCGCCGCGTCAGATTGGGTAATTCCTGCAGCGGCGTCGGCAGGTCGGTCAGGTGAAAGCGCGGCAGGGCGTTCAGGCGGCGCCGCAGCTCCATGGCGGAATAAACGGCCGGCGCCTGGGCCATCGGAGCGCTCCCTCCCGCGTCAGTTGTGGTCGGATGAACCGGCTGTCGGCCGTATCGTACCGACCTAATGCACAGTCCGTTCACTGAGCCCTTGGCAGTGCGGCCCCCAAAGCGGACGCTCGCGGCCGTCCAGGGTTGAATCCTCGCCACCAGCCGCCTACAGTCTGAACTCCGAATCCTTGGGCGCGTAGCTCAGCTGGTTAGAGCGCCACGTTGACATCGTGGAGGTCAGAGGTTCGAGTCCCCTCGCGCCCACCACTTCCGGCCGTCGCCTGCTGCGCCGCAATGGCGGGTTGCCCGTGGCCGGTGAGATTCCGAACCCATGCGCCGAGGCCGTGACAACCACGTAGTTGCTCGGGCAGTCCAGGATGTCAATGATCGGCCGATAGTCCGGAGCCTGTTCCACCATCCCGGCCCAACGTCCATTCCAGGTACCGAAGCGGCTGCAGGTCGATGAGGTCGGCGCAACAGACCTCCTCGCACGGGCACGCAAAGGCGCCGGGCCCGCCGGCGTTCAGGAGAGCTTGAACCCACCGCGTCCAACTCAAGGAACCGCCGATCGGTTCCGAGTCGACGGCCACCGCCTGAGGGGCGCCGCTCCGGGCGAGCGCCGCCGCCTTGTCGATCGCGCTCAGTGACTCGGCAGCGCCTCGTCGGCCGCGACCTTGATGGTTCGAAGGGGATGGTCTCTTAGGACTCGCTCGTCCAGATCTGCGAACGCCGGCATCGTTGCCTGTGGGTCACGTGTGCCAAACATGAGTTGAATACTTGCATTTCATCGTGGTGGTACTCTCCGCCGCAGAACTTCTTTTCAGCAGCCTGCCAGTGTCTTCGCGGGTAGACGCGTAAGACGAAGCACACAGGCTGCAGCGCTCCGGGCGGATAGCGGAGGAGGCCGTAGGTTCCGCCCATCCCGGCCGAGCGAAAGACGCGTTTACGTCACGCTCGGCAGACCAGTTCGTGCGGCCTGGCACGGAGGTTCCCCCCCGATTCTTTGGCCCGGTGTTGGCCTTGGCTAGCCGGGGGGCGAGTCCTGATTGGCATCCGGCGCCTTGCGCCGCTCCTTCTGCTGCTACTCGCCGGGCTGGCGGCCCTCGCCGGCCTGGCGCTCAACCCCTCGGGCGTCCGTGCCCAGGCGGTCGTCGAGCCCGAGCCTCCGCCGGTAATCCCGGTGATGGGGGAAATCCCCGTCGACTGGGCGCTCAAGCCCGCAGGCCTGGAGGCCGGCGACCGCTTCCGGCTGCTGTTCCTCTCCAGCACGGCGCGCCACGCCGCCGCCACCGACATCGCGGTGTACAACAGGTTCGTGCAGGACCGAGCGGCGGCGGGCCACGCGGCCATCCGGGCCTACGCCTCGCAGTTCCGGGCGGTGGCCTGCACCGCGGCGGTGGACGCCGTCGACAACACCGGGACCGAGGGCACGGGCGTGCCGATCTACTGGCTGGGCGGGAACAAGGCGGCGGACGACTACGGAGACTTCTACGACGGCGCCTGGGACGAGGAGGCCAGCGTCAGGGACGAGTCGGGCACGGCCGTCACGATACGCGCGAACACCGACGACGGCACAGTCTGGTCCGGCTGCGACGGCGAGGGCCGGGAAGGCGACGACGGCACCGGCACTTCGATTGGGTTGGGCGCCGTGACGCCGGGGATCGGATATCTCAACTTCGTACACACCCTCAACCCCCTTTACGCGGCTTCCTATCAGGCGAAGGCCAACACATTGCCGCTTTACGGTCTTTCGCCCGTCTTCGTGGTCAGGCCGCCGTCGCGGGAGGTCCCGGTTGCCTGGACGCTCAAGCCCCCGGGCCTGGAGGCCGGCGACCGCTTCCGGCTGCTGTTCCTCTCCAGCACGGCGCGCCACGCCGCCGCCACCGACATCGCGGTGTACAACAGGTTCGTGCAGGACCGGGCGGCGGCGGGCCACGCGGCCATCCGGGCCTACGCCTCGCAGTTCCGGGCGGTGGCTTGCGCCGCGGCGGTGGACGCCGTCGACAACACCGGGACCGAGGGCACGGGCGTGCCGATCTACTGGCTGGGCGGGAACAAGGCGGCGGACGACTACGGAGACTTCTACGACGGCGCCTGGGACGAGGAGGCCAGCGTCAGGGACGAGTCGGGCACGGCCGTCACGATACGCGCGAACACCGGCGACGGCACAGTCTGGTCCGGCTGCGACGGCGAGGGCCGGGAAGGCGACGACGGCACCGGCACTTCGATTGGGTTGGGCGCCGTGACGCCGGGGATCGGATATCTCAACTTCGTACACACCCTCAACCCCCTTTACGCGGCTTCCTATCAGGCGAAGGCCAACACATTGCCGCTTTACGGTCTTTCGCCCGTCTTCGTGGTCAGGCCGCCGTCGCGGGAGGTCCCGGTTGCCTGGACGCTCAAGCCCCCGGGCCTGGAGGCCGGCGACCGCTTCCGACTGTTGTTTCTCTCCAGCACGGCGCGCAACGCCGCCGCCACCGACATCGCGGTGTACAACAGGTTCGTGCAGGACCGGGCGGCGGCGGGCCACGCGGCCATCCGGGCCTACGCCTCGCAGTTCCGGGCGGTGGCTTGCGCCGCGGCGGTGGACGCCGTCGACAACACCGGGACCGAGGGCACGGGCGTGCCGATCTACTGGCTGGGCGGGAACAAGGCGGCGGACGACTACGGAGACTTCTACGACGGCGCCTGGGACGAGGAGGCCAGCGTCAGGGACGAGTCGGGCACGGCCGTCACGATACGCGCGAACACCGGCGACGGCACAGTCTGGACCGGCTGCGACGGCGAGGGCCGGGAAGGCGACGACGGCACCGGCACTTCGATTGGGTTGGGCGCCGTGACGCCGGGGATCGGATATCTCAACTTCGTACACACCCTCAACCCCCTTTACGCGGCCGCCTATCAAGCGAAGGCCAACACATTGCCGCTTTACGGTCTTTCGCCCGTCTTCGCGGTCGACGACGCGGCGGTGTCGGTGTCGACGTCCACCCTGAGCGTCGTCGAAGGGAGCATGGCGACCTACACGCTGGTGCTGGACGCCGAGCCGACGGCCAGTGTGACGGTCAACATCACCGGCGGAGGGGACGTGAGCGCTGGTCCCACCTCGCTGACCTTCAGCGCCACCACCTGGGACACGGCGCAGACCGTGACGGTGACCGCCGCCGAGGACCTTGACACGGTGAACGACACCCAGACCATCACCCACGTGGTGGCCGACAGCAGCGCTGCGGAGTACCTGGGGCTCAGCGTCGACAGCGTGGCCGTGACCGTCAGCGACAACGATGCCGCAGGGGTGTCGGTGTCCACGTCGACCCTGAGCGTGATCGAGGGGGGCAGCGGGACCTACACCGTGCGGCTCGCCTTCCAGCCGACGGCCAGCGTGACGGTCAACGTGACCGGCGGCGGGGACGTGACGGTCAACCCCACCGCGCTGGCCTACAGCGCCACCACCTGGGACACGGCGCAGACCGTGACGGTGACCGCCGCCGAGGACCTCGACGCGGTGGACGACACCCAGACCGTCACCCACGCCGTGGCCGACGGCAGCGCCGCGGAGTACCGGGGGCTTAGCGTCGACAGCGTGGCCGTGACCGTCACCGACAACGACGATCCGGCGGTGACGGTGAGCTTCGAGCATGGGGCGTACTCGGTGGCCGAGGGCGGCAGCGTGACCGTAAAGGTGCGGCTCAGCGCCGACCCGAAGCGGACCGTCGCCGTACCGTTCACCAGGACGAACCAGGGTGGGGCGTCCGCCTCCGACTACTCGGGCGTCCCCGGCAGCGTGCGTTTCCAGAGCGGGGAGACCGAGAGGTCGATCACGTTCCGGGCGGCGCAAGACGCCGTGGATGACGACGGAGAGTCGGTGACGCTGGGGTTCGGCACGCTGCCCCCACGGGTCACTGCCGGCGCCACCAGCGAGGCGACTGTCGCCATCGACAACGTCGAGCCGCCCAACCGGGCCCCAAGGGTCTCGGCCAGGGCTGATCCCGATACGGTCGCCGAAGGCGGCACAGTGACGCTGGACGGCACGGCCAGCGACCCGGAGGGCGACGCGCTGACCTTCGCGTGGAGCAGCGACGGCGGCGGGACCTTCGCCAACAGCTCGGCCCTGGACACGACCTGGACCGCGCCGCAGACGCAGGCGGACGTCACCGTCTACCTGACACTGACCGCGAGAGACCCGGATGGCGCCAGCGCGTCGGGCACAGTCAGTGTGGTGGTGAGTCCCTTACCCAGGCCCGATGCGGCCACGAACCTGCAAGCCTCGGTCTTTGACGACAGCTCCGTCGCCCTGAGCTGGACGCTCCCCGGCCAGCCCCCCGCAGTCACTATCGCGAACGTGGAGGTGTGGCTGCGGGAGCGCGGCGTCACCGACTACCGCCGTCTCTACACGCACATGGCCTCGGCGGAGGCCTCCGCAGTCCCGGGGACGGAGCTGGCGGCCGACACGGAGTACTTCTTCCGCATCCGGGTGACGACCACCGAAGGCCCCTTCGTCGACTCCGCCCCGGTCCGCGTGCGGACCCTGACGGAAGCGCCGGCGCCGGAGGACCTCAGGGCGACCTGGCCGACGCAGACCAGCATCACCCTGAGCTGGTTCAGCCTGGAGACCGCCGCCGAATACAAGCTCGAATATCGCAAGGATGGCGAGGCCGCCTGGACCCCAATCCGCGGCGATTTCGACCATCTCCCCAGCACCTCGGACCACCGCGCGGCCTTCGGAGTGGCGGCTGGCCTGGAGTGCGATACGCCGTACCACTTCCGGGTGAGCGCCCGCGGCAGCGGCGACACGCGGAACGACGGTAGCCGGTATTTCTCCTCGGTCTTCGGCGCCTACGCCACCACCTCGGCGCGGACCGGGGAGTGCGCCCAGGCAGAGAAGGTCACCAACCTGTTGGTCTCGATCGAGCCGGACTGCGCCACCCTGACCTGGACGCCGACGTCGGGGAACCAGGACACGGGCTACCGGGTGGTCCGCACCACCTACACCGGCAACCGCAGCCAGAGTTCGGATCAGGAACTGGTCGAGGCGCGCACCCGCGTCGCCGACGCGCATCAGGACTGTTCGCCGGCGTACCGCACGGACGGCGCCGAGCACGTCTACACCGTCTACGCCCTGGACGGCCAGGGGGCGGTGATCGGCCTGGCGCGATCGGCCCTGCACCCCTACGGCCCCAGCCGCGTGCAGGAAGGACCGCGCAACCTGCGTCTCACCCAGGACACCCAGTTCATCCGCCGGCTGGCGTGGGACGCGCCGCGGGACCCATGGCTGACCACCGCGAAAACGGCGCGCGCCGGGTCCGGGCCGCAACAGGTGGTTGTGGACCCGTGGATCGACGGCTACCGGGTGGAACGCCGGGAGTACCGCAAGAATGAGCTCGGGGACTGGTACCTGCCGGAGCCCTGGGTCATCTGGAGCGCCAGGATGACGGTGGGCGCCTCAACCTCGGGCATCGCCGCAACCGGGTACTTTGGACTCGGCAGTGGCGCCTTTGGCGCACTGACTCAGCCCACCTTCTCCCATCCCGTGGGCTCAGGCGCCTGGACGGTCACCTCTCTCGTCATAAGACCTGATCTCGGGCTGGATTTGCAGATCCAGGAGGCCCCGCCCCTCACTGAAGCTCTCTCCTATGACTCCTTCGAGGACTGGGTGCTTGAGATCGATGGCCGCTCGTTTCCATTCGAAGTTCCCGAGGGGCTCGTCGACCTCGCCCCGCGGGCCACCTGGCCGGACCACGGCCTGAGCTGGGCCGACGGGCAGCGGGTCAGCGTCCAGCTGCGCGAAGCGACGTACGTCACCGGCAGGTCCTTCACCGACTCGGAGGACAAGGAGGACACGCAGTACGTGTACAGGGTCTGGGCGTACAACGACCGGGGCCGTTCCTACTACTCCTTCCGGGGCGACTGGGCCTTCAACGGCGGGGATCCGGGCGGGAACCCCGGACCGCCGCCGCTACCACCGGTCCAGCAGAGCGCCCCACAGGGCGGGGGCGCCGCCGACCCGCCGCTGGCCAACACCCCGGCCACGGGTGCGTCCACGATCGCCGGCACGGCGCGGGTGGGCGAGACGCTGACGGCGGACACCGCGGGCATCGAGGACGCTGACGGCCTGACGAGCGTCACCTTCCGCTACCAGTGGATTGCCGGAGGGTCGGACATCAACGGGGCTACCGGCCCCAGCCACACGCTGACCTCCAGCCAGCAGGGGCGCACCATCCAGGTGCAGGTGGCCTTCACCGACGACGCGGGCAATGCAGAATTGCTGACCAGCGAGGCGACGGAGGCGGTGGCAGCGGCGGCTCCGGCACCGCTCACGGCCAGATTCCTGGTCGCGCCCTCCTCCCACGACGGGGACAACTCCTTCACCTTCGAGCTGCGCTTCAGCGAGGAGGTGGAGGTGAGCTACCTCACCCTGCGGGACCACGCCTTCACGGAGACCGAGGGCGACGTCACCAGTGCCCGGCGGCTGACCCAGGGGAGCAACAGCGGGTGGACCATCACCGTGACGCCCGACTCGGCCGCAGATGTGACCATCGTCCTGCCGCCCACCACCGACTGCGGCGCCCAGGGCGCCATCTGCACCGGGGGCGGCAAGAAGCTTTCCGGCAGGGTGGAACTGACCGTCAACGGTCCGGAGGAGCAGGGCCAGGAACGGCAGAACAACCCGGCCACCGGCGCGCCCGCTATCAGCGGCACGCCGCAGGTGGGGGAGACGCTCACCGCTTCAACCTCGGGGATCGCCGACCAGGACGGGCTAACCAACGTTTCCTACCGCTACCAATGGATTGCCGGAGGGTCGGACATCGGCGGGGCCACCGGCTCCACCTACACGCTTACCTCCAGCGAGCAGGGGCAGACCGTCCAGGTCCGCGTCGCCTTCACCGACGACGCCAATAGCGCCGAGACGCTGACCAGCGCGGCGACGGAGGCGGTGGCGGCGAAGCCCACGCCGCTCACCGCCGGCTTCAGCAACGTGCCCAGCAGCCACGACGGCCAGACGGCGTTCAGTTTCGAGCTGCGCTTCAGCGAGGAGTTCGGGCTCAGCTACCTAACCCTGCGGGACCATGCCTTCACGGTCACCGGTGGCGCAGTCAATAGGGCCCAGAGGATGACCCAGGGGAGCAACATTGGTTGGACAGTCACCGTGACGCCCGCCCCGGGCGCCGATGTGACCGTGGTCCTGCCCGTGACCACGGACTGTGCCGTTCAGGGCGCCATCTGCACCGGGGACGGTCGGCAGCTGTCCAACCGGCTGGAGTTCACCGTCTCCGGGCCGGACGGATAGACCGGGACGTCAATCGCTCGATCTTCCCGGCAACCGGAAGAGCCCGCCTATCGCGATAGCCGGGGGAGGCCCCTGCACCCTCCCGGCCCGGATGCCTCCTGGCTTTCGAGGAAAACGGGCTTGCTTGCGCGCGGCACTGACGGCTTTGGACATCCCGACGCTGAGGGGATGGCGTCCGTCCGTGGCAAGGATTGGCGCCACGCTCGTGTATGCCAGCAAGAGCGACGTGGTCCATTGAAGCGTTCGCGGAACGGGACGTGGAGGTCCACCTTGTTCGATCATCGCGGCGCGCGCCCCACCGGCTGGCGCGGCGATCAGAATCGCAGCGGCGCCGGGTTCCAACCGCGCTCCTCACGCCAGCCGGGTCTAACGTCGGAGAATCGGTCCAGCCCAAGGCCGCTGATGTCGATATTCGTCTCACCGTAGAGCACCAGGTCGCTGACGACCTTGCCCGTGGCCGGTGAGATGCCGAACCCATGCGCCGAGGCCGTGACCACAACGTAGTTGCTCGGGCAGTCGAAGATGTCAATGATCGGCCGATGGTCTGGGGCCTGTTCCACCACCCCAGCCCAACTTCGGATTACCGGTACGTCCGCCGCTCCCGGAAGCAGCTCAGCGAGCCGCCTGGCGATATTCCTGATGAGCGGAGTGTTGGGCTTGCCAGGCTCGGTGGTCAGGTCCACGTCGGTCCATTCGTGGGCCCCTCCCCCAAAAATCAGATTTCCCCTGACGGCCTGGTGTCCGTAGAGTCCGTTCCCCGCAATGCCAATGTTAAAGAGTGGCTCCAGGGGGGCTGTCGCCAGAATCTCCACCCTTGCCGGCGCCACGGGAACGTGAACGCCCACCAGCTCCGCCATCAGCGCGGTCTGGGGCCCGGCAGCAGCGACCACTATATCGGCCACGATGTCGCCGGCGGTCGTCTCAACCGACGAGACCCGGCCATCGACGACCTGGATGCCCGTGACGGTCGTGTTCTGATAGAGCCTGCCTCCCAGGTCTTGAAAGGCCCATGCGAATGCCTGGACCGACAACTGGGAATTGGCGTGCCCGCCGTTGGCGGAAAAGAGGCCGCCTAACGTCCTCCCGGTGATTCCGGGAATCATGTCCCGTATCTCCGAAGGGTCAACCAGTTCTACACGCAGGCCGTGGCGCAACGCTTCGTCCCGTTCCGAGAGGAGGTCGCCCATCTCCTTTTCCGTCACGGCGACCTGGAGCCTACCCTCGTGTATGAACTCGGTGGGATAGCCCAACTCATCGTCCAGCGTCGCCCATATCTTCAGGGCTTCGGCGGCCATCGGTATCAGCAGAGGCTCGTCAACCCGCTCGCTGACCATCCCGCCGTTTCGCCCGGAGGCCTCGCCCCCGACGATCCCCTTGTCGACGACCACGACATCCCTGCCCGCCTTGGCCAGGAAATAGGCTGAGCTCAGGCCCGAAACGCCAGCCCCAATGACGACTACGTCTGCACTGTCTACGGGCATTGTGTCACTCCTATGATCCGGCCTTCGCCGCCCCTCTACCCCAACACCTGATTCGTTGGACTGAACCACTTGGGCCAGTCCCTGCGCACCTGCTCCGTCTCTTCGTAGGGCCACAGGACCCTCAGTGGAAGCGGCCGCACAGGTGGCCGGTAGGACATCAAGGGTAGTTCGGCTACGTCGGTACCAGACTCCTCGGCGAGCAGCAGAGACACCTGCTCTCGGCAAAGCCGGCCCTGGCAGTGGCCCATGCCTGCCCTTGTCAGACGCTTGACCTGGTCTGGGTTGACTGGAGAGACCTTCACGAGCGTTGTGAGACTCCGGCGGCTCATCCGCTCCGATTCCCAGTTCAGATACCGCGGCGGCCGTAGGTCGATAAGCTCGGCGCAGGTAACCTCCTCGCACGGGCACGCGAAGATACTAGGCCCGCCGGCGTTCACCAGGGACTGAAGCCAGCTCTTCCAACTCGAGTGCACCTCGTTCGGTGTTGAGTCGACCGCCACTGCCTGGAGGTCGTTTCTCCGGGCGAGCGCTTCGTCCTTGCCGATAGCGCCTAGCGACTCGGCAGCGGCAACTCCGGCCAGGCGGCCTTGGTTTCGAGCAATCTCGGTGTCTAGGACCATTCCGTCGTGGAAGCCGGCGACATCCCCCGCGACAAACACGGTATCGACGCTGGTCCGCATCCGGTCGTCGTGCTCCGGCACGTACCCGCCAAGCTCGGACTCGAAGGTGAGGTCGCACCCCAAGAGACTGAGGAGCTCCACATTGGGAACCAGGCCGATGGCGAGGCAGACGGTGTCGGCGGAGATAACCTTCTCGGTGCCGGCAACCGGCTCGCTATTGCCGTCGATCTCGACCAGCACGACCGACTCGATATCGCCGTCCTTGCCGACCGCCTCCCGAACGGTGTGGGACGTGTACAGCTTTACGCCCTCGCCCTGCAACGCCGTGATGAGGGCCTCGTCGCCGCGTATGGAGGAGGACACCTCCACGACAGCGGCTACCTCGATACCCCTGGCCAGCGCCATCCTGGCGGTGTTGAGACCCAGGTTGCCGGAGCCCATGACCACCATGCGCCGCGAGCTGGAAGCCTGGTATCGATTCATGAGCACGAAGGCGCCGTTGGCCCCCATCGCGCCCGCCAGATTCCACCCCGCGAAGGAGATGCCCAAGTCCCGGGCGCCGGCTGCCACGATGAGCCGGTCATACTTCATCAGCCACGACCGCTCGTCGTCGGCCAAGCCGAGCTGCGGACCGTCGAGAACCCTGCTGGTTTCAGAATTGCGAAAGGCGCCCCAGACACACGTCCCAAGCTGGACGTCGACGCCGGCTTCTTCAGCCTCCGCCAGAGCTTCGTTGGCCGCAGTCACCCTCTCCAGCATCAGAACCTTGTCTCGCAGCGCACCCATGAAACGCTGGCCGAAGAACTGCGGAACATTCAGCCCGACCATGGAAGTTGAGATGGGGTTCTCGTCGATGAGCGTGACCCGCACTCCGGCTCGGGCTGCCTCGATGGCGGCGGCCGTGCCCGATACCCCCGCTCCGACAACCACCAGTGGTTTGGATTCCATCTGAGGTCCCTCCCGTCGATCCGCAGGCCTGATCTACGTCACATGTGCTTGGATATTTAGCGTCTCTACGTGACGCAGCCTACGCGACTCTTCGCGGCGCTGAGATCCGGTCCGGCAGGGCGGCGCGCAGAGCCTTGGTGTAGTCGGCGCCGAATCCGCAGCATGTACCAATGATCTGGGCTCCCATCTCGACCCAAGCGGCGGCTTCCCGCGTCAACTCCGCCGCAGTCTCTTCGTTGCTAACGCTGCTGTCCTGCCAAGTTTCGAGATAGTCGTCTCTGCCAGCATCCGGATAGACGACGACAGGCCCAGACCACCGGTCAAGCATGACCTGGAGCGCCACCGTAGTCTCAGCTAGCCGGCTGTGAAACACTCCAAGTACGTCGGGACTCAGCGATGCGATCTCGTCGATGCCTTCGGCCAGGCTCATATTAACGTCGGTCGGCCGCCAACTCGACGTCCACATGGGCACTCCCATGCCGCTGCTATAGCGACGGTCGTCACCCATACTCAATCTGACCGTCTGTCCGTCAGGCGCCATTGAGACCGTAAAGGCCACCCAAACCGGTAGTCCCGTGGCCTTCGCCGCTTCCGTGGCTATCACCCTGGACTCGTTGTCGTGCCACAAATTCTCCATCAGAAAGAAGTCCACGCCGGACTCTGCCAGGATATTCGCCTGCTCTTCAGCGTAGGCCCGCAATTCCTCCGTCGAAAGGCTGGTGCCATACCCGTAGCCAGTGCCGCCCGAAAGGGTCCCGGTTTTGCGGTCGCGGATGGGGATTCGGCACGAGATGGAACCGGCGATGTACACGGGCTTGTCGCCAGCGGCCCGGTCTATGGCCTCCCGCGCCGCGTCCACGCCTCGCACGTTTACTTCTCTAACCAATTCGCTGTACCCGGAGGCCTCAAGTGCGGGGCGCAGGGTGTTGAACGTATTGGTAGTTATTACATCCGCCCCTGCCTTGATGTAACGCTCGTGCATCTGCCGCACCGTTGCCGGGTGCGTGTAGTTGCCGGGGCCGCACCACGAGGCCGGGTGCATGGGCACGCCCATAGTCTGGAGCTCCGTTCCGATGGCTCCGTCTAGGACGATCACTTCACCGTCGTCAATGCGGGTCTTCAGCTGCTTATAGTTGGCCATGGCTTGATTCTCCGTTGCGGCTCAGTACGCTATCCGGCACTTCCCATAGCCAGCTGCCTGGATCGGGAAAACGCACGGCACCCGACGAGCGCTAGCGTAGTTTCTTTCAGAAGTACTGTCCACCACCGAAGCCGACAAGGTGCGCGGCGCTTCTATCAATAGATGGTGTCGGCGAGCTGGAGGAAGGCGGTACCTGCGTCTCGGGAGCAGATGTTGCTGCAGATGGATGGGGGTCACCATGAGTGGCTGGGAGCAGATGGACCCCGGTTCGACCTGTTGTTGGCCTTAGAGGACACCACCGGCACAATGCCTGCCGCTCCGTTCGACCACGCGGCCGACCCGAGCCATGCGCCTGCGCCGGACTCCGTGTCTGTGCGGTCGACGGTGGTGGGGCTACTCACGAGAACGCCGAGATTCGCCCCATCTGGCGTTCGCTCACTCCCAGGAGCTAGACGCCCAGACTTGAACCTCACACCGGTTAGTCAGCACCACGTCTTGCCCTGCCCGCCATATAGCTCCACATAGGCAAGCCTTTATTGAGACGATGGACCGGAAAGTTCGCAGTACACTAGCCGCTGGTCCACCAGCACCACTTGATGCGGAACGCGGAAGCTAGCGCCGATAGCCTGGGGCCTGCTGGCCGGGGCGGTGGCGATTGCTGTGCTGGCCGCCTGCCACGGAACGCTCGACGAAACAGTTGTGCTGCGCCTTACCGCTCGCGCCGCAACCGCCACCGGTAGCCAGCCCACAACCGCCGCGCCCGCGACTGCTGTCGGTCAGCATCGCGCCTCCGACGAGCCGGCGCAGCCGTCTGCCACACCCACGGCCTCTTCATCACCGACACCCGCCCCAACGGCCACGCCAGCCCCAACGCCCACGCCGACTTCACCGCCCATGCCAGCGGTCGTCGTGGACCTGGACGGCGCCTCCGGCCGGCTCGTGGAAGTGATCGACGGCGACACATTCACGGTCGCGGCGCCGTCGGGCGAGGTCACGGTTCGAATAGTTGGAATTGACGCGCCGGAGTTTGACGATGTCGGGCAGCGCGTACTCGCCGAGCAGGCGCGTGAGGCCCTGCGCACACTCATTGGCGATGGCCCGCTGCGGCTCATCGCGGACGCGGAGCCGGCCGATGCCGGCGGCCGCTTGCTGCGGCACGTCTACCGAGCGGATCGTCTACTGGCCGCCGACCTGGCCCGGCAGGGCTGGGTGCGCGCACTTCCGATTCCGCCGAACCTGGCGGAAGGGGAGACCATTGACCGCGCCGTCGCCGAGGCCCGCACCGGCGAGCATGGCATCTGGGCAGTTACAGCCGCCGACGTCTCGCTGACCGTCGACAAGGTGCGGGAAGTCGTGATGCTGAGCAACGCCGGCTCGGCGCCTCTGGACATTTCCGGCTGGTGGCTCGTCAGCCTGCGCGGCAAACAGGTCTACCGATTTCCAACCCAGACCACCATCGCCCCGGGCCAAGACCTTCGGGTCGTGTCAGGGGGAGCCCCGGGCACGCATCGATTCCGGCAGCGCAACGTCTGGAACAACACCAGCCCCGACCCCGCCGAACTGCGTCGCACCGACGGACGCATCGTCGCCGTGTGGGACGACCCCGCTTCGCCCTAGGGGACGCTGTTGTCCTCGCGGCTTCGCCCGAGCCGAAGCCCCCGGGTCGAAAACTTTTTAATGAGGCAGTCGGGCGGATCGCCCCAACTAGAGAGTCCCTAAGCCAAATGAAGAGCCTCATGCCTGTGCGCTGCGGCGCTCTTGGTCCACGTGCAAAGCCCCGCCGCCTCGCCGCAATCCTGCTCGCGTCGCTTCTTGCCCTCGTCGCGTTCGTTACGCCCGTCGTTGCCGACAATTCGGACGCGGACGACATGGCGTCTGGCGGGCTCTCGGCCGAGGTTCAGCGGTACGCGTTCGCCTAACCCGACGAGACCCTGGCCCACAACATCCCCAACCTGCTGGTATCCGTCGGCAACGCCGAGGTGGATTGCAACTTCCTTACCTACACAGGTCCACCGGCGGCCTCACCCGCCGGGGCTTCGCCACCTCCGAAGTTATTGCCGAGCGTCCCGGCGGCCTCACCCAGTAGTAGTAGTACCAACGCGGAATCGTGGACTGCCAGGAACGCGACGGCGTCTGGCGCATGGCGCGCCGGCTCGTTTGGGATTACATCGGTGGCGGCTTGGGCAACGCCCCCGACCTAGGCACCGAGCCCGACCTCGTCAGCGAGCAGCCCGGATTGCCGCTCGGCCCCTGGGGCCACCGCGTGGCGACACGGCCGCGGACGGCACCGCCACCGGCTTCCTTGACTTCTTCAACGCCCTCGGCGGCCTGCAGGCCTTCGGCCATCCCAAGACCGAGGCCCGCCTCGACGATGCGCCCGGCGCCATGCTCGGCATTGACGACGCCGATCCCGGCGTGATCCGGCAGTACTTCCAGGCCGCCCTGTTCGAACACCGCCCTGGCAGCCTCGAGCCGGTGCAGCTGCGCTTCCTGGGCGACGACACGCGCAACGCGCTCTATCCGTTTGGTAGTCACCAAGCCTTCCAGAGCTTCCAGTCCGCCGCGCCGCTGCGCTATGGCCAGACCTACATTCCCGAGGGAACTTCAGTTAGAGACGCCCTCGTTGCGCTCTACCGCGCCGCGGACGGCGACAACTGGAATCGCAACGACAGCTGGCTCAGCGACGCCCCGCTCGGCGAATGGTACGGGGTGACCACCGACGACACCGGCCGCGTGATTGACCTGGACCTCTCCGAGAACCAGTTGAGCGGCGTGATTCCGGCTGAGATTGGCCGTCTCACCGACCTGGCACGGCTGTCCCTCTGGGGCAATCAGTTGCAAGGGGAAATCCCGCCCGCGATCGGCAGCCTCGACAATGTGACCCATCTGTCCCTCTGGGCCAATCAACTGCGTGGGGCCATTCCCGCCGAGTTGGGCGACATGGCCAGCCTGGAATGGGTGGCCCTCGGCATCAACGAGTTGACCGGCGAAATCCCGCCCGAGCTGGGCAACCTCACCAACCTGACCCACGTGGACTTCACCTTGAACCAGCTCAGCGGCGCGATCCCGCCCGAGTTGGGCAACCTCAGCGACCTGACCGTGTTGGGTTTGGAACAGAACCAGTTGACCGGCGAGATTCCGGCCGACTTGGGAAATCTCGTCAACCTGCGCACGCTGCTCCTCGCGGGGAACCAGCTGACCGGGTGCGTCCCCGCGGGGTTGGAGACGGTCCCGGACAGCGACCTGGACGAGCTTGGTCTCCCCTTCTGCAAAGCCGAGGCGGATCCACCGGCGGCCGTCTAAGTCCTCGCGGCTCCTTGGCCACATAGGCGTCGGGGCTGAAGGACAGAACGTCGGGCGCACAGGGCGCCCCGCTGTCGTCGTTTGACGACACCGGGCGCAGCCTCGCCGGCTGGCTGGCTGCGATGCGCGAGCGTCGGCCCTAGTCCTTAAGGCCGATTGCTCGCTCCGAAATTACGCCGTTCGGGCGATGGCGCTTCGCGCGCCGACGCCTACAGTGAGCCGAATGAACACCGCGCCAGGAGCGCCCGATGACCTACTTCCGCAGGCAGCCCCAACCATGAACGACGTCGTCATCCAGACCGACGCACTGACCAAGCGCTACGGGCGCGTGCTGGCCGTGGACCAACTCTCCCTGCAGGTCCCCCGCGGCCACGTGTTCGGACTGCTCGGCCCCAACGGCGCGGGCAAGACCACCGTCATGGGCATGCTGCTGGGGTTGGTTCGACCCACCTCCGGCAGCTTCAGCCTGCTGGGCGCGAACGGCGTCAGCAGGGACGCGCTGCGGCGCATTGGCGCCATCGTCGAGACACCGGCCTTCTACCCCTACCTCTCCGGTCGCCGCAACCTCGCATATTTCCAGGGCGTGATGGGAAGAAACGACCCCCGCGAACTGGACACGCTGCTGGAGCGCGTGGGACTGGCCGACCGCGCCGACGACGCCTTCAAGACCTACTCGCTCGGCATGAAACAGCGCCTGGGCCTGGCCTACGCGCTGCTGGGCGATCCCGAACTGCTGCTGCTGGACGAACCCACCAACGGCATGGACCCGGCCGGCATGGCCGAGGTCCGCGACCTGATTCGCGATCTCGGATCCGAAGGCCGCACGGTGCTGCTCTCCAGCCACCTGTTGAACGAAGTCGAGCAGGTCTGCGACAGCGTGGCCATCATTTCCAAGGGGCGACTGGTGGTGCAGGGCGACGTGGCCGACCTGCTGCGCCCGCAGGAACAGGTCCGTCTGCGAACCACCGATGACGCCAAGGCCCTGGCCATCCTGACGGCCTCGGACGCGGTCGAGGCAGCCAGGGCCCAGGACGACGCGCTGGTGGCGACGATCGCCCACGAGCGCTCGTCCGAACTCACCGCCCTGCTCAGCAAGTCCGAGGTCTACGTCACCGAAATCGCGCCGTTCCAGGTCTCCCTTGAGCAGTACTTCCTGGACGTCACCGGCGAGAACGGAGAACGGCCCGAATGACCAGCCAGGTTCTTTCCCTCACCCGCCTGGAGTGGTTCAAGCTCCGCCACCGCCGCATGCCCTGGATCTTGCTGGCGCTCTCCGTGCTGCTGGTGCAGGTCGCCTTTTGGAGCAGCTATGCCCTGTTCCGCAGCGGCGAGATGGCGGTCAGCGAGGGCGGAGAGTCCGGCAACGTCACGGTCTCGACCACTGACCAATTCCCCGAAATGTTTGCCTTTCCGACCAGCCTTACCAACGGGCTCATCGTCGCGCACGGATTCGGCGGCATCCTGCTGATGATCCTGGCCGCGTCGCTTATCGGATCGGAATACGGCTGGGGCACGCTGCGCACCGTGCTGACCAAAGGCACGGGACGCTGGTCGCTCCTGACCGCCAAGCTGCTGCTGCTCGCCGGGCTCAGCGTCGGCGTGCTGATCGTCGCGACCGCTTCGGTGGCCGTCAGCAGCGCCATCGCCTTGGCCACACTGGACGCCAACTGGGTCTCGTCCTCCGCCGATTGGTCGGGTCTTGGCATCGGGTTCGGCAAGGCCATCTACGGCATGCTGCCCTACGTTGCGCTGGCGGTATTCGCGGCGGTCGTGACCTCGTCCTCGGGCGCCGCCATCGGCATATCCCTGGGCTACTACTTCGCCGAGTCGATCCTGGTCGGCGTGCTGGCGCAGTTCGACTGGTTCGAGCGCATCGCCGTCTTCATCCTGGGGCGAGCCGTCAGCGGGTGGGTGCGGACCGAGGGTGGCGTGTCGTTTCAATCGTCCGGGACAACCACTGGACTGCCGGACGAATCGCAGGCGTTTCTCGTCCTTCTGGCCTACGTCGTCGTGCTAACCGGAGCGGCCCTCTGGCTATTCCAGCGCCGCGAAGTGGCCGGGGCCAAGGGCGAGTAGCGACCATGCAGGATTGCATGCCCCAGCGGACTTTGCCGGATCGGTACGCCCTCAACGCCACCGGCCCGGACGGGGAGTGGCTCGAATGACCGCCCAGGTTCTCTCGCTCACCCGCTGGGAGTGGTACAAGCTCCGCCGCCGCTGGATGCCGTGGATCCTGCTGTTCATTGTCGCGGCCCTTCCGCAAATGTCGCTGTGGGGCAGCGTCTCCGGAACGTTTGGATCCGAGACCGAGCAGGCCGTCCGCGGTGTCGATAGCACGCGTCTGCTCTTTCCGAACAGTGTGGTAGGCGGCCTGCTGGTCGCGCAGGTATACGGAATCGTCCTCATCATGATTCTGACTGCGTCGCTGATCGGAACCGAATACGGCTGGGGCGCCCTGCGGACCGTGCTGACCCAGGGGACGGGACGCTGGCCGTTTCTCACGTCCAAGCTCCTGCTGCTGGTCCTGCTGGGCGCCGCCGCACTTGGCGTTGGCGCCTTCGCCTGGGTTGTCGGCAGCGCGATCGCCATGGTCACCCTGGGCGACGGAGCCTGGCTGGCCGAATCCGCCGACTGGATCGAAGTCGTGAAGTGGTGCGGCAAGGCCGTTGTTGGGCTGATCCCCTACATCGCGCTGGCCGCCTTCGTGGCGGTGTTGACGTCATCGTCCGGCGCCGCCATCGGGATAGCCCTTGGCTACTACCTCGTCGAGTCGATCCTGGTCGGCGTCCTGTTCAACTTCGACTGGTTCGAGCGCGTGGCCGAGTTCCTCATCGGCCCCGCCGGCTACGGGTGGATGGGAATCCCCGGCGGCATGACGTTTTCCTATCCCGCCGAGCTGCCGGACGCCGCCCAGTCCTTCGTCGTACTGCTGAGCTATAGCGTCATCCTGGGCGGCGGTGCCTTCTGGCTGTTCCAGCGCCGTGACATCGCCGGCGCCAAGGGCGAGTAGCGCCGCCTGCGGGAGAATGCGCCACGCACAGCTCCGGAACACCGCGTTCTGGATGCCACCGGTGAGAACGGAGAGCGGCCCGAATGATCACTAACGTGCTGTCGCTTACCAGGTGGGAGTGGTTCAAGCTCCGCCGCCGCCGCATGCCCTGGATTCTGCTGGTCATCAGCGTGCTCCTGCTGCAGATCACCTTCTGGGGCGCCTACGCCGTGTTGCGCGTCGGCGAAGCGGTGACGCTTGGAGACGGCGGCAGCACCGCGAGCGTTGGCGGTGACTTCCTCGAGGTCCTGGCTTTCCCGAACAACGCGATCATCGGCCTCGCGGTCGCGCACGGCTTCGGCGTCATCCTCATCATGATCCTGGCCGCGTCGCTGACCGGCACCGAATACGGCTGGGGCACGGTGCGCACCGTGCTGACGCGCGGCGCCGGGCGCTGGCCACTTTTGGCCTCCAAGCTCCTCCTTGTTGCGCTCTTGGGCGCCGCCGCGCTGGTCGTCGGAACCGCCTCCCTGGCCATCAGTAGCTTCATCGCCTCGCTGACGTTGGAAGGCAGCAGCTGGATCGCCGCGTCCGCCGAGTGGGGCGAGGTCGCGCGAATGTTTGGGAAGACCGTCTTCGGGCTGTTGCCCTACGTGGCGCTGGCGGTGTTCTTCGCGGTGCTGACTTCGTCCTCCGGCGCGGCCATTGGGCTGAGCCTGGGCTACGCCGTGGCCGAGGGCATTGTTGTCGGCATCCTTGCCGCCTTCGATTGGTTCGAGCGCGTCTCCGGCTTCATCCTCGGCCCGGCGGTCGAAGCCTGGCTGGGCACTACCGGCGACGTGCTCTTCTCCGGCGGGGGCGACGCGTCGTTTGGCTACGCGCCGCTCGACGCGTTGCAGCCCGATGCCCTGCAGGGCTTCCTGGTCTCGCTGGCCTACATCTTCATCCTGAGCGGCCTGGCCTTCTGGATCTTCCAGCGCCGCGACATCGCCGGCGCCAAGGGCGAATAGCCGGCAAGCCGTCGACGGAGTCTTGACCGTCGCTGAGTCGGCGGCGAAACTCGATAACTGAACTAAAGGCGTTGACGGAAACGCGTTCGGCGGGTGGCCCGCCGTAGCGAGCCCGGGACGGTGGAAGCCGGGCGGTCAGGGTCCCGCTGGAACATCCTTCCCGAGCCGCCGGTCGAAGGCCCGCGCGGGCTGGTAGAACCGGACGGAGTTGCGCTCCGTGATCGGCGCAACGGCATCCGCTTTCGGGCGCGTGCCGGGTAAGTGGTGCGGTCCTTTCGACTGCGCAACGCGGGTGGTACCGCGGGTTTTCCGACCCGTCCCGTTTGGGGACGGGTTTTTTCGTTGTTGGAGCGACATGGCAACCGACGCACTGTTCTACGCCGACAGCTACCTCCGAGATTTCGAGGCCACCGTCACGGTCGTCAGGCCGGACGGAGTGGCGCTGGACCGCACGGCCTTCTATCCGCTTGGCGGCGGGCAGCCCGGCGACCTGGGCGAACTGCGCGCCCACGGCCAGGTCTGGCCGGTGACGACCGTACGACGCCAGGGCGGGGACATCGTCCACCGGCTTGAAGGCGAACCGCCGCCAGCCGGGACCGCCGTTACGGGTCACCTGGACTGGGACCTGCGCTACGCCTTTATGCGCCTGCACACCGCCCTGCACGCGCTCTCAGGCGTGGTCTGGACCGGCTGGCAGGCCGACGTGACCGGCAGCCACATCTACAACGACGGCGCCAAGGCCCGCATGGACTTCTCGCTGGAGGGCATTCGCATCAACGACGTCCGCGACGAGATCGAGGAGCGCCTGAACGCCGAACTGGCCGCCGCCCGACCCGTGCGCGCCTATGAACTGCCCCGCGCCGAAGCGCTTGAACTGCCCGACCTGATCCGTACCCACGTCAACCTGGTGCCCGCCCACATCGCCAACATCCGCATCGTGGAAATCGAAGGCCTGGACCGCCAGGCCGACGGCGGCACCCATGTCGCCAACACCAGCGAAGTCGGCCGCGTCGCCATCATCAACGCCGCCAACAAGGGGCGCATCAATCGACGTCTCGAGATCGCCCTTACGGACTGACTCCATGAGTGACGACACCCCCAGCCCCACGAAGCCGAAGTCCATGTTCGAACCCCTGCCCAAAGAGCTGGACTTCCCATCCATGGAACGTCGGATGCTCGACCTCTGGGCCTCCGAGGACACGTTCGAACGGCTTCGCGCCAAGAACGCCGACGGCCCTCGCTGGTCGTTCTTCGATGGCCCCATCACCGCCAACAACCCCATGGGCGTGCACCACGCCTGGGGCCGTACCTACAAGGACGTCTACCAGCGCTACCGCGCCATGCGCGGATACCACCAGCGCTACCAGAACGGCTTCGACTGCCAGGGGCTGTGGCTGGAAGTCGAAGTCGAGAAGGACCTGGGCTTCAACTCCAAGCGCGACATCGAGGCATTCGGCCTGGAAGCCTTCGCCGACGCCTGCCGCGAGCGCGTGGAGAAGTTCTCAGGCGTCCAGACCCGGCAGTCCGTCCGCCTGGGCCAGTGGATGGACTGGGAGGACTCCTACTTCACCCATTCCGACAACAACATCGAGCACATCTGGCACTTCCTGCGGCGCTGCAACGAGCGCGGCTGGATCGCGGCGGCCCAGCGCGCCATGCCCTGGTGCGCCCGCTGCGGCACCGCGCTCTCGCAGCACGAGTTGATCGATACCTACGAAGAGATCGAGCACGACGCCGTCTATGTGCGCCTGCCCATCCACGGCCGCCCCGACACCTGGCTGCTGATCTGGACCACGACGCCCTGGACCCTTGCCGCCAATGTGGCGGCCGCAGTCCATCCCGATCTGACCTACGTCGAGGTGGCGGCGGACGACGGCCGTTACCTCCTGGCCGAAGCCGCGATGTCGGAGGTTTTTGGGGACGACGCCGAAATCGTTGCCAGGCGCCAGGGCGCCGAACTCCTGGACCTGACCTACGACGGACCGTTCGACGACCTGCCGGCCGTCGCCGGCATCACGCATCGCGTCATCCCGTGGACCGACGTTGGCGCTGACGAGGGCACCGGGGTTGTGCACATTGCGCCCGGCGCCGGTGAGGAGGACTTCCGCCTCGGCCAGGACCTCGGCCTTGAGGTCCTGGTGCCCATCGACGAGAACGGCAACTACACAGCCGGCTACGACTGGCTGACCGGCCGCGACGCCCGCGAGGTGGCCGACGACGTAGTTGCCGACCTGCGCAAGCGCGGCCTGCTCCGTCGCCACCACACCTACACCCACCGCTACCCGCACTGCTGGCGCTGCCAGGAGGAGCTGGTCTTCCGCGTGGACGACGAGTGGTTCATCCGGGCTGATGAAGTCCGACAACCCATGCTGGACGCCGCCGCCACCGTCAATTGGACGCCCGAGTACGCGGGCGCCCGCATGGCCGACTGGCTGCGCAACATGGGCGATTGGAACATCTCCCGCCGCCGCTACTGGGGCCTGCCCCTGCCCTTCTACCCCTGCGAGTCCTGCGGGCACCTGACGGTCATCGGCTCCAGGGCCCACCTCGAAGAGCGGGCCATCGAGGGCATGGACCAACTGCGCGAGCTGCACCGGCCCTGGATCGACCGCGTCGTCATCCGCTGCGAGTCCTGCGAGGCGCCCACCAACCGCATCGACGCCGTCGGCGACGCCTGGCTGGACGCCGGCATCGTGCCCTTCTCCACCCTGGGCTACCTGCAAAACAGCGCCGAGTTCGAGAACTGGTATCCCGCCGACTTCATCACCGAAATGCGCGAGCAGATCCGGCTCTGGTTCTACTCCATGCTCTTCATGAGCGTCACCATCCAGAACCAGTCGCCCTACCAGTCAGTCTTCGTCTACGAAAAGCTGAACGACGAGACCGGCCGCCCCATGCACAAGAGCTGGGGCAACTCGATCGACTTCGGCGAGGCCGCCGACCGCATGGGCGCCGACGTCATGCGCTGGCTGTACGCCGGGCACAACCCCCTCTACAACATCAACTTCGGCTACGGGCCCGCCACCGACGTCAAGCGCCGCATGCTCACGCTCTGGAACGTCTACTCGTTCTTCGTGACCTACGCCCGCCTGGATGGCTTCGACCCCACCGCGCCGCGCATTCCGGTCGCTGAGCGTCCCGACCTGGACCGCTGGGCGCTCTCACGCCTGCAAGGCCTGATCGACACCATGACCGCCGCGCTCGACGACTACATGGTCTCCCGCGGCGTGCAGGCCGCGCAGGAGTTCATCGAAGACCTATCCAACTGGTACGTCCGCCGCGGCCGCCGCCGCTACTGGAAGTCAGACTCCGACGACGACAAGCAGGCCGCCTACCAGACCCTGTATGAACTGCTGACCAGCCTGGTGCGCCTGCTCGCGCCGGTCATGCCCTTCTGGACCGACGACATTTACCAAAACCTCGTCCGCCGCGCCGACCCGAGTGTGCCGAGCAGCGTCCACCTCACCGACTGGCCCGAAGCCGACGACGCGCTGCGCGACCCCGAACTGGACGCGGCCATGACCCTGGCCCAGCAGGTCGTGCGCGCCGGCCGCGCCGCTCGCAACAGCGCCAACGTCAAGCTGCGACAGCCGCTGCGCTCGGTGCTGGTGCGCGTCGCCGACGACGCGGGCTGGGACGCCGTCACGGCCCTGCAAGCCCACGTCCTCGACGAACTGAACGTCAAGGAACTGCGGCGCATGACCTCCGAACATGAATTGTTGGACTACCAGGTCCGCCCGAACTATCGAGCCCTCGGCCCGCGCTTCGGCCGCCAGGTCCGCCAGGTCGCCGCCGCGCTAGACGCGCTAGACGCGCCAGCCGCCGTCCGGGAACTCGACGAACGCGGCTCCATGCAGATCGAACTCGACGGCACAACCGAGACGCTGGAACCGGCTGACTTGGATGTGCGCCGCACGCCCCGCGAAGGATTCGGCGTAGCCGAACAAGACGGCGTCATCGTCGCCATCGCCACCGACATCGACGACGAACTGGCCCGCGAAGGCCTCGCCCGCGAACTCGTCCACGCCACCCAGGGCCTCCGCCGAGACGCCGGCCTGGAAGTCTCAGATCGCATTCACCTCTGGATCGGCGGCGGTGACGAGGTGGCGCAAACCCTGGAGGCGCATAAGACGTGGATCGCCGGCGAGGTGCTGGCGGTGGCGGACAACGCCGGCGAGCCTCCGTCCCACGCGGCCCACGCCGAGCCCATACTCAACGGCCTGCCGGTCGAAATCCGATTGATTCGCGTGTAGACCGGTTCTAGTCGCTCTTCCGCACCACGTTCGACATTTCGAATGGAGTGAGGAATCTAAGACGCTCGTCCCAAGACGCCAGCCTGGATCAGATGGACCGCAGCGGACTGAGGGGCGGTGCGCACAGGCAGGCTGCCAGCCTGTCGATGCATATACTGCGGTCAGAGGCGTTGAGGGCTGGTCGCTTTCCTCGCGCCAGCCGCAAACCTACCGCCTGATGGATGGAACCGGCTTGGTTGACTACTCAGCGCACACGTGGTGGTGGCGGAGTGCGCCGGTTGGCGCTGGCCGCCCTCGTCGCGGCGGCCGCCATGCTCCTTGCGCTTGCACCCCAAGCCCGCGCGCTGGAGTGTGAGGGCATCGTCCTCGACGACGGGTGCCTCTTCACGATCACCGGCGGAGACACGCCCGAGCCCGACGACGGCTACGCGGTGACCAATGCCGACCGCGTGCCGCTGTGGGACTTCGTGCGCGACAAGAACGCGCAGGCCATCGGCTATCCCATCAGCCAGCGCTGGATCGACGGTCCCTTCACCTTGCAGGCCTTTCAGAAAGTGATCCTGCAGTGGGACCCCGCCGGGCGCATGAACTACTACAACACGCTGGACGTGCTGGCGGATCGCTACCCGCAGGTTGAGCTGCCCTTTGTGCCTGCCCACCAGTGGCTGGAAGCGGATCGAGACGCGGACTTCCCCACGATCATCCAAAACCACAAGGCGATCCTGGAGCAGAACGCGGCGATTAAGGCGCGGTTCCTGAGCGAGCCCGATTGGCTGAATCTCTACGGGCTCCCAGTCCGGTACGAGGAACGGGAAATCGACGGGCAGACGGGGGCGGTGCAGATGCTGCGGGCGCAGCGCACGGTATTCGTAGTCTGGAACGTGCCTGCGCCGGGGACGAGCGTGGGTCAGGTGAATCTACAGAACGTGCCCGACAAGGTGAAGCGGCTGAGCAACGTGATCATTCCCGACGCCGCCAAGGCGCCGGTGACGCGCGACGCGGTGGCCGACCTGCCGTCGTTCACGCTCACCGACACGGCCACGACGAGCACGGGTCGTGCAGCGATCGACCAACTGGATTGGGTCCAAGATGGCGTCGCCGAATCCGAAGCGTCTGCCGTGGAAGCGCTGCAGGACCTGGCGATGGAATCCCAGCCGCTCTTTGAAGCGGTGATGGGCAAGTCCTGGGTGCAGGACGGCATCAACGCAGACGAGCTATCCGTGGTCAAAGACCTGACCTACATGGCCGGTAGAGACGAAGCTCGGGCCTTGACAGTCTTACAGATGCCATTTCTTGAAACGGTTGAAGCGGCTGACGACTCGGCGGTCGAGGAGATGGCGGACTTTCACCACAACTGGGACCCGGACCTCATGGGCTTCTTGAACCATGTCCTATCGCACCCGACGCTGAGCGGCGGCGTAAGGGATGAGCACGTACCGTCGTTGACGGCGCTGCTCCGCGTCGCATATCACGCCGATCAGGAGTTGCGCGGCTACCTGTATGGCACGCTGCTGGATCCCGAAGCAGTCATCGTTGAGCAACGCGCCATATCGCTTCCCCTTTCGGGGAACGTGCTCTTGGCGGTAATCCGCACAAGAGACGGCGCGGCCAACAGCATGGACTGGCTGGAACGGTCACTTCGCAGCCACGAAGACTTTATGGGCCTGGCCCTCCCCGTCAACTATGTCTCGCTATTGGTCGCTGATGTAGGCGGAGAGGGCAGTCATAGAGGTCTTCTCAGCATCCCCGATTCAGTTCGCGAGCCTGGCCCGATAATCGCGCATGCGGCGGCGCACATTTACACGGCAGGTGGTTGGCCCTGGATGCTCGCGGGATGGGCTGAGCTCTTGCAGTGGATCTCGCTGGGCAAGGGTCCGCCCATCCACGAATTCAGGCTTGGCGTCGACTCCTGTGAGTCCGCCCGCAGCCTATCCGAGCTCGAACAGAGAAGTGGATCGACCATTCACTGGAGATCGGTCTGCCACTACAGCATGGGGTTCGGGGTGTTCTTCGACCTGTATAAGACCTTGGGGGAACAGGAGTTTCGGCGAGGCTTTAGGGATCTGTATCTGAAGCTGGATCGAAAATACCAGGAGTGGGAATGCAAGGGGCCAGGTGCGAGCCTTTGCTTCATGCAACTCGGTTTCGTGACCAGCGCCCCCGATCCGGAGGTGGCGGCAATGGCCTGGCACGTGATCCACCGCTGGTACTACGGGCCGTAAGCTCCGCTGGATAGCCGCCGACTCCGCCGAGGTAGAGAGCCCGTGATCACGGGGCAGGCAGTGGCCTATCGAAGACACCCGGCATCCGCGCCTACACTGCGGCGCTTCCTCCGCTGAGGATCAGCCCCCATGTCCGCGCTGGTAACCCGCCTGGCCGATCTGGTGGCGATCAGCAGCGTCCACGCCAGCCTGCCCGGAGGCCCCGGCGAGCAGGCGATGGCGGACTACGTGGCCGAGGCCGCCCCGACCGTAAACGGTGTTCCCGTAAAGGTGCGGCTGACCCGAACCTGAGTTCTGACCGACCATTGCCGCCGAGTAGTTGAGGTTCCGGGGGCCTAACCGGCGAATCGGTCCACGGCGACCGCGATAGCAACGGCAGTAGTCACTGACCCCAGCATCAAGCCGATCATCCACTTGATGAGATCAGCTCGCAGGTTGGCGATTTCCGCCTTCACTTCGCCGCGTAGATTGGCGATCTCGGTCATAAGGTCGGCGCGCTGATCGGCGAAGTCTTCCTTGGTCGCGTAGTGCGCAAGGCTGCGGCCTAACTCCTCGCGCAGGTCAGCGCGGGTCAGCGCAGCGGCGCCAATGTTCGGGTCGGCCATTCGGACGTCTCCCATGTCGAAGGACTGTCACACCGCCCGATGAACGAGTGTAGCTGGCACCGGTTTCTCTCACCGACCGTCGCCGCCGAGAAGCTGAGGTTCTGGCGACCTAACCGGCGAATCTGTCGACAGCGACCGCGAGGGCAACGGCGGCGGTTACCGAGCCAAGCATCAAGCCGATCATCCACTTGATCATGTCGGCTCGAAGGTTGGCGATGTCGGACTTTAATTCACCGCGCAACTCGGCGAGGTCCGCCTTGGTCGCATACTGCGCAAGGCTCCGGTCCAGTTCCTCACGAAGTTCAATGCGGGTCAGCGCAGCGGCGCTACTATTCGGGTCGGCCATGCTGACGGGTCTCCTGTCGAAGAGTTATCACGCCGCCCGCTGACAGATTCTAGCGAGCGACGGTCGGTCTTACGGATCGTTGGTTCCGTCGCGCCGTCAGAGGAGCCTGACGGCAACTCGCGGCTACTCCGCCGACGCCACCTCAACGGTCCCGTCCGTCACCCTCACCTTGTAGCTTCGGGTCCGGTGGCCGAAGGGTGGGCTGATGACCCAACCGTCGGTGACGTCATAGACCCAGCCGTGCAGCGGGCAGGTGAGTTCGCAGCCCACCAGCTGCCCGGCGGCCAGGGGGTAGCCGGCGTGCTCGCACAGGCCGTCCAGGGCGTGATAGCGGCCGTCCACGTTGGCGATCACGATCTCGGCCTTGTCCAGGAACACCGACGAAAGACGCCCCGGCGGCGGCAGCAGCGAGTCCGGGCCGACGGCCTTGAACTCCGCTTCCTCAGCCGAGGTCACGCCGCATCACCGTCACGTCCGCGCGGCGCTCGCCCAGGTCCAGGTTAGCCGTCTGCACGACTTCCTCAACGAAGCCCGCCTCGCGCAGCACCTCCAGGCGGCCCTCGGCGACCCCGCACGCTCGGACCGCCCGTACGTCGTGGTCCGCGGCGTGCTCCAGGGCGGCCTCGATCACCGCACTCGCGCCGTCCACGTAGGCCGGCGCCGCCTGGAACTCCATGGTTGCGCTGGCGCGTACCGGCGCGTGACTGGGCGCCCACAGGTTGGCCGAGGCCACCAGCCGCCCGCGGTCGTTGATCAGCACCTTCCAAGCGTTGGCTGGACTCATGGTATGCCGCGTCATTGAGTTGAAGAACGGCCGCAGGCACCCACTGGCCTGCACCGCCGGCGGCGCGTAGAACATGGCCTCGGTGTAGTCGCGCACGATCCACTCCGTCGGATCCAGCAGCATTACCAGGCCGGTATAGGCCCCCAGGTCACCCAACCGGAAGTCGCGAATCTCTCCGTCGCCCGCCCGGCTGAAGAAGCGCTCGTCGAACGTGTCCGCGTCCGTCCCCGGCCGCAGCGCCCGATACGTCAACCCGTTGTAGTGCCGGTAGCCGTGCTTCTCGTAGATGTGCTGCGCCACCGGGTTCACGGTGCCCAGGTAGCTCACCTGGCCGCCGACCTTCCAGAACCCCTGGATCGAGAGCTCGGTCAGCCGCTGCGCCACGCCCTTGCCGCGCTGCGCGGGCTCGGTGAACACGAAGCCGTAGCCGCCCACTTCGGGCAAGTCGCGGTTCGTCCCGTGCCAGGCTGTCCCCACGATCGTTCCATCGATCCGGCCGATCAGCATCGTGTCGGCCAGTGACGCGTCGTGACTCCCGGCCAGAAACTCCGCCAGGAACCCGCCTTCGGTTGGGACCATCCAGGGGTCGAACGGTCGCGTCAGAAAGTTGTAGACCTCCAGCTGGACCGCGGTGGTTCCGCGGCCTTCGCCCGGCCCCAGCACGCTCGCCACCAGCCGCTCGCCGTTGGGCAGCGTGAATACCTCGTCCATGCCGTTGTGATCTCCGGTCATACGTTCGTGGGTGCCACAATAGCCGCTCTGACCCGTGATTGAAGGAGCAGGACGCATGTCGCTACAGGGCAAGGCCGCATTGGTCACCGGCGGCGGAACCGGCGTGGGCCGCGCCACGGCGCTCAAGCTGGCCAAACGCGGCGCCAACGTGGCCGTGAATTACTCGCGCTCAGCCGCCGAGGCCGCCCAGACCGCCGACGACATCCGAGCGCTCGGCGTTGAGGGCCTGGCCATCCAGGCCGACGTTGCGTCCGATGCCGCGGTCGTGGCCATGGTCGAACAGACCGTCGCTGCCTTCGGTCGCCTGGACATCGTGGTTAACAGCGCCGGCACCACATTCTTCGTCGATTACGAAGACCTGGACGGCATGAAGGACGAGTACTGGGACCGCATTCTGGCCGTGAACCTCAAAGGCCCCTTCTTCGTCAGCCGCGCGGCGGCGCCGCACCTGAAGGCTAGCGGCGCCGGCGTGATCGTCAGCATCTCGTCGCTGTCCGGCATCACCGGCACCGGGTCCTCAATCGCCTACGCGGCCTCCAAGGGCGCGCTGAACACCATCACCAAGTCGCTGGCCCGCACGCTGGCGCCTGAGATTCGCGTCAACAGCGTGGCCCCCGGCCCCATCGACACCCGTTGGATGATCGGGCACGAGGATTTCCTGCAACGGGCCATCGACCGAAGTCCCGTCAATCGCGCGGCCACGCCCGAAAACATTGCCGACGGCGTGCTCCTCCTTGTCCAGAACCCCATTGCGACCGGCGAGGTCCTGGTGATGGACAGCGGCTGTTCGCTTTAGCGTCACGCTCCGGACAAAACTGGAACCCCCGCTACGGCGGGGGTTCCGTTCGTCATCGTGCTTCCACGACGACGTCAGCTGAGGCGGCGTCCTACTCCTGGATGTGTCCCGTGCCCCGGCAGAGCGAGCATGTCCGCCAGAAGGCCGTATGGCCGTAGTCCGCCCGGCCGACCTGGCGCCCGGTTGGGGCGTAGCGCAGCGAGCCGCGCCCGCCGCAGCGGAGGCACGCTTCGTGTCCGCTGGGTGCGGAGTAAGTGGCCCGTGGGCCGACGTAGTGAGTCATCGTTCCCTCCTCGTTGTGGGAACTTCCGCCAGATCTCCAACGATCCGGTCTGCGGGCTGACGCCGTTGTCAGCAATTTCACTGTACATGATCGCCGCGCCGAGTCAAACGTCCGGGATCTTGGCTGCCGCGGCGACTGCCAACTGGCCTACTGCCTTAAGTGCGTGGAGCGCCGGGTATCCCCGGCGCCCCACGGGACCGTCAGTCGGTTAGCGGCTCGGTGCGGTGCGCAGGAAATGCACGACCTTCCACAGTTCTTCCTCGGTCATGCCGCCCGTTTCCTGGGGCTGGTCCGCTCCGGCGATGCACTGCGAGCGAATCTTCTCGCGAACCTGTGATGGCACCTTGAACTCATTGTGCGTGGTGCCCAGTTCCTGCGGCAGGCTGTGCGGCACATCGCCGATGTCGCTTTCGTCGATCAACGTGTTGCCGAGCCAAGCCTTCAGGAAGATAACGCCGTCGGCTTGAACCTGGAACTCATCGGTCTTGAAGCTGGCCGGTCGCGGCGAGTACAGCTGGTACTGCGGACCAAACCCGTCCGTCGCGTATCCATGGCAGGTCGCGCAGGTCGTCAGATACACCTGCTCGCCATCCTTCATCACGTCCTCGGAATCGGGGCACGGGTTTTCCGGGCAGTTGCCCGCGGCGGCACAGGCGGGTTCAGGAAAGTCTGTGATGCCCGGAGGCTCACAGGCCGCAAGCACGACGAGCGCGACGACCGCGGCCGCCAGAGCGCCGATAAATCCGCGGCGCAGCAAAATCTTCATGCTCCGTCCCCCAGAGATTGTCTGATGGTTGGTCACCTTGAACAGTCAATGTAACGCGCCGCCTTCCCCACGCGCCACCGGGCGCACCGCCGTGGCTCCCGTCGACAAGCGACCCCTTCCCCTCTGCCGGGCTGGAATCCAGTCGCGCCTCACGAACGCCTGACCACTGGCGACCGGCTACTTGCCCTTCCCCAACGCGTTACCCTTACCCCGCGAGCGGCCTGGAGGCTCTGCCATGCGAGCGGCGCTTCACACCCTCATGTTCGGCGGCTATCCCCTGCAGCGCGTAGCGCCGGTCGCCCGTGACATCGGCTACACCGGCGTCGCCCTCATGTGCCGCCCCCCGCATCTCGACCTCGAAAAGCCAGGACCCTCCGGCCGCGCAGGCTCACGCGTTCTGTCGGATGCCGGGCTGCAAGTCGTCGGCCTGGCCTCCGGCCTGGGCCGGCCCACCGCCTTCACGGGCGCCCCGGCGGAAGCCGAACTGGACGGCGTGCGCCGCGCCCTGGAGGCTGCCGATGCCCTTGGCGCCAGTCTGCTGCGGCTGTGGGGCGGAGCCGAGGGCATGTCGGTTGACGACGCCGACGACCTGGCCGCCGCCGCGGCCTGGTACGGCCGCGCAGCCTCACTCGCCGCCGAGGCGGGCGTGCACGTCACCATTGAAGTCCACGCTCTCGGGCTGGCCTCCAGTACCACCGCGACCTGCCTGCTAGTCGACGCCATCGACCACTCCAACCTTGGCGCCGCCCTGGACACCGGCAACCTGCACTCGGCCGCCGGGTCCGTCGGCGCGGACGATGTCGCCCAGCTCGGCTCGCGCATCTTCGACGTCCACGTCAAGGACATGCGCGGCCTCCCGGACGCCGCGGGACACACCCTGGAAGTGGACGGACGTTTCTACGCCCACGTGCCGCTGGGCCAGGGCGACGTACGCAATGGCGAGACGCTCCGCCAGCTAGCGGCCGGTGGCTACGCCGGCTGGATCGCCAACGAGTCCGAATGCGCCTGGCCCGACTGGGAGACCTCGGTCGCGGCGGCGAAGCACGAATACACCGAATTGGACAAACTCATCCAGGCCGCGCATGCCTGAGCACACGCCGAGGCTATAGACCTCCCACCGCACGGAGTCAGGTGACCATGCACGTCGCGTTTAGCTGGGATCCGAGCATCTTCAACTTCCGGAACATGCTCGGCAATCCCTATGGCGGTCTCCTCGTCGAGGCCATGCAGCGCCACGGCTACAGCTTCGAACTCATCAGCCTGAATCCAGGCAGGGATACGCCCAGCGTGAACCTAGGCTGGATATGGCGCAATCGCGGTCGCGTCCACGGGATACATCTGCACTGGCTGCAAGGCATTACCAATACGGACACGGCCACGAAAGCCTGGCTGCGGATGGGCGCGTTTGTCGCTTCCCTGCTGCTCGCGCGGCTGCTGGGCTACCGCATCATCTGGACGCTGCACAACATGCTGCCCCACGAACGCCCCCATTGGGGCGTGGACGTCGTGGGCCGCTACGTCATGGCTCTGCTCGCCAACTCGATCATCTGCCACTGCGAATACGCGGCCCGCGTATACACGCGCCGCTTTAAGCGCCGCCGCAACCTGTTTGTGATCCCGCACGGTGACTTCCGCAACGCTTATCCGGCCGAGGTCAGTCGCGAGGCGGCCCGTCGCGAATTGGGCATTCCCGAAAACGCCTTCGTCTACACCTCGTTTGGCAATATCCGCGGATACAAGGGTCACGACGACATGCTGGAGTCCTTCCAGGGACTTGAAGGAGACAATCTGCGGCTGGTTGTGGCCGGGTCGCGCCACCCCACCTACGAAGGCGTCGTTGGCAACCCGGTCCTGAACGACCCGCGGGTGCTGGTGCACGAGGGCAAAGTGCCCATCGACAAGCTGCAGGTGTATTTCCACGCAGGGGATGTGGCCGTGTTCCCTTACCGCGACGCCCTGACCAGCGGCGCGATCATCACCGCGCTCGGCTTCGGCCGTCCGATCATCGCCACCCGCGTGGGCTGCATCCCCGAACTGCTCGGCGACTCCGGCGCCGGCGAACTGGTGCCTCCCGGCGACATCCAGGCCATACGCGCCGCCATGCGGGACGCGCAGAACTGGGACCTCGCCGCGCGGACCCAGGCGGCCCACGCCGTAGCCGACGGCCTGGGCTGGGACCGAATCGCGCGGCAAACAATGGAGGCCTACGGCCCGCCGCGATCAACCTGAATCCCAAGGGCGGCCGAACTCGCGGAGCGCCAGCCAGCGCGCGGTAGCTGCGCTTAGATGTTCAGCGGCGCCGGCGGTCGTGGCACCGGGGCTTGGTCGGAGTCCCTGGACTCGCCGAAGAGACCGATCTCAGACGCCGAGGCGTAGTCCGCCGGCCCAAACGTCGAGATGATCCTGAGCACCGCGTAGCGGATTGGCACCGGCGTATCGACGTCGAACACCAGCTTCAAGTCCGGTGACTCCGCGGTAAACCGCCCGATGCTGACCAGTGCATCCGGATGGGTTCGCGGATCTTCCAGCGAGGCCAGCACCTCGAACTCCCGGATGTAGCTGGCCTTCGGTTCGTCCGGGTGGTTCCAGATGATGACCTTCCGAACCGGCGTGCGAAACCGCACTTGGAATATCGCGGTCAGCGGATAGTCCGGCCCGGCCGATCGCCAGGCGGTGAACTGCGGATCGAACAGGCCATCCTGCAGCCGCTTGGGGCCGTGGTCGCCCTCGGCGGTGGAGGTGATGGCCAGCAACTCCCCTCCGTTCACCAGTTCCAACAGGTCAAAGCCCTCGCCGTCCAGGTTGGATCCCTGCTGCAAGCCGACCTGAATCCGGCGAATCACTTCCGGCTCGATCCCGTTCTCCTGGGTCGTCCGCAGCGCCAGCATGGCCGGAACGATCCCCGCAGCCGCCAAAAAGCCGAAGATTAGGACCGACGTGAGCATTCGGCTGGAGGTTAGAAAGCGGAAGATGTTGCGTGGCGTTGGCCGCCGCCCGGCGGCAATTTCGGCCGCCCGCGAGTCCTGATCCGCACGCACCTCGGCATCGTGACCGGAATGCCAACGGCCCTGCTGCGCATCCACGGCGGTCTGCCGCCGCGCCCACGCGCCGCGCGTGGCGCCGCGCTCGACGGAACGCTGACGGGTGGTCATCGGGGGCCACTGGCCGGCGCAGCGGCGCTGGCAAGGCGCTGGCAGCGCGTCACGGGGTGTAGGCCCGGTCCAGGAACTCGGCCACGTGCATCACCTCCAGGTCGAGCCCGCGCCGCCGGGCGCCCGATTGGATGTGCAGCAGACAGCCGGGATTGGCGGACACCAGGGTCGTGGCGCCCGTGGCTTCGATGGCGTCCAGCCGTTCCTCCAGGATCGCCAGTGAGATATCAGTATCGGTCACGCTGTAAAGCCCGGCCGCGCCGCAGCAGACGGTGGGGTGTTCCATCTCCACCAACTCCACGCCGGGCACGGCCGCCAGCAACTCGCGCGGCTGCTGCGAGACGCCCTGGGCATGCACCAGGTGACACGCGTCCTGATATATCACGCGCTCGCTGATCGATCCGGCCGGCGGCGCGGCGTCGATCTCGGCCAGGAACTCCGATAGGTCGCGCACACGCCCCGCGAACGCATGCGCGCGGTCGGCGTAGCCGGGGTCGTCGGCCAGCAACTCGCCGTATTCCTTCAGCGTGGATCCACAGCCCGCCGAGTTGATGATGATGGCCTCGTACTCGGCCGCGTCGAAGGCGTCGATGTTGCGGCGCGCCAGCTCGCGAGCGGTTTCGCGGTCGCCGCCGTGCACGTGCAGGGCTCCGCAACAGCTCTGGTGTTCGGGAATGTGCACGTCGCAGCCGTTGCGCGCCAGGACTCGCAGCGAGGCGCGATGCGCTTCGGCAAAGGAGACGCTCATGATGCAGCCGGTGATGAAAGCGACCGAGTGGCGGCGCTCGCCGTAGGCCGGCACGAAGCGCAGGTCCGAGGCCTGCAGAAAGCGGTCCGACACCGGCGGGGACAGCGCCTCCACGGCGGCCAGCGTCGGCGCAATCCAGCGCAGGAAGCCCAGCCGCCGCACCAGCGCCTGTAGCCCGGTTCGCTGGTAGACCCACAGCCCTCGCGCGGCCAATCGCAGCAACTTTGGTCTTGGAAACACGACCCGCAGCACCGTCTGGGCGATGCGTCGGCGAGTAGGCAGCAGCTTGGCCTGCACGGTCTGGGCTCGCACGGATTCGATCAGCGCGCCGTACTTGACCCCTGAGGGACAAGCCGTCTCGCAGCCGCGGCAGTCCAGGCACTGGAACGTGTGCCGCAGAAAGGCCGGACTGTCCAGGGCCATCCGCCCGTCCTGAACGGCGTCGATGAGCTGAATGCGTCCGCGCGGCGAGTCCATCTCGACGCGCAGCACGCGGTACGTGGGGCACTCGTTGAGACAGAGCCCGCAGTGCACGCAGGTGGAAAGAATCGACGCGTCGGGCGCGTCCACCGCTGAGAATCCCCGCCGCGCGGGTTCGACTGCCATGCCTCAGGTCACCACGAATCGTCCACGATTGATTATCCGACCTGGATCGAAGGCCGCGCGCAAAGCGTCCATGGCCTGCACGTCCGGGGCCTCGTCCGATACCCCCCACACGCCGGCGTCACGCTTGACCTGCACGGGCGCGGACTCGATCACCAGGGCGCCGCCCAACCGCTCCGCTGCCGCCCGCAGGCGTTGTACGAACGACGTCAACACGCCGGCATCGTCCGACCCGCGAGCGCGCACACGAACCACGCCGTTCAGCGCACGCGCGCTGGCGACGGTGCGCAAACCCAGGTTCTCGCCAATCTCCGCCGCGCTGCCCAGCAGCGAGGGCGTCTGGCTGGAGAGCGCGCTCAGGCGGCAGGTTGTCTGCCCTCCGATACTCGCTGGCGGCCTCGCAAGCGCGTCGGCGTCGGACCAGAACCGTGTCTGCGCCGGGCCGTCCAGTGTGACCCCCTCAGCCGCCGCGTGGGATGCAACGGCCGCCGCTGCCATATGCAACTGAGCAGCCACGCCGCCGGCCGTTCCCGGTACCCGAATGGCCAGCAGCCAGGGAGCGCCGCTGCCCAGGTCGATATCCGGCGTCAGGCTTCGTTGCACGAGATCGAAGCCGCTGCCCATCAGCGGGCAGTCGATCACGGCTCCCACGGCCGACCCGGCGGCCGCGGGATCGGCCAGGGGAACGACCAGCGTGCGCTCCACGGCCGGGCGCGGCGTGATCTTCAGGTTCACGCGGGTGATGACGCCCAGGGTGCCCAACGCCCCAATGTGCGCCTTCGGCAGGTCGTAGCCGGTGACGTTCTTCACCACCATGCCGCCGGACCGCGTAACCAGGCCGTCCAGCCCGGCGACTTCGAGGCCGATCACCAGGTCGCGCGCGGTGCCGGATCCGGCGCGGCGCGGACCGGACAGATTGGCGGCCACCATGCCGCCGACGGTGGATGCCGCCCCGCCCGCCGGGTCCAGCGCCAGCATCTGCCCGGCGTCCGCCAGCAGCCGTTGCACAGCCTGAAGCCGCGCGCCGGCGGCAACCGCCAGGGTCAAGTCTTCGGGCCGGTACTCGACCACCTCGGAGAGCCCGCAAAGGTCCAGCAGCACGTCCACCCGCGCCGGCGGCATGCCGAGCCCCAGGTGCGTCCCGCCGCCGCGCGGAACCACGACCGCTCCCAGACGATGACAGATCGCAAGAGCCGCCGCGACCGCATCCGGAGAGTCCACCCGCGCGCAGACGTCAGGCTGAACGCCGTCAACGCTGTCGCGGTCGGGTTCGCCGGGACGCACGGCGTCGTCCGGCAATTCAGCCGCCAACGCTTGCTGAAGTTCGCCCGGGTCCGGTGCGGGGTTCGGTGCCATGATGTGCAGTATCGGGGCGCGCCAGAGCGCGCTCAATCCGTGTCAAGACGCATGATCGTAGCGAGAACCAACGCCGGACTTCAGGACGCGCGGGCGCGGTTGCCCGATCCCGTGGGCGTGGTGCCGACGATGGGCGCGCTGCACGAAGGGCATCGGGCGCTGCTGCGGGACGCGCGGCGGCGCGATCGTTCGGTGCTGGCCACGTTGTTCGTCAACCGCACGCAGTTCAACGAGCCCAGTGACTACACCGCCTATCCCCGCGATGAAGCGGCGGACCTGGCGGCCTTCAAGGCCTGCGGCGTGGACTTGGTCTTCGCGCCGTCCGTCGAAGAGATGTACCCGGAAGGCTTCGGTACAAAAATCGACCCGGGACCAATCGGCGCCGACCTGGAAGGGGCGCGACGACCCGGGCACTTCGCGGGCGTCGCCACGGTGGTGGCCAAGCTCTTCAACCTCACCCGACCCGCTCGTGCCTACTTCGGTCAAAAGGACTGGCAACAGACCCGGGTGATCGCCCACATGGTGAAGGACCTGAATCTGCCGGTAGGGCTGGTGATCGTGCCCACGGTCCGGGACGCCGACGGCTTGGCGCTCAGCAGCCGCAACCTGCGCCTTACGCCAGTTCAGCGGACGGCCGCCACCGCGCTCTGGCGAGGTCTGGCATCCGCGCGCGGCGCTTGGGACGACGACGAGCGGTCGCCAACCGCCCTGGCCGACTTGGTGAGATCGGCAGTCGAAGCCGAGCCGCTGGCCACCCTGGGCTACGCCGAAGTCCGCCACGCCCTGACCCTGGAACCGGTTGTCCTGGCCGACCCGCCCCTGGTAATCGCCGTCGCGGCCGAAATCGGCGGTGTTGGCCTGATCGACAACGTCGTGCTGGGGTATGGACTGCTGGACGAGGTCGAGCCGTAGTCGTGCTTTCCGCCCGGCCAGAGTCGAACGCCCGCGGCTAGTGAGGTTGGATGAGGGGCAGCCCGGGAATCTGGCGGAAGTCGCGGTCGTCGGAGGCAAGCGGGCATTGGTGCAGGAGAGCCGTGGCGGCGATCCAGGCGTCGGCAGTGGCGAGCGTGCGACCCATCCGTTTCAGGTCGCTGCGCAAGCGGGCCGAAATCGCCACAAGCTTTGACTCAGGCTCAGGCCACACAACTTCGTACCTGCCGATGTGCCGGATCAGGCTCGATTTGCGGGTTTCACCCCAGCCGCTGCTGTGCATGCCCGACAGGAGCTCTTCCAGGGTCTGGAACGAGATTAGGCCGCGACAGACGGCAAGTCGTTCCTGGTAATAAGCGAATCGCTCGTCGTCAGCCTCGTTGAACAGGATCGATACGACGGAGGTGTCGAGGACAACGAGTTCCGAGCCAGTCGCCATCAACGACCACGGCTCTCGCGGATAATGCGTTCAAAGGCTTCCCATTCTTCGGGAGTTCCGTCGAACTTCGGCATGTTGTCCGGGTCCAGCACCGGGGCTTTACCAAATTTGGCGACAACGAAGGCCGACGGGCGGAGGTATTCGAGCTCGGCCTGAACCGAGGCCGCGACGGGGGCGCTTCGGTCGGCGCTGGGACGATCGCGCCAGACGCGCAGGGACAGGACGCGCAGTCGGATGGTGAGCGGCGAGCAGGCGCCGGTGACAATAGTTTCGCGGGGGAGCGCGCGTGTCGGGACGATGGCGGCGCTGAAGTCCAAGAGGCGGCCCTGCCGCCCCGTCAACCCCTGGCTGTCGTCAGCGTTGAGCGCCACCCAAACCGGGCGGCTGCCACCCTGCCTCCAAGCATCATAGACCGCACCGCTCACGGCAAATTCCAGGAGGTTGCCAAACTCGGGGCGCTGCACCCCCTGGAGGTGAAGGAGGCCGCGCAGTTCGCCGCCAGTACCACGACCCGCGATGATCTGCCGGCCAAGCGTCTCGCGAAGCTGGATGAGCAGGCGCAACCCGGCGCACGCAACGGATTCCGGCGGCCAGTCGAGGCCCAGGGCTGACTGAACGGTGATCGGCTCGGATTCAGGCTGATCGGGTTGGTAGCTGAACGCGTCGCCGGTCCCCGGCGCTTCAGCGTTGGGCGGGGCGATTGCTTGCTCGCGGGCGGCGACGACCGACGGATCGTCGGCGGGAATGACGGGGATGGAGTCGAGAATGGCCGCTTCCGAATGCGGATCCAGGCCGATCCGGGTCGCGCCCAGGAAGGTTTCCAGGTCGACGTCGACCGCGGGGCCGCCGGGTGTTAGTGAAGTAAGCCGCCGGGTCAAGGCGGCTGCGGCGCTGGCTGTAGACCCAGCCTCGTAGGTGCTCACCCAAGCTGCTCACTTCCAACGGCAGGCGACGCGCCCGCCCGCGTGAAGCCCTGGGACAACACAGTGAGATTGTAGCCGGTGGGCTGTGGCTGGTTGTGAGGAGCAATGGCCGGTGACAGGTGGATAGCGGCTTGTCAACCGCGCGTTGGGAGTGGCTCGCGGGGTTGGATGGGGGAGGCCGGGGATGTAGCTAAGCGGTACTCCAGCCCAGAGCCTGGGCAACCGCCTCGATGCTGGCTTCGACTTCGGCCGGTTCCGGCGCGTAGCGCACCGCCGCGCCGGGGTCCTTGAGGCCCGTGCCGGTAAGCACGCACACCACGCGCTCGCCAATCACCTCGCCGCCACGGGCGCGCTGCAGCAGCCCGGCCACGGAGGCGGCGGAAGCGAGTTCGACAAAGATCCCTTCTTCGGCCGCCAGCAGCCGGTAGGCCTCCACGATGCCGTCGTCGCTGACCGCCTCAATCGTGCCGTCGGACTCGTCGCGCGCCTGGACCGCGCGTTCCCAATTGGCCGGATTGCCGATGCGAATGGCGGAAGCCACCGTGTCCGGGTGTGGCACGGGCTGGCCGTCCACGATGGGCGCCGCGCCCGCCGCCTGAACCCCGTGCATGACGGGTGCCTGCGTGGACCGGCCGGCGGCCTGGTACGCGCGAAACCCCTTCCAGTAGGCCGTGATATTGCCGGCGTTGCCGACCGGGACGTAGAGCTCGTCCGGCGCATCGCCAAGGGTGTCGACGACCTCGAATGCCGCCGTCTGCTGCCCCTCCAGCCGGTAGGGGTTGACCGAGTTGACCAGCGCCACGCCGGGGCGCGCCGCGAGTTCGCGCACCAATGCCAGGCCGTCGTCGAATGTGCCCTGGATGGGAACTACGCACGCGCCGTAGATGAGCGCCTGCGCCACTTTGCCCAACGCAACGCCGCGGGCCGGAATGATCACGCCGGTGGGGATGCTGGAGCGGGCGCCGAACGCAGCGGCCGAGGCGGCCGTATTGCCGGTTGAGGCGCAGATGAAGGAGTGCGCACCTTCTTCGATGGCCTTGGCGGCGGCCATGGCAAGCCCGCGGTCCTTGAACGAGCCGGTGGGATTACAGCCCTCCAGCTTGAGCCAGACCTCCGAAGAGCCAAGCCGTCGCTCCAGCGACGCGGCCCGGACCAGCGGCGTATCGCCTTCGCCGATGGTCAGGCGCGGGGTGGCGTCGCTGACGGGCAGGAACTCGCGGTAACGCTCGATCACCCCGGGTCGGGGGGAGCCGTTCATTCCGCCAGGTCCTCAACTCGAATCACGCTGGCAACGGCGGCCACGACCTCCAGATCGGCGATCTCAGCCAGCGCGCCCTGAACCGCGGATTCCTGGGCTTCGTGGGTGAGAAAGACCAGTTCGGCCCGGCCGGCGTTTTCGTCCACTTCCTTCTGGATAACCGATGCGATGCTGATGGCGTGGTCGCCGCAGACCGTTCCGATGCGGGCCAGCACACCCGGCTGGTCTGTGACCCAAAGCCTGAAGTAGTAGCGAGAGCGAACCTCGGCCATCGGTAGGACAGTCAGGTCCCCGTCCAGGGTCATGGGAATACGGTCATGGACGCCCCGCCGGATGTTGTGTCCAAGATCGATCAGGTCGGCCACGATCGCGCTGGATGTCGGTTCGGGGCCTGCGCCGCGTCCGATAAAGAGGGCCCGGCCCAGCAGGTCGCCGTCTAGCAGCACCGCGTTGAAGACGCCGTCCACCTGGGCGAGCAGAACCTGCCGCTGGATCAGGGCCGGGTGCACGCGGGCTTCCAGGCCGTGGGGCGCGCGTTTGGTGATGGCCAGCAACTTGATGCCGTAGCCAAGCTCGGCGGCGTAGCGGAAGTCCGCCGCGCTGATGCGCGTGATGCCTTCGCGATACACATCCTGCGGGCGGACCGCGCAGTTGAAGGCCAGCGAGGCCAGGATCACCAGCTTGTAGGCGGCGTCGATGCCTTCGATGTCGTTGGTGGGATCGGGTTCGGCGTAGCCCAGGCGCTGCGCCTCGGCCAGCGCGGTCTGAAAGTCCACGCCGCCGGCGGCCATTTCCGTCAGGATGTAGTTGGTGGTGCCGTTGATGATGGCGTGGACCCCATGGATCTGGTTGGCCGCCAGGTCCTGGCGGAACGGCCCGATCAAGGGGATGCCGCCGCCCACGCTGGCCTCGAAATAGAGGTCGCGGCCCTGGGCTGTGGCGAGTTCCAGCAACTCGATCCCGTGGGTAGCCATGACCTCCTTGTTGGCGGTCACAACGTGCTTGCCGGCCCGCAGCGCGCGGCGGATGTAGGTATTGGCCGGTTCGACGCCGCCCATCAGTTCCACCACGACGTCGATGGCCTCGTCGTCGATTACGTCGTCCACGTTCACCGTGAGCTGGGATGCGTCCAGCGGCACGTCGCGCCGGCGGTTGGGATCGCGCACGAGGGCCCGCCGCACCCGGAAGGGCCGACCAATCTGACGTTCCAGGAAGGCCGACCGCTCGGTGACCGTTCGGACCACCGCCGAACCGACCGTGCCAAGTCCCAGAAACCCTAATCCGATATCCGCGGCCATCCGCCCCTCTTCGCTACCGGCAAGTGCCGCGTGAAGAATAACGCCACGAAGCTGAAGTTAGGGCCGCGCTCGACGTTGGTGTTGGTGCGGCAAACAGACGACGATCAGAGGCCCGGTCACCGCCATTCGCCATCACGGCCTCCGCGGCGACGTCACCGTGCGGCGGTAGGCGTAGCCCAGCAGTACTCGCGCCACGCCGGCGGTCGGCAACGCGATGACCATGCCCGTGATGCCCCAGATTTGCAGGCCGGCGAAGATGGCGAACAGCGCGATCAACGGGTGGACCCGGACGACCCGACCGACCACGTTGGGAATCACGAAGTAGTCCTCGAGCTGCCGCAGCACGGTGTACATCACCGCGACCACCGCGCCGGCCACCCAGCCGGGCCAGCCGAAGTTGTTGGCGGTGACCAGGGCCAGCGCAATCGGCGGGATGGCCGCCATGATCGGGCCAAAGACCGGAATCAACTCCAGGAACCCGGTGGCGATGGCCAGGATCACCGCGAACGGGATGCCGATGATCGACAGGCCGATGAAGGTCGTGGTGCTCATGATCACGACCAGGATGATTTCGCCCCGAATGAAGCCGCCCAGGACGTTGTTAATCGAGCCGATCAAGTCTTCGACCTCGGCGCGGGGACCGGGCGGCAGCAGCACCAAAGCGCCGCGAATCAGGCTTGGACCGGCCAGCAGCAGGTAGCCCGCCGCCACCACGGCCAGCACGCCATGAACGAGGAGCGTGAAGGCGCTGCGGAAAGCGCCGATCGCTCGCGTGGCGTCGGTCAGCATGCCGGTCGCGCCTGCCGTCACGCCGTCAATCACGTCCTGCACGACCAGCGATTGCCCCAGCACCTCGGAAGGCAACGTGGCTTCGGCTTCGGCCACGATGGACGGCAGTTCCGCGTTCAGCCGGTCGAGCTCGTCGACCACCCGGGGCGCGACCACAAAGCCCAGTAGGACGAGCAGACCAAGCCCGACGGCATAGAACAGCGCCACCGCCAGGGGCCGGGGAATGCGGGCCAGCCGAACCAGCGCGCCGACCGCCGGGTTGAAGACGTAGGCAAAAATGCCCGCCCACACGAATGGGCCGATGATTTCGCGCGCGCCCCACAACACCAGGCCCGCGAGGATGGCAATGGCCATCGCCACCGTGCGCCGCGTGCGCGGCGACCAACGATAAACCGGCGAATCGCCGGGCGCGGCGGTAGCCGGCGCGGGATCAACCGGTGTGGCGGGAGGTCGGGGGGCGGGGTCTGGCTGGTCGGAGGCGGAGGCGTGAGGCGGGTCGGGCGCCGACACCGTGCTCGGTTCGGGGTGCGGGGAGCGTGGGTTGATGGTAGACGACACCAGGCGCGGGCGGGGCGGGTTGGCTCAGGCGTCGGGCCGGCGGCCGGCGCGCAACTCCGTTGACGAAATGTCCATCCGAAGCTCCTCGGCCGGAATCGCCTCGAACAGCCCCGCAGCTTCGGGAGGGACAGCGAGGTCTTGCAGCTGCACGAAGCGACCATGCTCGAGACGTCCGGCCACGACGAATCGAGCGCCCAAGGTCCGGAGTTCCCGCAAGGCGCGGCGCATGGCCGGCGCGCCGCCGTAGTAGATCGGCTCCACGATTCGGCGCGCCGTGTCGGCCCCGACCACGAAGGCCGTGCCCGGGAGCAGGCGAGCCTTCTCCAGGAAGGTTGGCGCGGCCGTCAGAAGCAAGCGCGCGTCCCCTGCGAACTGCGCGGCGCGCCGCAGGGCCTCCCCGGACGGTAACGGCGGCTTGTCCACGTTGGTTATCGAGAGCTCGTAGGCCACGGGATCGCCAAAGCGCCGGCGCGCGGCCCGCCACAGCGCGCCGTGTCCCTGGTGCTGTGGGTTGAAGGACCCCGAAACCAGCGCTGTCGGAAGCTGCCCGCCGGGCCGCCGCCGGCCGTCGGGGAAGGCGGTCAGCCAGGGCTGCGGGCCGTTGCGTAGGGCAGCAAGTTCGTCATCCAGGACCGTGACGGTGCGCTCATCCGGCGCAAGGTCACGCCCGGCCAGTTCGCTCCAGGGAGCCGCGCCCACGGCGTCTGCCAGCACGGCCAGTAATGCGCGCTCGGCGGCGGCTTCCTGTTCGTGGCGCCTGGACAGCGGCGGCTCAAAGGTCCAGGCCAGCGCGATGGTGCGTGCGCCGTCAAAGGCGGCCACGTGCAGGCGGTCGTCGCCGCGTCGCACGCGGTCGGTGGCCAGCGCGGCCGTGGCGGCCAGCCCCACCACCGGAATCGAAGCATCGGGCCGCAATTCGCAGGCCCGCTCGAAGGCGCGCCGTGCCAGAGCGGCGGCGGTGGCGGCCGAGACCGCTTGCGCGGGGGTCGCGCCGAGATAGGCGACCACGGCGGCGGGGCTATAGGGCACCGCAATGTCCAGCACCGTGCGCGAGCCGCCCGGACGCCGCAGCAGCATGGGAATGACCCCCGTCCCGCCGCCCGTCAGCACCAGCGCCGCGGCCGTTCGCGAGGCGTGAATGCAGTGAACCAGCCCGCCCAGGCCCCCGCCCCCAGCGGACACGCGCGACCTACGCCAGTTGGACGAGCACGCGGCCGTCCGCCACCCGGACCGGATAGACGCGCACACGCGCGCGGTTCGGATCGGCCAGAGCTCGGCCGCTGGACAGATCGAAGATCCAACCGTGCCAGGCGCATTGAAGCAGCGTCCGTCCGCCCGTCCGGTACTCCACCGGCCCGCCAACCGCCTCGGCACGCACCTCGCCCTTACAGAGGCCAGCGGACAGGCGCGCCCCTTGGTGCGGACAGACGTCGCGGGCGACGTGAAACTCCGTGCCCGCATTCACGACCACAAAGCCGCGGCCCTCGATCTCGACGCGGGTGGGCCGGCCGACCTCGAAGTCGGCCACCGCGCCTACGTCATGCGCGCTCGAAGTCATAAAACGCGGCGGCGTTGAGCGACATGATCTTCTGCCGCAGCTCGCCGCGCACCACGGACGGCACCGCACGGTCCGGCGCGTCGAAGTCCCAGTGCGGATAGTCCGTGGCGAACATCAGGAAATCGTCCCGACCGATCATGTCGAAGATCTGCAGCAGGTGCTGCGGATTGGGCGGCTCGTCCATCGGCTGCGTGGTCATGCGGAAGTGTTCCAGGATGTACTCGCTGGGCAGCTTGCGCAGCCAGGGCACTTCCTCGCGCAGTCCCTTGTAGTTCTTGTCGAACCGCCACATCAGCGGGGGCAGCCAGGCGAACCCGCCCTCGATCAGCGCGATCCGCAGGCTCGGAAACTTCTCGAAGACGCCCTCGGACACCAGGCTCAGCACCTGCGCCTCGAACGCCTGCGTCATCCCCGTGTGGTCTTCCAGGTAGTAGGAGGGCCAGCCGGTGGCCGTGATCGGGTGATTCCCCCAGCCGCCGAAGTGAATCCCAACCGGCAGGTCCACGTCGCACGCGGCCTCGAAGATCGGCTGATAGTGGCGCTTGCCATACGGCGCCTGGCCGCGAACCGTCAGAATCACCTGCACGAAGCGCGGGTCCTTGCCGCAGCGGCGGATTTCGTCGGCCGCCGCCTCGGGGATCTGCGGCGTGACCGTAATGGAACTGCGCCAGCGCTCGTCGCTGTCCAGCCACACGTGCCGCTGCCACTCGTTCACGGCGCGGGCCAGCGCGATTGAGAAGTCATCGTTGTGGACGTGGCCGGCGGCGTACAGCGGCGTGAGGATTCCGAACTGCATGCCCCATTCATCCAGCAACTGCTCCCGCACGAAGTCGGGATCGCCGCCGGGCCGCAAGCCGTTGGGCGGCCAGGCGTCGCGCCGCGAGGCCATTTCGTAGCCCTTGGGGTACTGGGTGCCGGGCGGTGCCGAGAACCCGGACTGCTTGATGTACTGCACCCAGCGATCCGACATGAACGGCGTCAGTTCGGCAATCGTGTTCGGATACGGATGAACGTCGCAGTCGATAACGGTCAGCGAGGTGCGGCCGTTCGCGGCCTCCGCAGCCGCCGGCGCATCAAGGACAGCCTGTGCCATGGAACCCCCTCCTTCACCGCCGATACTCGCCACCAAGACCCCAGGCGTCAAGACCCGGCGGTCAATCAGGAACCCGCCTGCGCCCGTTCGCTGTGGCTGAAGTCACCGCCTACTCAGTCAGCGCCGTGTCAGCGGCTACTTCGGCAGTCCGTGCTCGTCGTATAGGAAGTCGCCGTGCTCAACGGCCGACGGCCCATCGCGCAACTGCCCGGCGCAGCGTTCAGAGATGGCACGCATCTCCTTGAGCCGCGCATCGACACTGCGTTGACGTCGCTCGCGCGCCAAGCGCTCCCGGAGCGTCACAGTGATCGCTTCGGTAATCGTCTCGCCGGTCAGACGCGCCAGATCGCTGGCCAGCCGGCATGTTTCTTCGTCCGATATGACGATTCGAGACGCCATCTCATCCACGTCATGGCCTGCGCGCTCCGTCACGTCACCAGCCGCAGGATCAGAGTCACCGCGGACATACCGGCCGAAACCACCACGCCCACGCCAAGTCCCACCATCCACTTGATGAGCCGGTTCTCAAGATTGGCCAGATCGGCCTTGGTCGCCAAGTGTGCGTAGCCCCCCTGCAGGTGGCTAACCTCGCGTTCGACTTGGCTGATTCGTCCCTCAAGAGCGGCCATAAACGTTCGTGCCCAGGGTGACCGCCCTTGTGTGCCTTCAGCGTATCAAGCTGTCGAACCGCTATGACTGTCCGCCGCCCACACGCCTCGACCGGCAAGCCTCTCCAATCCCGCCTATGTGACCATGCCCCCATGCGCATCGACGCCCTCCTGCTCGACCTCGACGACACCCTCATCCCCGACGAAAGCGCCGCCGAAGCCGCCTTCCTCGCCACCTGCGCCCCCGTCGCCGACCGCTTCGGACTCGACCCCGCCGCTGTCGCCCGCTCCGCCCGCACCTGTGCCCGCCAGATCTGGCGAGCCTCCGACCACATCCACTACTGCCAGTCCATCGGCATCAGTTCCTGGGAAGGCCTCTGGGCCGGCTTCACCGGCGACGCGCCCGAACTCCGGCGGCTCCACGCCTGGGCCCCCACCTACCGCCGCGAAGCCTGGCGCCGCGCCCTCGCCCAACACGGCGTCCACGACCCTCAATACGCCGAACACCTGGCCGAACGGTTCCGCCACGAACGCCGCCAGCGCAACGCCATGTTCCCCGACGCCGCCGACCTCCTGCCCAAGCTCGCCCGCCGCCTGCCCCTCGCCCTCGTCACCAACGGCGCCACCGACCTCCAGCACTTCAAGATCGACGCATCCGGCCTGCGGCCCTACTTCCAGACCATCGTGGTCTCTGGAGAAGTCGGCATCGGCAAACCCCATCCGTGCCCCATGCAACTCGCCTTGCAACGACTCGGCTGCGATCCCGCCCGCGCCGCCATGGTCGGCAACAGCCTCAATTCCGACATCGCCGGCGCCCAGAACACCGGCGTGCACGCCATCTGGCTGAATCGAGACGGCTCGCCGCGCACCGGCGACATCCACCCCGACCTCACCATCACCACCCTGCACGAACTGACCAACCTGCTTCACTGACCCGCAACGACACCCCAGGGCCAGTCACCGCCCCCGCAACCAGCCGCCCTCTTCCTCCCTCTCCCCGCGCAATAGGGTCGGAGCCTGCTTCGGACGTAATCCAGGGGTGAGGGTCTTCCGGGCAACCACCCCCGACGTATCGAAACCTAAGCAATCTCCCCCTCCACCCGCGCCATCCACCCTCTCGCATCCCGCGTCTCCGCCAGCGTCGGCAGCAACTCCGGCCCCCGCCAAACCTCGTTCATGAACTCCAGGCCGCGCGCCTCCACCACCTGCTGAACAAACGCCTCGCCAATCCGGTACTGCTCCAACTTCAAATCCAGCCCCAGCAACCGGTTCAGCACCCGCGAAGAAGCCCCCCGCGCTCGTTCGCGGGCCTGCATCCGCGCTTCCAGCACCTCAAAGCCGGGGATAACCGACCGGCCCGTCTCCCGCATCACGTGATTGCTATACCCCTCCATCAGCGTCATCAGCGCCTGGATCCGACCCAACGAATCCGCCTGCGCATCCGTCAGCGCCAGCCGCATCAGGCCAGTCCCCGCCGGATCGTCCCGGTCGAAGCGCCGCCACATATCCCGCAGCCGCTCGCCCAGACGCTCGCCCGACTCCAGCGCCCGCACCGCTTCCGCCAGGTAATCCTGGATCAGCCCCGCCGTATACCCCCGCAACCACGGCGGATCGCCCACCCGGAACTGGTACGCGTGCGTCGACTCATGCAGCGCCACCCACAGCCGCAGCGCCTCCAGGTCCACCCCTGCCCGCGCCGCCACCTGCGCGATATTCGGCTCCACGAAGTAGATCCCCGCCGCGTCCGCCTCCGCGTCCAGGATCGGGATGTCGTATTGACCCAGCACCCGCCGCCCCAGGTAGCCCAGCAGCACCGCAATCTGGCCCGTCACCGTAAAGCGCGTCCCGTGCGCCGTCAGTCGCGCCAGCGCGCCCGACCCACTCCGCGTCTGCTGGTAGGCAGCCGCCAGCGGCGCCAGCAACCGTTCAAAGTTGACCAGATTCGCGTCAATCCAATCCGCCCGACCCAGCACCCGCACCTCGTCCGACCCCACCTCCATCGACACACCCGTGTACGCCGACACCGCGTCAAAGCTCCGCCGCACAATCAAGTCGTAATGCGCGGCGAGTTCGGCATCCGGCCGCCACGCCACCGGCTCCCCCGCCAACCGACGCGCCGTCCGCCCACCCAGCCCCCAGTCAACCAGCCCCTCAGGAACTGGCCGCCGAGCCACCGCCGCACTACCAACCGCCGCCACCGTCGCCATCCCAAGCCAAAACACCACACGCCGCACAGACATAGGGAGCAACTCCGGAACGGGTTCACGACATGGTAAGCCCTACCCGTTCGTGGTGAGCCGCCCCGGAGTCCGTCGGAGGGGCGTGTCGAACCACATTCCCAGGCAACCAACCCGCCCCAAGTAAGCTGACCCGTCCAACCCCGTCCCACCCGCATGCCCCGCACCGCCGAACACACCGTCAACGTCGAACTCGCCCGCCTGCTCCGAGGCAGGCACCCGCGCTGGCGGCAGGGAATCGGAGTCGAGCAAACAGGCGTGCTGGCTGACGCGCCGAGCGATCGCCCCGACATCCTTATCCAGCATCCCGGCGGCCTGCCCGTTGTTATCGAGACCGAGTACCACCCCGCCCGCGAGGTTGAGCAGGACGCCATCAACCGCCTGGGCGAAGCCGTCGCGGCCACCGGTGAAGTAATCGAACAGGCCGTCGCCCTGCGCGTGCCCGTCAAACTTCGGGGCGTCAACCAGGCGCACCTGCCCCGGCGCGTGGCCGAGTCCGACTTCGACTACTGTGTGTTTACAGAAGGAGCCGAAGGCCCCGACCGCTGGCCCGAGAGCGGCTGGCTCACTGGCGGCGTCGACGACCTCGCCGGCTTCATCGAGCACACCGCCCTATCCGAACGCCGCATCGCCCGCGGAACCCTGATCCTCGAAGTCGGCGTCCGCCAGGCCGCCGGCCGCCTTGAGGCCATGCTGCTGCAACCGGAAGGGATATTGGGCCGACGAGCGGCTGTCCTGCACCAGCAACCGGGGGAGCAGACCGAGCGCATGGCCATGGCCATCGTGGCCAACGCCATGACCTTTCACGCCACCCTTGCCTCAGCCAAGCTAGGTGTCCGGTCATTCGACGAACTGCGCCGGGAATCACCGCTCAAGCATCTCAGCCGCTCCATCGTCATCGCTGAGTGGCGCCGCATTCTCAGCGAGATCAACTACTGGCCGATCTTCCGGATCGCCGACGACCTCATGTCGCCGGTCTCGCCCCGCGAAGCCACGTCAATCCTTGAGCACTTGGCCAAAGTCGCCGACGCGCTGCACGAGATCGGAACCTCGACCACCCACGACCTCTCAGGCCAAATGTTCGGACGCCTCATCGCCGACCGGAAGTTCCTGGCCACCTTCTACACCCTACCGGCCTCCGCCGCACTGCTGGCCGAACTTGCGGCCGCCCGTCTGGATGTGGACTGGCCTGACCCAGAGGCCTTTGCCAACCTGCGAATTGCCGACCTGGCCTGCGGCACCGGCGCGCTGCTGGCCGCCGCCTACCGCGCCGTCGCGTCCCGCCACCGCCGGGCCGGCGGCGACGACGCGCCGCTCCACGCCGCCATGCTGGAACGCGCGCTCATCGGCGCGGACATCATGCCGGCCGCCACCCACCTCACCGCCTCCACGCTCGCCAGCGCGCATCCCGGCCTGCCCTTTGACCGCACCCGCATCCACACCATGCCCTACGGCGACCCGGAACCGGACGACCCCGGCGGACGCGCCACAGCCATCGGCTCGCTGGACCTGATTCTCAAGGATGCCCAGCCATCCCTCTTCGGCACCGGCCAGCACGCCATCCGGGGTCACAGCCACCCCCTACCCGTCCACTCATCGCCAGCCCAGCAGCGCCAGGGCGACGAGCTCCACCTGCCCCAGGGCTCAGTCGATCTCATGATCATGAATCCGCCGTTCACACGACCCCTCGGGCACGAAGGAACCGAAGAGGGCGTACCGGTCTCGTCGTTTGCTGGATTCAATACCAGCGCCGATGAACAGCGGGCCATGTCATCCGAACTTCGACGAATTCGCGGCCATCTGAAACATCCAGCGGGCCATGGTTACGCCGGACTTGCCTCAAACTTCATCGACTTGGCCCATGCAAAGGTCAAGCCGGGCGGCGTGCTGGCACTCGTATTGCCGCTGGCGGTCATATCAGGAGAGGCTTGGTCGTCGGCACGGCGGCTGCTGGCTCGCGAATACCGCGACTTGGCCTTCGTCACCATTGCGGCCGTTGGTGACACTGGCCGCGCGTTCTCGTCGGACACGACCATCGGTGAAGCGCTGGTTATCGCGACCAGACGAGACCAAGCATCGCCGGATGGCGAATCAGAAACTCCCGCAACCTACGTGAGTCTCCTCCGCCGACCGAAAAGCCAAGCGGAGGCGGCAGAGGTCGCCCGAGAGATTCGCAATCTTCCGGACGCCCGAAGTGGCCTATTGAGCGTGGGGGGAACGGAAGCTGGCTGTTTCGTGCGCGCAACAGCCGGTGACGGTGGATGCGCACCGCTTAGGGAACCGACCATCGCCGAGTCCGCTCTTGCGCTGCACCGGGGACTCCTTCGCTTGCCGCGCATGCGCGAGACGCATGCTCTTCCCGTCGCCAGGCTTCACGCGCTGGGCGAGAAGGGTCTGCATGACATGCAGATCAATGGGAAAGCCAACGGCCCATTCGATGTGATTGCCCGGCGCGACGCAGCGGCCTATCCCATGCTTTGGCGCCACACTGCGGCGCGAGAGCGGCGCCTGACTGTGGAGACTGATCGGGAGGGACGCGTGCGTGCGGGCCGCGAGGCCAAAGCCTTGGATGTCTGGGACACCGCGACCCGCCTCCACTTCAACCGCGACTTCAGGCTCAACTCTCAAAGCTTGGCTGCTTGCCTTACCCCGGAACGCTCGATTGGCGGCCGAGCGTGGCCGAACTTCCAACTGACGAACAGCGTATGCGACGAGGCGATCGCACTCTGGGCAAACACGACTCTGGGCTTGATCAGCTCTTGGTGGACGGGCGGTCGTCAGCAGTTGGGTCGCTCAGTCATGCCCATTACGAAGTTGCCGGATCTGCTAACCCTCGACGCCCGAAGACTCGGCCATGAGCAGATCGACCGCTCTCACCGGATCTTCGCCGACTTCCTCGACCAAGAGTTCCTCCCCGCCAACGAGGCCTACCACGACTCCGCCCGCCACGCCCTCGACCGCGCCGTCCTCATCGACCTCCTCGGCCTCCCCGAATCCATCCTCGAACCCCTAGCCGTCCTCCGCCTCCAATGGTGCGCCGAACCCACCGTCCACGGCGGCAAATCGACCCGGCCCAAGTGACGAAGCCTGATCCCTCAATCCCTCCCGAGCTCTCACAACAGAAAGCAAGTAGAGATGCCGGTGACGCGACAGTGCACAACAATTGCTTATCAATTCGCGACCTCAACAATGAAGAGATTGACTACGTGATAAGAACCTTTGCCCGGCGAGTCGGTCTTGACAGTGCTCTCAGTCGTAAGGAGGATTGGGACGTCATTTCAGTTGAAGAACTAGTCGAAGCTCTGGCGATCAATGAATGGCCTGACGTCCATGCCTCTGCCACAGAATTGCTCTGGTGTTCAGAGCCACTTCAAAGCGAGAGATATAGTCGACTAAACAAACATTCTGTATTCTGGCAACGCACCAAAATGGATTTTAGACTCTGGATCGGTAGCCGTCCCCATATCCCGGCCAACAAGGAGAACATAGTTGGATCCAAGGAATTGCTAAATAGAGTGGTAATATTGTATAAAGTATACATCACGGATGAGCATCGTCACGACCACCAAGTGGCCATCAAAAAATGGAAACTTAAACGCCTTACTACGTCAACCATACTGAACGTCATCGGCGTGATCACAATAGCGACATATTGCTGGATAAGATGGGGCCCGGATACTGGAGAGTTCATAAAAAATCTGCTACTCGGACTGGCATCATACACTATCGTGTCAACGGCCGGTCGTAGTTTCGTCAGGCGATTTGGATACCTGCTAATCAGCTTCGCAACGATGCTGGTCTTGTTGTTTGCAGCTTACATAATTATCCTAGTTTCAATTCGACTTGGAGAAGTAAACATATCTCCATCTGATACTGACGCCATTGCATTTGGGCTCAGCTGGATCCTCGGGCAGATCGTCTCCGAGCTGAAGTATCCGAAGATGACGCTTGGAGATATTTTGCGGGCAGGGGGTTTGCGTGGTTTCTACAAGGTGACTATCGCCACGACGGCTCTAGTGATAGTGCCAACATACGGAGCTCTGAAGGTGATTGAGCATATTATCCGAATTTTCACCATTGAATCTTCCATGTCACTATTCTTGATTCCAGTAAGTGGAATGGTGGTCATAGCACTTTATGAGTTCATCCGACGGGAGTTGGCACGTAACGAAGTAATCTGATCTATCTCCATGAGAAGTGCGATCGACAATCTAGCGAATTTGAACTAATGCAGGCGGAAAATGCTGATGGTGAGCGCGATTGAGATCGAGAAAGCAATTTCTATCTGTAGGTGAGATAACTAGGTTGTCCGAAGAGGAAGCCGCGGGCGGGGCCCCCTCGCCAGCCCCGCCCCAAACCGGTCATACAGCCAGCACCACAACGCCTTCGTCGCCTGACCGTCCGCGACCATCGGCTGCTCCGAGATTGGCTGATCCTCCCTCGGCTCGTGCAACCGGCAACTCCCAAACGCCCGCATCAACCCCTGCCCCCGCGCCTCCCCATTCCCCGTCCACTTCCCCTTCCCGTCCCCAGTCTTCTCTCACTGCTCACTTCCCTCAGCTCACTCCTTCCTCAACTCCTCCGTCATCCCCGCGTCCGCGAAGACCCCGTCCTGAGCCAGCCGAAGGAGCCTGCCCTGAGATTCCCGAAGCCTGTCCTGAACCTGTCGAAGCGGCCTGTCCTGAGCTTGTCGAAGGAGGCGGACCCAGCACCCCGATCAATCTCAGCGCAGCCTGCGTCCCTGGTGAGCCTGTCGAACCAGACCCCGACCTCCCGACAGCCCAGCCGCTAGATCCCTCCACATCCCCCCACAACGCCATCCCCGCGCAGACCCAGTCCTGAGCCTGCCCAACGTGTCTGACTCAGCGGCCTCCATTCGCCCGCGCCATCCCATCCCGAGCCAGTACCACCCCTGACCGTCTGCCGACCCTGCCGTAGCCCGAGCGGCCGGGGTTTAGACTCGCTGCAAGGGTGGCCTGCGGGCCTCCAGCGGGTGCGGCGACTCTTGTTCGGTCCCGTCGCCGGTGCCGGTAGCGTGGTGCCTGGTTCGCGAAATCATGGGCAGATTCTTCGGAGGCATCGTGCTGCCGCTCGAAGAGATTGATCTGGAAGAAGGCGAGGAAGTTGTCATAGCAGTCAACGACCAACCTTCACTGGAGCGAAGGCGCAAGGCCTTGCGAGCCAGCGCTGGCGCCTGGAAGGGTCTGCATGACCCGGACGAGTTAATTCGAAACATCTATGCGTCTCGACTGATCCAATCTCGTCCCGAACCAAAGCTGTGACTCTGTGCAGTATCTCCTTGATTCAGATTGGGCCATTCACTACTTGCACGGTGTCGAGCGTGTAGTTGCTTATGTGGATGGACGAATTACAGAAGGCGTAGGCTTGAGTATTGTTTCGATAGCCGAGATCTATGAAGGTGTTATTTACTCTTCCGACCCGCACGGCAGCGAAGCCGCGCTACGGGACTTGCTGGTTGGGGTTGACGTGATTTCGATAGATGATGAGATTTGCCGGGTGTTCGCTACCGAACGAGGCCGCTTGCGATCAGCGGGAAACCTTGTCGGCGACTTTGATCTGCTGATCGGCGCAACTGCGATTCGCCATGACCTGACCCTGCTGTACCAACAACCGCCGCCACCGCCCTCATTCGCCAGTGCCCCCTCGCCTCCGACGACCGTGACTTCCGCCACATCCCCGGCCTCCCCCTCATCCAACCCCACTAGCAGAATCTCTTCGCTAACCACCAGTCGCTAACCCGTCTCACTTCTCGCCTCTCACTCCCCCACGCTTGGTCACACCGGAACGACGCATACGGAGGAACGCTGATTTTCAGCGACCAGCCGCTGCAGGCCCACATCCAGCGTCGCCAGCTGTCCGTGGTGTTGCATGGCGGTTGCCAACAAGATGGCGTCGGTGATCTGACGATACCCCTGCAGTCTGGCGCTGACGTCTGCCGGCAACTCAACGACGGACTGGTTCAGGGGCCAAAAGGTATGTGCGCCCAGCCTCCTGAGGCTGTCCAGGATTTCGATGGCATCCAGCGGAGCGACGGTATGCCGAACGACCGACGGATTGCAGGACACCCGGACGAATCCCGCTTCTGTCATGGTGCACGTAGCCCAACCTTCGTCGCGGCGTGTCTCAAACCACGCCCTGGCAGCCACGTGGTGGACGTGGTTGGGCCAGGCGAGGGCGATCAGGACGTTGACGTCCAGCAGCGCGGTTACGGCCACTCGTCCAGTGACCGGTTCACGTCCTCGCTGGTGATCGGGCCGGCATCGACGGGGACATCGAACACGGACCGTTCACCGTCACTCCGAGCCGCGGACGAGGTCCTGAACCCACGGCGGGCTAGCTCTGACAGGGCGCTGCCCAGGCTGCGGCCGGTTTGCCCGGCCAGCGCCCGGGCAACGGCCAGGACATCGTCGTCAATGGTCACCGTAGTTCGCATAGAGACATCATAGCATCACCACATCGCATCGCAGGCCACCCTTCCACCACCCGTCGTATCCGCTCTGGTACAAGTAGGGCTGGATCGAGCTGCCTTGTGCCGAATGCGACGAACCGCTGCGTCTGCAACCTGCGGCGGCCAAGGCCATGACCGGTCGCCACCAATCCTGGCCCTCTCAAGCCGACGGACCGACGCCCAGTCGTCCGTCAATCAGCGCCTCGACCGCTCCCCGTCGCTGAGATTCAGGTCGCCGGTGGTACCCGTCTAGTGTACACTCGCGCTAACGTTCGCACAACTCCTGTCGGAGCCACACATGATCGCCGCGCCGGCCCGCCTCCCCAGCCCCCACCAGGGCCTTCCCAGCACGCCTTGGCAGGCGCTCCTTAAAGCCGCGGCTCGAATCAGCAGTTTCTTGGGCGAATCTCGGCTTCGCGCGGTCTCCCGACTTCGCACCTTCATGGCAGCCGTCGCGCTGGCCCTCACCCCAACTCCTCACCGCGAGAGGCTCCCGGCGCACCGATCTCACCGCCGGCTGGCCCCGCCGCGCCCCGCCCACCATTCCGGGGGCCTTAGCCGCAACCCAGTCTTCATCCCTCACCCCCAACCCCCGCCAAAAACCACCCCGCGCCGCCATCCGTCATACCCGCGCAGAGCCTGCCCCAGCCTGCCCCGGACACGATCCGGGGGACGCGATCCGGGGCGGGTATCCACCCCCACCACGGGTTCCACCCCACTTCCGGCAGAAAAGCGCCCCGTTGCACCTCAAGAGTTTTTTGGAAAAAACTCTTACCGCGCGCGAGACTCCCATTTCCCCGCCTCAAACCCCGCCCGGCTCTAGAATCCACATGGGCCACATTCACCACCTCAGATCTCGGGGGCATCCGGTTGCCGTCTGCGCGTCCGGTCACGCCTACCCCCGCCGCGGGCCAGCCCGAACTCACACTCCGCCAGATCCGCCGCCGCCTCTTCGCGCTCGGCTGGCCGGCCATGCTCGAAAACCTGATGCAGAGCGCGTTCTTCATGATCAACACCGCGCTCGCCGGTCGGTTGGGCGCCGAGGTGCTGGCCGCCGCCGGCATCTCCAACTTCCTGATGTTCTTCACCTTCTCGCTCTTCTTCGGCATGAGCATCGGAACGCTGGCCCTGGTGGCCCGCTCCTACGGCGCCCGCGACCTCGCCACGGCCCACACCGCCGGACGCCAGGGCATGCTCACCGCCGTCGCCGCCTCGTTCATTTCGGCGTTCGTCCTGGTCTTCTTCGCGGCCCCGATCCTGCGGCTGGTCGGCGGCTCCGACGACATGGTTGCGCTGGCCGCCCCCTACCTGGCGCTCAGCGCATTGACCGGTCCGCTTCAGACCGTCGTGGTGATGGTGGGCGCCGTCCAGCGCGGATCCGGCGATACCCGCACCCCCATGCTCGGGTCGGTGCTCATGGCCGCAGTCGACTTGGTGGTGGGCGCCCTCCTTGTCTCGCGCGGCTTTGGCCTGCTGGGAATCGCGGTGGCCATCGGTTTGGCGCGCACGGCGGCGGCCGCGTACATGCTGGTCGCGATCTACCGCTCCCCGCACCGCGCCGGTGTCTTCGGCCCCTACCGGCCCGACTGGGAGATGCTGCGGCGCCTGCTGCGGGTATCCGGCCCCGCCGTCGGTGAGATGTTCATTTGGGTCGGCGGCATCATGGCCTTCAGCATCATCGGCCTGCAGTTGGGCACCGTGTCATTCGCGGCGCAGAACGTCGTCGGCCCCATCATTTCGCTGGCCTACATGCCGTCGCTGGGTCTGGGTATCGCCGCGTCCGCGGCGGTCGGCCAAAGCCTGGGGGCGCGAGCCCCGCGACTGGCGCACGTCTACGGGCGCGAGGCGGCCATCGGCGCGACGTTGGTTTCAACGCTGGTGGGCGTGGTCATGTTCCTATTCCCGCGCGCGCTGGCGTCGGCCTTCACCACTGACCCCGCCGTGCTGGACGCGGCTGAACTGCCGGTGAGAACGATCGCGCTGTTCATGCCCGTGGTCGGAGTGGCGACCACCCTGCCCGGCGCCCTGCGCGGTGCCGGCGACACCCGCGCCATGCTGCTGATCTCACTGCTGGCGCTCTGGATCATCCGCGTTCCACTGGCGCTGGGCCTGGGTCTCTTTGGCGGATTCGGCCTGACCGGTCTGTGGATCGGCGCGGGCATCAACTACCTCACCATCGCGGCCGCCTCGCTGGCTCGCTTTGCCTCCGGCCGCTGGCAGACCATCCGCCTGTGAGCCTCGTCCGCGTCGACCTGCTGCCGGGATCCCTCGCACCCGACCCGCAGGGCGTCTGCGCGGTCGTCGACGTAATCCGAGCCACCACCACCCTGATCGCCATGGCCGAGGCCGGCGATCCCGAGGTCTGGATCGCCGGCGACGTCACCGCCGCGCGCGAAGCCGCAAGGCAGCTCGGCCCCGGCACCCTGCTCTGTGGCGAACGCGGCGGCCTGCCCCCCGAGGGCTTCGACCACGGCAATTCCCCGCGTGAGTTCCGGGAATCCGACCTGACCGGCCGCCGCGCCGTGCTCTCAACCACCAACGGCGCCTACGCCATCGAACGCTGGCGCGAGTCCCGCCGCACCTTCATCGCCGCCCTCCGCAACGCCGGAGCGGTAGCAGAACGCCTGCTCGAGGATCGTGACGCCACCTCCATCACCGTCGCCTGCGCCGGCCGCAACGGCGCGCTGGCGCTCGACGACGTCTACACCGCCGGAGTAATCGTCCAGCGCCTGCTCCAGAACTCGCCGGACCTCGATCTGGACGAATCGGCCCTCACCGCCCTCCACGTGGCCGATGCCTATCCGTCGGCCGAAGCGGCGCTGGCCGCCTCGCGCAGCGCCCGCCTGTTGAAGCCAGTGGGCCTCTGGGACGACGTGACCTACTGCGCCTCCACCGACGCGTCCCGCGTGGTGCCCGAAGTCGGCGGCCAAGGCCGCATCCGGGTCTGGCGCGGTGTCTAGGACTCGGCGCTTCGCCGCGCGACCAACCCCGGCGCGTCGGCTTCCAGCTGCGCGGCGCACTCCTTGGCAATGCGCACGTTGTAATTCGTCCCGCGGTCCTCGGGGTAGATCTGCGACGTGTTGCAGATGTAGAAGCCCGGAATCGGTGAGGCGTACGGCGGTTTCCGCCGCTGATACCCCGCCTCGATCACCGGCTGCGCCACCGGATCCCGCGACACCCACGCCTCCTCGATGTGCTCGCGTCGAAACGTCGGAAACACCCGCGCAATCGGATCGACGAACCGCTCGATCAGCGCGTCGTCATCCAGCTGAAAGAACTCATGCTCCGGCGGCAGGTAGTTGCTCACATACAGCAGCCGCTTGCCGCCATAGCGCTCGCGGTCCACGTAATTCGTGTGCTCGATCAGCCCGGCAAACGGCAAGTCCCGATCGCCGATGTTCGTCCAGTAGTAGCGCGACAGCTGCTCCCGAATCTGAATCAGCGCCACGCACGCCCCCACATACGACGTGGCCGCCAGCGAGTCCGTGAACCCGCGCCTTGACGCCGGCAACAGCCGCCGGATGATCGGCAACCCCACCGTCGCGATAACCGCATCAGCCTCCACCGGCTCGTCGTTCACCCGCAACGGCGGCGCCCCCGGTTCACCGATCGTGATTTCCTGCACCGGCGAAGCCAGCCGCATCTCCGCCCCACGTTCCTGCACCGAATTCGCCAGCGCGTCCACGATCACCCGGAAACTGCCGCGGAAATACCCCAGCCGCTCCCGCCGCTTGTCTGGCGTTCGCGTGCGCGCCCGAGCCATCAGCCGCGCCCACATCCACGCCATCGACACCGATTCCCAGTGCCCCGCAAACTTGGCCCGCAGCATCGACGCAAAAATCGCCTCGAACGCCTCCCGCCCCACATACCGCGGCAGCACTTCGGCCGCTGTCCGGTCCTCAAGGGGCCGGTAGTCGGTCCGGCGCTGCAACAGCACCGTGCCAAGCCCCAGCCGCAGCCGCGCCCACGGGCTCAGCGCCCCAAACCGCAGCAAATCCAGCGGCGACGTAAATGGGTAAAGGCGGCCACCCAGGTAGTAGCCCATCTCCGGCTCCGGCCACTCCAGCCGGTCGCCCACGCCCAGTTCCTCCGCCAGGTCGATCATGAAGCGGTCATGGGTGAACAGGTGGTGGTAGAAGCGTTCCACCGGCTCCCCGCCAACCTCCACCGTGGCCAGCTCGCCGCCGGGCCGCGGCGCGGCCTCCACCAGCGTGACCTCATGGCCGCGCTTCAGCAGCTCGTGAGCCAACGCCAGCCCCGTAATGCCCGCGCCGACGATCACCGCCTTCACAGGCTGAACGGTCCCAGCGGACCCTCTTTCAGCAAGTCGGTCCGCACGTACATCACGAAGTCATACGATCCTTTGGGAACAGGCGGCTCTTCGCGCGTCAGCAACCAGTGTAGGAAGGAGCTCCGCGCCTCGGGGTCCGCCAGGAACTCGCCCAGGAATCCAGCGTCCCAGTTCTTGTACGCGTGCTCCGGGAACCACCACCGCAGCTTCATCTTGCGGCCCACGTACTCGGGAAGCTGGATGCCCAGCGCATCGGCGCTGGTCGGGGACATGAGCACGATCTGCGCTTCGCGGGCCTCCTCTAGCGCGAGGTTCTTAGTGTAGAGCGCAGCCTTGTAGTCGCGCAGATACCACACGGTCGGCCAGGCATAGGCGTTGTCGATGAGGATGCGCAGCTTGAACCCCAGGCCGGTCCGCCTGGCGGCCTCGTCAGCGATCGCGGCGACATCCCGCACGTCGGGCGTGGTCTGCACGTAGACGACCATGTCGTTGGGCACGCTGCCGCGCTCATACGTGGCCGGAATGGCGAACCACACCGTCCAAAACAGGAGAGCGACGCTCAGCAGCCCAACCGCGAGGCGGGAGATGAACGGACGGGCCTCGTCAAACCAGCGCCCAACCCACCAGCAGGCCAGCAGCATCGGCGGCCACAGCAGATGCAGCACCAACCAGGGCGCCTTCTCGCCCGCGGCGGAGTACACGATCCAGGTCACGACGATCCAGACGCACAGCACGAACGGCAGCAGGTGCCGAGCGCCTCGCGCGCGGACAAGGGCGACCACACCGAAGACCAACGCAAAGGGTTCGTAGAGACCCATGAACATCAGGTAGTAGAACCAGGGCTGATTGACTCGTTCGGATTCATGGACACTCGTCCAGTACTCAATGGAACTGGTAAAGGCAGCGCGAAAGCCCGGGAGGTGCGTGAGGAACGAGGTGTAAAACACGAAGACGATCAGAACGAACGTCAGCGCGCCGTAGACCAGGTGCTCGAAGTCGTATCCCAGAGCGCGATACGCCGTGAGTGCCTGGGTCCCCAGGGGTGACGCGTTGGGCCCGCCACGCCACGCTCGGAACGCCAGCCCGCCCACGCTCAGCAGAAGGATCACGAGCGCAAAGCCGTGAATGAAGGTGTTCTCCTTCGTCGCCAGCGAGAGACCCAGCATCACCCAGGCCAGATAGATCCAGCGCCGCCGCGGCCGTTCCAGGTATCGAATCACTGAGCCGATCAGCAGAAGGGTGAACAGGACCACATAGATGTCCATGCGCAGGAATCGGGAGTAGTAGAGGAACGAGGTCGAAATCGTCATGGCCGCCATGGCCAGCGGCGTGCCGGTGCGGCCCAACTCAGGACGGAATATCAACAAAGCGGCGACCGAAGCCACACCAAATGCCGCCGGGATCACGCGTCCCAGGGCATCGCTGACGCCGGCGGCAAGAAACAGGACCACGTTGCCGAAGTAGAGCAGCGGTCCGTGGTAGGCCGGGTCGTAGCGGAAGTACTTGCCGTTGATGATGTCGTTGGACTCTTTGGCGTGGATGGCCTCGTCGTGGTGGTAGACGCGGTCGCCCAGGTCGAAGAAACGCAGACCGGCGGCAACGGCCAGGATGAGGACATAGAGCAGCCACTCGCCGCGTGACCAGCCAAACCAGGCCGGGCGCGCCAGCCAGCCGCGAATGGTGGGAGCACCAGTGCTCACGGGGCGGGCCGAACCTGGAAGATCGTCGTGGTGCCGTGAGTGAAGGCCACGCTGAGGTCATGACGGAGGCGGGCCTCGACCTCGGGGCCATAGCGCTCACGCTCAGAATCGCCCGCTACAACGTGCGTGACGCCATACCGGTCCAACACCGCCCGCCGCAGGGCCGGGTCGGCTGTTCGGTAGGCGGTTTCGACGTCGGCCGTGCGAGCCGCGATCCGGGGATCGGGTCCGCGCCAGAGGTCTTCGTGCTGAATCCAGCCAATGACTGTCGGGATTCCAGTCCAGGTGGATATGCGCGAGTCGCCTGAGTAGGCGCGGCCTGGGGCCTCCAGCAGCACGGCGTTGCGGGGCGCATGGGTGCGCATCCACTCCGCCGCGGCGACTTCAGAGGGGCGGCGCAGGCGGTCGGCGGCGAGGCCGTCCAACGATCCGGAGACCGGACTTGCCTCGGTCTTGGCGCCGGTGGCAATGAGCGGGTAGACCAGCGCGGGAATGGCAAGTAACGCGAGCACGCTCACGAACGCCGTGCGCGTCAGCTTCAGGCGCAGACCGTCGGATCGCGTGAGACGGCGCCAAGCCAGGATGAGTCCGGGTCCGGCGGCAATAGCCAGCAGGCCCCAAGCCTGGTAATGCAGTTTGAAGACGGTGTTCATGCGTTGGTTGGGCGAACCAAAGAAGTCGTCCACGTATAGCGCCTCGACGACGGTTAACAGCCCGAGTCCGGCCACCAGCAGCCACAGGAGCGCCGCCAGCCCAGGCTCGGCGCGGTACGACCACAGCGCGAAGGCGCTGAGGATGAGCAGCGCGGACAGTCCGACCACAATATCGCCGCGTGCAATCACAGTGGCGCCGGCGCCGGCGGCAAGCAGGACGATCAGAAACAGGCGGCCGTCCGGCCGTGCGTCCCAGAGCAGGGCGGCCAGCGTGATGACCGCGGCGGTCAGCAACAGACCGAAGACCTGGAAGTAGTCCAGCGCTTCGCTTCTGACGGTCACCACGCCGATCGCACGGCTGCCGGGCACATAGTTCAGGGTATAGGGCAACCAGGCGACCACGCCTACGAACAGAGCCGCGGCAGCCGTCGGTGCCAGCGCCAGCAAGCGGCGCCGGTCGCGCCAGGCCACCACCACGCCTCCCGCCAGCACCAGCCCCGCGAAGGTGGGAGCGTCCCAGGCGTTGAGCGCGTAGAGGCCGCCAAGCACGAGGCCAGTGAGCGCGCCGCGCGCCAGCCGCGGGGCCAGAGCTTCGCGCTCAGCCTCACCTCCGGCGAGGATCCACTGCACCGCCAGCGAGACGGCCAACAGGGTGAATGGCAGGGCCATAACGTGCGGGTGCAGGTCGCCCAGAATGAAAGAGAAAGCTGGGAATTCGTTGATCGTGTAATCGGTCAGCCCGCTGGCGTCCTCGCGCTGAATCGAGCGTGAGGCGTTCCAGCCGATGCCTTGCCAGAATCCGCTGGGCGTGTCGGTGCTGTCCGAGAAGATGACGCGCAGGACGGCCAGATTGCCGGCCAACATCGTCAGACCCAGCGCCAGCGCCGCTGCCACTTTGCGCGCGCGCTTCCCGGCGCCGGTGAGCACGGCCAGGTCGTAGCCGGCCGAAGCCGCGGCCAGCGCGCCGAGTGCAAAGAGCGCGGCCACGGCGAGGTTGTAGCCGACGGCTGGATCGGCCCCGCTGAGGTGCACGCCGAAGGCCGCCATGGAATAGCCGAGGTAGTAGTAATTGACAGTCTCTCCGGCGAACCAGGGGTCGGGCGGCGGAAAGGCTGTCGCCCGGGCAGCGGCGTTCAGCAACGCGAAGTCCATGGGCTTTTCGGTTCCGCCGATTTCGGGGTTCAGCCAGCGCAGGCCCACGCCCACCGCAAACATTGCAAGCAGCAGGAGGCAACCCGCGGACCATAGGCGGCGGTTGGAGCGCAGTCCGTCGAGGCTTGGCGACAGCCTCCAGGCAAGGGCCGCGCTCAGCGCCGCGAAAGTCAGCAACGCGGCCACGGCTACGCCGCGGCCGTTGGGAAAAAACCCGGTGGAGAGCCCCAGCCAGGCGAGATAATGGGCCAGGAATAGTCCGACCGGCGCGGCCAGCAGGACACCGCGCGACGGCAGGCTGCGACACAGCACGAACGCCCAGGGCACCCCGAGGATGGACAACACCGCCAAGGCGCCAGCCCAGAGCAGCAGGTCGATGGCGCGATGCCTTTCGAGTTCGAGAGTCGTACAAGGATTGAGGTCAGAATAGCCAGTGATGCGCGACCGACCAGGATCTGCCGGATATTTCTGATCCCCGGGCAGAGGACGACCTGTCCGTGAGCACGGACTGTCCCGGGACGCGGGCAAGTCGCGGGCCGGATCCGGCATCAAGACCGGTGGCGCTCTCGCGCCGGTCCCTGCTCCACGCCAGCCTGGTCGCCGCCGGCGGACTACTGGCGGCCTGCACGCTGGACCGCGTGGACCGCGAACTGCCGCCGGTGACGTTGCCCCCGGTCGAGGTGGTGCAGCCGCCGCCGCTGCCCACGGCTACGCCCGAGGCGACCCCGGACTCACCCACGGCCGCAACCGACGCAACCGGCGTGCCGCAGGCGGCCAGCGCCACGATCCAGTTCGAGGCCTGGGGACCGCGGGTGCTGCTGGAGGCCCTAAGCGAAATTGAACGTGGGTTCCACAAGGACGCGCCGTGGATCACGGTGCAAGCACACCTCGAAAACGCACTGACGCCGGACGGTCTGCGAACCCGCCTACGCGCCGGCAACGGACCGGATGTCACCCGAATCGCGCCCGAGGACGTTTTCGACTTCACGGCGGCAGGCTTTCTGCACGGGCTGGGCGCGCGCATTGACGCCGATGCCGAGCTGCGGGACGCAGCGCCGAGAGCCTTTGCCGCTCGGACTGGAGCGGGCGGCGAGCGGTCCGCCCTCAGCCTTGGGGCTGCCCACCAGTGCGTGCTCTATAACGCACAGCACCTCGAGGCGGCTGGCGTAGCGGCGCCGATGAGCTGGCGCGGAACCTGGACGGTGGCGGAGTTCGAGGAAGCGGCGCGACGCCTGGTCATCACGGACGGACAGCGCGTCGAACGGTTTGGCCTGGCGGCCATTCCCGCCTACGCCCGCCCCGTCCTGGCCGAGAGGAGCGACGGAGAGTTCCTGGACGCCGAGCAACGAACGTCGGCTCTCGCCACCCCGGAACGCGAAAGCCGCTTGCAACGTCTGACCACCTGGCAAACCACGCTGGCCATCGAGTTGCCGATCGCCTACCGGTTCGTGGCCCCGTTCAGCGGCGGTCTGACGTCGATGCACATCGACCGAACCGACGTGGGACGGTGGATCCGCGCCAGCGTGCCCTGGGCCGTGGCGCCGCTGCCCGCCTGGGAGGGCGAACAGGCACTGACTGAGGCCGAAGAAGTGTGCGTGGGAGTGCCTGCCCACAGTCCCGAGCCCGACGCGGCCTGGGCCTTCGCGCGCTTCCTTCTGGACGCGCCCGCCCAGCGTGCGCTGGCCCGGACCAACCTGCTCACCCCCGCCCGGCTGGAGACGCTGCAGGATCCGGCGTTTCTGGACCCGAATCAGCGGCCGTTCGACCGAACGCCGCTGATCGAGGCGGCCACGCGAGCCATGCGCAGCCCGGCGCACCCGGGCGCCAAGGCCTGGCATGCGTTGACTGGAGACCCGATTGCCGTCGTGCGGCGAGGCGAGCAGGATGCCGCCGAATACTTGGCGCAGGCCGACGACCTCATCACGCGCCAACTCAGGCTGCGCGGCTGGTCGGCGGCCACCGACCGCACCGGCTACCGTCAACCGTTGCCCTACGGTAACCGGCTGCTGGCCGAACTCGAGGAGCGCGGGATCTAGCCGACCGCTTCGCCCGGGGCGAGCAGGCGGAGTTCGACGCTGCGCGTACGCGGCCCGTCGCACTCGATCAACAGAACGTCCTGCCACACGCCCACCTGCAACCGCCCATCGATGACCGGCACCAGGACTTGATGACCGATCAGGTTGGCACGCACGTGGGCGGCCGCGTTGTCCTCGGACCCTTGGTTGTGTACGTATCGGCCGCGCCAGGGAACCAGTCGCTCCAGCGCCCGGGCAAGGTCGTCGAGTAGGCCGGGTTCGGGTTCGTTCAGGGTCACGGCACAGGTCGTGTGCGGGACGCTAACCAGCAGCAGGCCGTCGCCCACGTCCCCTGCGCCAAGAGCCGACTGAATTTGGCGGCCGATCGGGTGAACCGACGTTCGCGACGCGGTGGCAATGCGCAGCGTGGCAAGGGACATTCCAGGCGTCGGCCTATGTGTCGGCTGGACCCGGCGCTGCATCGGCCGAGAGCGTCCGCCAGCCGGGCGCCAGGGCCATGCGAGCCGCGTCCGCCAGGTCTCGGGCCGTCGCAACGCCGGGCGGCGCTGGCGTTCCATCGCGTGCGATCCAGACCACCGGCATCCCGCAGCGGCGAGCCCCCGCCACGTCGTTCGCCAGGTCGTCGCCGATAAGCACGCAGTCCGCCAGCTCGGCGTCAACGGCAGCGGCCGCGGTTTCGAATATGCGCCGGTCCGGCTTCTCCGCGCCCACGGCGGCCGAGAACACGATGGGGTCTAGCCGGTCGGCCAGTCCCAACCCATCAAGCACCAACGGCAGCAGGTAGCTGTAGTTGCTGAGGACCCCACCGCGCACGCCGGCCGACTTGACCACTTCAATCGCCGGTAGGGCATCCGGAAGCACCCGGGTTGCAAAGGCCTCGTGTAGTTCGGCGGCCATGTGGACAACGTCCAGACGCACGGAGCCCGTATCGCCAATCTCCTCCACGTAGACGCGCGCATCATCAAGCTTCAGCCGCTCAAAATCCTTCGCCGTCCGAACGGCGGCGAAGTGCGCCTTGAAGTACCGCATCTCCGCGTGCAGCGCCGCATCCAGGCGCTCGCGCGGCATGTCGACCCCCGCCCGTCGCACCGCACCGGCCATGTAGTCGAACGGCGAGGGGTCTTGCGAGAAGTGGATCAGCGTGCCGTACGCATCAAAAAACACGGCCGCCGGATACGAACTGGTCACACCGAAACGGTACCATCGGCAACGAAAACGATGGCGCGGTGGCGCACACCGCTTGGATCATCCCCTAGTCGTCCGCCGCCACCGCCTGCCAGGCCTCGAACCCAATCGCGTTATGCGCCCCCATCGGCGCCAAAAACACCACCGCCTCGCGCCCCCCGATCTCGGAGCGCAGCGCTTCCTCGGCGGCGATGACCTGGGCCTGCAGGACCGCTTCGTAGGCGCCCGGGCTCATCAACGCGTCCGTCCCGTACGTCCCGCTGTCGTGCTCCCGCGCATACAGGTCGTACGACGCCGCCTCGGCCATCCGGTCGTACGCCACCGTCACCGTCGCCGGCGTCGTCCCTGACCCTAAGAGGAAGTTGGTCACGGCATAGTCGGCGAAGCAGGTCAGGAAGAGGTAATCCATCGACTCCCCGCCCCGCGCAATCGCCAGAAAGTTGGCCTTGGCCGTTTCGCGATGCGGCGGATCCAGCGCGTCCAGCACCACGGCAAACAGGATTTCCAGGGCGCCGACGCTTGGAATCGTCTCGGTCGTGTCCAGCCGCAGCCAAAAGCGAATGGCGTCCTCGCGCTGCTGCGCCGTCCGCGTGATCCCGCGCCAGCTGCACCGCACCGAGTCCGCCGCCGGCGTGCCCCGGATCGCCAGGTGCACCGGCGACGCGCCGGCCCCGTACAGCCCGTCCTCCAGCAACTCCTCCACCGTCGATGTCGCGCCGCTGGTCGTGGCTTCCCCCCGTCCCCGGACAGCTTCGAGCCCCGCGGCCTGCGCGGCCGGTGCGGTGGCGACTGCAGGACCGCCGGACGACGCGATTGGGACGCGAGGCGTCGCGACGGCCGCCGGCGATGTGGCGTCCGGCGCGGTGACTTCGGCCACCGACGACGAATCCGATCCAGCCGCTGCATCCTCCGGAACCCGATCCGAGGCGACCGACACCAACCCTGGGAGTGACGGGGAGCTCGCAGGCGTAGGACTTGCGCCCACGCACCCCACACTCAGCGCCACCAGCGCGCAAAGCAGCAGCGCGATGCCCTTGCGCCCGCTGGGCGCCTCGCCGGAGCGTAGGCTTCTGAGTCGGTGTCGGCGGTACCTCACGCGGCCGGCTCGCACATCGGAAGGTCCAACTCATCGCGATCGCGCAGCGGGAGCCCGGGCGGCACACAGCCGGTGAACTGATTGCCCGCCAGCACGATCTCCTCCAGGTTGGGCAAGTCGACCAGCCGGTCCAGGATGTCGCCGCTGAGCTGGTTGGACGAAAGGTCCAAGACTCGCAGCTGGGGCAGCCCGCCCATTCGGAACGGGATCGGTCCCGTCAACTGATTGTTGCTGAGGTCGAGGATTTCAAGATCCCACTGAGTAAACGATGCGCCTGGGATCTGGCCATCCAGGCTGTTGTCCCGCAGTACCAGCACGCGCAGGGATGTTGTCCACGGAATCGCCTCGTGCAGTGCACCGCGCAGCCCCCGACCGCCGAGATCCAACTCGCGAACGCCAACGTAGGGTGGCTCCCCACCCAAGACCACGCCCTCCCACTCGGCCATCGGGCGCTCCGGACTCCAGTTCAGCGCCGCGCCGCCGACCAGGCTCTTCTGCAGTCGGATGAGATCCACACACTGCTCGACCAGCCATTCATTCACGTCCGGATCCGGCACCGCCCCGCCGGTCCGGCACGCCGCCTCGTCCTCCGGCCCCGGCACATAGCGGCCACGCCTGGCACTCAAGACCGCGCCGTGGGGCGCGTGGCCTGCCGGCTCGGCCAACACGCGGATGTCCTTGCCCAAATTCCTGCCGTCGGCCGCCACCGTCGCCACGTTGTACGGGCCCTCGCCGCCCTCTCCGCCCGCCACCAGGGCGATTCGCGAGCCGTCCGGCGACCACGCGGCGGCTCGCACCCCGCTCCATTGAACGTGCAACAGGTCGGTCGTGCCGCCGGTCTCCAGGTTGACAACGAACGCCGCATGGATCGGGTTGGGCACAACGAGGATCCGCGACCCGTCGGGTGACCAGGCCACGATGTCAATCCAGGCATCCGCTGGGTCCTCGGGAAGGCGCATAAAGTCAAAGTAATATCGCCGCTCCGGTTTCCCCCACCCGGCGATCTCACCCACCCGAGTCACACCCGTGCCATCGATTCCCACGGTATAGAGACCGACGCCGCCTGGTTCCGATCGCGCGTACGCCAGCCGCGTGCCGTCCGGCGACCAGGACGGCTCGCTGACCACGTCGGCGTCCAACTGTCGTGGCTTGGCGCCATCGGCGCCGACGACGTACAGCTGACGGCCATGGCGCTCAAGCTCGTACGGCCTGCGTTCCTGCTGTCGATACCGAACCACCGCCAGGTGCTCCCCGTCGGGCGACCACTGGGGCGGCCGCGGCACTAGGGCAAATCCGCGGTCTAGTACCGGCTGAATGTCGGTGCCGTCGGCTGCCATGGTCAACAGGCCCAGGCCGATCTGGAACCTCCGGGGATACAAAGGCCGCAGGAAATTGGACAGGTACGCGATACGCCGCCCGTCCGGCGACCACGCGGGGTGGAAGTCATGGTTCGCGTTTGCGGTCAGCCGGCCCACGCCCGTGTGATTGAGCGGAACGGACACGAGTTCAAACGTGAAACGCTCCTCCCAATCGCGGGTGTTCACCCGGTCACCGGTTGCCGACTCAAAATACTTGGGAAAAATGCGGCACTCGGCGGAGACAACGCTCATCCCGTCCGGGGCCACGGCAAAGGACGTCCGCGCGTTGCGCAAGCCGTCGGCGAGCCGCGCGACCCGCGCAATCGGCCGGAGCCGCCACCCGTCCGCGGTGACGCTGTAGATGTCCGCGCCGTACGTGAAGTACACCTCGGTGCCGTCCGGACTCCAGGCCACAACTTGCAAGTCAGACACCGGACCCCAGAGCGGAGCGGCACGGGAATGCTCCAGCCCCCCCCAGGGTCCATGTACGGCATGGCACTCGCCAAACGTTTCGGTGCCAACCCCTAGCACGATCTCCTCGGCATCCAGCACGATGTATTCCACGCGCGGCGTTGGCGTGGGCGCCACGGGTGTCGGCGTCGGCTGGGCCGACCGCCGCGTGGGCGTTGGCAGCGCCGCCAGTGGCGTTGGCGTCGGTGTGACGACGCGCCGCGGCGTGGGGGTTGACCGAACGGCGGTACGTGTCGGCGTTGCCGGGGCGACAGTCGATGTGGGAGTTGGCCGGGCGACGCTCGGCGTTGGCATCGGTACCTCCACGCGTGGGGTGCGCGTCAGCGCTGCCGCCGTCGCCGTTGGCGTGGGTGCTCGCGTCCCCGCCGAGCCCACCTCGTCCCGGCTCGGATCACAGCCGCTCGCGCCCCACACGCCCACCAGCATCAACAGCCCAATCAGCGCAACCGCGCACCGCCGAGGCAACCTGCCAGCCGTCCGCACCCCAGTCATTGCGTCTGATAGAGCGCGTTTAGCGCCATGATGCCGCCTGGATGTGGCGCACAGTCCGGCTCACAAAGGCGGTTAGCGACAGATGCCAGCTGCCCGCTCGGCGCAATGCCGGTGCGCAGCGCTTGGAATCGACGGCGGCGGCCCATCACGTTGCCGGCTCGCAGGTCGGAAGGTCCAGGTCGTCGCGATCGCGGACCGGAAGCCCCGGCGGGACGCAGCCGGTGAACTGATTGCCCGCCAGCACGATTTCCTGCAAGTTGGGCAAGTCAGCGAGATCTCGCGGGATGTCGCCGCTGAGCCGATTCCACGAGACGTTCAGCGTGCGGAGCTTGGTCAGGTTGACCAGTTCCGACGGGATCGGTCCGGTCAACTGATTGGACCGAAGATTCAGGTGCTCAAGGTGGGAAAGCCCACCCAACTCGCCCGGAATACCGCCCCAGAGCGAATTGCCGCTGAGTTCCACAGTGCGTAGTCCAACAAGCCTCCCAAGTGCGAGCGGCAACCGTCCCCGGAAGCCATAATTCCGAAGGCTCAATGCCTCGACGCGCAGCGGACTTCCACCTATCTCAATGCCCTCCCAGTCGCTGATAGGGCGGTCAGCTGTCCAGGCGGGACTCAGGCCACGCTCCAGCGCCCGGTGTATCTCAGCTAAAGCGACGCAGTCCATCACCAAGTCGGGATTCGCATCTGGGTTCGGCACCACGACTCCCTCCCGACACGGCGCTGCGTCCATGACCGTGGGGTTGAGCGGCCGCCACTGGATTCTTGGGTCGAGCGACTCGTGCTTCTCGGCCAGCACCTCGACATCAGTACCGTCCGCCGTGACGGTTGCGACGATGTCCGGTCCGCGCAAAGTCGACGCGCGTGCGACCAATGCGATTCGCGAGCCGTCGGGCGACCACGCGGCAGCCAGGACGTCGCGAACGAAACTACTGTCTCCGGGGCTGCGCACAATCCTCAACTCCGTCGTCTGTCCGGTCTCCAGACTGACGACAATCGGTCGGGCCTCAGCGAAGGATCGGACGAGAATGCGGGACCCGTCCGGGGACCAGGCCACGGTGTCAATCCAGGCTTCCGTCGGCTTGGAGTCGAAGCGCGGGCCGCGCCACTGCGGGATACTCATTACTTGACGCTCGCCCGTGCCGTCGGACCGCACGGTGTAGAGCGCTACGCCGTTGGCGTCAGCGCGCGCGTAGGCCAGCCGCTGGCCGTCCGGCGACCAGGATGGCCCGCTAACCACGTCAGCGATCAGCCGTCGCGGCTCAGCACCGTCGGCGCCTACGACGTAGAGTTCACGGCCGATCTGGCTGACCATTTCAGCAAACCCGACGCGGTCTATCTGATACCGGATCACGGCCAATTGCCGGCCGTCGGGCGACCATTGGGGCGGCTGGTGCAGCAATGCGAAGTCTTCGCCAAGCACCTGCCGAACGTCGGTGCCATCGGACGCCATGGTGAACAGACTCAGCCGCGAGGCGCCGGTATCAACGTCGGTCCGGCCGGTATCGGAGAGGAACGCGATCCGACCACCCTCCGGCGACCAAGCCGGATATGCCTCCACGGTCTCGGACTCCGTGAGCCGCTCCACCCTTCGGCCGTCACGCGAGACGCGGAGGAGCTCGAAGCCAAAGAGGTCAGCTTGGCGAACCTTTTTTGTTCCGTCCGACCCGATGTGCGTCTCCGGAAGTCGGCAGCCTGCGTAGACAAGATGGATCCCATCAGGAGCCACGGCAAAGGACGTCGACCCCGCGATCTCCCGCCTGTTGACGGCCGCGTCCGGTCTCGCGGCGGTGGCAATCAACCACCGCCGCCACCCGTTCGCAGTGACGCCGTGCAGGTCCCCTCGATCCGTGAAGTACAACTCCGACCCATCTGGACTCCACGCCACGAAGTCATAGTCATGACGCGGTCCCCAACGATTGAGGCTACTGTCGGTACACGCGCTAAAGTCCAGTCCGTAGTGCGCCGGGCGGGACAGTACCTCGTTGTGCACACCGACGTCGGGCGCGCCCCAGCCAACGAGCCGACAAACACCCAGCCCCCCACCTACCACCACAAGCAGGGCAACAAGCATCTCACCCCAAGGCCCGCGTAATTTGCCGAGCACCTGCGATCCCATTAGCGTGTCTGATACAGCGCGTACAATGCTGCAATGTCCGCTTGGTAAGGTGAACAATCCCCAGGATCCACGACCGTGTTTACGACCGACGAAACGTTATCCTCAGAGTGTCCTGAATATTCCTTAGCGCCTTCAGTGATTCCTGGTGCAGTTCCGCCGATCCCCAAGGCGTGGCCAGCCTCGTGCAGAAACGACTTGTAAGCGCTATTTAGGGCATTGTTCAAGGTGACGCTGCCGCACTTATTGAACATCCCCAAGTCACTCCAACGCAGCAGTGGATCGGTTTTAAAGAACGACCTTCGGATAAAGATATCTCCCGAAATATGACGGTCGACATACCGATTGCCTTGCTTCTTTGAAAGGACGTAGGGGTCGTAGCACATTGGCACCTTCACATCGCTAGGTTTCCATACAACACTGCCGTCTGGATAGGAGATTTTCTTGTACCAACAGCGCGTCCGATGCCCTATATGCGAAGCAATCTCCGGAAACACCTCCTCCGAGATCAAATACCCTTCCACGCCGTGAACATCATCGAGCATCTTGATCTCGGTGGCTGCCAAATCGTCACGGCGAAGTCTGACCACACGTTCACGAATCGTGGTATCTATGAAGGCTTCAACGAGATCTATCAAGAGCTCCTTGCTAAAACCGCCGAACACGGGGTGCGTCTCCAAATAGTCGTAGTGTTCTCGGATCAAGCTAGCTGCCGTGTGGTAATCGGTGCATGGGTCGGTAATCCGCTCGATTCGAATAAGATCCCTGGTGACCGCAGCCTGCCACCTGTCAAATGCCTCTGTGATGAGGCTAGTCCAGGAGTCAAGCCTGTAGTCAAGAAAAAATGTCGTTGTGCATATCTTGTACGTGAAGGCCGTGCCTTGAATCCTGCTGGTGACTGGTACCCCCGCCACTCGGCTATTGTCGGGAATTGGCTGGTCGGACACCCAGGCATACGCATTCCTGGCGGCGAACACCCAGGTGTGATCCTCGGATGAATCTGACGGCCCAGGGTGTCGGTAGACGAGCTGTATGCCATAAACAGCATTGGCATCCAGATTCCGAATTGTATGTGGACTTACCTTATTCACTTCCGGGTCACCAGTAAACACGAAGTATCCCTCAGTTCGCGGCGATTTGGAATAGTCAGTTCCTGACTTACGATAACGAAGATCGTACTTTCCGTTGCTATACGAACTGCCCAGGATGCTGCCTACTGAGTCCCATTTGACTCTCACGGCCTCTGGGCCCAGTCTCTTGGTTGTTGCCTGCGTGATCGGCGTATCGATGATGATGATCATGTCACTGTTGTGGGTTACGGAAGTGCCCGTCTTTCTCGCCGTCACCCTCAGGCCAAACGCCTTATGGTTGCCTAGGCCGACTTTCGGCGTAGTGCCATAAATGTCGTCAAGGTCGATTACAAGATTAGTGCTCGATCCGGATGCAATGTCTTTGACGATTGTATACGCGGGGCTGGAAGCGGTCGGGTCATGAGTTGCGGAAACCGTGTAGCCGGAAGCACCCGAGACGGGCGTCCAGCACAAGGTGATTTTCCGCCCCTCGTGCGGGGTGACGTCGAGATTTTGCGGCGCGCCCCACACAGTCTGATCTCCCGTCGTATATGGGCATTCGGGCGCAATGGGGTCCAGGACCACCGGTCTCAGTCCTGGATTGACTTCGACCATCGTCGTCGTCACCCGGTGATCGCTGGACCAGGCGCTGCAGCTGCTTTCGCCGTCGGGACCGTTGCAGGACTTGATCTTCACGACGTAGGTCGTGCCGGCATCCCGGCCGGTCACGTTGGAGCGATGCGGCGGGCTCTTGCCAACCCAGATCGTCTGGCTCTCGTCCCAGCTCGACCCGCTCTGCCGCACCAGGATGCCGAAGCCCGTCAGAGCGGAGCCCCCAGTCTCCGCATGCGGGCTCCAGAGCACGCGGAAAGAATTTGCACCGATCTGGTCGGAGAGGATCGAATGCGGCGCCGTGGGCGCGCCAGGAGCCGGCGTGGCCGCCGTCGTGGTCGCCTCGAGGATAGCCGTCCACCACCCGCAACTGTCGGTGCCGTTGCACGCGTGAATGCGGAAGTTATAGGTGTTGCTGGGCTGCAGCCCGGTAAAGGTGTGGTTGTCCGTGACGCCGATGCTGGCCGCTTGGTCATACGGCGGCTGCGACACATCTTTGTGCCAGATCAGCAGCCCGTAGCCGGTCAGCGGCTCCCCGCCGTTGCCCGCCGGCGGCGACCACGTGATCTTGAATGACGTGGGCCCTCGCTCTGCGACTTGGACGTTTTGCACAATGCCGGGCGTCCCAACCCGCGCCACCGCCCCGGATGTCGCGCGCGCCGCGGCCCCCGACGCCGCGGGCGCCGGCCGCTCATCCGCCGGCACATAGTCCGGGATCGGCAGCACGGTGACGCCCTGGCTGGCCGACGCTGCGGCGGTGCTTGACCCAGAGCGGCGCACCTCGGCCGTGACGGTGCCGCCGTCCACCGCACAGGCATAGACGATGACCTTGAACGCGTGGGACGCCGTCCCCGTGACCAACTGCGTCTGTGAGGTCGTGCCGCAGCTGTCGATCCCGAGGGCAGCGGTGTCGCTCGACACGATGACCTCGTACGCCTCCGACGCGGTGAGGCTGTCCACCTCAACCGTGAATTGGTGAACAATTGTATGGGTGATCCGGTCAACGAGGTCGACGAGCCGGATGGTGGGCCCGGCGCCTGCCTGGTCCTCAGTCGCCGTGCCTTCGTCTTCCTGGGCCGGGAGGGGCGCCTGGCTGGCGCGTGGCGTGAGGACCGGCGCGTCCATCATCGCGAGTTCTCACATACCGCTACCTCGGCATTGTGACACCGGTGACAAGAACACTCGCCCAAGCCGTTTTCAACCAAGGATGCCCCCCGCCACGGGTCCGCCGTCAGGTCTGTCGTCGTGCGATTCCGACACCGTCCTCTGTCCAGTGCCCGCCGGCAAGTGGGACACCGCGCGGTCGACGACGCGGACCAATAGCAGAAGAGCCGGAGGCCGTGCGCCCCGCCATCAGACGCCGGCGCCGACCGTGACCCACCGTCGTGATCCGGCTGGTCAGGTTGGCCAGGGTCTGGGTGTGCTCCGGGTAGCGATGGCCCCATGGCAGCGACCTACTGCCCCACGTGGCGTTTGAGCGATTGGCCTGCGCTTCGCCATAGTCAGGCTTGCGCTTTCTACGGATTCAGACGTGCAGAGCACCAAAGCCGTGATGTCGTACCGCGCGATGGCGGTCTTCTTCCTGCCGTTGGCGGCCGCGCAGGTGTTCCAGACGCTGCGCAATCCGGTGCTGGACGCCGGCATCTCGCGGGCGGTCGATCCGGAAACGTCGCTGGCCGCGTTCGCGATCGTGGCCAGCGTCATCCAGATCCTGAGCGCCTCTGGCACGGCGATTCAAAGCGCCTACCTGGTGCTGGTGCGAGGGCGCCAGTCATTCGCCGTGATCCAGCGCTACATGTTCCTCTACATGGCAGTGATTACCTGCATCGGTGCGCTGTTCGCGATGCCCGGGATCGGCGAAGGCTTTTTCCGCTACGCGATGGGAACGCCGGAGGCCCTGCTTCCCGAGGTGATGGCCATGATGCGCATCTCGCTGGTCATCCCGCTCTTCAACCTGCTGCGCGTGTTCAACCTGGCCCAGCTTGCGCATCGACGGCGCTCGAACCTCATCTGGGTCGCGCCTGCCGTGGGTCAGGTGGTGTTGATGGCGCTTGGTCTGGGTGTAGTTCCCCAGCTTCCGGTTCCCGGCACCTACAGCGCCGCGGTGGTGTGGGTGATTGTGGCGGTGGTCGAGGGCGTGCTGGCCGTGCTGCTCGTCCGCCGGGTGGACCGCACGGCCCCCTACGCGCCGGACCCGGAAGGCGAAGCGCCGCTGGACTTCCGCTACCTGACCGGGTTCCTGATCCCACTGATCATCACGCAGTTCGCCTTGACCATTGGCCATCCAATGGTGAACGCCGGGCTGCTGCGATTGCCCAATCCAGAGGCCACGGTTGGAGCGTTCCGCATAGCCTTCAGCCTGGGCATGTTGCCACTGACCGCCATGGCGGCACTGCGGCAAGTGGTGCTGGTGCTGGGGCGGGACGCTGATCAGCAGCGCCGCGCGCGACGCTTCGTGTACGGCGTGGGGCTGGCGATGGGAGGGTTGATGGCCCTGATTGCGTTTACGCCGCTCAGCCACGCGATCATTGCCGGGCTGGTGGGTGCGCCGGCGGCGCTGGTGCCCGACGCCATCGTGGCGCTGCAAATTCTTGCGGTGTTCCCGCTCCTCATGGCGGTGCGGCAGTTCTATCAGTCGATGACGATGAACCAGCGCAAGACGCGTCGGGTGGCAATGACCGCGTTCTCACGGCTGCTGATGATGGCGTCGTTCCTGTTCGTGCTGACCCCGGTGATGGGTTGGACAGGCGCGGGCGTGGGGGCCGCGGCCCGGATCGCGGCCATGGGCACGGAGGCTCTGGCGGCCTACCTGGTCGGACGGCGTTTCGTCGGGATGGATCCAGCTACGCGGGAAACCGCCAGCAAGTCGGCGTCATCCGCGACGGTCCGCGCGAAGTAGGCGGATAAGTTCGGCGTTGCGGCGATCCAGGTCCTCGTCGCGTTGGTCCTGGGTCCAGGCGTAGAAGCCCTGCCCAGCGGCGGCCCCGGTGTGCCCGGACTCCACCGCCTCGTCGAGGGCCGTGGGCGGTCCCTCGATCCGACTGAGGTCAGCCGCCAGGTACCTGAAGATCTGGCGGTATACGTCCAATCCGGCCAGATCGGCCTGGCGGAACAGACCCATCACGGGCATGCGTCGCGCGATCGACCCGCGAACCGCTCGGTCGATTTCTTCGGCCGAAGCGACGCCCTGCCCGACGAGGTCCATCGCCTCGCGCAGGAGGGCGAACTGCAACCGGTTGATCAGATAGCCGGGCAGCTCCCGTTCCAACACCACCGGCCACTTGTCCAGCCGCTCAAGCAGAGCTCGCACGGCTTTGATCGTGTCGGGGCTCGTCCTTGGCCCGGGTGCGACTTCAACCACGGGAATCAGGTGGGGCGGCAGGATCCAGTGCGCCAGCGCCACCCGTTCAGGCCGCTGACAAGCCATCGCGATCTCGCTGATGGCCAGGCTGGAAGTGTTGGACAGCAGCAAGGCCGTAGGAGGGGCCGCACGGTCAAGCCGGACAAACACCCGGCGCTTGACGTCGAGGTCCTCCGCGACAGCCTCGAACACGACTTCCACGTCGGTCGCCGCGCTCTCAAGATCAGGCGCCACGGTCAGCCGGTCGACGATCGACGGAATGTCGGAGGCCTCGATGCACCCGGCCTCCACCAGGTCATTCGCGTCGGCCGCGGCTTCGGCGATGGCCACTTCGGCCCGACCCGGTTGCGCGTCATAGATGGCGACACTGAAACCGCCGCGCGCGGCCTCCAGGGCAATCCCGTGGCCCATGCGGCCCGCGCCGATCACGGCGGCGCGCGGACGGGCGCCGGACGACCGGATTGTCATATGTGAACCGTCTTGGCGTTCATCCGAGTACAGCCCATAAGTCCGTATCCTTCGGCGATATACTGCCCGTTATTCAGCAATGACTCGACCTGACCCGTTGCCGCCGGCCCGGGGGCTGAACGATCCGCTGCGCCTCTTGGAGCCGCTGGGCGCCGCCGTTTCGACCGTGGTGCAGCCGGGCGCACTGGCCATCGGCTTGGGCGCCGGGGCGCTAGCCGGAGGGCTGGCGGGTCTGGCGGGCGGCCTCGCATTCATCAGATCGCCCGCGGCGCTGGCGGTACTCCCGCTGGCGGCGGTCATTAGCCTGATCCTGTGGTCGTGGGCACTGGGCGCTGCGGCGCTGATTGCCGACCGCGCCGCCGACGAGCGCGACACCTCGGCCCGCCGGGCGCTCCGCGACGCCTGGCGCCAGGTACCCGCGCTAGCCCTATCCGCGCTTCCGATTCTGCTGGTGCTCGGCGCCCTGATCGTGGTGCAAACCGCTGTCTTCAACCTGACCCGCCCGCCGGACACCATTCTCACGACCGACCGCCCGGTTGCGCTGATCGCCGCGGTTTTCGTGGCCCTGTTCCTGATCGACGCGGCGGTGCTGGCCGGAACCAACGTTTTTCTCTGGACCATCATTCCCCAGGTAATCGTCAGAGGCTTCACCGCGGCGGCGGCGTACAACGAGGTCTACGCTCGCTTTCGGGAACGCCCTGCCTGGACCGCGGCCTCAATGGCTGCCGTGCTGGTATTGGCCGGGATGGTGACGGGCGTCGGACTCGGTGGCGTCACCCTGGCGCTGGCCTCGGCCGCGCTCACTGAGCTCGCCGGCGCAAGCGAGCTTGTCCTGCTGCGGTTCTACGGGGCGCTGTTTCAGGGATCGTTCGCCGTAGCCACCGGCGACTTCGCCGCAATGGTCATTCTGGCCACAGGCCTGGGCGCGGCGGTTGGGACGGCCGCCGGACTCGGGCACGTGTTTGGCGTGGCTGGCGGGACGGGTCTGCTGCGGGCGGCGGCCGATTCCACTAATTGATCGTCCCGCGCGCGCACCGCAACTCCAGGTAGCGCGCCATGCCTGAGCTGCTGGCCGTCGGCCTGGAAGCCACGGCCGTTGTGCTGGCCATAACCGCGGCGTGCGTGGTCGCGGGCTACGGCCTGACCCGTCGGCTGGCGCCGCCGGAACTGCGGGCCACCGGATTCCTGCTGGTTCCGCTGGTGGGCGCGGCGGCCCTGATCGTAGGCGCCTACGCGCTGAACCTGATCTTGGACCTGCGGATCGCCACGGCTCTCCTGTTGGGCGCCGGCGCCGCGCTGGCCGCCTGGACGGTGCGCCACGACGGCTGGTGGCTGCCACGGCCCACCAAGCCGCAGACGCTGACCCTAATCGCCGGCGGGTTGCTCTTGGCGGCGGCCTTCCTCCCGCACCTGCACGGACGCTCGGGCGCGATGTTGGGACTGAACATCGACGAAGACCTGTACGTGCCCCTGGCCGAGGCGCTCAAGTGGAACACCGTCTTCATGCACGGGCTGACCGAGGGTCCATTCCAGGCCGAATTCCAGGGCTTGCCCAATCACTCGCGCGGCTGGGGGTTTCCGTATCTCCTGACCATCGGATCAATCCTTGCGAACGCGCCGGCGTTTCATGCGTATGTGCCGTTGCTGTACCTGCTCCTGGCCGGCAGCGTGCCGGCCGTCTTCATCTTTGCTCGAGTCGGCTTGCAGATGTCCGAACGCCCGTCGGGAATGGCGGCAACGCTCTACGCGCTGCACGGGCTGCCGCTCTGGTTCGCGGGCATGGGCTTCGGACCGCACGCCGTCGCCTTCGCGCTCTTTCCCCTGGCGGCCGCCACCGGGATTACGGCCTTACGACGCGGGGGCCGTTCGGCCCTGATCCTGGCGGCGCTGGTGAGCGCCGCGCTGCTGGTCTCCTACTTCTGGGCCATCTCGGCCGTCTATCTCGCCGTGGCGGTAACGCTGGTGGTGGTGCTCGTCGTCACGGGCCGACAGCGGCTCACCACGCTGCGCCGCGCGCTGCTGCTGGGCGTCGGAACGGCCGTCCTGGGCGCGCCGGGGCTGGTCTGGCTCTTCGTCTGGGCGCTGCCAAAGCTCGCGGACATTGCGAGCGACCTGAACGGCCAATTCGGCAACGCCTGGGGCGATACACGGTTCGCGAACGTCGAACTCGCGTTCGGGCTGGAAGCCTACCGCCTCATCCCGCGCGACGGACCGCTGGAGTCGCTCCTCGGCGCCGGCGGCACGGACACCCTGCAAACCGTACTAGGCGCGCTGTTCTGGCCGGCCCTGGCGCTGGCCCTGCTGGGCGCCGTGACCGTGCGCGGCGATCAGCGCGTGACGCTGGCCCTGGCCGCGGCCTTTGCCGGCTTCATGTTCTGGGTCGCGAAAGGCGCCGGCTACCACTACGGCCACCTCAAGAACCTGTCCTACGTGACCTTCCTGGTCGTGGTCCTGTTGGCGTCAGGGATCGCGAACCTCTACCACGGTGAGTTCAAGCTCTGGAGCCAGGCTTCCACACGCCGCCTTGAGACCCGCCTGGCGCCCTTCGAACCCGCCCTCGGTCGTATCGCCGTCGGCGTCCTGACCGTCCTATCCCTGGCGCTGATCTACAACACCTACCTCAGCGTCTGGTGGAACTGGCAAGGCGTCGGCTGGAATGCCGAACGCCGCATCGCCCACGACGCGCGAGCCGTCGCCGACCGGGTTCCGCCGGGCAGCCGCGTCTTCTTCGCGCCCGGCCTTACCTACCCGGTGCCCGAAGCACGACGTCGAACCGGCGAACACGTCCTGGCCTTCCACAATCCCAAGCACCAGTCCGAATCCTGGGCTCGGCGCACCACTGGCGTTTGGGCCGGGCTGCTGGTCGGACGCACGCTCGCCGGCCTCGCAAGTTCCCCCGCATATCCCTTTGAACGGCTGGACGACTCGGGCTACGACTACCTCGTCCTCAACAGCGCCAACGATCCCCGAACCTACGGGCTGCTCCAGTCCGACGCGATCCATGCCACCCCCTACTGGACCATCTACCGCGACGCGCCGGAGCAGCGGCTCACGGCCAACGACATAGCCGCAGCGCTCGGCTCGCTGGACGTCCAGTCAGACGGAAGCGTGCGGCTCGGACTGCGCGACGGTCGCCTTGCCACCGGCGCCGATGTGCAACCCGCCGACCAGCCCATCGTCTTCGGCATCGTGTCCCCAGCGCGCGGAGTCATCGAGGCGGGTCCAACCGAGGTCACGGTCAACCCGGGCCTTACCTGGATTACCGCCCCGCCGATCCCCGGATCCGTGCTGGAGGTCAGCGCCACTGGAACCGAATCCCGCCCGCACATGGTCGCCGCTCGGTTGCAGCCCAGCGCCTCCGGTCAGCCCAGCACACCCGAGCACGTCGCGCGCCACGTCATCTCGGTAGACGTGCATGTCAACGACGGCGCCCTTGGCGGCGCCATCATCACCATGAATCCCACCGGCACCGGCGGAAACGTCGGAATGGCCTACGCGGAAAGCCCGCGTAACGGCGCGCCGCCCTCGCACGGCTTCTGGTCAAGCGCAGGCCACATCACCGCACCCGCGCAGCGGATGGAGTTTCGCTACGACCCAACAACCCGCACCCTGACGGAAACCGTTGACGGCCGGCCACAACCATCCATGACCGCCCGCGACGCAGCACTCATGGGCGACTACCGCCTGCGGCTCCTGCTTTCGCGGGGACTCGTCCACGACCTCTCGATCCTTCTGATGGACTACCGGATGCAGGACGGCGAGGTGGGTGCGGCCCGGCCCTTCCGCCAGACCTACGTCTTCGACATGCCCGTTCGTCCCCTGCCGGGCCAGCAGTAAGCTCAGGCCCCGGCCCGCGCGAGGTCTGCCAGGTTGGCCCTCAAGTTCCCCCGCTACGTGCTCTCCGGCACGGCCTTCCCTGAACACTCCCCCACCGCCCTCGTCGCCGAGGCCAAGGCGCTGGATCTGAACGCCATCGACCTGGTCGTCGCCCCCGGCGGCCAGGTGGACCCGTCAGAGGCAATCGATCTGATTGAAGTCACCGTCGACTGCGCCGACGCGGGCGTCCAGGTCGTCATGGTGACAACCGACCTCACCTCGCCCTTCGACGAACACGCCGAAACCATCCACGCCGGCTGCGAGGAGGCGCGCGTCCCCTACATCCGCTACGGCGCCTGGGCCAGACTTGATGGCGCGCCCTACCTCGACTCCCTGCAAGCCGCCCGCGCCGGCCTGCGCGGGCTCGAAACGCTCTGCCGCCGGCACAACCTTCGCGCGCTCGTACGCCAGCTCCCCGGCTCGCTACAGGAACAGTCCGGCCACGCCGCCGCCCTGCTGCACGGCCGCCTGCCCGGCTACGTGGGCATGTGCCTCGCGCCCGGCGAGGTCGGTCCCGTCAGTCCCGATGCCTGGCGCCTGGACCTCGACGCGCTCGCCGACCACGTGCAAGCCCTCAGCATCACCAACTCAGCCGTCGTGCCGGATAGCAACGGCTGGTCACGCACGCCGGCCACCCTCACCGAAGGCCTGGCCGACTGGCCGAGCCTGCTGGACGAAGTGACCCAACGCGGCCTGGACGTCTTCGCCATCCTTGAGAGCCGCTACAGCCACGGCGCCGTCTGGCGCCACGACGCCGACACGGCACCAGAGGCGCGCAAGTTGCTTCAGAGCGATCTGCGCCTGGTCCGTCACCACCTCGGCACCAAGCCCGTCCGCCGACAGTCCAACAAGCCGCGACGCTGGTACCGGCCTCTCTAGCCGCAGGCCCCCCAGCCGCAGGCCGGGCAACTCAGGCACCGGCCCAGCGGCCGCAGTTGAACGCCACAGTCCGGACACGCCTGCACGGCCCGCACCTGACCACCGGCGCGCCACCCTGGCGTCCGACGCCGGGCGCTAACCACGTTCGACGCCGGCGGGCCATCGTGCCCCACAAACCGTACGGCAAATGTTCGTTCGGCATTCATACGGCATCCTACCAGCCCGTTCGCTTTTCGTCAGGCACGGAGACGGCGCGGTAGTGAGTCATTTTGATCGCAGCCCTCTCCACGAAGCGAGCTGTAGTCTTTCCCTCTCCTGGGGGAGAGGGTCAGGGTGAGGGGTCTTCGCGGCTCAAAACTCTAAATAACCCACTACCGACGGCGCCGGCACGAGGCCACGTTGGCCGACCGGACAAAAACGACATACCGTCACTGGATACGATCATGTCGACACGTTTCAGTCAACCGACTCCAGCTGGTGGCAACTCGACGTGAGCGCTGACCTCAAAAGTGCCGATGTCGCCGTCGTGGGCGGCGGCATCGTCGGCTGCGCCGTGGCCCTGGCCGCCCGTCGTCGAGGGCTCACCGTCGCCGTGCTCGAACGCGGTCGCATCTGCGGCGAAGCCTCGTCCGCCGCCGGCGGCCTCATCTGCGGGCAATACGACGCCGACCACGACACACCCCTCGTGCGCCTGCGGCTGGCCGGTCGCGACGCCTTCCCCGAATTCGCCCAACTCCTCGAAGAGCTCAGCGGCGTAAGCGTCGGCTTCGTCAAGGGCCCCACCATCGGCGTCGCCCGCACCGACGACCAGCGCCAACAGCTCCTCGCCCAGGTCGCCCGCCAACTCAAGGCCGGCTTCCACGTCGAATTCATCGAGCCCGACGAAGCCCGCCGCCGTGAACCCTTGCTGCCGCCCGATGTCAGCGGCGCCGCCCTCTACCCGGACGGCCAGGTCGATAACCAACGCTGGCCGCCCATCGTCCATCGCGCCCTGCTGGCCGCCGGCGTGGACGTCTACGAGGGAACCGAGGTCGTGGCGGTATCCGGCGGCGCTAACCCGGCCGTCCAAACCGTTCGCGGCACCCTCAACGCGGACCAGGTCGTCCTCGCCACCGGCGCCTGGGCGCGCGAACTCCTGCCCTGGGTCCCGGTCGTGCCCTCCAAGGGCCACATGATCTCGTTCGACGCGCCCCACCTCCGCGCCCGCCACATCATCCACATCCCCGGCGGCAGCCTCGTTCAGCGGTCCGACGGACGCATCCTCTACGGCGCCACCAAAGAGCGCGCGGGCTTCGACCGACGCCTCCGCGCCGGAGCCGTCCAGCAAATGCTCAACGGCGCCCTCGCCACCGTGCCGGCCCTGGCCGACTGCCCCCTATCCGCAATCTGGACCGGTTTCCGCCCCGAACCCGAGGACGGCCTCCCCCTCATCGGCCAGGACCCGCGCAGCGGCTTGTTCCTGGCCACCGGCCACCACACCCACGGCATCACCATGAGCTGGCACACCGGCCAAATCATCGCCCGCCTCCTCACCGCCCAAGACCCCGCCTACCCCATCCACCCCTTCACCCCCGCCCGGATTAACGCCACCGACTGATCGCCCCCACCTGTCATTCCGAAGTCCCCTGAGGAATCCCGACTTCCGCGCAACCCACATCAGAGGCCCTACTACGTTCGCGGTAAGCCTGATCGCCCCCTTTGTCATCCCGAGGTCCCCCGAGGGATCTCGACTTCTCCCCATCCGTCTTTCCGCCGTCCCGCTCTTCACCCTCTCCGAGGGGAGAGGCAGGTTCGGGCGTCTTCGGCCGAAACCGGTGAGGGGTCCGCCGCGCAACCCAGCTAACAGGCCCTACCCGTTCGTGGTGAGCCGGGCCGCCGTACCCGGCGCCCCGTGTCGAACCACACAGCCGACAGCAACCAAGCCTCCCAACCAGCCCCCCGCCCTCCGCATCCCTTCCGGACGTAGGGGCCGGTTTCAAACCGGCCTCTTCCGCCCACCCCCGTTCGTGGTCAGCCGCCCCGCCGTACCCGGCGACCCGTGCCGAACCACCTAGCCGTCACCACCTCCGCCTGATCCCCCCGCCGTCCGCATCCCTTCTGGCGTAGGGGCGGCGTCTCTGACCCGCCCGTCTTCCGCGCAACCCACATCAGAGCCCCTACCCGTTCATGGTGAGCCCGTGCGCACTCCCTGGAGTACCGTGTCGAACCACATCCCGATCACTCTGCCTGGTACCCGCTAGCTCCCCACGACATCCCTGCGCGGGCCCCGACCTCAGCCCGTCGACGGCCCCCTACCGTTCGTGGTGTCCCGAGAGCCACTCATCGGGGATCCGCGCTACACGCTCTTCGCCGGTTGGTTCGTGGACTGCTTTGCCCAGGGGCCGAATCCTGAGACGTCCCGCCTGAAGATCTCCGATCCGCTGTTTAGCCGTCTCAAGGTAATTATTGTCCAATTCAAATCCCACGAATCTTCGGTTATGCAAAATAGCCCCAATTGCCGTGCTTCCGACACCGAGGAATGGATCGAGGACGAGATCTTCCTCATGACTAAGCGCGAGTATGCACCGCTGCACGAGCTCAACCGGGAATTGGCACGGATGGCTCGTCTTCTCGGGATGATTGGCCTTGACATTTGGAATATCCCATATTTCTGACTCCCAGTCACTGGCAATCGCTTGCCAAACATCACTAGGATTCTTGCCCAGAGGATTTCCAGTGAGTTCGCCTTTCTTTGGACCTTTGAATGCACGTTTGCCGGGATATTTCGCAGGAATTCGAATTGGGTCCAGTTCGAACAAGTATTCGTCGCTCTTAGTAAACCAGAGGATTGTTTCGTATCGACCTGACAATCGTCGTCGCGCATGAAGGCCGTGGCCGAAATGCCATATGATTCTGTTCCTAAGCTTGAATCCCGCATCCTTAAATATTTCATAAAAGAAACAATCCAGTGGGTATACCTCGCCGGACTCTACATAATTACCCACCTGCCAGCACAAACTTCCCCGACTCGATGTCTTGGCGAAAAGAGCGTGAGCTAGATCTCGATAATCCTTCAAATAATCAGATAGAGCCCTACGATGCTCATAGACTTTTCCGATATTATACGGCGGTGACGTAATGGTCAAATGAACCGAGTCAGGCGCAAGTTTGTGTATAAGATCAAAAGCATTGCCAAGCCTAAGATCAATGCTAGGAGTCACTAATGGATGCCCGGACTGTCTTGTAGTTGAGAACATCTTGCGGAGTTTGGAGTAATGAGCACCTCGGATGGAATTGTGATCTCTGACCACAATCCTGATCCCTGGTTTACAGCAATGTGCTGGCGAACTTCGTTAACCTTGAGCACCGTGGGTGTCCTACTCTTTTTGAGCCAGATCTGCAACTCCCACTGATCAGAGTGGGTCTCTGCGAACTCCCACTCTCTTCGTGTTAAGTGAACAGCTCCAAGGGACCAAGTTGCTTTGACCTCGATATAACGCTCGACGGGATTCCCGCGGTGCTGTACCTGGGGGTGCCAGCTCTTAATGTCGTATCCAGCTGCATTGTCGTCCAACGCCACCCAGATTGGGTGCATCTCTGTCTCTCTCAGCAGCATTTGTTCCCGAGCCATGGCGCGTCGTTCAGCATCTCTCCCGATTTGAAGGCGCTCTTCGGCCTCCCATTCGCGACCCAGCACGGTCACCGTATCCCACCAGGTAACGGAAGCATGATCAGAGCTTAACAGCCCGGCGATGTGAATGCACTGTTGGAGGTCTGCATCGAGAATCCTAAGCACCTTCGCGCGCCCGCCGGGCAGCAGACGTATCCAGAGAGGGCGAATTGCCTCAATGAGATGCTTTAGAGTCGCGCGAAATGCCAGCTTGACGTTGGTGTGATCGGAAAAGACGTGCCAACTGTACATACATGCAATTTCGGTGGCACCGGGATAGTCGAAGGATGTTCGGTCAGCACTGCCCTGGCGTATGTAGCTCAAGGATTCCATCGGTGCGCGGTCGCTGCGAGCACATTCGCGTACTACTTCGATTCCCGCATATAGCACACTTGGTCGGAACGGGCTCCGTTCAGCGCGCTCCATCACCGTCTCCTCGTCGGAGCTCTAAGATTAGATCTTCTAAGTCTGCTCTGGTGATGCCGTCGTCAAGTAAAGGATCCGCGTCGTCGCTCTCGAGCGCGAGCTGACGCAGGTCTCGGTCATCGAGGACAGCGGACATCGCCGCTACTTTTGCTTGTAGCCGTCGGCGCACTGACAGGTCGATCGAACCAACTCTGTTAGGAGCCGTGTGTTCCACAATAGTGACTCGCGTGGTTGTGTCGGCAGAGAGTCCGAGTCTATGGATGCGATCCCTCGACTGTAGATAGTGGGCGGCGTTGTACGTTCGGCCAATATAGACGGCGTTGTGGCACACTTGATGAAGGCTAATACCCTCGCCGCCTGCCGCCGGATTGGCGACAAGCACCATTCGCCGCGAGTCGCTATGGAACCGGCGGATTATTCCCTCCCGCGTGTCGTCGTCAGCGTCGTCGCCGGCGGGCACTCCTCCGTGAATCATCATGGCGCCGAGATCTTCGAAACGGCTTGTGAGCCTTTCAATCGTACTAACAAACGGTGCCCAGACAACCACCTTCTGGCCATCAGCCACAAGCGTGCGAACTCTACGTTCGACCTCAACCATTCGGGGAGACCAGTCCTCCTCGATCACCCGTCGGCAAACCTCAGCAAAGTCAGATCCCGGCAGTGAGAATCCACTATTCACCATACCGGCGACAGCGGTAAATGGATCGATAGCGACCTGAAGCAAACGCATCACTGATGTTCGGCTGCGGAACGGAAGTTGGCCGGGCTGAATGGCCGCAAATCTACGCAGTATGTCATCACGTAGAAGCGCGTAAAGCAGACGCTGAGGGTTAGACATATGCACCGGCACCCACTCAACAAGTGGGGCGGGCAGACCGAGCTCATTTTTTGTTGTCCGAACGTAGAGCGGAGCCACGGTGGACCGCACATCGGAGCCTCTCCGTAGTGCGGTTCCAATCCCATGCGCCGGCCACAGAAAATCGAATTGCGGGATCAAGTCGTTCGTAGACTGCGGCATCGGTGTTCCTGTAAGGATGTCACGTCTTGCAGCCAACGGTCCGATTCGCAGTACCGCCCTAGCACTTTGCGCCCAGTGACCAGACTTTATCCGGTGACTTTCATCCAGGATTAGATGTACAGATTCACGATGCAAGTACTCTGTAACTGGACCTTCTGCATTGATGAGCTGAGCATAACTAATGACCGCAAATCTGGGAGAGTCTGACAGCGCTCGTCGTATCGACGCTTCGCCGCCAGTTAGACGTACAAAACTAGCCGTGTTGATAAGACAATCTTCCAAGACTTCATCCCATGCTAGAAATGCGTTCTTTGGAGCCACAACGAGAAGGCTGCTGTTTGTTGGCACCCCAGCGAGATGAACAGCGAGGGCGACTGTTGTCTTACCGGATCCAGGAACCGAGAAGTTTGCTCCATTTGACAGCTGCAACATTCCGCGTGCATCCCGCACTTGCTCGGTAGTAAGGCTTCGCTGGTCTGTGTCCCATCCGTTCGATATAAGGAGTTCAGTTAACTCATGTGTGCTTAGTGTGTGGAGTTCCTGTCCATTTTGTACAGATCGTAAGTCGTTTGCTTCACGGACATAAGTGAAAAGCCTGTCGCGTGCCTCGTTCGTGTATGCACTCCTAAAACCGTAGCGCTTCTGGAGGTGACGCAGCACCTGTGTCATGGCAAGGAACCCATGCCATGGAATCTCAACAGAATCTCCCGCAACCGCAGCCCCGCCTTGCTCACGGCTCGAGCGTTGAAGCTCGAGCCAGGCGAGGCTAGGCATTTCGGAGTTGCGGTGGATGACGGCAGTGCCTTCAGGGGCACGGTAGGAAATCTCGATCGCTACCATGTTGTCCACGACTGAGCGATTTGATCTAGCTTGTGCGCCGCGCACTTCAGAGTGCCCTGATCTCTCTCATTCAAGGCGTCTGGATTGTCATCGACAACTTCCCCTAGACGATCAGCGATCAACGATACGGCTGCGGCTAGTTGCGCAAATGCCTTGGGTAGAGTCTCAGGCTCAGAGTTGCGTACGCTTAGGCTGGCTGCAAGGGAGTTGATGCGGACCGCACGTGCCACGAACTGTCCGGTTCGCTGATCTTCGCGTCTCTCCTCCCGGATTGAATTATACGCATTGTCAGCTGCATTTGCTATATTCGTCCAATTCTCGGTATCTCGAAGGAAATCCAGTGCGGCGGCTTCCTTCCTGGATCCGGGAATATCGGGTAAGTCGCGCAATGGATCGTCGTTGTCTGTCGCTGGGAGTGTTGGCGGAATCTGGATATCTATTTCTAGCTCGGGATCTTCTAAAACTCGCGGTAACACGTCATTGATCGCACCAACGTGATCGTATATGCGCCCGCTCATTTCGGTCTGATTCGAGAGGCAAGCGAATGCTATCAGTCGCTTCGCTTCGAGAGAAGCAGGATCTTCACCTTGTAGGCTCTGCTGGTTGCCATACAACCGATCAAAGGCCTGTCGATCATTGGCAACTTGCTCATAGTCACGTGTCATACCCTGAATCTCTAGGTACTGCTCGGCAAGATTGAGCATAGTGATACGCTTTTTCAGTTCAGGTTCTGATTCCTGCCAATGCGAGACAGCCTTCGCCATTTCCCATCCTAGACCATCGAATTGACGACGTAGTGCCATAGCTTCCTCAACCCATCCGTAGTCGAGGCGCATATCCGGTGCAATCTGAAGATCAGTTTCAATCTGCGCCAGATCGTCGTCATCTGCATATGTAGGCAATACGGCGACCTCGACGCTTTCAAAGCGTCGATACTTGCCCGGATCACTGCAAAAAAGCTCTCGCATGGCACAGAGCCGTCGATTCCCGTTCAAGACGACACCTGAAGCAGTGACGATTAATGCCTCGGTCTGCTCGGATACTCTTCCCAGAACATCGTAGATATTGGCACGGTCCGCTTTAGCTAGTGGCAATAGGAGTTCGTGTTGGGCACGCTGAGTCGATAGGTCTTCTTGACCGCGCGAGAAGAATTCCTCCGGTAGCCCGCGATCGCTGACATATCGGGCCTGCCGAACTAAGGTGCGTATGTTCGCCGTACGATATAGCGGGAGGCCTAATGGGATCGTTACATGGTGGAGATCAGTAAGTTGTCCCCGAAATCGAATCCGAGTAGTGCGTCCTGTATTGCCACTCTGCTCGATTCGGCTTTTGCGATCGTCTCGCTCGAATATTGTCAACTCGTAGGCCATCGACGATTCCTCCTATTCGAACCCTACTATGAGGATGGGAACTTGAATCTGATCAGAGAATACGTGGTCTAGTTCATGGGCCACTCGTTCAGCCTGCGCCATATTACTTCCCATTGCTTGCGCGGCGGACGCAACTGGTAAGACCAGGACGCCGCAGAGTACGAGATCTTGATCGTACATTGCCTGAATCTTCATAAGGTCGTAGTAAACCCTCGCTATATTGCCAGTCTGTATATGAACGATCACGCTGTCTTTAATGAGATTGAGGAATAAATCTGAATTTGGCGAGACCTTTACGCGTGACGCCCAGCCCTCGTGAAGAAGTTGATTCGATATGTGCAATTTGATTGTTCTGGTCATTCGACGACCAATTTGAACGTGTGGTGCATGCACAGCGGTGAGAATTGAATCTCGCATTTTCATGTCGCACAACAGCTCGCGGGCTTCGCGATGAGACCAAGTTGCAGCGACGTTCACAGCGTGCTTCGCAGACGTGATTCTAGGCTAGTAGGCAATCCACAATGGCTGTCCGCCAGGTCAGCACTCGTTCTATGGTCTGCGCCGCGAGCTGCAGACATGCTTGCGTTCCTCGTCAACCAACACACAAAGCGACGACGAGGAGCGTGCGACGCCATGGTCCGCCCATCCGCCCGGCGTAGTTATCGGCGCCCATACTAATTGCTCGGGCAAGAGTGTCCAGTCCCGTCGGCCTTGGGGCTTGAAGACGCCAGGTCGGCAAACACTCCCAACAACTAGCCGCCCACCCCCTTGCCATCCGTACCCGGATCGTGTCCGATATCCGGACAAACCCCGCAATCCCTCCGAAATGCCCACCGTCTTCCCACTCCCTCTTCAAACCCGCCCCTAATTCACGATGATCCGAAGCGGACTCGACTGTCGCGGTCCCTCGGCCACCCCGCCCCAGACCGGTCACACAGCCAGCACCACAACGCCTTCATCACCTGATTGCCCGCGACCATCGACTGCTCCGAGATCCGGTGATGCTCCCGCGGCTCGTGGCACCGCTAACCCCCAACCCCCCAGATCAACGCCTGCCGCCGCGAATTCACCGCCATCCGCGCCTCCCCATTCCCCGTCCAATTCCCCTTCCCGTCCCCGTCTTCTCTGACCGCTCACTCCTTCCTCAACCCTTCCCCCTCTCACTCCCATACCCTCTACCTTCTCCCCTTCTACATCCCTCTTCCCTGCCCTCGAGGGCTAGACTGGGACCGTGCGGTGGACCGCCCAGCGCAGCGACGAGGCGGCGGCGGACCGGGCGCTGGAGGCGAGCCTCCACCACGTGACACAGAGCGCGGCGCGCATCGCCTGGGTCCCGGGCGGCAACGCGCTGGCCGCGGGCCGCAGACTGGCCGGAAAGGACCCGGAATGATCGCCAACATCAAGGCCAGATACGCCGACGGCGTGCTCACGCCGCTGGAGCCGCTCGACCTGGACGAAGGCAAAGAGGTGATCCTGTCGATCCAGGACACCGAAGCGGCGGCTAAGGACGCGCCGTCCTCGGGCAACGGCCCGGAGTCCATCCTGCAATTGTTCGAGAGGCTCAGGAACTCCGTTCCCCCGGACGCCTGGGCCGATCTCCCCACCGACTTGGCCAAGAACAAAAAACACTACCTCTACGGATTCCCTAAGGAGACGACGGACTAATGCGGACGCTCTTCGCGGACGCAGGCTACTGGATTGCTCTCCTGTATTCCGGTGACCAACTGCACGAACGGGCGACGACGGTGGCTGCGGGTCTGGGACCTGTAGCAATCGTAACCACGCAGATGGCGTTGGCCGAGGCGCTCAACCACTTGGCAGGCCGAGGCGAGCGGCTTCGACGCCTTGCCGCACATATGGTCCGAGAACTGGAAGCCAGGTCGGACGTGCAAGTCATCCCTCAGACAGACGCCCAGTTCAGGGATGCTGTAGTGCACTACGCCGCTCGAAGTGATCAGACCTGGAGCCTCACAGACTGCGCGAGCTTTCTGGTTATGGAAGAGCGGGATATCACTGAGGCGCTCGCTCACGACCGGGACTTCGAGCAGGCCGGCTTCAGAGCCTTGCTTCGAGAAAACCGGGGATGACTTCCACCCTCGCCACGAGTGAGAGCCCTGGCGTTCGGACCCACCGCCCTCACCGCACGCATCACTCGCTGTCGCGGCGCCGCCACGAACCGGCAAGCCACGTCAGCCCCGCCAACCGTCGACCCCAAACTCCTCCTCACCACGTAATCCGGAACGGAATCGACTGCCGCGCCCCCCGCGGCCTTACCGCCCCAAATCAGTCATACGGCCAGTAACACAGCGCCTTAATCGCCTGATGTTCCGCGTCGATTGGTAGTTCCGATATCGGCCGGTGCTCGCGCGTTTGGTGATCGCTTTAGTTCCCGAACTCCCGGACAAGCGCTTGGAGTCGCGACCTAACCAGCTAGGAATGCAGCGACGATGGCCCCGGCCGTTCCAACCACATTGAGCACCACGACCAGCGAAACAGCCACGAGCCACGCCCTGAGATCCGCAACGTCAGCCTTCGTCGCGCAGTGCCGAAACAGCTCACCGCGCAGCCGATCAAACTCCTCACGCAACTCCGCCCGCGTCAGCGGCGCGCTACCAATTTTCGAGCCGGCCATTCGGGCGTGCCTCCTCGCGTGTGACGCGCTCACCGCGCCCGCTGAAGGATTCCCATTCCGCCCGAACAATCCTCTGCCTTGAGGATACCCGGACAACACCCCAAGATCATGCCTGCCGCACGGGTAACTCCCGCGGCTCGTAGTACCTGTACCACCCGAACTCCCGGATCAACCCCTGCCACCGTGAATTCACCGCCATCCGCGCCTCCCCATTCCCCGCATCCCGCAAAAACCTCCCCACCCCCTCCATCCCGCCCTGCAACAGCACCCGCTCCCACCGCCGCCGCCATCCTCGCCAGCCTTTTGCCTGCACTGCCAGCAACGCATGCACTGATTGCATTGCTTGCACTGATTGCATTGCTTGCACTCCCGTCACTGCCAGCACCCGCCATCCCCGGCCCCGGCTCGTACCCCGACCCCACCCAGCCCAACACCCGCCTTCGTCACTAGCCACCAACGACATCCCGGCGTCCCCGGCCGGGACCCAGCAGCACCCAACACTCCCAGCACACCAGTGCCACCCCGACCTCCCCACCATCCCGAGCCCCCTTCGCTCCGATCTGTCCACTCCCCCGTCCCCCTTGCCCCTTGTACCCATTTAGCATACACTAGAGACGCCGTATCTCAAACCCGACCCCAGGACCCCATGCTCACCCGCCTCCTCCGCGCGATTCGCTCCCTTCCCACCCCCTCAACACGCCCGCGCCCCCAGCCTCTCCATCGCCGCCCAACCGTCCCCGCACAGCCCCAACCTTCGTCGCCGACCCGCCAAAAAATCCGCCCAAGCCGTCTCTGGCCAGCCCGAACCCCCAGAGGGGGTTCGGGCTGGCCAGAGACCGCTCCCCCCTTCACCCCCCACCCATTTCCGCTCCCACCTCGCCGCGCCACCCAGCCTCCCGCCCAGACCTCGCCACATCGCCCTGCCACACCCTCGCCCACCCGCGCCACACCCCGATCCGCCCGTCGCCGGGCCTGCCCGGGCGCGTCTCCGACCCAGCCAAAAATCGCCCCGCCGCGCCTCAAGAGTTTTTTGGAAAAAACTCTTATTGCGCGCGAGGGCCCCATTTCGCCACCCCACGCATCCCGCCGCCGGGCGTATGCCAGACTCCCCAGTCGCTCCACCACGCGAGGTCCGGCCATCACACCATCCGTCGTTGAAACGCTCGCCGGGTTGGTCGCCATCAACAGCGTCAACAGCAGCCTCGAGGGCGGCCCCGGCGAGGCCGAATTGGCAAATCACGTCGCCGATCTGGCCCGCGCCGCCGGCGCTGATGTCGAGATGTACGACGTCGAGCCCGGCCGCCCCAACCTGCTGGCCTGGATCCGCCGCGGCAACCGCCCCACCCTGATGTTCGAGTGCCACCTCGACACCGTCGGCCTGGACCCAATGCCGGACGCCCTCAACCCGCGCATCGCCAACGGCCGCCTCTACGGGCGCGGTTCCGCCGATCCCAAGGGCTGCCTGGCCGCCATGCTGCACGTCCTCCAAGCGGCGGCGGCGGACCCCAACTTCCCCGTGGACCTCTGCCTGGCCGGGGCCGTCGGCGAGGAGATCGTGATGATCGGTTCGAAGGTCATGGCCGAGCGCCGTCCCTCGGTCGACGCGGCGGTGGTCGGCGAGCCGACCGAGTTGCAGATCATCACCGCCCAGAAGGGGGCCGTGCGTTGGCGCGTCCGAACCCACGGCATCGCCGCCCACAGCGCCATGCCCGAGCAGGGCCACAACGCCATCCAGGACATGGCCAAGGCGCTGCCCGCGCTCGCCCGCGGCCTCGACCCCCACCTGGCCGCCCGCCCCCACCCGGTGCTCGGCAACGCCACCTGGAACGTCGGAACCATCCGCGGCGGGGCCGGAGTCAACGTCGTGCCCGACCGTTGCGAGATCGAGATCGACCGCCGCCTCGTGCCCGGCGATACCTCCGCTGAGGTGCTTGAGCATGTCGACGCGGCGCTGGAAGACCTGAGAGCTCAGGACGCGGAACTCCGCATCGACCGCGATCCCCCGTTTGTGGACATCCCCCCGCTGGAGACGCCCGCAGACGCCGCGGTTGTGCGCGCCGCACAGCGGGCCGTTGCCGCCGCCGGTCTTTCGCCGGAACCATTGGGCGTCGCCTACGCCACCGACGCGGCCATGCTCTCGGGTGTCGGCGGAATCCCATCCGTCGTCCTGGGCCCGGGCAACATCGCCCAGGCCCACACCAACGACGAGTGGATCGAGATCGCCCAGCTCGAACAGGCGGTCGGCATCTACCTGGGCGTCTGCAAGGCCTTCGGGGAGATCGCGGCGTAATGCGACTGACGCGGCGCGTTCACCTGGTCGGCAGCGGCGCAACCGGTGCCGATCTGTCCAACCCCTACGACTGTCACGTCTACCTGGTCGACGGCGGCGGTCCGCTGGCCCTGATCGACGCCGGCGTCGGCCTCGAACCCGAACTGATCCTGGCCAACGTGCGCGCCGCCGGCTTCGACCCCGCGGCCATCGAGACGATTGCGCTGACCCACGCCCACGCCGACCACGGCGGTGGCGCGGGCACTCTGCACGAGCTGACCGGCGCCGAGGTTCTGGCGCCCGGACCCGCCGCAACCTGGCTCAGGAAGGCCGACGAAGAGGCGATCTCGCTTCCGAATGCCAGGGCCGGCGGCACCTATCCGTCGAACTACCGGCTGGCTCCCTGCCCGTCAGCCACCTCTATTGCGGCCGGCGACTCGATCCAGGTCGGCGAAGCGCGGCTGACCGCCATCGCCACCCCCGGTCATGCCCGCGTGCATCTCTCCTACCTGCTCGAAGGTGACGACCGCCTGGGCCTCTTCGGCGGCGACGTGGTCTTCCAGGGCGGCAAGATCCTGCTGCTGTCCACGCCCGACTGCTCGATCCAGGACCTGGCGGCGACGATGCGCCGCCTGGGCGAGCTGGACTTCGAAGCGCTCTATCCGGGGCATGCCGGAATATCGCTGCGTCGCGGCCGCCAGCACGTGGACGCGGCGCTGCGCGTCTTCGAGGGCGAAGAGGTCCCACCGAACTTCAATGCCTGACGTCACGGGCGGCGGCTGGCGGCTCACGCCTACAATGCCGGGGACCTTGCAACAAGATCGGCGGACGTGATGCCCCTTCAGGCCGACGTATGTGTGCTTGGCGGCGGTCCCGGCGGCTACGTGGCGGCCCTGCGCGCAGCCGCGCTGGATGCCAGCGTCGTCCTCATCGACGCCGACGGCCTCGGCGGCGTCTGCCTGAACAGTGGCTGCATCCCCACCAAGGCCCTCCTCCGCAGCGCCGAGGTCTTCCAACTCGCCAAGAAGGCGTCCAGCTTCGGCGTCCGGGTCAAGGACGTCTCAGCGGACTACCCCGCGATGATCCGGCGCAAGGACCGCGTGGTTCGCCAGCTCGGCCGCGGCATCGAGGGCCTTTTGAAAGCCGGCGGCGTAACCGTGCTTCAGGGCACAGGCCGCCTGGCGGGCCCCGGCGCCGTTGAGGCGGCGCTGGCCGACCGCACCGAACTCGTCACCGCCAAGTCCGTCATCGTGGCCACCGGCTCGTCGTCCGCCGCCCCGCCAATCCCGGGCGTCGACCTGCCCGGCGTCATCGATAGCGACGGCGCGCTGGCGCTGGACGAGGTCCCCGAGCACATCCTGGTGGCCGGCGCGGGCGCCGTCGGCGTGGAGTGGGCGACCCTCTTCGCGTTGCTGGGCGGCAAGGTCACGCTGGTCGAGATGCTGCCGCGGGTCGTCCCCAACGAGGATGCGGCGATCAGCACGGCCATGCGCAAGATCCTGGTCCAACAGGGAGTGAAGGTCCACACCGGCACGCGGATCACGTCAATCGAACAGGCGGACCCGCACCTTCAGGTTTCCCTGGAAGCCGACGGCGCGGCCGAGACGGTGCACGCCTCCCACGTACTCCTGGCGACCGGACGGCGGGCCAACGTGGCGGACATCGGGCTGGAGTCCGCGGGTGTGCGCTTCACGCCGCGAGGCGTCAGCGTCAACGAACATCAGCAGACCAGCCAGCCCGACATTTACGCCATTGGCGACGTGATCGGCGACAAGCTGTTGGCGCACGTCGCGTCGCACCAGGGCGTGGTGGCCGCCGAGCACGCGCTGGGGCGCCCCGCGGTCTACGAGCCCCACGGCGTCCCGGCCTGCACCTTCACCCACCCTGAGATCGCCAGCGTGGGGCTGACTGAGGATGCGGCCAAGGATGAGCGCGGCGACATCCAGGTCGGTATGTTCCCGTTCCAGGCGCTGGGACGCGCACGCGCTTACGGCGACACGGACGGCTTCGTCAAGATCGTGGCCGGCCAACCACACGGCGAGATTCTGGGCATGCACGTGATCGGTCCCGGCGCCAGCGACATCATTGCCGAGGGTGTGCTGGCTATCCGGTTGGAAGCAACCCTGGACGACCTGCGCGAAACGGTGCACGCGCACCCGACCTTCGCCGAGGCCACCGCCGAGTCGGCCTGGCAGGCGATCAACGCCCCGATTCACCTACCCCTTCCACGGAACGGACGCTGAGCCGCTCGGCCGTGCGACCTCTGCGACTCGCGATTGCCGGCCTGGGAGCAATCGGAGCCGAAGTCGCACGCGCCGTCCGCTCGGGCGAAGCATCCGGCGTCGAAATCGCCGCCGTAGTTGAACCGCTCGCCGGACCCACCCGCGACAACCTCGCGGCGGCAGGAGTCCCCGTCCACACCGACCTCGCGACACTCGACTGGGACAGCCTGGACGCAGTGCTGGAAGCCGCCTCCCAATCGGCCCTCCGCGCCATCGCGCCCCAGGTCCTCAGCCGGGGCGTCGATCTGGTCGCGCTGAGCGCCGGTGCGACGCTCGACGCCGACTTCCTGGCGTCGCTGCTGACGGCCGCGCAGACATCCGGCGCGCGTATCTGGGTACCCTCCGGCGCCATCGGCGCGCTGGACGTGGTGCGCGCGGCCAGGGTGGGTGAGGTGGCTTCGATCACGCTGACGACCACCAAGCCGCCGCTGGCGCTGGCCGACGCGCCGTGGGTGATGGAGCAGGGGATCGATCTGTCGGAAGTCAGCCAGCCGCGCGTGATCTTCTCGGGTGGTCCGGTGGAGGCCGTTCGCGGGTTCCCGCAAAACGTCAACGTGGCGGCGCTGCTGGCCCTGGCAGCGGACGATCCGGAGCGGCTACGCGTCACCGTGGTGGCCGATCCTGATGCGCCCGGCAATGTGCACGAGGTAGAGGCGCTCGGCTCGTTCGGCGCCATGCGGCTGCGTCTCGAGAACCGGCCCAGCGAAACCAACCCCAAGACCAGCGCGCTGGCTGCGCAAAGTGTTGTCGCGCTCCTGCGCCAACTCGGCTCACCGCTGCGCTTTGCCTGACCCGGCGCCCGTCGTGCATCCCCTAGGCTGGACCACCACCGAGCCGGGCACTACGGGTATGCGGATCTTGGCCCCATCCGCTGGTGCGCCCAGTCGCCGGACACTCCTGCTGGGCGGCATCTCAGTTGCAACCGCCCTGGTGGTGGGGGCGGGATGCGAGACGGTTGACGCGCAGGCGGTAGCGGCGTATCTGAATGAGCTAAACGCCCTGCGTGATAGCACCGCGGCTGACGACGCCGCGTTGGGCCAGCGGTTCAACGCCCTGATTGCCAGCAGATCTCGGGACTCCGGCGCCTATCTGACGATCTATCGCGAGTTGCGCGCCTCCAACGCCGCGGTGCTGGCGAAGCTGGAACAGATCCAGCCGCCCCAGGGATTGGGTCGCCACCATGAGGACTTTGTGGAGGGCCTGAGCGACCTGGTGACGGCGCTGGATCAGGTGATCAGGATGATCGAGGAGGGAAATGTGATCGAGGCCAACCGCACCTTCCAGCGCGCCGTCACGCGATCCCAGGCCAAGCAGACCGGTGCGATGCTGCAAATTCGCCGCGTCGCCCGCAGCGCCCGCGTTCGCATCTGACCCATGGCAAGCAACAACGCCACCCCACGCCTCGTCAGCCTGGGCGAGGTGATGATCGAACTCTCAGCCCCGGCGCCGCTGGCCGACGCCGCTGCGCTGGAACGATCGTATTCCGGCGACGCGTTGAACGTCGCAGTGGCCGTGCATCGGCTGGGGGTGCCCAGCGCGATCGTGACTCGGCTGGGGGACGATCCATTCGGCGACTACCTGCTGGACCAATTTCGTGGCCTCGGAGTTGACCTGCGCTATGTGGAGCGAGGCGGCGGACCGACCGGCCTGTACGTCGTTGAGCAGGGCGGCCAGGGCGCCTACGACATCTGGTATTACCGACGCAACAGCGCCGCATCCACCGTCAGCCCGGCGGACATGGAGCGGATAGACCTGGACGGCGTCGGGATGGTTCACCTGAACGGAATCGCGCAGGCGATCTCAACGTCGTCCCGGCAGGCCACGCGCCGACTGGCGGAGCGCGGTCGGGCTGCGGGCGCGACGGTCGCGTTTGACCTGAACTTCCGCGAGCGGCTGTGGGACGGACCCGCGGCGGCGGAGGCGGCCGACGAAGTCTTGCCGCTGGTCGATGTAGCCCTGTGCGGGTTCGACGAGGGACAGGCTGTGTTTGGGACCGCCGACCCCGAATCGACGGCGGCACGGCTGCTGGACCGAGGCCCGCGCGTGGCAGCGGTGTCCATGGCCGAAGCCGGCGCGTACGTGGCCTGGGCCGGAGGGGAGATTCGTCTGCCGACCGTAGCGCGAACCGTCGAGGGCGCGCAGGGCGGCGGCGACGCCTTTGCGGGCGGCCTGGCGGTCGGCGAACTCCTGGGTCAGAACCCCGCGACCTCTGCCCGACTGGCAACGGTAGTAGCGGGACTGAAGGTCGAGCGGGTTGGGCCGCTCGTCAGCCTGCCGTATCGGGCGGAGGTACAGGCGCGCGCGGCCGAACTCGGGTGGGATGATGTGGTCGCGGTGCTGGAATCCATCGCCCCGCCGCCTCCCGTGACAGAAGGAGACCCGACGTGATCGTGTGTACAACCCCAACCGTGCCCAATGCTGAGATTGACGAGGTTCTGGGCCTGGTTCAGGGCAACAGCGTGAGGGCGCGGGCCATCGGGCGCGACATCGTGGCCGGTCTGCGCAGCCTGGTGGGCGGTGAAATCCGCGAGTACGCCGAACTCATGGCAACCGCCCGTGACGAAGCTATCCAGCGCATGGTTGCCCAGGCGGAAGCTCTGGGTGCGGACGCGGTGGTACAGGTGCGCCTCAACACCGCCGACGTGATGCAAGGGGCAGCGGAACTGCTGGCCTACGGAACGGCCGTGCGTCTGAAGAGCTAGAGGCGGAGACCTAGGCGGCCGCCAAGAGGTCCGGCCAGCGGCGCTCGGGCGCGTGATCCGATTGCTCGTAGGCGTAAGCCACGCGCAGCGCGATGCGCTCGCGGTACTTGGCGGCCACGATCTGCAAGCCGACCGGCAGGCCGTCGGCGGTCCAACCGCAGGGGACGGCGACCACCGGCTGATGGGTGGCGTTGAACGGCCGCGTCAGGTCGGGCATCCAGTGATAGTCCGTGAGCGCCGCGTCGATGCGCGGTGGCGGCCGCTTTAGTACCGGGGCCACCAGCACGTCCACCGTGCCCGCCGCCCGCCGGTAGACGGCCAGGGCGTCGTCGCGCTCGCTGCGCAGGCGTCCCAGGGTGACCTGCGGGTCTTCGCCCGGGCGCATGGCCTCGTCCAAACCCAGCTTGAGCCGCGCGCGAAGGGTGGGGTTCACGCGGGTGACGTCGCCGCCCGTGGCGCTGAGCACGTTCTGATAGGCCTCAATGGTCAGGATGCCGCGCTGCGACAGCGCCAGGTCAGGAACCGAGGGCATCCCGACCTGCACCAAGTCGCCGCCCAGGATGGCCAGGGCGTCCACGGCGGCCAGAACGATTCGTTCGCTCTCGGGATCCAGGTTGTCGAAGAAGTAGTTGGACGGCACACCCACGCGCAGGCCTTCCAGGCCGACGGGCATCTCGCTGGTCAGATGGGCAATTCGGTTGGCCGTGGGGATGGCCTCGTCGGTCACCGGATCGGCCATGGCGTGAAGCATCACGGCAGCGTCGCGCGTGGTACGCGCCATCGGCCCCGGAGTGTCGAAGCTGGGGCTTAGCAGGCGTACGCCTTCCAGGCTGACGCGACCGTAGGTCGGCTTGATGCCGACGAGGCCGCACAAGGCCGATGGCAACCGAATGGAGCCGCCGGTATCGGTGCCAAGCCCCCCGTAGATCAAGCCGGCCGCCACGGCCGAGCCGGTGCCGCCGCTGGACCCGCCGGAGACCATCTCGGTGTTCCAGGGATTGCGGGAGGGCCCTAGCTGCGAGGTGGCACCGGTTGGATGGTAGGCAAACTCGTCGCAATTGAGCTTGCAGGCAATTACCGCGCCCGCCTTCCGCAGACCCCGGACCAAGCCCGCGTCCACGCTGGCAGGTTCGTCTCCAAAAACGGTCGAGCCGGCGGTCGTGACGGCACCCGCCACATCGGCCAGGTCCTTGATCCCGATCGGCACACCGTGCAACGGGCCACGGTAGTCGCCGGCCAGAATTTCGCGTTCGGCCCGGCGGGCGTCGGCCAGTGCCTGGTCGTGCAGGATTGCCGTGGTCGCGCCCAGCGGGGCAGCCCAGCGGTCCAGCCGGTCCAGGCAGTTGCGCGTGACTTCGACGGAACTGACCTGGCCGGCGGCGATCAACGCGCCAACCTCAGTCAGCGAAAGGCGGGCCAGTTCGTTAACGGACACCATCAGCCGCCCTCCTTAGACGCGACGAGGCTCAACTAGGCCTCGTCGTCCCATCCCAGCCAGCCGATCTGCGCCGGCTGGCGTTCGCGCCGATCAGGTCCGACCGTGGGCGCCGGATGGCCCAGATAGATGTAGCCGACGATGCGGTTGTTCTGGTCCAGGCCAAGGAACTCCTTGGAGGCCGAATAGTCGCACATGTCGCCGGTGCGCCATTTCGTCGCCAGACCTTCGGCGTGGGCCGCCAGCATCAGGTTCTGGATGGCGCAGCAAACGGCCGCATAGTCCTCCTGGTCGGTCACCGGATCGTCCGACCCCAGTTGACTGACCACGATCACGACGGGGGACCTCAGGAGCCGGACACGCGCTGATCGGATAGCTGGAGCGGTAGCCGGATCTTCGGGGTCCAAGGTCTGCGTCAGGCTCTCGGCAACCATGGCGCCCATCTCGTCCCGTGCGGCGCCGCACAGGACGTGGAACCGCCAGGGCTCGGTGAGGTGGTGGTTCGGCGCCCAGATGGAGGCCTGGATGATTCGGTCGAGCACCGCACGGGAGGGGACATCGTCGCGAAGCCCCGTGACGCTGCGGCGGCCGCGGATTGCTGTATAGATGTCCATGCCGCTCGTTTCACACATCGCGGACGCCTGTCATGATATCCGGCCCAGCCAGCGGCGTGCGGGCGGTTATGGTTGTATCAACATCATTGCGGGAGAGGTTCACCTGTGCACATCGGAGTTCTCACCGGCGGCGGCGACTGCCCGGGACTGAATGCTGCGATCCGCGCCGTGACCCGGGCAAGCCTGGCCCGGGGCTGGTTGGTCACGGGCATCCACAACGGCTGGGCCGGCGTGCTGGCCCGCAACGGAACGCCTCTGACCATCGAGAACACCGACGGCTTCCTGGATGTCGGCGGGACCCTGCTCGGCAGTTCACGCACTAACCCACGGCGGACGCCGGAGAGCTACGCACGGGCCGCGTCGGTATTTGACGACATGGGCCTGGATGGTCTGGTCGCAATTGGCGGCGACGACACGCTGTCCGTGGCCGGCGCGCTGGCCGGTGACGGCCTGCCACTGGTTGGGATACCCAAGACGATCGACAACGACGTGCCCGGCACCGACATGTGCATCGGGTTCGACACCGCCGTGGAAACCATAGCGGAATCAATCGCCCGTCTGCGCACCACCACCATGTCGCATCACCGCGCCACGGTTGTGGAAACCATGGGCCGACAGGCGGGCTGGCTGGCCGCGGTGGGCGGCCTGGCGGGCGGCGCCGACTACATCGCCGTACCCGAGCAGCGCAGCACGCGCGAGGAGTTCGTGGCGCACGTTCAGCGCCGCTATGAGCAGGGCTGGACGCACAGCATCGTCGTCGTGGCGGAAGGCGCCGAAATCGACGGACTGGAACTCGGCGAGGCCGGCGTTCAGACCAGCGACGAGTTCGGCCACATCGTGCTGGCCGCGCGCAGCGTCGGGGAAAGCCTGGCGCGGGCTATCGAGGACGCGACGGGCCGCGAGACGCGCTCCAGCGTTTTGGGCCACTTGCAGCGGGGCGGGCCGCCCACCACCTTCGACCGGGTGCTGGGCACGCGTCTGGGCGCGGCAGCAGTGGACTACCTGGCCGGCGGCCGGCACGGCCAGATGGCCGCGCAACACGGGCCGCACATCGAACCAGTTCCCCTGGTGGAAATTGCCGGCCGGACGCGCCCGCTGGACGCCTCGTACCTGGACCTGCTGCGTCTGTTCGAATAGACCCAGGCCGTGAACCGATTGCCCGCGGGCGGGTGTCGTATGCGAGAATTGCAGACACCTATCTGGTCGGGCTGGCGCTCTTGACCAATCCCACGGCTCGGGCCGTAGGCTCGCCCACCATTCGCTGGATCGCGTGGTCGGTCGCCGTAATGCGCCAGCGGTTGTTGCCATGAGCCTCGATACCGCCACCCTGGAATCTACCCGGGCCGCGCTGCGCGCCAAGCTGCACGGCATCGTCCCTGAGTTTGAGCTGGACCTGAAGGCGGAGCTGGCGTACCGCATCAACCGGCTGAAGGCCGAGCGCGGGGCGGTGATCCTGGGTCACAACTACATGGAGCCAGCGCTCTTCCACTCCGTGTGCGACTACACCGGCGACTCGCTGGAATTGAGCCGGGTAGCCGCCCGGGCCGAGGCGGATCCGATCGTCTTTTGCGGCGTGCGGTTCATGGCCGAGACGGCCAAGATTCTCAACCCCGAGCGCACCGTGCTGCTGCCGGCGCGGCGTGCGGGTTGTTCGCTGGCCGAGTCCATTTCCGCCGAGGACGTGCGCGGCCTGCGCGCGCGCTACCCGGGCGTGCCCATCGTCGCCTACATCAACACGTACGCGGACGTGAAGGCCGAGGTGGACGTGTGCTGCACGTCCGGCAACGCGGCCCAGGTCGTGGAATCGCTGGATTCCGACCAGGTGGTGTTCCTGCCAGACGAGTACCTGGCGCGCAACGTAGCGCGCGAAACGGGCAAGACCATCGTGTTCCCCAGTGCGGCGCCGGTTTCCGCGGACGCACGCGCCGAGTCCGCCGGTCACGGCCTGCATTACGACATCGTGGGCTGGACCGGCCGCTGCGAGGTGCATGAGAAGTTCACGGTGGAGGACGTCCAGGCCGTGCGGGCACAGTTCCCCGAAGTGGTCGTGTTGGCGCATCCGGAGTGCAGCCCCGAGGTGGTGGATGCCTCCGACTTCTCCGGGTCGACGGCTGCCATGACCCGCTATGTCCGCGAGGTCGAAGCGCCGCGCTATCTGCTGCTGACCGAGTGCAGTATGGGCGACAACATTGCCGCGGAAGCCCCGGAAAAGGACATGCTGCGCCTATGCTCGGTGCGCTGCCCGCACATGAACGAGATCACGCTGGAGCAGGTGCTGGCGTCGCTGCGCGAGAACCGCGAGCAGATCGAAGTTCCGGAAGACATCCGCGTGCGCGCCCGCCGCTCGATTGAACGGATGTTGGCGATCGGCTAGCGCCGAACGGTTTCGCGTGTCCGCTTAGTTGATCCCGGCACCGGGGACGGCCAGGTAGTCGCGGAGGTCGCGGGAGACGCTGGAGCGCTTGAGCCTGCGCAGCGCCTCCACCTGTAGCTGCCGGATGCGCTCGCGGGTCACGCCGAAGTGCGCGCCGATCTGATCCAGGGTCCAGGGTTCCTGCCCATCCAGCCCAAAGCGGCGAACCAGGATCGTCTGCTGGCGGTCCGGGAGAATCGCCAGGGCGCGGGCCAGATCCTCTCGCAGCGTGCCGGCCAGCAGGACGCCGTCGGCCGTTTCCGGGTTGGGGTCTTCCACGAAGTCCGCCAGCGACTCGTCGCCGTCTTCGCCCACCGGCTGCTCCAGCGACATGGGGGTGCGGCTGGCGCGCACGATCTCGACGACCCGCTCCGGCGCCATGCCCAGGGCCTCACCCAGTTCGACGGGCGTCGGCTCGCGCTCCATCTCCAGAGCCAGTTCCGGGGTGACCTTGCGAATCTTGCGCAGCGCTTCCACCACGTGCACCGGCAGACGCACCGTCCGCGAGTCGTTGGACAGCGAGCGGGTGATGGCCTGGCGAATCCACCAGGTTGCATAGGTGCTGAACTTATAGCCGCGGCGCCAGTCAAAGCGCTCCACGGCCTGCATCAGCCCCAGGTTGCCTTCCTGGATCAGGTCCAGCAGCGGCAGCCCGCCGGCGGCGTAGCGCTTGGCGACGTTGACGACCAGGCGCAGGTTGGCGTCCACGAGCCGCTGGCGTGCGGCGGGGTCGCCGGCTTCCACGCGCTTGGCCAGCCTGACCTCTTCCGCGGCCGTGAGCAGCCGAACGCGGTTGATCTCGTTGAGATAGAGCCGCAGCGTGTCCTCGATCGACTCGTCGCCGCCGGCGCGCGCCGCGACAGTCGCGTCGGCGTCAGCGGTGGTGTCCTGGCGTCGGTCGACTGCGGCCAGGTCGTTCGCCCAGTGACCCAACGCCGGCGGTCGTCCGTTCGCCACCTCAGTCGCGTGCATCCATGCCTCGTCGGAGATCGGAGCGGCGGCCGACGACCGTCGCCTGAAGCCTGATGCAGCCAGTATACACATTTTCCAGATAATTCCGTGTAAATCGTCTAAACGCTGTGCCCGCGTGTCGTCCGAACCTGAAACAAGTTGGTAGCGGCTACCCGGCGGTGGTAGGTTCGGCCAACGACCCGGCGCTGGCGGCGCATGTCAGAGCACCCTCCCAATCCCCGCGACCAGATACTGCACGCCCTCAAGATGCAGGGGGCGCTCCAGGTTCGGGCGGTAGCCGACGCCATCGGCAGCAGCCTGTCGGCCGTTCGGCCGCACCTGGACCGGCTGGTGGCCGAGAGTTTGGTGCGAGTCGAAGTGGTGCGCGGGGGACCGGGACGGCCGCGCCACCAGTACGAACTGACTAGCGACGGCCACGCACGCTTCCCGCAGACCTACGGGGAGTTCGCCAAGGACTTCGTGGAAGCGGCGCTGGCGTTCGGCGGGCACGACTTGCTAAGCCGCATCCTGACGCACCACGAGGACAAGCAGTACCAACGGTTTGCGCCGCGCCTGGCGGGCCTGGAGTTTCACGCGCGGGTGAACGAGTTGCGGCGCATCCTGGACGAATGCGGGTTCATGCCGCGGGTGGAGAAGACCGACACCGGCTACGTGCTGGCGGCGCATCACTGTCCGATCTGGGACGTGGCCGCCACCTGTCGGGCCGGTTGCGACTCCGAGCTGCGGCTGATTCGTCGGCTGGTCCAGGCGGACGTCGTCCCGCTGGAAGTGGGGCCGCGCGTCGGCTGCGCCTGCCGATACGCAATCCAGGAGCGGTCCGCGCTGCCGCAGGCCTCGTCCAGCACGACCTGAACGCGGCGCGAGCCGACGCCAATGGCGGCTACCCGAATCTATTTGGATCACGCGGCCACCACGCCGCTGGATGCGGCGGTCCGGGACACCATCGTGACGACGCTGGAGGAACTGCCGGGTAATCCCAGTTCGCTGTACGCGGAAGGCCGGGCCGCGCGCGACGCGCTGGACCAGGCCCGCTCGCAGGTGGCGGCAATCCTGGCAACGGACCCGGGCGAGATCGTGTTCACCAGCGGCGGGAGCGAGGGCGCGGCCCTGGCCATTCGAGGAACGGCCTTCGCGGCGGCTCGCGAAGGGCGGCGCCACCTGGTGACCACGGCCGTCGAACATCACGCGGTGCTGCACACGGTGCAGCTGCTCGCGCAACGCCACGACTTCGAGGCCACGGTGCTTCCCGTGGACGCCGAGGGCCTGGTTGACCCGGACGCGGTGATGCGAGCGGTTCGCCCGGACACCGCCCTGGTGAGCGTGATGTACGCGAACAACGAGATGGGCGCGATTCAGCCGGTGGCGGACATCGCCGCGGCGCTGTGCGACCACCCGGCGCTGATTCATACCGACGCCGTCCAGGCGCCGGGGCACCTGCCGATTGACATTCCCACGCTGGGCGTGGATCTGCTCAGCATCGCGGCCCACAAGTTCTACGGTCCGAAAGGCGTGGGCGCGCTGTTCGTGCGTCGCGGTGCCAGGCTCAGCCCACAGATCGTCGGCGGGTCGCAGGAACGGTACCGCCGCGCCGGGACCGAGAACGTGGCCTTTGCGGTGGGACTGGGCGTTGCGCTGGCCCGCGCCGAGGCGGCACGCGCAACCAGCGCGGTCCACAACGCGCGCCTGCGCGATCTGCTGATCCAGGGCATTGCGGCCATTCCCGACAGCCGCCTGAACGGGCCTAGCCGCCAGCGGTTGCCGAACAACGTGAACGTCTGCTTATCGGGCGTGGAGAGCGAAGCGTTGCTGCTGGGGCTGGATGCCGCCGGCATCGCGGCCTCCAGCGGGTCCGCCTGCACCTCGGCGTCGCTGGAGCCTTCGCACGTGCTGCTGGCCATGGGCATCCCGCCGGACCTGGCCGCGGGCAGCCTGCGCCTGACGACCGGAAACGCAAATACCGAAGCGGAGGTCCAGCGCACGCTGGAGACGTTGCACGAGTTGGTGCCTCGGCTACGCCGCGCGCCCGTATCTTCGGTTGCGTTCTAGCCTGCTGCGTCTACCAAACCCCGCCGCTTGCGCGGATGCCGCCAATGTGGACGTAAGCGCCAGTGGCACCTCCGAGTCGTAGAGTCGGAAAACGATCCCAGGGCGGTCAGGAGCCGTCGTGTCGGCAGAATTGATTGGCATCCTTGGCGTAGGCGTGACGCTGTTGGTTGGACTCGTCGGTCTTGGCGGGCTCATTGTTGGACTGAGTCTTCGGCTCCACAGCGAACTGCGCAGTGATCTACGTCAGTTTCGGGAAGAGAACAGCCGACAGCACGGCGAGCTTTCCGGACGGATCGATGCGCTCAGCGCTCGAGTGGAAAACCTCTCGGCTCGGTCTTGGCGCCGCTGGCCGTGCTGGGTGTCCCGAATGCGAAGTGACCCACGACTGCATGTGGCGTCCTTCCGTCAGGTTGCGTAGGCTCAGGGTGCGGCGCGGGATCGCCCGTGGCGCGTTTCGCAGCTAAGGAACGCCGACGTGGCCACGAGCGACGCGCTGAGTTTGATGGACCTCCCGCTGGCCGACGCGCCGATCTTGACGGTGCAGCCTTCGGCGGCCGCTCAATTCGACCGGATGCGAACAAAGCGCAACCGGCCGGATGCCGTACTGCGGGTGCGCGTCGTCGTTGAATCCGGCTGCGGCGACTTTCGCTATGCCATGGGCATCGAGCCCGGACCGCGCGAAGGCGATCAGAGCATTCCGGCGCACGGTGTGACTGTGGTGGTCGACCCGGAGAGCGCCGAGCTGCTTCGCGGATCGACGCTGGAATACAGCGACTCGCTGATGGACGGCGGCTTCAAGGTGCGCAACCCGCGCGCCCAGTCCATATGCGGCTGCGGGCAGTCGTTCAGCCTGACGGGCCGCGAAATCACAAGCGAACACGTGCGCGGGGGCCTTGGCGGACCGGGAGGCGCATAGCCGGCGACGCCCTGGTGCAGACGCCGACAGGTCGTTGCGCCGGTAAGTCGACACCCGTCACGCGCCCGCCGATTTCCGGCGACCAGACGGGCGGACGTCCAACTCAAGGGGTCCGGCCTGCTGTCCGCACTGTCGAGCGACAGGCTTTTGGTTCTGACGGCGGCCCGGTCCTGCCCGCAAGCTAAACTCCACGGGACATCCGTCAGTCAGCAACGATCACTTGGGGCGCTTCCGGCGTCGCAGGCTTCGGGCTGCTAATGGCGACGCGTCAGCGCATACAATTTGGTTCGGTTCCACGTTGCCGAGGGCGGCCTCGACTGGCTGCGTACTTTGCGGCTCGGCACGGTTGCCATTGATTCGACCCAATCTACGAGCGCGGAGGCTGGCGTGCTGTTGAAGCGTCTGCGGCGGGCGCGTCGTACCGAAGCGCCCAAGGCTGAGGCGGATCCACCACCGGCCGTGCAGTCCACCCGGCGGCGATTTGCCACGGTGCGGCACTGGCTACGCCGATCAAAGCTGAACGAGGCCGACTGGGACGAGCTCGAAGAGTTGCTGATCGCCGCCGACCTGGGACCCATGCTGGCAATGGAGTTGCTGGATGAGCTTCGGGAGACGGTGCGAGCGGACGGGGCGTCCGATCCAGAGGCTGCCCGAGCACTGCTGGCGGCGCGGCTCACCGAGGCGCTGGGCGGGCGGCACGCGCAGTTCGCCAGCGGCCCGCCCCCGCAGGTGGTGTTCGTGGTTGGGGTGAACGGAGCGGGCAAGACGACCTCTATCGCCAAACTGGCGCATCTGCTCCAGACCAACGGGCACGATGTGCTGCTAGCGGCGGGGGATACCTTCCGCGCGGGAGCCATCGACCAGTTGCAAATCTGGGGCGACCGGGTGGGCGCACCGGTGATCGCGCACCAGCCGGGTGGCGATCCGGGTGCCGTGATTTACGACGCCTTGGACGCAGCCCAGGCGCGGGGAGTCGACTACGTGATTGCCGATTCGGCAGGACGCCAGCACACCAACGTCAACCTGATGAATGAACTGGCCAAGATGCGGCGGGTGGCGGAGCGCAAGGCACCTGGGGCCCCGCACGAGGTGCTGCTCGTTCTGGATGCGCTCACCGGCCAGAATGGCCTGCACCAGGCGCAGGGGTTTCTGGAGGCGGCCGACGTGAGCGGCATTGTGCTGACCAAGCTGGACAGCTCGGCCAGGGGCGGCGTCGCGTTTGCCGTCACACGCGCCACCGGTATACCGATCAAGTTCGTGGGCGTGGGCGAGCGTCTAATGGACTTCGAGCCGTTCGATCCCGACCGGTTCGTGCAGGCGCTGCTGTCGCCGCAACCCGGCGACGCCGAGCGTGAGGAGGAAGCGTGAAGGGTGTGATTCTGGCGGGCGGCACCGGGTCGCGTCTGGACCCGATTACGCGCGTAACCAATAAGCAGCTACTACCCGTCTACAACAAACCGATGATCTTCTATCCCATCGAGACGATGGTGAACGCCGGCGTAACCGAGATTCTGATCGTGACCAGCGGGTCCAGCGCGGGCGACTTCCTGCGCCTGCTGGGCAACGGCGAGGCGCTGGGCGTCAGGCACCTGAGCTTTACGTACCAGGAGGGGGCCGGCGGCATCGCCGAAGCGATTGCGCTGGCCCGGCCGTTCGTAGGCGATGACCGGATGGTGGTGATCCTGGGCGACAACGTGATTGGCGGAAACATCGTGGAAGCGGCCCGGTGGTTCGAGGCTCAGCCGCGGGGCGCCAAGGTGCTGCTGAAAGAGGTCGAAAACCCCAGCGCTTACGGGGTGGCGGAACTGGACGGCAGCCGCATCGCGCGCTTCGTGGAGAAGCCGAAGGATCCGCCCTCCAACTTGGCGGTCACAGGCATTTACTTCTACGACGCACAGGCCTTCAGCCTGATCGAGCAGCTGGATCGCTCGGACCGCGGCGAACTGGAAGTGACCGACCTGAACAACGCGTACCTGGAACGAGGCCAGATGACTCACGACGTGCTGGACGGCTACTGGGCGGACTGCGGGGAGTCCATCGATCACTACCTGCAGGCGTGCAACCTGGTGGCCAGGCACGGGGCCAACCGGCTGGGGTAGCACGTTGACACGGGGCGCGGCCGGTGCAAGTGTTCAGGTGGCCGCACCTGAGGACTGAGCGATGCCCGACGAAGATGATGATGAAATCAAGGTCCACGTCAGATCCAGCGAGCGGCGTGAGTGCGCCCTGTGCCGCCAGGAGACCACCTGGAACTACTACGAATACCGTCGGTGGTTCGGCCTGCTGAAAAACAGGTACTGGGCATGTGCGCGCTGCGGCAAGCCGGAAAGCGTCGCCGCGCCGGCGTCCGAGGACTGACCGACCCCGCTAACGGCGGGATCGGTTGCCAGGGCGGTCGGTGACGGCCCGGCTGCGCGCGCGGCTGGGCTTGATTCCGCCCGCCTTGGTCACTATCGTCTCAATCCTCTTTCTGAATAACGTCGCCGTGGCCGCGGCGCGAGCGCTGCTGCCGATCTACGTCGAGCGCGACCTGGGCATGTCGCCCGCGTTTACAAGCCTGCTGGTGTCGCTGGAGACGGTGATGGGCGGGCTGATATCGGTCACGGCGGGCGCCCTGGCCGACCGGCTGGGGCACCGCTTGGTTCTGGTGATCGGGATTCTCGGATTTTCGGCGGGGCTGTTTCAGTTCCTGACCAGTGTGCCCTGGCTGCTGGTGGCGCTGGCCGTGGTCCTGGGACTTGCGCACGGCATGCGCTCGACATCCGGTCAGAGCTATCTGTTGACGGCTTCCAGCCGCCAGTCGATCGGCGTGGCCACGGCCGCCTATTTCCTAGGCGGGACCATCGGGATGTCAGCCAGTTCCGCCGTGGCCGGACCGGTGATCGAGCGGTTTGGGTTCGGCGCCTATGCGCTGGTTGGGCTGGGTCTGAACCTGGTCCCGGCGGCGATAACGTCGCGCTACCTGCGCGACGTGCGTCCACACAGACCCGCTTCCAGCATTGATCGGCGTACGTGGGACGTCCTGATGCGGCGCGAGGTCTGGCTGATGGGCGGCCTGCGCTTTTTTTCCACCGCCTTCTGGGGCGTCTGGAGCTTCGCGATCCCACTGTTGATGTTCCGCGCCACGGATAGCGTCTTGCCGCCCGCCCTGCTGTACGGCGCCGTCGGCATGAGTCTGGCCGCGGTCAGCCAGTTCGTGGTTGGCCATTGGTCCGACCGCTGCGGTCGCGCCGCCCCTGTGTACCTGGTGCTCAGCCTGCAGGTGGCGGTGGCCGCCGTCGCGGCGCTGGCTTGGCAGTCAACCCCGATTCTGGTGACCACCGGCATTGTGGGTGTGGTGACTGGATGGACCATGTCGGTGCTGGCCCTTGGGGTGGTGCGCGACCGCACCGCGCCGCTGGAACGCGGGCGCGTGGTGGGCTTTGTGCATGCCCTGTGGAGCTTCGGCATCCTGGCGGGCACCGTTGTCGCGGGGACGCTGCTCGATATCGATCCGGGGCTGCCGCTGGGGCTGGGCGTGCTGGCAAACGTTGCGGCTTTGGCGATTGCCGTCGTGCTGTTCCGCGGTCGTCCCTTGACAGCGACAGCACCGAGCCACGCGCCACTAAACTGATGTGCTCCCGAAGCCTGAGTGTCCTTGCATGACCCCGCCGCAGACCCGACAGCCTATTGTGGCTGCGAACTGGAAGATGAATACGGTGCCGGACGACGGCGCTGAACTGGCTCGGGCGGTCGCGGCTGAGGACATGCCGTTCACCCAAGTGGACGTCGTTCTCTGTCCGCCTGCCACGGGGCTGACGCACGTTGCGGCGGCCGTACAGGGCACCGCGATTGCCGTCGGCGCCCAGCACGTGCACTGGGAATCCAGCGGGGCCTATACCGGAGAGATTTCGGTTCCCATGCTGGATGGCCTGGCGACCTACGCGATTACCGGCCACTCCGAGCGTCGGCAGTTATTCGGTGAGACTGACCTGGACGTGCAGCGCAAGACCCGTGCCATCCTGGCCGGCGGCCTGACGCCAATCGTGGCGGTGGGCGAGTCGCTGGCTCAGCGCGACGCCGGTCAAACCTACGAGGTCCTGCGCTCGCAGGTCACGCAGGTGTTCGAGGCGCTAACGCCGGACCAGACGGCCGCTAGCGTCATCGCCTACGAACCGGTCTGGGCTATCGGCACCGGCCGCAACGCCACGCCCATCCAGGCCGAGGAGGCCATCGGCTGTATTCGCGACACCGTGGCGGCGGCGCAGGGCCAACTGGCCGCCGATCGGGTACGAATTCAGTACGGCGGTAGTGTTTCGCCCGAAAACTGCGAAGAGCTGTTGAGCCGCGCCGGAATCGATGGGGCGCTGGTTGGCGGCGCCAGCCTGGACGCGCGGAAGTTCGCGGCCATAGTGCGAGCGGCGGCGTCCTAGCCCAGCAGCAGCCCGTCTTCGCCGGCGGGCGCGAGCACGGCGGCGGTCAGACCAGGATCGGGTTTGACCAGGCCACGCGGCCGGCCGTGTCTTCCACTTCGACTCGGACGAAGACCTCCTCACCACGAAGTTCGTGCGTGGCGGCCGTCAGCGGCTCGGCTCCAGCTCGTTGACTGGAACCGCGGGCTCGGGCGGCGATGAAGTTTATGCGCGCGGCGGGGGAGGTGCGTACCCGAACCTCACCGTCGTCGACTTGCAGGTCCAGAATCTCCGGTCCCATCGACGAGTAGAAGTGGCCGCGCCGCAGAGCAGCGACCAGACCGGCCGGTGTGAAGTCCTGGGTGCGGACCATCACCCATCCTCGGCCCTCGGCCCCGTACTTCCAGTGCGAGTCGTCAGTGGCGAATCCCCAGGTTAAGCCGGCCTGGAGCAGGTACTCGTCCCAGGTGACGCCGGAGAAGCCCTTGGCTTTGGTGATGTCGCAGATGGAGTTGAAGACCTCCATGCCTACGAAGCCCTCGATTTCGAGCATGTCGTGGGCGGATTGACCCAGCCAGTAGGGGTGGGCCATCACGGCCAGGCCGCCGCCGGCGTTGACCCGGTCAATGGCTTCCTGCGGACCCCAGGAGTCGTCGGAGCGCTCGAAGCCGCTGACGCCGGTGGCCAGGATGTGATAGCGCTCACCGGTGTAGGGGTCGGGGCCATGCATTTCGATGCCCGGGATCGTGACGAAGCCCGGCTGGGCGTAGGCCGTCGTGTCCGACACGACCCGGTGGTCTGAGAGCGCGACGAAGTCATATCCGGCGTCGCGGTACCAAGCCACGGCGTCTGCGGGCGACTTTAGCCCGTCGGAGTTGGTGGAGTGCATGTGCAGATTGCCGCGGTACCAGCGGCCGTGGACCAGAAAGGGATTGCCATCGCCTGCATTCGCGGTCATCTCCAACTCCTTATCACACGGCGGTTTAGCCTGCATGCGGGCATTATCTGCGGCAAGCCAGACCGGCGGCTACCGCCAGCTCGAGAGTTTAGTCGACCAGACGTCCTGATCCCATCGACGTTAAGGCGTCCGGCGCAGGGCCGTCTATGATCAGCGCTTCGCGCGAGACAGCTGGGAGGGGCACGAGATGCCGATGAATGGCCGATGCGTCTCGGTCTGCATCCCGGCCAAGGACGAAGCCGAGACGATTGAGGAGATCATCACGCGCTGCCGGCCGCACGCGGACGACCTGTTCGTGGTGGACGGACACTCCAAGGACGCCACGCGCGACCTGGCCGACGCGCTGGAGGTTCCCGTCTATTTGGACGCCGGACGCGGCAAGGGCTGCGCGGTGCGAGAAGCGATTGCGCGGACGACGGGCGACATCCTCGTGACCATTGACGCCGACATGTCCTTTGACCCCGAAGACATACCAGCTCTGGTAGCGCCAGTAGCGAACGACGAGGCCGACTACGTCACGGGTTCGCGTATGCGAGGCGGCAGCGACGAACTCCACGGTGATTTCGACAAGTTCCTCCGAATGATGGGGCAGGACATCATCACGCTGGGCATCAACTACCGGTTCGGGGTCCGGCTCACCGATTCACAGAGCGGGTTTCGGGCCTTCGACCTGGACGCCGCGAAGTCGATCACGCTGAACGAGGACATTACGACCACGGAACAGGAAATGATCATCAAGTTCCTGCGCAAGGGGTACCGGGTGGCGGAGGTACCGACCCACGAGTACGCCAGCCGGCGTGAGCGGTCGCACATCTCCCTGCGGCGGCACGGGGCGCGCTACGTGTACAGCTGGCTCCGGTATATGTTCTTCTAGTCGGTCCGATCCGGACCGGCCCCGGCAGTCACGAGCGACGCTTCTATCTGCCCCACCTAGGCCGCGTGAGCATGACCGGCATAACCGGGGCGACTTCGGCTTGGTCTTTGCCGGGAAAGCCCGTGGTGTAGAGCTTGTAATAGAGATCACGGCGCGCCAGGAGTTCTTCATGCGCTCCGCGCTCAATGATCTCGCCGTCCTGGAAGACAAGAATCAGGTCCGCACCGCGCACGGTCGCCAGGCGATGCGCGATCACGAAAGATGTGCGGCCCCGCATCACACGCTCCAGGGCCTCCTGGATCGCGCGTTCGGTACGCGCGTCCACGCTTGAGGTTGCCTCGTCCAGGATCAGGATGCGCGGATCGGCCAAGAGGGCGCGGGCAAAGCAAATGAGTTGCCGCTGCCCGACCGAGAGCCGCGCCCCGCGCTCCCGCACTTCGGTCTGGTAGCCGCTGGGCAATTCCAGAATGAAGTCGTGCGCGCCCACCGCCTTGGCGGCATCAAGCACCTCTTGCTCCGACGCGTCCGGGCGCGCGAATGCGATGTTCTCAAAGATGCTGCCGGAGAACAGGAAGCTGTCTTGCGGGACGATTCCCAACTGGCTGCGCAGTGAATGCTGGGTGACTGACCGGATGGGATGACTGTCGATGCGAATCTCGCCATCGTCAGCGTCGTAGAAGCGGGCCAGCAGGTTGATGGTGGTGGTCTTGCCAGCGCCGGTTGGACCGACGAGCGCGACTCGCTGCCCAGGTTCGGCGACAAACGAAACGTTGCGTAGAACGTCGGCGCCCTCGTAGGCAAAGGTCACGTTGTCAAACTCAACACGGCCGGTAATGGAGGGAAGCTCGGTTGCCGCGGGCGAGTCGCTGATCTCCTCCGGCTCGTCCATCAACTCAAAAATCTTCTCACCGGCCGCCATCGTGGACTGCATCTGGTTGTAGAAGCGGGTGAGCTGCTGGATGGGCTGGAAGAAGCGCGCAACAAAGGCGATAAACGCCACCAGCACGCCGATCTCCACCTCTTCGCCGACAACAAGCGCGCCGCCAACGACGATGACCAAGGCCGTGGCTATGGCGGAGATCGTGTCGATGACCGGAATGAACCCAGACACGATGGCGCCGGCACGGACGCTGGCGGCCACGTTCGCCTGGTTGGTGGCCTGAAACCGCGAGGCGTTCGTGCGCTCACGTCCAAACGACTGGGTGACGCGGACGCCGTCGATGCTCTCCTGCAAATTGGCGTAGACGTCCCCTACGGTGCTGCGGACATCACGGAACGCGTTGCGCGCCAAGGTGCTGAAGAACCGGCTGGCGAGCCACATGACGGGAAGCATGGCCATCGTGACCAGCGCCAGCTTGGCGTTCAGAGCAAACATCATGATGACGATGATCAGCAAGATGAAGACGTCGGTAACCAGCGAAACCACGCCCATCGTCACGAACTCGCTAATCACGTCCACGTCATTCGTTACGCGGGACATCACGGTGCCCAACGGGTGGCGGGTGAAATAGGACAGGGACAAGCGGTTGAGCTTGGCGAACATGTCGTTGCGCAGCCGCAGCAGGCTGGCTTGCCCGATGGTGGCCGAGATACGGACCTGGAGGTATGTGCCGGCCCACATGACGAACAACGTGAGCAGGTAGATAGCGCCAATGCTCGCCAGCACGTCGGTGTCGCGCTTCTGGATTCCCTCATCGATCCCAAACTTGAGCAGCAGCGGACCGGCAACGTTGGCGCCGGATCCGATGGACACCAGCACAATGGCCGCGGCGATCATGCGCTTGTGCGGAACCAGGTAGGCCAACAGGCGACGGGCGACCCGGGGGTTGTAGGCCGCTGCATCGCCCTCAAAGCGGCCCAAGGACATTCGGCCGGACATCATGACGACGGGCTCCCTACGGCGGTGGGCGCGGCGCCGGCGCTGGCGGCTTCGCGGCGCAGGCGCTCAGCCTCGGCTTCCTGGGCCTCCCACATTTCGCGATAGAGGCCGTCGGTCTCGACCAGATCCTCATGGCGTCCACGCTGCACGATGGCGCCGTGGTCGAGGACGATGATCTCGGCCACGTGGCGCACGCTGCGGATACGTTGGCTGATGATGAGGGTGGTGCGTCCTTGCTGGGCGCTGCGCAGCGCGTCCTGGATGGCGCGCTCCGTCCAGGTGTCCACGCTGGAGGTCGACTCATCCAAGATGAGGATGCGCGGGTCCAGCACCAGGGCACGGGCGATCGCCACACGCTGCTTCTGGCCGCCGGAGAGCGTGACGCCGCGCTCGCCAACCACAGTTTCGTAGCCGTTGGGCAGCGTCTCGATGAATTCATGAATCTGGGCCAGCTCGGCGGCCGCCACAACCTGCGCGCGGGTGGCATCGGGCCGGCCGTAGGCGATGTTGGCGCGGATGCTATCGGCAAACACAAAGGGCTCTTGATGGACGATGCCGATCTGAGCGCGCAACGAGTCGATCGTTAGGTCGCGCACATCGATACCGTCCACGAGCACCCGGCCGAAACTAGCGTCATAGAAGCGAGGCACGAGGTTGATGATGGAACTTTTGCCCGAGCCTGTGCCGCCGACGATGCCGAGGGCCTGGCCAGGCGCGATTTCGAAATTGATGTCGTTGAGCACGGACTGGCTCTCGTGCTCAAAACGTACCCGCTCGAACCTCACGCGGCCCTCGGCCCGAGTGAGGGCTTCGGCGTGAGGCGATTCGAGCACATCGGAACGCTCGTCCAGGATGTCGAAGATGCGCTCCCCGGACGCGACCGCACGGGCGAAGCTGTTGATCGTCATGCCGAGCATGCGGACGGGCATCATCAGGAGCAGCAGGTAGGCATTGAACTCCACGAGCGTCCCGAGGCTGATCTGGTCGTCGATCACCTTCCAGCCGCCAAACCAGAGCACGGCCACTTGCCCGGCACCGAGGATGGCGTTGAACAGCGGCGCGCGCATGGCGAACATGCGCATCACCGTGACCGTGCGGTCATTGAGTTTGGCGTTCACCGGGGCGAAACGCCGAGCTTCGGCGCCTTCCTGGGCAAACGCGCGCACCACGCGCGCGCCGGCCAAGTTTTCCTGAACCACCACGTTCACATCCGCCCAGGCCTCCTGCACTCGCTGAAAGAGCGGTCGGATGCGCTTGGCAAACGACACGGCGATGCCGACCAGCACCGGGACGATCAGCAGGGACAGCAGCGCAAGCTGCCAGTCCTTCACGAACAGCACGACCGCCACGCCCCCGGTTACCAGGAAGATTTGCACGATCTGAAAGATGCCCATGGACGCGAAGCGACGCACGCGTTCGACGTCGCTGGTCGTCCGCGACATCAACTCGCCCGTGCGGGTCTGGTCGTGGAAGCGGAACGAGAGGCTCTGGATGTGCATGTAGAGCTGATTGCGAATGGCAAAGACCACCCGCTGGCTCAAGACCTCGGCCATGAACTGGCGGCCAAACTGCGAAAGGCCCTTGAAGGCCGTAAAGGCGATGACCAGACCTGCCATGACGTACAGGACCGTCTGTGCGCCCTCCTGAAGGCCCTGGTCGACGGCCTCGCGAAGAAACTGGGGAATCGACAGGTCGGCGACCGTGCCGACGAGGGTGAAGGCCAGGGTGCCCAAGCTCAGTCGCCAATGCGGCAGGGCATAGCGAATCAGGCGGGTCAGGATTGTGGTGCTATGCATGGACGTCCTTTCATTGAGACCTGAAGTAGCCGGCTTCGCGCTTGGCGCCGATGGCGGCGTTGAGCCGGGCGAGGGCAGCAGCTATGTCCGAAGATTCAGAGTCGCCGAGCTCGTCAAGCGCGCCCTCGAGGTACTGCACGAAGGCGTCCTCGTAAGCAGCCAATCGCGTCAGGCCGGCTGGCGTCGCGTCAATAAGCAAGTGACGGCGGTCGGCTCGATCCTCGGTGCGGGTGACCAGGCCGGCCACGACCAGCCGGTCCACGGTGTGCGAGACGGTCTGGCTGCTGAGTAGCTGCCAGTCGGCCAGCTGCTTCATGCGCCGGGGCGCGCGGCGACGCAGAGCGCGCAGTGTCCGGTATTCCGGCTGGGTCAAACCCAGGCTGTCTTCGCGGGCCGTGGCGAAGCGCTGGGCGATGCGGGTGAAGCGGGTGCCCAACACGGCCAACTCGGCGGCAGCTTCGTATCTGCTCCCGCTCATACTCGTCAGTCTAGCGAATTATCACGCCGACTGATCGTACGGCAGACGTACAAATCGGGCAAGTGGTTGGCAGAGAGATGCACAAGGGCCAGATGTGTGGAAGTGACCGAGCGGACAGTCAGGCGTTGTCGACTACGGCCAAGAGGTCGGCGGAGTCGGGCCAGTCGCGCTGGTGGGAGCCGACGGTGATGAAGCGGATACGGCCCATCGGGTCCACCAGGAAGACGCTGGGGCGGGCCATGTTCCAGGATTCGAAGTTGAGGCGGACGTATACGCCGTAACGGCGAATTGCGGAACGGTCGGGATCAGCCAGCAGCGGAAAGGGGAGCGACAGGCCCTTCGCGAAGCGCCGCACGCCTTCCGGCCCCTGGCCGTATACGCCGACAATACGGACCTTGCGTTGCTTCCATTCCTCCAGCTCGCCCGCGAGCTGCGCCAGATATCTCCGGCAGTTCGGTCACCAAGTATGGCGAAGGAAAATGAGCAGCTGCCACTGCCCGGCGGACGGCACCTCGCAGAGTTGGTCGGGATCTGAAGCGAGCGGCAGGGTGAATCGGGGCGCCGGGTCGCCTAGGCCAAGCGTTCCTGATCCCTCGGCACGAGGCACAGTGGGTTAATCCTGGAATTCTGGCCAGATGACGCAAGCTCAAGTATCGCAGCGCCGCATGCACGCGGCATGCGGAACTCAGGCAACGATATCGCGACGCCGGAAGATCGCGAGCGAGGCCACCGCTGTCACCACCGCGGCGCCCGCCATCACCAGGGCATCGCGCCAGATGAATTCGCCGGTCCCCAGTTGCTCGACAGGGTTCCAGTAGCCAAACACGCTGAGCTTGCCCAGCCAGTCGGCCCCGGAGGCGATATCCGCCACGATGAGCAACACGAACATGATGACGATGATGCCGGCGGCTAGGCCGTACGTGCGGCCGGGTTGCAGGATCAGCGTGGCCAACAGGAGCCCGCCCCCGGCGACGGCCAGCGTGAAGAGCAGCATCTGCACGTGGGCCAGCAGCAGGTCGAACGCGCTCAGGTCGATCTCCCTGGCCCAGATAGCCGCGCCGATCAGAATTGCAACCAGGGACGCGCCAATGACCGCCACGGTGAGGATGAATAGGGCGACGATGCGGGAGAGCAAGAAGCGCGTGCGGCTGATCGGCGCGGCCAGCAGCACGTCCAGCGTGCCGGCCCCAAAGTCGCGCGTGATCAGCCCGGCCCCGAACCAAACGCCGAAGTAGGCCATCACCAGCATCAGCGTGGTCGTGTACTGCGAACTGAAGAAGCTGTAGAAGGTATTCTGCTGCGCCGACGCCTGGGCCACCGTGGTGCCGCCAAAGACCTCGCTGCCACCCATGGCTTGGCTGAGGTTGTCCCAGTTCTCCTTGAACAATGGCCAGAGGCCCATGATGAGCAGGCCGAGCGCCACAATGCCCAACTCGAACCAAAACGTCGCCAGCCGGCGGGTGCGCAGGGTCAGGCGTATGACGCTGAGGTTCATGCGCCGTTCCCGCTCTCGTAGTGCTGGAGGAACGATTCCTCGAAGCTGGGCTCGTCGGTCTCCAGGTCGACCACCGTGTACTGCGCCAGCGCCTTGATGACCGGATCGAGCGAGCCGCTGACTTCGAAGCGCGCTGTTCCGTCCTCGATGCGGATGTCGCTAACGCCGGGAATGGACAGCTCGGCGGGAGCATCGCCCTCAAAGATGACGGTCATGCGCCGGACGCGTGCCGCGCTGAGGTTGGCGACCGTGTCCACCTGCACCAGCCGCCCCAGACGCAGGATGCCCACGCGGTCGCAGAGCGCCTCGGCCTCGGAGAGCACGTGGGTGGATAGCAAGACCGTGCGGCCCTGGTCGCGCAACTCGCTGATGATCTTGCCGAACTCCTGCTGCACCAGGGGATCGAGACCGCGCGTGGGCTCGTCGACGATGTAGACGGGCACGTCCTCCTGCAAGGCGCGCACGACGACGACCTTCTGACGGTTGCCCATCGAGAGGTCGCCGATCTTGCGGGAGGTGTCCAACTCCAGCCGCTCGGTCAACTCGTCGCGCCGCTTCCGCGGCGCGTTAGTCAGGTTGCCGAATGCGTCCAGGTACTGGCCGACCTTCATGAAGGTGTAGAGGCTGCTGTCGCTGGGCAGAAAGCCCATCGAGCTACGAGCGGCGGGCCCGTCGCTGTGAACGTCGCGTCCCAACACTTCGGCGCGGCCCCGCGTGGGGCGCATCAACCCCATGAGCAGGCGGATCGTGGTGGTCTTGCCGGCGCCGTTGGGTCCGAGATAGCCGAAGATCTCGCCCGAGCGGACTTCGAGGTCGAGATCCGAGAGGGCCTGCACGTCGCCGTAATGCTTGGTCAGACCCCAGGTCTGAATGGCGATGTCGCTCATGTCGGCCCGGATTACTCCGCTCGCGCCCTCGGGCGACTGTCCGGTGGGTTCTCGTGGTTTGGGCGGTTCACTGTAGCAGCCGGAATGATCGAGGTTTTGTGGCAAACGTCACGGTCAATCACAAGCATGTGGGCTGGGGAGGCGGAAGCGCCCGCAACCTCGGCCACTAAGGACATCGCTGAAGCGTGTACGAACTCGGGCCGCCTAGACTGCCGCATGCGGCTGGACCTGTTTCCCCTGAATACTGTTCTGTTTCCAGGCATGCGCTTGCCGCTGCACATTTTCGAGCCGCGCTACCGGGCCATGCTTGGGCGCTGCATCGAGACCGAGGGCGTGTTCGGCGTGGTGCTGATTGCCGAGGGCGAGGAAGTCGGGGCGGCGGCCATACCGTACCGAATCGGTACAACCGCGCGCGTGGAGAAGGTGGAGTACCTGCCAGACGGGCGCTTCAACCTGCTGGCGCTGGGCGAAACGCGATTCCGTATCGATCGCATCGTGGCCGAGGAACCGCATGTCGTGGGCGAGGTGGAGCTGACGCCGCTGCCCGTCGATGCCGCAGAGTCCACCCTGCAGGCCCTGGAGGACGTGCGGGAGCGGTTCGAGCGGCTGGTGACGCTGATGATCGAGATTCAGGCGGGCTATATGCCGGAGTTCGAGCTGCCGGCAGATCCGCTGCAGCTGGCGTATCTGATCGCCACCGGTGTCCCCACCGGTCCCGGGAGCGCCCAACGCCTGCTGGAAGCGGATTCGCTAGCGGACCTGCTGAACCTGGAAGGCGAGTTGCTGGACGTGCGGATGGAACAAGCGCTGCGCCGCCTGCAGCAGAAGCTGGACGCTCGGCGGAACTAGGCAGGAGCGCTCCCCGCAAAGTGAGCGTCCGATGCAGGCCGGCAGATTGGCGGGACGCGTCTCTTTGGGCGCGATAGCGCAGCGCCCTGGATCTGTCCGCCTTTGTAGACTCCCTGCGACAGACGAATTACCGAGGGTGCTAGCCCGGAACTGAGGAGTGAAGATGGACGACTACCCGGTAGATGTTGTAGTGGAGTATCCAGAGCGAAGCTCACGCCTGCTGGCGCTCGCGGCGTTGCTTGGCACCGTGATCAAGCTCCTGCTGATCCTTCCGCACCTTCTGGTGCTTGCGCTCCTGGGGTTCGTTTCCAGCTTCGCGACAGTGATTGGATGGATCGCGGTTCTGATTCTGGGCAGCTACCCGCGCGGCCTGTTTGACTTTCAGGTGGGGATCCTTCGCTGGAACTTGCGGGTCAACGCCTACTTCTTGAGCTTGACCGACCGCTACCCACCGTTTCGTCTCTTCGACTAAACCGCGCAGCCGCATTCCGTGGTTCGGGGCAGCTAGCGTCGGCTGCGCCAGTTCGATTGCGAGGCGCACCGAGCGGCGCGGGCGCCACGCCAGCGCTTGCTAATGGAGTGCCGCTACGTTTGCTGAAGAGACTGAGCGCGCTGACCAACAGGCGGCTGCGGAGGTTGGTGGACTGAGCATGGCCGTCGCCGACGCCCAAACGCGCGAACTGCTGGAGTTGCCAGCGGTACTGGAACGCGTTGCCCACCTCGCCTCGTTTTCGACCGCGCGCGCCGGAGTGCGGGGGCTTCGCCCGGACGCCGATCGCGCGACGGTGTGCGCACGGCTGGAGCTGACGGCACAGGGCCGTCAGTTCCTTGACGTCAGCCCGTCGTTCACGGTGGGCGGCGCGCGCGACGTGCGCGACCAGGCGGAACGGGCGGCGCGTGGCGCCCGCCTGGATCCCGCCGACTTGCTGGACGTGCACGACCACCTGCGAGCCACGCGCCAGGCGGTGGCGGCCGTGGGCCGACAGGCAGCCGAGCTTCCCGCGTTATGGGCGCTGGTGGAGGCCGTGGGCGAGCCACTGGACCTGGAGGAACGAATCGCGGCGGCCATCGACGAACAGGCCGAGGTTCGCGACGAGGCCTCCCCCGAACTGGCGCGCCTGCGGCGGGTACTGGCGCAGGCGCGCGGACGGCTGACGCGCCTGCTGGAACGGCTGGTGCAGCAGGTTTCATCTGACATCCTGCGGGAACGCTTGGTCACCGAGCGCCGCGGACGGCTGACCGTGCCGGTGCGGCGGGAACGCCAACGCGATTTTCCGGGCGTGGTGCACGACGTATCGGCCAGCGGCGCTACGGTTTTCATGGAACCGCTGACGGTGATAGAGGCCGGCAACGAGATCCGGGCGCTGGAAGTGGCCGAGCGGCGCGAAGTCGAACGCATCCTGCTGGAGCTGTCGGCGGCGGTAGGCGTGGAACGACGGGCGCTCAATGCGGCGGTGCGGGCGCTGGCGGACCTGGATCGGACGCTGGCGGTAGCGCGCTACGCAATGGCTCTGGACGCGACATCGCCGGAGGTGAGCGACGACACGGCCTTCGATCTGCGTGCGGCGCGGCACCCGCTACTCGAGCATCCGGTTCCAATCGACGTACACCTGGACGGCACGGAGGCGCGGGCGCTGGTGATCACGGGGGCCAACACGGGCGGCAAGACGGTGGCGCTCAAGACAGTGGGTCTGCTGCACCTGATGGCGGCCTGCGGCCTGCACGTCCCGGCACAGGCGGGGTCGCGGGTGGCCGTGTTTGAGCGGGTGGTGGCGGATATCGGCGACGCGCAGAGCATCGAGCACAGCCTCAGCACGTTTGCCTCGCACGTGCGGAACCTGCTGGCCATGGTCGAAGCTGCGGGGCCGGGAGCGTTGGCGCTGGCGGACGAGATCGGCGCGGGCACCGACCCGGACGAAGGTGCGGCCCTGGGTCAGGCGGTGATCGCGGCGCTGCTGGAACGCGGCGCGACGGTGGTGGCCACCACGCATCACCCGGCGCTGAAGGCGTTTGCCGCGGGGCATCCAAGCACGCGCAACGCCAGCGTGGAGTTCGACCAGGCCACGCTGCGTCCGACATATCGCCTGCAGCTGGGCATCCCGGGGTCCAGCAACGCGCTGGAGATCGCCGAACGACTGGGGCTGGACGCCGCGATCGTGGCCGACGCCCGCACGCGCATGTCGGCCCGCGCGTTGGACCTGGAGCAGGCCATTGCGGATGCGCAGGCCAAACTCGCGGCCGCGGAACGGGAACGCTCGGCCAGCGCGGCCGCGCGTAGCGCCGCCGAACGGACGCGCCGGACCCTGGACGAGCGGATAGACGAACTGGAACAGGATCGTGACGCGCTGGTGCGCGCCGCACGACAGGAGGCGCGCGGGCTGCTGCGGGGCGCACGGCAGGCCTTGCAGGAGGCGCGCCGCGCCGCCCGGACCGGGAGCGCCGCTGACCGGCGCACCGCGCGGGAGACAATGGCTACGACGGAGGATCGGCTGGACGCCACGGCGCCTCCGCTTGTCGACGCGGATGACCCTAAGCCCCTGGATGTGCGCGTGGGGGACGAAGTAGAAGCGGACGGCTTCTCGGGCCGGGCGCGGGTTGTGGGGTTGGCCGATCAGGCCGTGGAGGTCGCTATCGGCAGCGCCCGCGCCAGGATCGAACGCGCGCGGCTTCAGCAGGTGTTTCCAGCGCCCGTCCGCCCACCACGCCGCCGCCGGCGCGTGCCCGGAGGCGGCGGAACCGTGGAGATCGACATTCGCGGGAAGCGGGCCGATGACGCGGCGGAAACCGTAGAACGGACCCTGGACGATGCGCTACGCCAGAGCGCCGCGTCACTGCGCGTCATCCACGGCAAGGGCACGGGGGCGCTGCGGGCCGTCGTGGCCGACGTGCTGGCCGGGAATCCCTCAGTGCGAGGGCACGCAGCCGCGCCGCTGAACGAAGGCGGTGACGGGGTAACGATAGCGGCGCTTCGAGGTTGAGCGGCGGCTGTCCGGCGAGCGGAGTGTGGAGCCGAGTTAGGGCACGCCTATTGCTGAAGCTTCTCGAAGTCGACGCCGGGTTCGATGCCGAAGAGCTTTCGCACGGCGGCTTGCCGCAGGTCGGCGGTCCGCTCGGACGTGAAGAGGTAGGCGGTCACAACCCCGGCCACGAAGCCGGAGGGTAGGGCGACCGCCAGCCCCAACGCAAACATCTTCCATCCGCGCATAGCTGGTCAGTCCTACTGCACCCGCAGTACCACGGGCGCTTCAGTCCAGAACTCCTCCAACTGATAGTACGACCGGCCGTCTTCGGAAAAGACATGAACCACCACATCACCAAAGTCGGCCAGAACCCAGGCGTCGGCTGGCTCACCTTCGACCAGGGGGCGCCGCCCGGCCACGGCTTTCAACTCGCGGTCCAGCAGATCGCGAACGGCGCGCATCTGAGGCGTGCTGGAGACGGTGGTAATGACGAAGTAGTCCGCCAGGACGCTGAGGCCGCGGATGTCCAACAGCAACGTGTCAGCGGCTCCACGCGCGGCCACCGCGTCCACGACATGGCGCGCGAGTTCGATCGGGCTCAGAGGCAAGCCAACGTATGGGCAGGTGGCTGAATCATATCGCCCCCGCTGGCTTAGCCCCGTCGGCGGCGTAGAGGCTGCGAGCTTCGATGTACTCGGCCACGGCCGGCGGCACCAAGGCGTCGATGGACCGTCCCTGAGCGCGATGGGCCCGGATCTGGGACGCGGCAATGTCCACGGGCGGCATAGCGTGCAGGTGGATTCGCTGGTCGGCCCGAGGGTGCAGGGCCCGCACCTGCGGCGGAATCTCCCGTGAATGTCCAGGCCGAGGCACGGTAATGATCTGCGCCGCGGCCAGAATCCAGTCAGCCTTGCGCCAGGCGGGAAGTTCGGCCATGGCGTCGGCGCCGAGGATTAGGAAGAGCTCGGCCCGCGGGTGCTGGGCGGCCAAGCCTTGGAGGGTATCGACCATGAATGAAGGTCCGGGGCGCTCGATGTCGATGGCCGAGGCCTCGAAGGCGGGCTGGCCCTCGATTGCCCGACGCACCATGGCCAGTCGGTCTCGTGCCTGGGCCAGCGGCGGAGCTCGCAGCGGCGATTGGCGCGCCGGGATGAACAGCACGCGGTTCAGGTCAAACGCCTGACGCACGCTCCAGGCGACGGCTAGATGCCCGCGATGCACGGGGTCGAAGGTGCCGCCGTAGACGCCGAGGCGGACCACGTCAGGCGGCGCGCAGGGTCTGGGTGCGCCCCGACGCGGCGCCCGCCAGCACCGCGCGGGTCAGCGCAACCGCTCGGGCGCCGTCAGACAATCCGGGGAGCGGCGCGTTGGTCGATTCGGCGTCGATAAGGGCCCGGACGAGGGCGCGAAGCGCCGAGCCGTCCGGCTCAACCATCGCCTGCAGCGCGCGGCCCGTGCGCTCCGTGTGCACGCCGGGCATCCGCGGCGGGTCCAGGGACCGGCCGTCCAGCGGCAATACCTCAGCGGCGGCCCAGTTGGACCAGATCCGGGCGCGGGTTACGCCGTCGGTCACGTCCAACGACACCGGACCCAGGTCGGGGTCCGCACCGCCGCCGGCGACCGTGAGCGAGGCGTGGCGTTCGCGGTCGAAGAAGAGGTCCGCGACCAGCGCGTCCGCACGCGCGGGAACGTTGGCCCTGGCAGTCCCGCCCCGCGGCGCGGGCAGCGGGCCGCCATCGGCCACAATTTCCGCCGGCGGGCCGTCGAAGAGGTGCATCAGCAGGTCCAGCGCGTGGTGCGGCGTGGTCCAGACGGATTGCCGGACGGACTCGGGCGCCTGCGGCGCGCCGGGATCGACTGACACGGAGACATGGGCGAACAGGGGCCGTGGCAGCAGGGCACGCAGCAGCCGCATCAGCGGCTCGAAGCGCCAGTCGAACGCCATGCCAACGCGACCCGGCAGGCCCTGCACGGTGCGGACCGCGCGGCGCGCGTCCACCACGCCGCGAGCCAGGGGCGGGTCCACCAGCACCTGAAGGCCAGACTGCGCTGCGTCCAACAGGCTGGTGAAGTCCAGGCGCGGGTGCGTCACGATGAGCGTGTCGAGCGCCTGGCCGTTCCAGCCCGACGCCGCGACGCCGCCGTAGGCGCCGGCGCACGCATGAGCCGCTGCCAGGTCGTCGTCCACGGATAGAACCAGGTTGGAACCGTCCAGCGACGCGACCGCGGCGGCAAATGCGAGGCCGCGAGGGCTGCAGCCCATGATCCCGATGCGGTGCGGCAGCATGTAGTGAATCTGCGCAGGCGTGCTCGCCGCGTCAACCCTCAGCGCGGGTTAAGATGCCGGCAGTCCGACGCGCGGAGAAACCTGATGGCAGAACCGCACCCCCAGCTGAACGGCTGGGCGCTGGTGCTTGGAGCGTCCAGTGGATTCGGAGCCGCGACGGCTCGCTATCTGGCGGCGTGCGGGATGGACGTGGTCGGCGTGCACTTCGACCGGCGCAATACCCAGCCGCTGGCCGACGCGGTCAAGCAGGACATCGAGGCCCTGGGCCGTACGGCGCACTTCTTCAACGTCAACGCCGGCAGCCCCGAGGCGCGCACCGAGGTGCTGGACGCGATCACCAATGACGTGCAGGGCGGCCAACCGCCGATTCGCCTTCTCATGCACTCCATCGCCTTCGGAACCACCGTGCCATACGTGGGTGTGGACGGCGCACCCGGCGTTACGCCCAAGCAGATGGACATGACGCTGGATCTGATGGCCCACACGCTTGTCTACTGGTCGCAGGATCTGGAAGCGCGTGGCCTGCTGGGCCGGGGCTCGCGCATCTACGCGATGACCAGCGCCGGCACCTCCACCATCTGGCCCAGCTACGGCCCGGTGGGCGCGGCCAAGGCCGGCCTGGAACAGCACATCCGGCAACTGGCGGTGGAACTGGCGCCCAAGGGGATCTCAGCCAACGCCATCCGGGCGGGCGTCACCGACACACCGGCCCTGCGCAAGATTCCGGGCAACGAGGCCATGATCGTGCAGGCGCGGCGCATGAACCCCGCCGGACGCCTCACCACGACCGATGACGTGGCCCGCGCCATCGCAGCCCTCACCGTGGCCGAAGCCGCCTGGATCACCGGCAACGTGATTGGCGTGGATGGCGGCGAAAACCTGGTGATGTAGCAGAGGTTGGTGGCAGGGCGCCAGTAGTCGGGGATCAGCGAAGCGCCACCGGCGGATGAGCACAGGCGTCGTGACGTCGTGGCGTTCGGCGGCCCTGAATGCCGCGGTCAGTGAGCACTGTAAGAGCCGGGTTTTCGCCGTTTTGCCGTTGACGCGCTAGGCTTGCGCAGCATTCGTGCGGATTGCGTAAGGCGAGACTGCCTATGTAGCGACCAGAGCGCGGGGATCAAGGGTGAATCCTCGCGGGGCGCGCGCCCTCAACGTGCCGCCACGGCAGGTGCGGCGCAGGCGCCCGAAGACGACACGTGGCGATGGGTGACTCCCGGCGACGACGCGCGGGCACGGAATTCAACCCTTTTCTCCCCGAATGGAGTCACGCACGATGTCGCTTCTCTGGACGCGCGACGCGCCCCGCTGGGCGCTGACGATTCGCGCGGCGTCGGCCGTGATGCTGGCGCTCACGGCAATCCTGCTCATCCGCGGCCTGGTATTCGCCCAGGCCGACCCGTCGGGCGAAGCCACGCTCGAGGCCGACCCGACCGTCGGCGTCACCTTCGTATGGACGCTGATTGCGGGCGCGCTGGTGTTCTTCATGCAGGCCGGCTTCGCCTTCCTGGGCGCCGGCCTCATCCGCGCGAAGAACACGGTCAACTACCTGACCAAGAACATCCTGGACTTCGCGGCCGGGGGCCTGTCCTTCTGGGCCTTCGGCTACGCGTTCATGTTCGGGGGTTCGGGCGCATTTCCGGGACTGGACCAGGGCAACGCCTTCATCGGCTACTCCGGGTTCTTCCTGATCAATGAGTCCTACGACGTATCGACCGCGATGTTTTGGTTCTTCCAGATGGTGTTTGCCGCGACCACCGCCACGATCGTGGCCGGGGCCATGGCCGAGCGCACGAAGGTGACCGCCTACCTGGCCTACAGCTTCCTCGTAACCGCGCTGGTGTACCCGATCTACGGACACTGGATGTGGGGCGGCGGCTGGCTGGGCGGCGAGCAGCTGGAAAGCTGGATCGGCGCGGCGGCGGTGGACTTCGCCGGCTCAGGCGTGGTTCACACCATCGGCGGCATGCTGGCGCTGGCCGGCGCGTACACCGTGGGCGCCCGCATGGGCAAGTACGGTCCGAACGGCGAGGTGCGCGTGATCAAGGGTCACAACATGGTGTACGTGGTCATTGGGATGTTCATCCTGTTCTTCGGCTGGTTCGGGTTCAACGCCGGCAGCACCGTGAACGGCAACGATCCGCGCATCGCGGTCATCATTGCCAACACGTTCCTGGCCGGCGCCGCCGGTGCGGTAACGGCCTCCTACATCCGGCTGGTGCAGCGCGGCAAGATCAGCGCGGCGGACACCGCCAACGGTGCGCTGGCCGGTCTGGTCGCCGTGACCGCACCCTGCGCCTTCATCGCGCCCTGGGCGGCGGTGGTGGTTGGCGCAATCGGCGCCGGGGTCATGCTGGTCGGCTTGTGGTTCATCGACACCAAGCTGAAGATCGACGACCCGGTTGGCGCGTCGTCGGTGCACGGCGTGGCCGGTGTCTGGGGCCTGCTGGCGGTCGGCATCTTCGCCGACGGCACCTACGGGGTCAGCGGCTTCATTGCCGGCAACGCGGTCCAGTTCGTGGCGCAGTTGATCGCCGCCGTCGTGGCGGTGATCTGGGCGCTGGGCACCGGACTTCTGCTCTTCAACGCGCTGAAGGCCACCATGGGCCTGCGCGCGCCGCCCGAAGAGGAGATGACCGGTCTCGACATGCCGGAACACGGCGAGGAGACCTATCCGGTCGAAGCCTCATAGCTCGATTCCGCGATAGCGGAATGGCCACTACGCGGGGCCGCGGCAATTGCCGCGGCCCCGCGGCTTTCAGGGATCAGTGACCAAGGGTACGGTGGGCCACATGGCGCCCGGGTTCATGATGTTGTCGGGGTCGAAAGCGCGTTTGATCCGACGCATGGCGTCGAGCGTGGGCGGGTCGTATGCGCGATCCACGAACGGCTGTTTGACGCGCCCCAGTCCGTGCTCGCCGGAGAGGATGCCGCCGGCCGCGAGACCGGCGTCGGCCACCGTGGGCAGCAGGCTAAAGGCACGCTCACGCTCGTCGGGATCCGCCGGGTCGTAGAGCATGTTCGGGTGCAGGGTGCCGTCGGCCGCGTGGCCAAAGATCGCCGCCACCACGTCGGCGTCGTCGGCAGCCTGTTTGATCGCCGTGAAGGTGGGCGCCAGCTGGGAGTACGGCACGCAGATGTCTTCACCGATCTTGGCCGGGCGGATGCGGGCCAGCGAGGCCGTGATCCCGCGCCGTGCCTCCCACCAGCGCTCGGCGCGGGCCGGATCCACGCTGTCCAGCCCGCCGCCCGCGGAGCGGAGCAGGTCGTCCAGCGCTGCGGCTTCCTCGCGGACCTCCGCTTCGTCGCCGTCCAATTCGGCCAGCAGCAGCCCGCCCGCGTTGCGCGGGAACCCCCAGGGGCGCGAGCGCTCCAGCGACTCCACGGTGATGTCGTCCAGAAACTCGAGCTTGGCCGGGGTGATGCCGCTTTCCATGATCTCCGCAACCACGCGCAGCGCGGTTTCACCGTCCGGGAAGCTGGCCGCGCGCACGGCTCGGCGGGGCGGCAGGGGACGAAGCTGGAGCGTGATCTCGGTGACGATGCCGAGGGTGCCCTCTGAGCCGATGATCAGGTCGATCACGGCGTCGTCCACACCGCGCGTCAGACGCAGCAGCCCGTGGCGCGGCGTGACCACCCGCAGACCGATCACGGCGTCGCGGGTGACGCCGTACTTGAAGGCGTAGGGGCCGCCGGCGTTGGTGGCCACGTTTCCGCCGATCGTGGCGGCCGCTTCGGACGAAGGATCGGGGGCGTAGAGCAGACCGCGCTGCGCGGCGTAGGCACGGAAGTCGCGAGTGACGACGCCGGGTTCGACGCTGCCGCGCCGACGCACGGGGTCGAAGGCCGTGATGCGGCGCATGCGGTTGGTGTCGATCACCAGCGCCCCGTCGGGCGGTACCGCGGAGGCGGACAGACTGGTGGCGCCACCCCGCGCCAGGCAGGCAACGCCGTGCGCGACGGCCGCCGCCAGCGCATCGACGATGTGACGTTCGGTCTCAGCCATCACCACCGCACCCGGCGCGCCGCGATAGCCCATGGTCGCGTCGTAGCCGTAGGCCACCAGCTGGTCAGGGTCCACCAGGATGTGCGGGGCGTCGCTGCGCTGGCGGAGTTCGGCAATCAGGGGGCGGTTCATGGGGGCATGGTAGTGGTCTGTCCGGCACGTACGGGATCGCGGCGCGACGCGGAAGGCGCCATCCAAAGCCACCTCTCCAGGCACTCCGTCGGGCCTGAGGCGCGGAAATTCTGGACGGAAGTGTTCGGTCTTTGTACGGTACATGAATGATACGCCACCGGACGCTGCGGGAGATTCAGGTGGCCGCCGCGCTGCTGCGGCGGCGGGGCGGGCGGCCGGTCTCCGCGCCGATTCCGGACGCGGCCGCGTTAGCGCGCACCGCAACAGGGCTGCGCGTCTACGAGCGACCGTTGCCGCTGAGCATCCGAGGCCTGCTGGCCAGCACGGGCGACAGCCGCCCGGCCCTGGTGGTCAATGCGCGCCTAGTCCCTGCAGACCGAAACGTCAGCGCCGCCCACGAACTGGGGCACTGGGTACTGCACGCGGGCACCACAGGAGACGGCGCCACACGCGCCGAGCGGCGGCGTCAGGAATGGGAAGCGGATCGATTTGCGTTGGAACTGCTGCTGCCGGAAGAACTGGTTCGGCGGGCGCTAGCCGAGCGGCGTTGCTCAGTGGGAGCCGCGGCGTTGCGGCTGGGTGTTCGAGGAAGTTATCTGTCGCGTCGGATTCGTGAACTGAGGCGGGCGGATCAGCCCTTCTTCAGAAGGGGTAGCCCGGTGCGAGGGTTCTCGGACACGATGTAGCCCTCGGGCATCTCGTCGACCGCGCCCTTGCCCACCGACTTGGCGAAGTAGTAGATGCGCTGTTGACGACCGCCTCGCAGCGTCACTACTCGCGAATGAAGGTGGTACGTATGTCCAGACTTCTTACTGATCACGCTATACGCCACGAGCTGCCCTCCAAAGTGCGCCGCACCAAGCTCTAGTGCCGGATGGGGAGCATACCGTCAAAGCGGGGCGGTACAAAGCACGATTCGCCGCGCCTGGGTGGGCGGTGGCCAGTCGCCAGTCGTCAGCGGCGAGTGAAGAGCAGCTGTGCGAGGGGCCGGTGCTTGATGATCGGGACAGGCGATCCGGTCTTTCGCCGGGGCCAAGGGTCGGTGAGACTGGGCGCGGCGCTGCGCAGCACTGATGCCCATTGACACACGCACCGATTCCGTGGGTTCCGCTGCGCGCGCCGGTCATCCGGTTGCAGCTGCGCGCACACGGGCTCAACGCTCCGGTGACGGTGGCAGACCGGACCGGGTCGACCCAGGACGACGCGCTGGCGGGTTTGCGGGCGGGCGCGCCGCATGGCGCGGTCTATGCAGCCGAGCGCCAGTCGCGGGGGCGCGGGCGTCGCGGGCGCCGCTGGCTGACGACGCCCGGCGGGTTGCTGTTCTCGGTGATCGTTCGCAACGGTCCCGCAGACCCAGAGTCGACCGGACGCCTCACCATCGCCGCCGCGGTGGGCACGGTTCGGGCCATCCAAACGTGCGCGGGCGCCTCGGCGTCCATCAAGTGGCCGAACGATCTGGTCTTCGGTCAGGCCAAGGCCGGGGGCGTTCTGGTTGAGACCCACGGGGACGCCGCGGTGGTGGGCGTTGGGCTAAATGTCTTCAGCGGGGCTGGGATGGCCGAAGGACAGCCCACGACAGCCGTGGCCGCCTATGCAACCCGACCCTTTGACCGAAACGAACTACTGGCGGCCTGTGTGGTCGAGATGCTGCAATGCCAGGCGGCGGAGGGCGCCGCGTGGGACGCGGTCCATACGGAATGGGTCCAGCGGTCGATGCTGCTGAGGCGCGAGGTCGAGGTGAGCGGAACGGCTCAGGCGCGCGGCCGGGTGGAAGGCTACGATCCCGACGGCACGCTACGCCTGCGCGAAGCGGGCGGCGGTCTGCGACGGATCCGAACCGGCGACGTCACGCTGCGGCTGGCGGCGGACGCCGAGTCCTGACGCGCACCGGCGGCCGCAAGACTCTGCCGCAGTCGGCGACGCGGACGGCGCTGCGAGGAGTCACTCGGCTTACCCAGTCCGTTCTGACCCTCGAGACTGCCGCGATTGCCGCCGTTCTGGCCCTGGGCGCGGCGCTTCGGTTTGTGGGCCTTGACTGGGACCACGGACACCACCAGCACCCCGACGAACGTTTCCTGAGCCTGGTGCTCACGCAGATCCAACCGGCGCCGGACCTGCGGACGTATTTCGATCCCGGCCAGTCGCCCTTGAACCCATTCAACCACGAGGTGTCGTTCTTCGTTTACGGCACATTGCCGCTGTTCCTGGTCGAGTCCGTCGCTCGCGCGTTGGGCCGCAGTGGATACGACGAGGCCTACCTGGTGGGGCGAGCGCTCTCGGCGCTATTCGACCTGGGAACGGTGCTGCTGGTCTACCTGCTGGGTCGTCGGCTGCTGGGCGCGTGGCCGGCCGTGATCGCGGCGACGCTGCTGGCGCTGGCGGTGCACTCGATTCAGATTGCCCAATTCTTCGCCGTCGATACCTTCGCCACCTTCTTTGCGACGCTCACGCTCTGGCTGCTGGTTCGCTACATAAACTCCGGCGACGCGCGCAGCCTGGGACTGGCCGGCATCGCCGCGGGCCTGGCGATGGCCAGCAAGCTGAGCACCGGTTTGCTGCTGGCGCTGTTCGCGGGCTGGTGGGCACTGACGGTTGTGCGCGAGGCCGTGCTCAGCGACACCTGGGCGCGTCGCGGGTCGTGGCTGGCGAATGCGGGCGCGTTCGGCGTCTTCGCGGCGCTGACCTTACGACTGTTTCAGCCCTACGCGTTCGCCGAGGCCTGGCCCTGGGATTGGCGGCCGGCCCCGGAGTTCACGAACGCACTGGCGCAACAACAAGCCATCCAGACGGGCACGCTGGACTGGCCGCCGGGCATCCAGTGGGCGGGCACGGCGGCCTGGCTCTATCCGCTCGAACAGATCGTGCGCTGGGGAGCAGGCCCGGCGTTCGGCCTGGCGGCGCTGGCGGGTTTGGGCCTGACGGCGGTGGCGTGGTGGCGCACGCGAGAGCACGTCCTGGCGCTGCCGCTAGCCTGGGGCGGGCTCAACGTCCTGGTCTTCGGCGCGTTCGTGCTCAAGACCATGCGCTACTTCCACCCGGTTTACCCGGTGCTGGCGCTGGTGACCGCCTGGATGTTCGCCTGGGGCTGGAAGCGCCGCGAGCGACTGAGCGGCCTGGCGGGCTGGGGCGTCGGCGCAGCGCTGGTCGTGGTGCTGGGGGCGACAGTGCTGTGGGCGCTGGCCTTTGTGCAGATCTACGGGCGCGACCACACGCGGGCGGCGGCGTCCGAATTCATCCACGCCAATGCGGCACCCGGGACCACGATTGCCGTCGAGCACTGGGACGACGAGCTGCCACTGCCGCTTAACGGACTGGACCCGGACCGATTCACGCACGTGCAGTTGCGGATTTACGACCCGGACGACGAGGCGAAGCGTGCACATCTGATCCAGACCCTGAGCCAGGCGGACCTGGTGGTGCTGGCAAGCGACCGGGGCGCCGCCACGATCCCGCGGATGCCGCAGCGCTACCCGCTGACAGGTCGCTACTACGCGGCACTGGATGACGGCTCGCTGGGGTTCGACCTGCTGGCGCGCTTCGAGTCGCGCCCCTCGCTGGGTCCCTGGGTCATCGATGACCGGGCGGCCGAAGAGGCCTTTACGGTCTACGACCACCCCAGAGTCTCGATCTATGGGCGTCGAGGCGGCGAGACGACTGCCGATATCCAGCGTGAACTGGGGGCCGTCGACCTGCGCGGTGTTACGCAGGTACTGCCCAAGGACGCCATCACGCGGCGCACGGACCTGACAGCGGCCGAGGCGGGTCGTGTTGAAGCGCAGGCCGGCTGGCCCGCCCAGTTTCAGGAACGGCCGCTGCGTGGGGCCGAGGCGACGGTGGCGTGGTTCGCTGCGGTGTGGCTGGCCGGGCTGCTGGCCTGGCCGCTGGTCTGGCTGGCGCTGCGGCGACTGCCCGACCGGGGCTACGCGGCGGCGCGAGTGCTGGGACCGGCGGTGACGGTTTTACCAGCCTGGTGGCTGGCCAGTACAGGCGTGATGCGCTTCGATACGCCGGCGGTTCTGGTTGGCACGGGCCTGGTGGCCGCGGCCGCCGCCGTCGTGCTGTGGCGCCAACAGGCCGAGTTGCGCCGCTCAGTGACGGGCGCGGCACGGCCGATTCTGTTGACCGAGGCGCTGACGCTCCTGGCCTTCGGCGCCATGCTGATGCTGCGGATGCGCAACCCCGACCTCTGGCACCCGGTCTTCGGCGGCGAAAAGCCAATGGACTTCGCGCATCTCAACGCGGTGATCCGCAGCCCTACATTCCCGCCGCACGATCCCTGGTACGCCGGCAGCCGGCTGAATTACTACTACCTGGGCCACGTGTCCACGGCGGCTCTGGCCAAGACGCTGGGCGTGGTTCCGGCCACGGCCTACAACCTTGCCGTGGCCGGCGCGTTTGCGGCCGCGGTGGCTGCGGTGTTCGGGGCTGTGTCGGGCCTGTGGTCGCTGCTGGGCCGGCGCTGGCTTGAGGCCGCCGCGGTTGGGCTCGGAGCGGTGGCGCTGGTGCTCCTGGCCGGAAACCTGCACGCGGGCCTGCAACTGGCGGTGTTCGCGCAGCTCAAGGCCGGCGACACGGGAATCGCCGCTCTGGAGCTACCCAGCCTGCTGCTCGACGGCGGTCTGGCCCAGGCGTTCGACTTCTGGGCCGCGACGCGGGTGATCCCCAGGACGGTGAACGAGTTTCCCTGGTTCACATTCATGTACGGCGACCTGCATCCGCACATGATGAACTTCGCCAATACCGGCGCGGCGCTGATTGGAGCGGCGGCGATCGTGGGTGTGGGCGAGGCCGCGCGGCGTAGTCGCGCGACTGGATGGCGTCCGTGGGCGGCGGTGCTGGCGTTCCAGACGTTCGTGCTGGCGCTGCATAGGGTCGTCAACCCGTGGGACTACCCGACCTACGCCGTCATCACGCTCGCCGCCCTGGGCTATGCGGTCTGGCGCGGTGGCCGGCTCGGTCCGCGCGCAATGGTCGCGACCATGCTGGGGGCCGGAGTGGGGCTGACCGTGACCTCACAGCTTCTGTTCCAGCCGTTTCATTCGGCGTACGTGGACTTCTACGGCGGCCTGAATCCCACGCCGACAACCACCCCGGCAGCGCAATGGCTGCTGATCTTCGGGCTGCCGGTGGCGGTGCTCGCGTCCTATGCCGCGCTGGTCGTGTTCGAGAACTGGCGGATGGGGCCGGCGCGGGGCGCCCTGCTGGCGGTAGGCGCCACGGCGGCGGGGCTGCTCATGGCAGGACTAATAGGTGCAGGCGCCGACTGGTCAACCCGCGCCCTCATCGTCGGACTGCTGATCCTGGCAGCCAGCGCCGCCTGGTGCGTGCGACATGAACCGGTGACGCTGGCGCCGCTGGCGCTGCTGCTGGCCGGCGTGGGGCTGACGGCGGCGCCCGAATTCATCGTGGTACGTGACGACATCGGGCGCCTGAACACCATCTTTAAGTCCTACCTGCAAGCCTGGACGCTGCTGGGGCTGGGCGCGGCGCTGGCCGTGCCGTACTTGGTACGAGCGCTGAGGCCGAGGCACGGCGCCCGCTTCGGGCTGGCGCGGGCGGTCTGGGCCGGGGGTCTGGCGCTGCTGGCGGCCACGGCGCTGGCCTATCCGCTGCTGGCCACGCCGCACAAGCTGAACCTGCGCATCCAGCCCCTGCCCGCCACGCTGGACGGCGAGGCGTATCTGGACGGCGGCCGGATTCACGATCAGGGTGTGCCGGTCGAGTTGAGCGCCGACCGCCGCGCCATCAATTGGCTTCGCACCCACGTGGAAGGCGCGCCGGTGCTGGCGGAGACCCCGACCACGATCTACCGCTGGGGCGGACGGGTCTCGGTGTACACGGGATTGCCCACGCTGATCGCCTGGGACTGGCACGCGAAACAGCAGCACTGGGGCTATGTGCACGAGGTTGAGGCTCGCTTCGACGACGCGCGCGAGCTGTTCGCGACCAGGGATGTCCGGCGCGCGCTGGCGCTGCTCTCGACGTTCAACGTCGGTCTGATCTACGTTGGTGAACTGGAACGGAGCATTTATGCGGCAGAGTCGTTGGCAAAGTTCGACCGGATGGAAGAGCTTGGGGTACGCGCGGTGTACCGCGACGGCGGTACGGTGATCTATCGCGTGGAACCCAGCAGTCAGTCCCCGCCGGCCGGATAATGGACGCGTCGGCGGTGATGCGAAGGGAAAGCCTGACATGGCAGCGCAACTCCTGAGCCGCGTGGTCTTGCAGCAGGTGACGCAACAGGTGCTGCCGCGGGTCATCCAGCAGCTGCCCGCACTGATGGCGCGGACGCAGCCCGGGGCGCCTCAGCAGGCGCCGGTATCGGACCTGGCGCGAATGAACGCCCTGGCGATTGGCGAGTTGCGCACCGGTCTCGGGCAAGCGCAGGCGCGCGCCGAGCGCCAGGCGGCCCGGATGGACCGCCTGGAGCAGCAGGCTGGCTGGCGGCGTACGGCGCTGACATTCGCCACGGCCGTCGTGGCGTACGGCATTGGGTTTGGCACCGCAATTGTCCTGGCGCTGTTGGGCGCGTTTGGCTAGATCGGGGAACACGGTGCGACGCTGGAACATCGGGCACGGCGGGGGCCGAGTGGCTCCGTCGGGAGCGAATCGTCGTGTCCCCGCTGACCTGACCGGCGCGTTTGCCCAGGTGACGGGCGCGCTTGCGGACGACCCGAACCTGATCACCACGCTGGATGTGGTGGACACCCTCAACGAGATGGTGGAGGGCGTGCATCCAATCCTGCGCTGTCCCAGCGGCTGCGCACGCTGTTGCTATCAGCAGGTCTTTGTGAGTGAAGAGGAATGGGCCATCGTCCTGCGCGCGCTGCATAGCGACTCCACGGCCGACGAGCGGCGCCGAATCGTACGGCGCGCTCGCCGACTGCTCGACCGCAAGCGCGGCCCGCTGCGTCGCGCGCTGCGCGCCCGCAGCCTCGAGGATCTCAATCGGCTGACCGCGAGCGTGGACCGGCGACGCACCCAGCGCTGCGTGCTGCTGACCAATGACAACCGTTGTGCCGGGTACAGCGGACGCCCCATGGTCTGCCGCGCGTTCGGGCGTGTCACACACAGCGTCGACCACCCCATGCTCTGCAAGATCTTTCTGGACCGGCTGGCGGACGCTGGCACGTCGCACCGTGATCTCCAACTGGCCGATTTTGGCCCCGTTCGCTATGCCTATTTGCTGTCCGGACCGGAGAATCAGCGCTGGAGCTTGCTGGCGGTCTTCGTGGCACTGCACGTCGACGCGGACGGCGATCTCCTGCGCGAGCCACAGCCGCTGCCGCGCGACGGCAGCTGGCCGGCGCTGACCCGCGAGGAGATTGCCCTCTTTTGACAGGGTCCCCGGACGCGCCGACCCCAATGACGGTGGGCACGGCCGGTCACGTGGATCACGGAAAGTCCACGCTGGTGGAAGCGCTGACCTCGATCTTCCCGGACCGGTTGGCCGAGGAGCGCGAACGCGGGCTGACCATCGACCTGGGGTTTGCCTGGTTCACGCTGCCCAGCGGGCGTGAGGTGTCGGTGGTGGATGTGCCGGGGCACGAGCGCTTCGTGTCCAACATGCTGGCCGGCGTGGGCGGGATCGACGCGGTGCTGCTGGTCATCGCGGCCGACGAAGGGGTCATGCCCCAGACGCGGGAACACCTGGACATCATCGAGCTCCTGGAGATCGACACCGGCGTAGTGGCGCTGACCAAGTCCGACCTCGTGGACGAGGAGTGGGCCACGCTGGTCGAAGAGGACGTCCGCGACACGCTGGCTGGCAGTGGGTTGGCTACCGCGCCGATCGTGCACGTGTCGGCGCAGGCCCGAACTGGGCTGGACGCGCTCGTTGGCACGCTCGATCGGGTTCTTGCCAGTACCCGTGCAAGGCCGGATAGCGGCGGCGCGCGCATTCCAATCGATCGCGTGTTCACAATGCCGGGCTTCGGCACGGTGATCACGGGCACGCTGTCGGGCGGGCCGCTACGCGTTGGCGATCAACCCGGCTTGTTTCCGGGCGGGCGCGGCGTGCGGATTCGGGGCTTGCAGTCGCACCAGACCACCATCGACGCCGCGCAGCCGGGGCGGCGGGTGGCGGTGAATCTGGGCGGGACGAACCCCTCACAGACCCGCCGGGGCGATGTGCTGGCGACACCGGGCGCCGTGCTCGAGACCCGCCGCATCGACGCCCGCCTGCGAATGTTGCCCTCGGCGCCGCGCGCGCTGAAGCCCGGCGAGTCGGTGGCGCTGCACATCGGCGCGGCGGCACGCATCGCGCGGCTGCGGCTGTTGGAAGCGGACCCGATCCCGCCGGGCGAGTCGGGCTGGGTCCAGTGGCGCCTGGACGCGCCCATCGCCGCGCGCCGCGGGGACCGCTATGTGATTCGACGGCTCTCACCGCCGGCGACGATTGGCGGCGGACGTGTGGCGCAAGCGATGGCGCGGCACGCGCCGCGCGGACAGGCGGCGGTGCTGAACACCCTGGCGCGCGCCGCGGCCGGCGATCCGCGGACGTTGGTGCACGACGCGCTGGACGACGACCTGGTGACCATGAACGATCTGGCCCGGCGAACGGAACTAGACAGCCAGACCGCCGCGCGGACCGTCGCGGACCTGACCGAATCGGGTGAGGTGCGGACGCTGCGGGCCTACGTCGGCAGCGTCCAGGTCGTCGAACGGCTGACGGCGGCGCTGCTGGCGGCGCTACGCAGGCATCACCAGCGCGACCCGGGGGCAGCTGGTCTCAGTACTTCGGACCTGGCCCGAATTATGAAGACACCGACGGCTGCGGTGGCCGAACTGGCGGCCGCCGCGGCGGAAGCCGGAACGGTGCGCCTGGACGGACCGCGCGTGGCGCTGGCCACTCACAAAGTCGAACTCAACGCGGCCGAGGAACGTACGGCCGCGCGGCTGCTGGCAAAGCTCGACCAAGGCGGATCGACGCCGCCTTCGCTGGCTGAGGCGTTGGCGGCTAGCGGTGGAACCCGCCGCCTGGCGACGGCGCTCGCGCAGGACGGACGCTTGGTACTGCTGGCGCCAGACATCGCCTTCTCAAGCCAGACGTATGACGCGTGGCTGCGCACGGTGCAGAGTCTGTTTGAAGCGGCACCAAGCGTGACCGTACGCGAGGTACGCGACGCGCTGGGAACCAGCCGCAAGTACGCGCTGGCGTTGCTGGAATACCTGGATAGCCAAGCAATAACCCGGCGCGTCGGCGACGCCCGCCTGTGGCTGGGCGACGACTCGAATCCCGGCTAGCTTCAGGCGTCGGGCAGCGCGGCCAGACCGGGCAGTTCGCGGCCCTCCAGAAACTCCAGCGTGGCGCCCCCGCCGGTGCTGAGGTGGCCCATGCGGTCCGCCACGCCGGCCGCCTGGGCCGCGGCCAGGGCGTCACCGCCGGCCACCACCACAAAGGCGCGGGAATCGGCCAGTCCGCGCGCGACGGCCAGCGTGCCCTGGGCAAACGGCGCGTGCTCGTAGACGCCCAGCGGTCCGTTCCACACCACCGTGCGGGCACCGCCCAGCACCTCCAGGTAGGCGGCGGTCGTCGCGGGACCGATGTCCAGGGCCATCTGGTCGTCGGGAACCTGATCGGCGGCAACGATGGTCGTGGCGGCGGCGGGATCGAGTGCCGCGGCCGCGACCGCGTCCACCGGCGGCAGGATGCGGCACCCGGACGCCGCCGCGGCCGTGTGCACGGCGGCGACGACCTCGGCCTGGCCGGGCTCGACCAGCGACCGCCCGAGCGCGCCCCCGGAGTTCGCCAGAAACGTGTTGGCAATGCCGCCACCCAGCAGCAGCGCGTCCACATCCGCCGCCAGGCGGCGCAGCACGCCGATCTTGTCGGAGGTCTTGGCCCCGCCCAGAACGGCGACGTAGGGCCGAGCCGGGTTGCGGGTCGCGCGTGCCAGGGCCTGGATTTCGGCGTGCATCAGCGGGCCGGCGGCCGCCGGCAGCAGCTCCGGAACGCCCACGGTGCTGGCGTGCGCCCGATGGGCGCTGCCGAAGGCATCGTTGACGTAGACGTCGGCCAGCCTGGCCAAACCGGCCGCGTGCGCGGGATCGTTCGGCTCCTCGCCTGGGTGGAAGCGCAGGTTTTCGAGCAGCAGCACCTCGCCGTCAGCCAGGTTCCGGGTCTGGGCTTCCACGGCGGGCCCGATGCTGTCGGGGGCGAGCGCCACAGGGCAGGCCAGCAACTCGCTTAGGCGTTCGGCCACCGGCGCCAGTGACAGGACGGGATCGACCGCGCCCCGCGGGCGGCCAAGATGCGAGGCCACGACCAGGCGCGCTCCGCGCAGTCGAAGGTCGGCCAGCGTGGGAACCACGGCCCGCAGACGCGTGTCGTCGCGGATCGCGCCGCCGGCCAGCGGCACGTTGGCGTCCACGCGCAGGAACACGCGCTGGCCGCGGACTTGCAGCGCCTGGCTGCCGCGCTTCACGGCACCTTGCCTGCCGGGGTCAGTTCGGCACTCCGGCCCCCGGAGGCCGAGTGGGGGACGGCCGCGAATGTCTCACGTGAAACATTGGGCCCAGGCGATCCGCTCAGACCTGGGCAGGCGCTCCAACGCGCGCGCCGATGGTCATCGCCACATCGCCGATCCGGCAGGCATAGCCCCACTCGTTGTCGTACCAGGCCGCTACTTTGACCAGGTCGTCGCCGATGACCATGGTCGATCCGGCGTCCACGATCGAGGAGCGGGTGTCGCCCTTGAGGTCAATCGAGACCAGCGGCTCGTCGGACACGCCCAGAATGCCGTCCAACCGGCCGGCCGCGGCGGCGCGCAGCGCGTCGGTGATGTCCTCCACGCTGACCGGACGCTCCAGGTGCGCCACGAACTCGACGATGGAGACAGTGGACACGGGCACGCGATAGGCCGCCCCGTGCATGCGGCCGTCGAGCGCCGGGATGGCCAGGCCGATGGCGCGAGCTGCGCCGGTGCTGGCGGGCACGATGCTGAGCGCGCTGGCCCGCGCTTCGCGCAGGTCGGTGATGGCGGTATCAACGAGGCTCTGCGAAGCCGTATAGGCGTGAATGGTCGACATCAGGCCCTTGCGCACGCCGAACTCGCGGTGGACGACATCAAGCGGCGGCGCCAAGCCGTTGGTGGTGCAGGACGCGTTGCTGACCACGTAGTGCGCGGCGGGGTCGAATTGGTCGTCGTTGACGCCCAAAACCACGGTGAGATCGGCGTCGCCGGACGGCGCGGAGATCAGGACTCGACCGGCGCCGGCATCCAGGTGCGCCGCGGCCCGTGCCCGCTCGGTGCCCACGCCGGTGGACTCCACCACCAGTTCCGCGCCCAGGTCGCCCCACGGCAGCGCATTCCAATCGCGGATGGAGAAATACGGGATCGACGCCCCGCCCACGACCAACCCAGCGGACGTCGCATCCACGCTACGGCCACAGCGGCCGTAGTTGCTGTCGTACTGCAACAGGTGAGCCGAGGCTGACAGGTCGGCAAGGTCGTTGATGCCAACGATCTCGGCCTGGGGATGGCGCTCCAGCAGCGCCCGCAGGGCCAGGCGGCCGATCCGCCCGAACCCGTTGATTCCGATTCGCACGATGGTTCTCCTCGATGTCAAAGCGTCACGATGACTGGCCGTCATGGCCGGCCCGACCGCTTCGGGTCATCGTCGAGGTTGCGGCGCCAGCAGTGGCCGTGGGTGACCGTTGCCGGGCGCAGGCGGTTTGCCGATGCGTCGAGGTCGGATTGTGATCTTACGCGACGGCTTTGCCCTGGCTTGAGCAGCAGCCAGTCGCCAGCGGCCAATTGCCGGTGAAGGCACGACGACAGGAGGACGCTTGGGTGCCGCCGGCGCGGGGTCGCTTACACTTCGGTGAGGCTGGGCGTGCGGCCGGCGGCCGCTGGATCCATGGACGGGAGTAAGCGTCTGATGAACGCTCCGGCTCCCGTGCCCGCTCCGGCTCGGATGTGAGCCGATGACGACAACGTCCCCGCCGCAAGCCGTGCCGTCCCTGGCGGCCGTGATGCAACGCGCGGGCGGCGAGAACTTTCCCGTGGCCTCGCGCCTACTGCCCGGCCACCTGCGACAGCACCTGGAGAACGTCTACGGCTTCGCTCGTCTGACCGATCAACTGGGCGACTACGCCGAAGGCGACCGGCTGTCGTTGCTGGACTGGCTGGACGGCGAGGTGGACGCCGTCTACAACGGCGGCCTGCCCAACCACGCCGTGATGCGGCGCATCACACCGACAGTGCTGCGCTACGCGATCCCTGATGTGCCCTTCCGGGCGCTGATCAACGCCAACCGCCAGGACCAGCGGGTCACGCGCTACGCGACGTACCAGGAACTTGCCGGCTATTGCGAACTCTCCGCCAACCCTGTCGGTCACCTGGTGCTGCACGTCTTCGAGGCGGCCACGCCGGAGCGGATCTGGCTCTCAGACCTGATCTGCACGGCCCTGCAGCTCACCGAGCACTGGCAGGACGTGGCGGAGGACTATCAGATGGGCCGGGTCTATATCCCGCGGGAGGACATGGCCCGGTTCGGCTGTTCGGTTGAGGTGATCGCCTCACGACGCCCCACCAGCGAGTTTCAGGCGCTGATGCGCTTCGAGGTGGACCGCGCCTGGGCGCTGTTCGACCGCGGGGCAACCCTGGTGCGGACGCTGCCCGGCGTGCGTGGGATGGCCATAGTGGCGATCATCGAGGGCGGACGGGCCGCCCTGCAGGCGATCCGCCAGGCGGACTACGACGTGCTCACGCAATCTCCGCGGCCGGACGCTAGGGCCAAGGCCGTGGCCGCACTGCGCGTGTTGCGCACGGCCCTGGACTGGTAGCCGATGGATCCAGCCGCCGCCTACGCACACTGCGAGCACGTGACCCGTACGCGGGCGGGGAACTTCTACTGGGGCATCCGCCTGCTGCCTGGGCCGAAGCGGCGGGCGCTCTGTGCGGTCTACGCGCTGGCGCGGGAGATCGACGACATCGGCGACGGCGACCTGCCAATTGAAGCCAAGGCGCAAGCCCTGCGGGAAGCGCGTGAGCGGCTGGCCGACATCGGCCCGGCTGCGGACGACCCGGTACTGGCCGCCTTGGGGCACGCATCCCAGCAGCTTCCGATTCCGCTGCCGGCCTTTGGAGAACTGATTGACGGCGTTGAGATGGATGTACGCGGCACGGTCTACGAAACGTTTGACGAGCTGGTGGTCTACTGCCGCCGGGTGGCAGGCACCATCGGACGGCTGTCGCTGGGCGTCTGCGGGGCCGAGAACATGGAGCGGGCGTCGCCGCTGGTAGACGCCCTGGGCGTGGCCCTGCAACTGACCAACATCCTGCGCGACGTGCGGGAAGACTTGCAGACCGGCCGTGTCTACTTGCCGCGAGAGGACCTGCGCCGGTTCGATTGCACGCTGGACCTGGACGCTCCGCCTGTCCCGAAGTTTGCCGAGATGATCCGTTTCCAGACCGCCCGTGCCGCCCAGTGGTTCGACGAGGGGCTACGGCTGCGTCCGCTGCTGGACGCGCGGAGTTCCGCCTGCGCGGGGACGATGGCGGGTATTTACAGGCGTCTGCTGCGGCGCATCGAGCGCGATCCAGCGGCGGTCATGCGGGGTCGCGTGGCCCTGCCGGCCTGGGAGAAAGCGCTGGTAGCGGCCCATAGTCTGGCGGGCGGGTGAGCGGCGCGCCGGTTGTAGTGGCTGGCGGCGGGCTGGCCGGGATCAGCGCAGCGCTCGCGCTGGCGGATGCGGGCCTGTCGGTGACGCTGTTGGAAGCGCGCGGCCGACTGGGCGGCGCTACGTACTCGTTTCAACGAGATGGGCACTGGTTCGACAACGGCCAGCACGTCTTTCTGCGCTGCTGCACCGCCTACCGGGCGCTTATCGAGCGGATTGGGTCCGGCGACTTGGTAACGCTCCAGCGACGCCTCGACATCCCGGTGATCCATCGCCACCGCGGAGTCAGTCGGCTGACGCGCTCAGCCTTGCCGACGCCGCTGCACCTGGGGCCCAGCCTGGCCGCCTACCGGCATCTCAGCCGCATGGACAAGCTGCAGGTCGCGCGTACGGTGGCGGAGCTGGCGCGGCTGGACCTGGGCGACCGCAGCCTGGACACGCAGACCTTCGGTAGCTGGCTGCGGAATCGCGGCGCGTCGCCGCGTGCGCTGGAGTCTCTCTGGGACTTGATCGTCCTGCCCACGCTCAACCTGCCAGCCGACGAGGCGTCGCTCTGGCTGGGCGCGATGGTGTTCCAGGTCGGGCTGCTGACCGACGGACCGGCGGCTGACCTGGGCTACACGACGGCTCCGCTGGGCGTGGCGCACGGCGAGCGGGCAGCCGCCGCGCTGGCGGCCGCCGGGGTCGATGTGCGCATGCAAGCCGCCGTATCCGCCATCGAGCGACCAGATGCAGACGACCTGGACGTACGCGTGGGCGGGGAGCGCATCACGGCGGCGGCCCTGATCCTGGCCGTGCCGCATGAACAGGCGGCCCGGCTGGTCCCGGCGCAGGTTCATGCGGGCGCCAAGACCTTCGCCGATCTGGGGCACAGCCCGATCGTCAACCTGCACGTGATTTACGATCAGCGGGTCATGGATCATGCGTTTGCAGCCGGCGTGGGCACGCCGTTGCAGTGGGTGTTTGACCGCACCGGTCCGGCCGGTCTGGGTGAGGGCCAGTGTCTGGCCGTGTCGCTCTCGGCCGCCACGACCTACGCCGACCGCCCGACCGAGGAACTGCGCGCGACGTTCCTTCCCGAACTGGCGCGGCTGTTCCCTAGGGCGGCCCGGGCACGCGTGACTGCGTTCTACGCGACCCGCGACCACCGGGCCACGTTCCGGCCGGCGCCCGGCACGTTGCGGCTGCGTCCCAGAGCAACCACCGCCGACCCCCGCATCGCGCTGGCCGGCGCATGGACCGATACCGGCTGGCCCGCCACGATGGAGGGGGCGGTGCGCAGTGGGCGCCAGGCGGCCCGCAGCGTGCTCCTGGCCCTGGGCCGCGAGCGCAATCTTCCAGCGGCGGCATGAGCGTCGAGGTCTCCGCGCGACCCAACGCGCTGGCCAACGCCATCGAGCGGGCGCGCCGCCACCTGCTGGACTTACAGATCCCGGCCGGCTGGTGGAAGGGCGAGCTGGAGAGCAACGTCACCATCGAGGCGGAGGACCTGTTCCTGCGCCGCTACCTGGGAATCCTTGAGCACGGCACGGCTGAGCGAACAGCCCGCTGGATTCGCTTGCGCCGCCAACCCGACGGGACCTGGACCAACTTCCACGGCGGTCCGCCCGACCTCCACACCACGACCGAGGCCTACGTGGCGCTGCGGCTGGCCGGTGACCAACCAGACGACGCACAGATGCGTGCGACCGCGGCCTGGATCCGCGAGCAGGGCGGCGTGGAGGCCACCCGCAGCTTCACACGCATCTGGCTGGCGCTCAACGGCTGGTGGTCGTGGGACGACCTGCCGGCCATACCGCCGGAAATCATGCTGCTGCCGCCGTGGTGGCCGCTCAACATCTACGACTTCGCGTGCTGGGCGCGTCAGACCTATGTCGCGCTGGCGGTGATCCGCTCTCAGCAGCCGGTGCGGCCCGCTCCGTTCCCAATCGACGAACTGCACACGCACCGCACGCCGCCGATGGACTACTCGCTGCGATGCTGGTCCGGGCTCTTCAATCAGGTCGACCGCGTGCTGCGGTGGTACGAGAAACGGCCGCTACGCTGGCTGCGGGAAGCGGCGCTGAACCGCCCCGAGGCCTGGATCGTGCGGCGGCAGGAGCGCGACGGTTCCTGGGGCGGCATCCAGCCGCCGTGGGTCAACTCAATCATTGCGTTCACGCTGCGCGGCTATCCGCTAGACCATCCGGTCATTGCTCGCGCCCTGGATGGATTGGACAGCTTCACGATCGACGACGGGCACATGCGCCGGCTGGAGGCCTGTCAGTCGCCCGTCTGGGACACCGCGCTGGCCATAGTGGCACTGACCGACGCCGGCATGCCCGACGACGACGCCTCACTGATTCGTGCCACGGACTGGCTGCTGGATCAGGAAGTTCGCGTACGGGGCGATTGGAGCGTCCGGCGGCCACACCTCGCGCCAGGCGGCTGGGCGTTCGAGTTCGGCAACGTGAACTACCCGGATGTCGACGACACCGCCGAAGTTGGGCTGGCGGTGCGGCGGGTCCGCCACCCCGAACCGGAGCGGGTCGACGCGGCCCTGGTCCGAGCCCGTGGCTGGGTGGAGGGCATGCAGTCGCGCAACGGCGGCTGGGGGTCCTTTGACGCCGACAACACCAACACGCTGTGCCGAGAGCCATCGTTCCGCGACTTCGGCGAGGTCATCGACCCGCCGTCGGCGGACGTGACCGCGCGTGCCTTGCACTTTCTGGCCCAGGAAGACGCGCTTGGTACCGAGATCGCGCGACGGGGACTGGCCTGGCTACGCGCCGAGCAGGAGACCGACGGCTCCTGGTTCGGTCGCTGGGGCGCCAATCACATCTACGGACTGAGCGTGGTCGTCCAGGCGCTTGCGACCGCCGGCGTTTCGACCGGCGACCCGGCGTTGCGGCGGGCCGCGGCCTGGCTGGAAGCGCATCAGAACGCCGATGGCGGCTGGGGCGAGGACTTGCGCTCCTACGACGATCCGTCGTGGATCGGTCGCGGGACCAGCACCGCCTCGCAGACGGCGTGGGCGCTGATGGCTCTGGTGGAGGCGAACGCCGAATCGCCGGCGGTCGCGCGCGGCGTGGAGTTCCTGGTCCGCACCCAACGCGAGGACGGAACCTGGGACGAGGAACTGTACACCGGCACCGGCTTCCCCGGCGCCTTCTACATCAGGTATCACCTCTATCGGCTGCTGTTTCCGTTGATGGCGTTGGGGCGGTATGCCAAGAAAGTGGGGCGGCGCGAGGACGGGATGTGACAGCGGCCAGTACGCCAAACGTCATTGAGGAAGATCCACTCGGCGACGCAACGCGTCCAGGAGGTTCTCGAATGAGCAATGTCAGCGCCTTGCACAGAAAGTGGCTGTATGACCCCGGCTATCGGCAGGCCTTCGACGAACTCGCGCCAGAGTTCCGGCTGGCCCGGGCGCTGATCGAGGCCCGAGCCAACGCCGGGCTAACGCAGGCGCAACTCGCCGAGCGCATGCACACCACCCAGTCGGTCGTGGCGCGCCTGGAGAGCGGGCGCGCGCACCCGTCTACCCGCACGCTTGAGAAGTTTGCCCAGGCGGCCGGTGTGCAACTCAAGATCAGCTTCGAGCCGATCGAGGGCGCGGCCTCATCCGACGCTGCCCCGGTTTCCCAGGGTCCAATCCGTGTATGAAGACCGTCGTGTCACTTCCTGACGATCTGTTCCGGGCGGCCGACGCGCTGGCCAGAGACCTGGGCATTTCGCGAAGCAAGCTGTACGCCACCGCCGTAGCCCAGCACCTTGCCCGGCGCCGCGATGAGCACATCACAGCGCGGCTGGACGAGGTCTACCGCCTGCAGCCGAGCGGGCTGGCGCCCGGGTTGCGCCGAGCGCAGGAGCGCAGCCTCCCGGCCGACGAGTGGTAGTGCCACCGCGCGGCCGGGGACCTCCATTTTGGAGCTCCCACACTGAAACGGTCTGCGTCTGGTCCCCGACGCTAAGAACCCCTGCGTCCACTCGTCCCACTTCGTGTCATCCAGAGCCCTAGTGCCCGGCCCGTCAGGGTTCACGCTTCTGGACGCCCGCTCACGCCCGTTATAGGTTTTGGCGGCCGCCTGTTAGGGGTGATTGATCCGTATGGGCGTTCCGCTGCGTCAGAGCCTGGCGGTGGGGTGGTACCTCTTCCAACAGCGGTTGCAGGGCCGGGACAAGTTCCCGCTCATCGTCGAACTTGAACCGCTCTTCGCCTGCAACCTGGCCTGCGAGGGCTGCGGCAAGATCCAGCATCCCACCGAGACGCTGCGACGGCGGATGCCGGTGGAGCAGGCGGTGGCGGCAATCGAGGAGAGCGGCGCGCCGATGGTCTCCATCGCCGGCGGTGAGCCGCTGATCCATCCGGAAATCGACCGCATCGCCGAGGAACTCGTGCGCCGGCGCAAGTTCGTGTACCTCTGCACCAACGCGATGATGCTGGAGCAGAAGCTGCACCTGTTCACGCCGTCGCCCTACTTCGCGTTCGCCATCCACCTCGATGGTCTCAAGGAGCGGCACGACCAATCCGTGGCGCGCGAGGGCGTGTTCGACATGGCCGTCTCCGCCATCAAGGCGGCGCAGCGGGCCGGGTTCCGGGTGACGACCAACACAACGTTCTTCACACAAGATTCGGCACAGGACGTGCGCTCGGTACTTGACTTCCTGAACGACGAGTTGGAAGTCGACAGCATGATGATCTCGCCCGGCTATGCCTACGAGAAAGCGCCCGACCAGGACCATTTCCTGCCAGTCGATCGCACGCGCGCGATGTTCCGCGAGGCCTTTGCCGACGGGCGTCGTGATCGCTGGCGCCTGAACCACAGCCCGCTGTTTCTTGACTTCCTCGAAGGCCGGGTGGACTACGCCTGCACGGCCTGGGGGGTTCCCAGCTACTCCGTCTTCGGCTGGCAGCGGCCCTGCTATCTGATGGCGGACGGCTACGCAGAGTCGTATGCGGAGCTGCTGGAGACCACGGACTGGGATGCGTACGGGCGTGGGAAGGACCCGCGCTGCGCCAACTGCATGGCGCACTGTGGCTATGAGCCGACGGCAGTGCTGGACACCGCCACGTCGCTGAAAGAGTCCGTGCGCGCGCTGGCGGGCGCGGTGCGTTAGAGCCGCCGGCTCACCCGAACCAGCGTTCCAGGCGGGCGAACAGGCCGGGCATCGTGGCTTGCAGCCACATCGGAATCCGCAGCCATCCCGGTACGACGACTTCGGCTCGGTCGCGGGCGATGGCGCGGACGATGGCCTGTGCCACGCGCTCCGGGGGCAACGGGCGCGGCCAGCCACGGTCGTAGGGCGCGCCGCGCCGTTCGAAAAAGGCTGTCTGCACGACGCCGGGAATGACGACCGTCACCCCAACTCCGGTTCCTGCCAATTCGGCGGCCAGGGCGCCGCTGAAGACCGCCAAAGCGGCCTTGGAGGCACTGTAGACCGTCTCGTTCGGTACGCCCAGACGACCCGCGATGGAAGCCACATTCACCAGCCGCCCGCGTCGCCGTTGCCGCATTCCGGGCAGCACGGCCTGGGTGAGCATGACGGGCGCACGCACGTTCAGGGCCAGCAGCCGGTCGATCTCGTTGGGGCGGTGCTCGGCCAGCGGCCCATAGCGACCGGACCCGGCGCAGTTGACGAGGATATCGATCGGGGGCAAGTCCGACAGGGTCTCTTCGACGAAGCGCGTCAGCTCGAGGGTCGACTCGAGGTCCACCTGCAGCACGGTTGCGCCGCTGGACTCCGCCAGCGACTGGAGCGCGGGCCAGTCCCGGCCAAGACCCACGATGTGAGCGCCGTTCCGCGCCAGGGCTAGAGCCACGGCTCGCCCGATCCCGCTGCTGGCGCCCGTAACGAGAGCGGTGGAGCCGGCGATATCCATGCCAGATAGACTTTAGGAAGCGCTCAGGCCGGGGAGTGCAAGTATTGCGCGATTCCCGGGCCAGGGGCACTATCGAAGAACACCTGCGGCATGGGTGTATCGCAAGGGGGAACGTGGTGGACCGCATACTTGACCGGATTGCGGATCCATCGGATCTGCGTGCCATGACGGACGCGGATCTCGACCGCCTGGCCGGCGAGATTCGCCAACTCATCATCGAAACCGTTGATGCCAACGGTGGGCATCTGGCCAGCAACCTGGGCGTAGTCGAAATCACGTTGGCCCTGCACCGTGTGCTGGAGAGTCCCAGGGACAAAATCGTCTGGGATACGAGCAATCAGACCTATCCACACAAGCTCGTCACGGGCCGCGCCGCCGACTTCCCAACGTTGCGCAAGCCGGGCGGTCTGTCCGGGTTTGCCGCCCGCGAGGAGAGCACGCACGACGTGATGGGCGCCGGCCACGCTGGCACGGGCGTATCCGCGGGCGTGGGGATCGCGGTGGCCGGGCAGTTGCGGGGCGAAACGTCGGCCACGGTGGCGGTCATCGGCGACGGGTCGTTTACGTCGGGCGTGGTCTTCGAGGCCCTCAATCAAGCCGGCGACCTGGGTCTGCCCTTTGTCGTGCTTCTGAATGACAACGGCATGTCGATCTCGCCCAACGTGGGCGCGTTGAGCCGCAACATGGGCCGCGGACGCGAGACTTGGCAGCCCGACGACCCGGAAGCGCGAGCGCGCTTCACCGCCACCCAAATGGCTTCGCAGCCGACCGAGCCATACGCCAACGCGGCCGACTTTTGCGCGGCCTTCGGCTTCGAGTACGTGGGACCGGTGGACGGCCACGACCGGCCGGAGCTGGAATCCGTGCTTCGTGATGCCGTGGACCGCCGGCGTCCGGTGCTGGTGCACGCCTTTACCCGCAAGGGCAAGGGCCTTCCGGAGGCCGAGTCCGATCCGGTGACGCTGCACCAACCCGGAACGGCGCAGGCCGTCGGAGCCGCCAACGCCACGAGCTACAGCAAGGTATTGGCCCGTACCCTGACCGACCTGGCACGCGAGGACGAGCGAATCGTGGCCATCAGCGCGGCGATGTGCGAGGGCACCGCGCTGGCCGACATGCAGCGCGAGCTGCCCAATCGGGTCTTCGACGTGGGGATCGCCGAAAGTCATGCCGTGGCCATGGCGGCCGGGCTGGCCACGCAAGGGCTGCGGCCCGTGGTCTGCATCTACAGCACATTCCTGCAGCGCGCCTTTGACCAGATCGTGCACGACGTGGCGATCCAAAACCTGCCGGTGATTCTGGGCGTGGACCGCGCCGGAATCGTGGGCGATGACGGACGGACGCACCACGGCGTGCTGGACCTCGCCTACCTGCGCGCGATTCCCAATTTCGTGGTGGCGGCGCCCAAGGACGAAAACGAATTGCGCCACCTGTTTCGCACCGCGCTGGACAGCGACCGGCCGTTCGCGATCCGCTATTCGCGCGGATCGGGGGTCGGCGTTCCGCTTTCGGGGCCGCCCCGCGTTCTGCCGATTGGCCGGGCCGAGATGCTGCGAGACGGCTCGGACATCTCGCTGCTGGGTCTTGGCTGGGGCGTTGCGCCGGCCCTGGAAGCCGCCGACCGGTTGGAACGGCTTGGCGTACATGCCGCCGTCGTGAACGCACGCTTCGTCAAGCCGCTGGATCGGGACCTGATCTGCGAGCTTGCTGCCCGCACCCGCTGTGTGGTTACGGTCGAAGACCACAACCTCATGGGCGGGTTCGGAAGCGCGGTGGTCGAGCTACTGGCCGACAACGACCTGGGCGACGTGCAGGTTCGCCGGGTCGCGATGCCGGATATGTTCCACGAGCACGGGCCGGCCGACAGCATTCGAGCCGCGCACGGCCTGAGTGCGTCGGGCATCGTGGACGCGGCCTGCGCGCTTACCGATCACGCCATCGCGGTTCGCATCGACGCGGGACGGCTGATCGTCGGACCCTGAGACTGATCGGCTGAGCGCGCTGATTTCGGTGATGACATCGGTGCCGGAAGCGCTGGGGCGCTATCGCGAGCGCATTGACGCCGAAGTCGAACTCGCCGTGCGCGGCCCTGACCTGCCGCTCTACACGATGGCGCGGTACCACCTTGGCCAGGTGAACGCCGACGGGGCGCCCGCCACCATGGAACGCGGCAAGGCGATCCGTCCCACCCTGTGCCTGCTGATGTGCGAGGCGCTGGGCGGCGATCTGGAAGCGGCGCTGCCGGCGGCGGTCGGACTGGAACTGCTGCACAACTTCACGCTGGTGCACGACGACGTGATGGACGACGACCAGATCCGGCATCACCGCCCAACGGTCTGGGTGTTGTGGGGACGCTCCCAAGCAATCGATGCCGGCGATCTGCTGCATGTGCTGGCCACGCTGAGCGTGCTGCGCAGCGGCCGAGACGGCGAGTCCGCCACGCTGGCCAGGGACGCCACCCGGGTCGTCACGCAGGGCTCCCGCCTGGTCACGGAAGGCCAGCACCTGGACATTGCGTTCGAGAACGCCGACCAAGTGGGAGTGGCCGACTACCTGGACATGATCGCCCGCAAGTCGGCGGCCTTGATCGCGGTAGCGTTCGAACTCGGCGCCATCTTCGCCGGCAACGACCCGACCACGCGCGAAGCCTGCCGCCACTACGGTCGGGAAGTGGGCATCGTCTTCCAGATCCGTGACGACATGCTGGGCATCTGGGGCGATCCGGCAGTCACCGGCAAGCCGGTGGGTGCCGATATTCAGAAGCGCAAGAAGACCTTGCCAATCATCCACGCCCTCGAGACGGCGGACGGGCCTGACCGAACACGCCTGCGTGCCATGTTGAGTGACCACGACGAGCCTCCCGATGTCGAAGCCACCATGGCCATTCTGGAACGGGCCGGGTCTCATTCCTTCACCGAGGCGCGGATTCGCGAGCACGCGGAACGGGCCGCACAGGCCCTGTCCGACCTGCCGGTGAGCGCCTGGGGCCACCGCAACCTGGACGCGGTCGCGACCTACATCGGCACGCGCGACCGCTAGACCGAGTCCGGGACCAAAGAGACGGGGTATGGCGGGCTAGCGAACCGCGCCAACGGCGGCCAACGGCGTGGGCGTCTTGCGCGACGCTTCCTCGTACAGTTCCAAAAGGGCCGCAGCCAGGGTTTCCGAGTCGTGGTGGCGCGGATCGTTGTGATCCACCACGTCGGCCGTCACGGCCTGCACGCCGGTTTCCAGCAACTCAACCTGGACGGCCGGATCGCATTCGACGATGCGTGAGCCGCTGCCCGGCTCCACGCCCAGGCGCGTGTTGCTGTTGACAAGTGTGTACTGAAAGAGGCCCGGTCCGACGTGTGACGTGAGCGAGGTCACGTGGTCGGCCAGGCTGTAGCCGTCGGTTTCGCCGGGTTCGGTGGCCACGTTGCAGACGTACACCTTCACCGCACTGGAAGCGCGCACCGCGGTGGCAATGTCGCCCACGAGCAGGTTGGGCAGCACGCTTGTGTGCACACTGCCGGGTCCCAGCACGATCATGTCGGCGGCGAGCAACTCCTTGACCGCCTCGTCATTGGCGGCGACGTAGCGCGGCTCGATGAGCACCCGGGCGATCGGCTTACCGGCGGAGCGGATGCGCGATTCGCCGCGCACGATCGACCCGTCGTCCATCTGAGCCGCCAGCCGCAGGTCGGTGAGGGTTGAGGCCAGGATTCGGCCCCGTACCCGCAGGACTTCACTGAGGTCATTGACGCCCCGCTCGAAATTGCCGTCGTTCAGGTCGGCCATGGCGGCGATCAGCAGGTTACCGAGGCTGTGCCCCTGCAACCCCTGCCCGCGGCTGAACCGATACTCCATCACGTCCTGCATGAGCGACTCGGAATCGGCCAGCGCGGCCAGGCACTGCCGGATGTCGCCGGGCGGCATCAGACCCAACTCCTCGCGCAGACGTCCTGAACTGCCCCCGTCGTCGGCCACGGTTACGACGGCGGTGATGTTATTGGTGTACTTCTTCAGGCCGCGCAGGAGCACGCCCAGGCCGGTGCCGCCGCCGATAGCCACGATGCGCGGCCCGCGCTGCAAGCGCCGGTTCTGGTAGAGAATCTCGGCCAGGTTGTCCTGCGGGTCCACGACCACGGACAAGACGCTGCGGCCGAGCAGGAGGGCGCCTGAGCCGGCGATGAGCAGACCCAGCACTCCCACGGTGAGTTCACGTACCGGGTGCTCGAGAAACTGCAGCGTCAGGTAATAGACGACGGTCCCCGCAGGCCCGGGGATATCAATGGTGCGGTAGACAAAGGCCAAAAACATCGCCATGGCGAGAGCCAGGACGACGGTGCCAAGGAAAATCAGCAGTAGGTACCGCTTTACGCCGATGCCGAGCGTGAGCCAGCGACGGGAGCGCATCTACGAGCCTTCGCGACCGAAATCCGTGCCAAGATTGGCCCGCTGCGTACGCAGAAATGGGGATGGGCCGGGCACGTGAGTAAAGCCGTACGGCATTGGTCGCGAGTATATCGCTGCGGTGAAACGCGCGCGTGGGCTGGGCGCCATGTCTGAGGCCGCCGACATCCGGATCATCGCGATGGACCTGGACGGCACGCTGGTCAAAGGCGAGCAGGGGATCACGCCACCGGTGCGCCGGGCGATTGACGCCGCGCGCGCTGCGGGGATTGAGATCACCATTGCCACGGGGCGGATGTTCCGGTCGGCTCGCCGCTTCGCCGACGATCTCCAAGTCACCCTGCCGATCATCTGCTACCAGGGGTCGCTGGTGCGCGATCCGGTGACGGGCGTCACGCACCAGCACCACATGCTGCCGTCGGGGCCGGCCCAGGCGGCCGTGGAGTTCGCCCGCCAGCGCGGGCTACACGTGAACGCCTACATCGACGACGACCTGTACATGGAAGCCGACACGCCGGAGGGTCGCTTCTACGCGGCCAGTTCCGACGTTCCGATCACGTTCGTGGAGGACCTGAGCGCGGCTGTCACCGCAGGCAGCACCAAGCTGGTGTTCGTGATGGACGAACACCGCGTGCTGGATGCGATAGCCGAAATGGACGACCGCTTCGGCCCGGCGGTGCAGGCGACCCGCTCGCATCCGCGCTTTGCCGAGATCGTGCGGCGCGACGTGAACAAGGGGCGCGCGCTAGCGCGTGTGGCCGCCGTGGCGAACGTGCCGATCGAGCAGACGATGGGCATCGGCGACAACCTGAACGACCTGGACCTGGTGAAGGCCGCCGGCATCGGCGTGGCGATGGGCGACGGCGACCCGCGCGTGCTGTCGGCTGCCGACTGGATTACCGGCAGCTACGAGGACGACGGCGTGGCCCAGGCAATCGAGCGGCTGCTGAATGGAACGGTCAGCGGAACCGCCTAGCAGCGCGAAGGAGACGGCGTCACGCCGAGGGCGTCAGCAGGGAATCGGCTTCCTGTTCGGCGGTGTCCGACGGCGGCACGAGCGGCAGGTCGATGATCATCACGGTGCCCTCGCCCTCCTCCACCTCGAGACTGATGGTCCCGCCGTGCTGGCGCACAATGTCGCTGCACATGGCCAAGCCGAGCCCGGTACCCTGGCCGGCGGGTTTGGTCGTGAAAAACGGGTTGAATATCTTCTCGGCAACTTCCGGCGGCATCCCGCCGCCGTTGTCCCGAATGCGGACCTCGATGTGGTCCTCGTGACGTCGAGTACCCAACCAAACGATTGGCATGAACGAAGCGGCGCCGCCGCCCGCGGCGAAGGCTTGCCGTCGTTCATCGGTCGCGTAGCAGGAGTTGGCCACCATGTTCAAGAACATGCGGCCCAGGTCCTGAGAGACGACATTGAGCTCACCGACGTCGGAGTCGAAGTCCCGCTCGATGCTGAGTTGGAAATTCTGATCGGTCGCCCGGGCGCTGTGATACGCCAGCCGGGCGTATTCGTCGACTAACTGGTTGATGTCGGTCGGCGACCGATCCCCCGACCCGCGGCCCATCGAGAGCATGTCCTGCACGATGCGGTTGGCGCGGTCGCCGTGCGACCGGATGCGTTGCAGGTTGTCGGTAAGGTCCTGGGAGACCTCTTCGATCAGTGAGCGGTCGTCCTCCGGCAGACTGTCGCCGCTCTCCTCCAGAACCTCCTGCATCTCCTCCAGCAGCTCTTCCGACGCTTCGGCGAAGTTCTTGACGAAATTCAGGGGGTTTCGAATCTCGTGGGCCACGCCGGCGGTCAGTTCACCCAGCGCTGCCAGCTTCTCGCGCATGACGATCTGATCCTGGGCCTTCTGCAGATCGCCCAGCACGCTCTCCAGTTGCACGTTCTTGTCCTGCAACTCGTTGGCCAGCTTTTCAACCAGGTTCAGGCGCTGGACCTCGAGCGCGTGACGGCGGAAGACCTCCAGGGCCGCGGCCATGTCGGCCACTTCGTCGCGGCCGCTCATTTCGACTCGAGTCTCGAGATCGCCCCCGGCCATGCGGAGCATCCAGTCCGACAACATCTGCAGCCGGCGCAGCAGGAAGCGGCCAACGAATAGCCAGGCAATCAGCAACGCGCCGCCGATGCTGATCGCGCTAATCGCCAGCAGCAGGAGGCGCCCGGTGAAGATCGTGTCGGTTGAACTGCGAGTGGCCTCCTCCGCGCTGGCTCGGGCCGCGCTCACCAGGCCGTCGACCTCAGCGAGCAAGTCAATGGCCTGCCCGCGGTTGCGGGCCAGCAGGTCCTGTTGACGTTCCAGCAGGGTGAGTTCTTGGGCCAGGACATCAAAGCCGCTCGGCTCGCCGGCGCCGACCTCAAACAGCCGCTCGAACAGCGGGACAAGGTCGGCATGGAACGGGGATGTGGTCAGCCCGTTGAGGTTCCGCTCAATGCGGCGGGCGGAGGCCTCGAACCGCTCGCGCAGCGGTTCGATCAACGAGGGGCTGGATAGGGTAAAGGCGCTGGCCAGCAATTGGGTGGCAATGTTGACATCGGCCTGCAACTCGGCCAGGCGCCGGTAGCGGCTGAGTTCAGGTTCGGAGAAGTGCTCCTGACGGATCGGCGGCTCTTCCGTCATCGAGCGATACCCGGTCATCGTGTAGAACAGCTGGTCGTCGATGGCGGGCACGATCACGCCCTCGAGGCTGCTGCGCAGATCCTCCAACTCCGTCCGCAGAGCCTGACGGCGCTCATTCAGGTCGAAGAGATCGAACCGCTCGCGCTTGATGGTCTCGATATTCGAAATCAGCGTGTCGGCGTGCCGGCGAAGACGCTGCGTACGGGCGTCGTCGCCGCTGCTGCGATTCAGAACCGTCAGCAGCACCTCAAGGTCCTGGCGCGCGCTCTCAATGCTCCCGGCAACCTCGTCCACCTCCGCCGCACTGCCGGCCGCCGCCAGGCGCGGCGCGGCCGCCACCAGCGTGCTGCTGTACTGGGCCACCCCAAACGCAGCGGCCAGTTCGGGAACGCTGCCCTCGTTGACCCGATCTTGGGCGTCGCCGACCCGGGTGAACGACCATAAGCCCACCAGACTGGCGGCAACCGTCATCGCCACGGCGCCGCCGATGCCCAGGTAGAGCTGGGTCGAAATTCGATAGCGCGCTTCCAGCAGACGCTTCAAGCGGTCCAGCACGCTCAGGTCCCCAGCAAGCTGTCCACAGCGCGATAGCGACCGTCCGGGCCGATCACCGTCAGAAAGACCGCGTCCGAGCCTTGATTGTCGGCATCGCTGTAGCGGAGCTTGAATCCATCAATTTCGTCGGCGCTTCGCAGGCTGCTGAGAAAGCACTCCCGGCTGAGTTCGCGTCCGCATCGCTCCAGGCCCAGGATGACCAGGCGGCCGGCCAGATAGCCCTCGAACGAGACGAAGCCGGGATCCTCGTCCGGACGGTAGGCGGCCAAGGCGCGGCGGTAGGCCTGCACAACCGGAAGGGACGTGTCCGTCGGGAAGGGCACGACCTGCGTGACGAAGACCCCGGCGCCGTCGGGGCCCAGTTCTTGGGCGAGCGCGTTGCTTCCGACGAAGGAGATGGTCATGAACACCGGAATGAATCCCAGGTGCCGCGACCATGCGACCAGGGCCGCGACCGGTTCGTACGCGCCAATCATGATCACGGCTTCGGGCTGGCCCTCGCGCAGATCGAGCAGCGCGGTCTTGACCGCCACGGTATTGCGGGGATACACGCCGACCGCGGCCAGGGTCATGTCGCGCCGCTCCAGTGCGGCCCGCACCCCGTTGTAGCCGGCCCGCCCGTAGGAATCGTCCTGATACAGCACCGCGATCCGTCGTATCCCAAGGTCATCGGTCAGACGCGCCACCATCTCCTCGGTCTCCTGGTTATAGGAGGCGCGTAGGTTGATCACGACGTCATGGAGATCTTCACCGCGCAGGAATGCCGCACCGGTGAACGGGGCCAGATAGGGCGTATTCGCTTCGACGGCGACAGGTACGGCGGACCGGGACGTAGGGGTACCCACGGCGCCAATCAACGCGAATACCTTGTCCACTTCGATCAGCTGCTTGGTGTTGACGACGGCGGCTTCCGGTTCGTACGCGTCGTCCAGCGGTTTCAGTTCCAGGCGACGGCCATGCACACCGCCCTGCGCGTTTGCTTCCTGGAACGCGGTCCTGATGCCGAGCTGCATGTTCTGCCCGAGTTCCCTGGCCGGTCCGCTGAAGGCGGCCGACTGGCCAAAGAGGACCCGCTCATCGAAGACGCCGGGTGCGGGGTCCTCCACCTCGGCACTGGCGGGCACCGCGGTCTCGGCTGCGACCGCGGTGCCGGCGGGCCCCTCGTCAGGTACCTGGGTCGAACTGCCGGGAACCAGAACCGCCCACAAGACGATCCCAAGGGCCGCCAGGCCCCCGATTCCCAACGCGATCAGCCGCGCCCTGGGCAACGGGGCGAATCGCTTCATTCAGCTCGGTAAGCGACGAGCGTCAGGTGGTTGCGGCCCTCTTCCCGCCGGTAGGTCAGCTCGTCCATCAACTTGCGTACCAGGTAAACCCCCAGCCCGCCGATCGGCCGCTCGTGAATCGGCGCGTTGACGTCAGGTATGGGCGCGTCGTGTAGCGGGTCGAACGGCTTGCCGTCATCCACGACGTCGATGGTGAGCGCCTCGTCGGTCGAATTGAAAGTGACCGTGATCTCGTGCAGACCCTCGTCATGCCCGTGGTTAATGGTGTTCATCGCCAGTTCTTCAAGCACCAGGTTGACCTTGCCCACCAGAGCAAGCGACCAATCCTCCTGCTCGCCCAGGTTCTCCACGACTTCGGTGAGCCGCGTCAGCTCCTCCAGCCGGGTTTCAATGGTCACGGTTTGCGTGATGCTCATGCCTCATCGCTCATGCGGCGGAAGGTCAGGCAGGTAATGTCGTCCGACGCCGGCGTGTCGCCAACGAAGTCGCTGACGGCATCGAACACCGTCTGGTTGGCGGTGCGGGCGTCGGTATCGGGATCGGCGGCCATGGCTTCGCGCAGACGTTCCAGGCCGAACTGTTCTTCGTCGCCGTTCATGGCTTCGCTGACGCCGTCCGTGTAGAGCACGATGCTGTCGCCCGGTTCCAGGACGACGCTGTTCTGCCGGTAGGTCAGGCCGGGCAGCAGCCCCAGGGCAATGCCGCCGGTGAGCGGAAGGGACGATGAACTGCCGTCCGGTTTGACCAGCAGCGGCGCATCGTGGCCGCCGCTGGCATAGACAAACTCACCGTTTTCCGGGTTGTACTCGGCATAGAGCACGGTAACGAACATCTCGGTTTCGTTGTCCTCGTGCAGCAGTTCGTTGACCTCGCGCAGCACATCGCCGGGCCCCGTGGACCCAATCGCGGCGCCTTTGATCAGCGTGCGCGTCGACATCATGAACAGGGCGGCCGGCACGCCCTTGTCGGACACATCCGCAACGGTCACCCCAATGCGATCGTTCTCCAATGACACGACGTCGAAGAAATCCCCGCCGACGCTGCGCGCCGGTTCCATGTTGGCGAACACTTCGTAGTCGGGGCTTTGCGGGAACTGGGTGGGCAATATCGACTGCTGCATCTTGCTGGCGACGCTCAACTCGTTCTGCAGCGCCACCAGCTGGTCGCGTGAGGCCAGAGCCTCACGCCACTCCATCAAGTGTTCCAGCGTGCGATCGATCGTCACCCGCAGGTCCCTGAAGTCGATGGGTTTGGTGACGAAGTCGAACGCCCCGCGGTTCATCGCGGTCCGGATGTTCTCCATGTCGCCATAGGCGGAAACAATGATGGATTTGATGTTGGGATCGACCTTTGGGATCTGTTGCAGCAGGGTCAGCCCATCCATCTGCGGCATGTTGATGTCCGAAACAACCATGTCGATGTCGTCGTCCTCGTGCAGCCGATCCAGGGCCTCGACTCCATTGCGGGCAAAGACGAACGAGTATTGACCACGCCGGATATTGCGGCGCATCCGCTGCAGCATCAGAGGCTCAAGGTCCGGCTCATCGTCAACGACCAGGATCTTGTACGGAGGCTTGACTACCATGGCTGCACCATCAAGTCCCCCCTTGCCTCGGGGCCTCGGGCCGGGCGTCAGCCCCCGCGCGGGGGCGAGCGTACTTCAGGTCGTACATGCGGCCAGCGCTTCGGCCTGCGAGGCGTGCACGGGAATGATCTGGTCGAAGCCACTGACGTTGAAGATCCGGCGAAGCGGCTCAGCGACCGAGCAAACGGCCATCGTGGCGCCTCGCCCCATCAGGGATTTGGCGACCGACAGGATCACGCCAAGCCCCGCACTGTTGACATAGGTGCGGTGCTCGAAGTCGAGGATCATCACCCGCTCGCACGCGTCGCCCACGGCGCGCAGCACGCGCGTGAAACTGCGAATGGTGGAGCCGTCCACGCGGCCCTCGATCGCGACGACCATAATCCCGTCGCTGGTCGCATTGACCACGGCCAGCTTGATCTCGCTCTCGCCCGCCGGCTCACGGTCGCCGAGGTCGTCCGCGTAGCTGGCCTCCGGCGCCATGTGGATCAAGACTGGAGCCTGGCCCGGCTGGTCGGACTGCGGCATTGAGCCGGCAGCAGACGCAGGCTCGCCATCGTCCGCAACCCGAGCTGCCTGGCGCAACAGGGCGCGGTGTTCCAGGGCGCGCTCGATGGTGGCGCGTGAGTCCTCGAAGTCAATGGGCTTGGTGATGAAGTCAAAGGCCCCGCGGTTCATGGCCGTACAGATGTTGTCGATGTCCCCATACGCCGTAACGATCACCGACCGGACGTCGGGATCGACCATGGGGATTTGCTGGAGCAGGGTCAGCCCATCCATCTCGGGCATGTTGATGTCCGAGAGCACGATGTCGATGTTGTCCTGGCGCAGCCGTTCCAGCGCCTCAAGGCCGTTGCTGGCGAAGACAAACGCACACTGCCCGTCTCGGATGCTGCGACGCATCCGCTGCTGCATCAGCACCTCAAGGTCGGCCTCGTCGTCCACGACCAGGATCAGGTACGGGCGCTTCGGCATCATGGCGCATCTACACTTGGCTGACCCGATGCCCGCGGACCGGCTACAGCGCCGCCCGCCGATCCACGCCGCCCCTCAGCTCTTGCGTGCGGCCAGAGCTTCGGCCTGTGTGGCATGGATGGGGATGATCTGATCGAAGCCGCTGACGCTGAAGATTTCGCGAATCGGGTCCGACAGCGAGCAGATCGCGAGCGTTGCCTCTTTGCGCTGCAGGGACTTGGCGGCGAGCAGGATTACGCGAAGCCCCGCACTGCTGATGTACGTGAGACGCTCCATGTCCAGAATCACTGCCTGGTCGCTGGCCTCGATCACCGTTTCCAGGGCGCTCTGAAAATCCCGCGCGTTAGTGCCGTCAACGCGGCCGTCCGCCGTGACGACAATCGCGCTGTCGTTCCATGCCCACTCGGTGCTAACGCTCATGGGGTTCGTCTCCTTGCCTGCTCCAGCGGTCTACCAAGCTCGGGTGCCGGGTTCGCATTCTCCTCGGGCAGCAGTCCGCTGGCCCATGGCGTTCGGGGGCTTGGCGCCACTAGCACCCAGCTGCTGGCTGGCCGCCGTGACGCACGCGACGAAATCACCCGAAACCAGCACTGCAACCTTCAACATCGGCGAAACCGGGACATCGGATTGGCCTTATGCAGACGGCAGAATCGCCAGCACGGGACTAAGCTTGGGCAGCCTAGCAAATGCCAGTGTCTGCGATTCCGCCGGCGGCGCAATGCTGCGGCACCTTGCCGCCAGCCCCGACTCGGATTCGTTGCGAATCAGTTGGACTGAAGCGATTGCACCGGCCCGCCCAGCCTCGGTTGCCCACGGAGTCTCTCGCTATGGAAGAGCCGGACTGATCCCAACGATGGCGCGACTGCTGCACCCGGCAGGCGTCGCCCAACCCGGCTGACGGCATGGCCAGTGCCGCTGACGTGGCGCGCTGCGCCAAGCTGCTGGCGGGCGGCGGCGTTGCCGCCATCCCCACGGATACGCTCTACGGGCTGGCGGCCAGCGTGCGCGCGCCCAAAGCCGTGGGGCGCGTGCTGGCAATCAAGACGCGCAGGCCCGGCGGGGGCGTGCCGGTGCTGGTTGCAAGCGCGGCCCAGGCCGCCGAAATCGCCGAAATGTCGCCCGACGCCCGGCGGCTGGCGCAGGCATTCTGGCCCGGCGCCGTAACGCTGGTGCTTCCGGCTCGGCCGGGGCTTGACCGCCGGCTGCTCGGTCCCAACGGGACGATAGGCGTCCGGGTTCCCGCCTCCGATGTCGTGCGGGATCTGGTGCGGCGGGTGGGCGCGCCGCTAACGGGTACCAGCGCCAACGAACACGACGAACCGCCACCCCTCACCGCCCAGCAGGCCAACGCCGCCGTCGGCCACCTGGTCGACCAGGTGCTGGACGGCGGTGCCGGCGGTGGTGCGCCCTCCACGGTCATCCACCTGGCGACGGACCCGCCCCGCATTCTGCGCGCGGGCGCCGTAGACCCGCCGACTGTTCAGGCAATCGTCCCCGCCATACGCCTGCCCGCGTCGCCGGACTGATGCACGACACGTCAGTCCAACTGGTCGGCGACTTCGAAAGCGCCGAGGCGCGCTTCCTGCGGAGCCAATTCGACGACTGTCGGATCGAACTGGCCGCCCGCTCGCGGCTGGACCGGCGCACCGCCCTCCTGCGCTGGCAACCGGCCGCCGGAATCCACGCCCAGTCCATCGAGACCAGCGCGCCAACTGTCACCGACCGCCGCCGTCGCCCGCCCGTCGCCTGGTACGTGCTTGAGCACGAACCGCACCTGCATCTCACCCCCATCACCTCGGGCCCCGACCTGCGCGAACGCTTCCGCGGCCACTTCCCCTCCGACGCCGTCCCCGACCAGCCCGCCCGCAAAGGCTGCCTGCCGTTCGGTGGCTTCTTCCTGGCCGTTCTGTTCACGCTTGGATTCGCAGCCAACCGGCGGCAGCGGTGAAGCTCGACGACAGCAGAATGTGACCAGTGGTTGAGACATCAGCCCTGCATGTGCTGTGAACAAACCCACGGCAAAGTCGACCTGAAGGCCTCTCGCGATATGCCGGGGATACGACACTGGATTGCCTGAACACCGTTCACCCCGGATCCTTGCGGGACCCGGGGTGAACGGTTGGTTTGAGAACTGCGCGGCACCGATCGAAACGCCGCGGAGATGAGCGTGCCGCCTAGCCGCGCCCGTTCGCCAGCCGCCCCTTGATCTGGCCCAGCGAATCCGCGATCGACGCTTGGTAGCGCGTCATTTCGGTGTGATGCGTCGTCAGGCTGCGGTCGATGTTCTCCAGCAGCTGTAGCGCGCGGGTTTCGGTATCGGTGCCGCTGGCCCGGCTGCGCCAGCGCACCATCTCCTTGCGCACGACGCGCGCGATGTACACGGTTACGGCGGTGATGATGCCGATGGTCTCGGGGTCCACGGAGTTCCTCTCCTCAGGGTGATTGATGGTCGTGCCAGGGGCTGTCGGCGGCCGCGCCCGGTCGGCCAGGGTTTGCACGTTCATGACGCGCCGGCTGCCCACGCGCTGAACCAGGCCCGGTCGCTCGAGCTGCGCTCTTCCACGATTCCCACTACACCGCTCCAATCGCCAGCCAATAGACCAGCCCCGGCGTCGTATCGCTGAAATTGCCGCCGTCGCCGGTGGCGGCCTGCAGCGTGAAGCCGCCGGCGCTCAGGTTGGTGCAGCGCGCCACCACCCGACGGCCGCCGATGTCCTCGCGCGGCGTGGCCAGGGCCGCGTAGACGGTGCGGAAGGCGGTCTCGAAGGCGACGTTGTGATCCGACCAGTTCTGCGAGAGCACGCCCGCAACCTCAGCCACCCCAACCTCCGCCCGCCACTGGCCGCGGTCCACGTGGTTGGTAGGCGTGGCGTCCTGAAAGTTCGTCAGACGCAGGGCTTGGTCCAGCGGATTGTGGGTGAAGGCGGGCGCCAGCGTGCCCTCGGCCAGTTGCAGACCATCGAACCAAGCCGTGGTGTCGCCCTGCTTGAGCTTGCAGAGCGCAAGTAGCGCCGGCGCCACGCTGTCCACGGCTATCGTCACGCTCAGCCACTCCCAGGCCGAGCTGCCCGAGTGATAGGCGGAAGTGGACGTGGTGACGCCGTCGCCCAGTTCCAGCCGTGCTCGGTTGGGAACCGACGCGTAGACCCAGCCCCCCAGGGTGAACGTGCGGCCCCGCAGGTAGGTCAGACCACCCAGATCGGCGTCCAGGCCGCGGCGCAGGTCGCAATCCGCGCCCCGCCGCGTCAACGCCGCCGAATAGCGCCCGTGTTTGACGACTGAGGTCGCGCGCGCCACCGCGGCCCCGCCGCCCGCCAGCAACCAGCCGTCCGGCGCCGCCGACCCACCGGCGGACCACGACTCGAAGTCGCCGTTGGGCAGCGCATTGTGGAACTGCTCGGCGTGAAAGGTGTCCAACGACAGCTTCGCGGTGGTCACCGCGCCCTCGGCCAGCGCCGCGTCCGTGAGTTGCGGCCCCTCGCCCGCCCGGCCCGAGTGGTCGTGCCCGCTCGCGGCGTGGAATCCGGCGTCGATCAGGTCGGCGTTGTTGTTGAACACGTTGATGTCGTATCGCTCGGCGCCCAGCGGCTTGGTCAGCCGCAGGTTTGCCGTGGTAGTTGCCATGTCGCGGCCTCCTAGAGCCTGGCGAGTTGTGCGTGCAGATAGGCGGCTTGCCCCTGATGGGCGTAGGCCGCCAAGCGGTTGTGCGTACCCGTGCCGGCGGTCGGCCGGTATTCCGTCGCGGTAACGGGCATCAGCCATTCCAGGTCGCGCCCGGCCTCGCTGCGCCGCGCCTGGGCTTCGGCGCCGCGCACCAGCGCTTCCACGTGCTCGCCGTCAGGGCTGACCAGTACCACTGGCTCGCGCGTGGCCGCCGCTGCGCCGATGGCCTGCTTGATCTCCCGCCCCGACCGCCGTTCGCGTCGCCCGTCGCGCAGCGGCGCCTGGTCGGCGATCCGCACCGTGAACTCGAATACGCGCTTGAAGTCCGCGCGGATGGCGTAAGCCAGCGAGGCCGCGTGGATCACCGGGGTGGTCGCGGGGTCATCGCTATGCAGCGTGAGCCGCAGGTCAATGGCCGCTGCCGCGGCCTCCGGCCCAAACTCGATCCGCTGCCCGTTGTCCGCAAAGCGTCCGAGCTGCCTGAACGGCGCGCCGCCAGCCAGCCGATAGGCCGCGTCGACGTAGGTAGCCGCCGTCAACCGCTCGCCGCTCAGCGCCAAGGCCAGGAAGGCCTTGGGCTGCGCCGCGAACGCCGCGTGGAAGCGCGAGAAGTAAAGGTCCGCGCTGGCGGCGTAACGGCAGTTTGGATCATGCAGCGGATTGGCCGAACCGCGCGGCAACACGATGGCCGACAGCGATCCTCCAACTGCCAGATACAGCCGCGGGTTGGGCCCGGGTCGGTCCGATACCCACATGTGGCGGCAGTCCACCGGTCCCAGGTGCGTGATGGGATGCCACGACCCCTGCTCGTGGTTGAGCGCTAGCAACGTGGTGTGCCCGGCCTCGTCCCGCAGCGCCGCGTACAGGAAGTGGGCGTCGCCCGCGCAGGCGGTGACGCGGCCCCGGATCGGTGAAGCGTTCTCCCGCAGCCGTTCCGGACCGGAGGGCGTTAGGTCGCCGGGCCGGAAGCGATAGAACCCCTGCGGCAGCGGCAGCCAGAGGTAGCCGCGCCAGGCGGCGGCGCCGCGGCCGTCGTGCGGGCTGGAACGCCGGACCGGTTGGGACCACAGGTGCTCCGCCACCGCGCCGCCCTCGGCGCCGGGACGCAGTGCGTGGAGGCCGTCCTCCTTCACCAGGTAGGCCCTGCTGCCCAGGCTCAGTAGCGCGCTGACGGCATAGGCGCCGTCGCCCACGGGCACGCCCTTCGTCCAGGTGGAATCCGAGCCGCCGTCCAACGCGGTTGACAGCCTGGGCGCGCCGGTCTCGCTGCTCACTCGCGCCAGTTCCGAACCAATCACTAGAAACGCGTCGGCCTTGCGGACTTCGCGGACCGCCAGTTCGTTGATACGGGTCGAGGAATCCAGCGCCGCCTGCACGGTCAGGCGCAACCAGAAAGCCTCTACGCCGTTGATCGTTGCGCGCCGCCAGGCCGCTGGTTCGTAAAACCTCACCTCGCCGTCGCGGGCCAGCGTCTTGCCGTCCTGCGCGGTTCCGTCGATCAGCCCGTCCACGGACGCCCAGGTCGCGCCGTCCCGATACTCCGCCGTTAGTTCGGCGGCGTTGCCGTTCGCGGCGGCGTTCATGCTGATGGCCACCGCCGCGAACGGTGCCTTGCCGCCCACCAGCAGCCAGGCGCCGTCGGTCGCCGTGCCCAGCGAGTCCAGGTGCCCGTAGGTTCCCGGATCGCCGTCGCTGACGGCGGCGGTGAGATCGGCGTACGTCTGGCCGCCGTCGCTGGTTCGCAGCACGGCAACCGCGTGTGTGCGCTGCCCCGCGTGCTGCGTCCAGGTCGTGCCGTCGAACGTCCAGAACGGCTCGTCGGACGCCGAACCGCCAACGGCGACGAAGGCCGCCGGCCGCTCCGCGCGTCCCTTGAAGACGGCGGCCGAGATCGCGTTCACCCCTGGATCGAACGCCTTGGCCAGCGCCCAGGTCCGGCCGTCGCGCGAACGGTAGACGGCGGACCCCGCCAGCACGTAGGTGGCGTCGCCGAGCTCGAAGTGGTCCGTAATCGTCCCTGACGACGTGATCGGCGTCGTCAGCACTTCGGGCGGCAGGCTGACTTGGTGCGGGATGCGCGTGTCGGCCACGCCGTGGGAATAGCCGGTCGATCCGCCACTCGGCACGACCCGCTGACCGAACCCGCCCGACACGTCATCCACCGCCCAGGTCGTTTCGTCCTCGGGCGGGAACTGCGCATAGGACTGATCCGTCTGGCTCACGCGCGGCGCAAAGAAGTCGAGCTTGCGCTCGCGCCAGGCCACTTCGCCGCCCGACCCGTTGCTTAGCATCAGGCCCACCCCGTCCAGGCTGCAGTCGTAGGGATAGGGCGGACGGTTGCCACGCGGCATTTAGAGGCCTCCGCTCAGCATCACCCGCCGCGTGGCGCGCGGGCGGTAGAGGCGCGAAAGGTGTTGGAACTCCAGCGCGGCGTCGCGTTGCAGTGCCTCGTAACGGACCACGTCGCCCGCCGGCGCGTCGCGGCGCAGGTGGCGGTACACCTCCACCAACGCGCCCTGCACAACCCAGTCCACGGGCGCGTCGGTCGTCGCCTCGTCGCTGGCGAGCGGGTCGTAGGCCCGCAGGCCTTCGATCATCAGCGTCTCACCAACGCTGGGCGGCGGGTCCACCTCTAGCCACAACTCCGGCCCTACGGGCCCTGGGTTGGACGTCGTCCGCCACCAGGTCACCGCGGACATCACGCGCTGCGGGTGGTCCGCCGCTCGCCGCCAGACTTCGACCACTTGCTGCCGGTGTGTGATCCAGGCCGGCAGCGGAAACCGGCGGCGGTTGGCCGCCAGCAGGATCGCCTGGTCCCAGCGGGTCACCGCGTCCGCTTCCTTACCGCCCAGCCGGATCTCGATCTCCTCACACCCTTCGGGAATCGCGAACGTGAGGCGCACGCGCCGCCAGGCCAGGCCGCTCGCCGTGACCGCCTCCAGGTCACCGCCGCTGCTGAGGTTGTGGACCGCCAGCCGCGACGTGAATCCGCCCGGCGCCACCGACGCTTCTAGGGTGTACGGCTGGCCCAGCAGCACAGCCAGGCTGGTCGATGCCGCATAGCCGCCCACCGCCCTGTTGGTCACCTCCAGACTGGAGGTGCCGCTGGCCGCGTCCGAACCGGCCGCGACTTTGGCCGCGCTGGCGTTCCAGGTGCGCCAGGCCCGGATGTCCGGGTTGTCCATGCCGCCGTCGGCCAGAGTGGTCAGCGGCGACAGGGTCTGGAACCAGCAGCGCGTGAGGGTCGCGTTGATGGCCGCATTGATCACGTCGGGCGCAACCAGCCGCGAGAGTTCGTATGACGACGCGGCGTCCAGCGCGTGAGCGAACGCCCGGCTGACGGTGATCGACCCCTCCGCCGGGTCGTAAGCCGCGACGCGGCGAGTCTCCCCGGCGTTGGGGCCGCCGAACACGTGCACCCAGCTATCGGTCCACAGGTCGGCCGACGCCGTGGAATCCTGGAGCTGCGCGGCGTCGGCCAGGGTCACGGTGGACTCTCCGTCTGCCGTTCCCGTCAGGAACGGCGCCAACCGCTGGGCGATCCGATGGCGTAGCGCGCGCCGCGTGACGCTCACGTGCTGGTCTCCGTGCCGTGGGTGTCCTGCTGACCCCACGCCGCCCGCTGCGAATCGAGCGCTTCCAGGTCCGCGGCGCCGCGGACCCGCAGGCGCTCGGCCTGGCGCTCGCGCATGGCCAGCGCCGTGTCGTGCGCTTCCTGGCGGTCGGGCGTGACGACCAGAATCTGGCGTCCGCCCGCGGCACCCGGGAAGCGGTGGATCAGGCGCCGCGCCGGGCGGCGCCTGATCCAGATGATGGGAGCATGCATGTGCTGCTGTCTCCTGGTTTGGTGGGTCACCCGCCCGCGCTTAGCTGGACGGGGTTGACGCGTCGAAGTACATCTCCACACCCCAGGCGTCCGCGTATTCGCCCAGGCCGTAGTCGGCAACCACGTTCAGCTCCCAGGCCCGCAGCGAGGCGTCCCGCTCACGCTCCACGGCCCAGTCCTTGAACATCACCAGCACCAGCGCCTCCTTGGAAAACACCGCGCCCTTGGCGTCGTCGCTGGCATCCACGGCCAGGTTTCCGGCCTGAAAGATGTCCACCCCGAACGCCCGCGCCACCCAGTGGTTCTCCAGCACCGTCTGGGATATGCCGGCCGGTACCGGGTACGAGCCGGTGGGCGAGATGTCCGCCGCCAGGTCGTGCGCCTGGTACGGGTGCAGCACCGCGTGGAACGGCTGCGGCGCCGGTTCGGCGGCGCCGTGCAGGCGCGAAACAGCCGCCCGCAGGTGACCCATCGTGATGTCCTTGCCGGCCCCGCCCACCGAGGCGCTGAAGCCGTCCAGCAGCCCCAGCAAGTCCTTGTCCAGCTTGCGGGCGATCGCGTCGCCCAGCACCCGCCCGGCTGCCCGGGCCATGTCTTCCTTGGCCGTCCGCAACGCGCGGTCGGTCAGCACGATCTGCGCCCCCACCTCGGCGGGCGTGATCGTGACCTTGCTCGTGGTCAGGGTCTGCGGATTGGTCATGTCCACGCCCTCGGTCAGGGCGCCGGCCGTCACCGCGCCGAACTTGGGAATCTCCAGCCGGTCCCCGGCCCCGCGCGGGACCCGGTAGGTCCGCACCAGGGGCTCCATCACCGTGCGGTGCATCTGCGTGCGACGGGCCTCGGCAATCACCGTGTCCACCACGTCGCCGATTGATTCGCTCTTCGTTATCGCCACTGCGTGTCCTCCGGAGCGCCTGCCACTGCGAGGCGCTTGAGCTGTCTTGAACCTTTGAGACGACCCTCGTGGTCGCCCGCTCGGCGAAGCCGCGCTTCGCCGGCGCTTGATCTCGCGGGGCACCCCGGGTTGGATCCCGGCCGTCAGGGGGCGGCGGAGGCGCACCGACCCGACGTCCCGTCGGGCGATGCCCGTGGTCCGCCGCCCCGTACCCCACGCAAGCGCGCTGGGGCGGCGATGACGCTGCTGTCTGCCTTCGAACGCCGCTGGCTCCTACGAGACAACGGGTCGCCTCGCGTGGCGGCTGGCGTTCGGGTCAGGCAACTCGGGCCACCGCGGCCCTGCTTCGGCCGACCGCCGCTCGCTGGCGGAATCGATCAGGCTCGAAGCGCTACACTCATATTGTACACAATACGTTTACGACACGCAAGCCGCGGCGACCTCCAGATTCAGCACTAGCAGCATCGAATTCCCAAGAACGGGGATCGGCGGGCCGGATTCGGGCTCGCAGGGGCTGGACCAACCCTTCGCTCACACAACTTTAATCGCAGTACGGCACATCACTCGTGTGAGACACTGTTGTCACATTCGAAGCTCTATTGGCGTGCCGATGCGACGAATCATTACGTTGGTAACGCTCGTTCTTGCTATTACGGCGCTGGCTGCAGGCGCAGTCCAGGCGCACCCGCACGACCCGGACGGGGCCGTCGAGAACGGCTGGTTCTACAGTCAGGCCGGTCCCGACGACGGCTCCGGCTTTTCGGTGACCGATGCCGACGGGATTCCATTCTGGACCGAGTTTCAAGCCGCTGGTGGCGTTGCGCGCCTCGGCTACCCCGTGTCGCGCCGCTGGATGGAAGGGCCGCTAACCTACCAGGCCTTCCAGAAGACGGTCTTCCAGTGGCAGCCGCGCTCCGGTCTCTTCCGCGTCAACATCTACGACCGGCTGAGGGACATCGGCCTCGACGACGAACTGCTCACCGAGCGCAACATCCCCAAGCCGTGGGAGTTCCCGCAGGATGACGACCAGTCCTTCAGCTTCGTCCAGAAGAACCACTTGGTCCTGCTGGAGCTGAACGACGCGATCAAGACCGCGTGGTTCAGCAACCCCAACTGGCTCAACGATTACGGTCTGCCCGTGGCCTATCACGACTTCGGCCGCCTGCGAGTCCTGCGGGCACAGCGCACCGTCTTCCAGCAGTGGATGTTCCAAACGTCGTTTGCCCGGCCCGGTCAGGTGGTGCTCACAAACGGGGGCGACCACTTTAAGGACGCCGGCCTCGTCCCGCCGGCCGCTGCGATGCCGCACGAGAGTGACGACGTAGTAGCCACCGTGACCGCGCCGCCGGAGCCCAGGACGACGCAAGGCACCGCGACCGCGATGGGGCCCGGCCCCACCTCAGCCTCGATTGGCGAGGTCCTCCACCTGGTGGCGTCGCCGTTCGTCTTCCAGGATAAGACCATCTGGCTCGGCACCTCCACCGGCGGTGTGCTTCGGTCCACCAACGCGGGTGCTGGTTTCACGCAGGTCATCAGCGGGTTACCCAACCTCACGATTAACGCCATCCTGCCCTCGCCGGACCTGTCCAACGACGGCCTGGTATTGGTCGCCACAAACGCTGGCGTGGCACGCTCCACGAACCGCGGTGAGACGTGGTCGACGGTCTCAGGCCTGCCCGGCGGTCGAATCGGAGGGTTGGCGGCTTCGTCGGCCTTCGCGACTGACTCCGCGTTCTTTGCCGTTGCTGACGCGGGCGGCTTGTTCGAATCCACGGACGGCGGCGCGAATTGGTCCGCCGTGCCTGTTCACCATTCGAACGGCTTGGGGCCCGGGTACTACCGCGGCTTGGCCACGGTTGATGGCCGCGGCGGCAAGAGCCATGTCTTTGCCTGGACATCGACCGATCTGTTCGGCAGCAGCAACAATGGCCGAGGCTTCCGATCGCAGCTTGGCCTCAAAGCCTTGCCAGGTGATCTCGATATTTCGGCCGTCGCCGTCCACCCCGAGTTTCGCAGCAACGAGATCATCTGGATCGGTTCCATCCAGCACGGCCTCTACCGCTCGACCAATGGCGGCGAGAACTTCGGCAAGGTGCTCGAGAATCCCAAGGACGAGCTGGGCCGCATCAATGTGATCGCCTTCTCGCCCAATATCAGCCGCGATGGCACGGTCGCGATCGGAACCACAAAGATGGGGCTCTTCTTCAGCAAGAAGGGGGCTCGGCTCGGCAACGTCACCGACCCAGGTGGCAGATCGAACTGGAGCCACCAGAGCGTCAACCTCGACATCACGAATGTTCGTGGTATCGCCTTCAGCAACGGTTACCGGGAAGACCGGTCGATCTTTGCCGGTGGCGAAACGAAGGTCGCGTTCTCGCACTCAGGCGCAATCGACTGGTACACCTACCCCAACCCGGTGGGGCCCACCGGCTAGCGCGCGCGCTAGGCATCCCTGCTTTGGGGGGCGACGGGACATCCGTCGCCCCCCGCGCGCTTAACAGCGTTCACCAAGACTTGGCTCGTAGCTCACACGCACCTTCGGCTAGGCTCACACCCGCGTCCTAGCCCGCTCTCACGCCGCGCCAACGTTGGACCGGAGACCCCGTGGAACCCAGGAACCTTCTGGTTCTGATGTCGGACGAACACAACCCGCGCATGCTGGGATCCGCCGGCCATCCGCTGGTGCACACACCCAACCTTGACGCCTTGGCCGCGGCCGGGACCTCATTCACCTCCGCCTACTGCAACTCTCCGATCTGCGTACCCTCGCGGGCCAGCTTCGCCACTGGGCGTTTCGTGCATCAGATCCGCGCCTGGGATAACGCCGCGCCCTACACCGGCAGCGCCGCGGCCAGCTGGGGGCACCGGCTTGTCCAGCAAGGCCGTGCGGTCACCACCATTGGCAAGCTCCACCACCGAAACACCACCGACGACATCGGCTTTCCCGACCAGCGCATCCCCATGCACGTCATGCACGGCGTTGGCGACGTCTACGGGTGCATCCGCTCCAACATACCGGTGACTCGCCGCCAGCTCGGGCACGTGGACGAGGCCGGCGACACCGACTCCGAGTACATCCGCTACGACTCGGCAATTGGCGCCGAAGCCGTTCGCTGGCTCCACACCGAGGCGCCAGCGCACGACATGCCCTGGTGCCTCTTCGTCTCCTTCACCCTGCCCCACTTTCCATTCGCCGCGCCGGAGCGTCACCAGCGCCGCTATCGGCTGGACGACATCGATATGCCCATCGCCTGGTCGCCCGACCAGTGGCCGATGCACCCGCCGCTGGCCGCCTTCCGCAACGCCCGGGTCCAGACGGCCAAGGACGTTCGCTCCGAAGACGCCATCCGCCAGGCACGTCTCGTCTACTACGCCATGTGCTCGTTCGTCGACGAGCTGATCGGGGACGTGCTCGGCGCACTCGGCGACGCCGGCCTGTCCGACGACACGCGCATCGCCTACACCAGCGACCACGGCGAAACCCTCGGCGACTACGGCCTCTGGGGCAAGAGCGTCATGTACGACAGCGCCGCCGGAGTCCCCCTCATCCTGGCCGGACCCGACGTACCCGCTGGCCGGTCCGTCGACTGCCCGGTGTCTCTTGTCGACCTGGCCCCCACCATCCTGGCCGGCACCGGCGTCGAGCCGACGGCGGCGGACGCGGACCTTCCCGGCGCCGACCTCTGGTCCATCGCCGGCGGCGACGAACCGGCCGACCGCACCGTCTTCAGCGAGTACCACGCCACCGGATCGACATCCGCCACCTACCTGCTGCGCAACCGCCGTTGGAAGTACGTCCACTGGGCCGGCCATGACCCGCAACTCTTCGACATGCAGGCCGACCCGCACGAACTGACGAATTTGGCGGCGTTGCCATCCCACCAGGATTGCGTCGCCGACTTCCGCCGCCGCCTGGCGGCCATCTGCGACCCCGACGCTACCGACGCCGCCGCCAAGGCCGACCAGCGGCGCTGCATCGAAGCCAACGGCGGCGAGGCCGCCGTCCTTGCCGCCGGCCAGCAAATAAACTTCACCCGCGCGCCAGCACAGTTCCGCGACGCGTAGACGCGATTCGCCCTCGGTCGCTGCCCCGGAAGGCTCGAATCTCGGCGGTGCTACGCTCCCGCTCGAATGAGAGCGGACGACACGTCCCCGGTAGACAAGCGAGCAGTGAGATGGATCAGGTACGTCGAGTTGTAGCGATCGCCCTCGTCGTCCTGGCAATCGCAGTTGGATTGAACCTCATGCTTACCCCCGTCTACCACGACGGCGGGGACACCTATCCCATCTGGCGGGTGATGAACTGGTTCATGGCCGTGGCCGTGGTCGTCTCCCTTCTCATCAGCTACCACCGCGTCCGCAGCCTCACCGGCGGCCCCAACGACACCGTCACCCGCGAGTACCTGGGAGCCACCACGCTATTTCTCGGAGCCGTCGGCCTGATCATCATCTTTTTTTGGAACTGGCTATGGACGCTGTTCCCTGAAAGCGAAGTGGGACTGGCCGCCCAATCCCACCTCAACCACTTTCCCTGGATGGACGTGCTCTTCACCTGGGTCGCCGGCAGCGCCGGCCTGTACCTCTGGCGCGCCGTCGGCAAAAAATGAGCCGCGACTAGCGCCTGCCCAACTCGCATCCAACGGCCCGTAAACCGGGCGCATGGAGGATCCCAGCGTGCAGTCTGACCAGCCTGGCGTAACCGGGAAGACCCTGCTTGACGCCCAATTCGACCGCAGCGTCATCGCCTATTGGCGGGTCCTCGTCTCACTCATCATGTTTGTCACCATCGTTGGCATCCCCTTCATCCCCATCTGGCTCATCTACAGCCTCTGGTTCGGCCCGAAATACTTCGACGGCCTGTCCGCCCGCCTGACCACCCAGGCCCTGGAACTCCGCAAGGGCGTCTTCACCCGCAGCGAGTCCACCATCCCGCTCAACCGCATCACCGACCTGCGCCTCCACCAGGGGCCGCTCATGCGTCGTTTCGGCCTGCACGGACTCAAGGCCGAAACCGCCGGCCAGTCGGGTCTGAACGCCAGCAGCGAGGGCAACCTGCTTGGCGTTGTGGACGCCGCTGCCTTCCGCAACTCGATCCTCCGGCAGCGCCTGGTCGCCCTGGGCGCCGAGCCGGCCGAAGACGCACCCAGGACGGCTGCTACCGCGAGCGACGCCACCGAACTCCTCACCGAAATCCGCGACATCCTCGCCCGCATCGAAGCCAAGCAATAGTCCGGGCCGGTCCGGGCCAAAGGGGCTAACGTCCCTATGGCTGATCGGGACTTATCCCCCGATTTGCGCCAATCGACGCGTCATCCACTCCACATAGCGCTTGCGCGACATACCCCGCCGATCCGCCTCGGACTTGATGATGTCGGCAACGGCGGCGTCCAGCGTCAGATTCAAGCGCACGCTGCGCCGCGCGGGTGCGGCGCGGACCAGGAGAATGGACGACAGCGCACTGCCGGCGGGCACGTCCACGTCCTCCAGCGCGCTCGGAGGGCTCAGCGCGATGCCATCCCGCTCAGCCTCCAAAGCCGCATCCTGAAGCACCGCTTCCGCATTCAGCATCGCCTCTTCAAGCGTGGCGCCCATGGCGACGATCCCCGGGAGATCGGGGAAAGCCACGCCGTACGCGCCCTTGGCCCCGTCGATGAGCGCCGGATATCTGGCCACGGTCGCCTACGCCTCCCAGCCGGCCTTTTTGGCAATGGAACGCGCGACCCCACGCGTGACCGTCCAGTGTGTCGACTCTCTGCGAGCAGCGTAAGGTACGGGACCGGAGCGGCTTGAGCCGGACAACAAGAACTCATGTCGGCCACGGACCAGCAACCAGCACCTGACGCACCTGTAACCCTCAGGGAAATCACGCCAGAGACGGTGCAATACGTCATCGCCTTGAAGGTGCGCCCGGAGCAGGCGAGCTACATAGCCCCGAACTCGGTTTCGATCGCGGAGGCACGCCAACACCAGGAAGCGTGGATTAGAGCGATCTGCGCGGACGAGCTTCCAGTCGGGCTCGTTATGCTTCATGATGAGAACCTGCGGGACGACCCGGAAGTTGAGGATTTCTACGCGCTCTGGCGCTTCATGATCGACGCCGAGCACCAGGGAAAAGGCTACGGGGCTCGGGCAATGGCACTAATCGTCGAACACGTCGCGGCCAATCCCAGAGCGACTGAACTCTTCACAAGCTACGTTTCCGGCGAGCACAGCCCAGAGGGCTTCTACCTGAACGTCGGCTTCGAACACACGGGCAGGCAGGTCCACGGCGAAACGGAGATGCGGCTAGAGTTGAGGCCCTGCGGACCCAAGCCTCGGGAGCTGCTATGACACACCGGACTACGAGTCGAACGTCATACGCGGCGGCGGCGTGCGAAGAAGCGGCCACACGTCCTTACGAGGTCTATCACCGGCTTGATCTTGGGCCTGGAGGGTACGCCGTGGCCCCGGCCAGGGGCGCGAAAGCCGTGCTCGCCCGGGTTATTGCCGCGAAGCACCAGCGTACGGCGCTATTCCGGCCGGGTTGAGAGTCCAACCAAAGCCAGGTCTTTCGGGAATCGTCACGGCCCCCTCCTCGGCCTCGGGCTCGCCGTCCAGGGCGGCCCAAACGAGGGCATTGCCCGGCAGCGGCTCGCGACGCGGGAAGTACTCGCCAATCGGACAGTTCGCCCGCGCCGCAATCAGGTGCCACGTGTGCAGCCAGCCCTGGTGGGGCGCAACCGGCCGCTGGTGGCTGGCCGCCAGGCCGCAGATGCGCAGCGCTTCCGTAAGTCCGCCCACGCGGTTGACGTCCGGCTGCAGGTAGTACACGCCCGCGTTGAGCAGCGAGATAAACGGAAACCGCGTGCGCTCGGATTCGCCCGCCGCCAGCGGCACCACCCCGTCTCGCGCCAGTGCTTCGTAACCCGCCAAGTCGTCAATGGGAATGGGGTTCTCCAGCCAGCCGGCGTTTAAGTCCGCCAGCGGCCCAAGCATGCGCCGGGCATAGGGCAGGTCCCAGCCAAAGTGCGCATCCACCATCAGATCAGCGTCGGGCCCGATGATCGACCGGATCTCGCCCATGACTTCCAACTCAATCTGACGCCCCTTCTCCCCATCCGCCGGGCCGTGAACGCTGAAGTACTTGAATGCGTTGAACCCACGCCGCCGCCCCTCGACGATTTGGTCCAGTAGCGCTTGGCGGTCGGTTCGTCCGCGCAGTGACAGCGAGCTGAGGTAAACAGGCACGCGCCGGGTCGATCCCCCTCCGATCAGGTTCACCACCGGCCGACCCACCGATTTGCCCAGCAGGTCCCAGAGCGCCAGATCCACGCCGCTCAGCGCCATCACGCCCGTACCGCGCTGCCCCTGCCGGTTCAGCGAGGCATACATCCGCTCCCAGTGAGACTCGATATCGCCGGGATCCGCCCCCACCAGCAACGGCGCGAACTGCCGCGCGAGGATCGTCTCCGCCCCAACCGGAAACCCACCAACCGAACCGAGGCCGGTCAGCCCTTCGTCGGTCTCGATCTCCACTACCACCAACGCCACGGCCTCCCGGCGGGGGTCGGGGTTGCGGAGCGGGTGGGCACGCAGGCGGGTGATTCGCATTGGCGCATTATCGCGCCAGTCCGATGCTATTGGGTCATGCCGACGGCGAGCCTGGGTCTGGGCAGGTCGCGGGGTTGACGGGGGAACTGTCTCTGGCCAGCCCGACCCCCTAGGGGGTCGGGCTGGCCAGAGACAGTTTGTGGCAGATTTTTCGGGTGAGGCGGACGAAGCGCCGGTACGGGACATCGCGCCGAGATGGCAGGTGCGCTTACTCGGCGGGCCGGGAGCGGCGGCGGGCGCGGACATGACGGCAGCGAGCTCTGGCAGGGACGTCGGGAGGCGGGGACGCCGCGGGAGAGATGGCACCGGAATTACCACGTGATTCGGAAGGGGATGCTCTGGCGGGGTGGGCGTTCGACGGGGCCGAAGCGGTCGTAGAGCCAGTAGCTGAGGCCTTTGAGGGCGTGGTTGTCGCGGTCGATGGGGTCTTCGGAAACGGACTTCAGGTCGGAGTCGTCGTGGTAGCGGTAGAGCCCGAACTCCCGAGTGAGCCAGCGGCACTGGGGGGCGATTGCGAGCCGGGGCGACCCGGTGACGGGGTCACGGAGGAAGGTCCGAAGGCGGTCGATGCCGTCGCGGAGGAGGACGCGGTGGGAGCGGAGGCGCACCTTGGCGAGCGAAGCCCAGACTTCGACCTGGCTGGGAGCGGCGTGATGCTGGTGGCCAGCCACGTCAATGACGCCGCCGCGGACGCGGGGCCACCAGGGACGCTGGCGGCAGGCGGCGATGACATCACCCGCCACGGTGCGGCGCAGATACACCTCGTCGATCACGGCGACGTCGGAACCGCGTTGCTCGATGGCGAGCACGGCGTAGGCGCCGGCGTAGCCCGGATCGATGGCCAATTCGACCGGCGATCCGCTAGCCCGTGCGGCGGCGCTGACGTGCTCGCGGGGGTCGAACTCTCGGAACACGAGGGTGGAGGGCGGGCAGGGCACGCCGCCGAAGCGCTCCATGAAGAGATCGGGCGGAAACATGGCCTCCAGGTCGGCGATTTCGGGATCCTTGCGGCCGCCTGGGTAGAGGGCCAGGTTTTCCCAGGAGGGGATGGAGAACGCGCGGGATTCCGAGGGCTGGGTGAGCTGCCAGGCGCGGAACTTATCGGCGTACCAGCCGCGGGCGCTCTCGAAGGTGCCGCTGAGCCAGAGCCAGCCGCGACGCTCGGCCACACGGGCGCGGAGGCGAAGAAAGGCGGCGGCGGGGAGTTGGGCGGCCTCGCAGGCGAGGATTCCGTCGGGGGCTTCGCCTGCCAGGCGTTCAGGTTCGCGAGCGCTGCGCGTGACGATGCGGGCGCCGGTGCGGGTGATGAGTTCGGCGCGGGCGGTGGCCGGTTCGCGGACGGTGGCGACGGCGTCGATGCGGCGGCAGGCCGCGAGAACGTACTCGAACTCCGGGCGGCAGAGGTCGTACTCGGGACCGACGATCCAGTAGAGCCGGCCTTGCAGGAGGCGGCCGAAGAGTTCCATGGCCGCGCTGTGGCTCTTGCCGGCGCGCTCGCCACCAGCGATGAGGCGGATGCGGGCCGGGCAGTCGTGAGCGGCCCGCTGGGCGGGCGAGGGCTTATAGCCGACGCGCTGCCAGAGGAGGTCACGGACGGCGCGTTGGGCGGCGAGGGACGGGTGTTCCGAAGCGTCGTCCTGGGCCTCGCGGAGCCACTTGTAGCCAGTGGTGTGCGAGATGCCGAAGCGGCGACAGAGGGCGCGCCGGTTGGCGCCGGGCTGGCGCGCCAGAGCCACGAATTCGGCCTGACGGTCGCTCATGCGCGGGTCCTTGAGCGTCGGAGGCACGGGTTCCTGTCGTCGAGGCATGTGTTCACGCTGTCCGAGCGGATGTGTTCACTTTTTCGGCGAATGTGTTCAGTTTTGGGCGGAATGTGTTCAATTTCGGGCGGGATGTGTTCAGTCGGCGACTGCATGTGTTCACGGTGTCTCCTGGTGTGGTGGTCTTGGAGCGGACTGTCCGGCTCCGGTTCAGCGATCGCCGCGGATCGTGGGGTGGGCGCGGGGACGCGAGGTATCGCCTGACGGCTGATCACAGCGCACAGCGCCGCTCTGGCTCGAGAGGGGAGGGATACGCGGCTCGCAGGGTGCGAGGGCAGGCGCCAGCCGCGATGTTGGGAAGATCCAGGATGGATCGATGGGCGGCCGCAGGGGGCGGCGGATCGTAAGGTCAGCAAGGTCCAGACTCCGTTCGCGCAAGGCGGGAGAGTGGGACATCGCTGGCTGGCTCAGCCAGTATACTCCTTATGAGTACAAGCGGCAAGTTCAGGTAGTGGGGCGGCTGTGCGCGGGCATGACACGACCACAATTGCCCACGACCCCCAAAGCGCGACGCGCAGCGGCTGCTCAGGGCCCGGCGGCGGAGTCCACGTCACTTAAGCTGGGCGCATGACCGTCACTGGATCGCCAAGGATCGGCGTCTCCGACGAAGGGATTTCCACGACTCCACGCCGCTCGCTCCCACCTGAACTGAGTGTTTTCGCAAGCGCGGCAGGGTCGACCCCTGTTGAGTACGCCGAGGCCTTGGGAGAGGCGTACCTTTCGTTTGCCAGGCGGAAGTACCGGAAGAGTGTTGGGCACTACCTGACGCCTGCCGCAGTCGCCAGATTCATGGCGGAGTGCTCGGCCTACTCCGCACCGCACCTTCGAGTCCTGGATCCGGGAAGCGGGTCGGGGATTCTTTCCGCGGCCGTCTGTGAGGAGGTCGCAGCGCACCGCAACGTCGAGAGTCTGCACGTAGTTGCCTTCGAGACCGAGCCATTGCTGGCGGATCTCACCCACCGAGTTCTTAGCTTCTCGCAGGACTGGCTCAGCCTGCGCGGCACTTCGCTGACTTTCGACGTAAGGAACGAGGACTTTGTGCTGGAGAGCGCAGCATCCATCAAGTCCACTGTGGGAGCCAACTGGTTCGGTGGCAATCAAGAGCCACGCTCCGAGTACGACCTCGTAATTTCCAATCCGCCCTACTTCAAGATAGCAAAGGATGATCCGAGGGCCGTTGCATGGTCGTCCGTCGTGAATGGCCAGCCAAACATCTACGCGCTCTTCATGTCGATCTCCGCAGAGCTACTGTCGAACTCGGGGCAGCTTGTGTACATCGTGCCGAGGAGCTTTGCGTCGGGGCCTTACTTCAGAAAATTCCGAGAGGTTTTCTTCCGAAAGGTGACTCCAACGGTCATTCACCTCTTCGAGTCCAGAAAGGACGTCTTCAAGAAGCAGACGGTGCTCCAGGAGAATCTGGTAATCGCAGCCCGCAAACCGACGGACGGGGAGGCACTGGATGGGCACCAGGTCATCGTGTCGCACAGCAAGGGGGCTCACGACCTGGCTGAGCGTCATCGGCATCTGGTGGACGTTGAATCGGTGCTGGATCCGGCGAGTGAGCAGAGGGAACTGTCTATTCCACTCTGTGCGGAGGACCTGAAGCTCGTAGAAGTCATGCGGGCCTGGCCGAATACGCTTCGGTCGCTTGGCCTGGAGATCTCGACCGGGCCGATTGTGCCGTTCAGGGCCACCGACTTTCTCGCTCATTCCGCAGTTGGAGGCTCCACCGTGCCGCTGTTGTGGATGCAGCACGTCCGGCCAATGCGAGTGTCATGGCCGTTAGCGGTGTGCGACAAGCCGCAGTGGTTCAAGGTCTCGTCGGAGTCCACAAGGCTGCTGGTGGCGGACAAGACATACGTGCTGATCCGCCGCTTCAGTGCGAAGGAAGAGAAGCGTCGTCTCGTTTCGGCGCCTCTGGTTCAGGGCTCGCTGAACGCTGACATGGTGGGTCTGGAGAACCATCTGAACTACATCAGAGGGGTTTGGAGAGACTTAGACGATGAACTAGCCTTCGGCCTTTCGGCGCTCCTCAACTCAGCCTGCCTGGACCGCTACTTCCGCATTTCCAACGGGAATACCCAGGTCAGTGCAACGGAACTGCGGTCGATGCCGCTGCCGGCGGAAGTGGAGATTCGCTCGATTGGCTTCGAAGTACAGCGGCGACTCGCATCCGCGCAGGCGTTTACCGGCATCGACAACCTTGTGGCCGAGATCCTGAATCTCCCGCGCGACGTTGGCATGGAGCTAGAGCCGGCAATGGGATGAGCAAGATCGATGAAGCACGGGACATCCTGGAGCAATTGGGACTGCCGCCAGCGCAACAGAACGACATCGCCTGCCTAACGCTTCTAGCTCTCACCGGGCTTTCCGAGGACGACACCTGGGGCCAGGCTTCCAAGCCTTCCCGCACGATTCACGAGATGCTTGGTTTCATGAGGGATACGCACGGCAGGGAGTACGCGGAGAACACGAGAGAAAACGTCAGGCGTAAAGTCATTCACCAGCTCGAGCAGGCGCGGGTAGTGGACCGTAACCCCGACGCACCCGACCTTCCCACCAACAGTCCAAGGACGCACTACGGCCTCACCGATGAAGCGCTGAAGGTGCTCCGGCTCTACGGGACCAGCGGCTGGGAGGCCGAGTTGAGTGCCTTCCGCTCCAGGCACGGCGTTCTCTTGGAGATCTACCAGCGGCGTCGACGGATGCGAGAGATACCGATCCGGACGTCGACTGGAGAGGAGATTCGCCTGTCACCCGGTCAGCACAACAGGTTGCAGAGCCAGGTCGTAACGGAATTCGGATTTAGCCCCCTGTGGCAAGGGATATGGGTCAGCGGCTCGCGTAGGGCCGGTTTCTATTACGGACAAAGCAGGCGCATCATGTTGTCAAATCGAGCAGCACTCGCAACCAGAATCCTCGTTCTTGCAGTTAGTGCCATATTCATGGCTGGGAGTGTGTCTGACAGTCAGGACGTGTCACGCGAAGGCATTTTAGAAAGGCTCTTCGCTTTGGAGGAACATATCGAGACTGCAATGTCACCTGTGCGGTTGTACGTTCCACGTATGAAACACGGTGCTAATCAATTCGACATTGACTTGCCGCCGTTTGATGAAGATGTTCTTGCAAATGCAGTAAGCGAATGTTGGCGTGCATCTATCGAGCTTGGCATTCTTGCCGCAAAGAACTTAAATAGCCAAGTAGAGATTGATGTATACGCCTATCCAGACTTGACAATGGAGCAAGTACCTGAAGGCGTCGTATACGACGTGGCCCAGAGCTACCTCGCCATAACATGTATTTCACTCAAAAGAGGCCTCGGTGAACTAAGTCGTGGTAACAGGATGGAAGAGGTGTTTACTGTTCCAGCATTCCACATTGATGCTTACGAGCGTGCGGTCATGTACCTTGAAACTGGCTTGAGTGCGCTTTTGACCACCGTACACATCCTTGGTGACAATCCGGCAGAATATGGGCCGCATGGACTTGTCTATTCACCGCCAAAGGAAAATCACGATCAAGAGATCGCTGACCTATGGGAGAAGGCCGACTTGGAGTTTAACTCTATTGCTGATCTCTTTGATGCAACCCGGGAGTGTCGAAGTGTGGCGTGTATGCTTGCAACAATGGAGATTGCCGCAGATACATGCGACATTGCCAACGACTACATAACTAATATTGTTGCATTGTCAGACGATGCTGACTGGTCGAAGGTTCAGCTACATGTTACAGATTATTGCGATGGGCTTTCTGGCGTTGTCGATTTGTTGGAGGCAAGTCAAGTCCGTGCAGCTGGTCCGGCACTCGATGATGCCCTAGCCTCCCTTGCTTTAGCTTTGCCGTATATTGAACGGCTCACGGAACAAAACTGAAACGGTCACTATCACTGATAATCGACGCACCTCTCGTGGCCACCTCACCACCTGGCCCCTCGTGAAGCTGTCGCAACGTATAAGTGACACGCGGGAGATTCCACCTTCGGCAGGTTAAGGGCAGTCGATTCAGTAGGCTCATCATGAACGGTGGACTGGGGATGGGAACACGAAGGGCGCCTGGGGATACTTCAGGTCCGGTCAGGCGGTGATTCCGGGGTAGGGTCGCGCAGTAGAACGCGCGTAAAGGCGTCGTAGGTCAAGGGAGCGTTGGCCGTGTTGCAGGCAGAATTGATGGGAATCCCTGCCAATTCGGCAAAGCCGAAGTCACTCGCAGAAGAGACCTCCGCGGCAGCCCACTTTGCAGTCTAGTCTCGATCTATCAAATCAAGCTTCCCGAGAAACTCTGTCGCCTGACCGACTTGCTTCTCGTTGACGTCCCATCCGAGTCCTTCGGCACGATCTACGACATCTTTCTCAGAAAGACTCGAATCTCCGCCAGAAATTACAAAGTGAGTCTTTGCGGCGACAGCCAAAGACAAGTAGTCCAGATTTCCACCTGCCCGCCTGATCTTCTTAACCGCTGACTCTATTGCTTCATATTTCAGCTTCCGATCATTACGAATGGCATTGGCCACGTGCTTTCCTTCCTCCGTCAGGCTGTAGTCATATCGTCTGCGCTGGAATCCGGCAGCGTCCACTGTTCCGAAAACGCTGACCGACTCAGATACGATACCCATGCCGCGCAATTCACCCAGCGCAAACTCGATCTTTGGGGAGTACGGCCCGTAGTAATGGGGACGAAACCCAAGATCTTCACCAAGGAGCTTCGACATAAAATACGCGTTCTTCTGGAGGAACGTCCTCCCACACATATCAGAGCCCCATGCCGCGAGCATGAGAAGCAGAGTTGTCCGAAGAGTCATGGGCCACCTCCGGCGTGTCTACGAATCTCCGTCTCGATTTCAGATTTGATGCGGTCATGTCGCGATGCAGTCAACCGGCGAGCGGCTGCTGAATCATCGCTATCTCGCGGAGCATAGACGGCCAGCCAACGCTGCTGCAAGGCTCCCTCCACCGTGTTGAAAATCGTCGACGACTCTGAGAACGGCCTGCCAGTATTTCCATCATGAATCTGAATATCAGACTCGCTCGACCTTGGCGACCAGCCTACTGAGTATTCATGCAGAATAACGCACTCGGCTTCGCATCCCAAGATATCCGCCACTTTTTCTTCGATTCTCTTCTTTGCTTCTGGCTTCACACCTTCCACCCATGCCCGAAGTGAATCTGGCGAAAGGTCGTTGACTCGAATCGTGAACACTTCCTTGAGAAGTCGCCGCTCAGACAGCATTGCGAATAGCCTTGCGAACCAAGTCCCCGACCAGCTCGAGCTCCTCGCCTCGGACACGATCCGTAAGTCATCGCAGGATAAGTAATGCCGCAAATAGTCATCATCATTCGAATACAGAAATGCATCCCTCAGAAACGCGATTTGGTCGACTTCAGTTCCAAGTTGCAATGCACGCAGAATCATCGCATCGGTGATTCGTCGAACCCTGTGGCTATAGACCTGTGAGTTCATATAGTACTTGGCCAATACAAACTGCTCCAGCGCCTCGATGCCCCCATGTGTAAAGGCCATATAGGTATCATAGTCGTCTTTGATAGCGCAAAGTGTATTGTGCAGCCTATCGATGTCGTAGGCACCGTATTCCACACCGCAGGCCGCACTGTCACGAAGGAGATAGTCCTGCTTGTCGGCATCCGCAGGGCCTGTGATTATCTGAGTCAATACCGTAGTTTCGGCTGACCCATTCAGGACCGCAAGAACCTTTTCAGCGTCAGTTGGCGAAACGTGGCGGCCGATTTGTTCATCAGAGCTGATAATACGGTGACCAATCACTTCGTGAATTGGCAGGCTTGACCCTGAAGGCGTGTCGGTGTTGAGAACTTCAAGCACCTCTTCGGAAATATGTGAGAAAGGTCCATGCCCTACGTCGTGGAGCAGGGCTGCATATCGCACGAGCTTTTGGGAAGCAGGGTCAAGGTCGAGCTGCCGGGCCATTCGGCCTGCCACATGTGCCACACCGAGCGAGTGTTCAAAGCGTGTATGGGTAGCGCCTGGATATACCAGGGATGCGAGTGCGAGCTGCCGGATTCTTCGAAGTCTCTGGAATACCGGCGTGTCGACTAGGTCCCATTCCTCCTTTGCCAACTCGATGAACCCGTGCACGGGATCTCTGACCTCTCGGGTCGGCAAGTCTTCATACCGTGCTCGGCGTTCGTGTTCTGTAAGGTACCACCTCTCGGCACGGAGGGAGTCAACCCCACTGAGCCTGGACTGACTGATCTCGGTGTCGCGGAGCGATCAGGGTGGCAGATTGCGGCTGAGCGTGGTGGTTGCTGCTGGGTCCCGGCTGAGGACGCCGGAATGATGGGTGAGTTGGAGGCGAGATTCCTCGGGGGACCTCGGGATGACGAAGGGGGTAGTTCGAGCCGGGCCGCCGGGGACGGTGGTCCGGCCCTGCGGCCGGTTCAGTGCAGGGTCAGCACGACCCGGTCGCCAGCGTGGAAGAGGGCGCCCACAAGGGGCGCCCTCTTCCTGATTTGGCTGATTTGTGGTGGGGAGCGGTTACGCCGTAGCAGCGGTGCGGGTGCGGAGTTCTTGAAGGAGGTCAAGGAGGGCGTCCTGGCGGCCGGCGGTGTCGCGTTCGTAGGCGTAGCGGACGACGAGTTCCATGGCCCAGCGCTCGCCGGCGAGGGCGCGGTCCATGACGGTCTCACACAGCTCCTCAAGTTTGGCGTCGGCGAGGTCGGTGAGGCGGTCGGCGAAGGTTTTGGCCGATGCGGGCTGCGGGAGGGTCATGCGCGTACCTTTCGTTGTCGCGGTGGCCTGGGGCGGTCGGCGACGAGCCGACGCAGCAGGGTGGACGGCGCGGATTGCGCCGGGCCGGGGGGACTGGTGGGTGGGGTTCCGTTCCCGCGCGCTTCCGGAGTGTCAGGAGTTTGGCCGGGCTTGACGGACCGGGGTGGAGTGACCGGAAGCGCTATGGCGGTGGCGAGCCGTCGGTCCTGGATGCGTCGCACCAGCTCCTGGATGAGCCGCCGTACGCGCCGTTGCGTTGCCTCGGGAGACCTTTGCATCACCCGCAGGTGGTTGCCCGGAAGACCCTCACCCCAACCCTCTCCCAGAGGGAGAGGGAGCAAGAGTGGCCGCAGCACAGGGGACGCGGGGAGCTTTGCAAAGGTCTTCTCGGGGGCAGGGAGTGTCTCAGGTACCGGCATTGGTCGCCTCCTTCGCTGGCGCAGGCCGCAATCCCGCTTCGCCCAGCGCTTCGCGCACGATGGCGGCTCGGACTTCGGGGGCGTCGATTAGTTCGTCGAGGAGGATTTCGTCCTCGACGGCTTCGGCGTCTTCGATGGCCAGCTTTTCGCGCATGGCCCAGCGGCGGGAGGCGAGCCGCGCGCTGACCAGGTTGGCTGCGAGGGTTCCCTGCGCGACGTCATCGGCGGGACCGAGCGGATCGAGTCGCACGCGGACGGCGTGGTAGCCATCGATGTCCTGCGGTCCCAGGCCGATCCAGCCCTGCTCGTCCTCGGCCTCGAACACGAACACGGGTTCGCCGATGCGCGTTTCGACCAGCCGCCACATCAGCTGCACGACCCGCTCCAGCGCCTGCTCGGCGTGGCGGGCGATTTGCTGAAACGAGACCCTGGCGGTGTTGATGAGCTGGTTGAGTAGATAGCCGCTGGTGTTGCCGCCCGGCGGGACGCCGAACAGCACGCTGGGCGCGCCGGCCTGGTCGATCATGGCGCGGGTCTGGGCGATTAGTTCGTCCAGGTCCGGCGGCGTGCCCTGCCACTGCAGAAAGGTCAGGTCCTCGCCCTGGTAGAGCGGCAGGATCTGGCCCGGCTGAAAGTCGAGCGCCCGCGGCCGGCCGTCGTTGCCCAGGTTGGGATCGATGGGCGAGAAGTTGGTGATCTTGGGCGTCGGGTAGGCGTACAGGAACAGCGCGTTCTGCTTCATGGTCAGCAGCTGATCCAGCAGCGGGATCAGGTATTCCATGGAGGCCAGCATGGATACGCCGGCCTTGGCGGGATCGCGGCTGGGGGTCTGGTCGCCGTAGGCGTGGACGTAGGGAATGGCCCCGTAGCCGTGCCGGCCGCGACGCACCAGGTGGCCGTCGACCACGTAGGCGAAGTACTCGTCGTCCCAATACTCGACCACGCGGGCCGTGGCGCGTGAGGCGGCGCTGGGCGCTTGCGTCTGCGCGGCGGACTGGTCCAGGGCCTGCGCGTTGCCGCCAGCCGGTACCAGACGCCCGCTGCGGCGGTCGGTGATCAGGCCGTAGCGCCGCTGGACCAGGTGCCGGGGTCGTTCGGAAATCTCCAGGCAGGCCTCCAGCCCGTCCTCGCCCTCCAGTGGATAGAAGGTCGTTACGTCCACGTCCCGCCAGGCCAGCGGGAAGCGGGCGGACTTCTTGAAGCGTTCGGCTCGGCGGAGGAAGTCTTCGGGCGGCTCGTCGCCTTGCCCGGACCTTCGCGGATAACCCGCCCAGCGGTCCGGCGCGTAGAGCAGTTTCAGCACGCCGGCGCCGTCCGCCACCATGGCGTCGATCAACATGCCGAACACGTCGCGCGCCGCCTCACTGTCCATGCGGCGCAGGGCGGCGTTCGTCCAGCGCGCCCGTTGGTCGGCGCCTGCGCGCGCGGCCTCAGTTGGTTCCGCCGGCGGCACGTGCACCAACGGCCGGTTGGCCGTCAGGCTCCCGATCACCCGCTTCAACTGCTCGCGCGCCAGCGGCGTGCGCACCTCGCGCGCGCTGCTGCGGTAGGCCGGCGGGATGTCCACCGGCGTTTCCATGTGACGCAGCCGCCGCAGGCGTTCGATACGGGCGTTGCGCTCGCTGAATTCAGCGAGCAGTTGTTCCTCAAGCTCGCGCAGATACGTCTCGCCCGGAGGCGGACGCTGCGCTTCTGTCTCTGGCATAGGCCCCATTCCAGGTCCGACAAGCCGGACCGGCGGGACATCGCTGGCAAGCTGAGGCGATTATACTCTATCCGAGTACGACTAGCAAGGCTAGATGCGCGATGTTGGATATCTGGAGGCCGCACCGAGGATGGTCTGTTGGCCCTGTCAGCTGAGGCTGAAGCCGTTCCCGTGGCCCCGGCGACGTACCGATTCGGCGCGATGGCGCGCTAGGGGTCGTCCAATGGAAGTCGCTGGTCCTACAGTGCTTGGCGTCCTTGTCGCCCGGCGCGCGATCCCGAACTTCGCGGTTCTACCGGAGTGTCGATCTGCCGCAAGGTGGCAGGAGAGAGCTTGAATATCTCTTGCCTACCCAGCAGCCGGGGGTTGCCGGTCTTGCCCAGCGTGGCAACAGCCGTGTCCTGCTCACCAAAGAATGCTTGCCACGCTTCGTAGTGAATAAGAACTTTGGCTGCTGCCTCGATTGGAGGCTGCTCAGGTCCCCCGGTTATCTGAATGACTCGCCCGCCGCGAGCCTCGAGATCCTCAGACCATGTGTATCTGGTGCGCTGATCCGCGTGTTTATCGAAACAGACCAATACACGCCGTCGGCGTCGAGCTACGGCCAGCACGTCCCAGTCGGACGCCCCCTGGGGAAGCTTTGCTCTGACAGCCGCGTCGTTCGCGCTTACGCAGGTAAAACCCGCGCATTCCAGAATTCTACGTACGCCGGGGGTGATATCGGCGTCAAGAAACAGGCTGTGAAATCTACGCTGCCGTCTTGACGCCATCGAGGAATCGCTCGTACTCCACGGCCTTGGTCACGGTTTCTCTTCCCATGAAGGGATACATACGAGCAATCTGCGGCACCGTGTGCTGTTGGTTGATCAGCGCGGAGAGCGCAGCGGTTGGAACGCGAGTTCCCCGCACAACGGGCTGACCGCCCATCACATCTGGATGGATGGTCACGTACGGTCGAAACTGTGTTGGGACGAGAATCGATGCTCCGTCCTCGGCACGCAGTTCCTCGAAGAGATCACCCATGAGCCTCGTTTCGACGGACTGGCCCTGCAGAATGGCCTCCGTCACGCCCCACTCATCAGAACCGTCCGCGAAGATTTTGTGTGCCCACACGTGCACGCGCTTGTCAGGCCACTTCTCAGGCGGACCGAACCGCCCGTAGAGATAGTCGAGCGCCTGCGCGGCCGCTGCCAGGTCGTAGTGCCCGTCACGCACGGCACGGACGATCTGAGAAGGGTCACTCGGTAATAGGAATACCCCTGCACAAACCGACCATCGCTGTCCGTAATCGACAGATCACGCTGAACAATGCCGTTGAGATGCCAATCGTCCAGCGTCCGGCGCGGAATTCGAGTCAACCGAGAGGCTAGGCCAACCGAGTAGAAGCCCTTGGAACGAGGTCTAGCTGCCACCGTAGAACCCACCTGCCTGATGATCTGAAATCACGGTGGCTGGTCGTGCGCGGCAAGTCAGACCGAGACCGACGTACATGCGCCGAAGGTAGCAGACCATCAGCCGCAGACGGCTGCCAACCAATCCGGGGTTCCCGCCCGCTCCCGGAATCTCGTGTCCGTTGTCTCCGCGGATTCCGGTATTGCCTTTAACGTGGCAGCGACCGCCCGCGGGCGGTCGCTATCCCAGCCGCCGAAGAGACTGGGGGGTTACGAAGCATGTGCCAAATGCTCCCCGCATCTCAACTTTCTCACCGACCCCGGATGTCGTCAAGACCCAAGCCGGGCCGGCCTGCCCCGCCAGCTATGCTTGCGCGCAGCCGTGCAGTGCCGGGTTTCCTGAAAGAAGATGCGGAGCATGTCCGAGGTCACCGACCGCTGGATTTCCCCCGCCCCGCAACCCAATGGCCTCCAGGCCGCCGACGACGGCCTATGGCTGATCGACCAGCACGACAACCACCTGTACACGCTGGACTACGCGGACGGTTCGGTGCTGGCTCGCGTGCCCACCGAGTCCGACCATTCCAGCGGCGTCACTCTGGGCGGCGGGTACGTGTGGGTGGCCTCCACCTTCGGGTCCCGAATTTACAAGTTGAATACCGACGGCACGACCGTCGCCCACTACGACACCCCCGGCAAGGGCGTCGTCGCCTTCGTCGACCCGGCGTATACGCTGGTGACGGGCGCCCATGGCCTGCAATGGCTGGACGAGCGCCACATGTGGATGGCCGTGCCTCCGGCACAAAAGCTCTTCCTGGTTGATCCCCGCACCATGGACGCGCACCGATCCATTCCCACCCCCGGTCACCGGCCGCATGGCGTCTTCGTCGCCCAGGGTCACCTCTGGTGTTCCGACGTCGGGATGCGCCAGATCCACAAGCTCGACCCCGACACCGGAGAGATCAGGGCCGCAATCGACGTGCCTGACCCCGAAGTCCACGGCATGACGTTGCACCAGGGCCACATCTGGTTCTGCTGCGCCGTAACCCGCCGCGTCTGCACAGTTCCGCTCCCTGAGTAGCCGGGACACGGGGGGAAGAAAGGTCGTCCGCTGCCCCTGGGCGTCGGCGCGAATGCTCGTAAGCCGCTAGGCGGACGCTATGTCGAGCTTAGCCAAGCATCGTTGAAGCGGGCCCAACGCAGATGTTCGTATGGACCTTCGCTGCCGGCTTCGTAGAGACAGCCCAGCGTTCCGTCGGGTAGCTCGCAGAGGTCCGAATAGGCGGCCGGCCCGGCGTGCAGAACGCGCCCGGACGACCATGACTGCCCGCCGTCCATGCTCGTTCGAAGCGTCAGCCGTTCGCGCGTGCGACTGGCGGCGTTGCTGAAGGCCAGCCGGTCGCCGCCCAACGACAGCACGGCGGCCTGGCAGATCGGGTCGATCAGTTCGTCGTGCCAGCCAAACGCGTCAAAGCTCTCGCCCTCGTCGTGGCTGACCGCAAAGGCCCGCCGGTGTTCCCCGATGTAGTTGCGCTCGTTCAGATACACGCGGCCATCGGCCAGCTGAGCGGCCATGCACTCGTTCGTGCCCAACTGCGCTACGCCGCCAAGCCGCCAGGTCTCCCCCTGGTCGTCGCTCAGGATCACGTGCGACAGGTACGGGTCCGTCGCTTGGTTGAAGTCCCGACCCACGATGTGGTCGCACGGGATAAGCAGCCGCCCGGAGACAAGCTGCAGACCGTGGCCCGGCCCGGTGGCGTACCACGTCCACTCCGGGAGCTTCACGTCGCCGGTGATCTCACGGGGCTCGGCCCAGGACCGGCCGTCGTCGTCGCTGCTGGTGACCCACACCGTGCGTGGAGCTTTGCCCTCGCAGATCAGGCTTTCGGGACCGTCGGCATTGTTGCGGCAGAACGGCAGCCAGATCCGTCCGGTCGAAGCGTCAACCACCGGCGCCGGATTGCCGGCCACATCACCGCCGCCCTCAACGGCTACCCGCATGTCGTCAAACGTCTGGCCGTTATCCCTGCTGCGACGTAAAACGATGTCGATGGCGCCGGTGTCGTGCCGCGAGTGGCGCCGGCCTTCGGCAAAGGCCAGCAGGGTTCCGCTCGACGTAACGACCAGCGCCGGAATACGGAAGGTGTGGTACCCCAGCGTCCCGCTGGTGAACAGGTTCGCCTGAATGGGCTCGGTCTCAGTGTTCAACGTACGGAATCCATACCCGCATCGCCCCCGGCGTTCGGTTGGCCCACGCAAAGTAAGGGATGGCGGTGAGCGAGGTCGAACGGTCCAGGTTCAGCCCGCCCCCTCGGAAGGTCGAGTAGAGCGCGTGCTGCTGGCCGTTGGACACGACCTCAGCCTGGCCGCCGATGACCGACATGCCGCCGAGCAGATCGGGATCGAATCGGGCGCGCAGGTCGCAACTCGCACTCAGCGCCAGTGAGTCCAGATTCTCTTTGGGATGGTCGACGGCCTCCAGGCAATAGACGAGCGGTCCCCGCGCGATAGCCACGCGCCCGGTGTTGGTCTGCACCCGCGGATGGCTGGCGACGAGCCGGACCTCCATTGGGAGTCTCAGACGAATCGATGTCCCCGGCGCCCAGGTCCTCCTGATAGCCGCATAGGCCCCGGCCTCCACGTCCTGAGCGACACCGTCCACCTCCAACGTCGTCCCTGTGGCCCATGCCGGGATCCGCAGTCGCAACTCCACCGGCCTGGCGGGAGCGTGTTCCACCACGAGATCCACGTCGCCGTCCCACGGATAGCGGGTCGCAACCCGCAAGCTGATCGAGCCGCCCTCGGGCAGCGGCGTCTCCACCCGACCCGGCAGGTATTGGTGCACCCACAGAGCGTCGGGCGACACCCCGTAGATATAGCCCGGCAGGCCCAGCAACAAACGCGCGATGTTGGGTGGGCAGCAGGCCGTGTCGTACCACGGCTGGCGTTGGTGACCGCCCACGGTCTGTTGCGCCCCGCTGCTGTGCAGCCCCCGCTGGTCGTCCGGCGTCGGCTGCGGGTCGGCCGCCAGGGGGTTGGCGTAAAAATAGGCCGCCCCGTCCGGCGAAACGCCCACCAGCGCGCCGTTGTAGAGCGAGGTTTCCAGCCAGTCCGCGTACCGGGCGGCGCCCGTGGCGGCCAGCAATCGCGCGTTCCAGAAAATGCCGCCAACCGCCGCGCACGTCTCCGCGTAAGCGCGGTCGTTGGGAAGCTCGTAGTCCGCCCCAAACGCCTCGCCCTGGTATCGCGACCCAAGCCCGCCGGTCACGTAGGCCCGCCGCTCGTAGGCGCTTTCCCACAGCCGACTCGAGGCCGCTAGAAGGGCCGCCTCACCCGTCTCAATAGCGACGTCAGCCATCGCCGCCGCCAAATAGGTAAGCCGTACCGAGTGCCCATCCGCATCGCGTTGCTCACGAACCGGCGCATGGTCCTGGTGGATATGCAACCCGCTTAGATTCGGCGGGTCCGCCCCTCGCTGGTCCAGGAAGAACACGGCCTGCCGCAGGTATGTCGGATTGCCCGTCTCGCGCGCCAGTTCCACCAGGGCCAGTTCGATGCCGGGATGGCCGTCCGGCTCCAGCCGGCCCTCCGAACTGAACGTCGCGCAGATGTGATCGGCGGCGCGCACCACGACCTCGAACAGGTCGTCCGATCCTGTCGAGCGCCGGTGCGCAACCCCCGCCTGGATCAGATGCCCCATGCAATACAGCTCGTGCTCGTCCGTCAGGTTTCGGTAACGCCAGGAGGTACGTGGACCGCTGAAGTAGGTGTTGATGTAGCCGTCCGGACGCTGCGCGGCGGCGATCCTTTCGATCACGCCGTTGACGCGAGCTTCCAGTTCGGCGGAGGGCTCGCGCGCCAGCGCATAGCTGGCGGCTTCCAGCCACTTGTACACGTCGGAGTCGTTGTAATACCGGCCCTCGAACTCACCCTCCAGGCGGCCCGCGGCCCGCTCGAAATTGCGCAGGCGACCGGTCACCTCGCACTGCGCGAACTGCCGGTCCAGCCCATGGACCCGAATGGCCCGCATGCGCTCCGCCCAGAACCCGTCCGCCACCTCCACCCGGCCCGGCGGCACCGGACGCACCGCGGCATGCGGCGAATCCGAAAGGTCCAGCACCGCGGCGGCCTTCATTCGGCCGTCAAGCTCGTCGCGGACTGGTGGGCCCTAGCCATTCGCCGGCACCGTCCGCACACACCGGAACCCCAGGTTGCCCGCGCTGCTATCCGGCGTGTTGGAACTGCGGGCCGCAACCCGATAGCGGTTGCAGTACGACCGATGACAGAGATATGACCCACCGCGCAGAACACGCCGCTGACCTTGAGCCGGCCCTTGGGGATTGCGCGAATCGGCCCGCAGGTGGTGCGTCGGGCTGAACCAGTCGGCGCACCACTCCCACACGTTGCCGGACGTGTTGTACAGCCCGAATCCGTTCGGCTTATAGGCATCCACCGGCGCCGTACCCACCCAGCCGTCAACCGACGTATTGACCTCGGGGAACGTCCCCTGCCAGATGTTGCAGCGGTGCTCGCCCTTGGGCGTCAGCTTGTCGCCCCACGGGTAGCGGCGCTGATCCAGACCGCCGCGCGCGGCGAATTCCCACTCGGCCTCGGTCGGCAACCGCGTGCCCGCCCAGTCGCAGTACGCCAGGGCGTCGTTCCACGAGACATGAATGACCGGATGGTCGGCGCGGCCGTCCGCGTCTGAGCCGGGACCTTCCGGCGCCGCCCAATACGCGCCGCTCACCGGCACCCACCACGGGGTGGTATCCGGCCGCTGCGGCGTGCGCCGCTTAATCTCGTCGGACGCCAGCATGTGGAAGACGTAGCTCCAGCCGTAGGCTTCCGCCTCGGTCTTGTATCCGCTGGCCGCGATGAAATCAGCGAACTGCGCATTGGTCACGGCCGCGATATCGATCCGAAACGTATCCACCTGGACAGCCCGCACCGGACCTTCACCATCCGCCGGAAAACCGCTGCGATCCTCCGTGCCCATCCGGTACTCACCACCACGGATGCGAGCCATGCCAGAACGGCGGCGGAGCGGCTGATCAGACCGATGGCTGCCGGTGGCGCGCGCTCGCGCCGCGTTTCCGTCCGCAGGTCGTGGTGACTCAGGCGAACAGCAGGCGTTGTCACGCATGGGCTAGATCCCAGACCAGAGACTTGAGATCTTAGCCTGCGGACCCTCGACGCAAAGATTGACTGCGACGCCCATATCAACCATACTGACGCCAATATCTACACTGCGTTCGCACTCGTTCGACCTCGCTCGGCGGGGCGCACGTAAGATCAGTTACAAGAAAGCCGGGGCGGAGACGCCCCGGCTTTCTTTGTGCTTGGACTGGCGTGGCTATGGCCCGATTCGCGGTATTCGTCGACGGCGGCTACGTTGACGGGTTGTGCAACAGGCAGTTTCGTCGGCTAAGGCTCAGACCTGACATCCGCAAGTTATCCGGACGAGTCGGCCAATTCGTCGCCGACGCGACTCCAGAACCGTTGGACATTTTCCGCACGTACTACTACACCTGCCCTCCTTTCCAGCACAATCCTCCAACCGATGATGAGCGTCACCGCACCGCTGGGTATCGCGGGTTCGTCAAGGCCCTCACCCAACTCCCACGGTTTCAGGTGCGAGAAGGCCATCTGCGTCACGACGGCGCTCGCGACGGCGCAAGGCCGATCTTTGTTCAGAAGCAGGTTGACCTACTGCTTGGACTCGACGCCGCGCTCTTGGCCGGAAGGCAGATCGTCACGCACATAGCTGTCATTGCCGGCGACGGCGACTTTGTTCCTGTGATAGACGTCGCGAAGAGCGAGGGCGTTTCCGTCTGGCTGTTCCACGGCCCTCGCGCAACCTACGCCCATGATCTCTGGCTTGCCGCCGACGAGCGCCATGAGATGGACGAAGCCTTCATGCGCGACATCGCACGGACCTCGGGCTAGCCATCGAACGATTGGCTCGGGCGTCCCTGAGAGAACGCCGGCCGGCGCGTTAGTCGTCCGCGGTGTCCGGCTCCGTGCGAGCGCTGACCAGCAGCACAATCGGGTCGCTGCCGCCCTCGGCGCTGATGCCCAGGCGCATGAACCCGACGTCCAGTTGCAGGTCCACGAACGCCAGCCGGCGCTCGATCTCGGCCACCGTGTCTCCGCGGTTCGCAAGGTCGTCGAGCTGCGCTTCGGCGCCCTCCGGTCCGGACTCGATCAGCACGCCGCCTGCCGTGGGATCCACGTCGCGACCCACGGGGCCGCGCTGCAAGGCCATCGCCATCGTGGTGGCCACGTCGCCGCCGGCGCGGTCGGCGATCGCCGCCAGCGCAAAGGTCGTGCGGTCGGCGTCCAGCGCGTCGGCCAGCGCAATCACCGCTCTGGCGGGCGGCGCGCGCCGCTCGCCCTTCTCCACGTGACTAAGAAAGGAATGCGAAATCTCGCTGGCCTTGGCCAGCCGGCGGTATGACAGCCCCGCCGCGCGGCGCGTCGCGTGCAACACCGCCGCGAACCGCATCCCCTGCCGCGTTTCGCTCATCCTGCCCCCATTGTACCCATAGGGTTGACATAGTGCGACACTTTGTAGTATTCTTTCCGTGTACAGATGGCGCCGCGCCGGGGGCCGCCGATTCCGACATCGCTGGCCTATGCGGACCTCCGGCGCGGTCGCCCTGTCTCAATGAAAGGCTGACGTGCTCAAAATCAGGCGTCTCAACGGGCGCCAATTCCTCATCGCCCACACTCCGGGCCACGACGACCAGGCGCAATACCTGTTCACCCCCGCCGACCACCAGGCCGCCAGCTGTGCAGTCCGACAGACGCTGCGCGAGCACGATCCCGTGCGCTTCGAACGCGCCGCGATCGCGGCCGTGGCGAGCTCGGGAGACGGCGATGACGTCTCACCCGCCCACCGACGCTACCTAAGCCAGAGCCTCGACCAGGAAGCCATGCAACGCGGGCTGTTGCTGCGAGCCCACTGGCACTGTCCGCGCTGTGGCGCGCCCGGCAGCCAGTGGACGCCCGGCTGCCTCCGTACCGCCTGCGACCATCCCGCGCCCGAACGTCTGGCGCACTGGGACCTCTGCCGCGTCGCCTCCGCCGACGAGTTGCTCACCTTGATGGTCAGCGAGGGCTACGCGCGTATCGGCGCGGCCAACCACGCCGCCAGGCTGCGCCGCCTTCGGTTCGACCTCACCGCCTTGCTGCGCCAGTGCCGACCCGGGCTGGCCCGTCGCTTGACGCGCTGGGCCCGGGAAGCCGACGAAGTCCACGCCGTGCGCGCCACCGACATGCTCGACCTGGCCGCCCGCCTCGGCGCGCGAATTCACGCTGGACCCGATTCCAGACCCGAGGTCGAGCTGACACTCGCCCTCACCAGCGCCCAGGCCAAACCCGCCGGCGCACCCGCAAAGGAATACGCATGACCTCCAATGCCCCCGCACCCACCCAGTCCCCGGATTCCGACAGCCAGACCGACGCAACACAGCCGGCTGCAGCTGCCCAAGCAGTGGAGCCAACCGACTCCCCGGACTCCTTCCAGGCCGCCCTCGAAGCCGAAGTCGCCCGCCGCATCGACGCCGTCGAACGCCGCTGGCAGTCCCGCAAGGACCGCGAAGTCAATCGCGCCCGCCGCCGCTGGGAATCCGAGGCCGGCCAGGTCATCGACCCGGAACTCCTCGCCTGGATCGCCGACGCCGACCCGCGCGAGGTCGGTCAGTGGCTCAAAACAGGGCTGACCGATCAGCAGCCCACGCCGCCCGAGCCGGCTGCCGCGCCGACGTCTCAGCCGGAGGCACAAGCCGCGTCCGACGACTCCCCGCCATCACCACCAGCGGAGGATGGATCGCAGTCCACACATTCGGACCCTGCAAGCACATCGGACTCGACCCCGGTCGAGCAACAGACGGACGGGCCGACAGACGCCGAAACAGCTGAGCACGCATCGCCTGCACCGGACGTCGAACGCGAGGCCGAAGCCCGCGAACGCCTGGCCGAACGCCGCAGCCTTGACCCCTCGCCCGACCTCTTTCCCAGCCGCGGCGCGCCCGCCGACGCCTTCCAGCAGATCGAAGCCGGCTTCGCCCGCGGCGAGGTGGACCTGGACACCTACGAAACTGCCCGCCGGCGACGCAGGCTGACCTAAGCCGAGAACGTCCTCAAATCCGGCCCCGGACGCCGATCTCGTATCGGCGTCCGGGGCCTTCGTCTAGCCTGGCTGACAGACCCGCGCCGATATACTCACCGGCCTGCCCGCAAACACGTGGCGATGCCAGTTCCACCGGTGATCGAGTGGCGTGACGGCGCGGTCCGGATTCTCGATCAGCGCCGCTTGCCGGATGCCGTCGAGGTGCTGCACTGCACGTCGGTGGATCAGGTGAACGAAGCCATCCGAACCCTCGCCATCCGCGGCGCCCCCGCCCTTGGCGTAGCAGCCGCTTACGCCGTCGCGCTGGGCGCCACCCGCGTCGACGCGCCCGACGCCAAGACGTTTCTGGAGCGTCTGGATCCGGTCATCGACCAGGTGATCGCCACCCGCCCCACCGCCGTGAACCTGGCCTGGGCCGCCGAGCGCATGCGCACAGCGGCCCGCGAGCGGGCGGCAGACGACCCCCACGCCATACGGGCGCACTTGCTGGCCCTGGCCCACGACATCGCCGCCGACAACGAACAGCGCCATCGCGCCCTGGCCGAAGCCGGCGCCGACCTCTTTGCCTCCGGCCAGCGCGTGCTGCATCACTGCAACACCGGCCCGCTGGCCACCGCCGCCAGCTTTGGCACGGCCCTCGGCGTGCTGCAGGCCGCCCACCAGCGCCACGGCATCGAGGTCGTGGTCAGCGAGACGCGTCCGCTGCTGCAAGGCGGACGGCTCACCACCTGGGAACTGGCCCAGTGGAGAGTTCCCTTCACCCTGATAACCGACAGCATGGCCGCCGACCAGATGCGCCGCGGAGGCATCGACGCCGTGATCGTTGGCGCCGATCGGATTGCGGCCAACGGCGATGTCGCCAATAAGATCGGCACCTATAGCCACGCCGTGTCGGCCGGTGCCCACGGGCTGCCCTTCTACGTCGCCGCCCCGCTGTCCACCATTGACTTCGACACACCCGATGGCGACGCCATCCCTATCGAGGAACGCGCCTCCGAGGAAGTTCACGGCTACGGCGACTGGCGCTGGTCGCCGGCGGACGCACCCGTCGCCAATCCGGCCTTCGACGTCACGCCGCACCAGCGCGTGACGGCCATTGTCACCGAACACGGTGTTCACCGGCCGCCCTTCGTGGAATCGTTGCGCCGATTCGCGGCAGCTTCGAGCGAGGCCGCCTGAGATGCGGAGTTCAGTCTGATGCCGGCCATCGGAGTCATCGGCGGCAGCGGGTTCTATGACATGCCCGGGCTCGAAGATATACGCGACGAGACTGTCACCACGCCGTTCGGCGATCCCAGCGACACCATTCGCATTGGGAGCCTGGACGGCGTGGAAGTGGCGTTCCTGCCGCGCCACGGCCGCGGCCACCGCATCATGCCCACCGCCGTCAACGCCCGCGCCAACATCTGGGCGCTCAGGTCGCTCGGCGTCCAATGGCTGATCTCGGTCAGCGCCGTCGGCAGCATGCGCGAGCACATCGAACCCCTCCACGTCGTGGTGCCCGACCAGCTCATCGACCGCACCCGCCAGCGCCCCATGACCTTCTTCGACACCCCCGGCCTCGTGGTTCACGTTGGCATGGGCGAACCCTTCTCCGCCCGCCTGTCCACCGTCATCGCCGAGGCCGCCGAGGCCGAGGGCGCGCACGTGCATCGCGGTGGGACCTACGTCTGCATCGAAGGTCCCCAATTCTCAACCCGCGCCGAATCCGAAACCTTCCGCTCCTGGGGCGTGGACGTCATAGGTATGACCGCGCTGCCTGAAGCGCGCCTGGCCCGCGAGGCCGAGATCTGTTACGCGCTCCTGGCCATGGTCACCGACTACGACGTCTGGCACGAGAGCGAAGAGGACGTCTCGGCCGAAATGGTCATCGCCAATCTCATGGCCAACACCTCGCTCTCGCAGCAGGTCGTCCGCCGCGCCGTCAGCCAGATCCCAACTGATGACGCCGCCTGTGAGTGCGCCGACGCGCTGGCCACCGCCATCATCACCGCGCCAGAGGTGGTGTCGCGCGAACTCGCTCATCGGCTTGACCTGCTGGTCGGCCGGTACCTCAACCGACCGGCGTCAGACTGAATTCAATGTGGGCCATACATCAGAGGTCGGGTCAGCATTGGTGCGCCGCCGAGCCGCAACCGGCATGAATGGCCCGGACTCCCCCGGCCGTGTGGTCGTCATCGGCACGGTCGGCATTGACGACATTGAGACGGCCCACACCAGCGTCACCGGCGTCCTTGGCGGGTCCGCCACCTACGCCTGCCTGGCCGCGCGCTGTTTCGCCCCCACCACCATGTCCAGCGTGGTCGGCCACGACTTTCCGGCCGCCCACCGCGACTTGCTGACCCAGCACGACATCGATCTGAGCAGCCTCGAGACCGCCCAAGGCCTCACCTTCCGTTGGGGCGGACGCTACGCCGAGAACATGAACGTGCGCGAAACCACCTTCGTCCATCTCAACGTGCTGGAGGATTTCGACCCCAAAGTTCCCCGGCACGCGGTTGCGGGATCGTTCGTGTTCTTGGGAAACACCGACCCGAGCATCCAGTTACGCGTGCTCGACCAGGTGGAAAACCCGCGCTTCGTGCTCGTCGACTCGATGGACTTCTGGATCGACGGCGACCGCGAGCAGGTGGCACGCGTGTTCGAGCGCTGCGACTGCGTCGTCCTGAACGATGAGGAAGTCCGGCTCTTCGGGGGCCACGACAACATTCCGCGCGCCGTGCGCAGAATTCTGGAACTCGGACCCACGTATGTTGTGGTCAAGCGCGGCGAGTTCGGCGCGGCGCTGGTCAGCGACCACGGTTGGTTCTTTGCACCGGCCTACCCGCTGGACGATGTGGTCGACCCCACCGGCGCCGGCGACGCCTTTGCCGGCGCCTTTCTGGGCAGCCTGGCCGCCGCCGGCTCAACCGACGAATCCGCACTCCGCCGAGCCGTAGTCTATGGAAGCGTGGCCGCGTCGTTTACAGTTGAGGCGTTCAGCGTCGAGCGCCTTGCTGGACTCACACGTCACGACATCGATTCGAGGTACGTTGAGTTCAGCGACTTTGCCGCGTTCTAGCTGCCAGCCCCAGGCCCGGAGGAATTTGTATGGCCACGGCCCACAGCCAATCCGAAATCGCTGACGCCGCGCTTGCCGATGACGGCGTCCGCCGTATCGAGTGGGCGGACCAGTCCATGCCCGTGCTGGAAAGCATCCGGCGGCGCTTTGAACGGGAACGCCCGCTCGACGGACTTCGCATCGGGGCCTGCCTGCACGTGACCGCCGAGACCGCCAACCTCGTCCGCACCCTGCAGGCCGGCGGTGCCGAGCCTTCTCTCTGCGCCTCCAACCCGCTCAGCACCCAGGACGACGTGGCCGCCGCCCTCGTTCACGTCTACGGCGCGTCCACCTACGCCATCAACGGCGAAGACTCGGAGATCTATTACGACCACATCGAGTCCGTGCTCAACGGTCGGCCCCATCTCACCACCGACGACGGCGCTGACCTGGTGTCCACCCTCCACACCAACCGCACGGACGTCATTGATGGCGTCATGGGCGGCACCGAGGAAACCACCACCGGCGTGATCCGACTGCGGGCCATGGCCGCCGAGGGCGTGCTCAGATACCCCATCGTGGCCGTAAACGAGGCCATGACCAAGCACATGTTCGACAACCGCTACGGCACCGGGCAGTCCACGTTGGACGGCGTCGTGCGCGCCACCAACCTGCTGCTGGCTGGCCGTACCGTGGTGGTGGGTGGCTACGGCTGGTGCGGACGCGGCCTGGCCAGCCGAGCCTCCGGCATGGGCGCGCACATGATCGTGACCGAAGTCGATCCGGTCCGCGCGCTGGAAGCCGTGATGGACGGCTACCGCGTGATGCCCATGCAGGAGGCGGCCGCCGTGGGCGACGTGTTTATCACCGTCACCGGCGACAAGCACGTGATCAATCGCTCGCACTTCGAAGTTATGAAGGACGGCGCGGTCCTGGCCAACTCCGGGCACTTCGACGTCGAAATCGACATTGAGGCCCTCGAGGAAATGGCCGAGGACGTGAGTCAGGCCAGGCCATACGTGGACGAGTACCTCCTGCCCGGCGGGCGCCGTATCTATCTCCTCGCGCAGGGCCGCCTGATCAACCTGGCCGCCGCCGAGGGTCACCCCGCCAGCGTTATGGACATGAGCTTCGCCAATCAGGCCCTGGCACTGGAACACCTGGCCAAGAACGCGCAAAGCCTCGCCCCGGATGTCTACGATGTGTCCGCCGACATCGACCGCCAGGTCGCCACGGTGAAACTCGAGGCGATGGGCGTGGGCATCGACACCCTCACATCCGAGCAGGCCGCCTATTTGTCCGGCTGGCAGGAAGGCACGTAGCCGCGCAGGGGCGCGGTCGAACCGCGAACGCACGCATCGACATCATGGGAGAGCACCTTGAGTAGCACCTTCGCGCAGGCCGCCCGCCTGCTGTTCACGTCCGAGTCCGTCACGGAGGGTCACCCCGACAAGCTCTGCGACCAAGTCTCGGACGCGATTCTGGACGCTTATCTGCGGGCCGATCCCAAGGCCCGCGTGGCCTGCGAGACCGCGGCCACCACCGGCCTCGTGCTCGTGCTCGGCGAGATCACCGCCGCCGGCGACAGCGTGGATATCCCCAAGATCGTGCGCCGCACGGTCGGCGAAATCGGCTACACCCACTCCGACCACGGCTTCGACGCTGAGACTTGCGGCGTTGCCGTCTCCGTCAAGGAACAGTCGGCCGACATCAAGATGGGCGTCGACGAGGCCCTTGAAGTGCGTGACCTGGACGGCGACTATGCCGAGGTCGAAGGGCTGGGCGCCGGCGATCAGGGAATGATGTACGGCTACGCTTGCGATGAGACGACGGAGCTCATGCCGGCGCCCATCGCGCTGGCCCATCGCGCCGCTCGCCGGCTGGCCGCCGTGCGCAAGGACGGCACGCTGCCCTGGCTGCGGCCCGACGGCAAGACGCAAGTCACAATTGAATACCGCTACGGGCAGCCCGCCCGCGTCGACACCGTGGCCATCGCCGCGCAGCACGACGCCGACGTCGGCACCGAAACCATCGAGCGTGAGTTGGTCGAAAAAGTAATCCGCGAAACCGTCCCATCCGAGTGGATCGACGCCAACACCCGCTTCATCGTCAACGGCACCGGCCGCTTCGTGATCGGCGGTCCCATGGGCGACGCCGGCCTCACCGGGCGCAAGATCATCGTCGACACCTACGGCGGCATGGCCCGCCACGGCGGCGGCGCGTTCTCGGGCAAGGACCCAACCAAGGTCGACCGCTCGGCTAACTACGCCGCCCGCTGGGTCGCCAAGAACGTCGTGGCGGCCGGCCTGGCCCAACGCTTCGAACTGCAGTTGGCCTACGTGATCGGCAAGGCCGAACCTGTCTCCGTGAACATCGAGACCTTCGGCACCGGCGCCGTGCCGGACAGCGACATCGAGGCGGCTGTCCTCCAGGTCTTCGATCTCCGCCCGGGGGTCATCATTCGCGACCTCACCCTGCGCCGTCCGCTCTATCGACAGGTGGCCGCCTACGGCCACTTCGGCCGCGACGATCTGGCCGACGTCCCCTGGGAACAAACCAACCGCGCCGCCGACCTCGCCCGCCTCTGCGCGGTGGAGGCCGCAGCAGGCTAAATCTCGATCCCGCGTTGCGCGCTGGGTGGAGAGGCCCACAGGCCGCACCGCATAATGGCCGCTCACCCTGTCTTGCCGAAGGACCCTGGCCATGAGCGTGTTCACGATCGACGTCTTGCAGTCCCGCCGCATGGTGCGTTGGGGCGGACGCTTCATCACGGGGTTCAGTCAGGGGCACACGCGCAACTACCTCTATCCCGTCTACACCCCTGCAGGTCAGGCCGTCACCGACGAAACGCCGGTGGACCACCCGCACCACCGCTCCATCTGGATCGCCGCCGAAGAGGTCAACGGCTACAACTTCTACGTCGAAAGCGCCTACGGCGGCCGCACCGCCGGCGCAATCCGGGAAATCGACGCCTCCTGGGAGCAACTGGCCGCCGACAAGCTACTCGTAACGCAAACCCTCGAATGGCGCGGGGCTCCCGACTGGAGCGACCGCGACGGCCGACTCATGCTGGTCGAAACCCGCACCACCGATATCCAGCCCGGCGAAGTCTCCAACCTGCTCACCATCAGATCCCAGCTCGTCCCTGGCGGCGGCCCCTCCGCTCCTGCCGGACTCCTCGCCGACGGCACCCCGCTCCCCGGCAAGCCTGTCGCCGGTTCCGCTAAGTCCCCGGGCAGCGTCACCATCGGGCCCACCAAGCACAGCTACTACGGCGTCCGCCTGGCCGACCGCCTCCACGTCACCCACGACGGCGTCATCAAGGACTCCGAAGGCCGCACCAACGAGGCCGAAATCTTCGATCAGGCCGCCGACTGGGTGGACGCCCACGGCCCCATGGCCTTCGACAAGATCGCCGGTGTAGGTGTCCTGCCGGACGCCTCGTTTGACGGCGCTCCCTGGTTCGTCCGCGACTACGGCTCCATCTGCGTCAGCACCATGCGCGACCAGGCCGTCGAGATCACCGCCGAGCAGCCCTGGGACCAGACCGTGCGCTTCGTCATCCACGACGGCGACCACGAGGACGCCGACATCGCCGGCGAGTTCCAGCGCTTCCGAGCGGGCGAATAGTTGGCGCGTGCCCGCAGCCTTCACGCCGGCCTTTCCTCCGTCATTCCCGCGAAAGCGGAAATTCACCCCCACCTGCCAGCGCCACTCCCCAGCCCGCCAAGCCCTCTCGGAGAACAAAGCGGAGCACGACCGCGCGATTGCGTTTGTAGGGTCAACAGCCCTTGGGTAGCTTTGGCTAGTCGATCCTGATGCCCCCGCCCCTACCTGTGCCTGCCCATACGACCGTCCACTTCGAGCACCTGCTCGATAGCGTCACCAAACCCGCCCAGTACCTGGCGGGCGAGCACAACGCGCGCCAGAAGGATTGGGACGCGGCGCAGACGCGTTTGGCGCTCTGTTTCCCGGACGCCTACGAGATCGGCATGTCCAACCTGGCAATGGGCCTGCTCTACGAACTTGTCAACGACGACACTCCCCACCTCTGCGACCGCTGCTTCACGCCCTTGCCGGATATGGCCGACACCATGCGGGCGAACGGACTACCGCTGTGGGGTTGGGAATCACGCCGCCCCCTGCGCGACTTCCACATCCTCGGCTTCTCCATGAGCTACGAGAGCGGCAACACCAACGTCCTGGAGATGCTGGACCTGGCCGACATTCCCATCGAGCGCGTCGACCGCTCCGACCACGATCCAATCGTCCTGGGCGGCGGCTCGGCCGTATCCAACCCTGAGCCCATGGCCGACTTCTTCGACCTGATCGCGGTCGGCGAAGGCGAGGATCTCCTGCAACAGGTGCTGAACCTGCACGCCGAGTTCGACCGTTCACAGCCCGGCTGGCGCGATGCATTCATCGCCGCCTGCGCCCGCACCATCCCCGGCATGTACGCGCCCGGCCTCTACGAGCCCCAATACGCCGAGGACGGCGCCTTTCTTGGTCACCAGCAGCTGCGGGACGACCTGCCGGAGCGCATCAAGCGCCAGTACGTCGACATCGACGTCTACAGCGGGCCCCGCCGCCCCGTTGTGCCCAATACCGGCGTGGTGCACGACCGGATCGCCGTGGAACTGGACCGCGGCTGCGCCCGCGCCTGCCGCTTCTGCCAGGCCGGGTATCTCTACCGTCCGGTCCGTCACCGCAGCAAGGACCTCGTGAAGAACGCGGTCGACCGCTGTTTGACCGCCACGGGCCAGAGCGAGGTCTCGCTGCTCTCCCTCAACGCCGTCGACTACAAGGGACTGGATGGCGTCATTACCGACGTCTACGACTCCGCGGAGGAATACGTCCGCGTGTCTATCCCCTCCACCCGCGTCGAGACCTTCAACGTCGACGTGGCGGACGCGCTGCAACGCGGCGGCAAGCGCGGCGGCAGCCTCACCTTCGCGCCCGAAGCGGCCACCTCGCGTATGCGCCGGGTTATCAACAAGGAAATCTCGGACGAGGATCTGCTGGAAACCTGCGACATGGCCTTCCAGCGCGGCTTCCGCACCATCAAGCTCTACTTCATGATCGGCCAGCCCACCGAAACCATCGAAGATGCCCAGGCCATCGCCCACCTGGCCAACCGGGTCATGGCCGTGGGCCGCCGCCACCACGGCAACCGCGCCAAGGTCAACGTCACCGTCTCCACCTTCATCCCCAAGCCCTTCACGCCCTTCCAATGGCACCCGCAGGACCGCAGCGACGCCATTCGCGCCAAGCAGCAGGCCTGCTTCCGGATCGCCCGCGACCGCAACATTCACCTCATGTGGCACGACCCCCAGGAAAGCCACATCGAGGCCCTGCTGGCCCTAGGCGACCGGCGAGTCGGCCGCGCCATCAAGGGCGCCTGGGAACGCGGCTGCCGCTTCGACGGCTGGAGCGAGCATCTCGTCCCGGCGCGTTGGTACGAGGCGATCGAGGCGGCCGGGCTGGACCTGGACTGGTACATCCACCGCCAACGCGATCCCGACGAACCCCTGCCCTGGGACCTCGTGGACATCTTCGTCAGCAAGCGCATGCTGAAGCGCGAATACCAGCGCGCCCTCGCCGACGCGGCGAAAGAACCAGCACACGCCGCCTAGCTCTACCGGTGGGAAGGGGCTGGCCGGATGGCCCGCACCATTGGGCGGCCGAGGGCAGGCGCCTCTGCTACCAGGACCTGAACGGAGGCGAAAAGCGGACCGACGATCATCAAGCCCGAGGCATGGCCGCACGCCTCTGCGCGATTGACCCATCGCCGCTATTGCACGCTCTCAAGTACAATCTCGAAGGCGTGGGCGGTCGCCAATCAACTGGTCTCCGTCGCCCGAATCGAGGGCAAAGGGGGACCCCGCACACGGAGGATCCAATGACGGAGGCGACGGCCGTAGACTCCACCCCGGCAACGCAAGCGGATATCGCTGCGCTTCGAACGGATGTCGATACGCTTCGGACCGATGTCGACCAACAGTTCGTGGATCTGGCAACCGACATCAACGCGCTCTTTCAGCAGGCTGAGGATCGCCAAGACGCCGCCCTTAGGGCCATCGACGCCCGATTTGACGGCACCCATCAGTTGATTGACACGCGATTCGGGGAAAATCGTGCGTATATTGACGGACGTTTTGAGGAGCACCGGCAGGCTATCGACGCGCGCTTCGAGGAAAATCGTGCGTATATTGATGGACGCTTTGACGAACACCAGCAAGCAATCGACGCGCGCTTCGAGGAAAACCGTCGGACTATTGACGCGCAACTTGAAGGCCTTGCTGATGGTGTCAATCGATTGCTCGACCATCAGGGCTTGCCTCGAGTCGGCGGACACGACTAGCTGAGGATTGCCGAAGCGGCCAACAGGCAGCCGGGTGGCTCAACACCGTATCTAGACTCAGGTAAGGCTGCGTCCCGACCGGCCGTCACCCCCGCGCCGGTTCGCTCATCTCCTCCCGCGCCTTTGCCACCAACCCCGGCAAGCGGTCGTCGTTCGCCATGCGCTGTTCCAGATGCACCATCCGGTCCGGACCGGCCGTCCTGACCATCGCTTCGCCGTAGGCGCTCTCCGCCCAGAACCGCACTAGCGAGGCGATATCGTTGCGCAACGTGTCCAGGTCGTCGTCGTCGAACCGCTCGGCCACGTTGATCGTGAACATGCGCCGCCGCGTGCCTCCGCCGTACGACGCGTGCTTCAGGTCCTGGTTGAACATGATCAGGTCGCCCGGCTGCGTCTCCAGCGCCACCGCCGGCACCTCCGGACCGGAAACCCCAAGCGCGTCCTGGGTTTGGTCCATCCGGCTACCGCCCATCACCTTATGCAACGCGTTTGCATAGCCGTCGCGCCTATGGTGGCTGCCCGGAATCACGCGAAGGCAGCCGGAATCGCGCGTGACGGGGTCCAGGTAAAACGCGAACTTCAGAAACCGGTACTTCGTTCGCGCAAACCCGTCGGAATGCCAGCGCGTATCGCCCACGTAGAAATTGCCGTCGCTGGTCTCATAGTTGTAGTCGTCTCCCAGCAGCGCCGAGGCCACCCCGTCGATCCGCGGGTCGTCAAGCAGCGCGCTCAGGTACGCGCTCTGATCGATGAACGGCACGAAGGCCGACCGCTGCTTGTGGTCGTGCTCCCGCCCTTCGTGGCCGCCCCCGCGCTCCGCCCAGACCCGCTCAAACTCCTCGCTGATCGCCTCCGCCTCGTCCGCAAACGCTCCCGGAAAACTCAGATACCCAAACGTCTCAAAAAACCGCACCTGCTGCTCTGAAAGCTGCATGCCACCAACCTGCCGCGCCTGGAGTGGTGCCGCATCCAGTCTAGGCTCGCCTCCGCCCGCCGGCAGACGGCACTTCCGAGATTAGCCGACCGGCGGCAGCCGGTACTCGATCAGGCTCGGACCGCGCCGCGCCAACCCGCGCGCCACCGCTGCCCCCAGCGCCTCCGGTGTATCTACCCCTTCGGCCGCGGCCCCAAACGACTTCCCAAACGCCACGAAATCGGGGTTATGCAAGCGCACGTCCACCGTGCGCCCACCGAAGTTCCCGCGGAAGTTCCCGTCGATGGCCGCGTACGACCAGTCGTTGAACACCACCGCCACCACCGGCAGCTGCTCGCGTACAGCGGTGGCCAGCTCCTCCGCCGTGAACAGAAAGCCGCCGTCCCCGCTCAGTGACAGCACCGGCCGCTCCGGGCAGGCGACCTGCGCACCAATAGCCGCCGGCAGGCTGAACCCCAGCGTGCCGAAGTAAATCGGAAACATGTACGACCGCGGTTGGTCCACCGGGAACAGCCCGGCTGAGCGGTAGCTCGTCATCGTCATGTCGTTGATCAGCACGCCGTCCTCCGGCAACACCCGGCGTAGTTCCTCGAAGATGGCCGCCGCCCTAGGGTCGTCCACGGCGTCCTGTGGATTTCGTCGCCGATCGCCCATTCTGGCCATGATGTCGGGCGCGTCCGGCGGCGGTTCGTCCGGCAGGGCTTCCAGCAGTTCGCTCACCGCCGCTGCCGCGTCGGCTTGGATCGACACGGCAATCGACCGCGCCCGGCCCAGTTCCGCAGCGGACCGGTCGATTTGGATCAGCGTGTCAGGTAACGGCAATTTCCCGTCGTCCGTCACCCGCGCGCCCAGCCGGCAGCCAACCACCAGCGCCACGTCGCGCGTCCGCAGTAACTCGTACAGGACCTCGTCCTGCCGGTGCTTGCAGCCCAACGACAGTGGATGCGACTCCGGAAACGCCCCTTTGCCCGTCTGAGCCGTCAGCACCGGCGCCTGCAGGCGCTCCGCCAGCGCCTGGATCTCCGACCCGGCGTCCGCGGCCCCGCTGCCCAGAAAAATCAGTGGCGCCTCGGCGTTCGCCAGCAACTCCGCCGCCTTGTCCACAGCGTCTGAGTCCGGCGCGGACAACGCTCCCGGCTCGGAATCGGGAATCTCTACGTCCGCTGACGCCGTCAAGAGGTCCAGCGGAACCTCCACGCTGGCGGGACCCGGCCGGTCGTTGGAAATCGCCTGCACCGCCCGCGTCACGGCGCCTGGAATCTCCGCCACGGACTCCACAAGCTCATGCTGCGCCACCAGCGCCCGCAGCACGCCTGACTGGTCCCGCAGCTCGTGCAATTCGCCGGCTTCCGGCGCCCGCGAGGCCGGCCCCAGCGCCGTCGCGATGTGCAACACCGGCGACGACTCCGCGTACGCCTCCGCCAGCCCCGTCGCCGCATTGGTGATCCCCGGCCCCGTAATCGTGGCCACGCAGGCCACCCGGCCGGATGCCCGCGCGTAGCCGTCGGCCATGAAGGCCGCGCCCTGCTCATGACGCGTGATCACCACCCGGATATCGGGCGCGTCAACCAGCGCGTCATACAGCCCGCCGTTGTGAACGCCCGGAATCCCGAACAGCGTCGTCACGCCGGCTTGGCGCATCCCGGCCACCAGGGCCTGACCACCCGTCAGTTGCGGCATCGGCGCCTGCTCCCACGTCTGCTATCCGGGCGCTACGGCAGCGCCCACTGCCAGCCTAGCGTCCCGCGTGCCGCGTCTGCCGCCGCCCGTAGAATCCACCAACGCAAGAGTCCAACGCCCCCGCGCACCGCTCATGAACCCCGGCGCCCCCACATCCGACACCATCGCCGCCATTGCCACCCCTTTGGGGAGCGGTGGCATCGGCGTGGTTCGCATGAGTGGGCCGGAAGCCCTGTGGATCGCCCGCCGCGTCACCCGCCGCACCCGCGACCCCAGACCCCGCTACGCGCACCTCGTGAAGATCTTCGACGGCAACGACGAGCTGATCGACCAGGCCCTGCTGCTCTTCATGCCCGGCCCACGCTCCTACACCGGCGAGGACGTGGCCGAACTCAGCTGCCACGGCGGCCCGGTGGCCCTGCGCCGCGTGCTGGACAGCCTGCTGGCCGCCGGCGCCCGCCCCGCCGGCCCGGGCGAATTCACCCTCCGCGCCTTCCTCAACGGCCGACTCGACCTCGCCCAGGCCGAGGCCGTCGCGGACTTGGTGGCCGCGCCCACCCCGGCGGCCCTCGCCGTCGCCGCCAACCAGCTGGCGGGCCGTCTGTCCGACGCCGTCCGCGAGATGCGGGCAGCCTGCCTGGACCTGCTCGCCCAGATGGAAGCCGAAGTCGATTTCGACGAAGACGACGTCCCCGCCATGGACCGCGCCGTCCTCGCCTCCACGCTCGATTCGCTGCACGAACGCCTGGAGGAAGCCCTGGCCACCGCGGGGCGCGGGATCATGCAACGCCACGGCCTGCGCGTGGCCCTGGTGGGCAGTCCCAACGTCGGCAAGTCCTCGTTGATGAATGCCCTGCTCAGCACCGACCGCGCCATCGTCACTGAGGTCCCCGGCACCACCCGCGACGTGCTTGAAGAGTCGTTCGACCTGGACGGCGTCCCCATCGTCCTCAACGACACGGCCGGCCTGCGCGAGACCCGCGACCCGGTGGAAACGCTCGGCGTGGAACGCAGTTCCCGCGCGCTGGAAGGCTCCGACGCCGCCGTCCTGGTCCTGGACGCCAGCCGCCCGCTCCTGAGCAACGACGAAGCCGCCGCGGCTCGCGTCCGCCAGGCCGCCAAGCCCACCATCGTGGCGCTCAACAAGCGCGACCTGCCGCACGCGGTCAGAATCGACGATGCCCGCGACCTCGTGCCCGGCGCGCCGGTCGTGCACACGTCCGCGATTCGCGAGGACGTGAACGAGCTACGCCGGGCCCTCCGCCACGTTATCGGCCTGGCCGGAAGCAGCGGCAGCCTGGCCCTGGTCGCCAGCGTCCGCCATCAGGAAGCCCTCACCCGAGCCCGCGACGAACTCTCCAGCGCCCGCCGCGCCGTCGCCGACGACGAGCCGTCCGACTTCGTCAGCATCGGTGTCCGCGGCGCCGTCAACGCCCTCGGCGAAATCACCGGCGAATCCGCCACCGAAGACCTGCTCGACGTCATCTTCTCGAAGTTCTGTATCGGCAAATAAGCGTCTCTTGACAAAGTCTGTGTGTCACGCCTCTTATAACCGATCGAGTAATTCCGATAGCGCCGCTTAGGCCCCCAAGCGAACCGGCTGTCAGCCCCTAGTTGTTGCTGAGCGTTACGGCGCCAGTTCTCCCCTCATACAGCAGGCGAAAATACCGAAGAAAATTCCTTCCGATAAGTGCCTTGTGCAGTTGTGCGCCCGCGGCCAAACGCACAGCGGCAAAAGGACCCGACACGGTCCACTCCAAGGCTGGAACCCAGATCTGTGCAAGGTGCATGGTGACCACTTGGCTCCCATGTACTCCAGCTACGGGCAGATGGTCAATCACCGGCAAGCTCAGCGCCGCCACCAGTTCGGCATCGATACAACTCAGGGCCGCTCCGGTGTCCACCAGCGCGGGGTGCCCAGACCCCGGGATGTTCGGAGGCAGGTTAGTGCCGAGCCTGAATGCCGGATCGAATCCGATCTGAACGTCCATTGTTGGTCCCGTGACCACTAGCTCAACCGGACGGCCGGTGAATCCGCACTCAGTTGTCGGCATGAACGCGGCGAAACAGCACCGAGGCTGGAAGGACTAGCGGAGGCGCGCCGACCTCACGGATTAGGTACGGACCCCGCCCGAATCGCCGCACGGCAATGTCGGCGGCCTCTTGAAAGTCCTCATACGCCCCAATGAGCTGCTCGTCGTGCACGACCACCCACTTCCCAAGGTGTTCGCGCTCCAGATTGCCCCGGATGCGCTCGTACGCCGCGATCTCCTGCGTGATCTCAGCCATGGTCGCTCCGAGGCGTGCTGGCGCAATAGTTATACCCCACGCCACCAACTGGGCGCACAAGTGCGCTGGCCGAGGCCACCTAAGCCAAGTCGGCGGCTCCCACGGACGCCGGCCACCGGTTGACTTCCGGCGACCGGGAGGTTGAGCGCGCGGGCCAGATCAGCGTCGATAGAAGTCTCTTGGGCGCCTGTATCCACCAGCGCGGAGTGGCGAAACGCTGGAACCGTGGGGACGGGATCCCCGGGCTGGTAGGAATGGTCGAAACCGATCCGGACCTGTAGCGTCGGTCCGTGGCGTACTAGGTCCGCCGGGAAGTCCGCAAACCCGCACTCAACCGTCGGCAACGGGGATGACGAACTGCGGCGGGACCCACGAAGGCGATGACATATCGACGCCAACCTCGCGGAGCAGGTACGGACCCCGCCCAAATCGCCGAGCGGCAACAGCGTAGGCGTCCCAATAGCCCTCGTACGCCCCGATCAGTTGCTCGTCATGCACGACCACCCACTTGCCCATGTGCTCCTGCTCCAGGTCGCTCTGCATGCGCTCGTACGCCGCGATCTCAACCTCGATGTCAGCCATAGTCGTCCCAGGTGGTGCCGGCACAACAGTTATACCCCACGCCACCAACCGGGCGCACAAGACTGACTGCCTGAGCCGTCGAACAACTCGGTCCAGGCGCTAGAGCCGAATTCAGTTGTAGGAACCGGCCTTTTGGAAGATGGTCGGAATCCACGGATTCAACGGCTTGCCACCGACCTGACGAAGCAGAAACGGTCCACTCCCAAAACGCTGGACCCCTATCTGAGCGGCGTCCTCAAAGTCGTCATAGGCCCCGACCAACTGCTCGTCGTGCACGACCACCCACTTCCCCATGTGTTCGCGCTCCAGGTCGCTCTGCATGCGCTCGTACGCCGCGATCTCCAGGGTGATCTCAGCCATGGTGGCTCCACGTCGTGCTGACACGACAGTTATACCCCACGCCACCAACCTGGCGCACAAGAGTGCTGGCTAAGGCCACCAAAGCTAAGTCGGCGCCTTGCCCGCATTCCTGGCGCCATCCGCCTTCAGCTGTCTGGCGACACCAACTGCCGCCAGCGTCGCAACCGCCGCCACAAGCGTCCAAAACGTCGCCGCCAGCTCCGGCAGAAAGTACGCGTGATCCACCAGCCCGTGCGTCAGTGCGGCCGCCATTGCCCCGGCCAGCCCAAAGGCCAGGAGATCGAATCCGCCGGCGCCATCCCGCCGAATCCGCCCCCAATCCCGCCAGAACAACACCAGCACCCCAATCAGCGCCATCACCCCGATTACGCCCATCGAGACCCATGCGTCCAGCAGCAGGTTATGCGGGTGCGAGATATTCGGCTCCCGCCACGCCTCCGGCCGCATGTACTCGCGGTAGTGCGTCAGAAAGTTGTCCGGACCCACCCCAAACAGCCAGTTGTCGCGCCCCATCCGCCAGGCGCTGTCCCAGATGGCCAGCCGCGACACCGCCCCGCTATCCCCGATGCGCAGGAGCTGGCCGATCCGCTCAACGCCCGTGACCAGCACGATCCCCGCCAGCGCCGCAATTGAGAACCCCACCGCCACCACCCGGCGTCTGAATCCGACCTGCGTCCATAGCGGCCGTGCGGCCACCGCCAGACCCACCAGCGCCCCCAGCCACGCGCCCCGGCTCCACGTCAGGATCAGCACCGCCAACAGCACGCCCAGTGCCAGCAACCAGAGAGCGCGTGTATCCAGCACCCGCCGCCAGCTCCAGCGCCCCGGCCCGCTGAACGAGGTCCGTGCACCCGCCGCCAGCGCCAGGGCCAGCGCCACGGGCGCGGCCCGTTCCAGCACCAGCGCCAGGTTGTTTGGCGAGCCGAATGTGCCCCGCAGACGCGGCGGGAACACCTCGGTCACCACCGCGCCGAACGGAATCAGCACCAGCGCAACCAGCGCCGCCAGCGCCGCACCCGCCACCAGCGCCGCTACCAACCGGCGCACGTCATCCCGGTCACGCAGAACCGAGACCAGCACCACGAAGAACGCCGCCGGCTCCAGGATCACCGTCCGCAGGTCCCGTAGCGCGAACTTGGGGTAATCGGCCAGCGCCGCCGCCAGTATCCCGGCCACGGCAAGGGCGGCCACGGCCACCAGCCATCGCACGGACGGCAGCTTCGGCGGCCCACACCACAGTGCCCGCACCATCCAGGCGGCCACCACCGCCAGCAGCAGGATTTCTCCAACTGGCCGGTCGATCAGACCGGTCCGTCCAATCACGCCCACGAATGGAATGGCGGCCACGGCCACCAGCGCCGCGTCACGCAAACGCGCAAGGGCCAGAACGCCCAGGGCCAGAGCCAGTAGAACACGGAGAAACGTCCAGAGCGACGTCAAACCGCCGGCCGGCAGCACGGCGTAGAGCACCGCCGCAACGGCCAGGACTAACTCGCCCAAGCGGAAGGGGCCGACGTGTCGGTCCATCCAGCTCCAGGTCATCGCCGCCAGCACCCGTCGAGCGCCCAGCCATGTTCGGGCCGTCCATATGCCCAGCCCGCCCACCAGCGCCCAGAGCGCGCCCAGCGCCAGCCAGGGCCACGTGGGCCGGGCATTGCCCACCAGCAACCCGTCCACGATCACCAGCCCCCCGCTCGAGGCTGGATTCGACATGGCCAGCACCGTCAGTTCCAGCGTGTGTGGACCGGGCGGCAGCCGCGTGGCGATCGGGATGCGCGCCAGTGGCTCCACCCTGGCGGCATACAGATCGAGGATTGCCTCGCCGCCCGGATTCCGGGGCAGCGCGTCCGCCAGCGCGTCCTGCCCGTCGATGCGTGCCAGCACACGACCCATGTCCGGGCCGCGACGGGTCAACAGCCCCACATCGGTGCCTTCGAACCGAAAGCTCCCGCGCGCGCCCGCGACCCCGGTTTGCCGGTGAAAGGTCAGACTCGCCAGATCGCTGGGCACCCGTGGCCAGGGCCCGTCGTAGCTCACCGCGGGATGCGTCTCCTGGGAGAGGCCAACGCCCGCCGCGGCTGGCGCGGCAAAGGCTTCCCGTACCGCCTGCAGGTTGGGACGCGGCGTGAAGTCCTTATCCATCAGGCGGAAGTACGGAGTCGGATCGCGCGGATCGGGCTCCTCCGGCCAGCGCGAGGCCCAGATCACGATCGTTGGCATCCAGGGCCACTGCTCCCGGGCGCGCCGGATCCCGTCCACCGTCCAGGCGGCCTGGTCCTCGACGGGATGGTTACCCCAGATGCCAGGTTCGCCGGTCCAGCCGGCCGGCAGCGACATCCAGCCGTATTCGGCGGCCCACACCGGAGTCTGCGCGTCGCCGAACTCCAGCATCGCCTCGCGCCACAGCACGGCGCGCGGAAAGTTGACGCGTTGGTCGTCGATGCGGGGATCGCGCGGGCCGGTCCACAGCCCGTAGGACATGCTGGCGGCGACGTCGAAATCGCCTTTCGCGCCCAACTGGTACAGGGTTCGAAGGAACAGCAGATCGCTGAGATTGTCGGGGCCCGTCTCGATGGTCGGCGCCAGACCGGCCAGCACGATCCGCGCGTCGGGGTCCGCGGCGCGGATGGCCTGCCCCACGGCGCGCAGCATGGCCAGGTATTCGGCGGGGTCCGGCGGACGTCCGCCCCACTCGCCCAACAGGTTGGGCTCGTTCCAAATCTGGTAGTACCGGACCTTGCCGCGATAGCGCGTCGCCAGCTGCCCGGCGAAGTCGGCGAAGTCCGCGTTGTCGGCCGGCGGTGCCTGCATCCATGGGTTGGACCTGGGATCGAAGCCCGGCGTGGCCCACGCCGGGGCGCGATCCAACCGCGCCAGGATTTCGATGCCCGCGCCGCGCGCCGCCTCCACGATCTGGTCGTACTTCACCCAGGCGTCGCGACCAATGTCCGGGTGCTCGTCGGGGTCGAGCGGCTCGAACTCCGCCCAGTTGAACTCCTGACGAACCAGCCCCACGCCGGCCTGGCGCAGCACCTCCAGTTCCCGCCGGACCTTCGCCACATCCGGTTCGCGGTGCAGAAACGTGTTCGCGCCGATGGCGGGCGCCTCGGTATGGCGGATTTCTCCGAGGGTCGCCGTGCCGTAGGTCACGCCGTGATCGAGCAGGCGAGTCAGCCCCACCGCCCCGGCGGTGACGACGACCGCCACCGCGACGGCCGCTAGCAAGAGCCAGCCGCGCCGCGGACGCAATAGGTGTCTCAGGTTGGTGCTAGAGGAACGAGGTGCCGGTGGCGGCGCGCTGCACGGCTCGGTAGACCAGCCGCGGGGTGAAGTCCGGTTCAACCATGCGGAAGTAGTACTCGCTCTCGTCCGGTGTCAGGGCGCCCAGCGGCTTGCGGAAGAACCAGAGATTGAACACGCCCGCCCATGGCCACTCGGCCAGGGCGTAACGCACGCCCCCCACCGTCCACTCGGCCTGCGTCTCCTCGGAAACTCGCCGCCAGACAAGCTTGGCTGGATTCATGTCCGCGGGCGAGGCGTTCCAGCCGTACTCGTTGAACCACACGGGTTTGTTGCGCAGGCCGAACTCCACCATCAGCTCGCGCACGAACTCCACCCGGCGGAAATTAAGCACGTCCGGGTCCGGCGGCGCGTCCGGCGGATGCTCCAGCCCAAACGCGTTGGCTGCTTGCACGTCCAGGTAGTCGCCCGCGCCGGCCTCATAGAACTGCCGCAGGAAGCGCAGCTCGTCCATGGCGCGCGGGCTGTTCTCCAGGGTCGCGGCCATCGGCGCGGCGATCACCACATTCGCGTCGTCCACACTCTTGATGGCGCGGTGGGCCACGCGCAGCAGCCGGGCGTAGGCGTCCGGCGCCGGGGGCGCTCCACCCCATTCATGCGCCAGGTTTGGCTCGTTCCAGATCTGAAAATGACGCACGCGCTCGCGGTACCGGCTGGCGAACGTGGTCAGAAATCGCCCGTAGTCGTTCAGATCGGCCGGGGGCGCCGTCGGCAGGGCTTCATTGCGCCGCGCCCAGGCCGGCGCGCGGTCAATCCGCGCAATGATGTCCACCCCCGCTTCTTCCGCCAGATCCACGATCTCGTCGTACTTGTCCCAGGTCGAGCGGCGGGCGTGGGCATTGAAATATTGCCCGCGTTCCGGCGTCTCGATGTCCGCCCACGGCGCGTGTTGCTTGATCCAGCGAATGCCGGCATCGCGCACCATTTCAAGCGTCTGGCGACGCTTCCAGGTTTCGACTTCCAGGTCCAGAAAGGTATTCGCGCCCCACGGCCAGACGTTGGCCAGGGCGATGGGGCTGGGCTGCAGGCGGCGGACTGCCGAATCGCCGCAGGCCGTCAGCGTGGCCAGCGCAGCCGCGGCGACGCCGCCTGACAGCAAAGCGCGGCGCCCGATGGCCCGCGTCATGTCAAATCCGATTCGAGTTCCAAACCCAGGCCCACCAGGTAGTCCCGCGAAATCTGGACACTGGCTGAGGGGTCCCGCCCTGGCCGGTCGTGCCCCGCGGCCAGCCAGCCGTCGAACCCCCTCTCGCGCAGCAAATTCACCACACCCGCAATGTCCACGTCTCCCTGCCCAAGCTCCAGGAACCCGCCGGCGTCCCAGAACTCCTCCAGCGAGCCCTTGTCCCAGATATGCTGCTCGTGCAGGTCCGCGTCCATGTCCTTCAGGGTTACGAACGCAATCCGCTCGAAATTGGTGCGCACAAAGGCCAGCGGGTCCGCGCCGGCGTAGGCCAGGTAGCCAATGTCGGGCGCCAGCCGCAGGTTGTCCGGGTCGGTCATGCTGATCAACTGGTCCATCTCGTCCCCGGTCTCGACGTAGGAGCCGAGTTGGTTACGGAAGAGGAGCGGCAGCTCGAAATCGCGCTGAGTGATATAGGCCGCCTGCGTAAGCGAGTCCGACAACTGCGTCCACTGATAATCCAATAACCCGTCCTGGCGCTGACCTGTGACGTGACCTGCGGTCAGCATCCGCTCGGGCACGGGGCGAGACGACGTGATGAGGAATTGCGCGCCAATCTCGGCAAAGAACTCGGCGGCCCGCTGCAACTGGTCGAATTCAGTCTCGTGATACTTCTCGGCGAACCAGTTAGCAAAAAACCGGCCGGCCGCGACTTCCAGGCCGGCGTCGGCCAGCACTCCGCGCGCCAACGGCACGTTGCCGGCTAGGTCGCCCACGCCCTCGATCCCAGCGTAGCCGGCGTCACGGGCCTCCTCCGCAACCTGCTGGAACGGAGTTCCGCTCCAGATGGTGGCGGTAACGGCGACGCGCACCTACGCCTCGTCGGGGGACGGGCGTACGGCCCGCCCGCTCAGCTTCTCCTGCGGCAGCACCCTGACCGACATCTGGGCCGGCGCCGCATCTTGGGACTCGGATGGTTGACGAGACGGCGCTTCGGCGGCGGGTTCCGGGGTCGGTTGCGCCGGAGCCGGCTGGGTCTCGCCCTTGGGTTCCGAGGCGTTAGCCGCCACGGCGGCTTCTACCGCCTGGGGATCACGCTTGCCCGAGGAGCGCCGCTGCGACCGCCGCCGCGGCGGTGGGTCCAGGCGCGCCCGCGCGTTGCCGCGCTCGGTCGGGAGGCTGCGAGGGCGCTGGCTCTCGGGAGCTACGCGATCGATGAGGCTCGAAAACTCGATGACCGCGTCGGCGGCTTCCATCAGAGCCGGCGGCGCGAGCTCGCGACTAGTGACGACCTCCACCCGCACGCCGCGCCGCTGCACGGCCTCAATCAGCGTCGCGAAGTCGGCGTCCGTCGTGAGCAGGCTGAGCGCATCCAGACGGGGCGCAAGTTCCAGCGCGTCCACCGCAATGTTCACGCTCAGGCTGGCGCGCCGCACGCCGTCCGCACGCCGCCGCAGCGGCTTGGCTATGACTTTAAAACCCGCGGCGGTCAGGCCGGCCAGGCGCTGCTCGGCGTCGGGATGGTCATCGTCTCGCGTGCCGTAGGCCGCCGCCCGCACGAGCCGGCGGTTCTGGGTCAGGCGCTCGAGCAACTGGCCGTGCTGGACACGCACGACGTGATGGGTTGCCATCGCGTCCAGCGACGCCAGGTCGACAAACAGCGCCGCTCGGGGCGGAATATCCATTGGCCGTGCTCCCTGGCGCTTCAGCCGGTTGAGTCGAATGATAGTGGACGCGTGTAGGACATACGTCGGGCCGGCCTAACGCTTCCGCGCCCGCAGCGTGTTCACCACGTCAACCGCGTCCACGGTGCCGAGCACGCGCCCGTGCTCGACCACATAGAAAAGCCGCCGGTCGGTCTCAGCCGCCTTGTCGATAACCTCGCTCAATAGATCGTCCGGCGCCACCACCGCCATGAGATCCACTGGGCGCGCGATGTCGCGCAGTCGGGTAAGCACCCGCTGCTCCAGCGGGACGTCACGCACATCGTCGCCCTCCACCATCCCAACCAGGATCCCGGAGTCATCCACCACCGGCCGCAGGCCGAAGCGGTCGTGGTACAGCCCGCGCTCGATGAATTCCTGCACGCTGCCGTCCGCCGGCACCGCGCCCGACTCCGGACGCAGGAGATCGCGAATGCGGAAGCGGCGAAGCTGTTCGCGTAGAACCGTGTGGCGGAATCCACTGCGGGCGGCGGACCAAAGGAACCAGCCAATCACCGCGGTCCAGAGCGATTGCAACGCCCCGCCCAGGATCACGAACTGAATGACGCCAAAGGCAATCAGCGCCGCGCCCAGCGCCGAACCTACAAAGCTGGCGACCCTGGTGCCGCGCACCACGTCGCCCGTAGCCGCCCACACGATCGACCGCAGGATCCGCCCGCCGTCCAGTGGGAATCCGGGTAGCAGGTTGAACACCGCCAGGACAAGATTCATCTCACCCAGCCAGCGGGCCGTGACGCTGGGGATCGATGCCGCCGGCAGCTGATCCGCCAGCACCAGGCACAGGCCGCCGAGACCGGCGCTGGCCAGCGGGCCAACGATCGTGATGAAGAACTCCTGGCCCGGGCGTTCGGGTTCGCGCGCCATCTCGGCCAGGCCGCCGAAGATGAAGAGCCGGATGCTGTGGACCGGAATGCCAGTTCGCACCGCCACCACCGTGTGCGCCGCCTCGTGCGCCACGATGGAACCAAAGAACAGCAGGCTGGTCACCACGCCGGCCGCCCAGACCGCGGACGGCGTCGTGTCCGGGCGAATCCCCGCCCTGAAACTCGCGTCGATCAATCGGACCGGGATGATCGAGGTCGCCGTCGTCCAGGTCACGAACGCGAAGATGATCAGCCAGCTGGCGTCGATGTTGAAGTCGGTGCCGCCGACCCTGAACAACCGCCACTGACCAAACGGCGACCGCCCCCCGCCACCCCGTCGCGTCCGCGTCCCGCGTGAGTCGCGCAGCGGCCTAGCCCCCGGCCCCCGGCCCCAGCGCGGGTGCGATCAGCGAGACGATCAGCATCAGCACCGCCAGCAACGCCAGAATCGACCATACGCCAGACAGCGTGATCCACCGCCGCGGCGCGAACCGTCGCGTCCGGCTGGCCTCTTCCGTCCGGGGCCGGCGGCGGCCCCGGCGCCGCCGGGCGCTCACTGTGGCAGGGCCTCTCGCGTCACGCTCTGGCCGCCGTGCGCTTCGGGGTCCGCGCGCCGTTCTTTGAGTTGACGTGCAGGCTCGTGGCCGATGACAGGTCGTTCCAGGCGTTCGCCGCCACGCGCAGGTCTTCCGATATCGCGTCGGCGAACGAGTAGGTCTCGACCCGCAGCCCGTGCTCACGCAGGTAGTCCACCATCGGCACGTAGTCCCCGTCGCCCGACACCAGCGCCACGACGTCCATCGTGGGCAGCCGCCGGATCACGTCCATCACCAGCACGATATCCAGGTCGGCCTTGCGGGTTCCGTCGGCAAACACCTTGATCGACTTGGTCACGATGTCGTAGCCGTTGTTCCACACTGGCGCCACCGACCGCTGATGTTCCAGCCGCCCGGCAAAGTCCGCGTAGATCGGGCAGTACGCCCGCGCGTGGATCAGCCGGCGGTCCGCGGTCACCTCGTCCAGCAGCTTCTTGAAGTCAATGCGAATCGGGTCGTCCGGGTCTCGGTCGCTGACGTTCGCGGTATCCACAAACACGCCCAGCCGCAGCTTCGGCCCGGCGTTGGCGGAAGCCGCTCGCTCACGGAACCCGCCGGCCACCCGCGTCAGTTCGCGCGCGGAGGCCACCAGCGCCCGTTCGACCGGCCGCTCGGCCGCCATCGCGTCCTTCAACTCGTCAACCAGCATCCGCAGGTCCTGGCCGTCCGGCGACGCGGCGTCGCCCATGTCCAGGTCGATGTCTTCGGGAATCGGCGATATCCGGCGCATTAGCGGTCGTTCTTTCGCTTGGAGCCCGCGGCTGCCGCCTTGCGCGACGCGGGCGTGGCCGCCCCGTTGGGCTCGTGTTTCTCCGCAAGATCCTGCAGGCGCTGTTCGATTTCATCCTGCCGCGCCGCTTCACGCTTCTCGCACTCCTCGCGCCGACGCGTGATTTCCGCCGGATCCGGCGCCACCAGTTCCAACGCCTCCCAGAGCGCGGCAATCCGGTCGGTATTCCCGCGAATCTCAAGGTTCGAGTTGAAGGCCACCTCGGTCATCTCTTCGATGAAGTCGCCCAGGCGCTTCTCCATGGCTTCCAGCTGGTTCCGCGTTTGAAAGAGCGCGGTATCCAGGCCCTTGTCACCCCGCTTGTATTCACGCTCGGTCTCCACCACCTGCTTGCGTAACTCGCCAAAATTCTCCCGCAGCGCATTCAGGTTGCGCGCAATCATCCGGTGGTGGGTGAGATGCGAGACGGTCTTGTCCCCGCCGCTTTGGGGAGCGTCGCCGGTCCCGTTGGCCGACGCGCTCGTCGTTTCTGTTGACGCGCGACGGCTACGCCGTGCGCGCGAGCTCCTTGATGCCATAGCTCAGAGCTTTCTCCATTTCGTTGTAGTCAAGGTTTCGTCCGATCACGTCGATGTGCGGCGGCGCCGGTCCGAACGCTCGGACCTCCCATGCACCCAGCACCACATCAACCAGGGCGCAGCCGTCGCCGTCGGGCACGAAGCCCTTCGCGCGAACCACCTCGCCATAAACCCCCGCGGCCAGGTCGCCCACAAACGTGTCGACCCGCTCGGCGGGCAATCTGCCGGTGTCCAGCACCAGCCGTTCCAATCCGCTCTCAACCAAATCGTCATGCGGGACGTGCGCGTGGAAATCAACGTCCCCGCCAGGCTCCACCCTTCGCTCGCCGCCGTGCCGGATCGTGGCCAGCAACAGGTCGGGATCGACGTTGCAATACACGGTCTCCACAATCGCGGCCCCGGGATTCAGTCCGCGCGCCCACCTCCGCGCATCCCATCGCTGCGCGTCGCTGGCCGCGTCGGTCTTATTCACCAGCACCAGGTCGGCGTCCCGCACCTGCTGCGGAAAGAAGTCGCCCAGGTGGTCCCGCACCAGCGCATACCGCGTCGCGTCCAGCACCGTGATCACCGAATCCACCTGCACAATCGACCGCACCGCCGGGCTCGCGAACACGTGCGCCAACGTGTCCGGCGAGGCCAGGCCCGTCGGTTCGATCACCAGCCGCTCGGGCCGAACGGCACGGTGAATTTCATCCAGCGCGACCAGCAGATCGCCGCGCACTTCGCAGCACACGCACCCACCCAGCAGTTGCCGAACGGTCAGGTCGTCCGAGGCCAGCACAACCTGATCCACGCCCTCGATACCGAACTCATTCACCAGCAGCGCCGTCGATTCCACCGCAGCCAGTCGTGGAACCAGGGATCGCAGCAGCGTCGTCTTGCCGGCCCCCAGGAAGCCGTACACGATGGTCGCCCTCATCGCGATTCGGCTCCTTCGCCGGCGCCAGGCCATCCGGGGCGTATACCGGTCTGCCTGCGACCGCTCGCGGCAGACGGGATTTCCGAGCGGTTTCGGGGGTGCGTGCGTTGTCTACTCCAGTATCGCACGCCCTCTCATTCCAAGGCCCCGCGAGGAATCCCGACTTCCCTCCAAGGGGTGTCCGCTGTAGGGGCCAGTCTGAGACCGGCCTCTTCCGCTCATGCCGCACCCCCGCCGCTCGTCCTGGTAGGGGCGGCGTCTCGGAACCGCCCGTCTTCTGGTCGTGACGCCCGCGCTCGCTCGTGTCGGTGGCCAGTGCTACCCCCGCCCTGGAAGATCCTGGGCTACGAGCCGAAGAGCTCGCGACGCACCTCGTCTTGAGTTGCACCCAGCTGTTCGGCAACGTCCGCCACGATTCCGCCCAGCGTGCCCACGCGCAGAGCCCGATGGCGCGGAACCGTCACGCTGTGCGACTCGCCGCCGCTGGTTCTGGTCAGCGTCATGTGGCTGCCTCGCTGCCGGACGAGTTGATACCCATAGCAACGACGCAACTGCCCTGCCAGGTCTTCGCCCGACATGTCGCGGGGCAGCCTCATACGGCGATGGCTTCGTCCTTAACGAAATGCAGCCGGACGACCTTGACCTCGCCCGTTTCGCCAAAGTGGCAGGCCACGGCGTCCTTCACCATCGCCTTCAGGTCGGCCCAATCGTCCCCCTGCGTGAAGATGCTGTAGCCAAGCGCCCGAGCGTCGAACCCGCCCTCCACGGCTTCGGTCACCTCGAAGATGATCTCCGCAGGCGCCTTCATGTGGTCTCCAGTTCTCACCAGCCCAGGCGCTGCCGCTTCCTTGGCCCCGGGACGTTGCATGCCAAAGTGTAGAAATACCACCACCGGTACACAACAGCGGCACAAGTACTGTATGTCGCGGCATCGGGGGTCGGGCCCACTTCAATCCGCTTGGTCGCGCGTCCTATATCTTCGTAGAGGCCGGTTTCAAACCGGCCTCTTCAGGTCGTGATGCACCGACCCCCACCCACCGCCTTGCCGTAGCGGCGGCGTCTCCGACCCGCCCGTCTTCCGGGCAACCACCATCACCCCTCCACCCCCCCGTTCCTGGTGAGCCGGACCGGCGTCCCCGCCGGACCGTGTCGAACCACACACCCACAGCACCCAAGCCCCCCGTTGACTCCGCACCTGGCCAGCGCAACAATCTAGCCAGCGCTACTAGACAGGGAGGAGAACATGCGCGAGTGGCCCTTGCAAGACGCCAAAAACCAATTCAGCGCGGTCGTCAATGCGGCGCTGGACGGAGAACCCCAGCGAGTAACCCGGCGGGGCCGGCCCGCCGTGGTCGTTATTGCCGTCGACGACTACGAGCGGCTCTGCCGGGCCGAGAAAGCCGGCGCGCCTGACTTCATTGAGCACCTCCTGTCCATCCCCAAGGGCGGGCCGGATGACCTGCTCGACGGTCCCTCCTTGAACCTTCGCGACGTGGCCTGGTGATGTATCTGCTCGACACCAACGTGGTCTCCGCTCTGCGCCGTCCGGACCGCCACCCGGCGCCAACCATGTGGCTGAAGGACCAGCGGCCATCGGACCTGTACATCAGCGTCGTGACCATTGCCGAAATAGAACGGGGTATTTCCCGGCAGATTCCCCAAAACCCAATCTTTGCCCGCGAGCTCGCCGGCTGGCTGGAACGCACCCTGGCCGGATTCGCCGACCGCCTGCTAGGTGTGGACGTCCCCACCGCCCGCCGCTGGGGCCGCCTCTCGGCCAGCCTTGGCCACAACGGCGCCGACATGCTGATCGCCGCAACCGCCCTCGAACACGGCCTAACCGTCGTAACCCGCAACACCCGCCACTTCCACCCCACCGGCGCCCCCGTCCTCAACCCGTTCTCAGAGGGAGGCAACGAATGACCGTCGGCGAGCCAATCCAGCTACTCCAACCCCATCCGCCGGACATGCGCGTCGTGGTCGGCGGCTACGAAGACGGCTACGACGACCTCACGCCCCAGCAACTCACCATAGTCACCATCGCCCCGAATGCGGGGAGCCACTGGTGGGAAGGTAAGCACGGGGACGCGGACGGCCCCAACAACGCCGACCTGGTCAAAGCGCTCGCCTTACGACGCGTGTCCACCTCAATCACGCCGGCGTAACCGGTTGACCGCGACAACATAGCGGGGCCAAAGACGAAACACCCTCTCTGTGACCCGCCCGTCTTTCTCTTTCTCCGCCATCCCGGCGTCCCCGGCCGGGACCCAGCAGCAACCAACAACCCGACCGCACCCAAGCTACCCCTGGCAACCCACCCTGACCAGATCCTCGTAACATCCGCTCCGTCTCTCACTCCTCACTTCTCTGCCCTCTCACCCTCCCCATTCCGTTCGTGGCGAGCCGGGCCGCAGTCCGTCGAAGAGCCTGCCCAAGATCTCTCCTATCGCGCTCCCGTCACGTCCCCCGGGTCGCGCGTCCATCGCGCCAGCGATCCGGGATCTGTGGGCAGTGCCGCCTCCTGACTCTCGGCCAATCGACTTCGCCGTAAATCTACGTCCGCCTCAGAAGCCTGTCGTATTCGTGGTGCGGACCGATCCAGAACCACACGATTTCGCCTTGGTTCAGTACGCCCAGAGCCCGATAGCCCATGCTCACGCGAACTGAGTACACCGGACGCCGCTGACTCACGCGCTTGAAATCCAGACTTGGATGATTCGGATTCGACGCAAAGAGACGATATGACTCCGTGGCCTGCCGCCGCACGCGGTCGGGAAGGCGCCGATATGCATCCCAGAAGCTCCGCTGCGTACACGAACGCACACCTACAAATCGTCCACAATCAGCGGCCGAGTTCGCCCCGCCTGGTGCTCCGACAGCGCCTCGTCGGCCAGGCCTTCCAGCAGATCCTCCGATTCGGGACGGGCAAACAGTTCAGCCCATCGCCGCTCCGATTCCAGCTCAGCCAGCAGGAAGCGGGCGAATCGGTCCTGTTCCGCTTGTGGCAGTTCGCCGGCTCGCGCAAAGGCCTCGTCAAGAAGCCGGGTCATCGGCTCGTCCTCCGTTTCTCAAGACAGCCCCTTCGTACATTAGCCAACGGCACGGCTCGCCACCCCGGTTCAGGAAGGCGTACACGCCCCTTACCCCCTCCCCCTGCCATCCCGGCGTCCGCATCTCTGTCTTGCGTAGGGGCGCGGTCCCCGACCCGCCCGTCTTCCGCGCAACCTGCATCAGCCGCCCCACCCCGTTCGTGGTGAGCCGACCCGGAGTCCACGGAGGGTCGTGTCCAACCACCCCTCCCAGCACCCAACCCCGACCCGCCCGTCTTCCTCCCCCGCCATCCCGGCGTCAAGCCTGCCCTGAGCCTGCCGAATGGGGCCGGGACCCAGTGCCACCCAACAACCCGACCGCACCCAAGCCATCCCTGGCAACCCACCGCCCCCAGCGCTCCCAACCCCTCCGATCCCGTCTCCGCCCCCTCGTGCGTACGGGCCGGTTTCAAACCGGCCTCTTCCGGGCACCCAACCACCACACCCCACCCAGCGTTTCTGGTGAGCCTGTCGAACCACACCCCTGGCAACCCACAACCCACCCCGACCAAATGCTCCCGATTACCTACTCCACCTCTCACTCCTTCCCCCCTTCCCCGCGTTATCCTGAAGGCAAGCGCAGCGAGGGATCCAAATGGCAACCACCGTTGAGACGCGGCCCGAGTGGCTGCCCGACGAATACGAACACATCCAGGTCACGCCAGAGGAAATCCGGCAGGCCTTGGACCGTGACGCACAGCGGCACTTCGGCCTGACCGCCGACGAGTTCCTCGCGATCTACCGCGATCCCCCGGAGCAATACCACGGCAATCCCGTGTTTCGCTCCCTGACCTATCTCGCCTTCCTCATTGCCGAGCCGAGCGAGACCTAGGAGTCGGCGCGCCGCTCGAGACTTCCTGGAGCGCATTCGCCAAGTCGCCGGGATAGTCGCGGATGTGCGTCTTGGAGCCGAGTGGCCGGGGGCGGATCGGCTAATCGTCGGCCACCGCATTTCGCCGCCGTCCTACCGCGGACAGCCGGTTCGGCTCAACAACGGGATGTTTCTGAACATCGAGATCGCCCTGCAGATCAACCGCGCATCGCAGCGCCTTGAGACCACGGCCGCAACGTTCACCTACCAGGCCGGTGCCGACAATGACAGCCCGTGCCCGGTGTTCACCTACCACTATGACCAGCACAGTCGGGCCAGGTATCCCCGCTGCCATATGCACGTGCACGCCGCACCGCAGCACTACGTCGGCGAACGATCGTTCTCAAGACTCCATCTCCCCACTCGCCGGCTTACCGTCGAACAGATCGTCTGGCACCTCATCCAGGAACACGGCGTGCAGCCCCGCCGGGCCGACTGGCACCAGGTTCTTTGGCGCCACGAAACCTGGTTCCGCGACACCCAACGCGACAAGGCCTGGCCCTACGACCCACCCTTCATCCCCCCGCCCGGCACCTGAGGCCCACCCAACCACCCCAACCGCTCACACCCGCCCCGCCCGTCTTCCGCGCAACCTGCACCATCCGCCCCACCCCGTCCGTGGCGACCCGAGCCGGTGTCCCCGTAGAACCCGCCCTGACCCTGCCGATGAACCCGTTCGTGGCGATCCGGGCTTTCCCGCTACGAAACGCCGACTGACAGGCCCTGACCTGATCCTGGCGAACCTCAAGTGACACCGCTCGGAAAGAGCGCGCAGCCTGTCGCCGGCCCGCCAGTACTCCTAAACGAGGATCATTCAGTCATTGAGCATCGAACGTACGTCATCGAGCGCAAGTGGAGGCTGTCGCCGGTGGACCATGGCGTGACAATTAGGACAGATGGGACGCAAATCTTCAATTGGATCAACCGCATAATCTGAACCGACGTCGGAAATGGGAACCAGATGATGAACGTGAATGAAGCCAGCTCCAGCTTCTCCATATCGCTTCCCAAACTCCAGATCACAGACTAGGCACGCTGGACCATAGTGCCGAATACACGCCTCCCTAGCTGCGCGGTCTCTTTCGAAGACATTAACTGACACCCTTCGGGCGGATCCTTCGGTGAATCCGCTCGGTGGAAGCTCATCCGGCCCCGCGAGAGTACTCACGTCCGGTGCCTCGACGGAAAACGACCACAGAATCTCTACTGGTGATTTGTCGGCGACATCTATCGCCGTGGCATAGCCGGCATATACGAATGGATCAGTATTGGATCCACGCCAAAACACGTGTACGACTCTGCCTCGCTCAAGCAATCTCTGAACACTCGCCCAACCGAGATGAGATCCTCGCTTGTGACACGACCGAAGAAAAGGCCCCTCCCATCGATTGTCATAGTCATGACCAGTGCGCCCAGCCGTGCCCACATTGGTGAAGATCAGAAACTCCTCATTATGTTCTAACACTCCAGTGTGCCACGGCCCACCAACGGAATCCCGAGGAACCCCAGCCAGCTCCTTCACATCGCCACGTGAATACTCTCTCCCGACGACAAACTGCAACATCCGCCCATTGCCTATTCTATTCAGAGCTCGCACCGCCCAGCGAACTCTCACGACCTATCTTAGTGCACCGTCAGTAGCCTCAGCAACTACACGACCCTAAAGCTCACTCTCGCCTACGTTCCTAGGCCGACCTTAGAAAGTCTGCAAAAATATACTAACGTCGTGTCGACCTCCAACTCTGTCTCTCACCCGACTGCCAAACCCCACCCAAGCCACCCCTGGCAAACGACCCCGACCAAATGCTCCCAACCTCCTATTCCGCCTTTCAACGCTCACTACTCTCACCTCACTCCTCGGCCAGCGGCGTCTCTCACCCGCCCGTTTTCCGGTCGTGATCACCCACCCAACAGTTCGTGGTGAGCCGGCCCGCAGTCCGTCGAAGAGCCTGCTCTGAGCTTGCCGGAGGGGCCCGTGTCGAACCACACCCCGGTTGCATCAACCACCCTCCGCCATCCCGGCGTTACCGGCCGGGACCCAGCACCACCCAACAACCCGACCGCACCCAAGCCACCCCTGGCAAACGACCCCGACCAAATGCTCCCAACCTCCGCGCCACCCGTTCGTGGTGCGACTGCCGAGCAGGCTCGCGCCAATCTCGTGGTAGTCCGCGCGTCTCAAGCTGCCAGTCCACAACCAAGATCGTTTTGGGCAAAGGGCGCGTATCGGCATTCTGCGCGACTATTCCCCTTCAATCGGACAAACCCTATAATCCTGCAAATGCGACCAAGTGAGCCGTTGCGCTCGGAGTGGCCGTCGTCCTCCGGTGACACCATGCGTGCTGTATCGATCTTCACCGGCGTCGGGGGCCTTGACCTTGGCGTCGCCAGCGCAGGCTTTAGGCACGCGCTCGCACTAGACCACGACAAGCACGCGATCGACACGCTCAGGAGGAACAAGACCTTCGTCTCAGAGGTCGCAGATTGGCCGCTTGAGAGGGCCGATGCGAACTCCTTCACGTTCGCTGGGTGCGTCGACGGCGAGGTGGACCTACTCACTGCAGGCGTGAGCTGCCAGCCATTTTCGGCCGCCGGCAAGAAATTGGGGAGCCTTGACAGTCGGAATGTAATACCCGCCTTCGTGCGTGCAGTCAGAGAACTGCATCCGAAGGCCATCATCGCCGAGAATGTCAAAGGGATCGTTAGCAAACGCTTGCGGACCTACTTTAACTACTTACTCATACAGCTCACTCACGCATTCCTAGAACCCGAAAAAGAGGAGCCCTGGGAGCATCATAGCCAACGTCTAACCGCACTAGGGGCAGCGCCCACGAAGCACGGTCTCTCATATAGAGTATCGGCCCACGTCATCAACACAGCCGACTACGGTATACCTCAGCGACGCGAACGTGTCTTCATTGTTGCTTTCAGATCCGACCTGGATCTGACCTGGAAGATGATTGAGCCATCACACTCCCGGGATGCGCTCTTAGTATCACAATACGTGACTGGCGAATACTGGACACATCACTCAGTGGTCCCTCAACCGCCGCCGCTTCGCCATCACGCGAGGATTAAGGCGCTCCAACGTGACCCACAAGTCACCTCGGCCAGATGGCAAACTGTCCGAGACGCAATAGCCGACCTGCCGCCTCCTAACGACAGCTGCGGGCCATCCCAACACCGCATGATACCCGGCGCGAGAATCTACAAGGGTCACACCGGATCCCCGTGGGATGAACCATGCAAGACAATCAAAGCCGGTACCCATGGTGTCGCTGGCGGCGAAAACATGATCCGCAATTCCGATGAAACGGTTCGCTACTTCACCATACGCGAACTTGCTAGGCTACAAACGTTCCCTGACGCTTTCCAATTCTCACCAATCCGAAGCATAGCCACCCGCCAACTAGGCAACGCTGTACCCGTGGCCTTCGCCCACAAACTTGCCACCCAAGTGAAGAACTGTCTTAAAGACGAAGGTGCGTCTCGCCCAAACCACAATGTCGGCTAACTAAGTGTCTATCATCTCTGGCAGCGTAATGCCGATTATCGACGAGAAATGCCGCCGAAGAATAGCGTACCTAGTTCGAAGCGCGGTCGCATCATTCGGACTCTGCCGTAGAGAATCAAACTGCGTCAAGTCAGGATCAATCTCCACGTCAATCGTCAGCACTTTTCCATCCGCCATATCGCGGACCCAATGCCGCGTCGCCGTTACCTTATCCACAAAACGGACAAAATGACCACGCCTAAGTCTCGCTCTAGGTGTGCTATTACGACGCAATCGGAACAAATGAAAGTAAAGAGTAATCCATCCTACGCTGCGTAAAAGCCCATCTCTCGGCGTAAAAAACCTGCACATATCATCCGCAACTGCTTGCGCATCTCTCAAAAGCGCCTCTGGATGTGTGGGCCACTCATCACCCGTACGATAAGCCTTCACAAAATCATCTAAATCTCGACGCTTAGTACTGACGAACCTGCCCTGGTGAATAATCCATAGGAATTTAGCCGCCAAGTCTCGGTGGCGATATCGACCATCATCAAATGGCACGTAGTCTGTGAACAGGCTATGCTTAGCGAGCTCTCTGATAATAAGAGGGATAGGTCCTCCAAAGGCATTGCGCTTTTCAGCTGCATTCAAATTTGCCTGTTCATTGAGACGTACAAACAGTCCTTCTATTAGCACCTCATCCTTCGCGCGCATTACCGTGACAGGCAAGACAGTATCGTCAAACCTCGCACGCAAAACCGGAAACTCCATGAGAAGATCAGCGTATCTCTTTCCGCCCGCCTCTCCTCCATCGCCATCCCCATGCAGGTACTCGAACTCGTCCGACAAGGGAAATCTGTTCTGTACGAAGCCTTGGATCGCCTCAAGCCTCTGCTTACCATCAATGACGCCATATGTCGCGGTATCTGACAATCGTTTAGCAGGCGAGAGCTCATGGAAGTAGAGCTTGGTCAAGTCCATCCCATTAATAATTGAGTCAATGAAGTACTGCTTTTTCTCCAAATCCCAAACTCCGCCTTTGCGCTGATAGTCCGGGTCGAAGTCAATAAGATCCCAGTCATCAATTATCTGCAAAATACCAGAGCGGTCGTAAGTGTGAAAACTAAAGCGCCTATCAACCATGTCTGACGTGTCAGACATTGAGAGCTTCTTCTGCAACCCACGCGGCGCTATCTAGGTCTCGAAACAGCGCCAATCGGTTTATTCCTGCAGCCCGAAGATCCGCACGCAATCCAGCCTTGGCATCTGCGGGCACCAAATACCTCCATATGTGCATCTTGTCATGCCACTCTTCAAGGGCCTTTTGATCCGCATGGTGGACTGTGAAGGAACTCTGCTGTGCCTCCATGCGCGGAAAGCTCCTAATGCCTTGGCCGGCGGCCGGAGGAACAGAAGAATTGGCATTTCGCGATACGTTGCTAGGCTCATAGATATTAAGTCCGCTGTCCGCTGTGAGAGCGAACATCGGGACGCTTCGATCATCGTTGCTCTCGGGATCACGAACATTTCCGTTGGAATTGAGCACCGTGGGCAGCAGGACCCACACATGGCCGGGCTTTTGTTTTCGGTTGAGGTCTGGTCCACGCGGCCTTTGTTCGACGGCGAAATAGAGTCCGATTAGCGCGCTCTCCGTCCAGTCGAGGAGCCGCGACGGGGCCCCGTGATGTCGCATGAGAAAGAGCCAGTCCCACGTCGCTTCATCGCGCGGGTGTTGGGAGCCCAAATAGTTTACGGCATTCTGGCGGAAGCGGTTTAGTAGCTGCGGCTCTCGCTCCGGTATTATGCCTTGGCGTTTCAGTGTAGTCTCGAGCTTCCATTCTTCGTTCCGATGTCCCCGGAACCAAAGAGGAATGGACCCGAGTTCCTCTTCAACGCGCGTCCGGTGTTGTGCTACCAATTCCAAGAAACTCGGTAAGTTATTGATGGTCACGTCATCGAAGCGAATGGTGGTCGCCTTCCTGTCCATCGCCACAAGCTTGCTCGAACGAAGCAAGTAGCGAACTTCGTGCTTTTGCCAATCGGATTGCCTGATTGGAGCTGTCGGAAACATGAGCATTCGTCGCGAGAGCCTGCCACAGCAGAGATTGTGGTAGAGATCCAACTCGCCCCTGACGCATAAGGAGAAAGTGAGAACCCATCAATATCCTGGTCGCTGCAAGCAGCCTAGCCAAGCAGGGAATCGTCATCGAGAAACCGCTTCAGCCTCTTGGAAAGCCGCTCACGATCACGGAGTTCGCATTCCCAGACAGTCGAAGTGTGCCAGCCCATCGCTCTGACCTCCGCCTGAACGCGCTGATCACGCTCGCGATTGCCCTCTAGCTTGGCAACCCAGAATTCCTGGCGCGACTTTGGCAAGCGCGCCAACTTACAGCCCGAATGCCGATGCCAGAAGCACCCATGAACCCAGAGCACTTTGCGTCGCCCCGGAAAGGCGAAGTCTGGACGTCCGGGTAGCTTGCCATACTGCAAGCGATAGCGGTATCCGAGTCCCGTAAGCAGTCTGCGCACCTCGCGTTCGGGGCGGGTGTCCCTGGAGCGGACTAAGGACATTCGCTTGCTTCGCTCGGTCGGACTGAGCGTATCTGGGCACACGGTCGATATTCCAGAGAGCGAGTCACTATCGGACGGCAGCACTATACCCTTGTCACTCAGGCAGAGGTTCGCATATTTAAAAGGTAGACGCCCGAACCGTCGAACCACCTGCGCATTCCGTCACTCGCCCAGAACCCGCACCTGCCCGCCAGCGCCTCGCTGACACCGCAATCCCTGCCGGATGTGCCCGCATTGCCGGCAACGCATGCATTGATAGCGTTGCTGGCACTGCTGACGACGCCAGCACCCGCCGTCACCGGCGCCAATTCGCCCCACCACCCCAACCAGCCCCACACCCGCGCTCGCCACGCCCCCCGGTCCACGGCCCGCATCACCGCCGCCCCCTAAATCCCCGCTGCTGGTTGCCAGTCCCCGCCCACCGCTGCCAGCAACAACCTTGACCTCCACTTCGTCATGCTGTACTCTATCTGAGTAAGACATACCGCCCCATCCCCATGCCCCTCGCCCGCTTCCCGCCCCTTCCGTCCCCACGCCTCCCGCCCCTCCGCCTCCCTCCGTTCCGGGCGATCCTGTCAACGCTCCTGGCAATCCTCTCGAACCACGCCCCCTGGCCAATCACCCGCGTCCGCCGCCACCCTGTCGACCCACCGGCGCCGCCCTCCGCTCGTGCTGAGCCCGTCCAGCCACCCACCCCGGTCCACCCGGCGGCCAAGCCCAGCCGCCCCTCCAGCGGCCACCGAACCGCGCAAACCTGCCCCCAAAACGCGCCAAAGCTCGCACCCGCCGGCCCGGCTACCCCACTAGGGGTAGCCGGGCCGGCGGGTGCGCGTTCCCCCATAAACCGCCCGATTCGCCCGTCAACTCCCCGCAGCCACCCCCACCGCCGCATCCCCATCCCCGTCACCCCGCCACCCGCTCCGCGCTTCCTCCCCGCCCTCTCCCACGGCCCACGTCTCGTTCCACTCGCCCGCCCCGTGCTGAGCGTCGTCCGGTCCACGCCTCACCCCCACGGCCCGTCGCTCCACGACACCCGGCGCACCCCCAAAACCAGCCAAAAAAGCACGCCCCCGCACCTCAAGAGTTTTTTGGGGAAAACTCTTACGCGCACGAAGGCGCCCCATTCCCACCCCTCCACCCTCCCGCAGCAGCGACCCGCCCAGGCCTTCAGAGTGGCCGCCTCCTGCTCCCTCGCCCTGTGGGAGAGGGTTGGGGTGAGGGTCTTCCGGGCTACGCGCCCCGATTCAGCACAGTCGCCTCAGCACACAGCTTTCCAGAGCAGCCGAAGCCCCCGCCTCCTAAATCTCAGCCAGATCCCGCCAGTTCGGCCCCGCCTTCGCGTCCACCGCCAGCGGCACCTGCAAGCGCACCGCCGTCGTCATCAACTCCCGCGCCACCCCCGCAAAGTCGTCCAATTCCTCCGACGGCAACTCGAACAGCAAGTCGTCATGCACCTGCAACAGCATCCGCGCCGCGAACCCCTCGTCGCGGATCGCCCGGTCCAGCTTCACCATCGCCACCTTCATGATGTCCGCCGTCGTGCCCTGGATCGGCATGTTGATCGCCATCCGCTCGGCCGCCGCCCGCTCATGAAACGCCCGCGAATTGAGCTCCGGCAAATACCGCCGCCGCTGAAACAGCGTCTCCACGTACCCCCGCTCGTGGGCGTCGGCGATGGTCGAGTCCATGTACGTCTTTACGCCCGGATACGTCGCGAAGTACGTCTCAATGAACGTCGCCGCCTCCCGCCGCGAAAACTCCGTCCGCGACGCCAGCCCCTGCGCGCTGATCCCATAGACGATCCCGAAGTTCGTCGTCTTGGCCAGCCGCCGCATGTCCTCGGTCACCTCGTCCAGCGAGACGTCGTGCAGGCTCGCCGCCGTGGCGGCGTGGATGTCGTGCCCGTTCGCGAATGCCTTGCACATCGCCGCGTCCTCGCTGATGTGCGCCAGCACCCGCAGGTCGATCTGCGAGTAATCGATCGCCAGCAGCGTCCACCCCGCCCGCTCCGCCACGAACGCCCGCCGAATCTCACGACCCCGCGCCGTCCGGATCGGAATGTTCTGCAGATTCGGATTCGCCGACGACAGCCGCCCCGTCGCCGTCCCCGCTTGGTTGAAGGTGGTATGCAACCGCCCGGTCGTCGGGTGTGCCAGGTCCGGCAGCGTGTCGATGTAGGTCGACTTCAGCTTGCTCAGCTCCCGGTACTCCAGCACCCGCGCCGCGATCGGGTTGGCGTCCACCAACCCTTCCAGCACCCCGCTCGCCGTGGAGTACCCGGTCTTCGTCTTCCGCCCCGCCGGCAGTCCCAATTCGTCGAACAGAACCTTCCCGAGCTGCTTGGGCGAGTTGACGTTGAACTCACGCCCCGCGTCGGCATAGATCGCCGACTGCAGCTCGGCAATCTCCTCGCCCATCTCGCGCGAGAGTTCCCCCAACGCCCCGCCGTCCAGCCTGATCCCGCGCCGTTCCATTTCGCTCAGCACCAGCGCCAGTGGCATCTCCACGTCGTGCAGCAGTTCCGTCAGCTTCAGGTCGTCGATCTCGGCGTCCAGCTCCTCCGCCAGCGCCAGCGCCAGCGCGGCGCGCAGCGCCGCCGGAACCGCCACGTCCTCGGGGTCCGGCCGCATCAGCCCGCCCGCAACCTGCGCATCCGGCAACCCCGGCCCGACCTCGATCCCTCGCCGCCTGAACACCAGGTCGTCCAGCGTTTGCGGAATGGCGCTCGGCGTCGCTACGTAGGCCGCCAGCAACAGGTCGACATCGACTCCGCGCAGCTCCACGCCGCGTGCGGCCAGCGCTTGATGCAGCGCCTTCGAGTCAAAGGCAACCTTCCCGGCCTTCGCGTCCTCCAGCCAGACCCGCAACGCCTCCAGCGGCCTAGCCTCGCCGTCCAGGCTCACGTAGGCGGTATCCCCGCCCCACGCCAGCCCCAGCCCCAGCAACTCCACGCTCCATGATGACCCCCGCGTATACGGAAACACCGCCACCCGCTCCGCCTGCGCCAACTGCTCAGCCAGCCCCCGCGCCCCCTCCGCGTCCTGCACCAGCCTGGGCTCGACCTCAAGCTCTTCAGCCTCAACCTGAGCAGAGGTTTCGAGAAACCTCATTCGCTCCACCACGTTGCGGAACTGCAACTCCCGCATCAGCCCATGCAGCGCCGGCACGTCCGCCTGCCACAGCCGCGTGCGCTCGGCGTCGAACTCCACCGGCGCGTCGCACACGATCGTGGCCAGACGCCGCGACAGATTCGCTACCTCCTCCTGACCCTCCAGCCGCCGACGGATCGCCGGCCGAATGTCCTCCAGGTGCGCGTAGATGTCGTCAATGTCCGCGTAACTCGCCAGCAGGGTCGAAGCCGTCTTCTCCCCCACCCCCTTCACCCCGGGAATGTTGTCCGAGCTGTCGCCCTGCAGACCCTTGAAGTCGATGACCTGGCCCGGCTTGATCCCCCACCGTTTCTCGATCGCCGCCTCGTCATATACCAGCGGCTGCCCCGTCCGCGGGTTGGTGCTCAGCACCCGCACGTGCGGCGTTACCAGTTGCAGGGCGTCGCGGTCGCCGGTGACCAGCCAGACGTCGAACCCCTCGGCCTCCGCCTGCCGGGCCAGCGTGCCCAGCATGTCGTCGGCCTCGTATGACTCCAGCTCGTAAATCGGAATCCCCAGCACCTCAACCAGCTCCCGGATTCGCCCAAACTGCGCGATCAGCGCGTCGTCCGGCGCCTCCCGGTGCGCCTTATAGGGCTCGTACAGCTCGTCGCGGAACGTCGGCCCCGGCAGGTCGAACGCCGCCGCCGCATGGTCGGGCGCTAGCTCGTCAACGATCCGCAAGAGGATGTTGGTAAAGCCGAATACCGCGTTCGTAGGTTCGCCCGTCGACGTGGCGAAGTGGCGCGGCACCGCGTGGTACGCGCGATGAATCAACGACATCGCATCCAGAACCACGAGGCGGGGGCGCTCGGAAGCGTCCATACTGATCAGTCTACGCGGCCCCCAAACGCTGCCTCGTGCAAGACCGTTCCCCAACCCCGTCCAGCCGCTCCTGGACCCGCTCCCTGGCCGGCCAGATCGCCATCCTGGCAGCCGTTCCCACGGCCACCGTTCTTCTGGCCGTGGCCGTCCTCACACTCTTTCTCAACCAGCACTCCCGCCTCGAAACCCTCCTGCAAGCCGAAGCCGACCGCGCCCACGCCCTGGCCGGGCCCATCGAACGCGCCATCGCCGACTCCCTCCGCGCCAATCTCCGCACAGCCTCCGCTGCGGCTTCCAACCTCTTCACCCACCGCGCCACCGCCCCCCGCGCCGCCGGCGACCTCCCCATCCAACAGTTCGACGAATCCATCGGTGCCCCGGCCGCCGCAACCCTCCAACGCGCCCGCGACTCCGATGCCATGGCGCTCTCGGATGTCCAGCAGACGTCCAGCGGACAATCAGTGATTGTTGCCGCCGTCCCCGACGGCACCGTCATCCGCGTCGGCGCACTCAAGGTCTCGGCCGGACCCGAAGAGCCCCCCTGGCGCTCCCTCCTCCAGGACCTCATCCCCACCGCCCCCAACGCCACCGTCGGCCTCGCTGACGCCGCCGCCTACGTGGCCTTTCACCAGGACCTCGACCAGGTCGGCCGGTCCATCACGTCCTCCGGCGAACCCGGCGACCCGCTCTTCACATCCCCCTCCGGCGCCCTCCTCCGCGGCCCCCTCGTCGGCACCCAGCGCATCACCGGCTTCGCGCCGCTGGGCACCACCGGCTGGCGGCTCGTCGTCGAACGTCCCTGGACCGCCCCCCTCGAAGCCTTCAGCGGACCCGGCCTCCTCGTCCTGATACCCCTGCTCGGCGCAGCCCTTTTGCCCGCGGCCCTCATCGGCCTCACCGCCGTCCGCGCCACTCGCCGCCTGCGCGACCTGGCCCAGGCCGCCCGACGCATTGCCGCCGGCGACTTCCGCCCGATCCCGACCGCCGCCCGAACCGGCGACGAAATCGAGGAACTGACCACCCAGTTCGAATCCATGGCCCGCCAACTCCAGTCCCTCTACGGCTCCCTCGAACAGCGCGTCGCCGATCGCACCCGCGAACTGGAAATCGTCGTGCGCGTCGCCCGCTCCATCACCCAGACGCTCGACGCCCAGGAAATCCTGCGCGTCAGCGCCGCCGAACTTCCCCGCCATCCCCGCATCCAGGCCGCCTTCGTTCGCCTCGAGCCAACCCAGACGGAGCAACTCGGCCTCGCCACCCCGCCAACCCCGGACTGGGCCGCCGCTGCCCCGTCGGACCCACCCCAAACCAACAGCCCCCTGATCAGCCGACGCAGCACTGCTGCCGAATGGGTCCACGCCCTCCCGCTGGCCGTTGCCGGCGAACGCGGCGCGCTGCTGGTGCGTACGGCCGCCGACGACGGCGCCGAACTCTCCAACTTCCTGCTCACCGCCGCCGCCCAGATCGGCATCGCCCTCGAAAACGCCCTCCTCTACCGCCAGGGCCAGGCCCGCGCCGCCCTCGACGAACGCATGCGCCTCGCCCGCGAGATTCACGACACCGTGGCCCAGAGCCTCACCGGCGTCATCGTCCACCTTGAAGCTCTGGAGCACTCCGCCGGCGATGCCACGGCCGCCGCCGACCACCGCGGCCGCGCGCTTGACCTGGCCCGCGTCGGCCTGCGTGAAGCCCGGCTGTCGGTCCAGGGCCTGCGAGCCTCGGCGCTGGATGGACAGGACCTCGCTGACGCGCTGGCCGCCGTCGTCACCCGTGTCGACACCTCAGGTGCGGCCGCCGCCCGCTTCAGCGTCCAGGGCGACGCCGCCGATGTCCCCGCCGCCATTGCCAACGAGTTGTTGCGGATCGGCGAAGAGGCCCTCGCCAACGCCCTGCGCCACGCCTCGGCGGGCCATGTACTGGCCAGCCTTCAAGTCACCCACGACGACGTGCGTCTGGTCGTGGAAGACGACGGTTCGGGCATCGACCTTGCCGCCGCCGACGCCGCTGGCTTCGGGCTGCTCGGCATGCGCGAGCGCGCCGCGCGTCTGGGCGGCACACTCACCGTCGAAAGCCAACCGGGCGAGGGCACCCGCGTGCAGGCCCAAATCCCGCTTCAGCCAGCCGACACCGACCGATGATCCGCGTCCTCATCGCCGACGACCATCCCATCGTCCGCGAGGGCTTCGGCGCGATCGTGAACGCCGAACCCGACATCGAGGTCGTGGCCCAGGCCTCCAACGGAATCGAGGCCCTCGAATGCGCGGCCGACACTGACCCCAGCGTGGCCCTTATGGACCTGCGCATGCCCCGCATGGGCGGCGTGGAAGCCATCCGCAAACTGCGCCAGACCAACCCCAACTTGCGCGCCATCGTCCTCACCACCTACGACGACGACGACGCCATCTACGAGGCCATCCGAGCCGGCGCCCGCGGCTATCTCCTCAAGGACGTGCGCCCCAAAGACCTCGTACGCGCCATCCGCACCGTCCACGCCGGCCGCTCGCTGCTCCAACCCGTGGTGGTCGAACGCCTCCTGGACCGCCTCGGCCCCGAAGACCCGGCGGACGAGACGCCCCCCTTCGAAGCCCTCACCCCGCGCGAAGTCGAAGTCCTTCAGATCATGGCCCGCGGCGCACGCAACCGCGACATCGCCCAGGAACTCGTCATCTCCGAACGCACCGTCAAAATCCACGTCGCCAACATCATCGCCAAACTCGGCGTGACCAACCGCACCGCCGCCGTAGTCCGAGCCATCGACCTCAACCTAATCCAACACCGCGAAAGCTAGTTATCCCGGCGCGCGCAGCGGATCGCTACAGCTATCAAATCTGGGGAGAGCAGGCGGGATGCGCTCAGCGTGGGTGGGCAGCCAGAACGGGAAGCAGGCGAGAGTAGGCTGAGGGGCGTGGGTGCCAGCCGGGGCGGATCGCTATGCGACTCCCGTTAGCAGGCCGGGCGCACTACCGCCCCGCTGGCGCTCACGTACTCACAATATACCGCAGTAGCTTCTGGTCGCGGATACCTAGTCGATGTCGTGGCACGGTGTCCTTCTCGGCGGCCAGTTGGCTGCTCGAGCACGTCACGGTCCCCACGCAGAGGCGGCCGGTCTCTAAAGATAGGGACCCTCAAGCGAAGATATTCATGGCCCTAGCTGCCAACCCTACCGCCCATCCCCCACCCCCGGCCGAAACTCATTCAGCGACAACCGCCGCCCCTTACCCTGCCTTCGCAGGTCCACAATCTCCGCCGCAATGGCAATCGCAATCTCCGCCGGCGTCCGCGCCCCGATGTCCAACCCTATCGGCGCGTACACCTTCGCGAACTGCTCCGGCGTGAACCCTTCCGCCAGCAGCGTCCCGTAGACGATGTGGACCCGCCGGCGGCTCCCGATCATCCCGATGTAAGGCGCGGGCGAATCCAGCAGCCGGCGCAGTGCCAGCTCGTCGAACCGGTGCGCCCGCGTCACCAGCACTACGTGCGTCCGCTCGTCCACCTCAAACTCGTCCAGGAACTCCTCGAACGGCCGCGCATACACCTCGTCCGCCGTCGGAAACCGCTCGCGGTTGGCGAAATCCGAGCGTTCGTCCACCACGATCGTCTCGAACTCCAGCACCGAGGCCAGCCGCGCCAGCGGCTGCGCAATGTGCCCCGCTCCCACGATCAGCATTCGCGGCGTGGCCATGATCGGGTCCAACAGAAACCGCGCGTACACCCGGTCCCGCCGCGTGGCCGGCCCACCCTCGGCATCCAGGTTCACGGCTCGCGGATGCCCGGAGGCCAGCGTCTCCGCCGCTAGCCGCGCCAGGGCCTCGTCGATCCCCGGCGTCGCGACGGCGTGCGACAGCCCCTGACCAGACTCGTAGATCGCCCGAAGCCCGATTCCGCCGGCCTCCACCCCACGCGCGCCCACCAGATGCACGAACACGATGGCCGCCCGCCGCACCAGCGCCTCTTCCGCCGCCGCCACCGCGGCGGCGCGGTCAATCACGGGCGGATCAGGGGAGCGTCGCTCCAGGACTCCAGCAGCACTTCCAGCGTGCCGCCGCAGACGTCGCCCTCGCCCTTGATGTCGTCAATCAGATCGATCTCCAGTGCCCGCGAACGCCCGTCCGCCAGTACCCGGACCGCCTCCGCCCGCACGTCCGCCTCCACGCAGCCGCCGCCCACCGTCCCCCAGGTGGACCCGTCCCTGAAGAACAGCATGCGCGCACCAATATCCTGCGGCGTCGACCCGCGGCTGGACACCACCACCGCCGACGCTACCCGCTCACCCTCGGCGGTCCGAACGGCGATCTGCCGGAAATACTCCTCCATGGCCGGCGATTCTATCGCCGCATCGCCGCCGAGCCGCCACGGAAGCTCTGAACAACCAACGTCCCACGCCACACGCCGGCCACGCTCGGGCGCGCCGGTCTCTCGAGTGTTCACAACTCTCCGAGGCAAGGTACCGTCAAGTCACGAAGCCGGTGTGGGCACAAATGAGCCACCAAGACATCGACCAGTCGTTCGTCCGCGGATCGTGGGAGGACGCTGACCACGTCCATGAATACGACGCAGCCGTCACCGCCGTCGGGCTGTGGGAGTCCGAGCGGAAGTTGTTCGACCGATACTTGCCGCGGGACGGCGCGGTTCTGGACATCGGCTGCGGCGCCGGTCGGACGACGTTCGGCTTGCACGAGGCTGGCTACCAGTACCTAACTAGCCATGACCTCTCCACCACAATGATCGCGGCGGCCCGCCGCATCGCCGCGCAGCACGACCTCGCCATCCGGTTTCACGTCGGCGATGCAACATCCATGCCCTACGCCGACGCAAGCTTCGACGGAGCGCTGTTTTCGTTCCAGGGGCTTATGTGTATTCCCGGCGGGAAGCGCAGGCTCGAGGCTCTGCACGAGGTGCGTCGCGTGCTTCGACCGGGCGGTCACTTCATCTTCACCACCCACGACAGGGCAATACCCCGCTGGGTCGACTTCTGGCGCGACGAGCGGGCTCGCTGGGATCGCGGGGAACAGGACGCGCGCCTCCTCGAGTTCGGCGACCGGATCATCCCCGACTCAGGCTTGCTGACCTACATCCACATTCCGGCGCGTGCCGAAGTCAGGAGCCTCATTGCCGACGTCGGCTTCGACCTCGTCGAGGACAGGCTGCGATCCGACGTGGCGACCGAGACCGAAGCCATCCGCAAGATCAGCTCCGAGTGCCGAATGTGGGTCGTCCGACGGCCCGAGAAGCACGCCTAAAACGCACCGGTCAGTATCCCCCCACGGCGCCCATGGCTGCTGGTAGCCTGCAACGGAAGAGTTCGATTCCATTGAGAGACATTCCCTTGGGCTTCTGCGTGGTAGTTCGCCGTGTCAGGTCGCAAACCCGAACACGGTCAAAACTTCCTGCGGTCCAGACGGCTCGCACGCCGGCTTCTCCCTAAAACCTCAATCTCGGCCGACGACCTTGTCCTCGATATCGGGGCCGGGCAAGGCGCACTTACAGCGCCACTGGCCGAACGCTGCCGACATGTCGTGGCATACGAGATCGATCCGCGTGTCTTCCACGGTCTAGAGCAGCGCTACAGATACTCGTCCGCCGTAACGCTCGTCCAGGCGGATTTCCTGGCGTGCGAGCTGCCGCGTGGGCCATACAAGGTCTGCGCAAGTCTGCCCTTCAACATCACGGCTGATGTTGTCGCCAAGCTGACGAGCGGCGTCGATCCGCCCCAGGAGGCCTACCTGATCGTCCAGCGTGCCGCCGTCGAGCGATTCATGGTTAATCGCCGGCGGCGTTTCACGCTCGTTGCCTGCCTTCTATACCCGCGCTGGCACGCCCGTGTGCTTGCGCACATTCCGGCCACGGCATTCCATCCGGTGCCCAAGGTCGCTGCCGCCCTACTCCACTTGAGGCTGAGACCCAAGCCATTGATCGCTGCTCACGACGACACCTTGTTTCGCGACCTCGTGACCCAGGGCTTCGTTGGCGGCGCATCCCCGAGAGCAGCCCTGCGTCCGCTCTTCACGACGCGCCAGATTCGTCGAATCGCCGGCGACCTGAACCTGGGACTCGACCAGTCGCCATCGGAAGTGCGCCCGGAGCAGTGGGTCCGCCTGACGCGCTTCGTCGTCGAACACCGGCATCAAGTCAACCTCTCCCACATCCGCGGAGCGCACCGCCGGCTTCGGAACCGGCAACGGCAGCTGCGAAAACGGCACCGCACGCGCTGGTCGCAACGCCGATCTGGCTGACCGCAGCGAGCGCCGGGCGGGCACATTGCCAGCCGCACGTCACGCGGCGCGCAGGCGTCACCCAGGCGCGAGTCCCTACGACTACGCAATGGCGGCCACGCCGCCGAATACCATCAATGGATCGATTCGACCGGGGCGTCGTGCCTGTCGAACCGAAAGCCGAAAGCGACTGCCATGCTCGAAGAACATCGACAGGCCAACCGGGCTAACTGGGACGACCGTGTTCCCGCGCACCTGGCCTCGGATTTCTATGGCGTTGAGGACTTCATCGCGGGTGCTCGGAACCTGACGAAGGCGGTCGACTTCGATCGCGCGCAGCTTGGCGACGTGCAGGGACGCTCGCTGCTCCACGTGCAGTGCCACATCGGCCTCGACACGCTCTCGTGGGCCAGGCTGGGCGCCGACGTCACCGGCCTCGACTTCTCCGAGCGCTCAATCGAGGCGGCGCGCGACATCAGCCGCCGCAGCGGCGCTCCCGGTCGCTTTGTCCTGGCCGACATCCACGAGGCGCCCGAGGTCCTCGCCGAAACCTTCGACATCGTCTATGCCAGCGAGGGCGTGCTCTGCTGGCTGCCCTCGGTTGCCGCCTGGGCGCGAGTCGTCCGACGGTTCACCCGTCCCGGAGGAACGTTCTACATCCGCGACGGACATCCTCTCGCGCACACGCTCGACCCCGAACGGCCCAACGGCCAGCTGGTGATGGTGGACCCGTACTTCGAAGGCGAGGCCATCCGCTACGACGAGCCGGGCACCTACACCGAGGCGGGTGTCGAAATCGATCACACGATCACGTACGAGTGGAACCACAGTCTGGGCGAAATTGTGAGCGCGCTCGCCGACGAGGGCTTTCGCATCGAGTCCCTGCGGGAGTACCCCTTCAGTGGCTACCAGGCGCAGCCGGGGATGGTCCAGGGTGACGACGGCTGGTGGCGGCTGCCGGACCGCGCGCAGCGTTTGCCTCTGCTATTCGGGCTGAAGGCCACGCTGCCGCCCGACGCCTCGCCGGCCAAGTGACCGTAGCCTGCCTGCACCGGGGACCTTCGATGCGGCATGCAGATGACACCCCGTGCGGCGCTGCGCGATCTGGCGGCGCCGGAATTGACCACGAACGATTGCACCAGCGATCCGCTCAATCGAGCGGCAATGGCGGAGCTGCGGTGCACCAGCAGGGGCGAATACTCCAGGACAGCACGTCGTGGACCAACCACGCCTCGCGACGCGTGGCAGCCCATCGGGGCCTCATCCGGTACGCAACCGACTTCCACATCACGTAGGCGGTGCCTGGAGCTCCTGACGCCGGGCTACGTATAGAGCCCGATCAGCCCTTGCCGCGTCGCATACCGATCCAGCCGGTTGAACACGAGGATCCCACCCACACCCGCCACAACTGCCGTCACCGACAGAATCACCATCTCGGCCCACAAGGGAACCAGCGTCGGCGTCCCCAGCAGCGTATGGCGCATCGCGTCCAGCGCGTACGTGTGTGGAAGCCCATAGCTCAGCCAGCGAACCTCGGCCGGCAGCACGCCGATCGGAAACGCCGCCCCCGCCATCAGAAACGCAACGCCGTTGATCAGCCCCGGCACCCGCCACTGCCGCATCACCAGCCCGGCTCCGCCCATCGCCAGCCCGATCCCCGAGAAGCCGATAAAGCTCAGCAGGATCACAGGGATGCTGAGAAGGCTCACCGCCGGAAACCCGCCCGCGACCAGCAACACCACGGCCAGGATGGCGACGGCCCACACGAGCATCTGCACGAGCTCGAACAGCGTGACGCCAACGATCGGAACCCACCGCGCGACGCGCGTGGTCCAGAGGTGCGGCAGCACGCCCGTTTCATTCCCCCAGCGCAAATATCCCTGGGCGCCCATCAACGCTTGTTGGGCAACCTGCATCGCGAGCCATCCCAGGGCAATGAAGGCCACCACGTGCTCCCCGCCGCCGCTGGCCGCGAATCCCTCGCTGCCGAACGCCAGTTGCGCCAACAGCAGCGGGGCCATGAGCGTCGCCACGTTGACCAATATGGCCACCCACCGGATCTTCTGGCGCCCAACTTCCTGCCATTCGCGCAGAAACGACGCCCGCACCGCCAGCAGGGCGGGCGTGAGTCCAGTGAGCGCCAGGCGCGTCAAAAGGCTTCCAGCAGACCGCGGCGGCGAGCGGCGCGCTCGAATCGCGCAAACAGCCGCCACCCGACGACTCCGAGCATGAGCGCCATCCCCAGCAGGACGGCCGTCGCCAGGTACGCCTCTGGCGCGTCGCCGAAAATCAGCGCGGCCCGTAAGCCGCGGGCGATCCAGGTGAGCGGCAGCGCGTGTCCCAGCACCTGGGCCCACTCCGGCAGAACGGTGGTCGGGTAGGCGATCCCGGCGAATATCCCCGAAGCCGTGAGAAGGGTCGAGGACAGCAACCCGGCGTCCCGATAACGCATGACGAAACCGGCCATCAATACCCCCACCGAAATGCTGGCCATGAAGGCCGTCAGCAGAACGAGCAGCAGCGCTGACGGCACGACGGTCAACTCGAAGCGAAAGAGCACCCACGCGGTTACGAACATCACCACGCCAAACGTCGTCTGAGCCAGCGCTCGGCCCGCGGCGTCCGCGGCCAACAGCAGTGTTCGGGGGGTGAGTGACGTCCACGCGGCACCGAGCGTGCCCATATTCCGCTCGCTGGATAGCCCGATCGCGACCGATTGCATCGTCGTCGCGACCCAGGCCAGGACGACGATGCCGATGGCGGCGAACGCAAGATAGTTATCGGTGCCAGCCACGGCGGCAAAGCGCGCGGCTTGCAACTCGTCCGGTCCGGCCAGCGCGCGAGCGTTGAGCAATACCGGCATGGTGAGTGTCAACGCGCCCAGAATGCCAATCTGCCAGAACCACCCCTCGCGCCACTGCATGCGCCAGGCCTTCATGGCCACCGCCACAAACGCCCCGGCGTGCCCCTGCGCCTGGCGCGACAACTCAGACCCGCTCAAACGGATCTTCCAGGCGAGCACCGGTGAGCTTGATGAAGGCGTCCTCCAGGGTGGCGTCGCGCAACCGGGCGTCTTCGACAGTCACGCCGTGCTCACCCAGGCGTTCGGCCAAAACCTGAGCCGTCCGCCAGCCGTCCGCCGCCCGCACCGCCGCCTCCATCGACCCGTCGTCGGCCGGGCCGCTCCACCACAGCGCCTCGTCGACCAGCACCGATCGTGCGACCTCGGGGTCGCCGCTCAGGTGCAGCTCCAACCGCGGCTCCAGACCAGCCTCGCGAATCAGCTCCCGCGGCGGGCCTTCGGCCACCAACGCGCCGCGGTGGATGATGCCCACCCGATCGCAGATCGCCTCGGCCTCGTACATGCTGTGCGTCGTCAGCAGCACGGCCTTGCCTTCACCGCGCAGGTCACGAATCAGCCGGCGCGTCCCCCGGGCGGCCGCCGGGTCCAGCGCCGCCGTCGGCTCGTCCAGCATCAGCACCGGCGGATCATGCAGCAGCGTGCGCGCCAGGTTCAGGCGCTGTTTCATCCCCGTGCTATACGTCTCCACCAGTTCGTCGGCGCGCTCCGCAAGGCCCATCGTCTGTAGCAACTGCTCGCTGCGCGCCCTGATCGCCGACCCGGGCATGTACTCCATGCGCCCAAACAGCTCCAGGTTCTCGCGCCCCGTCAGCCGCCAGTACAGCCCCCGCTCGCCGGCAAACATCACGCCAATGCTCCCGCGCACGTCGGCGCCCTGACGCACGGTGTCGTATCCGCAGATCACCGCCATGCCTGCCGTCGGTTCCAGCAGCGTCGAGAGCATCTTCACCGTCGTCGTCTTCCCGGCCCCGTTCGGCCCCAGCAGGCCGTAACACTCGCCCGCCGGAATCCGCAGATTCAGATCGCGCACCGCAACGATCGGCTCGCGCCCGGCCTCACGCGCTTCCCTCCGCCGCACCACCTCCCACGGACGCCTCCGCGGCGCCCGCACCTCGAAGTCCTTCCTAAGCCCCCGCGTTTCGATCAGGCTCATCGCCGAGCGTTCCCTTGTCATGAGGCGCGATAGCTCTCCGGCGGACACAGCGCGCGTTACTCAAGGCTCACGACCCTCGCGCGATAGCGGAGGTCTGACGCGATTACCCACTGGCGTGCCGACCATGCACCAGTGCAGCCGCCTACGCGCACCGTTGTTCCCTGGCAGGCCTGGGTTGCCCGCGAGCATGGAGCCTCCCGCCACCTCCGGACGAACTCAGACCACCCCTAGAAGAACTGCCGGATGAAGTCCGCGCTCTGCACGCCGGCCGCCGCGAAGGCGATGTTCTTGATCAGGCGCCCGGCCCACGACGCGATGAAGAAGCGCCACCAGCCCAGCCGCGCCGCGCCGGCGATGGCGCCCGCCAGGTCGAAGAACGGGTTCGGCAGGGCCGCGATCGCAAAGATCACCAGCAGCCCCCAGCGCTTGATCCAGGCTTCCACGCGCTGATAGGACTTGCGCCGCTGGATCCAGGGGGAACCGGTCACGCCCAGCAAGTACGACACCATCTCGCCCACCACCTGGCCCGTGGTGCCCACCAGCACCGGCCCCCACACGTTGTCGAACGCCACCGCAAAGACGGCGATGGATGCCCAGCCGAACCCCGGGAGCATGAACAGCGCGCCGGACTGCACCGACAGCAGGAACAGCGCCAGGTAGGCCGGACCGGCGTTTTCCCTTATCTGCTCCGCGTAGGGGATGGCCGCCAGGCTGACGCCCGTGACGACGGCCAGCGAGGCCACCTGCAGCCAGAACAAACGCTTGTCCACGACCGCGGATCCCCGCCCGCCGGATTCGGCGGGCGGGGCGCTATCGGCCGGGGGACTTGACGGGTCGAGTTCGGTTCGCATGCTGTGGGGCGCGTCGTACGCCCCATCCCATGGTCTCGCGGTTATGCCTGAGTTGCCAGAGGTAGAAACGATCCGCCGCGAGCTGGATGCCTATATCGTAGACCGAACCGTACGTCGCGCCACCGTCCTGGACCCCAAACTCACCCTTGGAGTCCCGGTCCACGAGTTTGAATTCCGTCTCGTCGGCCAGCGCGTCAAGGCTGTCGACCGCCGCGGAAAGTACCTGCTGCTGCGCCTGAGCGACCGCGTACTGGTCCTGCACCTGATGATGAGCGGCCGCGTCCACCTGCGCCCCGCCGACGCCGTCCAGCCCCATACCCGCCTGATCATGGCCCTGGACCGCGACCCTGCCGTGCACTTCGTCGACGTCCGCCGCTTCGGCCGCGCCTGGGCACTGGATGAGGCCGACCTGCACACGGTCATCGGCCAGCTGGGACCCGAACCGCTGGACCCAGACTTCGACTGGCGCACGCTCCGCGACGGCTTCCGTAACCGCACCGTGGCCGTCAAGCCGGCCCTGCTGGACCAGCGCACCCTCGCCGGCGTGGGCAACATCTACGCCGACGAGGCGCTCTTCAGCGCCCGCATCCACCCCGAAGCGCCGGTCGACCGCATCTCGTCCCGCAAGCTCAAGGCGCTCGCGCAGGGCATCGTGGACGCGCTCGAATCAGGCATCGCCAACCACGGAACATCGTTCAGCACCTTCGAAACCAGCCGTGGCACGCCTGGCGGCAACCAGGAGCTCCTGCGCGTATTCCGCCGGACCGGCGAGCCGTGCCCAAACTGCGCCCGCCCCATCCGCCGCATCGTCGTCGCCCAGCGCAGCACCCACTACTGCTCCAACTGCCAACGCCGCCCCCGCGCCTGACGGTCATGCGGATGGCCTGCGCCTGAGCTAGCTCGATGCGGAGGCGGTGCTGCCGTATTCATTGGTGGGGTCTCGATAGATCGAGTGGTAGTGGGCGCCACCGCCGCCAAGCCCTCGCTCGGTCGAGAACTCGATGATCAGCGAAGGGCCTTGGATCCGGTAGTAAATCGGCCCGTCGCCACGCACATCCCCGTTCCAGGCGAAGCGCGTGCTGCTCAGACTGGACAAGACTTCATCCATCCTGGCCTGGGCGCTTTGCGAGTCGAGCAGGCCTACCCAGAGCCCGATCGTCTCGAGTAGCACCTGCTGCTGCTCCGAGCTCCAGTCGCCGACGTGGGCGCCTTCCACTTCCGGTATCACCCCGTCTCGCCCCGCGCCCGTCACCACGCCGCCCGGCCGGTCTGCGATCGTGGCCTGCGCCCGAGCTTCACCGTCAAGACCCTTGATCAGTGCAAGACCGGCCTCCACGAACGGATCGAGGGGCGCGACGGTGGACCCGCCGGACGCATAGGACGACGGCTCGATTCCCAGGAACGTCGGCGACAGGTAGCTCCGCCTGCCCACCACCGTCACGTTCACCGCCAGGTGGTGCCCCCCGAAGTGCCACCCCCAGGCCCCGCGCTCCGAAGGCTCGCCAAAGAACGCCAGCCAGTAGTTGTCGGAACTCCATCGCGAGCGGTCCGACGCCCGTGACTCCGCCAGCGCGTCCTCCGCGCGAACTATCCCCAGAACCGTCCGATACCCCGTGGGGCTGAGCGCCGATGCCAGGAAGTGATGCATGGAATCTATCTGCTCAAGGTCAAGATCGCCGATCCGCACCCCATTCCGTTCAAAGCGCACGGACCCTGGCGGCAGGTTCGACCAGTTCGCCCGCCTCGAATCCCCCAACTCCAACACCGCCGCCGCACGCTGCTCTCCGCTCAGCGTCCCGATGAAGGCATTGGCCGCCTCGACAGCCGGCGTCTTCGTCGCGCTGTCCGCTGGCGCCGTAGCTGCCCTACCCGTCAAGGCTGGTGGCTGAGCTGACTCTTCCGCAAGCGATGCCTGGCCATCGCACCCAACCAGCACGACAGCCACGAGAACCACGGCCGCCACCATCAGTCTTCGGCGTCCCATGACTCAGGCTAGCCGCTTGGCCCCGACTTCGGCCGGTGCCCTGGGCGCCACCCGCAGCGTTCGCTCCCCGCGATACGTCACCTGCCCCGGACCCGCCCCGCGAATCGGCCGCACTCGCCGCCGCCCCGTCACGTCCACCTCCACCAGCGCGTCCTCGCGCGCGGCGCTTAGCCAAGCCGCAATCGACGCCGCCTTCTCGATCACGTCCTCCGGCGCGTCCCCGGCGGTACACCGCAGCAGCACATGCGCGCCCGGAACGCCCCGCGCGTGCAGCCACAAATCGTCCGGCCCGGACTCACGAAACGTCAGCCGATGGTTCTCCGCCGCCGTCCGCCCCGCCCGCAGCTGATGCGTCCCCAGCATCCACCGCGACGCCGACGGCTCAGATCCACGCTTGGCGTTTGACCGCCCATATCCCGCCTCCGCCAGCGTCACCTCGATGGCCTGCCGAACCCCCGGCGAATCGGCCCGCGCCAGGTCGTCGGCCGCCTGCCGCAGGAAACCCAGTTCCAGCTCCGTCCGCCGCATCCGGATCGGCGTCTCCCGCGCCGCCGTCCGCCGGTCGCGGGCCCGCGCAAAGTAGCGCTGCGCGTTCTCCACGACCGTCCGTCGCGGATCCAGCTCGATCGTGCGTCCCTCGTATCGGAACTCCGTCGCGCCCGCCGGCAGCCCATGTCCAAACGCCAGCAGCGCCTCCCCAGCCGCCTGCAATTCGTCCGCCGCGTCGCTGCCTGCCAGTTCCACCCGCAGCGCCGCCAGACGCCGCGTCGCCCGCTCCGTCGCCGACGTGATCAGCCGCTCCAACCGTTCCACCCGCGCATCCGGCGCTGGCGCCGCCGGAGCCGTGGCCTTGTCAAACTCTTCCAGCGCCTCGCTCATCGAGTCCATCGCCACGCCCGACTCGTCGAACTGGGTCAGCTTGTACGGCGCGAACGCCCGCCACCCTCCGGTCCCGGGAACCAGCGATGGCCGCCAGTCGCCCCGTGCCCCGTCCGCCAGAATCGCCCCCAGGCCCTGCAACACCGGCCCCCAGTCCGTCACCTCGCCCCGTGTCGCGGCTGGCTCATGCCCGGCCCGCGCCAACGCCTCCCGCGCCAGCGTGGGGCTCACGGCCCGCACCCCCCGCACCAGCGCCCGCCACGCCGGCCCGGCTCGCTCGCCGCTTCGACCCAGCTCCTCCGGGTTCACCGACGCAACGTCCGGCACCTCCAGCGCGCGCGGCCGCTCATACGCCGCCCCCGGCTGAATCCGCCGACGCCCGTCCCCGCCCCGCACCCGGCGCAGCGCGTCCCGTATCCGTCCGCCCTCGTCCACCAGCAGCAGGTTCGTCTGCCGCCCGATGAACTCCACGATCAGCTGCGTCCGCGCCCCCTCCGGCATCTCCGGCCCATGCAGGTCGAACGTCAGGTCCAGGATCCGTTCGGCCGCCGGCTGCACGATCTCCACCAGCCGCGCCCCGCGAACCCACTTGCGCGCCAGCAGCAGCAACGGGCTGGCCGCCTGCGTCCCCGCGCGCGGCCACTGCCCCGCGAACCGCACTCGTGGCCGGTCCGGATCCACGTCCACCAGCAGGTAGTGGCGTGCCTGATGCCCGTAGATCTCCAGCGCCAACGCGCCGGCACGCGGCGACGCCACCCGCTGCACGCGCCCGCCCAGCGCCCGGTCTTCGATTTCTGACCGAACCGCCGCCAGCGTCAGCGCGTCAAAGTTCACCCGCGGCTCCCGGCTCGGGCAGCAAGTGGAACGGCTCCGGCGCCGGTGCGCCGATCCAGCGCGCGGCCGCTTCCGCCGCCACCCCCAGCGCATCGCGCAGGTCGCCGGACGCGCGATACGCGCTGTAGAAGGCCACCGCGAATACGTCGCCCGTCCCGGTCGGATTGCGCATGGGCCGCTCCGTAACCGGGAACCGCAACCAGCGCCCATCCTCATGCGCCTGAATCGCCCCCGGCCCGTCCGTCAACACCCCCACCCGCGAGCGCGCCAATAGCGACCGCGCGGTCTCCGCGTCCCCCGCCAAATCCTCCGTACTGAGAATGCTCACGTGCGCCGCGGCAAAGGCCGTGGCCGCCGACCGCGGCAGGTCCACCCGCACGTGCCCTTGCTCGTCCACCCTTCGCAACAGCCCCTGGCCCGTCAGCGCCACAAAGTCCCGCTCGGCCACGGCCTTCGCGACCGACGGCCCCGTTTCCCGCAGGATCGGCCCTAGGTGCACGATCTCCGCCTCCGGCGCCAGCCCCTTCACGTCCGCCGCACGCAGCCGCGGCGCCCGCGCATGCACCAGCTGGGTCCGCCCATCGGAACCGTAAATGTTCGAAAACGTCGAGGTCTCAAGCGCCGGCCCCACGTGCCATTCGATCTCCGGCACCGCGGCGGCCAGGCGTCGGGCATCCGCGGGCGCCAGCCGCGTAGCCACCACCACCCGATACCCCAGCGCCGCCGCTGCCCGGCCGCTGTAATAGGCCGTGCCGCCAAACGTTGGGCCGTCGGGCGTCAGATCCTGCGTAACGTTGCCGAGCAGCAGATAGACCGGCCGCTCGGCGGCGTTGGACATGCGCCTCTTGCGGTCAGGCCCTGGGACTGATGACGACCCGGCGCTCGTCGCCCTCGCCAATGCTGTAGGTCCGCACATCCTCGTCGTCCGCCAGCGCCACGTGCACCAGCCGCCGTTCGTTGGCGGGCATCGCATCCAGCGTGATGGGCTCCTGCGTGCTGCGAACCTCGTCGGCCAGCGTGGTCGCCAGTTCCGCCAGCTGATCCGCCCGCCGCTGCCGGTAGCCATTCACGTCAACGATCACCCGGCACGGCCTGCCCAGCCGCCGCCCCAGCATCAGGTTGACCAGGTACCCAAACGCCCGCAGCGTCTCGCCCTGCCGGCCGATCAGTCGCCCGAAGTCATCGTCGCCCACAATGTTGTACGACAGCGGATCCTCGGAAACCAGGTCGAAATCCGCCATGAAGCCCATGCGCTCCAGCAGGCTTTCCAGCAGACCCTCCGCCTCGTTCTCCAGGTCCTCGCCCGCTTCCATCAACTCGCCCCGCGGCCGTCGTCCGGCGGGCGCGGCCCGCTCACTCGCCTCCGCTGCAGGCGGCTCGGCAGCAACCGGCTCGGGCGTCTCCTCCACGGGTTCATCGACTTCCACGGCCTCGACCTGAGGCTCCTCCGCCACCTCCGGCAGCTCCGCCTCCGCTTCCTCGTCCTCGTCCGCGGCTTCCTCTTCGGAGTACGGCTGGCTGCGCAGCCGCACGCGCACCCGCGCGTCCTCCCGGCCCATGCCCAGCACGCCGCGCGACCCCGAACTCAGCACGTCCACGTCGATTTCGTCCAGCGACACGTTCAGTTGCAGCAGCGCGCGCTTCACCGCGTCTTCAACCGTACTGCCGGTCACAATCACGCCATCGCTGGCGCCGAATTCCTTAGCCACGGCGTCTCCTTCGTCGTCGCCTACGTCGAGGGCGACTCGTTGCCTCCGGCTCCGATTCGCTCTCGGTCTCCTCAGCCTTGGTGCTTGCCGCCTCCACCTGCGCCCGATGTTCGCCCATCACGTCGCGCGCCATCGGCCAGTGGGCCGGAAGCAGTTTCCCCGTCCCCGTCGTGAAGTATTGCTGAACGATCGCAATGATGCTGGAAATCACCCAATACAGCACCAGCCCCGCCTGGAACGTCCAGGCAAACACCACCACGATGATCGGCATGAACTGCATCACCCGGTTCATCGTCGCCGCCTGCCCGGTCGCCGTGCTCGACTGCATCATGCGCGCCTGCACCAGCTGGAACGCCCCGGCCAGCAGCGCCAGCAACGAGATGTAGAAGCCGCCCGACGCAAACAGGTCAAAGTTCGCCGGCAGCCGCGTAAAGCCCGCCACCTGCGCCGCCTCCTGGCCCTGGCCGCTATTCCACCAGTCGCGCAGGTAGGTCTTCGTCGAATCCGTGGCTGGAGCCCAGTAGGCATAGACACTCCGCGCCAGCGCATAGCGCCCGTCCGCCAGCACGTCCGCCAGCGCCGGATACGCACGGCTGTCGCCAGGAGCCTCGATGTTCAGCATCCGGATGTCGTCCGTCCGCATGGGCGGCGAAACCCCCAGCGAGCCCGGCTCGGCCCGCAGCGCGTTGAAGTAGTCGTCCACGCTGTTGTGTTCGCGGATCGGCACCGCAATTGGATCGCCGTTCAGCACAACGCGTTCCAGCAGCCTGGGCGCGCTCAGGTCGTCCTTGAGCCCGTGCAGCACGATCGGTCCGACGCCCGCGTCCAGGTCCGCCCAGTTGATGATCTCGCCGCGCAGGATTCCCTCCACCTGATCCACGGTCAGCCGCGTCGCCGCACGGTCCCGCTCCACCAGGAACGCGGCCGCCTGCACCAGCCGCGTTTCGTCCGTGCCCACCGGCAACTGGCTCAGGTCCGTCTCGTTATCCAGGAAAATCGCCGCCGCGCTCCCATCGTTCAGGGCCGCGACCGCCGCCTCCGCGTCCACCACGTCCGTGCGGAACCGGTAGTTCGCCGCGAACTGCGTGAACGAAATAGCCAGCGACGACTCCAGCGGCGTGGGCAGGTCCGTCGTGGCGATCACCACGTCCACCGGCACCGTGGGAGCGGCGTCACCGACGACCTGAATGGTCGAGTCTTCGCGCGCCAGGTTGAACCACAGGAACTGCTCATTCAGCAGCCCGCGTCCGCTCAGCGTCAGGATGCCGCCGTACAGCGCCAGCAGCACCGGCAGCTGAATGAAGATCGGCAGGCACCCCGCCATCGGGTTCACGCCGCGCTCCTTGTAGAGCTTCATCGTCGCTTCCGAGACCGCCTGGCGGTCGCCCTTGAACCGGCCGCGGATCTTCTCCAGCTCCGGCTGAATCAGCTGCATCTTTCGCTGCGAGGTGATCTGCTTCAGCGTTAGCGGAATCATCAGCAGCCGGATCAGCACCGTGAACAGCACGATCGCAATCGCATAGCTGCCCACCGCGTCGTGGATCAGCGTCAGCGCGTTGCTCAGCGGGTCGACGGCCCACGTCTGCCAGGTGTTGGGGATAGCTTCCATGCGTTCGCCGCGTCCCTAGGGGACGGGGTCGTAGCCTCCCGCGTGCCAGGGGTGGCAGCGAGCCAGGCGCCGCACGGCCATTCCGGTTCCGCGAAGTACCCCGTGGCGCTCGATGGCCTCGTACGCGTACTGTGAACAGGCCGGCTCGTAGCGGCACACCGACCCGAACGCCGGCGATACCCACCGCTGGTAGGTCCGGATCAGCCCAAGCGCCACTGGCGTCATCCGGCCAGCCGAACCTGGGACTGTCGCAACCCTTGCCGAACCGCCGCGGCCAGTTCCTTGGGAGCCGCGCGAACCGCCCGCTGCCTCGGCAGCGCCACGATGTCCAGCGCGCTGGGCAAGTCCGGCAGCTGGCAGCGCAACGCGTCGCGTACCCGCCGGCGTAACCGGTTGCGGCGCACCGCCGAACCGAACCGGCGCGACACGGGCACCGCCACGCGCGGCGCGTCACACACGCCCGGCGCCACAAACAGCACCAGCGGCCGGGTCACGACCTTTGCGCCGCGTGATCGGACCCGCGCAATATCGCGAGCCCGGCGCAGGCGGTTGCGTCGGTTCATGGGTGAAGGACCGCGCCGTGCGGCGACGCGGGTCAGACGCTCAGGCGCTTGCGGCCCTTCCGCCGCCGGCGCCGGAGGATCGCGCGACCGCCGCGCGTGGCCATGCGGGCGCGGAAGCCGTGCCGGCGCCTACGTCGACGAACCTTGGGTTGGTATGTGCGTTTCATAGCTGGTCGCGGCTTCCTCAGACGCCGCAGACCTTGAGTATATCACCGGGTGCTCGCGCCCTGCAGGTGGTCGGTCAGCCTGGTCTTTAACGGACTGGTTGGCGCTCGACGAGTACCGACTGGCCGCCTACGACCTCGGCGCCGAGTTCCGGCTCCCGAGCACACCCTCGATCCGAGCCACGCGCTCCGCCAGGTTATTCACGCGCTGAGCCAGATCGTCCACGCGATTCGTCAGTTCTCGCATGTCGCCACGCACATCGCGCCAGAAACCCACAATCAAGCCGGCCAGCGCGATGCCTACCGTAATGTCGGTTATAGATTCGGGCGACATAGGACCACCGCTCCCGGTGACCGCCCCAATTCTCCCGCCCGCCTCCAAGGTACCGCATCGCCACCCGCCACGACGCGTGGCCGGTCACGCTGCGCTGATTGACGCCCGGCGCCACCGTCCTCGCGCGCGACCAGCATTTGCGCTTTGCCGCGTACGCCGCTCACCCCCGCCAACCGGTGTGCTAGCGTCCCTCGTTCGCCGGCCCGGCCCGGGGAAATGTCCCAGTCGCCAACGCTCGTCTACCGCTGGTCAGCCGTCCCGCGCCCCAAGTCCTGGCGCAAGGCACGCCGCACGGTCTACCAGTTCCTCAAGTTCGCCGCCGCCTCGCTCGACTGGCCCTCCGGTCGCGTAATGGTTGGACGCGGTGGTGGGCACCCGTCGTTGATCGTGGAGTTCGCCTTCAAGCGCGCCGCCGACTTCGAAGCCGCCTGGGACCGCATGGCCGCCGATCCGCACAGTGAGGCCCTCTGGTCCGCCCTGGCCCCGCTCCTGCACGCCTCCACCGTGCGCCGTGAGCTCTTTGCCGTGCAGTACGCCCGGGTCGGCACCACCGACCGCTAAGCGCCAATGACGCGAAGTTCCGAAACCCTCGGCGTGGGAATCATCGGCGCCGGCGGCATTGCCCGCGGCGCCCACCAGCCGGGCTTCGCGGCCCAGCCCAACGTTGACATCGTGGCCGTGGCCGACCCCGTCGATGGTCGCGCCGCCGAATTCGCCCGCGACTACGACATCCCCCACGCCTATACCGACTACCGCGACCTGCTGGCGCGCGACGACGTGGACGTGGTCTCCGTGGGCACGCCGCCGGTTGCACATGCCGAGGCCACCATCGCGGCCCTCGAGGCGGGCAAGCACGTGTTCTGCGAGAAGCCCATGGCCATGAACGTTGCCGAAGCCCAGGCCATGGCCGATGCGGCCGAGCGCGCCGGCCGCGTCCTCGCCATCGACTTTCAGACGCGCTTCAGTCGCGACGCCCGGCGCGCCCACGAACTCATTGCGGGCGGCCACCTCGGCACGCCCCACGTCGCCCGCGCCACCATGCTGCGGCAGGCCGGCGTCCCCACCTGGGGCACCTTCACCTCCAAGGCGGCCAATGGCGGCGGCGCGCTCATCGACATCGGTGTCCATGCGCTCGACCGCGCCCTCTACGTGCTGGGCCACCCCAAGCCCCTCAGCGTTTGGGGCGCAGTTGGGCGTCCGTTCGGTAACCGCGGCGGCGTCACCAACCGCTGGGGAACCTGGGACACCTCAACCTACGACGTGGACGACTTCGCCTTCGCCGGCATCCGGTTCGAGGGCGACCTGATCCTGCTGCTCGAATGCTCGTGGATTCTTCGCATCGACCACAACGTCGAGCGGCTGAGCGTCTCCGCCGCCCACGGCGGCCTCGAAATCAGCCCCCTACGTGTCTTTCACGACCGCGACGGCTTTCACAGCACCGAGACCTACGACACCAACGGCGAGACCCGCCAAGAGCACGTGATCTCGATCGAGGACTTCATCAGCGCCGTCCGCCTGGCCGTCGAGCCCACCGTCACCGCCGCCCAGGGCGTCATGGTCACGCGGATTGTGGACGCGATTTACCGCTCGGCCGCCGAGCGAACCGAAATCCCGCTGAGCTAGCGCAAGCGCCGCCTTAGCCGCGCTCGTCCATCGGCGTCACCGCGCGGTCCGTGTGACCGATGTAGTCGGCCCTTGGGCGGATGATCCGATTGTTGCCCTGCTGCTCCAGCACGTGGGCGGTCCAGCCGCTCATACGGCTGATCGCGAAGATCGGCGTGAACAGGTCGGGCGGGATCCCCAGCGAGGCGTACACCGTCGCGGCGTAGAAGTCCACGTTGGAGTTCAGGTTCTTCTCCCGCAGCATCACGGCTTCCATGACCTGCGATATGTCAAACCACTCAGCGTGACCAGAGGCGGGCGCCAGTTCCCGAGCCATTTCGCGCAGGATCGTGGCCCGTGGGTCGGCCGTGCGGTACACCGCGTGACCGAAGCCCATCACCAGTTCGCGCCGGCTCAGCTTACCCATCACCCAGGCTTCGGCCTCTTCCGGCGACGTGACCTGCAATAGCATTTCCAGAACAGCTTGATTGGCCCCGCCGTGCAGCGGCCCTCGCAAGGCCCCGACTGCCCCGGCAATGGCCGAGTGCATGTCGGTCAGCGTGGCGGCAATCACCCGCGCGGCGAAGGTGCTGGCGTTGAATTCGTGGTCCGCCTGCAGCACCAGCATCACATCGATCGTGCGCCCTGCCTCGGCCTTTGGGGCTTCGCCGAAATACGTCGCCAGGAACGAGGAGGCAATGGAACCGTCCGGAGGGTCGAGGGGGTCGCGGCCCTCCAGCAGACGGCCGGCCTGCGCCACGACATTGGGCGTCTGCGCCAGCAGTCGCACGGCCTTGCGCCCACTGGCTTCCAGCGAGTCGTCACCCTGATCCGGGTCGAAGCTGCCCAGCATGGAAACCGCCGTGCGCAGCGCCACCATCGGGGCTGATCCGCTGGGCAGCGCCGCCAGCATGTCCATCACCGGCGCCGGCAGGTCACGGGATTCGTTGAGTTGGTTGGCTAGGGCGTCGAGCTGACTGCGGGTCGGCAGTTCGTCATGCCACAGCAGGTAGGCGACTTCCTCAAACGTCGTCTCGGCCGCTACCAGGTCGGCGATGTCGATACCACGGTAGGTTAACCGGCCGACTTCGCCGTCCACTGAGCTCAGCGCCGAACGGCCGGCAACGACCCCTCGCAGGCCGCTCTCTTTCGCTGCCATCAACGTCCCCCTCGCGATACGTCAGCACACTGCAAACTCGGGCAGGCTGGGCACCGGCGGCGCCGGCTGGCCTGCGGCGCGGAGGGCGCAGCGGCGCGCACAACCGCGCCGGGAACCATTGTAGGCGATGGACCGCCGCTGCCCACACGCGCTCGCTTGGCTATAGCGGCGGCCGCGCCTCGTTCCAGCTGGTTCGCCGCTCCACCGCGGCCGCAAACCCAAGCGTCACGCCATCCGCCAGCCGCGGACCCACGACCTGAAGCCCCACCGGCAAACCGTCCGCCGTGAGACCGGCCGGAATGCTCACGGCCGGCTGGCCCGTCAGGTTGAACGGGTACATGTGTTGGAACCAGCGTTCGACCCAGGCGTCGGGTTCGTCCGTGACGCCCGTGGCCGGGTCCACCGGCAGCGGCGGCTGCAACAAGGTCGGCGTCATCACCACGTCAAAGTCTTGGTACACCCGCGCGAACACCGCCCACACGTCGCGTCGCGCCGCCTCCGCCGCCAGGAAGTCGGCCGCACTGACCCGATGCCCACGCTCTACGCGCGCGACCAACGTCGCGTCCGAAACACGCCGCATCTCCTCCAGCCGGTCGCCGACGTTGGCGCCCAGCGACACGTCGAACAGCGTGGCCCACGTCTCCGTCCAGTCGTCCAGGAACGGATCGATCTCGGTCACCTCGAACCCGTCGTCGGCCAGGGCCGCCACCGCCGCCTGGCACGGCTGCAAAACCTTGGGATCGGCCTCCGCCCGGCCGAGTTGCGGCGCCCACGCGATGCGACCCGACACGGGCGGGCGACTGGCGATCTCCGTGTAGCTCACGTCTTCCGGCGGCAGCGAGGCTGGGTCCATGTGATCCTGCCCGGCAATCACGTCCAGCATCAGCGCCATGTCGGCCACCGATCGCGCCATCGGTCCCAGGTGCGACATCGGCGAGAAGCCGGCCCTTAGCGGCGCGTGCGGCACCCGGCCCAGCGTCGGCTTGTGCCCAACCACGCCGCAGCACGCGGCCGGAATTCGAATTGAGCCGCCCCCGTCCGTGCCCAGCGCCAGCGCAACCTGGCCTGCCGCCAGCGCCGCCGCCGAGCCGCTGCTCGAACCGCCGGGCGTGTGCCCGGCCGACCACGGATTGCGCGTAGCCGGACCCAGCGGACTATGGCCAAAGGCCAGGTGCCCGAATTCCGGCATGCAGGTCATGCCCACGATCACAGCGCCTGCGGCCCGGAGTCGCACAACCGCCGGCCCGTCGGATTCCTCGCGATGCCCCTGCATCAACAGCGAACCGACCTCGCGCGGCAGCCCGGCTACCGCTACCTGCTCCTTCACCCCAACCGGCACGCCGGCCAGTGGACCCGGGGTCGCTCCGCGCGCGTGGGCCGCGTCCAGCGCGGCAGCCGCCGCGCGCGCCCCCTCTGCGTCAACGTGGCGAAACGCGTGCAGACGCTCGTCCGTGGCGGCGATGCGGTGCAGTGCGGCGTCGAGAACCTCGAGGGCACTGACCCGACGCTCGCGCACCGCGGCGGCAATCTTCCTGGCGGAGGCGTAGGGAATGGCGCCGAGGTCCACGCTTGACCCCCTCGCTCAGCCCGCTATCTGTGCTGCCCGCCGGCCGCCCTGATAAGGGCCCGCCTGGGGCACATGCCACGGGTCCGGCTCAGCGCCTCTTCTCCCTTTCCCTTGAGGGAGAGGGTTGGAGCCTGCCCCGGACTTGATCCGGGGGTGAGGGTGGCTGCCAAACCCCGCGTCCACGCCCGAGTGGATCCGTCCCGCTGCCCTCAATCGGTCAACAAGGCTCACGGAAAGTCCAGCTACCGGTCCGGCGCGATCAGCGGGATGGGCGTAGTTGACGTGCCGGCCCGCACCGTGGGAACGACGCCGGGATTCAGCACAATGTCGTCAGGATCGCTTTCGTCGTAGAAGCCGGGCATGTGCGGGGCCGCGCGCACGTACCACACCAGTTCCCAGACCTCCTCTTCCGTCGCCCGCAAGCCGTATTGCGGCATGTCGTCGCGTCCGGCCCAGATCTTGTAGAAGATGGCGCCGTCCGTCTGGTTTTGCACCTCTGGGTGCGAGAAATTGCGTGGTCGCGGCACCAGCAACTGGACTTGCGGACCGTTGCCGTCCGCCAGGTGCCCGTGGCACTTGGCGCAGGTGAACCGGTATTGCTCGTGTGCCCGCGTCAGGACAGCCTCGCTCAGCGGCACGACCTGCGCGCCCCTGACGCATTCCCAATTCCGCGGTTCGTATATCCCGTCTTTCGTGCGGGTGATGAGCTGGCTGGCGAGGTCGCTGTCGCGCATCTCCTGCACCAGGTCCTCGAACCCGTCCCGCGTCAGCACGAGTGTCCGATCCTGCGTGACGACGACGCCATCGTCCTGCTCGAGCTCCGCTTCCCCGTCTTTCGTGAATATGATCTGCCCGCCACTCGTCAGCAAAATTAGGACCGTCTCTTCAAGCTCGTCCGTGGTGAGCAGAACTCGTCCGTCGTCGGTGAGCTCGATTAGTCGCTGCTCGCCCTTCGTCGTGTCCTTCGCTATCCCAATAGCCTCAGCCGGGAGCGCTTCCGAACACTCCGCCGGCACCACCCAATCTTCGAGCTCTTGCCGCAGCCCCAGCGAAGGCAGCCAGGTGAACACCCAGAACATGCCGCCGAGCAGCATGACCAATATGACAATCGTCGTGTCTGTAACTGCCGAACCGCTACGTTCCACGCGTACGCCCCTGTGCGTTCCGCACCGGGCGGAAGCGGCGTGATGTTAGCACCGACTCAGCCCTCCCCTACTGCTGGGCGCTGGGATTCGGTCGACCGAGCGCCTGTCGCAGGAACGCGCTCACTCGCACCGCGTATTCTCCCAGCCGCTGAGAATACGCTCCTACGTGGCCCACGCTCGGCGGCTGCCAGATCACCCGCGGCTCCCCGGCCGCTTCGTAGAGCTCCTGCCCGACCTCCGACGGCACATAGCGGTCGGACTGCCCGTGGATGATGAAGACCGGACGCGGACTGATTCGCCCGATGTCGTCTGCCGGGTTCACCTGGCCGGGGTCCACCCCGCTGAACAGCCGCGCCAGCAGTTGCACCGGGCCGGCAAAGGGAAACGCCGGAACCTGCAGGAAAGCCTCGAACGACTCGTCCGTGGTATCCAGCAGCCGTGCGTAGGACGACTCGGACACCACCGCGGCGATGCGTGAGTCGCGGGCCGCCGCCATGATGGCCGCCGCCCCGCCCATCGAGTCCCCGATCACCGCCACCCGCTGCGGATCCACCCCGGGCAGCGCCACCACCACGTCCAGTGCGGCCAACAGATCGTCTACCTCGCGCGCCCCCAGCGTCACCACGCCCGAATCGCTGAGGCCGTGTCCCCGGAAGTCGAACACGAACGCGTTGAACCCCAACCGCCGCAGCATGTTGCCCTTACTAACCATGTCGCGGTGCGTACTCGCGATGCCGTGAGTCACGATCACCGTCCCGGCGGGATTGATCGTGGGGCCGTACCAAGCCGCCAGACTGGCCCCGTCGCTCGTGGGTACGTTCAGCCGTACCCAGCCCACGTCGTTGTCCAGCCGGGTGGTCGCGCCGCCCTCCTGCGGCGGGTGCGTCAGGAACCAGGCGGTCAGGCCGGACAGCGTCAGAAAGCCAAACACGCCCAGCGCGACCACGCCAACCCCAACCCGCACGAGCAGACGCCCCACGCTCCCGCGCGGCCGCGGCACATACGCCAGCCGCCCTCGCGGCCGGCTTCGGTGCATACCCTGGTAAACCGAACCCATCAGCCAATGTCTTCGCGCGGCGTGCGTACGGTGCACTGAGGAGAAGCTGCCTTACACGATGTCACACTGCGTCAATCCCCAACGTGAGGAATATCCCGCATGACCGTTCTGGAGTTCGGACCCCACGACATCGAGCCGCGCGAGCTCAGCGCCGAAGAAGCCCTGATGCTGGAGGCGGTCATGCGCCAATCGCTGGGCGTCCAGGCCGGCGAGCGCGTGCTGGTGGTGACCGACCCGCCCCAACGTCCGCAGGGCGCGCTGTTTGCTCGAGGGGCGCTGCGCGCCACCGACCGCGTGCGGCTGCTGGTGATGCCCGTGGCGCCCGACCACGGCAGCGAGCCTCCGGCGCGCGTGGCCGCCGCCATGGCCGCCGCCGACGTCTGCTTCCTGCCGACCAGCAAGTCCCTCACCCACACCCACGCGCGCCGGAATGCCAGCGCGGCCGGGACGCGTATCGCCAGCATGCCCTCGATCACCTACGAAATGGCCATGCGCACGCTGCGCGTGGATTACCAGGACATCGCACGTACCTCGGAAGCGCTCGCGGCCATCCTCACCTCCGCTAGCGCCGTGCGTCTCACCGCGCCCGGCGGCACCGACCTGCACCTGGACTTGACCGGACGCACAGGCTACGCGGACACCGGCGTCTTCACCGCGCCGGGCGCGTTCGGCAACCTGCCGGCCGGCGAGGCCTTCATCGCGCCCCTCGAAGGCCGCGCCCACGGAACCCTGGTGATGGACGCCGCGCTGCCCGTCGACGACCCGGAGAACGCGGTGTCCGAAACCCCGATGGTGATTGAGGTGCGCGACGGTCAGGCGTGCAAGGTCAGCGGCCCCGGTGCCGGCGTCTTGCGGGACATTTTCGATCGGCTGGGCGATGGCGCTCGCAACATCGCCGAACTCGGCATCGGCACCAACCCCGCAACCCGGATCAGCGGCAACGTCCTCGAATGCGAGAAAGTGGTCGGTACGGCCCATGTGGCGCTGGGCAACAGCCTCCACATCGGCGGCGCGACCGACGTCCCCTTCCACAGCGACGGAGTGATTGACCGGCCCACGATCCTGACTGGAAATACGCCACTCATCGAGGACGGGCGACTGGCGGTGTGAACGGACCTCGGGCGCGACTCGCGCGCACCGCCGGCGCCGCGGTCATCGCGCTGGCGCTGGCTGCGGCAACCTGCGGGGCGCCGCGCGTCGTCACGCCCGCCGCCACACCGACGCCGTCCCCCTCACCCACCTGGACGCCCATCCCCCTGGCCACGGCCACGCCGCGCCCAACGCCCACGCCAACCCGGGCCCCCACGGTCATCGTTGTCGCAACCCCAATCGCAACACCGTCGCCACCACCGGCTGACGCAGCCGAGGCCAGCCCGAGTCCGCCACCGCCCACCGCCTCGCCCGAGGAACTGGCGCGCTACTCCGCCGAAGAGCTTCAGGCGCGCCTGCCCGACCCTGCCGATCTGGCGGAACGGCTCGGTCTGCCAGTGCTGCGAGGGTCGGACGAGGACATCACCGCGGCCAATTTCGGCCTGCAGGGCCAGTTCCTCGACCCGCTCCTCGTGCGCCGCCAGGACCCCTTCCTGTTCGCCCTGCTGTTCGTCGGTCAGAGCGCGTCAACTGTTGAGCAATTGTTGGCGGACGATCTGCTCAACGCGCCCGCACCGTTCCTGGAAACCGTGGCCGGCGGTCTGGTCGAGGGGTTTCAGACCTCGGATCGCCCGGCAACCGTGGTCGCCCTGGTAGTAGAGGAGCCGCCGCCTGTCGGGGCACGCGCCGCCGCCGCCAGTACCCGCGTCGTCAGCGGGACGGACGCCTTTGAAGCCCGCTTGCTCGTCGCCGAGCAGGATCATCTTCTCGTGCTGATCCTCCAGATCGCACGCGCGGACCAGGGAACCACCGTGAAACTGCTGGACGACGTCGCCCTCGCCGCCGCGGTCCTGAGCTCGGACATCCCACGCGGGTAAGAGCGGCCGGTTGGCCAAGGCGCGAATCGACTTCGTTCTGATTCGCCGGCTGCCCCTCGAACCCCCGCGCAAACCCGCTAAGCCGACGGCTCCTCCGCTGGCGGCTCGATCTGCAGCGGCGCGCCGTCCGTGTGACGCACTTCCAGCCGTCCCACCTGGATCAACCACATCAGGTGCTCGCCGGGCTCGAAGTCAAACACGTCGAAATGCAACGAAATCGGATACGGCCCCAGCGTCCCGTTGGGCTCCGGCAGCAGCACCGCCACCTGCGTCTCGTCGATCAGCACCCGGATCCAGCAGACATCCGGCGGAAACTCCGGACTCAGCATCGCCGGGCACGGGTCCCAGCCGGATGACTGGCTCAGCCAGATCTGCTGCATGCCCGCGCGCGGAATCTTTGTCGTGCTGAACTCGGCCTCGATCGTCACGCGGGCCTTGTCGTCCAAGTCCAGCACAAGCGGCTCGTCGGAGTCCGCCTCCTCCTGCGCGCAGGCGGCCAGCAGCAGCGCCAGCGTGGCGCAGGCAATCAGCGCCAGGGCGCGCAGGCCCGTGAGGGTTGAAAATCGGTGTCGCGAAACCATCTCTAATGTTCAATCTACCGCGAAGTTCCCCGCCGACCGCATGTAGGCTCGCGCTATGGCGCTCGAACAGCCTGCCGAGAAGCCGCGTCTGCTCGCCGTCGACGACGATCCCGAGATCCTGGACCTCCTGCGCCGGGGTCTCGCGATCGAAGGCTTCGACGTGCGCGTCGCCGCCGATGGCGACGCCGCCCTCAAGGCCCTGGCCGAGCGACCCACCGACGTCGTGATCCTGGACGTCATGATGCCCGGCCTGGATGGGTTGGCCGTCATCCAGCGCATTCGCGAAACCAGCGACGTCCCCGTCCTCTTCCTCAGTGCCCGCGAGCGCGTCCGCGACCGCATCGCCGGCCTCGACGCCGGCGGCGACGACTATCTGCCCAAACCATTCGCCTTTGGCGAACTGGTGGCGCGCCTCCGGGCGCTCCTGCGCCGACCCGCCACGCCCGAGACCGACGGCCTCGTCTTTGCCGACCTTCGGCTTGACGAGGCCGCCCGCCAGGTCACGCGATCCGGAACCGTTGTGCCCCTCACCGCCACCGAATTCGACCTGTTGCGCGTGTTCTTGCTCGAACCTAGGCGCGTCCTCTCCCGCGAGCGTCTGCTGGAATCCACCTGGGGCTTCGCACCCGACACCATCTCCAACGTCGTCGACGTCTACGTCGGCTACCTGCGGCGCAAGCTTGAAGCTGACGGTCGCCCGCGCCTCATCTGGACCGTCCGCGGCTCGGGCTACGTCCTGCGGGAGGGCGACGCATGAGCATCCGGCTCAAACTGCGCCTCCTCTACCTGGGCTGCATCGCGCTCACCATCACCGTCTTCGGTATTGGACTGCAGCTCCTCCTCATGGCCCACGTTGACGCGGAAGTCGACGAAACCCTCCGCGGCCGCGCCCGCGAGGTCGTACGCCTCGCCCAGGTCAGCGGCGGGCTCACCGGCGTCCGGCCCGAGGTCGGCATGCTCATCGAACTGCCCGTCGATCAGCTCCGCGAACGCGAGGTCTACCTGCAGGTGCTGGACCCGCAGGGCCGCCCCGTCGTCGCCTCCGTGAACCTGCGCGGCCAGTCCCTGCCCGTCACTGACGGCGCCGCGCGCGTCATCGAGACGCACGAGGAGTCGATCGAGACCATCAACGTCGCCGGCCGCTTCCGCCTGCGCCTGCTCAGCGTCCCGATCCTGCGTGGCGATCATCTCGTCGGCGTACTGCAAAGCGCCCAGTCCCTGCAGTTGGCCGATAGCACCACCCTACGCTCCCGCAACCTCCTCATTGGCGGAGCCGCGGTCGTGTTTTTCGTCGCCTCGCTCAGCGCCCTCTACCTCACCCGCACCGCCGTCAACCCCGTGGCCGAGATCACCCGCACCGCCGAGGCCATCTATCTGCAGGGCGACCTCAGCCGCCGCATCAGCGTCGGCACCGGCAAGGACGATCTCAGCGCGCTCGGCCGCACCTTCAACCGCATGCTCGACCACATCGAGGACAGCGTGGAGTCGCAGCGCCGCTTTGTCGGCGACGCCTCCCACGAACTCAAGACGCCTCTCACCGTCATCCGCGGCAACGCCGAACTCCTCGGCCGCGACCCGTCGGGCTCCGATGAGACCGCCTCGCAGGCCATCACCCGCGAGGCCGACCGCATGCAGCGCATCGTCAACGACCTGCTCGCCGTCGCCGAACTGGACGCACCCGGTGAACTCAAGTTCGAACCCGTCAACCTGCGCGCCCTCACGGCCCGCGTGCTCGCCGATCTCGCACCCCTGGCCGCCGGCCGCTCCCTCACCGTGGCCGGCGCCGACGCCGCCTGGGTCTTCGCCGACGCCGACAAGATCGAACGCGCCCTCCGCAACCTCGTCCAGAACGCCATCACCGCCACCGCCGGAGACGGCGTCATCCAGATCAGGCTCATCGCCCGCGACCGCACCGTCGCGCTCATTGTCAGCGACAACGGCCCCGGCATCCCCCCCGATCACCTTCCGCACGTGTTCGACCGGTTCTATCGGGTGGACGCGGCCCGCTCGCGCGCTGGTAGTGGCACCGGGCTTGGCCTCACCATCGTGCGCAGCGTCGCCGAGACCCACGGCGGCAGCGTCGAGGCGCGCGTCGGCAACCTCGGCGGCGCCGAGGTCGAAATCCGCCTCCCCGCCGGCCGCCCGCCCGACGACGCCCCCAAACCCTGAATCCACCCCCGCCACCGTCGTCCCCAGACAGCCTGGCCCGCACACCGATACGTGGCGGGAATCCACCCCTAGCCCACCGCCTCTGTCTCACCCATTCGACCACCCGACCCCCTAAACCAGCCCGCCCCACAGACTATTCGCGTCTTAGATTTCTCTCATCTAGCCCCCATAGCCTCATAGGCGAATGAAGAAGCGCTTGGTGAAGCGCTTCCGACCAAGGAGGGCGGCCATGTCACCACCGATCAGATCCTCTGCACCCCGGCTGGTCGATCGTTTTCGAATGGAAGGCGCCCAGTCGGCCACCTATCGATCCGGGCAGATCGTCCTGGATCCCGGGGCGGACCGGCATCGCGTCGGCATCGTTTGCGACGGCAGCGTCACCGTCTGGCGCCTCAGCCCCAAGGGACGCCAGCTCGCCACCGCATCGCTTCGCGACGGCGACTGGTTCGAGAACGTCTTTCCCACCGACGGCCAGGACCGCACCGTCGTCGAGGCCGACGGCCCCGTCACCATTGCCTGGTTCGACATCCCCGGCTTCCGCCGCTTCGCCCAGCGGCGTCCCGCCATGCTTCGCGATCTGATCCAGCGCCAGCTGTCCCGGCTCACCGCCGTCCAGCGGCGCGCCGCCCAGACCGCGCTCGACAGCGTGGCCGGATCCGTCGCGCTGGCCATTCTCCAGATGGCCGAACAGGAGCACGCCACCGACCTGCGCGTCACCCACGAGGAACTTGCCCAGCGCCTCGGCACCGTACGCGAAAGCGTCAGCCTCGCCGTCAAGAAGCTCCGCCGCGCCGGCGCCCTGGCCCCGTCCAGCGGCCGCAAGCGCGCCATCTCCATCCTCAACCTCGCCAAGCTCCAGCAACTCGCCGGCGCCCGCTCCCAGGCGCACTAACCAACGCCAAACCCGGTGCGGAGACCCCCCACCCGCCTCCGCACCGCGCCTCCCCTCCCGAGCGGCCTCCATCGTCGCTCGCGCCGCTGCGAGAGGGTCGTCCTTGCTCACAACTCCGCAAGACCCGAGTCCGTCTCCCACCTCACCCCCGCCATGCGCTAGGCTCCCCATCCGCCCCACCTGACTCCCTGGCGCGCTCTGTGTCCGACCGCCCCTTCACCTCCTTCCTCACCACCCTCCGCTGCGCCGAAACCGGCGAACGCCACGACCCCGCCGTGCTCCAATCCGTCAGCCACGGCGCCGGCGCAACCCTCCTGCCGGAATACGACCTGGACGCCGTCCGCGCCGCCGTCTCTCCTGACGACATTCGCCAGCGCCCCCACGACCTCTGGCGCTTCCGCGAACTCCTCCCGCTCGACAACCCCCTCCAGGCCCCCGACCTCGGTGCTGGCGCAACCCCCCTGTTTCGACTCAACCGCCTGGGCGAACAGTTCGGCCTCAACAACCTCTGGCTTAAGGACGAAGGCGCCAACCCCACCGGCACCTTCAAGGCCCGCGGCGCGGCCGTCGGTGTGGCCCGCGCCTACGAACTCGGCGTCCGCGACATCGCCATCCCCACCGCCGGCAACGCCGGCAGCGCCTGGGCCGCCTACTGCGCCGCCTGGGGCATCACCCTCCGCGTCGTCATGCCCGTCAACACCCCCGACCCCATCAAGGCCGAATGCGTCGCCTACGGCGCCGACGTCACCGAAGTCCGCGGCGTCATCAGCGACGCCGGTCGCATCGCCTCCGAACGCAGCGCCCAGGCCGGCTGGTTCGACGCCTCCACCATGAAGGAGCCCTACCGCGTCGAAGGCAAAAAGACCATGGGCCTCGAAATCGCCGAAGCCTTCGGCTGGAACCCGCCCGACGTCGTCCTCTACCCCACCGGCGGCGGCGTCGGCCTCATCGGCGTTTGGAAAGCCATGCGCGAACTCGCCGAACTCGGTTGGCTCAAGGGATCCCCGCCCCGCCTCATCGCCGTCCAGGCCGCCGGCTGCGCCCCCGTCGTTGAAGCCTTCGAAGCAGGCCTCGACGACGCCGAACGACCCAACGATCCCCACACCACCGCCAACGGCCTGCTCGTGCCGCTGCCCTTCGCCCACCGCCTCATCCTGCGCATCCTGCGCGAAACCGGCGGCACTGCCGTCGCAGTGGACGACGACGAACTCGTCGACGGCATGCGCCAGCTCGCCGCCCTCGAAGGCGTCATGGCCGCCCCCGAAGGCGCGGCCCTCGTCCCCGCCCTCACCAGGCTGCTGGAACGCGGCGACATCGGCCGCGACGAGCGCATCGTCCTCCTCAACACCGGCAACGCCCTCAAGTACACCCACCTGGTCGACCGGCCCGCCCGGCCGCCCATTGACCCCCTGCCCGCATGAACGACGCGCAACGCCCCGCCGTCCTCGTCACCGAGCCCATCCACCAGGACGGCATCGACGCCCTCGAAACCTTCGCTACCGTCATCCGCCCCGAACGCCCTGACGAAGCCTCCATCCTGGCCGTCGCCGCACCCGCCAGCGCCATCATCGTGCGCGTCGCGCCCATCACCGCCGCCGTCATCGACGCCGCCCCCAACCTGCGCCTCATCCAGAAACACGGCGTCGGCGTCGACAGCATCGATGTGGACCACGCCACCCGCCGCGGCATCCCCGTCTGCTTCACCCCCGAGGCCAACGCCGCCTCGGTCGCCGAATTCACCGTCGCCGCCGCCCTCGCCCTGCTCAAGCGGATCCCCGAACGCGACCGCCTCGTCCGCGCCGGCGGCTGGCGTGACAGCGGCGATGTCCCGGCCCGCGAAATCGCCGGCCGCACCGTCGGCGTCATCGGCGGCGGCCGCGTCGGCCTCCGCGTCCTCCGCGCCTTCACTCTGGGACTGGACATGCACGGACTCGTCTTCGACCCCTTCGTCCCCGCCCAGGTCGTCCGCGAGCATGGCGGCCAGTCCGTTGACTCACTTGAGGAACTGCTCCAGCGCTCCGACATGGTCACCCTGCACGCCCCGCTCACGCCCGAAACCCGCCACCTCATCAACGCCGATCGCCTGGCTCAAATGCGTCCGCAGGCCATCCTCGTCAACACCTGCCGCGGTCCCGTCGTCGATGAACAAGCCTTGGCCGACGCCCTCACCAACGGTGACATCGCCGCCGCCGCCATCGACGTCTTCGAACACGAACCCCCCGTCAACAGCCCGCTTCTCACCGCCCCCAACCTCATCCTCTCCCCCCACGTCGCCGGCATCACCCTCGAAACCAACGTCCGCACCGCCGCCCACTGCGCCGCCGAAATCCACCGCGTCCTCCACAACCACCCCCCACACTGGCGCATCAACTAACCCGACATTCGTGTGGCAAAACCGTTCTGAGCCTGGCGAAGTCTTCGGTCACACCACCAAACTGACCCAACAACCACCAGCCTCGCCCCCGCCGATCAACCATCCCCACTAGCAACGAACAGCCAGCCACTGCTCCACTCGCTATCCTTACGGGCAACCCCGCCCGGAGCCCCAGGCATGACCGGCGACGTCTTCTATCAGGAAATCAAATCCGTCGACTCGCCGCGCGGCTCGATCGCGCCCGAAGGCGCCACCACCGAGGAAATCGACGGCCAGAACGTCCTCCGCATACCCGCCACTACCACCCGGGTCGACACCCCCATCATCTTCCCCGGCTTCCGCATCATTGTTGAAGGCGACCAACTCCACGTCTCCGGCGACACCATCGTGGACGCCGCCATCTACGGCGAGACCCTCGAAGCCCAGAACGCCGTCGTCTCATCCGACAAGGAAATCGAAGTCGTCGGCCTCATGCAGGCCGTCGCTGTGCGCGGCAAAAACGTCCGCGCCGACCGCATCGAAGCCGGTCGCGTCGAGGCCGTCCTCAACGTCCGCGCCACCGGCGCCGTCGTTGCCCGCTCCATCGTCATCTCCGACGGCGGCGTCCGTTCCCCCCTCCTCGTCACCGAATCCCTCGACGGAGAAGACCTCGCCGTCACCTCCAAAACCTGGACCGACGGCATCGCCGCCGGCGACGTCCCCACCTGGCTCCAGGGCGGCGCCTGAGCACTAAGACGACGCACGCGGAAGACCCCCCGCCATATAGCGCCTTCGCCGAGATCTACGACGCTTGGCAGCGCCTCTACGGCCTCCAATACGCCATCCTCGTCGCCCCGCGCGTCAACCAACGCCTCGCCGCCCACGTCGGCCGCCCAAAAACCCTCATCGACCTCGCCTGCGGAACCGGAACCCACGCCGTCCTCCAGGCCCACGGCGGCGCCCACGTCATCGGCATCGACCTTTCAGCAGCCATGCTCCACCAGGCCCAAACTCGCGCCGCCGGCCGCCCCATCACCTTTCTCCAAGCCGACATGCGCACCTTCAACACCGTCAAACCCGTCGACGCCGTCACCTGCCTCTACGCCAGCCTCAACCACCTGTTGGAGCCAGACGACCTCACCCGCACCTTCACCCGCATCGCCGCCCACCTGCGTCCTGGCGGCGTCTTCATCTTCGACCTCAACTCACAACACGCCTTCCAAACCCTCTGGCGCAACCCCGTCACCGAACACGGCCCCAACTTCACCCTCCGCCGCCATTTCGAGACCCACGGCCCCCAAACCACCATGCACCTCACCATCCAGCGCCCCTACCACCCACCCGTCCACGACACCCTGCAAGCCCGCTGGTTCGACGAGACCGAAATCCAAAACGCCCTAACCGATGCCAACCTCACCCTCCAAGACCTCACCCACTTCAACCCCTTCGCCACCGTCCCCGGCACCACCCTCAAACAACTCTGGACCGCCACCCACCCCTAATCCGCCCCCGTCATCCCCGCGCAGGCGGGGACCCAGCAGCGACCACCGCCCCGGGGTCACCCTGCATCCCGACCTCCCAACCATCCCGATCCCACCTCCCCCTTTTCTCCTTCTTCAACCTAAACACGCGATACTCCCCCACACCCAGACCCACCCACCCCCATGCCCGGCCACCTCTTCACCGAGTACTTCCTCACCGACGGCATCCGCCATACTCCCGAACGCCAATCCCAGCGCCCCGCCTTCGTCGCCTTTCGTGACGCCGCCCGCCGCGTCGTCCACGACTTCGCCACCAACCACAACCCCAACGAACACCACACCGAGCAGGACCTCATCCGCCCCCTGCTCCAACTCCTCGGCTGGACCGACGACCTCCCCCAGCAAACCGCCAGCGGTGGCGAAGACATCCCCGACCTCCTCCTCTTCCCCGACCCCCAGGCCAAGACCCACGCCGGATCCCAGTCCAGCCCCTACCTCCAAGCCCTCGCCGTCGCCGAGCTCAAGCGCTTCCGCACGCCCCTCGACGCCCGCGGCCAAGGCAAGGGCATCCAGGCCTCCTCACCCCACGCCCAGATCCTGCGCTACCTGTCCACCGCCGAATCCGTCACCGACGGCCACCTCCGCTGGGGCATCCTCACCAATGGCTCGGTTTGGCGGCTCTACGATCAGAAAACCCGCCCCCGCGCCACCGCCTACTACGAAGCCGACCTCCACGCCCTTCTCGACACCGACGACCAGGACGCCCTCCGCACCTTCCACCTCCTCTTCCGCCGCGCGGCCTTCCTCCGCCGCCCCGGCGCCGCGACAACCTTCGTTGAAAGCGCCCTCGACGAAGGCCGCCGCTACGAACAGCGCGTCGCCCAGAGCCTCGCCGGCGTGGTCTTCGACCGCGTCTTTCCCCGCCTCCTCCAGGCCCTCGCCGACGCCACCGACCAGCCAATGCCGGCAATCCGCGAAGCCGCCCTTATCTTTCTCTACCGCCTGCTCTTCGTCCTCTACGCCGAAGACCGCGGCCTGCTCCCCGTCAACGACGCCGCCTACGACGACTACGGCCTCCGCAAACGCGTCCGCGACGACATCGCTCAGCGCAAGGAACGCAACGACACCTTCTCCGGCGTCGCCTCCAGCTACTACGACCATCTCAGCACCCTCTTCCGCCTGATCGACGTAGGCGACCAGTCCATCGGCCTCCCGCCCTACAACGGCGGCCTCTTCGCCCAAAACGCCGCCCCGCTCCTCAACCAGGTCCGCCTCTCTGACGCCGTCATCGCCGGCATCGTCCACGACCTCAGCCACACCCAGGACAACGGCCAGCCCCGCTACGTCAACTACCGCGACATGTCCGTCCAGCAACTCGGCTCCCTCTACGAACGCCTGCTCGAACAGGAACCCGTGCTGGACGCCGATGGCCGAGTCCACGTCCGCCCAAACCCCTACGCCCGCAAGGACAGCGGCAGCTTCTACACCCCGCAAGACCTGGTGGACCTCATCGTCGACCAGACCCTCAAGCCGCTCATCGAGGAACGCCTGGACGCCTTCGAGGCCCGTGCCAACGAGCTCCGCGGGGACCGCCGCCCCAAATCCGAGCGCCGCGCCGAGCTATCCCGCCTGGACCCCGCCGAAGCCGTCCTCGATCTCAAGGTGCTGGACCCAGCTATGGGCAGCGGCCACTTCCTGGTCAGCGCCGTCGACTTCCTCACCGACTACATCGCCGACCTCGTCGAATTCGCCCCCGCCGTCCCCGACTGGCTGGACGCAGACGCCCCCTACCACTCACCCCTGCTGGACCGCGTCGCCGCCATCCGCGACGCCATCCTGCACCGCGCCGCCGAGTCCGGCTGGGTGGTCAACGAGACCCAACTCACCGACCAGGCCATCATCCGCCGCCTCGTCCTCAAGCGCTGCATCTACGGCGTCGACAAGAATCCCTTAACTGTCGAACTCGCCAAGGTCTCCCTCTGGCTCCACAGCTTCACCGTCGGCGCGCCCCTCTCCTTCCTCGACCACCACCTGCGCTGCGGCGACTCCCTCATCGGCCTCCGCATCGCCGACGCCAGGGATGAGTTGCGGCGGCTCAACGTTCCCATGTTCGTGGCCAGCGCCCTGCAGGGCGTCGAAAACGCCGCCCACGGCATGCGCCAGATCGAGGAACTCTCCGACGCCGACGTAACCGAAGTCCACCAGTCCGAGTCCTTGTTCCACGCCGTCGAATCCGCCACCGCCCACCTCCGCGGCTTCCTCAATACCCTCGCCGGCCTCCGCTGGCTCACCGCCGGCATGAAAGTCCGCCAACGCGCAACATTCGAGGCGCCGGTGGCCGAGACCCTGGGCACGGACCCCACCCAAGCCTTCACCCTCCTCAGTCAGGGTGCCGGTTCGTCTTCGCCTGTAGGGGTACCCCTTGTGGGTACCCAGTCCCCGTTCGCCACAACCGTTCGTGGTGAGCCGCCCCGCAGTCCCTCGAGAGCCTGCCCTGAGCCTGTCGAACGGGCCCGTGTCGAACCACACCTTCAAGCAACCAACCCGGCCGCTGTAACCGTTCGTGGTGAGCCGGGGGGCCGTACCCGGCGCCCCGTGTCGAACCACCCCCCGGATGAAGCACCCAACCCCAACCCGCCGTCTTCTCCGTCTCCTGGCGTAGGGGCGGCGTCCCCGACCCGCCCGTCTTCCGGTCGAGCCCTCCAGAGCCAAGATGATCTCAGTGAGCCTGCAATCTCGCCGGAAAGCCGCCCTCTTTCCCCTCTCCCCGTGGGAGAGGGTCAGGGTGAGGGTCTTCCGCGCAACCAACCCGACCCCGACAACCAGCCCACCACCAGTCCAACAAACCCCGCCTTCACCACCCTCCTAAACCAATCCAAATCCATCGCACACGAAGAGTCGTTCCTCCACTGGGAAGCCGCCTTCCCAGGCGTCTGGCGCCACTGGCAAAGCCAAACCCCCCAAGGCGGCTTCGACGCCGTCATCGGCAATCCCCCCTGGGACCGCATCAAGCTCCAGGAAGTCGAATGGTTCGCCACCCGCGATCCCGATCTGGCCCGCGCCCCCACCGCCGCCGCCCGCCGCGCAGGCATCAAGCGCCTGCGCGAGCAAGACGATCCACTGGCCGCGGCCTTCGACCACGCCAAGGCCCGCGCCGACCAGCTCGGCAAGGTCGTCCGCGCCTCCGGCCACTACCCCTTGTTGGGCGGCGGCGACATCAACCTCTACTCCCTCTTCGTCGAACGCTCCCTGCGCCTCGTCAAACCCAACGGCCTCGTCGGCCTCCTCACCCCCTCCGGCATCTACGCCGACCGCACCGCCGCCCGCTTCTTCCAGTCCGTCTCCACCACCGGCCGCGTCGCCGGCATCTACGACTTCGAGAACAAGAAGATCTTCTTCAAGGACATTCACGCCTCATTCAAGTTCTGCGTCCTCATCGTCGGCGGCCCGGAACGCACCTTCCCCGAAACCCACTGCGGCTTCTTCCTACCCGGCACCGACACCATCACCGACCCCGACCGCGCCTTCACCCTGTCACCCGACGACTTCGCCCGCGTCAACCCCAACACCGGCACTGCCCCCGTCTTCCGCACCCGCCGCGACGCCGACCTCACCCGCCGCATCTACCAGCACCACCCCGTCCTGGTCGACCGCTCAGGCGACGACGAACGCCGCGCCTGGCCCATCCGCTACGTCCGCATGCTGGACATGACCAACGACTCCCACCTCTTCCGCACTGCCGCCCAACTCGAAGACGACGGCTTCTACCCCGTCCAGGGCAACCGTTGGAAGCGTGGTAAGGACCAGTTCCTCCCGCTCTACGAGGGGAAGATGGTGCAAGCCTTCGACCACCGCGCCGCAAGCGTGGTCGTCAATCCCGAAAACCTGAACCGCCCCGCCCGTCCACGCCAGACCACGATTGAAGAGCACTCCGACCCCAGCCGGCTGCCCGATCCGCAGTTCTGGGTGGACGAGAAACGCATCGAGTGGCCTGAAGGTCTGGACTGGGCCGTCGGGTTCAAGGACGTCACCGCCCCAACTAACGTCCGCACCATGATCGCCGCGATCGTGCCGCGTTCAGGCGTTGGCAACACGTTGCCGCTCCTCATGCCAGATGCTGACGACGATGGGAGCTACCAGGAAAACGCCTGCCATTGGCTGGCCTGCCTCAACTCATTTGCATTCGACTTCGTGGCCCGCCAGAAGGTTCAGGGCCAGCACTTGAATTGGTTCGTCGTCGAGCAGTTACCAGTGCTCGCCCCGAACGCCTACCACCGCCGCTTCGGCGACCACACCGCCGCCGACCTCGTCCAGGACCACGTCCTCCGCCTCACCTACACCGCCCACGACATGGCCCCCTTCGCCCGCGACCTCGGCCACCACGGCCCACCCTTCCCCTGGGACCAAGAACAACGCCGCCACCTCCGAGCCCGCCTCGACGCCCTCTACTTCCACCTCTACGGCCTCAACCGCGAAGACGCCGCCTACATCCTCTCCACCTTCCCCATCATCCAACGCCAGGACGAATCCGCCTTCGGCACCTACCGCACCCGCAACCTAATCCTCGCCTACATGAACGCTCTTGACGCGAATGACCTACATACGACTATTGACCTTTAGCGAGAGTTCGCTTGGTCAACCGACCACACGACCCTGCAGAGTGAGGAGGTAGCCGATCACCAAGTCATACGGTTCCGTTTCGAACTGCAGCGGTCGCGTGGACGCCGCAGATGCTAGCACTACCACTGCCCAATCACAGGTGTCCGAAGGCCAGATAGTGGGACTGCCCTCGTCGCCGCAGCGACTCACTCCGAAGAGAACGATCGGACGAGGAGTCACAGATTAAATGAATCGCGAAATTCGCAAGGGTCTTAGAACACTGGCACAACGTCTGCGCGCAAACGAGCCGATAAATCTAGCTTCGTCGTTCATATCGAAGACGATCCCGGCCCACCTACACAACTTGGTACCGGATGATTCTCTGCGCGAAGACGATCCGAAGCTGCTCTTGACCGGACAGACATATTGCTCATACCACAAGGCGCTAGACCTCTTGCTAGTGCACCGACGAGACAGATATCTCTCAGATTCACAGGCCGACAGACAGCTCACGGAACTGCTCTGGTCACTGTGCTGCGAGATAGCGCTGGATGACAGATTCAAATCTACTGCTCTGCAAAACTCCAGAATCCGTGCTTTCATGTCCGACGTTCACATTACGGACAAGAACTACGAAGCCATCGTTCAGATTCACGGACTGTCTATTCCACGTCGTTCTTCGCTGGGAGATGTCGAATTGATGCGAGGTACACCGACCCTCTTGCGCGAGTGGGACCTTTGGTCCAGACCGTGGCGTCCTCAATGGCGCGGTCAGACCATCGCCAGAATGACCGTTCACGGAGGAACCATAAAGGCAGCAAGACGCTTTGCGCTTGATCGCGCGTCCATGATATGCGACGAGCTTCGAGTAGCTTTCCCCTCAGTCATTCAAGCGCGGATTGTGGACCATCAGGTTGCGTTTCGGCCTGGCTGGCACGCGCTACGTGGTAACGGTAAGTGGATGAATCAGCTACGTCGACTGCGTGGAAGGCCTGTCCACTGGAATCAGTCATTTGACGCTGCGCAAGATTTCTTGGATCCACTGTACATGCTTCGAGAGACGGCACGCCCCAACATTCAGAAGCAAGTCGAATTGGCAATCCGCTGGTTTGGCATGTCCTGGAATACCGGTACACCGTGGGCAATGAAGATCATTGCACTGTTCGCTGGTCTCGAGGCGCTCCTGATAGAGGGAGAACATGAGCCAAGGAAAGGAGCCATTTTGGCCATTAGACACACATTGCTGTCAATTGCTGTGAAAGGGGAGTTCACAGACCCTGCGGAGGCTCTTTCTCTTTACTACGACCGATCGGGACTGGTTCACGGAGCACATACCACCGCAGAAGAGAGAGACTATCTCCGAGCCTTTTCGTTGGCGTCTGAGGCTCTCGAGAACTATGTTGCCATTGCTAACCAACACGAAAATATCAAACGCCACAGCAAGTTACTCGACCGGATCGCCGATTCCCAGGATCTTGAAGAGCTCAAAGCGTGGATCAAGAAATTCAGGCCGTGGGGATACAAGGAATTGCTCGCAGAGATTGACAAACTACTCAAATGAGACTCGGTGAAGCCACCAAGCCTCAAGGGGGTTTGTATGACTCACTTGGGCAAGCCGTGTACTGTATTTCTATAAATCGCCCCCTTGTCAATATCTGCTCGACAGCGGCGAGTCCGCACCCGGTCAACCATGCCGACTCGCAAACCGGGGCCGCCGCGCGGCCGTCTGCGTGATGCTATCGCCGCAGTTGGTCTGCTAGCTTCTGGCCGCACTTCATCCGTCGTAGTGGCACATCCTTACCACGAAAACGCACGAGAATCGGCTTCTGCTTCAACCTGTTCCGCGCTTCCTTGGTTGTGTCTCCTCGATGGACCGCAATCGGTCGGAATCGGACCGCTATTGTCCGCGGCACAATCCGCTCCGCCGCACCTGCCCCTGCTTGCAGTTGCCCGGCAATCTTGCTGGCGTCGAACTGACCACCCTTCAGCTCCAGAGGCACAACCCACCCGTCGCCATCCGCAGCGTCCGCCATGAACAGGTAGTCGCAGCGCTCGTCGGACGAGCCTAGTGGAGACCCGGGTCTGTCGAAGTCGACGATCACCCGCGGAGTCGGGACACCTTCCAGGTTGACGCGACAACCCCGCTTGCGAATCCGCGTGGCGATGCATCTCTCGTCCACATTCGAGCGGACTCGTCCAACGAGTCCGCTCACTCATCCTCCTCAAGCCGGCTGAAAATCTCGGCCCAATCGTTGTGCATCGCCACGGCCACCTCCTCAAAGTCAGTCGGGTAGAGGCCGGACTCTTCGTCCAGACCGATCTCGCTTACCGTGGAACCCTCGCCGTTCGGGTCCGGCTTGAAGAGCCAGGCCCCGACCTGACTAGCGTCAAGCGCCACGCTGCCCCCGGCGATTCCCTCTCGCTCGGATTCGGGAAGCCCCGACACCCGAACGAGGTTGGCCAGTTCTTGCAGCACCCACTCGCTGTGCGTGGTCACAATCACTCGGATTCCGGCCCGAACCAGCCCTGCAAGCTGCCGCGTGAACTCAACCTGCATGGCCGGATGCAAATTCGACTCCGGCTCTTCGATGATGAGAACGTCGTCAGGTCGCACAAGGTGCCGCAAGTAGAGCACCACCGGCGCTAGCTCGGCGACCATGGAAGACGCCTGCACGAGGGACAAGGATCGATCCCAGCCATCCGGTCGATATTCGAAGGTCGGATAACCGCTCCCTGCGTCTTCCAGCCGTACGGTGCCCTTGAGGACGTCATGCTCCAGATCCGTCGCCAACTTGCCGCTGAGTCGTGCAGGGACACGCCGCGATCTTGTCCGAAGGCGAGTTCGAGTGGGATCCAACCCGATCAGTTCACTCAGAAAATCGCCCAATACTCCTGAGAAGAGAGGACTATCGGTAGTCAGGCTCGACGTCCTGAATGGAGCACTTTGGATCAAGGCTCTAACCAAGGACTTATGGGTGTGCATGGCGCCGGTTCGATCAGCCGGCAGGTAATACGCATTGCGATTTATCGGTCTGGTCAACTCCTTGAACGCAGCTTCCATGAGTCGCGTAAGCGAGAACTTCAGGTCTTCATCGTCGTCGACGTCATGTCGCGCCGACCGTCGTAGATATCTCAGATTCAATGGCGTGTCACGTAGAATAGCGGATTGTTCGATTTCGTTGACGACTTGCTCAGCGCCGCCAATATGTCCCGAAAATGCAACCGCTTCTTCGTTTATTCTAATGCTATATCCAACGATCCCGTTGCCGGCCAGCCGAGGAATAGATAATTCGACTCTGGCATCTGACACATATTTCGATCGTCGTATCAGCAGATCGATTTCTTCAGACCCAAAACCGAAGTACCCAGAAATCCTGCTCGTAATATAGTTGCCAAAGTCGTCCACTTGCTCAAACACGGTACGGATACGAGAGTCCACTTGCATCGGGAAGGTGGGCTGAAGATTCGTATCGTCTTGTGGTTTGTCTTGTGACTCCCCATTATCCCGACCTAGCAGCCAATCGCTATAGTACTCAAGTATGTCGTCCGTTTCTTCGGTAGATTCTGAATCAATAAAACGGTCCAAAATCAAACTTTGAAGTCGGTCACCATACGGCTGTTTCTTTCCTCCGTCAAAACACTGATGCAGTGCGTACACCAGCGTCGCCAAATACGACTTCCCTGTGTTACTGGGACCAATGAAAACCGTCAGCGGCCGCAGGTCCACGCTGGCCTTGGCAATCGGCCCGAAGTCTTCAACGTCCAGACGGTATTCGCCGGGAAATCCGCGGCTCGCGTTCTCCGTACCCACGGCTACCTCAAGGGCGGCGTTGAAGAAAGAACGTGGCCAGGGGGACGAATCCCGCGGGTCTGCTAGCCGTGACCCTCCTGGCCATGTTCAAGTATACCGCCGGCACCCGGTGCTGACAGGATCGCTGATTGGGTCGTCTTGGAACCTCCGCTAGACCTCTTCAGGCTCGGCAATCAAATCAGCAACGTGGCACAGCGAGCGAAACCGCACGTCGCCGTGATACTGCTCGGGCGGGTTGCGGAAGATGCGCAGGAACTCATCGGCCGTGAGACCAAAGAGCCGCCGCGCATCACGGTCAAGCGCCTGCCACACTTCTTCGCGCGTGACCTGCACGTACTCATAGTCGTGCGGCAGCCACTCGGGCCGCGCGTCAACGGTTGTTGCCATTAGGTATGCCTCGCTGCTCGTAGGTCAAGCATATCCGGCGTCGGCGCTTCGGAGAGCTTGCGGGGAGCGTGCGCCCGGTGCCCCGAGCTCCGAGTCGCCTGGCCCCCATCAGCCCCCGACCCCAGGCCCGAAAATCTGGTTGACCGCAATCGCAACCCCAGCCGCCGCGGCCGCCCCGGCCACCACAAGCCCCGCAATCCACTTGATCAGCCGCGCCTCCCGCGCGTACAGGCCGGCCTTCATCTCGCCAACATCAGGCTTCCACTCCGACCGCATCGCCGACACCGCCATCCCTGTTATCTCTGCCCGCACCGCCAGCAACGCCTGCACTGCTTGCATTGCCGGCACTGAAGTCATTGCCAACACCCGCCATCCCCGCCCCCGGCCCGCCCCCGCCGCTGTTGTCATTCCGAGCGCAGCGGAGCCGAGAGCCTGCCCTGAGCCTGTCGAAGGGAATCTCGCCTTCCGTCCGCGCCCCATCCCCAACTAGGGCGCACCGCCGAAAACTGGACACATGGCCCGCCAAAGTGGACACATGCCCCTCGAAACTGAACACATTGGGCCAAAAACTGGACACATTGGCCCGGAAACTGGACACATTCGGCAAAAAACTGAACACATTGGCCCGACCGAGTGAACACATGCGAGGGCGTGGCGAATAGCCGCCCCCCGTTCCCCTCCGCCATTTCCGTGAAGACGGGAACTCACCCCCACCTCCCTCGCACCCCCGTCATCCCGGCGTCTTCAGCCGGGGCCCAGCAGCACCCGACAAACCAGGCGCACCGTGCCGCCCCGTCAAGTCCCCAACCTTGGGCTCGCCATCCTCGCTTCTCGCCAACCACAAGCCACTCCCCCGTGGTCACTCCGGTTCCCGCCCCCCACGTGCCGGAATGTAATCCTATCGTGTACAATAGATCAACCATCCATCGCCTCCCGGAGTTCCCTATGCCCTGGCCACTCGCCACCTTGGCCGCCCGCCTCACCTACCTGCTCCCCCTGCCAGCCCGCCGAATCTGGCCCCTCCGCACGGCCAACCGCGTTCGCCGCCCCAACCCCAAAAATCCGCCAAAGCCCACGCCCGCCGGCCGGCAACCCCCTATGGGGGTTGCCGGCCGGCGGGCGTGTGTTCCCCCACAAGACCGCAGCCGCCGAACCCGGATATACTCTGGCGCCAGTAACCTAGACTGGTTCGGCCCGGCGGCTGCGGCACCGTCCCGCCCGCTCGCAAACGGAGGCGCGCCTTGGCAGAGCAACAACCTGTCTCCACCAACGGTCGCGCTGGGGGCGATGACGCCTCCAACGGCGTCCTGGAGGAACTGAACGACCACCAGCTGCGCTGGATCTACCGCATCATGCGGAGCATCCGTCGCTTCGAGGAAACGGCTGAGCAAGCCTTCCTGGCCGCCAAAATGCGCGGTGCCCTCCACTTCTACATCGGCGAGGAAGCCACCGCCACCGGCGTCTGCGCCGCTCTGAACGAGGGCGACTTCATCACCAGCACCCACCGCGGCCACGGCCATTGCATCGCCAAGGGCGCCCGCATGGACAAGATGATGGCCGAACTCTTCGGCCGCACCACCGGCTACAGCGGTGGCAAGGGCGGCTCCATGCACATCGCCGACATTGAGCTCGGCAACCTCGGCGCCAACGGCATCGTGGGCGCCGGCATTCCCATCGCCGCCGGCGCCGCGCTGGGGTCCAAGATTCGCAAGGACGGCAAAGTCACCGTCGCCTTCTTCGGCGATGGCGCCGGACCCACTGGCGCCTTCCATGAGGGCGTCAACGTCGCCGCCACCATGAATCTGCCCGCCGTCTTCGTCTGCGAGAACAACCAGTACGGCATGGCCACCCACGCCGACTTCGCTAACGCCGGGCCGATCGAACTGCGCGGTCCGGCCTACGGAATTCCCAGCGCCTCCATCGACGGCAACGACATCTTCGAGGTCTACGCCCACGCCAAAGCCGCCGTGGACCGCGCGCGCCGCGGCGAAGGCCCAACCCTCATCGAGTCCCGCACCTACCGCCACAAGGGCCACACCGTCCTGGACCAGAAGAACTACCGCACCAAGGAGGAAATCGCGGAGTGGATCGCCCGTGATCCCATCGAGCGCTTCCTCAAGACCGTTAACGAGGCGGAGCGGCTCGACGAGGACGAAGTCCAAGCGATCGACGCGCAGATCGAGCGCGATATCGAACACGCCGTGGCGTTCGCCGAGGCCAGCCCCTGGCCCAGCGTGGACGTTATCGAGCGCGACGTCTACGTGGAGTAACGACCATGGCCGTCACCACAGCCCAACCATCCGCGCCCCAGACCGACACGCGCGAGATCTTCATGAGCGAGGCCCTGCGCGAGGCCATCGACGAGGAAATGACCCGCGACCCCGCCGTGTTCGTGGTGGGCGAGGAAGTCGGCGTCTGGGGCGGCGCCTACGCTGTCACCCAGGGCCTCCTCGAAAAATGGGGGCCGGACCGCATCGTCGACACCCCCATCGCCGAAGCTGCTATCGCGGGCCTCGGCATTGGCGCCGCCCTCACCGGCAGCCGGCCCATCGCCGAGTTCATGTACAGCGATTTCATGGGCATCGCGATGGACCAGATCGTCAACCAGGCCGCCAAGAACCGCTACATGTTCGGCGGCAAGGCCAAGCTACCCCTCACCTACCGTGCGCCCTTCGGCGCCGGCACCGGTAACGCCGCCCAGCACACCCAAAGCCTTGAGGCTTGGTTTGCCCACGTGCCCGGCCTCAAGGTCATCACCGCCTCAACGCCCTACGACGCCAAGGGCCTGCTCAAGTCGGCCATCCGCGAGGACAACGTGGTCATCATGTTCGAGCACAAGGCCATCTACGCCATGCGCGGCCATGTGCCCGAAGGCGAGTACCTGGTCCCAATCGGCGTGGCCGACGTGAAGCGCGAGGGCGACGACGTCAGCGTGATCACCTACGCGCGCCAGACTCACCACGCGCTGGAAGCCGCCGAGCAGCTGGCCGCCGAGGGCATCAGCGTGGAAGTCGTCGACATCCGCTCGCTCTACCCCCTGGACACCGACACCATCCTGCGATCCGTACGCAAGACCCATCGCGCGGTGGTCCTTTACGAAGCCGTACGCTTCGGCGGCTTCGGCGCCGAGATCGCCTCCCAGATCCAGGAACTCGCGTTCGACGATCTGGATGCGCCGGTCCTGCGCGTTGGCGCGGCCCACGCGCCCGTCCCCTTCTCCGAGCCCCTGGAGCAGGCCTCGTTCCCGGATACGGCCCAAGTCGTGGCGGCCCTCCGCCAGTCGCTCCAAGGCGTTTACTAGACCGGTGGCTACAGCCGTCCGCATGCCCCTGATGGGGATGACGATGGAAGAAGGCGCCGTCACCGAGTGGCTGGTGGATGAGGGCGCCGAGGTCGCAAAGGGCGACGAAATCCTCGAGTTCGAAACCGACAAGATCAGCGCCCGCGTGGAAGCGCCCGCAGCCGGCATCCTGGGCGGAATCGCCGCCGGGCCGGGCGATCTCGTGAAAGTGCAGGGCCTGCTGGCTTGGATTCTGGAATCCGGCGAAACCCCACCGGCTGAAGACCCGGATCCCCCGGCTGCCGCAGCCGCCGCCGCGCCGCCTCCGGCCCCCGCTCCCCCGCCGCCAGCTCCCGCACCGGTGGCGCCTGCGCCCGCTGTCCCAGCGCCGCAGCCCGTCGCCACCGCGCCGGTTGCGGTGGCTCCGTCGCCCGGTGGCCGCGTCAAGGCGTCACCGCTGGCTAAGCGGGTGGCCCGGGAAATGGGCGTCGATCTCGCGCGCCTGATCGGGTCCGGTCCGGGCGGTCGCATCATCGAGAGAGACGTGGCCGCCGCGGCTGCCGCTCCGGCTGTCGCACCAATGCCAGTTGCCGCAGCGCCCCCGCTGGCCGCCGCCCCGCTTGCGGCCGAAGTCGCCGCCGGCGGTGTTATCCCGCTGGAAGGCGTGCGCCGCGTAATCGCCGAGCGCATGCGCCAAAGCCTGCAGGAAAGTGCCCAGGTCACGCTGGTGGCCGAGGCCGACGGCCGCCGCTTCCACGAACTGCGCACCGAACTGGCCGGCCGACACGAACCGACCCTTGGGTTCCGCATCAGCTACAACGACCTGCTTATCCGCATCTGCGCCCACGCGCTGCGTGAACACCCGCGCGCCAACGCCAGCATCGAGGGCGACGCGATCCGCCTGCACGACATGATCAACGTGGGCCTGGCCATCGAGGCCGGCGGGGACCTGGTCGTCGCCAACGTCAAGCAAGCCGACCGCAAGTCGCTGACGGAAATCGCCTCCGACCTGCGCGGGGTGGTCGAGCGCGCCCGCGCCAATCGCCTGGACCTGGACGACATCACCGGCGGCACCTTCACGATCTCAAATTTGGGCGTCTTCGGCGTGGACGCCTTCACCCCCGTGCTCAACCCGCCAGAGTCGGCCATCCTCGGCGTCGGCGCGCTACGCGAAAAGGCCGTCGCACGCGATGGCGAGGTGACCGCCGAACTCTCCATGACCCTCAGCCTCACCTTCGACCACCGCATCATCGACGGCGCCCCCGCCGCCCGCTTCCTCGCCCGCATCCGAGAGTTGATCGAACAGCCGTACTTGCTGCTGTAGGGGCCGGCGAGTCGTTGGCGGCTGGCTGGCATGATGCTGGGGTCTGCTTGAAGGTGGTGCGCCATGGACTTGGTTGAATCGCACGTACATATATGGACGATTCGGGACCCGCGGTTTGGCCGGCACCCGGACTCGGACTTCATGCCGGAGCTTGAGGCGGCGCCGGCGGACCTGTTCGACGCCCAGGACGAGATCGGCGGGGTGGCATGGACGGTGTTGATCCAGCCGCGCTACTACCTGTGGGACAACTCGTACCTGATTCAGGCGGCCGAACGGTATCCCGATCGGCTGGTCGTGGCTGGCCGGGTCGATCCGCTGGCGCCGGACGCGCCCCACGCCTTGCGTGAACTCATGCGGCATCCGGGGCTACGCGGTATCCGCCTGGCGCCCAATTCCGACCCCGGGACAGGCTGGCTTGATGACGCATCGCAGGACGCGCTGTGGGAAACCGCGGAGGACACCAGCGCCACAATCGGGCTGCTTATCAACTGGCGGCAGCTTCCACAGGCGGACGCAATGGCCGCGCGGCATCCCAACGTAACCGTCGTGATTGACCATCTGGGCTCGCCCGATTACCGGGACCCAGACTCCCTGTCGAACCTGCTAGCTCTATCGGAGCGGCCAAACGTATTCGTGAAGGTGTCCGGCTATCCGAACGGAACCAGCGCTGCCTATCCCTACCGTGAGGCCCATCCGCTCATCGAGCGCGTCTACCGCGCATATGGCGCCCAGCGGCTGATGTGGGGTACGGACTGGCCGGTGTGCCTGTCCAGCGCCTCCTACCGCGAGGCGTTCGGTTCGGCGTGGAATCTGCCGTTCTTCAGCGACGCGGATCGGGAGTGGATATTCGCAGGCACCGCCAAACGCGCATGGCGAATTGAGGGATAGCCGCTCCGCTGGTTAAATAAGTTCCGGGTGCAAAGCCGGGCGGAGGCCTTGCACCCGGATGAGGTGCGTGAAGCGAGCCTAAGCAGCCTTGAGACGCCGCTCCAATTGCAGGCGCATACGGTCGGCCGATTCCAAGTCGACCAGCCGCGCGTCAGCTTGTCCTCCGCAGAGGACTGGCGTGGTCGGAATCCCGCGCACACCTCTCGTACTGGGCGCTTGCGGGTTCGCGTCCACTTTTAGCTTCGCGAACCTCAATCTGCCCCCGAACGCTTGAAGTCGTTCGAAAGCCGGTGTGAGTCTCGTGGGCAACCCACACCATCCCGCCCAGTAGTCAACGATGACCGTTGCGTTTGATTCCAGCTCGCCCAGCTGGACCGATGCATCCGCCACATCAAAGCCGCGGTCCGTCAACGGAACAACACCTTGTGTACCCGCGCGTCTTGCGCTTGTAGATCCGTTGCGTTCGCCCGAGGCGCAGCCGGCTTCTGCTCTAGCGCGAATGTACGGGCCAAGAGCCTGGAAAACCGTTGCAATGTTTACAGACGCGGCAGCGATCATGTCCTAGTGACGGTCGATGATCCGCCGGGACGCCTAGCCAACCGCCGCCACGGTAGCCGTCCGCACGTTAAACCAGCGCGCCCGACCGGAGCGAACTCCGGCCGGGCGCGGCCGATTTCTTGGCGCTAATGCGCCACGGGGTTTACGCCGCTATGGGTAAACCGGCGTCTTGACGTACGGCTTGGGACCGTCGTAGCTGGACAGGTGCCGGACACCCCAGTCCTGGGCTGCCTGCAGGGACTCGGCCGGCGACTGGTCGCCCACCCAGCCCTTCGCGGACACCGCTCGATGCTGACCAATCCACTCACCAAAGGTGTTGAACGGGTAGAGGCTGCGGTTATCCGGTCGGTCGGCGTAGACCTTCAGCCACTTCATCCCTTCCGGAGGCGGCGCCAGAGAAGTCGGCGCGCCGATGGCGGCTCGGTGAACCGGCATGTGACCACGGTCGATCCCGACGCGGCCCTGGTACTCCTCACTCGCGACGAATACGGACAGTGCCGTGGATTGCTCCACGGTGCCGTCGCGCCCGGCGGTGTTGGTCACCAGGTCCGGCTGGTCGTTGGTGCTGTGGCCCGGCGGACCACCGCGCGCGGCGATCACTTCCGGCAGCAGCGTCCACTGGAACCGGTCCTTGATGCGCGGAACCGCGAAGCCGGTCGAGTACACCCGGCCCGACGGCCAGATGCCGATCTTGCCGGCGGCAAACGGGTTGCCAAACTCGCCACCCAACTCCTTGATCTGGTCGGCCGGCGGCGACGTGTTGTGCACGAAGATCTTGTTGATCAGGTACTCCCAGGCCTCCAGGGCTTCGGGCAGGTCGTACATGGTCTTCGTCAGGCGGTCATCAAACGGCTTGGCCATGCCGTTGGAGTACATCTGCGGCATGTACTGGAACTCGTAGTCGTCGCGCGCCCAGGTGCCGAACGCCCCGGTGTCGGGGTTCGTCATCTTGGCGTCCCACTCCGTCCAGTCGTTCCAGGTCCAGCCACCGTCCGAGTCCGGCAGGGTGACGCCGGCGGCCTCGGCGAGGGAAGTGTTGGCCACGAACCCGCTGATCGCGAACTGGAAGGGCATCCCGAACTGGGGGCCCGTCATCAGTTCCGGCTGCGGGAACGAGTGATCAATGTTGTTAAACGTGTACGCGTCCGGGAGGAAGTAGTAGTCCTCGGGGACAAAGTCGTCACGCTTGGCCAGCTCGTCGGTGATCTCCGTGAAAGCGCCGTCTTCGGAACAGTCTGTGCACATTGCACAGCCCGAAAGCAAGCCGGGGCCAGCGACATTCGCTCGCGCACGGTGCGCTATCGCACATCGCCGTGTCAAGTGATTCTTCGACCGCGCTCGTGGCGTAGCCACGCCGCCGTCAACCTAGTCGATGGCTATCCGTTCGGACGTACTGCTGGCAGCGCCATCGTCGCGTTCGTCAACTGCCTGAATGCCGGCGTCCAATACTTCACGCAGGCTGATCAGCGCTTCCCGCACGGCGCCGCGCATGTGGCCGCCGGCCTTGCCCACGCCGACGCGCGGCCGATCGATTTCGATCGTGATGCGAATCGGACCGGCATGAACTTGGCCGCCGGCGCCGCCCCTCTCGTCGGTCGTCATTCCGGACCCTCAGCATCAGGGAGCAAGGACTTCAAGTATATCCGCGAAATCGCCTCGTCCAGCCGCCATAGCCTCATCGACGCCGCGCCAGCCATCACCGCGGCCCGGCAGTCATCGCTCCGCAGCGAGCCAAGCGAAGGCTTGGGCACCACGGCTAAGCGCGTAGACGCGGTGTGGGCTGAGCTGGGAGCGCGCACCCGCAATTCGTGCAGAAATTCGCCAGCGCATCGTTGAGTCGGCTGCAGGCCGAACATTCGACATCAGCCGGGACCCGCGTCCCGCAGTTCGAACAGAAGTTCGCGTCATCTGGATTTGGGTGACCGCAGACTTGGCAGACGCGACGCCGGCCGAAGGCAGTCGCGCCCGACGCCAGTCGCGCCCGGGCGCCGTCGCGGGCGGTCGTGAGTTGACCCGTATCCAGGCCCAGGGTCTGTGCCAACGCGTGGATATCGTCGTCCGGCACGTACGTGATCTTGCCGGTCTCAACGTCGCTTAGCCACGGCCGATCACGGCCAATGGCGGCGGCCACCTGCGCCTGGGTGAGGCTGTGCAGACGACGGGCGTTGAAGATCAGACCGCCGAACTCACCGCGGTCAATGTCGTCGAATGCACGCTTTTGCAGCCTGCGCCGCGCCACTGGCGACCGATCAACCGCGTGCGAACCTCAAGGCAACCCTAGCATGGCGTACGGACGTGCGCCGGACAATTTGGGAACAAACGCGCACGGTCCACGGCTGTAAACCTGAACACGAGCTCCTGCCTGGAGGCATTGTCGCGACATTGCTGGTCAGGTCGCCCGCTTCCGCGCTGACGCGCTACACCGGCCCAGCTAGGGAATCGTGATCTCCTGTCCGACCTGGAGCGCGTCGGGATCCACAATCCGGTTCGCTTCCACCAGGTCATCGATCGTCACGTTGAACCGCGTGGCAATGCCGGAGAGCGTATCGCCGGGCTGCACGACATAGACCGTGACGGTCGGCGTTGGTGTGGGCCGTGGGATCGGCGTGGCCGTTGGGGTTGGCACCGGCGTGGGTGTGGCGATCACCGCGTCGAACGCCACGTTGGGGTCGTCGGGCGTTGGCGTCGTGGCCGTGGCGGGTGTCGGCGTCGGCACCACGGCGGGCGATTCGTCGTCGCGCGGCCGAAGAAGGACGACCCAGAGCAGAAACACGATGAAGGCCACGACCAGGAGGCCGGCCAGCAGTTCGCCCCCGCGGGCGAACGTGCTCTCCGAGTCCTGCATGACTGTGCCTACTCGGCCAGCAGGTGGGCCGTGCGGCTGTCGGCGACCGGCGCCTGCCGGCCCATGCTGAAGTAGCGGAACCCAAGGTCTTGCATGCGCATCGGGTCGTGGAGATTGCGACCGTCCACCAGCACGTCTCCACGCATGGCCTTCCGCATCGCCGCCCAATCAAGTTCGCGGAACTCGTTCCACTCGGTGGCCAGCACGATGGCGTCCGCCCCCTTGGCGGCTTCCACCGCGGACGTGTCAAACCGGACCGAGCGTCCCAGCACCGCGCGCGCTCTCGCCGTCGCCACCGGGTCGTAGGCGCGGACTCGCGCGCCCTCGCCCGTCAGCAGGTGGGCGATCTCAATTGCCGGGGCGTCGCGGACATCGTCGGTGTTCGGCTTGAACGACAGGCCCAGGATGGCGACTTCGCGTCCGCGCAGCCCGCCCAGAGCTTCGCGCAGCTTGCGGACGGCCGAGCGGCGCGCGTCGCGGTTGATCTCAATGACGGCGCGCAGGAGTTGCGGGTGCGCGCCGTGCACCGACCCCATGTGTTCGAGCGCGCGCACGTCCTTGGGGAAGCAACTGCCGCCCCAACCCAGCCCCGCGTTCAGGTAGGCCGGGCCAACGCGGGCGTCCAGCCCCATGCCGTGCGCGACCACCTCCACGTCGGCGTCCAGCGCCTCGCAAATCGTCGCTATCTCGTTGATAAAGGAGATTCGCGTGGCCAGAAAGGCGTTGGAGGCGTACTTGATCATCTCGGCCGTGCGCAGGTCCGTGACGATGACCGGGCAGTCGAACGAGCGGTAAAGCTGGGCTACGCGCTCAGCGGCCTCCGCGTCGGCCGATCCGATGACCACGCGGTCCGGGTGCAGGAAGTCCTGAACGGCGGAGCCTTCGCGCTGGAACTCGGGGTTGGATACCACGGGGAAGCGCACGCGGTCTGCCCGGTGCTCGTGAATGATCCGGGAGATCAGGTCGCTGGTCCCGATCGGCACGGTGCTTTTGGTGACGATCAGCGCACCCTCCGAAAGGACCGGCGCCAGCGCCACGGCGGCGCCGTCCACGGCGAGGAGGCTGGCCTCGCCAGCGGCGCCGGTGGGCGTATCCACCGCAATGAACACGAACTCCCGCTCGGGAACCGCCGCCGCGTAGTCCGTCGTAAACGTCAACCGCCCGGCCGTCACGTTGCGAGCGACCAGCGATTCGAGCCCCGGCTCGTAGATCGGCACGCGCCCAGCGTGCAGCCCGGCGATCTTGGCCTCGTCGATATCCAGACACGCCACGTCGTGCCCCAGGTCGGCGAAGCAAGCACCGACCGAAAGCCCGACGTAGCCGGTCCCGACGATGCAGATGGCGCTCATGGGCCAATCATCGCACTTGGCGGCCTATGCGCGTTCTCACGCGCCGGCGCGCTCGGCAAACTGGAGCACGTTGGGTAGCGGTCCGATCAAAACCAGCACGTCGTGGGGACGAATCTTCTCGTCGGGGGCCGGCAGGAACTGCTGCCCCCCAGCGCGTCCGATGGCCATCACCTCCACGCCGGATTGGCGCAGTCCCACCTCGCCGATTGTGCGGCCCACGTATGAACTGCGGGCCGCGATCGCCACTTCCTCGATCGTGATGCCCGTGGACTTGGCGTCCAGCAATTCCGCAAGCGCCCAGGCGACATTGGGTTTCAGCACGTACGAGGCCATGTGCTGTGCACCGGCCGCGTGCGGTCAAAACACTCGCGTGGCGCCGGCCACCGTCAGTCGTTCAACCGTCTCGTTGGTGTTAGCCCGAGCAATCACAGGAATGTGTGGCGCGGTCGCGCGCGCCGACAGCACGGTATATACGTTGTCGGCGTCGTTGCCGGTGGAAACCATCACAGCAGCCGCCCGGTCGATTCCCGCGGCACGCAGCGTTTCCGCCGAGGCGGCGTTTCCGCACACCGTCAGCACGCCGAGGCTTTCGGCCTGCTCGCAGCGCCCGGGATGCTGGTCGATGGTCACCACGGACCGTCCGGCGGCGCGCAGGTTTTCGATGATGCCTTCGCCCACGCGACCGAAGCCGCAGACGATGAAGTGGTCACGCAGAGCCGTCAGCGCTTGCTCCTTGCGACGTTCGGCGACGCGCGCGAGCAGTTGACCGCTGACAAGATACTCAACCGTGACCGTATATCCAATCGCGGCTATGCCGGAGATGATGAGCACAATCGCGAAGATTCGTCCCCCCTGGTCAAGGGGAATGACCTCGTTGTAGCCGACGGTGCTGATGGTGACGACCGTCATGTACAGTGCGTCCAGCAGGTTGGCGCCCGCCACCGCCATGAATCCAATGACCCCGATGACTGTCAGGGCAACCATGGCCCCCAGGCCCCAGATCACCCGGCGGGCCATCGGGTGCGTCGCCGCGGCTTCCGGGGCTGCCGGGGGGCGTGGCGTCAGCACGCTAGGCGCGGGAACTCCGGGCCGTGGCCGCGGCGGATTCGCGCGCGGCGAAGCGCACGCGGAGTTGGCCGTCCTCCAGCCGGGCGCCGCTGTGGGTCATCCGGGCGAGAACGCGTGGGAGCACGATGTTGCGGCGGGCGGCGCCCATGCGAATGATCAGCTCGTCGCCGCGCCGGATCAGCGAGGCGTCTGACTTGTCCAGAAATGGCGCGGGAATGCGGAACTCGAACCCGCCGCTGACCTCCACGATCTCGTAGGGCTTGTAGTCGATCAGCCGGTCCGCCGGCTCGCAGGTGGCGTGCATTTGGGCGCCCATGGTGCGCAGCCGGTCGATCCCAACCACTTCATGCGAGAACTGGTGCACCCGCAGGATGGGGATCGGGTCGAACATCGCGTGGATGTCGCGGAGATAGGGCGCCTGCATGGTGCGGCGCTGCTCGGCGAACTGTCCCTCGGCCTCTTCGGACACCACGCGGTTCACCACCACCGCGTCGGTGATGTGGTCGTACAGGGTCAGATAGGTGTAGCTGCGCTGGGCCTCGCGGATGACCATCTTTTCGGGGTTGACCACCAGCCGCACGGTTGTCGTGTTGGAGGCGGTCAGGATCTCGTGCAGCTGCTGTAGTTCGTCCACCAGGTCGGTCATCGCCTCGAACACGTCGTCATCGGGCAGGGGAAGGTCGGTCACGCGGCGGGCCATGGGCCGCACCATGCGGGCCAGGTGGCGGTTGATGGGCAGCAGCTTGTCCAGCCACCAGCGGCCAACTTCCGGGAACGCCAACAACCGCAGCGTCTCTCCGGTGGGTGCGCAGTCCACCACCACCACGTCGAATTCGCCGGAGGAGGCGTGCCGGTTCACCCATAACAGGTTGGCCAGTTCCTCCATGCCGGGGAATACGGCAATCTCCTCGGCCAGGACGTTGTCCATGCCGCGCCAGGTCAGTACGGCTTCCACCCAGTTCTGCACCGTGCCCCAGTACGTCTCCAGGTTGTAGTAGACGTCGCATTCCTGCGCCCACAAGTTGTCGACCACGGGTTGGGGCACAGGTCCCAGGTGGGTATCCAGCGAATCGCCCAGGCTGTGGGCCGTATCGGTGCTGAGCACCACGGTGCGCAGACCGGCATCGGCGCAGCGCAGCGCGGCGGACGCGGCCACGCTGGTCTTGCCCACGCCGCCCTTGCCGGTGTACAGCAAGATGCGCGGCGAACGCTTAGCCATCGAAGTCGTCGGTGGCGTCCGTCGGGCGGACGTACATCAGGCAGCTTTCCCGCGCCGTAATTCGGCCCACGGTGGCCGCGGACGGTGTACCGGCACGCTCAAGGGCCTGCCGCAGGGCGGCTTCGTCTTCGGGCGGAATGGCGATCAGCAGCCCGCCGCTGGTCTGCGCATCGGCCAGCAGGATGCGCGTGGCCGCGTCGACCGCTGGGTGCCAGGTGACATCGCCATCCAGCGCGGCCAGGTTGCGCTCGGTTCCGCCGGGTACCTCATCGGCCGCGATCAGTGACCAGACCTCGGGCAGGGTTGGGACTTCGTCAGCGTAGACCTCGGCCGAGACGCCGCTGGCCTGCAGCATCTCGCGCAGGTGACCCAGCAGCCCATAGCCGGTCACGTCAGTCACGGCGTGCGCGCCATGATCGCTTGCAGCTCTGGCCGCGACGGCATTCAGTGTGGTCATAGACGTGATCGCGGCGTCCAGCGCGGTCTGGCTGGCGGCGTCGAACTTGCCGGCGGTGGTGATGATTCCGGTGCCCAGCGGCTTGGTCAGCACCAATAGGTCGTCGGGACGCGCGCCGGCGTTGGTGCTGATTGCATCGGGGTGCACGGTTCCCAGCGCCGCCAGACCGAACTTGGGTTCCGGGTCGTCAATCGAATGGCCGCCGCCGATCACCGCCCCCGCTTCGTGCACCTTATCGGCCGCCCCGCGCTGGACCTCGGCCAGCAGGTCCAGCGGCAGCGTCCCCCGCGGCCAGCCAGCGATGTTGAGCGCCAGGATCGGCGCGGCCCCCATGGCGTAGAGATCGCTCAAGGCGTTCGCGGCCGCAATCGCTCCAAAGCTGTAGGCGTCGTCCACGATCGGTGTAAAGACATCCGTCGTGAACGCGATGGCCAGGTCGTCGCGCAGGCGGTAGACGGCGGCGTCGTCCATGCCCTGCCCTCCGACCAGCAGGTCGGGCGAGGCCATCGGCGGCATCAGGCGCAGCACGTGCGCCAGCTCGTCAGGGCTGAGCTTGCACGCTCAGCCGGCGCCGTGCGCGTACCGTGTAAGTTTGAGCGGCGTGTGTTCTCGTTCCATCCCTGCACGTTAGCGTAACGCCGCTGCCCGTAGGGCCCGTTCTTGCATTCGAAGGCTGTAAGGATCCAGCCGTGATGCCGCTTTTGCCGCGCCGTCGCACCGCCAGCCGCTTGATGGCCGTTGCCCTGGCGGTCGCGTTGCTATTGGCGGGCGGCGGGCAGTCCGCAGCAGCGCAGTCCCTGGACGCCACGCCGGTCACGGGCGGTGCGTTCTTCGAGCGGGCGGACGCCGATGGGCTGGGCTTCGCGATCAGAAATTACGCCGACGGCCCGAGCTTCTATGACGCGTACCTTCGCTTCGGCGGCGACCAAACGCTCGGTCCGCCCGTTTCCCGGCCTTGGGTCGATGACGGGGGGTTCGTTTACCAGATCACCCAGCGCGCCCTTCTTCAGTGGTCGCCGGCGGACGACCGAGTCGCAGTGGCCAACCTGTTCGAGCAACTGAACAGCGCCGAATTTGCCGATGAACTGCGCGCGCGTCACATTCCCGACTCCGAAACGCCGCCGCCACTGCGGAGCGATCTCGCGCAACAGGCGCGGCTGGCCTGGATGACCGACCGTGCAATTGCTGAGGCGTTCGCCAACAATCCATTGGAACTGGGCAACCTGGACGCCAGCATCGAGTTTCATGGCCTGCCCATGTCTCGCCCCGTGCGTCTGGGGCCTTTCGTCGTTCAGCGCTTCCAGCGGACGGCGCTACAGCACTGGGTCGAGCAGGTGGACGGTGGGCCGCCGGTTGGCTCGGTGGTGCTGGTCAACGCGGGCGACATCTACCGCGACCTGGCGCTGCCAGACCAGCTGCTGGCGGCGCCGCACGCGCCCGACCACGCCGCGGTGCTCGACGTGCGGCTCGATCCGCCGGAGAACGCCGACTTGGAACCGGCGGACGTCGCTTTGCGCGCCTACAACACCCAAAACCACAGGCTCCGTACGGCGCTGGCGCTGTTGGAGAGCGTTGCGGCGAACACGACGGCACTGGAGCTGGCCGCGAGCGCGCAACTCGCCATCGAGTTTGACGCGCTACCGGCGAGCGTGCTGGCCTCTTACAACGCGTCGCGCGGTATTCGGGTCAACGCAACCCTGCGCAGTGAAGACCCGCGGCCGCTGGCGGCGGTGCTCGCGCACGAACTCCAACACTTCGAGGACTTCATGCTCGGTCGGCTTGGGGAGGACGGCCAGAGTTGCCTGGACGCGGAGGCACGGGCGCTCACGCGCGAGGTCGAGACCTGGAATGCGCTCGTGGCGGCCGACGATCTCCCGCCACGGCCTAGCGTGCTGGTGCGTATCGAGAACAGCCGTGCGGCGCTCTATTTGGACGGCCCCACGGCCATCGAAGCACTGGTTCAGCACCTCTACCACGATGCTTGCGACAAGGCACTTGTCGACCGGGCCAAGGGATAACATTCGGCATCGCAGCGGCTTGTTCTGAGCAAGACATTGCGGACGGGGCTGGCACGGCCCTCCGAGGAAGTTGGTCCCTGGTCGTAAGCTGTTGAGGCATTGTTTCCGCGGGCATTGGACTGGATTCAGCCTGTCCGCAAAAACGTAGGGCCAGCTTGGCATCAGGATCGACGCCATTTTTCCCCAAATGAATTCCTTGCAAACGTCGCTCTATCGGACGCTCGCCGAGCGCGGGTTCATCCACTCCGTGTCAAACGCGGAGGGCCTGCGCGCGGCCCTGGATCGTCCCTGTACGTTTTACGTCGGGTTTGATCCCACGGCGCCCAGCCTGCACACGGGGCACCTCATCCCGCTGGCGCTCGCCGCCCACCTGGCGCGGGCCGGCCATTACCCGGTGCTGCTGGCCGGCGGCGGGACCGGGCTGATCGGCGACCCGACCGACCGGGCCGAAACCCGTGCGCTGCTCAGCGCCGAGCGCGTGGCCGCCAACACGCGGGCCGTCCGCCGCCAGGTGGACCGCCTGTTCGAGCACGAGCAGGCCGACATCGCCATCGTTGACAACGCCGAGTGGCTGACCCAACTCCGTTACCTGGAGTTCCTGCGCGATATCGGCCGCTACTTCAGCGTCAACGAAATCCTGGCCACCGACACCTATCGCGCGCGACTGGAAAGCGGTCAGGGCCTCAACTTCGTGGAGATCAACTACCGCTTGCTCCAGGCCTACGACTTTCTACACCTCTTTCGGGAACACGGCTGCACCCTGCAGATTGGGGGCAGCGACCAGTGGGCCAACATCTTGGCGGGGGTGGACCTGATCCGGCGGATCGAGGGCGCCGAAGCGTTTGGCCTGGTCACCCCGCTGCTCACGACCAGCACGGGCCAGAAGATGGGCAAGACCGCCGGTGGCGCGCTCTGGCTGGACCCTGAACTGACCTCGCCGTACGACTTCTACCAGTATTGGATCAACATCGAGGATGCGTCGGTGGAACGGACGCTGGCTCTGCTGACACCGCTGCCAATGGACGAGGTCCGTGCGCTGGCCGCCCTGCGCGGTGCCCGGATTCGTACCGCCAAGGAGCGGCTGGCTTACGAGATCACCGCCAGGGTCCACGGGACAGAGGCTGCCGCCGCCGCGCGCGATGGCGCGCGGGCGCTGTTCGGGCGCGACGGCGGGTCCACCACGGCCGTACCGCAGACGCGAGTTGCCGAGGATCAGGTCGCCGCAGGCCTGCGTATCGTGGACCTGTTGTTGAGCACGGGGCTCGCCGGGTCGCGCTCGGCGGCGCGACGGCTGATTGCGCAAGGGGGCGCGTACGCCAACGACCGGCGCGTGGACAGCCCTGACACAATTTTTCACGCCGACGCCTTCCAGGATGGTGAGCTCTTGCTGCGCTCGGGCAAGAAGCGCTATCACCGGGTCCTGGTGGACAACGACTAGGAGCGCGCCTCGGTGAACTGGTCAGCCAACGAAATTCGGCGGGTGGACGCCGATAGCTCCGGCGAGCATTGGGAGCGCTTCCTCACGGCCATGGTGGCCTACTGGAACGAGAGTTTTCCCAGCGAGCTGAGCCACTTGGAGTGGCACCAGCTGTACACCGACCGAGTTCGCCGTCGCTTGCAGGAACGGCCGACCTGGCTATGGATGTACGAGCGTGACGGGCGCACGCTGGCGCTGACCAACTTTCACCTGGACGGCGGTGTGGCGCACGTTGCCGAGGTTTGGGTCGCCCCCGATTCGCGCCGCTACGGGCTGGGCGGCTTCATGATTAGGCAGATGCGCAAGACGCTGCGCGAAGCTGGAGTGACGCGCATGGCCGTCACGGTCCCCACCAATGCAACGGTAGCGGCCAGCATCGACTTCTGGCGCGACCTGGGCTTTACCGAGGTCGCGGTGCACCTGGAAGCGACGACCTTCGGGCCTGACGACGCCTGAACCTCCGGGCCGCCGTCACTGTCGCACGACGCCAGTAGGCGGCCGGTACTGATGCAGGCCGCCTCCATCGCAACGCGCATGACGTCCCGCGATTGGATGTTTCACGTGAAACACGGCGTTGGCATGGGTCTCTCGCGTCGCTACGCTCATCAATGTCACGCCACATCGAGGATCGGCTCATGGCCGCCCTATCCCTGCCCCCGGGTCTGTCCAAGCGCCGTGTGCCGTTGCGCAAGCCCGTGACGCCCGAGGACCTGGCCGACGCGCGCGTCCGCGAGGCTCTGGGCGAGACCGGCCGCTGCGAGTGGGCGCAGCGGCACGACGGGCTCCGGCAATACCACGACGACGTCTGGGGCGAACGCCCGGCGGACGATTCGGAGTTCTTCGAGGGCATGCTGCTCGAAATATTCCACGCGGGATTGAGCTGGACGTTGATCTGGAACAAGCACCAGGGGCTTCGAGACGCCTACGACGACTTCGACATCAACGCGGTGGCGGCCTACGGCTCCGCCGACATCGCACGACTGCTTGCCGACCCCAACGTCATTCGCAGCGAAAGGAAGATCGTCGCTGCCATCGAGAACGCGCGGACGGTGCAGGAGATCCAGGACCGCGACGGGTCCTTTCAGGACTTTCTGCTCGGCTTGCCGACAAGCACGAACGGCAAGATCAACGCGCTGAAGAAGACGTTCCGCTTCATGGGGCCGGGCACGTTGCGCGGCTTTCTGGAATCGGCCGGCCTGGTCGCGCCGCCGCACCACGCCTATTGCTTCAAGGCCGACCGCAACGTCTGGTCCGCCGCCTGAGGACGTGCCGGTGATCACCGTCGCGCTGGATGACCTGCGGCGGTTCGGACACGCGGCGCTGGCCACCCGTGGCGTGCGTGAGGCCGACGCCGCGCTGGTGATCGAGGTCATGCTCGAGCAAGACCTGCGCGGCCACGGGCACCACGGCATCGTGCTACTGGCGCTGCGGGTGCGCGACCTGGACGCCGGCCGCGCCTGCGCCGACGCGCAGGTGGAAGTGTTAGCCGACCTGCCGGCCTTCACGGCGCTCGACGCACATGGGGCGCTGGGACCAGTGGGGGCCGTGCAGGCCATGGACGCCTGCATCGCCAAGGCACGCACCCAGGGGGCCGCCATGGCTTCGCTGCGTGACATGCCGCACTGGGTCATCCCCGCCTACTACAGCATGCGTGCGGCGGCGGCCGGTCTGATTGGCTACTGCACTTGCTACACCGACCCGTCGTTCGCGCCTGTGGGCGGCGCCACGCGGGTGCTGGGCAACAACCCGCTCTCCTACGCGATTCCCGCCGATCCGCGGCCACCTGTTGTGGTGGACTTCGGCGTCTCCGCCTCCACCGGTCGGATACGCGAGCTGATAGCGGACGGCCAGCCGCTGCCTGACGGCTGGGCCGTCGACACAGCCGGACGCCCGCTTCGCGATCCCGCGCAGGCAATGGCGGACGGCGTGTTTCTCCCAGTAGCCGAGCATCGCGGCTACGGCCTGGGCCTGGTCCACGAACTGCTCGGCGCCACGCTGAACGCCATGCCGATCGCCCTGGAGAAGCCGCCCGGCCGCTACGGCGGGTTCTTCATGGCCTGGCGCGTGGACACGTTTCGACCGCGGGACGAGTTTCTGCGCGACGTCAATCACGCGCTGGACCGGGTGACCAGCAGCCCACCCGTCGATCCGGCCCGCCCCATCCGCTATCCCGGTGAGCGGTCCGGCCGCGCCCTACGCCGCAACCGGGCCCGAAGCAAGGTCGACCTCAGCACTGCATCCTGGTCCCGAGTCCAGGAAGTCGCGGACCTTACCGGGGTGCCGACGCCCAAGCCAGTGGCTTAGGCACCGAAGCGACCTGCTACCGGAATCGCGAGACGACGACGGCGTTGGCGGGGAGCGGGTAGCGGTTGCCGCGCTTTAGGTCGCGGGGGGTGGTGGCTCGGCCGCCGCGGCGGGCTGAGACTCCGGCGAAGACGCGCAGCGGGGTGCCTTTGGCGCTTACGCGTTGCACCACGTGGGCCATCCCCACTTGCCGCTGGCTGGTGTCCAGCGCGGCACTGGTGACGATCCCGACCCAGGTGCCGCGGGCGTCCACCACCGGGTCGCCTTCGCGGGCGATCGGCACACGCTCGTCGGTGATCGTGAAGCGCACGATCTGGCTGGTTCGGCGCTGCTCACGCGCGATGAATCCGGAGCGCCCGATGAAGAACGGCTTGTAGAGCTTGACGAATCCGCCGAAGCCCGCGTCGCCTGGCGTCATGTCCAGGTCGCCACCCAGTTCGTGGCCGTACAGCGGCAACCCGGCCTCGGTACGGGTGGAATCGCGTGAGCCCAGGCCAGCCGGTCGCACGCCGTCGTCGAACCCCGCATCCAGAATCGAGTGCCAGAGGTCGTTGGCCGCGTCGGGATGCACCAGCAGCTCGAATCCCACACGCTCGCCTGTGTAACCGGTGTGCGCCACTTCCATTTCAATGCCAGCAAGCGTGAACGACCCGACATCGAAGGCGCGCATTCCTCGCAGCCGCCGACGGGATTCATCGTCCCGCGCCAAGCGGGCCAGCACGTCGCGAGAGCACGGCCCTTGCAGCGCCAGGTCCAGGCGGCGCTGGTCAGCTTCGGCGGGCGCCTTCAGGTCGCGTAGCGTCACCTGCACCGGCGCCGTCGCCCAGGGGTCGTCGGGTTCGATCTCGTACTGCCGTTCGTTGACCCCATTCAGCCAGACCCAGTTCTTCTCGGTATTGGCCGCGTTCACCACGGCCAGGTAGCGCTCCCGCTCCAGCCGGTAAATGATCAGGTCGTCCAACGGGTGGCCTGTGGGGTCCAGCAGATAGGTGTAAGCCGCCCGACTGATTGGAAGTCTCGAGGCATTCGCGGTCGTAACCAGGTCCAGGAACTCGCCGGCGTGTTCGCCCTCGACGGCAAACACGCCCATGTGCCCCACGTCAAAGAGGCCCGCCGCCTGCCGCACGGCGGCGTGTTCCTGGGCGATACCTCCGTAATAGACCGGCATCGACCAGCCGGCAAAGGGCACCATGCGCGCACCCAGGTCGTTGCTGTGGACGTCGTGCAGCGGGGTCTGGCGAAGCGGATCGCCTTCCCGCCAGAGGCCGCCCAACAGCGCGCCCCATACGGGGCCGCGCAGCTGGACCTGAGTCAGCGGATCGCCTGCGCTTGGCGACCAATCAAACGCGGGCCGAGCCTCGGGCTTCTCCGAGGGCAACCGGCCGGAGCGACCCAGGTAAAACGGCCGGCTCAGATCGGGCGCGGGCGGCACCGGCAGCCTGACTCGCGAGATATCGCGTGCGGCCAGTTCCGCCGCCACGGCTGCCGCGGCCTCGGCGGGATACAGCAGCGCGCAGGCGCGTTCGTCACGCGCCAGGAGCGCGGGAACTCCAGATACGTCGAGTGAGGTCACCCCTGCGCCTGCACCCAAGCGGTCGGCGCCTGCGGCACTGATCGTGATCCCCGACGTGCCGGGCCCCGATAGCGCCGCATCGGCAACAGCGATCGGTCCCACAATCTTGCGGCCTGGCTCATCCGGGTCGATCAGGGCGTATCCGTCCGCAATCGCTTGCAGCCAGTCGGCCGCGCAGGCACTCACAGCCGGATCCATCACCGCGAACAGCCGTCGGTCACGAGGCGACCGGTCCTCATCCGGTCTAACGAACAGAGTCGGATGCGCGGTGCCGTCGGGGTCGGCAACACCCGCGTGGATGGCCTCGCCAGGCTCCAGATCGCGTATCCGCTGGTCGGCAATCTCGTCCGCGAAGGCCAGCACGCGGCGACCGCGCAGTTCCAAAACGCCAGAGGGCTTCCGGTCGGGCTCCGCCTGCACACGTTCCGCGCGGCCTCGTCCGGCGAAGGCGGCGACCTCATCTCGGAGCTCTTGAAGGGCATTGAAGTCGATCCGGCCGCGGTAGCGGGGGGTCCGGCGTCCCGGATAGGTCAGGCCAACCATGGATTGGAAGGCGCGAGCCAGGATGTCGGCCAGCACTCGCATATCGTCGGTGGTGTAGCCGCGCTGGGTGAGCCAGGGCGTTCCCATGCGCACGCCGGTGGGCGCGGCAAAGCCCACGTCTCCGGGCAGCGAATTGCGGTTGGCCACAATGCCCAGGCTGTCGAGCATCCGTACGGCAGGCTCACCGCGCAGGTCGCCGCTGGCGCCGCTGCGCTTCAGGTCAATCACGAGCAGGTGGGTGTCGGTCCCGCCGTAGGCCAGCCCTACGCCGTGGCCCGTTAGCGCGTCGGCCAGCGCGGCCGCGTTGGCTGTTATTTGCCGCTGGGTTGCACGGAACGCCGGGGAGTCCGCGACCTTGAAGGCCACGGCCATGGCTCCGATCTTGTTGAGGTGCGGGCCGCCCTGCTCGCCCGGAAACACGGCCCGGTCGACCCGGCGCATCAGCTGGCGCCGGTGCGACAGGATCACGGCACCGCGCGGTCCGAACAGCGTCTTGTGCGTGGTAAACGTGACGACATCCGCCAGACCCACCGGCGACGGATACTCACCCGCCACCACCATCCCGGCTGGGTGCGAGATGTCGGCCAGCAGGTAGGCGCCCACCTCGTCGGCGATGGCGCGAAACCGCTCCCAATCCGGCGCCCAGGGGTATGACGTGTAACCCGCCACGATGATGCGTGGACGGTCGCGCCGCGCGATTTCAGCAATCTGGTCGTAGTCCAGCCGGCCGTCAACATCGGCGATGCTGTAACTGGATGACCGGAACCGGCGGCCTGAGCGGTTGACCGACGCGCCGTGGCTCAGGTGCCCGCCGTGGGCCAGCGCCAGCCCGAGAATCGTGTCGTCAGGTTCCAGCAGCGCTTCGTAGACGGCGTTGTTGGCGGCCGCGCCGGAGAGCGCCTGCACGTTGACGTACAGGCCGTCGGCTGGAACGCGTGCGTTGGCAAAGAGGGCCGCGCAGCGCCGCTGGGCCAGCGACTCAACCAGGTTCGTGTAGTCGTTGCCGCGGTAGTAGCGGCGGTCGCCGTAGCGCCGGAAGCGCGCCAGTTGCCCGGACGTATCAGCCAGGCGCTCCGGCAGGTCTCGCCGCATTGGCCCGGAGGGGTACCCCTCGGCATAGATGCTGGTCAGGGGCGACCCCAACGCGGCCCGCACCGGGGCCGGCGTCAGGCTCTCGGACGGAATCAGGATCAGCTTGTCGCGCTGGCGGCGGTGTTCCTGCGCAATCAGGTCCGCCACCAACGGATCGACGTCGTCGAGGTCCTGGTCGAAAACGAGATCAGCGTAGGTCGGATTAGCGGTCATCGGAGTGTCTGAGAGCTCAGCGATCCCAGCTTACGGCCAAGTTCGGGTGACGAGCGTGGCGTGGCGCACCGATAAGACAGTGGGTCTACTAGCGTTCGCACATAAGGATGGCTTGACGGGCGGCGGTCTGGATAGGCCTTGCAGCTACCGCTGGACCCGGCGTCCTTCGCGGAGCGCGCGGGAGCGTGCCTGCTGCATGGTTTCGCGGACCCTGCCGCCGAAACGCTCCTCCAGCCAGGGGTCGCCACGGACGTGGTAGCCAGCGCGTTCCCAGAAGCCCGGTTCTTCGTGATCCATGAACTCCAGGCCCCGCACCCACTTGGCGCTCTTCCAGAAGTAGAGGCTGGGCAGCACCAGGCGCAGCGGCCCACCGTGCTCGTGCGTCAGCGGAGCGCCGTCGTGCTTGACCGCGAACAGCACGTCGTCCTGGACCAGTTCCGACAGCGCCAGGTTGGCCGTGTAGTTCGGGTCGGCATGCACCATTACGAACGTGGCTTCGGGCAGCGGTTTCACCCGCGACAGCACCTCGCGGACGTGAATGCCCCGCCAGCGGTTGTCGTAGCGGCTCCAGTGGGTCACGCAGTGGATGTCAGACGTGATCTCGACCTGGGGCAGTGAGGTGAACTCGTCCCACGACCAGCGCATGTCCTCTTCCACAAGACCGGTGACGCGGAAGTCCCACTTCGTCATGTCGTAGGCGCGCGGCTCCATGTAGTGCAGCACGGGCCACTTCTCGGTCAGGCGCTGCTCCGGCGGCAGCCGAGGGTGGCGTAGGTCGAGTGGCCGCGGCGTCACGTCGGGAACGTCGGCTACCGGCTTAGATTGCCCGCGCAGGAATCGGTTGAACATACGGTTTGGGTCTTGACACCTTCTATCTTGACCGTACGCGCCTCTGGGACATGGCGCAACCGCAGGGCCCGTTAGCCGGAAGGGGCGCCGCCCTCAATAACTGGCGGATCGACCGCGTTGACGATCATGCGGGCCAGGTCAGCGATGGCTTCCGCTGACCGCCGGCGATCGGGCGTGCGATCAACCAGGGCCACTAGCGTGACCGGACCCATGGCGGTGTAGACAACGCCGGCGTCGTTGGCGGCGTCGGCGAAGTCGCCGGTCTTGTGCGCCACGGGATGTTGACGCAGCCAGCGGGGAATGCGGTCGGTGCGCCTCTCGCTGAGCAGCTGCTCGCGCATGGCTTGCATGTCGCCTAGGGAAGGACGCCAAACGCCTGGGCGCAGGCCGACGATGCGCTCCAGCACGCCGGCCATCTCGCGAGCCGTTGTGACGGGCTCGCGCGTGTTCACCTTGGTGACGCGCAGACCTTCGCGGCGAAGGTCGAAGTCGATGTTTTGGTAGCCCAGACGGTCGCCGAGCAGGATGGCGGCCGCGTTGTCGCTGACGCTGAGGGCGCGGGCCAGGGCCGCGCCCACCTCGATTTGCTCGCCCGGTTGGAGACTGACGGGCGGGTCGGCGCGTTCCAGCACCGTCTCGTCCATGGTCAAGGGTTCGCCGAAGGACAGCAGCCCCGCGGCGCGGCGTCGATAGGCCTCGCGGAGCAGCAAGATCTTCCACACGCTGAGCGTGCGCATCTTGCGGTCGGCCTGGATGGCGACCAGCGGGCGGTTCGCGCCCGCGTTGGCGGCGTAGACGGCCCACGTGCCTGGCTCCGTCCGAATCCGGGCGCGGACCGCGGCTGTGAGGCGCTCGTGAATAGTCCGTCCGGCGGCGTTCAGTAGCGCGTCCCGGCTGGAAACGGGCGTGGCGCGGTCGCTGGTGACCAGTCCCAGTTCGACCAGCAGTTGACCCACGGGCCGCACCCGCACGGTTGGAGTCTCGACGGTCCGCTCCAGCACACCGCGCTGGAAACGCTGCACGATGTTCTGGGCAAAGCGTTCCGGGCGCGACATCGGCAGCCCGAAGCGCCGGAGGGCCTGCGTGTGATCCCAGCTGAGGAAACGGGCGGGCGCGGGGTTGGCGTAGTAGGCGGCTCGTATGGGGTCGTCGGTTAGCCAGGCCAGGCGCGCGTCCGCGTTGGCCCTGGTCGCCACGGGCATCGGCACCTGGCGCTCGGCGCGCAGCCAGGACGCATAGCCAGCAGCGTCAAGCAGGTCCAGCACGTTGGCTGGCGACAGGTCCACACTATGAAACGGCGACTGGATGCCCCCGTGGCTGAAGAGCTGGATCGCCAGCCCGCCGCGCGCATACGGCAGGCTGATCGGATATCCGAGAACGTCCGGCCCACCAGATCGACGGTAAACGTCCCACCAAGGTCGCCGGCCATTAAAGACGGCAAAACCCGCGTCCGGCTCAGGCGATGCCTGGCGAAAGTGGTGACCGTTTTCGATGGCGAAGTCCGACGGCAAGTCGGCTTCGGACAGGCCGGGCCCGACGAATGGCGCGGTTGCCAACGCGCCCCCGGCCATGCGCGCAAAGGCTCGCCGTCCCAGCAGGATCGTAGCGCCGGACCGGCGCCGACGCGGGGCGTTGTGCGCGGACATGCGCGTCAGCCGACGGCGACGGGATTACTGCCAAATGTGGCCAGCGGCTGTCCCAGCCCCGGCGCCGCGTCCGCCATGGAGACGCCCTCGGCCCCCAGCGGATCGTCCCGTTCATGCACGAACGACGTGACCCGGAACCGTAGCGCGTCCAGCCCGCGCTCCAGTTCCAGCGCGGGCACCAGCAGGATCACGCGCACCCCGTCCACAAAGGCCACGGCACCAGTGGGCGCGGCGGCGCCCGGGGTTAGCGCGGTGCGCTTTTGCAGACGCCAGGCTGGCGTGGCGTCCGGGCGGTAGATCAACTCGAACCACGTGTCGGTGGCCTGAAAGAGGTCGAACTCGCCAACCTGCGGTGTCCAGTCGTCCGACGCGGCATCGGTTGCCTGCAGAGCGAAGGCAATCTGAAAGCCGAGATTGCTGTCAGCCCGCGGCAGCGGGTCCGCCAGATCGACCAAAAAGGCCGCGTAGGTTCCTTCGGCGTTCGAGGACGGCACGGACGCCGCAGCGAACCAGACGCTGCGGAGCAGGTCCAAGTCGGCCGCCGTCAGGTCCGTAGCTCCGCTGGCGATGCGCCGGATGTCGGCGAAGGCGAACCCGTTGACCGGTGAGAGGTCGTGGATGGAAAAGTAGTCGGCGCTTCGGTCGATGTGGTAGAGGGCGCGTTCATCGGTCGGAACGATCGAAAGCGTGCGCTCAACGGCCTGCGTCCCGAGCACGACGGCCCCGTCGGCCACCTGAGCCGCCAGCCGATCGCCGGTTCGATAGCGCCAGGTCCCTTCGTCCTCGCCCCGCACGAGCACGAGCGGTATGTCCTGGCCGGCGCCCGCCCGCAGGTCGAGCCTACCGATGCGGTCGGGAACCAGCCTGGCGTCGCCGTCGGCTCGAACCAGCCGAAGTTCGGACGCACCGTCGCCGCCCAGGTTCACAAGGCGACAGCCCGTTCGCAGCATGAGCGCCCCGGCCGGAACGTCAACCCGCGGAGGGCAGATGGTGGCAATGAGCGGCGCGGCGGATTCACCGGCGCCCCCGCCCGCGCGCGGCAGTTCCAGCTGGTAGTCCTCAATCTCGCCCGCCTGCCAGCGCCCGCCACCGTCCCAGGCGTCGCCCACGATGCGCTCGCGCGTCAGCGCTACCCGCATCCAGGCGCCGTCCGGCAACCGGCTGGTGGTGCCCAGCGCGAACGGTTGCGTACGAACCCGCCGGGAGGTTCCCGGCGCCAGATTGACCGTCTGGTTCCGGACAGCCCACTCGGGCGTCGTGTCCTCACCCACGCTCCAACGGCCGTCCATATTCATGTCGACTAGGACGTTGAGATAGCGGGGGCCTCGGGATGCGTCCGCTGTAAGCGCCACGATCACGTCCAGCGTGGCCTGCGCGGGCACCTGGTCCAGAGCCAGGGTCAGGGCGGCCACGCCGTCGTCGCCGTCGTCGCCGTTGATCAGGTTCGGCACGCCGTCGGGATCGGCCCGGTCGTCCGCTCCGGCCTCGGCCGTCACGGATTCGCCCAGGCGGTCGGGTCCCGGCATCAGCACGTGGGCACCTGGGTTGGCGCTGCTGCGCGTATCGAGGCGGGTTGGGAAACGTCCGATGACGCGGGTGCCCCGGTAGCCTGCCGGCGCGCCGTCAGGCGCGTCGCCGAAATCGGCGGCAAAAGCGGGCGGGGCCGTGGGGCTGGCCGCAGCCGTGACCGCGGCCGTGGGCACCTGGGTGAGCGCCGGCGCGGCGTCCGCCGTTGGGGTGGCAGGCGGACCGGTGGGCACCTGGGCCGGCGCCGCATCCTCCGCCGGTTCGCAGCCCAGCAACGCCAGTACGGCGACAACCAGCACGGCAGCGAGGCGGCGGGCGGTGGCGGGCATGGGGCGGGGGTGTGGGGCGTTCAAGTCAGGCTATCCGACCCGGCGGGGGTGGGGCGTTGCAGGAGTGCCTCGCGCGCAATAAGAGTTTTTTCCAAAAAACTCTTGAGGCGCGGCGGGGTGCATTTTGGCGGGGTTTTGGGGGCGAGGTGCGAGGGGTGGATGCTCCTTCGGCAAGCTCAGGGCAGGCTCCTTCGGCAGGCCGAGGGCGGGGTCTGGGTGCACGGGGGAATGGCAGATGGGTTGTGGCGGGGGTTTTCCGGGCGTGGGGCGGCGGTTTGTGGGGGTACTCGCGCCCCGGCAGCCCGAACCCCCAGTGGGGGTTCGGGCTGCCGGGGCGCGAGCTTTGGCGGATTTTGGGGGGCTGATTCAGGGCGCGTGGATAGCTGGTTTTGAAGTGTTCGACCTGGCGAATGGGTGCGTGGTTCGAGGGGGTGGCGACGGATTCGGAAGGACGGCGAGCTCGGGATGCCTGCACGACCGGGGGTGGCTTGACTGGTTCGCGGTGAGTGGCGGCAGGAGCGGGAGACAGTATCGGGGCGGAGCAGGCGACGAGCATCGGGAATCCGGTTGCGAGGCTTACACAGAGAGAGTACAATATCCGGGGCAGGTGGCAAGTGGGTGGTGGATTTCGACGAGCCGCGCAGAGCGGGGCGGGGGCGGACGGCGGGGGGATGGCGAGCTTGGGATGCGGGGGTGAACGGGCTGTGGTTCGACAGCCTCACCAGGAAGGCCGGTGTGGGCTCGGCCTGTTGGGTGCTGCCGGGTCCGGGCTGGAGACTCCGGGATGACGTGGGAGACGTGGCATGTGGCTGTTGGATCGAGGGTAGCGGCGAGGCGGGGCCTGGGATAGCGAATGTCGGCGATGACGTCAATGGCAGCAATGCGGGCAATGCATGCGTTGGTGGCATTGCGGGCAAAGCTGGCAGGGATTGCGGTCTCCGCGAGGCGGCTAGGGACAGGCGGGTGTGATTCGACGGGCTCTCCCCGTTGACGGGCTCAGGGCAGGCTCTTCGGCAAGCTCCGGGCGGGTTCACCAGGAGCGAGGGGTCCGGGATTCAGTGTGCGTTGCAGATTGCTCGGGCGGCTTCGTTACTGACGGATTGCGGTTCGACAAGCTCACCACGAACGGAAGCGGGCTGGGCATGAACAGGGACAACGCAGCCGGCTGAGACAGCTGACCCATCGCTATATCGTTACTTCGTATTCTCCCAAACCAGCGTCTTGTCGATAATCCAGTTTCCGCTCACATATGCCCTTGCAGTGAGAACGATGCATATTGTTCCGGGTGGGCCAGGAAGTGAAGTGACGTAGCCCCCATTGAAGTTACGCCTGTAAGATTCTGCTGGCGGAAGGAAGTCTTCGGGATTACCGGAGCCTTCACACCGTCGGCCACCGGAGTAACCGCGGAGATCTTCCAATCTGAACCACCCATCTTCTACAAGGACCGGGATTCCAAGGACTCTAATGTCGACACTTCCATATCGCGATTCGTATATCTCACCCGCTTCGCCGTAGACCACACCCAGACCGTCAGGCATGACCGCAAACCCACGCATATCCGTCTCGGTGAAGTCGGGCATCTTGCAGCTGGATCCCTTCACAATTACCAGCCCGGAATGGCAGATCACGTCACTCGGTGGTGAGAGAGCCGGGCCGGGCTCGGCTAGAGGCGGCGAGGCCTGGCCATCACGGTTATCGCCCCAACATCTGATGGATCCGTCAGCGAGCAGCCCGCAGGCATGGTCAAACCCAGCTCCAATATCCAGGAATTTCTGTGTAGACGGTATCTTCGATATGTTCCAATCCTGACTTCGGTCTCGGCTTACGGACCAACACGCTGCGGAACCGGACGTCCGAATTCCACAAATGAATCCGTAACTTTGTTCGTCCCAACTTCCGCCGACGTATCTCAGCTTTTGGCCACGGAAGGTGTCGTGGTCTGGGCCGCCAAGGTCAGGACAATAAATCTCGCCTGAAACCTTCAGGCCACATTGGCCGTTGCGGCTCAGGGAAGCAAAACCATCTGGTCCCAGTAACTCGGGCGGATCACGTCGGGATGTATTCCAGCACAACGATGAACCATCGTGCCTTATGCCACAAGTATCATCGTAGCTACCGCTAAATATAGAGATGAAAGTACTGCTAGATGTCGTCCACCGATCAAAGTTGCTATTCGATAACCCGCCCCAGCAAACTGCCACGCCACTTTCTCGCAGGCCGCAGGTGTGGTGTCCGCCGGCGCTAATGGCGACGAACTTCTCGTTCAGCATCGAAGAGGCTGCCCCGCCAGACTCTCCCCAGCGACCCCAACAAAGGGCCGCGCCATTCTCCCGGAGTCCGCAGGTGTGGCGTCCTCCGGCGCTGATGGCCACAAATCGCTCATCTTCAGGGGCCGACGACTGCCCATCGTCGTTCAGACCCCAGCACAGCGCGCGACCGTTTTCCTCAAGGGCGCAACTGTGGAAGTCGCCAATGCTCAGGGCGATGAAGCGTTCGCGATCTGCAGGTCCCGGCCGCTCCAGCTTGACCGGCCGCCCGGACATCGCCTCCAATCCCGTGGCGGCAACTGGCGCCAGGGTGGCAGTTGGCGTCGGAGGCGGCTGCGGTTCGTCCGCGGGCGCGCAGGTCATCCCAGTTAGAGCCAGGGCCGATACCAAGACCACGCCGGCAATCGCCGCCCGACCAAATCGTGCCAGGTTCCGCAAATCCACCCTCACAGGGCTCAGACGCGGCCTGTCTCGAAGGCTCTGTAATTGGTCTCTCAAGCGCGAACGAGGCATGTGCGAACGTCCAGCGCGTTGGATTGTCTATGCATGATCAACAGTATCGAAGCGCAGGTCGGTGTGGCGGGCGAGGGTGTGAACGTCGGCATGGTGATGAAGGCTAGACGCGGCCGGCGCGGCGGGCGAGGAGTTGGCAGAGGCGCTGGGTGTCGGTGAGCCAGGCGTGGACTTCGGCGGCCCCGGGCGTGGGCTGGAGGGCGTCGAAGTGGCAGGCGTTGGAGAGGGCGCTCCAGAGCTGGTCGACATCGGCGGCGTCGCGGTGATTGTTCATCAGCGGGCCCAGGCAGAGGAGCTGGGCGCGCATGGAGGCTTTCAGCAAGTCGGGAGCGCGGGCGCACCAGAAATCGTCCAGGGCTTCCTCCAGCGCCTGACGGGCGAGCAGGATGGCGGCTCGTTCCCAGAGGCCGGGCCGGGCTGAGGGCGGATGGTCGAGCAATGCGCGCGCCTCGCGCAATGGCTCGGCGGTCACTGCGCGCGCTGAGTCAGGATGCGTTTGGCGAGCCAGTCGGTACCGTTGATGAGGGCGTCCATGCCGCCGTTCCAGTGGCCGTGGGCGCCGCGGTTGCAGGCGTCGACCACATCGCGCGACCGGGTGCCGAAGCGCTGGTAGAGGGCTTTGCGCATGTCCTGATAGTTCCCGTTCGCGTCGTCCAACAGGACCAGGGCGAGCTTGGCGTTTAGCGTCTGCGCGTGGTTGACGTCTTGCTCGGTCTCCGCGTAGTCGCGACCGGCGGCGGTTCGGTTGCGCCAGACAGCCTCGATACAGGCGGCTTCGAGCGCCTGGCGGCAGAAGCCGGGGATCACCCGCCGCCGCGTTTCGTCGTCCAGGGGGTCGGTTAGCCAGACGGCGCGCGCGTCGCCGAGGTGTCGCTGGACCGGTTCCTGGACGGGCTGGCACTGGACCTGGGAGTTTTCGCGACGCGTGACCGCCAGCAGCCGATGTTCGATGTGCAAGCGGTGGACGGCGGCGGGCAAGCGTTCGTCGTGGGTGAAGACGATGACCTGGCGCTCGCTCGCCGATTCTTCCAGTACACGGGCCAGTCCTTCCACTTTGGTTGGATCCATGGCCTGCACGGGGTCGTCGATGACCAGGAAGCGGAAGGGGCTTTCTGGTAGCAGGGCGCGGGCCAGGAAGAGGCTGAGCGAGAGCGCGTTCAATTCGCCCTGGCTCATGACGGCGAGTGCCGGTGTTTCCCGACCGTCGACGCTGGTGGCGATTTCCAGGTGCCGGCGGTTTGCCTGGCCGGCGAGCGTCAGGTCATCCAGCGCCACGCTACTGCCCTTGCCCATGATTTGCCAGAAGCGCCGGGCGCGATCGGCGATGGGCTGGAAGCGCTCGGCGCGGACGTCGTCTTCAACATTCGTCAGCCAGTCGGCGGCGGCTTGGACGGTCGGCAGGCGAGCCGCCGCCTGCTGGCCACGCCGGGCCGAGGGCAGCCATTCGAGAAGTCGTCGGCGCAAGGGACGCCAGAGGTCTTCCCGGCGGTCCAGTTCCACTCGGGCCTGCTCGCGCAATACCACCAGGGCCTCCCGCACCTCCGCGCCACGTTCGGTCAGTCGACCGGCGACTTGCAGGAGTCCACGCGCTGTCAACTGGCTGGTGAATTCAATGTGCCCTGGAGAGAGATAGGCCCCATGAGCGTCATGCTCAACGGCATATCCTGAATATCGGGCTCCCCGCTCTAGTGCTCCATTCAGAACTAATCCGAAGAGTTCAAGGTTGAAGCCATCGGTGCGCGCCTCGGGAGCTTCTGACCCTTCGGATCTCTCACGTCTTTCCAGGCTGGGCAGGACCGGCTCGTCCGTTAGTGCACGCGACCACCAGTTCCACGCCCGAACGACATTCGAAGCGTCAATTCCCACTCGTTCGGCGTCGGCAAGATAGTCCGGCGCAGGCGCACAGAGGACGCGGGCCCGCGTCAGCACTTCGTCAAGGTCTAGAGACATGCCGTTGACAAGCTCGGCAAGTCTTTCAAGAACCTCGATGTGCTGCTTGGTCGTGACCTCCCAATGGTCGTCCAACTGGCCTGTTCCACAGACGGGGCACGGTTGATCTCCGTCGTGCTCATGCAAGCGCAGCGCTGCCCGCAGGACGTCCGCCAGACGAATTGCCCGCGCCGCATTGCCGCCCTCAAGCTCTTCAGCATTCCTCTGGAAATCTCTCAGCCACTGGTTTATTGCCTCAGAGAGGCTTTGGATCTCCTCAGAGGACGGAAACTCAATGGCTGCCAAGCGACGCAGCAGGTCGAGCGGCCGATCACTGCCGTCGTCAAGCTCGCCTTCCAACACCCGAGGGATTACGTCGATATCCCACGGCTCGTCCTTCAGTGCCACCCGCACGGTATTCGCGCGCTCGTCGTCCAGCGTCCTAAGTTCAGCCAGCAAGGCATCGTGCTCCTGGCGCGCTTCACTGTAGGCCCGCCTGTCATCCAGACGTCGGGTGCGAAGCTGCTCGCGGGCCTCGGTTAGCCGTTCCAGACCGAGGCCGGCGGCCATGGCGTCGAAGCGGGCGGATGGGCCTTTTTCGACGATGTCGCTGAGCTGGTCGTAGGAGAGGAAGGGGCGGTGGGTCTCAAGGCCGGATTCCCACTCAAGGTCTTCGAGCCCCTCTAGCGTGTGAGCTTCGATTTGCTCGGCGTCGGCCGAGGGCCAGCGGCGCGAGACGACGGCGTCTTCGGTTGCGCCCTCAACTGCGAAGACGGCGTGGAGGTCCGGCGGATCCTGGGCATGGAGGTTACGCCAGCCGTGGCGCCACTCGGCGGTCTTGTTTTGCCAGCGTGAGTTCTGGCCGGTGAGGAGGAACTCCAAGCCTTCGGCGAAGCTGGACTTGCCGGTGCCGTTGGCGCCGACGACCAGGGTTAGGCCGGGGCCGGGAACGACCTCCAGGTCGGCTGGAGGGCCGATGCCGCGGAAGCCGGTGACGGATACGCGGCGCAGGTAGGCGCCGGCGGGGGTTTGGGGGGTGTCCGGGCGCGGGGCCGGTCCCTGTTGGCCATCGCCATCGATGACTTCGTCGAGGGTTCCGTCCAAGGCAGACATGACGTAGAGCTTGGCGTCGTCATTCAGGTCGTCGTCCAGGTCGAGACGCCTATTGACGATGGTTTCGACGCTGTAGGCCATGTTGCTTTCCGTTGGCCGGGGCGTTCGCAATGTACTTGCCGCGAGACTCTTTGACCGGTGTTTCGGAGGCGCGTTGGGGGCTCTGGGGAGCGGCTGGTTTGTCGGTGCGGGGGTGGCTGTGGTCGTGGAATGGTGGGGTTGCGCAGGCGGCGGTTGGTGAGTGGGTGGCGGTACTCACGGTTGGACTAGAATCATGGCGGCTGCATTGCGCGGACGCTTGACATGGATACGGCGGTACAGATTGTGGGGCTGACGCTCATGGTGGTTGGGCTGGTCCTTTTCGGCGTTTCGCTGGCTGGCATGCTGGGCTTCCTGCCGCCACCGCGCTGGGGACGCGGGTCCAGTGACACCCGCAGTGACCGCGCCTGAAATCACGCGGTTCGCTCGAGCCGTCGGGACGTGCCGGCCAGTTGGGTGTTCATTGGTCTGTTTGCTCTTGTAGTCGCGGGCATCGGCGTTATGGCTTTGCTTACGGTCGTCCCCTCCGACTCCTACACGCCTGCGCAGGAGCGGCTGCTGGACATTGCCGACTGGATGGTGAAGGCGTCGGTGGGCGCGCTGCTGGGGTTTGCCGGGGCTCGGGCCGGATCACGGGACGCTGATCCGCCATCCAACTAAGCGCTGGGCGCGCTGGTGGTGAGCCCCTTCGGCAAGCTCAGGGCAGGCTCTTGGGCAGGCTTGGGTGGGTCCGTACAGCAGCCGGGGCGGAAGAGGGCGCTTCGCGAAGCGCCCCTACGAGTGGGGCGAAGCGGTCGGGTGTGGGTGGCAGCGCCCATCGTTCGGCTAGACTCGTGCTAGTTGGACTATGCGGACGGTGGGCATGGAGACGTCGTTGAATGAGGTTGTGGGGCTCAGTCTGGTGGTGATTGGGCTGGTGCTTTTCGGCGTTTCCCTGGCCGGCATGTTGGGGTTTCTGCCACCGCCGCGCTGGGGACGGGGCGCCAGCCGCACGCACAGCGACCGCGCCTGAAGTAGCGGCGTTCGCTTGAGCCGTCGGGACGTGCCCGCCAGTTGGGTGTTCATTGGCCTGTTCGGACTCGTGGTCATCGGCATTGGGATCATGGCGTGGCTTGCGGAAGTTCCCGCCGATAGCTTCACCCCGGCGCAAGACAGTCTTCTGACCGTTGCCGACTGGATGGTGAAGGCGTCGGTGGGCGCGATTCTGGGGTTTGCTGGGGCTCGGGCCGGATCACGGCACGCTGATCCGCCATCCAGGTAACCGCCGGGCGCGCTCGTGGGGAGCCCCTTCGGCAAGCTCAGGGCAGGATCCCTTCGACAGGCTCTGGGTGAACGGAGGGGATAACCCGTGGCGCTAGGTGCGGGCGGGCGTTGCTTCCTTGCCGGCTACCTGACCGTTGGCGCCAGCTCTTCCCGGGTTCGGGGCGTAGGTGGCGTGGGAGTCGGGGGTTTCCCAGAGGGTGACGGCGATGACGGGGAAGCCGAGGGCCTGGGTTTGCTCGAAGACGAGGCGAGCGAGGTTTTCGGTGGTGGGGTTGTCGTCGATGAGGTAGGCGTGCTGGCCGAGGGCCTCGATGGCCTCCACCAGTGGATCGTCGCGGCGCAGGATCATGCGGTGGTCGAGGTTTTCCTCGATCCAGGCCTGGATGCTGCTGCGGACATCACGGAAGTCGGCGACCATTCCCATTTCGTCGAGCGTGTCGGAGGCCAGGCGGATTTCGGCGCGGCCGTTGTGGCCGTGGGGCTGGTTGCATTTGCCCTGGTAGTCAATCAAACGGTGGCCGAAGCAGAAGTCGATGTGTTTGACGATTTCGTACATGACTCAGGTCGCTCCTGTCAGGAGACGGTGCGGCCGCCGTCGACGGGGATGACGGCGCCGGTGACGAAGTCGGTGGCTTCGACGAGATAGAGGACGGTTTGGGCGATGTCTTCAGGGTGGCCGATGCGGCCGAGGGGGGTGGCGGCGGCGACGGCGGCGATGGTTTCCTGGCTGAAGTCGGCGGGCATGAGGATGGGGCCCGGGGCGATGGCGTTGACCATGACGGTGGGGGCCAGCTCCTTGGCGAAGACGCGGGTCAGCGTGACGATGCCGCCCTTGGCCACGAAGTAGGGGGCGTAGTTGACGTAGGGCCGGTTGACGGCCCAATCGGCGATGTTGACGATTTTGCCGCGTCCGCGCTCGCGCATGTGCAGGCCGAAGAGCCAGCAGCCCAGGTAGGGGCCCTTGAGGTTGACGGCGATGTTGCGGTCGAAGTCGGCTTCGGTGAGGTCGTCGAGCGGGGTCTCAGAATAGATGGAGGCGTTGTTGAGCAGGACGTCGACGCCGCCGAAGCGTTGGATGGCGGCGTCGCGGATGCGCTCGACGCCGGCCTGGGTGGAGACGTCGGCCTGGACGGCCAGTGCACTGACGCCAAGGGCGGTGAAGTCTTCCACGGCCTGGCGGGCCTCCTCGGCCGAGGTGCGATAGTTGACGACGATGTTGGCGCCGCGTTCGGCCAGCCGAGTGGCGACGTGGCGGCCGACACGGCGGGCGCCGCCGGTGACCACGACCGTTGCGCCTTTAAGCTTCATGTGCTGCTGTGTCCGGCTGGGGGTGCGAGGTGTCGGTTACATCGTACGCTGCGACGGGTTGCGCCTTTGCACCTTTTGACACGGTGGATTCATGTCTGAGCGTGCGCCGAGAGAGTCACGCGTCGCGGCGCTGGTGAGCGGGTTGGACAGCTGCATCATGACCGGTTTGCTGGCGCGCGAGTACGCCGAGGTGACGCCGCTGTTTGTGCGGGCGGGTCTGCGCTGGGAGGACGCGGAATTGGCGGCGCTGGAGCGGTTTTTCAGCGCGCTGGACTCGCCGGCGGTGCGGCCGATCGTGGAGCTGGCGTTCGATATCCGGTCGGTCTACGGCTCGCACTGGAGCGTGGGCGGGTCCGAGGTTCCCGACGCGCAGCAGCCGGATGACGCGTGGTACCTGCCGGGACGCAATTTGCTGCTGCTGGGGGCGGCGGCGCTGTACGGCGGGGTGAACGAGACGCCGAACCTGGCGATTGGGCTGCTGGCGAGCAACCCGTTTCCCGACGCGACGACGGACTTTCTGCGCAGCCTGGAGCGGACGGCGGGCCTGGCGATGGACATGAGCTTTACGGTGCTCACGCCGCTGGGCGACATGCACAAGGCGGACGTGGTTCGGGCCGGGGCGGGCATGCCGGTGCAGGAGGCGCTGTCCTGCGCCAGTCCGGTGGATGGAAGGCACTGTGGGGTGTGCGGGAAGTGCGGCGAGCGGCGGCGGGGGTTTATTGAGGCGGGGGTGCGGGACCCGACGGACTATGTGGAGTTGGGGCCGCTTTAGGGGCCGCAACCCGCCGCTCCCCGATTGGGGGAGCGACAGCTTGCAGGTACGCCGCGATGGGCGTGGGGAACCCTAGCAGGGCAGTTGCCGTGGTCGCGTGCTCGGGCGAGGCGGGCTATGAGCCGCCCGTGAAGTACACCTGCACCGACGTGCTGACGATCAGGGCGCCGTCGACGACGCTTTCGTCGCGGACCTCGATGCGGAGGTGGCCGGGCGCGGTGGTGCCGGGGATGGCGATGGACCTGGTGAACGTGCCCGGGCCGCCGTAGTCGCCTTCCACCGAGATCCAACTCAGGTCGATGACGGTTCCGGCCTGGGTGTAGATGCGGTAGGTGAGGTTTTTCTCGAAGGGCAAGGCGCTGATGCGGCCGCGCAGCTCGACCGCGGCACCGACTGTTGCGCCGCTGAGGGGTGACTCAAGGACAAGCTCGGGGGTGGGTTCGCGGCTGGTTCTGCCGTCTGTCAGGGGAGCGGCCTGCAGGATCACGGGCACGGATGTGCGAGCCAGCGCCGAGCCGTCGTCGGGATCGACGTCGACGATTTCGATGCGCCCGGGTTCGGTCGCGCCCGCGATGAAGTCGACCGGTGCGGCGAAGGTTCCCGGCGAATCTGTGTAACCCGACACGGGGATGCCGCCCGTGCCGATCACGCCGCCGCGGGCGTCGTAGACCAGGTAGGCGAGGTTTTCGACGGACGGGTACACGCTGGTTGTGCCCTGAATCTCTATCCCGGTCGCGACCGTTTCGCCCGGCAGCGGAGACTCGATGACCAGCGCCTGACGCGGCACGAGTTGGTCCCCGCTCAGCGTGAAGGCGCGGGTGATGTTTAGCGTGGGGCAGCACAGTCCGTCGCTGGGCCGGTGTGTGAGCAGCGTTGCGACGATTTGGCCGCTGGCGATGGTCAGGTTCTCCACCGGCACCCGGTCGCCCAGGAAGGCCCAAGCCGCCTGCGCGGGGGCGCCGTCGCGATCGAGGACGGCGACGAGGTGGATAAACGTGCCGCTGCCGCCGCCGGAGATGAAGACGACAACGGCGGCATCTGGGATGCCGTCGCCGTCCAGATCGCCGAAGGCGACGGTGTCGTTGACGATTCCCGCGGACACGCGCTCGGTCGCACCATCGCCAAAGACGATTTGTCCCTCGCCGTTGGTGAATTGAATGGGAGTGTTCTCGTCGCCGAGGAGCGGGAGGTGGTATTCGGCGTTGCGTAGCTGCTCCAGCGTCAGACGCTGCGTGTCGGTGCTTGCTGGTTCTGGGGTTTCCCAGGGAAGGCGTTCAGTGTTGCGCCTCTGCTGCAAGCCCTGCGGACCGTTGATCCAGGTGTGCTGGCCGTCGGTAAACCCGGTCCAGTTGTCGGCTTTGTGCCAGGTGAGGTGGCCGTTGGTGGTGGCCTGTTGGGTGATTCCGGTTGCAGGGTTGTGCTGCTCGTTTTCAAAGCAGTCGCCAACGAGGTCGGGAATGAGGTCGTGCAGGGCCTTGAAGCCGAGCTGGAAGCCGCAGTCCTGGGCAACGACAGGCAGGGCGGAGAAGGCAAGACTGGCAATGGCGATCAGCAGAACGAGCCTAGTCTTCATTGAGCAGCCACTTCCCGTGGAGACTTGCGCTATCTAAGCATAGAGACGCTTAGAAGTCTTGAGCCTGGGTCAAGTCCCTATTTCGCGATCAGGCCCACAGCCCCGCTTGGCCCCGTTGTAGCGACACGCGGGGGCAGTGTTACTTTGTGTGACAGCAGCATACGGGCAAGGCGACTTGTGCAATGAGCCGGCATCTTTCGGTGCGTGTGGGCGACGACCTGTTTGAGCAGTTGGAGGCGCAGAGCCGGAGAAGCGGGCAGACACGATCAGCGGTTGCCAAGCTGCTGCTCGAGGAGGGGCTGCGCATGGAGCAGCATCCGGGGATCGTCTTTCGGTCGGGTCCCGGCGGGCGACGGGCCGGGCTGATCGGTGGCCCGGACGTGTGGGAGGTGGTGGGCGCGCTACGTGGAGCCGATGGTGGCGATGCCGACAGCCGGGCACGCGTTGGCGAGCGGACCGGATTGACGGCCGATCAGGTGGGCGCCGCCCTGCGCTACTACGCCGACTACACCGACGAAGTCGGTGACTGGATTCGGCGGGTCGAGGAAGAAGCCGAGCGAGCCGAGGCCCGCTGGCGACGGGAGCAAGCGCTGCTCGGCCGGTGAAGTTGCTGCTCGACGAGATGTGGGCGCCTGCGGTCGCGGAGGCGTTGCGAAGCCGCGGCCATGAGGTTATTGCCGTGGCCGAGCGACCCGACCTTCGAGGGATGCCTGACGTGGCGATCTTCGATGCGGCGCAGGCGGAGTGTCGGGCGATCGTGACGGAAAACGTCGTGGACTATCGACCGCTCGCGGCCGACGCCATGCGGGCCGGGCGCGCCGGTCCTGCGATGATCTTCACAAGCAACCGAGCCTTTCCACGAGCCAGTCGGCGGACGGCCGGTCGGCTGGTGGTGGCACTGGACGCTTTGCTGACCACACGAGACGTGATGGAGGGCGAGCACTGGCTCAAGTAGCCCGGGATCAAGCCGCAGCTACGGGGACGTCGGACCGAAGGCGATCAGCCGACGACGAGGTTGATGAGGCGGCCCTGGCGGTAGATGACTTTGCGGACCTGGAGGCCGTTGGTGTGGGCCTGGACGCGGGGGCTGGCCAGGGCGAGGGATTGGGCGGCGGCTTGGTCGGTGGTGACGGGGGCCTCGATGCGGTCGCGGACGCGGCCGTTGACCTGGACGACCAGGGTGAAGGTCTCGTCGGCGGCCAGGGCCTCGTCCCAGCTGGGCCAGGCTTGCAGGTGGATGCTCTCCGAGTGACCGGTGCGCTCCCAGAGCTCCTCGGCCATGAAGACGGCGCTGGGGGCCAGCAGGACCAGGAAGGTGTCGATGGTCTGCTGCCAGACCGGGGTGGCGCGCAGGTCGTCGTCGCCGACTTCGATCAGGAAGTTGGTGAACTCCATGAGGGCGGCGATCATGGTGTTGAACTTCAGCGCGTCGATGTCGTTGCTGACGCGGCGGATGGTCTGGTGCAGGCGGCGTTGCAGCTCGACCTGCACGTCGGCGTAGTCGGCGCGACGGCGGCGGGTGCCGCCCATCTCGCGGCCCAGGACGACGTTCCAGACGCGGCTCAGCCAGCGTGAGACGCCGGACAGACCCTGGTCACTCCAGGGCAGGGTGCGGTCGAACGGACCCATGAACAAGGTGAAGCAACGCAGGGCGTCGCCGCCGGCGCTGGCCGCGACCTCGTCGGGCGTGACGACGTTGCGCCAGGACTTGGACATCTTGGTGGCCCGGAACTCGACCAAGGCCTGGCCGTTGCGCTGGGCGCGCTGGCCGGTCAGTTCGAAACGGGCCTCCAGGGGATAGCGGCGGAAGGGCTGGGCAGCCTCGGGGCTGTCGTAGGCGTCGGCGCCGTCGGGCTCGGCCACGCGGGCGCCGCCCTGGCTGTCGATCCGCAGGGCGGGCTCGCCGACCCAGCCGGGCTGGGCCAGCAGAAAGCCCTGGTGGCGCAGAGCCTGGAACGGCTCGGTCAGATCCAGGACGCCGGCGTCCCGCAGGGCCTTGGTCCAGAAACGCGCGTAGAGCAGGTGCATGACGCTGTGCTCGGCGCCGCCCACGTACAGGTCCACCGGCATCCAGCGCTGGATGGTGTCGAGATCGAAGGCCTGGTCGTGCTGGTCGGGGCTGCAGAAGCGCAGGAAGTACCAACTGGAGCAGGCGAAACCGCCCAGGGTGTCGGTCTCGCGCCGGCCGGGCTTGCCGCAGTCGGGGCAGGGGGTGGTGACCCAATCCTCGGCGGCTTCCAGGGGCGACCGTCCACCCAGCTTCTGCGGGTCGATCTGCTCGACGTAGGGGAGCAGGACGGGTAGCTGATCTTCGGGCACGGGGACCTCGCCGCAGGCGTCGCAGTGCACGATGGGGATGGGGGTGCCCCAGTAGCGCTGGCGGGAGATCAGCCAGTCGCGCAGCTTGTAGTTGACGGCGAAGTCGCCCTTGCCCTGCTCGTGCAGCCATTGGGTGACGGCGCGCACGCCGTCGCTGACGGACAGGCCGTCGAACTGGCCGGAGTTGACCATGGGGCCGTCGCCGACGAAGGCCTCGGCGAGGGGCTGGCCGTCCCAATCCGGCGGGGCGATGACGGTGCGGATTTCGATGCCGTACTTGGTGGCGAACTCGAAGTCGCGCTCGTCGTGGGCCGGCACGGCCATGATGGCCCCGGAGCCGTAGGTCATCAGCACGTAGTCGGCGATCCAGATTGGCAGGCGCTCGTTGTTGACGGGGTTGACGGCGTAGCCGCCGGTGAAGACGCCGGTCTTGTCGTCGTCCAGCGCCACGCGTTCCAACTCGGCCTTGCGCGCGGCGGCGGCCACGTAGGCCTGGACCTCGTCGGCGCGGTCGGGGGTCGTGACGCGGCTGACCAGCGGGTGCTCGGGGGCCAGCACCATGAAGGTGGCGCCGAAGAGGGTGTCGGGGCGGGTGGTGAAGACGGGGATTTCGTCGCCGGTCTCGGCGGTGAACGTGACGTCGGCGCCGTCGCTGCGGCCGATCCAGTTGACCTGCGCCGCGCACGTCTCGTCCGGCCAGTCCAGGCCTTCAAGGTCCTCGATCAACTGGTCGGCGTAGTCGGTAATCTTGAAGAACCACTGGGTCAGCTCGCGCTGGGTGATGTCGGTGTGGTCGCGCCAGTCGGTGCCGTCGGCGTTGACCTCTTCGTTGGCCAGCGCGCCGCAGATGGGGCACCACCACTGCAAGCCGGTGGCCCGGTAGGCCAGCCCGCGTTGGTAGAGCTTCAGGAACATCCACTGGGTCCAGCGGTAGAACTCGGGGTGGGTGGAGTTAATCTCGCGCGCCCAGTCGTAGGAGCCGCCGGCCAGGTCCAGCTGCCGCTTGTAGTTGGCGCTCCACTCGCGCGTCAGATCGGCCGGGTGTCGGCCGGTCTCAATAGCGGCGTTCTCGGTCGGCAGCCCAAAGGCGTCCCAGCCCATGGGATGCAGCACGTCGTAGCCGCGCATGCGCATGACGCGGGTAATCACATCGGTGGGCACGTAGTTGCGCAGGTGGCCGACGCTGATGCCGTCGCCGGACGGGTAGGGGAAGAAGTCGAGGCAGTAGAACGTGGGCTTGTCCGAGGGCTCAGGGGTCCGGTACAGATCCTGCTCAGCCCAGCGGGCTCGCCACTTGGGATCGATTTCGGTGGGACGGAAGTCGGTGGTCATGGTGAGTACGGCAGAAAAGTCAGAGGACGGGGAGGTGAGGCAATTCTAGGGCAGAAGCGAGGGTGCTCCGGCTGATTTAACGATGGCCGAGAATCGGATTCCGGGTCAGCGAGTTTTCGGCTAGCCACTGCCGCCCGAGTTCAGCGCCGTAGGTAAGCACGCCGGTTCCCGCCTGGATGGCGGCGCGGTAGACATTGGTGTCGGTGAAGCCGGATAGGAAGTAGTCCCAGCCGGACAGGTAGAACGTGCTGTAGGAGTCGGCCAATGTGTCCAAGCCCAGACCTCGCAGTTCCGCAGTCACGCGGGTCCGGTTGAGGCTCCACACGTGCTCGGTGCCGAGGCCGGAAAGGTGAAGAGCCAGCGGGCCGACGGGCGATACGCGCCAGACCAGTTGACCCAACAGGTCGCGCGTATGTGGGCCGAGCCGATCGATGGCAAGGAGGGGTAGGCGCTGCACGAACTTGGCGCGTTCCACCAGGTTGGCCGCGTTGTGCCGCCTGGTCGTGTCGGGATCTTTGTAGTCGTCGTGCGGATACGCCTCTCCATGCAGCACGACGACGGTTGACTGTGGGGCGTAGACGAAGCCCGGGCGCTCGGCCATGAGCTGGTTCATGACGAGGAGCTGCAGCCTGGGGTGGTGGAGGGGTTGCGCAATGCGCTTTGCGAAGCACACCTCGATTTCTGCCTGAATCGCGAGGGCTCGCGGCACGGTGTCGAGGTATTGGCGCCATGCGTTGTCGGCATGGAATGCCACGTGGATGTCGACGTCGCTGACTTCGGGAACGTAGTCAAGCGGCGAGTCCCAGGGCTTGACCGTTGAGCCGGTGAGGTAGATGCCACGAATCTCCGTCTCGGTTACGTGCGCCAACAGCAGGTCGCGAACGCAGGCCGCCAGGCAGCGGGTCTCGGCCCGCAACCGGTCGCGGTCGGGATGGCGGTCGCTCCACTTGGGAGGCATCTGGCTCACGCCGGGTCAGCTTCCTGTGCCGAAAGCAACCGACGAGGCTAGCTCCCAAGTCCGGGATGGCCGCAGGTGGCACCACGGGCGCACTATGGGCAGGAGCGTTGGCGTGCGAAACCAGGGGGTCGAGTTATGGCACGCGAGGAGATGGCGGAGGGGTTGACGCGGGGGAATTTGCATGGGATTTGGATTGCGCTGACGACGCCCTTTACGCCGGACAACAGGATCGACACGGGGATCGTGCGCGAGAACGTGCGGCGCTGCCACGCCGCGGGGCTGCACGGGGCGTATACGACGGATAGCGACGGCGAGTTTTACGCCATTGAACTGGACGACTTTCGCACCCTGGTGGAGGCGTTTGGCGACGAGTGCCGGAAGGTGGGCATGCCGTCGCAGGCGGGGGTGACCTGGTTGAACACGCAGGGCACCGTGGACCGTCTACAGATCGCGGCGGACAGCGGGGTGATGGGCGCGCACGTAGGGCATCCGGTGTTCATGCCGATGACGCCGGCCTCGTTCGACCAGTTTTGGGAGTACGTCTCGGACGCGGTGCCCGATGACTTTGGCCTGATCCAATACAACACGCCGCGGCAGCCGCACGTGCTGGGGGGCACGGAGTACCGGGCGCTGGCCGAGAAGTTTCCGAATCTGATCGGGGCCAAGTACGTGCAGTCGGGGGTCGACGGCTTCATGGACGTGCGGCGGCAAGCGCCGGAGTTGAGCTGCTTTGCCGGGGAGCACGTGCTGACGGCCTTCGCCATGCATGGCGCGCGCGGAAACTACTCGTGGATGGCGGGCTACAACCCCGCCTTCATGCTGGACTGGTGGGACGAGATTGAGCGCGGCGACTGGGAAGCGGCGGCGCGGCGCAACGAGCGGCTGCAGGCGTTTGGCGCCGTGGTGAAACGCCACCTGGTGGAGGACGGCAACCTGCACGGCATTGTCGGCAAGGCCATGTCGGCGGCCTCGCCGTTCCTGGTGGAAACTACCTGGGACACCCGCCGACCGTACCTGCCAGTGTCGCGGAAGGGCCGGGAGGCTTTCGTTCGCGCGGCGGCCGAGGAGTTTCCGGACCTGGCCTACCAGCCGTGAGGACCTAGCGGGTGAAGACGGTGCCGCGGACGTACTCGGCTTCGTCGGAGGCCAGGAAGGCGAGGACGCGGGCTACGCCGATGGGGTCGCCGAGCTCGGCCTGGCGGCGGCGGATTTCTTCGTCGGAGACGCCGGCGGCCTGGTTGACATCCACCACGTTTTGCAGCTTGAGGGCCGTGGCAATGCTGCCGGGGGCCACGGTGTTGACTCGGATGGGGTAATAGCCCATTCGTCCTTGCATGACCAGGCCCAGGCCATGCACGGCGCCCTTGCTGGTTCCGTATGCGAACGACGAACTTCCGCTGGTGACGCCGGCGCCGGAGGCCAGCAACAGGATCACGCCGCCGGCTTCGCCCATGGCGCGTACGGCGTGCTTGGCGCAGAGGAACATGCCGCGGGCGTTGACGCCGAGGACGCGGTCGAAGGTGGCGGTTTCGAAGTCCTGGATCGGCACCGTGGCGCCCTGGAGGATGCCGGCGCAGGCGATCAGGACGTTCAGGCGGCCAAGCTCTGCTGTGGCGGCGAGCAGGTTTTCGACGTCGGCTTCATTGGCTACGTCGCAGGCGACGAAGTGGACAGTGCGGCCCTCGGCGGTCAGGCTTTCGGCGATAGCCGCGCCCTGGCTTTGCGGGAGGTCGGCCAGCAACACCCGGGCGCCGCGCTGGGCGCAGACCTCGACGGTGGCGCGGCCAATGCCGGACGCGCCGCCGGTGACGATGATGACGCGGTCATGGAGTGAGTCCGTAGTCACCTGTCAGGGTCCTTTAGCAGGCCGGGATGTTTCGCGTGAAGCACTCTGGACACTCGTTGGGGGCCGCTTCTCGGCTAGGTCGGCCTGGGTGCTGGAATCTACGGGATTCGTGCCGGCCGCTACAATCGGGCAGGGCGGGGATCCGATCGAACTTGCAAAAGGGGGACTCGCCTGGCTACGCCAACCATTGATGTTCGTGTCGCTCGTCTTGAGCGACGCGCCGAATCAGACGACGACACGCTCCGAAGCATTTTGCAGATTCTGGAGCGCATGGATCAGCGACTGGCTGCGCTCGAAGCGGATGTCAGAGACTTCAAGGTGGACTTGGATGCCATCAAAGTCAAGGTCGCGACCAATACGGCCACGCCCGACGACTCCGATGAGCGCGTACGGGATCAGGGCTTCGAGGAGCACCGGCTGCTCAGCCTCGAGACATCAGTAGACCGACGGCGTCCGTTCGCCCAGAGCACGTCGGCAGGCTAAGAGCAGACCGAGTAGAACCACCCGCTTCGCTGTCAGGCCAGATCCCAACCGAGGCCGGCCTCAGCCATCGCAGCGTCGAGGACGCGTTTGGCTTCGGGGATGAGTTCGGGGAGCAGGTGTTCGATGAGGACCCAGGCGCGGGGGGCGATTTCGTTTAGCGCCGTGAGCCAGGCCGTGTGGTCGATGACGCCCTGGCCGAGGGGGACTTCCTCGATGTGCAGCACGAGTTGGTCCTCGAGCGAGTAGTCCTTCCAGTGGGCTGCCGGGATGCGCCCGCGAGCGGCCTCCAGCAGGCGGGCGTAGACGGGGTCAGGGTTCCAAGCGTCCCAGATGCTGCCGATGAAGTTGACGGGGTCCAGGTTGAAGCCCAGGGCGTGGGTGGGAATCCGGCGGAAGAGTTCGGCGATGCGCTCCGGTCGGTCGAGTACCGAGAGGACGTGGCCCTCGACGGTCAGCGTTATGCCTTCGGCCTCGGCGGCTTCTGCTATGGCACCGATGCTCTCGACGGCGCGCTCGAAGGCGGCGTCCTGGTGATGTCCGGGATGGGGGTACCAGGGGCCCACCGGATTCAGACCGCCCGGGCGGATGTAGAGCGTCTCGGCCCGCAGCGCATGCGCGGCCTGCATGTGGCGCTTCATGCCGTCGATCCCGGCTTGTCGCACGGCCGGATCGAGCGAGATCAGCGAGGGGTACTGGCCGTTGGCCTGGGCGACGGTTAGACCCTCCGCGGCAAGCAAGTCGCCAACGCGCCGAAACTCGTCCAGCGAGTAGGTATCAGGCTCGCCGAGCTGAACGCTGGACCCGGTGAAGCCGAGCTCGAGGGCGCGTCGCGCGTCGGCCGCCGAAATCGACGGGGGATCGGACGGCAGCAGTCCGACGATTCCGCTGCGCATAGGCCGGCTCCAATGGCCAAGACTTGAGGATGGTAGTACGGCTGGCCCGGCTTAGTCGTCCGAGGGTTCCATCGCCGCATCTGCGTCGATGGTCCAGAGCACGCGGCCCCAGACCATGATGAAGAGCACAACGGCCACGCTAAGACCTCCGCCGAGGACCATGGCGGTCGGCATGCCGCGATTTTCGGCCACGATCGAGATGGGCATCAGGCCCAGCGGCGTGAGTCCCCAGCCCAGCATCCAGATGGACATCACGCGTCCGCGCAGCCGAGCCGGCGTCAGCAACTGAATCATGGTCTGGTTGGTGGCCATGTAGGTCGCGAAGAAGAAGCCGGCACACGCCATTACGACCCCGGCCATCAGGGGCGAGCGGGTCAAGCCGAGCACCGCGATCAGCGCACCGAAGGCGGCGGCGCTGAGCAAGACGACCGGGCCCTTGCGCCGGTGGTTGGCGTAGGCGACCACCAGGAGGGAACCAATGACCGCGCCAATGCCCTGCGCCGAGAGAACCAGGCCCAGTTCAACGGATCCGGCCCGCAGGTCCTGCTTCACGAAGATCGGCAGAATCATGATCATCGGCATGCTGAATAGGGCGGGCGACAGGACCAGCAGGAGCAACGACGTCAGATCGCGGGTGCGGAAGGCGTACGTGAAGCCCTCGCGCAGGGCGGCGAAGGTGGACCCGGCACTCCCACGATGACGTCGACCACCCCGAATCGTGAGGATGTTGAGCGTGCCCCAGACATAGCCAGCGGCCTGCACAAGGAAGGTGCCGGCGATGCCGATAAGGCCAATCAGGGCGCCGGCGAGCGCCGGACCGATGATGCTCGAAGCGTTTTGGGTGGCATTGGTCAGCGCCACGGCGTTACTCACGTGCCGCCGGGGGACCAGGTCGGAGACCAGGGCGGTACGAGTCGGCAGGATGATGGCAAAGGACGCGCCGATCACGATGGCCGAGACAGCCAGATGCCAGACCTCGATGGCGTCCGCGGCCACCAGCAGGCCAATCGTGAGGCCGGCAAGACTCATCAGCACCTGGGCGGCGATCAGCAACCGCGTGCGGCTAAGCCGATCAGCCAGCACCCCGCCAAACGGCGACAGCACCAGCAAGGGAATCGCGCGGATCATGGCCAGGGTTCCCAGGATGAGCGGGGACTCGGTGATGACGGCGACCAGCCAGCCCTCGGCGACGCCATACATCCAGAAGGCCATCGTGGACCCCAGGTTGGCGCGCCAGAGTCGGACGAAGTCACCGTGGGCGAATGCGGGCGCCAGGCGGTTGCGCAGGCGGACCAACCTTGACGAACGCTTTATTGACGCCTCCGGCACCGATGGGAGACCGCCACTCCCACCGATGGTCATGGGTCAGCCCTAGGCAGAATCGTCGGAGGGGTCGACCGCGGCCTCGGCGTCGAGGGTCCACAGCTCACGGCCCCAGACCATGATGAAGAGCACGACGGCCACGCTGAGGCCGCCACCGAGGACCATGGCGGTGGGCATGCCGCGGGTTTCGGCCACGATCGAGATGGGCATCAGGCCCAGCGGCGTGAGGCCCCAACCCAGCATCCAGATAGACATCACGCGGCCGCGCAGACGGTTGGGCGCGAGCAGTTGAATCATGGTCTGGTTGTTGGCCATGTATACGGCCGAGAAGAGGCCAGCGAACGCCATGACGATCCCGGCCGCCAGGGGCGAGCGGGTGAGGCCGAGCACCACAATCGCCACGCCAAAGGCGGCGGCGCTGAGCATGACGACCGGGCCCTTGCGGCGGTTTCCGGCGTAGGCGACCACGCCAACCGACCCGATCACCGCTCCGATCCCCTGCGCCGCCAGCACCAGGCCCAACTCCTCCGACCCGGCCTTCAGGTCCTGCTTCACGAAGATGGGCAGGATCATGACCATTGGCATGCTGAAGAGGGATGGCGAGAGACCCAGTAGAAGCAGCGCGGCCAGCGGACGGGTGCTGAAGGCAAATTTGAACCCATCGCGCAGCGCCACGAACGTCGATCCTCGAGTTCTGGGGTGCTGATCGCCACCGCGGACCGACAGGACGTTGGCCATCCCCCAGAGGTAACCGCCGGTCTGGACGAAATAGGTGCCGGCGATGCCGATGACGCCGATCAGCCAGCCCGCCAACGCCGGGCCGACGATGCGGGACGCGTTCATGGTGGTGCTGGTCAGAGCGATGGCGTTGCTGACGTGGCGTCGCGGCACCAGGTCGGAAACCAGGGCGTTGCGCGACGGCACGCTGATGGCGAACGACGTACCCGCCATCACGCTGGAAACCGCCAGGTGCCAGATCTCGATGGCGCCGGTCGCAACCAGCACCCCGATGGCAAGGCCGGTCACGGTAAAAATCAGTTGAGAGGTGATCAGCAGCTTCGTGCGGCTCACCCGATCGGCCAGGACGCCGCCGAACGGCGACAGCACCAGCATGGGGATTGCGCGAACCATGGCCAGGGTGCCCAGGATGAGCGGGGACTCGGTGATGACCGCCACCAGCCAGCCCTGGGCGACGTTCTGCATCCAGAACGACATCATGGTGCCCAGGTTGGCGCGCCAGAGCCGGACGAAGTCGCGGTGGGCAAAGGCAGGCGCCAGGCGATCGCGGTGGCGGCGCAGGCGCGAGCGCCGGCCGGCCGGAGCCTCAAGCGGCGAGGGCGGTGCTGCCGGGCTGTCGCTGGTCATGGGTCGAGCCTGCGCGGATCCTCCCGGCGAAAACCTGAGGTCCAGGTCCGCCAATCCGAATCATTGACGATTGGCGCGCGCGCGCCAACTGGCGGACTAGCGGCAGGCGACGGTTACGCCGGCGTCAGCCGCCCGGCGGGCCGCGTCGACGATGCCCACAACCCGCGCGGCTTCCTCCGCAGGGACCGACATGGCGCGTCCGTCACGAATAGCGGTCACAAACTCCGTCAGCTCGTCGTTCCAGGGGTCTTCGTCCGGAATCGCCAGCTGCCGTGGACCGTCCTGGTCGGTGGCGACAATGTGATCGGCGCCTTCGACGAAGCGGATGGACCCGTGCCGGCAGATGACCGTGCGGCCCGAATCGGAGGGACCGTGGAACCCGCGACGGTAGGTGATGGTTGCCAGGCCGCCGTCCTCGAACCGCAGGTTGACGACCGCAACGGCACGGTCGAACACGCGGCCCGCAGGTTCCTGGGTCACCGCGGCGGCGATGTGCGTGATTGACCCGCGCCCGTAGATGGCGGGGTAGCCCAACAGGATGGCGTAGACGAGCGAATGCCCGCTGACCCGCTGGTCGAATCCGGCGTCGCGGCCGGCGCGCAGATCGTTGGGAAAGTGAATCACCAGACTGTCGTGGAGCGCGCCGCCCAGCGCGGCGGTCTGCTCGCGGACCAGGCGCGGCCCCGGACGCAAGGGGCTGGTATGCCCCACGCGAATCACCAGGCCCTGCCGGGCGGCCAGTTCGATCAGCCGCGAGGCGTCTAGCGGCGTCAGCGCCAGCGGGGACTCGCTGAACAAGTGCTTGCCGGCGGTCAGCGCCGCAGCGCCCATTGGGGCGTGGGTGTCGGGGTGGGTCGTGACTATTACCGCGTCCACGTCTGGACGCGCGATAGTGGCTGGCCAGTCGTGCGAGTGCTCGACGTCGATGCGCCCGGCCAGCGCCGCACGGGTTTCGGGATTGCGAGCCGCGATCGCCACCAGCGAGATGTCCGCTCGGGCGGCAATTCGCGCGGCGCGAGCCGCGGCCATGCCGCCGCTACCCACGATGGCGATCCGGAGCGGGACGGCGGCAGGGTCAGCCACGCGGCGGCCTGCTGCGTTGCCAAGCAAATCTGCTTATCCGCATGGTCAATTCCCTCATGACCTAGCCGTCGCTCACATTCTGAGAGGCCGAGGCTTATCGCGCGAACCGGCGTGGCGCGTGCCATGATGCCGCCACAGGAATCTCTCCACGCAGGAACAGCTATGGCGAATGGCGGCCTCGGAATCGGCATCGTTGGCGCGGGCGACATCGTGCGCACGCGGCACATGCCGAACCTGGCGGAAGTTGACGACATCACCTTCGTGGCGGTGACGAACCGGCGTCGCGAAACAGCCGAGGCGTTCGCCGCCGACCACAACGTGCCGAACGTGCTGGACGACTGGCGAGCCGTGGTGGACCACCCTGACGTGGATGTCGTCTGGATCGGCGCGACGCCGTATATGCACGCGCGGGTCTCGGTTGCCGCGCTGGACGCGGGCAAGCACGTGTTCTGCCAGGCGCGCATGGCCCGCAACCTGGCCGAAGCGCGCGACATGCTGGACGCCGCGGATCGCAACCCCGGGCTTGTCGCCGCGGTCTGTCCGCCGGGGATCGGGGTGGCCGGCGACCGCACCATGCGCCGCTTGCTGGGAGTCGATCGCTACATCGGGACGCTGCGCCAGGCGCGGATGTCATCGTTCGGCGACACCGCCGTCACGAACGACCTGCTGCACTGGCGGCATGACTTCGACATCAGCGGCTACAACGTGATGAACGTGGGGATCATGGTGGAGGGCCTGCAGCGCTGGCTTGGGCCCGAGCGCGACGTGCAGGCCATGACGCGCGTGCACATCAAGGAGCGACGAAACCCGGACTCCAACGCGTTCGAGCCTGTTCGCGTTCCGGATTCGTTCACGGCCATGGGCGAGTTGGTGTCGGGCGCGGACTACGTCTATCAGTGGTCGGGCCTGGCGCATCACGAACCGGCGACCGAGCTATGGCTCTATGGCGACCAGGGCACGCTGGTTTACGACTTCGACCACGACACGATCGCGGGCGCGAAGGCGGGCGAGGACGAGTTGGCGCCGATCGAGATTCCCGAGGACGAGCACTACGACCCAAACGTTGAGGTGGACTTCATTAACGCCATCCGCACGGGAAGCCACGACGCCGGGCTGGCGCCCAGCTTTGCGCGCGCCCTGCTGTACATGGAGTTCATGGAGGCGGCCGCGCGCTCGGCACGCGACGGCCGGCGGGTCAGTCTGCCGCTGGATTAAGCAGCCGGGCCTTCGTGGCGGCGTCCCCGCAGTCCGATCCAGGCCGACGGTAGGACCGCCCATGACCGGGTCGGGGTAGCCCATGCGCGTGTTGGATTTGCGTCCGGGTGTGCTGAGGCACCGGAACTTTGCGCTGTTCTGGTTCAGCCTGGTGATCTCGCACTCAGGGACCTGGATGCAGATGCTGGTGGTGGGCTGGCTCACCTATGAACTGACGCAATCGGCTTTCTGGGTCGGGGTGGTGAGCGGGGCGCGCGGCGTGCCGATGGTGGTGCTGCCGTTCTTTGGCGGCGTGGTGGCGGACCGGATGGACCGCCGCACGCTGCTGTGGATAACACAGATCAGTCAGGCGCTGCTGGGCCTGGTGCTGGCGATTCTGGTTGCCGCCGACCTGGCGCAGGTGTGGCACTTCGCGACGCTGGCGCTGCTCGCCTCGATCGCCGGCGCGTTCGATCAACCGACGCGGCAGGCCATCGTGCCCGCGCTGGTTCCGCGGGAGGACTTGCGCAAGGCCATTGCGCTGAACGCCGTTGTGTTTACGGGCGGGGCGTTGATCGGGCCCGCAATGGCGGGTTTGCTGGTGCCGGTAATTGGCGCGGCTGGCGTGCTGTTCATCAACGCCGCCACCACACTGCCCGTGTTCGCGGCTCTGGCGCTGATGAAGCTGCCGCCGTTCAGCCCGCGGCCGCGTGAGGCGGTGCTGACGACCGTGCGGGACGGTCTGCGGTTCGCGTTCAGCCGCGAGCTCATCGTGCTCGTGCTCCTGGTCTCCGCCGCCGCCAGCCTGTTCGGTCGCTCCTTTCAACAACTGGCGCCCGTCTTTGCGCGAGAGGTGCTCAATGCCGACGTGACCGGGCTGGGCTGGCTGATCGCCGCACCGGGCCTGGGCGCGGTGCTGGGCGCGTTTGTGGTGGCGAGCGCGAACTGGCTGCCGCCCAACGGACGACTGGCCGGCATTGCGGTGGCTGGCTATCTGGCGGCGCTGGCGGGGTTTGCGGTCTCGACAAGCTTTGGCCTGTCGCTGGTGCTGCTGGTGCTGGTGGGGCTGCTGAACACCGTGTTCTCGGCCTGCGTGCGGACGATGCTGCAACTGGAAGCGACCGAGGCGTACTACGGACGCGTGATGAGCCTGAACACGATCACCTTCATCGGCCTGTCGCCGGTGGGCGCGCTAATCATCGGCTCGATCGCCGAGTCGGCCGGTATCCAGGCCGCCACCCTGATCGGCACGGTGGTGGTGGCGGTGGTGTTTGGGGCGGTGTGGCTGACGCGGTCCACGCTTCGCCAGGCCGCGTAGACTTCGCCGCAATCAGCTTCGCCGGAGTACGGATCTATGGCGCATATCGGGGTGTTTTACCGCGAGGGATTTGATCCCGGGGCGTACACGGTGGCGCTGTATCACGCGCAGCTGGAAGCGGCGCGCGGCGGGCACGGGCTGAGCATTCACCAGTTTCCGGAAGGCTCGCTGGCGGACGCGGCCGAGCGTGCGCCGGAGGTGGACGGCTTGTTGACGTTCGCCACGGGGGAGGCGGACCTGGAGTTTCTGCGCGCACACGAGCGTCCATCTCTAGTCTGCGAGCGCATTGTTGACGGGTGCGCCTATGTCGCCCCGGATAACTTCGACATCGGCCGAACAGCCGCCCGGCACCTATTGGACCTGGGTCACGAACGGCTTGCAGTCGTGCTGCCGGGTGACCCTGCCAACCTGGATAGCTACCACGGCTCGCGCTTCGCTGGGGTTCGGGACACGGCGGCGGCCGCCGGGCATCCGCTGGACGACGCCGACATCTACTTCGGAGCAAAGGTCGGAACGACCGGACAGTCCGCGGCCGAGGCCATGCTGGCACGCGGCGACCTGCCCGACGCCATCTACGTGCAGAACATGCCCATGGCGCTGGCGGCGCTGCGGACGCTGACGGAGGCGGGCGTTGCCGTTCCGGATGACGTCTCCATCCTGGGGACCACGTTCGTCCAGCTCAATGCGCCGGCGGCCACCGAGCACACCGCGCCGCCAATGACGGCGGTGACGTTCGAGAAAGAGGAAATGGGGCGGCAGGGCGTGGCCTACCTGGCGGCCGCAGCCGAGGGCCGGACGAGCGAGCGCCTGGAATCGCTGTTGCCGGGCGTGTTGGTTGCAGGCGCGTCTACGGCCAGAGCTCGCGCGGCGGTGGTGGTCTAAGCGGCGCGCTGCGGCTCCCGTGGCCCAGGCTGCGCGCAGCCTGGGCCACGGTTGGCGTCAGCGGCTTAGTCGGCTGGGTTGCGCTGGAGGACGGGGCGGCGGAGGGATTGCGGCAGGGGCGGGCCGACGAAGCCTTCCTCTTCCAACTGGTGACCCAGCTTGAGGGCCAGTGAGCGGCCGATACCGAGTTCCCGCGCCAGCTGGTCGGGCGTGATGCTGTCGTGGCGCATGACGAGTTCGGTGGCCTCCACGAAGACCTCGTCCTCTTCGTCCTCGGCGGATTTCTGAAGCTCCTGCCTCGACACTTGGGCGGGTTCGCCCTGTTCGCGCCAGTGCTCGACGGCCGTGCGGACTTCCTCGTCGGTGACACGCACGCCTTGAATCCGCTGCGGCTTCCCACCTTCGGGCGGCGCAAACAGCATGTCGCCGCGGCCGATCAGCCGTTCGGCGCCGGCCATGTCCAGCACGGTGCGCGAGTCGGCCTGGCTGCTGACCATGAACGAGATGCGGGTGGGGAAGTTGGCCTTGATCAGGCCAGTGATGACATCGACCGAGGGGCGCTGGGTGGATACCACCAGGTGGATGCCGGTGGCGCGCGCCATCTGGGCCAGGCGAGCCAGCAGTCGCTCCACGTCGCCCGGCGCCGTCATCATCAGATCGGCCAGCTCATCGATCATGACGACGATGTAGGGCAGCGGTCCTTCGGCGTCGTCCGGTAATGCCTCGTTGTACGACGCCAGGTTGCGGACGCCGGCCTTGCTGAAGGTGCGGTAGCGGCGGGCCATCTCGTTGCTGACCCAGGTGAGCACGTCAACGACTTCGTTTACGTCGGTAACCACGGGCATGCGCAGGTGCGGGATGCCTTCAAACGCCACCAGTTCGACCATCTTGGGGTCGATCAGCACGAACTGCATTTCGTCGGGGGTCTTGGTGAACATGATCCCGGTGATGAGGGACGTGAGACAGACCGACTTGCCCGACCCGGTGGCGCCGGCGATCAGCAGATGCGGCATCTTTGTCAGGTCGGCCACGCGTACGCGGCCCGCGACATCCTGGCCGAGCGCGACCTTGATGCTCGCGTCGGATTCGACCCAGGCCTGGCTCTCCATCACCTCGCGCAGCGTCACGACGGCGGGGTTGTCGTTTGGAGTCTCCAGCCCCACGAACGGCTGCCCGGGCACCGGCGCTTCGATCCGCACGCTGCGCGCGGCCAGCTTGAGGGCCAGGTCGTTCGAGAGCGCGGTGATACGCGCCACCTTCACGCCCGGTCCCGGCTCCAAGAGGTACTGGGTCACCACGGGTCCGGGGACCGCTTCGGCAACCCGGACCTGCACCTTGAAGGAGGCCAGGGTCTCTTCGATCGAGGCGGCCTTGCTGACGATCTCGGCTTCAGGAACCTCGCCCGAGTCCTCGGCGGGCAGAAGCAGGTCGATAGCCGGCACCTGCCAGGGGCCGTCCTGCTGCGGAGGGGCCGCCGCGGCCGGCAGTCGGTCCGCGGTGCGAATCAGCGGCTGCTGGCCCCAGGCGGGGCCGTCTTCAGCCTGATCCTCGCCGGGCTCGTTCTCAACGGCTTCCCGAGCACCGGCATCCGTCTGCGCGGCGTCGGCGCGGTCCGCCGGGGAGAACCAGGGTCGTGCGCGCGCGTTGGCGGCGGCGATGACCCGCAGCAGGCCGCTGCCCAGGACGCGGGTAGCCTGGATGACGAACCGACCTGGTCGGGTTACGGCTTCGGTGCCCCAGGGCGAGGCGGCCAGTCCATAGGCCAGAGTCAGGACCGCGGCCACGGCCAGAATCAGAAACGCGGGGACATCGCCAATTGCTGCCCGCATGGCCGACCCGATGAGCCCGCCAATGACACCGCCGCCTTGAGGCTGTCCCTGGTTGGCGACGAGCGCGGCGAGGTCGGTCATTGCCGCCAGCGCCGCAACGAATACGGCGGCCGCGACAAAGTGCGTGATGTCGATGATGGCTCGCCGACGAGCGCCGGCGACCAGGACAGCGGCGCCAATTAACGCGCCCGCCAAAGCGCCCAGGGGCGCGGCGCGGCCCAGCCCGGCAGCCATGGTTGCGGCGGCGCCGGTCACGACCAACGCGTCGTCGACGATGAGGCCGACGAACGACAGCACGCCGAAGGCAGCCACGATGAAGCCGCCAAAGCCCGCAATGTCCCAGTGTTCAGGCCGCGTCGCGCGCGCTGGCAGCGCGGCGGCCTTTCGGCTCGTGGCCACGGGAGGCCCTCCTCGGTGCGGGCCGAAGCCCGCCCCTTAGCTAGACCTCAGTGACGATCGGCAAAATGACCGGTCGCCGCCGGGTCTCCCGGAACAGCCGCCTCCCGAGTGCGTTCCGGATCTTCCTTTGTAGATGCTCGGGGGATGCGTCCGCATGGTCGCCGGTGTCGACCACCGACCGCACGGTATCGCGAGCACGCTTCAGCAACTCGTCTTGAGCGTCCGACGCGTACACAAATCCCCTTGTGATGATATCCGGGTCTGTCAAGCATTGACCAGTGTCACGGTCCACGTTAACAACGGTAATCACGAGGCCGCCCTCGGCCAGGTGTCGACGGTCGCGAAGGGTGGCGTCGCTCTCCTCGCCAACGGTGAGGCCGTCGACATAGACGTTGCTGACGTCGGTCTGGCCTACGACGCTGATGTCGTCGCGGGACAGTTCGACGATGGACCCCGACTCGGCCACCAGCACATGCTCGGCGTCCACCCCCACCCGCTCGGCCAGGCGTCTGTGTTCCTCAAGGTGCCGGTACTCGCCGTGGACCGGCATGAAGAACTTTGGCCGAAGCGTGGTGAGCATGAACTTGAGGTCTTCCTGACTGGCGTGGCCCGATACGTGCACGGGCTGCAGCCGTTCGTAGAGCACGCGCGCGCCCTGCCGGGCCAGGCGGTCAATGGTCTGGTTCACGGCTTCCTCGTTGCCCGGGATCGCCGCGGCTGACACGACCACGGTGTCGTCCGGCATGAGGTCGATGAAGCGGTGGTCACGGTTCGCCAGTCGCACCAGCGCGGAACGGGGTTCGCCCTGGGAGCCAGTGCAGATGACGGCCAGTTCGTCAGCCGGGTAGTTCCGCAGGTCCCTGGGATCGACCACCATGCCGGCATCGGGAATCTGTAGGTAGCCCAGGTCGCGGGCAACCCCGACATTGCGTTCCATGCTGCGGCCGACGAAACAGACGCGGCGGCCGTAGGCAAAGGCAGCATCAATGACCTGCTGCACGCGGGAGATCAGGGACGAGAAGGTGGCGACGATGATGCGGCCCGGTGCATCGTTGAATATCCGGTCGAAGGTCTCGGCGATCACGGCCTCCGAGGGCGTGTGGCCGGGCTGATCGGCGTAGGTGCTGTCCGACAGCAGCAGCAGCACGCCGTCGTCGCCCAAGCGTCCCAGGGTCTGGAAGTCCGGCGGGACTCCGTCCACCGGGGTGTGGTCGATCTTGAAGTCGCCCGTGTGCACGATGGTGCCGATGGGCGTCTGGATGGCCACGCCCATGGCGTCGGGAATGCTGTGGCAGACGTGGAAGAACTGGACGCGGAAGGGGCCAATGGTGACGGTTTCGCGCGCTTCGACCACGCGCAGGTCCGCCTGGTCGCGCAGCCCGGGCTCTTCCAGCTTCACGCCGACCAGACCAAGCGTGAGCTTGGAGCCGTAGATCGGCAGGTCGAACTCGCGCAGCGCGTAGGGCAACGCGCCGATGTGGTCCTCGTGGCCGTGGGTGATGACGAAGGCGCGCAGCTTGTGGCGGATTTCGCGCAGGTAGCCGAAGTTTGGCAGCACGAGGTCCACGCCGAGCATGCCGGCGTCGGGAAAGGTAATGCCGCAATCGAGCACGATCGCGTCGTCGCCGTACTCGATCACGGTGCAGTTCTTGCCGATCTCTCCGATTCCGCCAATGGAGACGACGCGCACGCGTTGGGCTGTAGGTTTGCCAGTCATATGCAGGTTTCCGGTGTTTGGGGCGTTAGCCGAAGAACGAGAGTTGCTGCGTATCGGGCGGCGGGGGTGGATCAGGCTCAACCGCCGTGGCGTCGGCCAGCAGCTTGGGGATCATCTGGAAGTCCTGCGACAGAATGTCGCGAAGGCGTAGTTGCCGCAGCGCCGCCGCCGGGTGGTAGACGGGCAAGTACACCCGGCCATGCAGCCGCCGGGCCACGCCGCGCGCCCGCGAGATGCGCGCCTCCGGGAAGAAGGCGTTGAGCGCGTGGCGGCCCAGCAGCACGACCAGATCGGGTTCGATCAGTTCGAGTTGCTGGTCCAGGTAAGGGCGGCAGGCGTCAGCTTCGTCGGGCAGCGGGTCGCGGTTGTTGGGCGGACGGCATTTCAGGACGTTGGCGATGAAAACATCGGCCCGGCGCATGCCGATGCCCTGGATCATTTCATCGAGCATCTTTCCGGCCTGACCCACGAACGGGCGGCCCAGCCGGTCCTCGTGAAAGCCGGGACCCTCGCCAACGAAGACGACGCGCGCCGAGGCTGAGCCTTCCCCTGGGACAGCGTTGTTGCGACCGGCGTGCAGGCCGCAGCGCGTACAGGTCCGAACGACCGACGCAAGACTCGCCAGATCCGGAAAGGTCGGAAGGCCGATCACGCGTTACGCGTGCATCGCGGCGGGCTGGATGAAGGCATCAAGCTCGTATAGGTCGAGCACGGCCTTCAGGTCGTCCTGCATCGCAGCCGGCATTTCAATCAGCGGCGTTCGTGGGACACCCACCTGGAAACCGCTGAGGTTGAGCGCGGCCTTCACGGCGATGGGGTTGGACCAGCCGGCCGGGAACAGGGCCCGGGCGATCGGCAGCAGATGCAGGTGCTTGCGGCGCGCCGTCTCCATGTCACCTTCCACGAAAGCGTCGATCATGTCGCGCGTCTCGCCGCTCACCACGTGCGACTGGACGCTGACGACGCCCACGCCGCCCAGCGCCATGAGCAGGTAGGTGTCGCTGTCGTTGCCGCTGTAGATGTCGAAGCCATCCTCGGCGGTGCGGGCGATCTCAGCGATCTGGTCGAAGTCCCCGCTGGCCTCCTTGACCGCCACGATGTTGTCCACGGCGCTCAGACGCGCCACGGTGTCGGCCGTCATGTTGAGGCTGGTGCGGGCGGGCACGTTGTAGAGCATGTTTGGCAGCGGGGTGGCCTCGGCGATGGTCTCAAAGTGAAGGACCAAGCCGTCCTGGGGTGGCTTGTTGTAGTAGGGCGTCACCTGCAGGAGGCCGTGTACACCGATCTCAGCGGCTTCGCGCGACAGGTGCACGCTCTCGTTGGTGTTGTAGCCGCCGGTGCCCGCAATCACCAGGGCGCGGTCGCCCACGGCCGTCAGCGCTTCACGGTAGAGAGTGAACCGTTCGTCGTCGCTGAGCACCGGCGACTCGCCGGTGGTGCCGGTGACGACGACCGCGTCGTTGCCGGCGTCGACGAGTCCGGCGACAAGACGTCCGAACGTGTCGTAGTCCACCGATCCGTCATCGGCAAACGGGGTTATCACCGCAGTAATGAGCCGGCCAAAGGTCAACATGCGACAGCCTCCGCCCGCAGCCGTACGAATGGCCGCGATACGCCGTGCTGTGGGGGCTGATTGTACCTAGCGGCCAGGAAGTGAATTCCGTGTGCGGCTGGCGGCTATCGGATGGCTGCGATCAGAGCTGTTAGGCGGGAGCTGGCGCGCTCGCTGGCGCGGATTGCCGTGGGTCGTCGGTCGGTGAGGAGCCCGTTTCAAAGCGAGTCGGCTGAGCTTCGGGATCGCCGGCCGACCGGGTGCACTCCTCAATGCGGGCCAGCGTCTCCAACATGGCCTGCTGGTTGGCTTCCATGCGCACGACGACCTGCACAATCTCGTACTAACGCGCCTCAAGGGTGTCCATGCGGGCGTCCGAACGGTCCATGCGCGCTTCCATACGGTCCATGCGGGCGCTTAGACGCTCTTCCATAGCGTCCATACGGGCGCTCAGACGGCTTTCAATCTTCAATAACAGGCCGACAACCACGCCGGCGGAAGCCAGTCCGCCCACAATCAGCGTCGCGCCAACGCTCAGGATGCCGACCAACTCGGCGCTCATGGCGAGAGGTCGTTCGTTCCCGTGCGCGATCCAGCAACGGCGACTGTATCACGAGGCCGCCCCCGGACCGTTAGTTGGGAAACGGTGGGCAGAGCGGGTTAACGTGACCCGCGGCGCGCCATGCCTCGGAGGATTGCGTTACCAGTTGACCCGGCGGCTGAAGTAGCGCCTCCAGCGACGCCAGACGCCCTTGCCGTAGAAGGCTTCTTCCTGACGCTCGATGATCACGGCCTCGGTGGTAAGAACCTGCGCGGCCAGGCCGGCGGCGTTGTAGGGGCTGAGCGCCCGCAGGACGTCAGGGAAGGCGGAGCGCCAGAGTGAGCGGAATAGCAGCAGCCCTAACGCCAGCAAGAACAGCACGGGCACGGCGCTGGATTCACGCAGGTACGCGGCAAGCGCCAGCAGCAGCGGCGCCAGCATGGCTACCCACAGGAGGATTTCCACCTGCGTGTTGGCCCGCCGCGCGCGGCGGCGGTGGGCAAAGGTATAGGGCGCGCGCTGCCGCTCGAAGCGCGCCCGCTCCAACAGGGCCAGGCCGGCACCCATGACGCCGAACACGGCGGCGATCAACAAGCCGGCGGCAATGATGACGCCGCCCGGTGTGCCTACCGGTGGGCCGTCGCGCGAACGCGGGATCTGGCCTTCGGCGATGGCGCGGCTGCCCTTGCCGTCGGGATCGATCAACAGTTCGACCACGCCCATCGCAATGATCAAGACGATGAAGAGCACGAGCGCCGCCAGCACTACCCCCATCCCCGCCAGGAACCCGGCCTTCAGGAGGTCAAGTGTGGGCGTACGGGCCGTGCGAATCTCCTCCAGGTAGACGTCCAACTCTTCCTGGGAAGTTTCGGGCGACATGCCGGCGCGCACCAGCGCCTGCTGGGCCTGGCGGTAGTCCTCGCGCCGGTCCGCCGAACGCCTGACCGTGCGCCACCACGACTGAATCGAGTACACCAGCGCCATGGCCCCATCCTAGCGGGGGCGCCGCCAACAGTTGGCCGACGACTCGGCTCTAGCGCAGCCTCGGGTTCAAACGAGTCCCTGCTCGATCATCGACTCGGCGATCTGGATGGAGTTGGTCGCCGCGCCCTTGCGCAGGTTGTCGGAGACGACCCAAAACACCAGGCCATTGGGATGCGACATGTCCTGCCGCACGCGGCCGACCCAGGTGGTGTCGTTGCCTTCGGCGGCCAAGGGCGTGGGATAGACCTCGGCGGCCAGGTCGTCAACCACGCGAACGCCGGGCACGTCTTCCAAGAGCGAGCGAGCGAGGTCGGCGTCGAAGGGATCGCTGAATTCCGCGTGGACAGCAGCGGAGTGCGCGCGGAACACGGGCACGCGAACGCAGGTGGCCGATACGGCCAAATCGGACAAGTGCATGATCTTGCGAGTCTCGGCCGAGACCTTCCATTCCTCTTTGGAGTAGCCGTCGTCCCGCGGATCGTCGATGGAGGGGATGAGGTTGGACGCGATCTGGTGTGGGAAGACCTCCGGAGCGGCCTCGGACGCGCTGCCATTGGTCATGGCGGCGGTCTGTTCGGCCAACTCCTCCATCGCCCGTCCGCCCGCGCCGGATACGGACTGGTAGGTGTCGGCAATCACCCGCCGCAGCTGGCTGTGGGCGTGCAGCGGCGCGAGCACCTGCACGATCGGTGTGGTGGAGCAGTTCGGGATCGCCACGATGCCCTTGTGCTCCCGCAGATCCTCGGCGTTCACCTCGGGAACCACCAGCGGCACGTCGTCGTCATAGCGGAACGCCGAACTGTCGTCGATGGCGATGGCACCAGCAGCGGCGACCCGCGGCGCGACGGCGCGGCTGATGGCGCCGGACGCCGAGATCAGCACAAAGTCCAGACCCGTGAAGTCGCTGTCGTCATCCAGCACGTTGACGGTGTAGGAGGCGCCGTTGAACTCGATCTTGCGGCCGCGGCTGCGGGCCGAAGCCCAGAGACGCAACTCACCAACTGGGAAGTTGCGCTCGGCCATCACGCTCAGAAATTCGCGTCCCACGGCGCCCGTGGCGCCAACAACCCCGATACCAAACCTGCGGCTCATGCGTCGTCGCTTTCCTCGAAGAGCAGGTGCTCAAGGCCTACGACCAGGCCGGGTAAGTCTCGCACCCGGCGGGCCGCCATCAGCACACCGGGCATAAACGAATCGCGGCTGGTTGAATCATGACGGATCGTGAGGGTCTGCCCCAGCGCACCGAAGATGACCTCCTGGTGCGCCACAAACCCGGGCAGCCGCACGCTGTGGACGCGCACACCGTGGTTCACGCCGCCGCGTACCCCCGGCAGGGTGAAGCGCTCGGTGGGAGCGTCGATGGCCGCGCGACCGCCGCGCGCCTGGGCGATCAATTCGGCCGTGTGGGCGGCCGTGCCCGATGGCGCGTCGATCTTCTGATCGTGGTGAAGCTCGATCACCTCGACGTGGTCCAGATGCGGGGCCGCCAGTTGCGCCATGGCCATCATCAGGACAGCGCCTATCGCGAAGTTGGGCGCGATAAACGCGCCCACGCCTTCAGTCGCGGCCGCCGAGCGGATGGCCTCGACCTGGTCCGCCGACATGCCGGTAGTCCCGATAACGGGCGACACGCCGGCCTCAATGACACTCAGCGCGTTGGCCGCCGCCGCATCGGCCACGGTGAAGTCGATGGCGACGTCCGGACGGGTTTCGCGGATGGCCACCGCCGCATCGTCGAACCAGGCGAAATCGACGGTCTGCGCCACTTGGTCGACTCCGGCCACGAGGTTCATGTCCGGTGCACCCTTCACGGCATCCACCACAGTCTGGCCCACGCGGCCAGAGGCTCCGAACACGGCGATTCGAAACGGCGTTCCCATCACTACGCTCCTCTAGTCGCGGTAGCGGGGCCGCCTCGGTCCGCGCCCTCCGCCGTCGCGGCGCGGTCCACCACGTCCGCCCCGGCCATCGCGGCCATCGCGCCCACCGCGCCCACCGCGTCCACCGCGTCCACCGCGTCCGCCGCCTCGCTGGGCGGGGGCGGCGGAGGCCAGCGCTTCCTCTGGCGAGAGGCCCAGCAGAACGGCCCGCCGCGAAAGGTTAACCCGGCCCTGATCGTCCGTCTCGATCACCATCACCATGATGTCGTCGCCGACGTTGACCACGTCCTCGATCATGCCGGGCGGTTCTTCGGCCAGTTCGTGGCGCGGAACCAGGCCCTCGCGACCGGGCATGAACTCGACCATGGCGCCGAACCCGAAGATGCGGGTCACCTTGCCAAGCATGGTGCGCCCGGCGTCGATTTCACCGGTTATGTCCCGAATCATCTGGACCGCCTGCTCGGCGCCCTCGCGTGACGGCGATCCGACCATGATCGTGCCGTCTTCCTGGATGTCGATCGAAGCGCCCGTATCGGCTTCCAGTTGGCGGATCATGCGCCCGCCGGGGCCGATTACCGTCCCGATTTGGTCGGGACTGATCTGGGTTCGGACGATCTTGGGCGCAAATTCGCCCACGTCGGCTCGCGGTGCCGCCAGCGCGCCGCCCATCACCTCAAGAATCCGCATCCGGGCGTCGCGCCCCCGCCGGACCGCCAGTTCGACGATTTCCTGGGTCAGGTACTTAACTTTGATGTCGAGCTGGATCGCGGTGATGCCCTTCTCGGTGCCGGCGACCTTGAAATCCATGTCGCCGAAGTGGTCTTCCGCGCCCTGGATGTCGGTGAGCATCTTGAACGCGCCGTTGTCCGAGGTGACGAGCCCCATCGAGATGCCGGCCACGGAGGCGCTGATCGGCACGCCAGCGTCCAGTAGCGCCAGCGTGCTGCCGCAGGTGGAGGCCATGGACGTGGAGCCGTTGGAGGACAGCACCTCGGACACCACGCGCATGGAGTAGGGAAAGTCCTCGTAGCCCGGAACCACGGGCAGCAGCGCGCGCTCAGCCAGGGCGCCGTGCCCGATTTCGCGCCGGCGCGGGGAGCCAAGCCGCCCGGCCTCGCCGGAGGCGAACGGCGGCATGTTGTAGTGGTGCATGTAGCGCTTGGGCTGGACGAGCTCCTCCAGGTCGCTCAGGCCGATCTTTTGCTCGTCGCGCTGGTTGCCCAGGGTCACGATCGAGAGCACCTGGGTCTCACCGCGCTGGAACAAGCCGGTGCCATGGGTACGCGGCAATATCCCCACGTCGGCGGTCAGGGCGCGGAGGGCATCGTCGGGGCGTCCGTCCGGCCGGATGCCGTCGTCCACGATCGCCCGGCGCGTGTAGGCGCTTTCGAGTTCGTGCAGCGCCTCGCCAATGTCGCCGGCCTCGTGCTCGCCGTCGAAGGCTGCAACAGCCTCGGCCTGGATGGAATCCAGCCGCTCGCTGCGGGCGCCACGGTCGGTGACGCGTGCGGCCTCGGCGAGCGAGGCGCCGCAGCGGGCATCCACAGCTTCAAGGACCGCGGGGTCGAGCGTTTCGGTCTTTATCTCGCGCGGCTCCGGCTTCACAAGGTCCCGGAGTTGTAGCTGCAGGTCGATGGCGGGCTGCAACTGCTCCTGACCCCAGGCGATGGCCCGGATCATCGTGTCGTCGTCGACTTCGCGGGCGCCGGCTTCGAGCATGACTACGCCGTTGCTCGTCCCCGATACGACCAAGTCCAACTCGCCGTTGGCGTTGTCCTCAATGGTCGGATTGAGCGCGAACTCGCCGTCGCGCAGCCCCACGCGTACCGCGCCGACCGGCCCCTCGAACGGGATGCCGGAGATCATGAGCGCGGCCGACGCGGCGATTGTGCCTATGACGTCGGTCTCGACCGTGCGATCGTGCGACAGCACGGTCAGGATGATCTGCACCTCGTTGCGCATGCCCTCGGGGAAAAGCGGGCGCAGCGGGCGGTCGGTCAACCGGGAGGCCAGGATGCCCGCCAGGGGCGGCCGGCCTTCGCGCCGGAAGACGCTGCCCGGAATCTTGCCGATGGAATAGCTGCGCTCTTCGTAGTCCACGGAGAGCGGGAAGTAGTCAATCCCCTCGCGCAGGCGATCGGACATAACCACGGTGCCAAGGATGACGGCGTCGCCGTAGGTCACCAGGACGGCGCCATCCGCCTGCTGGGCCAGGCGGCCGGTCTCAAACGAGAGCCGCCGCCCGCCAAATTGAGTCTCAACGGTATGCATACAGGTCACTCCTCGCCGGTGGTCTGGACGAAGAGCGAAGAAGCGAGCCCGCAACCGCTGTTGCGCCCTCGGTTCTTGGCTCTTCCGTCAGGTCCCCCGACGCATAGTTCCGAAGCCGTTTACAACAAAGAGAAGCGGTCCGGCTTCGGAGCGGACCGCCTATCAATCCGTGCGTACTCGCCGCGCATCGGGCAGCTCGCCGCGTTTCTCCAGGTATTCACGCGCCGTCAGCGCCGCGCTCGAATCTGAAGCTTCTCGATCACTTCCCGATATCGCTCCGGGTCTCGACCCTGGAGGTACTTCAGGAGACGGCGGCGGCGCCCGACCATCTTGAGCAGCCCGTAGCGCGAGTGCTTGTCTTTCTTGTGCAGCTTCAGGTGTTCCGTCAGCTCCTCGATCCGCGCGCTGAGCAGCGTAATCTGCACCGGGGCGGACCCGGAGTCGGAGGGATTCAGGCGAAGCTCGTCTACGAGTTCGCGCTTGGGAGAGGTAACGACCATGCGTGGTTTTCGATCTCGCCGGCCCTGCGCGGGCCGTTGCGTCGCGGAAGGGAGACGTCCAACGCGCCACCCGAATTTCGTAAGTGTAGCGCACGGCAACGGCTTGTGGACCCCATAGTCGGAGTGCGTTGCAACCCGCGGGTTGCAACGCACCGTTCAGTCCAATAAACTAGTTTGTATCACAAACCTACGGGTTGCCACGCGGCCACGTAGCGACAGGGAGGCGCGACATGCAGAGTTCAGAACACGAAGTCTCGGCACTCAAGCCCGAGGAAAGTTGGAACGCCATCCACACCACCATGGACCAGGCGCGGAGCTCCATGTATGTCGCGGGGATGGAAGCGATCCTGTTGCTGTGGGGCGTGATTGTTGCTCTGGCCCTCCTGGCGCAGTACGCGATCGTGACGCTCGTACCTGACTTCGCAGCGGACAGTCCGTGGTTTCCCGCCCCCGTGTGGGGCGTGATGACGGTGGCCGGGATGGTTGGCAGTTCCGTTCTGGGGCATCGGGCCAGCCAGGCCAACGCCTCAGGTCCCGCGGCTCGCAGCGCGGGGATTCGGGTATTCCTCTACTGGCTGGCGGTGGCAGTCGCGTCGTTCCTGGTGCCGGCGGCGGCGGGCATGTGGACGGCAGATGTCGCCGGGGTGACGATTGCGCGCGTCGCCATTGGCATCGTGGCCCTGGGCTTGGTCCTCTTCGGCATCATGCATCGCCCCGTGGTCGCGGCCGTGGGCGTGGGCTTTGCCGCGGTCTTCTATCTGTCCAGTCACCTCGCGGGCGACGCCGCGATGCTGGTGTCGGCGGCGGGGACGCTGCTCGTAGTCGTGCTGGGCACGGCCTGGATCCGCTGGGGCGGCGTCCGTTGACCGACGAGCCCATCGTCCTCAACGAAACCATTCACCAGGCCACCCGACTGCGCATCATGACGATGCTGGTCGTTCAGCCCGAGACGGATCGGTTTGCGTACGGCTTCATCCAGCGGACGCTGGATCTCACCGGCGGCAACCTGACTACCCATCTGCGCAAGCTCGAACACGCGGACTACCTGGTCATCACCAAGGAGTTTGTGAACTCGAAGCCGCGCACCTGGGTGCAAGCCACACCCACGGGCCGCCGCGCCTTTGCCGACTACCTGGACAAGCTTGAGCGGGCGCTGAGCTGGCAGCCGCCTCGATAGCACCCGGCGTGCCAGGCGGTGCTGGCGTGGGGCCCAGGACAGGCAGACCGGGGCGGTGCGGACGCTGTGCTGGTCTGTGACGCGCTAGCCGCGCGAAACCCTGTAGATGCGTTTCCCCACGTGATCGCTGACGACCACCGCGCCGTCGGGTGCGATGACTACATCCGTGGGCCGGTCAAGGCCGGTCACGAAGGGATGGACTTCGCCGGTGTAGGTCTCGCCCTGCGGTGCCAGGCTGACGCGCAGGACGTTGTGAGTGTAGGAACTTCGGCCCAGGCCCGGGCCCCAAGTCGCAATCAGGGCGTCGCCTTCAAAGTCGCGCGCCTGCGGGCCCGTGAAGAATGTGATGCCGGTGGCCGCAGCGTGAGCAGGCAGCGCGGCCACGGGGCCCTGGATGGGTGAATCTTCCGGCGGCTCGCCCCAGACGGTTGGATGTCCGTAGTCGCGGCCCTCGATGACGTGGTTCAGTTCGTCCGGCGCATCATCAGCCGAGCGCACTGGCACATCCGGGGCGTTGTCGGTGCAGAAGAGTTCGCCGTCCGGCGCGAACGCCAGATCGAACGGGTTCCTGAATCCTCTGGCCACGACCTCGACGTTTGAGCCGTCCGGCGTGATGCGCAGAATCGTGCCGGAGAGGTCGGTCTCCGGCTCTTCGCCGAGGTTGCTGGTGCTGCCGACAGCCACATAGAGCAGACCATCCGGTCCGGCGACGATGCCGTTGTTGCGATGGAGCAGCTCGGCCCGTTCCGGCAGGCCCGTCACGATTTCCACGGACTCGTCAGCCGCGCCCGTACCGCTGGTGTCGCGCAGGCGGATGATCTTCTGTCGCACCGAGGCGTACACGGCATCCCCCAGGAATGCGATGCCGCGAGGTTCATCCACGCCCAGCGGATCCAGCCCCTGGGCAAAGGCGACCGGAGCATGGGCGCCGGGGACGCCGGCATGCGTGAGGATCGAGTTGTTCGACATCGCCAGGTAGAGCCGGTCGTCAGGCCCAAAGGCCAGGGCGACCGGCAGGCCGAGTTCGGCCGTATCGAGCAGCTTCGAGATGGTGAAGCCCGCCGGGGCCCGCGGCGCACCCGTGGCGATCACCCCACGGCGACGTTCGAGCGGCTCCAGTTCAATCCCGTCGCCAGCCTTCAGCGGGCTGGCGGAACGGAAGCTTCGGATCAGCGTCCACAGGCCAGCGGGGTAGGCGCCATTGCGCAGCACGTCACCGCTAAGCCGCAGACGTACCGGTTCAAACCGGCCAGGCGCGAATTCCAGCACCCCAGCCTGGAAGTACTGCCGGATAACGCCCGCCTCGGCCGTCGGGTCGATCACGGTGCCCGGAGCGCCGGTGTCGAGGCGCGCCTCGGTCTTGGGGAACCCAAGACTTGCTGCGCCGCCCAGTTCCAGAAACGCGTCCAAGAATCCGATGTCGTCGCCCTCGACGGATTGGTTCGACACCACGTGGCCGAAGGGACCGACGGCCATGCCTCCGAAGGGGTTCGTCATTCCGGCTTCGACGCCGAGATCGGGACTTCCGTCCAGGCCGCCGCCGATGAAGTCCCAGGCCAACCGCGGCACCGGTTCGGCATCGGGCGCGTCGCCGGACCACTCCATCACACCGCGCTGGAAGTACTGGACCAGCGCGCCGTTCTCAATCAGAGGTTCGGAGACGGCGTGACCCCAGCGCCGCAGCCCGCCCGAGGCGGTGTAGTAGGTCAGCAGCGAGGCCGCGTGCGAAACGCCGTCAAGGTTGACGGTCAGATCGGCAATGTTGTGGCCGAGCGCTGAATCGAACGTCACGCGGCGCACCGTGACGCCGCCAAGACCGGCCAACGCGACGGTGCGGCGCGTCAGGACGGCCGGCAGGCTCAGCGCCGCGACGGCCAGCAGTGCGCGGCGGCCGATTCGGCGGCCGGCGGACGCTACACGCACGGCAGGCGGGACAAGCTGCGAACCACGGTGGGTGAGGGGAACGCGCAATAGTAGCGAGACCAACGCACGGCTTCCCTATACTCGCGGCACTCCACCCGAAGGTGAACCCGTATGGCATCGCGCCGCCGCCGCCGCACCCGCCGCCAGGACAGCGGCCAATCCAGCCCCGCACGCAGCGGGAACCGCGCGTCGAACACGGGCAAGAGCAGTCAGCGCAAGCAGCGCAAGAGCGGTCAGTCCGAGCAGCGCAAGGGCGGTCTGAGCCGCGGCTTCTGGTTGTACATGCTGGCGGTGATGGCCGTCTTCATCCCGCTCAACCTGTATTGCTTGAATCAGGTCAACCCGCCCGGCCCCGGCGAAGCGACCGACGAGCAGGCGGCGACGATTCTGAACTCCGTCAACGACCCGCACGAGCCCTACGCCACCGACCCGCCCACCTCGGGACCACACGTGGCCCAATTGGCCGGGCACGGCTACCGCGCCGACACCCTGCCGGACGAGATTCAGGTCGCGAACCTCTCGCGCGGCTTTGTCATCGTCCACTTCAGCAGCGTCGCGCCGGACGCCGACATGCGGCAACTGGCCGCGGAGTTCGAGGGGCACGACGTGATCGTGCAGCCGGATGCCAACTTGCCGGCCGAAACGGCGGTGGCGCTGACAGCCTGGGGCCGCATCGAGCACCTGGAGTCCTACGACAAGGGGCGCATCTACAACTTTGTGCGCAACTACGCCGGCCTCGGCCAACCCGGGGCGGCGGCGTCCGGCGGAGGCGGCGGCTAGCCCACGCGCAATTGGACAGGGCCGAGCAGCCCAGAGATGAGCGACTCGGCTTCGATGTTGTCCTCGTGCCAGTAGCGGTGCCAGGGGTTGCCCATCTTCGTCTCGTCCCTCTTCCAGCGCATTTCGTTGGCGTAGAGGTTGCTTACCCGCACGCGCAGGCTGTTGGATCCGGTCTGCACAGAGCCGCTGAGGTCGAACCCATAGGGCGGCCAAAGCCGGACGTCGACCCGCCGGTTGTTGACGTAGACCTCGGCGTGATGCCGCACCTCGCCCAAGTCCAGCGTGACTATCGAATTCGCCTGTTCGGCCGTGAGCTCGAAGCTGCGCTCGTAAACGCCGGTGCCCGAATACCAGCCGTATCCGAAGTTCGCCCACGGCTGCAGGGCGATGGTGGTGGGCCGCGTAAAGAGGGCCAGCGGCGCCAGGATCCCGTTGGAGAAGTCGGCCGCCTCGATCTCGACGGTGAGCGTTCTGCCGGTGGTGATGTTGTAGATGCCCTGAATGTCGGGCGTTCGTTCACGGACGTCCACATACACCTTGTGGGTGCCCTTGATGTTCGGGATGCCGATCCCGACGCACCCGGCCGGTAGGCGCTGGCGGTACACGAGCGTGCGGGGAAATGCGACCGGCTCGCCCAGCAGCGGAATGTGCCGCCAGGGCTCCACGGGCGGACGCCCCCGCTCCCAGGTGACCAGCGGCGTGTCGCGCTCGTAGGCCAGACCCGTCCACATTTCGCTGGGCGTCGCCTGCACCTCCCACGACTCGTCGGACACGATGACAATGGAGCCGCCCGAGCGCAGGTCGATCTGCCCTTCGAACAGGAACGAAATCGGCGCGTCGGACACGCACTCCACGTCGGCGACGATGGTGTTCTGGCCCGGCCTGAGGTAGGGCATGATGTTGTAGGTAACGGGGCTGGACCAGTCCTCGGACTCGCCAAGCTGCGTGCCGTTCATGTAGACCGTGACGCGGTCCACACCCACGAACGTCGCCCACGCTTTAATCGGCGGCTCGGTGATTTCGATCGACCGCCGGAACCGCAGGCGCCGGTGCTGATCGCTGGTGCGCTTAACGGCCCATCCGCCGTGCTTGCGAACGCCGGTGATCCAACTGGCTCGCCAGTTGCCGATGGTGTCGGCTCCAGCCCGCGCTAGCCAGGTCTCCGGCCAGTCGGAGTCGTCGTACAGCGGGTCACGTAGCTGCTCCAAGCGGCCCGCGCCCAACGTAAAGCTGGCGACCCGCATCACGGGCAGCTCAAACCGCCGGATCGACCCCTGGCCGGTCAGGGTCCCGCCGTCAAGCGTAAAGGTCCAATCGGTCTTGAAGTCCAGGCCCTTCGTCTGCGTCTTCTTGGGCCGCGAAGCCCGACGCCTCGAGGGTCGGACGGACGTGTCGAGCACGACGAAGCGGGCGGCGTGCGGCGGTAGCTCCAACGCGAAGCGACGCCGCCCGCGCGAGCCGGTAATCGACAGCGCAGTGGTCTCGCCGGTCTCAGGGTTCCAGACCTCGGGGCGACCTGGCACGTCGGTCCTGACCGTGGCCGTCGTGTCGGAATTAGAGCGGTTGACGACCATGAGCACCTCGGCACCGTCCAGCCGCCGTGGGACGACGATCACGTCAGACTCGCAGTCGACCGTGGTTCCCGGCGACAGGATCTTCGCGATGCGCTTGAGCGCCGCCGGCAGCCGCTCGGGAACCTTATATGTCCGGCCCTTGCCAACGGCCGCGCCCTTTGCCGTAGACGAGGCGTCGCTAAAGAGCGTGCCTATGGCTCGCGTGACCGGACGATGCCTCCAGCCGCCGTCGCTACTGCCCGATGGACATTCGCCCATCACGATAAGATCGCCGCCCGAACGGGCGAACGCGCCCAGACGGCGCATAGCCTGCGGTCCAATGACTGGCGTGGGCGGCAGGATCAGGGTCGTAATTGTGAGCGAACCCTGGCGCAGCCGGCCGTTCTCCAGGCGTGCCTGGCCGTGACTGACAAAGCGCTCGTCCACGATATGCACATCGACGCTGGCGTCGGCCAGCCCGTCGATCAGGCCTTCGTAGGTGGCGGCAATCTCGCGGGCGCGGGCGTTGGGACGTCCGTCCGCGGTGTTGGCGGCAATGCTGGTCCAGGGGTAGAGCACGCCGACCGTGGTTGCGGCCCTGGATTGACCTACAACGGCGGACAGGCGGGCGATGTAGTCGGACAGACCCTTGAAGTGCGGCCAGTAGGGGTTCTGGTGCCCCAGGCTGGCTGGCCAATCGTCGGCGGCTTCGGCGGTGGCCATCGAATAGAACAGCCCGTGGAGTACCTGCATGTTCACGCCATACGCGGCCAGCAAGTTGGCGCCGTGCCGTACTTCGTCCAGCGTGACGCCCCAGCCGGCGCCGCCAAATGCCTCGGACATCACGCGCTTTCGCCCCGTCATGGCGGCGATGGATGCGGCCGGTCTGACTTCCGCTGCCTGTACCGTGCGCGGCCGGTCGTACCGGAAGCCGTGATGGTCCGTGCCCGGAATTGTGAGATGTCGCATGCCGCGGAAATAGTCGCCTTGCCGGGCCGGGTGGGAAGCTACGTGCTCTTCGGTGTGGCCCGTCCACTCCAAACCATGGCGGCGGCACCAGGCCCCGATCTGTGCGAACCAAGCCTCTTCGTATAACGCGGCCACGGTGTCGTAGAAGTCGCAACGAACCTTGACGGTGGAGTTCCCGCCCCGCAGCACCAGTAGCGGGAGGGACGTGAGCAGGTCGTAGCCCTTGTCCCGCTTGAAGCGGGCCGGGAGGTCGTCGGTCCAGGGCATCGGCTCGGCGGTGATATACGGCTCGTCGAAGAAGACGCCGGGAATGCCGTCGCCGAATGCCGACTTGTGGCGCTCGGCGTAGCGTTCGTAGGCGGCGTCCAGGAACACCTTGACGGTTGCTGGACGCAGGTAGTCGATACGGTCGTCAATCGTGCTGACCGAGAAGCTCACCACGCGCCAGACGCCCTCGGGGCAGGACCACGTATTGAGTTTGGTCACGTCTACCAGGGTCTCGGGGTCCAGGTCCCCGTCGGCGTCGAGCTGGGCCGCCACCTGAACCAGGGGCATCCCCGTGGGGTAGCGGCCTTCCAGCGCAACCTCGGCCGGACCTTCAGCCTCGTGGATCATGCGGGTGAGGGACTTGGCGTAGTGCTGGCTGTCCTGCGACAGGACGGCGGATTCGGTCTGCCCGTTGCGCCCGTGGGGCGAACCGGCGGGGCCGCTGGGCCAAGCGTATTCGTCGTAGATCCAGGTCTTCAGCCCGGCGTCCCGACCCTTGCGAACGACGTAGTCGACCGCATCCCACCACCGCTCGCCGAAGTAAGGCGTTTGCAAGCTCTCGCGCGCGTGCATGAAGACGCCACCGATGCCCTTGTCGGCGAATTCCTGAATCTGGCGGCCAAGCTCGGCTTCGTGCAGCCGGCCGTTCCAGAACCAGAGAGCCAACGGCGCGTATTCGCGGTCCGGCCGGACAAAGGCCGTTCGCAGACGATCAAGTGCTCGGCTCACAGTGGTGTAGTCCTGACAGAGCGCGCGGCCAGCGCGCACAGGCGGGTCATCGTCAGCGCCGACGCGTACTCAGGGGGCGCAACGTGTGGGTAGTAGGTGCTCGGAAGAGCGTGCCGGAGCGGCACAAGGTGACAATTATAGGAACAGGCGCCGAATCACGCCAAATCGCTTGACATAAAATCGGTATTGGCGCTCATCACGCAAGATCTTCCCTGCGCCGCCACCGCTGGTCCGCGGCAGGTTTGCCGTCGGCCAGCGGTGGCGGCGTGCAGATCCCACGGCCGCCGAGCGCCTGGACGTTGGGCGGATGGATACGCGCCGGACGTCGCTGCGCTGCCCTATTCCACCGGCCAGCCGTCGGGCACGTCGTTGGCGTCCAGGGCAGACTGAATGGCGGCCGCGGCGTCAGTGGTCACCCACCCGTTCCAGACGCCGGGGCTGCTCTTCAGCCACCAGAGGGCCGCGTCGTTGGTGTTTGCGTCGGGGTTTTCCCGCTGCCATTGGGCAATAGCGCTATAGACCTCGATGTTGAGGCCCCAGGCCCTCAGCATCTCCACCACGTCGGGCGCCGAGGTAACAACATCGGGATGCACCGCGATCAGGATCGTGGCGTCTTCATACGCGCACGCCTTGGTGGTGAACCAGCATTCGTCGCTGTATTCGGGCTCTTTGAGCCGCACGAGGTCCAGCACCAGGGACGGGTCGTTGGTGCCCCACTGGTAACCGAGCCAGGGTTCGCCCCGCTCATACGCGCCGTACAGGTCGGCGTTCCCCGCCGCACCGTCCCCGGGATTTACAATTTGCACGTGATCGGAGAGACCATAGGCCTCAATTTGCGCGGCATTCACCGCTTCGCAGGCCCAGCCGATCACACACGACACGAGGCGAGCTTTGTCTCCGGTTTCCGTCGTCCGGAACAACGCCTTGTACTTTTCTTCTTTCAGGTCCTCAACGCTGTCCAAGTCCGGATACTCCTCTTGGAGATAGGCCGGTATCACGAACGAGGACTGCCAGTCTTTGCCCAGGCTATGACCTATGGAGACCACTTCGCCTGCGGCCAGCGCCTCCGCCCAGGCTTCATCCTGGTTAGGCAGCCAGATTTCCATCGTGATGTGGGTGTCACCGCGACGAAGGCCCTGGAATAAGGGAAGGGTGGCGCCGAACACCACGTCCGTCGGATAGCCGTAACCTTTCTCTACAATGTACTGAGCAATCCGATTCTGTATCTGGGCACTGCCCCAGTTAAGGTCGCTGAAGATGAGGCTTGGTTTTTCTCTGGGAGGCGGGGTGACCTCGACGATTTTCTCGACAACAACTTCCTGCCTCACAACCTTCTCAACCACTCTGTCGACCGGAACTTCCTTGACAACCTGCCTCTCAACCACTCTCTCGACCGGAACTTCCTTCACAACTTGCTTCACAACCTCGACCGGAACTTCCTTCACAATCTCGACCGGAACCTCAACGGTCTTGGTTTCCCCGCACGCAGCCGCGATAAGGCCGCCCGCAATGCCCAGCGCTCCCACCCGCAAAATTCGGCGTCTGCTCACAGATTTCATGGCAAAACCCCCACTTCACGCATGACAGCCAGGGCGAATCTACGTTGCATCTGGCTGTCGCAACGAGCTACGCACTCTAAGATTACGAGTGCCCGTGCAGATTGCAAACGGCACCCGCGCCATAATCTTAGCAGGATAAGATGGAATTGTCAAATAAAGACGCGCGACGACTAATCAATGTCAAACAATGTATTGTCGCCCCTCGCGGCGCTGCCCGTTTGACTCAATTAACCTACGGATCGCAGCATCGCCTGCCGTCTCCGGGAAACAGCTTGCGTAAGTCGGTCAATGACGATGGCGAGAAACACGATGGACAGTCCGGCAATCGCGCCGTTGCCCGGCTGATTCTTCTGAAGAGCCCGCAGCACGTTGTCGCCCAGACCGCCGGCGGCCACCATGCTGGCGATGGTCACCATGGACAGGGCCATCAGGGTGGTCTGATTGATCCCCGCCATGATCGTCGGCAGGGCCATCGGAATCTGAACTTTCGCGAGTATTTGCAACGGTGACGCGCCGAACGACCGAACGGCTTCAATCGTTTCGCTGGGAACCTGGCGGATCCCCAGGCTCGTCAACCGGATGACCGGCGGAACGGCGTAGATGATCGTGGCGAAGATCCCGGCTGGCTTCCCGAGGCCAAAGAACAGAATGCCCGGCAATAGATAGACGAAACTGGGCATGGTCTGCATCGCATCCAGAATGGGGCGCATCAGGTTGTCGGCAAGCTGATTCCGCGAGCCCAGAATGCCCAGCGGGAGGCCGCTAAACACGGCAATAAACACCGCCACCATCACGAGCGCTATGGTATCGATCATGTTTTCCCACAGGCCCATAAAGCCGACGAAGAGCAGCGCGGCCGCCGTGAACCCCAACAGCCGCCATCCACCTACGGCATAGGACAGGAGCGCAAGGCTGATGATAATTGCCGGCCACGGCACCCACTTTAGACCGTTCTCAATTTGAAGCAGTACGGTGTCCACGGCCGTGCTCAGCCCGTCGAACAGCCAGCTGCCATCCTGGGTTATCCGTGTGACCGCATCGTCGATGGCTCCGCTCGTGACATCGCGCACGGTGCGTTCCAGCGTGATGGAACCGCCGCCTGAGGTCTGAACTTCGGAGCTGGATACCGTGGTCGGAAACTCCATCTCCGTGCCCCACAGCAGCAAGCTGACGAGCAGCACGGCACCAGCCGCCGCCAGCCCGGCCAGCCAAGCGTAGTGCTGCCGAATCACGTCGAGCGGGCTGTGCGGCGATGAGATCCTCTGGTCGGGTGGCGCACTGTCAACTCGAGCCACGTTTAAGTCTCCTGTTCTGCTTCAACCATTCCTGCGAGCAACGCCCCCCGGCGAATCTCGCCCTGCAGCACACGAGTGTCGCCAACCACGGCGATCGGATGCCGAGTCTGGGCAGCAATCGGGATGATATCGGCGATATAGGCGTCAGGGGTCGTAGTCGTCGCCGGATTGACATCCGCGCCTGCCAGGGAACTTCGCCCCTCGTTGATGAGCGCCATAACCCGATCCTTCGTGAGCAACCCTCGCAGCGTGCGATCACGCCCGATCAGAAACACCGCCTCCAGGCGGTGGCCGTCCATGATGTGCAACGCCGCGCGCGGACCCTGCCACTCGTACACCACGACTTCGGACTCCTGCATGATGGCCTTGGCCTGGATAACCTTGGCTCGCGATACATCCTGCACGAATTCGGTCACGTATTCGTCCGTCGGCAGCGTGACGATCTCCTCTGGCGTACCTTCCTGTATGATTTCTCCATCCCGCATGACGGCAATTCGGTCGCCGATCTTCAGGGCTTCGTTCAGATCATGCGTGATGAATACAATGGTCTTCTGTAGCCTGGTTTGCAGCGAAATAAGCTCGTCTTGCAGCTCCCGGCGTATCAGGGGATCGAGCCCGCTGAACGGTTCGTCCATCAGCAGCATAGCGGGGTCGACCGCCAGCGCCCGTGCAAGTCCGACACGTTGCTGCATACCGCCGCTCATCTCTCTCGGGCGATAGTCTTCCCAGCCGCCGAGGCCCACGGTCTCTATGCTGTCCAACGCCATTCGATAGCGTGTTTCTCTGTCGATCCCCCGTACCTCAAGACCAAGGGCTACGTTGTCGAGCACCGAACGATGCGGCAGCAGCCCATAGTTCTGAAACACCATCGCGATCTTCTGGCGGCGGAACTGCATCAACTGGCTCGACGAATAGGACAGCACGTCTTCGCCATCGATATTTACGCTGCCGCGCGTGGGTTCGACGAGCCTGATCAGCGCGCGGACCAGGGTTGACTTGCCGCTGCCCGAAAGTCCCATGACAACGAAGATCTGCCCCTGATCCACGCTAAACGACACGTCGCGCAGGGCAACCACGAGTCCAAGTTCCTCCTGAATTTCACTTCGAGACTTCGAGCTATAGGCAGGATCCAGGGCGCGCTCCGGTTTGTCGCCAAATACTTTCCAGAGTCCTTGCACTTCCACTTGCCGTGCGTCGTGTCCCATGTTGGCCATGCCTTCACTCACACCATCACGGCTGCCCAGACCGGCGGCTGTCGCGCCCACGTGACAGTGCTCGCTCGCGTGGGCATAGCGCTTGGTTCGTGCTGGTCACGTCAACGCTCGCCTTGCGCCGGTTCGGATATGCATGCCGGGTAACGTTCATTGCCTTCCGCCCAATCCCGCCGGACAGCCCGTTCATACTGCCCCAAGCTCGCTTGGCTGTCATAGGCCGCACCGCCGGATCCGCTGGCGCAGCGACGTACATGACAGAATCCATGCGAGCATTCAGTCGCCGCGCATGACCCTAATGGTCCAGAACCGCCGCCGGAGCGAATGACCGCCAGCCAGTCGCCGTCGCCCGACGACCGGGATGTTCGGGCCATGGTGGCCCTCCTGGCGGACGACGATCCGGAAGTCCGCGCGCGAGTCATCCCACACCTCGCGAAAGCCGGCCAGCGGGCGATCGTCGCACTCGAGTCGGCCAGAACCACGGTCCCGCACGCGGACCGCATTGTGGACGCGCTGCTTGCCATCCACCGCGCAAACGCAGTTGCGGCGCTGGAGTGGTTCGCATCCGTCGAACCGGACGGTCTCGCCGAAACCGGCGCGCTGCTGGTGGCACGCGTGCTGAACCCAGCCGTCGATCCGGAGGGTATCCGCCAGGCTCTGGATGACCTGGCAGCACAGGCCCCGGAACCCGTGCGCGATTCGAACCCGACCATCGCGCTTCCCGCGCTGGCCGCCCACCTGTACGAACGCTGTGGGTTTGACGGCGCTCGCGCCGACTACCCGAATCCAGCCAACAGCCTGCTGGACCGTGTCATCGAGCGTCGGACAGGCCTGCCCATTACGCTCTCGGTCGTCTACTTGGCCGTGGCCGACCGGGTTGGGATGCCGCTGGAAGGCGTGGGACTTCCCGGGCACTTCGTCCTCCGTCACCCTGGCGCCACGGATCGCCCCTACTTGGACCCGTTCAACCGAGCGCGCCTTCTCAACGAATCCGACTGTGTGGAAATCGTGCAGGCGTACGGGTTCACCTTGCGGCCCGAGCACCTGGCTGCCGTCAGTCCGCAGGAAATCTCCGCGCGCATCTGTCGAAACCTCATCGCGGCCTATCGGAACGGGCAGGATTCGGCGCGCGAGGCGTTGGTCCGTGACGCGCACCGCCGGCTGCGTCCCAACCTGGACCTGCCCGGCGGATGAAGCCGCATGGCGCACGGCGTACGGCCCTGGATTTCACGGCCGGATGAACGCCGAGCAGCCCGTCAGACCAGCCGCGGCCGCAGGGGCCGGGTTCTACGAATGGCAGCTCAGCCTCATCGACGTACATCGCGTGTACGCCGCGCTGGACGTGGGCTGCGGCGAGGGGCGCATGACAGAGGCCCTGCGTGCACGGGCCGCGCCGGGCGCCTGGATCGTCGCCTTGGACGCCCAGCCGCGCGCGGTCGCAGTCACGCGGGCGAGGTGCGCGGTCGACGGTCTGATCGCGGGCATCGAATCGCTGCCGCTGACTTCGGGTCAGTTCGAACTTGTGACCGCTGGTCACGTACTACCCTCCACCGTGGACATCCCGCGCGCCGTACGTGAGCTGCGCCGCGTGCTTGGCCCGCAGGGGGTCTTGCTGGCCAGTGCCGACAGCCGGTCGTCCGGCGGGCACCTGCTCGCCTGGCACGTGGAAGCCTGCCGACGGGCCGGCCTGACCGCACAAGCCAGGCGGGCCGCCGCCCCGTCGGCGCGCAGCCGCTTTACGCTCGAGAACGGCGCGAGCGCGCTTTCCCTGGCGTTTGGCACCGTTGATGTGCAGGTCCGCGACGAGGCGCTGGCCTTCCCTTCAGTGGACGCGCTGCTGCAGCTGTACGTACGCGGGCTGCATCTGCGCGGCGCGCGATCCGTTGACGATTCGAACCGGGCCGCCGAGTTGGCCGCCAGACTGGCGCCTCACCTGCGGGAGGTGGCGTCGGCCGCGGCCGAACCCGACGGCCGCATCATCGTGCCCCGTCGCTCCGGCTGTCTGGTGGCCCGTGCCGCCTAGCTGAATCCGCAGCCCCCGGGGGCTGCGGTTGCCTCGTCGCGTCGGGTGGCTCAGACTGACGCCCAAGGAGATGCCAACGATGTCAGAGACCTCAAGAGCAACCGTCGGAAACGCCTTTCGGGGCCTGGCCGGTCTGGCCACGCTAGCCACACTGATTGCCACCGTCATTGTCACGGTGCTCGGAATTCTCGATGTCGTGGACATGGACTGGGTCGTCGCTGATCGGTCGGTTTCATTCGCCTACTTGGTTGGGCTTGGAACCGTCGCGCTAAGTCCGCTCGTCGCGGTCGGAATCGTCGCCATCGGCCTGGGCAACGCGATCGGCATCGTTGCCATCAGCGCAGGGAACGCCAGCGGCATCATTGCGATCTCAGGAGACAACGCCAGCGGCATTATTGCGATCAGTGCCGGCGGCCGGGCCAACGGCATGCTGATCGGCATTGGAGAAGAAGCCAGGGGGCTATTCGCCATTGCCTTTTCGGGACGCATGGCGTCGGCGTTTGGCAAGTGGCCGGCCTGGCCCGGCGGCGCGTCGTCAGCCGACTGACTCACGTGAGCGGTTCGGCACCGGTCCCGAGTTGAGGCACGCCTTCGGCTAGGCCCGTCGCGTCTCGACCTGAGGCGCGGCCGGCGGCGGAGCGGGAACGGACTACAATTCAACCGACGGCGGGGCGTCGGGCGCACGCCTACCAGGCGGCGTGCGGCGGCGGACACTGGTTCCGTCGAACCCTGGGATCGTAGGAACCCGCGAACAGCACTCATGTCCACCAGCCGCGCGCTAACAATCGCCGCCATCGTCGGGACCGTGCTGCTAATCCCGGTGCTCGTGATCCTTGCGCTGGGCTTGTACGGCTCCTCCATCACCGGCGACTTTCCGCTGGCCGAGGATCATGGCCCCGAACTGCAAATCGAACCGCCCGGCGGCGTGGTCGGCACGGACATCACCATTCGTGGCGTCGACTGGGTGCCCCGGACCCTTGTCCGCCTGGAAATGATCTTCGCCTCCGGTCGGCCGGCCCTGACCGCGGATGGCCGGATCGACACCAAGGAGACTTCGTCTCCCGCCGTATACGTTGGAGAGGTTATTGCCTCGCGCGCCGGCACGTTCACCCTCGAGACCCAGCTGCCGACCACCCTGCCCCTTACCGCGCAGTCCACCATCAGCTTCCGCGCAAACGCCACCTATCGTGGCGGCGAGTTCGCCGGCGCGTCGGAAACGGACTTCGACGTCATTGCTGGGCCGGGGGTAATCGAAGCCACGGTCATGGACGAGACGAGCGGCCAGCCCCTGACGAGCGGCTTCGTGGACCTGCTCGGCCTTCGAGGCGACCTGTTGGCCATTTTGCCGGTTTCCGCCGACGGCACCGTCGCCTTCACGGGCCTGGCTCCGGGCACCGGCTATGACGTGCGGGCCCGCGTGCCGGGCTACCAGGTGCTGCGGTCGCCCGGGGTCACCGTGACGGAATCTGAGCCGTCAACCGTGCGATTCGAAATGCCACTGGGCTCACCTGGCCGAATCGTGGCGGGCGGCGTTCCCATGGTTGGCACCGCGGCGGGGTCCACGATGGCTGTGATCGACCTTCCCTCGCTCACTCCGCTGCCGCCGGCCGCCGCCAGCGTCCTGCCGGCGGCCTGGGCCATCGCGCCGGACCTCGACCGTGGCCGGGCCTTCACAGTCGACGAGGTCGCCACCCAAGTCGAGGTCATCGACGCGTCGGCAGGCGCCGTTGGGCTGCCCATCCCCCTCACGTTCACGCTTGAGGTGCGCGTGGTCGATGCCGAGGAAAGCCCGATCGCCAACGCCTTCGTGCGCTTGTTCTGGAACGTCCGCGGCACTCGGGTCTTTGTCAAGTCGGCGGTGACCGACGACGAAGGCCGCATCCGCGTCCCCGACCTGATCAGCGGTAGTCAGTACGAGGTGCTGGTCACGGCCGACGGCTACTTCCAACCGCTCGGCGAGCGCACGACCGTCGTGATCAAGCCGAACGTCATCTCAACCGCAACCGTCGTCGTGCGCCGCGAACCTGGCGCGGAGCAGAGCCGCTGGTCCGGGGAGCCCGGTGCGGCCGGCGGCACTGGCGCCCAGTTCCGCCTCGCGCCCCTGACCGGCGCCGACCGCGCGCCCGCCACCGCGCTGGTGACGGCGGACATCGCCGTTGAACCCGCCAACGGTCGCGTATATGTCACCGGATCCGATCTGGACCGCGGGCATGTATTTGTGCTGGATCCGGATTCGCGCCAGGTCATTCACGACTGGGAGGTTTCAGCCGGGGTCGGCGACATCGTGCCCACCGGCGACGGGACCACCGTGTACCTGGCCAATCGACCGTTTTCCACCGTGACTCGCTTCAACGTGGAGACTGGCGAGGAGGAAGCGCGGGCCATCGTTCCGTCATGGCCCGAGGCCCTCATCCGCGACGCCGCCGGCCGCCTGTTCGTCGCCAGCCTGCGCGACGGCAGCGTGAGTCGACTCGATCCCACCACGCTGGAAATCCAACAGACGCGTCGCCTGGAGGAGGGAGTCAACCGCCTGGCCGTGGACGAACGCACCTCCACGCTTATCGCAACCAACCTCTGGACCGACACTGTCACCGGCCTCGATGCCGAGACCTTGGACACCCGCTTCCTGTTGCCGGTGGCCAAGTCGCCCCGCGCCGTCGCGCTGGACCCGTTGAGCGGATCGCTCATTGTGGGCAGCGCCGACCACGGCACGGTGGCCATCTACAGCCCCGAGACCTTCGAACTCGCCCAGACGCTGCAACTGCAGATTCCGATCAACGACATCGTCACCGTTCCGGCCGCGGAGGCGTGATGGACTGGGGCTTCGTGGGCAACGCGCATCCGGTGCGGTCCGTGCGCGGCTCGTTGCGCGCGGGACGGGCCGCCCAGACCTACCTGATCACCGGACCGCCGGGCGTCGGACGCCGCACTTTCGCCATCCGGCTGGCCCAGGAGATTTGGTGCGCTGGCCGGCCGGGACCGGCCGAGTCGTCCGACGCCTATCAGTTTCTGGACGACACCAATTCCATGTGGCGAACGGCCGTGCGGCGCGGTCACCCTGACGAAGAGCCGGACCCCGACAAGCTGACCGCCGGCGACGGGCGGCGCGTTGACCTGCGATTTGTGCTCACCGCCTACAACGACCTGCACGTCCTGCGGCGCGCGGACCACGCGCGCGACATCGTGATCGACGGCGTGCGCGAATGGGGCACCGGTCTGTACCGCACGCCCGCCACGCAGTCCATGCGCATCGGCCTGATTGACGCGGCGCACGAGATCAACGTCCTGGCCGCGAACGCGCTGCTGAAAACGCTGGAGGAGCCGGGCGCGCACGCCATCCTGATTCTCATCGCGCCGCGGCCCGCCGATGTACTGCCCACCATCGTGTCTCGCTGCCGCGTCATCGAACTGGGTCCGGTTCCGGCGGCCGAGATCGCGGCCCACCTCAACGCGCACTACAGCCTGCGCGCCGAAACGTTGGGGCAGATCGCGCGCGCGGCCCGCGGACGCCCGGGATGGGCGATCCGCATGGCGCGCGATCCGGCGGCCTGGGACGCTGATCGAACCGCCCGGGACACGGCCGCCGCTTTCGAGACAGCGCCCGTGCCAACCCGCTTCCGCACCGTGGGCGGCCTGCTTCCGCGCGGGCGCATGGTTGCGCAGACCAATGAGGCGCTGGCCTTGTTGCGAACCGTCGAGGTCGAGCAGTCGCATACACTGCGCTCAGCGATGCAGAACCATCCGCGCGGCGCCCCAGCCGAACAGCGGGCGGCCCTGGCCAGCGCCGTAGGCCGTCTGGCCCGGCTGCGCGAAACGCAGCGGGCGCTCATCGCCAACGTTTCACCGCGACTCGCGCTGGAGGACCTGGCCCTGCGGCCAGAGCCCGACCCGGGCGACGCACAAGGAGGTGGTCATGGTCGCCGCTGATGCGCCCGCCAGGACCACGCGTGCCATTGGCGTCCGCTTTCGGCGCGCCGGCCGCCTCTACTACTACGACCCCGGTGATGCCGAATTTGTCGTTGGCGACTACGCAATCGTTGAGACGCCACGCGGCCTGACCGCCGCCCGCCTGGTCATGGCCGCCACCGAGGTCGATCCGGACGATCTGCGTAGCGAACTGAAACCAATTGTCCGGCGCGCCACGGACGACGACCTGGTCAGCATGACGAACTATCGGGAACAGGAAGTCGAAGCCGAGCACGCCTTCGCTGCCGCCATCATGGCCAACCGGCTGCCCATGCAGGCCGTGAAGGCGGAGTACACCTTTGACGGTGCCACGCTGACCCTGCACTTCTCGTCCCGGGAGGCGAGGCTCGAGCTGGGCGACTTGGTAGCCGAGATGGCGGCCCGCTTCCGAACGCGCGTGGAGCTGCGGCAGGTCGGCCCGCGCGAACGCGCCGCGATGCGCACCGGCATGGGGCGCTGCGGCCGTGAACTCTGCTGCGCCACCTTCCTTTCCGAACTCGATACCGTGTCCCTGCGGATGGCACGGGACCAAAACCTGCCGCTCAACCCTGACAAGATTTCAGGCGCCTGCGGCCGTCTGCTGTGCTGCCTGCAGTACGAGCACGACGGGTACGTGGAGGACAAGCTGGCCGCCGAGCAGGCGCAGGGCGGCGGCGGCTGCGCTACCAGTGGCGGCTGCGACACCTGCGGCGTGCATGAACTGAAGGACGTGCTGGGACAGGCGGTTGCCCCGGGCCACGAACCCGAACCGCCCACCGAGCCGTCCGCCGAACCGCCCGAGCAGACGCGCGCTCCGACGTCGGAGCGCCGGGAATCCGAGTCGCGGCCTCCTCGGCGCAACCGACGGACCGCAAGCGCCCCGGCCGAGAAGGCCGATGCCGCCCAGGAAGCCAAGCCCGCCAGCCCTCGGTCGAGGCGGCGCGGACGGCGCCGGCGGCGGGGGCGAACGCGGCAGCGGCCACAGTCCAACTAGCGCCCCGCGGCCCCCGTTGCCGGGGGCCGCGAAAGATGAAGCTGAGGCTGGACGCTAGGCGTCGTAGTAGAGCACGAACTCGTAGGGGTGAGGCCGCAGGTTGACCTCGTCGGCTTCGCGCACGCGCTTGTAGTCCAGCCAGGTGTCCACGACGTCCTGGGTGAACACATCGCCGACCAGCAGGAACTCGTGGTCGGCTTCCAGCGCGTCCAGCACCTCGTAGAGGGATCCGGGCACGGACTGGATCTTGGCCGCATCCTCGGGTTCCAGCTCGTAGAGGTCCATGTCGGCCGGCGGGGGCGGCTCGATCTTGTTGCGGACGCCGTCCAGCCCAGCCATGAGCATGGCGGCAAAGGCCAGGTAGGGGTTGGCCGTGGGGTCGGGCGGGCGGAATTCCACGCGCCGGGCGGCAGGGCTGCTGGAGTAGGTGGGGATCCGCACGCAGGCGCTGCGGTTGCGCTGGGAGTAGACCAGGTTGACCGGCGCTTCGAAACCCGGCACCAGTCGCCGGTACGAGTTGGTGGTTGGCGCCACGAAAGCCAGCAAGGCGGCGGCGTGCTTGAGCAGGCCGCCGATGTAGTGGCGCGCGGTCTCGCTCAGCAGGGCATAGCCGTGCTCGTCATAGAACAGCGGCGTGCCGTCTTTCCAGAGGCTCTGGTGGACGTGCATGCCCGATCCGTTGTCGCCAAAGATTGGCTTGGGCATGAAGGTGACCGTGTAGCCGGCCTTTTGGGCCACGTTCTTGACGATGTACTTGTACAGCATGATCCCGTCGGCGGCCTTGACCAGCGACTGGTACTTCAGGTCGATCTCGGCCTGACCGGCGGTGGCGACCTCGTGGTGGTGAACCTCGACGTCAAGCCCTACGTCCACCAGCGCGAGCACCATCTGGGAGCGCAGATCCTGCAGCTTGTCGGTCGGCGGGACAGGGAAATAACCCATCTTGTGCCGGGGGCGGTGGCCCAGGTTGGCCACGTGCATGTCGTCCGCGCCGGAGTTCCAGATGCCTTCCTCACTGTCCAGGAAGAAGTAGCCGGCGTTGGCGGTCTGGTCGAAGCGGACGCTGTTGAAGATGAAGAACTCGGCCTCGGGACCCCAGTAGCTGGTGTCGGCGATGCCGCTGTCAATCAGGTGCTGCTCGGCCTTGCGGGCAATGTTGCGCGGGTCGCGCGAGTAGGACTCGCCGGTGATGGGGTCGCGAATGTCACAACTCATCACCAACGTCGGGACTTCGGTGATCGGGTCCACGAAGGCGGTGGACGGGTCCGGCACGACCAGCATGTCGCTTTCCTGAATCTGCTGGAAGCCGCGGACGCTGGAGCCGTCGAAGCCGAGGCCGTCCTCGAAGATATCGTCCTCGAGCTTGTCGATCGGCAACGAGAAGTGCTGCCAGGTTCCCGGCAGGTCGGTGAACCGGATATCGAAAATCCGGCAGTCGGCGTCGCGCGCCTTGCGCATGACGCTTTGGATGAGATCGTCTCGAGAGGGCTCAGACATCGCTATGCCGCTCCTCGCGTTGGCAGCCCGCCCGCCTCCTGCGGCTTGGCCTGCCCGCTAGATGAAAAACGCCCCCCGGCATCGCTGCCGTTAGGGGCGGGAGGATCAACTTCCCAACGCTCCGACGCTGGAGCGCGGACAGCCGACACGCGTTGCCGGCGTGGGGCAATTGTAGGCGTGGGGCGGCTGGATTGTCTACGGAACACGGCTGGTGCGCGCACCGTGCGATACCGTTCCTCTGCAACGTTGCACCCAGGGAACGGGCCGTGAGTTTCTGGGACCGCTGGGCACGCGAGAGCCGCCTGGCTCTTGCTATTGGGGTACTGGGGACGCTGGCCGTGCCGGTGGTAGGCGTGGTGATCCTGCGCTTTCTGCTGTTGGGTCCCGAGGTTGAGGCGGTTGCCAATCCGCGGCCCGCAGCGCCGCGCGTGGCGGCCGAAGTCGCGGTCACCAATCCCGGTCCCGTGCCCACCGTGCTGGCGCCTACCCCGCTCAGCACGCCAGCAGCCGCCACCCCCGCGGCAACGCCAACCCCGGCGCCAACGCCCACGCCAACCCCGGCGCGCACGGGCGAGGTCAACGCCACCGACGGCCTCAATGTCCGCACCGAACCCAGCACCCAGGGCCGCGTGCTGCGCATCCTGCCCTTCGAAACCCAGGTCGAACTGACCGGCCGCTCGCGGCAGTCGGAGGGCCTCACCTGGGTCGAACTGGAAGACGGCGGCTGGGTCCAGGAACGTTACCTGGATCGCCGCTGACCGCCACCACGAGCGATCCGCGGGGGTTGGTGGGGGTGCTTGACGAGGCTCGAAAGCCGGGGCCTCGCGCGCAATAAGAGTTTTTTCCAAAAAACTCTTGAGGTGCGGCCGGGTGCTTTTTTGGGGGACCTGGGGCGCGTGGAAGCCGCTGCCGAATATCCGCAGTCGCGAGTATGAAATGTGGCGCTGGGGCATGCTCCGGGGCGCGCGTCCGTGGTTCGTCCAGCGTGGCGCAACTGGGAGCAGGCGAACCATGAACGAAGCCAGTCTCGCCACGCACGGCACGGTGCGCGGCACAAATGGCAAGCGGCTGACGAGTGTGGGCATGCGGGTCAGCGAGGTCCAGATTTGAAGAATTGCGGATCGAGGGTGAGGCACCGAATCCGGAACGCGAGCCGCGGCGGGCGCCTGACCAACACCACCACGGCGAGGGCGTCAGGCGAAATCCAAATGCGGCGAATTCCTGACAGGCGGCGGCGCGTCCCGTGCATGAGCCGACGGGCGGCGAGTGATAGCCGCCGCGCCGCGGCGCGGGCCAGACAGACGGCTTTGAGACGCAGGCCCCAGGCGAGCTGACGGGGTCTGGACAGATCCGGGAGTCGGCGCGGTAGCGCGGAAAGCAGACGGAAGACACGTGCGGACATGGATGAACTCCAAGTTGTCAAACGGACACCGTTAGTGTACACTGTATGCGTACAGTTCGCAACCAGGGCGGCGGAGTGATGGGCGCGAACGCTTGACGAAAGGGTTTCGAGGTGAGCAAGCGACGGGGCCGCAAGCGGCCGACGAGCGCGGAGCAGCGCTTCCGGTCGGCGGTGCTGGTGAAGGCCGACGAGCTGTCGGACCTGGTGGTGGAGAAGGCGTTGGCCGGGGAGCGCTGGGCGGTGGAACTGGCGTTCAGCTACGCGTTTGGGCAGCCGCCGCGCGCCGGCAGCGGGCAGGCGTTCGCGGCGTTGTTGGAGGACTTACATGCAGCCGTCGCAAATCGTCCGTGAGCAGCTCTGGGCGCGCGTCGGGTATGCGCCGTTCGCCGAGCAACGCGCGGCCCACGATTCCAAGGCGCGCATCCGGCTGATCGCGGGCGGGGAACGGGCCGGCAAGAGCCGCAGCGCGGCGATGGAACTGGTGGGGCGCTTCCTGGAAGGGCAGCTGTACTGGCTGGTGGGGCCGGACTATGACCTGTGCCGGCCGGAGTTCGCGTACCTGATCGAAGCGCTGGAGTCGCTGGACGCGATTGAAACATTGGCCGCGCCGACCGGCCAGTCGAACCGCCTGATGCTGCGCAATGGAACGCTGATCACGACGCGCTCGGCGCAACGGGCGCCGCGGCTGGCGGGGCAGGCGCCGGACGGGATCCTGGGCTGCGAAGCGGCGCAACTGTCGTACGAGGCGTACCTGCGGCTGAGCGGGCGACTCGCCGAGCGTCGCGGCTGGCTGTGGCTCAGCGGGACGTTCGAAGGGTCGCGGGGCTGGTACGCGGAGAAGTTTCGGGCCTGGCAGAGCGACAACCCGGACGAGGCGGCGTCGTTTTCGATTCCGTCGTGGTCCAACCGCACGCTGTTTCCGGGGGGACGGCAAGACCCGGAGATCGAGCGGCTGGCGGTGGCGTATCCGTCCGACCTGTTCCAGGAACGGCTGGGCGGGGTGCCGTGTCCGCCGGTGTCGCTGGTGTTCCGGGAGTTCCATCCGGCGGCGCACGTGCGGACGATCAAGGACCCGTACGAGAGCTTCGACAGCATCGAGATCGCGGTGGACCCGGGGTACGCGGGGGCGTATGCGGTATTGGCCGTGGCGAAGCGCGGCGAGGAGATCTTCGTGCTGGACGAGGTGTACATGCAGTACGCGATCGCGGCGCATGTGATCCACGAATGCAAGCGGCGGTCCTGGTGGCGGCACGTGCACAGCGGGGTGATCGACATCGCCGGGCGGCAGCATCACGCTGCGCCCAGCCAGATCCAGATCTGGGCGGCGCACGCGCAGCTGCGGCTGCGCTCGCACCGCGTGTGGATCAACGACGGGATCGACCGGCTACGGACGTTCCTGCGCGATCCGGGGAGCGGCGAGCCACGGATCACGATCAGCCCGCGCTGCCAGGCGCTGATCCGGGAGTTCGGGAACTACCGCTACCACGAACCGCGCGAAAACCGGCCGATCTCCGAATTGCCGATCGACGCGGACAATCACGCGATCAAGGCGTTGTGCTACTGGCTGTTCGACCGGTTTGGGGCGGTGTATCGGCGGGAGCCGCGGCAGTCGATTCCGTTTCGGATTACGTGGTGACGGGGGTACTGCTCGAAGAAGGAAGAAGCGTCGGTTGGGGTCGTGGGTTGCTGCTGTCTGGGCGCGGGTGTTAGCGCCGGCAGCCACCCTCATCCCAACCGTCTCCCTCAAGGGCGAAGGAGTAAGTGCGGCACCCGGCGGCTGGATGTTCAGGGCACGGCGGCCGGTTTGGGGCGGTGCGGTTGCCGGGGGCGCGGCGGTCGATTCCGTTTCGGATCTTGATGGATTAGGGGCGCGTTTGAAGAGGGAGTGCGAGGGTGGTGTGCATCTGGTAGGAGTTGCGAAATACACTCGGGCAATGTCCACTGTATGAGCACGGCTGGCAATTGTGGCGTGGATCGGCGGTCGCTGCCCAGGTTGGTCGCGGGGCGGGCTGCAACACGTCCGGGGTGGATTGCCTAGTTCGTCAAGGAGCGATTGGAGAGGGAAGCGGCGACTTTGGTGAATTGGGCTAGGGCGGCTTCGAGGTCTTGGGCGATTTCGGCGGCGAGGTCCTCGGGAGGCGGCAGGTTGTCGGCGTCTGTAAGGGCGGCGTCGCGAAGCCAGAGGATATCAAGGTTGGCTTTGTCGCGATTGATGAGGTCGTCGTAGCTGAAGCGGCGGAAGCGTTCCGACTCGACGCGGGCCGAACGGTCGTCGGGGCAGTAGGCCTCGATGAAGTCCTGCAGGTGATCGTAGGTCAGCGGACGCCGTTTGAGAGTGAAGCGCTGGTTCGTGCGCAGGTCGTAGATCCAAAGGTCGCGCGTCCAGGGTTGCGGCGAGGCGGGCTTGCGGTCAAAGAACAGCACGTTGGCTTTCACGCCCTGGGTATAGAAGATGCCGGTGGGCAGCCTCAGCAGCGTGTGCACGTCACAGGCCTGTAGCAGGCGGCGACGGATGACTTCGCCGGCACCGCCCTCGAATAGCACGTTGTCTGGCACGACCACCGCTGCACGACCGTGAATGTCCAGCTGGGTCTGCACGTGCTGAACGAAGTTGAGCTGCTTGTTGGAGGTGGTGGCCCAGAAGTCTTGCCGCTCGATTATCAGCGACTCGCGGGCGGCTTCACCGTCGGCGCCGACAATGGTCATGGAAGACTTGCGCCCAAATGGCGGATTGGTGAGCACCATCGAATATCGGTGCCCCGAGTCCTGTGCTAGCGCATCCGCCACCGTGACGGGACTGTCGCCATCCGGGCGGCCAATGCCGTGCAGCAGTAGGTTCATTGCACAGATGCGCGCGGTGTTGTCCACAAGCTCAATCCCGCTCAAAACCGAATGTTGCAGACGGCGATTCTGATCAGGGTCCAGTAAGCGATTCTCGGAGATGAGCCTGTGGGCGGCCAGCAGGAAACCGCCCGTGCCGCAAGCCGGATCGTGGATAGTGTCGTCCGGTTCAGGACGCATCACCTCCACGATGGCGCGGATCAACCGACGCGGAGTGAAGTACTGACCGGCACCGGACTTAACGTCTTCAGCGTTCTTCTGGAGCAGGCCTTCGTAGAGATCGCCCTTTACGTCGGAGTCAAGGAACGTCCATTGCTCCTGGTCCATCGCATCAATCAGGCGGCGTAGCTTGGCCGGGTCCTGAATGCGGTTCTGTGCCTTGCGGAACACCGTGCCCAGCATTCCCGGCTCGTCGCCGAGGCCTCCCAGCACGTCGCGGTAGTGGCCGTCCAGCTCCAGCCCTTCACGCCAAGTCAGCGACGACCAGTCCAGACCCTGCGGCACAAGCGGCTCGCGCTCATAGGGTGGTTGAGTGTATTCGTGGGCCATCTTGAGAAAGAGCAGGTAGGTCAACTGCTCGACATAGTCGCCGTATGAGAGCCCGTCATCACGCAAGGTGTCGCAGTAGCCCCAGAATCGGCGAACGAGCGTTTGCGTGACGTTCATCGAGAAGCCTCATGCGTTTGGATATGTTCCAGAAGCTCTGTATCCGGCTCTTCCCCAAAGTTCCGCGGAATCAGTCGTCCGGCCAACGCCTCAAGCAACACCGCTTGCCGGAGCGATGCAGCGCGTGCGATCGCCGTATCGACGAGCCGGCCTGTTGTATCGAGAGAAGCGAACTGCCTTTCGACTTCGGCAACGATGCGGCACTGTTCGTCAAGCGAAGGCAGCGGCACAGGCCATGACGCCAAGTTAGCTTTGCCTAAGTGCAGTATATTGACGCCCTTTGCAACGCTAGAGAACCCGCCATTGTTGGCAGCGTGCAACAGTGTGAGCCATAGGTATTTCCGATCGATCAAGTTGCTTGGTCTAACACGAAGCAGCGTGTTCTGGAAGCAACAATCTTCAATCTCTCCGCCCCAAATAGCCGGCTTACCAACTTCATCTGCACTGCCTGATGCCTCGTTGAGCAAGATGTCACCCTTGATCAATTTGTAGCGCTTCAACTCCTCTGGCGCGAAGTTCATCTCCTTAATATCGGAGAGATCGATACCGTTCCAGGTCACGTTTGCGGCACGGAGGTAAGGACGCATATGTGATCCCTGATGATTCTTGGGTGAACGTTGACGACCAAGCTGGATCTCCCCAACGGAATCAACGCTGCAGATAGCCCATTGTTTTGGCACATTGTGTCGATCTATATGCCTTGGAAGAGTGGGCTCTCGGTAACGGGTGTTCTTGCCGCTCCTACTCCAAGTGGCTCTTCTCTCCTTGAGAATGCGATCCAAGAGCGTGTCTGCCGCCATTCGGCTTGTCGACTTGTGGACGAGACGTCCCTCTACAGCATCCTTGAGAATTGCTGCACGAAGTCGGGCGATATTGCAGTAGGCGCGTCGGAGCGATTCCACGGCACCATCAAGGTGTCTGAACTGCGACTCAATGGCCGCCACGATGCGTCGCTGTTCAGACAGCGGAGGGACATAAAATTCCGTGTCGATCAGCTGTTTCTTCGTTATTCCTGAAATCGTGGTTCCTCTGCCACGGATCAGCTTCAAGCGTAAGCCCATCTGATGAGCGACAAACTCAGAGTCAAACAGATCTTGCTCTACAATCAGTGCCCGGCAATCCTGACTGAAGCAAAGTTCTCTGAAGGACACAGCAGCTTTCCCAAGAGCGACGCGAGAGGCGACGATCACCGATCCACGGGGGACGACGTTCGTGGCTGAAGCATCGACTCCTTCTTGGCTAACCGTTTTCCGTGGTGTTATTCGTAAGTCATCACCGATGTCCGCACTTGTTGCCCAAGGGATGTCACCGCTCCAGTATTCGCGAACAGATGTGCTCGGAGTTCCTCCCCCGAGCGTTCTGAAGAGATCGCCTACTGTGGCAGATGCCCATCCCTTCGGTAGGTCGCTCACGCCGCCAACTCCCGGTTCAGTTCTTCAAGCAACGTGTTGAGGTCAGCGCCGAATACCTGGGCGGCGCGGCCGAGGCCACCGCGTTCGACAAATGGGCTGAAATCGAAGTCGTCGGTGGTGACAGCCAGCGAGGCGGCGACGTGGTCGCGGATCATGTCCAGCCAGTGCCGCTGTTCGGGGCTAAAGTGGCGGCCGTTTTCCTGTTGTTGTGCGAGCCACTGCCGGAACCGCACCTCGACCAGTTCGGGGTAGGCGACCAGTTCGGGGGTAAGCCCAAGGGCGAAGCGCACAATGGAGACTAGGTCGGTCAGTATGCGTTGGGGCGAACCGTGGACTTTGGAGCGATCCAGCGCCTGATAGGCGGCCCAAAGCGTGCGGGGCGTCCAGCGCTGCGGCGCGGTCTCTAGAGAGTTGGCCAGTTCCCTGATCTGCGCGAATGTGAGGCGCTGCCGCCAGGGGATGTTGTAGAGAATCTGGAGAGCCGTGATTTCGTCTCGGTGTTCCTCGAGGTACTCACGGAAGCGCTGCGTGTAGGCACGGGCGCGGTCGGCAGCGTCATGCGAGCCGCCGGCGAAGAGCAATTCGTCCTGGGATACCTCGTCGATGGCCTGTTCGTGGGATCGCCCGATGTCAATGAGTCGTTGCCGCAGATCCGGGTTGGTCGCCAGCGGCTGGACGGCATCTTGCATTAGCGTGCGGGCGGCCTGATCAACGTCTTTTTTCTTCGGTTCGCATTTGCCGCCAGTGGCTTGACGGGCAGCTTGAATGTGCCGGTCAGGGTCCGCCGCTTCGATCAGTGAGTGGGTCAGGTCGACAAGCGGGCGGCCCGCCAGGTCTTCCAGCTCTTCGCGCTCGCTGGGTTTGAGGCGGCGGTCCAGGCGGGCGAGCCGGGAAGCGACCGAGGTCAAGGTTTCCGGCTTCAATTGGCCAAGAGCCAGGCTCTCCAGCAGGCGACGCAACGGAACAGACCGCTGGCGCTCCAGTGGCTGGGTGTCGTTCAACTGCGACTCTGTGACGCCGACAGCGTCCACGATCACGAAGTGGGTCTTGGTCGCCACGTCGGGCGTGACCTGCTGCAAGTCGGCGTCCTGAATGACCCGCACGCCGCGGCCCTTCATCTGCTCGAAGAAGGTGCGGGACCTGGGGGCACGCATAAAGACGAGGCACTCCAGCGGCTTGATGTCGGTGCCGGTGGCGATCATGTCCACGCTGACCGCAATGCGCGGCAGGAAGGTATTGCGAAAGGCTGCTAGGAGGTTTTCGGGCCGGTCGTCGGTTGACCGGTAGGTGATTTTGCGCGCGAAGTCGTTGCCTTGGCGGAATTCCTGACGAACTATTTGCAGGATGGTGTCGGCGTGGGCGTCGGTCTTGGCGAAGATTAGGGTCTTGGGGACTTCGCGGCGCCCCGGGAAGATTTGGGGCAGATTGTCGCGGAAGGTGCGAATGACGGTGCGAATCTGGTCCGGCGCCTCCACGCGGCGGTCCAACTGTTCGGGCGTGTATTCGAGAGGCTCGTCCAGTTGTTCCCAGCGTTTGGCGCGTGTCTCCCGGTCGCGGAATCCGGCCCACTGACCGGCGGGGATGGCGCCGCCTTCCTCGGTGATTCGAGTGCGGATGCGGTAGACATCGAAATCGACGTTCACGCCGTCGGCGACGGCCTGGGCGTGGTCGTATTCCATAACGAGGTTCTGGTTGAAGAATCCGTAGGTCTGCCGCGAGGGCGTGGCGGTGAGGCCGATCAGATGCGCGTCGAAGTACTCCAACACCTGCCGCCAGACGCCATAAATGGAGCGGTGGCACTCGTCCACGATGATGAAATCGAAGGTTTCGATGGGGACGTCGGTGTTGTACTCGACCTCGACCGCCTGGGCCGGCTGGCGTTCGTAGCCGGACCACTCATCTTCATCGCCTTCCAGCTCGCGGCCGCGCAGCATGGCGTAGAGCCGTTGGATGGTGGAGATGGTGACCTTGGCGACGGGATCCAGGGTGTTGCTGGTGAGGTGCTGGAGGTTGTAGAGGTCGGTGAAGCGGCGGCCTTCCGGCGTGGTGAAGTTCTGGAACTCCTTTAGCGTCTGGCGTCCGAGGTTGGCACGGTCCACCAGGAATAGGACGCGAACGGCCCGGGCGTGCCTGATGAGCCGGTAGGCGACGTTGGCGGCGGTGAAGGTCTTGCCGGAGCCGGTGGCCATCTGAATAAGGGCGCGCGGGTGGTCGGCGACGAAGGAATCCTCAAGGTTGTTAATTGCCCGTGCCTGGACCGGCCATAACCCGCGCGGATCTAACGGGGGCAGTGTGCGCAGGCCGTGGCGGAGCGTCGGGGGCAGCCGGTCCGTGCGTGCACGCTGAATCCAGTCGGCCAGGGTTTCGGGCCGATGGAACGTGAAGGGACGGCGCGCCCGCGGCCGTGGGTCCAGCAGATTTGTGAACTGCGTTTCCTCGCCAGTGGCTTCGTAGACGAACTTGATCCCGTCAAAATGTGCGGGGATATCGTCGGGAAGGCCGGTGACGTATCCAGCCGACTGTCCTTCGACGTCGGAAAGGAGAGTGCCCAAGGGCTTGGCCTCGATGCTGCCAACGGCTTTTGCGTCGACGAAAAGCAGATAGTCGACGCGCCCGTGGTCTTCGCTGAGTGTGAACTCTCGGACGGCAACGCCTTGTGCCGCGTACAGGTTCAGGTTTTTGCGGTCCTGGACCTCCCAGCCAGCAGCGGCTAGGCGCCTGTCGATTTGCATACGGGACAGAGCCTCGCCGGTGAGGTACCCCTCGAAACCACTGTCCATCGCCGCCGCCCTCGATGTCCGCCCACGCGATGGTACGGAATGGCGCGCAGTGCTGAGCAGCTGTGAGGTGGAGCTTGGATTGGGACGGAGGATGGAGCAGCTGGCGGCGGAGTGCGGAGAAGGTGAGCTTTCATGGGGTGCAGGCCTTTTCAGGCTCTGGAGGCATGCGTGGAAATGGGGTGTGGTTCGACAGGCTCACGATGAACGGGGGAGGTTTGGAGCACTTGGTCGGGCTGGATGCCAGGGGTGGCTTGGTTGCGGTTTGATGGTTGGTTGCTACTGGGTCCCGGCCGGGGACGCCGGGATGGCGGGTTGGGTGGTGTTGGGTTCCGGCCCTTCGGCTAGCTCAGGGCAGGCTTGCCGTGAACGGTTGGGTACGCCGGGGTCTGAGGGTTGCGCGGAAGAGGCCGGTTAGAAACCGGCCCCTACGTCCGGATGGGATGCGGAGGGTGGGGGCAGGCTCGGGGGCTTGGTTGCTGGGGGTGGGCGCGGGTGTTAGCGCCGGCAGCCACCCTCATCCCGGCCTTCTTGCTCAAGGGCGAAGGAGTAATGGGGCGTCTGCGGGTTGACGGGGCAGGGCACGGCGGTGGTTGGGGCACGTTGGTTGCCCGGAAGACCCTGACCTTAGCCCTCTCCCACTGTCCAGACCGGACACATGGTGGACAGGTGTTCGGAGACATGGTTTACACATTTAGGCGGGCTTCCGGAAATCGACCGTGGCGAGCTGGTCGGTCATGAAGTGCACGGTCCAGCAGGCGGCGGTGGCGGTGGGGAGGACCGCGACAGGGGGCGGCTGGGTGGCCCCTAGCAGCCGAGGCCGAGGGTGAAGATGCAGAGCATGCCTTCGATAAACGTGTCGATGTTGCCCAGGGCGTTTAGGCCAAGTTCGGCCAGGGTGAGCAGCGCTTCCGTGGTGAGCGCGCCGGCCTCGAGCAGCCTGCGAATGTCGGCGTTGCCGGATCGCTTCGCGAGCTCCGCGATCCCTGGCCCGTTGGGGTCGGCGCCAGCGTCCAGGAGCATCCGCACGACCTCGGTGCCACCGCGATCGACGGCTATGGCCAGGACAGATAAGCCTTCCTCCGCCAGGGTGTTGGGATCGGCGCCGACACCGAGGAGCATCTGCACAATCTCGACATCGCCATGAATCACGGCCAAAACCAGAACCGCGATGCCGGATTCATCCTTGGCATTAGGGTCAGCCCCGGCGTCCAGCAGTATTTTCAGGATCTCGGTTTCGCCACTGCGGACAGCCAGGGCCGCGACAGGCTCGCCGTCCGACGTGTGGGCGTCGGGATCGGCGCCGGCATCCAATAGCAGCGGCACGATTCCTGAGTCGCCAAGCTCGACGGCTACCGCCAAGGCCGAACGGCCGTCTTCATCTCGATAGTTGGGGTCGGCACCGGCCCAGATCGCGAGCTCGACCAGCGGCGTCCGGCGTTCGGCGACGTGGTCCAGCAGCAGGGCATCGTTGCCGAGAACCAGCCGTCCCAGGAAAAACAGAAGTAGCGGCCCGACGAGCGCGAGAGCCACGGCGGCGAATAGGACGAACCGAACCCGGGCTGTCACGACACCGATCTCACCAATGTGCGCTAGGCGAGGCTAGCAGTACTTCGGATCCGTACCGCCCGACTCGGCGGGGCCCGGGGTGGGCTTCAGCGTGTTGCAGCGGTGGTCGCTGACGACTCAGTCGAGCTTGCGGGCGAGTCGGCGGCTGACGGTCGAGTAGCCAAGCCGGCGGTAGAGCCGCAACGCGGGCTGGTTGAACTCGTAGACGCTGAGACCAACCTCCGTGACGCCGCGGTCGCGGGCCCAGCGGTGGGCTTCGGTCATCAGTCGCGTGGCGATGCCGTGTCGCTGATGGGCTTGGGCAACCACGAGCTCCTGGACCATGGCGTAGCGCTGCGGCGCCAGCGCGGGCACATCGGGCGATTCAAGCCGTTCGAAGGCCTGGACCCGAACCAGCCCCACGACAGCACTATCGATTTCAGCCAGGAACAGCGCCTGATCGGCATCGTCCAGATGCGCGTCAAACAAGCGCCGCGACCGCGACGGCTGGTCGGTGGACCGAAAGCGCTCAGGGCGCCCCTGCACATGCAGCGCATCGGCCTCGGCCCACAGCCGGCAGGCCGGACCGTAGTCGGCAGATTCGGCGAGTCGGACCCGGCAGTGCATGGGAGGTCCAGAATAGGCTGGCTAGTGCTTGGCCGGTCACAGGAAGCGCTGTGTCCGGCAGGCGTAGCAGGACGGGGCGCAGGGTCAGCAAGTACGGGATCCAACCCAGAAGGCGTCCGAAAAGCGGCAGCAGAAGCGACGTGATGAGCATAAGCGGGGTGGGCTGCGGTAGTCCCAGAAGTCGGCCTGCGCGCACCATGAGCCGCGACTATGATGGCTTACGAATCCGCAGCCGGACCTCTGGCTCAGGAGCGGCCGTGAGGAGTGCGCGATGACGGTGACCGAGGAAGCGGGGTCGGAGGCGCCGGCTGCGCAGCAGACAACCGCGATGCTGGAAACGCTGCACATCCGAAACTTCCGTGGCCTCAAGGATCTGAAGATCCAAGGGCTGGGACGGATCAACCTGTTCGCCGGGCAGAATAATTCAGGCAAGACGGCGTTGCTGGAAGCACTGGTTCTTCTGTCAGGGGCAGGGTTTCCGAACTTGGCGTTCAACCCTGGGGTTATTCGTGGTTCGGACATTCTTGCAGAGACGGAGAGTGCGCCCGGCGGCAATGTTTCCGGAATCGACGTGCATGAGGCACTCTGGAAGCCCATGTTTCATGGCCTCGACATGGGCCACCAGATTGAGCTTGGAGCCCGTCATTCAAGGCACGGTGACTTATCATTGATTGTCGATTTCGCAAGGCAAAAGAACGTCGAAATAACAATAGGTAATCTTGGAGGAAAATCAATAGCCACACTCCAGGATACGATTGGCTTCATCTACCATAGCTCATTGACCGGCACCGTCACGAGCCAAGCATTTGTGGACGAACTGGACAGGAAACGCACCGTCTACACGGGAGATTCCAATGCTGATCGGCAACTGCCGTTCCCTTCGGTGTACCTTATGGATCGAGGTTCGAATCAGCGTCAGGAAGCCGGGAACCTCGGCGAGGTGCGTAGACGAAAACAAGGCGATCTGGTCTTGAGAGCACTACAGATCATCGACCCGCGGCTGAAAAGCATCGAGGAAAACTCCTCCAGCGGCGTCCCCATGATATGGGGCGACATCGGGCTGCATGAGTTGGTTCCATTGGCTTCAATGGGCGAGGGTCTGGCGCGTGCATCGCGATTGTTCATTGGGATGCTTCACATGCAGGATGGCCTGGCGATCGTGGACGAAATCGAGAACGGCTTTCATTACTCGGTGGTCCCCGGGATCTGGGAGGCTATCGACCAACTGTCGCGTGACTTCGGCGTGCAGGTGTTCGCGACCACTCACAGCCGTGAATGCGTGCGCGCTGCGTATAAGGCGCTCGGCGAAGAAGGGGTCGTCTACCACCGGCTGCAGGCGGATGAGGACGGGAATCGCTGCGTTACATATGACCCGGTAGCGCTTAGCGGTTCGTTCTATCACAACTTTGAAATCCGCTAGGCTATGCAAGATTATGGGGATGCCGAGGAAATTGAAATTGAATCGAACATACAGCTTTTGGTCGAAGGAAAAGACCAATTACGGTTTAGTCAGTCACTCCTGAGGCACTTGGGAATAGGCGATGTGCAGATCCACGACTTTGGCGGGGTAAGTCAGCTCAGGAGCTTTCTGAGCGGATTTGTGGCGAGTGATGGTTTCAGCAAGGTCGAACGTATCGGCGTAATCAGAGACGCCGAAGAATCCGCTGAGGACGCGTTTCGGAGCGTTCAGAACGCCTTGGAGAACGTCGAGCTTTCTGTTCCCAAACAGCCGGAAGAGCGTGCTGGGAGTAGCCCTTCAGTGTCGGCGCTGATCCTGCCAGGTGCTGGACGGCCTGGGATGCTGGAAACGTTGCTGTGCGAGAGCTTTGCCGGGACGCCTGCCAATGGATGTATCGACAGGTTCTTCGAGTGCATGGCGTCCGTGTCCGACTTGAGGATCGCCAATGCGGACAAGGCCCGCGTATTTGCCTTTCTGGCGGCTACGCCGAAGCCACGCCATTCAGTCGGTGTGGCGGCGTTGCAAGGGCTATGGAACTTAGAACACGCAGCGTTCAAAGTTGTGCGGCGGTTTCTGGAGGAACTGGCCGACGGGGCACAGCATTAGCCATCCCGGACTGGTGAACGGAAAGGCCGGCGTATCTGGATGTCGATGCATTAGTGACTGCTGGGCACGTCGCGCAAGATACAAGGCGATCGGGAGTGCTGGAGTCCAGAGGCTTCACCGGTATGACGGAGCGTGGGCGCGGGATGTTTGGGGTCCGAGGATGGGGGTTGTTGGCATCGTCCCTTCGAAGACTTCGGGCCGGTTCACCACGAACAGGTGCGTCTCTGTCCGTTTGACGGGTTAGGCGGGCGCCTGCTCGAGTTCGGCGTCCAGCCGGTCCGTCACAGACATGTGGCCGGGGGCGTGGGTGATCATGAGGGTGGGGCGGCTGGCCTGGGCGACGGCTTGGGGGGTGACGCCGCAGCCCCAGAAGACGGGGACTTCGCCGGGACGGATCTCCACCGGCTGGCCCCAGTCGGGTTGGTTGATGTCCTGGATGCCGATGGTGGCGGGGTCGCCGGCGTGGACGGGGGCGCCGTGGACGCTAGGGTAGCGGGCGGTGATTTCGCAGACCTCGGGCACCCGGTTGGCCTGCACGGGGCGCATGCTGACTACCATGGGTCCGGCAAAGGCGCCGGCGGGGCGGCAGGCCATGCTGGTCTGGTACATGGGCACGTTGACGCCCTGGGTCTGGTGGCGCAGTTCAAACCCGGCGCGGGCCATGGCGGCCTCGAAGGTGAAGCTTGCAGCCGAGCAGGAAACCCACCATGTCGTCCTGCACCTGCTCCAGCACGTCGCTGAGTTCGCCGGGATCCTGGACGCCGTTGCGGTAGACGCGGTAGCGGGGGGCGTCGGTGCGCAGGTCGGCGCCGCCAGGTCACCCTGGCCCGCCTAATGACGGTCGACGCGCCCCTAGCGCCCACCTCACCAACCGGCCACATGGTGAGGCTGCCGCAACATACAGATGACGGTGGGGACTTGGGTGGGCGACGACGGGTTGGGGCGGCGGTTGCTGACGTTGCTGGTGGGCTGGCGTGTGAGGCGGCGGCTGCGTGGCTGCTAGCAGCCGAGGCCGAGGGTGAAGATGCAGAGCATGCCTTCGATGAACGTGTCGATGTTGCCCAGGGCGTTTAGGCCAAGTTCGGCCAGGGTGAGCAGCGCTTCCGCGGTGAGCGCGCCGGCCTCGAGCAGCCTGAGAATGTCGGCGTTGCCGGATCGCTTCGCGAGCTCCGCGATCCCTGGGCCGTTGGGGTCCGCGCCAGCCTCCAGCAGCAATCGCGCGACCTCGGTGTCGCCGCGATCGACGGCGATGGCCAGGACCGCCAGGCCTTCCTCCGCCAGGGTGTTGGGATCGGCCCCGGCGTCCAGGAGCATCCGCACAATTTCGGTATCGCCCTGAATCACGCCCGAAACCAGGACCGGGACGCCGGATTCACCTTTGGCGTTCGGGTCGGCGCCAGCGTCCAGCAGCATTGCCAGGATCGGGGCATCGCCGCTGCCGGCAGCCAGGGACGCGACAGGCTCGCCGTCCGACGTGTGGGCGTCGGGATCGGCGCCGGCATCCAATAGCAGCGGCACGATTCCTGAGTCGCCAAGCTCGACGGCTACCGCCAAGGCCGAACGGCCGTCTTCATCTCGATAGTTGGGGTCGGCACCGGCCCAGATCGCGAGCTCGACCAGCGGCGTCCGGCGTTCGGCGACGTGGTCCAGCAGCAGCGCGTCGTTGCCGAGAACCAGCCGTCCCAGGAAAAACAGAAGTAGCGGCCCGACGAGCGCGAGAGCCACGGCGGCGAATAGGACGAACCGAACCCGGGCTGTCACGACACCGATCTCACCAATGTGCGCTGGCCGGTGCACGAAGTCTTTCGCGACCGTATCGGACGACGGGACGGAGGCGGGCCGAGACGGTCGCCCAGTCGGCACGGCGCGCGGCCTGGCCTGGGGGTTGGCACCCCCTCAGTCGGGCTCGCGAGCGAGTCGCCGACCACCGGCCGACTAGCAGCCGAGGCCCAAGGTAAGAAGGCACGCCAAGCCTCGCATCAGTTCGGCGGTGCCGACCGTAATGGCTGCGGCAAGGTCCGCAAGGGCTACCACGGTCATCGCCCCGGCCTCGATCAAGTCTCGCGCAATTTCGGGGTTGCCGGACCGCACGGCGTTCTCCACGACCCCCGGGGCGTTGGGGTCGGCACCGGCATCGAGGAGCAGGGCCACGACTGCCCTGTCGCCTCGCTCGACGGCCGCGGCCAAGACAGAAACGCCATCCGCATCCGGGACGTTGGGATCGGCGCCAGCGTCCAGCAGCAGCTTCAATATCCCTGTTTCGCCGCGCCGGATAGCGGCAGCGACGACAGGATCACCATCCGCCGTGACAGTGTTGGGATCGGCACCAGCGTCGAGGAGCACGGTCACGACCTCGCTGTCGCGAAGTTTGACTGCCCAGGCCAGGGGAGTTTCGCCATCCGCATTCGGCACGTTGGGATCGGCGCCGGCGTCGAGGAGCACGGTCACGACCTCGATGGCGCCCCGCATAGATGCTTGGAGCACTGCTGTGTCCAGGACAGGGTTGCCCCTTGCATCCCGGATGTCCGGGTCCGCGCCCGCCTCGAGGAGCGTGGTCACGACAGAGATATTGCGTCGCTCGACAGCCTCCACCAGTACAGGCTTGCCGCGCAGGGAGCGGGCGCTCGGATCGGCGCCGGCGTCAAGCAGCATCCGCAGCATCTCGACATTGCTGTCAGTCACGGCCAAACCCAGGATTGGGACACCGTCCCGGTCGAATGCGTTGGGGTCGGCGCCGGCATCCAATAGCGTTCGCACGATTCCCGAGTCGCCAAGATCGACAGCTGCCGGTAAGGCTGAGCGACCGTTGTCGTCCCGGTAGTTGGGGTCGGCGCCGGCCCAGAGCGAGAGTTCGACCAGCGGCGTCCGACGCTCAGCAACGTGGTCCAGCAGCAGCGCATCGTTGCTGAGGATCAGCCTCGCCACTAGGAAAAGAAGTACAAGCACGGCGAGCGCCACAACCATGACGGTGCTGACGGCGAGCCCTGGACGACCTCTAAGAATCCTCTGAATAAGCCCGGTGGTTGCGGCAGGGCCTATGCTCACGAGCGACGGACAGCCGCTGAGGGCCATGATGCTGCCGCAACGCTCATTTGCCGACGTGGAGTACGACGGACAGCCGCGCCAGACGCGGCGGGGGCGCTTTCTGCAGCGCATGGACGCGCTGATGCCGTGGGCGTGGCTCGAAGCGCGCATCCGGCCGGTCTACCCGACCGGGACGCGCGGACGGCCCCCCTATCCGCTAGCCATGATGCTGCGGACTCACTGCGTGCAACTGTTCTACAACCTCAGCGACCCGGCCATGGAAGACGCGCTCTACGACAGCGTGGCCGTGCAGCGCTTCGTGGGCCTCACCGCACGGGGCCCGCGCCCCGATGAGACGACCATCCTGCACTTCCGGCACCTGCTGGAACGCCATGCATTGGGGGAGGTGCTGCTGGCCGAGATCACTCGGCATCTGGCGGCGCAGGGCCTGCGGCTGCGGGAAGGCACGATCGTGGACGCGACCATCCTCGACGCGCCGGCGTCGACGAAGAACCGCGCCCAGGCGCGCGACCCGGAGATGCATCAGGTCAAGAAGGGGAACCAGTGGTACTTCGGGATGAAGGCGCACATCGGGGTGGACGCGGTCACGGGGCTGGTGCATAGCGTCGCGACGACGGCGGCCAACGTGGCCGACATGACGCAAGTGCCGCGGCTCCTGCACGGCGCCGAGACGCGCGTGTGGGGCGACGCGGGGTATCAGGGCGTGGCCCGGCGCCCGGAGCACCGGGGCCGGCGGGTGGACTGGCAGGTGGCGCTGCGCCCAGGGCAGCGGCGGCGCTTGGCGCCCGGCAGCGCCGCCGCTCAGGCGGAGCAGCGCAAGGCCTCGATCCGGGCCAAGGTGGAGCATCCGTTTCTGTATGTGAAACGCCACTTCGGCTACGCCAAGGTGCGGTATCGGGGGTTGGCCAAGAACCGGACCCGGCTGTGCCTGCTGTTGGGGTTCGCCAATCTGCTGCTGGCGGCGCGCGCCGCGCCAGCGTAAGCGGGCGAGCTGCGCCCCGCGCGGGGGCGCCCGCGGCCTGCACCGCCGCTAACGGGGCGCTGCGGTCCCGAAACGCCGTCACCCCGACGCCCCAAGGCACCCTGCTGCTGCCCCGGCGCTCTGGCACCCCGGTTGTTCAGAGGTTTCCTAACGGCTTCCCGTGCGGGTATTCGGACTCGGGACATCACAGGATCAACTCCGGCCTGCCCGGCGCGACGCGTGGCTGCGCTTTACGCCGGTGACCTTGACGACCCTATCCAGCACGCCGGGCCGGCCAAGGGAGCACTGGCGAGACCGCGGCGCACTAGGTCGAATGGTCAGAACGCCCAGGCGAAGACGCCGCGCACGTCCTCGCGGTGGTCGCCGCGGCAGCCGGCCTCGGCCTGGTCGCCGAAGGCCCGCTGGTAGATGCCGACGTTGTTGTCGTTACCCAGGTGGTTCTCCACGATGTCGTTCAAGTCGATACAGGTCGTGGGCCAGCCGAGTTCTGGCGCAACGGATGGCGCCGCCAGCAGGATCTGCACGATCTCGGGGTGATCGTAGAACTGCGCCCGGCTCAGGGCCGATCGGCCTCGCGCGTCCGGCGCACTCACGTCAGCACCGGCGTTGACGAGAATCCGGACAATCTCGGTGTGCCCGCGCCAGACACCTTCGAAGAGAAGTGGGTCCCCGTCGGAGTCCTCGGCGTTCACGTCCGCCCCGGCGTCCACCAGGATCCGCACGACGTTTGTGTGACCCCGCCAGATGGCCTCGCGGAGCACCGGGTCGCCGCTGGAATCGCTGGCGTCCACGTTGGCGCCGACATCCACCAGGACCTGCACGACACTTGCGTGATCCCGCCAGATCGCGGAGTGAATCACCGGATCGCCGTCGGAGTCCGTGGCGTTCACGTTGGCGCCCGCATCGGCAAGGATCCGCACGATCTCGACGTGGTCGCGCCAGATCGCCGAGTGGATGAGCGGGTCGTTGTCCGAGTCCCGCGTGTTGGCGTTGAGTCCGCCGGCCACCAGGGCGCGCACCTGCTCGGTCCGGCCCCGCCAGACGGCTGAGTACAGGGCGTCGTTGACCAGCGGCAGGGTCGATGCTGCGACGGCGGGCAACTGAGCGGGCGGCGCGAGATCGAAGGCCCAGCCGAACACGCCGCGCACGTCCTCGCGGTGGTCGCCCTGGCAGCCGGCCTCGGCCTGGTCGCCAAAGGCGCGCTGGTAGATGCCCACGTTGTTCTCTCGGCCCAGGTGGTTCTCGACGATGTCGTTCAAGTCGACGCAGGTGGTGGGCCACTGCGCGAAGACTGGCGTCGAAAGAGCCACGGCAGCGGCCACCGCTACCATAGCCGCAATGACGATGGTTCGTATACGTCGCATCAGAGCCTGCCCTTCCTCGGTCGCACCCTATGCAGGAGTACGATTCTATCTCACTATAGATACTTCCGAACTAGTATCTTTCTACTATTGGGCGGCAGACGTCAAAGCGCGCGGGAGGGCCCGGAGTCGGCGAACGGCCTCAATCCCTCAAACGTTGCCCGCGTGAGACTGCGCGAGCCGCTCGGCCTTTAACCTCTCAGGCTGTATAGGGCCACGTGATGCGAGCATCACACCCTCACGGCCCTGGCAGTCGTGCAGGCAACGGATCGCAGATGTCGCCGCGGTCTGGCTGGCTTGCAGGAACTGCCGTGGCCAGATTCCTCCAGATCCGGCCGGTCCACTCGATGTCTATGGAACCGCGGTGTTCCGCGGCAATCCACGTCTGCGCCCGATTCGGCTCGCAACCATGGTCGCGCCGATCGCCTTAGTCGACACCGAACCCAAGCGAGGCTCCGGGTTACGGGTGACAAGGGTTTATCCAAGCGCGGGCGTCGCCTGGGCGTCAATCGTCAGGCCTCGTCGTTATCCAGCAATCCGTTTCGCACAGCCCAGACCACCATCTCCTGACTGGACTTCGCTCCGAGCTTGTCACGGATGGCGTAGATGGCGTTGCGGATAGTGAGCGGGCGATTACCCCTGGCCTCGCCAATTTCCGCATACGACATTCCCTCGGCAAACAGCTTGAGGATCTCCTGCTCGCGCTCGGTTAGCGGTGGCACTTCGGTAGTGGCGACCTCGCCGGAACTGTCGCGGACGCCGGCGAAGGCTCGCCGGACCACATCACCCGGCACGCGAAACTCGCCGTCAACAACGTCACGGATCGTCGCGAGCAGTTCGTCCTTGCCGGTGAACTTTTGCAGATAGCCCGTGGCGCCGGCGGCAATCGCGTCAATCACGGTGGTGTCATTGGTTGAAGCCGTCAGCACGAGCACGCGAGTTTCCGGCACGGCGGCCATGATTTCGCGGCAGGCGTCGACGCCGTTCTTTACCGGCATAATGACGTCCATGATGACGATGTCAGGCTTGAGGCGCTGAGCCACGTCCACGGCCTCACTACCGTCGCGGGCCTGGCCCACGACCTGGAAGTCTTCGGATCGATCCAGCATCTCCTGCAGGCCATCCCGCATGATGGAGTGATCGTCGACGATCATGACCCTGGTTGCTGGGCTTGCAGGCAAGTCGGCGACCTCCTCACGTTGCATCGTAATCGATTTCGCACGTCACGGTTGTGCCGCTTCCGCAACTCCCAGATCCGACGTGCAGCCGGCCATTCATTCGCTCGGCGTTTGCACGCATGTACCTGAAGCCGTGCCCGCGCTCGGCATAATCGTCGGGCAGGCCGATGCCATCGTCGGAGATTGACATGCGCAGGCCGTTCTCTTGGAAGTCGAGCGCGACCGAGACCTTGCTGGCGCGGGCGTGCCGCAACGCGTTCGTGAGCGCATTGTGGGCGATTGAGAATAGCCGACTGCGGGTAACCGACGGCAGCGACGGTTCGAGACCAGTCTGTATTACCTCGGCGGAAATCGACGTGATGGTTTCAAAGGACGCAGCATGCAGTTCCAACACACGGCTCAACGACCTGCCCTCGAATATCAGACCAGCATCGATAGGATGCCGAAGCTCCCACATCGCCGACTTGGAGAGCGCTGAGGTAGCCTCCAGCTTGGGTACCAGTTCTTGACTTGACGTCTCCGCCAACTCGCGCGCCGTGTCAATGCCAATCCCAATCATGAACACGGACTGAGCCGTCGTGTCATGAATAGTCTGTGAGAGCTCGATTCGCTCCTGCTGTAGCTCTCGTTCCCGTTTCACTGCACCTTCTCTTCGAATTCTCTCAGCTCTGGCCAGCAAATTCACCGATGCCACGACGGCATACATAACGACGATTCTGGCAAACAACACCTTCTCTTCCTTTGCCTCAACATCTAGTCCCGTACCAACGGTGAGGCATACAATCGCATATGCCATTGCCACTGCGGTGGCCCACATAAAACTCAGTCTGAATGAGCTGAAGAAGACCGCGAACCAGGCCAGCGAAGGGTAGTACAATAGATAGAACAGATTGTCATTTAAACCACCGCTGACCGCCGTACCGGCTGTGATGATGAAGACGTCCAGCAAACTAAGACCAAGCATCCACCGCAAGGTCACTGAACGACCCGCGACAACTCGATAGTGGACGGTGCCGTTTACCGTCGCAAGCAGCACGAGGAAACCAATGTAGACAGCATATGTAAACAAGCCGAATGTTGGCCGATAAATCAGTTCGATAATGCTGGCCACGTGAAGAAACCAGCGAACCCAAACAAAGACCTTCGCCGGGTATCTGAGCTCTTCGGGATCGGTTGAGTACGGGTGCCAGTTTTGTATTGCACCAGCCTCAGTCACGGCGTCCAACAGCCGCTTTGATCGACTCCTCAGAATTGAGTTTTTGCTCGACGAAATGAGGTGAGCAACGCGCTCTTCAGCCTGCGGTATCTGATTTCTATTCCCGAAGTTGGCCACAAAGACTCCCGAGAACCCGGCAAGCCTGGTTGGAACCGGCGCACGGCACGCAAGCAATCTACTTGGCTGGTCGCTCGCGGCAAAGAGCCTAGCGTTCCCGACATCGCTGCTAAACGAATGTCAAATACGCTCAGACTGGTACGCATCTTCACCTGATGGATACGTAACCATCATTACTTTAGCATCACCGGGCGAAGCGTCGAGCGCCCCGATTGCCGCGATGAGGAGTGCTCCTGACTGTCGCAACCGAAGCCAGCCTTCTTCGATTTCCCAGCTGTCTGAGTGTCAGTGCAGCCGCCTGCGACCGTCAGAGAGGGCGGGAGAGTCGGCGGCTGTCGGTGGTGTAGCCGAGCTTGCTGTAGAGCCGCAGCGCAGGCTGGTTGAACTCGTAGACGCTGAGCTCGATCTGGGTGAGGCCGCGGTGGCGGGCCCAGCGGTGGGCTTCGGTCATCAGTCGCGTGGCGATGCCGCGTCGCTGATGGGTTTGCGCGACGACGAGTTCCTGGACCATGGCGTAGCGTCGCGGCGTGAGGGCGGGGACATCGGGTACCTCAGGCCGCTCCAAGGCCTGCACCCGAACCAGTCCCACGACATTTCCATCCACTTCAGCCACGAACAGTGCCTGGTCGGTGTCGGCCAGGTGCGCGTCAAACAAGCGCCGCGAGCGGGCCGGTTGATCGGTTGGCCGAAAGCGGTCGGGGCGCTCCCGGGCATGGAGGGCATCGGCCTCGGCCCACAGACGGCAGGCGGCGTGGTAGTCGGTGGATTGGGCGAGTCGCACCCGCAATTGCATTGGAGATCCAGAATACGAGTGCGGTGCTAGCAAGGGCCCGAGCAGTGCCCTAGGAGGAAGGCGCACCTGAGCGGACTTTGCGCAAGGAACGGATAGGTTCGGTCACAGAAAGCGGCTGAGAAGGCGCGGAACTCCTGCTGGTGGGACTAACGTCTCTCGGATGGTGACGGATGGCTCTGGAGCGACCGATAAGTCCGGGTCGGCTACCGGGTGGCTCAGGCGCCTCGGCGTGCCGGGATCAAGCTGTTGGTACGGGCGGAATGGGCTCGCCGCTGGAGGCTGGACGGCGTACAATCGTCGTAGTGGGTAGCGGAGAGCGCTATCGGCGCCCTCGCTCTGCGAGGGCGCTTTCAGTGTTTAAGGGGCCCGAAGCGCGCCCGGTGCGCCTGGACCACGTCGCGAATGTCGCGATCGGGAAAGATTATCAGGCCGAACTTCCCCATTGAGAAGTCCCCGCGCGCGTAGAAGCGCGGGCTGACCACGTCCCAGAACTTCGGCTCCACCGTGCAGCCGCTGCGCGTCCACTCGTAGACCTCGCGGGCGACGATGTCGGCCAGTTCCATGACATCGGACCCGCGCTTGGGGGCGTAGTGCGCGCCTGGGTGCAATTGGCCGCGAAACGCGCCTCCGCTGACCCACTGCGTCCCATGCAGCAGCAGGTCAACAACGACCGCCTGCCGCTCCGCATCCTCGCGCGGACCAATGCTCTCGAACATCAGCCGTCCGAACGGATGGTTTGGGCTATGGGCAAGAAAGTCGATATAGCGTTCGAGCAAGAGCGTGATTGCCAGCGGGTAGGCGCTGGTTGGCAGATACGGGTCAAGCGTTTCAGCCGTGAGCTTGGCCTTGCGAATGCCGGCACCGAAATACGTGGCAGGAGTCTCATGGATCAGCGACCGAATGGCCTCGTCGAACCGCTCTTCCCGCTCACGGACATTACCGAAGTAGAAACGCTCCTTGCGCTGGCGCATTAGTGGCTCGTGAAACGTGATGTCCGTGGTTCCAAAGAACTCCTGCTTGATGTCATCAGCTCGAGATTCGTAGGCGGAGATGTCTGCCGGGTCAATGGCCACAGCTCCGATCGCGAACCACGATTCCGGTTCGTTCGGCTGTGATCCAGCTGACCCTGACTCGTCGAGATGCAAGACACTCTCCGGACGCCCCGCAGTAAGCGGATGGCCTGACCCAAGCCGATATCTCGTGCGCCGGGCGATGCGGTCGTTCGCCTGACGTCGAGCACGCCGTGCGCTGCGCTGGATATCGTCGAGGAGTTGGTTGCACGCATCCTCATGTGCGCCCGCGCGCCGCAGCATCGCCTCCAGCAGGTACCCGATGCGCTGGGCCTCTTCCAGGTAGCGCGCCTTCTGTCGAGCGAGGCGGCGCCCCTGGGGGTCGCCAGCGGAGTCCGGCATCAGGAGATTGACGTTTCCCGTGCCAGTCGGCGGCCTGGCTGGTGTTGGAGGATTGCAGGACAGTTAGTTTCGGCGCGGCCCGGAACTGGCGCAACTCGGTCCGTGGGTTCCAAGAGCGTGGAGAGCGGGTCTGAGACTCGCCGCTACGAACTCTGTTCGAGTTCGGAGTCCAGCCGGTCGGTGACGAACATGTGGCCGGGGGCGTGGGTGATCATGAGGGTGGGGCGGCTGGCTTGGGCGACGGCCTGGGGGGTGACGCCGCAGCCCCAGAAGACGGGGACTTCGCCGGGGCGGATGTCCACCGGCTCGCCCCAGTCGGGCTGGTTGATGTCCTGGATGCCGATGGTGGCGGGGTCGCCGGCGTGGACGGGGGCGCCGTGGACGCTGGGGTAGCGGGCGGTGATTTCGCAGACTTCGGGCACGCGGTTGGCCTGCACGGGGCGCATGCTGACGACCATGGGTCCGGCAAAGGCGCCGGCGGGGCGGCAGGCCATGCTGGTCTGGTACATGGGGACGTTGACGTCCTGGGTCTGGTGGCGGAGTTCGAAGCCGGCGCGGGCCATGGCGGACTCAAAGGTGAAGCTGCAGCCGAGCAGGAAGCCAACCATGTGGTCCTGGACCTGCTCCAGCACGTCGGTGGGTTCGCCGGGGTCCTGGACGCCGTTGCGGTAGACGCGGTAGCGGGGGGCGTCGGTTCGCAGGTCGGCGCCGGGGGCGAATTGGGACGGCTGGAACTGGCCGGGCGGGGTACGTTCGAGCAGGGGGCAGGGGATGGGGTTGGCTTCGCAGAAGGCCTGGAAGTCGTCGGCGTCGTCGACCGGCAGCATGACGAGGTTGGCCTGGACGTAGCCATCAGCCATGCCGGCCGTGGGTCGGTCCCACTGGCCGGAACGGCAGGCGGCGCGGACCTGGGCGCCGGTGGACTGGGTCCAGGACTTGCTCATGCTGGGACGCGTCCCATGGAGCGGTTGGTGGGCGTTGGCAGGTGCGGGTGGGTTCCCGCGTTCGCGGGAATGACAGAGGGGACGGCGCGGAAGGTTTGGGCGTGAACCGGGCCTGGTTGCCGGGGGCGGCAGCCACCCTCACCCCAACCCTCTCCCTCAAGGGAGAGGGTGGAAGAGGGGTACCTCAAAGTCCTTACTTGCGCATACAGTTGCTCGCCGTCAAGGAAGAGGGTCGAAGAGGCGGGCAGTGGGTGGGATGAGGCAGTTGGGCAGGCTGGGTGATCGAGATTGGAACTGTTCGAACGCTGGGGTTGTGGGTTCGACGGGGCGGCAGGTAGTGCACGGGGGCGTTGGGTGCCACTGGGTCCCGGCCGCGGACGCCGGGATGACGGGGATGTTGGTTGCTGCTGGGTCCCGGCCGCGGACGCCGGGATGACAGAGGGGTTCATGCGGGGACGCGCCCGCTGGCCTGGGCGTAGGTTTGGCAGATGTCGGCCAGGCGGGCCAGGACCTGGGCGGTTCGGTCGAAGGCGAAGGTGTCCACGGTGGGTTGGGGGTGTCCGGTGATGCCATCCACAGCGCCAGCTTTTACGATAGCGCGTATCCAGCGCCGATCGTCGGTCTCGGACGGCAGGAGCGGGCGGTCCGCCAGCATCTCCAACATCGCCGTGAACCCATACGCGCCCCAGTTGCTGACGGACGCCAGCAGCACGTGCCGGGCGCGGGTGATGCAGGGGGCGGGCGAGATGCCGCGCCGGCGCATGAAGCTGGCCAGGCTGCCGAGGCCGAGTTCGTTGCCGCCATCGCCCACGCCGATGCTGATGGGCACGCGCAGAAGGCCGTCCATGGGGACGGGCGAGGGGTCCAGGGTTTCGCCACGCATGTTGGCCAGGCGTCCATCCGCCGTGAGGCCGGGGCGCTCGATGGCGATGGCGGCGTGGGGTCGAATCCGGTCCAACAACCGGCCGGCGGCGGCTTCGGCGGCGGCAACGCCATGGGCGTCGATTTCCTCGATTTCGCCCAGGTCGGAGCCGACGGCTTCGACAACGGGGCGGGTCATGGGGTCCACGACCGTCACCACGTGCCAGCTGAGGGTGCGCAAGGCACGTCCCACGGCAGCGGCGCCGGGGGGTCCGTCGGTCTCGGTGATGCCCCCCACAGGGAAGCCGGTGATGAGCAGGGCGACGCCGGGGCGGCGGTCCAGCAGTTCACGGGCGGCGCGGGCGTACGAATCGGCGGGCACACGGGCCAGGGCGGAGCGGACGCCGCGGTAGTCATATGGAAAGACGGCGTCAGCCACGTCGGCCGCGGCGGTTCGCAAGGGATCCGGCGAGTGCCGCATGGGCGGCCCGATCCAGCACGTGTCGGCGAGCCGCTGCATCATACGGGTGGGCGGCGGTAGCCGCTCATGCTAGGGGTGGGTGGCAATGCCACTGGTGCCAGGAAATGGCGCGGTGACCGGCGTGGCCAGGAACTCTTGCTGGGGTTGGGAGGCGGAGGACGACTGCTTAGCGCTGTGGGGGACAACGGAGGTGCCCAGGCACTCTTGCTAGAGGTGGGTGGCAGAGCCACTTTCGCTTGGGGTGCCGAGGCACTGATGATGGGGGTGGTAGGCGGAGGACGAGGTTTTGGCGCTGTGGGGACGACTCATGCGCGCTGGGTGGCAGAGCCACTCTTGCTGGGGGTGCCGAGGCACTCATGCTAGGGGTGGGTGGCAAAGTCACTTTCGCTAGGGCTGGTAGGCGGAGGACGAGATTGGCGCTGCGTGGTGACGACGGAGGCACTCTGGACCTGCGGGCGTCGGGCTGGATGTGTAAACCATGTCCCCGAACACCTGGCCACCCTGTCTCCGGTCTGGACAATGGTGAGGGCGGAGATTGGCGGGGCATCCCGAGGATGGGCTGGAGCACGGTGCGTAGTTCTCAGCGAGGGGTTCGATGATTTTTGAGCCGTATCCACCGTCGGAGGTGGCGGACGGGGTTTGGGTTGGTGGGCGGCCCAGCCCGGCGTCGCTGGGGGCGTTGCAGGCGGCGGGCGTGACGCACGTGCTGAACGTGAGCACGGACCCGCATGAGCCGGAGGTGCGGCGGAACTTTAGAGCCACGTGGGCGCCGGTGGTGGACGATCTGGAGCCGAAGCCGGCTTCGTGGTTCCGGCGCGGGTTGTCGTTCGCGCGGCGGGCGCTGTCGAACCCGGACACCCAGCTCTACGTGCACTGCCGCGAGGGAATCCACCGCGGGCCGCTGATGACCTACGTGATTCTGCGGGCACTGCGGGGGCTATCGCCGGCCGAGGCGCGGCGAGCCATCATCGGCAAGCGGCCGGTGGCGGGGTTTCCAAAGGTATACGTGGAGTCCGCCGAAGCGTTCCTCAAGGAGGAGTCCGAGCAGGAGGAGCCGGCGACGTAGCGCCCGTCGCGTGAGGTTAGCGGCGGGACGCCGTCAGGACGACGGCGTGGGTGTGGGAGTGTCGTACAGCGACCCGGGGGCCTGCTGGTAGTTGACGCCCTGGCCGCGGCCGCTGCCGCTGGGCCTGAATTCGAACTCGCCGCCGCAGGCGGTCAGCAGGGCGGCCGCGATTGCACTGGCGACCAGCAGGGCGGCGCCGGCTCGGCATCGACGGATCAACACAGGAGTGCCCTCTCTCTCCACGCCTCTGGGACGAGGCCTGGTCAGACAGCTTTCGGGTCGCATTGTAGGGCGGCGGACGGGCTCCAGAGCCGACCGAGTGCGCGCCGTGCCGGTCCGCGCCTTAGACTCGGCGCACTCGCGGGGTAGAGAAGCCGACCATGTACGACCCGCACCTGCATCTGTTTGTGGACGACGCCGAGGTTGACGCGTCGCGGAACGTGACGCCCACCATCGGACGGCCGGAGCGGCGCTCGCACGATCCGATCATGACGGCCGACCAGCCCTGGGAGGGCGGCGGCGTGGGGATGGACCTGTCCATCCTGAAAGACGACGCTACCGGCGGGTTCCGCATGTGGTACCGCAGCTTCAACTACGACAGCCCCACCGGCGATCAGGTGATGCTGAATTACGCCGAGTCGGACGATGGCATCAGCTGGACCAAGCCCAACCTGGGCCTGATCGAGTTCGACGGCAACACCGCCAACAACATCTTCCACCGGCCCTCGCTGATCCCGGGCTGCCGGGCGATGGAGTCGCACGGGCTGATCGTGGACGACGTGGGCGGGCCGGAGCGGCGCTACAAGATTCCCGTGTATCACTCGTTTCACGGCGACGCCGACAACGGGCTGTACGCGCTGTTCAGTCCGGATGGGATCACCTGGACGCAGCACCCGGAGCCGATCTACGCGCAAGCGGGCGACCGGCATGCTGCGATCAAGGATCCGGTGTCGGGCGAGTACTGGCTGTTCCTGCGGCCGCCGCGCTTCCACTCCCCGATGGGCAACGGCGCGCCGCCGGGATCGGGCGCGATGCCGTACAAGCGTGTCGTCTCGCGGGCGACCAGCCAGGACTTCGTCAACTGGTCGGACTACACGACGGTGCTGCGCAACGACGCGTTCGACACGCGCGGGACCGAGTTCTACAACATCGCGCCCATCGCCTATGGCAACCGCATGCTGGCGTTCGTGAACCTGTACGACACCGACGTGGAGCGCATGTGGGTGACGCTGGCCAGCAGCCTGGACGGCCTGCACTGGCAGCGGCCGTACCGCAGCGAGCGGTTCCTGGACCTGGGCGCCGAAGGTGGCTGGGAGGACTCATGGGTCAACATGTCCGACAGTCCGCCGGTGCGCGAAGGGGATCGCATGCGGTTCTGGTTCCACGGCCGGGAAGAAGCCCACGGGCTGAACTACCGCTCGGGCGGGATCGGGACGTTTGTGCTGGGGCTGGACCGGTTTGCCGGGCTGTCGGCGGGGCGGGAATCCGGCTGGATCGTGACGGACCGCGTGGTAGCAGGCGGCGACCGGCTGTTCCTGAACGCGAACGTGCGCAACGGCAGGGCCAAGGTGGAGGTCCGCACCAGCAACGGCACGCCCATCGCCGGCCTGATGCTGGATGACTGCGACGAGATTCGCGGCGACCACGTGGACCATCCGGTGACCTGGAACGGCTCGCCCGACCTGGGCCCGGCCGCCGGCGAACGCGTGCGGGTACACATCGAATTTTCCTACGGCCAGGTGTTCGCCTACCGGTTCGGCAACGAGGCGCGGGACCTGAGCTAGCGAACTCCGCTATCGGCCAACCCCCGGGAGCGGCAGGGGCGCGAGACGGGATGGCTGAGCGGCCCACGGACTGCACACATTGAAAGTACTACTTGCAATTTGTGCAGCACAGCGGGTCTCGAGATCCCTCGCGCGACAGACCCGACTTAGGGACGAAGCGCGTGAGTGATGCTCAAAGACTCAGGGCTGAGGGCGAGGCCGGGAGGTCATGAGTCGGGCTGCGTAGATGTCTCGCTTCAACTTGTCGGGATCGTGCGTCCCCTTCCACGCGCCAGCTGCTGCTCGCATGCCTCGGCCGGGGCGGCTGGGCGGCAGCCCGTCGTCAATCGACACCGTGACCTCTTGTCCTTCGTCGAGGTCGAGCGCTTCCAAAGGTTCGAGCACACCGCTGGCAAACCTGGCCTTTACGGTTTTCATGGTCTCCTGATCTTCTAACCAGCCTGAGGCAGCTGTACCGACCAGCGGCCGCTGCGGGCCGCTCAGACTTCCGAGCGCCGCTCGTCACGCTCGTGGAAGCTGTGGCCCGGAGGGTTGTTCTGGAGGCGGCTCGTCGACGTCCGCGGTTGGGTTGAGCGTCTCCTCAAGGCGTACTGTCCGCTCCTTGCGCCGCGCCTGGGTTCCATGGACAAACACTCCAGCGAGGGTCGTGATGGTCGCCAGCAAAGCGACAATGCCAAACCACGGCTGTCCCTGGAGCACGAATATCGCGGCCACCGCAAGCGCAGCCAACACGGTAACTACTCCAGCTGCCATGCCAAACATGCTCTGCCGCGCGTCGTTCCTAATGACGGTCATCTCGGCTGCCTGACGGTGCGCCGTTTGGCGCTCGGCCTCCGCCATGATCCGGTCAGCTAGCCCCGGCAACACTTCCTCGTACTGCGCCATCACCTCGGGCGGCGGGATCGGTCCTGCATGCAGGAAGGAAGTCTGAAATTCGGCGCCGATGACTCGCGGGGCACCGGCACCGAGATCGGGAGACCGGAGCACGTCCTCCGGCTTGTCGGCCGGGTCGTTAAGGAGTTCGGACTCCTGATCCTCAGTCAAAGTGGCGCTGTTTGGCCGCCGGGCGGCTCAACGCGTCGGGCGGCGGTGCTTGGGTAGGGCGCTTTCGTAGGTTCTGATCGCTGACCACATGTCATCGCCGACCGCCAGCCAGTCACTCCAAAGGGCCAACGTATCGGCCTGCTGCGGCGAGTTCGCCGTGTTGTACTCATTCAGCGTGCCGCCGAAATCCAGAATGCTGGCCACGCCGCCGAGCGCCGATGGACGCGCGAACAGGTAGAAGGCACGCAACTTCATCTTGCTGGGATCGGTCATCGGGGGATCCCTCCTGTGGGCCAGCACTCAGCCGGCCGCATCTCACTCATCCCTGAGTCGGTCGTAGGGTGAGGCCCCTGTGACTCTGACTAGATTATAGCCGTCAGGTTCCGAGTGCAGGATCCGCCTGCGATCCGGTTTCTGTGTAGGCGTTGGAGCGCAAAGGGTCACGGCCAGCGTGGATGCTTTCAGTCGCACCCACGCCCACGAGCAGCGTGCCCGCTCTGGTTCCTCGTCAACCAGCCACTGGCCACTAACCACTCGCCGCTAGTCCCGACAGGTCCACGGGTTCCCATTGCCTTGATTTGGCGCTGCGGTAGGCGGCGTCGATGACGGCGTTGGAGATGTAGCCGTCTTCGAAGTCTTCGTCCGCTGGCGTGCCGTCTTCCAGGCAGCGGACGAAGTGGTACATCTGGCCGTGGTAGCCGTATTGCCAGGCTTCGTCGGACTGCGGATAGGTCCAGCCGGTGTCGGAGTCGGCCTTCTCCTGCACGTAGCCCATGGAGTGGAGGCTAAAGGCCTTGATGGGGACGCCGTGGGTGGCGTCGATGTGGATCAGGCCGTCCTCGCCGTAGATTTCGGTGCGGATGTCCATGCCGCCGTGATTGCTCCAGCCCGCTTCGATCTGGCCGAGGGAGCGGTTCTCGAACCGAACCAGGGCCACGGCGTTGTCCTCGAAGGGGACGTCGTGTTCCAGGGTGTCGGCCCAGCACATGACTTCCTGCGGCATGACGTCCTTGCCGATGAACAGGCGGCAAGCGGCCACGGCGTGCACGCCCATGCCCAGCAGCGGCCCGCCGCCGCTGGTGGCGGCGTCCCAGGCGTAGGTGGCGTGGGAGCCGGTGTGGGCCTCGCGGGCGCGGACGATGAGGACCTTGCCGATGGCGCCGTCGTCAACGGCCTGCTTGGCGCGCAGCACGTCGGGCATGAAGGCTTCGGTTTCCAGGTAGCCGTGAAACACGCCGTGGGCGCGGACGGCCTGCAGGATCTCGGCGGCCTCGGGCGCGTTGCGGCCGAGGGGCTTGGTGCAGACAACGGCCTTGCCGGCCTCGGCGGCGGCGATGCAGGCGTCGCGGTGGACGAAGTTAGGCAGGCCCACCACCACCAGGTCCACGTCGTCGCGCTCGATGGCGGCCTGCATGTCGGTGGTCGACTCGGGAACCTTCCAGCGCTGTGCAAAGTCCTCGGCCTTGGCCTGTGACTTGGAGAAATTGACCACCACGCGCTGATCCGGCACGTAGCGCAGGGCCTGCATGTAGAAGTCGCAGACGAAGCCGCTGCCAAGCATTGCTATTCGAACCACCGGAACCGGCCTTTCCTGGAACGGTTAGTCGCGGGTGTTAGAGGAAGGCTACCGAAAGACGCGACGACGGGGGTGGGCGACGGGTCAGACGCCGAAGAGGAGGGATAGGAGGAGGAAGCTGCCGGCGAGGGTGAGGAGGCCGAGGGGGAGGCCCATGCGGACGAAGTCGCCGAAGCGGTAGTTGGCGGGGCCCATGACCAGCAGGTTGCCGGGGTGGGCGTAGGGGGTGGCGAAGCCGGAGGTGGCGGCCAGGGCCACGCCCAGCGCGAACATGCGCGGGTCGGCGCCCATGCGCACCGCGGCGTCGATGGCCAACGGCGCCATCAGCACGGCGGTGACGTGGTTGCCCATGACGTGGGTGAAGAAGAAGGTGAGCAGCAGCACGCCGGCCAGCACCGGCAGAGCGCCGAACGTTCCCAGGCTTTCGGTGGAGCGCTCCGCCAGGAAGGCGGCGGCGCCGGTGGAGCGCATGGCCTCCGCCAGCGGCAGCATGGCGGCGATCAGCAGGATGGCGCGCCACTCGACGGACCGGCGCGCCTGCTCCATGTTGATGCAGCCGGTCACGACCATGGCCGCGGCGGCGGCAACGCCCACGATCGCCACGGGCGCCAGCTGGAACATCAGCGCCAGGATGAAAAGGCCCAGTACGGCCACGGCTATCGGCGCCCGGCGCCCGCGCGGCGGCGTCTCCACGTCCTCCGTCAGCACCACGAAGTCAGGCGATTCGCGGAGTTGGCGCAGGGCCACGGGCGGTCCGTGGACCAGCAGCGCATCGCCACCCTCCAGGGGCAGCTTGGCCAGGCGGGTGCGGCGCGGCGCGCCGTCGCGCCAGACGCCCAGGACCGTGGAGCCGTGGCGGTCGCGGAACTCCATGTCTTCCAGCGTCTGCCCAGCCAGGCGTGAGCGGGGTCGGAGGACCAGTTCGGTCATGCTGAGCGAGCCGGCCCGGAGCGCGTCCGCGCCCAGACGCATGCGGTCCTGGACCTCCAGGGCATGCACCTCGCGCAGGCGCTCAATGTCGTCCTCCCGCGCTCCCAGCAGCAGGTAGTCGCCGGCCAGCAACACCTCGGTGGGCATTGGCGCGGCCGTGGTGTTGCCGTTGCGTTCGATGGCGAGAACCGCGATGCCGAAGGCTTCGCCGATGCCGGCCGCCAGCAGGCTTTGGCCTACCAGCTGGCTGTCGTCCGGCACAACGGCCTCGAACAGGCGTTCCTCCAGCCGATAGGCCTGATGCTCCACGCCCGTCGGCGCCGCCTGCGTCCCAACGCTGCGTACCGGCAGCAACCGGCGCCGGGATAGCAGGACCAGCCCTATGCCCAGCAGGAGGGCCAGCGCGCCGAAGGGCGTGAACTCGAAGAGTCCTAATGGCTCGTAGCCGGACTGCTCTAGGACGCTGCTCGTAAGGATGTTGGAGGGCGTGCCGACCAGCGTGAGCATGGCGCCCAGTAGCGACCCGAAGGCCAACGGCATCAGCACGCGCGACACCGGCGTGTTCATTTCGCGGGCGGCCGCGACCACGGCCGGCAGCAGCACGGCGCAGGCGCCCACGGAGTTCATAAAGGCCGATAGCACGGCCACGCTGGCCATGGTGAGCGCGATCAGCCGGACTTCGCTGTGACCGGCCACGCGCCGGATCCAGGCGCCGATGTGCGCGGCCACCCCCGTGGACGTAAGGCCGGCGCTGATGACCAGGATCGCGCCGACCGCGATGACGGCCTGGTTGGAAAACCCGCTCAGCGCCTGCTCGGCCGTGATGACGCGGGCAAAGAACAGGGTCAGCAGCACGCCGAAGGCAATCAGGTCGGGCGGGAATCGAGCCAGCGCCAGCAGCAGCAGCGCGGCCACGGTGACCGCCAGGACAAACCCGATCTCAAACGTCACGCATGGCTCCGGCGATGGGTGCTACTCATCGTCGGCCTCGTCAACCAGCAAGCTCTCCACACCCTCCACATAGGTCGGGTAAGCCAGCCGGACCCCAAGCTCGTTGCGGATCTTCGCGTTGGAGCAGGCGTAGTTTCCGGTGACCAGTGCGTAAAGGTTGTGGCCCAGCGGGGCGTGCCCCTTGGTTAGCTTCGACGAGAGCCCGAATCCCGCAATCATGGCCCGCGCCAGCCACCTGGGTGTCGATCCGGGCATCGGCGCCTCGGCGCGTTCGGCCAAGTGGTCGAAGTAGTCGCCCATGCTCACCGGCTGGTCGTCCACAGCCAGGTAGATCTCGCCCGAGCGGCCGCGCTCGGCCGCCGCCGCCAGAACGATCGCCAGGTCGTCCACGTGGATGCGGCTGGAGAGGTTGCGCCCGCCGCCCAGCAGGCGCAGGCGCTTCCTACGCAGCGCGTCGACGGTGCGCCGGCCCGGCCCGTAAATCGTTCCGGCACGCACGAAGCGCGCCGGGAATCCTCGCTTGGTCAGGGCTTGGCGCAGGTGACGTTCGGCCAGCAGGCTGATCCGGCCGAGCTGGGAGTTGGGCTTCGGCGGGGTGTCTTCCGTGATGGTCTCGTCTGAACCGCGGCCGTAGGCCGCCAACGTCTGCACCAGCACAAACGACGCGATGCCGGCGTGGGCCAGCGCGGCCTCGGCGTTCACGACGCCGTCCAAGCCCACGCGTTCCGTCCAGTCTGGGTGGCCGCTGATGCTGCCCACCAGGTAGAAGACGTGGTCGCCGGCCCGTCCCAGGCCCTCGAGCTCCTCCGGCTCGCCCACGTCGGCGATTTCGACCTCGACACCCAGGTTTTCCAGGTCGCTCGCCGCCGACTCGCTGCGGCCGATGCCGCGCACGCTCCAGCCGCGACGCACGAGGTGGCGGGCCAGTGCGCTGCCGGCGTAGCCAGTGATTCCGAAGATCAACGCCGCGGGCATCCGCCACCAACAGACCAGCCGGTGCCGCGCCATGGTGAACGGCTTCGGGCAGCCGCCGCAAGCCCTGACCGTCGGGGCTGCTAGGCTGACTGCGTGGGCGCCGAAACTCTAGCCAGCATCGACATGGCCTCGCTGGCTTCCCGCATCGTGGACGCGGCGTACCTGGAAGGCGACTTTGTCCTGCGCTCGGGCCGGCGCAGCCGCTACTACCTGGACAAGTACCGCTTCACCACCGAGCCCTCGCTGTTGCGCGACATCGGCGAGGCGCTGGCCGCGCGCCTGCCGGCCGAGACCCAGCGCGTGGCCGGCCCCGAACTCGGCGCGGTGCCGCTGGCCACGGCGGTTTCGCTGGCAACCGGCCACCCCAGCGTGCTGGTGCGCGGCGAGGCCAAGTCCTACGGGACCGAGCGTCGGTTCGAGGGGATTCTGCATGCGGGCGACAACGTCGTGCTGATCGAGGACGTCGTCACCACCGGCGGTCAGGCCATCGAATCGGCGATAGCCATGCGCGACAGCGGCGCGAACGTCCTGCTGGTCTTGGTGGTGGTCGACCGTGAGGAAGGCGCCGCGGAGGCCATGGCCGAGGCGGGTTTCCGTTTCGAGGCGCTGTTCACGAGCACCAGCCTGGGAGTGGCGACATGACGCGAAAACGCAAGCTTCGGGTCGGCGTGCTCTTCGGCGGCCGCTCCGGCGAGCACGAGGTTTCGCTGCGTTCGGCGCGCTTCGTGCTGGAGTCGCTGGATCCGGAGAAGTACGACGTTCGGCCGATCGGCATCAGCAAGACGGGCGAATGGCTGCTGGACGACGATCCGATGCCGCTGCTGGAAGGCGCCGTGGAGTCCGACACCCAGCCCGCGCAGGCGCCGGTGAGCCTGCCGACGCGCATGCCGGATCGCCCCGCGGGCTCGCTGGACGCCCCGCTGGACGTGGTGTTTCCGGTGCTGCACGGCACCTATGGCGAGGACGGGACGATCCAGGGTCTGCTGGACCTGGCCGACGTGGCCTACGTGGGCAGCGGCGTCACCGGCTCCGCGGTCGGAATGGACAAGGCGATCCAGAAACGGGTCCTGCACGCGCACGGGATTCCGGTGGCCGCATCGCGCGTCTTCACCCGTCGCGCCTGGCACGCGGATCCGGAGGCGATCCAGGCCCAGATCGAGTCGGAGCTGGGGTATCCGGTCTTCGTCAAGCCCTGCAACCTGGGCAGCAGCGTGGGGATCAGCAAGGCGCACGACGCCGACGAACTGGGCCCGGCGATGGAGCTGGCAGCCAGGTACGACCGGCGGCTGATCGTGGAGGCCGGCATCCCGCACGCCCGCGAAATCGAGGTCAGCGTGCTTGGCAACGACGAGCCCGAGGCCTCGGTCTGCGGCGAGATCATCCCCGGCAACGAGTTCTACGACTACGACGCCAAGTACCTGGACGACACGTCACAGGAGTGCATTCCGGCTGACATTCCGGACGAGTTGGCGTCGCGCATCCGGCGCATGGCCGTGGAGGCGTTCCGCGCCATAGACGGCGCCGGCTTCGCGCGCGTGGACTTCCTCGTCAACGGCCAGACGTTCGACGTGGTGTTGAACGAGATCAACACCATCCCCGGTTTCACGGAAATCAGCCAGTTCCCGAAGCTGTGGCGGGCCAGCGGCCTCGGTTCCCGCGAACTGCTGGACCGTCTGATCGACCTGGCCCTGGAGCGGCACGCCGACAAGCACGAGACCAGCACCAGCTACGACTGACGGCGGCGGACCACAGGCTTGCAGCGGATCCGCAGCTTGAGCGTTGCACGTTGCTGGCGTTACAGAAAAACCTGAGTATAGACTGTTGTAATCAACAGTTGTACTATGGTGTTTCTGAGCTATGCGAGGACGCCGGACCTTTCTCAGGCACGGCCTGGGGCTGCTGGCGGGGGGCACGGCAAGCACAGCACTTGGGGGGCTGGCTACCGCTGTGCATGCGGCCGAGCCAGTCGGAGGCCCGGCGGACGGTCAGCCCGGCCATCCGGAGATCGCCGATGCGATACCGCCCTTCCCGGTCCCCAGGGCGCCAACCCTGGAAGAGTTGGACCTCCCCGTCACGCCGTACACGGACGAACTCCCACCGCAGTCGGTTGTCAAGTCGTCTCCGGTGATTACGGTCTACGGCCGCAGCTTTGGCGTGGCCCCGATCCTTGGGCTGCTGGGCGACCTCAATTCGTTTGACGAACTGGAGCGCAGCATCGAGCCGTGGGTTCAGGCCACCTCGGAACTCGCGGAAGCCCCGGTGACGGTCGCGCCGCACCTGATCTACGCGCTGGCACGCCCCTGTAAGGGCGCCGACGACTCCTGCCTGATTTTCCTGGACGGATCGGGCGTCGACCTGGTGAACGAGTACATCCTGCCGGCGGCGGAGCGTGGGATGGGGGTTGTCCTGGATGCGCAGATGGGACGCCTCTCGCCGTCGTTCTTCGTGCGTCGGATGATCGACAAGGGCTACATGGCCTATCCGAACGTGCACATTGCGCTTGACCCGGAGTTCGCCACGCAGCCGGATCAGAACATGCCAGGGCACCCAATCGGGTGGCTCTCGGCGAGGGCCATCAACGAGGCCCAGAGCATCCTGGCCGATTACGTGCGCAGCGAGCGGCTGTCGCACAAGAAGATCATGATCATCCACCAGTTCGTCGACGAGCTGTCCGACTCGTGGTCGATGGTTTCGGACAAGCGAAACCTGGAGGTCTTTCCAGAAGTCGACCTGGTCCTGGACGCCGATGGGTTCGGCAGCCCCGACGCCAAGATCCACAAATACAACGCCATCACCAACCCAGAGGCGTACCCGCACCTTCAGTGGCGGGGGATCAAGATCTTCCAGCACAACAAGTACGCGCCGCGCTATTCGGACTCGCCGGTGCTGACCCCGCGCCAGATCTTCGGGCTCGATTCCACGCGGGCCGGCTGGCGGATGTGGGCGCCGCCGCACCTGATCGTGCTGGCCTAAACCGCCCGCTAGCCCTGCGGAAGCCCCGCCAGGTTGCTAAACGACTGCGCGGCGCCGGATCCCAACAGCCGAACCGCGGTAGCCACCGGCTCGGCGACGGCCGCGTCGCCCAGGTCCACTTCCACCAGGTCGCCCACCCCGAGACTGGCCCAGACAGCGTCCTCGCGCGCGGCGGGTGCGACTTGGAGCCTTACTCCGTTGAGTGTGAGCGCGTCAGGCGCCAGTTCGTCCACAAAGCCCTGCCAGCGCGTCACCGCCGGTCCGTCGGGCGGTTGGATCGGAGCGACCTCGCGCGCCACCAGGACGTAGGACGAGGCGGCGCGTAGCGCCTCAAACGTCACCACCACCACGTCGCCGGGCGCCATTGGCCCGTGCAGCACGAGCGGGGTGTCCAACGGCCGGCTGAACACGATTCCGCCGGCCCGCACGGTGAAGGAATCGAGCGCAACCAGGACGCCCTGCAACGTGGGTGGAGCTGGCACAAGCGGCGCTTCAGCGTCGGGCGTGGTCGTGGGCTCAGGGGCCGCGGGCGGTTCGGTGCCGACCGGGGTTGGGGTCGGGGAGGCATCCGGTGGCGGCGTCTCAGCGGCGGGCGGCGTGCCCTCTGCGGGGGTCGGCGTCGCCTCTGGCGTTGCCGGCGGCGTGGCTTCCGGGGGCGTCGGGTCCGGCGTGGGCTCCGCCTCGGGCGTTGCCGAAGGCTCTGGTGTGGGCTGCGGCTCATCCGTGGGCGGCGGTGTGGCTTCCGGGGGTGTCGCTTCGGGGCTGGGGGTCGCCTCCGGGGTCGGACTCGGCTCGCTGTCCGCCGGGGTGGGCGTGGGTGAGGGTTCCGATGGGGGCTGCGTCTTTTCGGTCGCCGGGGGTGCGCCTTCACCCGGGGTCGACTCCGGCGTGGGCGACGCATCCGGCGTGGGCGAGGATTCCGCGTCCGCCGGGGTTGGCGTCGGCGACGCTTCAGACGGCGGCGCGCCTTCCCCAGGAGTTGTGGCCGGGCTGGCCGCGGGGTCAGGGGTTGCCGTTGGCTCACCTTCGGCAGGGGTGGGCGAAGCGTCCGCGGCTGGGGTGCCTTCGGCGGGCGTGGGGTCGGGCGTGGGCGAAGTCTCGGCGGGCGCGGTGGGCTCGCCCTCGGACGGGGTCGGCGACGCGTCGGGCGACGGTTCAGGGCTGGGCGAGGGCTCGGGCGTTGCGGTCGGCTGGCTGTCCGCCACGGTCTCGGACGCACCAGGCGCCGGCTGCACAACGGACAGTCCAATCAGGGTCAGGATTCCGTCGGCCGCCACCAGGGCCTCGGCCCGAACGCGGGCGGTCAGGGGTACGCCGTCCACCGCCGCGACGTCGCCGCGGGCAATCGAGATTCCGGCGACGACGAGACTGTCGCCCGTCGCGGCGAGCAATTCACCCGTGACGACCACGGCGCTCCAGGTGATGTCGATGGTTGGTACGGCGGGCGCCGCGGCCGTTGGTTCAGGTGTGACCTGCGACGCCGGCGTTACAGCCACGGCCGTGGGCGTGGGCGCTGGAGGTGGGGCGACGGGCGTGGGCGAGACCGGAGCCGTGAGGACGACGGCCGGCGTAGGGCTCGGGCTGGCCACGGGCGCGGGGACAGCCGCCGTGGCCGCAGGACTCAGGTCAGGCGCCGCCGTCGGCGCGGCGGCCAGGATGGGTCCGCTGTGGACGTCCTGCAGGCCAGCTTGCGCCCGCGAGCGCGCCCGCGTGATGGGGGCACGCTGAGTCTCGGCGGTCTTGGTGGTGAGCGAGTCGAAGCGCGTGTCGTGTTCGGCCAGGCGGCGGCGATAGTCGGCGGCCACCTCACCAGTGCGGTCCGCGCCCGGCTGGGTGTCGCGAGCCACAGCGCCGAGCACGTTCACGCCCTTGCGCACGACCTCCTGGTAGGCGGTGCTGGCGCGGGCGACGGCGACAGCATCGCCCAATCCGGCCGCCGATTCGATTTCGCGGAGCCTTTGCTCGGCAGTGTCCAGGTAGTGGTAGGCCTTCTCCTCGTCGGTTGCGAAGCCGATTCGCAGTTCCTCCAGGGTGAGCCGGTAGCCGTACAGCGCGCTGTCGGGCCCGCTGTTCACGGCGGCCAGCGTCACGCCGCCATAGGCGATCAGCGCGATGGCAAACGCCGCGGCCAGGCCCGCCATCCGCACCGGCATGAAGCGCGGAAACAACCAGGTCAGGCGCTGCCAGGCGCTGGCGGGTTCGGGCTGCCGGTCCAGGCGTGCGCGCAGCCGTTGCACCTCGTCGTCGATCAGGCGAGCCCCGCGCTCTACCGCCCGCCGGTCCAGCGGCAGCGGCGCCAGTGCCTGCAAGTCCAGCGCCAGTACCAGCATGTCGCGCAGGCGCTCGTCGTGTTCGGGGTACGCGGCGACGCACGCGTCGAGTGTCGCCTCGCCGCGCAGGAGGCGGTCGAGCGACGTGTGAAAGGCCGTCTCAATGTCGGGGCTCACCTGGCGTCCTCGGCCATGACTTTGCGCAGGGCGGCAACCGCCCTGAATTGCAACGCGCGGATCGCTGGTTCGTTACGGTTCATGATCTGGGCGATTTCGCGGTGGCTCATGTCCAGGGCGAAGCGGTAGCTCACAACCTGGCGCTGGTCCTCGGTGAGCGACTGCATCGCCTCGCGCAGCTCCTCGCGGTTGGCCAGCGACTCGAAGTGCGCGTCCAGCGATTCGCCGCGATCGGCGACCAGCGCCTCGTTGAGCGGCACGGTGCTGCGCGTGGCTCGCCAGTTGTCCACCACTACGTTCTTGGCGATGCGGTAGATCCAGCCGTTGAACTCGGGGATCGAGCGATGCGAATAGCGCCCGATAGCCTGCATGGCCCGCAGGAAGACCTGATTGGTCAGGTCTTCGGCCAATACCCGGTCACTCACCTGGTACGCGATGTACCGGTGAATCTTGTCGACGTAGAGTCGATAGAGTTCCCCGAAGGCCTCGCGGTCAAGCGTGGCGGCGAGTCGGATGACCTCATTCAGTTGCTCTTCGCTTGGCTCAGCGTCCAATAGCACGGCAACGGTGGTCCTGGCGCTCTATGAACGCGGGTTGGGGCGCGGGTGTTACGAGGCGGTGCGGCGGGTTGCGGCCCGTAGTCAGCGCGCGGTCAATTCGGCGAACCAGGCGCGGGTGCGCGCCAAGCCCTCGGGCAGGGCAACGTGCGGCCGCCAGTCCAGCAGTTCGCGGGCTCGCGCCGCGTTACCCACGTAGCGTTCCACTTCCGCCCGCGGGTGCGGATGGGGGATCTGGCGCACTCGCCCGGCGCCGGCGTCGATGAGCGCCGCCAGTTCGCGAATGCTCGTTTCACGTCCCGACGCCAGGTTCAGAGTGTGCCCGACGGCCGACTCCACCGACGCGTCGACAATGCCACGGGCCGCGTCCTCCACGAAGAGAAAGTCGCGCGTCTGCGCGCCGTCGCCGTGCACGTCCAGCGTCCGCTCCGCCAGCGCGGCCTGCAGGAAGCGGGCGACCACGCCGCCCTCCAGGTCGCCGCGCTGCCAGGGGCCGTAGACGTTGAAGGGTCGGACGATGGTGTGGCGCAGGCCAAAGGCCCGCCGATAGCCCGCGGCCAGGTCGTCGCCGGCCAGTTTCGACGCTGCGTACGGCGAGGCCGGCGCGGTGGCCGCCCCTTCGTCCAGCGAGCGGCTGGCGGAGGCGTAGACGTGACAGGTACTAACCAGTACCAGGCGCAGCTGCGCTGCCCGCGCCGCTTCCAGCACGTTCAGCGTGCCCAGCAGGTTGCCGCGCACCACCTGGGCCGGACCGTGCACGCTGGCACCCACGTCCACGGCGGCCGCGAGGTGAAAGACCGTATCCACGCCCATCAGCCCGCGCCGCAGCGCCGCCGGATCGGCCACGTCACCCTGCGCCAGGCCCAGAAAACCGGACCGGCGCCTGAAGGCCTCCAGCGAGCCGGGACGGGCGCGTGAAAGGTCGTCCAGCACGCGCACCGCCACGCCGCGGTCCAGCAGTTCGCCCACCACGTGACGGCCGATGAACCCGGCGCCCCCGGTGACGAGCGCGCTCATCGGTCCACCGCGCGCAGCCAGTCCACGGTGCGCCGCATGCCTTCCTCGAAGGGCGTGCCGGGCGCCCAGCCGGTGGCCTGGCGGATGCGACCGGCGTCTGCCCTCAGGGCGGGCAGGTCGGTGCGCCGGCCCGGTGTCTCAACGATCTCACTGTGGGACCCGGTGACGGCCAGCACGGTGCGAGCGACTTCGCGGATGGAGGTTTCACGCCCGGTGCCGATGTTGAACACCGAACCGGCCAGCGTGGCGCCCTTCGCAATCACGCGAGCGTAGGCGTCCACCGCGTCGTCGATGTACATGAAGTCCCGCGTCTGACGGCCCCCGTTCTCCAGGAGCAGCGGCTCACCCCGCAGCGCCCGCCGCGCGAACGCCACCGTGACGGCCGGATAGCCCTCGATATTTTGATGTGGACCGAAGGTGTTGAAGTTGCGAATCACCACCACCGGGTGGCCCCACCAACGGTGCAGGGCCAGGCAGTGCATCTCGCAGGCGGCCTTGGTCACGGCATAGACCGTGACCGGGCGCAGCGGGTGGTCCTCGTCCATGGGCACTCGTACGGGCGGACCGTACACCTCCGGCGAGGAGGCGTAGACAAGCAGCGGCGGCCGTGTCATGTCGGCGACTGCATGCGCGAATCGGAAGGTGCCGGCCTCGTTGTTGGCGAAGTAGGCGTGGGGTCGGTCCATCGACTCGGGCACGGAGATGCGCGCGGCAAAGTGCACGATTACGTCCGGCGCCCAGCGGTCCAGGTCGTCCGTCGTCAGGTCAGCGCAGTCGCGGCGCACGATTTGGATGGCCTGCCCGGCCTCGACCTCGGGGGTCAGCGGCTCGCCGCCGGGAAAGCCGCGCGAAAAGTCGTCCACGGCCACCACCGAGGCGTCCGGAGCGTCGCGCAGGAGCCGTCGGGTCAGGTTGAACCCGTACATGCCCGCAGCGCCTGTGATCAATGCACGCATGAATGTCCGTCTCGGAATTGGGTGGCTCGCAGGGCCGGGAAGTGGAAAGTTGCGCCTACGAAGCGCAGATTATAGGGACGACCGGTACCTGGCGGGCGGAGACGCCGCCGCGCCCGGCGCGCGCCGGATAAGGAGACTCTCATGGCAGTACTGGCGGACGCTGACATCCAGGCCCGTCTGGCCGAACGATCAGGCTGGACCTGTGAGGACGGCACCCTGGTCAAAAAGTTTGAGCTTGAAGACTTTATGGCCGTCGTGGATCTGGTCAATGCGGTGGCGCCCAAGGCCGAGGAAGCCGATCACCACCCGGACATGTTCATCAACTACCGGCGCATCACCTTCACGCTTTCGACCCACAGCGAGGGCGGAGTGACCGAGAAGGATTTCGCGCTGCTGGACGAGATCGAGCGGCTCGCGGCACCCTAATGCCGTGTTCGGAATCGGTGCCTCTGCGGGCGGTCGGAGCCCAGTGTTTCACCTGAAACACTTACCTGCCCACTGACCAGGAGCAGGTACCACGGATACCACCCGTGGGAAGGAGGAACCATGGCCACGATCGAAGAGCGCGTGAGTCGGTTTGAGGGCGGCTACGACCACCTGGCAACCAAGACCGACGTCGCGAGCCTCAAAGGCTGGATGATGGGGCTGATGCTCGCCGTCGTAGTCTCGATGTTCCTCTCGGCGGCGACCCTGATCATTCACCTGCTGACCTGAGGGCGCGCTCAGAGTCGGTCCACCGCCGTTCCGTCAGCACTCCTCAGCCTCGTGAGGCCGGGCCCTTGACGCGGCCGCGGGCGCCGATGAAGAAGCGGTCGGTTTCGATGATCTCCACGTCGGCGCATACGAGGTCGAGCAGCGAGCGCAGCTCCGCCGGCGTCCAGTAGATCTTCCAGATGGTGAACTCGCGGCCGTCGTTCAGCCGCCGGTGCTGGCGCTGCACGCGGTCGCCCGCGACGTGCTGGTCGGACGCGCCCGAGTCTTCCGCCTGCCGCGAGTCCACCAGCACGATCCACCCTCCGGGACGCACGATGCGGGCCGCCTCGCGGATGAACTCAGCCGAACGAGCTACCGGCACGTGGCTCAGCCAGAACCCGAACATGCAGGCGTCGCAGGCGCCGTCGCCGACCGGAAGCCTGTAGGCGTCGGCCCGACAGCGGCCGAGCGGCACGTCGTCCCCGTCTCGCCGGCGCGCCTCCGTCAGCATTTCGGGCGCGTAGTCGGAGGCGACGATCCGGTTATGACGGGCGAGCAGGCGCGTCCACCAGCCGGTGCCGGCGGCGACCTCGAAGACCCGCGCATCGGTCAGCGTGCCGACGAACCGCTGCAGCTCGGCCATCTCGCGATGCCAGGCGGCGTCAGCGTCGGGGCCGTGGGCGTAACGGCCTTCGCGCAGAATCCACTGCTCGAACTCCGGCGCGCGCGCGCGGTAGTAGTTCCGGGTATCGGCTTCGAAGTCAGGTTCGTTCGGTATCGCCATTGGGCGGTCCTTCGCCAGTTGGTGCGTCGTCGTCTTCTTCGGGTAGGTCGACAAGTTCGGCGTCGTGCAGCCAGTCCAGCGTGGCGTTCAGGCCGTCTTCCAGCGGTGTGTAGGCCAAGCCAAGCTCGCGGGTCGCCTTCGATCCATCCAGTTGGCTGCCATGCAGCGCAATCTGCACGGCCGCGCGCGAGATGACCGGCCGGCGCCGCGTGATCCAGGCCGGCAGGCTGTAGATCAGGCCGAACGCCTGCCAGGCCAGCGGCGAAGCTGGCTTGATCTCGTATTCGAGGTCGGCCAGCTCGATCGCCCGCTGCAGGAAGGCGAGACGCGACAAATTGTGGCTGGCCAGGATGTAGCGCTGGCCCGGCCGCCCGCGCACCAAGACGGCCGCTATCCCGCGCGCGACGTCCTCCACGTAGACCCAGGCCACCGGCACATCCACCGACACGCCCAGCCGTCCGCTCAGCGCGCCGATGAGGGCCTGACCGGTTCCCGAGGCGTCGCCCGGCCCGTACACCGTCCCAGGGTTCACGATCACCACGTCAAGCGGCGACCCGTTCTCGAGCAGGGCGGCTTCGGCCTCGACCTTCGCGCGTTCGTAGTCGCTGAGCGCATAGTCGCGCCGCTCGGTGGCCTCGGTGCCAACCTCGTCTTCCTGCTCGCCGATCGTGGATCCGCTGCTAACGAACACCAGGCGGTGGGCGCCGGCCGCCCGGGCGGCGTCGCGCACGTTGCACGAGCCGTCCACGTTGAGCTCGAAGAAGTCCTGCGAACGCTGCGCCCAGGAGTCGTGCAGGCCGGCCAGGTGGATCACGGCCGCCATGCCGTCCACCGCCGCGTCCAGTGAGTCCGGTTGCAGGATGTCGCCTTCGACGATCTCAACATTGTTGGCGGTGAGCCAGGTTCGGTCGCTGGACTCGCGGACAAGGGCGCGAACCTGGTGGCCGTCAGCGCGTAGCGCCTGGATGACGAAGGGGCCGAGGTTCCCGGTCGCGCCGGTGACCAGAACTCGCACGTCAGCCGCCGGAGTTGGCGGCGCAGTCGTGAATGATCTCGGACGCGCGCTGGACGTCGTCCGTGGAGATCTGGTGGTAGGTCACCGCACGGCAGCGGCCGGTCTCGTCGAAGCCAATGACCCGCACGCCCGCCTCGTCCAGCCGGGCCTCGAACGCCGACGGCGCGCCAAGTTCGGGCCCGATGTCAAAGAAGACGAGGTTGGTTGCGACCGCGTCGGGGTCAACGGTGAGGCCGGGAGTGTCGCTGAGCAGTTCGGCCAGCAGGCGTGCGTTGGCGTGGTCCTGCGGGAGGCGCTGAGGAATCTCATCCAGCGCCACGTGCCCAGCCGCCGCCAGAACGCCAGCCTGCCGCATGCCGCCGCCGACCATCTTGCGGACGCGCCGCGCTTCGGTGATGTAGGCATCAGATCCCAGCAGCAAGGAACCGACCGGCGCGCCCAGACCCTTGGACAGACAAAACTGCACGCTGTCGGCGCCCTGGGCCAGGTCGGCGACCGAGCAGTCCAGCGCGGCGGCGGCATTGAAGATGCGCGCGCCGTCCACGTGCACCCGCAGACCCAACTCGTGCGCGGTCTGACTCAGTTCGGCCATCCGGTCCGGCGGGGTGCAGGTGCCGCCAGCGGTGTTGTGGGTGTTTTCGATCCAAACCAGGCGGGAGTCAACAAGATGCACGTTGGCGGCCTTGACCGCGCCTTGAATCAATTCGGAGGTCATCACGCCGCCGGGTGCGTGCACGGTGGCCATGGTGACGCCGGCCAGCGAGGCCCAGCCGCCGACTTCCCAGGTCACCACGTGGCAGCCGCCGTCGGCGATGACTTCCTGCCGCGGACGGCAGTGGGTCAGCAGCGAGCAGAGGTTGCCCTGGGTGCCGCTGGCGACGAGCAGTCCGGCGTCCAGACCGAACATCTCGGCGCAGCGCTCCTCAAGCGAGCGTACGGTCGGGTCCTCGCCGAACACGTCATCGCCAACCTCGGCCTCCGCCATGGCCCGGCGCATGGCGGGCGTAGGGGTGGTGAGGGTGTCGCTGCGTAAGTCAATCATCGAGTTGGACAAGGCGGCGCCACGAGGGAGTCGGTCGGGTAAATGGTACCGGCGCGTCAGATCGCCCACAGCCCTCGCACCCCGCGTGGCGGGACTCGGCGCTCGTCACATTCGGCGTTGACACTCACAAGGACCGCAGCCAGCATGCCGACCAGGCCGTCACCTGCCTGGCGGGCACCGACGCGACCTGGGACATGCGGTTGGAGACGACGTGATTCGGCGGCTGCGGATCTCAGAAAGACTCCGGCTGGTGTTTGACGCCGTCGAAGCCCGGGAACGCTTGCGGTTCTGGCTACCAGTCGCCGCAGTGGCTGGGCTGGCCTTGCCGTTCTACTGGCTCAGCGCGGTGCCGTTCGTGAACGGCGGGGACTGGGGCGAATTCCAGACGTTCGGCTATCTCGGCGGCATCGCGCACTCACCAACGTATCCGCTGCTCACGGGCCTGATATTCGCGGGGTCCCACGCCTTGGGATTCCTGGAACCGGCGCACGCGGCGAACGTGGTGAACGCAACGATCGCCGCGCTGGCCACGGTGTTGCTGTTCATCGTGGCGCGGGACGTAACCGGCTCGTGGGTTGCCGCGGCCACGGCAACCGTCGTGTACGCCACAGGCTTTCGAGTCTGGGCGGACGCCGTCCAAGCCGAGGCCTTCAGCCTGCAGGCGGCACTGGTGCTGGGGGTGGCGGTCGCGCTGCGTGCCTTCCAGCGGCGGCCTACGCCGGCCAGGCTTGCGGGTGTGGCATTTGCCACCGGCCTGTCGCTGACCAATCACGGCCTCAGCGTCTTCATGTTGCCGTTGACGCTGGCCTATGTCCTGTTCCGGCGGCCGCTGCGGGTGCCACGGCCACGCGAGGCGGTCATGTCCGCGGGTGCCTTCCTTCTCGGCTTGACGCCGTGGGTCTACTTGCTGCGCGGGCGCTGGACCGAGGTGGTGGTCGAGCAGCCGGAGACGCGGGTTCTGCTGGAATTTCGAGACATGTGGGACCTGGTGGTCACAGCCTCAGCCGCACCTGGTGGCGTCGGTCTCGTCGAGCGCTTTGTCAACGATCCCGGACCGCCGGAGGCACGATGGCACGCGCTCACCACGGATACGCTGCGCGAGTTCGGGTGGCTCTGGATCATTGCAATCACTGCCGGGTTCTTCTTCATTGCCGCGCGTGATTGGCGACTTGCGGTGTGGACGCTCGGCACGGCCGCATTCACGGCATGGTTCGCGTTTCTCTACGAGATTTCTGACTACGACCAGTACTTTTCCCTGATCTACGTCGTCCTATCCATTTGGCTGGCGGGAGGCTTGGCGCTTCTACTGACGGCCGTGCGTACAGCCTTTCCTAGATTCGGTTTCGGCCGGCTCGTTCGACTAGCAATGTGTGCATTGTCGATCGTCATACTTGCCGGGGCGGGGGCGCGCGCGGGAGTCCAGATGACGGGAGATGCGGGGCGGAACATCAGCGAGCAGTGGGAGCACGCCGAAACCCACTACGTGCATGCGCGATCTCAGATCCGACACATGGTGCCTAACAGCGTCTACATGACGAACTGGCCATCCTCGTTTCATCACCAATACGCGCTGCACATCGAAGGATTCGGGTCTGACAAGAACATCGAGGTTCGGACTACGCGGTACGAAACGATGGGGATCGACCAAGCGGAGGAGATACTGCGAAGCAATCGGAGTCTTTATTTGCAGCGGAGCACGCCAGCCTACGAGAGGGATTTCACTGTCGTGCCGGAGGGTGCGTTCTTTCAAGTGTTTCGGTCCGTCGACATACATGACGGCGAATTGGTCAAAGGCGACAGGGACCGGGTCTACTTGATCGAGGGCGGCCAGCGCCGGTGGATACCGACGCTTGAGATCTTCGATGCGCATGGCTTTGCCTGGGGGCGCGTACGTGTGCTAAAGGATCGGGACGTCTCGCGATTGCCCGAGGGACCTCCGTTGGAGATGCCGCTGCGCCGGGATTTGGATTCTTCCAAGCCTCCCTGCCCTCCGACATGCGTGTCGGCGAACTGATCGAGCGGGCCGGCGCTCGCGGGCGCCGAGCGACGGTGGATACCTGATCTTCAGGACTTAGCTTTGTATGTGATCACATAGACGTGCTGCGAGAGCGGAGAAATCCCGCGACTGTCCGAGGGTTCTGCGCTGGAGACGCAAGAGCCCTGAGTGTTGAGCCCGCTGGCTATTGACTCAGTCCAACGGGTGGTGGTGACCGACGCTCGCTTGATCTTTCCTATCCGTGGACCTATGAGCCCGTGCGTCAGCCTGCTTCCAGGAAACGGGCTAGTTCGTCGCGTTCGACCGTGAGAATTGGGTCGTCGATTCCGCCGACGGTCCAGCGGCGGCCCTCGGGTGCGGGGGTGACTTCGCCTATGACGCCGGCAGGAATACCGGCGTTGCCAAGCGCCTCTACCGCCGGCGGCGCCTGCGCGGACGGCAAGCTGGCCAGCAGGGCGCCGGACGCCAGCAGTGCGTAAGGATCCAGCCGCAGCGCGCGGCAGATGCGGCGGCATTCCGGAAGCACGGGCACGGCGTCGCGGTCGACCGAAAGACCGACGCCGGCAGCCTCCGCCAGTTCGTGAAGCGCGGCGGCGAGCCCACCTTCGGTGGGGTCGTGCATGGCGTGGACCTCAGCGGCGGCTTGCAGGGCAGCGGCCGCAGGCCGAACCGAGATGCCGGGTGACTGGAGGCGGGCGGCGCCCGCTTGAATGTCTTGCTCGCTGACGCCGGCGCTCCGCAGCGCGTCGGCGTGGTCGCCGGCCAGGATGGCCGTAGCCTCGACCGCAATCGCGCCCGCAAGCAGCAATGCGTCGCCCGGGCGGGCACCCGAGGTGCGCACCAGCGCGCCATGCGCCACGCTGCCGAGCAGCGTGCCGGCGACGATTGGGGAGGTCACGGTCTCGGTGATCTCGGTATGCCCGCCCACCAGCGCCACGTTCGCGGCGGCGCAGGCAGCGGTCACGTCGTCCAACAGCGCCTGGATCTGCGTTGCCGTGGTTCCAGCCGGGGCCAGGACCGTGGCCAGCAGCCAGCGCGGTTCAGCGCCCGTTACGGCCAGGTCGTTGCCGTTCACCGCCATCAGATAGGTCCCGATGTCGGCTGCGGCAAAGGTGATCGGATCAGCGGCGGCAACCAGGAGCTCAGATCCGCCGACGTCGATGACCGCGGCGTCCTCGCCGGGCTCCGCGCCCACCAGCACCGCCGGGTCCTGGCGCGGAACCCGTCCCAGCGCCTGGCGCAGCAGCGGCAGCGGCAGCTTGCCGATTGGGAGACTCATCGGGCCGCCAGCGCAAAGTGTTTCACGTGAAACATCCGGCGCGCCGCCGGCAGCCGGGGCGACGTAGGATGAGCAGCACCACTCCGCGCCCGGTTTCGCGGCGTCCATTCATGTCACACGTCTCACTGCACGGCGTCTGCGTAGGGGACATCGTGCCCCGACCCTACGCGAACCGACAGGCGAGCCGCTGGCGGTCGCGGCTGGATTTCAAGAGCTTGCCGCGCGTCGCCCCGACGCGCCCCAACTGACGGTTTCGTATTTCGACCACAACGCTCCCCGCCCTCACCGCCCCGGTGAGCTACCGCCTGGCGGCGGACATCCGCACGCGGCGGCTGGACGGGTTGCCGCCGCTTCGTCTGCTGGCCAACGGCTTTCGCGACCTGCCCGGGCTGGCGGTGCTGGAGGGTGGATCGGACACCGCGGGCGAAGGCCGCTGGTCGTACCTGGCGGCCGACCCGTTCGACACGGTGCGCTGGACGCCGGGGAGCGTCGTGTCGAGGGTCCGGGGCGCGCTGCCGGGCAACGGGTTCGCAGCCCTGGGCCACGCGCTCCCGCGGATCGCGGCGACCACCGACGCTCCGCTTCCGCCCTTCGCTGGCGGGGCGATTGGCTACATCGCTTACGACGCCGCCTACGAGCTCGAAGCCCTGCCGGGCCGCTGTCCGGGACCAATACCCACCGACCTTATGCGGTTCGGCGTGTACGACTGGGTGGTAGCGCGCGACGCCCACACGGGGACTGGCTGGATAGTTGCGACGCCTCACGGCGGGCGCGACCCCGAGGACACCTGTGCCGAGGTCCGCCAACGCCTGCGGGCGCGCGAACCGTCTGCGGCACCGCTCCCGTCGCGCCGTGCCCGCACGAACGCCGACCGCCGCCACTTCGGGCGCTGGGTGGCGGCCGTCAAGGACTACATCGCCGCCGGTGACTGCTACCAGGTGAACCTGGCGCGGCGGATCGAGTTCGACGCGCCGGAGCCGGGGCTGGACCTGTTCCAGGGACTGGCCGCGGCCCATCCCGCCCCCTTCGGCGCCTACCTCGACGCCGACGGAGTCGAGCTGGCCAGCGCCTCGCCAGAACTGTTCCTGCGCGTCAGACCCAACGGCCAGGCGCGCACGCGGCCTATCAAGGGCACCGCGCCACGCGGCGCTACCCGCGCCCTGGACGCCGCCGCCGAGGCCGGGTTGCGAGCCAGCCCCAAAGATCGGGCGGAGAACGTGATGATCGTGGACGTGCTGCGCAACGACTTCGGGCGCGTGTGCCGTCCAGGTTCCATCAGCGTGCCCGCCCTCTGGCAGACCGAAGCGCTGCCAACCGTGTGGCAACTGGTCTCGGAGGTACGAGGAGAGCTCGGCCCGGGCGTCTCGGCGGCCAACCTGCTGGAAGCCTGCTGGCCCGGCGGCTCGATTACCGGCGCCCCCAAAATCCGCGCCTCGGAAATCATTGACGAACTGGAACCGGTCCGCCGCGGCGCCTATTGCGGCAGCGTATTTGCGCTGGGCTTCAACGGCGGGCTGACCGCCAGCCTGACGATCCGCACGGTGCAACGCCGCCACGGCGTGGGCCACCTGCACGTGGGCGCCGGGATCGTGGCGGAGTCGGACGCGGACCTGGAGTACGCCGAAACCCAGCACAAGGCGCGCGGCGTGCTGCAGGCGCTGGGTGCTTGGGAGGATTGACCACCCATGCCCGCAGCCTTCGCGCATGACGAAACCGTCAGACGAAGGGTTCTATGCTCGTCATAAGTCCAGACTGATTGGACTACACGCTATGAGCGTTCGGTAAACGGCGGATCATATGGCCACTCCCTACGCTTTTGCGCCTCCAGAAACCGACGCTCGTTACTCCACAGGATGTTCTCCCAGTCATTCTTCCTAGCGTCTCTTGGTTTCACACCGAAGTCGTGAATCAGAAGCCAGACAATCTGCTCAAGCGTAATCCGTCGAACCGGCATATGTGCCCGTGAAAGGGACGAGACGTTCTCGCCATGTTCTGGAGCAGCCCCTACATGCAAGTGCGCTCGCGGTATTGGATGTCTCGAATCACGGTCATAGTGATACGAGAATATCTCCTCTTGGTCTCCGACGCTGCTCCCAGCCTGGTAAGTAAATGTTGAACGAGATGTTTCGAGCAATGAATCTTGCGGTCGCTCGCGTAAAGTGATCTCGACGTTCAAATACTTACCATTACTAAGTCTCGCCGCCTGACCGCGACCTGAGCTTGTCAAATAGTGTCCAATAACAAATACTTGCGATCTGCGCGGCCCAGGAATCCAAATGCCTGCAAGTGGGCCCTCGACAATTATCTGGAATACTTCACGAATGCTCTCAAGAAATCGGTAGCTTTGCCTCTGCGCGGTGGGGCTCGCTGGAATCACGTTCAGGCTCCTGGTCAGCGGCCTCTCGATACTGGTCAGCAATGAGGTCCGCTAAGTGGGTTAGCGAGTAGTAAACCGGTTTTCCATAAAAGTCCGTTGATTGATCGAAGTAGTGATTCATAAACTCGTCGCCTGTAATACCAAGGTGCTCTCTTGCATCGGCATCTATCGTGTTCCACACCTGCTCATACGTCATCTGGCGCCAGTGCATCACAACGTTGACAACCGAAGCAACGACATTGCCATGAAGCAAGACGTCGAAAGTCGACGGACCTCTCTGGGCAAGGGCATCACCCTCGTGACAGATAGGGTCAGGATCGCCAGCACGCTGAAAGTGAAATTCCACCACTGCCACCATGGCTGAGCCCTCTCCTTGGGCGCAGGCCTTTTTTGCATCCCGCTCCCTCAGAGCATACGGGATTTCGCCTGTCGCGCCATCCATCGCCGACAGTCGTTCCGGCTGCCGACTAAGGGCGATCGGCTACCGGCGCGTCGCCGCCCCAGCGCCGATCCACCAACACTGCGGCTGCTAGCAGGCTCCCGGCGATGGCCAGACCGAGCGGCGGCGTGAGCAGGGCGATCATGGCGACGATGCCGCTGCCGAAGTCGCCGTAGGCGCCGAAGACGATGCGTCCGAACCCCAGCATCCGCCACTGCACGCGGCGACGGGTGCGCAGCCGCAAGGCATGGGTGGCCAGCGCGGCGACGGCGCCGAGCGCAAGCCCCAGGATCACGCCAGGACCAGCCGTGGCCATGGCCGCGCCGCCGACGATCCCGCCGGCGACCGGCCGCAGCACCCAGCCCACGCGGTCCATCAGGCCGCCGCTGCCGGGGAACTTGTCCGCGAACACGTCGATCGGCAACAGCAGCAGCGCGCCCACGAACATCCCGGTCGAGGCGACAAACGCGAATGCCGGGGCCGGCGTCAGCAGGTCGGAGCGGGCCGCGACGATTGAGGCGATCGCCACCGTGACGTAGGGGTTCAGGCCGCTGGAGATGCCGAGCGCCAGGGCCAGGACGAGGCTCATCCCGCTGATGGCCCTTTACCCGCGGACCGAACCGGCGTCACGCGCCGAATTCGGCCTGGGCGCGCGCGTATTCGTCGGGGCTGCCGATGTCGATCCAGCGACCCGAGAACACCTGTCCCAGTACCCGCTCGTGCGTGTGCAGCCAGGCGATCAGCTCGCCGGACTTATCAGGATCGCCGCCCGCGTCCATGAAGGCCTGCACCGCGCCCAGCCGTGCGCGTGGGATTCCGTAAACGGCGGCCGAGGCCAGCGTGCTGCGCGGACATTCCGGCTTCTCGACGAAGCTCGTCACCACGCCCTCGTTGTCGATTTCGACCACGCCGTAGCGCGTGGCGAGATCAAGCGACCCCACGTCGTACAGGCCCACGACGAGGTCGCGCCGCGCGGCCCGAGCCAGCGGTGCGAGATCGAAGTCGAACAGGTTGTCGCCGGCCACTGCCAGCAGGTCGTCGTCGACTCCCGATTCCCGAATGAAGTAGGCCATATCCCCGACGGCCCCGAGCCGTCCGTCCAGCGAGGATGTGCCGTCGCTCATGACGGTCACCGGCGGCCCACCCGGCCGGCCGGCCGCCCATTCCACGAACAGCGGGAAGAACACGTCGTGCGTGATGACCGTCACCCGCTCGACTTCGGGAATCTCGCTGAGGCGATCCAGCACGAAGTCGATCACGGTGCACGGTCCGATGGGCAGTAGGTGTTTCGGCCCACCGCCGGTGACGGTTTCGAGCCGTGTGGCCCAGCCCGCGGCCAGTACAAGCGCCTGCATTGGCGCATGGTACGACCGATTGGTGGGGCGCACGCCTATACTCACGGCGTCCACCAGCCGCCTGCCGGGGAGTCCGCCCGGAGGCGCCGGAGGTGTGAAGGGCTGGACAGTTCGCGCCGTGAGTTGATTCTGGGAGTGCTCGGGCTTCTGATCCTGGGCGTTGTGGCCTATGTGCTCTACACCCAGGCGACCGAGGGGGGTGGCGTGGGACTCCAGACGCAGACGGCCACGGCCACGACCGCAAGCGCGGCGCCCCTAACGCCCAGCCCCACGCCGACTCCCGCCGCCACGCCCACGCCCACGCCCGCGCCGCAGACCTACACGGTGCAGGCGGGCGACACGTTGCTCCAGGTGGCCGAGCGCTTCGGGATCACGGTCGACGACCTTCAGGCCAAGAACAACCTAGCCGATCCCAACAGCATCTTCGTGGGACAGAAGCTCGAGCTGCCGCAGCCCGGCGAGCGCGTACAGGCCGAAACGCCAGCCGCGGGTGGCGGCTCCGCGGACGATGTCTACCTGGTCAAGGCGGGCGACACCCTGTACGGGATCTCGCAGGAGTTGGACGTCTCGGTGGAGGACCTGGCTGAGCTCAACGAGATCACGGACCCGCCGTCCCAGCTCTTCGTTGGACGTCGCCTGATCATTCCGGAGCGCCGGACTACGCCGCCGACGGTGCGACCGGCTGCGGGAGCCGCGCAGAGCGGCGCGTCGACCTGAGCGCACAGAAACCGCGGATAGCTGGCCATATACTTGATGACCTGAGCAGCCAAATGGGCAACTCGTCGCCGTGAACATTACGCAGGTCACCGCGCAGCGGGCATTGCGGGACGCCCCCGTTCAGGCGTTCACGCTGGTAGAACGCCTGGTCAAGCGTCCGCTGTTCGGCTGCCAGATGTGCGGCCACTGCATCCTGCAGGACACCGCGTTCATATGTCCGATGGCCTGTCCGAAGGGTCTGCGCGACGGTCCGTGCGGCGGCACGGACATCTATGGCATGTGCGAGACCGACCCCACGTTGCCCTGCGTCTGGCTGCGCATTTACGAGCGGGCCGAGCGGCTGGGCCGCATGGACCGGCTGATGAAGCTGCAGGACGACCTGGACTGGCGCGGCCACGGCACATCAAGCTGGCTGAAGCTGATCAAGCGGGTCGTGGGACGCAACGGCCGGTTGAGCGAGGCGGAGCGGACGGCGCCCTAACCGGGCATTGGCGGGGAACCGTTCCCCCTGCGCTTTCGCAGACTCAACTGACGGAAGAGGCGCCGGCGCAGCCTGAACCCAACCAGGGCGCCGACCACGACGACCGCAGCCAGGACGATTCCAAACCCGACGCGCGGATCGGCTTCGACCGCGGACGCCACGCGCTCGTACTGATCGCCAAGGCCCCAGCCGATACCCATGTAGATGACGGCCCATATCAGCGCCGAGAGGGCGGCGGACGGCAGGAACTTCCAAAAGCTGGCCCTCGCCGCGCCGGCCACGATGGTGATGACGATGCGAAACCCGGGGATGAGCCGCCCGATGACCACCGCCGGAACCTCGTAGCGGTGAATCCAGCGCTCGGCGCGTTCGCGCCGCTCGGGCGTGATGTGCAGCGCGCGGCCGAACCGCGTCAGCAGTCGTGGTCCGATCAGACGCGCCAACCAGTAGAGCACCGAGGCTCCGGCAGTGGCCGACCCAACGACGGTGGCCACCACGGCGACCGGATTGGCCACGCCGCGGTACACCTGGAACCCCATGAGGACGATGGCGGTGTCGGCCGGCACGGGGAAGGGAACGCCGGCCTCTTCCACGCCGACGTAGATGGCCAGCGCCAAGTATTGATTGGCTTCCAAGAATTCCAGGAGGAATTCGCGGGTGGCGGTGATTAAGTCACCCATGACGGCTAGGCGGCGAGGCCGCGCCTGGAAGCGCCGATTGCGTGACGAACGGTACGCATCAGGCGGCTCTAGGCGGGTCGCCCGGGCGGACCATAGCGGCCGGTGAGAAACCGCCAGCGGATCCGAGCGAGATCGCGCACCATGCGCAGGGTGTCCACGGTGAGGCGCAGCCGCGAATCCGGGTCATTGGTCCATTCGACCGGCAGCTGCTCGACCGTGTAGCCGCGGTGGCGCGCCAGCCGAAGCACCTCCAGGTCGAACATCCAGCGGTCGATCACTGCTGAGCCAAACAGATCATGCGCTACAGGTCCCCGAAAGAATTTGAAGCCGCACTGCGGGTCGGGTGTGTCCGGCAGGCCGCCGACCTGGCGCGCGAGCTCGCGAAAGATGCGAGCGCCGGCCCGCCGGTGGGCTGGCTGCGGCGCGACGATCTGACTATGGCCCAGCGCCCGGGAGCCGATCAGCACGTCTGCACCTTTGTGAATGGCCGCCACCGCGTCCCGCACGTGCCGGAGGTCGGTGGAGAGGTCGGCGTCCATGAAACCAACGATTTCGGTGGCCGCGGCCAGCATGCCCGCCCGCACAGCCGCGCCCTTGCCGCTCTGCCGCGAAAGCGTGATGAGATCCAGGTTTGGATGCACGGGCATATGCGCACGCACGGCGTCGCCGGTGTCGTCGGTGCTGCCATCGTCCACCACCAGGACACGACCGCCACCTGAGTGTTCTGCCATCCAGGCAAGGATCTGCGGCAGGGTACGACCCAACCGCTCAGCTTCGTTATAGGCCGGCACGACGATGGTGAGGAGCATTGCAGCCATTTCGCTTGCGTGACGGCGCGAGCCAACCCTCAACGGGCCGGCAACGGCGGGGCGTCACCAGTCATACGCTACGACGCGGCGCCAGCGCCGCGAGTGGGCGCAGTTTAGGCGAGCACCAGCCGACAATTGCAGACCGCCGGGCCCCTCGCCACACTCGCCATTCATGATCTGGCTCAGTCTGCCCGCGCTACTCGCCTGCCTGTTCGCGGCCGGCGCGCTGGGATATCGCGTGGCCGCCACGGCGCTGGCGGCGCCCTCGCGGCTGAGCCGCGCCGCCCTGGGCAGCGGGATCGGGCTGGTGGCGCTGGGCCTGCCGCTGTTGTGGCTGCCGCGCGTCCTGCCGGTGGGGGGGGCGCTGCTGCTGGCGGGCTGCTTGTGCGCCCTGGGTGCCGTGGCTCTGCAACGCCTTTCGGCACCCAAGCCCCGACCGGACGGTCGCCTCGCGGTTGCGGGCGTGGCGGTGCTGAGCGTGCTGGTCTACCTCTCGGCGCTGGCGTTTTGGGCCGAGGGAACGGTCGGGCGCGCCGACGTGGGCACGATGTACCTGCACAGCGGGCTGGTTGCCGGCATTGCGCGCGGCAACTTTCCAGTGGTCAACCCGTTCGAGCCGGACTTCGACCTGCAATACCGGGTGACGCTTCACACCCTGGGGGCCGGCGCGGTGGACCTGCTGGACGTGCTGACACCCGCGGTCATGCCGCATCTGGTCGCGTCGATGGCGGTCGTCCTGGTGCTGACGCTGTACGGCGCGCTGGCCGGACGCTTGAGTTCGGCATGGGCACTGGGCGGCGCGGCCGTCGCCTACGCGTGGGGGCCGCTCTACTGGTTGTTGACGCCCCCGGCCATCCGGGAGCGCGGACTGGGTGACGTGCTGGGCGTCATCGTCGGGGCGCCCGACACAATTGCGTGGAGCGGCCTGCTGTTGGGCGGCCCGTTCACCATGCCGACCCACAACCCGACGGCGCTGCACGGCCTGATTCCGGCCGTCGTTGCGATCGCGGCGCTGACCCGTGGCGCGCGGGTGCCCTCGCGGCCGGCCTGGATGGTCGCGGGAGCGGCGCTTGTCTACCTGACCGCCAGCAACGAGTTCCTGCTGTTCACGGTGCCCGCGGCGCTGGGCCTTTGGTTCTGGTTGCAACGGCCGCTTCGCCCCTGGCTGGCGTTGGCCCGCTCGCTCGGGCTGGCGGCGGCAACCGGTCTGGCTTTGCTGCTGGCCCAGACCACCAGCGGGGTTCTGGCCGGCACGTTCGGCGCCGATCCGGACCTGGGGCGTCTGAAACTAACGCCAAACACGACGCACCCGGGCCAGCTACCGAGTTGGGGGTTCAACAGCTCCAGGCCGTGGGTCGAGTGGGCCGCGCCGGGTATGCGAGATGTTCCGATCTGGAGTGTGGAGTTTCTGGTTGACGGCGGGCTGCTGTTCTGGCTGCTGGCGCTGGCGCTGGGCTGGATCGCCTATCAGCGCGGCGCGAGCGGGGCCACGCCCTGGGCGCTGGTGGCAGCAGCGAACGTCGCCATCGTGCTGGCATTTCGAGCCGAGGTGTCCGCGCCGAACCTGAATCGATTCGCACATGCCGGGTTCACGCTGGCCGTGCCCGCCCTGGCGATCGCGACCCACGAGGCCCTGCATCGAACCGGCCGGCACCGATGGCTGGTGGCAACCGGCGCGGCGGCAGCCGCGTTGGTGCTATGCGGAGCGTTTGTGCTGTCGGCCATCGCCTGGCCGCGCATGGTGGCGCAGCCGTCGACCACGGTGGACCGCATGCCGCCCGGCGCGCGCGACTTTCTGCTTGAGCAGACCGCGGTGCAGGACCACTTGCTGGCCGTCCACGGGGCGCAGAGCACGATCAACCTCTATAACACGCAGGGACCGACGGTCACGCTGGATATCTCGGCGTCGACCGGGCAGTTCATTCCCTACGGGTACCACGTGCTGTCCTACGTCGAGCGGTATCGACAGCCCTACTGGCGCGCACAGCAGGAGCTCGACGACACTGCCCTTCGTCGACTTGATATTCGATATGTGCTGGTCGATCCGAAGCAGCTCACCGCCGTGCAAGCGGCCGCGATCCAGAGCAAACTCGCCGACGGCCGCTTCAGCGAGGTCTATCGCGATCCGAGCGGCACCGCTGTGATCTTTGAGGTGCGGTCCTAGCGCGGACGAGGCGCCGCCCTACGTTAGGCTGCCGCGCCGCTTGGTTGGATCTCAAGGCCACGTGAAGTCCGAGTACGTCGCCCGCTATGCGCGCATCACCGCCTCGAACTGGTGGGTGCGCTCGCGGCATGAGTTGGTGCATCGCCTGGCGGTCGAAGCCCTTGGCAAGCCGCCCCGTCGTGTGCTGGACGTGGGCACCATGGACGGGGCGCTGCTGGCGCGGTTCAACACCGCCAGCATTCGGCTGGGCGTGGATTACCAGATCGCGCGGCATGCCCGGCCAGCCGGAACGTTCCTCCAAACTGCGCGCTTTTCCAAGGCGTCGGCTTGCCTGCTGCCCTTTGCCGCCGAAAGCCTCGATGCGGTCCTGAGCGTGGACGTGCTGGAACATATCGCCGACCACACCACCGCGTTGCGCGAAGCGGCGCGCATTCTCACCCCCGGCGGAGTGCTCGTCCTGGTCGTACCAGCGCACGAGTGGCTGCGGACGAGCCGTGACGCCTACCTGGGGCACCTGCGGCGCTACGCCCGGCGAGACCTCGAACGTCTTATTCAGGCCACCGGCCTGCGGATCCAACGCTCCACGTTCTTCGCGATTCCCTCGGCGTTCGGATTGCTGGGTCTGCGCGCGCTCGAGGGCGTCGGTGCTATCCCGCCAAATCGCGCCAACAACGCCGCGCAGATGCGCACGGGACGCCTAAACGCGGCGCTCTATCGACTAGTCTGTGTCGAAGCGACGCTGGCCCGATCCGTCGGCCTTCCGTTCGGGTCGTCAATCGCAGTCGTGGCGGTCAAACCCTAAGCGCCTAACGAATTCGGTGCGCTGGCTGGCGCCGCTCGGCTCAGGCCGGAACGACGTCCCAGGCGTGAACCCGGGCGACGGGGCCCAGAACGGGCGCGACGGGTTGCAGCAGACGGCTGAGACGCGTGAGGGTCTGGCCGGCAAGTTTGACCTTGCGGCCCTTGCGGCCGGCGCGGAACCCGATCTCGTCCGCCGGGGGAATCGCAAAGAAGTGGCGGCGATCACGTACGCGCCAGCCGGTGGCCTGCAGGTCGGCCCGAATCTCGCCCGGCGTCGCCGCCTTGAACGGGCCCAGGCTGGGGTCCGGCGCCAGCGCGTATTCAACGCCCTTGTGACCGATCCGCCCCCGCATCCAGCGCAACGGGCGGTGGTAGGACCGGCGGTTGACGAACGCCAGGAAGAGTTGTCCGTCTTCCTTGATTCGCCGCCGCATCGTGGTCAGGACTTCGCGGCGTTGGGCGCGCGGGTAGCCCTCCATCCGAAAGATCAGGGACATGACGTCGTAGCCCTCAGGGCCCTCGTGGAAGGCGTCGGGGTAGAGCTCGTGGCGCAGAGGGCGCGGGGCGCGGTCCTGGACGAATTCGAAGACCTGATCGGTCATCTCCGCGAAGGTGAGATCCACGCCGGGGTACCTGGACGCGATCTCTTCGGTGTAGAGGCCGGTTAGCGGCAGGACGTCCAGCCAGCGGCCCTTTTGCACGTCCACGAAGCCCTCTAGGGCCTCCAGCACGGCGTCGCGTTCCGAGGGCACGGGCTTGTTGTAGCGGGCGCCGTTGCGGATCTTGGCCATCTGGAAGTCGCGGATCTGTTCCAGCGTCCATTCCTCGGGGTCGTCGCTGCTGGGCCAGTTGAGGCGGCCCTTGTACTGGTCGTAGTGCAGGAGGATGTCGATGGCGCGCCGGCGCGGGGCTTTGGGGATCAGTTCCGGGTAGCCGAACAGCACGAGGGCCAGGATTTCGCGCTCGGCCGGCAGGCCGAGGATGCGGCGAAGGCGGTCGACGTCGCCCAGGGTGTCGACCCAGCAACTGGCCACGCCCAGGCTGTGGGCCATGAGCATCATGTTCTGGATGGCGGCGGCGGCGCTCTGGACCCAGGCGTAGTTCTCACGGGTGTAGTTGTTGCCGTAGGAGACGAAGAGCGAGACCGGGGCCAGGTGCACGTAGCGGGTCTCTTCGGCGACCTCGGCCTTGGTCTCGGGGTCGTCGACGAGCACGAAGTCCCAGAGCTGCAGGTTGCAGGAGCTGGGCGCGTAGCGCGCGGCGTCGATGATCTTGGTGAGGGTCTCCGGCGACACCGGGTCCTTGCGGAACTTGCGGCAGGTCCGGCGCGTGAAGATCGCCTCGTCGACGGACATGAGGGTGTCGAGCATGGGGCGGGGATTCAGCGGTCTCGTCGCCGGTCATGGTAACGGCGCAGGCGTGGGCGTGGCCGCGCGTGGGGGATGAAGGGGGACAACTCTCTGGCCAGCGCGACCCCCAGAGGGGGTCGCGCTGGCCAGAGAGTTGTTTGGGCGATTTTTTGGGGTGGAGCGACGCGGTTGAGGGGACGCGGGGTGCGGGAGCCAAGCCACGGCGGGCGCAATGCCCGTGGGCGGCGGGGGGCAGGAGGCCGAGTTCAGGACGGATGGGCCCGAGGCGCAGCAGAACGGCGAGCGAGGCGCGGAGAAAACCAAACCACGGACTACGCCAGAGACGGGGCGCCCAGAGTGGCGGGTAGGGGAAAAGCGCGGGCACGCGGGGTTCCTGAGCGGGGCTGGGGCAGCGATACGCCCTATTGTACACTATCCGCTTACAGAGCGCCAGTGGGCGTAGGGCCTGGCGGCGGTGCGTGGGCGGGCGTTTGCCGGGCCCTCGGATGTGTCAACGCGGTCGGGCCGATGTGTCCAGTTTTTCGGGCAATGTGTCAACTTTGGCGGGGAATGTGTCCAGTTTTCCGAGGGATGTGTCCACTCTGGCGGGGGATGTGTCCAGTTTTCCGGGCGATGTGTTCACTTTCCCGGCCAATGTGTTCAGTTTTCCGAGCAATGTGTTCACCTTCCCGCCAAATGTGTTCAGTTTTCCCAGTGATGTGTTCAGTTTTCGGGGTCATGTGTTCAGTTTCCGCCGACGCGCGCCCTGGCGGTTTGGTCGTCTGCGAGGGGAGGAGGTTTCTCACTGGGTTCGGAAGGACAGGGAGGGTGCGCGAGGAGTGAGGGGCTGCCCGGGAGGCCTGGTGGCTGAGTCCCTGGGGCAGCCCAGGGCCGACTCATCACGAACGGGGGCGGGCCGACATCTGCCAGGGCCGCTGCCGCTGCCTGGTCCCTCCCACCTGCATCTGATTCCTTCGGTGGAATATGATTCGCTCATGTCCTGAGAGGTTGAGGTCACGGACGAGGCGACCAGCGACAGAGTTCCATTAGGAATTCATGCCGCTGGCCGACGACCTCTACAGCGAGCATTTGGAAGAACTGCGAAAGGAGGGGTTGATCGAATGAGTGGACGCCATCCGTTCAGCGAACTGACCAAGGATTTCACGCCGGAGCGCCGACGGCGCGTAGATGACATGAAGCGGGAGCTGCTGGCCGAAATGCCGCTGCACGAGCTTCGCCGGGCGCGGGCGCTGACCCAGCGGGACATGGCTAAAAAACTGAAGGTGAACCAGCCGGCGGTGTCCAAGTTGGAGCAGCGGGCCGACGTGTATGTATCAAGCCTGCGGTCGTATATCGAGGCTGTGGGCGGCAAGCTCAAGATCGTCGCGGAGTTTCCCGAAGGCGAGGTCGCCATTAACAACTTCTCCGACCTGGGAGAGCTCAATGAAGCCATCTAGGTAGAGGGAGGGTGTCCGCAGTGTCCATGCTGAAAGACATTCATTGGCAATCTCTGTCTCGTTTCGAGTCCTACGATTTTGTAGCGCGCTGGTATCAGAATGCTCATCAGAGACGACCAAATGCTGCCAAGGTCTCGCAGATCAATGCTTGTTTCATTCAAGGTCGCGAGTACTTTTCGAATGCGAACGGATCTGCAATGACCGCGAAGCCATTGTTGCTCTACTATGGAGTCTTATCGCTCAGTCGAGGAGTGATTCTTGCAAACAATCACAACAAGAAGGAGGAATCCCTAAAGAAAGGTCACGGGTTAGAAACTTATGACTGGCAGGGCACCTTAAAAGGTGGTATCAAGGATGTGTTGGAGTTGCAGATACGATCTACCAGCGGAACATTTACCGAGTTGGTGGAAATCAGCCATAACTTGAATACGATGCACAAGTTTCTAGGTGAGACCGATAGTGTGGGTTCAGATGGTCACGATTTGGGAACTATCAGATTTGCAACGGACCAAAGCTTCTTAACTCTCGACGACTTGATTTCTCGACTCCTAGGAAGGGCGGGGACGTATGAAGAGATTACTGGTCGGCCGCGAAGAATGTTCACGGGCTGCAGAATTGCCTCTCACCCGCCTGGCACACACTTCGCTTTTCCTCTAGTGGGGATTCCTTCAGAATTGAGGAAGCTCAGTAACGGTAAAAATGTAATCATAGGTTCATCCAATCAGGTAGCGCCTGGACTCTTGCAGAGTGACGATGCGGGAGACACCCTAGTCTTTGTTCATCAAGATCACGCCACCTACGAGCTCGCAAAGGATCAGTTTCCAGTTTCCCACTACAGCAGCGGAGAGTTCATGTCAGTTATTCTTGACTTCGCAAATGGAGACAAGATGACAGAGTTCTTCAAGCTGTATTTAGTCTCATACTGTCTTGGTATGCTCTGCCGCTACTTTCCTTCCGTTTGGATGGCGTTATTGCGGAACGAAAAGGGTGATTTTGCTCAGCCCCTATTAGTTGGAGCAGTGGAAGCGATCGAAAGTGATTTCCCAAAGAATGTACTGAATCAGATGACAGGGTATCCAAAGAAACTGACCCAGATCAGATAGGATGACAGTATGAAGAAGCACCTGCGCGGCCGCGAAGTACGCGCACGGGCGGCTGCGAGGCCTCCTATGTGAATCGCCTGAGGGCGTCCGGTTCTCTCGGACGGTATGGCCAGACTAGAGAATGACTACCGCCGGGCCTGAGAGCCTGGGACAACGAAGCCATCCGCTGCAGAGGGGCACTTGACGATAGGCCTTACAAGCTTCCCAGCCGCATCTCGAAGATAGTTCTACCTACCGTCCATGTTGGCCAACCAAATTGCACAAACGCAAGGATCTTCCCACTGAGGGAACCCTAGCACTATAGAACTACCTCAGCCGCAAGTCTGCTAACCTGCGCGTGCCTCTCCTGCCAATGAGCGTCTAAGCGCCTGACTGGCCGCTTTCACATGTACGCGAACAAAGCACGGCTATGTCGCTGAGCGTCGTCAACTGGAATATCGAGTTCACTACGCCCAAGTCGTGGCGAGCACCTGAAATCCTGCGCCGTATTGATCGATATGACCCTAAGATCGTCTGTCTGACCGAGACGCACGACGAGTTGCTGTCTCGGCAGGGACACACGATCTGCTCGCAGCCGGACTATGGGTACACGGTCAGGCCAAATCGCCGGAAGGTTTTGCTGTGGTCAAGGGGACCTTGGAGTCAGGTCGACGATTTGGGGATCGACTCGATGCCGTCGGGACGGTTTGTGTCGGGCGTTACGCAAACGTCGGTGGGCGAGGTTGCGGTCATTGGGATCTGCATCCCCTGGTTCGGATCGCGGACCGAGGCTCGCCGCGGGGCGGAGCGCAGGAGGCGGTGGCAGGATCACGAGCAGTACCTGGCCGGCCTTACTGAAGTTCTCGAACCGGTGGAAGCTAGGCGTCTGATCGTGATGGGGGACTTCAATCAGGCTATCGGGCAGGGAAGCCGCGCGCCTCGTGCGCTTCAATTAGCACTCCAAAGGGCCTTTCCGCCGAACATGCGCATCGTTACTTCGGACCTCGTTTTTCAAGGACGCAAGAGCATCGACCACATTGCCCTGAGCGCAGATTGGGCGGTTAGCTCCCTGGATGCGATCAGCAACATTCACGAGGGGAGGAAACTCTCAGATCATTTCGGCGTTATCGTCGACGTGACTCCCTTGCTTTGAAACCGTAGGATTTTGAGATAACGGGTGGCCCAGGGGCGGGCCGTAGGGGCGAGTGGTAAGCGAATCAGTGGGTTGATAGTAATAGGACGGTAGGGCGACCGAAGCCATGCGTCCGGAGATGCCCATGGTGTACCCGCAGGGAGACGGTGGGGGGCGCGTAGCGCGCGGCGTCGATGCTCTTGTGAAGGACCTCCGGCGAGACAGGATCCTTCCGAAACTTGCGGCAGGTCCGGCGCGTGAAGATCGCCTCGTCGACCGACATCAGGGTGTCGAGCATTGGGGCCAGCGTCTCAGCGAATACTGTCGGCAGTCATGGTAACGGCCGCGGCTCGGACATGGTTGCCACTCCGCCGCACCGCACCCATGCGAACTCGTACGCGAACCAAGGCTGACATCCGCCCGCCCCGCTCCCAACCAATGTGAGTTAGGCCGCATTTTGCTTCCACGTCAGCCTCCTTGGATTACAGTCACTTCCCTAATGAACAATGTTTCGAGTGCGGCCCGATCTCTATTGTGACCCGTGCTTTGCAATCTCGCCCACTATAGTGAAAGAGAAGGTTGCCTTCCGAGTAATTGCCCTATCCGCCTCTTCAATCGTTCTCGCCTGGCGTCGTAGAATGTATCGAACTCGGGTATCGCTTCAGGCACATGCCCAAGCAGATAGCGTTGCTCATACTCGTGCCTGGATCCGTCGTTCGCATACGTATCTGAGAGCCACTCAGCTGGCATCGTTGCGCCTTTTTCGGCGTTGACTGCGCCTTGGAGTAGCTGAAGGTTGGCGAGTCTGTCCCTGCCGTCCCTAAAGGCTGCTACCTTTTCGTCGGGAACACAGGCGTCCTTCAGCCTGCGTTCGGTGAATCTCGATGCAGGGAAAATGTGGTCTACATGAAACTGGTTACGCAGGTCAACGAAGGGAAACAGCAGAGACAGCAGTGCGAACGTGAGCCTGTCGCCATAACGCATATCGGCCAAATCCTCAACCTCTTCATCGTCGAAGATCAGCTGCCTTCCCCTTCTTGCCATTGCTTCACGAATACGCGCAACGGGAAAAGCGTTGATTTCGTTCTCCCTAATGGCTCCTCTCAGATCCGTCAGCAGAGTATCCAAGCCGCTACCCCAAACGCCGGACTTCAGCAGACTCCTGATGAGCCATTCACGAATAGCATTCCTGTCCTGCTCGAAACTACTGTGTGCAAGGAAAGAGTCTCCGGGCTTCTTCGCGTAGAGATAGTATGCGATGGGCAAAATGGCGTTATGTGCGGTCAAACTATGCCCTGTAAAGCCGAACGATGAAACGAGCTGCACGGTCAGGGTAAGGGCCCGCTTGATGTCTTCCCATTTGCTCTCTAGTGTGTCCATGTTCTCCCGATTGAAGTTGTCCACCTTGAAACCGACTCTGCCGATGTCACCTAGCATCAGACCAGCCTTTAGGACGAGGTCTTTAGAAAACGAAAACCCGGTGCCAATGCGGTTGAGTTCATCCACCAGGTCATGAATCTCTTGGCGGGCATCGTGATCGGTCCACTGCGCCACTGCTATTGATAGCAACAGATCGGAGTGAGAAAGGGGGGTGCCGCCATCGTTCATACGAATGAAGATCTGGAGAGCCTTGTCTAGCTCCTGTCCGGTCTCCTCATAATAGGCAACTAGATGCTTATTATGGACGACCTGATAGAGTTCATAGAGCGTTTCATGAGCGGGCGTCACTTGCTCTTGTGGTAGCCGTTCGTTGAGCCACTGCGTCATAGCAGGCCCTGCGTTTTGTAGGGATAGCACCTGCCCGACCGGAAACCAACACACACGTTCTTCGGTTGGGCTGGATTGCTCATCGGTCAGGAAATTGAAACGATACTTCAGCCCTTCTTCGTCATCTTCATCAGGCTGCCAAAGCAAGTCTAGATAAAGTCTCCGGGTGGGAAACGCGCCGGGACTCTTCCACCACTTATATGGCAGCTTCCGAGCTATACTCCCTCTAAGACCGATGTTGAGGGCAGTCAAGCGTTGTTGACCGTCGAGTACTGCGGTCAACTGACGGTTCGGCATCTCAGGCAAAGGGGGACAGTGAGGGTGATCGCGCTGGTGATAGTTGAGAACGAAATCGAAGAACTTGAATCTGCCGCTGTTCTCAGAAGCGACACGCCAATAGAGAAATGTACCAAAGGGAAAGCCTTGCATGAGGCTGTCGAACAACCGACATATCTGTTCAGGTTGCCACACAAACTCGCGCTGAATCGCAGGCAGTACCAGGTCGTGCCTGTGGATTTCGTCGAGGGTTCTCTTGATGGTATCGCCGGTCTGATACACAGGGACCTCCCGTATTTCTAGGTTCTCTTGCTATGGCTGATAGCGTTGTCCACGAAGAACCTAGTGTAGTCGGCGGGGGAGGACTAGGGCGGGATGGTAGCCACCACGCCGCGGGCGATGCGCTCGGCCTCGGCGGAGGTGAGACCGGATTGGGGTTCGGGGATGGAGGCGATGGCGGTCTGGACGATTCGCTTGACCTCAGCTTTGGACAGCCTCTCTTAGGGCTGGGGCATCTCCGCCATCACCGCGCGGATTGCCTCCTCCACCTCGGCGGCAGTGAGTCTCGGCTCCGGTTCCGGCGGCGCAGCCGTATCGGCCAGCTCTGACCGCACGATCTCTTCCACCTCTGCGCGGGACAGATCGGCGTTTCCGTCTCCGCAGGCGACCAAGAGTAGGGCGATGATCACGGCCCGCGCAGCCAATGACAATGCACACTTGGTCATCTTCGTGTTAGTTGCCAGCTCCCTTCATGATGTGCCGGGTTACAGTTTGACGGGGCGTCCGACAGCAATTTGAGCCCCCCGGCGGCTGCCGCCCTTCGTGGCGTAGTCCACCGTTACCCGGCCACTTGCCGTCCGGCTCAGCGTCATTACGAAGGCCAGTTGCGCGCCCGCGCCCTCGTCCACCTGTGCGTCGACTACCGGAATCCCACTGGACCCGCGACCGTCGCCGACAATGCCGTCGACAGTGGCCGTTGGTCGGCCGTGCAGGTGGAGCCCGACGCATCGCAGTCCGTCGTCTGCGGCAGCCTGATCGTCACCGCTCCGGCGGAGGCCGGCTCGACCGTGATGTTCCACTCCTGATCGCTGCCCTTCGTGCGTCGCTTTGCTTTAAGCACCTCGCCGCCGGTCACCTCCAACGCCTCGTCGCGCAGCGTCCGGAAACTCGGCCCATCGACATCCTTGCTGAACGTCAGCCCGAAGGTGAAGGCGCTCTGCCCGTCCTGAGACGCCGGCACATTCTCGAAGCTCGCCGTCAGCGGCGCCTCGGGGGACCCGTCACCTGCGCCGAGGGGCTGTTGGTCAGCCGCCGACGGTTCTCCCCCTTGGTGCAGACCGCTCCGGACGTTGCGCAGTCCCGGCCCGCCGGCAGCTCGGTCGACATGTCCGGGAGGTCGTCTGTCTCACCGAGGCGCATGACGAACTGCTGTCGCAACGTGGACACACGATCCGCTCGCATACGGACTACGGGTACGCGGTCAAGAAGAATCGGCGGAAGGTTCTGCTCTGGTCGAGGGAACCTTGGACCCAGGTCGATGACTTGGGGATCGACTCGATGCCGGCGGGACGGTTTGTGTCGGGCGTGACACAAACGTCGGTGGGCGAGGTTGCGGTTATTGGGGTGTGCATCCCCTGGTCTGGATCGCGGACCGAGGCTCACCGCGGGGCGGAGCGCAGGAGGCGGTGGCAGGACCATGAGCAGTACCTCGCCGGTCTGACCGATGTTCTCGCACGGGTGGACGCGAAGCGCCTGATCGTGATGGGGGACTTCAACCAGGTCATCGGAGCGGGCGGCCGCCCGCGTCGTGAGCTGCGGTTGGCACTTCAAGAGGCCTTCGCGCCGGACTTTCGAATCGCTACGTCGGATCTTGTCTTCGAGGGGCGCAAGAGCATCGACCACATCGCGTTGAGTGCGGATTGGGCAGTCAACTCCGTGGATGCGATCAGCAACATCCACGAGGAAAGGAACCTCTCCGACCATTTCGGCGTCGCCGCTGAGGTGTTAGTCCACCCTTTGCCGTAGGGCACCGGCTATCCACCGTCCTCGGAGTGATTGTCCCTGAGTCACTAACTCACTACCATAGACTTGAACGTCCACCCTTCCGCCAGACAAGCAAGGACGGAGGAGGCTCGAAATGGCTCTCGACCGAAAAGCCAAGTACCGACAGATGGTGCTGCGGGGCAAGTACCAGCGGTTGTATACGTATCTGCGGGGCCGTCAGGTCGACGAGTGGAGGACTTCATTTCGCGAGATCGAGGTGGTGGTCGGATTTGAACTGCCTCCGTCCGCACGACTGCACCGGCCCTGGTGGGGAAATCAGAAGCGCGGCAACGGTCACAGCCACGCTCTGGCCTGGAGCATCGCCGGATGGGAGACGGCGGAGGTTGACATGGACGCCGAGACGCTGCTGTTCCGGCGAACGCAGGACAGGCCCGTACCCAGGTTGCCGCTCGACGACGCATGGCCGGTCCACCCCACGGCGGTGTGGCCGGAAGGCCTGAGCCTCAGGCGCGAGGACCTCTACGAGGAGCGCATCTAGCGCCGCCGTGTTCATCGACACCAACGTGCTGGTGAATTCCCGGATTCCCGACGCACCAGACCACCGCGCCGCGCGGGCAAGCCTGGAACGCGCGTTTCGCGACCCTGAACCGCTGAGGATCAGCCGTCAGGTCATTCGCGAGTATCTGTCCGTCGTCACGCGCGGGCAGACCTGGTCGGTGGGAATCAGCCGAGAGGACGCCCTCGATGACGTGAGCCGGCTGATTCGCAGCTTCGAGGTTCTTGAGGACGGTCCCCTGGTTACCGAGGCGCTGGTGGGTCTTTGCCGGGACGTTGCCGTTGGTGGACGGCAGATTCACGACGCCAACATCGTGGCGACGATGCTCGCCCACGGAGAAGGTCGACTGCTGACGTTCAACGTCGCAGACTTTCGCCGGTACGGTAACCGAATCGAGTTGGTGGACAGCTAGCCGAGTGCGAGGAAACGTAAGTTCGAACGCTGTGGGGAGCGCCTGGCGGCAGGAGTCGTACCGATGAAGAAGCTGGTTTTCTTTGACTATCGAGAGTTGGAGCACCTGGACGGCTTTACGCGGGCGGTGGAGTCGCCGGTGAAGGTTTCGGATGCGCCGTTGCTGCGGCCGGATCTGCCGTGGGAGCACGGGAACATGCAGATGTTCGGCAGCGTGCTCCAGGGGGCGGACGGGCGGTTTCGGGCGTGGTATGAGGTTGTAGAAGCGCCCTGGAGGGTTCGGCTGGCCTACGCCGAGAGCGACGACGGGCTGCGCTGGCACAAGCCGGAACTGGACGTGTTCAGGCACGGTGGGCGAGCGACCAACATCGTGTTTGACGCGCAGCCGCTCGGGTCCGCCGTGATCGAGGACCGGCAGGAGCCCCGGCCGGCTTACCGGTACAAGCTGCTGACGGGCGCCGAGCCGTCGGGATGCGTGGCTGCGTTCCATAGCGCGGATGGTTTGCACTGGGAATCCGCGCGGATGTTTGGCGGTCGGGTCCAGCCCGTGATCGCCACGGCGCCGGACTGCCCGATCGGCTTCCTGCGAGCGCCGGACGGGCGGTTTGCGGCCTATCACCGGATGGCCGGGTATGGGCGGCGGGTCTTTCGAAGCGAGTCGTGGGACTTTGCGCACTGGTCGGGCGAGCCACAGATGGTGCTGGAGCCGGATGCCGGGGATCCGCCGCAGACGCAGTTTTATGGGTTGGGGGTTTGCGCCTATGGGCCCTACGAGCTCGGCACGTTGTGGATCTACGCGACCGATCCCGACGACCATGGACCGGGCAAGGCGCACGGACGGCAGACGCCGGAGCTGGCCTATGCGCGGGCCGGGACAGCCTGGCACCGGGCCGAGCCGGGTACGGCGTTCATACCCAACGGAGACCCTTGCGTAACCCCGGCGTGGTTGCCCGGAAGACCCTCACCCCAACCCTCTCCCACAGGGAGAGGGAGCAAGAGCGGCCGCGGCTCGAGGGACGATGGGGGTCTCGCAAAGGTCTCTAACGGGGGCGCGGGCGAGTGGGACTGCGGCAATTTGCAGGCGGCGTCGCAGCCGGTCTTCCTGGACGATGAGATTCGCTACTACTACGCCGGGACCAACGTGCGGCACTCGCGGCACTGGGAGCTGGAGCCGCAGGAGGCCGGCCTGGGCATGGCGCGGCTGAAGCCGGACCGGTTCGTGGCACTGCGGGCGGGCGAGGCGCCGGCGGAGTTAGGGACGATAGCGTTCAAGCCGCCATCGGTGGAGGTGTTCGTCAACGCGCGCTCGGCGGACGACGGCGAGGTACGGGTGGAACTGCAGGACGCGGAGGCGCGGCCGCTGCCGGGGTTCACGGCGGCGGACTGCCGGCCGATAACGGGCGATTCCACGGCGCACCGGGTGGAGTGGCGCGGCGTCGGGCAGGCCGAAGCGCCGGTGGGCCAGCCGACGCGAATCCGGCTGACAGCGCGGCGGGCATCCGTGTACTCGGTGTTCATGACCGAGCCGGGCGAGTCGCCGGTCTATCACCAGTTCGAAGCGCTGCGGCCGGAGAATCAGGCCTGGTAGGCGGCTGCATGCACTGGGCCAGGCGATCGGCGGGGCAGCAACAATTGTTCGATGACCCGGGCGCCGCAGCACCGGATGGCAACTGCCGAACGGCCCGAGGCGTCCCAATGGCGCAGGAGTGGCGCCGATGAAGAAGCTGCTGTTTTTTGACTCTCGCGAGTTGGAGCACGTGGAGGGCTTTGCGCGCGCGGTGGAGCCGCCGGTGAAGCATCCGGATGCGCCGTTGATGACGCCGGACCTGCCGTGGGAGCACGGCAACATGCAGCTGTACGGCAGTGTGATTCAGGCGACGGACGGGCGCTTTCGCGCCTGGTACGAATTGTGGGCACCCCCCTGGACTACTCGGCTCGCCTACGCCGAGAGCGACGACGGGCTGGTTTGGCGGAAGCCGCGCCTGGACGCATACAGGCACGACGGGCGGCCGACCAACATCGTGTCTGACGCTGGGCAGGTTGGCGCCGCTCTGGTCGAAGACCGCGAGGACCACCGTCCGGCCTGGCGATACAAGCTGCTGACGCGCGCGGCGCCGTCCGACTGCATTGCCGCGTTGCACAGCGCGGACGGCATCCACTGGAACCCCGTGCGCACGATCGCGGGGCGGATCCAGCCGGTGATCGCGACCAATCCGGACTGCCCGATCGGCTTTCTGCGGGCGCCGGACGGGCGGTTTGTGGCGTATCACCGCATGGACGGGTACGGGCGGCGAGTGTTTCGGAGTGAGTCGTGGGACTTTGTGAACTGGTCAGGCGAGCCGCGAATGGTGCTGGAGCCGGATGCCGGCGACCCGCCGCAGACGCAGTTCTACGGGCTGGGCGCCTGCGCCTATGGGCCGTACGAACTGGGCACGCTGTGGATCTACGCCACCGAAACCGAGGACCAGGACCCGCTCAAAATGCGGGGCTTGCAGACGCCGGAATTGGCCTATGCGCGGGCCGGCACGGCCTGGCACCGAGCCGAACAGGGCACGCCGTTCATTCCCAACGGCGACCCGGGCGAGTGGGACTCCGGCAATTTGCAGCCAGCCTCGCAGCCGGTCTTCCTGGACGACGAGATTCGCTACTACTACGCCGGGACCAACGCACGGCACACCATGGATTGGGAGCTGCAGCCGCAGAACGCCGGGCTGGGCCTGGCGCGGCTGAAGCCGGACCGGTTCGTGGCGTTGCGGGCGGGCGAGGCGCCAGCCGAGTTGGGGACGATTGCGTTCAAGCCGCCATCGGTGGACGTGTTCGTCAACGCGAGGACGGCGGGCGATGGCGAGGTGCGGGTGGAACTGCAGGACGCGGAGGCTCGGCCGCTGCCGGGGTTCACGGCGACGGACTGCCGGCCGATCAGGGGCGATTCCACGTCGCAGCGGGTGGAGTGGCGCGGTGTCGGGCAGGCCGAAGCGCCGGTGGGGCAGCCGACGCGACTAAGGCTGATGGCGCGGCAGGCGTCTGTCTACTCGGTGTTCATGACCGAGCCCGGCGAGTCGCCGGTCTACCACCAGTTCGATTCGCTGCGGCCCGATAGCCAGGCCTGGTAACGGGCCGCAATCCCCGCCGCCGAGCCGTTTGGCCCCAACTGCCGCTGCGCGGCGCGCAGCACATGGCAAGGCGTCTATCGTGGTGGTTGACGGACGGACTGCCTTGAGCGTTGCGTCAACAGGCAGCTCGCTGGAGAACCACACATGGCACTCAGAATGATCCAGGTTGGAACCGGCGGCATCGGTGCGAGGTGGTGCGGGGACTTTCTGCCGCCAAACGTCGACGCGGGCCTGATTGAAGTTGTGGCCGCGGTGGATATCAATCCCGACGCTTTGCAGAACGCCCGGGAATCCCTCGGTCTGAGTGCCGCCCAGTGCTACACGGACATCCAGCGAGCGTTCGACGAAAACCCGGCCGACTTCTGTACCGTCGTCGTGCCCCCCTTTTCCCACGAAGCGGTTGTGGACGCGGCCCTGGCCCACGACCTGCACATCCTCTCGGAGAAGCCCATCGCCGACACGCTGGTTGCGTCCGTGCGCATTGCCGACAAAGTCACGAAGGCCGGCAAGAAGATGGCGGTGACCATGAGTCATCGCTTCAACCAGTACAAGACGACGCTGCGTGAGAGTCTGCGCTCGGGTCGGTACGGGACGCTGAACTACTTGGTCTGTCGGTTCACAGCGGAGGCGCGGCAGCATGGATCGTGGGGCCGCGGCTTTCGCTATGAGATGGCCGACCCGTTGCTGGTGGAAGGGTCGGTGCATCATCTGGACATCCTGGCCGATCTGGCCGGCGCCAAATGCGCGCGGATCTATGCGCAAACCTGGAATCCCGCGTGGAGCGACTTCGCGGGGGACTCGCAAGCGCTGGTGACGATGGAGTTCGAGAATGGCGTGCGGGCCACCTACGAGGGCTCCAGCACGAACGCGATTGGGCTGGACGGCTGGGGCCGCGAGTACACCCGTGCCGAGTGCGAGGGGGCGACGCTGATCCTGGGGCAGGATCGCCTGGAGTGCTTCCCCTTCGACCCGTCGCGCGAATTGCCCAGCAAGCAAGAAGGTCAGGGCACGACGGTTCCCTGGCTGGAACAGCCGACCTGGGGGCACGTGTGGCTGATCGAGAAGTTCGCGAATTGGCTGCAGGGCGGCGCGCCAATGGAAACGAACGTGTCCGACAACCTGCAGTCAGCTGCGATGGTCTCCGCTGCAATCGAGAGCAGTCAAACCGGCCAGCCGATTAACGTGCAGGAGCATCTGGCGGCGGCGTGGCGGGAGGTTTCGGCGGCCTAGGCGTGCCGGCTCCACACCCGCGAGTCTATTGACCGCCCCTGACGCTCTGGGCGTTGCCCGACACCGGCGATGAAAGGCCTTGCCGCCGCCGACCTTGCTCAGGCCGCCCCTAGAAGCCCAAGCCGGCGATGTAGTCCTTCAACTCCTAATAGGCCTCCGCGCTCTGCTCAAGAATCAGGTTGGATTGTTCGACCCGCTTGCCCATAGCCTCGTCAACCGTCTGTTCCCCGTTGAGAATCCGGGATGGAGCGAACCAGGCCTGCCACCACTCCAACCACGCCGGATGGCCGAGCTGCTGGCTGCGGGGGTTGGGATCCTCTTCGACGTAGGTTCGAAACAGACCGTGGTTCTCGGGCGGGCCGGCTTCGAAGGCCGGCGACGTCAACACGTCTTTGAACACCGGGTCTTGCCCGTGCGCACACGGCGGGCCGCGCCGGAGCCGGCTCGATCGTTGCGGGCGCCTAGCGCGGCAGTCCGCAACCGTGGCGTCATAGGTAGCTCAGGTCCAACATGACGGGAAGCCCCCGTTAGGTCGCATCGTTCTGGATCTTGTCCACCACACTCTCTGACAACCGAGCCACCAGGCGATCATGCCCACACGGTCCCAAGGATGGTGAATACGCTTTCGCGATATGCCCCATCAATAGGAGCGGTCAATGAACGATGGTATATTGCCGAACACACCGTGATATTGGCATCGGATCGCTGTCTCCCGCCACCGGCCACTCAGCGCTGAGACGCGCCGCTTGCCGTGGATTCTCGTGCAGATGCCAGGCAACGCAACAGTCGTGCGTTACAGCCGCTTTGCACCGCACCATGACATGCGCCATGGACCGGATCCGTCTCCCCCGGGGCGACGGACGCGCGTTAGCGACCGGTCCAAGAGCGTTGACTTGTCAGTGGCGCCCGAGGCTGGAGCCGGTTCTGTCGACCAAGACCTCTCGGCGCCCGCATCAGCGCTTCCCAGCAGTTGCACCGGCCCAGCGTGTGACGTTGCCTTGAGTCGGGGTCGCCATGGGTTCTTGTACTTCCGACGGGTTGGCCTGCCGCAGATGACCACGGTCAATCGAAGATAAGAGATGCCAGCGCCCTATCCGGGATCCGTCGTCCTTGCTCGCGAATCAGGGCGAAGCTTTCTCTTTGCTGATCTGCTTGAAGTCGCCGACATGCACAACACCCGTCTCGTCGTGAATGCCGCGAGGAAGCATTCGGCGAACCCAGTGCTTCGACCAGGGGTGCTTGGATCTTGGGACTCCATGCAAGCAACGCCGTGGCAAGGGACGGTGATCTGGGATTCGGATGAGCACGTCTTCAAGTGCTGGTACATGGGTATCGATGCCGAGGAAGCAGGCATTCATCAGCAGCCACGCGTCGGGTATGCCGTCAGCAGCGACGGCATCGCCTGGGAGAAACCAAGCCTCGGAGTGTGCGACTACAAGGGATCACGCGACAACAACATGCTTGTTGATAACACGCCGCGGCGGACGAACGGCGCGTGCTTGAAAGACCCTGGTGACGACGATCCGGCGCGCCGCTACAAACTCTTTCTGCCAGACGCGAACTGGGACAAAGAGATCTGGAACTCACCGGACGGCATTCGGTTTACGCGGGAAGGAAGGGCCTGTCTCCGATCCGCGCGTACTCCAGAAGGAGATATGCGCTGGCTTCCCGATCCCGAGGCATGGTTCGACGTGCACCAAGTCCTGTATGACCCACAGGATCCAGATCCCCAGCGGCGCTACAAGTGCTACGGCCAGATGTCCGGCCCGCGAGCTTCGGAGCGGGGAGGCTGGACAAGTCGCAAAGGCGGCATGGCCTACGGGCCAGATCCCTGGACCTGGACCCGCTCCGCGCACAATCCGATCATCGACCCCGACGACGGCGACGAATTCCAGATTCACTTCATATCCGTCTTTCCGTGGAAGGGCTACTACTTCATGCTGTATGAATTTGCGTGGCTTGAGCCGCTGCAAAACTCATACGCCGGCGATGTGCGACTGGCAGTCAGCCGCGATGGCGAGGCTTTCCGCCGCGTGAACCCCCACGAGCCTGTGCTCCGACGAGGAGCCCGAGATGCGTGGGACAGCGGATTCCTGGTGACATCAAGCGATGTCGTCAGCTACGGCGACGAGCTTCGCCTCTACTACTCGGGGCAAGCGGAAACGTGGACAAAATGGCCGCTCGGCGACCGCGTGGCCAAGAAGGAAGGCTGGCCGAGCAGCGCCGGAAGCATCTATCCCTCGCAGATGGGTCTTGCCACGCTGCCGCTCGACGGATTCACCAGCCTTGAATCGCTCGATCACGAGATGCCCGCCGTTGTCACGACCATTCCGGTAGAGCCGTCGGACGAGGCTCTCCAGCTCCGCCTCAGCGTCAGCCGGACGCTTCCGGGACGGAGCTGGATTGACGCCGCCGTCCTTGGGACAAGTGGCGAGGAGTTACCGGGCTACGGACGCGCCGATTGCCGTCACGTCCACACCGACGGCCCCAATCAACTGGCCAGATGGTCGGGCGTCGACACATTGCCGACTGGAGCCGATCGGATCCAAATCCGCTTCTGGATCTATGGCCAGGCCAAGCTCCACGCCGCGTCATTCGCATCGTGAAGCCAATCCACTATTGGTTCCCACAGGCGGCTTAGGAGGTCAGCACGATGGCTATACGCACCCTCAGCTTCTTGACCGGCACGCAAGTTGATGCCTTTCATGCCGATGGGTATCTCATCCTGGGGAATGTCCTCTCAGACGATGAGCTCCGTGTGCTCGAATCGAGCGTCAACGTGCTGGAGGACTGGGCTCAGAGCAACGAGCACCAGCATTTTCAAAGCGAGGCACAAAGCACGACGAGCCGAAAGCTGATTCGCAAGATCCAGGCGATCCACCACCATGGCGGCGCCCCGTGGCGCGCCCTCATGCGGAAGCCCGAAACCCTTGATCTGTTTGAGGATCTGTTGGGCAGCGAGCTGTTCTTCCACCATTCCAAGCTGATGATGAAGCCGCCACTCGAAGGCTCGGCCAAGCACTGGCACCAAGACCTGTCCGAGGGATTCGTCACACCGACAGAGGTGGAGCGTCTTGGCGCGCGTGGAACCGACTTTCAACCGGAGGAAGCACCTGTGGTCGCGATTCAGTACTACCTGGATGAGTCCACGGTGGACAACGGCTGCATGCAAGTTGTGCCGGGGAGTCACCGGCGCGGACTGCATACGAACCCTCTCGACGAGTCGCTGATTGACCCCGCCGAGGTTGTATGCGCGGAGGTACCCGCCGGTGGCGCGTTGCTATTCCACTGTCTCACCTACCACTACTCCGCGCCGAACACCTCAGACAAGTCGCGCCGCGGGCCCGTCTATGAATACTTCGCGCCCACGCGGCATGTCCAGCTGCTGCCACGCCAGCAGGACTTCGGCGCACGGGTGCGGCCAGAAAGCGATGCCTGACCGGGCGTCGCTCCAGGTCAATACGGGTGTAGTCGATCCCCCCTGAGTCGCGGACCACCCCTCGCACCGAATGTCGATCAAGAGCGCGGCGGGTGCGCTTCGTCGGGCGGCCGGTGGCTGGATTGTGGCGAAGCCGCCGCGGAGACGTGACGGCGCTAGATTGCGTGGCTCGGCGCCCAGGCCATGACAGCACGCGGGATAGCGTCGCCGTCGCAGATTGACCTCGCCGTCCACGCAGGGCGCGCCGTGTGCCCGGCCACGGGCTTTAGCGGCCCAGGCCTGATTATTCGCGCAGGTGGTGTGGTTCGAGGTCCGGCAGCGTAGGCGCCACTTGCGATTGATCAACCGCGGCTTTCAGACTCCAGCCTGGCGATTAACGGTTGCGAGAAGCGTGATCGTATCGAGCACTATGCTCGAGCGCCGATTCTCTGCGGGATCATGCGCTCCCGCTATTCAGCTCCTGCATCGTTGTCTCGTACCGGCGCAGCATCTCCTCATCCTGGGTCGCCAAGTACGCCTCTTCCATTCGATCGGCCAATTTCGGTGTAGGCCAGGCAGGCACGTCAATACAAGCGGTGGTGATTCGATCCGTGCCCCACTTGTATGCCACCACCTCGCCTTTGCTGACGATTAGATTTACACCCACAGCCGCCTCAACCACAGGAACGCCGTTTTCTCGGGCTCGCGCAATTACGGCTTCATTCTGGACGCGTCGACGTGATCCGTAGGAAGGGATTAGCAATATCTGTGCCCCGTCCATGACAAGCGTTCGTGCAATATGCGCGTTCCAACGATCGTTACATATGAGAACACCGACACGCCCGATCGGCGTGTCGAAGCCTCTCAGTGCCGTTCCCACACGATTAAAGTCCCACGAGGGATGCGTACCCTCAGACAGTTGCGTCTTGCGATACGTCCCACAGATCTCACCATCCGCGCCGATGAAAACTGCGCAGTTGTAGATTCCGTCGTCACCTTGCTCGGCAAAGCCGAAGCAGAGGTTGGTTCTCAGCTCGCGAGCCAGGTCGCTAAACCTGCGAATCAATGGACCGTCTAGCGGCTCAGCGATCACCCGCAAGGCGCCGGCTTTCGAGGGATCTCGGACCACTTGCATGACGACATAGCCTTCGAGAAACCCCTCGGGGGCGACGATCACATCGGGCCCCTCTCGCGCCGCCGATCGAACGAATTCTTCAAGCTTGTCCGCGTTGTGGGCCTTGTCCCACTTTCGAGGCTTGATGGAAAGCGCGCTCGCGCGAATTGAGCGATACATGGCCCTAAAGCCGACCGCTGCTGGTCATCGATAGGCGACGATCGATACACGAAGAGCATGGAAGAGGCTGGAGACTGAGTTCACGAAAGGCGTGCCCACGATCACCATTGCGCCAGGCAATCTGACGCGCGCACCACGAGGACTCTGGACGCATCAATGCGCTGTCTGAGCAGTGGACGTCCCGAGCTGCCGCCATGTTGCCAGGGTCTGGCATGGCCGTGGACATACCCTCACGGCGACATTGTCTGCTGAATAAGGGGCGAAGTAGCCGCCGATCCGTCCGCTGCGACCCGGGAAGAGATCGTACGTCCTGTCGGCTCCGGCGCTACGCCCACGCCGATTAGCCGGCCTGACGTCGTGATGGGCCTGGATCCGCCGCCAATACGCTGGCGTCGAAGCTCCTTGAAATGAGTTCAGCCTTGATGTCCTGGTGACTATGATCATCCCAAAGATCGACGAACTCCCAGGGATCGTCATCGAGGTCATAGAGCTCACCGGTGCCGTGGTTGTGATAGGTAACCAGCTTCCAGCGTCGGTCACGGTACATGGTGGCGAAGCTTCGTCCCGGTGGGCGGCCGCGCGCCCCGTAGTACTCGGTGCGAACGAAGGCACGGTGTTCGCTGGTGGCATCAGCGCCGCAAAGGAGATCCGATAGCGAGCGACCCTGCATCAGCGCGGGAATCGGCAGCCCCGCGAAGTCGAGGAGCGTTGGGGCCACGTCAATCAGCTCGACCAGCGCGTCAGACTGGCGACCCGCTGCAATATGGCCTGGCCACGACACTAACAGCGGAACGCGCACGAGACCTTCGTAGAAGCGACAGCCCTTTTCGAGTAGCCCGTGGTCGCCAAGCATCTCGCCGTGATCGCTCATGAAAACCACGACCGTATTTTGTCGAGCGCCGCTGGTCTCCAAGTACCGCAAGATTCGTCCCAACTCGAAGTCGATCAGCTCGATCATCGCGTAGTAGGCAGCTCGAACGGTCCTTGCATCGATTTCGTCTGGGCCCCGAGGCACAAGCCGACGCGCCCGCCAGTCGATGTCCGCAAGGCCAAGCTGATACTCAATATCGGTATCACGAAAGTGCGGACCGGAAAGTGTCGCCGGGTCGTACCGCCGGAAATACTCCCACGGCGGATCAAACGGTGGATGGGGATCGTTGGAGTTGACGCAGAGGAACCAAGGCTCGCGCGACTCCTCGATGAATGCGATTGCGCGCTCGCTGCACCACGTCGTCTGATGCTGTTCCGGGGGAATGTTGTCGCGTTGCGGCGTGGGCACGAAGAGACGATTCGGCGAGCCTGTTTCTCGCCGGAATAAGACCGCCGGATCGTGCCCACCGGCCCGAAGCCAGTCGGCGTATCCATGTATGCCCGGGGCCCACTCATCGTGCGGGCCAAGACTCCATTCAAAGAAGTCGAATCCGTCGTTGGCGCGCGGCTCGGACCTTCCCGCTCGCCCGTGTCCGTCTGCCAGGTGTAGCTTGCCGACAAGCCCACAGCGGTATCCGGCCTCGGCAAGCAGCCGGCTCACGAGTGTTTCCTGCGCTGCTGGTGGGAAATAGTCCAGCGCGTTGTAGTTGGCGTGAATTGTGCTCGGATACCGCCCGGTCATGAAGCTCGCGCGACTCGGGCAGCACAGGGGGCTCTGGCAAAACGCGTGGGTGAGCGCTACTCCTTCGCTAGCGAGCCGATCGAGCGTCGGCGTATGGATTTCGGAATTGCCCAGCGCCGCCACGGTGTCGAACCGCTGATGGTCCGTGCAATACCAGAGGATGTTCGGCGGATCAGGATCACGCGAGGAAGCTGACCGCGTGGTCATGGACGCACGGCAATCGTTGTGAGCCTGGCGCTTCGGGACGTCACGAAATGCCCGACGCATGTCCATGGGCACATGCAGGACTGAACGATCATTCGGCCGCGGTCGTCATTCAACGAGCATCAGAGCCCGGCGATCGCCGCCGCCTGGCACGAAGATTCTCTCGTCGGGGGGTCGGGCAATTGCCCACCACCCAGCGCGTCAGCCCACCCGGTCCAAGCAACCGGCTGGCAACTGGCCGCTGCCGAGAAGTCGAATGTTGGCAGCGTGCGAGGCCAACTACACGGTCACGCGCCGATCGGATTGGGAAGGCCTTGTTGCCACTCACGGAATGCGTACCACTCCTCGATGTTGTCTTGGAGAATGGCGTCAGCCGAGTCCAGCACCTGCCTCGTGCCCTCCTCCACCGAGACTTCCCCGAGAAGGATGACGGCCGGATTCTTCACGGCCGGTGAACCACCGCTTTGCCACTCACGCCAGAACGGGGTCCCCATCTGTGCTGAGCGCATGTCCGGTTGATCGAAAAAGTCCTTCATCATTGAGTGATTCTCGGGCGGACCAGCAGCGTACTCCGGCGAGGTCAGCACGTCAGGACGGATCGGGACCGAGCCGCGGTCGATGCCAATCCGGCCCTGAACATCACGTCCCGCCATGAACATCACGAGTTCAACCGACTCTTCGATGTTCCCGCGCGTATGCACCGAACTCGTCACGAGGTGCGGTTGCGTTGACATCACGTGGGGGGCCGGGCCACGTGGACCTTCAGCCTGGGGCAGCCGTGAGAACTTAAAGCGGTCCTTGATGCGGTTGATAAACGTTCCCAGCGAAGTAGCGGCTCTGATCATGACGCGACCGGCCGAGAATGCATCGCCGAACTCGCCGGCCAGTTCCTTTGTGTCAGTTAGAGGTGGGGCAACGCCGTGAGTGTGAATCGCCTCAGTCATGAATTCGATGCCCCGAACCGCTCCACTGTCCCACATGGTTGTGCGCATATGATCGTCTGAGCGATACGTGAGGTTCGGATCGCTCGCCAGCGCCCAACCCCAGTCCGTCCTCGGTCCGAACCAACCTCCACTGGCTAATAGGCCCCACGAATCCGTGTCCGGGTCGGTTGCCTTCTTGATCGCGTCCAGTAACTCAGTTTCTATTCCCCACTTTCCTTCCGTGGGGAACTCGACCCCAGCACCTTCCATCATGTCAAGATTGATAATGGTGCCGGTGCAGTTGCCTTGGTACGGCATGCCGAACATTGGGCCTCGGATGCCATCCAGATGCCCAATGGGCAATGTGTCTTGGATCACGACGCTGCTGGTGTCCGGGTCGAAGTAGTAGTCCTTGGGATTCCAATCGGCCTGCTTGCGAACGACATCGTCGATCTGGGCAAAGGCGCCAGCTTGGTGCCAGCGTCAGGCGAACCAGCCCGATAGCAACGCGACCTCAGCCTGCGTGCCTGCCTGGATCTGAACGCCAAAGGCCGTGGCGTACGCGTCGGGCTGCGGCGTATACCGCGCGTTGATGTGGGGGGCTTCCTGGCGGAAGCGGTCCAGCGCCCACTGCAGCGCCGCGCCGCGCGGCCCCGAGGAGTGATCGTTGACGAAGACTAAGTTCACTGGCGGTCGCTGCGCTTGAACTTCCACAACCTTCTCAACGACCTTCTCGACAACCCTTTCGACCTCAACGACCTTCTCAACGACCTTCTCGACCTCGACTTCCTTGACCTGAACCTGAGTCTGCGTCACGACCCTTTCAACCGGAACTTCCTTGATCTCGGTCTTGGTCACGACCGTCTCGACCGGGACTTCCTTAACGACGAGCCTTTCGACCGGCACCTCTTTGGTGACGACTTGTGTCTCACCGCAGGCGGCGAGCACGACGGCACCTCCCAATCCCAGGCTTGCCGCGGCGCTCGCGCGCAACATCCTCCGTCGAGTGACTGCACGAACCATGGCTTCCTCCCGAGGGCTACGGCGTGCGCCAAGCACGCGCCAAGACCGCACGTCATATCCGGGCTAGACTGGCGCGGACCCAACGGCGCGCCCTTCGAGCACCGAGTAGCTAGCAGCGTATGCAGTCGACTGTCTGTGAGTCAATCCAGGGCGCGCCCCGCTGCGACTACCCGTATGGGCATACGCTGAATTGCGCGAATGTCTCGCGGCGGCCGAGTGCGTTGGCTACGGCCAAGGAGCCTTGACTCGGCTCCAGTCTCCAGCGCGCGGTCCACAGTGCCACCCGCGTCCCAAGCCCCTCGCGCGCCTATGAGCTCTGATCGCGCACATGTCGTCAGCGCCTTCTGGCTTCGGCCGTTCGGCCTGGACGGCCAACGCATCGGCCTGTCTGAGAGTAGAGGGCACGCCCACCAGGCGATGTCTTGCCGCGGCGGCGGGCCGGCGGCGTTGCGCGACGAAAGGTCCGCCGCCGCCTGCGGACATATTCGGACCTTCGCTAGAAGCCCAAGCCGGCGATGTAGTCCTTCAACCCCTGATAGGCCTCCGCGCTCTGCTCGAGAACCAGGTTGGATTGCTCGACCCGCTTGCCCATAGCCTCGTCAACCGTCTGTTCCCCGTTGAGAATCTCGGATGGAGCGAACCAGGCCTCCCACCACTCCAACCACGCCGGATGGCCGAGCTGCTGGCTGCGGGGGTTGGGATCCTCTTCGACGTAGGTTCGAAACAGACCGTGGTTCTCGGGCGGGCCGGCTTCGAAGGCCGGTGACTTCAAAACGTCCTTGAACATCGGCAATGACCCGCGATCGATCGCGACCCGCCCCTGGACCTCCGGGCCCGCCCAGAACATGACGACCTCAACCGCCTGCTCGATATTGCCGCGCGTATCGACGGCGTTAGTGACGATGTGCGGCTGCCCGGTGAAGTCGTGCGGCACGGTGCCTCGCGGACCTTCCGGGAACGGGGCCATTGACCACGCGAATCGATCCTTGATGCGTGGGATTGCGCTTCCGACCGCGCCGCCGTTGGGCGCAATAAGCACTCGCTCCGCGGCAAACGGGTCACCAAACTCACCGGAAAGCCGCTCTCGCTGGCCCCACGCGGGAGCGACCTCGTGCTTCGCGACCATGTCAGCAATCAGACGCAGGCCGCGGTCGCCGCCGCTGTCCAGGATGGTCAAGCGGTTGTCCTCGGCAGACCGATACATGATGTTCGGGTCGTCGGCGAGCCCCCAGGCCCATGACCCCCACTGAAGCCACGCGTGCGGCAATGCCCATAACCCGAACGTCTCGGTGTCTAGGTTGGTGGCTTTCTTGAGATCCTCCAGAAACTGGCCTTCGAGCTGCCAGTTGCCCTTGGTCGGAAACTCGATGCCAGCCTCTTCCATCATGGTGAGGTTGATGTGGTGTCCGTTGACGTTGCCCTGGTAGGGCATACCAAACAGCGGCCCGCGCAAGCCATCCAGGATGTCGATTGGCACCGTGTCCTGAAAGTTCAGGCTGTAGGCGTCTCCGTCGTAGTACCAGTTCTGCGGGTCGTAATCCGGGTGCTTGGCCAGGACCGGGTTGATGAGCGCCCACGCCCCGGCGGCCGCCCAGGCCGCGACCATCCCGTCCCCCAGCAGTGCCACCTCGCCTTGTGTCCCCGCCGCGATCTGCGGACCGAACGATTCCGCGAATTTCTCGGGCTGCGGCGTGAACTTCACGTCGATGTGCGGGAACTTTGCAGCGAACTTATCCAGCGACCACTTCATCGCGTTGCCGCGCGGTCCGGACGTGTGATCGTGCACGAACACCAATCTCGTCGTCGGTTGCTGTGGCGGCGCCTCAACCAGCTTCTCGACCACCACTTCCCTGGTAACGACCTTCTCGACGACCTTCTCAACGACCTTCTCGACCTCGACTTCCTTGACCTGAACCTGAGTCTGCGTCACGACCCTTTCAACCGGAACTTCCTTGATCTCGGTCTTGGTCACGACCGTCTCGACCGGCACTTCCTTCACGACGATAGTCTCGACCGGCACTTCCCTGGTCACCACTTGGGTCTCGCCGCAGGCCGCCAGCGTCAGCGCACCAGCCGCGCCCAGCCCCACGCCCCCGACCCGCAAGAGCCGTCGTCGCGAAATTGCTCCGCTCATCTCAGACTCCCTCCACCCTGCGCGTCCGAGTGGTCGCGGAGGCGTTTCGGATGCGCGATATCGGGACTGCCCGCCCACGATCCGAGGATGCCTTAGAATACCTCAGGCCCAAATTATTTGTATAACCCCAAATTATTTGTATAACGATCACTCCATGGACGAAAGACAATGGCGCACCCGCAAAAGGGCGCCAGGATGGGACACGTGAGCCAGGCGGCCCATCCTCAGCAGACGCGGTCCACCTGATCGGTGCGCGAGGCCATAGGATGATTGCCAGGCATCGCGGGGACGGCACAGGAGGCAGACGATGAGCGAGCGTCTCGCGATCCACGGCGGGCCAGCGGTCCGCACGAAGCCCTTTGGGCCGGGCCACGACTTCGGGGACGACGACATCGCGGCGCTGACCGAGGTCATTCGCTCGGGACACGTCGGCAAAGGGCCGAAGGTCGATCAATTCGAGCGGGCCTTTGCCGCCCGCCACGGCGCCAAGCACGCCATCGCCGTGACCTCAGGGACGGCGGCGATGCACGTCTGCATCGGCGCCATCAATCCCGACCCGGGCGACGAGATCATCGTGACGCCGTGGACCGCCGGCGGGACCATCATCGGCGCGCTGCTGCAGAATTGCGTGCCGGTCTTTGCCGACATCGACGAGACGTACACGCTTGATCCGGCCGACGTGGAGGCCAAGATCACGCCGCGCACGCGCGCGATTATCGCGGTGCACTACCTGGGCAATCCGTGCAACATGCGCGCCCTGCGAGCCATCGCCCGGCACCACGATCTGGCCCTGATCGAGGACTGTGCGCAGGCCCACTTCGCGGAGCATCGCGGGCAGGTCGTCGGCAGCATTGGCGACATGGCGGGCTACAGTTTCGGGGGCAAACATCTCTCGGGCGGTACCGGCGGCGCGGTGCTTACGAACGACACGGCGCTCTGGGAACGTGCCGTGCTCTTTCACGACGTGGCGCTGCCCCGCGCGAACGGTCCGTATGCGGACCGCCCGTACGGTCACCACTTCCTTGCGCCGCACTACATCATCAACGACCTCACGGCGGCCGTGCTGCTGGTGCAGCTCGAGAAAGTTGACGGGTACATCGCGAGCAAGATCCACGCCGCCGAGCAGATCATCGACCGCCTGGCCGACATCGACGAACTGACCCCGCAGGCGGTGCGGCCCGGGGACCGACATACCTATTGGATTCTCGGGTTCAGCCTGGACACCGAACGGCTGGGCTGCTCGGCCGACGAGTTTGCCGACGCGGTGCGCCGCGAGGGCGTCCTCCTGATCAAGGCCGAGAACAGTGTGGATGCACGGCACCCATCAATAGGGCTGCCGCGCATGGGCGGGGGCGGTCCCCTGTATGACGATCCGTTTCTGGCCGAACCCGACTGCTACGGCCGCAGTCGCTTTCCCTTCGACTATCGGCGCGACCAGCCGGTCGAATACGGAGGGGGTGCGTGTCCCAAGGGGGAAGCATTGATGGGCCGCACGGTTGGGTTCAATATGTGGCCGTTTCTGACCAATGCGGACATCGACGACATCGTGCGCGCGTTCCGCAAGGTGGCCCTGCACTACCGCGGGCGTGCACCCGCTCGCGTTTGAGGCTCAGTCGCTGAGGCTTGCCCACGCCGCGCGTGCGGACTGAATCCGGGACAGCTCGCCGCAGGCGGCGCCGTACAAAGGAGACGCGTGCCTGGCCATGCCTACCCGGCGGGACGCTTGTGCCATCCATGCTCGCGCGCCCTTCCCTTTGCCATGGCCTCGCCCATCCACGCTGCGGTATCAACCGGAACGTGGCGCTCAAAGCTTGGAAGCGGCGGACAGCTCACGCCAGAAGACCGTCTCGCAGACGCCGAAACTCGTGGCACGACCGACCCGGCCGGCATAGTCTTCTTGACCGAATAGTTCGGGCTAGTAAGCTTCGGCTTGCCCAGATTGACAGGTAGGTAGCGACCATGTGGCGCAACATCACGCGACGACAGGTGATTCGAAACCTAGGCGTGGGTTCTATCGGGCTTGCCGTGTTGGCGGCGTGCGGCGAAGCGAAAGAGGAGGAACCGCCCGCAGCCGAAGCTGCCCCGGCCGCGCAGCCAGCGCCCGCCGCAGCTGCTACGACCGCGGCGCCCCAAGCTGGGAGAGTGTCCATCAGTTACGTCAGCGACCACATCTCTGGTCCGCGCGGCTCGGCCATGAAATGGGGTCTGGCCGAGTTTGCCAAGTTCCGGCCTAACATCCTGTTGAAATTCATACCGCAGCCGGCCGATTTCATCGACTCGTTCGCCATACAGATGGCCGCCGGCTCACAGGCGGACGTCGCCATGCTGGGCGACGGTTTGCTCGGTACGTTCGCGGCTGATGGGGGGTACGTGCAGATCAACGATGTGATCGGCAAGCACCCTGACTGGGACGTCAACAACTACTACTTCTGCCCGGACACGTACACGGCGAACTTCGATCACAACCAGGCGCAGGGGAAGCTGCCCCCGGCGGTGATCGAGGGTCCGCAGTTTGGCGCGCCGTTTCAGGGCGCTGTGGCCGGCATCGTGCTCAACCTCACGCTCGGCGAGCAGGCCGGTATCGAGTTTCCGAGCGAAGATTGGACGTACGCGGGCGAATTCCTGGAAAGCGCGAAGAAGGCGACGGACCCCGAGAAGGACCTCTGGGGAACCTGGGCGCGTCAGGACTTCGAATTCCAATGGAGCGAAATGGCCCTCGGCTATGGGGCAAATTCCGTGCGCAACGCCGAAGATACGGAGCTGTCGATCTTCGACAACGGAGGCGACCAAGGCTTGCAGTTCGGAACAGATCTCATCCACAAGCAGAACGTGTCGTTCCCTGTCGGCGACAGCAAGCAGCTCGCGGGTGAGTTCGGCAACCCGTTCGCCGCGGGCACCGTTTGGTCCTGGCTCAGCGGCCGCGTCTACTCCACCGGATTTGCCATTCCTCGGATCAAGGACCGATTCAAGTGGTCGCTCGGCCCGCAGCCGAGCGGTCCCATCGGCAGGCCGGCGCACGAGTTCGAGGATCAGCCCAACCTCATCACCAATGGTTCGGCCAAGAAGGGCACCGTCGAGGAGGCAACGGACTTCATGGTGTTCATGAGCGGGCCGATGTACCAGACACGGGTCACGATTGACCGCGGGCACCTCTCGCCATACAAGGCCGTGCTGGAGACCGCCGACGCCCTGGCGGCCCCGCCGGAGGGCATGAAGTGGCTCAAGGTATACGCCGATCGTCCTGACAAGGTCCATCGAATGATGATGATTCCGTCCACGGACGAGTTCTATAAGTTCCGGAGCGACATCGACAAGGCGTACACGGGCGACAGCACCCCGGCGGAGGCCATAGAGGCGGCCAAGAACTCCGCTCGCGTGATCCTGGCTGGACAGCACGAGCAGCTGAACTTCATGCGCGAGTATTTCGGCCTGCCGCGCGTCTAGCCACGCCCTAGACGCGTTGGCCGCGGCGGGCGGCCAGTCGTGTGGCGCACCGAGGGCCGGCTTCTCAGGAGCTGGCCCTCGGTGCCGCGTCGATTCTGTTCAGGTGGCCGGATACATGCGAGCCGGGTCCAGAACGCAGTGCTCGCCCTTGTCTGATTCGATGGTGTGGCCGTAGGCCAATGCCGTGACCGCGCCGCCTTGTCTCAGGAAGCCGTGAGCGTCTTGCCGCGAGAGATCACGGGCCGTCGTGCGCAGGTCGTGGGCGTCCAGCAGGCGGGCGACGGCGTTGCCCACGGTACCGAGTGTTACCAGGCCCGCGTCTTCCATACGCTGGCCCAGCCGGTTGTAGTCGCTGCCGGGGTGTCCAGGCAGCGGCGGGGTTCCAATGCTGACCAGTGGGGTGCAGGAGCCGTCGGGATGACGCATCAGTCCTTCCGAGATCCGAGCCTTTCGGTACGGGAGTCCCAGCCAGACCTCACACAGGTGCATCGCCGTGAGGTTTTGGTAGGGCACGCCGAGCAGCAGGTAGCGTCCGTTGCGATCGAACACCTGCCGCATGGGACTGTCGGCGTCCCAGGCCGAGGCGCCCCCGGAGGTCGCAATGGCCTCCGCCAGCGGACCGATGGCGGCCACGCTGTGCGCAAGGTGGATGCTGCGGCGCGCCTCGGGGCGCCGCCGCGCCGCCTCCGAGATCGCGCCCATGCCCGAAGGCGTGTGCGCCGGATCGAAAACGAACGTGGGGTCCTGGCTGAATGGGTAGGTGAACGTCGGTACCACCAGGGTGCCGCCGGGCCCTAAGGCCTGGAGCAAGGCATCCACAACCGTCTCCGGCCCGGCCTCCACGAGTCCGAGACTCCGCAGGGAGCTGTGCACCATCAGCAAGTCTCCGCGGTGCACGCCAAGCCCCACGAGATCGCGCACAAGGTCGGCACGCTGCAGCGGCGCGAGGTCGGGTTCGCAGGCTTTGCCCGCTGCGTCGTCCGGCGTCCTTGGCACTGACCGCTCCGTCTGAGTACGAACCGACCCCGCTGGCGCGCCCACCCGCGAGACCGGTCGCGCGCGGACAGCCGAATCGGCATTTGGCATCAATTCTCTCATCGCGTCTGATTCGCGAGCAGCGACTTCGGCGTGGTCAGCGCCGCGATGGCGGTGGAAGAACTGAAGGCGTTGTTAGGGTGACGATTGCCGAGGCGCTCTGTGCGCTTGCCCGAGTAGCCCACCGATGGGGCGGAATACGTCCTCTGAAGACCGGCGCGCCGCGGCGCCAGACTGTGGCTGGCAACTGCCGACCCGGCCGAGGCGCCCGAAATATGAGGAGTGGTGCCGATGAAGAAGCTGCTGTTCTTTGACTATCGCGAGCTGGAGCATCTGGACGGGTTTACGCGCGAGGTCGAGCCGCCGATCAAGCACCCGGATGCGCCGTTGCTGACGCCGGACGAACCGTGGGAGCACGGGAACCTGCAGCTGTACGGCAGCGTGATCCAGGCGGCGGATGGTCGGTTTCGCGCCTGGTACCAGGTGGTCGAAGCGCCCTGGATCACTCGACTTGCCTACGCCGAGAGTGACGACGGGCTGCGCTGGCACAAGCCTGAGCTGGACGTGTTCAGGGACGGTGAGCGCCCGACCAATGTCGTATTCAACGCGCAGCCGGCAGGGCCTGCCGTGATCGAAGACCGGCAGGACCCCCGGCTGGCCCAACGGTACAAGCTGATGACAGCCGCCGCGCCGTCCGCGTGCGTGGCCGCGTTCCACAGCGCGGACGGTATCCATTGGGAATCCGTGCGGACATCCGGTGATCGGATCCAGCCGGTGATCGCAACTGATCCGGACGCGCCGATCGGCTTCCTGAGGGCGCCGGATGGGCGGTTCGTGGCCTATCACCGCATGGACGGGTATGGGCGACGCGTCTTTCGGAGTGAGTCGTGGGACTTTGCGTACTGGTCGGGTGAGCCACGAATGGTGCTGGAGCCGGACGCCGGCGATCCGCCGCAAACGCAGTTCTACGGATTGGGCGCCTGCGCCTACGGGCCGTACGAGCTCGGCACGCTCTGGATCTACGCCACCGATCCCGCTGACCGGGGATCGAGCAAGATGCGGGGCTTGCAGACGCCTGAGTTGGCCTATGCGCGGGCTGGCACGGCTTGGCACCGAGCCGAGCCGGGCACGGCGTTCATTGCAAACGGCGCTGCTGGCGAGTGGGATTGCGGCAATCTGCAGCCGGCGTCGCAGCCGGTCTTCCTGGACGACGAAATTCGCTACTACTACGCCGGCACGAACGCGCGGCACGCCGTGCACTGGGAGCTGGCGCCGCAGGAGGCCGGCCTCGGCATGGCACGGCTGAAGCCGGATCGGTTCGTTGCGTTGCGGGCGGGCGAGGCGCCAGCCGAACTGGGGTCGATAGCGTTCAGGCCGCCATCGATGGATTTGTTTGTGAACGCGCGCACGGCGCCCGATGGCGAAGTCCGGGTGGAGTTGCAGGACGCCGAATCCCGGCCGCTGCCGGGGTTTACGGCAGCGGACTGCCGGCCGATCAGGGGCGACGCGACGGCGCACCGGGTGGAGTGGCGCGGCGCCGGCCAGGGTCAAGCCCCGGTGGGCCGGCCGACGCGAGTCCGGCTGACGGCGCGGCAGGCATCCGTGTACTCGGTGTTCGTGACCGAGCCCGGCGAGTCGCCCGTCTACCACCAGTTCCAAGCGCTGCGGCCCGATCACCAGTCCTGGTAGCCGGGGCCGCAAACCCGGGTGCGGGCGCGACCGGGGCGAATGTCGGACCCGGCGCGCCTGGCCGGCGGAATGCCCCTATGCTGGCCTCGCGTGGTCGGTTCCGTCCGACCTGCCCGGCCAACGTGACCTGGAAGGCGACTGCCCGCCATGGAAAAGCTGAACATCGTCGTCATCTGCGTCGACACGTTTCGCGCCGATATCGTGGGTCCGGGCAAGAAGCTCAGCAGCGTCGCGACCCCGGCGCTGGATGCGCTGGCGGCCGAGTCGGTGCGCTTCAACCGCTGCTTTACCGAACCCGGTCCGACGCTGCAGGTCCGCAACGGCTGCTTTACGGGGATGCGCGGGTTTCCGTATCAGCATGGGTACTACGGCTGGCACAAGATTCCGGATGAGCTCCCGACCATCGCCGAGATCCTGCTCGAGCAGGGCTACGCCACCGGGCTGATCGCCGACACCCCGCACCTCTTCAAGCCCAATATGAACTACTCCCGCGGATTCATGTCGTGGGAACACATTCGCGGCGCCGGGGGCGACGGTTGGCGCAGCGGATCGTGGGATCAGATTCGCGAGCTCTTCAGGGACTACTTTGGGGCGTACGAGCCGGCCGTGCCCGAGGCGTCGGATTCGTCGCTGCACGGTGAGAGCGGCTTCCTGCAGCACCTGCACAACGCGCGTGACCGTCGTGACGAGACGGACTGGCCGGGTGCGCAGGTCTTTGCATCGGCGCGACGCTGGGTGCGCGACAACGCGCGCAACGCGCCGTTCTTTCTGTGGATCGACTGCTTCGAGCCGCATGAGGTGTTCGACCCGCCGATCGACTATGTGCGGCGCTACAACGACTCGTGGCAGGGCCCCATCTACCAGCAGCCGCGCCACATCCTGCACCCGTCGTTTTCGTCGAACATGCAGGGGGCGGACCTGGCCGTCAGGTCAGCGGAATTCATCGACTACTACACGGCCTGCTACAAGGGCGAGATCACGTTCACGGACCGGCACGTCGGGTTCCTGTTGGACGAGCTGCAGACGCTCGGGCTGATGGACGACACGGTGGTCATCTTCTTCACGGACCACGGCACCGAACTGGCGGATCACACGGGGTGGGGCAAGCGCGAGACGGAGCTGCACCCGTTCAACACCCAGCAGAATCTGACGATCCGGCATCCGGACTCTGGCTTTCAGGACCGCGACGTCGATGCCTGGGTCCAGAACTACGACCTGGGCCCGACGATTCTCGATCTGGCCGGGATTGCGTCGGCGGCCGAGCCGATGGACGGTCAGAGCGCCTGGTCGCTAGTGACCGGCGAACAGGCGGCGATCCGGCCCTACAGCACCACCGCATGGGCCGGCCGGGTGTCGATTCGTGACGAGCGCTGGGTCTATGCGACCGGCTGGGACTTTGAGGATCCCACGCCTGAGCTGTACGACGTCTCGGCCGACCCGGACGAGCTCCATAACGTGCACGCCGATCGCCCCGACGTCGTGGGCGAGATTCGCGACCGGGTCGAGGCGTTGCTGGGCACGCCGATCCCGCAGCCCTATTCGCAGGATCGCTTCGACGCCACGGACGGCTACCACCATCGCCCGCTGTACTCCTCGTCGTACGCGCCGGTCTTCTATAGCGCCCGTCGAAGGCTGGATAATCCGCGCGCGCTTCCGGGCTAGCGGCTCCGAATACATCGTCCTTAATCGCAGACGCCCGACAACGCGAGCCGGGCGCACGGATTCGTGATTGGCGAAGGAACCCATGGAGCTCGACGCGCTGGCAGGCATGTCGCTGGCGCGGGATGCCGAGAAGCCTGCGGCGGTCGGTGGCTAGGCGGCCTCGTTCCAACTGGCGATGAAGTCGTCGACCTCAAAGTCCGACGGCATGTCCTCGAACCTGTAGCGCGTGGGGCCGCTCTGAAACCCGGGCACGAACTGCTCGGTCTTGGTTTGGAGTTTGGCGTCCAGCCGGGCGAAGCGGCGGATGAGCAACTCGGCCTCGGCGGCCGTGAAGCGCCGGGCCAGCGCGTCGAGATTGCCGATACTGAACGTTTGCTCGCCGACAGCTGACGCGCGCTCACGTGCCGGCAAGCCGGCTACTTCCGGACGCTTGAGTGTGCCGATCCTGGCCGCCAGCTTCGACAGGAGGACCACGCACACCATGCGCGCCGTCTCACCAGGGTGCAGCAGGGCCAGGACCTCGCGGAATCCGTCCGCATCCTGGTCGAGCATCGCGCGAAACAACGCCTCGATCTGATCGTCCTCGCGCGCGGACAAGTCGGTGAATCGCTCGAAGGTCGCCTGCGCGTCGGCCGACAGATGTTTGACGAAGCTCGGCTCCCAAGAGAAACCCTGTGTGTAGGGATACAGCCGGCCGCCGAACGAGCGATACCCGAGATGGATGACGCGCCGCAGCTTGGTGCTGTAGTTGCTGGGCCAGTGCAGGATCGTGTTGATGTACATCACGCCGTCGCCGGCCTTGAGCTTGACCTGCATGCCGCTCGACAGCGGCACGCGGCGGTTTTTCAGAAGCTCGCGGTTTTCCCGCGCCGTGTTCAGGCGGCGATGACTGCCGGGGACGACCCACAGCACGTCATCGTCGTACAGCGGGATGTTCCACTGCACGTAGCCCGGCCCGTTGGCCAGCATGTCCGCCTGGATGCCGGCCAGCGGGGCCCGGCTCGTTGGCTGGGTATCGCGATGCCACAAATCCGGCCCATAGTCGGTCTCCGGGTTGCACATCAGAAACATATTCTTCAGCCCCACGTCGGGCGTACCCAGCGCCTGGCGGCTGACGCCGAGGGTGTTCGCGTGCAGGCAGAACTCCACCGTGTTGGCCGTCGCGGCGTCCACGACGGTCTGGAACGCCAGGCGCGGCTGCTTGACTTTGTAGGCGAAGCTGCTGGGGTCGTCGGGGTCGCGCGCCCAGATCGCCTGCTGCCGGTCGACCAGCAGCTCGAAGCTGGCGCGCAGCTCATCCAAGCGGGCGGGCGGGATGACGTTCCGCAGGATCACGTAGCCGTCGTCGAGGAACTGCTTGGGATCGATCAGCATTGGCTGTCTCGACCGGTGCGGCCGCGTCAGTCTAGCGCGGGTCCGCGGGACTCAAGACAGTCTGGCGCCGTGGCGCGCAGAGTCAGCCTGGGTAGCGCTGAGCGAATTTACCCTGAATCTCCGTAACACCCGATACGACGGCGCGCTGGCAGCCATGTCGCTGGCGCCGGACGCCGGAAAGCGCGCGGCGGTCCGCGGCTAGGCGGCCTCGTTCCAACTGGCGATGAAGTCGTCCACCTCGAAGTCGGGCGGCATGTGTTCGAAGCGGTGGCGGGTGGGACCGCTTTGAAACCCGGGGACGAACTGCTCGGTCTCCGTATGGAGCCTGGCGTCCAGCGGGGCGAAGCGCTGTACGAGTCGATCGGCCTCGGCGGCCGTGAAGCGGTCGGCCAGGGCGTCGATATTGCTGATGCTGAACGACAGCTCGCCCACGGCCGCGGCACGCTCAGGTTCCGCCAGGCCGGCGACCTCAGGACGCTTGAGCGTGCCGAGGTTGGCCGCCAGCTTCGACAGCAAGACGACACAAACCATGCGCCCCGTCTCGCCGGGATGCAGCAGGGCCAGACATTCGCGAAATCCGTTCGCATCCTTGTCGAGGATCGCGCGGAAGAAGGACTCAATCCGATCATCCTCGCGTTCAGCCAACTCGGTGAACCGCTCGAACGTGGCCTGCGCCTCGGCCGACAGGTGCCTGACAAAGCTGGGCTCCCACGAGAAGCGCACCCCGTAGGGATACAACCGGCCGCCGAACGAGCGGTAGGCGAGGTGGATGATGCGCCGCAGCCTGGTGCTGTAGTTGCTGGGCCAGTGCAGGATGGAATTGATATACATCACGCCGTCGCCGGCCTCGAGCTTGACCTGCATCCCGTTCGATAGCGGCGCGCGCCGGTTTTCCAGCAGCTCGCGGTTTTCCTGCGCCGTGTTCAGGCGGCGATGACTGCCGGGAACGATCCACAGCACGTCGTCGTCGTACAGCGCGACATTCCACTGCACCAGGCCCGGCCCGTTGGCCAGCATGTCCGCCTGTAAGCCGGCCAGCGGGGCTTGGCTGGTTGGCTGACTATCGCGATGCCATAAATCCGGCCCGTAGTGGGTCGCCGGGTTGCACATGAGAAACATCTGTTTCAGCCCCACGTCGGGCGTGCGCAGCGCCTGGCGGCTGACGCCGAGGGTGTTCTCGTGCAGACAGAACTCCACCGTGTTGGCCGTGGATGGGTCCACAACGGTCTGGAACGACAGGCGCGGCTGCTTGACTTTGTAGGCCATGCCGCTCGGGTCGTCGGGGTCGCGCGCCCAGATCGCCTGCTGCCGGTCGACCAGCACCTCATAGCTGGCCCGCAGTTCATCCAGCCGGTCGGGTGGGATGACGTTCTTCAGGATTACGTAGCCGTCGTCCAGGAATCGCTGAGGATCAATCTGCATCGGCGGCCTCAACTGGCGCGGCTGCGCCAGTCTAGCCCGGATATACCGGCCCCGAATAGTTTGGTGTCGCGGCGACACGCGCAGGGCCCGCGAATGACACCCCGAACTGCTCGATTCAAGCCGCGGACGAGCACATACGTAGCGGCCAGCGGCCGCTACAGGCTGGCCGCCTGCCGGCTTGGCCGGAATCGTGAGCGCCAGCCGGGCTAGGATGTGGCTACGCGAGGCGCCCGCTGGTGCAAGGCGTCGATCTTCGTGGTCGAGGGGCGGATTGCCTTGAGCGTTGCAGCAAGCGAACGCTCGTTGGAGGACCACACATGGCCCTGAGAGTGATCCAGGTTGGGACCGGCGGGATGGGGGCGAGATGGTGCATGGATTTCCTGCCGCCGCACGTGGAGGCCGGGCTGATCGAGGTGGTGGCCGCGGTTGATACGAACCCGGAGGTGCTGGCGAATGCGCGGGAGGGCCTGGGACTGAGCGAGGCGCAGTGCTACACGGACGTCCAGCAAGCCTTCGATGAGAACCCGGCCGACTTCTGCACCGTGGTCGTGCCGCCGTACTCGCACGAGGAGATCGTTGACCAGGCGGTGGCCCACGACCTGCACGTCCTTTCGGAGAAGCCGATTGCCGACACGCTGGCGGGGTCGGTGCGGATTGCCGACAAGGTGACGAAGGCCGACAAGAAGATGGCGGTGACGATGAGTCATCGCTTCAACCAGTACAAGACGACGATGCGCGAGAGCCTGCGGTCGGGTCGCTGCGGAGACTTGAACTACCTGGTGTTCCGGTTCACACAGGAGGCGCGGCAGCTGGGGTCGTGGGGGCTCGGCTTCCGTTACGAGATGGACGATCCGCTGCTGGTGGAGGGGTCGGTGCACCACCTGGACATCCTGGCCGACCTGGCCGGTGCCAACTGCGACACCATCTACGCCCGGACCTGGAATCCCGCCTGGAGCGAATTCGCCGGCGACGCCCAGGCGCTGGTGACGATGGAATTCGAGAACGGCGTGCGGGCCACCTACGAGGGCTCCAAAGTGAACGCCGTGGGTCTGGACGGCTGGGGCCGCGAGTACACCCGCGCCGAGTGCGAAGACGCCACGCTGGTCCTCGGACAGGACCGCCTGACGTGCTTCCCGTTCGACCGGACGGGCAACGCTCGCATCAAGGCCGAAGGCCACGGCGACACCGTTCCCTGGTTAGAGCAGCCGGCCTGGGGCCACGTGTGGCTGATCGAGAAGTTCGTGCGCTGGCTGGAGGGCGGCGAGGCGATGGAGACAAACGTGATCGACAACCTGCAGTCGGTGGCGCTGGTGACCGCGGCGATCGAGAGCAGCCGGACCGGGCAGCCGGTGAAGGTGCAGGAGCACTTGGCGGAGGCGTGGCGGGAGGTGGGGGCGGGCCAGGGCTGAAACGCCCGGACCGGTAGCGGTTCTTCAAGTGCACCAAGCGCCTGCCGGCTGTTGTTAAGTTCGGACGCGTACTCCGCGTATCCCGTGGGATACAATATGGGCGTGCGAGTCGAGGTACGGCAGACCGATGTCTATGCGCGCTGGTTTGGAAGACTTCGGGACCGGCAGGCACAAGACATCACCAAGGCTCGCAGCCCGACGCGAGCGCTCTAGGAAGATTTGAGCATGGCCAGGACACGAACGCGTCCATGGGATGCGGCGGATCACCTGGAGAGCGACGAGGACATCGTTGCCTACCTCGAGGCGGCCTTTGAGGCCGGCGACCCGGCGCTCATCGCGGCCGCCCTGGGCGACGTTGCCAGGGCCCGAGGCATGACCCAGATTGCCGCAGACGCGGGCCTCGGAAGGGAAAGCCTCTACAAGGCGCTGTCACCCAGCGGCAACCCGGAGTTCGCCACGGTGCTCAAGGTGATGCAGGCGTTGGGGTTGGGGTTGGGGCTGCGGCCATTCTCGGCGTCGGACCCGGCGGGTGCGTGAGGGCAAATTGATTGGACTCGTTGACCGGACGAGCCGACTTTGGGTGCGACTTGGCGCCCGGACTTGGAGCGGCGATCAGACTAAAGCCAGACGTAGACTCGAACGACTGCTCAAATCCCCGTCGGAAGCCGCATCGTGACACCCACATTCAACCCTCGCCTCGGCTCCAACATGGACGACTTGTTGGAAGCTGACGGCATGCTCGCCCAAGCTCAGACCGTCGCAGTTGCGCGCGTCCGCGATTGGCGGGCGGGCCAGTCCGTGACCGGTAGCGCCGCCGCCGAGGACGGCGTCGTGAAGCTACCGGTGGTTTTCGAGAGTGACGAGGACGGCTGGGTGGTGGCGAGTTGCCCGACGCTGCCGGGGTGTCACAGCCAGGGACGGACGAGGGACGAGGCGCTGGCGAATATCCGGGAGGCTGTTGAGGGGTGTCTGAGGAGTATGAGCACCTACGGAGACGCGGCTGGCGCTGCTTTCAGGCTTGAACCCACGTGCGAGGCGGAGTAGAGACGCGTCTCGCAAGCCTCAATCCCGCGCAACCAATCGATCTATCAGTCCACCTTCGACAACGGGCCGATAGGGCTAGGGTGGACTCTGGAACGACCATCCTCTAACGGACTCGGTCTGATCAGGAAAGGTACTTGCGTGCCAGCGCCTCGTAGCGTGGGTCGTCGCGCTGGGCGGGGCGGAAGCGGCCGCGCCAGCGGGCGGCGACGGAGGGGGTGTCGTCCCTAAGAGTTTCTCGGAGTGAAGTTTCAATCAGTGACGAGAGCGACACCCCGCGCAAGCGGGCGTGGCGCTTGGCCTCCTGAATCAACGCGTCGTCGACGGTGATAGAGAGTTTCCGCTTCATTGCGGGATGGCTGTTCCGTGACGGGTAGACGCGACAGTGATCCCAGTCTACTTGCGCTCCGTCGCAACGGGCCTCCAGCGATTCCAACACTGCCCGTTGACTTGGCTCCCTGTGTCAACGGCCGCTAAGAGTGCTTCCGAAAGGCCTCGTCCACCTCTGCTTTCGACTGCGACCAAAAGAGGTCCAGCGTGGCTGCAGTGCGGAATCGCTGAAGCGCGGCCCGGCGCACGTGAAAGCGAACGAGAGTGCGGCGCAGAGCATATCTGCGCACATCGTCTGAGGCCGCATAGAGACGAAGCCGGACATTGATGCCCTCGTAGAGGCTGTAGAGACTCAACGCGTGCGTCAACAGTAGCAAGGCGAACAGACCTACAATCGGAAGGATGAGAGATTCGATGTAACTCCGGTCAAATGGTTCCTGAATTAGGCCAACAATAGGTGGGGTGAAGGCCATGAGACCCAGTGTAGTATATACGAATTTGATCACGCTTCTAGTCTTGGCGTCTTCTTTCTCGGACAATAGCGCTGCCCCTGCCATTACGAGAATCACAGGTTGATATACTAACTCGACTATGAAACTGAAGGTGTATAAGCTAACAAACCAGCCTGCGATGAGGGAAGCTGAAACGGCTGCCTTGAGATTCGGTGGCTGATTCCTGCCGCTCAATCCCCTAAACGCACCCACCACTCCCGCAGTTAGGATCCAAAGGGTCGTCGGTACGACCAAGCCCCAATGCCAAACTCTCAGATTGAAGAGTAAAGCAACTATTACCGCATAGTATATAAGCACGATAAGAATCCACTTCAGCAGGACTGTAATCGAGGGCACAAGGGCTATTAGCGCTTGCCGAACATCCGCCGACTTGACTGTGGCCCAGGACAATATTGCAAGAAGCGTGATGGCCGAAGCGACCTCTCGGCTGCTAAATGGGCCGAAGGTGGTTGCCGTGACCAGCTCGGTCAATTCCGGGGAACTCGAAACTGCCGCGCCTGTGATACAGGCGAACAGAGCAGCGGCCAGGAAGTTCTCCGCCTTAGCTCCCAATTAGCGACCCTCGGGATCCGAACGAGCAGCGGAAGGGTGTCACTGGCTTAGCTGGTGCCGCTGTAGTGCGCTGTGTGTACTCACCCATTTCGCCGCAAAGGCTCTCTCGTCGACCGACGTCTGCCTACCCCACTTCTACGGTGCTGGCCTGGCTGGTGTGGGTGACTCGGATGATGTTGTCGATGTGGCGTTCGAAGGTGTCGTCGTGGGAGATGACGACGAGTTGGCTGAAGCCGCGGACGGCGAGGATTTGCTGGGCCAGGTTCTCGCGGCGTTCGGCGTCCAGGTGCTGGGTGGGTTCGTCGAAGAAGGCGATATCGAGGTTCAGCAGGTCGCGCAGCAGGGCCAGGCGGACGGCCAGAGCGGCGGCCATCTGCTCTCCGCCGGAGAGCTGGCCGAAGCGACGTTCCAGACCCCCGCGGCTGAGCACGATGTCGTAGTCGGCCGCCCAGCGGAGGCGTCCGCCGGGCGCGCCCATGATGTCGCTGTAGATCTCGTCGGCGGTGTCGGACACGCTGGCCAGCAGCACTTCGGTCACCTGGGGACCGGCCTCGCGCAGCAGGCCGCGGATGAACTCGGTGCGGTCTTCCAGGAAGGTGACCCGCGCAATATCTGCCTGCGCGGCTTCCAGGTCGACACGCACCTGGCGCAAGGCATCGACGTCGGAAGCAAGGCGCTGCGCATCGGCTTGCATGCGCACGATCCGCTCGGCCAGCTGGCGCGCCAGCCCCAGGGCCGCGTCGCGCGACTGGCGGGCCTTCGCCAGCGCCTGCGGGTCGAAGTCGGCGCGGGCTGCCGCAAGGGCCGCTTCCGCGGCGTCCACGTGTACCTGGGTCTGTGCGACGGCCTGCCGGGCCGATTCAAGCTCGGTCGTGCGTGCCTTGAGTTGTCCGGCCACGACTTCGTGCTGGAGGAATCGGGTGTGTGCTTCGGCGTTTTCTTCCAGGGCGGATCTTGCGGCTGCCAGGGCGCTCAGATCGTCGCCCAGGGTCGCCAGTTCGGTCTCGGTCGCTTGCAGCGCCGTGGCGGCCGCGTCCGCGCGAAGCCGGGCGATGGCCAGCAGGTCGGCGGCGGCGGCTTCAGCGGCGGCGGCTTCGGTCGACGCCAATACCGTCAGGGCGTGCAGGGCGCGTTGGGCGGACTGGGCCAGGCTGTCCTGGGCACTCGACGCGGGCTGTTGACCGTTCGCCAGCGCCGCCAGGTCGGTCGCGTTCCGGGTTTCCAGCGCGTCCAGGAGCGCGGTGGCGGCGGCGATATCGACGTCAGCGGATTCCAAGCGCCCATGCACCGCGGCCAGGCGTTCGCGGGTTACGTCGGCCTCGCGGGATTCGGATTCGGCTTGCTCGGCTTCGCCAACGGCACGTTCGGCGTCCGCAATTGATGCCCGGAGCTCGGCCAGCCGGTTCTCGCGTTCGACCGCCTGGCGCCCGAACACTCCAGCCACGTCAGGGATGGCGTCCAGGTTGCGACAGACGTCCATGAAGAACGGGCAGGTGCGGGTGTCGGTGAGCAGGCGCTGGGCGTGACGGTCGGCTTCCAGCAGGGCTTCGACGGTGGCGTGCTCGCGACGCTGTATGTCGAGCAGCGTCCGACGGTCGGACAGTTCCGCAGCCACAGCAGCGCGGGATTCCAGCTGCTTCAGCCGGCGGCGGCCCTGGTCGTAAGTCTGCATCGCTGACTCGCGTTCGCGCATCCAGCGGGTATGCACGGCGCGGGTGTCTTCGTGGGCCTGGCGGAGGGAGGTCTGAGCGGCGGCCACACGTGCCTTGGCCTGGTCGACCGCCCGCCGAAACGCGGTGCGCAGCTGTCGGAACCGCGACTCGAGATCGCCGTCGGGCTTGGCTTCGACCGCCGCTAGGCGGGCCCCGACCTCCTGATGTGCTTCCATCAAGTCGTCCCGCGCGCGGTCAAGCAGCGCGGCCCGGTTCGAGCGCTTGAGTTCCAGATCTCGTGCCCGGCGTTCGACGGGCTGGAGCTCAGCAACGCGCGCCTGGGCCATCTCGTAGGCCTGCTTCGCCTCGCGGGCTTGCTCCGCCACGTCCGCGGCGCGCCGGGCTTCCAGCACCGCCGCGGTGGCACGTTGAACATGCACAGCCGCCTGCTGACGCCGCTCGACGGCAGCCGCGTGCGCCCGTTCGGAAGCTTCGAAGGCCGTGCGCTGAGCATCGCGCGCTGCAAGTGTGGCGTTGGCCGCTTCGAGGTCAGATGTCGCCTTCGCCTCAGCCGCGCGGGTTTGTTTCAGTGCTTGCTGCGCCGTCGAGAGGCGCGCCAGGAGTTCAGGCTCGGCGGCCAGGCGGCCTTCCAGGTGCGAGGCCTTGACCTGCAACTGGTGCCGTGCCTGGGCGTAGTGCTGGACCAGCGGGCGCAGGCGTTCCACGGCCTGCAGGTACTCGGCAGTGCGCAGGATGGGGTCGAAGCGCGCCTTGCGCAGGCGCGGCGAGTCCAGGAAGTCGGCCGTCAGTCGACCCTGGGGCACGCCGACCACGTGTTCGAACACGTCGGCCGGACTGCTCAGGCCCTCGACGCCGAGCTGGCCCGCCAGCCAGGCTTCGAGCTCGGCGGCCGGCTGGTCGATGGCGCGGTTCAGTTCGACGTCAAAGAGCGAGACCGTGGTTGTGGCGTTTTCGGACAGGGCGTCCGTGGCGCGCGAACGGGCGCGGCGCATGGTGCGTTCGACGCGGTAGACGCGGCCGTCGCGCGGGGAGGTGAACTCCACCTGGACCGCGGCTTTCTTCGTGCCGTGGCGCATGAAGCGCACCTGCGGCCGGTGCGGCATGTAGCCGAAAAGGCCGTAGCCAATGGCTTCCAGCAGGGTCGTCTTGCCGGCGCCGTTGGGACCGACGATGGCTGTAAGGCCGGGCTGGAAGCGGACCGTGGCCTCTAGAAAACTCTTGACGTTGCGCAGCGCAACCTCGTGGACGAACACGTCAGCCCAGCCGCCGTTCCAGGTGTTGGGCCAGCGCCTCGGGCGGCTGGCCCTCCAAGGCCGCGGCCTTCAGGTCCAGCGCGGCGGCGGCTAGAGCCTCGGCCTCGTCGGCGTGCGGCGAGTCCGCGATCAGTTGGTGCAGCACCTCGCGTTCAATGGCGCGCACGTTAGTCCCGTAGCGGGCGGCGGCGTGGCGGCGCTGGTCGCCGGCCAGGTGCAGGGTCACGCGCACGTGCAGCGGCTGGAACGTCTGGCGCACGATCTGGGCCAGGCGTTCGGTGTCCAGGTGGATGCGCTCGAAGCGCAGGCGGCCGGTCAGCCGCAGTTCGATCACCGGCGGTTCGCTGAACAACTCCAGGCGGGCCGTCACGGCCTCTTCGACATGGGCGCAAAGCTGATCGAAATCGGCGGCGTCGCTAGCGTCGATGCTCAGCCGTCGGAACGGGCGCCGTGCGACCACGTCGTCCCGGAAGTCGGCCTCGATCGTCGCTGGCCGGCCCGACTGAAGCCGCACGTCGTAGAGGCCGCGAGCCCGGCCCTCGCCCTCGATTGGCTGGCCGGCCAGGCCTTCCAGGATGTTGTGGGCTTCCAGTGCGCCGGGGTTGAAGATCCAGGGGTTGCGCTCGGGCAGGCGGTAGGCGTAGTGCACGTGCCCCAGGGCCAGGTAGTCGGTGAAGGCGCGGATGGGGGCCAGGTCCTCAAGTGTCACGCCGCCGACGCCCAGGTGGACGGCTTCGTCCACGCCCGTGTGCAGCAGTCCCACGACGGCGCACTGCTCGCCGCCGGGCACAGCGGAGAGCGAGGCGGCGATTTCCGGGATGTGCGCGGCCAGGCGAGCGCCCAGGTATTCCACGCCAAAGACGCGGGCTGCGCCAATGTCGGTGTAGGCGCCAAAGCCGCGTTCGCTGGTCCAGGCATCGGCCTGCAACGCGCCCGTGAGCGGGTCGAACTGCCGCAGCAGTCGCAGGCGGCCGTGACGGCTTAGCTGCCATAGCCAGGAGCGCTCGCCGCGCCGGAACCAGCGTTCGTGGTTGCCTTCGTTGGCCACCACCGGGATCCCGGCCCGCGCCAGCCGCTCCAGCGCGATGTCGGCGGCGGCGTAGGTGGACGGCTCGATCGACTTGGAGTCGAACAGGTCGCCGGCGATGACCACGAAGTCCGGCGCGACCCGCAGGCAGTAGGCCACCGCGTCGTCGAACGCGCGGTTGAAGTCGGCGGCGCGTTCGGGCAGCCCGTACTGGCGGAAGCCCAGGTGGACGTCCGCGAAGTGGACAAAGCGGATCGGGGCGTTGCTCATGCCAGGAATTCAGACCGTAGGACTTGGGCATTCGTTATACCATACAAAAAGCGAACAACGCCGCAGGCGTATGCTCGCCCTGTTCGCGCCCGAGGACTGATCCCATGCAACTGACGCTGCGCTACCAGGCGATGCACAGCACCGGCCCCGCCGACAACGTGGAGGCCAACATCGTCCCGACGGAACTGCGGGCCGACCTGGACCCGGCGGAGACGGCCCTGGTCCTGGTGGACACCTGGGGCGAACATCCGATCGAGTCCCATCGCGCGCGCACCAGCGACATCACGGTGCAGCGTATCCGGCCGGTGCTGGATGCGGCGCGGGCGGCGGGCGTGACCCCGATTTACGCGCCGTCGCCGGCCATTGCCGCCACCTATCCGCAGTGGGCCCGCTGGGCGGGCGTGGAGGATCTGCAGCCGACGCCCGAGGCCGACGACGGCTGGCCGCCGCCCGCCTATCGCGCCCTGACCGAACCGTACGCCTCGCTCCGGCGCGCGCCGGGCGAACTGCCGCCGGACAGCGCCGGCAAGCCGCCGGAGCGCTGGCACCGGTTCCGCACGATTCACCAGGCAGTGGCGCCGGAGGCGGACGACATCGTGATTGCCACCGGCGATCAGTTGCAGCGGGCGCTCCACGATCTCGGCCTTGTGCACCTGATCTACGTCGGGTTCGCCACCAACATCTGCGTGCGGTTCCGGGACTACGGGATGCAGGCCATGCGCGACCGCGGCTACGCGCCCATCCTGCTGCGCGACTGCACGAGCGGGATCGAGACGCGCGAGACCTACGACGGCCTGCAGATCACCAGCGCGGTGCTGCACGACCTGGAGCGCTGGGTCTTCAGCGCCGACTCGCAGGACTTCATCGCCGCCTGCCGGAGCGTCTGAACAAGAGACAGCCGCTGCGTCGATCAGCGACTAGAACGGGAGTGGTGCTTCTTCGCGCTCGCAGACAATCCGCCGCTCGCTGGGGTACTCGCCGTCGATCAGCGCGCGATGCACGTGGTCCTTCACGCACGAGTTGTTGGGGTACACGACGTGCGTGGCGTGGGAGGTTTCCAGCAGATAGCCGTTCGTGAGCTGCTCCCTGATTAGCTCTTCCGATTCGATGAACGGCGTGAAGGGGTCACCGTGGTTGCCAACCACCAGGATGGGCACGCCGCCGCCGTCGAGCGGCCCCTCCAGCGGCTCGGGCGCGAACTGGTCGTAGAACGGGCAGGCCGAGAACAGCGGGCGGCCCAGGAGCGCCAGCAGGGGGAACTCCCTGTCCAGCGCGGCGTCGTAGGCCTCACCGTCAGCCAGCCGAGTCGCGCGGTCCAGATCCGAATGCAGCGTCCAATCGTCCAGGCAGCCGACGTGTTCCGGCATCCGTGCCGCGCGCGGGCCGCCGTCTTCCCACTGGAATGTGGTGAACTGGAGCAGAATCGACGGGTCGTCGAGCTCGTAGAGTCGGAATAGACCCTCCCACAGGATCGGCCATAGAAACTCGGCGTACAGCGGCGAGATGACCGCAAAAGCCGCGGCGTCGGGATGATTTCCCGCGGCTTCGTTGACCAGGTGCAGCTTCTCGGTGGCCTTACGGAAGTAACCCAGCGGGTCGCCGTCGTTGTAAATCGGGCATTCGGGACTGTCGCAGGCCGCCAGCGCCTTCTCGAGCAGGATGGCGATTGGCGCGGTTTCCTCGATTGCGTCGGCGACGCGCGCCGCACGGTCAGCCTCGGCATCGACCGGGTTGTCCGCGCCGTCGATGACCATGGCTCTGACTGAGTCGGGGAAGAGCGTGGCGTACCAGACGCCCACGGCGGAGCCGTAGGAATAGCCCAGGTAGGAGATCTGCTCGACGCCCAGGGCCTTGCGAATCTCGTCCATGTCCCTGGCGACGTAGCCGGTGTGCAGCAGCCCGCCCACCGGCCCCATGGACTCGATGCAAAGGTTCGCGGCGGCTTCGCCGGCCGCTATCTCGTCCGGCGTGTCGACGGGCGAGTCGATGGAGCGACGCAAGTCAAGCTGCTCGCCAAGGTCGCCGCAGGCGAATTTGGGCTCGGACGCCCCGACGCCGCGGGGGTCGAAGCCGACGATGTCGAAGCGTTCGACGAGTTCCTCGGCGAACGGGGAAAAGCCAGACCTGATGGCTTCGACCAGTTCAAGACCGCTCCCGCCGGGACCGCCGGGGTTCACGAGGAGATAGCCGATCCGCTCATTCGCCAACGTGGCCCGGTGCACGTTGACCGCGATGTTGAGGCTGCCGGCTTCGGGGTCCCGGTAGTCGGCCGGGACCTCCACGACGGCGCACTCGAACGCGCGGCTGGACTTGCACGTGCTCCAGTCGATCTCGCCGTCCGTGTGGGCAGCCTCCGGCGTTGGAGTGGCGGTGGGCTCCGGCGTCGGCGTGGCGGTTGGAGTTGGGGTGCTCGGCGCGGTGGCGGTTGGCGTGGGCTCCGGCTGGGGCGTCGGGGATGGAGCCGGGGTTTCGGTTGGCGCTGGCGAGATTTGGACAGTGACCGCCGGCGCAGGCGTCGCGGCCCGGGCGGGCGTCGGCGGCGGTGGCTGCGCGCTTATCGTTTCGGCGGCCGCCGTCGGAGTTGCCGCCGGCGCGGAGGCGGGCTCGCCGCAAGCCAGGCTCGCGACTACGGTCAGGGCCAGGACGCCGACAGCGGCCGCCTGCTTGAGTCTCCTGCTCGAAGCTCTCACAGCGTTCCCTTCTGATCCGCCCCAGCCAGAAATGCTGCCGCCCGCGTCTCCGTATCAGGCCGTCGCTTCGAAGCCTGGCGAAGTGCTGGCGCCTAGTATTCGGTAAGAGCGTCCGCCGGGCGTCGACATTCATAGCCGAAGCGGTCCCGACCGGCGCTTCCTTCTAATCCGACGTTAGTCCGCTTCACACCGTCCGTTCGTGAAATGTCGAACCGACCGCAGGGGTCGCGCCGCTCGCCGAGTCCTAGTCCGGGCTGACGAATTCGCGCTCCAGTTCGCCGTAGGCGGGCACGCCGATGATGTCCTTGAACTCTTCCAGCCCCGCCATTGGTCCGGCGCCAGCGGTGGTGCCATCGGCCACCAGCGCCGCGTAGGTGCGTTGCAGGGCCGCCGTGGCCGCGAACAAACCAGAGAGCGGGTAGACCACCATCTTGTAGCCCAGGTCCTGCAACTCGGACGCCGAGAGGAAGGGCGTGACGCCGTCCTCGATCATGTTGGCGAACAGGGGCACCTCGGGGTCGAACGCCGCTCGCACGGCTCGCAGTTCGTCGAGGGAGCGCGGCGCTTCGATGAAGACCACGTCGGCCCCGCCTTCCACGTTGGCGTGGCTGCGGGCGATGGCGTCGTCCAGCCCGTTGACCGCGCGGGCGTCGGTGCGGGCAATGATGACCAGGTCGTCGTCGCCGCGCGCATGCACGGCCGCGCGGAGCTTCTGCACGTGATCGGCGGCGGGCACCACGCGCTTGCCTTCCAGATGCCCGCAGCGCTTGGGCCACTCCTGATCTTCCAGGATGATCCCGGCAATACCGGCCTGCACGCACTCGCGTACGGTGCGGATCACGTTGATCGGGTTGCCGTAGCCGGTGTCCATGTCGGCCAGCAGCGGGATGTCCACGGTGTGGGCGATGCGGCGGGCGCGGTCCAGGGTTTCGGTCTGGGTCAGCAGGCCGATGTCCGGCTCGCCCAGCGTGCTGGCTGCCAACCCAAAGCCGGTGGTGAAGAACTGCTTGAAGCCAGCCTGCTCGATCAACTTGGCCGACAGGGCGTCATACGCGCCCGGCAGCACGATGATCTCGTCACCGGCCAGGCGCTGGCGGAGGATGGTCGATTTGGTCATGTGTGGGGTCCAGGGAGCCACTGTCGCCGCGATTGTGCCCAATGGGCAGTGCCTGGTAGCTAGTGATCGGTGGCCAGTGAAGGGGGAGGCGGACGAGTGGGGATGTCTCACGTGCCACATTCCGCCCCACGCACCGCCGCTTCTTCGCTAGCCACTAACCACAGGCCACTAATCACTGCCCGACCCGTTTGCCGCCGCGGGGTGGCTGGGTGAGCATGGCGCGGTGGTGGGTAGGGAGGTGGGTTGATGGCAGCCAAGTACCGGGTCGCGATTATTGGGACGGGCCGCATGGGCGGGTTGATCGAGGACGAGATTCCGCTCGGGGACCCGAACCTCCCCTACGGCCATTTTTCGGCCTACGAGTACATCGAGGAAACCGAAGTGGTGGCTGTGGCCAACCGCGGGGCGGAGCGCCTGCAGCGCTTCAGCAAGCGGTTCGGGATCACCAACACCTATCTCGACTACCGCGAGATGATCGACAAGGAACAGCCGGACATCGTCAGCGTCACCACGCCGTCGTTCGCCCGCGCCGAGCCGCTTATCTATTGCGCCGAGAACGGCGTGCGGGCGATCTACAGCGAGAAGGGCTTGTGCGCTTCGCTGGCCGAGGCGGACCGGATCCGGGATGCGATGACGCGCAACGGCGTGGCGTTCAACTGGGGCGCCATGCGTCGCCACAACGTGGGCTTTCGGCTAATGGCGGACGCTATCGCCGCCGGCGAGATCGGCGACCCCGAGGCCGTGCTGATGCTCAACTACACCGACCTCATCAAGCACCACCCGCACACGCTGGACCTGGTCTCAATGCTGCTGGGCGACCCGCAACCGCAGTGGGTGAGCGGCCGCCTGATCGAGGCCGGCGACCCGTTCGATCCCGAGCCGCGGCGTGCGCATCCGGAATACGACGCCGAGAACCACCGCTACCTGCCCTCGCCCGGCTTCGAGGTCGCGGACCCGTACGTGGGTCACTTCCAGGTGGGGTACGCCAACGGGGCCGTGGGCTACTTCATTCCGCACCGGGGGTTTCTGGATGTGCACGTGCTGGGCAGCGAAGGCCGGGCCTACTCGCTGGATAACGGCCTGATGTTCGAAATCCGCCACAGCCTGGGCTCCAACCCCGGCGAAGTCACCACGCGCAAGCTATACCCGCAGGGAGAACCGCCCACCGTCAACACCATCCGCGACCTGATCAACTCGCTGGAAACCGGCGAGCCGACGCGCGGCAACATCGACGTGACCATGCAGTCCGTGGAAGTCCAATTCGCCGTGGCCCACTCCCACCTGGCCGGCGGAGCGCGGGTCGACGTGCCGGTGGCGGACCGGAGCCTCTACATCCCGGGCGGCTAGTCACCCTCCGGCGGTCCCTGGCGGGGCTCATTGACCGCATGCCATCATGGTGGCATGCTTACATGAGTACTCGAACGGAGCCGAAGGCATGCGGCGCACGCAAATCCAGCTGGACGAGCCACTGTACGAACTGACCAAGCAGCGGGCCTTTGCCGAGGGCACGTCCATGGCGGCGGTCGTCCGTGAAGCCGTGGCGCAGTACGTGGCCGCGCCCATCAATCGGCCGGACTCGCTGGAGAGCTTTTCCTTCATCGGCTCGGGCCGGTCGCAGCCCGGCGGGCCGCAGCCGTTGTCAGAGCGTCATGACGACGCGCTGGCCGAGGACTTCGGCGGCTGATCTTCTTCGACACGTCCGCCGCGCTGGCCCTGGCCGACGTCAACGACCTGCATCACGCCCGCGCGGTACACGCCATGCAGCGGGTGGTGGCCGGCAGCCAGCCGCTGCTGACGCACAACTACGTGCTGATCGAGACCGTCGCGCTCCTGCAGCGGCGCCTGGGAATGCCGAGCGCCCGCGCGTTTCTAGCCGACTCCCAGAACTTCACGCTGCACTGGGTCACGCCGGACGACCATGCCGAAGCTGCGGCGCTGTTCAAGCAGCGCAACCGGCGAGGCCTGAGCCTGGTGGACTGCATGAGCTTCGTGGTGATGCGGAAATACAGGGCCACCGCCGCGCTGGCCTATGACGCGGACTTTCAGGCCGAGGGTTTCGACCTCTTCGAGTAGTCCGCGCCGGCGCGCCCTCAGGGTGAGGCGGCGTACCGGAAGCTCTAGCGCTCCAGTAGCTCGATCTCGTAGCCGTCGGGGTCGTCGACGAAGGCCATCTTGAGGCCGGTGGGGAAGCTTTCGCGCCAGTGGTCCGGCCAGATTTCCAGGCCCTTGCCTTCCAGCTCGTCGCAGAAGGCGATCAGGTCAGGCACGCCGATGGCGAAGTGCATCAGGTCCTCGGGGACGTTGAGGTCGTAGTCCGCCGAGTAGGTGAGTTCGATGGTGTGGTCGTTGCCGGGCAGTTCCAGGTGGACGATCTGGTTGCCGTGGGGCGAGCGCTCGGAGCGGCTGAAGACCTTGAAACCAAGGTTGTCCTCGTAGAAGCGGATCGAGCGTTCCAGGTCGCTGACGCGGATTCGGGTGTGCAGCAGTTGGTACATGGGGCATCTGAGGTGCGGTGGGCGCGCCATCGTCGCATGTTCGACGCAAATGGGCCGCGAGCGGCCAGGCGACTGGCGCGCCGACGCCCCAAACCAGTGGCCCACTCTGCCCATCCCTGCGCCCGCACGTGGTACGTTGAATTCAGCGCCTGTCTCGCAACTGGAGTGCCGCCCGCTGAGCGTCGAAACTTGGAGCATCATCGGAACGGTCCTGGGCACAGGCGCGGTCGTGCTCGCTGGGCTGGTTGGCCTCATGCTGAAACTCTGGAGCGACACCAATCGCCGCCTGGAGCACCTTGAGGTCGGCCTGCGGAGCGAAATCAGCGATGTGCGGGCTGAGCTAAGGGGTGAAATTTACGCTGTGCGGAGTGAAGTCAGCGCCAGCACCGAGCGCCTGAACGATCGCCAGCGCGCCGACGCCAACGCCATCAACGCAAGGCTGGACGTCTTGCTTCTCGCTCGCGGTTCGCTGGCCGACCCGTCCGCCGCCGCCCCGCCGCCTTCCGCCGAGCCCGAGCCGACACCGGCCGCGGAGCGCACCCCCGCCTAGCCAGCCTCGCTTGCCCCACGCCGTCCCGACCGTCGTGAGATCTTGCGAGCAGCCCGACCCCGTCAGATAACTCAGGCGAGCGGGTCGTCCCGAGCAGGTTGGTGGGGCGGCCGCGACGCCCCTATCGACGTGGTTCACCTCGGCGTCCGCTTCCTCCGCACCCAGTTCCCTGCCGTATCCACCTAAGCAGCTAGACCTCGGCCCTCACTTTCTTATCATTCTCGCCTCAATGTGCTTGGACGTGGAAATAGGAGGCAAATGTTATTTTGTCGCCCTTGAGCTAGGGGACCTGACCCCGCCAGAACAGCCGCACCAACCCCCAAGCGGCCGCGACAGCCAGGAGATCGACTACTAGGTATTCCCGGACCATGGCCCCTGTCAGGGCCGCAACCACGCCCATCACAACAGCCGAGCGATCCAGCCATTTCCTGTCGCCTGGCTTCCACAACCCCACCAGAAACACTGGTACGGCGTGTACGAGCCCGATTAGTAGGACTACCACGCCTGCTCCTGCGCCTTCTCCGCTGGACGATCTTCTGACGCAGCCAACCATACTGACCGCAACGGCATGCGACGCGGCTCTCGGTCGGAGAGCCGCCGGCTACGCCCGCATTCACCGCCCACTTCAAGCCTTCGTCGCGCCAGCCCAAGCGGCTCGGGAACGCTGGCTACGCAAGGCGTCCTTTCAGCCGCTGGGCCCCGTCAGGTTTCTTTAGCGAACGGGTTCGTCCAGAGCGGAATGATGGGCCGGCCGCGCCGGCGCGCCAGCGCCATGTAGAGCGCCGGGCCGCCCACTGCCGCCAGCCAGGGCAGCACGTGCTCGAAGAAGAGGTTCGGCGTCAGGTGCTCGTGCAGCAGCTTGTCGTCCACGATCAGCACCACCGCGATGCGGAAGATGAGCGCGCTGCCCAGGTAGATGATGAGGGGCAGCTTGTCGGTGGCCAGCGCGATCAGGCCGGCCCCTATGAACAGCAACGGGATCGAAAGCGCCAGCCCGAACACCAGCAGCGCGATGTTGCCGTGGGCCGCGCCGGCCACCGTGAGCACGTTGTCCAGGCTCATCACTACGTCGGCCAGGATGATCAGGCGAATGGCCTGCCCGAACGTGGTGGCCGTCTCGTGAAATTCTTCGCCTTCCGGCTTGAGCAGCCGCCAGGCGACCCAGAACAAGGCCAGGCCCCCGACCATCGAAATGACCGGCGCCAACAGCAGCAGGGTGGCGATGGAGGCCAGTGCGATGCGCAGCACTACGGCGCCTCCGGCCCCGATGACGATGGCCCAGCGCCGCTGGTCTCCGTGCAGGCGGCTGGCGACCACCCCGATGACCACGGCGTTGTCGCCGCTGAGAATCAGGTCGAAGAGGATGATCTGCCCAAGCGCGGCCGGGTCGGCCAGGATGTCCTGGATGATCTGCCCGGGGTCCATCAGGCCGGCCTCGCCAACTTGGGTTGCACCAGTGCCTCGCGTAGCTCTCAGTACCGGGCCGCAACCGGCGGCCGGCAGAAACCGTAGCTAGTTTACGTGGGCCGTTCGGATCGGGCGCCGTGCGCGGTTCACTCGATGCTCGCTATTGGAGCCGGACGCGATTGGCGCGGAGTTCGTGGGCGCCAGTGGCGGTGGACGTCTCGTAGACGTAGAACAGGCTGTCGCCCAGCACGGCGTAGTCCAGGTAGCGTAGGCAGCGGGTGCCGGCGTGGCCTTCGAGCAACGGACCATCCGGGGAATGCCGGACCGTGGTGCTGAGGTCCTGCGAGAAGACCATGCCGGTGCGGTCCTCGTACACGTCGCCTTCGGTGGTGCGGCCATCGTAGTAAATCAGGAAGCCGGCGTCGGTGGGCATGATCGTGCTGACGCGGGTCACGTTGGCGTCCCAGCCGTCGCCGGGCGTGACGATGTCGCGCTCGAAACCGAAGCGCCGCCCGTCGGCCGAAACCCAGAGGCCGGTGGGGTGGTCCACCAGCCCAGTGGTGAAGACGTTGCCGGTTCCGTGCAACTGCTCGGGCGTTGCGCCGTCGGTCACGCGGTCGCGCGGGCCGTAGCCGGCAAACAGGTAGAAGAGGCCGTCCAGCAGCAGCACGACAGGGTCCTTGACGCCCTCGGAGAAGGTGTTGGCGGCGTCCAGGACCGGGGTGCGGCGGGCCGGATCCAGGTCGACAAGTCGGTCGGCTTCGAGCAGGTCGATGCGCCAGCGGCGGTCGGCCGGGTCGACGTAGCTGACGTAGTAGCGCCAGGCGCCGCCGGGGATGCGGACCAGGGCGGAGCGCTCGATGGACTCGGTGCCGAACTGCTCGGCGGTGCAGGCCCATACTCGCTCCAGCGTGGCGATGTCGCGTAGCCGGTAGATTTCGGACTTCCAGCCGCGCCCCGTGTCCAGCGGACGCCGCCAGCGGACGCTCAAGTACAGCGCGTCATCGTCCAACCAGAGCGCGGGCGCGCCGACCCAGTAGCCGGGGGCGTCCACCTCCGGGCTGAGGAGCGTGATGCCCTCGGCCGAATCGAAGAGCGGCACCCCGCCAATCGGCGCGCGCGGCGGCATGGGCTGACCAAGGGAAAAGCGTGGGCGGGCAGTCTCCCACAGGTTCGGCAGACACTCGACAGGACCGGCGGCCACCGCCATAGTTCCAAGGGACAGCACCTACTCGAGCGCGCCATGGAGTACCTGCCCCTCGGACGAACGACGACCCAGATTCCCAAGATCGGTTTTGGCGCCTGGCAGTACCAGGGCGGCGCGGGCGTCCTGCGCCGGGCGCACGAATTGGGCGCGGCCTTTGTGGACACGGCCGAGGTCTACGGGACCGAGGCCCAGGTGGCACGCGACATCGGGGACCTGCGCGACGAGTACTTCATCGCCACCAAGGTCTCGCCAGCGAACCTGGCCTATGACGACGTGCTGTCCCACGCCGACGCCAGCCTGGAGCGGCTGGAGACGGACCGGATCGACCTCTACCAGGTGCACCACCCCAACCCCGACATCCCCATCCCGGACACGATGCGGGCCATGCGCCGACTGGTCGCCGAGGGCAAGGTTCGATTTGTTGGGGTGAGCAACTACTCGGTGGACCAGATGAAGGAGTCCCAGGACGCGCTGGGCGACGTCCCGCTGGTGGCCAACCAGGTGCGCTACAGCCTGGCCGCCCGCCAGACCGAGGACACGGTGCTGCCGTATTGCCAGGAGCATGGGGTGACGGTGATCGCCTTCAGTCCGCTGGTTAAGGGGAGCTTCGGCGACCCCGCCCTGGAGCGGCTGGACGAGGTGGCGGCGGAGGTCGGCAAAACGCCGGCCCAGGTGCTGCTGAATTGGGTGATCGATCGGCCGGGCGTGATGGCGATTCCCAAGACCGACCGGGTGGAGCGCGTGGACGAAGCGGTGGGCGCGGTGGGCTGGTCGCTTACTTCGGCCCAGCGCCGGACGCTGACCGGGAGCTAGCCACCGCAGCGGTCAATTTGGCGCGCTCGGCTGCGTCGAGCACCCGCGCCGCTCCCGGCGGCAGCTTGCCCAGACGCACGGTGGCGATTCGGAGGCGCCGCAGCTTTGCAACCTCGGCGCCAACGGCCGCGAACATTCGGCGAATCTGGTGGTTGCGGCCTTCGCGCAGCACGAGGCGCAGCGTCGCGCCGCCGCTGTGTTGGCGCATGCGCCGCACAACAGCTCGGGCCGGGCGCGGGTCGCCGATGGACACGCCCCGGGCGAATTGCTGGCTCAGGTCGCGCGGCAGGCTACCGCGCACTTCCACCGCGTATTCGCGCTCGTGCCCGTACCGCGGGTGCAGCAGGCGCTCGGCCAGCTCGCCATCATTGGTTAGGAGCACCAGCCCGTCGGAGGGCGCGTCCAGCCGTCCGACCGGATAGAGCCGCACGGCCCGCAGGTCGGCCGGCAGCAGGTCCAGCACCGTGCGCCGCCCGTGGGGATCGCGCGCGGTGGTGAGGACGCCAGCCGGCTTGTGCAGGGCCACTACCAGGCGCTGCACGGGCGCCGTGCCGACCGGCTGGCCGTCCAGGCGCACTTCCACGCGCGACGGGTCGATCCGCTGGCCGAGCGTGTTCACGACTTGGCCGTCGACCTCTACGCGGCCGGCGAGGATGGCAGCCTCCATCGCGCGGCGCGATCCGGCGCCGGCCCGCGCCAGGAAGACGTGCAGGCGCACGGTCTCGGGCTGACGCGCCGGGCGGCCGGCCGGCCCGGCGCGTCTAGTCCTTTTGGCCGAGTCGGCGGGCTGAAAATTATGGCCTTGGGGCGATGGCGAGTCCTCGCTCACGGCTTACCGTGGCCTTGCACGACACACACAACCGCGGAAAGGCCCTGACATGGAACAGCGGCTGACCCGCAGCCACACGGACCGGATGCTAACGGGCGTGGCCGGCGGGATGGCGGAGTACTTCGACATCGACCCGGTCATCATCCGGCTGCTCTGGGTTCTGGGCGCCGTCTTCACTGGCGGTGTGCTCCTCGTCGTCTACTTCGTGATGGCGATCATCATGCCGTCGCCGCCCGACGACGAGGATGCCTACGAGGACGAATACCTCGACGAAGAGGAGCCGGCTGAGCCCGCCGACGAAGCAACGGACGGCCAGGAGGCGGACGAGGCCGACGACCAGGGCGAGGACGCAGCGGACGAAGAGGCCGAGCCCAAGCCCGACGGCGGCGCGACCACGGCGGCAGCCGCAACGAGTACGCCCAGCCCCGACGCCCCCCTGGCCGAGGCCCCGAGGCAGCGCAGGCGTGCGGGGTCCCGCCGTGCCCGTCGTGCCCGTCGTCGTCGGGCGGCGGCGCGGCGGCGCGGCCGGGGCGCGCTCGTAATTGGGTCCATCCTGATCGTGATCGGCGCGCTGGCCCTGGTGGACCAGTTCAGTCTGCTCAGCTTCTGGCAGTTCTGGCCCCTCATTCTGATCGGGATCGGCGGCGCGCTGATCCTTGGCCGCATTCGCTAGGAGGCCGTGATGGCAGGTAACGACACCCATGACGGCTCGGCGCCGGAACGGAAGCGGCGGCGGCGGCGCGACGACGGAGGTCTGGTAGCAGGAACCGTCCTCATCCTGATCGGCTCCATCTTCCTCGTGGACCAGTTCGGCTGGTTCGGGTTCCGAGAGCTGTGGCCCGTGATTCTGATCGGGATTGGCCTGGTAATGATCGTCAGGTACGTGGGGCACGCCAGGGGGCCGCGATGAACGACTCAAGGACCCTAGTCCGTCAGCACGGCTTCGGCTTCGCCGGCGGCCTGATTCTGCTCGGCGTGTTTGGACTCCTCTGGAACCTGGAGGTGCTGCCGGACGGCTTCTGGGGCGAGTTCTGGACGCTGTGGCCGCTACTGCTGGTGGCCGTCGGCGTGAACTTGGTGCTGTCCCGGCAGCGCGCCTGGATCGGCTCGCTGGCCGCGCTGGCTGTGGTGACCGGCTCGCTGGCCGCGGCCTGGGTGTTGGCAGTGGCCGACCCCTCGCCGCCGCCAAGCCTGACATTCGGGAACAAGTCGATCTGGGTGCCGAGCGAGGGTGCGCAGTCGGCGCGCCTGAACCTCACGGTGGCCGGCGGCGACCTCTCGCTCACGGGCGGCGCCCCGCCGGGCGTGCTGCTGGCCGGCGGATCCCAGGCGCCCCTGGCCGAAGTTATGGACCAGCGCTTGAGCGTGAGCACCGCGGACGGCCGGCGCACGGTGGACCTGCGCCTCAACGCCGACTGGAGCTTCCAGTTCCCGCCGCGCCGCGGCAGCTCGTCAGGTCGCTGGATGTTGCGTCACGCCGACGGCATCCCGTCCGATATACGTATCGAAGGCGGAGCATCGACCTTCGATTTGGACCTGCGGGAGTTGAATGTGCAGAGCCTGAACGTCGAAGCGGGCGCCGCGGACATCAGCGTAGTGTTGCCCGCCAACGCCGGGCGCACGAGCGCTGACTTCAGCATTGGCGCGGCGGAATTGGACATCATGGTTCCGCCGGGCGTCGCGGCGCAGATCGACTTCGACGGCGGGGTGTCCAGCGTGGACATCGACGAGTCGCGGTTCTCGAAGCAGGGCGACCGCTACGTCTCCCCCGACTTCCAGAGTGCCGCCAACCGCGTGACGATCAAGATCGAAGCCGGTGTGAGCGACATCACCATTAGCTAATCCACTTCCCCTCCCTCCCCCAGCGGGCCGGGTCGCCACAAGCGGCCCGGCCCGTCAGGTTTCGGCCAGAAGGTCGTAGCTGGGGTCGTAGCGCAGGTCGCGTTTGCCCGCCAGGGCGCGCAACGACAGCCGCGCCGCGTGCGCCGCATACGGTCCAAGGCCGGGCGTTAACTGGGGCGGTGTCACGACTGCCGGCTCGACTGTGCGCGTGACCGCGTCCAGCCGCCGGGCGGGTGTGCGTGCTTCAGGCTTCTCGAGCTCGGGTACGGCCGCCAGGTCGATGCTGAGCAGCGCCTCGATCTCACCGCGCGCCGGGCGCAAGTCCTTGAGGTAAAGCGGCGCCAACCAGAGCCACAGGTCCTGCAACTCGCGGTCCACCATGTCGTCGTGCGGATGGGCGCCTTCCACGCGGCGGGTGCCCAGATGGATCAATGGTCCCTGCGTGGGCCGCACGCCCAGTTCTTCTTCCAGTTCGCGCCACGGGTCCGGGTCGTTTGGCGCCAGGTGGCCAGCGCAGCTCACGTCCAGCAGGCCGCCCCAGGTGTCTTTGGTGAATCCCCGCTGCTGGAGCAGCAGGGCCGGGCCGTCCGACTCGCCGGTTAGGACCACCCAGACCGTACGCGTGCGGTGCCAGCGACCTTCGCGGTGAATCTGCCCACGCGGCAGCAGGCGCCCGGTCGACCGGCCGTCGGGCGTGACGACCTCCAGCAATTCGCGTTGGTCGTCGTAGGTCATTCGGCGGCTACCCCTGGTTCGAGTGGGCGCTCGCGTACCATGCCGGGCAGCCCAGCCTGAGGATGGATACGCGCCCTATGCGATTCGGCTGCTGCGGACCGATTGAGAACATGCCGGCCATGCGGGCGGCCGGCTACGACTACGCCGAGTTGCGCGTGGTGGACCTGCGGCCCGACGACGACGAGACCGTCTACGCCCCGATCAAGCGCCGGATCGAGGACGCCGGCCTGCCGCCCGAGGCCCTGAACGTCTTCGTCCCGCCGCATCACCCAGTTGTGGGACCGGCACGTGACCTGGAAGCCCTGCGCGCCTACGTGACCACGGCCATGGGTCGCATGCGCGACCTGGGGACCCGGCTGGTCGTATTTGGCAGCGGCGGCGCCCGTTCCACGCCGCCTGGGTTTGACCACCACCTGGTCCCCGGACAGCTGCAGGACTTCCTGTTGCTGGCGGGCGAGATCGCCGCCGACCACGACATGGACCTGGTGATCGAACCGCTTTGGCGCGACGTGTGCGACACGATCAACACCATCGTCGAAGGCTTCGTGGCGGCTCGCCAGAGCGGGCATCCGCGCGTGTGGACGCTGGCCGACTGGTTCCACGTCTTCCACAACGACGAGCCGCTGCAAACCCTGTCGGAAGTCGCGCCGCGCCTTCGTCACATCCACGTACCCGTGCCTCCCATTGCCGGCGCGCCGGCACAGCCGACCGACCCGGGCTTCGACGACTTTCTCGATTATCTGCTGGCCACAGGCTATGACCTGCGGATGAGCGTGGAGGACAATGGCAAGCGGTTCACCGACTTCCCGGCCCAGGCCGGCCTGGCGCTGGACTACCTGCGGGCGCGCGTTCCGGCGTCATGACGACCGCGGACACGCCCGCGTACGAATTCGACCGGTTCATCGACGGCCTGGACGGCGCGCGCGAACCCTCGCTGGCGTTTCACCCCGGCATGGACTTCAACGCGTGGCGGGCGGCGCTGCTGGAACGCGTGCAGGCGCTGCTGGGCGACCTGCCCGGGTTGACCGGTGCCGAGCCGGAAATCCTGGAGTCCGCGGACTGCGGCGCCTACGTCCAGCACAAGCTGGTGTACGAGACCATCCCCGACGTCTTGGTCCCCGCCTGGCTGCTGGTGCCCGCCAGCGCGTCGGCTGAGCAGCCCGCCTCGGGAGTCCTGGCGCTGCATGGCCACGGGGACGGCAAGGACCAGCTGGTGGCGCGCGACGACAGTGCCAACATTTACCGCAGCTTCGCCCGCCGCTACGCCGAGCGTGGGCATGTGGTGCTGGCGCCGGACGCGATCGGGTTCGGCGAACGCGCCGAGGGGTTCCGCCGCTACGGGCAGCGCGACGGGTGCAACCTCAACTTCATGCGCGCCCTGCTGTTTGGCGTCAACCTGATGGCGCTGAACATCCAGGACGACCGGCGCGGTCTGGACATCCTGGCCGCGCTGCCGGAGGTGGACGCCGGGCGGCTGGGCTGTGCCGGGCTGTCGTTCGGCGGGACGCGCACGATGTACCTGGGTGCATTGGACACGCGGATCCGCGCGGCGGTGGTGAGCGGCTACCTCACTACGTTTAGCGCCTACGCGCTGGGTCCTGGCAATTTCTGCGGGTCACAGTTCCTGCCGGGCATCTACGCCTACGCGGATGTGCCGGACCTGCACGGGCTGATCGCCCCGCGGCCGCTGCTGATCGAGGCCGGGCGGATGGATCGGGGGTTCCTCATCGAGGCCTCGCGCGACGCGCACGCTCGCCTGGCCGCGATTTACGACGCGGCGGGCGTGCCCGAACGGCTGGAGCGCGACGAGTTCGACGGCGGGCACGAATACCGCGCGGCGGCTTCGCTGGACTTCATGGACCGCTGGCTGGCGCCAGACAGTCCCGCTCTTCTCTAAGGGTGTCGCCAAAGGGGGCGCCCCCCAGAGGAGCGCCCCCTTCTGACAAACGCTATCTGGCTAGCCGAACTTGAGGAACTGACCCTGGACCCAGTTGCCGTCGTGCACCTGCCACCAGGTGACGCCGTTGACGACCTGGGTCTCACCGGTGAGTTCCAGGTCGGTCGCGCCGGGCGCAACGTAGGCCACCGATGCGTTCGGGTCCGCCGTCGTCCGCACGTTTAGGCCGGCGGTCGGAACCACGGTTGCGCGCACGCCTTCGCCCTGGGGCGCCTGCGTGGGCTGCGGAGCTTGAGTGGCGGCCGGGGCCGCAGTGGCCGCGGGTGCGGCCGGCTGGGCCGCGGCCGCTCGCACACCGATCTCCAGGTACTGGGCCTGCACCCAGTTGCCGTCAGTGACCTCGCGCCACTCGATGCCGTCAATCACCTCGACGACGCCCGTGAGGGCCAATTCGGTGCCGCCGGGCGCCACGTACTGCACGGTGCCGGTCTCGGTGTTGGGCGCCGCGCGCACATTCAGACCGTCATTGGGCACCACCACGGCGGTCGTGCCGACGGGACGCGACTGACGCCGCTCGACGACCTGGGCCGGATCCGTCGGAATCTCAAGCACTTGGCCGACGAAAATAAAGTTTTCGTCCGGCAGCTCGTTGAAGTCGACCAGATCGGACACGCTCAACCCGTAGGCCGAGGCGATGGAAAACAGCGTGTCGCCGTCCTGCACCGCGTATTCGATCGGCCCTTCAGGCGTGGGGGTGGGCGTGGGCACCGGCGGCTCTGTGGGAGTGGGGGTAGGCGCCGGCGTGGGCGTGGGCTCGGCCACCGGCGGTTGCGTGGGCGCAACGGTGATTTGCGACGCAACCGGCGTTCGGCCGGCCAGTGGGGTCGTCGGCAGGCTAACGGCGGTCGTTGGCGTCGGCGTCGCCGCTGCCGGATCCTCCTCGCCTCCGCCGGTCAATGCCATGACCAGTACCACGATCAGGACGATGGCAAGTACAGGCAGAACCAGCAGCGTGACGAACAGTCGATACTGTCGCAGGCTCCTCACCGCAGCCCCCTATTCCCGGGGCCGCCAGTCTTAGGCCGCCCCCAGGTCAACAACTGCCGGCGGTCTCGCGCCACGGAGCCTCCCCTAAACGCCTGGGGCCCAAGAACGCGCGCTGCAGACTAGAACGTGGCCGTATTGTACACGCGCCGACCGCTAGCACGCCGTGTGATGTCACGGCCCGGAAGTGGGAGGGTTTACACCCGCCCGTGAACCCCCGGGTCGGCGTCAATGGGCGCCTCATCCGGCCCGAAACGTGACGGGTTCCGACGTCGTCGAGTTGCCGGCGCGATCGGTCGCGATCGCCACCACCTCGTGCTCACCGGGTTCGCTGGACCAATCCACCTGGTAGGGCGCGAAGCGGGCCACACCGACTGACTCGCCGTCGACCCGAAATTCCACGCTGGCCACACCGCCGGCGTCCTCGACCGCGGCGCCAAGGGGCACGGTTCCGGCGGCCGCGCTGGCTTCGGCGCCCAGGCCCACCACCTCCACCACGGGCGGCGTGTTGTCTACGGCGAAGCGCCGGAAGGCGATCTCGGCGCCCCCGTCAAGGGCCCGCACCGTCAGCCGCAGCGTGTAAGCGCCGTCAGGCAGCTGAATGGTGTCGACAGCCCCCAGCTGTTGTTCGACCCGGGGGACGTCCGCTGGCGAGCCGATCCGCGTCCAGGCGCCGGGCGCGGGGCCCTCGCCGTAGTGCAGTTCGGATGAGCCGAACCCGCCAATGGTGGCCGTGCCGAGGATTTCCAGAATGTTGCGGCTGGCCTGCCCTTCCACGGGCGCCGTGATCTGCGCCCCGATGCCCTCGGCTGCCGCCACGGGCAGCCCGGTGCCGCCGGCGAAGACGTCGGGCGGCAGCCGGAACGGCGAGTCCTCGTCCACCCCGCGCTGCCAAGTTGCCGCTTCCGTTGGCAGGACGACGAATACCTGCTCTTCCACCTCGTCGGGCAGCGAGTCCGGGGTAGCCAGCAGTCCGGTGGGCACGTGGATGCGGAAGGGCTGATGGACCACATCGCGCTGGGTCGGGACGGTTCCGGGCGCGAACTCTTCCTGCTTCGTTTCGGGCGTGAACGGCGACGGCAATAGGCCCGACAGCGCGTCGACGTCCTGCTTGATCACGCCTGGCGGCCGGGTCCATTCGACGATCTCCAGTCCTTGATGCACCTGGTCCATGAACCGCTGCCAGATCGGGCCAGCGCCGCGGGCCCCGGTGACGTTGTCCATCGGGGTTCCGTCGGCGTTGCCCACCCAGACTCCGGCTGCCAGTTGCGGCGTGAAGCCGACGGTTAGCGCGTCGCGCGTTTGGTCGGTGGTTCCGGTCTTTACAGCGGCCGGGCGGTCGGCCAGGTCCAGCAGCTCCCGGTCCCGCCCGAAGCTTGGCTCGCGGGCGGCCCGGTCTGCGAGAATCGACGTCAAGAGGTAGGCAATCTCCGGTGCCAGCACGCGTTCGGTTAGCGGCACGCGCCCTAGGCCGAGCGGAGAATCGCTGGCCGCGAGCGAGCAGCCGTCGCCGAGTTGCTCGACGATTAGACTGCGGGAATCGCGGATGCACAGGATCGCAGCCGGCGTGACCCGCCGCCCGCCGTTGGCCACGGTGGCGTAGGCGCCGGTTAGTTCGAGCAGCCGGACCTCGTTTGATCCCAGCGCTAGCGCCGGGCCGATTCGCGACCGGTCGGTGAGCGACGTAATCCCCAGCCGGTCCGCCACATCCAGCGTCGCGTCGAGCCCGGCGAATAACTGCGTTCGCACAGCGGGGATGTTGAACGAGCTGCCGAGGGCCGTGCGCAGGCTCACGGGGCCGCGAAACTTACGGTCGTAATTGCGCGGGCGGTACGGCTCCTGGCCGGCGATTGGCACCGTGGTGGGAATGTCCAGCAGCATGGTTGCCGGGCTATAGCCCTGCTCCAGCGCGCTGGCGTAGGTGAAGAGCTTGAACGCCGAGCCCGGCTGCCGCAGCGCCGTGGTTACGTTCACCTGGCCGTCGATCGCCTCGTCGTTGAAGTCCAGGCTGCCGACCATGGCCAGGATTTCTCCGGTGGCGGGACGGATGGCTACCAGCGCTCCGTTGGTGACCTCGCGCTCGGCCAGGGTCGCCACGTGGTCCCGAACCGCAGTGTCGGCCGCGGTCTGTAGGTCCAGGTCAAGGGTGGTCGTAACCTCCCAGCCTTGGCGGCTGATTTCGGGGCCATAGCGGTCCTGGAGGTCGCGCACCACGAAGTCCAGGAAGTGGGGCGCGGGCGAGCTGGTCTCGCGCGGGGGGGCAATCCGCAGGTCTTCCTCGCGCGCCGCCGCGACCGCGCCAGGCGGCGTCAGGCCGTGGCGTGCGATGGCCGCCAGGACGCGCAGTTGCTCGCGCCGGGCCGCCTGCTGGTCGACGTGCGGGTTGTGCAACGAGGGTGCGGGCAGGAGGCCGACCAGCATGGCGGCTTCGGCCAGCGTCACGTCGGCCAGATCCTTGTCGAAGTAGGCCTCGGCCGCCGCGGCCACGCCGTAGGTGAGGCCGCCGTAGTGGTTCTGGTTGAGGTAAAGCCCCAGGATCTCGTCCTTGGAGAACCTTTGGCTGATCTGCCAGGCCAGCACGGCCTCCCGCAGCTTGCGCTCGTAGGTCTCCTCGGGCGTGAGGAGGGCGTTCTTGACCAGTTGCTGCGTGATGGTGCTGGCGCCGGACACCACTTCCCCGCCGCGCCAGTTACTCCAGATCGCGCGGGCGATGGCGCGCACCTCCACCCCGGGGTTGTCGTAGAAGGTGGCGTCCTCGGCGGCTACCACGGCGATCTTGACGACCTGCGGGATGTCCTCGGGCGGCACCACCCGCCGCCGGCCCTCGCCCAGCAGCTCTCCAAGCGGTCGCCCCCGGCGGTCGCGGATCGTGGTGGTCTGAAAGAGTTGCCCGCCGACCGTGGCAATCTCATCGACCGGCGGCAGATCGGTCAGGAACGTGGCGGCCACGTTGAGGGCGATGGCCACGCCGATGCCCGTAGCCACGACGAACGCCACGAGGACAGCGCCCAGCCCGGCCAGGGCGCCCAGCCCGGCCAGGCCCGCCCAGAGCCAGAGACGGCTGGTACGCTTTCGGGGTTCGGCGATCAGCCGTCTTTGTTTGGCCATAGCCCCGTCTCGCCGCGCGGCCGCGGTCCTTCGTGTGTCGTCCACTCAAGGCTACGCGCTGCACGGCCGCGAGCTCGCGGCCCTTCGGTGAAGCCTCAGAACCGGGAGCTTGCGTGATGGCCACGCCTTCGGCCGCACACTCCCGCTGGCGGCTCGCGGCGCAGGCCGTCGGCCTGCTGGGCGTCTTCGCCATCGCGGTCCTCGCGGTGGTTTACGCCGAGGTGCTGCGCGACCGGCTGGCGGGTGCCGGCTACCTGGCCGTCTTTCTTCTCACCGCCGTGGGCGCCGCCACCCTGATCCTGCCGGCGCCCGCCGCCGTAAGCGTGGGCGCCTTTGCCGCGGCGCTGGACAACATCTGGGCCGTCGGGCTGGTCGGCGCCACCGGCCAAATGGTCGGCGAACTGGGCGGTTACTACATCGGCTGGTCCGGCAAGGGCGCCATTGGCCACATCAAGGGCTACGACAGGGTCCGCGCCTGGATGGTCCGTCACGGCGCGCTGACCCTTTTCGTGATGGCCGCGATCCCCAACCCCTTCTTCGACATCGCCGGCATGATCGCCGGCGCCACCCGGATCGGGCTGGTGCGATTCGTTCTGGCGTCGTGGCCGGGGCTTCTGATCAAGAACATCGCCTTTGCCTGGGCCGGCGTGGCCGGCCTGCAGCTGCTGGGCTGGCTGACGCACTAACGGCTAGTCGCTTGACCCTCCGGTCGGCGGTTCGGGCGCAAACTCATCGCCCACCAAGCGCCGTTTCGCCTCGTCGTAGGCAAAGACTCCGACCGCCACGACGAAGATGAGCACGACCATCAGACCGATGGCCGCCAGCGCACCGGTTATGAATCGCATAGGAATCGACCCTTTCACGTGAGCACGGCAGGCGTCGCGAATTGCGCCCAATTCTATGACCGCGCACCCGCCGCGACCACGGGTAGACCGCGAATCTAGTTACTTCGGTAACGGCAACTTCGCAACGGTGCTTTCGTTTCAGGTTCGGAACCACGCTGCCCATCTCGACGACAGCAAGGAAGCGCCGGAAACTGACTAATTTAAACTCAGCCTGGTGCAATCTGGCTTGTCGCGCGTAACGCCCGCGCCGCGGCCCTTGGGCCGCTGTCTTGAAGTGGAGCCGAAAGGCCGGGCCGGGCACAATGTCCACTCAGCCGTCGGGTGGCCCAAATCGTCACTAAAATAATTTCTATCGTCTCAGTTGTTCTCTTGCTAACAGGTTTGGTGCGCCTAGCTTTGCCGACGACGGTCTGCTAGCCTCTTCGTCCCGCATCAAAGGCGCGGTGCGGATGTTGGGGATGGGATGCTGAGTCAACGGACATGGGAGGCTGCCCTCGGGGCGCTGCAAGTTGAGGTTCCAAAGGCGGACTTTGCCGCCTGGTTTCGGGATGCGCGGTTCGTCCGCGCCGGCGGCCACGAGATTGTCGTAGCCGTCCCGACCGTTTTCGCCAAGGAAATCGTCACGCGGCGGTACCGCGAGCTGGTCGCGCGCGCGGTATCGAAGGCGCACGGCGGTGATGTCAACGTTACATTCGTCGTGCAGGCTGACCAACCCGCGGGCCCACCCGCATGGCTGGGGGACCCGCCGCCGGCACTGGCGCCCGCTTCCGACCGCGCCGGGTCCCTCGGGACGCGGCTCAACCCCCGCTACACCTTTGAGCGCTTCATGGTCGGCTCGTCGAACCGCTTACCGCACGCCGCGGCACTGCGGGTGAGCGAGCGGCCGGGTGACGTGTATAACCCGCTCTTTCTTTACAGCGGGGTCGGTCTGGGCAAGACGCATCTCCTGCACGCCATCGGCCACGCCGTGCTGGCGCGGCGCCCTGAGACCCGCCTGCGATACGTACCCTGCGAGACATTTGTCAACGACCTGTTACACGCGATCCGCACGGAGAGCCGGGGTGACCGTCGCCGTCGCTTCCGCGAGCGCTATCGCACCGTTGACCTGCTGATGGTGGACGACGTTGAGTTCCTCTCCCGCACCGAGGCCTCGCAGGAAGAAATGTTCCACACGTTCAACGCCATCTACGAAGCCGGCGGGCAAATCGTGCTCACGAGCGACCGCCCGCCGCGCGAGATCGCGCGCCTTGAAGCGCGTCTACGCAGCCGGTTCGAGGTCGGTCTGGTCGCCGACGTTCAGGCGCCCGACCTGGACTTGCGGCGCATGATTCTGCACCAGCAGGCCGCGGCGGCCGGCGTCAGCGTTCCGGACGCCATGGTTGACTATCTCGCGGACAAGATCACTCGCAACGTTCGCGAGCTGGAAGGCGCCCTGACCCGCACGCTGATCTACGCCGAGCTGCACGGGCTGCAGCTTGAGCCGTCCGCCGCCGAGCAGGCGCTGTCGGGGCTCGGGCGGGCAACGGCCGACCGACCGCCCGCGCCGACCGCCATCCTGGCGGCCACCGGCCAGCACTTCGATATCCCGCAAGACGACCTGCTGGGGAAGCGCCGCGACGCCCGGACGGCTGGCGCACGCCAGGTCGCCATGTATCTGATGCGCAACGACGGGCAGGAGACCCTGCCCGAGATTGGCCGGGTTCTCGGCGGTCGTGACCACACCACGGTGATGTACGGCTGCGCCAAGATTGAGCGCCGGCTGAAGCTCGAGGATCAGCTCAAAGCCGATATCGAAGCGATCCGCGCCCATCTGGCGGCATAGCCCCCAAAAGACCCCCCTCTGTGGATTACTCGCTCTTTTGTGTGGATAACTGCCTGCAGGTGTGGATACGCAGGGTGCATTCGTACCTCCTCAGCCCACACGATGACCCTAGTTCCAGCCGTATCCGCTCGTGTGCGCAGCCCATCCACACCCGGCTGTCCTGCCACTTGAGCCGCAAGACACCCACCACAAAGGAGTGCCGCGCTCGCGCGCAGCCTTCTTTCCCCAGCACTCACGCCCCGACTAGGACTACGGCCAATTCTTCTTAACAGCAAACCACAGCACTGTTGGGAAGACCGGAGCGTGCTGGGTACGGCCTAGCACACACGACATGATCCCGACAGGGGTGCGCGATGAATCGCGTGGCGAGCCGTATTGTTTCGGAGTACCGACGTGCAGATGCTGGACAGTCCATCCAAAGTAGTGTAAGCTAATCGTATACGGAACGCGTGTGAGCTAGCGGTGGTGGCGATTCAACAGATGGCATCCGATCGCGGCTTGACTGACTTCCCAGCCGACATACCCAGTGACCGTCGCTCGGTTCCGCTTGACCGTATTGAACCCAATCCAGAACAGCCGCGGCGGCGTTTCGACGCGGAAGATGAGGCGGCCCTGGCGGCGTCGATTCGACGTTACGGCGTGCTCCAAGCACTGTTGGTTACACCGTCAATCGAGCGGCCGGGACACTTTCTGCTGGTGGCTGGCGAGCGGCGCTGGCGAGCGGCGCGCACGGCGGGCCTGGCCGAGGTTCCGGTCAGGATCATCGCTGCCGACGCTCGGCGTCGGGTGGAACTGGCGCTGGTCGAGAACGTGCAGCGCAGCGACCTGGGGCCGATGGAGCGAGCGCACGCCTACCAGGGACTGATCGATGACTTTGGAATGACACAAGCGCAGGTGGCGGCCGTGGTGGGCTTGAGCCGGTCGGCGGTGGCCAACACGCTGCGGCTGCAGCGGCTGGACGCGGAGATGCAGCAGGCGCTGGCCGAGGGCCGTATCACCGAGAGTCACGGCCGCACCCTGGTGGGCATATCCGACCGGGTAATGCGGCAGCGGCTGTTTCTGCGCATGCTGACCGGTCGCCTCAATCTGCGGCAGGCCGAGCGGGCGGCCCGCCGCATCCTGTCGCCGCCGCTCCCGCCCGACGTCGAGTTGGCGCATGTCGCCGAGCGCTTGCAGTGGCGGCTGGGAACCCGCGTACGCTTTGTGGGCACCCGGGAGCGTGGTCGCATCCAGATCGAATACCGAGATCCGGAGGATCTGGACACGCTGCTGAGCATGCTGCTGCCGGACTGAGCGGATCACATGAAGCGCTGGCGGTACGGCGTCTGGCGGCCGAGCCCGGTGGCTGGCGCGCTCCTTGTGGCCAACACCGCGGTCTTTCTTCTCCAGGCTCTTCAGGGGCCGGCGGGACAGGAGTGGATCGTCCGCTACGGGCTGATCCCCGCGGTGCTGTTTCATGGAGAGCGGTTCTCGATCCCGGGCGCGCCGGCGCCCTACGCACTGACGCTGGTGAGCTCTTCCTTTCTTCACGGCAACCTGGCGCATTTGGCGGTGAACCTGGCGTTCATCGCGGTGCTTGGATCAATGGTTGAGCGTGCGATCGGCGGGTGGCGGTTTGCCGCTATTTGGACCGCCGGGGTGACGGTCGGTGGGGCGTGCCACGCGCTGCTGAACAGCGGATCAATCATCCCGACCATCGGGGCCAGCGCAGGTGTGGCTGGTCTCATCGGCGTGGTGACGGTCGGCGGTTGGGCGGGGCTGGTGGCCGGCGGCCTCTGGCTCTCGGTGCAACTGATCGGCGATCTGGCCCAGGCGCCGGAACTGCTTGACGCGGACGTTGCGTGGCAAGCTCACCTCGGCGGGTTCGCAACAGGCATCATGGGAGGACTGCTCGTGCGCTGGGAGCTCCGACGACGGCGCAGGGCGCGCCGGCCGGGCGACGCTGCTTCCGACGCGGGCGACGCAGAGTCTGCGCCGAATGGCCGCCAGGAGGGAACGGATGGCTAACCGACGGCGGTCAACCCGGCGGCGACGTCGCACGCCGATCCGGCCCGCCGTGCGCCGGCCGACGGCGACCGCCGAGACCCCCGGACGGCTCGCAGCCGCGCCGATGGCAGGTGCACCGGCTTCCACCACCGATCGCAGGGCGGTGTCATTGCCTTCGTTGCCGCACCTGCGCCGAGACTTGGCTCTCAGTACGGGCCTCGGCTTCGCCCTCACCCTGGTGGTTGTCGTCGCTGGCCTGGCGACCGGCTAGGGACCAGTGGCAACGCTGGCGGTATTACCTATAATCCTGATCGGTGGTGGCGCCGCTGGCGCTGCGTACCCTCGAATGGACACGACGGTGGCGCAGTTGTCCGTAGCGACGAAGGAAGGGTTGCGCACCTGACCCGCGTACGCGTGACGCTCGGTATCGCGGCCATCGCCCTGCTGATGGCCCTGGCCCTAGGTCCCGCGACCCTCACCGCCCAGGTCACATCGGGCTTTGGGCAGGTTGCGGTCCTCGACAACACGTTCGTCAGCGCGCCGGGCAATGCGACGCTCCAGCACAACATTCCGCGGCTGAGCGTGACGGTGGGCAGCGAAACCCTCACGGCCGATTTCCAGGCCTTCTACGACAGCACCGGCGGCCTGCAGCGGTGGGGATTCCCGACGTCCGAGATCCACATCGAGGAGAGCGGCACCCTCACGCAGTACTACCAGCGGGGCGTGGTTGACTTTCACCGGCGAGCCGACCTCGGCAACATCTACGTCCTGGAGCGGCGGCTTACCTGGGACTACTTCGGCGGCGGTGTGGGCGGCAGTCCCGACCTTGGCGTGGAACCCGGAACGCTGAACAACAACAGCGGCGAGCAGCTGGGGCCGTGGAACCACAAGGTTTCGAACTACTCGGTTGGCGGCAGACGGACCGGCTTCCTTGACTTCTTCAACGCCTTTGGCGGCGTGCAGGCCTTTGGGTTCCCTAAGACCGAAGCCCGGATCGACACCAACGCGCCCGGCACCGTGCATATCGCGGCGGCCACCACCGGCTTCATCCGGCAGTACTTTCAGTCTGCGGTCATGGAGTACCACCAGCAGGATTCTCAGGCCCCGGTCAAGCTTCGACTGCTGGGCGACGACTTACGCAACCAGAAGTACCCGGGAAGCACCTGGCAGGGGTTTAGCGCCTTCAACGCCGCCGTGCCGGTGGCGTCCGGGCAGATCTACAGCCCGCAGATCGTCGAGTTCACGGCGCCCACCCCGACGCCCACGGCTACAGCCGCGCCGACGGCAAGTCCCACACCGGCGGCCACGGCCGGTCCATTGGGGGGGACCGATGAGCTGATCGTTGTTGGCACCACGGACGGCGGAGTCCTTACGTACGACGGCACCAGTTGGCGGCAGATTGACGTGGACCGATCAGTGCTTGCCACCAATACGGTTCAGGCGGTCTTGGTCGACAAGGATGGCCACATATGGGCCGGCACGAACCGCGGCTTGGTCCGGATGAACAGAGACGGCGACGGCACCGAATTCAGCAAGGCGAGTACCGAAGGTGGGATCGGATCAGACAAGATTGTTGCCCTGTCCGGGCGCCAGCACGTGGATATCCTATGGATGGCCCACCCGGATACTGGCGCCAGCAGCTTTGGCGACGGCCACTGGGATCGGGTCCGGCCAGACACGTCCAAACTGCCAAGCGCCGATGTGCGCGACGTGCATATAGTCTCGGAAGCGCAGGGCCGTGTGTGGTTTGCGACGCCCAAAGGGGCCGCCCTGTTCGACCGGTCACTCGATATCTGGGCGATCTTCGAAACCGACAACTCGGACATCCCCAGTAACGACGTTACGGCTATAGAGACCGATGCGTCTGGAGCACTGTGGATCGGCACGAAGGATAAGGGGCTGGCGCGGACGCTCAATCTGAAGACGTGGGACATATACACGACCAGTGAGGGTCTTGCTAGAAACGACATCCGCGACATTCTGGTGGCGAGGAACGGGACGGTGTGGGTTGCAACCGAGGGCGGCGTGAGCCACTGGGAGAATGACGCGTTTGTCACGGCCAACATCGCGAACTCGGGGCTGCCGTCCAACAGCGTGCGGGCTCTGGTGGAGGACAGCCAGGGTCACATCTGGGCGGCGACGGACGGCGGCGTCGCCCGGTTTGATGGGTCTCAGTGGAGCGCGTTCACCAAGGAAGCCGGCATTCTGCCGACGAACAACGCGAACTCGATAGACGTCGCGCCCTGACGGGAGCGCTAGCCGCAAGTCCGCCGGGTGTCTAAGTCGGCCATCGACCAGCAACAGCCAATGGTCTGCATGGCCCGACGTATGCGGGAGTGGCGAGGCCTCTAGTCGATCAGGCCGGGACCCTGGCGACTGTGGCGGTCGCGAATCCGCGCCAGGCGCGCGAACTCGAGGGTCATCCGCCGCGACTCGGACGACAGGACAATGTCGTCGGCCAGGTACTGGCTGAGCCCAACTTCGAACAGCAAGTCGTCCACCTCAGCCGTCGCCAGGGCGTAGCCGCGGGTGAGCACCTGTGCCAAGTCGACCGGCGTGGAGATTTCGCGGCCCGCCTCGACGTCGGAGATCACGCTCACGCGCACACCGGCTTGCCGCGCGACTTGCCGGGTCGTGCGACGTGCCGTGCGGCGGTGCGTGCGCAACCGTTCCGCCAGCAGCGCCCGGTCCACATTCAGCGGCTCCTCGTCGCTGTCATCCTGGTCGGGGTTGAGCGTGGTGCTGACCGTGCGCGAGATGGAACGAATGGCCGATTCGGCCACGCTGGCGATGGTTTCTTCCGCAAAGCGGCGACGCGTGTTGGCCATGTCGTCCGGCACGTAGCCCGCCAACACCAGCAGTTCACGCGGATCGATCTCCAGGCCCTGGGCCAGCGTTACAAGCGTGGCAACGGTGGGACTCTTGTAGTCGCCGCTTTCGAGCCGGGAGAGATAGGAAGGTGCCAGTCCGCAACGCGCGGCGAGCGCTGCCTTGGTGAGGCGACGCTGCTCGCGTAGCTGACGGACGGCGTTGGCAAAACCCATAGCAGGGGATAGGCACTATAGCGAGGTTGCCAGCCGCAACCAAACCAACCGGGGTGCAGCGGCCGTCAAACCTGTACGGGTCGCGTGACCCGCGTACGCCGCGCCGCCGCCGCACGCACCGCGTGTGGTAAGCATGGCCGACAAAGGCGACAATCCGCAGTGGATTCACTGCGGTCACGTTACGGAGAGGGAACGTTATGGCGGACATCGTCCGACGAGCCGACGTCGTCTGGCGCGGCAACCTGATTCAAGGCACGGGAACGTTTGACGTGGGTAGCGGCGCGCTGACGGCGCAGGCGGTGAGCTGGCCTGCGCGCACCGAAGGGCCGGGCGGCAAGACCAGCCCGGAGGAATTGCTGGCCGCCTCGCACGCCAGCTGCTACGCCATGGCGTTCTCGCACACGCTGGCCGAAGCCGGCCATCCGCCCGAGGAGCTGCGGGTATCCGCCTCCGTCACGTTCGAGCCGCTGCCGGCCGGGGGCTTCAAGGTGGGCGGCAGCTCGCTGAGCGTGGAAGGCGTGGTCCCCGGTCTGGATCAGGCCGGCTTTGCCGACCTGGCCGCGCAGGGCGAGGCCGGCTGCCCGATCTCCAAAGCCATCCGCGGCAACGTGGACATTTCCGTCGAGGCCACGCTGGCGGGCTAGCGACGGGTGAGCGACGGCCGAGCCGAACTGACCGACGCGCTGGAGTCCCTGCTGCGGGCCATCGGCCCGCCGCCGGGCCCGCCCGCCGACCTGCAGGCCGCGCTGCAGCGCGTGGACGGCCTTACCCAGTCACTCGGCGCGGATGTCCCGCCGCAACTCCGCCACTTCCTGCAACGCCGCAGCTACGTCAAGGCCCTGGAGTACCTGCAGACCGGCTGAGGCAGCCCGTGACCGCTGACGCGCGAATGCTGAAAGAAGCGTGAGGGGCGCGTTGAGGCCGCCGTCGCGGGCGCGGTGGTGCGGGGCTGCGGAGGTAGGAGCGGATGGGCGGACGTCCGCGTGTTCGGCGGTAGCTGTGGTGTCTGCTGACTACTACATGGCGGATCGATAGATGACCCGAGGGTTGGACTATCCCGCCCACATCCGGGACGCAACGCCACCCGACAGTTGCTGCGTGCCGCCGGGAGCGCTGCCCCACGTTGTCGAAGGTCATGTGAACGACGCCGTCGTCGCAACCGTTGGCATCAATCCTCATGGCGTCTGGCACTGCAGCGACTATCCGGCGATGGAAGCCGGCGGCGCCGACAAGCTGTGGGAGGACAAGCGGCGGTACTTCGAGAACCACCGGCACAGGTATTTCACCTGTTTGGAGCCGATTCTCAACGCGTGCGGCGCGTCTTACGGTGGCCGCTACGTTTCTTGTCAGCTTGACTTGGCCTGTTCTATGGACGTCGCGCAGTGGCCGACCGATCCCTTGTGGGGGAAGTTGGACAGTCGGATTCAGGACAGGTTGATCGAGGACGGCCTGCCGTTCTTCAAAAACGTGCTGCGGGAAAGCCCAAACATCAGGTTGCTGCTGGGCAATGGCAGGACGGTCGTTAAACGGCTGGAAGGCATCTTCGACACGCGATTCGAGCACCGGGCGGATGACGGGAGTCTCGGGACGACCGTCTTTTGTGGCGAACTGCTGGGCAGGCGGTTCATCGGATGGAGCCAGTTCCTGTCCAATTCGCGGATGAACCGGTGCCAGCGAGCGGAGTTGGCGTGCCAAGTAGGGCGGTTGTCCACCAAGAGTTGAACGATAGCCGGATCCAGGCCCCGCGAGGCGCCCCGACAGCTAGCGCACGGCCGCCGCAATCTGGTCGACCAGGCGCATGGTCTTGGCGGCTTCGGCGAAGTTGGTGAGGGGTTGGGTGCCGGCCTGGATGCTTTCCATGAAGTGACGGCTCTCCGCCAGGAAGCCGAAGCGGTGGTGGATGTAGGCGGCCGTCCGGCGCGCGCCATGGCAGGTGAGACGGTTCGCGCCGTTCAGCCTCGGAAGCGGTTAGGCGGTCAGAGGCCGTAACCTTTGGTTACCGCCGGTTCGACGCGCGGAACGCTTTGAAGGTCACGTAGTGCGCGAGCCAAACCCAACAACCCGGCGTCCCTGGTGGCTCTCCTGGGTCGCGGTGCTGCCGCTGGCGGTGCTGCTCGTCGCGGTCGTGTTTGCCCTGCGGCCGACCCAAGGTCCAGACCCGACGGCTCCCGGTGCCCAGTCCACCACATTGCAGGTGGACGGCCCAGGCTTGCCTTTGGTGACGCCGCATGCAGCGTTCGCGACCGCAACGCAGCGAGCCCTTGGTGAGCAAAGTCCGGCTGCGGATGTCCCAGTTGCCAGATCCGCGGATCGCCCGACGCAACCCGAACCGGCCCGACGCGGCCGTCCAGGCCCCGGGGCACCGCGGCTTCGACAGTCCCCCAGCACTCTCGTTGCGACACCGCCAGCATTCCGCCCGGCCTGCGCGCAGGGCGCGGCCATTCCGAATCCCGACGCGGAGCCCGCCCTGGTTAGGGACTGCCAGGTTCTCCTGGCGGTACGCGATCTTCTGAGGGCGGATGGATCGCTCAACTGGACCGCTGACCGTCCGATGGCGGAATGGCAAGGCATCGAAGTCGGTGGCACGCCCCGTCGGATCGAGTCGCTCGTTCTGGACGGCGCCCCGCATGGCGGGAGCATCCCGCAGGAACTCGGCCGCCTCACTGGACTTCGGGAACTGCAGATCAGTCGCAACGCGTCGATCGGCGCGATACCTCCGGAGCTCGGGAAGCTCACGGAACTTCGGGCGCTCAACCTCCTGGGCAATCAACTCACGGGACTGATCCCTCCAGAGCTTGGGCGCCTGAGCAACCTGACATCGCTGCACCTCGGCCACAACCAGATCGAAGGCAACATCCCGCCAGAGTTCAGCCAACTGACGCTCCTGGTAGACCTCAACCTCTACAGCAACCGGCTCACGGGCCCGATCCCCACAGACCTGGACCGGCTCGGCAACCTGCGCAGCCTCTCGCTCGGCGCGAACGACTTGACGGGCGCGATACCGCCGGAGCTTGGCAAGCTGAGCCGGCTGCAGTCACTCAATCTCAGCGCCAACTACTTGACCGGTCCGATTCCGCTGGAATTGACACAGTTGACCAACTTGAGGGTGTTGAGCCTCGGCGGCAGCGGACTCACGGGCGCAATTCCCGCAGCGATTGGCGACATGTCGAACCTGCAGAGGCTTGAACTCGGCAGCACGCAGCTTTCCGGCCCCATCACGCCTGCTCTCGGACGCCTTGCGAACTTGAGATTCCTGAATCTGACGCTCACCAGCATTTCGGGAGGGATCCCGCCGGAACTGGGCCGGCTGTCCCGCCTGGAAACGTTGGGTCTCAACTACAACGGCCTGACCGGACCGATCCCCGAGGAACTGGGGCAACTGACCGCACTCAAGACGCTCTATCTCGAAGGCAACGACCTGACGGGTCCGATACCCGCTGTGCTGGGTGATCTGACAAACCTGGAAACCGTGCTGCTGGGCAACAATCGGCTATCCGGGCCGATTCCGCCCGAACTTGGCGGACTGTCGAACCTCATCCAACTGTCCCTGGACGTCAATCAACTCAGCGGGCCCATACCCGCTGAGCTTGGCGGCCTGTCAAGACTTCAGGAACTAAATCTGAGCGGCAACCGTCTGACCGGCTCGATCCCGACGGAGCTGACCGAGCTTTCAGAACTAACCACGCTAAATCTCGGGAGCAATCACCTTACCGGCGGAATCCCAGCGGCCATCAGCGAGCTGTCGAACCTGCGGAGCCTGAGCCTTGGCGCCAACAAGCTGACGGGATCGATGCCGGCAACGCTGGGCCACTTGCCGAATCTGGAGTTCTTGGCGCTTTCCAGCAACGAGCTGACGGGTGCTATTGCTGCGGAACTGGGCGGTCTGCCCAAGCTGACCGAACTCAACCTGTCGAACAACCAGCTGTCCGGCCCCATACCAAAAGGGCTCACACCACCAAAGCTGAGGAACCTCTACCTGAGCCACAACTTGATCTCCGGGTCAGTCCCTTCGGCACTGGGGCAGCTGCCGCATCTGAGGGATCTCCGGATTAGCCACGCTGAATTGACGGGCGAAATCCCGCCGGAGTTGGGTCAGTTGGCAAACCTGGAGGTGCTCAACCTTCGAAGCAACCGGCTGACCGGCGCACTCCCCGTCGAGCTCGGCAAACTATCGAAACTGGACTGGCTGGGTCTACGCGGCAACGAACTCACTGGCTGCCTGCCTTCGGGCTTGGCCAGAGTCCCGGAGACGGATTTCGGACCTCCTGACCACCCGGTGTGCGGTGAAGAGGCCACGGCGGGAGCTGATGTGGCAGCAGGTGAGTCCTCTGGGACCAGTGAGGATCCAGCCGACGGCGGGGCATGCACCACGGGCTTTGTTGTGCCGCAGCCGCAATCCAACACGGGGCTGGTACGGGACTGCCAAGTTCTGTTCGCAGTCCAAAACACGATCGGTGCCACCGCTGGTCTGAACTGGGATGCGAGGAATCCCATCAGTACCTGGGAAGGGGTGGTGCTCGGGGGATCGCCGTCCCGAGTTCGCGAGGTCGAACTGCGGTGGCGAGGTCTGGAGGGCCGGGTTCCGGCAGTGCTCGGCCAACTGGATGCCCTCACGCTACTGTGGCTCGCTGGTAACGATCTGACGGGCAGCATCCCGCCCGAACTGGGCAACCTGCGCTCGCTGCAGGACTTGGACCTCGGGGCCAATCGGTTAACGGGCACCATTCCGCCCGAACTGGGCAAGCTTGATGACTTGCGCCAGTTGCGACTTGGCGAGAACGAGTTGACGGGCGAGATTCCGGCGACCCTTGGCACCCTGCCGAACCTGGCTGTGCTGTCGCTGTCCTCGAACCAGCTGACGGGACCCATTCCGGCAGAGTTGGGCAACTTGTCCCAACTCCGACGATTGAACCTTGGCTACAACTCGTTGACGGGCCAGATACCGCCGGAGTTAGGCCAGCTAGGACAACTGCACGAACTGACGATCGGCAGCACTGAAGTCACAGGCTCGATCCCACCAGAGTTGGGCGAACTCGTCAACTTGAGAGAGTTGTACCTTCGCGGCAATCAATTGACAGGATCGATTCCGAAAGAGTTGGGGCAACTGGCCAATCTGACGGCCCTGCACCTCGACTTCAACAGGCTTTCCGGGACGATTCCGACAGAACTTGGCCAGCTGCGTAACGTCAGGGAACTCTGGCTCTACGCCAACCAACTGTCTGGCGCGATTCCGCCGGAATTGGGACAGGCTTCGAGTCTGAGCTGGATTGACTTTGGCGACAATCAACTGGCCGGGCCCATTCCTGCCGAACTTGGCCAGCTAGGCAATCTCGAGCGTCTGTACCTCTCGAATAACCGACTCTCCGGGCCTATTCCGGCGTCCATGGGACAGTTGCGGAACCTCGAGGGGCTGGTTCTCTCCGGCAACGAATTGAGCGGAGTTGTTCCGGACGCGCTGGGTGAGCTGACAAATCTGCGGTCCTTGAATCTTGCTCACAACGAGTTGGCGGGCTCAATTCCGAAGACCTTGGGACAGTTGGCAAGCTTGGAGTGGCTATTCCTCGCCGGTAATCAGTTCACGGGCTGCCTACCAGCTGAACTGGAGGCTGTTCCGGAGAGAGACATCGGCCTGCCTGAGTACCCGTTCTGCGAGTAGTCACCGAAGTGGCCAGCGCCAGTCGGTCGACATTTCTAGTCCGAACAGGAACCCTCGGCTAGCGCACGTCCGCCGCAATTTGGTCCACCAGCCGCATCGTCTTGGCGGCTTCGGCGAAGTTGGTGAGGGGTCGGGTGCCGGCCTGGATGCTTTCCATGAAGTGACGGCTCTCGGCATGGAAGCCCGAGACGTGGTGCAGGGCGTCGTTACCAGCGAGGTCCGCGCCGCGCACGAATTCGGGGGTGGTCGAGTCGTCGCGGTAGATCATGCCCTCGATGCCGTCCTCCCAGTAGGCGGAGACGTCGCCGCCGTGGATTTCGAAGGTGTGGCGGCGGGCGCCCGCGCGGCGGCTGGCCAGCAGCACGCCCGAGCAGCCGGTGGAGAACTCGATCAGCGCGGCGTGCACGTTCATGTAGGGGCGGCCCAGCGCGCGGGTGTGAGCGTTTACCTCAACCACCTCGCCACCGGCCAGCCAGCGCAGCGCGTCGACCGCGTGGACGATGTCCGAGTTCAGGTGGCTCACGGAGCCCCGGTAGAAGCCGTACTGGTCGGGCCATGTGTCGAATTTGTGGAACCGCGCGGCGGCCATGTGGATGGGTCCGGCGGCCTCGACCACGGCCTTGCAGTGGCGTAGCAGGGGAATGAAGCGCCGGTTGAAGCCGGTCATGGTCAGGCAGTCGTGCCGTTCGGCGTACCAGGCAAAGGCCTCGGTCTCGTAGGTGGAAACGCCGGGCGGCTTTTCGATAAAGACGTGCTTCCCGGCCTGCAGGCAGTCCACCACGATGTCGTGCAGCAGGTGCGGCGGCATCACCACGTAGACGGCGTCCAAGTCTTCGCGGTCCAGCATGTCGCGGTAGTTGGTGTAGCGGCCGGGGACGTCGTACTGGTCGGCGGTGGCGGTCAGCTTGTCCTCGTCCAGCTCCGAAATCGCCCGCAGATCCGTAGCCTCGATCTCGTCCAGCGACGGGTAATGCACCCGGCTCGCCAGGTTCCCCGCCCCAACAAATCCAACCTTCACCGGGTCACTCATGCGGCTCGTCCTTATGCACTTCAGCGCTCACGGCCCCACGCCGCGCTGATCGTACGCCCCGCGACGTTCGGCGGCTTAGGGTGCGGTGGCCTGGATGAGGGCGCGGAGGTAGCCGACGCACCAGGCGCGGGCGCGTTCGCGGGCTTCGTTGTCGCCCAGCAGGCCGGGGTAGTGGTCCGGCATCACGAAGCCGTCGAACCCGACCTCGTGCAGCGTGCGCATCTGGTCCGCCGCGTTGTAGTCGCCCTCGTCCTGAAAGACTTCCTCGAAGCGCGGGATGACGCCGCGTACGTTGCGGAAGTGGATGGTGAAGAGCTTGCCGCGCTCGCCAAACCTGCGCAGGGCGGCCGGCATGTCCTTTCCGGTCTCCTGCATGGTGCCCAGGCAGAACACCAGGCCGACGTTGGGGCTGTCGTAGCGATCCAGCAGGCGTCCCAGGCCCTCGGGATCGATGAACGGCTGCTCGACGCCGCGGTAGAGCGGCAGCGGCGGGTCGTTGGGATGGAAGGCCAGGCGCACGCCGGCCGACTCGGCGGCGGGCAGCACGCGTTCCATGAAGCCATCCATGCGACGCCAGACTTCGGCTTCGGGGACGCGGACGGCGGGGTCGCCCGTGTCGATGCCCCAGGTGACTAAGTCTGACTCTTCGACCCAGGCGGCGTCGAACGTGCGCAGTTCGGTTCCGGCGCGCCCGCCGGGCAGGTCCTTGTAGCCGCGCCAGGGCTGAATGTGCTCGTCGGCATGGGCCACGGCGAATCCACAGGTAACCAGTGGGGCGCCCTCGCCGCCGAGGACGCGAATGGTCTCGCACAGGTCGTCGATCTCGCCGTCGCCCTCGGGGTCGCCGCGCAGGACGCCGGCGATGCGGGCGCGGCGCAGCTCCATGCCGGCCAGTTGCAGGCCCAGGGCATCCAACCGCTGGAGCAACTGACGCAGACCGGCGGCGTCCACCTGGCCCGTGTCCTCGACGCCGGGCAGGTCGTCGGTGCGCAGCGTGCCGCCGTCCACGCCGATCTGGGCCGCGTATTGCAGGTGGTCGGACGACAGGTCGACGATGCGCAGACCGATCTTGATCATGAGCGCAGCGTACCCGCGGGGCGGGGGGTTGGCTATGGGGTCGGGAATGAGGGCGGCCCGAATGTTTCACGTGAAACATTGTTGGCGGCCGGTTGGTGCACGGGGCCGCGTAGCATGGCCACGTAGGTTCGCAAGAGTGCACGCGTGACGGCCTTCATCGACGGACTGCCGGATTTCACGATTGGGGTCGAAGAGGAATACCTGATCGTCGATCCCGAAACGCGGGATCTGGTGGCCAACCCACCGCGAGCGCTGCTCCGGGACTGCGAATCGGCCATCGCGCCCGACCTGGGCAGCGTCAGCCCGGAGCTGCTGCGGTCGCAGATCGAGGTCGGCACCAGCGTGTGCGGCTCGGTCGCCGAGGTCCGCGAACGTTTGACGGCGCTGCGCTGCATCCTGGCAAAGACCCTGGCGGCGCACGAGTTGCGGATCGTGGCGGCGTCCACGCATCCCTTTGCTCTCTGGTCGCGGCAGTTGCCGACCGACAAGGAGCGCTACAAGGCGCTGGCGGAGGACATGCAGACGTTGGCGCAACGGATGGTGATCGGCGGGATGCACGTACACGTTGGTATCCCGGAGCCGCAGGATCGCATCGACGTGTTGAACCAGATCACCTATTTCCTGCCGCACTTGCTGGCCCTCAGCACGTCGTCACCCTTCTGGCAGGGGCGGGACACGGGCCTGCGGAGTTATCGGCGGACGATCATGCAAGGGCTCCCGCGAACCGGTTTGCCGGAGCGGTTCGCCAGCCACGGCGAGTACCAGCGCATGATCCAGAGCCTGCTGGACGCGGGACTCATCGACGATCCAACCAAGGTCTGGTGGGACGCGCGGCCGCACGCGCGTTTGCCGACGCTGGAAATGCGGATCACCGACGCGTGTACGAGCATGGACGATGCGGTCTGCATCGCGGCGCTGTACGTGTGCGTGACTTCCATGCTGGCCCGGATGCGCCGCGCCAACCAGCGCTGGCGGATCTACCCGCTGGCGCTGCTGGAGGAGAACTGCTGGCGCGCGCAGCGCTACGGGATCGACGGCGGAATGGTGGATTTCGGCCAGGGCCGCATCAAGCCGCTGGACGCGCTGATGGAGGAGTTGTTGGACTTGATTCGCGAGGATTCCGAACGCTTGGACTGCGTGGCCGAAGTGGAGCACGTCCGCACGATCCTGTCCCGCGGCACCAGCGCCCACCGGCAACTGGCGGTCTACGAATCCCAGCGCCGCGCCGGCGCCAGCGAACAGCACGCCCTGGAGGCTGTGGTGGACTGGCTGATCGAGGAGACGACGGCGGGGGCCGGCTAGGGCGGGTTCAGGAGCTGTCCTTGCGGCGGAGGCGGGGGAGCCAGCGGCCGGTGGTTGCCGTATAGGCCGCGTATTTGTCGCCGAATTCGCGGGCCAGGTGGGGCTCTTCGTAGCGCTGCACGAAGAATGAGTAGAGGACGAAGAGCACGACGCCGTAGGCCAGCAGAGCCACGGCCTGGAAGAGGCTAGCCCAGCCGGCGATTGCGATGAGGACGGCTACGTAGATGGGGTTGCGGGAATAGCGGTAGACGCCGTTGGTTACCAGGCGTTTTGGGGCGTCGATTGGCGCGGGAGTGCCGCCTCCGGACACCGCAAAGTCCCAGACGCAGCGCAGATAGAGAAGCGTTCCGAGGGCGAGGAGGCTCACGCCCAGCCAGAGGGTTGCGCCGCCGGTGACCGCCCGGTCCCATTTGATCAATAGCGGAACGAGCACCGCGATCGTGCCCGGCACGACCAGCGTGAACAGCGAGACCTTGAGGAAGAGCTTCACGCGTCAGTTGAAGAGGGCTGGGAGTTGGTCGAGGGTTGAGACGGTGGCGGTGGGTGGGGGGAGTGATGGGGGATAGGTCGCGCCGTCGCGGTTGAGCCAGATGGCGGACCAGCCGGCCTTGATGGCGCCGGCGGCATCGTGGTCGGCGGAGTTGCCGATGAAGACGGCGGCCTGCGGCGGGATTCCGAGGCCTTTGAGGGCCGCCTCGAAGATGCGCGGATCGGGCTTAAAGGCGTCGATGTCGCCGGCGACGATCACGCGGTCGACCCTGTCTTCCAGTCCTACCTGCCAGACCTCGCCCCACTGCACGTCGCTGGGGCCGTTGGTGATGATGCCGGTGACCTGGAAACGTTCGGCCGCCCAGCGGATGGAGGCGTCCGCGTCGGGGTACAGCTCCAGGTTCTGGCGGGTCAGCAGGTCGTGGTCGTCCACAAGCTGCCCGGGATCGGCCAGGTCGGGGGCGCCGATGAACTTCAGCACCTCCGTCCAGACGCGGATCCGGGTGCCTCGCAGGTCGCCGTCCTGGGGCATGCCGCGCCCGCGTCGGGTGCGGTCCTCGACGATGCGTGCCTGAAGTTGCCGTAGCTGGTCCGGCGACTGGTTCGGAATGCGGGCGGCCAGTTGGCCGGCCAGGGCGATGAGGCCCTTGCGGCGGGCCTTGCCGAAGTCGACCAGGGTGTCGTCGAGATCAAAGAAGAAAGCCTGAGCGTCCAGCATTGAATTCTCCAGAAAGCCTGCTTGGTCTAGTCGGCCCGGTGGCGCCAGAGGACGCCGCCGGCGTCGCGGACGATGAGGCGGTCGTTGGTGATGGCGTTGGGGGGCGTGGCGGCGATTTCGGCGGCTACGGCGTCGGGGTCCTCGTAGCCGATGTTCATGCGGGCGCAGGCGTCGGGCGGGATGGCCGTGGCGATGCGCACGTCGATGCGCGGAACTTCGCGGCCGGCGACCATGCGGCCCTCGCCCTTCACCAGCGCGCTGCCGTTGAGGGCCAGCGGGGTGGCGTTCGCGCGCTGCCAGGACTGGGGATGCGAGAGGAAGTAGGCGTAAGTGTGGTAGCCGATGGTGCTGATCAGATCGCCGTGGGCGTCGGAGATTGAGTCGATGTTGGGCGCCCAAACCACCAGTTCGCCGCCGTCCGCCACCGCGTCCTCGGTTTTGAGCACGCCCTTGGCGCCGGTCCAGAGGTCGGGGTAGAGCCAGCTGCCGTCCTTGCGCTGGGGCAGGGCCGCGACCACCCGCCGCACGCGGCGCGGGACGTAGCGGATGTTGACGGCGGCGCTGAGCGCGGCCGCTTGCTCCACGCATTCGCGCCAGCCGTCCGGCTGCACGAACGCGCCATGGATGGCGTCGCTGTCGTCGTCGATCACCAGTCCAATGGAGGTGATGGGCACCGGCAGGTTCAGGGCCATGTCGTCGATCAGGTCGCGCACCGGGTTGGGCATGACGCCGTGGATGCCGCGGTTGGTGCGCAGGCTGCCGATGGCGTGCAGCAGGCTGATCATCTCCGGGCCGGAAACGCCGGGGAAGATCTGCTTGGCCCCGCCCGCGAAGCCGGCGACCTCGTGGGGCTGCACGCGGGTTAGCAGCACCAGGCGGTCGTATTCCAGCAGCTTGGCGTTGACGCGGATGCGCATGTCGCTGTCGAATCCGAGCAGCGGCGCGAATTCGCGGTTCTCGCCGAAGCGGTCCAGCTGATCGTCCAGCGGGACCACGCCCAGGGGGGTCAGGGCGTCGGGGTCGTCCCAGGCGTGGTCAAAGACGGTGCTGCGGGGGTAGCGATCGTCGCCGAAGACCCAGGCGGACTTCTCCGCCTCGGACATTGGACCGTGGGTGCCCTGGGCGATCATGGCGTCCACGCGGTCGGCGCGTCCCTCGACGGCATCGTGGATGGCGCGAAAGACCTCGGCTACGGGGGCCTTGCGGGTCGAGTCCGGGACCAGCACCAGGAAGCGGCGCTCGCCGGCGGGTGACGTGCGCATGGCCTCGCCGACTACGGCGCAGGCATCTTCCATGCTGATGGCGGGGGCGCCGACGGCCTCAAGAATCGTGCCTGAGAGCATCACGTCGCCTCCTCGGCCATCGCCTCGGCTTCGGTCACCAGGTCGCCTAGCACACGAACGCCGCCGTCCCAGAAGGTCGGGTCGGCCAGGTCGATGCCGAAGGGCTCAAGCAACGCAATCGGGCTGACGGAGCCGCCCTTGGAGAGCATTTCGATGTAGCGCGGCTCGAACTCGTCGCCCTGTTCCTGGTAGCGCTGCAAAAGGCCCAGCACCAGCAGGTCGCCGAAGGCGTAGGCGTGCACGTAGAAGGGCGAGCCGATGAAGTGCGGGATGTAGCTCCACCAGATGCGGTAGTCGTCGCGCAGGGTGACCGAGCCGTCGAACATCTCGCCGTTGGCCTGGAACCAAAGCTCGCTGAGGCGGTCCGACGAGAGTTCACCCTCCTCGCGGCGGGCCTGGTGGGCGCGGAACTCGAAGTTGTGCATGGCGATCTGGCGGAAGACCGTGGCGAAGTGGTCCTCGATCTTGCTGGCCAGCAGTCCCAGGCGAGCGGCGGCCGTGGGCTGGGCGTCGAGCAGGCGGCGGAAGACGATCATCTCGCCGAACACCGAGGCCGTCTCGGCCGTGGTCAGCGGCGTGTGGGCCTGCAGGTAGCCGACGCCGTAGGACAGGTACTGGTGGACGGTGTGACCCATTTCGTGGGCCAGCGTCATCACGTCGCGGACGGTGTCGGTGTAGCTGGCCAGGATGTAGGGATGAGTGCTGGGCGTGCCGCCCATGCTGAAGGCGCCGCCGCGCTTGGCCGGGCGCAGTTCGGCGTCGATCCAGCGCTCGTCGAAGGCGCGCTGGGCGATGCCGCCAAGGGTGCTGGAGAAGGCGTGGTAGCTCTCCAGCACGACCTCCCTACCCGTGGCCCAGTCGTAGGAGGGCAGGTCGGCGCTGAGCGGGGCGTAGCGGTCGTAGTCGAACAGCTCGTCCAGACCAAGCAGCCGGCGCTTGAGCCGGTAGTAGCGACCCACGATGGGGAAGCCGCGGACGCAGGCGGCAACCAGCGCGTCCACCGACTCCTGGGTGATCTGGTTGGCCAGGTTGCGGGACGACATGGCGGTGGGGTAGCTGCGCAGGCGGTCGTCGGTGGCGTGGTCCTGGAGGCGGACGTTGAAGACGTAGGTGAGGGGGTGGAGGCTGTCGCGGAGGGCTTGCGTCATGCCGTCGGCGGCGGACTTCCGGGTCTCGCGGTCGGGGTGGTAGCTGAGGGCCAGGGTTTCGGCCTCCGTGATCGTGCGGGTCTCGCCGTCAAGGGTGACCTCGCAGGTCAGGCGGCTGGTGAGTTCGCCGAAGAGGCGGCTCCAGGCGCGGCTGCCGGTGTTGGCCTTTTCGTCCAGTAGCTGCTCTTCGCCCTCGGACAGGCGGTGGGGCTTGTAGCGGCGTTCGAGGCGCAGCAGGTAGGCGAAGTCCTTCAGGATTGGGTCGGCCAGGAGTTCCTCGGCCCGCTCGTCATCCACCTCGATCCACTCGAGGTCGAAGAAGATCAGGTGCTTGTTGATGGCGGTGCCGCGTTCCTGGGTGAGGGCCACCAGGCGGCCGTGGGTTGGCTCGTCGGTCTTGCCGGCGTGCAGCAGGTGGGCGTAGATGGCCGGGTGGTCCATGGCCTCGTGGATGTCCTGCAGTTCGGATACGGCGTCGCGCAGGCCGGCGGCGTCCAGCCCGGCCACCTGTCCCCGGTAGCGCTTTTCGAACGCTTCGGCCCGCTCCGTCACCGCGTCCAGGTCCGCCGTGACCTTCGGGTCTTCGGGGTTGTCGTAGAGGACGCTGAGGTCCCAGGTCACCCCATCCGCGCTACTGCTCGGCGCCGTGGCCGTCGTACTCATCCGTGCTCCCTAGCTGGCGGGCGTGAAGGTCGGTGTGTGGTTATGCATTATCGGCGGTTTGCGACGGGCGCGTGCGGCGGTCCTGGCGGGGTGATCGGGCCAGGGGGTTAAGGGGGGAGCTATCTCTCGCCAGCCCGACCCCCAGAGGGGGTCGGGCTGGCGAGAGATAGCTTTGGGCGGATTTTGGGGTGGAGCGGCGACGCGCCTGGGGGCAGGGCGCGGCCGGCGAGGGGGCGTGACGGGGGCGAGCCGCGGTCAGGCACCGGCCCTGCGACCAGCTGGGGCCAGGGCGACGTCGGCGGTTCCAGGTTGGCGGGCCGAGGGCGAGCGTGGCGAGGGAACGCAAGCGGGCGAGGCACGCGGGCATGAGGAACTCCGGGGGAGGGGGCCGTGAGACTGGTAGGCCTAGTGTACACGATCTGATTACGAAGGGCAAGGGGGAGGGTGTGGGTGGTCGCGGCGGACCGAGGAGAGGGTCTGTCGAGCCAGGAGCGGCCCCCTTCGGCAAGCTCAGGGCGGGCTCTTCGGCAAGCTCAGGACAGGCTCTACGACGGCTTGGGGTCGAGCGGGGGCGGCGCCAACGCGGGGATTTAGACGCGGGTTTGCCGGGATACTCCTATGGGCAGCCGGGCAGAGGAGGAGGTGGACAGGTGTTCAGTGTTTGCCGCCGATGTGTCCAGTTTCCGCGTCAATGTGTCCAGTTTTCACCCGAATGTGTCCACTTTTCGGGCTCATGTGTCCAGCCTGCGCCCGAATGTGTCCAGTTGGGGTTCACGACGCCTCCGTCCAGGCAGCCGCAGCGCGGAGGTTTCTGGTCGGTCTTGAGGTGGAGACTAGACGGGGTCTCAGCCCGCAGGCGGTCGACGATGGCTTTGGCGTCGGGCGACGACGCGAGAGCAAGAGGTGTTCACCGTGTTCGCGGCGATGTGTTCAGTTTTCGCCCGAATGTGTTCACTTTCCGGGCCAATGTGTTCAGTTTCCGCCCCGATGTGTTCACTTTGCAGGCCGATGTGTTCAGTCGGGGTTGGCGATGCCTCCGTCCCGGCGGCCCCAGCGCGGAGGTTCCCGGGCGGTTTGGCGTAGAGATCAGACGGCCTCAGCGCGCAGGCGGTCGGGGATTGCTTGCATGCCGGTCATGGCGCCACTCTGAACGTGTCGCGTGCCCATTGAGGCAGGAGATTAAGCAGCACGAGTCCGGGTAGAACGGTGGGCGGTCAGACGCCATCCCACGCCGCCCGGATAATCGCCTCCGGCTTGCGGTCGCCAGCGGTCGGCAGGATGCCCCAGAGGTCGCTGAGATCTGCGACCGGCGGTTCAAGCACTTCGATGTTGGTGACGTCACGGATGGACAGGGGCTGACCGGTGCTGGAATCGCGTCGGAGCAGTCCCTCGACTCGGACACGCTTGCGCCAGAGCTCGGCCATCTTGGCCTCGTCTTCGGGGCTCATTGGGCAGGAGACGCCGCATGAAATCGGCGGCGGCTCGACGTACAGGCTGTCAGGGGTGATGCCGCAGGCGCACTTGCGGCCCCAGATATCGGGGCCGCTCTGGCAAACCTAGCGGACGTGCCGGCGCACCCGCTTGCGGCAGACCATGCGCCTGTAGCGCAGGTCGTCATCCGCTTAGTCGCCCTTGGCCTGCTCGCGGCGGGTGTCGGGCAGGGCCATGTCCGGACGCGTCACTGGCTGACCTCAACGCACCCAGCGTCCAGATCCACCCCTACGACCTTGCCTACGAAGTGGCACCGCGCCCCGTCGTTCAGTGGCAGGTCCACCTCGACCGTCTTGCCCTTCAGCCCGCGCAGTTCGGCGTGCCCATCGCCCAGAAAAAAGTCGTCGTTACAAAACTCCACGCACTGGGTTCCATCCGCTTCAATCACATAGTCCACCTCGCCGTCGAGCGTGCCTGTCCTGTTTTCGACGAACCTGCCGTCGGGGCCGAGCATCGTGAGGCACCAGTTCCGAATGGCGGCCGAGCCGCCTGCGGACTGGTCGGCCGCCATCGGGTCTGGCTGTGGCGGCCGGGATCGAGCCTTGCTGGCCGCTGGGGATAGCCATAGGTAGGCCAGCAGCCCGAGCAGAAGCACCATGCCCACGACCACGAGGCCGGTCACAAGGAAGTTCATTAAGCCTCTCCGTCGCGCCGCCGAGTTGGCATCCCGATGACCGCCAGCAGAGCCACCGGGCCAAGTACCAGTCCAGCCAGAAACCACAGCCGGCAACCGTGGCCCCTACCCTACGCCACCGCGTCGAGGCCCACCACGATCTTCGGGTCGTCGGGGCTGACGTAGAGGATGCTGAGGTCCCAGGTCACTCCGTCCGCGCTACTGGTCGGCACCGTAGCTGTGGCAGTTATCCCCGCTCCCTAGCTGGCAGGTGTTCAGTGGGGGACTGGCTGAATTATCGAGTATTGAGGACTGTAGGGTGCGGGTTTCTTGCAGGGTCTTCAGGACTGCTTGATCGGCCTACGAATCGTTGGCCTATGAAGGTCATGGCGCGGCCTGCAACACATACAGCAGATTTGGGACTTACATATCCTGTGGGACCAATTGAGCGGTCAGGCTCGCTTCGCTGTATCGCCCAGCTTACGTCTGGCTATGTGGACGACCCTAGGGAGGCACTCTATGACTAACAAATCTGTCACAAAACTCTTTACCTACAACTATGTCGGAGCCTTGGGCATATACGACCGTATTGTGCATTCTAATACATGGCTCGTCAATAGCTTAAACTTAGCAAACGCCACTGTGCTGCACAATCAGGTTTCGTGCACAGATACGGGCCAAATCCGCGCTCCCGAGACTCAGCAACTCCCCTGGCCTCAGTATATGTGTCAAAGCCAGCCTTGCTATCTTTGGGGTGCCATGTTGAATTTTTATTACTTACGTTTGCGTGAATTCCGGCTCCATAATTGCACAACTTGCACTTGCCAACATGAATCATCGTGTAGTCATGTTGCGGGCGCTTTCCTTCCGCAAGTTTTTCACGATCGCTCTGAGAGATCGGCCTAAAGTTCTCATGCACGTGAAAACCCATTTTTGCCCTCCACAGGTTTAATGGTATGATTAAGCGTACCAAATGCTGACTAACTCTCGGATCCGCCCTAGACCAAGCCAGCACCTGGAGCCTCCGTATTATTAGCCCTTGGCACCGAGCGTGTCAACACGTCTGCTCGGCACCCCGGGTGGTGTGTGGACAATCTTAATGTAGCCGACTTACTACCAGCGTCTTCGGCGTCGTCGAATTGTTGTAGAGCCTGGCTCTTGTATTTCTGCAATTATCCAGACAATTCCACAAATCGTGAGGATGATTACCATTATGACCATCAGTGCATCCACTTCTTACTCCTTTTAGCTGTAGCGCGACCCGCCCCACCGTCCATGGGGCGGGCGGGTAGTTTACCTCCAAATCTTGGAGGCCACCCTTCATTCCATCGAAGCATTCCTGAATTCTATCTATCAGTTCGCTGACCGACTCTAGCAATTCGGTTGTGTCTACAGAACAGCTGCGTACACTGCGAACCGCGCCGCATGGTCTTGGGCCAGCTTCTCCACGGTGCCCTCAACAGCCCCGAACGAGTCCCTGTGCGGGGCGTCGCTCAGAGGTGTTTTCGTCATGTGATTCTCCGCTCAATGGGATTCTTTCGGCGAGCCAAGGCTATCGCCGTGCGTCGTCCGAAACTCTCGGAAATATAGCCCCCTTCCGCGCTTAGGCGTCCGTGTTTTCGGCTGGGAAGCGGTCGACGATGGCTTGCATGCCGTCTTGGGGCTGTTCGTTGCTGAAGATGATGTCGCCGACGATGCCGTTGGTGATGATGCCGGCTTGGCGGCGGCTGAGGGTGGAGTAGACGGCGTTGGTCATCAGCTGCTCGACCAGATTGGCGCCTTCGGGGGCAGGTCCGGGGCGGGGGTGGCGACGCCTTCGGTCGACAGCCGGGTCGCGGGCAGGACGGAGGTCAAGCGCAGGTCGGCCGCGATCGTAGGGTCGTCGGGGTTGTCGTAGAGGATGCCGAGGTCCCAGGTCACCCCGTGCGCGCTATTGGTCGGCGCCATGGCTGTGGCAGCTATCCCCGCTCTCTAGCTGGTGGGCGTGCAGTCGGGGACTGGCTGAATTATCAAGTATTGAGGTCTGTAGGGCACCGGTTTCGCGCCGGGTCTTCAGGACTGCTTGATCGGTCTACGAATTGATGGCCGGTGCAGGTCATGGCGCGGCCTGCGACACATACCGTAGATTTGGACGCTTGATGTTTCTACCGATGACCGGCGCATAACGGTCCCATCGCTCGTCGTAGGTGTGAACTGCGGTCAGCGGCTGACTTTGAGCGGTAGGTAGCCTGTCGGGCCGTCATAGACGAGGCGATAGAACTGAAGAAAGTCTCGCCCGCGTAAGACCGATCGACCAATCTGGCCGGCATCCGACAGCCGAGCCAGCAATATCGACGCACGGGTGGCCAACTGAGGAATCCGAAGGTGGACCAGATAGCGCGGTGACGCGAGTCGCCCGGCCGCTCCACGGAAGTCTTCCGTATCGAATGTAGGCGATGCTTCCCCGAGTTCACGCTCACGAAAACCGACGAGGACAAGGATCGCGACTGCGCACTCGAACTCCTAAAGGAGCTGTTCGGTCGTCCAGGCTGGATAAGGGAGCCAGGTGCGTCTGCCAACAGGGTTTCGGCGGGTTTGACACTATCCTCAGAACCGATAGGGTCTATTGTGATCTCTGGAAGGCTTGTTGCCGCCAGAGGAGGGATGAATGCGAAAGAACCCTAGTCAGGCGCGAGGCACTGACTGCGGGCGGCCAAGTCGGAGAGGCTCGGGCGGAGTCCCTCAGCGCCGAGCGTCAGTTGGAGTTTGCTCGGCAGCCGGCTAGCGCCCGATGGCACGCAGATGTCTGACGACCTTCGGGTGGCGAATTTGAAGAGGCCTCGTCTCAGGACCGACCTTAATGATCCGGTTCGTCTCGGCAAGCGTTACACCGTGGGCGACGCTGCCAGGATTACGGGCGTAAATGCCCAGACGCTGCGACGATGGTTCGTGGGTGAATACGGATCTAACCGCGCAAGCGGGCCGGTGTTTCACTCTGAAAAGCCATATTCAGCGACTCCTCTTAGTCTCTCGTTCGTCGAGCTCATCGAAGTCGTAATCGCTGCAGAGTTCCGCAGCAGGCGCATAAAGATCGAGCGGATTCGCAGCGGGCGCGACTTCATGCAGCGAGAGTGGGGTCTCCGGTATCCGTTCGCCTACGTTGAACTCGATAGCGCGGGCGGTGAGATTCTGCACCACTTTGATGAGCAGGATCCTGACGCCCCTGCTCTTGCCGTGAGCACTGACGGCATGCAGTGGACTTTGCCCGGTTTGGTGAGAAAGCGGGCCCAGGAGTTTGAGCATCTTGAGGATGACGGTTTCGCTATTCGGTGGTACCCGCTCGGCCGAGACGTTCCCATCATGGTCGATCCGCGCTTCGCCGCCGGGCGGCCCGCAGTCGCCGATCGTGGAGTGACTGTCGACATCATCAAGCGCAGATCGCAAAACGCCGGGCAGAGCATCAGGGAAATCGCGCGCGACCTGAGCGTGACGGAGCGAGCAGTCGAGGCGGCACTGAGTTTCGACATTGCCGCGTGAAGCTGTTCTTTGATGAGAATCTAGGCACCGCGCTGCCGGAATCCGTCCAGGCACTGGGAGTCTGCAGGGCTACCTGTGTCGTGCACATCTGGCGCGATCTCATCAAGAACGAAGACAGGAGCGTTGACGATCTGACATGGATGCGCTTCGCGGCCGAGAACTCGTTTATGGCGATTTCAGCCGATATGGCGATTCTTAACTCAGAAAGTGAGCGTCAGGCGCTGATTGCAGCAGGTCTCGGAGTTGTGTTCCTGACAAGTGGGACGGAATACGCCGCCGACGTTATGGCGTGGATTCTCAGGCGACGTGAGTGGCTAGAGACTCTGTATGACTCGGAGCCGCGTCCGTTCGCGTGGCGTACAAGCCTTAGAGGTCGCGCTCGGCGAGACCCGCGCGTATGAGCATGAGCCATGGGTCTCAAGCAGACTTGCCGACTTCCGTCAAGTCAAAGTAGGCCACCGATTTCTGGAGGCTGAGGGGAGCGGCCGCCGTGTTCACCTTGGCCGCCGACGTGTCCACGCTTCACTCGAGTGCCTTCCCTGTTCGGGCCAATGTGTTCAGTTTCCGCCCCTTTCCGCCCCTATGTGTTCAGCCGGGGTTGACGACGCCTCCGCGCGGGCGGCCCCAGCGCGGAGGTTCCGGGGCGGGTTTTGGCGTGGAAGTCAGGCGGGGATCTCAGGGCGGAGGCGGTTGGCGTGAGTGTTGGATGGTCCGTTGGTTGTTATGGCGTTACTCGAGGGTCACAGATCCAGTCGGACCGTCGTAGAGCAGCCGATAAAACTGCAGGAAGTCGCGGCCCAGCAGCACCGGTCGCCCGATTCCGTCAACCATGGCTTGCATGGCCGCGACCGTCATCTGGTACGTGGTATTCAACTGAGGGAATCGGAGATGCGCGACATAACGGTCTGCTGTGAAGTTCCCTTCAACGCCACCGAATTCGGCCTCGCCGGCGTATTGGAGAGCCAGGGACTCCACGATGCTGTGATCAACACAACAGTGGCTTGAGCCAGTGTCGATCAGACCAAGAAATGTCAAGGTCTCGGGATCAGGCTCGTGGATGCTACGAGGATGCCGGACTTCGACAAGTAGTCCGGGACCCTCCTGCCTCAGACGGTGCGGTTCGTTAGGAGTGCCACAGTCAACGACCTGCACGAGCCTGTCCGAGAATTAGGGATGATGGCAACGGAACAGGCGTCTTGCGGACTTCGTGAATCAGGAACGGCTTCTCGCCGAACCTTTGAATGGCCGCTGATGTGGCCTGCACATTCGTGTCGTAAATCCCGACTAATTGCTTGTCCGCAAACACGACCCACTTGTGCAGATGCTTCGCTTCGAATTCGTCCCTCATGCTCTCGTAGACTTCCAAGTTCTCCAAGACTTCCTGCCGGCTCATCTCCCTACTCGGTTCCTGAGGTTGCCCGCCCCACAACGGCTAACGTGAGTCAAGTGTCAGTCGTCATACGGGGAGCGTCAACCAGCGCGGGCTATGGGAACCCGCGTGCCAGGCATTCGCGCAGGGCTGGTACGGCGTCGACTGTCGGCAGGATGCCCCAGAAGTCTTCGGGCTCTGTGGCTGGCGGTTCAAGCACTTCGATGTTGGTGACGTCACGGATGGACAAGGGCTGGCCGGAGCCGGAGTCGCGACGGAGCAGTCCCTCGACTCGGACACGCTTGCGCCAGAGCCTTGACAGCTTGGCCGCGTCCTCGCCCCTGACGTAACAGGGAACGCCGCGCGAAGCGTCGTCTGGGTACACGGCAAACTTCGCCGCTTGGCCCTGGGCCAGCTTCTCCACTGAGCCCTCAACAGACCCGAACGACTCTCTGTGTGGGGTGTCGTTCAGAGGCGTTTCCGGCATGCAGTCCTCCGCTGGGTCGGGTTCTTGCGGCGCGCCAAGGCTGTCGGACCGCTTCGCCTGCAACTCTCAGAACTATAGCTCGAGCCTAGTCCTAGGAAAGCTCTGAGCAACTATGGTCGCGGAGTGTTGAGAGCGTCGATGGGTCCCGCGAGGCATCGGGAGTGCCGCCGTTCGGGCCGGGACGCTATCCTCAGGCGTGGTCGGGCTGTGCGCGGCCCCGCACACGGCACGCGGATCTCGCGATAGGCGGGTGTCTGCCGCTCGGCGACTAAATCAGAGCTTTCTTAGACGTTTGTGAATTGTCGCCGCCCAGTGTCTCGTCGCCAAAGGCGCTGTCGCCGAGGGGGTCATACTCAACCTCGTCATCGCTGTCCTGCTCAGCCAGACCGGCGGAGTCCAGCGCATCGCGAAAGACCTGACGCCCATCAACGGCTGGCTTACCCATCGTGCGGTTGATCAAGTCGAGCATTGCTTGACCGCGCTCGACGAAGCAGTCGCCAAAAAGATCACTCTCAAGCAGCTTGGGATCGATCCAATGCGATTCAAGAATACGATTCAATTTTTCGTCGTCGATATCATGGCGCAAGCGGGGTAAGTAGATGGACGGAGCCTTACCACCGATGATTCGGTTCGTCTGGGCGTCAATCGGCGTCTTGTTGATTACCGAGTCGTACAGGTGTCTTGGAACCTCCGGATCGGCACGCCTGCACCAGGCGACCGGGAAAATATGGTGGATATCGATGTTCTCGTCATGGATGGTGGCGAAGGTCAAGGGTGCAGCGCTGCGCCAGTCAGCCGCGTTGCTTTTCATTTGCAGCGCGTACAGACCCTTGTAGGCAGAGCTGTTGCGTGTTCTCAACGACAACAGCCGCTCGGGAACAAAGCTCGCCTGGCTAACAAGTTCCGGTTCGGCACCGCCTCGGATGTAGTTGGCAACCTGTTCAAGGTCACGAGCAAACTGAGTCTCACCGCCGCCGCCATAGGCTTCGCTGAAGATGCCGCACCAGAACCAGCGGTTCAGCTTATCCTGCGCGTTGGCGGGCGCCAACTCCTTGCCCAACTCAACGTACAACGCTGCCAGGGGGACCAGCTGGGTGTTGTACGGCACGTTGTAGCTGGTGAACACGAACTGGCTGCGCAGACATTTTGCGGCGTCACTGAATCCCGCTTCCACTCGGTCGGCCCACGTCTGGTATTCGCTGAACGTCAGGTTGAGGATGTCTGCTCGCCTACAGCCGATACCGGGAAGTTGACTCGACGGAGGCTCAGAAGTAGCTCGCCTGCGCCGTGCTTGGGTCGCCAGCAGTGTCACCGTTTGCAGGAATTGATCACCGCCGACGCCCTGAAGCACGCCGAATTCAGCGTGTAGACGCCCGCTGCGCGCTGCCCAGTCGTCCCGCAGCGAGAAATCATCTGCGGCGAAGGCGGCCGTCACCAACTCAAACACATTCAGGGTCACGCCACCAGTGTTGACCTTTTCGAAGACCGTGCATACAGCCTCTTTGGACGTCCCCTTTCCCAAACTGATGACCGGCAACTGATAGTCGGTGAAGTTGTCCAGCACGGCAGCCTTGAACTGGGTGAAGAAAGCAACCGGGTCACCCTCCGGATGCTCGCCGTGATCCTTCCAATAACCAAGGTATCCAAGCATCCAATCCATGCTATTCATGACCTTCTCGGTGGGCAGCATATGATGCTTGAATTCGAAGTCAGACGAGGACAGATCCAAAGTAATATCGCGGCCGAAATTTGACCTGACAACTCGGTCTTCAGGAACGCTAACGATGGTGTCCTCCAGATCGATCAGGGGATTCAGAACCTTTTGCATATCGATGTAATACCATCGCTTGATGACCCATCTTCCACCAGGTCGGTGGCGGGTTTCTACCGGCCCTTCATACCGGAGCGCCTGGTACAGCGACGTAAGACGCTGTTGGCCATCCAGCAAGTATTCGGATGCTTGATCGTCGCCATTCGAATCCACGCCCTCGACTAAGCGGCTTCGAAACCGCAAGTCCCCACCGGCATCGAGAGTCATGACGGCACCGATAGGGAAGCCGCGAGAAATGCTGACCAGCAAGTCCTTTATTCGGTCATCGTCCCACACCCAGCCGCGCTGGAAGTCCGGGAGTTGGATTTTGCCGGTCGCAACATCTTCGAGAAGATTCTTCAGCAAAAACGCGTTGGCTTTGAAGGTTGACACTTTTCTTCGTTCCTCCATCGGTGCCGCCGGACCGCGATGACATTGGTCTCTGGACATCTCACATGGACAAGGCTAGAGATTATCAGACTCAGACTTTGAGTCCGGTGCCGTGCATGGGTTGAATGGACCACGAGAAGAAGCGAACGGTGCCTGGGAGCACCAGACAGAAGCGATGGGCCGGAAGCGATTTGGGCGAACCTAGCCACCATGCGAGTCCTCTCCAGCATGGGCGGTGGCAATCGCGGCTCGACTCAGGCATGCAGTTGGACCTGTTTCCGCTTCGCACCGTGCTGTTCCCACAGACGCGGCTGCCGCTGCACATCTTCGAGCCGCGGTACCGCTTGATGATTCGCGCCTGCATCCACCAGGAACGTCCGTTCGGGGCGACGCTTGTCCACTCAGGCGAGGAAGTGGGCGGTGCGACGGCGACTCACGTGGTGCTCGCCGTGGCGCGCGCCACGCGCCTCAACTAGGCCGCGGGTTTCGAGTCGTGGGAGCATTTCGGCAAATGTTCCCTGCTTGTTCAGAGCTCTCCTAGGCGGATTCTTCAGCGCGCGGCTGTTCGACAATGGCTTGCATACGGTCTTGGGGGTGTTGGTTGCCGAAGATGATGTCGCCGACGATGCCGTTGGTGATGATGCCGGCCTGGCGGCGGCTGAGGGTGGAGTAGACGGCGTTGGTCATGAGCTGCTCGACCAGGTTGGCGCCTTCGGGGGCAGGTCTGGGGCGCGAGCGGCCACGCCCTAGACCGACAGCCGGGTGGCGGGCGTGCCGTCGGTGTATGGCTGCACTATCGGCGGTTTGGGGTCCGTAGGGTGCGGGTTTCTTTCAGGGCCTACAGGGCTGCTTGATCGGCCTACGAATCGTTGGCCGTTGCTGGTCATGGCGCGGCCTGCGACACATACAGCAGATCTGGGCGCTCGATGTTTCTGCCGATGACCCGCGCGTAGCGGTCCCATCGCTCGTCGTAGGTGTGAACCGTCGATGCCGACACTTGCTGGGCCGAGGCGAGATGAATCGCATCGCGAGGGTTCCGTTCCCAGCCGTTTGTGAGCGCGTGGCGAAGCAGGGCTCGCGCACGTGCGGCGAGGCCGGCTTGGACTTCGACCAGCCGAATAGCCTGCCGCCAGCGCCACATGTCTTCGATCCGGCGCTCAACATCTGGATCCAGCGGGCGGCCCGGCGCCTCCGGCGCAACGTACGCCACTTCCGCGACCGAAATAGCCGAGGTGACGATCAGCACGCCGCTGGTCTGGGCATCAGCCATGAGCGTGCGCAGTTCTGAGCGTGTACGGTCCCCATTTAGGTAGGAGATGAAGCAACACGAGTCCCAATAGAGCCGTGGACGGTCAGACGCCATCCCACCCCGCTCGGATGATCTCCTCCGGTTTGCGGTCGCCAACGGTCGGCAGGATGCCCCAGAGGTCTTCAGGCTCGGCGGCTGGCGGCTCAAGCACCTCAATGTTGGTCACGTCACGAATGGACAAGGGCAACCCCGTGCCCGAATCGCGCCGGAGCAGTCCCTCGACGCGCACACGCTTGCGCCAGAGCCCCGCCATCTTTGCCTCGTCCTCGAGGCTCATGTAACAGGGAACGCCGCGCGCTCCATCATCCGTATACACGACGAATCGAATCCCGCGACGCCAAGCCAGCGTGTCGACCATGCCCTCGACAGCGCCATACGAGTCCAGGTGTGGGTCTTGTTCCGCGAGCGCGCTCGGCGCGGGCTGTTGAACCTCGTGCACCTGGCCCCTAGTTCTGAAGCGGACCGACGTGACCCGCCCGTTGATCAGGCCGGTCAGGCGGTCTGTGTGCGCCACGATAGCCTCCGAATAAGGAATGGGCTCCCCATTGGCCAGGGCCGCGCCGACGCAGTCGTAGGCGGCGATGACCCGGTCTACCGCCGTGGGATCTTCGGCTTCGCAGCGAACTTCGGCGACGATGCTTCCGGTCCCGAGACGGCCAAGCCGCCAGGTAACCACGGCGCCCTCGGCCACTTCCGTTGCCAGGTCGCTTAGGAGCCCCCGAAAGTGCTCGACCGCCGTGCCCAAGTCGTCTAGGACGAAGTCGGAACCGTGCAACTCGAGGGCGATGGTGTTGTCCGCCACGTCAGCTTCTTTCGGCGCACCGGGGCTGTCGCACGGCGTAGCCCGCAATCTCAAGACTATAGCCGGAGCCGACTCCTAGGCGGAGTCTTCGGCGCGGAGGCGGTTGGCGATGGCTTGGAGGCCTTCTTGGGGGCGTTGGTCGCCGAAGATGATGTCGCCGACGACGCCGTTGGTGATGATGCCGGCCTGGCGGCGGCTGAGGGTGGAGTAGACGGCGTTGGTCATCAGCTGCTCGACCAGGTTGGCGCCTTCGGGGGCCAGGTCCGGGGTGCGCGCGGCCACGCCCTCGGCTGAGATACGGGTGGCTGGCAGAACGGAACTCGATCGCAGGCCGGCCGACAGGTGCCGCAGGGCGTCGTAGGCGAGTTCAGGATTCTGGGCGCTGGCCAGGACGCCCAGCATGGCGTGGACGAAGGCCGGGTTGCGGCCAGTGCCCATGTTGGGCATGGGATAGACATCCAGGCTATTGCCGATGAGCCGGCTGGGCGGGAGAAACGCCAGGATGCTGTCCATGAAGCCGAACTGGCCCGTACGTCGAAATGAGCGGGTGTTGCTGCCATCGGTGATGGCCAGGCGGTGGTCGTGCACCCAGGCACGCAGGAACTCGGCGACGGCTATGGCTGGCGGCGAGGTGAGGGGCGCGAAGTCGTTGCCGGGCCCCCGAATGTCTCCGACGGCCGACTGCAGCAGCTCGAATGGCGATGGAGAAGCCGAGTAGTCGCCGTTGGCATTCGGTTCCGGCGTAAACCGCGATATGTAGCCCATGCTGCCCAAGCCGCCGGAGGGCGGCGGCTCCATGTGCAGCCGGCGCACGGTATCCAGGAAGACCTCGGCGTCGAAGGCCAAGGGATCGGCGAGGGGCGGTTCGACCTGTAGCTCGGTCGCCAGCTTGCGGTTGAACAGCAGCACGTGCGGCGAGACCGCCACCGGTACGGCGTACTGCAGGCCTTGGTGCCGGCCGGTCCCCAGCAGGCCTGGCCAGAAGTCGGCGGAGTCGAAGTCCGGGTCCGAAACGAGGAAGTCGTCCAGCGGCGCCAGGCGGTCGTTGGCCAGCAGGTCGGCCTGGTCGGCCCGGAAGTAGATGACCAGGTCCGGGTTGGCGTTGACCACGGCGTCCAGGGAGGTGCTGATGCTGAAGGTGGAGGCGTTGCGCCCGTAGTCCAGGGCCGCCTCCTTGTAGGTGTAGCGCTCCTCGGCGCGCTCGCGGGCGGCGGCCAGGCCGTTGACGAATTGGCCGAAGAGACTGCCGCCGACCCGGTTGGAGGGGTACATAGCCACGGTGACGGGATGCCCGGCGCCCGGGGTGGGCAGATTGACGGCGGCCCGCGGCGCGGCCTGGGTGACGGTGCGGGCCTGGGCGCGGGCGCGTTCCAGGTTGCGCTGCAACTCCGCCTGGAGGCCTTGCGGCAGCGAACCGGCCGCGCGTTCGGTCGGCGACTCGCCGCAGGCGGCCAGGGCGAGCGCGCCCAGAGAGGCCGCGCCGGCCGCGAGGGCCCGGCGGCGGTTGAGGCGAGGCGGATGGGCGCTCACAGGCTTTCCAGGTAGTGGGTATACATCCAGGTTAGTCCGACGCCAAGCACTAGTCCTAGCCCTAGTCCTGCGAGGTCGGCTCCGAGGCCTGCCGATAGCGGCGCCAGGTCTGGGGCGTCACCTCTACCGGCCATGTTCCAGCGGGAGACCCCTGCTTCCGTGGCGTAGAGGAGCCAGCGGGTGAAGAACCAGCCGACGAGCGTCCCGCCGCCGGTCAGCAGCGCGTAGCGCCGCAGGCGCTCGCCCAGCGGGGCGCCGTGCAGGTAGGACTCGGTCTTCCGGGCGAGGCGCTCTGCCAGTTGGCGGCGGCGGGACGCCTCGGAAACGTCGGATCGTGCCAAGACCTCCTCCGCCCACCGATTGCGCTCGTAGGCGGGGCGCCCGTAGAACTCGCGTTCGGACTTGACCTGGAGGGCCGCATCGTTCTCGATGATCGGCCGCGCGTAGGCGGCGGCGTCCAGCGGGCTGACGCGCGGCAGCAGCCGGTTGTAGAGGCCGGGGAACCCCGCGCCGAAGACCAGGGCCAGGATCGGGATTCCGAAAAAGGCCAGCAGCGCCACGGAGTTGCCGGCCATCTGGGAACCGGCCTGCGCCCAGACGACCACCACGATGAGTGCGGCCACTCCCAACCAGACGGCCGCGGTTTCCAGGAGGTAGACGCGCCGTGGGGCTACGTCGATGAAGGTTTCGAGGACGCGCGCACGACGCCAGCGGTTGCGGGTGACCAGCGCAATGCCCGCTCCCGCGATGCCCAACACCCACGTGGTCACCAGAATCGTCGGCAGGAAGTCGAAGGGCGAACCGCGGGCAGGCCCGGCGGGGGCGGGCGCAGCGGATTCGGCAGGCACCAGGGGGGCTTCCACGAGGCTGGCCACGATGCCGCCGAGTACCGCGAGCAGGATGAGCGCCGCGAGGCCGACAGCGGCCATCGCGGCGCCGACCAGGAAGCCCGCCCAGACGATGTCGCGCGGTGCGGCCAACGCCGCCCGCACGCGGTACAGATAGGTCTCGTACTCAGCCACGGCCGCGGAATGCGGGTAGCCGGCGTATACCAGCGCCTGCTGGGCGGCGCGGATGTCGTCGCGCGAATCGCGTTGCGGGTTGGAGAACCAAGGCATGAAGCCAATCCCGCCGGTCGGGCCGCCGCGCGCCGCCGTTCGCGGAGGACAGACGACCCGATGGGCCGTGGCTACTTTACGACGCTGAGGCTGCGGGGCTCTGTGCTGGTACGACCCGGTTTTCCGGGAGAGGCGTTCGGCCTATCGCTGGCGCCGGACGGCGTCGGAAGCGTCGGATTGAGCCAGCACTTCGTCGGCCCACCGGTCTCGTTCGTAGATGCTGTGGCGGGCGACGCTGCGTCCGTAGAGATTGCGGTCGGCTTTGACCCGCAGCGCCGCCTCAAGCTCGATGATGGGCCGCGCGTAAGCGGCGGCATCAAAGGGGCTTACACGCGGCAGGAGCCAGCTGTAGAGGCTGGGAAATGCGGCGGCGAACACCGTGGCCAGCACCGGTATTCCAAAAAGGGCCAGCATTATTGTTGCACCGTCAGCCATCTGGGGGCCGGCTTGGGCCCGGACTATTGCCACGATCAGCGTGCCTACCCCCAACCAGACCGCCGCGCCTTGCAGCAGGAAGACGCGCCGTGGGGCTACGCCCATGAAGGTGTCCAGGGCGCCCGCGCGCCGCCAGCGGTTGCGGGTGACCAGCGCCATCCCGGCACCGCCCAGACCCAGGATCGCCGCGGCCGTCAGCGCCGCCGGCAGAATGTCGAGGAGCGACCTGAAGGTGGCGTCGGCCAGTGCGGCGGTGGACCCGGCCGGGGTCCCGGAATCGGCTGCCCTGCCGATCAGGTAGTAGCCGCGGCCGGAACCTCTGACAGGGATCCCGGGACCGGCGACCACGCCCATCACAAACCCGGCCACGCCCATCGCCAGGGTCAGCACCACGGCAATGGCGGCACCGACCAGGAAGCCTGCCCAGACGATGTGGTGCGTTGCGGCTAGCGCCGCCCGCAGGCGGTACAGATACGTGGTGTACTCGGCCACGGCCTCGGAGCGCGAGTAGCCGGCGTAGACCAGCGCCTGCTGGGCGGTGCGGACATCGTCGCGCGAGTCGCGTTGCGGGTTGGAGAACCAAGTCATGGATCCGCCCCCGCCGGTGGGGCCGCCGAGTGCCCCGTCCATGCCAGAGCGCGGCCGAGCGTCGAATTCGCTTTACTGAATGCGGTAAAACTGGCCCCGCGTAACCGCTGATCCAAACGTCCCGTCGGACACACTGTCACTGGCCGCAGGATGCAGCGCCTCAGATCGGTATGACCATGTGTCGTCTCCGAGTGAGCCCATCGGTCTTTCTGGCCGCCAACGTCATGGTGGCACTTATCTCAGGTCTCTACCACGCGAGCCACTACGAAGGCGCGATTCCCGGCTGGGCCGCTCAATTTAACCTTGAGCGTGATCGAACGCTCGCCGGTGTTTACGCGACGGCGCTCTGGGTCATTGTCGCAATCGTCGCTTTGTGGCAACTCCGGTACTCACCACTGACACGGCTACGCTGGTGGCGTGCCGGCTGGTTCAGTTGCGGCATCCTCGCGGCCGCAATTGCGATTGATGATGCTCAACCCATCAAAGACGTTCTTGACGAGACAGCACATTGGCTGTGGATAGTCACTCTGGTCCCGGCTGCGAGTCCGTTGCTTGTATGTGTGACGCTGACGCTGCGGCGGATCACCCGCCGATGTCCGGCGCTGCGATCCCTCGTGTGGGCAAGTGGATTGCTGGCGGCATTAGCGGTTCTCGTTGACGGGTTTTACGACCGCTTCGGCGCGCACCAGCGCTGGTTGGGGATAGTCGAAGAAGGTTCAGAGCTACTTGTCAGTGCCATGCTGCTCGTGGTCCTGACGACGTGGCGATCAGCTGCATCGCCGACCCATGCGAGACTAGCTGTGTTCGTGAGCCTACTCTTGGTGGTATGGCTCGCACCGCTGGCGGCGTTCTGGGAAGTCGGTCTTGGCTGGGCACCGCGCCATCCCACCGCGTACGTCGGGCCGCTAGGAACAGTTGCCCAGGAGGTGCGAGTCGAGCGCGACTTCCTCGCATCGATCAAGGTTGCGGCATATGTTGACGCGGGCGACGCGGCTGACATAGTGCTGCGTCTCCGAGGTCCAGGCGGCGTCTATCGCGAGTCGTCCGCGGTAGTCACTTCTGCTCCCTGGAGTGACCAGGTGATGGAGTTTCAGTTTGAGCCTATCGTCGATAGCGCCGATAAGACGTATGACGTGGAACTGACGCGAGCGGGCGAATCGCCGCCGTACGCATTCGTGGGCATCTCGGGCAGTGCCAAGCGGCCCGCGCGCGTTGTGCGAATCAACGGAGAGGCAACCCCGTACAACGACGAGCTGGCAATTCGCGGGCTGTACGCTTTTCGGCGCGGCCTGTGGCCTGTGTCTGACGGCTTTCGCTCGGGTGCCCAGTTCACCGCAACCGCCGGTGTGGTCGTGGTGGCGGTATCCCTGTGGCTGTGGTCGGTATGGCTGTCGGCCGGGCTGCGGCGTCGAGCCAAGTCAACCTAAAGCCCACCGGAGCCGGGGCGGCCAGGCGGCCCACTGCCCAGCGGTGCCGTGCCCTTCCAAACTTAACCCAGCGCCAGCAGAATTAGGGCCCCGTCGGCGTGACTCTGGGCGCACAAGACGCATCGTCGAACTTGTGGAAGTAGGCGAAGGCTTCCCCGAGACCCCGGCGGCGGACGAGTACTTGCAGTGCCAGGGTAAGCATGAACACTACGGCCGCGTCCATCGTCGCGACGGTCAGCAGTTCCGCCAGGGCAGCGGGGTCCGGACTGGTTAGCGCGGCGCAGACGCGCAACGAGTACAGCAGGAGCGTCCAGGTTTGCTCCTGAGGGGCGATAGCCGGACGTTCAGGGCTGCCGTAACGACGCGTGACGACTCGAATTCTCGGCCAAGCAGCTGACGCCTGGACGACGGACGGTCTTGGCGCGTGGCTTGCGCAGCGTCGCTCAGGCAACGCCGGTGGCTAACGAACCAGTGCATCACGCGCGGCACAGGTCGGGCCGCCGCAGGCCCAGGCTCCCTTCGGGTGGCCCGGCGTTCCTTGGCTACTCCATGATCGTGTCTACCTGGGCGTCCGAGCCGAATCAAGCTTGCCTCGTGGTAGGCAGCTCGTCATTCGGGCCATCGGACTGTGTCAAATGGCTCTTGAGTCGGCTATTCGAGGCAGAGAGACCCGCCGCCTTGATGTGCGTGCGCCGTTTGGCCCTAGCCCTTTGCGGGAGGCTCGGAGACCTCGAAGCCCATGCGGTGCATCTCGTTGCCGTCGAGCAGGACGTGCGCGGAATAGGGCCCGTAGTGCTCGAAGTTCAGGTTGTCGAAGTTGACGACCAGGGTTGCGGTGGTTTCGAGGCGGTCGATCGGTTCCGTGAACTCAAGGTTCCCCTGGACCGCCGCCGTTTCGGCGCCATCCGCATTCATAATCACGACCCGTGCCTGCTTGCGGCCGATCTCAGTCTTGTGGGCTCGGAAACGAGCGACGACGCAGAGGCGTGGATGACGAGCGGGAAGACTTGGGGCGTGGATTTGATCGAAGCCAATGCCGATAGCCACGACCTTGGACGTGCTGTCGGCGTAGTCGCAGATGAATGCGAAGTCCAACTGCAAGGGTCAGCCCCTCCAATAGGCGGTATGAGAACCGTAGCAGCGTCTGTATCGACCGCCGCCACGGTGACACAGACCACGGCGAGCGTGGGTGCTCACAGGTTTTGGAAGTAGCGGGTGTAGACCCAGGTGATGGCGAGGCCGACGGCGAGACCAACGATTAGGCCAACCGGGTCGATCCAGGCCGCCGGCTCCGGTTGATTCGCCAGGCCGGAGGCGGCGATTTCGGCGGCGCTATGACCGGCATAGAACCCGGGCCTCGGAAGGCCCGCGACGCGAGTGCTCACGGCGCCGCTGGGATCGTAGGCCCAGACGATCCAGTGCGTGAGGCGCCAGACGACGAGCGTGATTGCGACGGTGAGGACGCTGTAGATGGCCCACCGCCGCTCCGGGGGCGCATCGTGTTCGGCGGATAGGCGGCTGACGTGACGTGTCGCCTGCTCACGGCGGGCGGATTCTTGGAGGCGCCGCTGGCTGCGCGATGCTCGACGTGGTCGCTCATTGAAGGGTTCCAGCGGATCGGAAAAGGGGCGGCGCGCGCGATCACCGTCCGTTGGGCGCCTGGAGGTCAAGATGACCTTGTTGTCGGTGCGAGATGGGCGTTCATAGGCCCTCGAAGTAGCGGGCGTAGACCCAGGTGAGGGCGACGCCGAGAACCAGGCCCAGGAGCAGGCCGATAACGCCCACCTCCGCGCCGGGCTCGTCGAGAATCAAGAGCCAGACGAGCCGGGACACGAAAAGCCAGACGCCAGCCGTGACGCCGCCCGCGATCAGGGCGTAGCGCGCGATACGACGCCACGGCGAATCGCCGTACGAATACGACCCGGACCGCTGGGCGATGTCGCGGGCTGTGTCCTGGCGGCGCTGTGCGTCGGCGAGGTATCCCTGAGTCTCTGTGGCGAGCACTTCGTCGGCCCAGCGGCTGCGGTCGTAGGCGGTGCGGTCATAGGCGCTGCGCCCGTAGAAGTCCCGGTCCGATACGACCTGCCGCGCCGCGTCACGCTCGATGATGGGACGCGCCGCAGCCGCGGCATTCACGGGGCTTATTCGCGGCAAGATCCACGTATACAGGTTGGAGAAGCCGAGGGAAAGGGCGGTCGCGCCCACGGGTATCCCAAAAAACGCGAGCGCCTGCGCCACGTTGGCGCCCAGTCGGGGACCGGCCAACGCCCAGACGATCAGCACGATCAGCCCGGCCACGGCCAGCCAGACCGCGGCGGCTTCCAGCAGGTAGCGGCGGCCCGGGCGCAGATTGACAAAGGTCCGCAGGACGCCGGCGCGCCGCCAGCGATTACGCGTGACACGCGCCATGCCCGCTCCAGCCAGTCCCAGCGTGGGCGCCGCCACCACCACCGCCGGCAGGATGCCGAGCGGCGAACCAGGGCCAGCCTCCGCTGGCGCCGCGTCGGATGCGGCCGGGCCGATGTTGCCGGGAGTCCCGGGATCGCCGACGGCGCCCAACACCAGCCCGAGTCCACCCAATGCCAGGGTCAGCACCAACAGGACACTGATGGCCATGGCCGCGCCGGAAAGGAAACCGGCGACGAGGGCATGGCCCGGGGCGGCCAGGGCGGCGCGGACGCGATGGAGATGGGTGGTGACCTCGGTCACCGCGTCGGAATGCGGAAAGCCGGCATACACCAGGGCCTGTTGGGCCGCGCGAATATCCTCGCGCGAATCGCGTTGCGGATCTCTAAGCCACTGCATACGCCAGCACCGCCGGCAGCCGCGTCAAGCGGCGGGGTCGGGGGCATTTTAGGCGGCGCGCGACATCCCACTATCGGGCGCTGAGCCCGCCAGTCTCAGCACGTTCACGCATGCCCGGCCAGGGCTGATCTAGAGGAGTGGGTGTTAGCGGGCGCCTCCGGCGGCTTCGAGTGGAGGCATGGGCACTGGGGCGTCGGGGGTGAGGGCGGCCAGGGCGGCGGTGCGGGCGTCGAGGACGGCGCGGACGATTTGGTCGCGGGGGATGGACTGGCGCTCGCTGGAGGCGCGGGGCTTGAACTCCACCGCCGCGGCGGCGAGCGTGCGGCGGCTGACGGTGAGGCGGAAGGGCAGGCCGATCAGGTCGGCGTCGTTGAACTTGACGCCGGCGCTGTCGCCGCGGTCATCCAGCACCACGGACAGGCCGGCAGCTTCGAGTTCCTCGGCCAGGCGCTCGGCGTCGGCGGCCACGTCGCCGGCGCCCAACTGCACGATGTGTACGTCGTAGGGCGCCACGCTGGCGGGCCAGATGATTCCGTCGGCGTCGTGATAGCGCTCCACCACCGAGGCGGCCAGCCGGCCGATGCCGATGCCGTAGGAGCCCATGATGAAGGGGTGCCGTCGGCCGTCGGCGGCCAGGTATTGCGCGTTCAGCTTGTCGCTATAAAAGGTGCCCAGCTTGAAGGTGTTGCCGATCTCGATGCCGGTCATCAGCTGGAGCGGCTCGTCGTCCTCGATGCTGCGGTCGCCGGCGCGCACCTGGGCGATGTCGCCCCGCAGATCGGCCTCAAAGTCGCGCGGAAAGTTGACGTTGATCAGGTGATAGCCAGGCTGGTTGGCGCCGGCCACCAGGTTGGTTGCCGACTCGACGGAGTCGTCGACGACTATGGTGACGTTGGACAGACCGACGGGTGAGGCGTAACCAGCGACCAGGCCGGCAGCTTCCAGTTCCTGGTCGGCGGCCAGGCGCAGGTCGGGCGCTTGCAACAGGCTGCGGAGCTTGGCTTCGTTGACCTGAAGGTCGCCGCGTATGGCCACGAAGGCCAGGGCGTCGCCGGTCCAGTAGAAGACGGCCTTGAGGGTCTGGTGGGTTTCCACGCCCAGGTAGGCGGCCACGTCGTCGATGGTTTCCTGGCCGGGCGTGGCGACCCTTTCGACCGGTTGCGGCTCGCCGTGGTCAAAGATCGGCTTCTGGGCTCTGGCGATTTCGCTGTTGGCGGCGTAGCGGCCCGAGGCGCTGACGACCAGGGTGTCTTCGCCGGCCTCGGTGAGGCAGTGGAACTCGTGGGCGCCGGACCCCTGCATGGCGCCGGCGTCGGATTCGACGATGGCCGGCTCGATGCCGCAGCGGCGGAAGGCCCGCAGGTAGGCCTCCATGAAGTCCTGGTAGGTGGACTCCTGGCTCTCCAGGTCGGTGTCGAAGCTGTAAGCGTCCTTCATGGTGAACTCGCGCACGCGCAGCAGGCCGCCGCGGGGACGCGGTTCGTCGCGGAACTTGGTCTGGAAGTGGTAGATGCAGACGGGCAACTGGCGGTAGGACGAGGCGACCCACTGGCCCAGCTCGGTGGCGACCTCCTCGTGGGTCATGGCCAGCACCATGTCGCGGCCCCAGCGGTCCTTGAGCCGCGCCATCTCCGAGCCGACGGAGGTGAACCGGCCGGTGCGCACCCACAGGTCGGAGGGGTGGACGACGGGCATCAGGAGTTCCTGGCAGCCGATGCGGTCCATCTCCTCGCGCACGATCTGGACAACGCGAGAGTGCACCCGCCAGCCCAGCGGCAGCAGGCTGTAGATGCCGGCGCCCAGCGGCCGGATGTAACCGGCGCGCAGCAGGAGGCGATGGGAGATGACGGTTGCCTCGGCGGGATCGTCACGAAGCGTGCGGGCGAATAACCGGGACATGCGCTGCATGGAGTAGGGCCGTCGGCAGGGTGCGAAACGCCGCTCAGTGTATCCCCGACCTGTGGCCCAGGCCGGGTGACGGCGGCGATGTTTCACGTGAAACACTGCGGCGAGAGATCGTCGTGAACCGGCCTGCCAAATTCGCCGGACGCCACGGCCGGGGCTACTCTGCCGACGACCGATGGGCATGGATTCGCAGCCTCGTGGAGAACCTATTCGGCGGGCGACCGACGGCCTCGCCGCCTGACCTGGCGGCGCTGCGGCGGCCGTTGCCCGCGGGCGTTGCGCATGACGTGGCGTTCGCCCGGACGCTGCTGGAGGCGTACGCGGACGCGCCGGGTACGCCCGAGTCGGACTGCGCCTGGAGCGTGTTTGGGCACTACCGGCTGGCGGCCATCGCGGCGGCGCGGGCGGCCGAGGCCGACCCGGCCACGGCGGAGTTCGACCTGCTGGCGGGCGCGGCCCTGCGGCACGTGGCCGAGAGTGTATGGCAAGCGGGCCGCTGGCTGGCCGAGGCCTTTGACCTGCGGCTATCGCCGCGGGTGCGTCCGGACCCCGGTGGCCGCGAACTGACGGGGCGCCTGATGTTCCTGGACCCTGCGCTGGGATCGGCGCTGCAGGAGCGACGAATCTGGCTGGGGGATATTGCGGGCATCGGCCGGCGCGTGACCCAGTCGCCGGTGACGTTTCGAGACGGCGGGTCGGACCGCGTTCCCGGCCCGACTGGGCGCGCACCCGTGGCCGAGGCGCTGAGCGGACACATTGATGAACTGGACGGCTTCCTGCGGGCGGTGGTGGCAGCGATCGAGCGCTATGCCTCAGCCGGGGGCCGACCGCGCGAGGAGCCCGACGAGGCCTGGCTGAACGACTGAAGGGTCAGATGCCTCGGGCGATGGTGTGGAGCCAGGGGTGTTGGTTGGGGGCGGGCCAGGTGTTTTGTTCGTGGATGGTGAAGCCGGCGGTGTGGAGGGCGGTGGAGAGGGTTTCGGGCGTGAGGTCGGTGAAGTAGCGGGGGAGGGCGCCTTGCCAGGAGGCGCTTCGGACGCCCGAGCCTTGACGGACGACGACGTAGAGCCAGCCGCGATTGAGCACGCGCCGGAATTCGGTGAGCGCCTGGTGGATGGCATCGGGTGGCAGGTGGCCGAGGGCGGCGAAGCACCAGACGGCATCAAACGAGTCGGTGGCGAAGGGCAAGCGGCGCAGGTCCCCCTGGCTGAGGTGACCGGCGTCGTCGAGGTGCCGGGCCTGGTGGAGCATGGCTCGGGCCAGGTCCAGGCCAACTACGTCGGCGCCCGCGAGCCGGAGCAGGGCGGCGTCGCGTCCGGGGCCGCAGCCGGCATCCAGAATGCGCGGCCCAGTCCAGGCGGAGGGCGCGGCCAGGCGCGTGAAGCGTTCGGCTTCGTCCGCGGCGGCGTAGTCGTCGATGCAGCGGGCGTAGTCCACCGCCATGCGCTCGTAGGTGGCGCGGTGCGTGCGGATCCAGTCGTCGGGATTCAGAGGCGGGCTCAGGGGTTGCCCCGGCGTCCGCCGGGAGCAGTTCATCGGCCGGCGCCTCCGTAATATTGGCCAGCCGCATCTGGCCCGGAGGCCCGTCTCATTCCCAGCCGTCCTCGACCGCCGCGTCCGCGCCGCGATCGGGCGTCCGACGCCGAAGCGTCGTCACGCGTCGAGCCCGAACCCCGGCGGCCGACCCGGACGGCCGCCGACGCGCACGGCGAGCAACCGCCGGGTGCGCCGCGACGCACGGCGCGCGCGGCTGAACCGCTAGCATCCTCGGTCGCTGAACGCCGCTCCGATCCTGGGCCGAGTGCGGACGCACCCGCTGACGAGAACTCGGCTGCGTCGTCGCTGGTGATCAAGCGGGTGGCACCAGCAAGCCGGCGCGAGGACGACGGCGGTCGCGAGCCGGCGGACTCGCCGCCGCCGGCAGCGGAGCGTGCGGCGCCGCCGCCGCCGGACCCGTACCAGCCGCTGACGCTGCAGGAGACCCTGGACATGTTTCAGGACCAGCTGCGGCGCATGGACGGCACCTGGCGCGGGACCGGTCTGACGATCCTGGGTGTGGCGCTGATGGGGGCGCTGACCTGGGGGCTGCTATCGGTGGCGGTGCCATGGTCCGGCGGGATTGTGGAGTCGGTCCAGGCGGCGCTGGCGCTGGACATGGCCTGGCCGCCGATTCCAGCGCCCGACGACCCGCGGGTGGACCGGTCGACGAGCCTGGTTGCGGCGGCCTGGGTCGGCGCGCCGCTGATCTTGGGCGTGTTCTGGTTCACGGCGGCCTATCACCTGGACCGTACGAGCCGGCGCGCGTTTCGCGTGGTGGACGCCGGCCTGGTTCGGCAGACGGCGGGCTACACGGTGATGGCGATTGGGGTGATCTTCCCGCTGATCATCCTGGGCCTGGTGGGGTCGGCCTGGGGGGTCTTTGCGCTGCTGACGTGGGCCGCGGCCGGCGAGGCGTGGGCTGCGGCCGGCACGCTGGTTGGCCTGCTGGTCGCCTTTGCCGGGGTGGTTCGGGCCGCCAACGCGGTGCTGGACCGCCGGTACGGCGACTGACTGGCCCGATCGCGCCATGACATCCGCGCAGCAACCTCTTGAGCCATCCCGCAGGCTGAGGGCCAGGCTGGTGGGGCTTGCCGTCAGCAGCCGGCCGCGGCAGTGGCCAAAGAACCTGCTGGTGCTGGCCGCGCTGCTGTTTTCGCGCGAGTTCCATAGCGGCTCCAGCCTGCTGGCCGCCGTGGCCGCCGTGGCCATCTTCACGCTGGCCACGGCCGGGCTGTACATGCTGAACGACGCGATCGATGCGTCACGCGACCGCCAGCATGAGGTCAAGCGGCACCGTCCGATCGCGGCCGGGCTGGCGCCGGTTGGTTTGGCCGTTGGCGTGGGAGGGCTCTTCAGCGTCGCGGCCTTGGTGCTGGCCACATTGCTGGCCTGGCCGTTTGGGGCGGCGCTGGCGGTGTATCTGGCGCTGCAGATCGGTTATTCGCTGGTGCTCAAGCACCTGGTGATCCTGGATCTACTGGCGATTGCGGTGGGGTTTGTGATTCGCGCGGTCGCGGGCGCCCTGGTGATCGAGGTGCCGATCTCGCCCTGGCTCTACATCTGCACGTTCCTGCTGGCGCTGTTTCTGGCCGTGGGCAAACGCTGGGCCGAACTTGGCGCGGAAGTCCGTTCGTCCGCGGCCCGTCCGGTTCTGGACCGCTATACGCCGGAATTCCTGCGTACGCTCATCGTCATCACGGCATCGGCCACGCCGCTCAGCTACGCCCTATACACGTTCTCCGCGCCCAACCTGCCGGAGAACCACCTGATGATGATCACCATTCCGATCGTGCTGTACGGAATCCTGCGGTATGTCTATCTCCTGCAGGCCAACGGATCGGGCGAGGAACCCGAGCGCGTCCTGCTGGGAGACCCGGGAATCCTGGTGTCAGTGATTGCGTGGGTGGCCGTGAGTTGGTCGATCCTGCAGTTTGGCGGGGGCTAGGGCCATGATCGGCGGCGCCTCAGCGCCCGGCCCTGGCCGCTCAGGCTGCGCGGTTGCGGTGCGGGCGACCTAGTGCCAGCAGCCACGCGCCGCAAGGGCCAGGGCGACCGGCCTTAGGACTCGAGCGTGGAGCCCAGGACCAGGCGGTCGTTTTCCTGGTCGTCCACCAGTTCAAAGTCCACCCAGCGGTCGTGCGTGATCATCAGCCGCAGGCGGTCAGGCTGTCGTTCGCAGCCCAGCGCTTCCTCCGGCGTGATGTCCATTCGCCGGCAGGCGTCGGAATAAAGGTCACTCAGCGATACACGTCGTCGGGAAGCCAAATCGTCCACAACTCCTTGCGGGAAACATGCGCCATCGAAGCGCCAGCGCCCCATTGTCCACAATCGCGGACCGCCGGTGCGATGGTGCGAGAAGCGTTGACGCGCGGTGCGGCGTCTCTCTAGACTCATCGGGTAGCGGCGCCGCGTGTTTTTCCGCGCCGACCCAGCGTCTCTGTCACAAGGTCGCGCCGCCACCCGAACCGAGGAGCAGCGAGCCGTGCCCGAACGTCAACGCCTGGCGGCGGAACCCCGAACCGTCCTGGGAAAGAAGGTCCGACGCCTGCGGCGGGAAGGTCTGATCCCGGCCAATCTGGTGGAAGCCGGCCACCCTTCCATTGCCATGCAGGTGTCCGAGCGGGCGCTGGCGGACCTGGTGCGTGCCCAGACGACCGGCCAGCTGGTGGACCTGGAGTCGCCGGACGCCAGCGAGCCGGTGCTGATGGATGCGGTGGATATCGACACGCTGACGAACCGGCTGGTGCACGTGACGCTGCGCAAGATCGATATCAGCAAGCCGATCGAGCTGATGGTGCGCGTATCGCTGACGGGGCACGCGCCGGCCAGCGACGACGCGGAAGTGGTGGTGATTCAGAATCTGCAAGAGGTCGAAGTCACGGCCCTGCCAATCGAGATCCCCTCCAGTCTGATCGCCGACGTTTCGAGCCTGGAGGAGATAGGCGACGAAGTCAGGGTCCGCGATCTGCGGGCGGCGGATGGCGCGTATGAGCCGCTGAACGACCCGGACGAGCCCGTGATCCAGGTAATAGCGGCGCGGCAGGTCGAAGAAGAGACGCCCGAGGACGAGCTGGAAGAGGTCTTGCTAGAGGAAGGCGCCGTTCCGGTGCCGGACGGCGAGGCGGTGGAAGCCACCGAAGAGCCCTCCGCCGGGCCCGGACCGGGGAGAAGCCGTGCGGGCGCGACCGACAGCTGGGCCGCAGGCGGCCACGCTTAAATATGCGCGGTTTGAGACCTCGATGCCCAGAGCGGCGGTCGGCCACGGATGCTGTAGGCTGACGGTCGGCCGGGTCAATCTGCTCCAGGCGCCGCGAGGTGATCGGGTGACCGGCGGTGGCGGCAAGCTGCTCGATAGCCGAGCGAGGAACCGCAGCCGCTGACGCAGGGACGGCAGCATCCAGTGCAACGACGCACACCTTGCCCGAGGCAGGAACCAGGGCCCACGGCCACCGGTCATTCGACCGCTGGCGTGCTCGCGCTGACCGGGCGAGCATTGGAGGCTGCCGACGATGAATCAGGCGGACATGGCGTGGATGCTCGTCTGCTCCGCGCTGGTGCTGTTGATGACGCCGGGCCTGGCGCTGTTCTATGGAGGTCTGGCGCGCAGTAAGAACGCCGCGGCCACGGTGATGCACAGCTTTATGAGCATGGGCATCGTGGGGATCGTGTGGGTGTTGTGGGGCTACACCCTGGCGTTTGGCCCCGATGTGGGGCGGCTCATCGGCAGCCTGGAGTATCTGGGCCTTAACAACGTGAGCGCCGCGGCGCCCGGCCCCCACGCCGAGAACATCCCGCACCAGACGTTCATGATCTTTCAGGGGATGTTCGCCATTATCGCTCCGGCGCTGATAACGGGCGCGTTCGCCGAGCGAATGAAGTTCAAGGCGTACGTGCTGTTCACAGTGCTGTGGGTCACGGTGGTGTACGCCCCGGTGGCGCACTGGGTGTGGGGCGGCGGCTGGATGGACGCGATGGGCGCGCTGGATTTCGCGGGCGGCAACGTGGTGCACATCAATACGGGCGTGGCGGCGCTGGCGGCGGCGCTTGTTTTTGGCCGGCGTCTCGGCTTTGGATCGGACCCGATGGAGCCGCACAACATCCCAATGGTGGTGTTGGGGGCGGGCCTGTTGTGGTTTGGCTGGTTTGGCTTCAACGCCGGCTCGGCGCTGGCCGTGGACGCCAGCGCGGTCAACGCGTTTGTGGTGACTAATACCGGGGCCGCGGCGGGGATTCTGGGCTGGACGGCCGCCGCCTGGGCGGTGGAACGCCGGCCGTCGGTGATCGGGGCGGCGTCCGGGGCGGTGGCGGGCCTGGTTGCCGTGACCCCAGCCGCGGGCTTTGTGGGTCCGATGCCGGCGCTCATCATTGGCTTGCTGGCCGGAATCTTCTGCTACCTGGCGGCGGAGTTGCTGAAGAAGCTGAAGCTGGACGACTCGCTGTCGGTCTGGGGCGTGCACGGCGTCGGCGGCACCTGGGGCGCGCTGGCGACCGGTCTGTTCGTGGGGGTGGGCTTCGGCGGAATCGCGGCGTTCACGGACGCCTCGCGCCTGGAGCAGGTCGGTATCCAGATCGTGTCGATCCTGGCTACCTGGGCCTGGGCGTTTGTGATGACGACGGTGATTCTGTGGGCGATCAAACTAACGGTAGGGCTGCGCGTCTCGGGCGACGACGAGGCGGCGGGCCTGGACACGGCCGAGCACGGGGAGATCGCCTACCGGCTATAGCAACGGGTGTCTACCGGGTGAGGAGGGAACGCCTTGCCAGCGGAATACCCGTCGATAGACGTTGCGAGGCTGGTGACGGTTCGCGAACCGCCTCGATGCGGCGGGACTAGACGATGGTGGGGGCCGCGAACTGGCGGCCGAGGGCTTCTTCGAACTCGGTCTGGGCGACCAGGATTACGGAGTCGCCGACTTGCAGACGGGTGGTGGGCGTGGGTAGCACGGCGGCACCGTCGCGCAGAATCACGCTGATCCGGCCGCCCTGCTCAGGCATGCTGAGTTCCTCGGGGGTCGATCCGTCCGCCGCGGACCCTTCCGCCACGGTCATCTCCACCAGTTCCAGGCCGGCGCTGCGCAGGCGCATGAGGTGCACGACCGGGGCCACGCTGACGTCGCGCTCGATCATGGTCATCACCAGGTCGGTGGCGTTGACGATGGCCTCAATGCCCAGGGTGCGGAACGTGTCGCTGTTCCTGGGGTTGTTGATGCGCGTGATGGTGCGGGCCCGACCCTCCGAAAGGGCCGCGCCGAGTTGGCAGATAACGATGTTGTCCTCGTCATCGCCGGTCACGGCAATCAACAGGTCGGCTCGACCGATGCCGGCATCGATCAGCCAGCGGCCCTCGGACGCGTCGTGCGGAACGACGGCGTCGCCAATCTCGTCTTGTAAGGCCCGGGCTTTGCTGGGCGAGGACTCCATGACGACGACTTCGTGGCGCTCGGCCAGCAGGTCGCGCGCCAGTTGCCCGCCAACCTTTCCGCCGCCGGCGATGATGACGAACACGGGCGGCTAGGCTCCGTTCGCCGGTGAGCCGTTCGGCTGGTTCGGCTCCCAGCCCAGGGCCTGCTCGAAGGCGTCGCCCACGATGACGGTGGATGGAATCGTCTCAAAGCCGAGTTCGGCGAAGACGGCGGCCCGTACGGGGTCCTTGACGCGGGCGATGGCGCGCTCGACGTTGAAGCGCTTACGGGCCAGTTGGACGGTGATGAGATTGGAGTTGTCGCCGTAGGTAGTGGCGATGACGGCGTCGGCTCGCTCGATGCCGGCGGAGATCAGGCAGTCCTCGTCGATGGCCTGGCCCAGCAGGGTCGTGCCGCTAAAGCCGTCGGACAACCGGCGGAAGGCCGCGCGGTCGCGGTCGATCACCACAACCGAGTGGCCCTGCTCGCACATGCGGCTGGCCACTTCGGCGCCCGCCCGCCCGCAGCCGATGACGATGGCGTACACCGGGAGCCCGTCCCTTTAGGCGACCCGGCTGAAATGCCGGGCGGTCATAGTACGCAAGCGCCGGGCCCGTGGGGCATGCTGCGGCGCACAGCACGAGCCGGGAGACCCGCCAATGCTCTACGAACTCCGTGTCTACGAAATCCTGCCCGGGCGGATGGACGCCATCATGGCCCGCTTCTCGCAGCACACGATGAGAATTTTCGAGCGCCTGGACATCGAGGTGGTGGGGTTCTGGCAGGAGGTGGTGGGCCGCAGCGACCGCCTGGTCTACATCACCCGCTTCGCCAGCCAGGCCGACCGCGAGGCCAAGTGGACGGCCTTCCAATCCGACCCGGAATGGCAGCGCGTACGAGCCGAAACGGAAGCCAGCGGCCAGATCGTGGCGCGGGTGATCAACAGCTACATGACGCCGACGGGGTTTTCGCCGCTGCAGTAGGAGGGGGGCTCCTCGGCTGAGGCTATGCGGGGTTTGGGACGTGAGCGCCCGGCCCTTGGAGCCCCGCTTGCTTCAGGATGCTTGCTTCCGAGCCCGCGCCTGTGCCTGCCTGGCCCGAACTTCATCCAGTCTGGCCCGAACGTCGCTGGCGACTTCGGCGACCTCCTTAGCGACTTCAGTGGTCTGTCCCAGTTCCTGCTGCAGGGCGGTGATCAAGGGCAGCAGGAGGTGTCCAGAAGGCGACTCATTGATGAGGCTGAGGGCCTTGATTGGCTTGACCGTGGCGATATAGGGAAGCAGAGCTTCCGTGAAACTAGGCAGGAGGCCATCTTCGTCCTCTAGGAGTCGCAATAGTAGGACGAATTCCTCTTCGCTAATGGCCCTGTCCACCTGACTCAAGGCGTGCGCTTTCAATTGGAGAGCTATTGTTAGGGTTGCACCCGTATTGGTTTCCCGGTCAATCGCACTAAGCACAATTGCCTGGTCGAACGCCTCGATCGCTTCTGCGAACTGATTGCTACGAAGCAACGCCATCCCTTTGAACTGGATTACATTGGCCATGACGAACACGGGCACAGGCTCTTCAAGGGTGCGAATATATGTCAGAGCTTCATCTAAGGCAGACACGGCCTCGGCTGGTTCGTCCATCAGAACCAGCGCCATCCCTCTAGTGCCAAGTGCCAACGCAACCTGTAAGGCTATGACGCTATCCGCGGATCCCGAGAATCGACCAATCAACTCATCGCACGCCGCGATACATGGTTGACTCCTCTCGAGTCTAAACAGCAGTATAGCCTTGCTTGTAAGAGCAAGTGCTATTTGATGTAGGGTTGAAGATCCGGCAGTTGGATCTAACTGCTGTATGATCTGATCGTAAAGATCGATCGCGTCGTCAGTCTTGCGCTTCTTCTCCAGCGATTTGGCCTCGTTGAGCATTGCATGTGCCACTTGCTCTGCGACGTTTAAGGCAAGGACTCCCTGTGCATGAGACTGCCTAGAAAAATCCGCCAGCAACTCGCCCAACTCTGCAGGTGAGTACAGGCTGATCATGAAGTCGACGAGCGCCTGAACAAGATTGTCAGTAGTGCGGCTCCTACGTATCAAGTAGTAGATGTTGTAGAGGCGCTCGGTTAGGTAGTACTGGCGGCGACGCGGTGTGCCGCCCTCGATGGTGACAGCGCCTCGTGCGACGAGGCGCTTGAGCTGGGCACTGCAGGCGTTGGTACTGAGTCGGGAGAGGTCGGCGACTTCCCTGGTGGTGGAGGGTTTCCAGAGTCGGGCGAGGGCGAGGTAGACACGGCGTTCCTGGGGTGGAAGTGATTCGAGGTGGCTCTTGAAGTACTCGGTGTGCTCGTCGACGAGGTCGAGCAGGTTCTCCATGAGGTCGCGGAAGGAGCGTTCGGCGCCGAAGCGGGCGATGATGGTGAGGAGGCGCGGGTTGCCGCCGGTGAGGATCTCGAGTGGGCGAACGGCTTCGCCGGTGGAGGGTGTTCCAGCAACGGTTCGCCAGAGGGTCTCGCATTCGGCGGTGTCCAGCGGGTGCAACGTGATGACCCGGAAGAGGTCGTAGAGGGCGTGCTCGGGGTTGTCGATTTCGTCGAAGCGGCTGGTGGCGCTGCCTAGCAGGATGATTCGCGGCTCGGTTTGGAGGGTCTGGCGGAGCCGCCACCCGATGTCGGGATCTCCGATGTCGGAGAAGAGCATGTTCAGGTTCTCGACGATCAGTACCTGGCGCGTCTCATGACGATCCGCGAAGTCGAGTAGTGAGCCAATACAGCGGTCGGCCAAGGCTTGATCGTCGGTAACGGTTCGAAGTTCTTGGTAGGTGAGGCGCAGATTGTCACGCTCCTCGTTTGGCGCTTGTTCAGCCAAGCGGCCCAGGCATTCAAGCCAGAATTCGCCGCAAGTGGTGACTTCGTAGCTTTCCTCGGCAAATACGATTGGAAAGAGTCCAGTAAGGGCCGGGTTGCGGCGCACTTCTGCCGCTACCCGCAGCAGCAGGTGCGTCTTACCGCTGCCGCGGGGTCCGATGATGAGCGAGTGAGGGCTGGAGCTGGCGTCACTCTCGCGCAGGCACTCGACGAATGAATCGAACTCCGCCGTGCGCACGCAGAACGAGGCTATGATTTCGTCGTCGGTAAGGAAGCCGGGATTGTATTTCTTGACTGCTACCGCCATTGCAGCTAATTCCTTCTATATGGAGCGTCCCTCGATAGGGGTGAAGTACCGGCCGTGTCGGGCGCGCCACCAGTCCTCGAGCAGTCCGGATACGAACATATAGCCGTCGGCTTGGCGCTGCAGATACCCGTCGTGTTCCAGCGAATAGAGCACGTCTTCGATTGCAACTGCGGCGGCGTCCGACGACTCAAGCGCATCGCGGTAGCTCTGGACGGCCTTGTCAGTCAGGCGGCCCTCGTTGACGGCAGCTTCAGTTAGCAGTTCGAGGGCGGTCGCGTAGGCCTCGTCTCCGAGGACCATTTTGAGCCTCACCTCGTAGTGCTCCAGGTTGATCTGCCCGCGAACGCTGAGCAGCTCACGCTCGTAGACCAGTGCGACATCTTCGATGGTCGCCGCGGTACGTCCGTTCCTTCGGAGATGCTGGTGCAGGTAGTCGAAGAACTGTTGGACGTGGTGCGGAACGCAGCAACGCAGCCGACGGCAGATTTCGGCTCGCACGTCCTGTGAAAGGTCCAGATGGTAGGTGCCGGCCAAGGCGGCCAGGCAGCGGCTGGATGTGTCGTGAGTCCAGGGGTGCAACTCGAGGGGCGAATAGATGTTGGCGTGGGCGCTGAGGCCGGCCTGGCGAAGCACCGGCTCGAGGCCGACGCTCCCAGAGAGGATCAGAATCACCGCACCGCGATGGTCTTGGGCGTTTTTCCTGAGCCAGGCGAGCAACTCATCCGTTGCGGCCTTCCGCTCTGGGGTTACGCGGTAGTCAGCACCCTTCAGTAGACGGTTGACCAGGATGGGAAGTTCGTCGATGGCCAGCACGACCGGCTTTTCGCTCGACGCCAGCGCCGCGAAGACCTGATCTCCCTGGTGCTGCCAGTTCCCGGCGTCGATGCCGGCTCGGAGCTTCACCTTCAGGTCGGCAAGGGCCACTTCGTCGATGTGATCGCGGACATCTCGCAGGTAGTTGGCAAAGGCCGAACGAATGCGATTCCAAGCGCTCTGAACCGGTTTCGCCCGAATCGCGATCTCGGCCACGGCGTCGGCCGGGTCGTTGGCAGCTTCCACGTCGACAAAGACGGTTGCGAATTCGCCTTCCTCCTCCAGTTGCCGCAGGAGTTCGCGAACGAGGCTGGTCTTGCCCATGCGCCGTTGTGCGGTCAGGAGGGTGTGGGTGCCGTTCTGGACCCGCTCTCTCAGGACGTCGAGTTCAGCCTCGCGGTCAAAGAACCGGTCGCCGTCGACCCAGTTGGCGCCCGCCTTGATGAGTTGGGTGGTCATGCCTGGACCCTAGCATGCCAACAAATCTGTTGCCAACAGATTTGTTGGCAAACGCTGCGGCCTAGTGGTCACGGGCGGGCGGACGAGGGTTTAGTTGCCGGCTATTTGGTCGCGGAGGCATTGTTCCTGGCCGGCGAGTTCGGGGGTCATGGCTTCGGCGAAGTCGGCGGGTTCGAAGAGGGGGCGGATTTCGACTTCGCTGGGGCCGAGCATCGGGTTGGGGGAGCGCTTGACCCACTCCACGGCCTCGTCCATGTCCTTGACCTGCCAGAGCCAATAGCCGGAGACCAGTTCACTGGTCGCGTCGAAGGGGCCGTCGATGACGGTGCGGCTGTCGCCGTCAAAGGCCACGCGCTTGCCCTGGGACGATGGTCGCAGACCGTCGCCAGCGAGCAGGATGCCGGCATTGGCGAGCTCGCCGGCGTAGGCGCCCATGGCCTGGATGAGTTCGGCGGAGGGCATGACGCCGGCTTCGCTGTCCTCGGTTGCCTTGATCAGAACCAGTACGCGCATCGTGTTGCCTACCTCTTCTGAGGACGCTGGGCTTCCCGACTTGATTCGGCCAGCGGGGTCGCCGGGATCGACTGAGCCGCCTACCCACTTCCGTCGATTATGCGGGCAAGGTCGCGGAGTGGCTCTGCGCGTTCGTATGCTCAGCGGCAAGACGGCAACAAGCCAAGCACCGGGGATCACTGTTCATGGCGGATGCCACAGCCGCTGGGCGTCCCGGCTGGGTGTCGGACGAGATGTTTCCGTTCGAGAGCCGGTTCTTTGCGACGGCCGACGGGCACCGAATGCACTACGTGGACGAAGGGTCGGGTCCGGCCATCGTGTTTGTTCACGGCAATCCCTCGTGGTCCTTTGAGTTTCGGCATCTGATCGAGGGATTGAGTTCCGAGCATCGGTGCATAGCGCCGGACCACATCGGCTTCGGCCTGTCGTCCCGTAGCGGCCGACGCGACGACCATCACCCCAAGGCCCACGCGGGGCGGTTCGCGGAACTACTGGAGCACCTCGAGGTCCGCGACGCGACACTATTCCTGACGGACTGGGGCGGACCGATCGGGCTGGACTTCGCGCGCCGGCAGCCGGACCGGATCAGGCAGCTGGTGATTTCAAACACCTGGTGCTGGCCGGTCTCACGCGATCCGCACTACATCGGGTTCAGCCTGATGATGCGGAGCCCGCTGGGGCAGCTGCTCATCAAGCGGTTCAACGCCTTCGTCAACCGCGTCATGCCGATGGCCATGGGGAACAAAGCGGCCCTGACGCCTGAGGTGATGGACCACTACCGCAACGCGTTGCCCACGCCAGAGGCCCGTGCCGCCTGCGCGGCGTTTCCGGGCCACATCATCGGCGCGACCGAGTGGATCAGGTCGATCTGGGAGGCTCGCGAGACCTTCACGGCGAAACCGGCCCTGATCTTCTGGGGCTTGAAGGACATCGCCTTTCGCAGGAAGGAGCTTGAACGCTGGAAACGTGAGCTTGCGGACTTCGAACTGCACGAATTCGAGGACTGCGGTCACTTCCTGGCGGAGGAAGCACCTGAGCGGATGCTGCCGGCGCTGCGTGCGTTCATGGCACGGGCATAGCCGGACATCGGACGGAGGGCGACAGGGGCCGATGCGCGCTCGGATGAGATAGCGGTGCTGTGATGCGCGGGAGGCCCGAACCCAGTCAGTAGTTCAAGCGTGTGTCGCCGGTGGACCCAATCGGATTCGAACCGACGACCTCCTCAATGCCATTGAGGCGCTCTTCCAGCTGAGCTATGGGCCCGCCGACAGTTTAGGCGATGCGGCGGGGCCGCTGGAGGGTTCGGCGGCGGCGTAGTCGGCGGGGGTGTTGAGGTTGAGCACGGCTAGTTCGGAGTCCACGGGCACGGAGCGCAGGCGCTGACGGTGGCGGGTGACGACGGCACGCAGACCCTGGGTGGACTCGGTGACGTGGGCGAGTTCCGGGGCGACGTCGGCCGGGACGATGAGGGGATGCCCCCCACGGCCGGCGTATGTTGGGCGCAGCAAGGCGTTCGGGTGCGCCCGCCAGGCCTTGATGAGCGGGTGGAGCAGGTCGGCGGCCAGGGGTTGATCGACGTTGACCACGAGGACGCTGGCCGGGCCGCCGCGCAGTGCGCGCGCTCCGGCGGCCAGTGAGGTGGCCCGGCCCTCGCGAAAGCGGGGATTCTCAACCGTGTGTGCCCGGGTGCCTTCAAGCGCCGTGCGCACTTCGTCCAGCAGGGCTCCGACGACCACGATCAGTTGGTCGACCGCCGGCTGGGCCGCTAGCAGGTCCACTTGGTGGCGGACCAGCGGCACGCCGCCCCAGGGCAGCAGGGCCTTTGGCTTTCCCATGCGGGTCGAGGCGCCGGCGGCCAGCAGGAGCGCGGCCAGCCGGGGTTGCTGCGTAGTCATGGCTGGCTCAGGCGCGTGTCGGCTCGGGCCGGGCGCCACACGCGCGCACCGTTGCCGCGACGATCAGGCCAAGGCCAGCCGCGACGGCCACCAGGGTGAACGCCGCCACCGCGCGGGCGGCACGCTGATCCCCGACGAGGGCTTCCACGTGCGTCCAGAGCGAGCGGCGGTGCAGTACGCGCAGCGCCAGGTCCTGGTCGGCAAATTCGACGCGCCCATCGAGCCGCAGGGCGCCCCCGGGTTGCCGGTCCTGCTGGGTGGCGCCGTAGACGACGCCTCCGGGCTGGCCTTCCCGGGCCTGAAGACGCACCACCACCAGCCCAGGCGGCGCCTGACGGTCGAACGCCAGCCGCCGGAGTTGGAGCGTGGTGGATGGGAACACCTCCAGCGAGCGCGTGGCGATGCGGGTGTTGCCGGCCAGCAGGTCGGCCTGGACCAGCAGCGGGCGCAGGGTGCCCTCCGCGCGCGCCGCGATCTGCACGCCGACCATGTCGGAGACCCGCACCGTGAGTTCCTGTGCCACGACACGGTCCGGGCCCAGAGGACCGAGTTCGAAGTTCGGGTCCAGTTCCTCGCCGGTTCCGACTTCCACGGTCCACAGCGTGGCGAGCAGCAGGACCGCCGCGAGGAAGGCCAGGGCAACCGCCGTCCCCACGCCTTCGGCAGAGCCCAGCAGGCGCCGCGCCAGCGATCTGGCTGGGGTCAGGCGGACGCCTCCGGGGTCGAACGGCGCAGGTTGTTGACTTCGGCGCAGCCGGCGGGCGCCGGAAAAATCTTGTTGGGGTTGAAGAGCGCGTGCGGGTCGAAGACCTGCTGCACCCGCCGCATCGCGTCCAGGTCGTCAGGGCCGAACACCAGCGGCATGGCGGCCTGTTTCTCCATCCCGATGCCGTGTTCGCCGCTGAGCATGCCGCCGACATCCACGCAGACGTGGAGGATGGCGCTGCCCGCCTCCAGCACCCGGTCCAGCGCTCCGGGAACCCGGTTGTCGAACAGCAACAGGGGGTGCAGGTTGCCGTCGCCAGCGTGGAAGACGTTAGCGATGGGCAGATCGAACGCCCGGCTGATGCGCCGGATCTCGTCCAGCACGTGCGCAATGGTGGTTCGGGGGATCACGCCGTCTTGCACGTAGTAGTCGGGCGAAATGCGGCCCATTGCGCCGAAGGCGCTCTTGCGGCCCAGCCAGAAGAGGTTGCGCTCGGCCGTGTTCTGAGCGACGCGGATGTCGCGCGCCTCGTTGGCGAGGAGTACGCCACGAATCTCGGCTTCGCGGTCGTCCAGCTCGGCGGACACGCCGTCCACGTCCAGCAGCAGCACGGCGGCGGCGTCCACCGGCAGGTTGGCCTGCGGGATGAATTGAGCCACGGCTTCCAGCGCCAGTTGGTCCATCATCTCCACGGCGGCCGGCACGATGCCGGCGGCCACGATGCCGGAGACCGCGGCGCTGCAGGCGGCCACCGAATCGAACGAGGCCAGCAGCGTGCGCACGCCGGCCGGCGTGTGTACCAGTTGGACGACGGCCTTGGTCACGATGCCGAAGGTGCCCTCGCTGCCGCAGAACAGCCCGGTCAGGTCATAGCCGGGGCCGTCGGCCAGCCCGCTGGTGGTGACCACGCGGCCATCCATGGTGACGAACTCGATGCCCAGCACGTGGTTGGTGGTTACGCCGTAGAGCAGGGTGTGGGGGCCGCCGGCGTTGGTGGCGATGTTGCCGCCCAGCGTGCAGGCCTGCTGGCTGGAAGGGTCAGGGGCGTAGTGAAAGCCGAAGCGGCGGGTGTGGGCGCTGAGGTCGGCGTTGACGACGCCCGGCTCGACCACGGCGCGACGGTTGCGCGTGTCGACCTCCAGGATGCGGTTCATACGCGAGGTGGGGACCACCACCCCGCCGCAGCGCGCGATGGCGCCGCCGCTGAGCCCCGTGCCAGCGCCGCGCGCCACCACCGGCACGCCATGCCGTAGCGCCGATTGGACGACCGCCTGGACCTGGGCCGTGGTGTCGGGAAACACCACCGCGTCGGGCAACGCACGGTCTACTGAGCCGTCGTATTCGTAGAGCAGCAGGTCGTCGCGGTCGGAGAGGACCCAGGCGTCGCCGACGATTCGCCGCAAGTCGGCCAGCAGGGCGGCGGGCTTTGTAGTGGGCGTGTCGGTTTCTACGGCCATGACACGAGGCACGCTACGGTGAGCGACTGGCGCTGGCAAATTGAACTGAGTTGCGGATTTCGACCGAGGTCACGCCAGCAGACTGATCGGACAGAGCCGCAGACAAACACGCTGGTTTCTTGGGCTGACTCAGACGACCTGATCCGTCAACCGCCTGGTGATCGACTATTGCCTCAGACGGTAATCCGTCGGATCGTGACAGGCGTCGTAGGTCGCTTGATCTATCGGAACCCAGGTCGTTCCGGGAACGCCTCTACGTGAAGAGCTGGCAGGTCCAACCGGAAATGAGGACTCGAAGACGAGCCTGCGCTTCTGGGATTGGGCAATCAGTTTTGCCAAGCGGACCGCCGGCCCGAAGTCCCAGTCCTGGCTCACGACGATCGCGGCTTCGTACCGGCGCTCGTAGGTGGCGCGAACTAAGTCCAGAGCCAAGCTGACATCGACGCCCTTTTCTTGGCCGCCACTGCTCACTCTCCCACGATAGACGTAGATGTTCCTGCTTCGCAGAAAGCGGAGCTTGTTAGTCCAGAAGCCGTGCCAGTAACTCTGGGAGGGACCGGCACGTGGATCTGGCACACCTGTGTAGAAGCGAATCTCAGCCAGTGACCGGCTAGGTGAGTTGGCCGTCAGGGCGTGCGCGAGCTTCTCAACGTCGTAGCTTGGCCAAGCGTATGGTGATGAAGGGTCGGGAGGCTTAGGCGCCCAAGCCCCTTTCGCCCGATGAAAGAGGTTCTGGCCGTCGAGTAGGACGAGAGTGCGCATGACAAAAAACACCCGCCCGGGGACAAGGCCGAAACCTCAGTCCAGCGGGCGGGGAGTAGATAGTTCAACGCTACTTGTCGGATGAGTCTCCGTCAAGACTGCGGGCCACGCGGATTGGCGGCTCCGCCCGTGAGCCGAGGCAGGACCTGGGCCAGGATGGCGGCGTGGTCGAAGGCGAGGTCGGTGGGGAGGGCGTCGAGCGGGAACCAGCGGGCGGCGGCTGCGTCGTCGCCGGCGGCCGGCGGAACGGCGTGTTGGAGCCGCGCCCCATAGACGACGGAGATGGTGCGGCCGCGCGGGTCGCGATTGGGGTGGCCGAACGTCGCCAGTTGTTCAAGTGTGGGGGGATAGAGGCCGGTTTCCTCGTGGAGCTCGCGGCGCGCGGCGTCGATCAGGTCTTCGTCAGGATCCACGAACCCGCCCGGGATGGCCCAGCCGGCCGGCGGATTGCGGCGGCGGATCAGCAGCACCGCGGGCGAGGGCGATTCGGCGGTGACCACGACATCGGCCGCCACCGCATAGCGGCTCGGCGCGGGCATGCGGCTAGTCGGACGAGGCGTCGGCGGCCGCGGCGCGCGGGCGCATGACGAAGCGAATCACGACGAAGCCGAGGATCAGGAGCACGACGAAGGCGATGGCTAGCACGTCGAAGTACTCGTCGATGACTGCCTCCACCTGCGTGCCGAAGATCGTGATCAGGAACCCGACCAGGAAGAAACGCCCGCCGCGTCCGACCAGCGAAGCCAGCATGAAGCGTCGGAAGTTCAGCCGGAAGGCGCCGGCGCCGATGGCGAAGACCTTGTACGGAATTGGGGTGAAGGCCGCGATGGTGACCGCCCACACGTCGCGGCGCTGATATTGCCGCTCGACGTAGAGGATGCGCTCCTCCGCGAAGAGGCGGTTCAGCAGCGGGCGGCCGCCGCGCAGCCCAATCCAGTAACCCAGCATGGCGCCGAAAAGCGACCCGAGGGTGGATATGGCCGAGAAGCCCAGCGCGAACGGGAGGTTCCCGGCGGCCAGCGCGATCAGCAGTCCATCAGGCGGGATGGGGAAGAAGCTGGACTCCCAGAACGCCAGTACGAAGAGAGCCAGGGCGCCCCAGGGCGAATCGCCCCAAGCCAGCACCCAGTGACCAAGCTCGGAGATCAGGTGCATAGAGGGAAGGTTGTCAGGGAGCGGAACGGCGTCATTCTACGGGTGGCTAGGACTGGCGAGTCGTGAAGCTCGACTCCACCTCGAACGGCGTGCCGCTGCGGGTTCCGTTGACCCGGATGGTGTAGGTGGTGCCTGGCGCCAGCGGGTCGTGCGGGACCAGCGACAGCGCGCGCCGCCACTCGCTGGTGGTGCGGGCTGTGGTGACGAGCGCGCCATCCGGCCCGAAGAGCGCGGCCTCCCCCCAGGCGACCTGGTCGTCCAGGCCGAACTGCAGCGACACCGGCGGCCCGAAGGGGCGGGTTGCGCCAGGCGCCGGGTTGGGCGATTCCCAGCCCTCCCAGCTCACCGGCACGTCGATGGCGCCGTTGAACGGCACCACGGCGGGCAACGGCGCGTCGGCGGTGTGCCGCGGCGACAATCCGACGTTGAACACCGTCACGGTGGTGTCGCCATCCGTTGCGGTTCCGTAGCCGACGTGCACGGCGGACGGATGCACGTACATGTAGCGGTGCCAGACGGTCTGTAGCGCCCAGTCCAGCGTGTCGGCGGGGGTGAAGAACGCGAACACTTCGTCAACCCAGCCCAGTTGGTACCCGCTGGCGCGGGCGCGCTCGCCGATGCTGCGCCCCGTGAAGCCGGGGTAGCCGGGCACCTGGGTGTGTAGCCCGCCCGCGTTCGGGTCGCCAAGGTTGGTGATGTAGTAGTCGGCCTGGCCTTGCGCCGCCTGCATGAGTTCTGGGCTGATGATCAGCGGAGGCAGCCCCAAGGCGGCACGAAGGCTGTTTGCGGGCGCCAGCACGTTCGTTTGCTGGGATGGCGCGGCCGTGGGTTCGGGTGTGGGCGCAGGGGTCGGCTGCGGCGCGGAGCCGTCGGCGCGGGGCCGAATCTCGGGCATTAGCACGTCGGCCGGAAAAGTCCCGGCACCGCGGGCCAGGTCCCCGCCGTTGGCCACGGTCACCTCGCCCGCCGAGGCCCAGGGCAGGTCGACGAGCCACTGCTGTAGGACGGCGCGCTGAAGCCTGATCGTGTGGACGTGGTCATAGGTCACGACCCGCGACGTGGGCAGCCCGTACCAGCGCAGCGGATCGTCAACGGCAAAGTAGGCGTCGCGCAGTGCGGGGTTGGCATACAGCAGCGCCTGCCGGGAGGTAATTATCTGGTCCCAGGTGAGGCCCTGCTCTTCGAAGTACTCCGACGAGGGCACCAGCAATTCTTCCAGGGTGTCGTCGTAGCCTTCCAGGTTTAGCCGGTCGAATACGTTGACGAACATGAACGTGCCGAGTTCGGGCCGCCACTGCAGTACGACCTTCTGAAACACCTGGACGGTGAAGCCGTCCCAGACGAAGCGCCGCGACAGCGGGTAACCCAAGGCCTGAACGCCGCCCAAGCGCTGGAACTCGGTCCAGAAGGGGATCCCGTCGGCGTCGGTGACGGCAAAGCCCAGGTCCGGGACATCGGTTTCGGCGGCCTGGGTAAACAGGCGTCCGCCCTCAACCGCGTAGTCGCCGGAGTCCGCCTGTGCCGGGAGGACTGCCCAGACCGCCATGAGGGCAACCGCGGTCAGAAGGCCCGCGCCTCGTAGCAGCCGCCCCAGCGAGAGACCGCCCGAGCTCGCGGCCATCGGCGTCAGGGCGGTCACTGGTCGGCGGCTTCTCGTGAGGTCGAGCGCATCAACGTCTGAGGGTCAGAGCTGCACGGCATTTGGGATCACATCCACCGTGTAGTTGCCACTGGGGTCAACGTCAATAGCTACCACGTCAATGCGGTAGTCGCCCGTGCGGTCAGGATGCTGGCGCAGATACGTCTGGGCCAGGCGAGCCAACTGGCGCGCCTTGGTGTGTGTGAGGGCGGCGCGCGCTCCGCCGAAGGTCTGGTCACGCCGCGTCTTGACCTCAATGAACACGATTGCGTCGCGGTCAGTCGCGACGATATCGAGTTCGCCGCGGCCCACGCGGACATTGCGGTCCAGGATGCGGTACTTGCGGCGCTTGAGTTCGCGAGCGGCCAGATCTTCGCCCCAGCGGCCGAGTTGGGCGCGGTCGGTCGGCGCACGGCGCCTAGTCCGCCAGGGCCAGCGTATGCGTGGCATGGGCCTGTTGAACGGGAGCAAAGCTCTGGCGGTGCAAGGCAATCGGTCCCTGCGCCTGCAACGCGGCACGGTGACGGGCTGTGCCGTAGCCCTTGTTGCGATCGAAAGCGTAGGCAGGAAACCGGCGGCTGAGCCGCCGCATCAGACGGTCGCGGGCCACCTTGGCGCAGATCGACGCGGCGGCCACGGCCAGGCAGGTGGCGTCGGCGCGGATGATGGCCGTCTGACGGTCGGCGAAGCGGCTGGCGGCGTCCAGCGGAAAGGCGTCCACGATCACATGGTCCGGGTCCAGGCCCAAGCGGCCAAGCGCGCGGTGCATGGTGAGGCGTCCGGCGGCGGCGATTCCGGCGTCGTCGATCTCGCGGGGCGTGGTGTGGGCCACGCCGATGGCGGCGGCGCGGGCGCGAATCAAGCGGGCCAGCCGTTCGCGGGCGCGCGGCGAGAGGCGCTTGGAGTCGGTCACGCCGGCCAGCAGTTGCGGGTCCAGGTATGCAACCGGCGGCAGGATGACCGCGGCGGCGGTCAGTGGGCCGGCCCAGGCACCCCGGCCGGCTTCATCCACGCCGGCGATTCGGCGGCGTCCCTGCCGCAACAGCCGGAGTTCCCGGCACGGCGGTGGGAGCCTGAGCAGGAGGGCGCCGACGGAGCTGGCCTCTGGCGCCGGCTAGGCGCGCCGCTCCTTGACGCGCGCCGCGCGGCCAACGCGGTCACGCAAGTAGTACAACTTGGCGCGGCGGACTTTGCCGTGGCGGATCACCTGAATGTCATCCACGATCGGCGAGTGCAGCAGAAAGGTCCGCTCCACGCCGACCCCGCCGGACATGCGGCGGACCGTGAAGTTCTCGTTGACCCCGCCGGCGCGGCGTCGGATCACGGTGCCTTCGAACAGCTGCACGCGTTCACGCGCGCCCTCGCGCACCTTCACGTGCACGCGCACGGTGTCGCCGACGTTGAAGTCGGGCACGTCGGGCTTGAGGTAGGTCTTTTCGAGTTCCTCGATGAGGGTCGCCATGGGTGCTATGCCGGAGAACGAGCGGCGCGGGACGCCACAAACAACGGGTTGCGAAGTGGGATGCCAACCTGCCGGCCGGCACCGCCGACGATAGCACAGGCGCCGGCGTTGGCCGCCCCCTGTCGGGGGGTAATTTCATAGCGCTTCCTGTAACGCCGCCTATAGTTGAGAAGGCGCGGCCCGGTGTGTTGGCCGCGCGGGCGGCGAGAATTTCATGCACATCAGCCGACGCACCCTTCTGCTGTTCGCCGGGTCCGGCGTGCTTGGCGGCGTTGCAGCGGCCGCGGCCGGCGCCACCGTGTTTGTGGCGGTGGGCGAGGCGCGCTACGCCGACCGGTTCTATCCGGGTGTGCGCCTTGACGGCGAAGACGTGGGCGGTCTGACGCTGGCCGAGGCGCGGGGCCGGCTGACGGCGCGCTGGGATGGCTTCCGCGACTCGCCGGTCATCTTTCGGCTGGATGGTCGAACGTGGAATCCAACGGGCGGCGAGGTTGGCATCCAGGTGGACTACGCCACGCCGCTGGCGCAGGCCTACGCGTGGGGGCGACGGGGCAGTTGGGAGACACGCCTGCGCCAGCAGCGGCAGACGCTGAAAGCCCCGCGCGACTGGCGAACGACCGTCAGTTTCGACCCGCACCTCTTCATGGCGTATGTCGAGCGCATTGGCGCCGAGATTGCGCAGAGCCCGACGGATGCCTCGCTGCGGATCGAAACCCAGGGCGGTCAGCGCCTCGCCCGGGTCTATCCGTCAAGTGAGGGCCGTGAACTGGTACCGGCGGACGTCTTGGCCGTGATGAGCCGGAGGTTCGATACGCCGCAGCGGATGATCATCGACCTGCAGTCCCGTTCGCTGGCGCCCCAGGTCGCCACAGCCGACGTGACGCCTGCGTCCGAACGCGCACGAGAGCTGATGGAGGGGCGCATCGAAATGGTCGCGCCGGGCCATCGGTGGTCGATTGCGCGCGAGGACCTGGCCGAGGAGATGCGCGTCGTTGGACCGCCCGAAGCCCCCGATATCAGCGTGGACGTGAGCTATCGGGCCTTTGACCGGGTGGCGCGCGAGATTGCGGACACGCTGCGGGTTCCCGCCGTGGAGCCAAAGATCCGAGTTGACGATGAGGGTGAGGTCGTGCCGCTGGTTGAGGGTACGCCCGGCCGCACGATCGACGCCGAAAGCCTCTGGACACGCGTGCAGACAGCCTTTACTGGCGGGCGCGACCGGGTCAACGTACCGCTGGTGGTGTTGCAGCCCGCCATTACACGGCGCAGCGCAGGCGAATTGCAATTTGACAACATGATCGCGGCGGGCGTGTCTCGCTTCACCGGTTCCAGCCGCAACCGCGTACATAACATCGCCAACGGGTCGCGGCTGATCGACGGCACGGTCGTGCCGCCCGGCGAGACCTTCTCCTTCAACGCCACGGTCGGGCCGATCACGGTGGGCAACGGGTTTGTCGAGGGTCTGGTCATCGCGCCAACGCGCACCGAACCGGGCATCGGCGGCGGCATTTGCCAGGTGTCAACCACCCTGTTTCGCGCCGCGTTCTGGGCCGGTCTGCCGATCAGCGAGCGCTGGCAGCACGCCTACCGCGTCCGCTACTACGAGCTTGGCCCCAACAACCCGCCCGGGTTTGACGCGGCGATCTGGCAGCCGTCCCAGGACCTGGCGTTCACCAACGACACCCCGAACCACATCCTGATCCGGCGCGACTTCAACGCCCGGGCGCAATCGCTCGCGTTCCGGCTGATGGGCCCGCCGCTGGAGCGCGAGGTCACGCTGGACCCCTGGCAGGGCCAGGAGATCGAGCCGCCCCCGCTGCGCGTGGTACCCACCACGGAACTGCCGCCCGGCGCGATCGAAAAGACCGACAGCGCTATTCCCGGCCTGCGAACCGTGATCAGCCGGCAGGTCGCGCTTGGCGGCCACGTGCGCTTCAAGGACCGGTTCCCGTCGGCGTTCATCCCCTGGCCCGAGCGCTGGGAGGTCGGGCAGGCCGAGGACGGCAGCTTCGATCCCAACCTGGTGCCGGGCTACGCCGAGTCGCAGGCGGCATCGGAGGAGACGCCGCCGGCCGAGGAAGCGCCGCCGGCTGAGGGCACGCCAGCGGAGGAGCAACGCACGGACCAGAGTTAGCCGCGGACGGGCGCTCCGGTTCGTGCCGAGCGGTAGGCGGCTTCCATGGCGGCGACCTGACGCAGGCCGTCGTGAGCGGTGGCCCTCGGGGTGCCCAGGCCCAGAATCACGTCGATGAAATTGGCCGGGGCGCTGCCCAGGAACGGCATGGACGTGTTGTCAAAGGTCACTGGGTCGCGCAGTTCGCGTTCCAACGTGAGGTGGCCCCAGCGCATGTGGATCGCGCCCGTCGTCCCGTAGAGGTTGAACGCGAAGTCGCGCGGCACGGGCGTGTCGCCAATGCAGGCCAAGCTGCACAACACGCCCGACCCCAGCCGCAGGTTGAGCGCCGTATACAGGTCGGCCTCCGGCGAGTCCATCTGCGCGAAGACCGTCGCCGCCGGTGATCCCGCCAGCCAGAGGCAGGCCTCCAACAGGTGCGCGCCGCCGTCGGCGAAGAAGCCGCCGCCATTGGCCGCGGCGTCGCCCCGAAAACTGGTCTCGTGCAGCAGCGTGGCCTGCGTGTCCGATACACCGTCCAGCATGGTGGCGCCCGCGCCCGTGAACCGGCGCTCGGGCGGCTGGAGCCACAGGTCCCAGTCATAGGCCATGTAGGCCTGGATCAGGCGCAACTCGCCGATCGCGCCGTCGCGCAGGAGTTCGTGGGCTTTCGTGAAGGGCGGCTCGTAATGCCGGTTGAACGCCACCATCAGCGTCAGACCGCGCCCTTCGGCCAGCGTCACCAGTTCGCGCGCGTGGTCCAACCGCAGCGTCAGCGGCTTGTCCACCAGCACGTGCAGGTCGCGCGCCAGGGCCGCGCGCACGGCCTCGTAATGCAGGTTGTGCGGCAGGGAAACGGTGACGGCATCCAGCGAGTCGTCAGCCAGCAAGTCCGCGTAGTCCGTGTAGCGGCCCGGAACGTCAAACGCGTCGGCGGCTTCGGCCAGCCGGGCCGCGTTGCGACGGCAGAGCGCGGAGATCTCCGCCTCAGGGTGCTCCCGTAGCGGCGGCAGGTGGGCGCGCTGGGCGTAGGCCCCGGCCCCAATCACCCCAACCCGAACGGCCATCGGCGCCAGCTTGAAAGGGGGCCGCAAAGTCTAACCGGACTTGCCGTCAGTTCGAGTAGTCGATAGCGATCACCACACCGGCCACGATCTCCTCGACTTCATCGGCCTCCAGCGCGCCGATCTGGCGAATGAACCGATCCGTGGACACGCTGCGCACCTGAAGAAAGTCGGCGGCTGATTCCTCATCGAGACCGTTGCTCTTGTTGGCCGCTATCAGCAGCTTGTCAAAGCGGCCCTCGAAGTCCGCTCTCCAGGTTGTCAACGGCACGATGATGCGAACGGGCGCCTGGTCCAGCGCGGGCGAACTGATCACAACGACCGGTCGGTCACGCTGCGATTCGGCCCCAACCGGGCGGGGTAGCCCAACCAGCCAGACCTCGCCACGGGTTGGTGAATCGTTCGCCACGGCTTTCTATTCGGCTAGTGAATACGGTCAGCGAGCGTCGTGTCCCACGCCTCGGTCTCGGCCGGGTCGACCGCTACATGCGCGTGGCGCAGCGTGCGGTGGCGCTCCTCACGCGGGCGCCGTGCCAGGTCGCGAAGGGATGTACGAGGCGCCCGCATCTCTTGCGTGTGAAGGGAGGCACCCGGGTAGAGCCGGTTGGCCTCGTCGGAAGTGATCATCCGCTCCGCCAGAGCTCGAAGCACGAGCCGCCGAAAGAGCGCCGGGGACTCCCGGCCTTCGTACGCGAACGGCTCGGTGCGATTCCAACCCGTCTGGCGAAAGCCCATATTTAGCGTCCGGTAGAGGTCGTCACCGATGATCTCGAGATCGCGCGCGCGGCGGATCCAGGCCTGCATACTCAGGCCCCAGCGCTGCTTGAGAAGGCCGAGTTCGGTCAGATCCAGACCCCGGCGGCGCGTGCCGAGTTCGCGGCGTGCCGCCTCCGGCGGCACGAGAAACGAGGCCGCGAAGCGGAACGCGAACTGTTCGTCCTGCTTGGCGACGCCGGTGCTCTTCATAACGAGGTGACCAAGTTCGTGCGCCGCGTTCAGCCTTAGGCGGTCGGGCGGTATCGCCTCGTTCAGAACGAGGACGGGCCTCCCGTTTGCCCACCCCGCGAGACCGTCGAAGCCCCAGGCTTCAGGTAGCGTCACAACGGCGCCACCGTGGTCCTCAATCAAGCCGATAAGTCCGTCCACGGGCCGGTCGCCGAGGTTCCAGCGCATCCGCAGCGCTGCTGCCGCGTAGTCGCAGTCACTGGACGTCCCGACCTCGATTGGCCCCGGCAGATCGTGGCGCTGAGCAAGCCGGAACAACTCTCGAAGCCTGAATTCGCCCTCCAGCCGCTGGACGGCGTGCGCGGTGAGTTGCCTTTGGCGGGTCTGGCTGAGCTTGGCGAGCTTCCGGTAGGCCACCCAGCGAATCTCGACAGCGGAATCGCTCAGTAGAGACGACGGCTGCACATTGAGCGCAGCTGCAAGCTCGGCAATCCTCGTCGGCGACGGTTGCGACGCGCCGGTCTCATACCTTGAGATGGCTTGCCTAGTAATCGGCCGCTCAAGCGTATCGGCCAGACCCTGCAGCGACAGTCCAGCCGCCAGCCTCGCTTGGCGCAGCCGTTCTCCCAACATCTGGGCTGCTCCACTTCAGCCGTGACGTTCCGGAAGAGTAGCTCATTTGCGGGCTTTGGGCACTAGCGTCAATGGATTATTGACAAACCCACAAATCTATATGAGGATATGTTAGCTGTGATCGAGTGATCGCAGCGCCAAACTCCGACGCAGGAGCACGCAAATGTCCCCGCAGCAGGCGAATGGCCGCCGTCTCATCCCGTTCACCATCGACGGAGAAGCCTTCACGACCAGCGATATCAGTCAACGAGCCTCGGCGCTTCTCCGCCTGGCCGGACTGGATCCCAGGAAGTTCGATCTGGGCGAGCTTGGTGACAAAGACCAGCCTCAGCCCAAGCGGTTTGCCGACGACGAGACAGTCCTCATCCGGAAGGACGCGAAGTTCGTTTCAATCCGCGAGAAGGCTCCGTTCGCATAATGCGACCGGGCGTACGAAGGTTCGTGGACGACATGACCGCGCTCGGCCTCGACACCACAGTCGAGGCCGGGTTCGTCATCTATCGGATAGCACCGGTGGATGGGGCCCGCGCTGGCACTGAGGTTGAGACTGGCGTAAGCACCGAAGAACTCGATCGATGGCCCCAGATGCCTCCTCACTGGATTTACCTCCCAGCCGCTATCAACTTCTCGCAGACGAACAGCCAGCCGTCGCCAAAGTCGGGATGGCTTATGCACAGTCGCGAGTTCACAGGTTGGGGTGACGCCCCGCCCGGAAAGAACTGGGTCAGCCACGTCCGCAGTGTGCTCGGTGAGGCGATCGCATGACCCGCCAGACCTCAGTCGCGATGACCGCCAGGGTCGAGCAGGAGGTGGTAGGCCGGTTGGTCCGGCCTGACGGTCAAGAGGATCTCTGCTTGGCGACCTACCGTCCGTCGTCCGGCCTGAACCGTGTCACGGCGCTAATAGGTGACGTGATCGCGCCCGTACCCGGTGACCGATATGTGCACGGAAACGTAACGGTGACAGGTGACTACCTCTTGAGGGCAGCCGAGAAAGCCAAACGCGATAACCGGGGTTTGGCACTACTTCACAGTCATCCCGGTGCGTTGGGGTGGCAGCCCATGAGTGGCCCAGACCGCGACGGCGAGTTCAGCTACGCCAACTTGGTCCGCGAAGTCACAGGGCTCCCACTAATCGGTATGACTCTTGCCACCGCTGATGGCTCCTGGTCGGCGCGTCATTGGGACCTTGGAGTCGGGAAGCATGTCGACTGCAGCCACTCGACGAATGTTCGTGTAATTGGCGACAGGCTCGCCGTTTCTTGGAACGATGCAATCTGCGCTCCGCCGCAACCAACACACGCACAAGTCCGCACTCTGAGTTCGTGGGGTGAGCAATGCCAAGCCGACCTAGTTAGGCGCCGTGTCCTTGTCGTAGGAGCCGGGAGCGTAGGCCTCGACGTTGCGGTACGCCTCGCTGCATCGGGGCTCTGCTACCTGACGGTCATGGACTTCGATGTTGTCGAAGACCGCAACCTGGACCGACTCATTGGGGCGTGTCGTCGGGACGCGCGGCTACGGCGAACCAAAGTACACGTCGCATACAGGGAAGCAACTAGAGCTGCCACCGCTGCCACTCACAGCATTCAGGTCTCAAACTGGTCTATCTGCGAACCCGACGGACTGCGACTTGCCCTTGATCACGACATGATTTTTTCTTGTGTTGACCGGCCTTGGCCCCGGGCTGTCCTAAATGCACTGGCCTATTCCGACCTGATCCCGGTCATCGACGGCGGCATCGCCATCGACACTTTCGACGACGGGAGAATGCGCAATGCCACTTGGCGCTCTCACGTCATCAGGCCACAGCGACCGTGCATGCGTTGCAACCGCCAATTCGACCTTGGTGAGGCCGAGATCGATCGGCAAGGACTGCTCGACGACCCTTCGTACATAGCGGGCACGGACCGACTTTCGGACCCTGTAGGCCAGAACGTTGCTCCGCTCTCGGTGAGCGTGGCGGCCAGTCTGCTGGCCCAGTACGTCAGCTTCAGCGTTGCGCCCGCAGGCCTTGGAGACCCTGGTCCGCTCCAATACGCACTCAACACCCATGGTCTCGAACGCCTCGACCACAACACTTCCCCGAATTGCCCAGTTGAGCACCAGGAAGCGGTGGGAGATCAGCGCATTCCTCTTACCGGCCGCCACGAACAAGCTGAACGGCAACGGCGAATTGCCGACACTCCGGGTTCCAGAACACGCGTGCTTCGCTGGGTCGATGATCGTGCTCAATCGGTCAGCCGCTGGTTGGACCGTCGCTGAGGATCGAACGGACCAATCTCGTTGCAGGTAGTCCTAAGCATCCCTCGGCGATCCGGTGCCAGATCCACGCCGGGCCGCCGGTGACAGGGGCGGGTGGCGTGGGTATGATCGGGGAGCCGGTGTGGTTCGAGGGCTTAGGGCCTGCCGCGACCGGCTCTACCCACTGAGACCACCGGAGTTTCTACTTCATGCTGCGAATTCGTCTCACCCGCACCGGACGCAAGAAGCGTCCCAGCTACCGGGTGGTGGTGGCCGAGGCGCGCTGGGCGCGCGACGGCCGGCGCATCGCCGAGCTTGGCTATTACGACCCGCTTACCGACCCTTCGACGATCCGCCTGGACGTGGCCGCCACGGAGGACTGGATCCGCAAGGGCGCCCAGCCGACGGACCGCGTACGCAAGCTGCTGGACATCGCCAAGAACATGCCGCAGCCGCCAGCGGCCGCAGCCGGACCCAGCGCCTAGCCTCTTCGCATGGACGAACTGGTCGAGTTCATCGCCCGCAACCTGGTCACCGAGCCGGATTCGGTGCGCGTGAACCGGGTGCAGCGCAACCATCTCAGCATCTACAAGCTCTACGTCCATCCGTCGGACATGGGCCGCGTGATCGGACGACAGGGTCGGGTGGCGCGGGCCATCCGCGCGGTGATGCACGCCGCGCCCATCGGGTCCGACCGTCGGCTGGCGCTCGACATTCAGGAAAGCACCTGACCGAGACGGCCACGGAGATTGTCCTGGCCACCGTGCTGGGGGCATTCGGCGTACGCGGCGAAGTTAAGGTCCGGCTGGAAACCGACGTGCTGGCCAACCTGGCGCCCGGCCGCCGGGTCTACGTTGGCCCGAGCCGCGAACTCACCGAAATCGAGGCCTTTCATCCGGGTCCCAAACCGCGCCTGCGGTTTCAGGGCCTGCACACGCGCGAGGCGGCCCGTGACTTGCGCGGGGCCGAAATCGCGGTTCCGCTGGCCGAGGCCGTGCCCCTGCCCGAGGGCAGCTACTACGGCGCGGAGCTGATCGGCGTGCGCGTGGTGGCGGAGACCGGCGAGCCGGTCGGAACGCTGCGCGAGGTGATCGCCACCGGCAGCAACGATGTCTACATCGTGCGCGGACCCGACGGCGAAGTGCTGGTGCCGGCGATCCACGACGTGGTGCAGGACTTCGATCCCGTGCGCCGCGTGCTCACCATTGAACTGATCGAAGGACTGCGCTGATGGCGCCGGCCTGGCGGGTGGACGTGATCACGACGTTCCCCGAGAGCTTCGAGGGGTTTCTGGACGTCAGCTTGCTTGGCAAGGCGCGGGCGGCGGGCGTCATCGACGTACGGGTGCACAATCTGCGGGACTGGGCCGACCCGCCGCATCGAGTTACGGACGACTACGCCTATGGTGGCGGTCCGGGGATGGTGCTGAAGGCCGAACCGATCATTGCGGCGGTTGAGGAGCTGCGAGGGGCAGACAGCCGGGTTGGCTTGTTGACCCCGCAGGGGCAGCCGCTCACCCAGCCACGGGTCGCGGAACTGGCGACGCGCGCGCACCTGATCCTGATCTGCGGTCGCTACGAAGGGGTGGACGACCGAGTGCGCACGCTGGTCGTGGACGAAGAGATCAGCGTGGGCGACTACGTGCTGAGCGGGGGCGAAGTCGCCGCCATGGTGGTCATCGACGCGGCGGCCCGGCTGGTTCCCGGGGTGGTGGGCGATGCGGCCTCGCTCGTTGGCGAATCACACGCCGACGGACGGCTTTCCCACCCGCAATTCACGCGCCCTGAGGAGTTCCGGGAGCTGCGGGTGCCTTCCGTGTTGCTCAGCGGGCACCACCAGCGGATCGCGCGCTGGCGTCGCGCGCAGGCGCTGCACCGCACCCAGCGCCGCCGTCCCGATTTGCTGGAGGGCCAGGCGCTGTCCGACGAGGAGCGCCGGCTGATGGACGAGATTCCCCCCGGCGACGCCTAAGCCGCCAGGTCGATATCAACGGCCGACACCGCCGCGTTTCGAGGCATTCCGCCTTGGCTCTCAAGGTCGTTCGACTCTGAGCACCCGCCCGTATACGGCTCGGACACGGATGTGTTCGCCTCGGTCGATTGATACGCCCGGATCGGCCGTCGCGACCCAATCCTTGTCGCCGACCCGCACTCTCCCAGACGGCCGCAGGTCGGACAGGGCGACGCCCTTCCGCCCTACCAGCGCCGCATCAGCCGCGGTTTGAAAGCCGCTTGTTCCCCCGCCGCCGGCGTGAGCGAGGCGAGCGAATAACGCCCAAATCGCCACTACGATCCCGCCCATCACCGCGATCACGATCGGATTCACCATGAAGCTCGGTTCCGGCAGATCCGAGGGGCGAAAAAAGTCTCCGAACAGAAAGATCCCGCCGAGGACCAGACACAGGACTCCGCCAGCGCCGAACAAACCGAAGCCCGGCACGGTGGTCTCCCCGTAGAACAGGGCGGCGGCGAGGACAATGAGCACGACCCCCAGCCAACTGCCAGGCAGGTTCAGGAATCCCACGATCGCCAGAGCTAACGTGATCACACCCGCCAGGCTGGGAATGATCAAGCCAGGGAATATCACCTCCACCAGCAGGGCGAGGCAGCTGGTCACGAACAGAACAAACACCACCTCGGGCCTGGCGAGGATTCCGAGGATGTATTCCACCACGGTGGGCCCCAAGTACCGCACGCGAGCGTCGCGGGACGCGACGGTGATCGGGCCCGCCGCGGTTGTGGCGGTACGCCCGTGAAGCTGATTGAGCGCCGTGGGCAGGTCGGGGGCGATCAGGTCAACGACGCCGAGGTTCAGGGCCTCCTGCGCCGAGTACGCGGTTGCGTTCCACACGGTGTCTTCCAAGGCGTCGGCATTGCGTCCGCGCGCCTCGGCGATACTGCGGATGAACGCGCGCATGTCTTCGCTGATCTTGTGCGCTACGGATCCCTTGATTTTTTGGCCGCCGGCATCGACCGGCGAGGCCGCGCCAATGTTGGTGCCCGGCGCCATGACCGCAAAGTTGGCCGCGGCCGCAATGAAGGTCCCGGCCGATCCGGCGTGGGCCCCGGCGGGCGAGACATATGCGGCCACCGGGACCTCGGAGTCCAGCAGTACTTGAACGATCTTTCGCGTTGACTCGATCAGTCCTCCCGGGGTGTCCAGACGGATGACGACCAGCTCGACATCGTCCCCACGCGCCGTGTCCATTCCCCGCGCGATGTGGTCGGCCGTGAGCTGCTGGATGGGGCCTTCGATGTCCATGACCAACACGGTTGGACTGTCGGCCGCGGCCGGAGTGATTAATTGCCAGGCCGCAAGGCACGTCAGAGCAAAGACGATGGCGGTGACGGTGCCGCGGCGCATAGGCAGACCCTGCTTCAGGAATGAGGCGGGACCCGAAACCCAGCCGCCGCCCCGCCCGAATTCTAGCCGCCATTGGGATCAGGCTGCCGGCGCCCTCGGTTTTTGGGGCAATGGATCCAGGATGAATCCCTGCCCCGCATCAGGTCCTCCGGTCGGAGTCCGGGCCAGGCTTCTCGCGGGCATGGCGGGATCAAGGTGACCCACGGCCGCTGCCAAGGAGTCCTTGTCGCGCGGCGGCGCGTAGCGGACAATGGTTAACCCGCGCGGCCTGTTGAGCCGCGCCTTTTCGACTATCCCCCGAACCTGACCGAGGAGGCTTCGCGTGGTTATGGATCGCGCTGTCGTGTTCGACCTCGAAGCCCGGCTCGCCCTCCGCGAGGGCGTGGACCTGGTGGCCAACGCCGTCAAGGTCACCATGGGGCCGAAGGGGCGCAACGTTGCTTACAAACCCAGCCTCGGTCCGCCCACGCTGACCAACGACGGCGTGACCGTGGCGCGGGATATCAAAGTCGAAAACACCTTTCTGCACACCGGAGCGTCAATCGTCTACGAGGCCTGCCGCCAGACCAACACCGTGGCCGGCGACGGCACCACCACCGCGGCGGTGCTTACCCAGGCCATGTACAGCCAGGCGTTCAAGGCCATCGTGGCCGGGGCCAGCCCCATGATGATCCGGCGGGGCATGGACCCGGCGCTGGCCGAGGCCGAGTCCGCCCTGTACAGCCAGGCCGTGCGGACGCGGTCCCGGCAGGATGTCGCCTGGATTGCCGGCATGTCCGCCAACGACCCGTATGTCGGCGAACTGATCGCCGACGTCTTTGAACGCCAGGGCGTTGAAGGCGCGATTACCGTGGACGAAGGCAAGAGCCTGAAGACCGAAGTCACCTACGTGGACGGCATGCGCCTCGACAGCGGATACCTCTCTTCCCATTTCGCGACCGACCAAGCCGAAACCGAGGCGGTGATCGAGAACCCGGACATTCTCATCACCGACCGGGAAATCGAGTTCCTGCGCGACTTTCTACCCTTCCTGGAACGGTACGCGGCCAGCGGACGCAAGAAGCTGGTGATCATCGCCAATAAGATCATCGGCGAAGTTGTGACGATGCTGGTCACGAACAAGCAGGTTGGAAATCTGGAAGTTATCTGCGTCAAGGCCCCAGTGTTCGGGCAGCGGCAGCGCTGGATGCTGGAAGACCTGGCGATCTTCACGGGCGGAACAATCGTTGGTCACGAGACCGGCGAACCGTGGCGGGCGATCGGCCTGGAGGTACTCGGCACCGCCGAACGCGTGCGCTGCACCAAGACGCAAGCCTTCTTCGTGCAAGGCCACGGCGACCCGATGGCTATCCGCGAGCGCGTGGAGTACATCTGGATGCAGCACGGGCGGATGAAGAACCACTTCGACCGCGAGAAGCACCAGGAGCGCGCCAACAACTTGACCGGCGCGTTCGCCGAAATCTGGGTTGGCGCCGCCAGCGCGGTGGAGCGGTTCGAGTTGAAACACCGCATCGAGGACGCGATCTCGGCAACCCGGGCCGGCCTGGAGGAAGGCATCGTGCCCGGCGGCGGCACGGCTCTGGCGCGCGCGTCCGAGGCGATTAAGGACGACCCATCGCTGTCGACGGACGAGGCCATCGGCCGCGCCGTCGTGCGCGAGGCGCTGCGTGTGCCGATGGAAGTGATCGCCGACAACGCGGGGTATGACGGCGCGGTGGCGGTGGACGAAGTCCTACAGCTAGAGGGTCGCGTCGGCTTCAATGCCGCCACCGGCGAGTATGAGGACCTGGTGGCGGTGGGGGTGATCGATCCGCTCAAGGTCACCCGGTCGGCGTTGCGCCATGCCGGCAGCGCGGCCGCCATGCTGATCACGTCGGAGGCGGTGGTTGGCGATACGCCCTCGTACCATCGCTGGAACGACTACTACCGCGAGCGCCTGGCCAAGAAGCACGGGTTCTACATCGAAGAGCCGCGGTCAAGCGACAGCGCCGACTAGGTCAGTCGAAGTGCAGGCGGTCCACGACTCCGCGATTGCCCTTGAAGTTCTGGTCCGGCGCGGGGAACGTGCCTTGGCGCACGTCGCGGGCGTAGTCGCGTAGCGCCGATTCGGCCAGCCGCGCGACATCGGCGAAGACGCGCGTGTGCCGGTGCGCCGTCTCGGCGAAGCCGAACAGGTCGTAGATCACCTGGATCTGGCCATCGCAGTGCGGCCCGGCGCCAATCCCGATGGTTGGAATGTCCAGATGCTCGGTAATCGCCCGGGCCAGGCCGGCGGGCACCAGTTCCAGCACAATTGCGAACGCGCCGGCGGCGGCCTGGGCGCGCGCACCGTCCACGATCGCCTGGGCGGCCGAGAGCTTGACGCCCTGCACCCGGTATCCGCCCAGCGCTTGCGCTGTCTGCGGCGTCAGCCCTACGTGCGCCATCACCGGCACGCCACGGGTCGTCAGGGCCTCCGTCACCTCGGCCGTCTCCGCGCCACCCTCCAGTTTGACGGCGGCTGCTCCGCCCCCTTGCAGCAGACGCGCGGCGTTCCGCAGCGCGGCGTCAACCGTGGCATAGGACATGAAGGGAAGATCGGCGATGACCAGCGTGGACGTTACGGCGCGCGTCACGGCGGCGGTGTGGTGCACGATGTCGCTGACCCGCACCGGCAGTTCGTTGGCGTGCCCGAGCACCGTGCGGCCCACGCTGTCGCCAACCAGCAGGGCGTCCACGCCGGCGCGTTCGGCCAATTTGGCAAAGGGCGCGTCGTAGGCCGTCACGCACACCAGGGGGTCGCGTGTGCCCTTGCGCGCGCGGAACTCGGGAACGGTCACGGACAAGACTCAGCAGCGGCGCGGCGTGGCCGGATAGTAGCGCGGCCCCGCGGCACTCGACGCCAGTCGGTCGGCCGGGCGTTAGGCCCTAATAAATGTGCCGTTCGTCGCGCGACCAGTCCACCGGCGCCATGCGCGGACGGTCAGGTATCCGCCGCAGCAGTTCGGGGTCGAGGTCGGACTCGTCGTACAGGCCCTTGATCTGGTTGCTGGGCAGTTCCAACTCGGAGGTCATGTCTTCGTAAAACGTCTCGATCGCCTTATAGCGGTAATACCACTCCACCGGGTCGCCAAAGTCATCGCAGTGCTCGGCGAAGTACAGCACCACTTCACGCTGGCCCACATTGGTGGGGTCCATCCGCTGGGGAAACGACTCACCAAACTCCCGCAGCCACTCAAGGTGGCGCTTGGCTTCCGCGGGCGGAAACCGCCGGCTCCTCGTGAGCTGGCTTGAGTACCAGGAGAGCGCCGAATGAAACGTTGAGCAGTCCGATGCCATGCCGTGCCTCCCCGCCGTGCATGTGGTCCCTGCGTAACGCCAGACAGACGGCTCGGACCCTCGACACAACAACGCTCGCCCCGAGGGGCGAGCGTATGTCTCAGCTAATCGTAACGACGGTGGCAGCGCCTCACGATCGAACCGTCCTCCCTGATCTCGATAATGCAGCAACGTCCGAACCGCTGCGGCACTGGGTCCAGTGTAAGTCTCGGTACGCTCTCGTCAACACTGAATCTGATAACGTCCCGAATCAGCTGGCGGCCTGCCAAAGGCGGTAGCTGGAGAGTTCGACTTATGTCGCTTCATAGCTTACACATAGCGTCCGTAGATCGTTCGGCCCGTCATGCCCCTCGGCGCGTGCTTCTTGATATTCCAGGCGCGAGTTGTCATAACCGTTTGTCGCTGCGACTGACCTTCGGGGAAAGCGCGGGTTCGATCTGAACGACGCCTCCGGGCCGGCCTGGGCGCACGATCCTTCCGCTTTACGCGGACGGCGCGTGGTGGTCATGGGCCTGGGTGTGCAGAGCGGCGGCCTGGGCGTGGCCGCCTTCATGCGCGACCGCGGCGCCGATCTGGTGGTTACGGATCTCCGCTCGGAAGCCCAGCTGGCGCCCAGCCTGGCCGCGCTGGGCGCGGCCGGGGTGCGCTACGTGCTCGGTCGGCACGAGATCGACGACTTCCGGCGCGCCGAGATCGTGGTGCGCAACCCGGCCGTTCCAGCTGGCTCGCCCTACCTGCGGGCCGCCCGCGCCGCCGCCGCGCACATCGAGATGGAGTTCACGCTGTTCCTGCGCTGGTGCCGGCAGGCGCGTGTGATCGGTGTGACCGGCACCCGCGGCAAGACCACCACCGCCACCGCCCTGCACGCCATGCTCGCCGCCGGCGGGGAGCGCGCGATGCTGGCCGGCAACATGCGCGTGTCGGCCCTGGCGCAACTGCACGAGATCGAGCCGGGGTCCTCCGTGGTTCTGGAGCTTTCGAGCGCCCAGCTCGAAGGGCTGGCCGACACCGGCCTGCGCACGCGCGGCGCTATCGTCACCAACCTGATGGCCGACCATCTCGACCGCTACGCCGACATGCAGGTCTACGCCAGGGCCAAGCTGTCGCTGGTGGCAAACCAGCGTCCGGGCGACTGGGCCGTCATTCCTGCCGGTCGGGGCTGGCCCGACTGGTTCGCGGCACGGGCCGGCGGCGCGGTGGTGCGCCCCGACCTCAGGCGCGCGCCGCCGGGCTGGCCGGGCGCCCGGCTCTCGGGTCGGCACAACCGCGCCAATTTGGCGCTGGCGGCCACGGCCGCCCGGCAGGCCGGGGTGGCGGAGTCCGCCATTATGCGCGCCGTTCGGGATTTCGGCGGCGTTTCGGCCCGCCAGGAACTGGTGGGAACCGTGGGCGGCGTGCGTGCCTACAACGACACGACGGCCACCACGCCCGAGGCCGCGCTGGCCGCACTGGCCACGGTGTCTGGACCCTGGGTACTGATCGCGGGCGGCTCCGACAAGGGCCTGGACTTCGAGCCGCTGGCAAGGCGGCTGCGCTCGGCCGACGGGCTGCGCGGCGTGGTGCTACTGCCCGGCGCCGGAACCAACCGACTGCGCCCGCTGCTGGAAGGCTGCCGGCTCGAAGCCGCCGCCGACATGGCGCAAGCCGTGGACCGCGCATTGGCGCTGGCGCGCTCGGGCGATGCACTCTTGCTGTCGCCGGCCTGTGCTTCGTTTGGCCTCTTCAGCAACGAGTTCGACCGGGGCGATAGCTTCGTCGCCCGCCTTCGGGAACTCGGCCTGCGGCCAGCGATCTCCGACGAGGCGCCGCCTCGCTCCGGTGGTGCGTGACATCCGCATAATGAGGCTCACCGGCGCGCCTGCCGGCCCACGCCGAGCGGAGGCCCGCCCCTGAGCGTGCTCATCATTGCCGACGTGCATGGCAACCTGCCGGCCCTGGAGGCCGTGCTGGCGGACGCCGGGCCGGTGGACGAAATCTGGTCGCTGGGCGATCTGGTTGGATACGGCCCCTATCCGAACAGGGTGGTGCAGCTGCTCCGCTCGCTGCCGTTCCGGTCGCTGGCGGGCAATCACGATTGGGGGGCGACCGGCCAGGCGGACCTGTCGGTCTTCAACGCCGATGCACGGGCCGCCTGCCAGTGGACCGACGAGGTGCTGGACGACGAGACCCGCGAATATCTAGTTGGACTCGACGTCTCCTCGGTGTTCGGCTCGGTGCACGTGGCCCACGGCAGCCCGCGCGACCCGCTGTGGGAGTACCTGACGAACCTGCGCCTGGCGGAGATCAACTTCGGGTACTTCGGCACGCAGGTATGCCTGGTGGGCCACACGCACGTACCGATCACGTTTCGCTGGCGCGAGGGCGTGCGCGGGCGCGGCGCCTTTTCCGCCGCGGTGCCCAGCGATGGCGATGCGATTGATCCGGGCGCCGACCGGCTGATCTTCAATCCCGGTAGCGTGGGGCAGCCGCGGGACGGCGATCCGCGCGCGGCGTATGCCCGGTTTGAGCCGGCCACCGGTCGCTTCACGTTTCACCGCGTCGACTACGACATCCGCGCCACCCAGACCGCCATGCGCGCGGTCAGCCTGCCCGACCGGCTGGCGTTCCGGCTGCAGTACGGCTCCTAGCCTGGGCGCCCCGGGCGTCCGGCGGGGCTATACTTGGAACATGAACCGGTGGTGGGCACAGTGAGGGAGCCGCGGTCGGTTCGTGTGGCGTGATGCGCCCGGCCTGTGCGGCCGGGCGTTTTTCGTTTCAGTGCGGCGGTGCCGCCGGGGAGGTTTCGGGGTGCAATCCAGCCTGATCAGCAAGTTGCAGAAAGCGCAGCAATACGCCACCGAACCGGAGCGCGTGCACGTGGAGTCGCTGCGCGTCCGGTTCGACGGGGATAACAGCAGTCACATCGTCGCCTACGCCGACGGTTGCTGGACCTGCGACTGCGAGTTCTTCCAGGGCTGGCGTACCTGTAGCCATACGATGGCGCTGCCGAAGCTGATGAGCGACATGGTGGAGGCGCCGGCCGCGCGGGGGATCCCTATCGTCTGAGCGCCCTTCCGGGTTCCCCGGTTCAGGGCAGAATGCGGGTGCCGGGCCGTCGGGCCTTTGGCACACACGCAGCGCGCGGTAGGACATCGTGGCACGAAAGCGGCGCAAACGCCGGGCGGCCCTCAAGGCGAGCCCGTCTGGGCAGCGCACCCTGGCATTCAATCGTCGCGCGCGCCGCGACTATGAGGTGCTGGACAGCCTGACGGCGGGCATGGAGCTGCGCGGGTCGGAGATCAAGAGCATCCGCAACGGCTCGGTGAGCCTGGCGCAGGGATTCGTAACCGTAGAGGACGGCGAGGCGTTTCTGCGGGACGTGCACGTCGCCCGCTACAAGCCGGCCGCGCAGGCCAACCACGATCCCGACCGGCCGCGCCGTCTGTTGTTGCACCGCGCCGAGATCGACCTGCTGGCCCGCCACGTCAACGCCAAGGGACGCACGGCGGTGCCGCTGCGGCTCTTCCTGTCGCGCGGCTGGGCCAAGGTTGAAATTGGGCTGGTGCGCGGCCTGCGACGGTACGATAATCGGGAGAAGATTCGAGCGCGCGAAGCGGCGCGTCAGATCGCCCGCTACGTTCGCTAAGATCTTTATCTTGGGGATGACGGGTTTTGACAGAGCCCCGAATTCCGATGCTGCAGGTCGAGCCTGCCGGGGAGCTCGTAAATCCCCCTGGCATACAAGTAACTGGCGAAGAGCAAACGCTCCCGCTCGCGGCCTAAGCCCCGCGACGTCCAGCCGTCCCGTCCCTAGCGGGGCGTTCTGGGCGCAAGGAATCTAGGGTGCGTCGGTCAAGGCGCCCGCGTAGACCGACTAAGACACGCGGGTTGGTCGTGCGCCGTTGCGGCCGGATAGCGACGCCGCGGCGAGACTTAAGAGTCCGGCTAAACCTGTAGATGCATCGGGGTGACCGGTTCTGGACGGGGCGTTCAACTCGCCCCCATCTCCACCAGAACGGTGGCGGGTCCGCAACGGACCGCCGTCGCCGTCCGTACAATCCGCGCACGAACGCGGCAGTCAATGGGTGGCGGGCGTCGACAAGCGATTCACCAGTTCGGGTTACCTGGTTCGTGACGACAAGGTCCTGCTGGTCAACCATCGGATGTTTCGCCTGTGGCTGCCGATTGGCGGGCACATCGAGCCGGACGAGGACCCGGTTGAAGCCCTGCATCGGGAAGCCCGCGAGGAGACCGGCTTCGAGATCGAGATCGTGGCCGAGCGACCCGAGTTCCATCGGCGGGGGGTTCACGTGCTGCCGGCACCGGCGGCCATCCTGATGTATGACTTTCGGGCAGGCCACGCGCTCGTCGACCTGATCTACTTCGTCCGCCCGGTGGGCGGGGCCCCTCGACTTGCCCACGCCGAACACAGCGAGATGCGCTGGTTTGACCGCGAGGCGCTGTGCCACCCATCCGTTCCAGACCACGTGAGATTGCTGGGAACCCAGGCCATCGACCGCATTGAGCACGTCCCGCCGCTCGCGTCCGTACAATCCGCGCACGAACGCGGCAGTCAATGGGTGGCGGACGTCGACAAGCACTTCACCAGCACGGGTTTCCTGGTCCGCGACGGGAAAGTCCTGCTGGTCAACCATCGCAAATTACGCATGTGGCTGCCCTTCGGCGGACACCTCGAGCCGGGCGAGGATCCCGTAGAGGCACTGCATCGGGAAGCCCGCGAGGAGACCGGCTTCGAAATTGAGATCGTGGCCGAGCGTCCCGAGATCGACCAGCGGGGGGTCCACGTGCTGCCGGCGCCGGAAACCATCCTGCTGGAGGACATCGAGCCGGGGCACGTCCACATCGATCTGATCTACTTCGTCCGTCCGGTGGGCGGGGCGCAGCGATTGGCCGTGTCCGAGCACAGCGAGATGCGCTGGTTCGACCGCGACGCGTTGTGCCACCCCTCCATTACCGACGACGTGCGGCTGCTGGGCACGCAGGCGATCGATCGAATCGATGGTCGCAATGGCGCCTGACCCGGCCCCGCTCGACGTCGGATCCCGCCGCTGGCGGCTGAGCACGGGCGTGGATCGCAACGCGCTGTACCTGCTGGCCGGCGGGGTTGCGATGCTGGCAGTCTTTGCTCTCGTGCGCGCCCTCGGCAATCCGGCGGAGTCTGTGGGGCGCTCGGTCAACATGGCCACGGCGGTTGCTCTCTTTGCACTCGTTCCCTTTGTGGTGGCCATTTACATGGCCGCGCGGGACGGCTTTGTGGAGCTGGGCACCGACGAGTTGCGGCTGCGCGTGGGGTTCCTGGTGGACATCGCGATACCGTATGCCGACATCGATTTGGTCGGCGGGCCGATTCCGCGACCCCGATCCAGCTATGGCGTTTCACCGTCCTACCGACGGCATGAGTTCAGCCTGGGCCGCCTGGAACGCGCGGTGGAAGTCGCCCTGCGCCGGCGCGTGCGCATGGGGACGCCCTGGCTGTTCCCCTTCCTGCGGGTGGATCGCATTTGGCTGGGCGTGGCCGAGCCCGAGCAGTTGATCGCCGAGCTGCGTCACCGAATGCAGGCGGATCGGCGATGAGGCGGACGACCGGGGTGGCCCTCGCCGTCGCTCTGTCCGTCGGTCTGCTGGCGGCCGGCGCGGCGTTTGGGTTGACGGATGCGCAAGTCGCACGCGGCGCGGCGGTCTTTGAGCAGTCCTGTTCCACCTGCCACGGACCGAACGGCAACGACGGCTTTGCCACGCCACTCAAGGGACCAGGCAGTTTGGTCCGATTCGCCTCCACCCGTGAGTTGTACGCCTACACCAGCGCCACCATGCCGCTGGCCGCCGAGGGATCGTTGACGCAGCGGCAGTACCTGGACGTGATCGCCTGGCTGCTGGTCCAGCGCGGCAGGCCCACCGGGTCCGCCGAATTGACCCTGGCCACGCTGGACAGTACCCCGCTGCATCCTGGGTCGACGCCAACCCCGGCCGCTACGCCGGCCGCAACCGCGTCCCCGGTCGTCACACCAACGTCGACGCCGGCCACAGCGCCGGATACAGGTCGCTCAATTCGCTTGCAGCGGAATGACTTCACCGCGCCGGACCCACGCCTGTCGCACAACATCCCCGACCTGCGGATGACGCTCGACGGTCAGCTGGTCAGCTGCAATTTCCTGACGCATTACGAAACCGCGGGCGGGCTGACGCGCTGGGGCTTCGCGACCTCGGAGGTGCTGGAAGAGCGTCCCAACACGCTGACGCAGTACTACCAGCGCGGCGTGGTGGACTGCCATCACCGCGCCGGCGCCTGGCGCATGGAGCGCCGGCTGGCCTGGGACTACGTGGGCGGCGGGGTGGCAGGCGCGCCCGACCTGGGCGTGGAGCCCGACCTGCGCAGCACGCAGCCTGGTGAAGAAGTCGGGCCGTGGGGCCATCGCGTCTCGAACTTCGACATCGACGGCACCGAAATCGGCTTTCTGGACTTCTACGAGGCCCTGGGCGGCGTGACGGCCTTCGGCTTCCCCAAGACCGGCGCCCGGCGCGACGATGACCCGCGGGCGGTGTTGAACATCCCCGGCGCGTCGCCGGGTTTCATCCGGCAGTACTTCCAGTCCAGCGTGATGGAGTACCACCCCGGCGATCCGGAACCCGTGAAGCTGCGGCTGCTGGGCGACGACCTGCGCAACCGGCTCTATCCCAACGAGTCCTTTGCCGCCTACGCCAGCTTCAACGCGGCGGAACGGCTGGCTGAAGGTCAGACCTACGTGCCCGAGCGCATCGAGCGCAGCGTCCAGTCGTGACCTCGGCCGCCGCTTCCGGGAATGACCCGCCGCGCCTGCTGTGCGTCGGCAGCACGGTCGTCGACGTGAACATCCAGGGCCTCACGCGCTTTCCCGTGCCGGACGTGGAGTTCACCGACGCCAGCGACGTGACTCATGAGGACCCCGCGCGCCTGCTGCTGGGTGGCACGGCCGCAAACACGGCCATGGTGTACGCGGGCCTTACGGGCGCCTGCCAGCTTGGTGGGGTATTGGGCGCGGACCCGTTTGGCGACTTTCTGGCCGCCGGGCTGGCCGATCACGGCGTGGAAATACTGGGCGAGCGCGCCGGCAGCACGGCAATGCACACGATTGCGCTGGGCGTGGACGGTCGGCGGCAGGCGTATTGGTACCCCGGACCGCCGCTGGACCCCGGGTCGCTGCTGGCCGCCTGGGCCCCGGGGCACGTGTATTTGTCCGGGATCAACCTGTGCTTCCAGCGCCCCCTGACGGAGGCGGCGTGCGCGTTTGGGCGCGCGGCGCGGGCCGAAGGCGGGCGGGCGGTGCTGGACATCGGCCAGGGCGGGCCGGGGGCGCTGGACTTCGCCGAGATCACAGCAATTGCCGCCGAGATGGACCTGCTGATAGGCAGCCGGGCCGAGTTCGCCGTCGCGCTGGGTTGCCCCTACACGGAGGGCCGCGCCCGGTTGCGCGAACGGTTCGCCGGTCCCGTGGTCGTCAAGCAGGGCGCGCAGGGGGCGCTGCTCGATCCCGGACATGGCCAGGCGCTGCGGCAGGTGTCCGGCTTCGAGGTTCAGGCCATCAATCCCATCGGCGCCGGGGATGCCTTCGCCGGCGGCCTGCTGAGCGCCTGGCTGGCCGGCGCCGATCTGGAGGCGGCCTGCCGGCGGGGCAACGCCGCCGGAGCCGTCTCGGTAAGATCACCGGGCGGCCCGCAGGACGTCACCAAAGCAGCCGTGGATCGGCTCGAGCGGGAAGGCTAGGAACGCTATGGCTACGGCCCTGGAACTGAAGACGTACGCCACCGTGCCGGAACTGGCCGAAGCCGTCCGCCGCGACGGATTCGCCTATATGCCCGGCGTGTTGAGCGCCGATGAGCTTGCGCACATGCGTGACCTGATCGACGCGATCGAACCGAATTCCCGCGCCAACGACCGGCGCCACCTGCGCCCGCGCGCCGCGGACGGTTCCGACTCGGAGGGCATGTTCTACGAGGTGCATACCAAGCTGCTGTTCAACCGGCACGCCTGGTTCTTGCAGTTCCTGGACCGGGCGCCGGTGGCCGAAGTAGCGGACGCGGTGATGGGCGACGACTGCCACAGCATTGGCATGACGGGCTGGATCACGGGTCCCGGCCGGGTGGACCAGCACTTTCACTCCGACTACCAACCGATCGAGCTGCCCAGCGAGGTGATGGCCGACCCGCGGGTGGAGATTCCGGTGTTTACGGCCACGGCGCACTACTACCTGAGCGACCTGGACGTGGCGTTGGGGCCGACCCAGTTCATTCCAGGCAGCCATCGTGCCGGGCGCCCACCCCGTGACGGCGAGACGAGCTGGCAAGGGGTGGAGGGGCAGAACATCCTCTGCAACGCGGGCGACGTGGTGCTGTTCCGGTCGGACGTCTGGCATCGCGGCACGGCCAATTCCAGCTCCAGAACCCGCTATCTGCTGCAGGTCCACTACGGCCGCCGGATGGTGGTGCAGAAGTTCCCGCCGTACCTCGACTTCCACTTCGACCCGGACATCCTGGCCCAGGCCACGCCACGACAGCGGCGCTACCTGGGCGAGCACCGCTTCTCGAACTACGACTAGGGGCTGCCTGGAGCTGAGCCGATCCGGCAGGGGCGGCCTGGGTAGGCTCGGCGCGCGGTCCGCGGGATGTCACGCGCGCTGCGGTCCATAGCCTGAACAGGAGGGTCCGGTCGATGCCAAGCCTCGAACTGGTTGCCTACGAGAGTGCGGATGAACTGGCTGAGGCCGTGCGCCGCGACGGCTTTGCCTACATGCCGGGCGTCTTGAGCGCGGCCGAGGTCGACTCGCTACGGCGCGAGATCGATCGCCTTGAGCCGAATCCGCGCGCCAACGATCGGCGGGAGGAGAGCATTCGCCGAGGCATCGATCCGTCCAGCGGCGAGGCCACGACGTTCCATCAAGCCGTAATCAATCTGCTCTTCAACCGCTCCGCCTACTTCCTGCAGTTCCTGGATCGCCCGCCCGTGGCCGAGGTGGCCGACGCGGTGATGGGCGAGGACTGCCACTGCATCAGCATGACGGGCTGGGTAACGGGGCCCGGTCGGCTGGATCAGGACTTTCACTCGGACTATCAGCCGATCGAGCTACCCAGCGACCTGATGGCCGACCCGCGCGTGGAGATCCCGGTGTTCACCGGCACGGCCCACTATTACCTGGACGACCTGGACGACGCGCTGGGGCCGACCAACTTCATTCCGGGCAGCCACCGCGCCGGACGCAAGCCGCATGATGGCGAGACCAGCTGGCAAGGCGTTGAAGGCCAGAACATCCTGTGCAAGGCGGGGGACGTGGTGCTGTTCCGATCCGACGTCTGGCATCGGGGGACGGCCAACACCAGTTCCAGGATCCGCTATCTGCTCCAGGTCCACTACGGGCGCCGGATGGTGGTGCAGAAGTTCCCGCCCTACCTGGACTTCCGTTTCGACCCGGACATCCTGGCCCAGGCCACCCCCCGGCAGCGGCGCTACCTGGGCGAGCATCCCTTCTCCAACTACGGCTGAGGGGGACGACTAGCGTGCGCGGCGCTTGCGGGCCGGCAAGCCTTCCCGGCGCGAGTCCGTTGCCGGCGTGGCGGAGATGTACCAGTGGCGCGCCAGCCGGCCGTCACGGTCCAGGTCCATCAGGCCAATCAGTTCCCTGAGGACCAGTGCGCCACGCATGCTCTTTGAGATGTCGGCGCCGGTAAGGCTGCGGTCGGGGCCGTCCGTACGCCCGAAATCAGCCAGGGTGCCCATGATGGCCGCGCCCCCCGGGCGCACGACCCGTCGCAGTTCCGCCATCAGGTGGCGCACGCGCGCGTCGCTGCCGACACCCAGGACCTGTACCAACCCAAAGCTGTAGGCGGCGTCGGCGGCCGCGTGGGCCAGCGGCAGGCGCGTGGCGTCCGCGCGCACGCGCAGCACGTTGTCGCGTACCGGCACCTCTGCAAGCGCATCGGCGTCGACGTCGATGGCCACGACCCGTACGCCCGGCAAAGCGGCCAGCGCGCCGGTCTCGGGACCCGTGCCGCACCCGAGGTCCAGGACCAGCCGAGGCTCCAACGCCCGGATGACCGCCAGACCGCGGATGAACACTGAGATGGTCTTCATGGCTTAGCGCCGGGACAGCCAGGCGGTGCAGCCGTAGCGGTTCTGTACCAGTTCATCGCGGCGCTGTAGTTCGGCGCCGGTGAGTTGAGCCGGCGCGAGGGCGACGCTCAGCGCCTGGGTGAATCCAGTGGAGAGAGCCTCAATCAACGCGCCGACGGTTGGGGCCGGCGCGAGGAGGTCTCGCAGACCTCGCAACTCTGCGGGTCGCGGAATCCGCAGCAGATCGTAGATTCGCGGATCGTGCGCGAACGGCATGCTCCCGTGTTGCAACAAGGCGCCGCCCAGGCGAGTTTGCGCACTGCCCATGATCTTAACGCCATTCGCGGATAGCTCATGCGTGCTTGGGGAGGCAAAGCAGAGCAGCCCCGCGCCGTTGGATGCGGCGGGTTGCCAATCGCCCTGCCGCGCATCCAGACCCAGCGAGGCGAACCCGCGTTCGAAGCCGGTACTCAGCCGCTCGTACGAAGCCAGCACGCCTCCAGCGGCCAGTGGGTGTTCGCGCGGCAGCATGACGGCATAGGTCAACTCGTCGTTGTGCAAGATGGCCTGCCCGCCGGTTGGTCGTCGGACCAAGTCGATCCCGTGCCGGCACGCCAGATCCGCGTCCACCACCGCCAGCGGCTGGCCGTATCCCAGGCTGAGCGCCGCCGGGCGCCACGTATAGAAACGCAGGGTGGGGGGCGACGCGCCGTCACGCACGTGTTCGGACACGGCCTGATCGGTGGCGAGGTTGCGCGCCCCGCGGTCGGCCGGCGAAACGAGCAGCCGCCAGGATTCCATGGGACAGCAGCTTATTAGAATGCCCTCGACTCCAGCCCCCGTAGCTCAGTGGATAGAGCGCCGGCCTCCGGAGCCGGGAGCGCGCGTTCGAATCGCGCCGGGGGTACCGATGACTTGGCCAGTTCTGCCTGAGATTCATCCGAGCCCCGGTGAAAGGCCCACATGACGCAGAGGTCGTACGTACGTGCGCGCCTTTGGGCTGCGGTCCTTGTGGCCGGGACGCTCACACTGCTGGGCCTCACCGCCGCACCAGTCTTGGGAACGGACGCCTCGCAAGTCCAAAGCGGCGCGGATGTCTATGCGGCTCACTGCGCGGTCTGTCATGGCGCCAACCTGGAGGGCGGAGCCGGACCCACGCTCACCGAGCCGGGGCTGCATAACCGGTTCGCCTCGGCGCAGATCCTGTATCAGTACGTGAAGACCACGATGCCGCTCGCGGGTGACGGTCCCGGCAGCCTGTCCGACGCCGAGTATCTGGCTGTCGTTGCCTTTGTCATGGATGGACGCGGCGTGACCTATACCGGCGTCCTGTCCCCGGCGACGGCTGGGGATATCTCGCTTGCGCCCGCAGCCACGCCCATACCCACCGTTGAGCCCACGGTCTCCACGCCAGCGCCGACGCCCGCAATTGTGGCTACGCCCGCGCCAAGCGGAAATACGCCGCCCCAGGCCCCCGCGATCATCGAACCCGGGCCAGCACTTCGCGCGCGCGAACTGTCGCCGTTCTTCATGGCGATGCAGACGGCGCCGTTTGCCGATGCGGACTCAGGGGACTGGCACACTGCCAGCGAATTTGAGATTCGAGAGCTTCACAGCGGCGTCCGCGTCTGGTCGTCGACCGTCACTTCGTGGGTGCGCGATCAGACGGTGTTGGTGCAAGGGGTCTTTGAGGGACCGCTGGCGCAGCGGATGGGCCTGGAACACAAGACGGTCTATGCCATCCGCGCCCGCCATCGCGATTCCAGCCGCGATCCACTGAGCGAATGGTCCGCCTGGTCCCTGCCTCACGCCGTGCTCACCGCCCAGCAGGGTGCGCTCAATCCCAACCCGATGCGCCTGCGGAACATCCGGTACGCCACGCTGCAATGGGAGGCGAAGGACGGTACGCCCGTGGTGCTGCAGCCCGGCAGTTCGCTCCTGATCACCGGCTCCGTGAGCCCGCTATACGAGATCACGGGTGGAATCGTTCGCAATTCGGTGCGCGACTTCTGGCGGGCGGCCCGCTTCGAGAGCACGTTTTTTAGGTTCGATGCCGGTCCCGACGGGCTGGAAGTGCCGCCGTCACGGGTCTCATTCCTCGATAGCGCCGGCGAACGGCGCTCCGTGTGGATGCCATACATGAAGCTGGAACCAGGGCGCTTCCTGATCGGGGCGCCAGCGGCTGACGGCGGCTTCTATTTCGAGCCGGACAACACCCCGCTGGGGGATCCAACCGCCGAGCCAATCCTGATTTCACGGTTTCGCTCGCCGCAGCTTCCGTGGCGGGTCTCGGACGGCTTCCGCGTGGAACTGGTGACCGATGGGCTTACGCTACCGGTCCAGATCGCGGCCGTGCCCTCGCCCGCCCCCGCGAACGACGCGCCCGTGGCCTACATCACCGAACTGTACGGGTCAGTCCGGGCGCTGGGCGCCGACGGCTCGGTGTGGCTGTACGCGACCGACGTCCTGAACGAGCGGCCCTCCGACCCGCCGCCGCGCCTGAGCGGTCAGACGGGGACATCGGGCGTTGCGGTGGACCCCTTGACTGGCGACGTCTTCGTCTCCACCACGTACCGCGGCGAGGACGACGACCTGCACAACAAGATCGTGCGTCTCGAGAGCGATGACGGTGGCCGCACAGCCGCGCGTGCGGTGGACGTGCTGCGCATGGACGACGAGGCGACCAGCCCGTCGCACCAGATCCACGGGCTGCTCTTTGGGCACGACGGCCTGCTCTACGCGGCGGTCGGCAACGGGTTGCAGAAATGGCGCGGACTGGACGACGCCTTCTTTGGCGGCAAGCTGCTGCGCCTGAACCGCGACGGCGGCGCGCCCGCCGACAACCCGCACTTCGACCCAACGCAGCCCGAGGCGCCGATTTCCTACCAATGGGCCAAGGGGATGCGCAACGACTTCGCGTTGGCCCAGCGTCCGGACGACGACGCGCTGTACACCGCCGAGAACGGACCGGCCGTCGACCGCTTGCTGAGGCTGGAGGCCGGGCGGAACTATGGCTTTTCAGGGACTGACGCCAGCATCCTGCGGCAGGGCATCTGGTTCTTCGGACCTCCGGCCATCTCGCCCGTGGGCATCGCCTTTGCCACTGGCGGCGCGTTCCCCGCGGAGCGCCAGGGCAACCTGTACATGGGCGCGCATGGCTTCAATTTCGTGGAAGGCACTGTCGATAACGGCAAACGGATCTGGGAGATTGAACTAGACGCCTCTGGCGCCGTTGCGAGCCTGCCGTCGGTTTTTGTCACGTACGTGGGCGACGGCTTCGCCACGATTACCGGCGTCGCCTACCTGCCCGATGGGCTGTACTTCCTGGACTTCTACAACGACCACCCGCCGGACGGGGATCCAACGGCCCCGGGCGCGCGTCTGTGGCGCGTGGTCCCCGATACTTCGTAGGCGGCGGCGTTCTCACCGCCAGGGGCAAACGATGCGTCGCATTGAAGCGCAGTTCAGGGAGTCATTTAGCTATTGGCGCCTTGAGCTACCGCGCGAGGCTGTGCAGAACAGGCAGCGCGGGAAGATCGTGGAGGCCGGCTGGACGATCTGGTACCTGTTTGGGGCCGACGAGCGCGGCGAGTTCCTGGACTACTACTCCTCGCACCGCATGACCAGCGACAGCCACGTGCGGCTGTACGACGACGGGCGAGTCGAAGGGCTTGAGAGCCTGTGGGAGATGCGCCAGTCATCGAACGATCCCGATGAGGAGGAGCGGCTCAAGGCCGAGTTTTGGGAGCACAACGAGCGCGTGGCGCGACTCCTGGAGGCGAAGGGGTTTGGACTCCAGGGCGACGAGCACGGCTCCGCGATCGTGCGTCGCGGATTCCTCGAGTCGAGGGAATCGAATCGTCGCCTCCGGGGGATTGACGAGACCGGCGACGACTGACGCAACCTCGCGCAGGTTCGGCGGCCGGCGTCAGCCCGACTCACGACGAATCATGGCGTCCAGCAGCAGCAGGATCACGCCGGCGCCAATCGCCAGGTCGGCCAGGTTCAGATAGCCCACGAACGGGGTGATGTTCAGGTAGTCGAACACCGCGCCCAGCCGAAAGCGGTCCACTAGGTTGCCGAAGCCGCCGCCCAGCAGCAGCGCAAACCCTCCGATGGTCGTCCAGCGCTGGGGCGGACGCATGACGGCGTACCCGGCGAAGCTCACGCCGATGACCAGCGTCGCGACCATGACCACCTGCGGGTAATCGGACAACAGCCCGAAGTTGACGCCCGGGTTGTAGACGCGCTGGAAGTCGAAGAGGGGTCCCACAGTCGCGCCCCAGGGCGGGAGGACGTTGTCCACGACGGCCTTCACGACCTGGTCCAGCGTCGCCACGACGCCGGCCAGGCCAAAGGTGAGCAGCCGCCGCAGGGCCGGCGACAGCCCGTCGCTGCGCGCCGGCGGGCCGGGAGCTGGCGTCTGCATATCTGTCACGCCAGTTCGACCGCCAGCCGCGCCCGCACCTGCGCCCCGCCGACCCAGCGCTGGCACCAGAAGGCCAGCGCCCGCCAGCGGCCGAAGCGGGCGTAGTGCCGCGCCAACCGCTTGGGGTCCGCCGCCGCAGGGCCGAACGTGCGCACGGCGAAGTCGCGCGTGCTGCTGTCCAGAACCAAGGTGTCGTAGGACCCCAGCAGCATCGCCAGGTAGCCCGCGGTCACCGGGCCAATGCCCGGCAACGCCTCAAGCGCGGTCAGGCGCTCGGAAGAGGTTGTGTCGTGATGGTCGGGAGCGGTCAGGTCGATCGTGCCGTCCGCCACGCCTTCGGCCAGCTTGAGGATGGAGCGCGCCCGGTAGCCCGCGCCGGCCTGTTCGGTCAGGAAGTCCTCGTCGGCCGCCAGCACCTCCTCAGGCGTAGGGAAGGCACCGCTGCTTGCGCCGTCTGGCGCGGGGCCTAGCATGGTCAGCGCCTTCACCATGCGCTTGGTCCGCTCCCAGGTCACGTTGGTGGTGCAGATGCCCTTGACCGCGTCCTCCCAGAGGTCCGGGCTGCGCAGCAGCCGTCCCGCGCCCACCTCCGCGACCGGCCGCAACGCGCGCGACCGCCGGCAGCGGGCATGGAAGTCCGTCAGGTCCTCATCCAGCCGCAGCATGCGCCGGGAACGGGCTATGAGTTCCCGGGCGTCAGCGGCCGACGGCGTGGGCTGTGCTTCAAGGTCGATCCCGCGCCGGCCGTCGGAAAGATCGGAGGCCGGTCGCAGGCGCACGGTGTAGACGGCCCCCGACGGCAGCCGGTCCACGCGCTCCAGCGTCTCCGACTCCGGCAGCCAGCGAAACGGCGCCAGTGCGTACCAGCCGTGCAGCAGGGCCGCCGTCCACAGGCTGAACGGCGGATCGACCGCCAGGCGCAGCGCTGGCGCGGCGCCAACGGCCACCGGCTAGCGCTCGATGATCTCGATCGTGGAGATCCGAACCTCTTCGAGCGGCTGCGAGCGTTCACCGCTGGGCTTCGCCGTCACCGGGACGCTCTCCAACGCCTTTAGCGCCGGTTCGCCGTCCGACATCTGCCCAAAGAGCGAGTAGTCCGGGCTCAGCCGTCCCTGCTCCGTGAGGTTGTCGAACACGATGAAGAACTGCGACCCGTTGGTGCCGGGACCCGCGTTCGCCATGGCCAGCGAGCCGCGGATGTAGGGACCGCTGGGCGTCTCGATGTCGTACTTGTAGCCGGGGCCGCCGCCGCCGGTTCCGGTGGGATCGCCGCTCTGCCCCATGAACCCGGGGATGATGCGGTGGAAGATCACGCCGTTGAAATAGCCCTCGCGGGCCAGGAACACGAAGCTGTTGACGGCCATCGGCGATTCGTCCGCCAGCAGGTCGAACGTCATGTCGCCCAAATTGGTCTTGATGACGGCCGAGTAGGTCTTGCCGGCCTCGATCACCGTGCCAGGATGATTCGAATACTGTTTCACGCCACCCTCCGCTGTTTCCGAAGCCTCGGCGGCGGGTTCGGCTTCACCACACGCCGCCAGCGCGATGAGCAGCAGTCCAATTGCCAGGAGCCGTCGCATGCGAACACCCTCGGGAACCGTTGCCGGGCATTGTAGGCGGCAACGTCAGATCGTCTCGGCCCCCGACCAGCGCTCGACCTCGCTAAGACCTCGTTGGTAGGCAAGGTACTCGTCCTTGCTCATGCGCGGCTGGAAATTGTCCAGGACGCGCCGCGCCTCTTGGGCGCCGTTGCCCAGCAGGTCGGCGGCCATCCAGGCCAGGGCCTTGGCCGGTTCCAGGTAGGCCATCTGCGGGTCGTCGATCAACCAATCCACCGCGTGGTTGCTGCCCACGGCGCCGGCCATCGATGGATGCAGCGCCGGCATGATGTGTGACACGTCGCCCATATCGGTCGATCCGGTGCGGTGTCCCTGCCGCCGCACGTCAGCGTCGCCGTGCACGACGCGCTGATTCGCCATGAAGAGCTCGGCCAGGTCGCCGTCGTTGACCAGGGGCAGGTAGCCCGGCAGCGTGATGATCTCAACCTCGGCGCCCAGCGCCAGGGCGCCGGCCTTGAGCGCGCGGTCCACCTTGACGGCCGCCGCGTCGATGGCGTCGGTGGTCTTGCCGCGCACGTAGGTTTCCAGCGTCACGTCCGCCGGGATCACGTTCACCAGGTCGCCGCCGCGGGTGATGATGGGATGCACGCGGATCGCGTCGTCGTCGCGGAAGGTCTCGCGCAGGGCATTAATGGCCGCCAGGCCGATGTGCGCGGCGTAGAGCGCGTTGATCCCCAGGTGCGGCGCGCCGCCCGCATGCGCCGCCTTGCCCACGTAGCGAATCTGCTTGACCACGCAGCCGTTGTTCGAGGCGGTTACCGCCGCCATGCCGTTCTCGTCGGGGCGCGAGTGCGTGTGGATCATCATGGCCAGGTCCACGTCGTCGAACTCGCCGCGCGCGATCAGTTCCGGCTTGCCGCCCAGGAACTCAAGCTCGCCCTCTTGCACCAGCCCGTGCCGGTACTCGACTTCCACGTACTCCTCGGCCGGCACGGCGAAGAGCACGATGGAGCCGGAAAGATCGCGCAGGATGGCGGGGTCGCTCAGCGTGGCCGCCGCGCCGATCAACCCGGCGATCTGCGCGTTGTGCCCGCAGGCATGCGCCGCGTGCGTTTCCGGGTTCTCCTGCGGGTGGCCGGCCACCGTCAGCGCGTCCAGTTCGCCGATCAGCGCCAGCGTGGGACCCGGACGACCCGTGTCGATGCGGGCCTTTACTCCGGTGCGGGCCAGTCCCGCGCGGTAGTCCAGCTCGAATTCATCGAACTTGCGCTGGACCAGCGCCGAAGTCTCGAACTCTTTGAAACCCAATTCCGGGTTGCGCATGATCGTTTCGCCGACTTCGACGATGTCGTCGCGATGCGACTCCACCACGGCGGCGATGCGCTCTTTCAGATCGGCGCTGGCTGACATACCCATACACCTTGGGAGGTCGGCGTGGGCAGTCTGCCACGGCGCGCCGACGTCAAGAGGGGAACGAAAGATCAAGAGGCCCGCAACCGCTCGGGAATCGGGACGTCAGTCCCTCTTCTCCTCGATCTGCGCGAGTACGCCCAGATAGACGGCGCGCACGGCAAAGGCTCGTCGCGCATCGCCCACCACCTCCTCGAAGAACTCGTCGCGGAACTCGCGGTTCGTCAGGACGCTGATCATGAAATAGAAGCCCGAGAACGAAGCCAGGAAGGTGGCCACCTGCAGCAGCTCCACGGTCACCGCCGTTCCCAGCCAGCGAACGTCCAGCAGCACCCGCGGAGTGCTTTGGGTCCATGACGAGATCGTGCTCCAGTCCATCGCAATCACCCCGAAGACGAAGAAGAACACTCCCACAAGCGTGCTGACGAACAGGACCCGCAGCGTCAGCGCGACGAGCACGACGAGGCCGACGTTCGCCCATTGCCCGCGTCTGAGCGGCGCGTCCATTCTCAGCGAGCCGCAGGAGCGGCCCAGGCCGGCGACGGGAGTCCCCTGCACAAGCTCCATCACCCGCTCGGGGCGTTCGAAGGTCGCAAGATCGCTGAGTTCGAGCGGCAGCCGGAAGATCAGGAACACTCCTGCCACCAGCGCGAAAAGCCCGATCAATGCACCCAGGAGCCCGCGCTCGATCGTGCCTGCCAGCTGCCAAACCTCGGCGTTGACGAACAGAAACGTCATGAAAATGAGCAGCAGCGGCAGGGCCCGCGCGAAGAGCCCCAGCACATCCCCGATGTCGCGGATGAGCCGCCGCGCACCCCAGCGCAGAATCGGCACCAGCGCAAAGCCCACCGTGACATAGGCGCCCAGCAGCAGTAGGGCGTTCACTCCGATATCGCCAACCGCAGACGCCCAGTCTCCCAGAATGAAGCCGTTGAGCGCCGGTGCCGTCAGCAGGAACACGAGCACCTCCACCGCTCCCACCTCCTCCGGCAGCGACAGTAGCTTCCGGTGCCGCAGAGCGTTGAGGCCCGTCCAGACTGCCGTCACCGCCGCTGTCGCACCGACGACTGAGAGCACGCTCGCCCACCACGGCCAGTCCAGGCTGAAGTTCAGGAGTATCTGCAGGGCCAGCACGGTTATGAGAAACGGCAGGGTGCGGGTCAGAATGTCTCGCCGGGTGCTGTAGTCCTCGATGAGGTGGGGCACGCCCTGCCGGCGAAACCAAGCCTCGGTGGCCTCAATATGCTCGCCGTGTGTGGATCGTGCGTTCACGCTTCGTGGTTCTCCGCCATTTCCCACAGCCGCGCCAGGGCGTTGGCCAACAGCATCTGGCGGGGGGTGCGGCAGCGAACGGCCAGCAGGTCGGGGCTGGCGACCACGACCGCGAGGCACTTGGCCCGGCTGGTGGCGACGTTCAGACGGTTGAGGCTGTACAGGAACTCCATCCCGCGCGGGGCCTCGTCGGCGGAGCTGGTGGCCATGGAGTAGATGGAAATCGGGGCTTCCTGCCCCTGAAACTTGTCGACCGTGCCAATCCGCAGCCCCTTGAGTTGGGGCCTGGACGAGAGCTCGCGAATCTGCCGGTTGTAGGGCGTGATGATGAGCACGTCCTGGTCGGTCAGCTCCTGGGCTGCGCCTTCGGCGTCGGTCCACGACGGGTGCGAGCGGAGCAGGCGATCGACCTGCTCGGCGATGGCTGTGGCTTCTTCCTCCGAGTCGCTGACTCGCCGCTCGTGCGGCACCGCGACGAAGCGCAGCCCCGTCCCGGCAAAGGGCGGTGATCCGTCCAGGTCAAGGTTCTCCCGTCCCGGATGCGAGCGCAGGCTGTCCTCGTAGAAGACTTCGGAGGTGAAGGCGCAGATGCTGGGGTGCAGGCGCCAGGTACCGTCCAGGAACAGGCCGAACTCCCTGGGCATGACTCGCGCATCGTCGAGCACATGGGCAAGGACTGACCGGTCGGCGCCCGGCGGGTGCACGCCCTGCAAGGGCTGGTCCAACTGCTGCGGGTCGCCCAGAGGCAGCAGGCTCTTAGCACAGCGCGCCGACGCCAGGGCGTCGGCCAGCGACATCTGCCCGGCCTCGTCGATGCAGAGGACGTCGACAAGGCCTTCCGCGTCGTCGCGTGCCCAGAGCCAGGACGTACCGCCCACCACGTCGAGCGACCCGGCCACGAGGGCCTCGCAGGCCTGCTCGTTCTTCGTGAGGGGTACCGCGTCGGCGAAGTCCGGCTCGCTGGACTGGTAGCGGGTGCGCTGGCCGATCCTGACGTCGACTCCCCGCGCTTCGGCCACCCGCGCGGTCTTTTCGAGCAACTCGCCGATGACCTTGTGGCTGTTGGCCGTCACGCCCACGCGCTTCCCGGCCTTCACCAGGTCCACGATCATCTCCGCGCCCACGGTGCTCTTGCCTGATCCGGGCGGTCCCTGGACGGCCAGGTAGCTCTCGTCCAATGATTGAACCAGCCGGCGTGCTGCTTCCTGCGCGTTGTCGCCCTCCGTCGTCAGCGGTGCGCCGTCGCCCTGTCCAACCCGAGGCATTCGGCGCATCAACAGATCGCGCGCCGCCTGGTTCGGCCCGGGCGCGTCGATGCCGTTTTCGTTCACCCAGGCGGCCAGCTTGCGCAGGCTCGGTGGCTTTGGCCCGGCGGGGACTTGGTCGAATGGAATCAGGGATGTTGGAGCCGGTGTGCCCCCGCTGGGACCGACCTTTAGTTCGATCACGCACTCTTCATCGTCTACGGCAACGACTTCCCCGATCGAGTTCCCCTCGTGATCGCGCGGCCGGTCGCCCACTTCGATCTTGTGGTCCTGGGCCGGGAACCGGAATCGGTACAACGTGGACCGCGACCTGGGCTTGGGATCGGGCCGGCTGCCCGCAGACGTGAGCTGACCCATTGCATCCGATTCGTACACGCGCTCCTCGTCGGTGAGTTCATCCTTGAGGTGGAAGAAGCGCCACCAGAACGCCTTGTCCTCCCGCCGATGCCAGTCCAACAGCTGCGCCAGCAGCCAGCGTCCACGTTGCGCCGGGTCCTCAAGCGATGTTCCGTCCGTCAGGTCCTTCGGCAGGTCCTCAGTTAGTTGATCCACCAGTTCCTGTACCGCTTGTTGCTCCTCGGAGTCCTCCGTGTCCTCCGGCGGGGTGGCCGTCGGTCGCGGCAGGGCTTCGGGGCCGACTTCCGCCACCAGCGCCGCCCGTTGCTCCTCCAGCCACTCGCGCAGGTAGAACGTAGAAACACAGTCGTCGCGGTTATAGGCCTTGATCTGTTCCAGCAGCGCGTCCCGGTCCGTGCCCGGCTCGGGCTCCAGCCAGTGCTCGAACTCCACGATGCTCTCGCCGGCGTCGCGCAGGTCGACTTCCCGTTTGAATCCGTACAGCGGTTCCAGCCGCTTGATGGAGTAGCTCTCCACCGACGCCCGAATCCCCTGCCGCACCACCCGGTACAGGTCCACGAACACCTGCCCGCGCAGCAGCTGATCCACCTCGGTCTCGCGCGTGGCGTAGCGTCCGGCCAGCCGCTTCATGGCCGTGGTCTCATAGGGCGCGTAGTGGTAGACGTGCATGCCCGGGTAGGCGGTCCAACGGTCCATGATTAGGTCGATACAGTCCTCGAACGCCTGGCGCTCGGCCGCGGTCGTCACGGTGCCGTCCTCGATCGACCAGAATGCGTGAAACGTGGGCTCGCCCGTGGCGTCGGGCAGGCCAGGCTCGATGGCCCCGAATAGGTAGTCGATCCCGTCGACCTCGTCCGAGCCATAGAAGGGGTCGCCCTCCAGGTCGAGGAACAGGTCGCCAGGCGAGGGTTCCGGCAGGGCCCAGAGCCCGCGGTCCGGCACCAGCGCCTTGTCGCGGTCGCGCTCGGGCGGAATGCGCTCCGAGATCGCTCGGCCCTCGCCGCGCACCTGGATGGCCGCCTGCTTCTGCACCCGCGCCAGCGCCTCGGGGCTGACGCCCTCCACCCGCTCCGGCAGCGGCGGCGACGGGTTGGCCAGTCCGCGCCGCGTGGTGATGTCGATGTCGTGCAACGCGCGACGCTGGCGCGAGGACAGGCCGGCCACCAGCGACAGGTCGTCCTCCCGCCGCCACTGGGCGCGGCACTCCAGCGTCCAGCTACAGAAGTCGCAGTGCCCCACCGGCTCCGGCTTCGTCGGGACCGGAAAGACCTCCTCCGGGCTGTCCAGCAACGCCTCGAAGTCACCCGCCACCAGCCGGTAGTAGGCCGCGTAGTCGGCCACCCGCAGGCTGACCGTCTTGCGCTGGACGCCGCCCAGCACGAGGTGCATCTGTTCCGGCAGCCGTCCCTGCATGGCGCCCAGCAGATCCGAGTACATGCAGATCTGCAGCACGGCGGGGGCCGAGGGTTGGCGAGCCAGCTTGGTGTCCACGACTTCGTAGCTCCACGACCCCAGGTCGCTGGGCGTATTGACTCGCTCGAGGAAGTCCGCGTACCCCAGCCGCCGCTCGTCCAGCAATACGGCCTGGTAGATCACCTCCGCGCCTCGTCGCATGGCCTGCAGCGTGGCCGCGTGTTCCGACCTGATCTGGCGGGACGGGGACACCGTGTCGGGCGGCCGGATCTCGGCAATCTCTCGACCGTTGGTGCGCAACTCTTCCAGGTAGCGCGCCTCGTACTCCTGGCCACGCCGGGCCATGCGGTCCAGCACGGGGTCGTCGCGGACCGGGCGCCGGACGTCGGGGACCAGCGTCGCCGCGCGCTCCAGGTTCGCCAGGTGCCGGCACTCCAGGAACCCCACCAGGTCCGTCGCGGAATAGGCGAGGCGCTGGTCAATCAGTTGCATCGCGGAATCACCGGCCCGTCCGCCATGGCCGGCGGAATCCGCGCGGCCCCAGGCATGTGCGATCGGCGCAAGCGCGCCGCCGGCATGCTACGCGAGACGCCCCCCACGAAGCCGCCGCGCTTTCTGATCAGTCCGCTGACGCCGCCTCGCCGATGGCACGCTCGATGTCGTCAAGCGACACCGGCGGTCCGTCGTACTCAAGCACTCCGTATAGCTGCTGGAGGGGACGCACGGCACGAATGCGCACTTCGCCGTCAAGGATGGTGTAGCGCACCCGGTCGCCGGGCTGAACCGCCAGCGCCTCGCGGACCGCCTTCGGCAACGTCGTCCGCCCGTCGGATGCCAGCTTCGACTCAATCACCTGGACTCCTCGGTCTTTGGTGCGCGTGTCCTGATAGCAATACATAACACTGGACACCCGCAATTCACAGCCGCGCATTCATTGGTCGACTCTCGGCATGCTTGGACGGCTACTCTCGCCGCATGGCACTTCAGCTTCGATTGCATTGATCCACGCCACAGCCCTGACCTGGCGTCACCTGCGGCTGCCGGGCGCGTCCGTCGCCGTTCCCGCACGCGCCGATCAGCCAGGCGATGAACTGGACCAAGAATTGCGCCTGCTCATGCGCGCGCTGGACCGGCGGCCGGAAGCGCCGCTGCTTGAAGTCGCCGCCTGGGACGCCGGCCTGGCCATGGCCGCGGCCGCCGCGGGATGGTCGGACGACGGCATGCTGGTTCCGCTGAACCTGGGAGCTTCCGAGAGTTGCCAGGCCGGGGCCGGCGCCTGGACAACGCTGCCGCTGGACGACCTGCTGCCCGCGGAGGCCAACTTCGCGGTCATCCGCGCTCCGCACTGGCTGGGACGCGCCGGGGTCGAGTGGGTGGTTCGCGCTGCTGCAAAGGCCCTGCCGCCGGGCGGTCTGCTGGCGCTGCTGGGGGATCGTGCCCGTGGCGTCGAGTCCCTCCGCCGTCGCTTGGCGCCGGTTGTCGGCCCCATCGTCGAACGGGCCGCCGGCGAACACCGCCGGCTCTACCTATTCGAACGTCAGGTCGACGATCCGCCGCCCCAGCAGTTCGCCTGGTCTGTCAACACGCGGATTGCCGGACGCGAGTTCACCCTGTGTCAGCATCCCTCCCTGTTCTCACCCGCCCGCGTCGATCCGGCCACCGCGTTGCTGGCTGACAACCTGCCGGACCAGGACGGCCGCTGGCTCGACCTCGGCTGCGGCTCGGGCGTCCTAACCGTCGCCGCCGCGCGACCCGACCGCACGCTGACCGCCGTTGACTGGAGCTATGCCGCCGTGCAGACCACCCGCCGAACCCTGGCGGCCAACGGTCTTGAGGCGGACGTGCGGCTGGCAGACGGCGCGCCGCCCGGCGCGCTGCCGTTCGACGTCGTTCTCTGCTACCCACCGTTCCACGTCGGACCACGGGTTGACCACGGCCCCGCCGCGCGACTCATCCAGGCCGCCCGCGACTGCCTTCAGGCGGACGGCGAAGCCCGCGTGGTCCTCACCAGCGCCCAGAGCCCGCGCGACCTCCTACAGCCAAACTTCCGCGCGATAGCTCCAGTCGCCAGCGCCCACGGCTCTCAGGTCTTCAGCTGCCGCGAGCCAACCACCGCGAAGGGTCGCGGTCCGGCCGGCGGTCGCTGACCGGAGTCAGGACCGGAAGTCGAAGACCACCTTCGCGCCCGCGCCGGACTTTGCGGTCATCACGGCCTCCACCGCGTCGTCCAGGTCGAAGGTGTGCGTGATGATCGGCTCCACGTCGATCTCGGACAGCAGATCCAGCGCCCGCTCGAAGGTATGCACGCGCGTGTTGCTGCCCACGATCGTGCGTTCGCGCGCAAAGAAGTCGTAGAGCCGCAGTTCGAACCGCTCGGATGGATTGCCCACGCTGATCACCAGCACCGTGCCGGAGTCGCGCACCGCATCCAGGCAGGACTGGAAGGCCGGTCCGGCCCCCGCCGCCTCGACGGTCAGGTCCGCGCCGAAGCCTTGGGTCAGGCTGCGGGCGGCCACCACCACGTCGTCCACGGTGGGGTCCAGCACCAGGTCCGCGCCCATCGTGGCGGCCAAATTGCGGCGGGTCTCGCCGGGTTCGCTCACGATCGTCTGCCCGGCGCCCTGGTGCTTGGCGACTTGCAGCGACAGCAGCCCGATCGGCCCGGCGCCGGCTATGAACACCGTGTCGCCGGGATTGACGGTCACGCGGTCGAACCCGCGCACCACGCAGGCCAGCGGTTCCGCCAGGCTGGCTGTTCGCATATCCGACCCGGCCGGCATCGGCGTGACGTGGTGGCGGTTGGCGATCACCACGTCGGACCAGGCGCCCCAGACCATCGGCATCCGGTTGGAGCAGAAGTTCAGCATCCCGCGATCGCACTCGGGGCAGTCCTCGCAGGAGTTGTTGGGCTCCACCGCCACGGCGTCGCCGGTTTTCAGGTCATGCACACCAGGGCCGACGGCCTGCACCGTGGCTGTGAACTCGTGCCCGGGAATCCACGGGTCGGATCGCTCCGGGAACCACGAGTCGAATTGCCAGCCGTCCCAGTAGTGCAGGTCGGTCCCGCAGATGCCGGACACCGCGACCTGCAGCACCACCTCGCCGGCGTCGGGCGGTCGAACATCTCGCGTCTCGAGCCGCAGGTCGCCCGGCCCGTAGAGCACCGCGGCTCGCGTCTGGTTTGCCTGCATGCGCCACCGGCTCCCGAAGCGGTCCCTTGGCACGCTATCCGAGCGAGCGGTGGGGCGCAACAGGCGCACCCCGCCTTATGGGGTGGTTGGCCCTACGACTCCTGTTCAGCCGCGGCGCGCATGCGCAAGCCGCGGCGCTCGCCGTGGAAGAGCAGCTTGTCCACCAGGATCTTCGGGCCCTTCACGATCAATGTGGCGTTGGGCCAGAGCGCGCCCATCTCGCCAGCGAACTCATTCATGAACGACGGACCGGCCAGCGCGACCGACGACAGGTCGAGCAACACCTCGCGTGCCTCAGGCTGATAGCTGCGGCGGATGACCGCGGCGATCTCGCGCGCTCGGTGCCGGGTGCCAAACGTGCGCCCATGCGCCCCTAGCTCAACTGACATCTGAGTCACTGGTCTGTCCTCCAGCCGGCGGGGCGTCATACAGGGCTTTCTGGTCGCCGGGTCAATGTAAAGAGTAGCGACACCGGAGTACCATGAACCGCACGAGCGTGCGCCGGCCGCGCGGCGCCAGGGCTGATGGGATCAGGCGCATGGCCAACAACCAGGCAAAGGCGATCGACTCCGCCATTCAGCAGATCGAACGCAAGTTCGGCTCCGGCTCAGTCATGCGCATGGGTGACATGCAGGCCGACGCTGTCCCGACCATCTCCACCGGCTCGCTGTCGCTGGACGTGGCCCTCGGCGTGGGCGGGCTGCCGCGCGGCCGCGTGGTCGAGATCTTTGGGCCGGAGGCGTCCGGCAAGACCACCCTGGCCCTCCACGTCGTCGCCGAAGCGCAGAAGGCCGGAGGCGCTGCCGTCTACGTTGACGTCGAGCACGCCATGGACCCCACCTACGCCGAAGCTCTGGGCGTGGACGTGGGTGAGTTGATCGTGTCGCAGCCCAACGCCGGTGAAGAGGCGCTGGAGATCACCGACGTCTTCGTCCGCAGCAACGCTGTGGACCTGGTGGTGGTCGACTCGGTCGCCGCGCTGGTGCCGCGGGCGGAGATCGACGGCGACATGGGCGACCTGCAGGTGGGTTTGCAGGCGCGGCTCATGTCGCAGGCCATGCGCAAGCTCACGGCCAACATCAGCCGCTCGCGCACCATCGTCATCTTCATCAATCAGCTGCGCGAGAAGATCGGCGTTATGTTCGGCAACCCGGAAACGACACCCGGCGGCCGGGCGCTCAAGTTCTACTCGTCGGTCCGCCTGGACATCCGGCGTATCGGGCAGATCAAGAAGGGAACCGACGTCATCGGTGCGCGCACTCGCGTGCGGGTCGTCAAGAACAAGGTCGCGCCGCCCTTCCGGTTCTGCGAGTTCGACATGATGTTCGGTCAGGGCATTTCCGGGGAGGGCGACCTGCTGACCTTGGGGGTGGATCAGGGTGTGCTGACCCAGAGCGGCGCCTACTACAGCTACGGCAGCACCCGCCTGGGCATGGGGCGCGAGAACGCCAAGACCTTCCTGCGTGAAAACTCTGACATTGCCCAGGCGCTGGACGCCGAACTGCGCGGCCTGCTGCTTGCTCGCCCGGACGACGTCCAGGCGAACGGCGATGGGCGCGCTCAGGAAGCCGTTGCGACCTAGCCGCGCCCTCCGGCATGGCGAGCCAACCTCAGCACCCCGTCATCGCCGCCGTGAGTGGCCGGCACATGGACGCCGCCGTGGTCACGACCGCGGCCCTGCTTGCACGCGAACACCGAACCGCCATCCTGCTGCTGCACGTCATCGAAGTCAGCCACCGCCAGCCCGTGGACGTCTCCAGCGACGCCATGCTCAGTCAGGCTGAAGCGGTGCTGACCAACGCCCGGCGCCTCCTGCCGTCCGATGGCGAGTCCGTGCGCAGCGAGATCAAACAGGCCCGCTCTGCCTTCAGCGCCATTGTCGAGACCAGCCTTGATGAAGAGGCCGAGACGATCGTCGTCGGAGCGCACCGGTTTCTGGGCGAACAGGACTGCGACCTTGGTCGCACCGCCACGCACGTCCTCCGCCACGCCGTGACGCCGGTCGTCGTCTGCTACGACCCGATACGCTGACCGGTGGCGCTGCTGCGCGGAAAGGGTATTGGCATGGCCGATGACGGCCTGATGGTCTTCGGTTGCCGCGGGCACCCTGTATTGACCGACGGCATCTGCCGCGAACTGGGCTGTGAACCCGGCGAGATCGAGATTTTCGAGTACGGCAACGACAACACGTTCGTCCGTGTGCTGGAAAACGTGCGCGAAGCCGACGTGTTCCTGGTTCAGACCTCGCGGCGTCCCGTCAACCACTCGGTGATGGAACTCTTCATCACCATTGACGCCATGCGCCGGGCCTCGGCGGCGCGCGTGACGGCGGTGTTGCCGTACTTCCCCTACATGCGCTCCGACAAGAAGGATCAGCCGCGCGTGCCGATCACCGCCCGGCTGGTGGCCGACCTGCTGGCCACGGCCGGGGCCGACCGCGTGCTCACGCTGGACCTGCACGCCGACCAGATCGGCGGCTTCTTCAGCATGCCCAGCGACCACCTCACGGGCATGCCGCTGCTCACCGACTACTTCGCCGGGCTCGACATCGACGACCTGGTCGTGGTGGGCGACACCGGCCGCATCAAGGCCGCCAGCGAGTGCGCCCGGCGCCTGCGCACCCAGCTGGCCGTGCTGGATAAGTTCCGAGACCCCATCACCTCGGTCGTAACCATCCGCGGTCTGGCCGGCGACGTGCGCGGACGAACCGTGCTCTACGTGGAAGACGAAGTGGTAACCGGACAATCCATACGTGAGGGCCTGCGCGAGGTCCTGCGCCACAAGCCGCGGGCCATCTACGCCGCCTGCGTCCACCCCGTCTTCGTGGACGAGGCCTATGAACTGATCGAAGATTCGCCCCTGGAAGAAATGGTTGTGACGGACAGCGTGCCGTTGGATCCCGACCGTCCCACGGGCAAGATTCGTGTGATTTCGGTGGCGCCCATGCTGGCGGAGGCCATCCGCCGCATTCACACCGGTGAGTCGGTCAGCGCCCTCTTTGCCGAGGCGGCGGTGCGCTGATGTCCGACGCACGCACCCAGCTCACCATCCAGAAGACCGAAGCGCGTGGCCGGCGCGGCATGGTGGCCACCAAGCATGAGGCCGCCAGCGCCGTGGGTGTGGATGTGCTGGCTGCCGGCGGTTCGGCCGTTGACGCGGCGGTGGCGGCGGCCTTTGCGGTGGGCGTAGTGGAACCCTGGAGCAGCGGCATCGGCGGCGGCGGGTATGCCGTCGTTGCTGGCCCTGACCAGGCTGAAGTTGTGGCCTTCCCCATGCGCTCGGGGTCCGGGGCCACGCCCGACCGCTATCCGCGCGACGGGCGGTCCAACGTCAGCGCCTTCCTCTGGGACGGCGTGGTGGACGACGCCAATATCCACGGCTACCAGGCCATGGGGGTTCCGGGCGCCGTGGCCGGCTTGGGCCGCCTGCACGAGCGCCATGGCCGCCTGCCCTGGCGCGACCTCGTGCGCCCGGCTGTTCATTTGGCCCGTCAGGGCTTTGAACTCGGCTGGTTCGACACGATGTACATGGAGTCCACGGCGGCCGCCGCCCGACGCCACCCCGAACTGCAACGGCACTTCTACCCCAACGGCGACCCGCCGCAGTCCGACCACATGGAGAGAATCTGCATCACCCAGCCGGAACTCGCCGTCACGCTGGATGTTCTGGCGGAGGACGGCGTGGAGGCTTTCTATCGGGGCGACATCGCGGCGGCCATCGCCGACGCCTGCGCCGCCAACGACGGCGTCATCGAACGCTCCGACCTGGCCGCCTACCGCGCCAGCGTCTCGCCGCCACTGACGACCACGTATCGCGGTGCCGAGGTCCTCACGCCGGGACCCGGCTGCGCCGGACCGACCACTATCGAGACGCTCAACATCTACGAACAGGCCGCCTCCGCTGAACTGGCACACGACGACGTGGATCGCCTGCACGCCTATCTCTGGTCGTCCCGCCTGGCCTTTGCCGACCGCTTCCACTTCATGACCGATCCCGAACGGGCCGACGCCCCGTGGGATGCGCTGGCTTGCAAGCAGTACGCCGCTTCGCGTGCTGCCCAGATCGCCCCCAAGGCCCCGCCCCCCATCCCCGCCGCGGGCGACGCCTGGGCCTACCAGGACCCGGCCCGCGCGCTCGAACGCCACAAGTCGGAGACCTCAACCACCCATCTCTGCACCGCCGACGCCGACGGCACGCTCGTGTCCCTCACCAACACCCTCGGCGGCGCCTGGGGTTCGGAAGTCGTGGCGGGCGAGACTGGCATCGTCTGGAACAACGGCATGTTCTGGTTCGATCCCGTGCCCGGCCGCCCAAACTCGGTCGCCCCCAACCGCACCGGTCTCAACAACATGACGCCCACAATCGTGCGCGCGACGGACGGCCGCATGCTCGCCGTTGGCGCATCCGGCGGGCGGCGCATCACCAACTGCCTCACCCAGCTCATCGCGCACGTGTTCGACTTCGGCCTTGGTGCCCAGGCCGCCGTGGCCGCGCCGCGCCTGGACGCCAGTACCCCCTGGGTCACGGTGGATCCGCGCTTTGGCGACGATGCCATCGCCAAACTGCGGGCCCGCGGCTGGGACGTGCGCGTTCCCGTCTATCCCGGCCGCACCGCCTTCGCCAGCCCGGCCATCATCCTGCGCGACGCCGACGGCGGCCTCGGCGCCGGCGTAGACATCTTCCACAGCGCCTCCGCCCAAGGGCTCTGAAGCAACTTCACACCAGCACGGGCTACGGCTCGGTTCGAATACTTCCCGATGAACCGATTCAATCGTCTTATGGTTAAAGCACTGGCTACGGCCACGGATTTCGCATGAATACGCCCTTCCACTTAACGCGCCGCCGGCTGCTTACGGTCGCGCTGGGCGGCGCGGCACTTGGAGCATTGGCCGCCTGCGGCGAGGACACGCCAGCGCCCACGGTGGAGGCGACTGCTTCCCCGCCAGCGGCGCCGGTGCCAGCGTCACCCGCGGCTATCTCGTCGCCAGCGGCGCCGGCTTCGACTCCCGCGGTGGCCACGTCGTCACCCGCGTCGGGCCCACCCGCTGGGACCAGGCTGCCGGACATCGCGGCCCGCGTGCGGCAGGCGCAGGGCGATACCGGCATCCTGCCGCCCGCGCCGGCCACCGCGTCCGACAGCCCGATCGAGGTGCCGGCTGACATCGTGGCTGCTCGCGCCAACCGGCTGGTAACGCTTAGTGAGCGCGACCAGACCTCGGCGACCGCCTGGCGCAACATCGGCTGGAAGACCAACTTCGAGCTATCGTTGGTCAAGTTCGACGAGATCTTCTCGGGCGGCGTGCCGCGCGACGGCATCCCGCCCATCGACCGGCCAAAATTCACCGATTTCGCTGAAGCCGTTCAGTTCATCGCCGGACGCGAGCCCGTGATCGCGCTTCGCATCAACGGCCAGGCTCGCGCCTACCCACTGCAGATCCTGACCTACCACGAGATAGTGAACGACGTCATCGGCGGCCGGCCGGTCGCCGTCACGTTCTGCCCGCTGTGCAACTCGTCGGTGGTGTTCGACCGTGAGGTCCTGGGATCGGTCCTGCGCTTCGGCGTCTCCGGCAACCTGCGCAACAGCGACCTCATAATGTGGGACGACGTCACCGAAACCTGGTGGCAGCAGTTGACCGGCGAGGGCCTTGTGGGGCACCTGGCCGGGGTCACGCTGGACTTCGTCCCGTCGCAGCTGATCTCCTTCGATGAGTTCAAGGCCGCGTTTCCGGACGGCCAGGTTCTCTCCCGCGACACCGGGTTCCCGCGGCAGTACGGCCGCAACCCCTACAGCGGCTACGACACAACCGACGGCCGGCCCTTCCTGTTCCAGGGCCGCATGGACGATCGCCTTCGGGCCACCGAGCGCGTGGTTGCGGTGGAGGTCGGCGATGAGAGTGCGGCCTATCCGTTCACCGAGCTCAGCACCCGGCGTGTCGTCAACGATGAGGTCGGGGGTGAGAAGATCGTGGTGTTCTGGACGCCCGAAACCTCGTCCGCGCTGGGCAAATCCGCTATCGCCGACGCCCAGGCGGTTGGGTCGGGCGTCGCGTATGGTCGCGTGGTCGATGGGCGCGAACTAACGTTTACTGTTCAGGACGACGCGTTCACCGACCAGGAGACGGGATCGACTTGGGACGTCACAGGCCGCGCGCTGACAGGGCCGCTGGCCGGCGCGGAACTGCCGCCGCTGGTGCACGCCAACCACTTCTGGTTCGCGTGGGCGGCCTTCAGGCCCGCAACGCGCGTCTACACCGACACCGCGAGTCCCTGAACCGCCGGATCCCGCGCCGTCGCCTGCTGGCCCTGGCCTCGGCCGCTGGTCTGGCCCTGGCCGCCTGCGGCGATGCGGCCCCCAGCGAATCGATCACCACGCCGCCGGACGGTTCAAGCGCGGCTGAACAGCCACCGTTTACGGCGGTTGTCCCCCCCGACACGTCGATTGCGGGCGCTGCCAGCCGCATGCGGCTGCCGCCCGACGTCATCGCTGCCCGCCAGGCAACGCTGGTGCCCGCCGCGCTGGCGGACTTGCAGCGTGCCCGAGAGTGGCGCATCCAACAGTGGTCCACCAATTTCCGGATCGCCAGTGTCGCCCTTACGGAGTTGCACACCAACGGCCTCGAACGCTATCGCGCTGAGCCGATCGATTTGCCGCGCTTCGTCGATATCCAGAAGGCCGACACCCTTCTCGACCCTCGCGACCCGCTCATTGCGCATGCCGTCGGATCGGACGCCCGCGCCTATCCCCTGCGACTCCTCGTCTGGCACGAGGTCGTCAACGACGTGGTCGATGGTCAGCCTCTGCTGGTCACCTACGACCCGCGCACCAACGCGGCGCAGGTGTTCGAGCGCCGTCTGCTGGGTTCGGCCATGCGCTTCCGCGCCGTCGATGGCCTCCACCGCGGCGGCCGGCTCCTCTGGGACTCCCTGACCCAAAGCTGGTGGCGTCAGTTCACCGGCGAGGCCATCGTTGGTGACTACACCGGCCTGCGCCTCAAGCCACGACCGTCGCTGCTCGTGAGCTACGCGGAGTTCCGGCAATTGTTCCCCGAGGGCCGGGTTCTCGGTCCCGATAGCCGTCCGGATCGCGACGAAGAGTCTGAATACGGCGCCACCAACTACGCCGGCTATGACAGCAGCCCGGAACCGCCGCCGTTGTTCGACGGCGTTCCCGACCCTCGCCTGCCGCCGACCGCGCGTGTGCTGGCGCTGGAACTCAACGGCGAGGCTGCGGCCTTCGACTTCGGCTACCTGGCCAGCCAGCGCATGGTCAACGACAACGTAGGCGGCCAGTCGATCGTGGCCCTGTGGTCGCCGGGTGCGCTGTCCGTGCTGGATACGCCGCGGATTGCCGACGCGCGCGATGTAGGAATGGCCGCCATCCACGGCCGCGAGGTCGATGGCCGCGTGCTCACGTTCGAGTTTGCAGAAGGGACCTTCCACGACCGTGAAACCGGCAGTGTCTGGAGCCTGAGCGGCCGCGCCCAATCAGGCACGCTGGCCGGCGCGCAGTTGCCGCAGCTTCTTCACGGCAGTCCGCTCTGGTTCGCCTGGGCGGCCTTCTATCCGCAGACCCGGTTGGTGACGCACCCGGCGTAGGGACGCCTCGCGCCCGCTGCTAGCCTTTAGAACCGATTCGGTTCCTTGAGTCAGGCAGCCAAATAGCACCCCGCCGCGGCGCTTCGGGCGGGCGCGCCGCCTTCGATCCCCGCGAGTACCTGCGCGCCCTTAGCTCCACTCTCGCCTACACGCCGCGCGTCATGGTGATGGTGTGGCACACCAGCCCTGGCCTTACCGCCGGGGTGGCCGCCGTGACCGTGGTTCGCGCCCTCATCCCAGCGGCGACGATCTGGCTGACGAAGCTGGTAATCGACGCGGTCGTCGAAGCCATCGCGGCCGGCGGGGCCGACGGGTCGGTCAACCGCGTGGTCACGCTGGTCGTCCTGCAGCTTGTCCTGGCGCTCTTGGCCACGGCGCTCGATCACGGCGGCAACACGATGCGCACCCTGCTGGGCGACCGCTTCTCGAACCGTATCAACATCATGATCCTGGAGAAGGCCGAGACGCTGGACCTGGCCTACTTCGAGGACTCGACGTTCTACGACATGCTGGAGCGCGCCCGCCGCGAGGCCAACATGCGTCCGGCCGGCCTAGTCTCCAACACCTTTCAACTGGCAGGCAGCTTCATTCAACTCCTGTCGGTCGCGGCGTTGCTGGCGTCGCTGGCGTGGTGGATTCTGCTCGTGGTGGCGGTCACGTCCATCCCCTATCTGGGCGCGGACATGTGGTTTGCCAGGGCGCGGCATCGGCTGATGTGGCGGCGAGCGCCCGAGTCACGCCGGCTTTGGTACCTCGGCTACGTGATGACGTCGGATGAGACGGTGAAGGAAGTCCGGCTTTTCGACCTGGGCGGCCACCTCCTCGACCAGTACCGCTCCACCTTCGCCCGCTTCTACCGCGAGAACCGCAAACTCACGCTTTCGCGCGAGAGCGTCACCTTCGCCCTGGGCATCGTGTCGGCGGGCACGGCGTCCGGGCTGTACATCTTCGTGGCCCTGGCCACCATCGCGGGCCGCCTGACGCTGGGTGACCTGACGCTCTACCACCAGGCGCTGGTGCAAACCCAGGATCGGCTTCGCCATATTTTCGCGGGTGTGAACTCGATGTACGAAGCCAACCTGTTCCTCACCAACCTCTTCGACTTCCTGGCCTTCGAGCCGGACATCCGTCCCGACCCCGGGCGTCGCGAGGTTCCTCGGCCTATCCGAGACGGCATCGAACTGCGCGACGTCAGCTTCACCTACCCGGGCGTCCGCGAACCGGTGCTGCGCGGGATCAACCTCAAGGTCAACGCCGGCGAGACCGTCGCGCTGGTCGGCGCCAATGGCGCGGGCAAGACCACCATCGTCAAGCTCCTGACCCGGCTCTACGACCCGTCCGCCGGGCGGGTGACGATCGATGGGAGCGACATGCGCGTATACGACGTGGCCAGCGTGCGCAGCCAGATCGGGGCGATCTTTCAGGACTTCGTGCGCTTCCAGGCCACCGCGGGCGACAACATCGGCTACGGCAACCTGCCGCTGAAGGACACGCCCGGTCTGGTCGAGTCCGCGGCCCGGCGCAGCGGCGCCGCGGAGGCAATTGAGGGCTTGCCCCAGACCTACGAAACCACCCTGGGCCGCTGGTGGGGCGACGGCACCGAACTCTCAGGCGGCGAGTGGCAGAAGATCGCCCTGGCTCGCGGCTACATGCGCGACGCGCAACTGCTGATCCTGGACGAACCCACCTCGTCCCTGGACGCCCGCTCGGAGTACGAAGTCTTCCAGCGCTTCAAGGAACTCGTGGCCGGACGCATGGCCGTGTTGATCTCGCACCGCTTCTCCACCGTGCGCATGGCGGACCGTATCTACGTGATCGAGGACGGCCGGGTATCCGAACACGGCACCCACGAGGAACTGATCGCCCTCAATGGCACCTACGCCAGTTGGTTCGGCATGCAGGCGTCCGCCTATCAATAGCCAGCCGGGCCGTCGGCGGTAGAGCGCTCCTTGGTCTGCGAACAGCAGCCCCCGTTTTGTGGGCGAGGGCGGCGACCCGTACGATCGCGGCGGCAACTTCTTCGGGAGGCGTGTGATGTCTGAGACAGCGACGTTGAAGGTGGGCGACGAGGCTCCGGACTTCGAGCTTCCGTCGAGACCTAGGGGCGAGGAGCCGTTCAAGCTGAGCGACCATCGCGGGTCGACGGTGGTGATCAACTTCGTGCCGGCGGCGTTCTCGCCGACGTGCAGCAACCAGCTCCCCATCATCGAGGAGAAGCTGGCCGGACTCGCCGACACGGTGACGGTCGCGATCTCCACGGACAACGGCTGGTCGCTAAAGGCCTGGGCCGAGCAGACCGGCGTGAGCTATCCCGTGCTCAGCGACTTCAACCCGCTCGGCGCGACAGCCAGCGCGTATGGCGTTTTTCTCGAGGAGACGAACATCGCCAACCGCGTGGTCATCGTGGTCGACGCCGATGGCAAGGTCGCCCACATCGAGACCGCTCCAGACGTGCCGGAACTGCCCGACTACGACCCCGTCATGGCGTGCCTGTCGGGCTGAGACCCAGGGGCGTTCGTTGCCGTAGATCAGCACGCCGCGGTTGACCTTGCCGTTCCTGACGGCGTCAGAGGCCTTGTTGGCCGCGCGCGCGAGTTGGCGGTCGAAGGCACCGCGGCCCGTGGGCGGGCCTTGATGCGGCGGCTGCGGCAGGCCGCGACCTATCTGGAACTGGGCTTTGGCAGGAACGGAATCAGCGAGCCGGCCAGGGCAGACATGTTTCGGGTCTGAACCCACACGGTCCCACTGCCCCGGAACTTCATCACCAGGCCCTCGCCACCGCCGATCAGCGACCGGATGCCGCCGACTTTGCCAATGCTGTAGTCCACCCCGTCGGTGAAGGCCACCATGTGGCCGGTGTCCACCACCAGTTCGGAGCCGTGCGTGACTTGCAGTTCCTTAACCGCACCGTAGGAGTCGAACCAGATCGTGCCGCCACCACTGTTGGAGGAGGCCCGCAGGAGGAACAGACCCTCTCCGCTGAATAAGCCGCGACCTCCCGAGAAGCTGGTGTCCAGTTCCACGTCGTCTGTGGAGGCCAGGAAGGAGCCTGATTGAACGATGAGGTTTTCGCCAACGCCCAACTCATGACCCACGATGTCACCCGGCGCGGGCGGCGAGAGACTCACCCAGCCGTTGCCGGGGCCGTGGCAGGTGAAGGTATTCACGAAGAACGACTCGCCGCCGACCATGCGCTTCAGGCCGCCCATCAGCCCGCCGCCGCCCATGCCGGTGGTCATCTCCATGTCCTGCTGGGCCACCATGGCCCCCGGCTCCGCCTTCACCGACTCGCCGCTGGACAGCTCCAGCGTCAGCATGGTGTAGGCAGGACTGTACTCGATCTCGGTCCGCATATATGAATCTCCAGGTTCGACCTCTACAGCCAGTGTAGGCGCGGCCGGCCCGGCCGGGCGCGCACCGAGCACCCCTAGGCGAGGCGCCGGTTCCTAGGCGTGAACGGTCTCCGTCGAAACCTGGGCGGCCGGCAGATTCCATGTGAAAGCGCTCTGCGCGACCGGCTCGCCGCCGAGGTCCTCGTAGGTCGCTTCCCAGGCCTGAATCGCGTTCAGTACGTTTCGCCGAAGCTCGTCAAGATCCTCGCCTTGCGCTACGCAGCCGGGAAGTTCATGAACCTCGGCCCAGAAACCACCCTCGTCGGGCTCGGCCTCATAGACCGCAACGGTGTACGAATGCAGCATCAGAGCGCCTCCTCAAACTCGGCGACGCTGACCTCGGCCCGACGAATCAGCTTCCGAAGCAGCCCCACTTTGAGCGTGCCAGATGGTATCGATAGCAGGGTCCCGTTGGGCATGGTCACCATCCGGTAATTCTTGCGGGTCCGGCGCTCCATACCACCGAGCCGGACAAAGGCCCTTGCCGCATCGGCCTGTTTGACGTTTCGAAGAGGGGGCATGCCTCCGCCTGTCCTGCCAGATGGCTCTCGCGCTTCAAGGCAACGCCGCCCGTGTAACTCATTGCCGGGGGCATGAGGGTGCCACTGGCTCCTGAGCTCAGCAAGCACGTTATACCGACTCTCGCAGGTCGTGATGGTGAGGATTGCTCCACAGTTCGCGTACCTAGCGACCGGGGCGTTGCGATCTTTGCAGTCGTCTCGGCTGTGAGTTGCAGAGGCTTCCAGTCCCGTCTACGCCGGCCCCAGATAACGATCCATATCCGTCCCTTCCGCCGGCCGCGTCGAATGAGGTGGGCGCACGACCGACTGACAGCCCCCCATCCGTGCGTAACAATCAATCCAGCTTTCGTCGGCTCACCTGGAGAGGTTTCCCGTGCAGTTCCCCAACCCCGTCCGTCAGAAGATTCAGGCTGGCCAGCCCTCCTACGGTTCGTTTCTGAACCTGGTCTCGGCCATCGCCGCCGAGGCGCTCATCGAAGCCGGCTACGAGTGGCTGGCCGTGGACGTGGAGCACGCCCAGTGGGATATCGGCACTACCACCGAGGCCTTCCGCGCGACTGAAGCCCGCGGCGGGATTCCCATGGCGCGCGTGCAGTCGCACGACCCCGTCGTCCTGGCCCGCACACTCGACGCGGGTGCCATGGGCGTCATCATTCCGCACGTCAGCACGGTCGAAGAGGCCGAGGCCATCGCCCAGGCCTGCCGCTACCCGCCGCGCGGTCAGCGCTCCGCCGGCTCTGGCCGCGCCACCATCAACATGGCCCACCGCGACCGCATCAACGATGAACTCCTCGTCTGCCCGCAGATCGAGGACATGGAAGGCGTCAACAACATCCAGGCCATCATGGCCGTGGAGGGCATCGACGTGGCCTTCATCGGCCCGAACGACCTGGCTCTATCCATGGGGCTGAGCTCCGCCGACGCCTTTGTCAACGCCGACCACGTGGCCGCCATCGACGCGATCCTGGCCGGGGCACAGGCCAACGGCAAGCCCGCCGGCACGCCGATTTCGGACGTGGCCAAGGCCCGCGAACTGGTTGAGCAGGGGTTCACCCTCATCGACTTCGGCAACGACCTGCGCATGCTGAGCACCGCCGCCAGCGACGCCCTGGCGGGCATGAAGGCCTAGCGCCGGCGCCGATGAACTACGTCACCAATGCCAAAGTCGCGGTCATGGGCGCCGCCGGCGCCGTGGGTTCCAACATCGTCCAGTCGCTGCTGGCCACCGGCGCCGCCAACCGGATCGCCATGTACGACCCGTTCGGACCTGGCCTGGAAGGCGCGGCGGCGGAGATTCATCACTGCGGGTTCCCCAATGCCGAGGTCACCTGGACGACAGACGCGTCGGAAGCGCTGGCGGGCGCGGCCTATGTGCTCAGCTCGGGGGGCGCCCCGCGCCGTGAGGGCATGACCCGCGAAGACCTCCTGCGCGGCAACGCCGAGATCGCCGCGCAACTGGGCCGCGACATTGCCGCCAACGCGCCGGACGCGCGGCTGGTCGTGATCGTCTTCAACCCCGCGGATATCACGGGGCTGGTTACGTTGGTGCACTCCGGGCTGCCCGCGGGACGTGTCACCACGCTGGCGGCCCTGGACAGCACCCGCCTACAAACCCGGCTGGCCGAGCACTTTGGCGTAGCCCAGCATCGCGTCAGCGGCTGCCGCACCTACGGCGGCCACGGACAGGAGATGGCGCTCTACAAGACCGAGACTCGCATTGACAGCGTGCTGCTGAACGACGTCATCGCCGGTGCCGCCACCGTCAACGGCGTCGGGCTGGACGCCGACGGCTGGGCTGGTATTCGTGAGGACGTGCTGGATGGCGGCTCGCGCATCATCAAGCTGCGCGGACGCTCGTCGTTCCAGTCGCCAGGCCACCTGACGGCCATGATGGTGCATGCCGCCGCCGGCGGCTCGTCCTTCGAGTGGCCCTGCGGTGCCTACCTGACAGGCGAGCCCTACGAACGCGTGATGATGGCCATGCCGGCGGACCTTGGGTCGGACGGCGTGGCCTGGTCCATCCCGGAGGGTGACGCCGCCGAACTGGCGGAACTCGACGCCGCCTACGCCCACCTGCAGGCGCTGCGCGACGAGACCATTGGCATGGGCATCATTCCACCCATCGACGAGTGGTCGTCCGTCAACCCCAACCTGGCCTGATCTCGATTAGCTGAGAATTCGCAGCACCTCTTCGGGCATCAGCCGCCCGATGTTGGTGGCGCTGTACACCGCGTGCTGCACCACGCGGTTCGCGTCCAGTATGAACGCGCTGGCCTGGTGCGACTGCCGGTCCTCGTTCCGGTAGGCCCCCAACGCGTCCACCGAGTCGGGATAGGCGAGATCACCTACCAGTGGCACGTCCAACTGCAGCCGCTCGCGCAGCCCGGCCGAGTCCGCCGCCGAGTCGACCGACAGGCCCACCACCTGCACGCCCAGCGCCGTGAACGCATCCAGTACGTAGCTGTAGGCGGCCAACTGCCGCCGACAATGCGATCACCAGTGGCCGCGATAGAACAGCAGCACCGCCGGTGCGGCGTCCAGGTCGTCGGCAATCCGGGCCGGCGAGCCGTCGGCCCAGCGCCCCGTCAGGTCGGGAAATTGGTCACCGGGATTCAGTCGCGTCATGACGGCGGTCCACACGAGCGCAGCGCCTCCGCAGCGTGGCGGCTGGTTGACCGGCGGTCAAACTCGGTGGGCCAGTCCGCGATGCTGCGCTTCCCGTGGCCGCTCCGGTCTGCCAGAATCGGTCAGCCGGCAGTTCCCCGCGTGAGTAAACCCTATGGCGACCAATTCCGAGCCCACCGTTGTGGCCTACCTCAAGCCCGTCTGCGGCTGGAGCGCCGGCGTCCGCGCCGTGCTCGACAAGTACAGCCTGGCCTACGAGGACAAGGACATCATCAACGACGCCAGCAGCTACTACGAGATGGTTGCCAAGAGCGGCCAGCCGCTCTCTCCCTGTGTCGTGGTAGATGGCCGCATGCTGGCTGACGTCAGCGGCGAGGAAGTCGAAGCCTGGCTGGCCTCCAAGGGCTACATCCAGCAAAACAACCTCCCCACCCCCGTCCCCATCGACCAGGCCTGCGCCGACGAAGTCCACGCCGCCAGCGTCGTCTTCGAGGAGTAGCAAGGCCAAGAATAGGTTTCTTCGGCGACGCCGCGGTCGTCGAGGTAAGCGCTCCTGATCCGAAGAGCTGATAGCGTGCAGGGCCAACGAGTGCGTGCGTGCCGCGTACCTCTGGGGTATATTACTCTGGAAGTAGGTGCTTCCTCGGCGAGCTTGCCGTAGAGAGGGCACGACTTGGCGCGCGTTCCGATAACTGTAATGGGATTTCACTGTGAGCGCTGTAGCCACGAGTGGATTCCTCGAAGCCCCGATTCGAATCCACGGGTCTGCCCCAGTTGCAAGAGCCCCTATTGGGATACGCCGAGAAAGTCGGGTTCGGCAACGACGTATGGCGAATTCAGAAGGCGAATAAAGAGAGTACTGGAGCGCAACACAGATGGACTGTCTTGGACGGAAGTACGTACGGCGTCGAGACTACCCCAGATCTTACCAAATAACGCTTGGGTGCGGAGGCTTGGAGGCGATATCGGGCTCGAAAGGACGCGGGAGCGAGGGTCCATGATCTGGCGGCTCAAGGCCTAGCCTCGAGTGTTGAGCCAGTGATTGAAACGAAAGAACTAAACCCGGCCTTTTATACCGTAGGATATGAGGGTCGTTCCATCCAGGAATTGATCGATGCTCTGGAGCAGAATGCCATTAGCACAGTAATAGATATTCGCTTTTCACCTGTTAGTAGATTTCGGCCAGAGTTCAGTAAGCGAAACCTCGCTTCGCTCCTGCGATCTAGCGGTATCGACTACGTTCACTATCGCGATCTCGGCGTACCACGGGACATTCGAGATCAGGCCTTCCATCTGGGCAAGCGCGAATTCATCTGGGAGTGGTATGAGACGAATGTTGTTCGGAGACACGCGGTTCGCAATCTCCATTGGTTTTTCAACTGTGCAGACCACCCCGTAGCGCTTCTCTGCATGGAAGCCGACTCTCGAACTTGCCACCGGCACAGGTTGGCTGGGGCGCTTGAGCGCGTGTCGGGGCTGAAGTTCGTGGACATCTGACGTCCGAGGGCTCAGAAATGCTTGAATGGGAGACTCAGAGGATTCTCATAACGGTACGCACCTATCCGGTCCCGGCATGGCACGGCGGAGAAATCTCGTGCACCGCAGGCATCTCGGGGGCGGGGAAATGGATCCGGCTTCATCCTGTTCCCTACAGGCTCATTGACAAGGATCAGAGATTCAAGAAATACCAGTGGATTGAAGTATCTCTGAAGAAGTCTGAAGACCCTCGTCCTGAAAGCTTCACTCCCAATCTAGATGACTTGCGAGTTGTCTCTGACGTGCTGGGGACCGGTAACTCATGGTCTGATCGACGCGCAGTGGTGACGCCACACAGAGATGTTTCAATGTGCAACCTTCAGCGCATAAGCAGCCGTCTTGAGGGTCCAACCCTGGGATTTGTACGCGCACGCCAAATACGCCGGCTTGAGATTGAGGCAGCAGATCCAAACTGGCGCGAAGACCAGCTCGCCAGGCTCAGTCAGCGAAGCATGTTCGTTAAGTCAGCGACAGAAATGCTGGAGAAGATTCCGTTTAAGTTTAGCTATCACTATTTTTGTGACGATTCGGACTGCAGTGGTCACGCGATGGGGTGCAATGACTGGGAGATGTTACAGGCATACCGTCGGTGGTCGGCCGAATATGGTGAGAAATGGGAGTCTGCGTTCCGAAACAGGTTTGAGTATGAAATGTCGGAGATAGGGGACACGCACTTCTTTGTCGGAACTCACAGTCAGTATCCCAAAACGTGGATGATTGTGGGTATTTGGTATCCGCCGAAAACTGCGTATATGGACCAACTGTTAGGCTAGATGAAAGTGCTAGAAAAAGGCGACAGTGTGTGTTTACTGTAGTTATGAGTTCAGTTTACGTCCGAAGCTCCGCCCCCAGCCTGTGCTGCAGCGCCTTTACCACCCGCGTATGCGCCCGGTCCGCCTGCTTGTCCGTCAGCGTCCGGTCCGGCGCGGCGTAGCTGAGCGCATAGGCCAGGCTGCGTTTGCCGGCGGGGATTTGCTCGCCGCGGTACTCGTCGAAGAGTCGAGCGGACTTGAGCAGCGGGCGGCCCGCGCGCTGGATCGCTTCGTACACCTCGGCCTGCGTCACCTCGGCGTCCACGACGATCGCCAGGTCGCGCAGCGCGGATGGATATTCCGACCAGGCGCTGAAGGCCGGCGGCCCGGCCGAGGCTGCGCGCACGGCGGGCATGTCCACCAGCAGTGCCCAGGCCCGTTCGTCCAGGTCGAAGGCAGCGGCGACCTCGGAATCCACCTCGCCGTAGGCGGCCACAACGCGACCTCGGTAAGTCACGGCGGCCGCGGCGCCGGGGGCGAAGGTGGGGTGCTGCAGGTCGTCGTGGTTGACCTCGGCGGCGGGCACGCCTGAGCGCGTCAGCAGTTCATCGAGCACGCCGCGCACGAACGGTAGTTCCACGGACCGGGTTTCGTCCCAGCGGTCGGCGCTGATCCGTTCGCCGACTACGGCCGTAAGGAAGTTCGGTTCTTCCGGCAGGTCGCCGTCGCGCGCCAGGAACGAGGGCTGGTAGTCGAACAGCAGCAGGTCGCGGTCGGCGTGCCGGCGGTTAGCGCGCAGGGTTTCCAGCATGGTGCCCAGCCCGGTCAGCCGCAGGGCGTTCTCGTCCATCGACAGCGGGTTGCGCAGCCGCAGCGGCTCGCGGTCCAGCGGCAGTAGCCGGTCGGCCAGGGCCCGTCCGGCGTCGTTCATGCCCGACTCGCGCACTACGGCCCATGCGTCGGCATCGCCCAATGGCGCCTCCAGAGAGGCGTCCAGCAGGTCCGGCGGCACCAGCCGCGCCATGCGCGCCTCGCTGGTCAGGGCGTAGGTCACGCACTCGGAAAAGCCCAGGCCCGCCATCACGTCGCGCGCCTCGTCGTCGCGTTCGTCGATCTCGCCCGGCGCCAGGTCCATCACCTGGCCGGTGGGCAGGGTGTCGGGGATGCGCTCGTAGCCGACCAGGCGCGCGACTTCCTCAATCACATCCGCCGGCGCGGTCACGTCGCGGCGCCAGAACGGCGGTGTGACGCACAGATCGTCGCCGTCCTCGTCGACAGCGAACTCCAGCGCATCCAGCGCCTGCCGGACCTCGGCGCGGTCGTAGGCCACGCCCATCAAACGCTCGATGCGGTCGAACTCAAGCAACACCGGCGCTGGATCTGAGGGGGCCGGGTAGGCGTCGGCGGAGAGGAACTCGCCCTGGCCGGCGCCGATCTCCTCGATGAGTTGCACGCAGCGACGCAGGGCCAGCACGGTCAGTTCCGGCGGCAGGCCCTTCTCGAAGCGGCGCGAGGCTTCGCTGCGTAGGGTCAGGCGGTGCGCCGTGCGGCGGATGCTGACCGGATCGAAGGTGGCCGACTCCAGCAGGACCGTTGACGTCGTGTCGTTGACCTCGGTAGCCAGGCCGCCCATCACGCCCGCCAGGGCCACCGGGCCCTCGGCGTCCACGATGCAGAGCGTTTCAGGCGTCAGCTCCCGGTCCTGCCCGTCCAGAGTCACCAGGCGTTCGCCGGGCCGGGCCGTGCGAACCCCGATGAACCCGCCGCGCACCTGTTCCCAGTCGAAGGCGTGCAGCGGCTGGCCCAGTTCCAGCATCACGTAGTTCGTCGCGTCCACGATCGTGCTGATCGGGCGGACACCCGCCTGTTCCAGGCGGTCCCGCATCCAGGCCGGAGATTCGCCCACGCGCACGTCGCGAACCAGCGCGGCCGAGTAGCGGGCGCAGAGCGCGGGGTCCTCGATCTGGAGTTCTACCGGCGGGCTCGACCCGTCCTCACTCGGTCGAGCGTCCGGGATGGGCGAACGGACCTGGGTTCCGTAAAGCGCCGCCGCCTCGCGCGCGATACCCAAAACGGAAAGCGCGTCCGGGCGGTTGGCCTTGAGTTCGAACTCCAGCACCTCGCCGCCCAGCGCCTCCGCCAGCGGACGGCCCAGCGGCGCGTCGGGGTCCAGGATCAGGATGCCTTCGTGGTCGTCGCTGATGCCCAACTCTTTGGAGGAGCACAACATGCCGCGCGAGACCACGCCCCGGATCCGTGTGGGCTTCAGTTCCTTAAGCACCGGCTCGTCGGCGTAGGGGTCCCAGAGACGGGCGCCGGTGGGGGCGAAGGCAATTCGGTCGCCCACCTTGAAGTTCCAGGCGCCGCAGACCACCTGGACTTCCTCGCTTCCCGTGTTCACGGTCGGCAGGTTCAGGCGGTCGGCGTTGGGATGGGGATCGATGCGCACGACCTCGCCCACCACCACGCGGTCCCAGTGCTCGCCGGCGCGGTGGATGGCCCCAACCTCGAATCCCGCGTTGGTCAGGCGTTGCGCCACGTCGTCAACTGACGCGTCGATCCCGGCCAGTTCGCGTAACCATGCGATGGGAACCCGCATGGCTCAGCGCAACTGCCGCAGGAACCGCAGGTCGTTGCGGTAGAAGGATCGAATGTCGGTCACGCCGTACTTGAGCATGGCGATCCGTTCCACGCCCATGCCGAAGGCGAAACCCTGGTACACGTCCGGGTCGTAGCCCACGTCGGCCAGCACCTTCGGATGGACCATCCCGGATCCCAGGATTTCAATCCAGCCCGTCCCGCCGCAGACCGCGCAGCCGTCGCCGCCGCAGACGTGGCAGGACATCTCGGCTTCGGCGCTGGGTTCGGTGAACGGGAAGTAGCTGGCGCGGATCCGCAGCTCGCGGTCGGGGCCGAACATGGCGCGCACGAAGTACGTCAACGTCCCGCGTAGGTCGGCCATGGTGATGTGCTCGTCGATGGCCAGGCCCTCCACCTGCATGAACTCGGCCTCGTGCGAGGCGTCGCGGTCCTCGTAGCGGTAGACCTTGCCCGGCACGATCACCCGCACGGGCGGGCGGACCTGCTCCATCACCCGCGCCTGGACTGGCGAAGTATGAGTGCGCAGCAAAAGCTCACCCGGCCGAGACGTGTCGTGGATGTGGAAGGTGTCCCACATGTCGCGCGCCGGATGGTCCGCCGGGATGTTCAGCAGCTCGAAGTTGTAGCGGTCCCACTCCACCTCGGGTCCGCTGACGGCGCGGAAGCCGATCGGCGCGAGCACGCGGCGAATCTCGCGCAGCGTGCGCGTCAGCGGGTGCAGGCTGCCCAGGCGCACCGGGTAGCCCGGCATGGTCACGTCCGCGCGGACACCGTCGGCGCTGCGGCGCAGGTCCGCCTGGCGGGCCTCGAACGCCTCGTCCAGTTCCCGGCGCGCGGCGTTGGCCGCTTGTCCGGCGGCTCGCCGCTCCTCGCGCGGCAGGCTGCCGACCGAACGCAGTAGGCCGGTGAGTTCGCTGCGCCGCCCCAGATGCGTCACGCGCCACTGCTCCAGCGCCGCGTCGTCCGCAGCGGCTTCGAGCTCGGCGCGCGCAGCGCCTAGCAGGGCGTCAAGTCGCTCTTGCACCGTGGGGTCAGCTTTGGGGGATTGCCGCACGCTGCCGCGCGGCCTCGAACAGGATAACGGCGGCCGCGGCCCCCGCGTTCAGCGATTCCACGCCGCGAAGCATCGGTACCCCAACGGCGCCCCGGCAGGCGTCGCGCCAGGCGGACGATACGCCGCGCGTCTCGGCGCCCACCACCAGCCCGCAAGAGCCGGTCCAATCGATTCCGTGATAGGCGCCTTCGGCGTCGGCCGCCGCTGCGTAGAGATCGACATCGGCCGCCAGCGGCTGCAGATCCTCCGGCGTGCCCAAGAGGTGAATCGGCACCCGGAAGTGCGCCCCCACCCCCGCGCGCAGCGCCTTGGGGCCAAAGGGATCGGCGCTGCCCGGCGTGCGCACAATCAGCGTCGCGCCGGCCGCCGCGGCCGACCTCACCAGCGTGCCCACGTTCCCCGGATCCTGCACGCCATCGATCACAAGGATCAGGGGAACGCCATCCAACGCGGCGACCCGTGGGCGGCGTCCGATGGCCACAATGCCCTGTGGCGACCCGCTGTCCGCGGCCGCCGCCAGCACGTGCGGCGCGGCCGTCAACACCCGAGCCCCGGCCTCTGACGCCGCGTCCGCTGCCAGCTTGACGTCAGCCTTCGGGTAGTCCGCCACCAGGACGGTCTGCAATATCCCTGCCTGGGCGGCCTCCATCACCAGGCGCGGCCCTTCCAGCAGGATCAGACCGTCGCGCTGCCGAACCGAGGCGCGATGCAAGCGACGCGCCAACGCCACCTGCGGATTGCGAACGCTCGTAATCATGGCGGGCCGGCCCCCGCGCGGGCGCTGGCCGGCCTAGGCCGCGGCCCGAGCGGTGTCGGCCAGCGCTTCGAAGGCCGCCGGTTCGTTGGCCGCCAGGTCTGCCAGCGCTTTGCGATCCAGCGTGACGTTCGCCTCGCGCAGACCGTGCATGAAGGCGCCGTAGGTCAGACCGTGCAGGCGGGCACCGGCGTTGATGCGCATGATCCAGAGCCGTCGCATCTGGCGTTTGCGGTTTCGCCGGTCGCGGTAGGCGTATTGCCCCGCGTGCATCAGGTCCTCATGCGCCGCACGGAAGTGCCGGCTACGCGCGCCACGGTGGCCTCGTACGGCCTTCAGCACTTTGCGGTGTCGGCGGCGCTTGGTTACGCCGCGCTTGACGCGAGCCATCGGTCTGCCTCAGTTCGCCAGCAGGCGCTCGGCCTGACGATGCTGCCCGCGCGCCAGCGGCTGTTCCTGGTTCTTGGCGCGGCGGGCCCTACGGCTCTTGCGCCGCCGGTAGGGACCGGCCCACGACTTGGCGACGGTTATTTTGCCGCGCCGCGTGCGACGCAGACGCTTGACGGCAGCTTTACGGGTTTTGAGTTTCGGCATCGGGGACAAAAAGGACGCGACGCAAGGTACGGCGTCGCGCTCCCGCAAGCCTACCATAGGTCGGCGGCGGCTTCGGAACACCCGCACGAATCTATTGCCAGCCACGGCGCGCGCTGCTTAGGCTGAACATACACCTCCCCGCTCGCTGCCCCCCCGTGGCACCGGCGCGCAACTTGCCACCCCTCGGCCGCTGCATGCGAATCGCGGTTCTGACTGACGTACACGCCAACCTGACCGCCCTGCGCGCGGTGCTGGTTGATGTCCGTGCGCGCGGGCCGTTTCAACTCATCGTCTCAGGCGGCGACCAGATCTGCGGCGGCCCGCGACCCCTGGAAACCTGGGACGAGTTGGAGGCAGCCGGCGTCACGCTGCTCAAGGGCGACACCGAACGCGACCTGGCGCTCGGGTCCTTCAAAGCGGTGCCCGGCCGGGGTCTGCGCCGCGACCTGATCCTGGCCGTCTTCGACTGGACGGTGAAACTGCTCCCGTCCGACTTGCTCCAGCGCGCCGCTGCCTTGCCCGAGCAGTTGCGGCTGCAAGTAGACGGCGGCCCCGAGTTGCTGCTCGCCCACGCCAACGGCGTCAATCTGGACGAATTCATCTGGGCCGACACACCGGCGGAAGAGCTCGGGCGCCTGATCGGCCCTAACGCGCCCGCCCTCATGGTCGTGGGACACATCCACGCCCCGCTCGAGCTTGAGTTCAAGGACACCACCATCCTCCGCCCCGGCAGCGTCGGGCTGAAGTACGAGCCCCACTGGGCCGGCGTGGCCCACTGGGCCGAGGTCTGGTGGGATTTGGAACGCGCTGCCTGGGACTACCGCGTGCACCAGGTCGAATGGGACCACCGCCTCGAAATCGACGCCGGCCGCGCCATGGGCTACCCCGGCGTACGCATCCTGCCGGGCTACGCCGCCGGCTGACGCAACATCCGTTGAAACCAGCCGTCGGGTCTTGTCGCGCCCCTGACTGGCTGCCAAGCTTGCTAACGAACACCGATTGCGAGATATCCCGTGGCTACCACAACCCCCGACCAGGTCCGAGATCAGTTGCGCACCGTCATCGATCCCGAGATCGGCATCAACATCGTCGATCTGGGCCTCATCTATGAGGTCGACGTCGCCCCCTACGTCCCCGGTGAAGGCGAACCTGCCGCGGCCGCCGGTGACGAGCGCGCCACTGTCACCATGACCCTCACCACGCCCGGCTGCCCGGCCGGGCCGTATATCCTGCAGCAGGTCAAGCAGGAAGCCGAGACCCTGGACCACGTCCGCAAGGCCGAAATCGATCTCACCTTCAATCCCATGTGGAACGAGGAGATGATGAGCGAGGACGTGCGCTGGATTCTGGGCCGCTAGCCCACGCTGCCTGAGCCCTTCCCGATGCCTGCGCCGAACGCGAGGCGCGTGCCGGCCCGTATCGGGCGCCGGACGCTACTGACCGGCGCGGCGTTCACCGCTGCCGGTACCGGCCTTGCCGCTTGCGGTTTCGCTGGCGTCAGCCGGCGCGATCCAACCAGCGCCCCATTCATGCACGGCCTCACCCTGGCCGGACTCGCGGGGACCGACTTCGCTGAGCAGCGAGCCAGCCGACTGGTCGAGTCATCCGTGGCGACGGGCGCCGACTGGATCTCGGTCGCCCCCGGCTGGTACCAGCCGGCGCAAGACGCGAACCACGTCCGCCCAGACCCAACCCGCACGACACCCGATGACGACGTCCGACGCCTGATCGACCGCGCCCACACCGCCGGTCTGCGCGTCATGCTCAAGCCGTTCGTCGACAGTGACGACGGCGTCTGGCGCGGCGAATTTCGACCCGCGGATCCGGCCGCCTGGTTCGCCGACTACACGTCGATGACACGCCACTACGCCAACGTGGCCGAGAGCGCCGGGGCCGACCTGTTCTGCCTCGGTACCGACCTGGGGTTTGCCGAGACTGCGCCAGCGGCCGACTGGCAGGCACTGATCGTCGACATCCGGCGACGATTCGGCGGGCCGCTCACCTACGCCGCCAGCCACGCCCCCTCGTCGGGCTCTGGCGGCTACGCCAACGTGCCCTTCTGGAACGACCTGGACTTCATCGGCGTCAACGCTTACTTCCCGCTGGCCGACCGCCTGATCAGCCACGCCCAACTCGCCGACGCCTGGAACGTCTGGCTGGAAGAAATCGAAAGCTGGCGCGCCGAGCGGAAGCTCGACCGCCCGGTCATCTTCACCGAGCTGGGCTACCGCAGCGCCGCCACCGCCGCTACCCAGCCGCGCGCCGCCGACCCCGTCAAGCCGCACGAAGTCGATCTCGATCTCCAGGCCAACCTCTACACCGCATTCTTCGGCTTGCCTTACCGGCGCGAGGCCCTCCAGGGCGTCTTCTGGTGGCGCTGGGACCCCGACACGACCGATGCCAACGGTGCCGAATTTCCGCCAAACGGCAAACCCGCCGAATCCGTCCTCCGCCGCGCCTACACCGCCGCCGCCCGCCGACCGTCCCACCCGGCCTCGAAGCCGTGACGTCCACTCGGCGAGACTTCACCCACGGACCGCGACAGTCTCTCCCTGAACGGCCGCCGCCATGCGCCTGAGCTTCTCCAAGCTCGCCCTCTACGAGTTCTGCCCCTACGCCTACCGCTTCCGCTACATCGAGCGCGTGCCCACGCCCTTCGCCCCCTGGCTCACCGTGGGCGCCATCGTCCACACGGTGCTGCACCGGGCGTTTGAGCGTTTGAGCGACGGCGTCCGCCTAACCCGCGCCGATCTGCATGAACTGCATGCCGCCTACTGGCGCAACGCGCCCCGGCTGGATCGCGAGCGCTTTCCGGACATCTGGGTACGCGGCCACGAACTCCTGGATGGTTTCTGGTCGGCCCGCGGCCACGCGCCGGGCCGTCCGCTCATGCTGGAACGGCGCTTTCGTCTGCGCCTGCGCCCGGACGATGCCTACACCGTGGAAGGGATCATCGACCGGGTCGACGAGCGATCCGACGGCCTGGAGATCATTGACTACAAGAGCGGCGGCCGCCCGGCGGAACTCCCCGGACGTCTGCGCACCCAGTTGCACACCTACGCGCTGGCGCTGGAACGCGGCTTCGATCGTGCCGTGTCGCGACTCACGGTCTACTACCTCAAGGACAACCAGACCGTGTCCGCGCCGCCCGACCCGGCCTTTGCCGACGACGTGCTCAGCCGCTATCAGATGCTGGCCGAGCGCGTGGGGGAGGCCGCCTTCGAGCCGACCCCTGGCAAACACTGCGAGTACTGCGACTACCGCGAGCGCTGTGCGTACCGCTGGACCGAAGACGCCAAGCGGCACGAACCGACGGACGCCGCTTAGTCAAGCGCCCTCGCGTCTCCGAGCTACCCGCCCAGCCTGCGTACCGAAGCGCGTCTCGCTTAGGCCAGACGCCCGTTCGTCATCGAGCAGACGCCCGCCTCGCAATGGTGGTCGCGGATGTGCGCCTCGAACTCGTCGCGGAACGCCCGCACGGCCCCGCGCACCGGCTGATGCGCGAACTGCCCCAGCCCGCAGAACGAGGCCATCATGCTCGCGCCCAGGTCTTCCAGCAGGTCCAGGTCGTCCAGGGATCCCTGCCCGTACATGATGCGCTCGCAGACTTGGACCAGGTTCGGCGCGCCTTCGCGGCACGGAATGCAGAACCCGCAACTCTCTTCTTCGAAGAAGAGCGCGTCGCGGTAGGCGGCGTCCACCATGCAGACCGTGTCGTCGTAGACCACCACGCCGCCGGTACCCATGATGGTGCCCAGCGCCCCCATGGATCGCGGTTCCAGCGCGGCGTCCAGGTGCTGCGGACCCAGTGCCGCCGACGATGCGCCGCCAGGCTTGAAGCCCTTCAGCGGCCGTCCGTCCAGCACCCCGCCGCCGTAATCAAAGATCAGCTCGCGCGCGGTGGTGCCCAGCGGCAGCTCATGCACGCCCGGTTTGGCCACCCGGCCCGACAGGCAGTACATCTTGGTGCCGGTCGCATCGCCGTGGCCCAGGTTCTGGAACCACTCGGCCCCGTTCTGAATGATCGCCGGTGCCGCCGACAGCGTCTCCACGTTATTGATCGCCGTCGGCAACCCCCAGACGCCCACGTTGGTGGGGAAGGGCGGCTTGTAGCGCGGGTTCCCGCGCTTGCCTTCCAGCGAATTGAAGAGCGCGGTCTCCTCGCCCACGATGTAGGCGCCCGCGCCGCGGCGGAACGTGACCTCAAAGTCAAAGCCATCCTTGCCCAGGATGTCGCTGCCCAGGTAGCCGGCCTCGTAGGCCTCCCGGATCGCCGCCTGCGTGCGCTCGTGCGCCAGCCCGTACTCGCCCCGGATGTACACGTACCCCAGCGTGGCGTTGCACGCATAGGCCGCGATCAGCATGCCTTCCAGCATCAGGTGCGGGTCCAGCTCCAGCGAGTAGCGGTTCACGTAGGTGCCTGGCTCGCTTTCGTCGCCGTTGATCACCACGTAGCGCGGCGTCTTTGGATCCGCCCTTACGAACTGCCACTTCAACCCGGTGGGAAAGAACGCCCCGCCCCGTCCGCTCAGCCCCGACTCTTTGATCAGGTCCGAGACGTCCTCGGGCGTCATCTCGCGCAGGACCTTCTCCAGAGCCTGGTAGCCGCCCGCCGCGCGGTAGCTCTCCAGCGTCCACGATTGCGGGTTGCCGAAATTCTTGGTGACGACGAGTTCCATCAGGCCTCCCGCGCACGCAGGTCGGCCAGCAGGCCGCGGGCTTTATCCGGGTCTAACGGTCCGTGCTGCTCCAGGTTCACCATCGCGGCGGGCTGCAGGTCGCATAGCCCCAGGCAGGAGACGGATTCGATTTCGAAGAGGCCGTCCTCGGTCACCTCGCCAACGCGCCTGCCCAGTGCCTCGCTGAAGGCGTGCAGCACGGCCGGCGCGCCCGAAAGGTGGCAGCTAAGGTCCCGGCAGACCCGTAGCACGTACGTGGCCGAGGGCTTGCGGTGAAACATCGTGTAGAAGGTCAGGACGCCAAAGACTTCGCTCTCCGGCAGCCGGAGCTCCTCGGCGATCATCGTCACGGCTTCCGGCGGCACGTACGAAAAGACGTCCTGCGCCGCGTAGAGCGCTTCCAGCGTGGCGCCGGGCTCGGACTTCAGGTCGGCCAGGCGCGCTCGCAGGTCGTCCAGCTTGGCGTGGTCCCCGGGCGCAAGCGTCGAGCGACGCGGCGCGCCAGTATGAATCGCCATTGGGCCTCCCGCGGCTAAGGGGCGAGCAGCGGCGAACGCCTGCGACCTCTGGGCGCCGCACGCCGGCAACAGGAAGCGGAGTCTACCACCGGCCCATTTCCGCCAACGCCGCGTCCAGCGCCGCGCCCGACGCGCTACAGAAGGGTCTGCCCGACCCGGCTGCACGCCGGGTCGGTTCTACTCAGGCGCGCTGGGTTCACGCGAAACCGTCCCCGTCGCGCTGTCGCCAAAGACGCTCCGGACGACTTCGGCCTCAAGCTCGCCGATATAGTTCGCGTCCCTGTCAACCAGACGGCGTTCCTGTTCGTCCAGCAGGCGTGCGCCCGCACGCGTCACCAACCCCATGCTGATCGGAAAGCCCACGCCGTGGGACGACGTCCGAATGATGTCCAGCATTGCGCGATAGATGAGCGCGCGAGTCAGGTCCATTTCTGTGTTAGGCAAGTCGTAGTGCGCCAGGCTCGCCTGTGCCAGGTAGGCGAACGCTCCCCCCGAACCGATTGCCGCAAAGTTGGCGTAGGTCTCCTCATCACGAGGGTTGTGCACGAAAGACTCCCCGTTCTCAGCGATCTGCAGAATCCACGACCGTCCAGCCGTATGGCCAGCAAAGAGCAATGCGCTTGCTGGTGGATTCGACCTTGGCAGTCCTGGCCATCTGGCTGATGCCGCCCTCTAAACTGGATTGACGACCTCCAAAGCCCTGAGTCGCAGGTCCTCAATCGGCACTCCGTCGGCGCCGGCCGGGAAGTGCTTCGCCAGTTCTTGCTCAATGAGTTGAGTGGTTCCCAGGGACCCGGACGAACCCCAGACAACCCGCTCACCCATCCGGCGAAGCTTCTCGCTCGTAAATCGGACGTCCCCAGCGGTTATCTGGCTGTCGGCCGCCACCACGACGCCACCCCTGCACGCCGCAGCGACGATCAGGGTCATGCCCTGGTCATACTCCGGCTACGTCGCGCGTGGCGTATTCGGGCCAACGCTGGTGCACCGACCGCAGTAAATCCCAGAACATGATGGACATTGCCCAGTCGCGCACGTCCAGCAGATAGTTCGCTATCCGTCCGTCGGCCCCGTCCAGTGCTGCGACGGTGTCTACACCCTGTGGCGACGCCCGATACCGGGGCCAGGACCGGCCAGGGTTCGACACAGGTTCGATCAGCCCTTCGTATTCGAGTTGGTCCAGGTCCGCGTTGATTTCGCGCGCAAAGGGGCCGTAGCCGGTGGGTTCATACACGTAGAATCCTGGCGTTTCCAGCTTTGGTCCCAGCTGCCGGCTGAAAACGAAGAGGACCTTCATCGCCCGCAGCGCGTCGATGGGCTTCGCCTCCGTTCCTTCGCGCCCCACGACAGCCAGCAACAGCCAGTCTTTCCTGGTCATTCGGCGGCTCCCGGCAACGCTGAACGCTGATGATTAGCGTAGCAACTGTCCCCAAACCGTACAATATGCGAACGGAGGGATACCTATCCCTCCATCTTCCAGCCCGACGCGCTACCCTCGCGCACCTACCTGCCCGGAGAGTCGCCCATGGCGCTGACGCGGGAGCAGGCCCGCGAACTCCGCAGCCTCATGCACAGTTGGACCCGAGCCTCGAACGAGGTGGCCGAACTACTGCGCGGCGTGGCGGTGAGCAGTGACGGTCTGGACATGAAAGCGCTGCGCGCGGCGGTGGACCGGCGCGCTGAACTGGAGGAGCTGCTGATGTCGTTCTGGTCCCGAGCCACGGCGGCCTGATATGGCTACCCGAATTGACACGGATCTCCCGTTCTCGCTGGGCGTGGTCAACAGTGAGATCTCATCGGATGTAGATGTCGGCGTGGCCGTCGCCGCCGACCTCGGCATGTCCGGAATCGAAATCGAGGACTTTTGGGGTCGGGCGGCCTGGCAGTGCGACGACGCCGCGCTTGAGCGCACCCGCGCCTCCGTCGAACGCGGCGGTCTCAGCGTGTCCGCCGTCGGCACGCAGGCATTCAAGATCCTGATCCTGCCGCCGCGCGATGTGGGCGACCTGGCCTCGATCGACGGCTGGGACCAGCACCGCATCGAACTCGAAGGCGGCATCCGCGTCGCCCAGGCGCTTGATTCGCCCTACGTCAGGGTCTTTTCCTGCCGCCGTGACGGCATGGTGGGCATGGGCAATCCAAGCCCGCGCTACCCGGACGGCGGCCCGCTGCCGGCCGACTGCTTGGCCGGGATCGCCGCCGTATTGCGCGACGCCGGTGACCGCGCCGACGCCGCCGGCCTGACGCTGCTGGTCGAAAACGTCCGCAGCTGCTGGGGCAACACGGCCGTAAACACCGTGCGCATCCTGGAAGCCACCGATCACCCACGGGTCAAGCTGAACTGGGACCCGTCCAACGGCTTCGTGTCCGGCGGCAACCCCTTTCCGCCCGGCTACGAGCTCGCCCGTCCATGGACTGCCCATGTCCACGTCAAGGATGCGCGCGTCGTCGATCCCTCGACCGGCCTGATCGCCTGGGAGTGTGTGGGCCGCGGTGAGGTGGACTTCGTCGGCCAACTCCGTGCCCTGATCGCGGACGGATTCGGGGGCGCGGTGAACCTGGAAACGCACTGGCACCCCGAGGGCCGCAGCAAGGAAGCGAACTCACGCGAATCCTTCGCCGGAATGCTGCAGGCGCTCGATCTCGCCCGGCGCGACGGTGCGTGAGCCGTCGGTTCTCATCAGAGCCGACCCGCCGGTCGCCGACGCTGAGATCGCCGCCGGACAGGCCGCTGTCGGCTACGTCAACGGATTGATCCAGGGCCCCGCCGGACCAACCACGCAGCGCACGCTCGAACAGTCCATTCAGGCCGGTGAACGTCGGCTGGCTCGCTTCCGCCGCTTCCTCGCCACCCTCGGCAACCCGCAGGATGGCTTGCGCTGCGTGCACGTCGGCGGAACCTCCGGTAAGGGGTCGGTGGCCGCCAAGCTGGCGGCTGGGCTTTCTGCCACCGGCCTGCGCGCGGGCCTGCACTGCACCCCGTACCTGCAGACCGCGCTGGAAAAGTTCGACTGCGACGGCCGGCTGGCCCGTCCCTCGGAACTGGTCGAACTGGTCGACTGGATCCGCCCGCACGTCGACCGATTCGCCGCCACCGATCCCGACGGCCCGCCCACCTACGGCATGGTGTGGGTGGCGCTCACGCTGGAGTACTTCCATCGCGCGGGCGTGGACATCGCCGTGATGGAAGTGGGCGCCGGCGGTCGCTTCGACCTGACCAACGTGGTTCAACCTGACCTGGCGCTGATCACCAGCGTGGGGCCCGACCATCTCAAGAGCCTCGGCGGCACGCTGGAAACCGTGGCCTGGCACAAGGCCGGCATCTTCAAGCCCGGTGCCGCCGCCCTCTGCGGCTCGCTCCCGCCCGAGGCGCAGCCACCAGTGCGCGAAGCGGCGGCCGCTATCGGTCAACCGCTCATCGAAGTCCCGCTGGACGGCCCCGACTTCCGATCGCGCAATACCCACCTGGCCGAGGCGGCGCTGGAGGTCATCGGCACGCCTCACCGGTCACTCACGCCAGAGGTCAGGCGCGCTGCCGCCCAGGGACGCCTGGCCGGCCGCTTCGAACGCATGCCAGGCCAACCCGCCGTGTACCTGGACGGTGCCCACAACCGCGACAAGGCGCGGGCCCTCGGCCAGGTGATTGCTGCCGCGGACCTGCCCCGCCCGCGCGTCGGACTGATCGGCATGGTCGGCTATCGCGCCGCCTCGGACGTGCTGCCGCAGCTCCTGCCCCACCTCGACTGCTGGGTAGCCACCGAGCCGCAGGTCTACCGGAAGCCGGCCCTACCCGTCGGCCTGCTCGCCGACGCGGGCGACAAACTCGGTCAGGCGCCTATCGCCCAGGCCTCGGACCCGCACGATGCGCTGCAGGCGGCGCTGGCGCTGGCCGGCAACCATGGCTCGGTCCTGGCCGGCGGCTCCGTGTACCTGGCCGGCAACCTGCGCGCCGCCTGGTACCCAACGCGGTCGGTCGTGCGCGAACGCACCATGTGGCCGGGGTCGCACCCGACCGGGCCGCACGGACGCGCCGCGCTGGCCGATACTTACCCACAGACCTGACGCGAGGCCCGCAGCTATGGACGAACCCGAAGACGAGGGCCTGACCTACACGCTGGAGGAAGCCACTCAGCTCCTGCCGGAAGTGCGTCGCATCGTTGGCCGCCTGCAGCGGGTCTGGATAGACGCCGGGTCCGAACGGCGCGGGTTCGAGGCCGCCCAGACCTCCAGCCGCCGCACCCCGGTCGAGGTCAGCCTGGCCCACCAGGCGCTGGTCGCCGCCCTCTGGGACGTGCAGCCGCTCGTCGCCTGGCTCCGGTCGCGCAACATCGAGCTGCGCGACCCCGCCACCGGCCTCATCGACTTCCCCTCACAGATCGAGGGCGAAGACGCCTTCCTCTGCTGGCGCCTCGGCGAAGACGCCATCGACTACTGGCACACCCGCGACGAAGGCTTCGACAACCGCAAACCCCTCCCGCCCGACGCCTGAGCGCCCGGTCGGCCTGCTGCCATTGCCCTCTCCTGGTGGAAAGGGCAGCGCGAGGGTCTTCCCGGTTAGCCGCCGGCCACCGACGGCACGATCGACACCTCATCGCCCGGGCCGACTTCGGTGGCGAAGCCTTCCCGGTAGCGGATGTCCTCGCCGTCCACGTAGATGTTGACGAAACGCCGCAGTTCCCCGTCTTCGTCCAGGATGCGCTCGGAGAATCCGGGGTGCGTGGCGTTCAGCTTTGCCACCAGGTCAGCGACGTTGGTGGCGTCGATCTCCACACTGTTCTTTCCGTCCGTCAGGCTGCGGAGCGGGGTTGGAATTCGGACACGGGGCATGGGTGCGTCTCCTGCGCGAATTAGGCCGGCGTCAGCACGCCGCGGTCGGCCAGCGTCTGCTCGAACGACGTAATGCTCGGTCTGATCTCAAAGCGGGCGTCCACTCGGCCGTCGATGGCCTCCTGCGTCTTGAGCCCGTTGCCGGTCACCAGCGCCACCGTCAGGTCGTCCCGACCGATCACGCCGCGCTCGGCAAGCTTGGCCAGCACCGCAATTGTGACGCCGCCGGCGGTCTCGGCAAAAACGCCCTCGGTGGAGGCCAGCAGTTGCATCGCCGCCACGATCTCGTCGTCGGTGACCGACTCGATCACGCCATCCACCGCCTGCGCCAGCTTCAACGAGTAGAAGCCGTCCGCCGGGTTGCCGATCGCCAGCGACTTGGCCACGGTGTCGGGACGCCGCACGGGCCGGTAGGTGGTCTGGCCGCGCGCAAAGGCCTCGGCCACCGGCGCGCAGCCATCCGCCTGGGCGCCGTGGATGCGGGTGGACTGGCTATCCAGCAGCCCCACGTCCACCAACTCCTTCATGGCCTTCCCCATCTTGGTGTAGAGCGAGCCGGACGCGATCGGCGCCACGATGTGATCGGGCGCCACCCAGCCAAGCTGTTCCACCGACTCGAAGGCCAGTGTCTTGGAGCCTTCGGCGTAGTACGGGCGGATGTTGATGTTGCAGAAAGCCCAGTTATAGAGGTCGGCGATTTCGCTGCACAGCCGGTTCAGCTCGTCGTAGGTGCCGTCCACGGCCACGATGGCGGCCCCGTAGACCGCCGCCCCGCGCACCTTGCCAATCTCCAGGTCGGCCGGCATGAACACGTAGGTGGGCATGCCATGCCGCGCCCCGGCGGCGGACGCCGCCCCGGCCAGGTTGCCGGTGGAGGCACACGCGAAGGTCTCGAACCCGAACTCGCGGGCCTTCGTGATCGCCACCGCCACCACCCGGTCCTTGAAGGAGTAGGTGGGGTTGACGGTGTCGTTCTTGATGTAGAGGTTGGTCAGGCCCAGCCGGTCGCCCAGGTTGTCCGCGCGCTGCAGCGGCGTGAACCCAACCGGCCAGGTCTCGTCCCAGCCCCCCTCCACCGGCAGCAACTCGTGGTAGCGCCACAGCGTGGGCGGCCGGGCGGCAATGGCATCGCGCGAGATGGTCTCGCGGATGGCGGCGTAATCGAACTGCGCTTCCAGCGGCCCGAAATCGAACTCGCAGATGTGCGTGGCCAGCAGCGGATAGGCGCGGCTGCACTCGCGACAGCGAAGCGTCTGAGTCGTGGACATGCGGATGATCCTTGGCAGAGGCGCCGACGGAGATGTCAGCGGATGGCGAATTCCCCTATTGCCGGGTGACCCGGCCGGCCCGCGTCATGCGCGGGCGCGGGCATCGCCATCAGCCGCCGAATAGCAAGGGACGATGTGTCCATCACTCCGTCACAACCCCTTGGCGCCGTGCGCCCCGCCCTGGGGCGCTGCTTCGCGCCGGTGACCCTCTCATCTTGCAGCACGCGCTGCCGGAATTGGCACCCTCTCGAGCGTTCGCCCGAAGGTTGCCCGGCTTCGTTGGGCCGACTCCCTCCACCAATCGTGATGAGAGGTATGTCACGTCAAACTTGGTGTCCCGCCAGCCTAGCACCCATACCTGCCACGCTGCGGGGGCGCGTCGGCCACATCGAGCCGTTCGCTTCCGCAAGCGGCCGGCCCCGTACGTCGATCGGCGCTTGTGACACTGCGCGACCCGCCCATCGGGGCGTGCTTCATCTGCAACCCCAGGCGCCACGTGCCCGACATCGCCACCTTCCAGGCCCTCGGCTTCTACTGGTGCAACGTGACGGTGGCCGACGCCGCCTTCTTCGCCCGCATCACCCCCGGCCCCCCATCCGCCCCGCCCCGGCCCGCGGCGACTATCCCAACTGCCTCACCAGCTAGCTGTACTGCCTACACACCTGCGAGACACCCGCCAGTCGCGGAACCTCTAACGAGACCTGGAGGCGCCACACACCAACGTCTCAACGGAAGTTTCGATGGCTCATGCTTCGGGATACCCTCAGCGGATGCGTCATTCGTTCGAGCTCCGCTGCGGAGCGGTGTCGTTGATGGCGGCCGGGGTCGGGCCGGGCGTGGCGGCGCGCGTGGTCGGCACGATCCGCACGTCATCCAGCAGGCCATTGCGCACCGCCCACACCACCACTTCCTGCTTCGAGCCGACGCCCAGCTTGCGCTGGATGCCGTAGACGGCATTGCGGATGGACACTGGCTTCAGGCTGCGGACCTCCGCGATCTGGGTGTACGACATCCCCTGGGCGAACGACGTGAGGATCTCCCGCTCCCGCGGCGTCAGGTTGGGCCCTCCGGTCATGGCCGCTGCCGATCCGCTCCGAATGGCCGCGAACACCCGCCGGAGGACGCTGGCGGGCACGCACGGCTCGCCCGCGGCCACGGCGCGGACCGCGGCCAGGAGCCGTTCCCCATCGAAGGCCTTCTGCAGGTAGCCCGTCGCGCCGGCGGCGACCGCGTCGATCACCGCGTCTTCCTCGGTTGAGGCCGTCAGCATGAGCACGCGCGTATGCGAGGCGGACGCCATGATCTCCCGACACGCCTCCACGCCATCTTGGTGCGGCATCATCACGTCCATCACGACGACATCGGGGGCTAGCTCCGCGGCCGCCGTCACCGCTTCCGCCCCGTCTTTGGCCTCCCCGACGACTTCGAAAGCTCCGGACCCCTCCAGGATCAGCTTGAGGCCGTCCCGCACGACCGAATGGTCGTCAGCGAGCAAGACCCGGATGCGCGGGGGCGTGGCGGCCACGCTAGGCCTCCGTTCGGTGGCGCGCGAGGGGCATCACGCATGTCACGCTCGCCCCGCCGGTCGACCCTCGCGGTTCCACGCGCAGACATCCGCCCAGCCGCTCGGCGTCCGCCCGCATGTTGGCGAAGCCGTGGCCGCGGTCGGCGTAGTCGACGGGGAGACCCATGCCGTCGTCCGAGACCGACAACCGGAGACGATCCTCGCCGAAGGCGAGTTCCACCAGCACCCGGCTCGCCTCCGCATGGCGAAACGCGTTGGTGAGGGCGTTGTGGGCCATGGCGAACAGCCGGTTCCTGGCCTCCACCGAGAGGGGTGGCTCCACCCCGTGCTGGGCCAGGTCCGCCTGGACCGATGTGATCTGGGTGAAGGTCGAGACGTGGGACTCCAGGGTCCTGCCCAGCCCCCGGCCGTCGAAGATCCGCCCCACGTCAATCGGGTGTCGCAGCTGCCAGATAGCCGTCTTCGACAGCTTGGCGGTCGCGTCCAGCCTGGTTTTCACCTCCGCGTTCGAGTCGCCGACCAGGCGCTGCACCTCGTCGATCCCCAGGCCGATCATGAACGCCGACTGCGCGGTCGTATCGTGAATGGCGTGGGAGAGTTCGATGCGCTCCCGCTGCAGCGCTCGCTCCCGCGCCACCGCCTCCATCCTCCTGATCCGCTCCACCCTGGAGATCAGATTGACGACAACCACAACCAGGTACATCCCGGCAACCCGGATGAGCAGAATCTCTTCATCATTCCCTGAGACGTCCAACCCGGGCTCGACCGCGAGGCAGAGCGCGGTGTAGACGACCGCCGTCATCGTGACCCAGGCCAGCGCGAGCCGCACCGATCCGACGACCACCGCGAACATGGCCAGGCATGGGTAATACCCCACGAAGAAGGGGGTCTCGAACCCGCGGTGCGCCGCAACGCCGGCGCTGAGCAGCGCCAGGTCCAGGGCACTTGGCGCCAGCATCCACCGCCAGGACAGGGTCCCTTTCGTGGCGAGCCGATAGTGCAAGCATCCGTTGCTGGCGAGCAGCAGCAGGGCTAGGGCAACGTTCGGAGGATAGATCACCTCGGCGACGTTGAGTGGGTACAGCCAGGCGAACGTGGCCAGCGCCCAGACGAACCAGCGTGCCCAGACATACACCCTGGCCACGAGGCGCAATTCGCCCGGCTCCGGCAAGTCGAATCTGCGCAGGAAGGCTGGAAACCCGCTGGCCGCGGTGCTCACTCGATGCAGGACGTGTCTCCAATGGATTGGATTCCGGCGGATTGCCGCTGAAATGAGATATTTCCCTCTCCCCGGGGCGGTGGGCTCAGTCTCGAGTCGGTGACGGCCACCGCCGTGACACGGGCCATGTTGAGCCTGGACGAGGTGACGAACACCGCGAAGCAGGCCAACACCGGGTTGTACAGCAGGTGGATGCCGTGGTGGCCGAGACCGCCGCCCACCGCGGCGGCCCCGATACCACCGCCGTGTCCACCGCGGATTGCGCGAAGATCCAGCGCCAGGTGATCAGCCTTCCCGATGCCAGCCGGTAGTGCGGGCAGCCCGTGAACGCGACTAGGGCGAGAAACAGCAACGCATACGCGGCATAGGTGGCTGCCCCCCACGCCGGGCGGCAGACCAGTTGCACCAAGCACGTGGCGGCGAAGAACCAGTGGATCCGGACGAGCATGGTCGCCACGTGTCGGAGACCGTCCGGGTCGGTCCGGTCGATCGTCCAGCCGCTGACCCGCACGGCGCCGGCGGCTGCTCTGATCAGCCGCAAGCCACGGGTCCTGTGGACCGACGCAAACATTCGCTGCTCCCGAACGTCCCTGAGATGCTGCAGCGCCGCCCTAGGTCTAACGAGCGCACCATCGGGTTACGCCGACCAATCTATCCGCGTTTTGTGGTGGCCGCAAGATCAAATGTGCGCCACCTGACATAGCAAACATACCCTCCCCTGATATAGCAAAAGTACCTCCCGGAATGGGGCACATGCCCGTCGCAGGGCCGGATATGTGAGCTGACATGCCCGCCAGGCTGATCGACGTCAAATTAGCATGGTCGTGTGCTGATCCCGACGGGGCCGCGCCATGAGCTTCGGCGCCCGAGATAGGGCAAATGAACCCTGATGGATAGGGGCATATAAACCCTATGCACAGGTTCATATGCCCATGCTTATAGCAGCACTAGTATCCTCGATTAATGTGTTGTTTGACTCTTGTCGTTGGCATGGACTACATGGCAACCTATCGTGAAGTCAATCTGGTCGGCTGGCCGCCGACTCTTTGGCGCCCAATCTTCGTCGCGAGAAGGATGACTTGTCCCAATCTATGAGGAGATTAATTCCTGGACGGAAACGCGACAGCGGTCACACCGGACACCCACGCCGCCGAAACGAGCGTGCCCGAGGCCGCCTTGTAGCGTCTTACCCCCCAGGGGTCGCCCTCTGCTCCAGCCCCCGTCCCCTCCAGCTCATACCGGCAGGCCCGATCCCAACCTATCGCCGCGGTCTCTCAGTGCGCTCCCGAAGCAACCGGAGTCCTCGAACGACGCCTTCCCGCGGGCTTCGCACGTCCCGCACTCACCCGAAACAGCCTTCAACCATGCAACGCCCTACGCCGCTGCGCGCCGCTCCTCTATCGGCTGACGCCCGCGGACCGGACGGGCTGCGTCCCACACCACCACACCAGCACAGGGAGGAATGATGATGACTGGCGCCGATAGACGACGATTTCCCATCATCATTGTCGCTCTGGCCGGCTTGGCGCTTGCCGTTGGGCTGTTCGCAACCCATGTCCCGCAGGCCCACGCCCAGGGCGCCACCATAACCTCCCTGCTGTCCCGGCTGGACGTGGGAATTTCTGAGTCCGTTAATAACGGCTACCACACTCAGGCGGCAGGATACCGCCCGCCCCCTGCGACTAATCCAATTGGAACCCTGAGTCCCGCGGGATTCAACTACCCGGCGGGATTCGGCCCCTGGTACACGGTTGAGAAGCTTCTTCTGAGTCAGGAGGGACAAGCAAACGCTATCGCCCCGGGCATCCTTAGTTTTCACATACGCGGCACTGTGACTTCCGTTGCGAGTTCCGGCACGGAACGGGCGCGCGTTTTGCCAAAGGGTGCCGGCATCGAGCTTTACCTTGAGGGAGATGACTGGTCCAGAACCTATTCCCTGGACGACGCTACTACTAGAAGAGTTGGGAACTGTCTCGACGAAGACGGAGATGATAGGGATTGCGAAGTTGGAGAGACTACCACGGAGGAATACGAGTGGGATGATGATGACAACCGACCTCCGTTGCTTGCCGACGGCGACAAGATCATCGTCCGCCTGACGTACTCGGCGCCGCGTGCGGCCAAGCCGGGGACGCCGACGGTTACGGCGCCGACGGGGAAGTCCGGGGCGCTGGTGGTGGAGTGGACCGCGCCCACGAACGACGATCCGAAGGTGCGCGGCTACGAGGTGCACGTGTCCCCTGCCGCCGGCGAGACGGAGGCCACCGGGGTGACCAGGACCACGGGCGGCTCCAACACGCGCCTGCCGGTGCTGCTGCTTGAGCCGGACACCGCCTACGACGTGAGAGTGCGGGCGCGCACATACTTTGCCTCGGGTCCCTGGTCGGAAACGGTGCGTGCCACGACCAATCCGCTGCAGGGAACGAACAATCCCTCAGTCACGCTGGACCTCGACGGCGTCACGAAAGTCAAGGTGGGAGACAAGTTGTACAAGCGGCTCAAGGTGACGGGGATGAACAACCTGCACGCCGGCGCGTTCCCGGACAGGTTCGAGGGCCATCGCCAGATCCACAACGTGGAGTTCCGGGTGCTGGACAGGATCCATGACTCGTACGTGTACGAAGACCTCACGCACGGCGATGGAGAAGGCGCCTTCTACGCCGGCGCCCTGACCATCGGTGAGGACGGGGAGGTGTACCACAACTTCGGGTACGAGGTGATTGCCGAGGGCCGGGCCGAGGGCGAAAAAGGAGATGGAGCGCCGGAATACGGGCCGTTGTACCTCTGGCTGGAGAGCACGACGGGCGTTGTCCAGATCGGCAGCACAGCCAATTCGCGCGCAACGGCGCTGTGCGTGGAGATCGCCGACGACTCGAACATGGTCCCGACCGACCGTACCTGCTCCACGGGCGGGTCGGCGGGCCACGCGGTGGACCGGCTGACGGGCCGCTTCGTGAACGTCCCCCAGTCCCACGACGGTGAGAGCGAGTTCACCGTGCGGCTGGCCTTCGTCGAGGACGTGGGCATAAGCCCCGAATCGCTGCGCGAGGACGCGCTCGCGGCGACCGGGGGCGCGGTCACCCGGGTGCAGCGGGTGGACGACCGCAGCGACCTGTTCGAGATCACGGTGGAGCCGGACTCCGACGAGGACGTGACGATCACGCTGTCGTCGAGTGGAGACTGCGGCGAATCCGGATCGATCTGCACCCAGGAGGAGGACCCCAGGAAGCTTTACAACAGCCCGACTGCGACGGTGGCGGGTCCCATCCTGACGGCGAGCTTCCAGGGCCTGCCGTCGCAGCATGACGGGGAGACGGCGTTCAGCTTCAGGATCGCGTTCAGCGACGAGATAGCGACCGAAGAGGAGGAGTTCCGGGACCACAGCGTGGAGGTGTGGGGCGGCGAGGTGACACGGGCCGAGCCGGTGGGCCAGCGGCGCGACCTCTGGGAAGTCGAGGTCGAGCCGGCCTCGGAGGACTCGGTGATGGTCTCGCTCAAGCTGACGCAGTCCTGCGCTGCCACGGGCGCGGTGTGCACGGCGGGCGGGCGGCTCCTGTCGGTGGTCCCCGCAACGATGGTGCCCGGCCCGGCGACCTGGCCGGTGCGGGTCACCGGCGAGGCGCAGGTGGGGAAGACCCTGACCGCGGACTCGTCGAACCTCTCCGAGCGGTACGGCGTGCAGGTCACCTCCATGACCTACCGGTGGCTGGCCGATGGCGCCCGCATACCGGGGGCCAACGCCCGAACCTACCAGCCGGACGATGACAAGCAGGGCAAGAGAATCAGCGTGATGGCGACCTACACCGACGACCGGGGCAACGAGGAGACGGTGATCAGCGCGCCCACCGAGCCGCTGGCGGCCAGGGACCGCATCAGGCGGGCCACGGGCCTGCCGCTGATCAGCGGCAGGGCGCTGGTGGGGCATACGCTGACAGCGGACACGTCGCTCATCATCGACCCTAACGGCCTGGAGAATGCCGTCTTCTACTACTTCTGGGAGGCGGACGACGACAGCATCCCGGATGCGACCGACTCTACGTACACGCCGGTGGAAGCCGACGTGGGCAAGGAAATCACTTTCATAGTGGCTTGGGTTGACGACGCTGGCCACGGACAGAACATGACCAGCCAGCCGACGATGCCGGTGATGACGGCCGAGGCCGCGGCGGCGGTGGAGTTCCGCAAGAGTCTCAGGGTCGCGGCGAATGCCGACGGGTCGGTGACCCTGTACTGGAACGCGCCCGATGAGGATGTGACCGGTTACCGGATATTGCGCCACCGCCATTCGCTGGGCGAGCTCGATCCGCTGGTGTACGTGGCGGACACGGGCAGCACGGCGACCGCCTACACCGACACCGGTATGGTTGCGGGCGTGCCGCACAACTACCGCGTACAGGCCATCAGGGACGGGGTGCTGGGCGAACGGACCATACAGATCAAAATCTTCCCGGTGAGGAAGGCAACCAACAGCCCGGCCACCGGCGCGCCCGCCATCAGCGGAACGGCGCAGGTGGGAGAGACGCTGACGGCGGACATCTCCGGCATCGCCGACGAGGATGGGCTGGAGAACGTGACCAAGAATTATCTGTGGGCGGCAATCGGCAGCAGCGGCAAAATCGGCGCCAAGTACGCCTACCAGTGGCTGGCCGACGGCGCGGAGAGCGGTACGGGCCAACACCATGCAGGCTATGACAATACGACCTACACCCTGGCGGAAGACGACGAGGGCAAGGCCATCAGCGTGCGGGTGACTTTCGTTGACGACGGGGGCCACCAGGAGACGCTCACCAGCGCGGCAACGGACCCGGTGGCGGCGCTGCCCCAGCCCAACAGCCCGGCCACCGGCGCGCCCGCCATCACTGGAACGGCCCAGGTGGGCGAGACGCTGACGGTGGACACGTCGGGCATCACCGACGAGGACGGGCTGGACGATTCCAGCTTCACCGTCCAATGGATAACGGACGATTCAGTCATGGTCGCCAACGCCGCCAGGTCCTACACCCCGACCGACGGCGACCGGGGCAAGTCCGTCAAGGTGCGGGTGAGCTTCACCGACGACGCGGGCAACCCGGAGACCCGCACCAGCGCACAGACGGCGACGGTGGAGGCTCGGGCCAACTCCCCTGCGACCGGCCTGCCAACCATCAGCGGGACCGCCCAGGTGGGTGAGACGCTGACGGCGGACACCACCGGCATCGCCGACGCGGACGGGCTCACCAACGTCGGCTACACCTACCAATGGCTTGCCGACGACGCTGAAATCGCCGGTGCTACCGGCTTGACCTACACCCTCGTAGACGCCGACCAGGGCAAGTCCGTCAAGGTCAGAGTGACCTTCACCGACGGTGGCGGCAACGAGGAGACCCTGACCAGCGCGCCGACCGCCTCGGTGGAGGCAAACCCCAACAACCCGGCCACCGGAGCGCCGACCATCATCGGCACCGCCCAGGTGGGCGAGACGCTGACGGCGGACACGTCGGGGATTGCGGATGGGGACGGGCTTTCCAACGTGGTCTATAGCTACCAGTGGGTATCCAGTGACGGAACAACCGATACGGATATAGAGAAGGCGACCGCCTCGACCTACACCCTCGTAGACGCCGACCAGGGCAAGGCCATAAAGGTCAGAGTGACCTTCACCGACGGCGGCGGCAGCGAGGAGACCCTGACCAGCGCGCCCACGGGTCCCGTGTTTAGCGACGGCCCGCCGGGAGTGCCCCGCAACCTCACCGCCACCGCCGGAAACAAGGAGGTAACCCTGTCCTGGGACCCGCCCGCCGACAACGGCAACGCGCCCGCAACGGGATACCGCATCGAGTGGAGGATCGACGGCAAGGACTACGACAAGAACATTTGGGGCACAGCGCGAAGTACCACCTATACGACGAACGACCAGGCCAATCTGGCCAATGGAGTCAAGTACTTCTTCCGGGTAAGGGCCGGGAACGGCAGCGGCAACCGCCAGGGACCATACGGCCCGGCCTCCGGGGAGGTGAGCGCCACTCCCACGTCCGGCTCGGCGGTGGACCTGGGCACGCCGGTGCTGTCGAACACGGAAACCCTGCATCACGGCATGGTGAGGCTGGACTGGGAGGACATAGAGGACGCCGGTTGGTACGTGGTCCAGTACTACGACGTCAGAGGTGGGGAGTGGTTGGACCTGCCCGCCGAGGGAGTGGACGTCGCGTTCCACGGATCAAGCGCGGTGGTGAGCAACCTGCATGGGCTCTCGTGGCTGCGGGTTGGTGCGATGAGCTGTGCCGGAGCATCGGAGTGGTCGCAAATCGAGCAGCTGTTCGGGACCAACGCATCGGACTGGGACGGCGTGCCTGTACCGGAGGTGGAAGCAGGCGACGAGATCGAACCATGCCCCGTGGACCTGGGCACGCCGGTGCTGTCGAACACGGAAACCCTGCACCACGGCATGGTGCAGCTGGACTGGCAGGCCATAGAGGACGCCGGTTGGTACGTGGTCCAGTACTACGACGTCAGAGGTGGGGAGTGGTTGGACCTGCCCGCCGAGGGAGTGGACATCGCGCTCCATGGATCAAGCGCGGTGGTGAGCAACCTGCATGGGCTCTCGTGGCTGCGGGTTGGTGCGGCCAGCTGCGACGGGGCATCGGAGTGGTCGCAGATCGAGGAGTTGTACGGGACCAATGCATCGGACTGGGAGGGCGTGCCCGTGCCCGAGGTGGCGGAGGGCGACGAGATCGAGCCATGCTCAGAAGACGCGGACACATCTGACAACAGCCCGGCCACGGGCGCGCCCACCATCAGCGGGACTGCGCGGGTAGGTGAGGTGCTGGAAGTGGACACGTCGAGCATCGCCGACGCGGACGGGTTCACCAACGCTGCCTTCACTTACCAGTGGCTTGCCGACGACTCCGAAATCGCAGGCGCTACCGGCTCCACATACACCCTGACCGATAGCGAAGAAAGCAAGGCCATCAAGGTGGAGGTGTCCTTCACCGACGATGCCGATAACGAGGAGACGCTTACCAGCGCAGCGACAGCGGTGGTGGCGGCCAAGCCGAACTCTCCTGCCACGGGAGCGCCCACCATCAGCGGCACGGTCCAAGTCGGAGAGACCCTGACGGCGAACACGTCGGGAGTCATCGACGCAGACGGGCTTAGCAACATCCAGTACGAGTACCAGTGGCTGGCCGACGACGCCGACATATCGGGAGCGACCAACGCCACCTACACCCTGGCAGCAGCCGACGAGGGCAAGGTCATCAAGGTTCGGGTGAGTTTCACCGACGGCGCGGGCAACGAGGAGACGCTGACCAGCGCGGCCACGGACGCGGTGGCGGCAGAGCCCCAGACCAATTCTCCCGCCACCGGAGCGCCAACCATCACCGGCACGGTCCAGGTGGGGGAGACGCTGACCGCGAACACGTCGGGCATCGCCGACGCCGACGGGCTTAGCAACGTCCAGTACGAGTACCAGTGGCTGGCCAGCGACTCGGACATATCGGGAGCGACCAACGCCACCTACACCCTGGCAGCAGCCGACGAGGGCAAGGTCATCAAGGTTCGGGTGAGCTTCACCGACGATGCGGGCAATGAGGAGACGCTGACCAGCGCGGCAACGGGCGCGGTGGCAGCGGCGGAGCCATCGGAGCCTCCCGCCAAGCCCAGGGGCCTCGAAGCCACGGCGACCCACGGCCAGGTGATCCTTACCTGGGACGACCCCCAGGACGACAGCATCACCGGCTACGTGATCCTGCGCCGCGTGCGGGTGAACGATACCGGGGGCGACTTCGATGTATTGGTCTCGGACACGGGCAGCGCCGCCGCCACCTACACCGACGACATGGTGGCGGCCGGCATTACCTACACCTACCGCATCAAGGCCATCAACGGGGCCGGAACGAGCGACCGTTCCCGCTGGTACCACATCGACACCCCCGCCGCGCCGTAAGCGACCTCCGTCGCCGGCGGCAACGCGAACGACCAGGCTGAGCCAGGCGGGCAGGACGATCCCGCCGTCGCGCCCGGCCACGCCACGCCCGGCGGTTCCGGCAAGAGGGCGATCGGCTCCGAGGTCGGCGCCGACCAGCGCGCCAACGGCCCCGCGCAGGTGACCATCGTGGCGGACCAGAATGTGTTCACCGCGCAACTCGACAACGTGAGCTTCACGTTGACCCGCACGGGCAATACGGACGCGGCGCTGGACGGTCGCGGTCACGCTGACGCAGGACCTGGAACTGTTCACGCCTGAGTACCTTCCGTAGAGCGTGCAGTTGGAGGCGGATTCGTCTTCCCGCGGCGCTCAGTGCGGCGCTAGGAGGATTCGGGCCAGCGGTGGGCCACATCAGCTCTCGCCGGCCGTACCACCGGGCACCGATCGTCAGTCAACGAAGCGTGCGGTCGGCACTGGCCGGCGCGCCCATGGATGTGCCGCATTGCTTCTCAACTGGCTCCGTGCGGCTTGTGCGCTGGCGCTAGTGCTGGGAGACACGACTCTTGGCATTCACGCATTTCGTCGTCCGCCATAGGGGCATCCGAACCGTGCGGAATAGGGCATTTGTACCCTATATCGAGATATAAATACTTATGCAAAGAGATATAAGTACCCTATTAGATGTGTTGTTAGTCGCTTGTTAGAGGCATGCAATAAAAGGTAATCTGTTGTTCCAGCAGATTTCAGGCTCGTCTGCTGGCCGTCGACCGCTGGGCGCTTGGCCCATCGACATTCATCGGGCTGTCTGGTGGAGGAACCATGCCCCGCAGCGATCGACGACGTTTCCTCATCCTGATTGCCGCCCTGGCCGCGCTGGCCCTGCTCGTCGCCCCGGCGCAGGCCCAGGAGGGCGCCGCGCCGGACAAGCCCACGGGGCTTGTGGCCACCGCCTGGCGCGACCAGGTGGTGCTGACCTGGGACGACCCGCAGGACGACAGCATCACGGGCTACGTGATCCTGCGCCGCAACCGCAAGACCACCGTCGAGGGCCAGTTCAGCGAGCTGGCGCCGGACACGGGCAGCGCCGCCACCACCTACACCGACGCCAGCGTGACGGCCAGGACGCCCTACACCTACCGCATCAAGGCCCTCAACGAGCACGGCGTCAGCGAGCGCTCCCGCTGGTTTCACATCGACACCCCGGCGGCCCCGGAGAGGGTGCAGGCTGCCAGACTGCCAGCCAAGCCCAGGAGCCTGACCGCCGAGGTCACCCACGCCTCGGTGACGCTGACCTGGCGGGACCCGCAGGACGATTCCATCACCGGCTACGTGATCCTGCGCCGCGACAAGGCCATCCACCAGGTGGGAACCTTCGAGACCGTGGCGTCGGACACTGGCTCGGCGGGTGCCACCTACACCGACGCCACGGTGCAGCCGGACAAGCAGTACGTGTATCGCATCAAGGCGATCAACGCCGCCGGGCTGAGCGAGATCTCCAGTTGGGTGCGGGCCTACACGCCCTCAGTGCCCCTACCCGCCAAGCCCACGGGCCTCACCGCCACGCCGTCCCACGACCGGGTGGTGCTGACCTGGAACGACCCCAACGACGCCAGCATCACCGGCTACGTGATCCTGCGCCGCACTCCCGGGGTCGACCCGGAGGGCCAGTTCGACGAGCTGGTGGCGGACACGGGCACGGCCGCCACCACCTACACCGACGACACCGTGGCGGCGGAGACTCGCTACACCTACCGCATCAAGGCCATCAACGAGTACGGGGTCAGCGAGCGCTCACGCTGGTTCCACATCAACCCCCCCGCCGCGCCGCAGGCGACCTTCACCGAAGCTAACGACCAGGCTGAGCAAAGCGGGCAGGACGATCCCGCCGGCGCGCCCGGCGGTTCCGGCAAGAAGGCGATCGGCTCCGAGGTCGGCGCCGACCAGCGCGCCAACGGCCCCGCGCAGGTGACCATCGTGGCGGACCAGGATGTGTTCACCGCGCAGCTCGACAACGTGAGCTTCACGTTGACCCGCACGGGCAATACGGACGCGGCGCTGACGGTCTCGGTCACGCTGACGCAGGACCTGGAACTGTTCACGCCTGAGTACCTTCCGCGCAGCGTGCAGTTCGAGGCGGATTCCGACACCGCGCCGCTCATTGTCTATCCCGGCGCGGTGTCGGAAGTCCACGAGGTGACGCAAGTCACCACGCTCACGGCCACGGTGGCCACCGGAACGGGCTACACACCGGGCTCGCCGGCATCGGCGAGCACGCGGATCCTGGTGATCGACCCGGCCGTCACGGTGCGGATCGAGGAGGCCACCTACAGGTTCGACGAACACGCCACGGGCGCCGCGACGGCCGTACACGTGGTCGCTCGCACCGCATCCGGAGTGCCGTCGCCGAATACGGCGGTCTTTGCTTCCCTCAACTTGAGAGACCGAACGGCCGTGGGCAGCGGGGTCGACTACCAACGCCTGTCGGAGGTGGTGTCGTTCGAGCCGTCGGATTTCACTGCGGACGGACAGGTGTTCACGGCCCGCAAGGCGGTGCAGCTGGCGCTCGTCGACGACACGATCGCAGAGATGGACGAGACCATCGAGGTGTTGCTGGAGTACGCCCCGGGGCCGGCGGGGGTGATCGCGCTCAGGTTGTCCGACGGCACGACGTGTCCCCAGAACAGATGCACCTCGACGGTCACCATTGCCGACAACGACACGCCGCGGGTAACGACGCCCACCGTCACATCCGTGGTGGTCGCGTCCGCGCCGCAATCGGGGAACACCTACCGCTGGGGCGAGACGATCCTATTCACGGTCACCTTCAGCGAGCCGGTGCGGGTCACCGGCCGGCCGGCGCTCGAGGTCGGGCTCGACAGTGCCGCCGGGGGCGCCGTGCAGGCTCGCTTCGCGGGCCTCACGGCGACCCAGCGGCCGACCGTCGGCACCTGGCCGGTCCCCGTCAGCCAACACGTGCATTTCGCCTACACGGTGCAGCCGTCCGACCGTGACGCCGACGGCATCCGCATCGGTGTCAACGCGCTGCGACTCGCCTCCGCGGACCGGATCCGGAGCGGCGAGACCGGTGCCGCCGCGGAGCTCGCCCATGCCGCGCTCGGCCCGCGGACCGGCCACCGGGTCGACGGCCAGCCGGCGGCGCCGGTGGCGAGCGCCGGGATCGAGATCGTCGATACGAACGGCCTTCTGCTCGAGACGCTGGCGGACGGGTCGCGCCGCCTGTGGGTGCCGGAGGGCGGCTCGGCGCGCTACGGGCTCAAGCTCGATAGCCGGCCGGCGCACCGGGTGGTGGTGTCACACCACTACATGTACCAGGGCGATCCCGACCTCGCCGTGCCGCGCAACTTCACAGTCGACCGGTCCATCGCGCCGGACGAGTGGAGAACCAAGACAGTCTGGATAAGCGTCCGGGCGGCGCAGGACGCCGATGCGGAGAACGGCCAGCGGGTCTTCGCCAACAACTCGATGAGCCGGGACCCGAACTATCACCACCTGGTGCTTCCCGACGTGATCGCGGTCGAGGCCGACGACGAGCCGGCCTGCACGCTGAACCTCGGCGACCTGTGGTGCGGCGTAATCACGCCGGGGAAAGTGGCACTGCCTGGAGTGGGAGGCTTTAGTGGATTCACCGCCTATCTCGGCGGACTGTCCGACGACACGGGCGACCAGAGCTTCACCTACGGAACGAACACGTACACGGTTACTCAAGTTATTAATGAGAGAGGAATTGGCGGCACCGTCCTTCAGTTCGGTCTGAGCAGCCCCCTTACTGACGCCGAGCAGGCAAACCTGGTCCTGCATGTCGGCAACGACTCATTCGCGTTCAGCGATGCGGACATTCTTGGTCTTGTCTACCTATGGGAAAGCACTATGGACTGGTCCAGCCTGGACTACGTCGTCGTGCGGCTGCGTTTTCCCCCCGTGCCGCAGGGATGACGCCCGGCTGACCGTCACGGCCGATGCGGCCGGCGCCCGCGACCTGGCGGTCGGCGGCCTCTCGCAGGGCTCCGGGATGGGCTGACTGCGGGCGCTTGGATCCGTTCGAGGAGGACTCCGGTCTGTCGTGCTCGGACCAGAACCGCCGTCTGGACACGCATCCCGAAACCGTGAGGCGCTGGAGGGACTAGGGCGTGCGGCCCAGGGCGCGTCACCGCATGATGGCGCATTTGAAGCTGCCTGACTCGCTGGGCCTCGGGCGCGGGCGCCGGCAGCCCCTGACGCTGCCAATGGCGTCGTCGGCTCGACGCCGGCTCAGGCCAGCGATCCCAACGGCCTGACCAGCTAGCCGCCGACGGTCGATGCGCCGGTCCATCCGCTGGTGCTACGCAGGTCGCACCGCTGCCGCTTCCCGCTGCGTCGGGAAAGTGCCTGGGACGACCCGCCGGCCCGTGCTACGATAGGCGACTGCCTGAAAAGGCATCCGCGCATTTCGGCGGCGCTTGATTCATCAGCCGCCCCCGGCAGCGCACCGGCGGAATCCGCTGGGCGCGGGCGCGACGGCACCTTAACAGGGGAAGAGTGAGTGTGAGTGCTCGCGTCATTCCATAGTGTCTGGCGCGACGGTAGATCCACGTGATTGAGGACGACTCGGTGGCTCTGGGGTCCGGCCCAGCCGGTGCCCCGGGGATATTGCGATCTATTCACGCCGTTATCGGCGTGTTGTGAGATTGATTTGGCGAGTTTGATCCTGGCTCAGGATGAACGTTGGCGGCGTGCTTTACCAATGCGAGTCGAACGGTACGGGGAGGCTCTTCGGAGCGCCCACGACCGTGGCGTCCGGGTGCGTAACACGTAGCTAACCTACCGGTCGGTGGGGGAAAACTCCGGGAAACCGGAGGTAATCCCGCATATGGTCGCCTGGTAGACAGGTAGACAAAAGCTGTTGTCGGGGAACCGGCAATGGCGCCGGCTGAGGGGGCTGCGGCTGATTAGCTAGTTGGTGGGGTAATGGCTCACCAAGGCTGTGATCGGTAGCGGGTCTGAGAGGATGATCCGCCACACGGGGACTGAGATATGGTCCCGAGCCCTACGGGGTTTAGCATGGAGGAATCTTGCGCAATGGGCGAAAGCCTGACGCAGCGACGCCGCGTGGGGGATGAAGGCCTTCGGGTTGTAAACCCCTTTTCTGGGGGACGCAAATGACGGTACCCCAGGAATAAGCCACGGCTAACAGGGTGCCAGCAGCCGCGGTAATACCTTGGTGGCAAACGTTATCCGGAATCACTGGGCGTAAAGCGCTCGTAGGCGGCACGGCAGGTGTTCGGTGAAAGCCCCCGGCTTACCCGGGGAGGGTCCGAGCAAACCGCCGAGCTAGAGGCAGGCAGAGGACCGTGGAACTTCCGGGGGAGTAGTGGAATGCGTAGATCCCGGACGGAACACCAGAGGCGAAGGCGGCGGTCTGGGCCTGACCTGACGCTGAGGGGCGAAAGCGCGGGGAGCAAACAGGATTAGATACCCTGGTAGTCCGCGCCGTAAACGATGGACGCTAGGTGTGTGGGGGGCTCAACCCTCCTGCGTGCCGGAGCTAACGCGGTAAGCGTCCCGCCTGGGGACTACGGTCGCAAGACTAAAACTCAAAGGAATTGACGGGTGCCCGCACAAGCAGCGGAGCGTGTGGTTCAATTCGAGGCTACGCGAAGAACCTTACCGGGGTTTGACATCACACGGCCATCCCGCGAAATCGGGAGTTCCTTCGGGACCGTGTGACAGGTGCTGCATGGCTGTCGTCAGCTCGTGCCGTGAGGTGTTGGGTTAAGTCCCGCAACGAGCGCAACCCTCGACGCTAGTTGTATATGTCTAGCGTGACTGCCGCGGACAACGCGGAGGAAGGTGGGGATGATGTCAAGTCCGCATGGCCCTTATATCCCGGGCTACACACACGCTACAATGGCCAGTACAACGGGCAGCAACCTGGCGACAGGAAGCGAATCCCTAAAAGCTGGTCTCAGTTCGGATTGCAGGCTGCAACTCGCCTGCATGAAGTCGGAGTTGCTAGTAACCGCAGGTCAGCACACTGCGGTGAATACGTTCCCGGGCGTTGTACACACCGCCCGTCACGCCATGAAAGTCGGCAACACCTGAAGCCGGTGAGCTAACCCTTGGGAAGCAGCCGTCGAGGGTGGGGTTGGCGATTGGGGCGAAGTCGTAACAAGGTAGCCGTAGCGGAAGCTGCGGCTGGATCACCTCCTTTCTAGGGAATGCGTCGCTCGGTTTCGGCCGAGCGGCCACCCAGGTTGAGCGATCACGCGGAAATGCCGTCGCATTGACGGCTCCCGCGCGCCAGACCAAAAAAATCCATCGAGTCGACAGGAATGGCTCAGCCTCACACTCACTCTTTCCCTGTCAAGGTCCTCCATGTGCCACCATGCACACGGAGCGTCGGGCCGGTCAGGCGGCCGCTCCGGTTCACGCCGGAGAGGAAAGTCCGCACTTCACAGAGCGCGGTAGCGGGTAACACCCGTCGCCCAAGTCGGTTCACGCCGGCAAGGGCCGGAACAGGGGCACAGTGACGATGCCCACGCCCCCAGCCGGGGGCGCGGGAGTGAAACGGCTAACCTCTACCTGAAGCAAGGCCAAGTCGGGACGCCACCAGGCTGCTCGCCCAGTCCCAGGTAGGCTGCACGAGGCCGGCGGCAACGCCGGTCCCAGATAGATGGCCGCCCACGACAGAATGCGGCTTATCGACCGGTCCGACGCTCTTCGGTAACCGGCGGCGCCTGTCCGGAAGCTGCGCTTGGACGCCGATTCTCGATTCGGAACCCTTGCGTGCCCGCCAGCCGCCCAGACATCAGCCCGCCCAGCCCCCACTGGTTCGCTACAATGGCGGGCGGGGTGGAGCAGTGGTAGCTCGTCGGGCTCATAACCCGGAGGTCGTCGGTTCGAATCCGACCCCCGCAACCACTATTCCCTACGCGAGGCGACCTCTTGGGTACCGCTCTTTTACAGCGCCCGCAGGCTGGCTTCGAGGCGCTGCTAGGTATTTCCGATTGACCAGAGGAGCCCCGTAGCTCACCGTCTCGCAACTCCATCGCTCGAACGATAGGTGACCGACGAAAGACGACAAGGCGATAGATTCCGATATAGTTGGATGATTTCGTACTTCCACGGGGACAGGGTGGCGCAGGTCAAGAAGAGCATCACTGTGACGGATCGCCAGGAACAGTGGATCAGGGCGCAGATCGCGAGCGGCGAATACGGGAGTGACAGCGAGTATGTCCGTGACTTAATCCGTCGCGATCAGGACCAGAACGCGGCCTTCCGGGACTTGACGGCGGCAATTCAGAAAGGTCTGGCGAGCGGTATGAGCGACAAGCCGGTGAAGGAGGTTTGGGCGGAAGCGGAGCAACGCTACCGAGCTAGGCATGGCTGACTTCCGTCTGTCCGCCCGCGCTGATGCCGATCTCGCCGGGATCGCCAACTACACGATCGAGACATTCGGCATCGAACCGGCTCGCCAGTATCGGGACGCTCTGGAAGCTTGCTTTCATAATCTTGTGTGGAACCCGCATTTGGGTCGCAGCGTGAAACGGCTTGCGCCTAGCCTGCGGCGCTTCCAACTCCAGTCGTATGCGGTCTGTGCGACGCGGACCATGAGGGTATTCTGCTCGTCCGCATATGTTTCTTATGACACGTCGCCTTACAGACACAAAGCAACGTGCTAGTAGAGTCGGAGACGGCTATGATAACCATTCGTCCAACTACCCGCGACCAGCCTTCCAATTCTCTTCCCCTCGGTTACAATAGGAGTGTGCTTCCTTAGAAAGCGTCCTATCGCAAGCATCAATTCGAATCCATAATGATGTGCCTTTCTCGCCACCGCCGGCAGGTTCTACTTCCGGCCGGATCGCTTCATGGTGATGTTGACGGTAGGTGGGCCTCCTGCTTGACGACGGCCACCTACGCGATAGTGACCGTCGATGCTGTCTGCATCGCGAGTCGGTGGCCGATATTCAGCCTACCGGAATCTACTTCCAGAACCGCGAGGATCACCGTGCCGGTGATCGCGGGCGCGTGCTAACTCATGCTACGCCATGCTTGCCGCGCATTGACGCCGGGGGCGAGTATCTCTGCCGAAAGCGCTGAGCCTCGCTGCATGCGCATCCGACGCTACGGACCGACCGCAATCTTGATAGTGAGTCTCACGGGCTCGTTGCTCCCAGCACTCGGACCGCGCGCCTTGAATCTCGCGGCGTGGATCGACTATATCGACCCTGACATTGATGGGTCACTCGGAAATACCTACAGCAGCGCCCTCTGGCTAGGTGTTGCTGTAATGGCTGCCGTGCTTTGCCGGCACGCCGACTATCGCCCAGGCTGGTCGAGCATCATATTGCTCGCGACAGCTCTGGCGATCGGTGAAATACATGACTTCAAGGATGAGCTGGAGGCGGCCGTTACAGAAAAGCTGTTACCTGTGAATTGGACTGTTATTCTCGCCCCAGTCGCGCTCCCGTTCCTGATCTTGGCTACCCGAGCCTTGTGGACCGCGACCCGAACGTCGACGCTTCGCGCACTACTTATTGCTTCCAGTGTCCTGGTTCTTATAGCACTCGTGCTTGACAGCGCCAAGCCTCATGGCGTGTGGAAAAACATAGCTGAAGAATTATCGGAATTGATGGCCGCGGCGATACTGATTGCGATCCTCGCATCTGTGCTCGGCTGGGTGTCACCATAGCCAACGTTCGCTATCCGACGTCCACTCTGCGCGATGGCCGGATTCGCGGTACTTGCTGTAGGAGCCCTGGCAATCACTGAGTACGAAATCCGTGATACTGGCGTGTACTGGGACTCGCCGGAACGTGAGCACGGGCCTCTCACCATGGTTTCCCAAACCCTTCAGGTCAACCACGCCTATCTTTCTCGTATTGAGGTGTGGGCCACAGCTGTCGGTGGTGAGGGGGCAATCTTTATGCGCCTAACGCCCGTCGGGTCGGCGCGGCCAATCCGTGAGAGTCGCGCGGCCGTGCACCATCCTCGCTGGAGCGAGCAGACCGTTGACCTTAAATTCGTCCCCGTTCCTGATAGCCAAGGCCAGACGTACGATCTCACAATTGGGGCGTTGGTCCCAACGCCGCATGTGTTTCTCGGACTGTCAACCGACAATCCGAATTCGCTAAGCGCCGTTCGAATCAATGGGGAGCCTGATCGCTGGGCAAATGATCTTGCGCTGCGGACGTATTGGAGGGGGCGAGCACCAGAGGCTTTAGCTGCAATGATTCAGCAGGATCCGCGAACCTTAACGATGCTTGGGGTAATGGTGATCATTGCGACGCTAAGTGTCGGTATCGTTACGCTGTGGGTGCTGTCCGCGCATCGAGGGTAGAGTATGACAATCGAACGTCAGAATATGAATATTTGCGTTACTTTCAGTGCAAGGACGGCCACGGCATACGCAAGCCTGTGCGTCTGCGTACTTGATATCGTTGCCGTAGTGTGTATAATACATACAGTGGATAGGCGGGAAGTTCTGCGCCTGCTCCGTCGCGACGGCTGGCTGCTCAGGAACGCAAGGGGTAGCCATCACCAGTTCACGCATCCTGACAAGCCTGGGCGCGTCACGGTCAAGCACCCGTAACGGGACATATCGATCGGCACGCTACGGAGCATCTTCCGTCAGGCTGGTTGGAATTGGAAGGAACGCTAATGCAGTTTCCAATCGTAATTCACAAAGACGAGACAAGCGACTACGGTGTCACGGTTCCCGATTTACCCGGGTGCTTCTCAGCAGGTGACTCGTTTGAGGACGCCGTGAGCTCGGCCCACGAAGCTGTTGCCTGCCATATCGAAGGCTTGCTTATGGATGGCGAGTCTATCCCGGAACGTAAGCCGATCGAGCTACATCAAACCAATCAGGACTACGAGAACGGCGTCTGGGCGCTGATTGATGTTGATGTTTCTAAACTCTCGAGCAAGACGGTGCGGGTCAATATCACAATGCCTTCACGCGTGTTGTCCATTATTGATGAAGCAGCGGCTCGGGAGAGAGAGTCCCGCTCGGGGTTACTCACGCGTGCTGCCCTTCAATTCGTGGATAGGCAGACGACCGCATAGGTAGCTAGGATTTAGTTCCGTCTGAAACTGGACTCTCCAGAACCACCACGTGAAGCAACCAGCGGCTTGCAGTCTGTGGTGTTCGCCCCGCTAGGTCGCCGTTGTAAGTTCAAGCGGATAAATCGGCGTGTCCTTACCGTAATGCAACCGCAGCGCCCAATCCCAGATACTGAAGTACGGCACCGGCGTCAACGTCGTGCCTTCCAGCGGACCTGAGGTAGCCAGGCCGCTCAGCACGTCCCAGCGGCTGCCGGTCTCCCGGTCGGTCAGGTCGGTCCCGTCGGCGCTAAAGCTCAGGTGGCGTCCATTGACCCGCGCCTCGTAGGTACGCACCAGCCGCCGCTCGGGCTCCGCAAACGCCACCACCGGGGTAGTACCCACCACGGCCTGCTGCACGCCAAGCCGAGCCGTCTCGTCAAAGTAAAACCCGGCCGCCGCGCCGTCGATCTCGACGCCGATCACCCAGATGTCCTTGGGCAACCGCTGGTTGTGGAAGGCGCTGTTTGGCGCGCTCAACGACAGCCGCTGTTTCAACACCAGCGTCGTCGGGTGCTGCTCGAGCCACGATCCCCAGGGTGTCAGCGTGGCGACCACCGGCTTCAGCCTGGCGCCGTCCAGCGGACCGTCCAGCGCCTCCCCGAACACCTGGCTCCAGATGCTGCCGGTCTCGTGGTCCCACCAGGTCTGAGCCCCTTTGTAGAGTGCCCCCTGCACCCCCAGCGTCAGGGTCTGCCCTTCCCACATCCGTTCGTACACAAGGCCCGTGTAGCAAAGCGGGCACCACGTGATCGCCACCGGTACCCCGCCCACCACGTCATTCACGATCTCGTAGCTCACCAGCGGCTCGATGGGGTACGCGCGGGCGTCGCCGTTGATCTCCACCGCCAGCACCATCTCTTCCGGTGCCAGGGCGATGTTGTCGGGCGTCGTCAGGCCCGGCTCGTAGATAGGCTGAATCCCGTCCCGCAGCGTCCGCACGTCCCAGCGCAGTTCATAGGCCGTGGACTGCTGCGGCAGGAAGAGCAGCGCTCCTAGGACCGCCGCCACGGCCAGCGCCCCAAGCACGCGTCGTCGTCTCATGCCACGATCGTAAACCGGCGCAGGGGGCAGACACATGCGGATGCATCGGGCGGGCACCCATGGCACAGCGTGAAGGAGGAGCCGTTGGATGCGAATCGACGCGCAGCGGACCCATGCCACTGATGCGTCGGTGCATTCCTCGCCGCCGCCTGCTGGCACTCGCGGCGGCGACGCCCGTACTGGCGGCCTGCGCCGAACCGGTCGCGCCGCGTCGCCTGTCCCAACTCTGGCCCGAACCGCCGCTGGACCGCGCCGCGGCCCTCACCACCGCCGGCTGGCAGGGCTACTGGTACGCCCGCTACGTCGGCGGCCTCATCGCGACGCAGCCCGGCCTGGGGGTACCGGCCACCACGCTGGAAGCCGAAAGCCGAGCGACCCTTGCCTCCGCGCGGCCGGGCGCCGCGCCAATTGCGCTCCCGTACGCAACCGCGACCGTAGACGACCCCTCAACTTCCGGCGGAGACGTGCGCGTTCAGCAGACCGACGGCGTCGTCCGCGTGCGCACCGCCGCCCTCTACATGCGCCTGCTGCAGGCTCTGGCGCAAGCCCATCGCGTGCGCACGGCCGAAGCGCCGCCCGGCGCGGCCCGAACCCACGAACGTCGGCTGGCGTCGGCCTATGCCGCGCTCGGCGTCGAAGCCTCCAACCGCGTCCAGGCCGACCTGCTCCGCCCCAGCCTGGGCGTCCTCTTCGATTCGGATGACACCTACGACCCGCTCGGCAACATCGACCTCATCTGGGCCACGGCCGACGCGGCTCGCCTTGCGCTGAATTCCGGCTCGAGAGAAGTCGCCGCCAGGCTGCAAGCCACAGCCGACCAGTTGTACGCCGTCTATCGCACCAGCCTTCCCCGCTCAATTGATGAGGCCCATCGCATGGTCCGCGCCCAGGCCCGCCTCCAGCTGGTGACGGGCCGCGACGACTTCCGCGCCTTCATTCCAGTCCAGCAGCGCCGCATCGCCTACTGGCTCCGCGACCGGCAGCCCGCCGACATCCTGGAAGCGGCCAACGCCCTGTCGGCGCTGATCCGGTTGACCCCGCTCATGCCACCCGACAGCGGCGTTCGGGAACGCGCCGGCGACCTGTTCCTGGACTTGGCGACGTCCTTCGACCGGGACAATGGCTGGCTGCGCGATCGATTTGCCTATACCGCCGCCGAGGTCGCGGCGCTGCTGCGGGCACTGCGCCTGACGGCCTTCCACGGCCCGCCGCCCATCGAGCGACGCTTCGCCCGCGACCTCCTGGTGACGGTCTGGGATTCGCTCGTGAACCGCAGCCGGCTCATGCGCGGCGCGCCGCCCGGTCGGGCCAACGGCGTGGCGCAACCCTGGGAGCAGCACCTGGACGCCTCCGCCTACCGCCACCCAGCCGTACGCACCGACGCCGCCCCACTCTTCGCCCGCGCCGTCTCCCGCGATGCCTCCGGCTGGATCGCCGTCGACCCCTCGCTGGAAACCGCGCCGGCTCTTGAACTGGCCCTTGAATCGCTCTGGCTCCACGCCAGCTTCGAGGCACTCAGCGGTGAGGCCGCCGCCTGACCAGATGTTTCACGTGAAATATCCGGCTCGTCCGGCAGCCCGCGCGCCTCTAGGTCAGGGCAAATGTTTCACGTGAAACATTCGCGGATGCCATCGCCGCAGTAACAGCGTTCCGACCCCGCCGCTGACGGTGCCGGCGCTCACGATCATGGCCAGCCGCAGTCCCTCGCCCACGATGATGGGATCGGCGCGAATCGCCTCGATCCAGAAACGCCCGACCGAGTAAGCCGCCAGCACGCCCAACGCTAGGTCGCCCGCACGCAACCCGCGCCCGCGCCTCACCACCGCCAACGCTCCCAGAAAGACGACCAGCGCCCACAGCGACTCGTACAGAAACGTGGGGTGGAACCCGTTCTGTTCCAGGTAAAGCAGCGGCCGGTACTCCTCATTTACCGACAGCGCCCACGGCAAGTCCGTCGGCGCCCCGAACGACTGCTGGTTGAAATAGTCGCCCCAGCGCGCAATGGCGACGGCTAGCGGAAACCCCAGCGCCGCCGCGTCCAGCCAGCGCAGCAAATCAAGACGCGCCAGCCGCGCATACACCACCATGGCCACCAGCCCCCCGGCCAGCGCCCCATGCAGGGCCACCCCGCCCTCCCAAATCAACCACGCCAGCCCCGGCTCGTCCGCAAACCGCCGCTCCCACTCAAAGACCAGGTAATACACCCGCGCCCCCAAAATCCCCGCCGGAACCGCCACCACCAGCAACGGCAGCGCGTGCCTCACATCCAGCCCCACGCGCCCCGCCTGCCACCGCGCCACACACGCCCCCGCCAGCACCCCCACCGCCAGCAACAGCCCCCACCAGCGCACCACCCCCCACGCCGGAACCGCAAACTCCGAATACGGCTCAGGCATTAGCGGCTACCCGCGCGGGTGGACAGTGGCCCTCGCTGTGAGTAACGAGGGCAAGGCTTGGGCGAAAGTGAGCCTAGCGGCTTGGGTGACTTATCTGTCTGCGGAGTTGCGCCAATCGCTGTCGAGAGGCCGTTCTTGGTCGCTTCTTGAGGTTGAGAGGCGGATCAAGTCTTTCCAGAACGACGTCCTCGATTCGCTCGAGTAAGTCGCGATCATCGACTGGCGCGACCGCGACCCTTAGGTGGTCCTTGATCCACTCCGCGACCTTTTGACGATCTTCTGGTACCAAGTGTTTGGGCTTCTCCACGCGCAACTCCAACGGTTCCAAGAGAAGCGCCGAGATAGCAAGTGCGAAGGTTGACCTCCTTGCAGTCGCTCTGATGTGGGGCCTCATCCTGCTCGCGAGAGTGGACTTCGGCCTCTTTCCGTTCTGCGTGGCGCCTGCTTGGCCGATGTAGATCATTTCCGAGATTGAGGAACTTAGAACCTGGCCGATCAGTTCCCGCGCTGTTGAATCAGCCCACCAGGAATAGAGGCCCGGTTTGCTGGCGGCAATAGGATCTGCTGGGAAAGTGCTCGGGTCTTCTGCGCGGGAACGGTCCGAAAGTAAGTCAACGACATGATCGAAGTCGATCTGATTCGTACCCGACAGATTCAACCGTCTACCTCCAGGGACTGTCGTAACAAGCGATCCACCGCCGAGTGGCCGATCATCCGGCAGCGGTCAAACCTGAGCTTTTCGTCCCTTTGGCGATCAGGAAGTCCAACACGTCGGCGTCGTACTGCCACTGCGCAATCTCGGCTGTCTCCCGGAACTCGCCGGTCGCGGTTCTTTCGAGCATCTGCTCAGTCGTCATCTCGTAGCGCAACTCGAACCGCCGAATCCGTCGGCGCAGCATGCGCTTGTGGTCGCTGAGCCGTCTGGGCTTTCCGTCCTTCGGAGGCTCACTCAACGCCCGGCGCTGCGTAGACGCCCTGACCGGAGGACCGCTAGTGGCGTTCCGACGAGTACGCGCTGCGTGGCCGCGAGCATTTCTCGCGGTCGAGCCTGAGCCAGCCGTGCGTTTCGTCGCGTTGGCTTCCAGATCCGCCAATTCGTCGGCGTCGTACTGCCATCTCGAGATCTCTGCCGTCTCCCGGAGCTCACCGCTGGCAGAGCGCTCAAGCATCCGCTCGGTCGTCATTTCGTAGCGCAACTCAAACCGCTGGATGCGACGCCGCAGGGTGCGTTTGTAGTCGCTGAGTCGACGGACCTTCAAGGCCTTCGGAAGGTTGTTCAACTCCCCGTTCCTCGTAGACATCGCGACGTCACCACTGCCAACAGTTCCCAATCAAGATGCACCCAACAGTCCCCATCAGCAAGCCCTCACCCACCCCGTCTGCGGGACAACATTGGGCCTCAGTCGTCCCACGTAATCAACACCCCAAACGCCGACTCCGGATGGTCGTGCAGAAACCGAAACGCCTCTGGCGCCTGCTGGTAGGGGAAGCGGTGGGTGACCATGCGTTCGGTGGCGATGCGGCCCTGGGTGAGCAGGTCCAGGGAGCGCGCTGAGGCCGCAATCCGGTCGCTGTCGGGCAGCGCGCCGCCGATCAGCCGCTTGCGCTGAATCTCGCTGGACAACAGCGGCAGCGGATCGTCTTCGTACAGCCCCACCACCTGCAGCAGGCCGCCAGTCGCCGTCATGCGCTGGGCCTGGTCGAAGGCCCGCAGTCCGGCCCGGCCGCCCACCGCGTAGATCACCACGTCGGCTCCGCGGCCGCCGGTCACCTCCAGCACCCGCGCCACGGGGTCTTCGTCCGCCGCGTTGATCACCTCGTCCGCTTCCAGCTCCGCCGCCTGCGCGCAGCGCATGGGCAGCGCGTCCACCGCCACCAGCCGGCCGTCGCCATTGGCTCGGGCGACCTGCAACATCAGGCTTCCCACCAGGCCCTGACCCACGATCACCACCGTGTCGTCCGACTGGATGTCGTCGTTTTCGATCCACATGACGGCGCTGGTGGTCAGTGGCCAGAAGGTAGCCTGCTCGAAGTCCAGCGCATCGGGGATGCGCACGATCTTCGGACCGTCAGATGGAGATTCGACCCGGCTGTCCTGCACCACGAACTGCGCGTGCGGCCCGGACACCCCGACCCTGTCGCCTGGCGCGAACCCGTCGACCTCCGCGCCCACGGCGTCCACCACGCCGGCCACCGAGTACCCCATAATCTGCGGATCCACGGCCTCCGGCCGGATGTAGCGTCGCCACAGTTCCGAGCCGCGGCTGATCAGGCTGCGCACGTTGCGCACCCGAACGTCGTGCGGACCCACCGCCGGAATGGGCGCGTCTTCCACCACCACGTTGAACTTGCCCTCGGGCTTCGCTACACGTTTCATGGCGCCCTCCCTGCAGCGGCTCGCTGCAACTACCCGCTAAGCGCGACCCACTCGCCACGCCGCGCGCTCGCGCGAACAGCGTCCAGCACCCGCATCTGGCGGATGGCCTCGTCGCCGTCCACCAGGGGCGCCGCCTCCCCGCGGATCGCGTCTCCCAGATTCTCGACCTCGGCCTGGTACGTGTCGAACGGCGGAAACCGCTCGGTCACGGTCCCGCCGGACGTTTGGATCTCGATGCTGGTCGATTCCCCAGTTGCCAGCACATGACGCTCGACGCGCAGGGTTCCCTCGGTGCCGATCAACTCCAGGAAATGCCGCCGCCAGATCTGGAAACTGAACGCCATCACTGCCGCCCGACCCCCGTCGAACTCCAGCACCGCGTTACCGTCAAAGTCCACGCCAAACTCCGGGTCATTCGTCATCCGCGCCGCCAGCCGCCGCGGCTCGCCGCCCATGTGCAGGCGGCTCACGCTCACGCAGTAGGTCCCCAGATCGCCCAGCGCCCCGCCGGCCAGTTCGGCCGAAAGCCGCACGTTGGCCGGGTCACGCGTGATGGGGAAGCAGAACGCCGTGTTGACCTGCCGCAGATCGCCAATCGCACCCTCAGCCACCAGCTGGCGCAGCCGAGCGTGCCGCGGGTCATAGCGGTACATGAAGCCCTCGATCAGTTGCACCCCCGCCTCCCGGCAGACGTCAACCATCTCCACCGCCTCGGCCGCGTCCACCGCAAACGGCTTGTCCACCAGCACGTGCTTACCCGCCCGAGCGGCGGCCATGACCCACCGGTGATGTAGCGACGTCGGCAAAGGGATGTACACCGCGTCGATCTCCGCATCCGCCAGCAACTCTTCATACGACCCATACGCCGTCGGAATCTCCAGGTCCGCCGCAAACCCCCGCGCCCGCTCCAGCGACCGGCTCGCCACCGCCCGCAACACCCCGTTCCGAGCCCCCTGAATCCCCGGCCCCACCGACCGCCGCGCAATCCGCGCCGTCGACAATATCCCCCAGCGGACCTGAGAATTGCTCACAATTGCAAAGCGCTATCGCGCGTGTGAAGTAATGATTGCAAATAGGGTTGCAGGCATTGATTGAGTCGCCTATGCTGGTTCTGTAGCGCGAGGTGCGGCCAACGCGGGAGAGTTCAAGTGGCTCCAGAGGTCAGCGTGGACGACGAAGTGTACGAATTCCTGAAGTCGCAGGCTGAGCCGTTTGTGGACACGCCGAATTCCGTGCTGCGACGGCTCTTGGGACTTGCACCCACAGATGATCCCGACACGGATTCAGCCGTAGCCGCGAGGGGCACCGGCGGAACACAGGCAAGGTCTGGCGGGCCGTCAGTGCAACTGCGACGAAGCCGATCTGGCTACGGCAGGCGACCGGTAAGAGCTCCAAGTGGTTCGCTTCTCCCGTCTAGAGAGTACACGCGTCCAGTATTGCAGGCTCTGGTGGACGCTGGGGGTTCAGCCCCGGCAGCCGTAATCGTGGAGGTTGTTGGTAAGCATCTGGGAGACCGGCTGACGGAACTCGACCGCGGGCCACTCCAATCTGGAGAGGTCCGATGGAAAAATCGCACTCAGTTCGCGCGTCTACGACTGGTCCAGCGAGGGCTGCTCGCGAAGGACTCGCCTCCTGGAACTTGGGAGATTACAGAGGAGGGACGCGAGTATCTCAAGGAATTGGCCGGGCGAGAACGAGTCTCGAAGCGAGAACGGGAGCAGTCGAATGTCAGCGGCGGACATCCTGGAAAGTCCAATGTGTTATCTGACCGCCGGGATCCCAAACGGCGGAAAGCGTGAGTACGACTGCTTTCGGATCTGCGGGCATTTTGGCTAGGCGGAGTGGGATGGTCGAATGGTACTGGCTGAGCGTACACATCCAGGCGAGCATTGAGCCAGGCCAGAGCTTGAAGCGGGCAGATTCGCAATCTTGAGGCGACGCAGGGAGGACGCTATAGATCAACGCGCCTGACGGTGAGTAAAAGATGGCGGGGCAGGAACTGTCATTCCCACCCCGCCTGTTTGCCGCCCACGTAGTTCAGCGGAAAGAACTCCCGGCTACTAACCGGGCTGTCGCAGGTTCGAATCCTGCCGTGGGCGCCGCAGGACCCTGTGGCGAAGTGGAAACGCGCGCCCCTTGCAAAGTGCGTACGCGTCGGTTCGATTCCGACCAGGGCCTCCACCGGTCCGACACACTACGGCTTGGCCGGTACCACGCCAACTATCCTTGAACCGCTGCCGCGTCTTGTTCAGGGCGAATCTTCACGACAATCCGATCTCGTTCTGTTACCATGAGTGGTGGGTTGGGTGGGTAAGCGCAAGGCGCTCTCTCCAACCACAGCTATCGGCGTCAGCGACATTGCTTTGCGTAGTGGGCTCTCGCCGTGGTCGGCAGTATTGAAGCCGTCGCGCGCAGCACTGCCGGCCAGCCGAGAGTCTCGTGCCAAACGTGCATTGAGCAGTCCAAGTCATCGCGGCACCTTCGTGAAAGCACGAGCAAAGCACGCCACCGGTGGGCTAGGACGTGACTGAGGCGTAAGGGCTAGCGCGCCTCGTACGGCTTTTCCCGAACATTGCTGGGAAATTCTAGGAGAGGTGAGTAATCTGTCTATTCTGGGCGGAATTGACTTAGTAAAGGGAATTGTCGAGTGGAGATGGCCCTCAACATTCCGCCGACCTGGCTAAGTTCTTGAGATTATAGGGAGACTAAAGTACGGTGGTGGGCCACCTCGCAAAGCAGAGTAGGGCGTGTCTATAGGAACGGGCTGATGGACGCCTGAGGTTCTCGTTAGGCACTTGTGCGCGGTTCATCCAAAGCATACGAAAATTTGAGGTGTCGAGTCTTAAGCTCGCTCTGGATACCCTCGCCGCCGCAGCGGCTTCCGCGGTTCGACCTCGGGGTTCATCGTGTCCCGCGGCCAATACCCCTGCGCAACCCAGGCCATCTGCTCGGCCGCCCCCTCGCCCACGCGGTGGACGCTCACTGACGTCGAGCCGCCGATGTGGGGAGTCCAGATGACGTTAGGCAGGTTGATCAGCGGCGTATCCGGCGTAGGCGGTTCCGACTCGAATACGTCCACCCCCGCCGCAGCAATGACCCCCGTCTCAAGCGCCGACACCAGCGCTGCTTCATCCATGATCGGCCCGCGTGAGACGTTGATCAGCGCGGCGGTGGACTTCATCCGGGCCAGCAGATCGGCGTCCACGAAGTGGTGAGTACGCGGTGTGTAGGGCAGGTGGACCGAGACGATGTCGGCCTGCTCAAAGGCCTCGTGCAGGTCCACCAACTCCACGCCCAGGCCTTGGGCTTCCCAGGGCGAGACGGTGGGCGCGTAGGCGATGCAGCGCGTGCCGAAGGCCTGCGCCCGAACGGCCACCGCCCGGCCGATCCGGCCTAGCCCAATCAGCGCCAACGTGCTGGCCCTCATGTCGCCAATGTGGTCGACCCGCCGTTCCCACTCCGCGATGTTGCGGTGGCCAGCCGCCCACTCGCTCAGGATCCGAGGGATACGCCGCACCGCTCCCAGGATCAGGTACAGCGCCGTATCCGCCGTCTGCTCGGTCGCAAAGGTGGGGATGTTGCCCACCACCACCCCCGCCGCCGTGGCGGCCTGAATGTCCACGTGGTCCACGCCCACGGTCGGAGCAATCACGCCCACCAGGTCTGGCAACTGCTCGAACGTGTGCAGGCGGTAGTGCCCATGCGAGTAAATCACGCCCTGGTAGCCCGAAAAGCGCTCCACGGCTTCCTCGTCGCTGGTCGGCGCCGGCACCACGTCCAGCGTGGCGCCAATGGCGTCCAGCGGCTGGCGGTGTTCGACCACCCGCTCGTGGCGCAGGCCGTCGGTCAGGGCAACGCGGAACGAATCGTCGGACATAGCAGAGCGGCCTCACACGGACAGGACGCCGAACCGTAACGCATCGGGGCGCCGTCACGCGCAACGGTCCTCAGTCCGCCTGGTCGCTGGCCTCGTTCCAGAGATGGCGGCCGGTGGCCAAGGCCAGGACGACGAAGAGTGCGTTAACAAGTGGGAAGTAGATCAGATGGGCCGTCACCGCGTCCCCGGTTTCGCTGGCGGGATTCAGCGTCCAGTACCACTCCCAGAGAATCAGCATCGTCAGCACGATGGCCCCGTAGTAGGCGAAGGTTCCTCGCAGGTACTCGACGGCGGTGATGACCTCGCGCCCTGGATCGCGTCGCCGAATGAAGCCCACCACCAGCATCACCAGCACCGCGGCGACCATGAACCAGTTCAAGATTTGCCAGATCGGGTACTGCGGCGCGCCGTCGTGGTAGACCGGCGTCAGGATGAAAGTCAGCGCGACGACGATACCCAGAGCCACCATAAGAATCGCCAGCAGCCGCTTCGCTATAACCATGATCGACAACCCTCATGAGACCTCAAACCAGCAGACGCGGCCAAGCCGCCGTCCGCCAATCGCCGCCCGGCGCAAGTCTATGCCCTCGCCGGTTCGGTTACGTTAAAACGACACGCCGACGTCCATGACGCACCTGAGGCAGACTGTCGACGCTCGACGGTGTGCGGCGGTGTCATGCGACGAATCCAGGTCAATCTCGGCGACGATGAGCACGCGCTTCTGGACCGAGTCGCCCGCGCCACCGGCGACTCGCGGTCTGAACTGATTCGTCGCGCCGTCCGACACACGTACGGAACGGCGTCGACCAAGAAGAAGCTCCAAGCGCTCCAAGACACCGCCGGCACCTGGTCCAACCGCCAATTCACCGGCGCCCAATATGTGGACGCCATCCGCGGCGACCTCAACGACCGGCTGCGCAAGCTCGGGATGGAGTGAAGCTGCAAGACGGGTCGCAGGCCACCGACGATGTGAGGGGCGATCGTGGCCTTCGATTGCCATGCGATTCGGATTGGACCCTTGAAACAGATCGGCTGCTACTGGCCCCGATGGGGGAAGGCGACAGCGACGTGCTCTTTGCGCTGCTGAAGGATCCCGAGATCCACGTCTTTACGGGAGGCCATCCGCCTGCAATGGCAGATGACCTCCGAGCAAAGATTCGTCGCCGGGAATCCCGCCGCTCGCCCCAACGCGATGAACTATGGCTGAACTGGACCTTGCGGCTTAAGGACGACCGGACCGTCGTGGGCTATGTGCAGGCAGGTGTGAAGGACGGCCAGGCTGATCTGGCCTGGGTAGTCGGCGCTCCGTTTCAGCGCCAGGGTTTCGCCTCCGAGGCAAGTCAAAGGGTGCTCGACTGGCTTCGTGACCACCTTCACGTGAGTGAGGTCCGCGCCAGCATCAACCCTGACCACACCGCCTCACAGAATGTGGCTCGGAAAATCGGACTCCGCAATAGCCGGACGCGAACAGATGACGGAGAGCAAGTCTGGCGGGCCAACTTTCGGTGACTGGTACTGAACCTGGGCGACCAAAGGCGTGTCCCCCACCCCTTGTCATCGTCGACGGCCTCAATCTCCTCTGGCGCGCCGCCTTTGGATTCCCGGCCCGGATCCGAGACGGCCAGGGCGAGGACGTAACCCCGGCCTTCGGCTTTTTCGCTCTCCTGCGCAAGGCCGTTCACGGCTTGATGCCCTGCGAGGCGGTGGTGGCATTTGATGGAGAGGGATCAACGGATGCGCGCGTGGAGAAGGACCTGGACTACAAGGCCAACCGGGCCGGCGCCGACTACTCGCACCTGGCGTGGCTCCCGACCATCTACAAGGGCTTACGGACCATCGGTCTCGAGTTCGAGGAGACGACCGGCGCCGAGGCGGACGACGTGATTGCCGAGGTTGTTCGCGCAGCTGGAGCGGGCCGGCCCAGCGTGATCATGTCGGCGGATCGGGACTTCTATCAGCTACTCAGCGACCACGTGGTGATTGCCAACACCATGCGCAAGAGCACCGAGCAGATCGTGGACGGCGCTGAAGTGCGCAGGCGATTTGGCGTGGAGCCCTGGCAGTGGTGCGACTACGTGGCCCTGGTCGGGGACACCTCGGACAATATTTCCGGGGTCCGCGGCATCGGTCCCAAGCGCGCCGCGGCCGCGCTGGCCGGTGGACACACGCTCGAGAACCTCAACGGCGTTGTCGACCAAGCGTGGTGGGGACGCTATCTCAACGGAGGCGTGCCTGAAGCGCTGAAGGCTCGCGAACTGATCCGGTTCGTTCCCGACGTCCAGACGTCAATCCAGGTCACCGGTCGAGAGTCCCAGCCCCTCCCCCTCGCCGCCGACCTGCTCAGGACCCTCGGCGTTTGGTAGCCGGCGGCTAGCGCTTGAGGACTAACGCCGGCAGTTCGCTGAGCCGCGGGATGGTCGGGAGGCCTGCAGGCGCCCCACCCGTGCCGTTCCGATCGAGCCAGACGCCGGTCAGCCCGGCGCCGCGGGCCCCAAGCGCGTCCGCGTCCAGCCGGTCGCCCACGTGCACGCAGGCCGACGGCGACGCGCCCACAGCTTCGCAAGCCGCCTCGAAGATTCCCGGATGGGGTTTCGCGACCCCAATGTCCTCAGAGATCACCACGACCGCGAAGCGATCGAGAATGCCGACCGATGCGAGCTTCTGGCGCTGCCGCGCAGACGACCCGTTGCTGATAACCCCGAGGCGGCAACTACCCAAAGCGTCTAGGGTCTCGACCACATCTGGAAAGAGTCGCCAGGCCCCTTCATAAAGCTCCCGGTAAACAGCACCGATCGCGTCGACTTCGGAGTCGGGGATTTGGCCTGCTGTGAGACCGAACAGACCGCGAATCCGGGCACGGCGTTGGCCCATGTACGAGGTCGCGCCGCGCAAGTAACGCTCGAAGTGATGGTCCTTCAAATTGCTCCAGCGCTGCATGAGACGCTCGTCCGTGCCGGTCAGTCGATCCCGGTACCTCTCGAACAGACCGAGCGCGCCGGCGCGCGTCGCTGCGGCGTCATCGACCAGCGTGTCGTCGATGTCGAAGAACACGACTTCTACCGGTGAATCTGGCATATCACTCCGTCCGCAGCTGCCCCGATGAACTCGGACTGGTTGATCTCAGGTTCAGGTACCACAGCAGTTGGACCTCGTCGGGGTACTCGGGATAGACGCCTCGACGCACGCCTCCGAGCTCAAGCCCGCTCCTTGAGTAAAAGCGACAGGCGGCCGGGTTGGTGTTCTGCGACTCGACCTTCAGAAACGAACTGCCAGACGCTCGCGCAAACTTGACTGCGCGATCGAGCAGGCGCCTACCGACGCCACTGCGGCGAACGCTGGGATGTACACGAATGTCCCACAGAACCGCCAGGTCGTCGCGTCCCTCCAGCATGTGAATGCCCGGCGAACTGTGGGCCACCATGGCGCCGCCGACGCGCTGTTCGTCAATGAAGGCGGCGAAGATCCCCCAGTGCGAGATGTCCCCAAGGCGGCGCCAGTGCGCGACGGGTTCATCCTCGTCGAAGTCCTTGGTAAGCGGCTGCCCAAGCGGCACTTCGACCAAACGGACACCGCCAAGCCCGTTCCCAATCCACTCGACCTCCAGGACCGTCGTCGTCGTGAACGCAATCGGAACGGAGGCATAGTCGGACAGGGCCGAGAGCGGCTCCCTCCGAACGACGACCCTCATTCCGCGCTAAGCCGCCCGCCGTGAGTCTGGCTGACGCTCGCTCGTACGGTGCATAGAGGCGACTTTCTGACGTCGCAGTTTTTGGCGGGGTCCGCCTAACGTACTTCGTCGCGGGTCTCAAACTCAGCCGGCATGGTGATTTCCAGGACCTGCCAGTCGTCGGAGTATTCCAAGACCTCATGCCTGACTCCCGGCGCCTGGTACCAGGCATCGCCGGCCTCCACGCGGATCTCGCCTATGTCCTCAAAGTAGAGCTGTGCCCAGCCGCTGATCAGGTACACCATCTGGAAATCCAGCGCATGCGAGTGGTAGCCCATCGGGCCGTCGCAGGGCTGCTCGGCGCGAATGATGTGCGCCAGCACCTTGCCCTCGGTCGCCTCCTTGATTCCCAGGTCGCGGTAGGCAAAGTAGGGCCGCAGATCCTTGCCCCACTGGGCGTCCTTTGCGTGTGCCGCAAATGACTTGGTCGTCTTCTCGGTCATGGTGCAACCCCTGACTTGCCCCGGCAGCTATGCACACACCTTGCCACCGCGGCCGTGGTCCAGCTTGACGACTTTGCCATCGTGCGGGAAATAGGTGTCGAACCATTCCTGCGCCTTGCTCAGTCCGGAGGCACGCCGCATGCGCATCAGCCTGATCGGCGACACCCACGGCTTCGTGCCCGGCCTCAAAGCCGCGCTTGAGGCCAGCAAACGGCATTCCCCCGATTTCATCGTCCATTGCGGCGACTTCCTCACGTCGCCGTTTTCCCCTGATCCGCCCGGCGAAACGATCGACCTGCTGCGCTCGGAGAACGTCCAGGTCATCTACGGCAACAACGAGGTGTACTTCCGCGACTGGGCCACGCCTCGCTGGGAAGCGACGGTTGCCGAGCGTCGGCGTCGCCCCGATTCGCCCGACTACTTCCTGTCGCTGATCGAACAGGGACAGGCCGAGTTAACCGCCACGGACCTCGACTGGCTGCGAGCGTTGCCGGCCGAACTCTCCCTGAACGGCGCCCGCCAGGGCGACGTGTACGTCTGCCACGGCATGCCCGGCAACCCCTTCGCCACCATCTGGGACACCGATCCCGCCTTCACCCCGGACTTCAGACAGCAGGAAATCGACGCCGCGCTGTCCCGCCCCGCCGTCGCCTCGGCCGACCTGATCCTCTGCGGCCACACCCCCGGCCCCACGTTGCTCCGCATCGCCCTGCCCAACGGCCGCGCCGCCCTCGTCGTCCGCGGCTCCGGCCACCTGCCCGGCTCAGGCCCCGGCCCCTGGCACCAGGGCATCTGCGTGCTCACCCATCGCGGCGGCCCCCTCTCCGGCTTCGCCCGCTGGAGCATCGACTTCGAATGGTCGCCCTTCAAGCCCCGCGACCCGAAATGGACGGAAGCGGCTGCGCGAGCGCCATAGGCAGCGGTCTTGATTGTCTGGCGCTGCGCAACGCCATTGTCGGCCTGTATCGGAATGCCAACGTCCGTTTGAACAACTGCCTTCGAGCGTTGAGCACGGCCTAATCTACGTTGCCCGCATGAACCATGAGTCCGACCTATTGATTCAGGTCAGGCGCTTTGTTACGCTCCGGCTTTCATCTCGAATGGTAGTGGCAGTAACTGATGAGAAAAGCTATCGCTCTAGTTGTGTTGCTGGCATGTAGTTTTGCGGCCTGCGGGGAACCGTCGAAACCGACCGTTACGTTTGTCCCGAATCCCTCAATTGAACCAGGACCAGCGCCAACGCCGAGTCCGTCATCAACTCGGCGCGTCGTACAGGTGATTGTCACGCCAACACCTACAGCAACAGCAACTCCGACACCTACGCTGTCACCTTCACCGACCCCGACGCCGTTAGAAACATATGAGAAATGTGAGGACGTACCGAACTCCTCTCTCAGACTTGATACGCAGGGCCGTGTTGCGGTGCAGCGCGATCTAGTGCCGAGTCAGCCTGACGGAGACAATGACGGTTTCGCTTGCGGAACACAACTTGAACATAAGCGTCACTTGCTCGCATCAACACCGGAAGCTGTAGCGTCTGAATGCCCAACACTCGCTGAAGCATCGTATCTCCTAGCTCTTGCGGAACATTTGGAGTTAATTGGCGAGGCGACTACGGAACTTGGTCCATTATTTGCGTTGCTTGCAGATGATCCACTTATTGTACTGACAGACAACTTCAAGATTGCATTCGCGGTTTATGCAGTTGTCATTCAAGTGTCATCACAAGGCATTATTGACCTTGATTCGCCGAACTCCCCTAGAATTCAAGCAATTGATGGCCGTGTTGTGAATATGGCCCGTAAGGCAATTGCGAGCATGGACGCATATGCATTGGGCATCGACAATTTTGACGTGGACAGACTAGACGAAGGTACCCGTCTCATTCAGGAGGCCAATGCTGAGCTTGAAGCAGCGAATGGCATGATCAGACAACTTTGCGAGTAGCCCCCGTGAATTCCCTGTGGATTCGAAGGACAACCTGAATCGAGAACCTAGCAGGGACAGGATCGAGCGCGGAAAGTTTAGGGGGGAGTTGAGAGAATTTGGTTCTTGGGGGTGGTCCATTTCCGTACACAGCTCGCTAGGCAATAGGCTGCTCGTCGCACCGAGGAGCCTGTGGCCTGGCGACCGCAAACATGATGCTTGACGATTCCGAGGACCTCGCCAGCGTTCGCGGCAAGGACTCTGGCACCGTGATGGCCGCTTACGACCCGATTGCTGACTGGTACGCAGCCCAGGTCCGGTCGGGTTCGCTGCGGCGGTTTCACGACAACCTCGCCCTTCGCTTCCTGGATATGGCGGGCGACGTTTCCGGGAAACGCGTGCTGGACGCCGGCTGTGGGGAAGGTCACGTTGCGCGACTCTTTGCGCGCCACGGGGCTGAAGTCGTGGCCGTTGACATCTCGCCGCGGCTCCTGCACCTCGCGCGCACCTTCGAGGCGGAGGATCCGCACGAGGTCGAGTTCATCCAGGCGGATCTGGCCCAGGGGCTGCCTTCCCACCAAGGCGCCTTTGACTTGGCCACGGCGAACATGATGCTCGATGACTGCGAGGATCTCGTCGGTGTCCTTACTGCGATTGCCGACGCCCTCAAGCCCAACGGCCGCCTGCTGCTGTCGATGAACAACCCGTACGCCATCGTCACGCGCGGCAAGGTGAAGGACTACTTCGCGTCGGGAGCGCTGACCCAGACATTCGGCACGGAGCGGGCGGAGTTTGAGGTCCCGTTTTACTACCGCACGTTTGAGGAGTCGGTAGCGGCGTTTCGGCAGGCGGGGCTTCTGTTACGCACCCTGGTCGATGTCCCTCCCGACCCATCCGATCCGCACCTACCCGACGACCCCGTCCCCAAGATCATGCTCCTCGAACTCGTCCGGCACGACGCGTGAACGCTGCGATGCATCCGCTCTCGGCATCGTCCACGAACTCGCCGGTGACCATGGAGGGTTTCTTGTCGGCGTGGGCCCTGAGCCCCGCAATTGGGCAACTACGGACCGGTCCACTAGGGAGTGTCAAGTCTTTGGCAGGTCTAGGTCGGTCCACGGCGGTTCGCCCGGCTGCCGGTAGGTCGGCCGCCGAGCCGGAAACCCAGGAAGCGCTACACCTGGGTAGGACCGGCAGCGATGCTCAGGTCGGCGGCGGGGCAGGAGAACTGCGGTGGTCGGAGCTCGGCTACTCGCTGGCCTGGATGACGACCCGGCCGCCGTCCACGACGTCGATGTTCAGGTTGTGCCTGTCCAGGAGCAGCATCCCCACAAGTGGAGTGCTGCCTGTCGCGTCGGCCTCGATGTCTCTCGGTTGGCCGTCCCAGAGCACGGTGACGTAATGAACGTCGAAATCGACGTGAGCGTCGTTCGCCGGAATCGCCTGGCCCATGTAGGCGAAGGGCAACCCTAGTTCGGTCACCAAAGGAGTCGGCAAGGTCAGGAAGCCGCTATAGCCGGTGTCCACCACGGCCTCGATATCCCGGGTCCGCCCCTCCGGTTCCTGGAGATAAAGGGTCACCACTGCTTCACGGGCGGCATTCACCACCCCCTCGATCACCCGGTCCTCCGCAGGGACCCGGCCCCGAAGCTGCGCAACGCCCGGTACCCGACGCGCTCACACAAGATATCGACAGCACCGGGGCGCTGCGCTCGCAGACGCTCAACCGCGGTGCGGGTAGTGTCGGCAACGGCCCAGTCCCCGGTCTCAATGTCAATGGCCACGTACTCTCCAAAGTGGTCGGCTTCGACCTGAGGCAAGATGTCGCGCTCGTATATCTCCTTGCCCAAGCGAACCGCCACTTCGCGTGGGCGGCGTGGGGGCATGGCGGCTTCTCTTCCTTGAGTGCGCGCCGTGTTCTCCGCGTCCCTCATGCGTACCCCTTGCAAAGGCACTCCTTTACAGGTTAGAGCCTAAGGTCTTGAGGACAGGCCTGTGGCCCAGGCTGCGCGCAACCTGGGACCCTCCTCAAGGCCGCAACGTGCGGGGATGGGGCACGACCTCCAACCGAAACAGTGCCGCCCCGCTTCTTCCCTCAAGAGCAAGGTCTCAAAGCTCCACCGGCCTACTCACCCTGCACCGGCAACCTCAACAAGATGGCCTTCACGTCATCCCGCAGATGATCGATATCGTCGCGCAGCCGGTCCATGTCGGCTTGCAGCCGCTCGACCGATCGTTCCACCCCCGACAGCCGGCCTTCAACGCGACCCATGCGCCACGCGACGCCGACCACCGACAGAACCACGGGAATGCTCAGCCCAAGAATTGTGCCCAACTCGGCCGTCATGGCGGTTCCTCCGCAGCTAAAGCCTCGTTGCCCTGCCGCTCATGCGACGTGGGCAAGTGGCCACCAAACAACCGCCCGTACAGAATTCTACCGGCAACCAGCCACCACCGGACGGTGGCCCAAGCTGCGTGCAGCCTGGGACCGTCCCCGCACCGCTTCTTCCCTCACAGGCAAGAGCTCAAAGCTCCAGCGGCCTACTCAGTTCGGGCCGGCAGCCGAAGAAGGATGGCCTTCACGTCATCCCGCATACGGTCCATGTCATCTCGTAGACGGTTCATGTCTTCGCGTAGTCGGTCAATGTCGACGTGGAGCCGCTCGACGGACTGCTCCACGCCCGCTATTCGACCCTCCACGCGACCCATGCGCCACGCGACACCGACCACCGACAGAACCACCGGAATGCTCAGCCCAAGAAGCGTGCCCAACTCGGCCGTCATGGTTGGTAGCCCGGCAACGCGATCAAGATCCCCGTAACCGTGCCGAGCAGATTGATGCCTACTAGTAGAAGGAGCCCGGTGAACCACGTCGTCAATCGCGTTTCGAGGTTTGCAAGGTCGGCCTTGGTCGCCAGGTGGTCGTACGCCCCTTCCAACCGGGTGAGGCGCTCAGCTTCTGTAGCCATCGGTTCCTCCGCGTGGAAGGTCCCTGTACCCGTCCGTCAGGCGCCACGGGCCAGAGGTCAACAAACCACCGCCCGTACAGAATCCTACCCGCCACCGACCAACACCGGTCTCTGAGGCCTCTGAACCTTGACGTGCTACGCGGACCACTTTGACGCCGTCGCGTGATCAGCTGGTGGACTGCCGCGCCGTAGGCTTGGCACGCGGTCGCGCGGCGGCCGCCGCAGCTTCGGACATTCTCAAGCCCAACGGCTACCTGCTTCTGTCGCTCGACAACCCGTAGGCGCTCGTCAAGCGTGGTAGGGACCACGACTACTGTGTGTCGGGATATCTCACGCAAACATTCGGCGCCGAGAGTGCGGAGTTCAAGGTCCCAATCTAGTATTGGACGCTCGACGACTGGGTGACGGCCTTCAGGCGGAACGGGATCCCGCTGCGCAGCCTTGAGGATATCCCGCCCGACCCGTTCGATCCGCACCTGCCCGACCACCCTGTGCTCAAGATCATGCTGCTCAAACTGGTATGGAATGAACCGCTAGTGCCCGATGCTTCCGCCAACGGCGCGAGATTCAACCACCGCTGGGCGGTGCCCCTGCGTCGGCCAGGAATCCAAAGTCCGTCGAGTTGCGCCCGGCTGCGATAGCAAGCGGACCGGGGTGCAATAGGTCCCGTTTGATGTTCCTTCAGACACGTCCTCGTCCGTCCGCTGTCTCCTTCCCGTGAGACACCGCAAGTCGGACTCCTTTCACTGCGATTGGGAGATTCGAAACTGTTTCGACCCGGTAACGTCGAATGGTTGCACGAAGCGGACTTCGGTCAATTTGCGCGTGCTCTATGGAAGGTGGCTCTCCTTGGCCTGAACCAGTCGGACCAATGTTTATTCCAGATTTGGTGGCGGTTTGTGCATGTCCAAGGATGTATACAAATTCTGCTGGGACACTAGTTAGAAGATGGCTTATCGGAGTCGGAATCTTCGTCAGCATCGGCTGTGATGCGCCGTATCGTCTCGATTAGATCCGTTACCATGTCATCGCTAAAGTCGTCCGTTCCGAACCCGTGAACAATGGCGTTCCGATACTGAATCATGTTGCTCAGTTTGTCGTATTCGTTCCTCGATATAACGCCGTGGAAGGTCGCCTGATCGAGCACGAAGCGTGGTGACGTGATGGTCGTCTTCGATACGCCGTGGGCCGAGAGCAACTCCCTGATAGCAGCTTCAGAAGCTGACCACGCGAGCAGAAAGGCAGCCTCTGGCGCGCCAGCTTGGAGAGTCTCTTCAGCCTCCTCGATTCTACGCAGGATCCCTCCACTCTCAAATGCACGTGCGCCTTTGGGTGAATCCAACTTTTCCGGTTCAGCTACCAAAAGCAGCTCGAACTTCCATCCGGGCCTCGCATCAATTAGTCGCGCCAACTCTCTTACCTTAGGGTCAGCAGACAGTGAGAGTCGTGACTTCACCTCTATCACTCTCACTTCGTCGTCTTTCCGCACAAGCAAATCGGCTCTAAATCCCGGCAGAAAGTCGAGCGGCGCCTCAAACAGGACCTCGTAGCCATTGCTTCGGTACTCTTCGGCTGTCTTGCGGGTGAGGAGGTATTCGGAGTCAGTTGTATCTATTACCAAGCTGTTACCTCCAGGCTCAGTGCATTGGTCACCGTGATGTGGAGAAACTGCTCGGATCGGCCGAGCGTTTCCAGCAATACAGATGAGGGGTTCTCGAATCGGAGGTCTCTATTCCGGTCTCGCTTGCAGCAAACCAGATCGGTGACCTGAGAGTCGTCAGCGTATACCATTCCATTCAGCGCATCCAGAATTGGCTTCGGCATGTTGTCAACATCCAAAGATCCACCCTTGAAGTAGTAAGTGATGACCACCATTACGTCTCCGACGAATGGCCGTTCAGCGTCCCACATTTGTCCCACAACACTCCGGACCTCCTGCCGCCAACGTCTTAGTCGTCTACTGGCAGCCTGTTGGGACAAAGGAGTGCGGTCAATGACGCACTCAAATGGTAAAGGCATGTTTATATGCCTAACCGCTCGTTCTGTTCGGATTCCATCTTGGCGTGCCGGTCATCGTGAACCACACCCACAATTGGCATTCGTGCCGTTGAAGACTGCAGGAACGAAGTATACAACACGCTTGATCATGGCCATTTGTGTCTCATATAACTCGTGGCCTATAGATCCTTAGATGGAAAGAGGCGGTTCGTAAAGCTGCTTTCCCACTCTACGGTGGCCCTCCCATTCGTTTCAGAACCCGTCGCGCCGTCCGCCGGCTCCCGACCGCGGCAGCACCCGTGTCGTGCGGCGGATAGACCGGTCCGTGCAATTGATGATGCGCTCCCGCCTGCCGATGCCGTCACTTCGGGCACAGCGGCAGATCAAGGGGAGTGACCCGGGCGGCGTATCTAGTTCTGCCGTGCAACGCTGACTCGGCGGCCGCGCGGTGCCGACAACTCAGTCGGAAGAGCGACGCACGTGCAGTGCGGAGGTCGTGGGCTCGAACCCCGTTCAGTCCGCGGTCACTCTCGCTGGCAGGCCGACCTCCATCAGGCGCGGGACCACTGGGTGGGTGTACGCGCCGTAGGCTAGACACACGGTCGCACGTCGGCGGGAGGAACCAGTGGCCACGGATGTAACGGTGCTGGGCGCCGGCAACACCGGCTTCGCGGTGGCGGCCAACCTGACCCTGGCAGGGCATTCGGTCACCCTGGCCGAACTGCCGGACTTCCCCGAGGCCATCGCCCCCGTGCGCGACTCGCGCACCATCGACCTGCTCGGCGTCGCCCACACCGGCCTGGCCGAGATCGCCGACATCACCGATGACGTCGCGGCGGCCGCCGCGGCTTCCGACACCCTCATGGTCATCGTCCCGGCCTACGGCCACGCGCCCTGGGCTCAAGCGCTGGCGCCGCACCTGCGCGCCGACCACACCCTCACCCTGATGCCCGGCACCCTCGGCGCGCTCGAAGTCGCCCGCATCCTGCGCGAAGCCGGCGCGCCGCCGATTCCGGTGGCCGAAACCGACACCGCCCCCTACGTCTGCCGCAAAACCGGTCCCGCCGAGGCCACGATCTGGGGCGTGGTGCCGCACCTGGGCCTGGGCGTCTTCCCGGCCACGGCCACCGCCCGCGTACACGCCGCGCTGGAGCGTTTCTTCCCTGGAATCGTGCCCCTGCCGGACGTCTTCGCCTGCGGCCTGGGCGCCATGAACCCGGTCGTGCATCCGCCCGGTGTGCTGCTCAATGCCGGACGCATCGAGCGCTCGCGCGGCGAGTTCTACTTCTACGACGAAGGCGTCACGCCCGGTGTCGTGGACGCCATCATGGCGCTGGACTCGGAGCGCCGGGCGGTGGCCGCCGCCCTCGGCCACCAGTTGCCCGACGCCGCCCAAGCATTCCACGCCGCCGGCTTCGGCCCGCGCGCCGACCCGCCCGACCTCTGGGCCACCATCAACGGCAGCCGCATGCTCACCGCCCTCAAGGCGCCCGGCCAGCTCAACACCCGCTGGCTCTCCGAAGACGTGCCCTACGGCCTCCGCGCCTGGTCCGGCCTCGGCGCCGCCCTCAACGTCCCCACCCCCGTCATGGACGCCGTCATCACCCTCGGCCTCACCGTCCTCCACCAACCCCTACACACCAACCACCGCACCCTGACCGACCTCGGCCTGGACGGCCTGACCCGCGACCAGATGCTGCGCTACGCGCGTGACGGAGAATGAGGTGGATGGGCTGTGTGGAAGGGAAAGATAGGGGATTCAAATCTGAAATGAAATTGGAGCGCGTAGAGTATGCTGATCTGAGCCCGAAGCAAAAGGAAGTTTACAATTTCCAGCAGGTTGCGTGGCTGCTTGCAGGATATGGATTTAACTGCATCAAGTTGGACGACGATTGGCAAGGTGCCGACTTTCTAGCGTACCATAAAGACGGCGAGCAGACCCTGAAGGTACAACTCAAGGCCCGTGTATCAATTAGTAAGAAATATCTGGGCAAGGACTTGTATATGGCTTTTCCAATCAGGCGTAGATCTCAGCCTCAGCCTCGTCCCCGCTGGTACTTAGTTCCCCATGATAAACTAGTCGCAATTGCGCAAGAAGAGACGACTTGGATGAGTTCACTATCGTGGACTGAACGAGGTAGTTATAGTAGTGATAATCCATCAAGAGCAATGCTCGGGAAGCTCTCGGGCTTTGCACTTGATGATGTGACTTAGGAATTTATCCGAGAAATGAGTTTGGCACACCACCACGGGGTGCCGTACGCCTTCGCCGGCACCTGACGCCTCCGGGCTATGGCAACCCTGCCCCTGATCTCGCAGGCCGCCGGCCTCCACAACCCCCCGCTCTGGCTGCGGGACCGGGTCGTCGGTTACATGGCTAGTGTCGAAACACACCCGGACGACCCGCTGCCCTTTCGCGAGAACCCACTGCCCGGCGCCCCCGCCGATATCGAGACCACCGTCTGGGCCCTGTCCGCCTTGCGCCAGGCGGGCGCCGAGGACGCAATCGACCGTGCTCGATCTCGGGCGCTGGCGGCCCTTCACGCCGCCTTCAACCCCGACCTCGGCATCTACGAGCCCACCGCCACCCAGATCGGCGCCGGCCCGGGCACCTGGCGCATGCACTTCGACGCCGTCGTGCGGATCGGGTTCGAGCTTCTGGACGAGCCTCCGCGCCCCTTCCCGCGCGGTCTTGAACGCCTGTCCGCCTTCCCCTGGGCCCCCGTCGGCAAGGACGCTTGGCGGCCCTGGCTGGACCAGGCCTGGGCCGACGACCCGCGCGCCGCCGCCAAGGCTGCGTTCCAGTACCTCTGGTTCTACACCCGGCTGACGGGCGCCAACCACGTGGACGACCTGGACGATCAGGCCCGTCAGGTCCTGGCCTACATGGAGTCCCGTCGCGACCCGTCCACCGGCTTCATCGGCACGGGGCCGGACGTCGAGCTGGGCTGGGCCATGCGCGGCCACCGCAACCTGGCCCTCAACCTGCTCTGGCCCCTCGGCGTGCACGAGCCGGGCGTCGAGCGCCTGATCGACGCAACCCTGGCCTGCCAGCGGCCCGACGGGCTCTTCCACGACGGCGGCATGTGCGCCAACATGGACGCTGTCCACCTCCTGGCCGAATACGGACGCCGGACCGACCACCGCTGCGCCGAAACCGTCCAGTCCACCCGCCGCTGTGTCCACGCCATGTTCCGCCGCATGGCCTCACCCGACGGCGGCTTCTTCTACGAACTGACCGAACGCCACGCCACCGACGCGGCCGAAGTCCACACCACCAACGGCCTCGCCTTCGCCCTCTTCACCCTCCACTACTGGCAAGCCCTCGACCCCGCCGCCCACGCCAATCTCGACCACGCGCTGACGGCGAGTGGATCGCATTACTGACGACACTGACAGCGACATTGACCAAGTCATTGTCGCATGAGAGAGTGGCTACTAACAGGTTCGAATGACGTGACACGTCTTGCGTCATTGTCTGCGATAGCGTCGCGCGGCAAGGACCTCAGATGCCCGGCTGGCCGATCCATTTCAACGTAAGCGTCCGCACGGCTGATCCCCGGCTGATCCGAGCCGTCGAGCGTTCACGCGCCCTCGCCGAGACCCTGCGCGGAATCCCGGTCAGCACCGGCGTGCGGGAACGCCTCAACGCGCTCAACGTCGCGCGCGCCGTGCAAGGCACGACCGCGCTAGAGGGTACGCGCATTTCCGAAGCCGAGGCGTTGGCGGTGTTCAACGCTGCTCCGGACCGGCCGGTGCTCCCGCCGGATCGTGCGCGCGACGAGCGTGAAGCCCGCAACGCGCAGGCGGCGCTGGAATCTGTTCAGCGCGCTGCTCGGGCGGATCCTCGGCGGCCGCTCGACGAAACGCTGATGAGGGAGATCCACCGGCTCACGACCGACGGCCTTGCCTACCCTGGAAACGTGCCCGGCGAGTACCGAAGCCACGCGGTCACCGTCGGCGACTACCGGCCGCCGGCCACCGGCGAAGAGATTCGCCGGCTTCTGGCCGAGTTCCTGCACTGGTTCAACCAAGGTGAGGCGTTGCGCTGGGACCCCTTCCTGCGCGCGGCGATTGCCCACTTCTACGTCGTCAGCATCCACCCGTTCGGCGACGGCAACGGGCGCACCTCGCGCGCGGTTGAGAGCTTCATGCTCTGCCGCGCCGGGATCCACGCCTTTGGCTTCTATTCGCTGGCCAACTTCTACTACCAGCATCGCGACGAGTACATTCGCGCACTATCGGCGGCGCGGTTCACGTCCGACGGTGACCTGACGGACTTCGTGCTGTTCGCAGTGCAGGGGCTGGCCAGTGAACTAACGGCCGTCCGTGACGAACTGCTGGCAATGGTGCGCGTCATGGCGTTCCGCGACTACGCGTGGGAGTGCCTCGACACGACTCCCCGACTTGGGAACCAGCGCCGGGTGCGAATGCTGATCCTCATTCGTCGCTTGACGGATGCACTGCTTCACAGCGTCGGTGAAGACCACGTGGAATCCCTCGGTGTCATAGCCTCGGTCTACGGACGGGTGGGCCAACGCACCATGCAGCGGGACCTGCGTTTGCTTCTCGATCAGCGACTGCTGATCGAGCACGATGACCGCCTGGTGCCCAACGTCCAAATCATGTCCGAACTCGCCGAAGCCTGAGCCCTGCCCGCCAGCCCGTCCCTCCGGTCACTCCGCGCCCCTCGAGCGCCTGCACCAGGGCCAAACCCCGGCGCGCTCGCCTCGGCCTCTGGCCCTGCTGGGGGTGGGGCGGACCGCGGACGAAGTGAACACATGCGGACGCGGACTGAACACATCTGGGACGAAAGTGAACACATCTGGGCGCGGACTGAACACATTTGGGGCGAAAGTGAACACATCTGAGCGCGGAGTGAACACATGCGGAAAAAGTGAACGCATGCTGAGGGACGTGGCGAACAGGTGGTCGGAGCGCCGGCTCATGCGGTCCCCGGTCTGGACTAATCGCCCGTAGCGGTGACTCTCGAACCGTGTTCCCCCGCCGCCCGAACGGACGCCCCCCGTCACTCCGCCGCCTCTCCAGCCACAACCCACCGACCGCTGGACGCTACCCGTATCCTTGCCAGCCGTAATCATTCTGGGTACGATAAGTGGCAATCTCTTGCAGCCATCCTTCGGGACTCCCCGTGCTCGCGCCTCTCCTCCACCTGGCACGCCTCCTCGTCCGCCCGGTGTCGCGTCTCATCCCTCTGGCATCCCGCCCTCGGCGTACGTCTCCACCCGGCGCGTCTGCCCCCTATGCCGCTTCACGAGCCCCCGCGCATCATCGGTCCGCCCTGTCACGTTGTCGCCCGCCGGCGATCCACCCCGTGTCCGTCCGCACCAGTTGCACCCCTGCCCTGCGCCCCTCGTCTCGTACCCAAGATACTCGCGAATCCGCCCGAAAAATCCGCCACAAACTGTCTCTCGCCAGCCCGATCCCCTTAAGGGGATCGGGCTGGCGAGAGACAGTTCCCCCTTCATCTCCCACGCGCCCGACACCTCGGCGACCATGGCGAGGCGTGCGAAGAACTCGCCTAGAAGACCTCGTCGAGCAATCCGATCAGTTCGGCCGCATCCGGCTGCACCGGGCTGTTCAATACCACGCGGGTGTTGCTCAAAGTCGCCGCGGCAACGTCCGGCAGCCAGGCGCGTTCCACGCCGACCTCTTGCAGCCGCGTCGGCAGCCCAACCTGCTCCACCAGCCGCTCCATCACCCCCACCGCCGCCTGCGCTCGCTCCGGGGCTCCGTTCACATCGGCGGGGACGCCCAGCGGCGCCGCCAGTTCGGCCATCAGTGTTGGGTTGCGCTCGGCCGTCAGGCGCATCACCGGCAGCAGGCAGACGGTGTTGGCCACGCCGTGGGGAATGCGCGCCCGGGCGCCGATGGCGTGTGCCAAGCCGTGCACCAGGATCACGCCGGCGTTGGCCAGGCTGAAGCCGGCCTGCAGGCAGGCGTAGGACATCTGGTCGCGGGCTTCCCGGTCGGACCCGTCGGCCACGGCACGCGGCAGGAACTCCAGCGTGCGGCGCAAGGCGTCGGCGGCGGGCTGCCGGGTGTGCTGGGTGGCGCGGCCGGTAATGAACGATTCCGCCGCGTGGCAAAAGGTGTCCATCCCGGTGGCCGCCGTGATGTGCGCTGGAACCGAATCGGTCAGGGCCGGATCGATCAGCGCCGTGCGCGGATAGATGAACGGGCTGACCACCGTCATCTTGTTGGAACGGTCCGGCAGCACCATCACCGCGTTACCAGTCACTTCCGAGGCCGTTCCAGCGGTGGTTGGCACGCTGATAGTGGGGACCCCCGGCTCCCGCAGCACCTCGACGCCGATCCAGTCCTCGGCTCTGCCGCCGTTGGTGACCACGCAGGCGGCGATCTGGGACGTGTCCATGGCGCTGCCGCCGCCCACGCCCAGCACCACGGCGGGATTGGCCTGGCGGATGGCCTCGGCGCAGGCGTCCACGCTGGTGGTGGGCGGCTCCGGCTGCACCTCGTCCCAGACTTCGGCGTGGATGCCCCCTCGCGCCAGCTCGTCGGTCACGCGCTCGACCACGCCGGCTTCTACCAGGCCCTTGTCGGTGACGATCAGCACTGGGCCGTCGGCAATCCGCCGGACCTGGTCGGGCAGCTCGTCGAGACAGCCGCGTCCGAAGACGACGGTGGGCGTGGTGCGATACGTCCAGCGGTCGAGCAGGTCGGCCATGCGGTGAGTCTCCGGCGGCGGGCCGGTCATTATGTCGGCAAACGCCCTACCATGCCCTGGACCGCCGCCCGCCGGATCCGCCAATGATCGACCTTGCCATCGACGGCGTCAGCGCCGCCAGCACTCGCATCTTCACGGCCGCCGGCGTTCCCGGCGACATGGCCGCGCAACTGACGGTCTGGCTGGTGAACTCCAACCTCTCGGGTCATCCCTCGCACGGGTTGCAGCGCGTCACCGAGTACGTGCGGCAGATCCGGGAAGGGCAGATGGACCCGACCGCGCGACCACGGGTGCACCTGGAAACCGAGACGACGGTCGTACTGGACGGGCAGCAAGGGATCGGACACTTTGCCGCCGACCGGCTGACGCGCGAGTTGGCCGTGAAGTGCCTCGAATCGCGCATTGCGATGGGCGGGATCATCAACGGCCGCCACATCGGGCGTTTAGGCGAGTGGGGCGAGCTGGCCGCCGACCTGGGGGTGCTGATGTACATGTCGCTGGGGTCCGCCAGCGGCTGGATGACAGCCACCTTCGGGGCGGCGGAAGGGCGGCTGGGCACCAACCCGATGGCGTTCGGCGCGCCCGGGCTGGACGGCGACTCGTTTGTGATGGACTTTGCCACCAGCGCGGCGGCTGAAGGCAAAATCCGAGTTGCGCGTGACAGCGGCAAGTCCGTCCCGGAAGGCTGGATCCGCGACTCCGAGGGCCGCGCCACCACCAACCCCAACGACTTCTACGACGGCGGCACGATGCTGACGTTCGGGGAGCACAAAGGCTCGGCCATCGCGATCATGACCACGCTGCTTTCCGTGGTGACCGCCAGCGCCGCCGACGACATTGCCGACGGGGCATCGGTCTTTGGCTTTGCCATCGATCCCAATGCCTTCGGCCGCGGCGACGAGACGCGGGCCGTGATCCAGCACCAGCTCACGCGCGTGCGATCCGCGGCGCCCGCCGGCGGCTTCAGCGACGTGCAGGTTCCCGGCGACTTCGAACGCCGATCCCGCGCCGCCCTGGTCGGCGGCCCATTGCAGATTCCCGAACCGACGTGGGAGGGGTTCTTGCAGGCGGCTGAACGGGTCGACATTCCGCGGGAGGAGATCGAGGGGCTGGCCCTGGGGTAGGCGTCATAGGAGCCGGCATGCGGTGGTTCGGTCGGTGCGGGTGATGGCGAGCGACAGGATGCGGACTCACGACGTGACGTTGCGGTCGGGTCCGGTTGTACTGCGGCCGCTGACCGAGGGCGACTGGGACCTGGTTGTCGGGTGGTGGAACGACCCGGAGATTTCCTACTACTCCGACTCGAACGAGAGCGAGTACAGCCGTGCGCAGGTGCAGGAGATTGTCCGAGGCATCTCAAGGCGCGCGTACTGTTTCGTCATTGAGTTCGAGGGCCGGCCAGTGGGTGAGTGCTGGCTGCAGGAGATGAACATGAAGCGGATCCTGGAGCGGAATCCAGGCCTGGACTGCCGACGTATCGATCTGGCAATCGAGAAAGCCTCTTGGGGACAAGGGATTGGCACGGCGACGATTCGGTTGCTGGTCGGGTTCGGGTTCGAGTCGGAGTGCGCGGACGCCATCTTTGCCATGGACGTGGCCGACTACAACCGGGGGAGCCGCCGGGCGGTCGAGAAGGCCGGATTCGAGCTTTGTGACACGGTCCCGCAGCCGGCCGGCGCTCGTGCGAGGGTCAGGCATGATCTCGTCATTCGGGCAGAGCGCGGCGTCGGTGGGATGGCCGAGGAGTAGTCTGAAGAGAACGAGGCCAGCAGAGAATCGGCAATGCCCTGGTGGGGATGGATCATCTTCGGCGTAGTGCTGCTGGGCGCCGAGTTGCTGGCCATCGAAGCTCAGTTTTACCTGGTGCTCCTGGGTGTGGCAGCGCTGCTGACCGGGCTTGGCGTGGCGGCTGGGCTACCTGGGCAACCGTACGCCGAGTGGGGGCTGTTCTCGGTGCTGGCCGTGGTGCTGATGTTTGGCGTCCGGCGGCAACTCTATGGCCGGCTGGTGGGCGCCCCGCCGCCGATGTACGAAGTGGTCGTGGGCGAGATCGCGACGGTTTCCGAGACGATCGAACCCGGCGCCCTCGGCCGCGCCCAGTTGCGGGGCGCCGAATGGACGGCCCGCAACGTGGGCCGCAACCCACTAACCGAGGGACAGCGCGCGCGTATCGAGCGCGTCGAAAACCTGGTCGTCGACCTGAACGCAGAGGAGGAATAGACGTGGAAGCTATGGGAATCGTCGGCCTGATTGTCGTGGCCGCGATCGTGTTGCTGGTGGTCGTGGTCCTCTTCAAGACGGCAGTGATCGTGCCGCAGCAGTCGGCGTATGTGATCGAGCGGCTGGGTCGCTACAGCCGCACGCTGCAAGCCGGGTTCCACATTTTGCTGCCGTTCATGGACTCGGTGGCCTACAAGCACACGCTGAAGGAGCAGGCGGTCGATATTTCGGAACAGCTCTGCATCACGCGCGACAACGTGCAGGTGGGCGTGGACGGGGTGCTGTATTTGCAGGTGCTGGAGCCGCGGCAGGCCTCCTACGGGATTACGAATTACATCTTTGCGATCTCGCAGCTGGCGCAGACGACGCTGCGGAGCGAGGTGGGGAAGATCGACCTGGACCGGACGTTCGAGGAGCGGTCGTCGATCAACCGGCTGATCGTGAATGAGCTGGACCAGGCTTCGGCGCCGTGGGGGGTGAAGGTGCTGCGTTACGAGATTCGCAACATCAACCCGCCGACGGACGTGCTGAACGCGATGGAGAAGCAGATGCGCGCCGAGCGTGAGAAGCGCGCGGTGATTCTGAACTCGGAGGGTGAGCGGGACGCCAAGATCAATGAGGCGGAAGGCGAGAAGCAGCGGGTGATCAAGGAGTCGGAAGCGACGCGCACGCAGCAGATCAATGAGGCGCAGGGTGAAGCGGAGGCGATTCTGGCGGTGGCCACGGCGTCGGCGGAGGGGATTACGCGGATTGGCCAGTCGGTGAGCGGCGACGGCGGCATGGACGCGATGCGGCTGCGGGTGGCGGAGCAGTACATCGCGCAGTTCGGCCAGATCGCCAAGGAAGGGAACACGCTGGTGGTGCCGGCGAACCTGAGCGATTTGTCCTCGATGCTGGCGCTGGCGTCGACGATTGTGAAGGGCGATCGGGAGGCGTCAAACTAGCGTCAGCCCGGCCACCCGTGAGGGGTGAGCGGAGCGCTACGAGCTTTTTGCGCTCACCAGGGGCATAGCGGGGACGCCAGCCTTGGGGGATATGTTGCCGGCCGAGAGCTACAGGCATCGGCAAACTCGGCGTCGGCAACAGGCTGGGATCCGATGGGCGCGGGAAGGTGTTGGGCCCAGGCGAGGGCGGCGCGGAGGCCTTGCAGGTTTTGGGGGAAGTCGGGGTCGGTATAGGTGGTCAGCTCAACGATCGCTACGTGGATGCCTCGCTGGACAAGGTATTTGGAGGACTGACCGCTGAGGGGGTAGGCGGTCCAGCCCCTTAGGTAGATGTATTGCGCGGCCCGAGCGATCGTGCTCGCGAGCTCAACCGAGCCGCCGCCGGGACCCGGCACGACCACGCCGCCCCGGCTGTGGATGAATATGGCGGCGACAAACGGCCGGTTGACCAGGTACCGGGCCAGGGCGCGGGTCTCGGGCTCTGAGAATGGTCGCGTGCCGCCTGCGCCAGGGACGAGCCCGGAGGGGCCGTAGGCGTCGGGCTGCCAGCCGGCGTCCCAGTTGCGGTTGAGGTCGACGCCGTTGGCGTTGGTGCGCGTGCCGGCAGCGGCGCCGTCGGGGTTGAGATCGGGAATGAACGCGAGGCCGACGCCGTCGGGAATCTCGGCGAGGTTTTCACGGAAGTGATCGAGCAGCAGCCTGGCGAGAACGGTGGTGTTGGCCTCGTTGCCCTGGTGGATGCCGCCGATAACGGCGACCCAACGCGGGCCATTTCCCAGCTCCACGCCGCGGATTGGGCGACCCTGGACGGAGTGGCCGAGTAGCACGGGGTCGCCGGCGACGGCTTGTGCCTCATCGTCGGCCGTCGCGGAAGGCGTTGGCTCCGGCGTCGTCTCCGCAGCGGGCGTGGATGTGGCACCGTACAGCGCGCCGCCGACGCCCTGCGCGGCAACGCTGGCTGGGATGCCAATCAATGAAAGCAGGCAGGCCGTGCCCAGGATGGCGACCAGCGCCAGGAGATCGGGTATGCCTGCTCGGCTTAGGCCTTGGGCGGCTACCACGGAGACGGCGCCGATGGCAGCTTGCGGATGGCAGTTCCGGCAACTGCGATTCTTGTTCGCGTCAGCACGTCGATGTTCCGGCTGATCATCGCATGGTTGGTGCTGGTTTCGACGTTGGGACAGCCTCCGCCGGGGTAGGCGCGAGGCGGGCGGCTGCGTACCATGCGGCTGATCATTGCTGCCGCGTATGACCTGAGGGACGCATGCCGACTTTTGCCGTTGAGCCATTGACGGAGGCCACTGCCCGCGTGTTGGGCGCGGCGGGTACGCCGGAGGATATTGCCGGCAAGCTGGCGCGCTGGCTGATCAACGCGAATCTGTCGGGCCATCCCTCGCACGGGGTCATCCGGGTAACCCAATACCTGGCCCAGATCAAGGACGGCGCCTACCGGCCGGCGGAACGGCCGCGGGTGATCTCGGAGAGCGATACGTCGGTTGTGATGGAAGGCGGTGGGGCGTTCGGGCACCTGGCGGCCGAGGAACTGACCATCCGGCTGGTGGAGAAGTCGCGGGTCTCGCGGGTGGCGGTGGGCGGTATCACGCGCTGCAACCACATCGGGCGCCTGGGCGAATGGTCGGAGCTGGCCGTTTCGATGGGCGCGGTGTTTCTGATGGTGGCGGGCGGCCCCGGCATGATGCGCACGGCGCCGTTCGGGGGCCGCGAGGGCCGGATGAGCACCAACCCGATCAGCTTTGGCGCCCCGGCCGACGATGCCGATCCGATCATCCTGGACTTCGCGACCACGGCCGCGGCCGAGGGGAAGATCCGGGTGGCGCGGGACAAGGGGGTGGAGATTCCGCCGGGACAGATCCTGGACAACCAGGGCCAGCCGTCCACCAATCCGAATGACCTCTACGACGACGGCGTCATGCTGCCCTTCGGTGGGCACAAGGGCTATGGCCTGATGCTGATGATCGAGCTGTTGGCGTCCAACCTGGTGGGCGACACGATCACCGGGTCGCCGCAGTCGCCGATCGGGACGTTCGCGCTGGCCATCGATCCGGACGCGCTGGGCGCGGGCGCCGGCTTTGCGGCGATGACCGACGCCACGATCAACCGGGTGAAGCGGACGGCTGCGGCTCCGGGGTTCGACGAGGTGCTGGTCCCCGGGGACATTGAGCGGCGCTCGCGCGAGGACGTCAGGGCTGCGGGCGTGGAGCTACCCGACGCCACCTGGAACGATGTGCTGGCCGCCGCCTCCGACGTGGGGCTGGATCCGGCGGAAGTGAACGCTATCGCGGCAGGCGGGTAGCGGCGGCGAGGCATCTGCTTGGCATGTTGAGGATGAGGCGCCGGCTGATAATCGGGGTGTTGCTGGCCGCTCTCCTGCTGGCCTTTGCGGCGCCGGCGCATGCCGTTGGCTGTGATGGAATCGTCCTTGACGATGGTTGTTTGTTCACGGCCACGGGCGGCGATACACCGGATCCGAACGATGGGTTTGCCGTAACCGATGCGGACGGCGTTCCCCTGTGGACCTTTGTGCGCGACCGGGATCTGCAGGCCATCGGCTATCCGATCAGCCAGCGATGGGTCGACGGGCCGTTCACGCTGCAGGCCTTTCAGAAGGTGATTTTGCAGTGGTCGCCCGGCGAGCAGCGCATGAACTACTACAACACGCTGGATGTGCTGGCGAACCGGTATCCCGCGGTGCGCCTGGCCAACGTGCCTGAGCATCAGGTCCTGGACACCGAGGGGCTGAGCTTCGCCCAGGTCAAGGATGTCCACCTTTCGATCCTTGACCGAAACCCAAAGATCAAGGCCACGTTCCTGGCGGAGTCGGATTGGCTGAACCTCTTTGGTCTGCCGATCCGCTACGAGGAGCGCGAAGTCAACGGCAATCCGCAGGGTCTGCAGTTGCTCCGGGCGCAGCGCGTTGTCTTTGAAGTCTGGAACGTGCCGGCGCCGGGCACCACGCAAGGGGCCGTCGGTCGACAGAATATCCCGGACAAGGTGAAGCGGCTCTCGAACGTCATCATTCCGGACGCCGCGAAGACTCCGGTGGTACACGTTGAAAGGAGCGATATCTGTGAGCTTGATCGGAGCGGGACCGTGGAGCGGGTCGTTAATCGAGAGTTTCCTTCGGTCTTTGGAGCATGGAGTCACATACTGCTGAACCGGCCGATTCCAGCCGAAATCTGGGCGCTCGATTACGTTGATAGCGCGAGGGCATATCACGATCTTTTCTGGGCCGGCATGGGTCACGGTTTAGAGTGGGCATCGACGCCGTATGGAATGCGAGTGGTTGGAGCATGGCCGTTTGCCCAGGAGCAGAAGAACCGGCTCCATGTTCAGAATCCAAACTGGCTTCACCTTGTTCCCATCTACCATTACGGTTCCCACCCGGAGTTATATCCCGAAGACTGGCCGTATTGGCTCAGGGATGAGTCGGGAAACCGACTCGCAGACGAAGGTTGGGGTGAGCTTTTAATCGACTACACGCATCCCGCAGCGCAAGACCATTTTGTCCGGCAAGCGATTGCCGTCGCAAAGTGCGGCGTTTTTGATGGCATTTTCATGGATTGGTGGACACAAGAAGAAGATTCGAATCAAGAGATAGCGCACCTCTATCACGGCAATAGAATCAGTGTCGAGGTATCAATGCTTCGACGAATCCGCGAAGCTGTTGGTGACGACTTTCTCATTGTCGTGAATTCACGAACACAGAAGATTCCGCTCTCGGCTCCCTATGTCAATGGAGCGTTCATGGAAGGGCATCGTAGGCATACGCGGGAGTACCTGACCGAAGTCGAAAGCACCTTACTCTGGGCTGAAACGAACTTCAGATATCCCCAGGTAAACAATTATGAGGCATGGAGCATCCTGGAGGAACCGCTCAACTCTCCACGCAATCAGCAATGGATGCGTGTATTTACGACACTGAGCCTGACGCATTCCAACGGCTACGTGTCCTATGTGATCGGATCCGACAGTGCATTTGTTCACCAGCATGGTGATGACATCTGGGAAGGACACGCAGCGGAACACGCAGCCGATATGGTGCACGAGCATTGGCAAGAAAAGAATTGGCAATCCTTCTGGGATGCGCCGCTTGGCCAGGCTCTAGGCGGAAATGAGACAAAAGCAAAGCTCGACCGTGGTCGGCAAGGGCTATTTATCCGGGAGTTCACCAACGGGTGGGCGGTGTACAACCGGAGTGGCAGCCCACAGCGCGTCGAGTTTCCGGAGGAAGCAACAGGTGTGCATAGCGGCGTCACGGGTGCCGAGCACACCATTGCCGATCTCGACGGGGAGATTTACGTCAAGAGCAGTCGAACTGCCCCTTGATGTGAAATGCCGGTCGGCGATGCCGTGGCGGCACTCCGCCGGACAGTCGGGCGACCTATCGGCGACTGGTGGAATGGAAGATAGAAGGTTGCGTGCCTCGGGCGTTCTGGGGAAACGCCCGAGGCCAACGTTCTAAACGGCGGTCCTGCACCCGACGCCTTCAACGGCGCAGTGCGTCGAGGCCGCTTACTCCAGGAACGCCTCCATGCGCCGCAGCGACTCCTCCAGGTTTTCCATGCTGGTGGCGAAGCTGAGGCGCACGCAGTTGTCGTCGCCGAAGTCGCTGCCGGGGACGACGCCGACGTGGGCGTCCTCCAGGAGTCGATTGGCCCACTCGGTCGAGCCCGACACGCCGATCTGTTCGTAGGTGTCGGACACGTCCGGGAACACGTAGAAGGCGCCGCCCGGTTCGGGGCAAATCACGCCCTCAATCCGGTTCAGCGCGTTGCTGACGAATTCTCCGCGGCGTTCGAACTCGCTGCGCATCATCTCCACGCAGGCCTGATCGCCGTCCAGGGCGGCGGCCAGGGCGTGCATGGTGAAGGTGGCGGCGCCGCTGGTGGTCTGCGACTGGAGCTTAGCCATGCCCTTGATGATTTCAACCGGGCCAGCCGCGTAGCCCACGCGCCAGCCGGTCATGGAGTAGGTCTTTGACCCGGCGTTGAAGGTGATGGTGTGGTCGTAGGCGTGATCCGACACGGCCCCGAAGCTCTTGAACGTGCGTCCGCCGTAGAGCAGGCGGTCGTACATCTCGTCGCTGAAGGTGATCACGTCGGTGTCCGCCAACACGTCCACCAGGGCCTCGGTCTCCTCGGGCGAGTAGGCGGCGCCGGTGGGGTTGCTGGGCGAGTTGAAGACGAACACGTGCGTACGCGGGGTGAGCGCGTTGCGCAGCTGCTGCGGCGTGACCTTGAAGTCCTGATCGGCGCCGGCGTTGACGATGACCGGCACGCCGCCGCAGAGCTTGACCTGCTCCGGGTAGGACACCCAGTAGGGCGCGGGGATGATGACCTCGTCGCCGGGGTCCAGCAGGGTGGCGAAGGCCAGGTAGAGCCCTTCCTTGCCGCCCACGCTGGCAATCACCTGGTCGGGCGTGTAGGTGAGACCGTTTTCGCGGGCCAGCTTGTTGCAGACGGCCTGCTTGAGCTCGGGCACGCCGGAGGCCGGCTTGGCGTACTTGGTCTCGCCGCGACCCAGCGCGGCGTCGGCGGCCTGCTTGATGTGGTCAGGCGTGTCGAAATCGGGCTCGCCGGCGCCCAGGCTGATGACGTCCACGCCTTCAGCGCGCAGGGCAGCGACCTTGTTGCTAACGGCGATCGTTCCCGATTCCGCCAAATCTTGTACACGCTGCGAGATCCTCACGGGCCGGCCTTCTGGTGCAAGTCAGGGGGCGACCATTGTGCCCGACGCCGACTGCTTGTGGGCGCTATTGAGCGGCTGCGTCGCGAAGGAAGACGCCTTCTCGCCGGAGGTAGGCGCTGACCTCGCGGTCTATGCGTTCCGGGTATTCGAGGTCGAGTCGCGCACAGGCGCGCTTGAGGAAGTGGCTGTAGGCGGCCGCGATCCGGGTCGCCATGCGGCGAATGCCCAGCACGCCGCCCTGCCGCAGGGGACGCAGCGCGGTCGTGATGGCCGATGCATCCTCAGGTGGCAGGCGGTCGGGCGCGTCGGCCGGCACGGGCGCGTCGCCATGAGAGGCCACGTAGGCGAATTCAGCGGCGAAGCGGGCCGCGCCGGCGTACCCCCAGAGCAGGCCGGTGTACATGCCGCGGTTGTAGTAGGTCGCGCCAACCATGGCGTGGACTAGCAGCGAGCATCCGGCTTCGACGACGTGCGCGGCCGGACGCGCGTCGGGATCCGGGCCGGGCGGCGCGGGCTGCGACGGGACGGCAATTCCGTAGTGGGCTTCCGCCTCGGCCGCCAGCGGTCGCAGAACCGCGAGCGTGGGTTTGATCGAGTCCAGCGCAGGGTCGGGCCAATCACTGCTCCAGGCGGCCAACGGGCCCAGCAGCGGTTCGATGTCGGCGGCGGACAGCGCGTCGGCCGCGTGCTTGGGACCCAGGAGGCCAGCGGCGTGCGGATCGCGCACGAGCAGCAGGAGCCGCTGGGCCGATTCCAGCAGGTTAGCCTGCGCCTGCGTGGCTGCGACGATGGAGGATCGCTCGATGGCGCGTTGCAGGCGCCCGGCCTCGGCCGGAACCTGTGCGGCTTCGCCTTCGAGCGATTCCCTAGGCGTCCGACGCGAAGGCTCGTACGGGATCTGTTGAAGGCGGGCGCCCAGACCCTGGGGGTCGAACAGCGGCGCGACCGGTTCGTAGCGCTGTCGGTGGAGGCTGCTCGGTGACGTGACGACGAAGTCCGCTCGTAGCGGGCCATCGAAGGTGACGACCACGAGATCGTCGCCACGCATCGACCGCATGCGCCAGCCCAGGACGGGACAGATAGCTTGCAGCGTGTCCTCGATGTCGGCCATGAAGGCACGACGGTCGTCGTCAGCAGCGGCCAGACGCAGGTCCACGTCGGACCAGCGGTCCGCCGTGCCGTCGGCCAGGCTGCCGCCGGCCCAGAGTGCGGTGACGCGAGCATCGCGGGACAGAACCCGGTGCGCAGATTCGACTAATTGCAGATGCAGACCGTCGGGCGCGAGGCCCGGGTTGGCCGGCAGGTTCACGCGGGCCGTTCGATCACGCTAAGCAACTCCTCGTGAAAGGTCTCCGTGTCAATTGAGTCGGCCAGCCGGAGCTCCGAGGTCTCGTCGGCAGGGGCAAAGCGAACCTGGCCGTCGACCACGTCCGCGCTCATCGGGGTTGGATCGAGCGAAAGGAACGTCTCGTCCAGCGCCAGGGTCAGCGCGGCCGGGTCGTACATGGAGGTCCAGTCGCGCTCGCGTCGGTCGAAATACGTCTCCAGCATGAGGGCCAGCGAGGCGCCCACACCCGGCGCCTGTCGCACGCGGGGTAGATCGTCTCGCCGCAGCTGGGCCTGGCAGGTGACCACGTAGTCGCCCACCAGGACGGTACTGCCGCTGTTGCAGACGGCGGCCGCGGCCGTGGGATTGGTGCCGAAGTTGTGCTCGCGCGGGTAAGTCGGCTCGTGCCGGCCGCCCATCATCACGATGCCGGCCAGGCCTTCCACGGCCTCGGGCCGTTCGGCCAGCAGCACCGCCGCGTTGGTGGCCGGGCCGACGGTCGCCAGCCAGGCGGGCTGCGGGGCCTTGGCAATCATGTCGCCCATCAGCTCGACAGCCGAGCGAGTGTCGCACCGCGGATCGTCCGCGCCAGTGGGAACCACCACGTCACCGGACAGGGTTACGGTGTTGACCTCGCCGCCGGGCTTGCCGGCGGCGACCGGCACGTCGTCAACGCCCAATTCGTCGAGCAGCCGCAGCGCCAGGGCGGCCCGCCAGCGGGTGTCGCCCAGGACCGTGGTGACCGCGCGGAGGTTTATTTGCGGATGCCGGACCGCGTAGGCCAGCGCAAAGACATCGTCCACGTCGTCGCCGAGATCGGTGTCGAGGATGAGCGAAATCACTCCGCGCGCCTCCCGTAGTCGTCCACTCGGGCCTTGGCCAACATGGCCTTGGTGAATTGTGCCCGGTGCCGCTGCAAGACAGGGGCTGCGGCATGGTTGGGCTCAACCGCCGTCAGCTCGCCTATCGCTCAGCCGACACCGAACCGGATGACACCGCAGGGGTCGTGAACGCCGGCTTGCAGCAGATCAAGTATGACGCTCGGCCGCGGGGGCGCAGGGAGTTAGGCGACCGTGAGCGCGCCTTCTTCGTGCAGTTCCTGCAACGCGTCGGCCACCAGCATGCGGACGGCGGCGGCGGACTTGCCAACGCCCGTGCCCCACGTGTCGATTGCGTCGTCAACGATCTGTTGGCCGGTTCGGGATCCATCCAGCAGTCGGAGCAGGGACGTGGCGGCGATGGAGAGGAAGTGCGTCTTGGTGCTGTCGCCGTCCGGAATCTCCACCAGCGTGGCGGGGCGCAGCACGTCTTCCTGATCGTTGAGCATATAGGGCTGCCACTGCGCGCCTTCGATCCAGGACGGGACCCCGCCGAGCAGCTGCTCGACCGTCGCCGGCTGGTAGTCGCGCGCCTGCCGTTCCTGCTCCAGGTAGACCTCCAGTTGATCTTGCTGCTCGTCGCTGAGCTCAAGCTCGAAGTTCTGGTAAATGACCTTGAGCTGTTCGGGGCTGAAGCCGCCGGCGTGCTTGAGCTTGAGGTGGCTGGTGGCGCCGGGGCTGCGGGAGACCCCGGCGGCGATGAGTGAGAACGCCTGCTGTAGCGAAAAACTCTGGGACGGGTCCACGATGCGGCGAGCCTGCCAGAACCAGTCCTCGCGGCTGCGTTCGCCGTGATACCAGTGCAGGGCCAGTTCCAGGAAATCCTGCGCGGTCTTGCGGTACTCGCTGTCGTACCAGTGCATCCCCAGCGGTTCCAGTTCGGGCTGGCGCAGCACGGCGGTTAGGGTCAAGGCGGCGCGGATGGCCCCGTTCATGGCCAGCGCGATTCCCGTGGAGAGCACGGGGTCCACAAAACACGCGGCGTCGCCGCAGAGCATGTAGCCGGGGCCGTGGAACGACTTGCAGAAGAAGGACCAGTCGCTGTCCATCTCCACGCGGTCTGAGATCCACTCCGCCGGCTCCAGCAGGCGCAGCAATTCCGGCGTAATGGCCGCGTTCTCCAGGAAATACTCCACGCGCTGGTCCGGGGTCATTCCGCGCACATGGCGTGGGTCGGTGACAAAGCCGACGCTGCTGATTTCGTCGGCCAGCGGGATATGCCAGAACCAGCCGGCCGCGCTGGACACGATATGCAGGTTGCCGTCGTCGTTGCGGGTCAGGTCCGGGTAGACCTCCGAGAGCTTGCGGGCGCCGCGGTAGTAGCCGGACAGGGAGACATGCCGCATCTCCTCGTTGAACTCGCGCATGTTAAAGCGAGTACCCAGGAGCGATGACTGGCCCGAGCAGTCCAGGATGTAGCGGGATAGCAGCTTGCCTTCAGACCCGCTGGGGCCGCGCCAGCGCAGCCCGGTCACGCGTCCGCCCAATTGGGTGACGTCCGTGACCCGGGTCTCCTCCCATACAGCGGCGCCCGAGGCCTCGCTGTGGTCCAGCAGGATTTTGTCGAAATCGGAGCGGCGCACCTGGAAGGCAAAGAACGCGTCGTCGATCATTTCCGAGAAGCGGAGGGTCCAGGGTTCGCGCGAGCGACCCCAGATGTAGGTGGCGCCGTACTTGCGCACGAAGCCAGCCTGCAACACCTTGTCGGTGATACCCATTTGATCGAGCGCCAAGAAGGCGATGGGCAGCAGCGATTCGCCGATGTGTTCGCGGGGGAAGCGTTCACGTTCGAGCACAGCGACCCGGAAGCCGGCTCGCGACAGCAGGGTGGCCGCCGTGGAGCCGGCCGGCCCCCCGCCAATGACGGCCACATCCACCTCGAACCCATCGACCGGATGGGTGCTCATGCGAGAGCCTTCAGCCGGGTGCGCGCCTGCGCGAGGTTGCCGCTGATCATCGCATGCTGTTGCGGGTAGGAGGCGGCGTCAAAGACGGCTGCGGCGGCCTCGAAACTGCGGACAGCCTCCGCCAGGGCTTGGGCGTCGCTCCCGCGCTGCAAGAGGGCGACTGCCAGGTTGAAGTGCACGCTGGCGGACTCCCGCGGATGGGACTTGACGTCGTAGGTCTCGGCTGACGCTCGGTAGGCCTCGATCGCGGTGGTCAGCAGATGCGGCTCACCACGCGCGGCTTGGGAGGCGAGCACCATGCCCAGCAGCATCTGGGTCTCGGCGTGCGCGGCCGAGTCGGGGCTGCGGGGCCGGTCCTTCAGCGCCTGGTACAAGTGGGCCTCGGCCTCCGTCAGCGCCTGGGACGAGGCGGCGCCGGATTCCAAACCGAGGCGTCCCAGCAAGTGGTGCGCGCGCCCTACCAGCGCCCGGTCCTCGTCTGAGGCCGCCAGGGCGCGGTCCGCGGCCGCGGCGCCGCGGCGCAGGTTGTCGGCGCGGTCGCCGTCGGGGCGGGCGGCCAGGGCTTCGGCCAGGGCGACCTGCAGCGACGCGTAGGCCACGGGTTCGGCGTCGCGGTTGATGGCGTCCAGCCCGGCTTCGAAGGCATCGACGGCCTCTCGGACGTTCGAGGTTCGGTCACCGGCAGTGGAGGCCAACAGCGCCAAACCCAGCGTCAGATTCACCCTGGCGTACTCGGTGGGGAACTGAGCGCGTGGCCAGGCCGGCAGCGCCTGGCGGCTGATCTCAATCGCGCGCGCAACTCGGGTCTGCGTGGGTGTCCAGCCTTCCAGCATCACTCGCGGCGCTTCGATCAGGGCGGGCGCCACGATTAGGGGGGATGTCACCCGCGGCGCCAGCGCAATCGCGGCCTCGAAGTGCTTCAGCGCTGCATCGCAAGCCGCCTCGCCGCCGCCGGGTAGCCGAGCGGCCCACAGCCGGCCGAACCCCAGCCGAAGTGCCGCGTGCCGGTCACACTGCGTCTCGGCGGGGGCCTTGCCCAGGGCAAGCTCGAAGGCCGCTCTGGCCTGGTCGAAACGCGCTGGATCAAGGGATGTCAGTTCAACGTGCGTCATGGCTGCTTCTGCCAGGGCGGCTGTGCGCAAGTCGCCTCGATTGCCCGCGTCCGCCAGGTCCGCCGCACGCGTGAACGCCTGAACAGCCGCTTCCAACTGAGCTCGACGGTTTCCTTCCATTTGCACACGCTGGGTCTGCCCCAGGCCGAGCAGAAACTCGGCGTGCTCAGCCGGATAGACTTCGGGGGAAACGCCTGTCAGGAGCGCTTCGTACGCGCCGACAGCCTGCGCCCGGACGCGGGCGTCGGGCGTGGCCGCAAGCACCGCCGCAACATTGGCGCGCGCCCGTGCGTACTCCAGGGGGAATGCGTCAGGCGAGAGCGACTCCAGCACGGTTTCGAAACACCAACGCGCGGCCTCCAACTGCCCGCCGGTCCAGTTGGCCAGGCCCAGACCATGAAACGCACGCGCATAGGCTTCCGGAAACTCGTCGCGGTTGAAGACGACAATTGCCTTCTGATAGCAGTCGATGGCCTCGGCTAGTACGTCGGGGTCGCCAAGACGTGCCCGCAGGCTCAGTGTGTCAGCCAGGCCAAGGTGCAGCGCGCCGAACTCCACCGGAAGGACGGCCAACTCGAACGTGGCCGCGGCCTCGACCAGGAGATTGGTGGCCGCGCGCAACTGCCTGATGTCGCTGGTGTTGCTGAGTTCGCGCGCCCGGAGGATTTTTTTGACGCACCGCGGCCAGACCGGCCGGATCGGGTACGCGCGACTCGAGCTCCATGACTGGCGCGCCCCTCGGAGGAGCCTTGGCTCTATTCGCCGCCCGAGGCGCTGGACATCAGCTTGTCCAGGTTGGCCAGCGCCTCGTCGAACTCGCGCTTGATGCGGCCTCGACTGGTGAGCGAGCGGATCAGGCCGAGCGGGCCGCCGCCCGACCAAGTGCCCGTGAAGGTGATCTCCGTATTGGCGGCGCTGGGCCGGAGGTCGATGGTTGTCCGCACGTTGTGGAGCGAGCCAACGTCGCGACCGCCTTGCACCTCCCGAACGATTCGCCAGGCGATTCGCCGCGAGTTGTCCCAGGCTACGACGCGTTGATGGACTTCCACGCCGCCTTCCATTTGAACCACGTGCTCTCTACCGAAAGCCTTGGGAGGCCCACCAGTGTGCTCAATCGATGTCACACCAGGCAGCCAGTCGGGCATCCGGTCGAAATCAGACAGCAGATGCCAGACGAGTTCCTGTGAACCGGATACCACCTGGCGGGCAACGACTTTGGCCATCGGCGGACGTCCTCTCGGCCGCGCGGTCGCGTGGGGCGCGTCCGCGGATGTGGGGCTGGACAGCCAGTGTGCGGCCTAGGGCGCACCCGCCGCAAGGCGCACCCTCGATGCTACGCTTAAGCCTTACCCACGCCTCCGCGCCCGGCCCCCGTCGTCTAGAGGCCTAGGACACCACCCTTTCAAGGTGGAGACAGGGATTCGATTTCCCTCGGGGGTACCAGAACGCCCCGCGTCGTCTAGCAGTCCCCGCTGTTGGGGATGACACAAATGAACTTTAGGCGGCCCTCGCCCGTGTTGCGGAACTGGTGCATGGCGTCGGGCGGCACGTACACGGCCTGACCCTCCGCGAATGGCTCCGACCCATTGGCCGTCTTCAGCTCGCCCGCGCCTTCCACAATGTAGACCTCGTGCTCCCAGGGGTGCTGGTGGTATGGCGTGGCGCCGGCGGGCGCAACGTTGAACAGCCGCATGGCGAAGTTCGGCGGCGACACTTGGCTCGCGACCAGATCGTGCTTGATAACGGTTCCGACGCCGTCCGGCGAGACATCCAGGGTGGGAGCGTCTGTGGGCGCCACCACAAACGGCTTCTCAGCAGTGCGAGTCGCCATGGGACTTCTCCGAGAACCTAGGCTCATTCAGCATACGACGGCGCCTTGGCTGGAGGACTGACCATGCGGCGTCTGGGCTCGAAGCAGGCTTCTGGGCCGACAATTTCAGCTTGGACTTGGAAGCGTGCTGCTGGCGGCGGGCACGGGGAGCCTTCACAATTGGCTAGCGGCGGCGGGAGTAGAGCAGATGGCATCGGCGCAGCTCAGGTTGGCGTTGGAGCGAATCGACGAGATCAACAGTGCCGACCCGCATCAGATTCAGATCCGCGGCGAAGCCCGGCCCAAGGAGCTGACCCACGCCGCCATGGTCTCTGCCTGGATCGAACGGTTGCGTCCGGACGCGGACGACACCCTGCGCCTGGCGGCGCGGGGGCACCACGTGCGGCGCTGGGCTATCCCGCGAAGCGAGTATCCGCAGGGCCGTCGGGGCTACCTGCGCTGGCGACAGGCACTGCAAGAGCTGCACGCCGCCACGCTGGGCGAGGTGATGACGGAGGCTGGCTACGACGCCCCTGCCATTCAGCATGCGCAAGATCTGGTTCGCAAGAAAAACCTTCGGCGCGACCCGGATGCCCAAACGCTGGAAGACGCGCTGTGCCTGGTCTTTCTTGAGACGCAACTGGGCGAATTTCGCACCCGGCAGCCGGACGACCGCATGGAGAACATCCTGCGAAAGACTTGGTGCAAGATGTCCGACAAGGCACAGGCGCTGGCCGCCGAACTGGACTTGCCGCCTGACGACCGCCGGTTTTTGCTGCGCGCCCTTCGGGCAGGCGACGAGTCTTGACCGAGATGCGGCCGGCGTTCGCCCCACGGCAATAGCAGAATCCCGGATCGCTCCGCTATGGTGAATAGGCAGTCGTTCGGGGGATTGATGCGCGGTGGCAGGCAGTCTCGACGAGGTGCAGCGCCTGATCTTTGCCGTCGTCCATCGGGACGATGCCGACGGTGTGACCCAGGCCCTTGTGGAATCCGGTTACCGCGCGACGCGGATCGACGCCCAAGGCGGCTTCCTGCGCCGGGGCAACGCGGTGTTCATGGTGGGCGTGGCCGCCGAGCAGGTGGATGACGTGATCGAACGGGTTCGGGGCGCGGCGCAGCGCGCCTCAGGACAGTCCAAGGGCGGATCGGCCTACGGCATCGTGTTCGTGGTGCGTGTGGACGCCTTCGCCCGCCTGTGAGCGCCCAGGCGATGGGAGCGCACGATGCCTGATCCCGTGGCCTATGACCGCATGGTGCTGTGCGTCGTGCAGGACGATGACGCTGGCGAATACTCCAACGCGCTACGCGAGGCTGGGATATCCCATACGCGCGTGGCCAGCGCCGGAGGCTTTCTTCAGGCCACCAATGCCGTGTTCATCGTGGCGCTGGAGGCTGCGCGCCTGGAGGAACTCAAAGAGGTCACCGCTCGTACCTGCATCACCCGCACCGAGCTGGTAACGCTGCCCTGGACCGGCGAAATCGACCTTTCGCTGCCGGTCGAGGTCGAAGTGGGTGGCGCTGCGATGTTTGTTCTGGAGCTGGAGCACGCCGAGCGGCTCTAATCATCGGCGTCAAGTCGGCTCGCGGCCGGCTCCCGACCACCAGCGCTGTAGGTCGTCCATCGTTGCCGGTCCGTCATATGCAACAACTCGCGCTCCGAAGGTCCAGGACGCGCCGCGCGCAACGGTTAGGGGTTCGTACATCGTGGGGTTGAGCAGGCTGGTTCCGTAGAACCGGGCAAACGTGGGAACCGGAGCCGACGCCGGATGCGCCATCAGCGCAGCACCGCAAGGATGCCCGCCGATGTCGCCGTTGACGTCGACCCAGCGCACGGCCCGGCCGTTGATGGCGTCGGCGCCCTGCCGCCCCTCCGAGTCGCGCATGCGGCCGCCGTCGTCCTGGTCCAGGGCGTCGATCAGGCGGCAGCCCGCCCAGGCGTGGTTGTCCACCGCGAGTTCCAGCGCGCCGTGCGAGGCGTGCAGGGTGGAGACCAGGTCCAGCACGTGCGCTGGCCCCACGCGCTGCAGCGCATGCGTGCGGGTCTCGGTTGCGACTACCGTGCCCCGTCGGTCGCGCCACTCCAGGTCGAGGTCAATGCGCGCCCTTTCGGCGTCGGCGTCCGAGGACACCCGGACTGGCACGATCCAGCCGGCATCGGCGAGGTCGTGAAAGAAGTTGACGCCGTTGACCTGCGCGTGGCCGAGCCAGACGCCCTTGTGATGGGGAAAGTTGTGGGCGCCCATCTCCGTGACGGGCAAGCCCGCAGGCGTGTACAGCGGGTGCACGCAGGGACGCATCAGGAAGAGGTCCTTCGTCTCTCCGCCCAGGTTGAGCGCCATGACGGTTCGCTCGCCGTCCAGCACCTTCAGGCGATTGAAGAAGCGGGGTTCCTGAGTCTGAATCTGCATCGGTGATCCTGGCCGGCACCTCTCAGAAAGGGTTCGCGCGCGGGAGGCCCGAAACCTTGACCTGTTCCCGCCCGGTGGTTAGCCTTCCGTACTTTTCGTCCTTGAAGTAGTGAGCCTTGCGCCTGTACCGGCATTAACCGGTCTCCGAGGCTCGGTCCGATGCGGGTTGCGGGTTCGCCGGACGGGGGCTATCTGGGAGGGAGTGGACGCACGGAATGGTTACACGCAGACAAATGCTTCGCATGGGCGGAACCGCCGCCTTGGGGATTTCCGGCGCGGTAGCGCTGGCGGCCTGCGGTGAAACGCAGGTGGTGACCAGGGAAGTCCCGGTTGAGAAGGTCGTGGTCAAAGAGGTCGAAGTCGAGAAGATCGTGACCCAGCAGGTCGAGAAGATTGTGACCCAAGAGGTCGAGAAGATCGTGACCCAGCAGGTCGCGGTCGAAAAGGTCGTTGAGGTCCAGAAGATCGTCGAGGTCGAAAAGGTTGTCGAAGTTCCGGTCGAGACGGTCGTCACCAAGGAAGTCGAAAAGGTCGTCGAGAAGGTCGTCGAAGTCCAAGCCGCGCCAACGCGCGTCAACGCCGTCATTCGCTTCGCCCACGACCATTCTTCCGGCCTGCGCGGCAAGCAGATGCAGTGGGCTTTGGACCGCTTCGCGCAAGTCCGCCCGGACATCGCCGTGAAGTTCGAGCCCCAGAACCACATGTTCCAGGACTCGTTCGGCATTCAGCTGGCCGGTGGTTCGCAGGCGGAGGCAGCCCTGCTAGACGGCGGGTTCTTTCACCAGTGGGCGGACAAGGGTGGATTCGTTCAGATCAACAGCATGCTGGACAAGCACCCCGACTGGAACCCGCGGAACTACGGGATGTGGCCAGACCAGCAAACGATCAACTTCGCCAACTCGCACCCGATTCCGTGGAACCAGGGCATCGTGGGTCCGGCGTTTGGTCTGCCGTTCCAGGCTGGCATGAACGGCGTCCTGTACAACTACACGCTGTTTGAGGAAGCGGGCATCCCGCAGCCGTCACCCGGTAATTGGGGCATCCAGACGGACTTCCTCGACGCCATGCGCGCGTTGACGGACCCGAACACGAACCAGTTCGGATTCCGCTCGTCAAACGCGATGTGGGGATTCTGGGCTGGTTGGGGCCGTGCGCTCGCCGACGGTAACCAGGAGCTGCTGTACTACGACGAGAACGCCACTCGGATGACGATCTTCGACGACGGCGCCCACAGGGGGCATGACTTCGTCGTGGACGCCATCTGGCAGGAAGGCATCTCGAACAAGCTTGAGGATGCCAAGGCACTCTCGGGTGAATTCAGCGATCCGTTCTCCGCCGGCAAGATGGGCGTGACGAACTTTGGCAGCGCGGGGAACTACGTGGTCCGCATCGCCGGCCGCTTCGACTGGGGGATCAACATCCAGCCCGAAGGTCCGCGTGGCGAGGCGCCGATTCACACATCGGAGCAGCCCCACCTGGTGACGAATGCCGCCGAGTCCAACGGTGTGCTGGAGCAGACCGTGGACATGCTGGTGTACTTCGCTGGCGCGGAAGTTCAGGAACGGGCCGCCATTGACCGCGGATTCATCCCGGTGAATCTTGAAGTGCATCGCGGCGGAGCGATGAAGTCGGCGCCTCCGCAGGGGCACGATCACATTACGCGGATCCTGACAAGCCGTGACGACCACCAGCACTGGCAGTCGGCGCACCCAAGCTGGTGGGAGTGGTTCGATGGTTGGCGCGGTGGCTCCGATCGCTCGCTCATCGGCGAAGCCACGGCTGAAGAGGGTCGAGCGGCACTGATGGCGGCTTCGAACAACATCCTTGAGAGCCAGCACGACGCTTGGCTCGACTACAAGGCTTGGGCAAGCACGCTCTCCAGCTAGAGGCGCATAGCGCGCCCTGATCTAAACCGGCCGACGCCCCCGGGTGTCGGCCGGTCTGAATGTAGAGCCGGCACAGGACTCCGGCCTTCGTTGTCCTTTGCCAGGTGCTCGATAGGAGCAGCGGGTACCAGGCTGTCTATCACCGGCCGCGGCCGTCCTCACCAACGCACTGACGGCTCGGGTCTGCGTGCCAGTGTCGGGCCTGGCGGCGAGCCGCCCCAGCAATAGGCGGCGGAGAACCTTGACCTGTTCCCGCCCGGTGGTTAGCCTTCCGTACTTTTCGTCCTTGAAGTAGTGAGCCTTGCGCCTGTACCGGCATTAACCGGTCTCCGAGGCTCGGTCCGATGCGGGTTGCGGGTTCGCCGGACGGGGGCTATCTGGGAGGGAGCGGACGCACGGAATGGTTACACGCAGACAAATGCTTCGCATGGGCGGAACCGCCGCCTTGGGGATTTCCGGCGCGGTAGCGCTGGCGGCCTGCGGTGAAACGCAGGTGGTGACCAGGGAAGTCCCGGTTGAGAAGGTCGTGGTCAAAGAGGTCGAAGTCGAGAAGATCGTGACCCAGCAGGTCGAGAAGATTGTGACCCAAGAGGTCGAGAAGATCGTGACCCAGCAAGTCGCGGTCGAAAAGGTCATTGAGGTCCAGAAGGTCGTCGAGGTCGAAAAGGTTGTCGAAGTTCCGGTCGAGACGGTCGTCACCAAGGAAGTCGAAAAGGTCGTCGAGAAGGTCGTCGAGGTCGAGGCGATGCCGCAGAAGGTCACGGCGATCATCCGAATGGCGCACGACCACTCGTCCGGTCCTCGGGGCGCGGCGATGGGTTGGGCGCTCGATAGGTTCGCGGCGCAATTCCCGCACATCGTGATCAAGTTTGAGCCGCAGAATCACTTGTACATGGAGTCCTTCGGTATTCAGATCGCGGGTGAGTCGCAGGCTCAGGTCGCATTGCTGGACGGCGGCTTCGTGAATCAATGGCTGCAGCCCGGTGGCTTCACTCAGATCAACGACGTGCTGGCCAAGCACCCTGACTGGGACCCCTCGCGCTGGTACTTTTCACCAGATGAGTACACGGTGAACTTTACCGACACGCAGCCCGCCCTCACCCGGCAGCCCATCGAGGGCCCACAGTTCGGTATGCCGTATCAGGGCGGGCTGTACGGTCTGACGATGAACTTCTCGATGGCCGAGGCCAAAGGAATCCCAATGCCGTCACCGGGCAGTTGGGGCCTGGAAACGGATTTCATCGAGACCGCGAAGCAGGCTAGCGACCTCGAAACGGGGGAGTGGGGCCATTGGATGCATGCGCATCCTGCCCTCATGTGGGGCGCGTGGTCGTTCGGCCTAAGCGATAGCGGGACGCGGATGTACCGAAATCCCGAGGGGACGCACTTCGAGGCGTTCGAGGACGGGGGCGACCGCGGATATCGCTTGGCGATTGGAACCATTTACGACCACGGCGTCGCATTCCCGCCCCAAGACTCGAAACAGTACGCCGGTGAATTTGGCAACCCGTACTCGGCTGGAAAGGTCCTGTACGGATTTCACGGTGGGGGCCTCGGCGGAACGGTCACGCAGGTCGGCGACCGATTCCAGTGGGGGCTCATCCCGAACCCGGAAGGACCCCGCGGAACAATCCCGCACTGGTTCAGCAATCAACCGCACATGGTTTCCAATTCGGCGGCGACTGACGGCACGACGGAGCAGGCCGTCGAAGTGGTGCTGTTCATGGCGGGGTCGGAAGTGCAGGGGCGCATCGCCGTCGATCGGGGTAACGCGCCGGTTCTCAAGGAGACGTATGACTCAGCTGCGCTGAGCGCCGGCCCTCCTGATAATCACGCCCAAGGGCTCAAGGAGGCTATCGAGCGCGATGACCATCGCGGCTGGCAGGGCGCACACCCGCACTGGTGGGAGTGGTATGCCTGGGTGACTGCAGCACAGCTAGGCTTCATCGGCGAGGAAACCGCTGATCAGAGCGTTGAGTCGGTCGTGACGGCATCTGACCGGATCCTGGAAACCACAAAGGACGACTACGACTCGTACAAGACGTGGGCGACCAGCCTTACGTCGTAGCGGAAGTTACGGCAATGGGCAGCGGGCGCGGGCCATAATTGGCCTGCGCCCGCTTGGTCTGGAGCGCTGGAATGCACCGAGGCCCTGCTGTTCTTCGCCGGTCCGGAAGCGCAGGGGCGCATCGCTATCGACCGCGGCTCGCTGCCGATGTACAAGACGGTGATCGAGTCCGACGAGTTCAAGGCCGGGCCGCCCGATAACCACGGGTACTACAAGACCTGGATGGACAAGACGGACCACCACCACTAGCAGAACGGCCACCCGAACGGGTGGGAGTGGTTCGATGGTTGGCGCGGCGGCGCCGATCGCTCGTTCATCGGCGAGGCTACGCCTGAAGAGGGTCGAGAGGCACTGATGGCGGCTTCGAACAACATCCTTGAGAGCCAGCACGACGCCTGGCTCGACTACAAGGCTTGGGCAAGCACGCTCTCCAGCTAGAGGCGCATCGCGCGCCCTGGTCTAGACCGGCCGACGCCCCTGGTTGTCGGCCGGTCTGAGTGTAGGGCCGGCACCGGACTCCAGCCTTCATTGTTCTTTTTCTTTGCCAGGTACTCGATAGGAGCAGCGGGTACCAGACTATCCATCACTGGCCGCGGCCGTCCTGACCAACGCACTGACGGCTCGGGTCTGCGTGCCAGTGTCGGGCCTGGCGGCGAGCCGCCACAGCAATAGGCGGCCTGGAATCTTGACCTGCGTCGGTCTGCTGGCTAGTCTGCCCTACTTTGAACCCTTGGAGTGGCGAGCCTCGCGCCCATACCAGCGGACTCGGGTACCGATGCCTGTTCCGACGAGGGTCGCGGGGTTGCCGGACAGGGGCTGTCTGGGAGGGAGTGGATACTGGAAATGGTTACACGAAGACAAATGCTTCGCATGGGCGGCACCGCCGCCTTGGGGATTTCCGGTGCGGTAGCACTGGCGGCCTGTGGTGAGACGCAGGTGGTGACCAGGGAAGTCCCGGTCGACAGGGTCGTCGTCAAAGAAGTTGAGGTCGAGAAGATCGTCACTCAGCAGGTCGAAAAGATCGTGACCCAGGAGGTCGAGAGGGTCGTACGGCAGGAAGTTCCGGTTGAGAAGATCGTTGAGGTTCAGAAGGTCGTGGAAGTGCCGGTCGAGAAGGTCGTTGAGAAGGTCGTGACCAGGGAAGTTGAGAAGGTCGTCGAGAAGGTCGTCGAGAAGGTTGTCGAGGTCGAAGGGGCGCCGCAGCGGATCGAGTCGATCATCCGGCTGGCCAACGACCATTCGTCCGGCGCACGTGGTGCGGCGATGAGTTGGGCGCTGGAGAAGTTTGCCCAGCAGTTCCCGCACATCGGTATCAAGTTTGAGCCGCAGGACCACTTGTACATTGACTCGTTCTCGATCCACATCGCCGCCGGCACGCAGGCCGAGTTGGCGCTGCTGGATGGCGGGTTCTTCAACACCTGGGTGCACCGGGGCGGCTTCGCGCGCATCGACGGCGCGCTGAACAAGCATCCCGACTGGGATCCCACCAAGTGGTACTCCCCGCCGGACGAAATGACCGTCGGTCAGTTCGACGACGACCGCGCCGCCCGTCCGGCCCCGCACACCACGGGATACGGCGGGGTCGCCCAGTTCGGCATGCCCTACCAGGGCAACATCAACGGGAAGATCTACAACTTCACGCTGCTGGAGGAAAAGGGTATTCCCATGCCGGTTGAGGGCTCCTACCACCTGGAGCGTGAGGCCTGGGACCTGTTCAAGCAGGCCAGCGACCCCGAGGCGGATACCTACGGCCTGAGAATGTCCGGAAACGCTTGGATCGTCTGGGGCAGTTGGGCAAGGGCCTTGCAGAACAGCGGAAATCACATGTACCGAGCGCCCGACCAGTTGCACTGGGACATCTTCAACGATGGCGGCGACCGCGGCTTTGCATACGCGGTCAACAGCATATTGGAAGGTGTAGCTCCGCAGTTCGACCAGGTCCAGTCAGTCGCCGGCGAGTTCGGCGACCCGTTCTCGGCCGGAAAGATGGCCACCTACTGGACCGGCGGCGGCGTCGGCGGGACGATTCCGCGCATCAAGGATCGCTTCTCCTGGGGTCTTGGCCCCATCGAGGAGGGTGATCGCGGCGGCGCCCCGCACCACTTCACGAACCAGGGTCAATACTGCACCGCCACGGCCGAAAAGAACGGCCTGATCGAGGAGTGCACCGAGACCTTGCTGTTCTTCGCCGGTCCGGAAGTGCAAGGGCGCATCGCCATCGACCGCGGCTCGCTGCCGATGCTCAAGACGGTGATCACGTCCGACGAGTTCAAGGCCGGGCCGCCCGATAACCACGGGTACTACAAGACCTGGATGGACAAGACGGACCACCACCATTGGCAGAATGGCCACCCGAACTGGTGGGAGTGGTACGAGTCCTTCCGTGCGGCTGACCCGCCCTTCATCGGCGACATGACGATCGAACAGGGCATGGAGCACATCATCAACACCTCCGACCGTGTCCTGGAAGGCACCAGGGAGGAGTACGACTCCTGGAAGGCCTGGATCGACGCTCTGCCTCCGGCCTAATCGCCAGACGCTCGTTCGCCACGCGGACGAGGAACAGTCGGCCCGGCACCAGCCGGGCCGACTGGTCGTTTAAGGCCCTGACTCGGGCGCTACAGGACGGTGGTCCAACGTAGCGCTGCGATAGGCTCCGATTGCCGATGCCGCCCGGGGCGCGTCGGGCCAGTTGCTGGCCTCTGCGTCCCGGTAGGCCCTGAGGGAGCACATGGGCATGAGCTTCAAAGTCGGGATCATTGGGCATACTGGGCATGGGAATTACGGCCACTATCTCGACATGGCGTTTGTTGGGGTGGAGGGCGCGGAGATCGCGGCGCTGGCCGATCCGGACGACGAGGGGCGGTCCGAGGCCGCCGCTCGCACGGGGGCACGCACGGCCTACGCGGACTACCGCGAGATGCTGGACCGAGAGAAGCCCGACATCGCCGTGGTGGCTTCGCGCGAAGTCGGCGATCACCGCGACCTGGTCATCGACGCCGCCCGGGCGGGTGCGAACGTCTATCTCGAAAAGCCGGTCGCCACCGCGCCGGAGGACGTGGACGCCATGCAGGCGGCCTGTGACCAGTCGTCAGTGATTTGCGTGGTCGCTCATCCCTGGCGTGGACACCCGCCGATTCAGCGGGTGGCGATTCCGCTCATCAAGTCCGGGCGAATCGGTGAGCCGCGCCTGGTCCGCGTCTTCGGCAAGGACGGCCAGCACGGCGGGGACGAGATGTTCCTGGACCTGTACCCCCACTTCTTCGACTTCCTGTGGCAGGCCTTCGGGGTCCCGCAGTGGTGCCAGGCCCACCTGACCCAGGACGGCCGCACCTGCGAGCAGTCCGATCTCAGGCCCGGCTGGGAAGGCATGGGGCTGGTGGCCGGCAACGGCCTCAAGGCCTACTACTGCTTTGACGGGGGCGTCGCGGCCGACGTCGAGTCCTACCGGGGCGACGGCGCCTCGGATCCCTACCGCGTCGACATCTACGGCACCGAGGGCACGATCTCGCTGCCGGGGCCAATGGGACGCGGGCCTGACATCTACTGGCACCCCAGGGCCAACCCCGAACTCATCGATGACGACGGCTGGGAGGTCATCCCCGCCGAGCCGCCGCCGGACCACCACAAGTGGCTGCGAGCGCACCGGCGAATGGCCCGCTCGATGATGGACATGCTGGAGGGCAAGGTGCCTGAGTGGGACCTGGTGCAGCTGCCCAACGCGAAGCTCTACCTGGAGATGGCCTTGCTGGCCCACGCCTCGCACATGCAAGGCACCCGGGCATCGCTGCCGCTCGCGGACGGCAAGAACCCGTTCGACCACTGGACCGCATAGGCGCTGCACCTCGGTGGCTATCGGGAGTCCGCGAGTTCAGGCACGCTGGTACCGGAATCTGGTGCTCGCAGGAGGAACGCCGCCAGTTCTGCGATGATGCCGCTTGATCCGGTCGGCGGCCTGCGCGGCAACCGCCTGGCGCGCTGATCTCTCGCAGGGGGTGGAGAAATGACACCGAGTGAACTCCCGGCCTTTCGCATTGGGGTGGTTGGATGCGGCGGGATCAGTTCCCGCCATGGTCGCGCCGGCCTGGAATCCGGGAAGATCCAGCTCGTCGCCTGCTGCGACATTCGCGAATCCGTCGCCCGGGAATGGGCTGAGACCTACGACTGCGAAGCCTGGTACACGGACTACGAAGCGATGATCCGGGACCAGGATCTGGACGGTGTGGTCCTTGCCACCTGGCCCAACCAGCATCGGGAACAGGTCGAGCGCTGCCTCAACGCGGGTGCCCGCAACATCCTCAGCGAGAAGTCGCTGACCGGAAACGGTCAGGAGGCGCTGGAGCTTGCACAGCTCGTCAAGTCGGCGGGCGCATTCCTGATGGAAGGCTTCATGTACCGCCACCATCCGTTTGTAGCCGAGCTCGAGCGCCAGGTGGCTGCGGGCGCCATTGGCCAGATCGACTCGGTCAGCGCCACCTTCAACGCCTTCGATCCTGAACACGAAAGCCCCACCGATCCGAATCGGAACTGGCGGCGCGATCCCGAGCGCTTGGGCGGCTCGCCCTGGGACATCACCTGCTACGCAATCAACGCGGTCAACCACTTCGCGTCCATGGGGGCCGGAGGACGCGGCACCGGCATCGGGTTCGAGGCCGGCAGTGGCCAGGGATCCGACGTGAACAGCCTCGTCGCCGCTCGGCCGACCAGGGTCTGGAGCGTCGGGAGCATCAGCCAGACCTACGGCACCCTGAATCGTCAGTTCGGCCTGATCGAGTACGACAGCGGCTGCGTGGGCCACGTGGAGGCCAGCCGCAGGGCGCATCTGAGCGAGGCGCTGCACATTTCGGGCGGCGAAGGCCGGTTGGGCATCCGACGAGCCTGGCGGCCGCACGTCGAACCGGTGATCGAGCACCAATACGGCGCCGGGCAGTTCAGGGAGATCCCGGTGTCGGGCGCCGAGATGTACCGGCTGCAGATGGAGAACTTCGCGGACGTGGCGCAAGGGGTCGCCGAGCCGGTGATGCCGCTCACCCAGTCCGTGGTGAACATGCACACCATCGAGGCGCTGGTGACCAGCCAGCGCGAGGGCCGGCTGGTGGACGTCGAGCTCCCGGCCAGCCTCTTCGACGAGCCGGCATAGCCGGCACATAGGTCTGCGTGGCAAGCCTCGCCGGGGCGCGGCGATTGGCCTCCGCACGCGCCTGGGTGCCAATATGACGCGCCCATGAGCGCCCACGTCACAACCGAACACGAAGCCACCGAGCTGCTGAGCCGGCTGGTCGCCACGCCCAGCGTCACGCCCGAAGTCGAGGGCGGCACCGGTGAAGCCGCGATGGCCGATGTCGTCGAGGCATTCGCCCGCTCCATCGGCGCGCAGGTCACCCGCCAGGAAGTCTTCCCGGGCCGCGAGAACGTGATCTGCACAATCGCGTCCGACGCCCCAGGGCCACACCTGATGCTGGAAGCGCACATGGACACCGTGGCGCTGGGCCCGATGACCAACGGTCACGAGCCGTACATGGACGACGAGGGCCGGCTGCACGGCCGGGGCTCCTGCGACACCAAGGGCTCGCTGGCGGCCATGCTGTTGGCGCTCAAGTGGTCCGTGGGTGTCGCCGATCCAGCTGGGCCGCTCACGGTGGCCGCGGCAGTTGACGAGGAAACCGGCAGCGCCGGCGCCAAGGCGTTGCCGCACTCGGGAGTCCAGGTGGACGGCGCGATCGTGGGCGAACCCACGAGCCTGGAAGTGGTTCGTTCGCACCGCGGCGGCCGCTACTGGCCCCTTATCACTCATGGCACCGCGGTCCACAGTTCCACGCCCGAGCTTGGCGATAACGCCATCCTCCGCATGGCCGACGTCCTGCAGGTGCTCCGGGAGGAATACGGTCGGCGGTTGGCCGGACGCACGCACCCGCTGGTGGGAAACTCCTCGTTCTCGGTCGGCATCATCAAGGCCGGGACCTCCTTCAACATGGTTCCCGACCGCTGTGAGGCCATCATCGAGCGACGCCAGATCCCCGGTGAGTCGGTCGACGACGTGGAAGCGGAACTCGAGGAGGTCCTGGAGATCGCACGCCGCCGCCATCCCGACCTGCGCGTGGAGGTGCAGGCGCCGTTTGTATTCGGGGACGTGCTGGACACACCGGCCGACGCGCCCATCGTGCGAGTTCTGCGGGACGCCGTGACGGACGTGTGCGGCTCGGCCAACGTGATCGGCGTGTCCTACGGATCGGACGCCGCCACGCTGGCCGCCGCCGGCATCCCCAGCGTGCTGTGTGGTCCCGGCGACATTGCCTACGCGCACAGCGCCGATGAGTTCGTGCCCATGGCGGAAGTCGTGCAGGCGGCCGAAATCTACGCGCGCGCCTGGAAGCGTTTCGCCGCCGCCTGATGCCGCCAGCGGCCGCCGCCGGGCGCCCGAACATCGTGCTGGTCATCACCGACCAGCAGCGTTACGACACGATCGCAGCGCTCGGTCATCCCTACGTCGACACACCGAACCTCGACCGCCTGGTCCGCGAAGGCGTCAGCTTCGACGAGTGCCATGTGACGGCCGCCTCGTGCGTGCCCGCTCGCGCCAGCCTGTTCAACGGCCTGTATCCGCACACCACCGGGGTGCTGCGCAACGGCTGCGAGTGGCGGCGGTCGTGGGTCGAGCAGCTGGCCGATTCGGGATACCACTGCGTCAACGTGGGCAAGATGCATACCATCCCCTTCGAGACGCCGTTGGGCTTCCACGAGCGCTACGTCGTCGAGAACAAGGACCGGTTCCTGGAGGGCCGCTACTACTTCGACGAATGGGACAAGGCGCTGGCCGCGCGCGGCCTCGTCAAGCAGCAGCGCGAGCTCTACCGCCAGCGACCTGACTACGGCGAAGCCATGGGCGCCTTCACCTGGGACCTGCCGGCCGACATGCACAGCGACAACTTCGTGGGCGGCCTGGCCCGCTGGTGGCTGGACACCTATCCCACCACGCAGCCGCTCTTCCTGGAAGTCGGGTTCCCGGGACCGCATCCGCCCTACGACCCAACGCCCGAGGCGCTGGCGCCCTACCTGGAGCGCGATCTGCCGATACAGCCAGTCACGAAGGCGGACCTGGACGGACAGCCCGAGGCGCTACGGGTGATGCGTGAGCACAACACCGAAGTCGATCACGACTCCGTGGTGCACATCGTCGATCCGCCGCGGGATTCGCGGCGGCGGCAGCGGGCGCACTACCTGGCCAACGTGACGATGATCGACGAACAGGTTGGCGAAATGATGGATGCCCTGGAGCGCAACGGCTATGCCGACGACTGCGTGGTGATCTTCACCTCAGACCACGGCGACTGCCTGGGCGACCACGGCCACATCCAGAAGTGGACCATGTACGACACGATCACCCGCGTGCCCTGCATCGTCTGGTCGCCTAACCGGTTTGCCGGCGGCCGGCGGATCAACGACCTGGTCCAGTGGTTCGACCTGGGCCCGACCATCCTGGAGCTAGCCGGCTGCGAGCCGGACCCGAGCATGGAAGCGCACTCATTCCTGCCTGCGCTCGAAGGCGGCAGCCCGCCGGAACGCGAGTACGTCTTCACCGAACAAGGCCGCGACGACGGCAACGGCCTCCATGTGGACCTGGTCACCGCCGTGCGTAGCCGGACCTGGAAGCTGGTGCATTTCCTGGGCGAGGACGAGGGGCAACTTTTCGATTTACGAAGCGATCCTCACGAAGAACGCAATCTCTGGAACGACCCCGACGCCGCGCCCGTGCGCCGTGAACTGCTGGACGTCCTGCGCGACTGGCGACTGAGTAGCGGGGTCGCCACCGCCGACTGGGCCCAGGGCGCGCGTTAGCCGCAAGACGGAGTCGGCAGCCACTAGACTGCCGACCATGAAGCAGCCCCACTTGCCCATCGCCATCCGCGGCTACGAGCCGCGCGACCAGGACCGCATTCGCGAGTTGACCCTGGAAGGCTTCGACGGCGTCAGCATCGACCAGAACGCCGACCGCCAGTTGGGCCTGGACACGGAGCCGCTCTGGGAGACGCGCAAGTGGGCGGGGGTGCAGGCGGAGCTGGAAGCCTCGCCATCCGACCACTTCGTGGCCGTGCTGGACGGCGAGGTTATCGGCTATATCACCACCAATCCGCAGCCGGACGCCGGCATCGGCCAGATCCCCAACATGGCCGTGGATGCCCGCTACCGGCGGCGCGGGGTGGCCTCACGGCTGATCGAGCACGCGCTGGACCATCTACGGGCGTGTGGCATGCGTGTGGCCAAGATCGAGACGCTGGTGCAGAACCCCCAGGGTCAAACCCTTTATCCGAGCTTCGGATTTCGGGAAGTCGCGCGACAGATCCACTACGTGCGTCGCCTGGACGACGACTAACCCGAGGCTAGCCCGCTAGCGCCAGTCGAAGAGGCAGCCCACCAGGGACGGCTCAAAGTCGAGCAGCAGGTCGTAGACCGTCTTGAACTCGCTGCCCTTGACCCGGTGCGTGATCAGCGGGTCCAGGGTGATGCGACCGACCGCGGCCATCCGCATGGCCACCGCTGCGTCGCGGCGTGGCGACCAAAGCACCGGCAGCGCGTTCAGAACGGGGTTGTCCCCGGCGTCCGGCTGCCGGATCGAATCGTGCGCGCCAATGATGGTGAGCCCCTTCTTATGCACGTCGCGGTAGAAGTTGACGCTTTCGGTCGACCCGCGGGTGCTCCCCAGCAGCACCACTCGTCCGTAGTGGCCGGCCATGATGAACGCGTCGTTAATCGGCGCCGGGAAACCGGTCGACTCGATCACCACCTGCGGCCCGCCCGTGTGACCGACAGCCAGGGCGGCGCGTTCTTCCTCGGAGGTTGGATCCATGGACTCAAGCCACGGCACGGCTTCCGCCATGGCCCGCCGCGAGGGATCCAGATCGGCCACCAGCACGCGACCCGCACCCGCCACGTAGGCCCACTGCGCGGCCATCTGCCCGATCAAGCCGCCGCCGATCACCAGCACGGTCTCGCCAAGTTCGACCCGCGCCTTACGCACGGCCTGCATGGTGATCCGCAGCAGGGTGTGAAAGGCCGCGTCCTGGTCGGCCACGTCGTCGTCGACCAAGAACACGTCGCGCACGGGGGCCAGGCCGGCCGTGCCGTGCCGACCCTTGGTCAGCACGCGCGTGCCCGGCGCCAGGTCCACGCCGGGGCCCGCCGCGACAACCTCGCCCACCGCGCTGTAGCCCACGTTGCGCGGCCAGACGCTGGCGGGCGTGTTGGGCAGCGCCAGCAGCCCGGCCCGCTCGGTGCCAGGCGACATGGCCGTGACGTGGTGGCGCACCAGGACCTCGCCGGGGCCCGGGTCGCCAAGCTCAATCGTCTCCATTTGAATTGTCTCGACCGAGTGACTGACCAGGACTTGCGCTTGCATGCGACCAGCCGCCTTGAGCTGCCATCCGAACACCGGCAGCCTGCCACAGCCGCCCGTTGCGCGTACGATGCAGGCTCCCGGCGCCTACCTGGAGCATTCATGCAGATCACCAAAGTCGAACCGCTGTTCCTGGATCAGTACCTGCTGGTGCAGGTGCATACGGACAACGGGCTGGTGGGCCTGGGCGAGTCCGGCTCCTGGGGTTTCCTGGAAGCCTCCGCTGCCGCCATCGAGAAGATGGGCCGCTACCTGGTGGGCGAAGACCCGCTGCGGATCGAGCACCACTGGCAGTACATGTACCGCTGGAGCCACTTCCGCGGCGCGGCGGTGATGGGTGCGCTCAGCGCCATCGACATCGCGCTCTGGGACATCGCCGGCAAGTACTTCGAGGTGCCCGTCTACCAACTCCTCGGCGGGCACGTGCGCGACCGCTGCCGCGTCTACTACCACGTCCTCGGCGACACCCGCGAGGCCCTGGTGCAGGGCGTGGCCGACGCGCGCGCCGAGGGCTACACGGCCGTCGGCCACCTCTCGCCCTTCCTGGACGAGGAACGGGACGTGACCTACTTCAAGACGCACGTCGACAAGATCGAGGACGCCACCGAGGCCGTGCGGCTCTACCGCGAGGCCGCCGGCAACGACGTTGACCTCTGCGTCGAAATCCACCGCCGCATGACGCCCACCGAGGCCGTCCAGCTGGGACGCGCCATCGAAAAGTTCACCCCCTACTTCTTCGAGGACCCGGTCACGCCGGACAACCTGGACGAGATGGCCTACGTGGCCTCCAAGATCAACATCCCCATCGCCACCGGCGAGCGCTTCAGCTCGCTCTGGGAGTACGACATGTGCCTGCGGCGCGACGCCGTGCAGTACGTGCGGCCCGACGTGTGCATGGTGGGCGGCATCTCAGGCACCAAGAAGGTCGCGGCGCTGGCCGAGGCGCGTCACGTGGGGGTGGTGCCGCACAACCCGCTCAGTCCCGTCAGCACCGCGGCCTGCCTGCAAGTGGCCGCCGCGGTGCCCAACTTCGCGCTCCAGGAGTTGCCGCTCGGCGAGACCGTGCCGCCCAAGAGCGCCATAGTGGAGGGCATCCACCCGCACGACGGCGAGGGCTACATCCGCCTCACCGACCGCCCCGGCATCGGCGTCACCCTCAAACCCGACGCCGCCCAGAACGCCCCCTACAAAGCCCGCGAGATTCACACCCGCCTGGGGGCTGACGGGGCGGTGGTGGATCAGTAAGTCGTTGGCTGCGGCTTAGCTCGCCTGGGCCTCCAGCTCGGCTACCCGCTCCAGGGCTTCGGCCCAGATGTCGGATGGGATGGCTGAGGTGGCTTCGCGGACGTTGGTCTCCATTTCGTAGGCTGAGGCCGCGCCCGTGAGGACTACGTCGATGTCCTCGTTGTCCAGCACGAAGCGCATGTTCAGGTGGCGCAGGTCCACCTCGCGCTCGCGGCACCAGGCGTACCAGTCGCGGGCGCCCTGGATGTCTTCGGGCGGGTACAGGTCGGTGAGGTTGGGTCGGACCTTCAGGGCAATCATCGGGTCGCCATGCGCCAGCAGCCCCTGCAGCTGCGGCGAGCCCAGGATCACGCCCACGCCATTGGCCTTGGCGTGGCGAATCAGCGGCGCGGCCGTCTGGCGCACCAGGCTGTAGTCGGCGTAGGTCAGGATCGCGTCCACCCGGCCTTCGTCAATGGCCAGGCGCATGAAGTCGTGATCGCGTACGCCCAGGCCGATAGCTTCCAGGCGGCCTTCATCGCGCAGGGCCTCCAGCGTGTCAAAGCCGTCGCCGGCGGCCATTACCGGCTCCATGGTGGGCGGGTCGTGGATTAGCACCAGGTCAAGACGCTCACGTCCCAGAAGCCGCGAACTGTCGTCCAGCGACCAGCGCAGGTCGTCCGCCGTGTAGCTGTGTTGCCGGGTGGGATGCGATCCGACCTTGGTGGAGATGAGCAGCTCCGGCAGGTCCATGCCCTCCATGGCCTTCCCCAGGTTCCCCTGGCTGTTGCCGTAGAGCGGCGAGGTATCCAGGTAGCGGACCCCCAGGTCGTACATGCGCTGCAGGGTGGCGCGGACCTCGGGCACGGTAATGGCGTGCACCATCCCGCCCATGTGCGCGGCGCCCAGGGCCAGGCGGGTCGGGTAAACGTTGGTCTGGCCCAGGCGGCGTCGTTCCAGTGCGCTCATCGGTCTACACCCATCCGTGCTGAATCTGTACGGGCTCGCCGGCCACCTGCGTGGACCAGCCTTCGCCGGACTCCAGCAGGACTTCGCTTCGCGTGAGCTCTGACGTCTCTGCGGCCAGCAGGATCTCCATGATGTGTCTGCCGTATTCGCCGGGGACGGGGCTTTCGATGTCCTGCTCAATGGCCTCGGCAAATCGACCCCACTCCAGCCGCATTCTCTGGGGCCAGTGTTCGTACTCCACTTCTTCCCACGTTTCGCCCTGCCCAATCCAGAGGCCGCGGCCGGACGCAATGTGTGAAAAGCGCAGGCTGCCATCGGCGCAAATGACGTGTGTGTCGTGGATTGGTCCGCCGTCGGCGTAGCCCACGGACACCGCCACCCCGGCTAGGCCGTTCTTGTACCGAATGAAGGCCGTGGCCGAATCGTCGCCCGCCTGGTAGTGCGCCCGCGTTCCAATCGACGCCGACACTGACGCGGCCTGCGAGCCCATGAACCAGGTGACCCGGTCCACCACGTGCACGCCATTGCTGAGCCACATGCCTCCGCCGTGATAGCGGCTGCGGTATTGCGGCCGGCGGTTGGCGTGGTTCCAGTTCTTGGACATGTAGCTCACGATGGTGATCAGCGGCCCAAGCTGCCCCGAATCCAGGATCTCCTTCGCCTTGATGTACACCGGCAGGAAGTGGTTGGTCAGCCCCACCATCAGCTTCACGCCGTTGGCGTGGGCGGCCGCGATCATCTCGTCGCACTGCTCCAGCGTCAGCGCCATCGGCTTCTCCACCAGCACGTGCTTGCCGGCGTTCAGCGCGTCCACGCTCAGGCGGTGGTGCAAGTGGTGACCCAGCACCACGCCCACGGCGTCGATCTCGGAATCCTGCAGCAGTTCCGTGTGCGACGCGTAACCCTTCGGGACGTCGTAGGTGTCCATGTACTCGGCGCGCGTGGCCTCGATCAGATCGGCGCAGGCCACGATCTCCACGTCGTCCAACTCCGCGATGCCCTGGGCATGGGAACGGGCAATGCCGCCCAAGCCAATCATTCCAACTCGCAACATCGTGCCGGGTACCTAGGCGAGCAGCCATGCGGACCGTGCCAGCCGCAGGTGCCGGCGTCAATTCCAGACGCTGGCGATCCAAGCGGCAGCCAGGTGGGTGGCCAGAAGCGACGGTCCCACAGCGAACAAAGCTATGATTGGCACGCGCGTCAAGCGGCCCAGCCGTGCCAAGGGTGGGACGCGCTTGGTACCGCTGCGGCAGCGATTCGGACATAGGGTCCAGCCGCCGAGATGCCGGGGAACCGACCGGCATGCGAAGGAATCAGTGACGTGGTAGCTGACGCGCACCCGATTACGCAGGATGAGTTGCGGTTCGAGTTGAGCCGGACACAGGACGATTTCCGTGCTGAGGCGAGCCGGACGCGGGAGGAGTTTCGGGCCGAGGCGACCCGGATGCGGGACGAGTTTCGGGCTGAATTGGGCCAGACGCGGGACGAGGTCCGGGCTGATTTGAGCCAGACGCGGGACGAGGTCCGGGCTGAGTTGAGCCAGACGCGGGACGAGGTCCGGGCTGAGTTGAGCCAGACGCGGGATGAATTCCGGGTCGAAATGAACCTGCTACGCACCGAGATTGTGACCCATTACGCGACCAAGGCGGACCTGCACTCGCTTGAGGCGCGCCTGGTCAAGTGGATGATCGGCTTGATGCTCGGCTCAGTCGGGACCGCGGTCGCCATCGCCGTAGCCGCGGATCGGCTCTGGACCTGAGGCCTGGCTGAGCACGGCGGCAGAGCGCGTCGGGCTGAAGGGCAAGGGGCGTCGCTTTCTCGCACATGTCGGCCGACGCTTGCCGCGGTCTCAAGTCAGGGCTGCCCTTGGCTCGGGGTACTATTGGCGGCTGGCTGGTGGACTCAAGCCGTGATTTCCAGGCGTCAGGTCATTCGTTTTGCGCCGGTGGTGCTGGTCGCCCTGGGCGCGGGAGCGGTCGCTGCGTGCGCCGGCTCAGAAGCCGACGCTCCCGGGCAATTCAGCTTCCCCAGGGTTCGCGATGGGCATCAGTACTACCTCTCCGAAGAGGAACGCGCGAAACTGCAGAAGCAGGCGGCCGGTGGCTACACTCCGACCGCTGCGTCCGGTAGCTAGCAACCTGGACCAGGACCACTGACTTCTCGTCGAGCACTGCTCAGATTCGCACCAGTCGCCGTGGCCGGGCTTGTGGCGCTGAGCGCCTGTGGCAGCCAGGTCGACGCACCGGGCGGCTATACGTTTCCCAAGCAGCGGCCCAGCAGCGACGACTACATGAGCGAGGAAGAGCGCGAGAAGCTGCGCCAGAAATCCGCCGCTGACGCCGCCGAACGCGGGCGCCAGCAGGCAACCCCCGCCAGCGGAGGCGGCTAGCCTCGTAAGCTTGCGTAGGCCGCTCGCGAAGGCGGCGTCTTTGGTTTGAGGTTCGCCTATGGGAGTCCTGGATCGATTCAGTTTGGCTGATAGGACTGCGTTGGTTACGGGCGGGGGAACGGGGATTGGCAAGGCGCTGGCGATTGGGTTTGCGGAGGCTGGCGCGGACGTGGTCGTATGTGGCCGGACACAGGCGACCCTGGACGACGCAGCTGGCGCGATCGAGGCCACGGGACAGCGGGCGCTGGCGCTGACCGCTGACGTTACGAAGGCGGATGAGGTCAACGCTCTGATGGACCGGATTGTGAGCGCCTGGGGTCAACTGGATATCGCCTGCAATAACGCCGGGGTGAACAACTGGGTGGACGCGGCGGAGATGTCGGAAGAGGACTGGGACTGGATCTACGACACCAACGTCAAGGGCGCGTTTCTCTGCTCGCAGGCGGAGGGGCGGGCCATGATGGCCGCCGGCAGTGGCTCGATCATCAACCTGGCGTCGATTTCCGCCCAGATCACCAATCGCCCGCAGCCTCAGTCCCACTACAACTCGTCGAAGGCCGCGCTGGTGCAACTCACCAAGTCGATGGCCGCCGAGTGGGCGGCGCAGGGCGTGCGGGTCAACTCGCTGAGCCCCGGCTACACCCGGACCGAAATGGCCGACGCCCCGCGCACCCGCGAGGCTCAGCCGATCTGGAAGCGCGACACGCCGCTGGGCCGGATGGCCGAGGTGGAAGAACTGCAGGGCGCGGCGGTCTTCCTGGCCTCCGACGCCTCGTCCTACGTCACCGGCCACGACTTGATCGTGGACGGCGGGTTCACGGTCTGGTAACGCCGCCGGCCTTCGCGCTACCCGCGCCTGCTGGCCGGACCAGGGCGTGGGGGATATAGGGGGAACTGTCTCTCGCCAGCCCGCCCCCATAGGGGGCGGGCTGGCGAGAGACAGTTTTGGCGGATTTTTTGGGGTGGATTCGCGAGTTGTGGGGGCATTGGGCCGGGCGTGCGATGCGGGGGCGCCAGCGGCGTGGAGGGGCGCTGACCGGGTTGACGGGAGCATGGGACGGGGGACGGGCCGGTGGATGGCGGTCCGTGGGCGCAGACGTGACAGGGCGAGGCCGCGGCGGGGTGCGGGCGACCGAAGGATGAGGCGAGACAGCAGGCAGAGCAGGTGGTATGGCAGGCGGACGAGGGCCATGTGAACGAGACGCTCCGAGGGGCGGGCTATGGGTATGGTCGCTGATTGTACACCAAGTGATTACGAAGGGCAAGGCCGGGGCGATGGGGTGGTGGGCAGCGGTGTTCCGAATGGTGTTTTGGGGGCTGGGATGGGTTGCGTTGCGGGGCGTCCCTTGGCCCGCCCAAGTGTTCACCGAGTTTTGGGCCAGGTGTTCAGTTTTTGCCCGGATGTGTTCACTTTCCGGTCGAATGTGTCCAGTTTCCGGCCAGATTTGTCCACTTTTCCCACCGATTTCCCCCAAATGTGTCCACTCGGACCGCTCATGTGTCCACCCGGTCCCTTGACCGGGGATTCGCGACGGCCCGGTCTGCTCGGCCGGCGAGGGCCGGAGTGGGAGTGATTTCGGCGGTCGCGCCGCCTTGGGAACAAGGCGAGCCACCGCCCGCGGGCCGGGGCGCCGGCCAACGCTGCCCGACTCGCCCTTCAGAGACCTTTGCGAAACCCTGGGGCGGTTGCCCGGAAGACCCTCACCCCCGGATCGAGTCCCCCGGATCGCGTCCGGGGCAGGCTGGGGCAGGCTCCACCCGCTCCCACAGGGAGAGGGGGCAAGAGCCGCCGCAACTTCGAGGACGCGGGGCGTTGTGCAACGGTCTCCCAGAAGAGGGGAAAGAGGCTCTCCCCCAGGAACATACAAGGGAGAAAGACGACGGATCACTGCGGGGAATGGATTCTGATCAAAGTGACCCACCACCTGCAGTCGGGTCGTGGGTCACGGCGTCCCGAATGATGCCGGGGGCCTGCAATGGTTTCCGTCGCGAGGCATCCCTCGGCCCGCCCAAGTGTTCACCGCGTTTCTGGCCAGGTGTTCAGTTTTTGCCCGGATGTGTTCACTTTCCGGCCAAATGTGTTCACTTTTTCCCGCCAACCGCCCCAAATGTGTTCACTCGGCCCGCGCATGTGTTCACCCGGTCGCTTGACGGGGATTCGCGACGGCCCGGTCTGCCCGGCCGGAGTGGGAGTGATTTCGGAGGTCGCGCCGCCTTGGGAACAAGGCGAGCCAGGGCGCGCGGGCCGGGGCAACGCTCTCCCACTTGCCCTTCGGAGACCTCTGCGAAGACTGAGGGGTTGGTTGCCCGGAAGACCCTCACCCCAACCCTCTCCCACGGGGAGAGGGGGAAGATGGCGGTCTGGCCTGAGGGTGGGCCTGGGGTTACTGGCGACCGCCCAGGGGGACGTCGCGGCCTTCGTCGAGGTCCAGGCGGTCGAACTGGCGGGAGAGGTCGGTGCGGTGGGACTGGCCGATGTCGGCCATGAACTGCCGGTAGCGCTCGCGGGCCGTGTCGTCCTGCGGGGTGATGGTCATCATGCGGCGGTTGAAGGCCATGATCTCGGTGGCCGAGCGCGGCCTCATCCGCGCCTTGATCCAGGCCCAGACCTCCTCGTCGCTGTCGCGCGCCGCCACGGCGTCGACGAAGTCCTGCGGTTCGATTCCCAGGAACTCCAGCAGCATCCCGGAAAAGAAGGTGCGCGAGATGTAGTCCCCCAGCCTGCCGGCGATCTCGGCGCGCACCTTGTCGATGGCCCGCGGCAGAAACACGATTCCGTGCATGGATTCATACGGACTGCGCGGTATCCCGTTTACCAGATCCATCGTGTAGCTCCCTCCAGAGTCAACCTGTGCATCATGCGCCCTGGACAGCCCCCAGGGCCGGCGGCCGCCCCTCGACAGGGTAGCGAGGGGTGAGGCCGCATCGGGCGGTGCCTGCCAGCCCTGACAAGGCCCACGTCGCTCTCAAGGCTACGAGGGCGTCGAGTGCTCCTCGCACGACGATCTCGCCAAGCGCGGCTGGGCGGCCTGAACCAACGGGGGCTCTGAACTCCACACCAACGACCTTCCCAAGACCTCCGAATCGTCGGCGCCCGCAAATACCTCCCCCGATGCCCCTCTCGGGACCCATTGAGCTAAAATGTCAATAGCTATGGTCATATGCCCTCCTCTGCGCCACACCCTCGCATTACCAAGCCGCAATAACCTTGAGACACGACTTGCCCTTTCAGACCAAGCGCCGTTCCTACACGCGCTTTGATCTACGTTCCAGAATTAGAATTGAAGTCACACTCCTCTGTCTAGAAGGGACAATAGTCGATGTTCCCGATCACTGCCAGTCACGATAGTGTGCAGCGCAATGCCCTGTGCGACAATGCACACCAGATGGCCAATGCTAGAAGAATATAGACACGAGATATCTGTTCATCTCTTAGACGAACCATGTCCCATTTAGTCATCGTTCTAGGAGCGGGGTGCTCACGCTCTCAAGTCGCTCACCCTCCTGATCCAAACTGTCGATCAGAGAGCATTCCGCCACTAGATTCAGAGTTTTTTTCGAAAATGCCGCCTTCAATTTCGAACAGCTTCGAATTCAAGCAGGTCAGGCGTTACTTGAAAAATCACTACCGATATCATCTAGGTTCCAATGGCTTGGACTCCTTTGAGTCCGTTGCATCGATTGTGTACACTGACACCTTTGCAACTAGGACTCAGGATAGCGCCTATCCTGTGCTCCTCGACCTCATTCAGATCTTGTCCAGACGAATTGCACTAAGCACAAACTCGCTAATCGCAGACGATCAGAATATCTTACAACACGTTTTTCAGAAGCACTTCAACGAGATTCCTTCACAGACCATCACCATTGTTACGTTCAACTACGATATTCAGGCAGAGCGTGCGCTCGACTTCGCGGCGTCACGATTTCCAAGCGCAAGTCAAACGATGGTGTTTCCAGGGTGCTATAGACTTCAAGAGCACAGCATTCACGGCGTACGCAATCATCCGCGATTTGTCCGGAAGGCTAGACTAGATCAAAGCCATGATGGAATTCCGATTTTGAAGCTTCATGGCTCGTTGAACTGGTATACACCCTACAATTCCAGGACGCCTTCCAAGCAAAGATTCCTATCTTCCAGCAAAAGAGATTTTAGAATCGGAAATACCAACACGCTACCCGAGTGGCCCTTACTGACTAAATCGGCGTCCCCACGGAGGCACTTCGGCTATCCAGTGCTCGTTCCGCCTGTGCCTCATAAGTCTGCTCTATTTCATGACGACATCAAAGCCCTATGGTCTCTTGCTGCAGACCAACTTTCTACCGCTGACGAGCTCTTGATCTTCGGCTATTCGTGCCCATCAACTGACCAAGAGGCGGCAAATCTCTTCCGCTCCGCAGCCGCCCGAAATGAGCGCCTTCGGCACATCACTGTAATCGATCCTAATCCAGCTATTGCGGAGAGGTTTATCGAACTCACTAGGGCAGCTTCATGCTCGTGGTTTCGTAGCGTCCATGACTACTTGGAGTAGCCGGTATTATGGAATTCTTCTGGAATGTGAGTCGTAGGCTAGCCTTGGCATCGGTCCCAAAGCTGGACGATAGATCAGATTCCATCAGTCGACGCCAAAAGCAGTTTGCCAAGCTAGCCTCAGCAAGAGGTCTCTTAGGGTTCACATCTCCAACGCAGAGTTCGGCGGCCGCTGTTTCCCGCCGTGGACCGAAGGTTCCGCGCACCACTTGGCCGCTAGTCGTCGCACTCCTCGATAGACTTCCTCGTTGAAGCCCAGCAGGTCACACAGTACGTATCGGTCCAGTAGCGCGCGATTGGGATCGGCGTCGGCAAGGTAGGCCGGCTGCAGTTGCTTGTCGCGAAACTCCTCGAAGATCACTTCCGCTGTGGAGAGTTGTGAGTCACTGAGCTTTCGAAAGTCCAGCACGGGCATTGCTTCTGCTGACCGAACAGTTACCGTAGCCCGACCAGATACTTGCGGGTTCGCGTGCCACCAGAACAACAGCAGCCCCAACGTGCAGTTGCCCCATATAGCGAAGGCGTAGTCAAATCGCACATCGCGGAAATTGACATTGGGCCAAGCGCGACCACCCATACACTTCTGCTCGGTGATTGCTGCGGTTAGTGGCTGCGAGTTGAACCTGAAGTCAAGGTTCAAGTGAACACGGCCGGCCACGGTCCATACTTGGGACGCTTTGGTCTCCATTCCCGACCGAACCAGTAGCTGCGAGTCTGGCTCGCAGACTATCCGCGTCTCCTTGCGGGCATTGTGGTTCCATAGAGCCGGATAAGTAGCCGTGGGGCTAGCCGCTGCCTTGCTGAAGGGACCGCGCGGGGGAGCACCCACTATGTCGAGATGGTAGGCGCCTAGATTTCCGAGTGTGCCTAGCCGTGCGGCTTTGAGTGATTCAGCAGCGGGCATTCCGGGCAGCCACAGTCTTGAATCCGAGAGCGCATAGGCGGTCTGTGCAAGGGAATAATCGGCTAAGCGAATTGCACCCCAAGCTGCCCCGTCCGCGGGATCTGAAGCAGTCAGCATCGCGCCGGAATCTTGATCTCCTACTCGCAGTGGTGTTCCGCCGTATGGCCCGTCATCCAGGCCCCGGACGTGACCGCTGGAAACCATGCTTGCAGCGAGCGAGCTAGCATCGGCAAACCCTTTTGGTCGGCGGGTCAGCGAGGAAAATCGAATGCGCTCTGCCCCCAGATCGCCACTCTCTCGTTTACGAGCGATAACCAAACACTCGGCTAGGCCGGTGTCCGCCGAGAACGACAGATCGTCGTTGCCGCTTGCTGCGATGCTTAGGACGCTGATCTCTGAGTAATCACGCGCTAACATTCGTCGGAAGCTTGTCCAAGACGAACCGGCAGCCGCCGAGAGTGGTAGGACAAGGGCCAACACGCCACCAAGCCTGAGCTTGCGGTCTGCTAGCGCGGCGAACGCCGACGCGAATCCCGCATTCCCGTGATAGCAGGTGTCTTCCTTTAGCGAGAGCATGCGCTTTGCCATATCCCTTTGGTCAGCTTCACTAGTATTGAAGGCGGCAAAGGCAGCCATACTTACATCTGAATACGCCCCTTCATGCGTCGTATTTCGGGTAAACGGCGGATTCATAATCACCAAGTCGAAACTCTCGTCGGGTATGTCCGCAATGATCTGGGCCGCAGTCTCCTCGCCAATACTCCCAGTGCGTCGGGCCGGATCGCTGGTGTTAAACAACGTCCGTGTCTGCGAGGCCTGCAGGAGCTCCAGCGAGCCGATAGCTACGGTTCCGTCGTCCTGCCGCCCGTACGCCAGCGTATAGAGACGCGAGTTCTCGAACTTGCCACCGGGCTGCATACCGGCCAGCGTTGAGCCGGTGATGTGAATCGCCGATGGCATCACGTCGCAGCCGTAGAGCACCTCTTCCATCATCACGGAATGCAGGGCCGCCGCATCGCCACCGGTGCGCTCGTGGCGTGCCGCGAACTGCTCGTAGACGGCCGACAGCAGCGCCCCGGTGCCGCAGGCGAAGTCGCCGATTCGCAGCTTGCCGACGGCCTCAGCGTCGGACCAGTCCACACCCTCCATCTTGGCCACGGCCAACCGCGCCAGCAGCGCCGCCGAGGCGGGAAGGGTGTAGAACGTGGCCAGGTACTTCCGGTCCGCGATCAGCCGCTGAAACACCCGCCCGGTCAGGTCGTGCGCGTTGTTCACTCCGGTAGCGTTCACGCCCTCCGCTGTTTCTCGCAGCGTGCGCAACAGCCGAACCGCGTCCCAGGTCTGTAGCTTTCGAACGATGTCCCGCGCAATCGCAAAGATCGGCCAGTAGTTGATTGCCAGGACTTCGTTCCAGGCCGTCAGAACTTCACGCTTCGGATTGAGTGTTTCCTCACCGCATACCTCGTCCAACGACTTGACGGTCTCGTGTACGCCCGTCAGTCGATCCTGGAAAATCAACGCGTTGGCGATAATTGCCCCGGCCATTCGCCACGTCTGCCGCACGTTAGTCATGCCCAGCAGTCCAGCAATCTCACGTGCGACAAAAGGCCTCAGCTCAGCCACTTCCTCGATGATCTTTTCGGCCCGGTCGATACCCTCTTCCAGAACTTGGGCCGCTTGATCCACGGCGTGCTGCGGCACCGACACCAGCCGCACCATGTCCGCCAAGTCCTCAACCGACCCATCAAGCCAACCCGACGTCGGAAAGCGACTCGGGCCTTCACCGTCCTGCGTAAACACGCCGTAAGAAAGACGGGAGCCCGCGATCTCGCATTCGAGGTCTGCTACGTCCGCCACCGCTGCCGGATAGCGCAGTGCGATGGCCCCCTCGATTACACGGCCGTCAGCCGTGGTTCGAAGCCCCAGCCGCTCGAGCGCCTCGTCTTCCACGTTGGCGGCCGGCGCGAATTCAGCCTCGATCACCACCGGCGCCCGGCCAGCCGAAGTAACAAGAATGTCCGGCCGCAACCCCGGGTTCCCCGCGATGGACTGCGTGTTCTCCGTCCGCACCTGACATATCGGCAGCATGCGCTGCAGCAGCCGCCCCAACGCGTTGTTGGCGCTCGGCTCAGTCTGGCGTGGCGTCATTCGTCCCGGTCGTATCCGCAAAGGCTAGAGGCCGTGTGCGGTTTTCGTTCGGTTTCCGGCGCAGCATAGCCCACGGGCAGGCGAAGCGAGGATCCAGGTCGCATTCGGCTTCACGCTGACTACTCGACGCCTTGGGTAGCCAGCAGCATCACGGATTCAACACCCGGCCCGAATACGCCTGCGCCTATCGCCGACGCGGGCCCGTAGGATTCGGGGATGAGCTATTTCGAGTTGCCGGAGCCGCGGCGCGAGCGGTGTCCGTTCTGCGACAACGTGGCTGGGCGGGTGTCGGAACGGGGCACTCGCTGCGCTGTCGTCTCGGAAACCGATCTCACGCTGACCTTTGTTGCTCCGATGCGTCAGCACCTGGGGCGACTGCTGGTGATCAGCAAGCGGCACGCGCCGACGCTGTTTGACCTTACGGACGAGGAGGCGGCGGCGATCATGCGGGACACGCGGCGCGCGGCAGTGGCCGTGACCAGGGCCTACGAGCCGGACGGCCTGACCATCTATCAGAACAACGGTGTCGCGTCGGGTCAGGAGATTCCGCACGTTCACATGCACGTCGTCCCTCGGTATCACGACGACGACGGCGCGATTCCGCGGAGAGGTCCCGTGATCCCCTACGAGGAGCGCGCCGAGGTAGCGGCTCGGATCAAACGCTTCATCGCGTAGGCCAAAGCCCACGCGGCCCCCAGGCAATCTCAGCCGTCCGGCCCTCGCCTGCCCGACCTGAATTGCCCCTAGTGCTCATCTAGTGTACAATAGCGGCCATGAACGTGCAACTGGATTTTCGAATGGCCCTGGCCCCAACCGCTTCTCGCCTGCCGACTGGCGCTTCCGCTTCCTCGCCCGGAAAGCGCCCGTTCGCACCTCAGGAGTTTTTTCCAAAAAACTCCTGAGGTGCGCGAAGCAGCCCGATTCCGCCCTCCCCACCGGTCCATGCGCAGTCCAGCCATTCACAAGCCGTCCGCGTCTCGCCGCCTCGCCGATCCGCGCCGCCATTCACTCGTCACTCGCCCAACGGTGCCCCGTTGCACTTTGCGATTCTGGAGCCACTCGGCACGGTTGCTTTGGCCCCTAAGTATACAGCCTGTACACGACGCGTCAAGTCGGCCCATTTCGGCTCTGGAATGGGACAGGTGGACACAATGCCGTTCTCACACATTTCAACGACGTGCTCATACATTGTGGAAGCTGCAAATCGGCGTGTGGTAAAAGTGCCCCGTCACCCCTTTCAACAGGGGTGACGGGAGCTCGGGGCGGACAGTGGAGTGTGGTCTGCCACGGACCGCCACTGTCCGCCCCCTTCGCCATGTCGCAGACGGTAACAGACGGCCAAAGGCGCGCTACGCGGCTTAATCGGCGTCGTCTGGCTGCGTGAGAGCGGTTGCCCCACTGTCGACAGGTTGTCTACAGACCGGCCCCGACATGCTGCGACGGTTACGTCAAGTGGCCGACAACATGGGTACCGAAATCCTGGAAGGCATTGTTGAGGTTGATGCGTGCTACGCGGGCGGGAGAAACAAAAACCGTCACGCAAACAAAAAGATTGAGAACTGGGTGGATGGTCTTCAGATTGTAGTTGGAGCCGCATCACGAGATGGGCAAGTGATTACTGAACGAGTTGCAAATCGTGATGCGGCATCATTACACAAGTTCATTCGGGACCGTGTACGTCAGGGTTCGCATGTGTATACGGACGAGCACAGAGGCTATCGTGGCCTGTGGTACCACTTCTTTCGTCACAAGCGGGCAAACCATAGTATCGGGCAGTACGTCGATGGTGACGTGCATACGCAAAACATCGAATCCTTTTGGGCCTGTGTCAAGCGTGCGCACAAAGGCGTGTACCACTGGTGGTCACATGAATACTTTGATTTGTACTTGCGTGAATTCGAAATGCGCTGGAATCTCCGGCGACTACCGGACGGCCTCCGACTTGATGTATTCTTGGAGCATGTGAACGGCACCCGCCTGAGCTACAAGGACTTGAAGAATGGGAACCGGCCAGTCCTGCGACGACGACGAGGCAGGTAAAAGCGACGGCGAAAGAAACGATCAGAACAAGACTTCCAGTGAGCAGGGTGAAGCATTTGACAGCTTCCTGACGGCGATCCTGAATACGCCACCGGACAAGCTGCCACCAGTAAAGGAACAGGAATAGGGAAGTAAATGCGGCGATCACCTGGCTGCTTCACGTATACTCTCTTCATTATTGGTGCGTTCGTGTTTGCAGTCGTAGGAACGTGGTTCTTTTCGCTTGGTTCTTAACTCACTCTGGCAAGCAAGAATAGGGGCGGGCTGAAATGTCCGCCCTTTTCATTTGTGATAGAATCCCCACGGCTGAACTAGGCGATAGGAGAGTCGCTATGGGAAACACCGAACGAATTGAGACACTAGAACGAGAGATGTGGCGAGTGCGCGGGCGAAATGCGGCAGTGACCATTCTTCTCAAGGAGATTATTAAAACCCATCCCGATCTACTTACGACTCTTCAAGTGAATGCTGTAATGAGTTCTTTAGCTTCTCAGTGGCCAGACGATACGAAAGAACTTGTAATTTCCGGCATTGATGAAGTATTTGACGTAGTAGCTGGAAGACGATAAGAACAGGGCTATTGAGTTATTGCTCTTCACGGGCAATTTGGCGCTTCAGTCGATCCTGCTCCTTTTGTGCAGACTTAATGAGTGTGGCGCTATGTTCATCTTTCACACCAAGAAGCTCGCCAAGTTGTCCGTAGACCGCGACAACTAAGGTTAGAAAGTAGATACGATCTTGGCTACGCATGACGCGAAACTTTGACTCTGTCCGTTCACGTCTTCGACGTTCCCACCACCACAACCCAATAACAAAAATGACTGGAGCGACATCTTTAATATACTGAAGGGCATCGATCACGAGAGTATCCGGCAGCATAAGTTTGGGGATTGGAAATCTGTCGCTTAAAGCTATTGTTGCTAAGATTCCCACAACTGCAAGTATGTTTGTCAAATTCTTTTTCAAGAACGATATAAGGTTTTTGAACATACGGTATTGACTTGTGGCAAGGATCGCGCATTATACCTCTTCCTTTTCTGCGTGTGAATCCGCGATCCCACGTATAAACATCAACAAACAATTTTCGCAATACCCCTCCATCGGTGAATACTCTGAGTAAAGGGTTTGACTTAACGCAAATACGCGGTACTGCGCGGCGGGTTCCCCCATGCCCTAGCGGGGAAGTGTCGGTATGAACCTCCTGCCCCGCCTCGCGCATTAGCGTCACAGGACCGGAACTCGCCTGCTAGGGCACGGGGGAAACCGCGCATCATGGCCCTACGGGGTAGGTGCGACCGTCGCGCACAAAGCGCAATGGCTGCGCCGTAGGGACGCGCATGGTGCGCCCGCAGAGTAGCGATTCGAAGATTGTGGTGCAGCATATGGGTGAGTCCCTCTCTTAGAAGAAACTCCTCGTTTGCACGGGTACGCCGCCACCCCCTCGCCGGCCCGCAGCTCGCCTCTGCCGGCTGGCACCATGAGGTCGGTTGTCCGCTCACGAGCCAGGCGCTGCCATGAAGATTGCTGACATTCAGTTCCATTCGTTCAATCCCGGCCGTCGGAACCTGGAGGTGGTGCGGGTCGAGTCGGACAACGGGTACTACGGCTGGGGCGAGGCGGGCCTGTGCTCGCGCGACCTGGCGGTTGGCGGGGCGGTGTCGCACTTCCGCGACTTCCTGATCGGGCAGGACCCGCGGCGGATTGGGCGGATCTGGCAGGAGACGTACCGCAGCCAGTACTTCGAGGGCGGGCGGGTGCTGACGACGGCGATGGCGGCCATCGACATCGCGCTGCACGACCTGGTGGCCAAGAGTCTTGGGGTACCCGTCTACCAGTTGCTGGGCGGCAAGCAGCGGGAATTCGTGCCCTGTTTCGTCACCACGAACGCACGAAATCTGGACGACCTGATCGAGGAGGTGAAGGGGTACGTGGCCGACGGCTGGGAGTGCATCCGGACGCTGGTCTGGGGTCTCTGGGAGACCGAGGGGCAGGTGTTTTCGCCGCGCGAGTCGGTTGCCATCACGGCGGAGTGGCACACGACGCTGCGCGAGGCGGTGGGGCCGGGACCCGTCATCGGTCCCGACTATCACCACCGGCTGAGCGTGGCTGAAGCGGCGTCGTATTGCCAGCGCATGCCGCCGGGCACGATCGACTTCCTGGAAGAGCCGATCCGCGACGAGACGCCGGCGGCCTACGCCGCGCTGCGCTCCATGACCGACGTGCCCTTCGCCATCGGCGAGGAGTTCTCCAGCAAGTGGCAGTTCGCGCCGTACATTGAGCAGGGCCTGACCAACTTCGCCCGGCTGGACCTCTGCAACGTCGGCGGCTTTACCGAGGCGATGAAGGTGGCGGGCTGGTGCGAGACGCACTACATCGACCTGATGCCGCACAACCCGTTGGGTCCGGTCTGCACGGCGGCCAGCGTGCAGCTGGGCGCGGCGGTGCCGAACTGGGCCTGGCTGGAGGATCGGACCGTTGACCTGGGCCGGCTCTATTCAGACGAGATCTTCCCCGTCCAACCCAAGCTGGACGGCGTGTGGTATCCGGTGCCCGACGCCCCGGGGCTGGGCGTGGAGATTGACCTGGACGCCGCCAGGGACCTGCCCGTCAGCCACACGGAAAACCCGCACACCGTGCGTCCGGACGGGTCGGTGACGAACTTCTGAGTGCGGTGGGCATGATGAACAAGACTTTCCACGGCTATATGAACTTCCGGAGAGACCTTTGCGTAACCCGAGGGCGGGTGCCCGGAAGAACCCTCACCTTCTTCTGGCGAAGTCGCCAGAATTCTCCTCTCCCCCAGGAGAGGGGAAAGCGCGGCGTCCCTTTGAAGAGATTGACACCGCACATCCGCTTCTCGAATTTCGCAACGGTATCCAGAGGGAGGGGGAGCAAGAGCGACCGCACCTCGGAGGCGAGGAGCCTAGTGCAAAGGTCTCCCGCTGGAGAGAGGACGAATGGCGCGGCGCGGAGTCGATTGAGTCCGTACGCTCGTGTCTGGGTGGGGGATCGGACGATCCCACAGCGATCGCGGTGATGACGACTTCGTGAATCCTCGCGCTAATCACCGGCCGCCGAGCGGTCACGTTCGAGCCATCCCTCGAGGCGGGCCACGCGCTCACCGAGGCTCCGCACATCACGCCATAGGGCAAGAACAAGCGCGGCCAAGACGCCGCCAACAACCACGTCGCTAATTATGCTGGCGTCCATGGGCGGTTCCTCCGTGACGGGGTTTCCGGTGCCCCGCCGATCAGGTGGCATCAAGTCAACGGTCAGCGAACACCCCGCCCAGCCGCATTGTAGCCGGCGGTGTTCGGGTCAGAACTTTGCGTAAGCCAGGGGTGGGCGCCCGGAAGACCCCTCATCCGAAGGCCAGGAGTGAGCGGAGAACGTACAAGAAGTGAGATCGGACGGGACGCTGAGGGTGGAATGGGGGTGGTTGCCCGGAAGACCCTCACCCAAGGGGAGAGGGAGCAAGAGCGGCCGCATCTTTGGGGACGATGGGTGTTGTGCAAAGGTCTCCTTGGGGACCGACAGACGTGAAGGTGACCTATGACCCCGGCACGGACTCGATGGTCATCAGCTTGCGCGAGTCCGCCATCGAGACGAGCGACGAGGTTCGGCCGGGGGTGATCGCGGACTTTGATTCGGCCGGTGAAGTCGTGCGGTTTGAGGTCCTTGACGCATCGCGCGTCGTTCAGAATCCGCGCGAGATGCGGTTCGTAGTCGCCGAGTAGCAACCGACGCTCCGAGTCGCGCCGTCGGCTGGCACCATGAGGCGTGCCGTTCGCTCCCGAGCCAGGCGCCGCCATGAAAATCGCCGACATCCAGTTCCACGCTTTCAACCCGGGCTTTCGTAACGTGCAGACCGTACGGATCGAGTCCGACAACGGCTACTACGGCTGGGGCGAGGCCGGCCTGAGCACCCGCGACCTGGCGGTGGGCGGCGCGGTGGCGCACTTCCGGGATTTCCTGATCGGCCAGGACCCGCGGCAAATCGGGCGCATCTGGCAGGAGGTCTATCGCAGCCAGTACTTCGAGGGCGGGCGCGTGCTGACGTCCGCGATGTCGGCCATTGACATTGCCCTGCACGACCTGGTGGCCAAGAGTCTGGGGGTGCCTGTCTACCAGCTACTGGGCGGAAAGCAGCGCGACTTCGTGCCGTGCTTCGTGACCACGCGCTCCAGCAATCTGGACGACTTGATCGCGGAAGTGAAGGGCCTGGTGGCGGATGGCTGGGAGTGCATCCGCACCTCCATGTACGGTCCCGGGATCAGCGACGGCAGCAACCGCTTTGAGCCGCGTGCGTCGGTTGCGGTGACCGCCGAGTGGCACACGGCCCTGCGCGAGGCGGTGGGGTCCGGGCCCGTGCTGGGTCCCGACTACCACCACCGGCTGAGCGTGGCCGAGGCGGCTTCCTACTGCCAGCGCATGCCGCCGGGGACGATCGATTTCCTGGAAGAGCCGATTCGCGACGAGAGCCCCAGTGCGTACGCCACCCTGCGCACGATGACCGACGTGCCCTTTGCGATCGGCGAGGAGTTCTCCAGCAAGTGGCAGTTCGCGCCGTATATCGAGCAGGGGCTGACCAACTTCGCCCGCGTGGACATCTGTAACGTTGGCGGGTTCACGGAGGCCATGAAAGTGGCGGGCTGGTGCGAGGTCCACTACATCGACCTGATGCCGCATAACCCGCTGGGGCCGGTCTGCACCGCGGCCAGCGTGCACATGGGTGCGGCCGTGCCCAACTGGGCCTGGCTGGAAGACCGCGGCCCGGACCTGGGACGGCTTTACTCCGACGAGCTCTTCCCGATGCAGCACAAGCTGGACGGCGTCTGGTACCCCGTGCCCGACAGCCCCGGCCTGGGCGTGGAGATCGACCTGGACGTCGTCAAGGAACTCCCCATCAGCCATTGGGAGTCTCCCCACCTCACCCGGCCCGACGGGTCCGTGACGAACTGGTAGCGGGGGACTGAAGATGGTGCCCCGCGCGTCAGCGGCGCTCGCGCGATGACAGGCAGGATCCCGGCCGGGGCTCGGCTGCTTGCCGGCTACATGGTCAAGCGCTGGCGGATGTATGCGCTGCTGTGGGCGGTTTCCGCCGCCGGTGTGGCGGTGCAGACGACGCTGCCGTTTCTGGTCCGTGCGTTGCTGGACGATGCGCTGCCGGCCAGGGAAATCGGGCTGGTCGTGGTTCTGGTATTGGCCATTGGCGGGGCCCACGGTTTCCATCGTCTGACCGTCATCGCCAACCGCATTGGCCGCGAGCGCGGGCTGGTGCGTACCAACCAGGACCTGCGCACGGACGTCTTCGCCCGGATGCTTCGCCGCGACGGGCGCTTCTTCGACCGGCAGACCAGCGGAGAACTGACCGACCGGCTAATTCGAGATACGGAGCAGGCGAGTCACTGGGCTCAGCACCTGGTCATGAAGGGGTTCCTCGGGACGATCGAGCTCGCCGGTCCCCTGATCGCCGCATTCATTCTGAACTGGCGGATGGCAGCGGCGATGCTGGCGCTGGCGCCGGTCCTGCTGCTGATCCGGCGCTTCATCACGCCCCGCGAGCAGGCCGCGCTGCAGCAAGAGCGGCAGCTCTCGGGGGACGTTCGCTCGTTCGCGCAGGAAGCCATCGCCGGGCGGCGCTTCATCCGGGCTTCCCACACCCATGCCAATGCCCAGGCGCGCCTGCGCGAACTCAATCAGCGGCTGCTGACCAAAGGCTCGTATCGGGTCACGACGCTGGCCAGCTACCAGCACAACATGTGGATGACGGCTCGCGGCCTGGGTCTGCTGCTGGTCTTTGCGGTGGGCATCGCCGAAACCGCCAGCGGCCGCACCACGCCGGGCACGCTGGCCGCCTTTGTGCTAGCGGCCATGCTGTTCTACTCCGCGCTGGGCTTCATGCTGGACTTCTACACGATGCTGCACCGGCTGCTGGCGCCCTGGCGGCGGATCGCGCCGCTGCTGGACAACCCGCCGGATGCGCCGGCGGGTCGCCAGCCGGTCCGCTCAGGCGCTCCGGGTGTGTCCTTCAGCAACGTTTCCTTCGCCTACACCGACGACCGCGAGGCGCCGCTGCGCGACGTGAGTTTTAAGGCGGCGCCCGGCGAATTCCTGGCTGTCGTCGGACCCACGGGATCCGGCAAGACCACGGTCGCGGATCTGCTGATGCGCTTCTACACGCCGAGGTCAGGCGTCGTGGCTGTGAACGGCGTGGACGTGTCGGACTTGCCCGCGCACGAACTTCGACGCGTGGTTGGCATCGTCCCGCAGGACACCGCGCTTCTGAACGAGAGCATCCGCGAGAACCTGCAGATCGCGGCGCCTGAAGCGGATGAGGCCAGCCTGATCGAGGCCATGCGCGCCGCCGAGCTCCACGACTTCGCGGCCTCGTTGCCGGACGGCTACGACACGGTGATCGGCGATCGCGGGGTTCGGCTCAGCGGCGGACAGCGCCAGCGCCTGGCCATCGCGCGGGTGCTGCTGCAAGACCCGCCGCTCCTGATCCTGGATGAAGCGACGTCCTCGCTAGACAGCCTGACTGAGCGGCGCATCCAGGACGCGCTGGATCGGGCCAGCGAGGGTCGAACCGTCATCGCGATCGCCCACCGGCTGGCGACCATCATCAACGCCGACCGGGTTTTGGTGCTGGACGGCGGACGTATTGTCGACCAAGGCAGGGTGACCGAACTCAGGGAGCGGGACGGCTTGTTCCGGGCGATGTACGAGACGCAGTTCGCGGCGGCGGAGGCCTAGCGTGCCCGCCGGGAAACCCGCGGATCAGGCCGGTGATGGCGGCTGGCGCGAACTGCGGCAGGCGCTGGCCGCCGCACCGCCCGCGCCCGCGACGATTGCAGTCACCGTACTCCTCGCCACGCTGAGCATTGTGTTCGCGGTCGCCGGCGCGTTGGCATTGCGCGAGTTGGTGAATGAGGGCGTGTACGCGGGATTTCCGGACGCGCTCGGGGCACTCATCCTGACCGCGGTCGGGCCCACGCTGGCGGTAGGCATCGGCTGGCTGCTGGCTGCCCGCGCGGAGCGCCTGGGCTTTCGAGCCAGCGCGAGACTCACGGAGCGTGTCTTCGCGCACGTCCAGCGTGTGCGGATGGACGTACTGGACGGGATGCGCTCTGGAGAACTGACCGCGCGGGTGATCGACGATCCAACGGAGCTTGCCTGGCAGGCTCGCTGGGGCGCTGGGGCCGGCATTTTCTCCCTGGCCTTTGGGCTGGCCACGGTCATTACCGCGGCCATCATCAACTGGCGCTTGCTGGGACTGGTGGTCATCGTCACGCCGCTCTTTTTTGTGCTAACCCGGCGGTTCGGCTACGGCCTGCGCCGTCTGGCTGCCTACGACCGGCTGGTATCGCAATCCGATCTGGCAGCCTTCGCGCAGGAACGGCTGGGCGCGGCCCGCCTGGTGCAGGCGAGCCGGGCCGAGGACCGCGAGACTGAACGCTTCGGTGCCCTGGCCGAACGGCTTAGCCGCGATCACCTGCGCGAGTTCCTGGCCGGTCGGACCTCGGGCGACGTCGGCATCGCGCTCAGCTGGCTGATCGCGCCGATCCTGGTGTTCGGCTACGGCAGTTTCGAGTACCTCAACGGACGGCTGACGACGGGCGACATTGCCGCCCTGATTAGCGTGCTGCTGGCCCTGGTTAAGGTCACGATGACGGCCAGCGTCTACTGGTTTGAGTTGGCGCCGATATTCGCGGCGGCGCGTCGGCTGAACGAAACCCTGAGCCTGGCAACCGAGGAAGACCCCGCGGCGGCAGATCACGACCTGACGCAGCCGCCCGCGCTGGAGTTCGAGGGCGTCGCGTTTCGCCACCGCTCAACCGACGTCCAGCCGCTCGCGGACTTCTGTCTCCGAGCGGAGGCTGGTCAGATCACGGCGCTGGTTGGGGAAAGTGGCTCGGGTAAGTCAACCGCGGCGGAACTGATTGCGCGGTTTTTTGATGTCGACGCGGGCCAGATCAAGCTTGGCGGCCATCCGATTCAGTCGTTGAGTCGCGGTCAGGTCCGCCGGTCAATGGCGCTGGTTGCGCAGGATCCGTTCTTCTTCAGCGCGACCATTCGTGAGAACCTGAGGTTCGGGCTTACGGATGTCGACGACCGCGACCTCGAGCGCATGTGTCGGATCGCGCGGATCCACGACTTCATCACTTCGCTCCCGGACGGCTACGACACGGAGATTGGCGAGCGGGCATCGCACCTCTCCGGCGGCGAGCGACAGCGTCTGGCGATTGCTCGCGCCCTGCTCAGCGACCCGGATGTCCTGATTCTGGACGAGGCGACCTCGGCGCTGGACTCGGTGACCGAACGCGAGGTCTACGACGGCGTGCTGACCGATTCGGGCAGTCGAACCCTGCTGGTCATTGCCCACCGCCTGTCTACTGTCCGCAACGCGGACCGGATCTTCGTGCTCGAAGCCGGTCGCGTCGCCGAAACCGGAACGCACGACGAACTCATGGCAGCCGATGGCCCCTACCAGCGCCTCTACGCCGCCCAAGCATCGCCAGGACAGGCCTAAGGCCGGCTCAGCTGGTGCGCCGTCAGGCGGGGCGGGGCGCTGGCGTGGCCATGAGGTGCGGGCCGTTGGTGGCGGATGACTGGCGGGCCAGGTCGTAGACGCCGTCCTGGAGTTCCAGAATGCGCACAGCCTGCCGGAGCGGGATGGGCGGTGGGTCGCCGTCCAGCAGGGCCTTCAGGGAGCGACTCATGATGCTGGCCATCATGTCGGCTCGCGGCGTTTCGTCGTAGACCCGCACGCCCTGGCTGGTGTGAACCTGTACCTGGCCTACCAGGTCGGCGGCGTACTGACCGATCACTATCGCTCGGGTGCCCACGGCGCGGATGACGTACTCTCCTGAGTGGTCGCCCAGCGGGTAGGCGTAGCTGCATTCCACCAGCCCGGTGGCGCCGTCCGCGGCGCGAAAGAGGCCGGCGGCGTAGTCGTCGAACGGACGCTGAAACATGGCGTTGGAGAGCACGCCGGCCACCGCCCGCACGGGCTGGCCACCCATGGCGTCGAGCATGATGTCGATGCCGTGCTGGCATTCCACGGCCCAGCAGCCGCCGCCCGAAATCGATGGGTCGTTGTGCCAGGCGGAGGGCATGCCGTCGTAGCGCGTGGGCGTTGATGTGCTCAAGCGGCTGTGGTAATGCGCCAGGTCCCCGAGCGTGCCGTCCGCTATTGATTGGCCGATCACGTCGATGACTTTGAGCTCACGCGTGGGCAGGGTGAGTGCTCCCCAAACGCCCGCGGCCTCGGCGGCCTCGACCGCCGGGCGCAGGCGGTCGGCGCAATCGGCCCAGGGCTTGTCGAAGAGACTGGGAACGCCGGCGTCCACGCAGGCTTGCAGGTAGTCGGGGGCCAGGGTGTGGCGGCCCGAGACCAGCGCCACGTCGGGTTTGACGGCTTCCAGGCACTCGGCGGCCGAGTCGAAGACGGGGCAACCAAAGGTCTCCGCCATGGTCGCGCGTTCGGACTCCAGCGGGTCGAACGCGCCGACGAGGTCATGTCCAAGCTGGACCGCCGTGCGGCCCATTCCAAACCCGTGATGACTGTAGGAGAGAACGACGGCGCGCATGTGGCTGGCTCCGGTTCGCAGGTCAGCGCGTGAGTGTACGGGGCGGTGGGCCGGCGTTCAGACGGTTGTGGGGGGAATGTTTCCGCGTACGCAAGGCTGAGGCCGGTATAGTGAACGCAATTCCCCCAGCTGTTTCTGACGGCTGGGATGGGGCCACCTCCGGGTGGCCCCTGAAATCTTTAATGGCATGGCGCTACGGACCAACGTCTACATCGATGGGTTCAACCTCTACTACGGTGCGCTACGCAAGATCCCGTACCACCAGAGTTGCTCCAGACTTTCGGCGGGAATGGTTGACTTGGGCAACTCTGTCCGACGGCTGCCCCTTCGGCATTCCAAACGCGTTAGCAGCCGTTAGTCGTCCTGCGGGAAGTGCTTTGTAAGGAAGCACTCGATCTGCTTGAGTCGTTCGTCGAGCTTCTCGCCGGCTAGGTTCCCGCCATCTTCGTACCTACCAAGCGCGGTGGCAGCCTCGTCTTCACCTATGTCAGGAAACCACTCAGCAAACCGCCCTGGACCCACCCAGATACCCAACTCGCCGCCGTTCGCACCGGCCCGCGGCGCCGCGTACATCAGGAACCGGGTGCGGTTTGCCGGTGGCGCGATTCTCACAGATGCCCGTTGCGGCTGTACCGCCAGACCCGCCTGCTCTGACATCTCGACAAAGCGATCAAATTGCTCGCGCACGCCCAGTTCGCTAGCCAGGCCACGGATCGCCTCAACGGTGTAGCGGCGTTTTGGAGGAGGCGGCTTGGTCGGTTCGTCAACCACCTCACGAATCAACAACCTCGGGCCGCCCTCCAACTCGAACACCTCGAAGCTGACGACGCTGATCGGAACGCCGAAGCGTGCGAGGAACTCGTTCATGCGTTCCAGCCCGGCGTGGGTACCGGCGCCGACGAGCAGCACGGCGATCTCCCGCTCCTCCGCCTCGCCAGCCAATTGCTGCTTCACTCTCTCCGACAGCGTCTCCGCATCACCAAACTCGCCAAGCCTGTATTCGAGTTTTCCGTAGAGTTCATCCGCGTCGAGTCGGGCAAGCGACGCGGCATAGTAGAGCGCTTGGCCTAGCGCGCCAGAATCGAGCCTCCCGGGCTTTATCTCGATCACGATCCAGCGATCCTGCGAGTCGATAGCCAGCAGATCGAGCCGTCCGTCATCGATCGACACCTGGCGGCCGACCAGGGCGAATCCCTCCCCGATCAGCGTCACGTCCTTCGCGATCCAGTCTTCGAGATGTTGCTCAAGTTCGATTTGGGACCGCTCGAGTCTCTGCGGCTGCGGCGGCTGTGCGCTGCCCTTGTCGTGCTGCGCGTCTGTGCTCCAGGCTGCCAGTTTCGCCATTGTTCGCCCCCGGACTGTCAGTTCCCTATGGGTCTCGTTGAAGTTGTAGGTCCGTTCCACAAACCGCCGGAGTGGGACTGGACTTAAGTCGCGACCCCTGGGTCAGGCTGTCTCTTCGGCCTGTTGGGTTTGGGTCTCGCCGAGGCCGGGCTGGGTGACCAGGATGGGCGCGCTGTTTGAATCCACGGTGTCACGCGTGACGACCACTTTCTTGACGCCTTTTTTGGAAGGCAGCGTGAACATGGTGTCCATCAGCAGGTCTTCCAACGTGGTGCGTAGGCCGCGCGCGCCGGTGTGCGTTTCCAGTGCCCGGTGCGCGATTGCCTCCAGACCGTCGTCGGTGATCTCCAGCTCCACGCTGTCCATCTCGAACAGCTTCTGGAACTGAAGAAGTAGCGCGTTCTTGGGTTCGCAGAGAATCTGCACCAGCGCGTCGGAATCCAGTTCGTCCAGCGCGGCCACCACCGGCAGGCGGCCCACAAATTCAGGGATCAGCCCGTACTTCAGCAGGTCGTCGGCCGTGACCTGGTGCAGCACGCTCTCGGCCTTCTCGCCATGGGCGCGCTTGCCAAAGCCCACGCCGCCGGCCTGGCCGACGCGCCGGGCGACGATGCGGTCCAGCCCTTCGAACGCGCCGCCGCAGACGAACAGGATGTCACGCGTGTCCATCTGAATGAAGTCCTGGTGCGGGTGTTTGCGCCCACCCTGGGGCGGCACGTTGACCTGGGCGCCCTCGATGATCTTCAGTAGGGCCTGCTGCACGCCTTCGCCCGAGACATCGCGGGTGATCGACGGGTTGTCGGCTTTGCGGGAGACCTTGTCGATCTCGTCGATGAAGATGATGCCGGTCTGCGCGCGCGGGACGTTGAAGTCGGCCGCCTGAATCAAGCGCAGCAGGATGTTCTCCACGTCCTCGCCCACGTAGCCGGCCTCGGTCAGCGCCGTGGCGTCGGCGATACAGAACGGCACGTTGAGAATCCGGGCCAGCGTGCGCGCGATTTCGCTCTTGCCAACGCCGGTGGGTCCCAGCAGCAGGATGTTGCTCTTGTGCAGTTCGAAGTCGTCGTCGGAAGCGCCCGCCGCGACTCGCTTGTAGTGGTTGTAGACGGCAACCGAGACGACCTTCTTGGCGCGGTCCTGGCCGATTACGTAGTCGCTCAGCAGCTCGAACAGGCGTTCGGGCGTGGGGATGCGGCCCGCCAGCGCGCGCGGACTCGGGGCCTGCGACTGTTCTTCGTCGATGATGTCGCGGCAGAGATTCACGCACTCGTTGCAGATGTAGACACCGGCCGAGCCGGAGATCAGGCGGCGGACCTGGTCCTGCGACTTGCCGCAGAACGAGCAGCGGTAGCTCGCGCGGTTTGAGCGACTACGCGCCATGGCGGACTCCACAGGCGAAAGTCTGCGCAGCGTACCGGGGTGCAGACATGTCGCCTAGTCCGCGCCGTCGCCGTTCTGGCCCACGTTGGCCGAGCGCGGCGTCACGATCTGATCGATCAGCCCGTAGTCGCGGGCCTCTTCGGCCGTGAGATAGAAGTCGCGGTCCGAGTCCGCATGGATACGGTCCTGCGGCTGATCCGTCGCGTCCACAAATATCTTCTCGATCCGGTCGCGGACCTTGCCGATCTCGCGCGCGCGAATCTGCAGGTCGGCGGCCTGCACGAAGCCCTCGAAGCCTTGCGAGGGCTGGTGCAGCAGGATCGTGCTGTGCGGCAGCGCCGCGCGTTTGCCGCGAGCGCCGCCGGCTAGAATCACGCTACCCATGCTGGCGGCCAGGCCCACGCAGGTGGTGGCCACGTCATTCGGCACGTACTGCATCGTGTCGAAAACCGCCAGGCCGGCGCTCACGCTGCCGCCGGGCGAGTTGATGTACATGTAGATGTCGGCTTCGGCGTCCTCGCTGGTCAGCAGCAGCAACTGGGCGATGACGGTGTTTGCCACCGCGTCATCGATCGGGGTGCCGAGAAAGATGATCCGGTCGCGCAGCAGGCGCGAATAAATGTCCATGCCGCGTTCGCCGCGGTCGGTCTGCTCGATAACGTACGGAACGAGAATGCCCATGCAGTCGTCCTTTCCCTGCCGGCGGCGCTAGGCCTGCGCGGGTTCGGGGCCATCCTCTGGCTCGGCGGCGGCCGCCAGGTCGGGCGGGGGCTCGGGATGGTGGTGATCGTGGTCGTGCAGCGGGGCCGCGCCGTCGGTGACCGCGGCGACCAGCGCCCGTAAGGCCTGGCGCGAGCGAATGGTCGCCGCCACCCGACCGCGGGCTTCGTCGCGCATCAGGTTCGTGCGAATGATGGTGCGGCGGTCCTGCGGGTAGAGCTCCGCCACGCGGTCCACCTCGGCTTGCATTTCGTCCTCGTCGGCTGTGATGTCCTGGGCCTCGGCGTAGGCGTCCAGCGCCAGCCCGCGATGGATGCGATTCAGCGCTTCGCCGTCGGCTTCTTCCTGCCAGGCGTCGCGCGTCTGTCCCTGCATGGCCAGATACGTATCGACCGGCACGCCTCGACTGACGAGAGCTTCGGTGCGCTCGCTGAGTACCTGCTCGCGTTCGCGTTCGACCAGCACGTCGGCGATTTCGAACGTGGTGCACTGGATCAAGGCCTGCACGGCTTGCTCTTCAAGTTCGTGCTGAGCCTCATGCGTCTTGCGCTCGCGCAGCGCGCTTGTAATGCGTTCGCGCAAGCCGTCCACGCTCTCGAACGGACCCACGCTACGGGCGAACTCATCGTCGAGGTCCGGCAAATGCCGTTCGCTCACACCATCGACCTGAATCTCGAAGGTGACGTTCTTGCCGCGCAGCGCCTCGTTGGGGTCGTTCGGCGGGATGCGGGCCTCGTACGAAACGTGATCGCCGGCCACGGCACCGGTCACGGCGCCGTCGAACCCGGCGGGAAAGCCGTTGTCGCCCACCAGCACGTTGTACGGCTGCGGCTCCTCGGGCTCGACCCCGGACGCCAGGATGCGAATGCGTGTCTGCACCATGTCCTCGGCAACCGCGGGGCGCTCCACGGGTTCCCAGGAGGCCTGGGTGACGCGCAGCTGCTCGATCTCGGCGTCGATCTCGTCCTCGGCGACCTCTTCAACCGGAACGCTGATGGACACGTCGTCCAAGTCGCCCAGCTCGACGGTCGGCGCCACGGCGACTTCGGCCGAGAAGAGGAAGGGCGCGTCCAGCGACGGGAGTTCCGGGACGTCCAGTTCGGGCTGGTCGATCGGGTTGACGCCCGTCTCGTCCAGGGCCGAGGTGTAGGCCCGCGGCACCACCGCTTCCAGCAGGTCCTGCATGACCGTTCCCACGCCGGCGGCGTTCTCGACAAGACGACGGGGCGCCTTGCCTGGGCGGAACCCCGGAATCTTGACGCGGCGCCCGACTCGTTGAATCGCGCGAATGTACTCTTTTTGCAGGTCCTCCGGCGGCACCTCGACCGCGAGCCGAACGCGGCTGCCTTCCAGCTTCTCAGCGGTCGCGGGCATACGGATCCTCTGGGTGGGGTCCACCAGCCGATCGCGGGGCGGGTGGGGAAGGAGAGACTCGAACTCTCACGGAGAGAAATCTCCACGTGATCCTAAATCACGCTCGTCTACCAGTTCCGACACTTCCCCTTGGAGTGCTCGAACGCACAGAACAGACAGACAACCGCCCGCGCGAGCGCGGGCACCGTCAATTATATGGCGGGCGGCCAAGCCTGCCCGCCGTCTTCGGCCGCCTGCGACTTTAGCAGCGTCCGCCGACGGGCTAGGATTGATTCCAGCCCTCGACCCGCCTGATCGCCGGCGGCGCCGAACCCAGCAGAGGACAGGCAGCATGGCCTACGAACTCCCCGACCTCCCCTACGCCTTTGACGCGTTGGAACCCACCATCGACGCGCGAACGATGGAGATTCACCACGACCGCCACCACGCGACGTACATCATGAACCTCAACAACGCGCTGGAGGGTCATGACGGCCTGGCCGCGCAGAGCGTCGAGGACCTGATCAGCAACCTTGGCGCCGTGCCGGAGGGCATCCGCACGGCCGTGCAGAACAACGGCGGCGGCCACGCCAACCACTCGCTGTTCTGGACCGTGATCGGCGGCAACAGCCATCCGCACCCACACGGCGCGCTGGCCGAGGCAGTAGACGCGGCCTTTGGCAGCCTGGAGGCGTTTCAGGCGGAATTCGCCCAGGCGGCCACCACGCGCTTCGGCTCGGGCTGGGCGTGGCTGATCAAGCAGGCCGACGGCTCGCTGGCCGTAACCAGCACGCCCAACCAGGACAGCCCGCTCATGGACGGCAGCGGCACGCCGATCCTGGGACTGGACGTGTGGGAACACGCCTACTACCTGAACTACCAGAACCGTCGCCCGGACTACATTGCGGCCTTCTGGAATGTCGTGAACTGGGAAGAGGTCGAGCGCCGCTTCGGCTAAGCCGACCTTGACGCTGGGGAGCGCCGACGGCCCATCCGACCGGCCGTCGGCGCTCCGCGCGCACGGACTGAGCCAGACCGGCTAGGATTAACCCATGCTCACCATGTATCGGCGCGCCCCGTGGCAGGTGCAGTTGCTGACGATCTTTGTGATCGTTGCTGTCCTGATCATCGTCGGGTTCCTGGCGCTGCGGCAGTTCCAGGCGGGCGACCCGAGCATTTCCGCGGAACCCACGTCGGTCGACGTGGGCGGGGCCGCAAATCTGATCCCGCCGGGCGAACGCCCCTTTGGCCTGCATGTTATTGGCGAGGGCGAAGTGGTGGTGCCGCCCGACCGCGCGATCATCACGCTGGGCGTTGAGGCCTCCGCCGACACCGCGGCCGAGGCCGCCGACCAGGCCAACGAGACAGCCGAAAAGCTGATCGAGGCCATTCGAGGCGTCAGTTCCGACGAGAATGAAATCCTGATCCAGACGACCGGACTCAGCCTGTCGCCGGTGTTCCCGCCCGCCGCGCCCGAACAGCGCAACGTGTCGGCCGACCCCGTCGGCTATCGCTCGGCCAACACCGTCACCATCACGATCGACCGGATCGAGCTGACGTCCATGGTGCTGGACGCGGCCCTGGGCGCGGGCGCCAACACCGTACGCTCGATCAGCTTCACCCTGCAGGACGACGGTCCGGCCAAGGCCGAGGCGCTGCGCCTGGCGACGCTGGACGCGGCGGCCAAGGCGCGCGCGGTGGCCGACGCGTTGCGGGGTAGCGTGCGCGGCCTGATCTCCCTGCACGAAGACACGATTTTCGTGCCGGTGGCGCGCAGCGAGTTCGCCGTGGCGAGACCGATGGCTGCCGCGCCCGCCGCGGCCGCGGTTCCGGTGGAAGCCGGCGAACTGCGCATCCGGGCCACGGTGCGGGCGAACTTCGCCTACGAATAGGCGCCCCGAGGGGTTCGCGGACCTAGCCTCGAGCTTCAACTCGCCCGGATACCCGCGGCGGGCTTCCTACGAACGGAGCCGAGGGTCAGCCCAGGTCGGCGGGGCGCACTGGCGCCCCCGTGCGCGCGGACTCCTCGATGGCCAGCGTGGCTTGCAGGGTGAGCACGGCGTCGGTGTAGGTCGAACGGATGTTCGACGCGTCGCCTGATTGCACCGCCCGCACAAAGGCCTCGTCCAGCAGGTATTTCGAGTCGGTGCTATTGGAGAACTCACGCACTTCGCCCGGCCGCGCGATCCGGCCGCCGTCGTGCCACACCCACATGGACAGATCGCGCGCCACGATGGTGACGCCGTGGTCCCACGGTTCGACCGGCACATCGTTTAGGCCGCAGGTGTTCAGCAGCGTGCCGACGGCCCCGTTGGCGAACTGGAACGTCGCCGCCGAGACGTCAAAGATGTCCAGGTTCGGAGCGTCGGTCATCAGCCGCGTCGCGGCGGCCGTGTGGACGCTCTCAATCTCTCCAACGAGATAGCGCTGCAGGTCCACCACATGGGTCGCCTGCTCAACCACCTGACCGCCCGACTGCGCCTGCACCCGCCACCAAGCCGTTCGGGGCATGCCGCCAAGGTAGGCGCCGATGGCCATGCCCACCGTTCGGTCCGCCAGCAGCTCACGCGCCGTGTCGGCCGCCTGGCTGTAGCGCGTCTGGTAGCCGACGGCGGTGAGGAGGCCGCGCTCGGCGATGGCGCGCTCGATCCCGCGCACCGTGGGCATGTCCAGCCCTACCGGTTTCTGGACCAGCATGGGAACGCCCGCCTCGATGCACTGGTACTCCACCTCGCCATGCGCGAACGGTGGAAGCGAAATGAACACCGCGTCAGGCGCAACGGCCGCCAGCATCCGACCGGCGTCATCAAAGGACTCAAAGGTGGGCGGCTCGACCGGCGGTGACATCCTGGCGGCGGCTAGGCGCAGCGTGTCCGGAATCCGCGCGAGATCAATGTCCGCCAGCGCCACCACGTCGGCTTCCGGCATGCGCCACAGGTTGGCCAGGTGCATGGAGGCGATACCGCCCACACCGATCATGGCAACGCGTACGGGGGATGGCTCAGGCATACGGCTTCGGACCCGGCGGCCAGTCGCCGAAGCCTAGGGGCCGCTCTGCCCCAGCGTCAACGCGGGTCTACACTGCCCGGCTGTGATGTGGTGCCGGTTGACGCAACTGGATCGCGCCGGGGCTCGCTCAGACGTTGAGCGAGGACGGGCTGGAGGCGTCTGATGCCGCCGGGACCGCGCCGCCACCACGGCGCACCTCATCCGCTGGGCGCCGGCGACCGCGTGGTTCGCGTGCCGCGGCGGGTGGCCATGAGCCTGGAGGTGGACACCACCCTGGCGCGCCGCGGTCCCTTCCGCCCGGGCCTCATCCTCATCGTCGCCTTCGCCAGCCTGATTTTCCTGGGCACCGTGCTGCTGGCGCTGCCACTGTCGCTGGCCGATGGCCAGGAGCCTGACCTGCTGGTGGCGCTGTTCACCGCAACCTCAGCCGTCTGCGTCACCGGGCTGACCGTCGTTTCGACGCACGACCATTGGTCGCTGTTCGGCCAGATCGTGATCCTGGCGCTGATCCAGGTCGGCGCGCTGGGCTTCATCGTGGGCGCCATCGTCATCTTTTCGCTGGCCGGCCGCCGGACGGCCACCCGCGAACGCCTGATGTTCGGCCAGCACATCGGTCGTGGGGAACCCGGCGGCCTGAAGGGCCTGTTCTGGCGTATCGCCATCTTCACGCTGATCCTGCAGGGCGTGGGCGCCGTGCTGCTGTTTCTCCGGGTCCGCGGCGATTCGTCGGTGGAGAATCCGCACTGGTGGTCGATTTTTCATGCCGTGTCGGCGTTCACCAACGCGGGGTTCGACATCGAGCCTGGCTCCGTCAGCTTCGCGCGGCTGGTCGACGACCCGACGACGGTAGGCGTGCTGGCGGCGCTGGCCATCATCGGGGCGATCGGCTTTACGGTGATCTTCGACGTGATGCGTCGGCGACTGTGGCGACGCCTGGGGCTGGAATCCCGCATTGTGCTCACCGCCATGCCGGCACTCTTGATTGTGGGATTCGTGCTGCTGATGGTTCTCTCGCCCGATTTCGGCGGCGCTGTGCCGGCGGACGACTTTGGCCTGCGGTCGAACGCCGCGCTCAACCACGCGGTCTGGCGCACCACCGGCTTTACCACCATCGATATGGGCCGCCTGCATACGGACACGCTGATTGCGCTGATCGTGCTGATGTTTATCGGCGGCGCGTCGGCGGCGGTCACAGGTGGGATCACCGTTAACACGTTCAGCGTGCTCTTCATCGCGATGGTGTCGCACATTCGGGGCCGCCGGTATCCCGAGGCGTTTGGCCGCCGGATTGCCCAACACTCGGTGATGCGCGCGCTGGCGGTGGTCGGGCTGTCCGGCGCGGCGGTGCTGCTGTCGACGATACTTATGTCCGTCGCGGAGCGCGGCTCCGAGACCGTTCTTTCGAACCTGTTATTCGAAGCCGTGAGCGCCTTCGCCGTCGTCGGCTACTCGACCGGCATCACGGCCGATCTGACGGTGGCCTCTAAACTCGTGCTGATCGGAACGATGTTCGTCGGCCGTCTTGGGGCCTTGACCCTTGCCCAGGCGCTCGTCACGCGCGAGCATCAGCCGTTGGTCCGCTACCCGGAGGAGGCCATCAAGGTCGGCTAGCCGCCGACTGAACTCATGCAGATCCTGGTAACCGGCCTGGGCCGGTTTGGAAGCAGCCTGGCCCGCACCCTGGCGGAGTCCGGGCACGAAGTCATCGTGCTCGACACGTCCGAGCAGGCGGTCCAAATCGCCACAGACGTCGTGGATCAGGCGGTGGTGGGCGACGCCACCAACGAGGCCGTGCTGCGAGAGGTCGGGGCGACCGACGTGGACCTGGCCGTCGTGGCCATGGCCGAGGTGGAAGCCAGCGTGCTGATCACGACGCACCTGAAGAACCTGCGCGTACCGCGCGTCTTTGCCAAGGCCTCCAGCGAGGTACACCGGATGATCCTGGAGCGCGTGGGGGCGGACCGTGTGGTGTTTCCCGAGCGCGACATGGCGTTGCGGCTGGCCCAGAGCGTGTCCACGCCCGGCATGCTGGACTACCTGGAACTGCTGCCGCACCTCGGAATCACGGAGATAGACGGCACGCCATTTGCCGGGCAGTCGCTGGCCAACCTGAACCTGCGCGCCAGGTACGACGTTAACGTTCTGGTGATCAAGCGCGGCAACGAATTGATCGTGACCCCCGGCCTGTCCGAGCGCGTGATCGAGGGCGACATGCTGATCGTGGTCGGGCGCGACAGCCGGATCGCCGAACTGCAGACCGCCGCCGGCTGAGCTGATGGCGCTCAGGTGCGCGACGCGCCTGTGGACGCGCGGTGGACAACCTGTGCGCACGCCGGCGAGGTCGCTCGTCGCGCGGACTTCCGGTCGCCCGGCCTCTCTTCAAGTGACGGACGGCCGGATGAGCCAAAGGACGTGCCTGGCCTCGTCGCGTAGGACTGTGGATGGCGGGCACTGCCGAAGTGTTGATAAATCTGGTTGACACCCAGCATGTAGGATGCGACGATTTCAGCCCACCTATATGTGGTATGCGACGCCTGCTGGGCGTAGGCTGAGACCTCAGCCTGTGAGGTGCCGAGTCGCCTCACGCACGGTGTCCGAGCGCACGGGTGGAGATTTGCATGCAGACAGGAGCGTGGCGGTGATCAGGCTGCTCGGCGAACTGCACCGCACGCGCGACGGTCGGCAGTTCGCCATAGACTTCGCGGAGATCATTCCGTCCACCGGCGCATACGACTTGGTGCTCTTTGGCCTGCGTCACGCGGAAACGGAATTTTCTATGGGTGTGGCCTTCCCGCAGGACTCCGCCAGCACCTGGGGCGCGCACGAGGCACTGGTAAGCGAAGGACTGGGACAAATCCGCACCGAACTCGAGCGTGGTAATACTGAGGATGGGTGTCTGGTCGAGATCCCTTCCGCCACATGGGGAGGGTGGCGACCGAGCTATCGCTTCTCGGTCCCATCTAAGACGCGTTATGCATAAGCACGGCACGGCGTATCCGGACCTCTCGGATAACGCGCTGGCCGTGCTACGGAAGCGCTACTTCCTGAAGGACCGCGTCGACCACCCCATCGAGGACGTGGACGAGTTCTTTGGCCGCGTGGTGCGCGGCGTCGTGGACGTGGAGCGCGAACGAGGCTGGGTGGACGCCGAAGGCCACACCGAGATCGTCGACTCCATGTACGACCTGCTGCGCGGGCTGCGTTTCGTGCCCAACAGCCCCTGCCTGATGAATGCGGGCAAGCCCCAGGGCTACGCGCAGATGGCGGCCTGCTTTGTGCTGCCCATCGACGACGACCTGCGCAGCATCAAGACCACCGACATGCACGCCGCCATCATTCACCAGAGCGGCGGCGGCACCGGATTCAACTTCTCGCGGATCCGCCCGCGCGGCGACTTCGTGCGCAGTTCCGGCGGCGTGGCCAGCGGCCCGATCAGCTTCATGTCGATGATCGACTACTCCTGCGGCGAGATTAAGCAGGGCGGCACCCGCCGCGGCGCCAACATGGGGATCCTCAACGTCGATCATCCGGACATCCTGGACTTCATCGATTGCAAGTCCGAAGACGGCCGGATCGCCAACTTCAACATCTCCGTCGGCATCACCGACGCCTTCATGCAGGCCGTGCGCGACGACACCGACTACGACCTGGTCAACCCGCGTACCGATGAAGTCACGAAGCGGCTGCGCGCCCGCGACGTCTGGGACCGTCTGGTCGACGGCGCCTGGCTGAACGGCGAACCGGGCATGATCTTCCTGGACCGCCTGGAGCGCACCAACCCGACGCCGGACGTGGCGCCGCAGGACACGACCAATCCCTGCGGCGAGCAGCCGCTGCTGCCCTACGAGGCCTGCGTGCTCGGCAGCCTGAACCTCAACTGGCACCTCACCGAGGACCGCACGCGCATCGACTGGCACGCCCTGCGGCGTGACGTGCATCTCTCGGTTCGGTTCCTGGACGACATGGTGGAGGCCTCAAATTTCCCGCTGGAGGAGATCGACGCCATCGTCAAGCACGGCAACCGCCGGGTGGGTCTGGGCGTGATGGGCTGGGCCGACGTGCTGTTCCACCTGGGCCTGCCCTACGACAGTCCCGAGGCCGAGGCGCTGGCCAGCGACGTCATGCGCTCTATCAACGACGAAGGCCGTCGCGCCTCCGAGGAGTTGGCGGCCGCGCGCGGCGCGTTCCCCAACTTCGTCAACTCGGCCTGGGACCGCCGGGGCCACGGCGAGCGGCGCAACGCCACGGTCACCACCATCGCGCCAACCGGCACGATCAGCATGATCGCCGACGCCTCCAGCGGCATCGAACCGCTCTTTGCGCTGATCTTCTGGAAGAACGTGATGCGCGACAGCGACGACAACGCCGCCACCACGCTGCGCTACGTGAACCCAATCTTCGAAACCTACGCGCGCCGCGGCGGATTCTTCAGCGAAGAGTTGGTGGACGCGGTCGAGGCCAATCACGGCAGCCTGCGGATCACCGACGAGACGCCGGCTGACGCCCTACAGGTGCTGGAGGGCGTGCCCGAGTCGGCCCGCCGCATCTTCGTCACCGCCCATGATGTTTCGCCCGAATGGCACATCCGCGTCCAGAGCGCCTTCCAGGCGCACACCGAGAACGCGGTGTCCAAGACGATCAACTTCCCGCACGAGGCCACGCGCGAGGACGTGGATCGCGGCTTCTGGCGGGCCTACGAACTGGGCTGCAAGGGCGTCACGGTCTACCGCGACGGCAGCCGCGACTACCAGGTGCTGACCACCAGCGACTCCGGCGACAACACGCGCCGCGACGAAACCGACGAGCCGCAGGCGGCCGAGGCCGCGGCGCCCGTCGAAGAGGTTCCCGCACCCGCGGCCGCCTCCGTCAATGGTCACAGCAACGGCCATACCCCCGAACTCACGCCTACGCCCGCAACCAACGGCGCCTCGAACGGCCATCCCGACCGTACGCCGCTGCCGATCGTTGCGGCCGTCGAGCGCGAACGGCCCGACCAGATTCACGGCACGACCACGCGTATCCGCACGGGCTGCGGTCCGCTGTTCGTCACGATCAACGACGACGAGCGGGGGCTGCCGTTCGAGACCTTCGCGACGCTGGGTAAGGCCGGCGGCTGCGCCGCCGCGCAGACCGAAGCCATCGGCCGGCTGGCGTCGCTGGCTCTGCGCTCAGGCGTGCCGGCCGAAGAGGTGCACAAGACCCTGCGCGGGATTACCTGCCATCGGCCCGCCGGGTTCGGCCCCGATCGGGTGCTCTCCTGCGGCGACGGGATCGCCCAGGCGATGGCCATGCAGCTCGACGTCGAGAACGCCGACTTCGTCCCAATGGTGGACCTGCAGGGCGAGGGCACGTACACGGCCCCGTCCGACCAGCCCGCGGCCACGGCAGCGGCTGCGCCTCACCAGTCGGCGCCGACCTTTGGTAGCGGTTCGGCCCCTGCGGCCGAGTCCTACGTCGAGGGCGCCGCGCGCGACCAGGGTTTCGTTGGCGCCTGCCCGTCCTGCGGCGGCAGCCAGCTCCACTACGCCGAAGGCTGCATGAAGTGCATGTCCTGCGGCTACAGCGACTGCGGCTAAGCCTTAATCCGCCAATACCGACTGGCCGACTCGGCTACCGGGTGCCGGTGAGGTATGGGCGCTAGAAACTGGCAGCCGTGGCTGCCTTTTAGCCTGACTTTCGCTCGTCAATAAGCAGACGCAGGGTCGGTTCACTCCAGTAGAGATCGCCGACGATCGCGCCTCGGTCCAGGAGTACGGACATGGTGGCGCGGTCGCCTTTGCGCGCTGCCGACTGAAGCGGTGGATTCTGGAATCTGACCCCGGATTCAATGTCGGCACCGTAGTCAAGCAGGATCTCGACGGCAGCAGCATTCCCTTCACCGGCTGCTACGTGCAGCGCGGTGTTGCCGAATTCGTCCCTGGACTCAACGTCGACCCCGTGCTCTAGCAGCATGGCAACGATGCCTGGATCACCACCGGCGCTCGCCGTCAGCAGGGCATTGCGCCCGAGACTGGCCTTGGCCTCGGTGTCGGCGCCGTGCTTGAGAAAGACTTCAACGGCGGCTGGCTCCCCGCTTCGAATTGAAGCAAGCAGTGGCGTGTCGCCAAGATCATCCTTCGCTTCAATATCTGCGCCATACCTGAGCAAGACCTCGACGCCGGTTGGCTCCCCGCTTCGAATCGCCGCATGCAGCGGCGTGTGGCCGAGATCATCCTTCGCTTCAATATCTGCGCCGTGCTCGATCAGGGCCGTGATGACCGCCAAGTTGCCGTTCTCGGCCGCGGTGTGCAGCGGAGTGTTTCCAAATTCATCCCGTGCCTCGGTGTCGGCACCGTACCTAAACAAGACCTCAAAGACGGCAGCTTCGTCGCTATACAGCGCCGCAAGATGAAGCGGAGTTCGGGCGATCCCGTCTCTGGCGCTGAGATCGCCGCCGTTGTCGAGAAGGGCAGTAACGACAGCTGGTTCTTGACTCAGCGCCGCCGCTACATGTAGGGGTGTGTGGGTGGACTGGCTCTTGGCTTCCATATCGGCGCCGTAGGCCAAGAGGGTTGTGACTGCCTCCGGCTGCGGACTTACCGCCGCGGCCAAATGCAGTGGCGTCCAGCCGACCTCATTCGTTGCCCCAACGTCGAGTCCGCAGTCCATTGACGCATGGACAATAGGCACGGTCGCATAGGCCCAGAACTCTAGTGTCGTCCAGGCCTCCCGAATCTCGCCGATCGACTCCGGGAGGACAGGGCACGCAACCGGTGTGCGCGACAGCGCAGGCTTTGAGGCGCCGCCGCACGCGGCCAGCCCGAGGACAACGATGATGAGCAGCCCGAGCCACGCCGCCGGTTGACCGGCGCCCAGCCTAGTTCCCCGTTGCATGGTCCCGCAGCACGCGAGCGGTGGCTTGATTGTTGGCGGCTTCCGCCAGGTCAAGCGGCGTGGCGCCGTCGTTGTCTTCGGCTTCGAGATTCGCGCCATGTTCCAGGAGAAGCGTGGCTACGGCCGCGATTCCGAATTCGGCTGCGAAATGCAAGGGCGTCCAACCATCGTCGTCCCGGGCTTCCAGGTTGGCACCGGCGTCCAGCAGGAGCTTCGCGTAATCGGGATTCTCCAGCTCGACTGCCCCGTGTAGCGGAACCCAGTCACCTTCGGCCTGGGCCTCAAGGTTTGCGCCGTGGTCGATCAGCAGCTTTAGAAGAGCAGGATCGGCGTCAAACGCAAGCGCCACATGCAGGGGTCGGAGGCCTGCAAAGGCTTCGGCCTCCAGGTTCGCGCCATGGTCCAGCAGCACGGCGACCACGTCCGGCTCGTTGTTGAACAACATGCCCACATGCAGAGGAGTCAGTCCGTCGTCGGCTAGCGCTTCCAGGTCGGCGCCACGCTCCAGCAGGAACTCGACCATCGCGGGCTCGGGGTTTAGGGCTGCCGCCCAGTGCAGAGCAGTGTATTCGAATTCGCTCCGTGCTTCAGGGTCGGCCCCAAGCAACAGTAGGACAACCACCCTCTCCGGAAGCTCGCTGCCGAGTGCCGCTGCCAGCAGCGGCGTCAAGCTGCGGTCATTCCGCGCTTCCAGGTCGCCGCCGCGTTCGACCAATAGTTCAAGCGATTCCGGATGGGTGCCGAAGACGGCCCACGAGTGCAGGGGTGTCCAACCGCTATCGGTCCGCACGTTGGGGTCAACGCCGTGGTCGAGCAGGACGGCCAGCACTTCCGGTTCGGGACTGCTCACGGCTGCCACATGGAGAGGCGTAAGCCCACCCTCAGCCCTCGCCAAAACTTCGGCACCGGCCTCAATCAAGGCGACGACGGCGGCCGGCTCGGGGCTGAACGCGGCTGCCTGGTGCAGCGGCGTGGAACCATTGTCGTCCCGAGCGCTGATGTTTGCGCCGCAGTCCAACGCGGCTTGCACGTCGGCAAGAGTCGCTGCGACCCGAAACTCCTTGCTCAGCCAGCGAACCTCGTCCGGGGGATCGGCGCACGCCGCGGCTGTCGATACCGGTCGTGATGGCGGTTGAGGCGCGGAGGTTGTCGATTGCGTTTGGGTCAGTTCGGGTTCCGGGCGCGATTCGGGTGTCGCCTCCGGCTCGGGAGAAGGCTTGGCGGGCAGGGCAGCTACTTGAGTGGGCGAGGCCGTTGCAGTGGCTGCCTGGTCAAGCGCTGGCGCAGGCGCCGACGTGTCGCCGCAGGCGGCCAGCGCGACCATCGCCAAGCCGAGCAGCGGCACTGCCCACGGCGCAGGCAGTCTCCAATTCAACGACTTGTGGGCCACGGCTTGAAGCTGGTCAGGCTTCTCCAGTCGTTTGCCTCTCCGTGACTCCCGGCTCGTGGCGATCAGTCTAGGTCGGGAGTGCTGCCTGCGGCTGGGCGCCCGCTGGAACTGGCTTCCGACCCTACTCGGTGATACTGCTCCATCTGCCCGGTCAGATCCCCTCGGCCAGCCAGGCGACGAAGTCGCGGCGGGGGGCGTTGAACTTTAGGAGTTCGATGCCGTGGCCGGGCGTGTCGTAGACCTTCACTTGGCGGGGTTCGGCGGTGCGGCTGTAGAGGGCTTGCGACTGGAGGGCTTCTTCGCGATCTGTCTGAAAGAGGACGCCGCGGGGCTGGAAGTTCGGGATGTTCTCGCCCATCAGCACGCGGCCCGGCTCGAACCGTCCGCTTACGGCCACCGCCCGTCGGACCTCGGGCAGCACCGCCGAAGAGATCCAGGCCGTGTTGGCGCCCACGCTGGCGCCACCGACGCCGATGTGATCCGGGTTGATGTCGCCGCGGGCCGTGAGCCAGGCGATGGCCGCCGCCACGTCGTCCGGCCAGCCTCCCAGCGTGTTGGCGCGATCGGTCTCGATGTCGTAGCCGCCGTCGGCACGCACGCGCCGCAGGCTCTCGCCGTGGGCGCGCGCATCGGGCGCCAGTACCGCCAGTCCTGCCGACAGAAGGTCGGGAGTCAGGTCGTCCCACTGGGCGCGGGTTCCCTGGTACTGGTGCATCAGCACGACCGCCGGCCAGGGCGGGTCGGAGTCCGGCGGCGTGAAGGTGGCGACGACCTGGATTCCGTCGGCGGTTCGGTAGGTCACGTTGCCGCGGTCCGAGTCGGCGAACGGCAGCGGCGGCAGGGCCGGTGGGTCGGCGCAGGCGGCCAGCGCGCCGGCGCCGAGCGCCAGGCCAGCCGCCAGCACGGTCCGGCGTCTCAGGCGTGGTCGCATGTTGGTCTGGTGTTGGAGATCATCTCCCTGCATCGTAAGCGCCACCGCTGGCCGACACACGGGATCACCGCGGTGACGTACGGTGCGGCCGGGGATTGGCCGACGGAAAGGATGGCACCGTATGCGGTTGGCCTTGTCCGGGCTGCTGTTTGACCACGCGCCGGCCGCCGAGTTTGGCGCCGCGGCGCGGGAGATCGGCTACGCCAGTGTCGAACTCCGCGGCACGCGCCACCAACTACCGCCTGATGCGGATGCCGCGCGGCTTGATCTCCTCAAGGAACTCTTCGAGGGGCTGGCAATCGCCAACATCGCTTCCCATGCCGGCAACTTCGCGTTACTGGACGAGGCGGGGGCCCTGGAGGCGCGCGAGACCGCGCACCGGTTTCTGAAGTGGGCCGCGGTGCTGGGGGCTCGCAGCGTGCGGATCTGGCCGGGCTGGGTGGCCGCGCCGGAAGCCGAGCCAGAGCATTGGGCGCGGGCCGCGCGTCATCTGCGCTGGTGCGCCGAGGCGGCGGCCGACCTTGGCGTGATGGTGGCTATCGAGATGCACCACGGCTCGCTGGCCGAGTCGGCGGCCGGCGCCAACCGTCTGCTGGACGAGGTGGATCGACCTTCCGTAGGTCTGATTCTCGATCCGGCCAACCTGATGCAGACGCCGACGCCGTTCGGGGCTCGCTCGGTGGGCCCGGTGTGGGACCGCCTGCTGCACGTGCATGTCAAGGATCACTCGCTGGTCAGCCCTACAGATGAGGGCGCCTACCCGTTTCGCCTCTACCTTGAGCACATCGGCGCCTGGATCGAGCGGATGGAGCCGCCGCGCCGCCGGATCGGTCCCGGCTGGTTTGCCAAGCGGGCGCTGGGTGGAGGCCACGTGCCCTGGCCGTCGATCCTGGCGGAGTTGCGGCGGCGCGGCTATACGGGTCACCTGATCGTGGAGTCGGAAGTCGGGCCCGGCGTGCCGACGGGGCGTACTCTTGCCGAGCGTGAGTTCGAGACGCTGAGCCGCTGGATGGCTGCGCTATGACCAACGTGGAGATGGGCCCGCTGCAGGCCGCCCACCTGCCCGAGGCGGCGGCGCTGTGCCAACGCGAGATCGCGCACCTGCCGTTCTCGGAGGCCATTCTCAAGGACCGCATCCTCGACGATCCGGACTTTGATCCCGAGCTGAATCCGACGGTCTGGGATGGGGAGCGCCTGGTGGGCCTGGCCTGCGGGGCGCCGCCGAGCGAGGAGCTGCAGACGGCCGGCGGCGTGAAGCTGTTTGCGGTCGCGAGCGACCTGCGCCGCCAGGGGATCGCGACCCGGCTGTTCGATCACATTGAAGACCGGCTGGCTGGTCTGGGCGCCAGCGAGTCAGTGGCGATCATCGCCGGCAACAACCGCTTCATGCAGGGCCTGGACCTGCGGTACACCGAGGCGCTGTGTTTCCTGGAGGCGCGGGGCTACGAGCGCGCGGGCGACGGCATGGACATGGACGTGGACCTGCGCAATACGCCGCTGGACACCTCGGAGAGGGAAGCGGAGTTGGAGCGCGAGCACGGCCTGCGGGTGCGGCGGCTGACGATGGATGACTACCAGAAGGCGTGGGACTACGTAGAGCGCGAGTTCGAATATCCCAGCGCCCTGGCCACGGCCCCCGTCGGGCGGCGCTGGGCCTACCTGGCGACTTCGGGACTGAAACTCGATCCGCCGACGCTGTGGATGGCCGAGAAGGACGGCGAGTTCTGCGGATTCGCGGTGACCGACGTGGCCGCGCCCGAGCGCCTGGGGCCGATGGGGGTCTCGCCGGAGGTGCGCAAGCTGGGCGTGGGCACGGTGCTGGTCAAGCGCGCGCTGGCCGACCTGCGCGCGCGGGGCGTGGACATCGGGGTGATCTACGGGGCCGGCCCGTACGCCTTCTACGCCCGCACCGTGAACGCGACCATCAACGCCGTCTTCTGGCGCCTGCTCAAGCCGCTGTCGTAGCTCCGCTGCTCGCAATGTTTCACGTGAAACATTGGGCGCAAATCGGCCGGTGCTAGGCTCGCTCGCGCGAGTCGCCGGTAGGGGAATCCGCTTATGAGCGCCAGCACCTGGGCCTATTCGAACGGTGAGATCGTCCCGCTGGAAGAGGCGCGCTACTGGCCGAACGACCTGGCCATCATCTACGGCGAGATCGTCTACGAGGCCACCCGCACCTTCGGCGGAAAGCCGTTCAAGCTGAAGGAACACATCGACCGGTTGTACCGCTCGCTCGACTACTGCCGGCTGGACCCGGGCCTGACGTCCGAGAAGCTAACCGAGGTCACGCTCCAGGTCGTGGAGCGCAACAGCCCGGACCTGCCGGAGGGCAGCGACACCTGGATCTTCCACAACATCACCCGCGGCACGCACCCGCAGTTTCCGGAGGTGGGACGCGGCGACGCCGGTCCCTCGGTGCTGGTGTGGACGCACGAGCTGGGCTTCAAGTACTGGTACAAGTACTACGAGGAAGGCGCGCACTGCGTGACGCCCTCGATTCGGCAGGTCAACATCGCCACCCAGGACCCGCGTATGAAGACGCGCAGCCGCATGTTCCTGGCGCTGGCCGAGCAGGAAGTGAACGCCCTGGCGCCCGGCGCCTACACGCTGCTGCTGGACAACGAGGGACGCATCGCCGAGGGCACCGGCGCCAACTTCATGCTGGTGTCCGACGGCGCCATCCTGACCCCGCGCGGCGGCACCGGACTGGCCGGCGTGAGCCTTGCCACCGTCCGCGAGCTCAGCCTGGACCTGGGCGTGGAGGTCCGCGAGGCCGACCTGACTCTCTACGACGTCTTCAACGCCGACGAAGCGTTCCTCAGCAGCACCCCCTACTGCATGCTGCCGGTCACCCGCGTCAACGGCACCCCGGTCGGCAACGGCCAACCCGGCGAACTTTTCGCCCGGCTGATCGACGCCTGGAGCGAGACGGTGGGCGTGAACATCATCGACCAGGCCCGGAGGATCGGCGAGGCGGTCTAAGCGTCCACCTCAGCCGCGGTTAGCCTGCCGCGCTCAGGTTGAGCGGAGTGTGGGAATGAGGCCGGCGGCGATGAGTGGCGGTTTGACTGGTCGGGCTGGGCGACAGCCTGCTATTGGTCGCTGTTCTTCCAGGCTTCGTATACCGCCGATGTCAGCGCGGACAGGCGGGCTTTGTGTTGCTTCCATTCGTCGGCGGTGAACGGGAACTTGAGCTCGGTTTTGGGGTCTTCCAACGGGTCCCGATTCCTCGGATATGTCTCGTATCGGATTTCCTTTACGAGCTGCCTGAACTCGTCCAGGCAGAGTGCTCTTGCGCGGTCGAAGAAGACTATCGTCACGTGCCCCTTCCATGGATCGATGCGTGCGTACGGCCGTCTCCGGAGTCCAATACTTAGTCCGTATTTTGTCGGGTATCTGCTGAACCTGGGCCAATTCGTCTCGAACATGTCTTCCACGGCGCTGAAGGTCTCGGATATGCCGGAGTCTTCTATTTTCTTCTTCAGCCGCTCTCTTCTCTCCTCCGCGCTCGGCCGCCTTCGTCGGCGAGGGCCGGGTTCTGCGGCTGCTTCCACTTCCACCTGCCTGGCAAGAAAGGTCTTGCCGTCGTAGGCGAAGCCGTGGAACGTGAGTAACGAGATATCCATGCCGGTGTTCTCGGCCAGGAACCTCACCATCCGCTCCGTCCTTTCGTCGGCCCCCAAGCCGATCAGGAACAGGCGCAGCGGCCGAAGGGAGTCGAGGCTCTGGCCGTCGGTGATTTCGCCGTACCACTCCTCGAAATCCTCAATTCGCTCGATGCCACCCACGCCGGAGTTGGCGGCGATGTGCTCGGCCAATGCAATGTCGGTCTTGGCGTCCAGGTCGGATGCGTAGTCGATAATCTGCGCAACGGCGTCCCGCGACAGCGTCCCGCGCTTCAACTCGAATACGACCAGCCGCCCGTCCTCATCCACCCCGAGCAGATCGAGCGGCCCGCCGTCCGTCGGCGTCTGTCGGCCAACGAGCCTCAGTCCGGGAATCAGCAGGTCGGGGTTCCTGACGAGCGTCTCCTCCAGCAAGGATTCCGTGTCCGTCCGGTCCTTCGACGCCAACGGCGTGACGTTCGAGTCAACATCGAGCGCCCAGATCTTGACTTCGTCCATTGGAGACCTTTGCGTAGCTCGTTTCGGATCAGGACGTCCGGCGCCTGGGTTTCCACCTTCGAGGGTATGACGGAGGGTAACGCAGAGGTTTCGGGAGGGAGAACCGGCCCCGCCGGCCGATCGATTCGGGACGATTTCGGGACGGAACCGCAGCGGCCGTCGAGTCGATTCTCGGTGCGGAGCCGGTCAAACAGGGGCCGCGCGCCGTGAGTGAACGCTACTCACGGCGGGATAGCCGCGGACCCTATTGCATGACAGACTGAGCGCCAGAAGCTGCGCGCGGACCGAGGCTGCGGGGCATGGGTGACGGCTTGGTTGGCCGGATGGTCCGCGCCCTGCGGTTGGATGCGACGCTCTACCGCGAGGTTGCGGGACCCGGCGGCAGCACTCGGCAGGCGACGCTGGTGGTTCTTCTCACAGCCGCAGCCGCCGGCACCGAGGTCTGGTGGGTGGGTGCCAGCGGTGCCGGACTCATCGCCATTACGCACATGGTCGCCTGGCCAGTCTGGGCTGCGGGGCTCTGGCTCGTTGGCGTGCGACTTAGGACACCATCTGGCGAGACTCCGGGATTCCAGCAAGTCGCGCGCGCCATCGCGTTCGCGCAGACGCCGGGTGTGTTCTTCGCGCTCAGCCCCTTCCTCTTATGGACCCTGGAGCCTCTCGCGGGCACAGTTCGGTCTCTAGTCTTCGTCTGGGTGATGGTCGGAACCTTACTCGCGGTCCGAGAGTCGTTGGAGCTGAGCAACGGTCGAACGCTCGGCGCGCTGGTCGCTGTAGGTGCAGTCATCGCGGCGCTGTTGGGACCCGTGATTACCTTCCTAACCTTATGGGCCCTCTTGCCTCACGTGACGATGGGACCCATAGTCGCGCTGGTCTCGTGTGGGGTGTTTGATTTCAACCTCGGCCTGGGTCTCATCAACGCGGTGATGCGCCTCGTCCTGCCAGCCGCGTTCGAGGTCATCGCGTAGCGCGAGACGACCCGGTTCGGCTTTCGCCGATGCGTCTGACGACCCCGCCGTTGGGCAGGTTTGGGGCGAACGGAAACAGCCCGTTCAGATCGCCAAAAAACGCTCTTTGAAAACTATCGCGCCACCGGCAGGAGTTTGATGCAGACGGGGTTGGGGATTTGGGTTTGGGGGCCGGTGGGGTGGAGGCGGCCGGTTTGGGGGTGGATGCGGAAGGTGACGATGGTGCTGGTGTCCTGGTTGGCGGCGAGGAGCCAAGTACCGGAGGGGTCGATGGCGAAGTTGCGGGGAGTTTGGCCCTGGGTGGATTCGTTGCCCAGGCTGGTCAGGCGGCCGGTGGCCTGGTCGATCGCGAACATGGCGATGCTGTCGTGCCCGCGGTTGGAGCCGTAGACGAACTTGCCGGACGGCGCGACGTGGATGTCGGCACAGGTGGACTCGCCGTCGAAGTCTTCGGGCAGGGTGCTGACCGTCTCGATTTCGCCAAAGACTCCCTGATCGGCGACGTAACGCAGGACGGAGATCGACGACCCCAGTTCGTTGATCAGGTAGGCGAACTGGCCGTTAGGGTGGAAGTCGAAGTGCCGCGGCCCGGCGCCTGCCGGCGTGCGCACCCAGGGGACGTGGTGGGGCGCCAGCGTCCCGTTGTCCAGGTCGAGGTCGTAGACCAGCAGCTTGTCGATGCCGAGATCCGGAGCGAAGGCCAGGCGGTTGGTGGCGTCCAGGATGATCGAGTGGGCATGCGGTCCCAGCTGGCGCACGGGGTGGATGCTGGATCCCTCGTGCTGAACGAAGCCGGTCAGCGGGGCCAGGCTGCCATCCGCCTGGATTGGCAACATGGCCACACTGCCGCTGCCGTAGTTGGCCAATAGCACGTAGGCCTCAGTGGCGTCCACGCTGATGTGGCAGGGGACCTGGCCGCCGGTGAGCTGCTCGTTCAGGTAGGTCAGGGCGCCAGTGGCGGGGTCGATGGCGTAGGCCTTGATGACGCCATGCGACTCCTCACCGACGGCGTAGAGGTTCCGGCCTGGCGGCGCGATCTCCACCCACGACGGATTGGAAATGCCGCCGGTAACGCTCAGGCGCTCCAGTTCGCCGGTGCCTGCATCGAATCGATAGGTGTAGATGCCTTCGCTGGCACCGGTGGTGTAGGTGCCGATGAAGGCGAGGTAGTGGTCGCTCATGCGATGCGCCGCCCTGAGAGTTTCGGCCTCAGTATTGGAAGCAACCCGCAGCGGCTTGTCAAACGCGCAGTTCTTGGCGTTTCATGCCGATGGGCACTTTCGCGGAAGGCGTATGGGTAGCCACCAATTGGACGGGCTTCAGGGCGCGGCTTCTATGGCCACGGTGACACGATCCCAGAAATAGGCGAACGATGCAGAGTGTCGCCTTGCCCGGTCGGGGTTGAATGCACGTGCGACGGCTCGTGCGAGTTCAATCTTCCCGCCGCCTGGATATCCCACCCGGCCCGTCTCTCGCCACAAGCGGCGGAGCCTAGTCTCAGCGCTGCCCGATCCGGTCTCCGGCGGGGCTGAATACTCGACATCTGGCATAAGCTGCCGGATTGCTTCTTCATCAGCCAGATACCACGACTCCAGTTCGACCACAGCCACGCAGATCAGGACGTCGCGCTGGCCGAGTGGCGCACGCGCCGCAGTGACGGTTTCCCTGTCGAAGGCCTCAACCGTTGCGGCCACGCACGGGTCTGAATCGCGGTCGACCAAGATGATCGACAGCGGGTAGTGAAGGCTTCGAAAGTTATCAATCAGACTGGCTGCTTGGCGCTCAAGCTGAGTCCGACCCTTGACGGCGCGGACATTGAACATCACCCCTTGAAACTCACGGTGCAGAAGCGACCGAAGAAAGGCCTGGTCCGAAGGCCCCTCAACGCCAACGCCTACCGTCAGGGTGCGCCTCCCAGGGCTCCCTGCTCCCACAATTCACCAAGCGAGAATGACCGGCGAAACGCCTCGATCTCGGGGATGGTAGCTACTCGAACCAGCCGTGTGAAACCTCTGACTTTGTCACACAGGAAGACTTCGTTCGGCGCTGCTTCATCCAGAAAATCCGGGTTGTGGGTGGTCGCAAACACCTGCGCACCCTCATCCGTACAGTACCGAAACAGTGCCATGATTTCGGGAATAAGATGTGGGTGCAGGCCATTCTCCGGCTCTTCGATCGCAATCAATTCTCCGGGAGCGACGTTCAATGAAATCGTGAGCAACGCAAGCAGTCGCACGGTTCCGTCGGAGACGGAATCCGGATCGAACGTGCCGGTAATGTTGTCTTCTTCAACCTGAAACGACAGTTTCTCGCCAGTGGAAACAGGGTGCAACTTCGCGAACCCAGGAACCATTCCGCGCAGGGCTGCCTCCGCCGCCGCAAGTGCCTTACCGTTGTGGCGTTTCCATCGATTGAGAGCTACGGCCAGATTCTCTCCTGAACGGCCAAGGCCGGTCCAGGGAATCTCGCGACAGGCCTGTCGCGCCGTGGCGGCGTTTATGTGGTAGAACCTCCAATTTAATATCCTGCCGCGTAGTATGACTGGAACTATGTCGAATGAGAAGTTAGGAATCAATCGTCCAGATGCAGGCTGAGGTATATCTATTGTATCCGTGCTTTTAAAGCTCGGATTGGTTAGGTTACTAGTAACTTCCACGGTGTTTGCACGCCGATAAATTTCGTATGAGATTTGCTTGCCTTCGCTATTGCTAATCTCGGCGGTCAGGCGCTCTGATTCAACCTTGAACTGTACGCCGTTGGGCTGCGCATCTAAAGCCAGCTCGTAGTCGTAGGCGTCAAGCCCGTGATTGTCGAACGCATACGACCCGAGATCCTCAGACCCTTCGTCACGGATGCGGATGCGTAACGGAGCGGACGGGTCCTGCTCGCGCAGACGTTTGTTCCATACCTCCGAAACGCCGCCAAACGCAGCGATCGCCGTCTCGACGTCGTGCCGGACGGCCGTTTGGAGGAACTCGAGCGCGGCCAGGAAGTTCGACTTGCCGGAAGCGTTGGGGCCGACAAGGAAGGTTAACGGTGTGACATCGACCGCAGCGGCAGGCGTGCCGAAGCTCTTGAAGCCCTCGATCTCTATGTGCGTGAGCATCGGTTTACCGCTGTGGCGTTGCCATGCCCGCACGGAAGGGGCTAGCGCTTCAACGACTCAATCCTACGCGACGCGACGCCACGGACCCGGTCTCCAACGGCGACAGGGACGACCGGCGTGGTGTGTGCGCTAGGCGCTTGACCTTGCCGCGAGGGGAGCCGCGTCGCGGACTGCGGCGGAGACGCCGGCGGCGAAGGGTTTGAAGGCGTTGTGCATGAGGGCGGCGAGCTCGGTGGCTTGGGCGTCGTAGCGAGCCGGGTCGGCCCATTGGCCGCGTGCGTTGAGGACCTCGGCGGGTACCTCGGGGCAGGCCGTCGGGACCTGGAGGCCGAAGATCTCGTCGGTGGTGTACGGCACGTCGTCCAGCGCTCCCGAAAGAGCGGCGCGGATGATGGCGCGGGTGTAGGGCAGCGAGATGCGGTCGCTCTCGCCGGCCGGGCCGCCGGTCCAGCCGGTGTTGACCAGCCAGACGGCCGAGCCGTGCTCGTCCAGCTTCTCGCCCAGCATTTCGGCGTAGACGCTGGGCGGACGTGGCAGGAAGGGGGCGCCGAAGCAGGCGCTGAAGGTGGCTTCAGGCTCGGTGACGCCGCGCTCGGTGCCGGCCACGCGGGCGGTGTAGCCCAGCAGGAAGTGGTACATGGCCTGGTCGCGGGTGAGACGCGAGATGGGCGGCAGCACGCCAAAGGCGTCGGCGGCCAGGAACACTACCTTGCGCGGGTGGCGGCCCAATCCGTCGGGAACCACGTTGGTCAACTGCGAGAGCGGGTAGGCGCCGCGGGTGTTCTCGGTGATCTCCTCGGAGTCGAGGTCGACCAGCCGGGTGTCCGGGTCCATGGGCACGTTTTCGAGCACGGTGCCGAACTGGCGGGTGGTGGCGTAGATCTCAGGCTCGTTCTCGGCGGAGAGCTTGATGGTCTTGGCGTAGCAGCCGCCCTCGAAGTTGAAGATGCCCACGTCGCTCCAGCCATGCTCATCGTCGCCGATGAGCGGCCGGGTGGGATCCATGGAGAGGGTGGTCTTGCCGGTGCCTGACAGGCCGAAGAACAGGGCCGTCTCGCCGTCCGATCCCACGTTGGCCGAGCAGTGCATGGGCAGCACGCCCTGCTGGGGCAGCAGGTAGTTCATGACGGTGAAGATGGACTTCTTGTTCTCGCCGGCGTAGCGCGTGCCGCCGATCACGACCAGCTTGCGGGCAAAGTTGACGACGATGAAGGTCTCGGAGCCGGTGCCGTCCACGGCCGGGTCGGCCTGGAACGGCGCCAGATTCACAACCGTGAACTGCGGGTCGTGATTCTCCAGTTCCTCGGCCGTGGGGTGAATAAACAAGCTGCGGACAAACAAGCTATGCCAGGCATACGCCGTGACGAAGCGGACAGGCAGCCGGTAGCGGGCGTCGGCGCCGGCGTAGAGGTCCTGCACGTACAGGTCGCGTCCCTGCGCGAAGGCGCGAGCGCGGGCGAAGAGCGGCTCGAATTTGGCCTCGTCGAACGGCTGGTTGTTGGGACCCCACCAGACTTCGCCCTCGTTCCCGGCGTCCTGGACAACCCACTTGTCGTTGGGCGAGCGTCCGGTGTGCGGGGTGGTCATGGCGACCAACGGGCCGTAGCTGCACAGTTCGGCCTCGCCGTTTCGCACCGCGTGCTCGTAGAGGGCGCCGGTGGAGAGATTCCAGTGGACGGTTCCGGTGTGGCTGAGTCCGAGGTCGTCGAGGTTCTGGTCGCTTGCCATGGCGGTCGTCTGGCTCCTGTGGTCGGTGTCGACGCTGCGGCGCGCGGCTAGTGCGGGCCGGGAAGATTGGGTCGGTGCGGATTCGCCTCTTGGGGCGGACCTATCTTATTCGACGGGACCCGGCTGTGGGCGGCTTAGACGATGCGCTCGTCCTCGCGTCCGGCGGGACGGCGGCCGGCGGTGGTCAGGCGGGCGGCCTCGATCGACTGGGTTCCAGCCTCCAGAGCGCGGTCGTAGTCGCCCAGGCGGTAGGCCTCCAGGTGTTCGTCCCAGGAGTCGTCCGGCGTCTTGTTGGGTGAATGCGCCGACGCGAGGTTGGCGCGCGCGTAGACGACCAAGTCGTCCACGGCCACCTGCTGCGCCACGCAGCGGATGTGCTTGCGGCGCTCCATCGGGTCGTCCAGGGCCACAAGACGACGGGCGGCGGCTGCCACGCGGTCGATCAGGGTCTCGGCATAGTGTTCGCCCTTTTCGCGGCTGGCGTGGGTGCGCGGGTCGTCGCCGCCAACGCCTTCGGGCCATTGGTCGGGCGCCGGATCCAGCGCGGCCAGGTCCACGGTGCCGGGTTCGAGGTACATCATGATCGAGGTTTCGATCGCGGCCGCATGGTCCATCGGATTCTCGAAGTCGGTCAGCAGATGCGCGTCAACGGACGCCATCACCAGGAGGTCCGCCTGCCGCATGGCGGTGAGCGCGGCGCGGCGATAGGCCAGGTAGTCCTCGCTTCCGCCGTGCCCGCCCAGCCAGATCACGACGCGGGCGCCATTGCGCGCCAGGTAGTTCAGGACCATCAGGGCGTTGGCCTCGATCAAGTCGGTGGCCACAGGCATTCCCAGCGGCGAGGGAATCTCGTGCGCCCCGAGGAAGATCGTGGGAAAGACCAGCCCACCGGTCCGGTCGGCGGCACGCCGGCAAATCGCGGTCGACTTAACCGCGTCAAGGCCAACCGCGTTCTGGCGGCCGTGCCACTCCAGGGGTCCCGACGGCACGTAGACGCAGGGGAACTCGGCCAGGGCGTCCCAGATCTGCTGGGGACGGCAGCGTTCGAGGCGGCGTTCGACAGGGGTCGCCATGCTTACGAGGCCTTTCCGACTCGTCCGACCACGCCTTTCGAGGTGAGGTTTTCGTACACGTCCCTGGCCCAGGTCACCTCGGAGTCATCTTGCGGCGCGTAGCCGATGACGCGGCGGGCGTTCTCAAGGCCCCAGAAGGATCGGGTGTTGTCAGAGATGCCATAGAAGACCTGCCAGGGCACGCCCCATTCGTTCTCGATGTTCTCGGTCTCAATGGACTTGACGAAGAGTTGGGTCAGGTCGCGGGGACTGATGTAGGCGCCCAGGTTGCGTCGGACGGGGTAGCCCTGGATGTCGCCCTTCAGTTCGTTGGGATCGAGCTGGCGGGGAGCGCCGATGCGAATGTGGACGTTCTGCAGCTGGCGGCCCAGCGTGCCGGTGGCGAAGACGAAGCCCAGGTGCTCGTAGGACTCCTTGGCCCAGCCGTAGTAGTTGTCGGAAAGCGGGCGGATGTCGTTGGTGGGCTGGAGCATGTCCATCTCGCGGCTGCGCAGCAGGTGTTCGTAGAAGTCGGCGGCGTGGTTGGAACTGGCCATCACGACCCGGCGCACGTTCTCTTCCAGCGACAGCCGGAAGACGTTGTAGGCCATGCGGACGTTGTCCATCTCACCGTCGAAGTGCTCGCGGACGTCCTCGGTTCGGCGAATGAAGGCCAGGTGGATGACGGCGTCGCAGCCGGTGACGAGCGGGCGCAGCGTGTCGAGGTCGTCGACCAGGAGGCTTTGGACCTGAACGCCGGGGACTTCGTTGCCGTCGCGATCGGTGGTGGTGACGTCGACGAGGGTGCAGTCGTAGCGTTCGCGGAGGGTGGGCAGCATCTGGGCCGCCACGTAGCCGGCGGCGCCGGTGACGAGAACCTTGGGACGGGCCATACGGTTCACCTTGAAGCTGGTGCCGCATCGTAGCAACGGAGAGACCGTGGCGGCTTTCGTAGTTGACGTTCGCTTTTTGTATGGTAGCGTGACTCGACCGTGTGAGGACGGTTCCGACGGCGCGGTACCCCCACAAGCCATCCTGCCGAGACCTCGCTACCCGTGGACGGCTGGTAGCCGTCTGCGATCTCGCGGCCGCGCGCATCCCCCTGCCGCCGCGGCCGAAGAGACCCAGGGGCGAGAGGTCGAGCGATTGGTGGCCGTTCCTCCTTCGCGCCGTCGGGACCTCCTCCGCGCGGTCCACTAGGACCTCGTGCCTTGAGACGGCCGGCGGGTCGGCTACCTGACTGGCATTCGAGATTCGCCGCTGCCGCGATGGGAGAAGACTGGCCGTGATGTCCAATGCGAGTGTTGGTCGCATTAGCGTCGGCACGGCGAACTGGTCGGACCACACGGGTTTCTACCCGCGAGGGACCAAGCCAGGTGAGCGTCTGGCGTACTACGCCTCGCGGCTCGGGGCTGTCGAGGTCAATGCCAGCTTCTACCGGCGGATTGATCCGTCGGTGTACGTGCAGTGGGCGGAGCAGACGCCGGATGTGTTCAAGTTTGTCGTGAAGGCGCACCGGGCGGTGGCGAACCGGCCGCGCGACCCGGAGTTGGCCGCCGAGTACATCAAGACCCAGAACGAAGGCGTGCAACCGCTGCGGGAGGCCGGGAAGTTTGGCGGATTCCTGGTGCAGTTGGGCGCGAACGTGCGTCCGAAGCCGGAGATGTATGACCACCTGTCGCGGTTGCGGGACGGGCTGGGCGAGGACCCGGTGGCGATCGAGTTCCGGTCTCCGGCCTGGCTGGAGGGCGGGACGCGTGCGGAGACACTGGAGCGGCTAAGGGCTCTAGGGCTGGCCGCGGTGATCCCGGACGAGCCGCGCGCGGCGGCCGCCCGGTTGCCGGAGCCCGTGACGGAATTGACCGCACCCTCACTGGCGTACTTTCGCTTTATGGGGCGTGACAGCGCGGGCGAAATCTCGGCTCGCGAGCGCCGGGCACTGCGGGTGCAGCATGCTTACACGGACGCTGAGATTGGCGAACTGGCTGACCTGGTGACGGCCCGACACGGGCCCGCGACCGACAGCTTTGTGATCTTCTACAACAAGAAGGGGCCGAACCGAGTGGAGGAGGCGATGCGGCTGGCCAGGGAGCTTGAGGGGCGGGGCTACCCGGCGGGCTAGCGACGGGCCGATGCTGTCGAGTCAGCGACTTCGTGAAGGACGGCGAGCAGCCGCTCGGCCGTGCGGGGCCAGGTGAAGTCCCGGGCGCGCTGTCTGCCGCGTGCGACCAACGTTGCGCGGCGCTGGGGCTGGGTGACGACGCGTTCGATGGCTGACGCGATGGCCTTCACGTCCGTCGGATCGACAAGCTCGGCCGCGCCGCCGGTGATTTCCGGCAGCGAGGTGGTGTTCGACGCGATCACTGGGCAACCGAGGGCCATGGCTTCGAGAGGTGGGTGGCCGAAGGTTTCGGCCAGGGAGACGTAGACCAGGGCGTCGGCCTGCTCGTAGTGGGCGGCGATGCGGTTGTGTGGAACCGGGCCGAGAAGGGATACCGCGTCGGCCATCCCCAATTCCTCGGCCATGCGCCGCAGGTCGGCGGCGGTGAGATCGGCGTCGGCGCCCGCGATGCGTAGTTCGTGCGGAATTGCGTTTCGTTGGCGCAGCATCGCGAAGGCCTGGAGCAGGCGAGGGTAGTTCTTGTGGCCGTAGAGGGTGGAGACGGCCAGCAGGTAGGGGCGCCGGCTTCGACGGGTAGAGGGCGGCCTGTCGAGCGCTCCGGCGATATGCGGGGCCAGGCCGTGGGGGACGATGCGAATGCGGGCCGGATCGAGTCCCAGCAAGTAGGCCGCATCGTCGGCGGCAGCCTGCGATCCGGCGAGTACCCGATCCGCGCCGCGGAGCGATCGGCGCACCGTGAACTGCAGATAGCGGCGTCGCAGCCAGTTGAACTGGCGTGGGTGCGTGAGGAATTGCGACGAGCGCAGCATGACCACGCGCGGTCGGGGGCCGCCGGGCGGCGCGACGTTGACGGTGTGGAGGGTGACGTGGGGGCGCACGCGACCGAGATCCAGGGCGTACCCGGTGTGCTGGTAGAGAACGCGGAATGGGCGCGATCGGGCGGCGGCTCGAACGGGGTGGAGGCTTACGTTTGGGCGTTCGGAAAGCTCGTGGAGGAGGGCGAAGGCTGGGCAGAAGACGTGCCAAGTCGAGCGAGGCGCCAGGTCGGCCAGCGCGGCGACGAGGTGGACGGTGGTGTGGCGCAGCGGACCGGCGCCGGGCAACAGTCCGGTGCCGGCAGCCACGGCGTCCACCGCGATGCGCATGCCTAGCACCCGGGCAGAGCCCACGGCTCCGCCAGCGCCCGTGCCTGGAGGCTCTCACGGGGCGCCACGGCTGCGGTGCCGCGGCGCTACAAGCCCAGCAGCTTGCGGTAGCCCTCGAGCGTGAATTCAGGCGAGGCGGCGAACTCTTTGCGTCTGGTCTCGTCGGCGATGACGTCGCGGGCGGCGTCGGCAACTTCTCCCGCGATTTCCGAGGGGATCACCACGAGTCCGTTCACGTCGCCGTGCAGCAAGTCGCCGGTCTGGATGGGGACGCCGTCGATCACCACCGGCTCACCGGCGTCGTATATCACGGCCGTGCCGTGCGCGACCACGGGACCGCGAGCGAAGTAGTGGAGGCCCAGCGCCTCGACTTCCGGCAGGTCGCGCACGCCGCCATCGGTGACCAGCCCGATCCCGCCCAGCGCCCGGATCAGGGTGCCCATGACGTCGCCGCAGTGGCAGGACTTGGACGGGTTGTTGCCGGAGTCCTGGATAACGACCACGGATGGCCGCGGTGACTGATCCATGGCTTCCCAGAGGCCGAACTGGAGGGCCGGGTCGCGTCGGCGCGCGTAGGTGGTGCTGTCGCCCTTGGCGGTGACGGCGTAGCCGACCATCGGTTCTTCCTTGCCGGGAAACAGCGCGCGCACATTGGCGCCCACGTAGCCCAGCGTCTGGTCGCGAACCTTGAAGGGCTCAATGGCGTTGGCGATGGTGGCTGAGTCGAAGGTCTTGAGTTCTTCGAGCTGGGCGTCGGTGAGCGTGGCGGGCATGGGGCTGCGTCTCCGGATTCGTTCGAGCGCACGCTAGCAGAGGCGACCGACTGCATGTCTAGGCCAGTTCGCGGGCCCGTCGGGTTGCGGCGTCGATAGCGGCGCGCATGGCTGCCGGAAAGTCGAAGTCCTCCAAGGCCGCCAGGGCGGCCGCGGTGGTTCCTCCGGGCGAGGTGACGGCTTCGCGCAAGGCGGCGGGCTGGCTGCGGGTGGCCTGCCAGAGCGCCGCCGATCCGGCGATGGTTTCCCGAACCAGCTCCGTGGCCATGTCACGGTCGAGTCCCTGCGCGGCGGCGGCATCGATCCAGGCTTCGGCCAGCAGGTAGACGTAGGCGGGACCGCTGCCGTGGACGGCGGTGGCGACGTCGATCAGCTCTTCGCGCTCGATCTCGACTTCCATCCCCAGTGCTCCCAGAACCGCGCGCGTCCGGTTGCGGTCGGCTGACGTAACGCCGCGGTCGGCGATCCAGACGGAGGCGCCGCGCCCCACCTGGGCCGCGATGTTGGGCATGACGCGCACCACGCGGTCGGTCCCCAGGCCGGTGCGAAGGGTCTCAAGCGTGACGCCGGCCATGATCGAGATGACGAGTGCCGCGTCGTCGAGGGCTGGACGGAGCGCGGGGGCGAGGTCCTGAAAGTTCTGGGGCTTCACGGCCAGGATGGCGAGCGTCGCGCCGGATACGGCGGCGTCCGCACTGCCGGTGACGCCGACGCCGAAATCGTCGGCCAGCACGGCGCGGCGGTCGGCGTCGATTTCGGCCACGGTCAGGTCGGTCGGCGCGAGGCCGCCGCGCGCGATCAGACCGCGCAAAATCGCCGCGCCCATGGCTCCTCCGCCGACAACCGCTGTGTGCACTGGTGCGCCCCGTTTCGAAGCCGAACCGCGAAGGATCGTACCCCTTGCGATGTCTCAGCTTGGCCGGCGGACCTCGATTTCGCCTGCATGCGCGCGGATCGACATGACTGTGCCCGCCACGATTTCACGCACGCCTGCTTGCCCGTCAGGATCGATGGCGACGGCTGCGACCTGGGCGCGTGTTGGGTGAGGGACCAGCAGGAGGCGGATACCTGCCGCGCTTAGGGCGCTGAAGTCGGACGGGCCGAGCGTGCTGCGCCGGGTGAGGACAAGGACGTCGGCGGGCACCACCGTCGGCGGACGAGCAGCACCGGGCGGTGCCACCAAGACTGTGAGGTCCGAGGTTGAAACGTGTGCCCAGGCGCCGGACGCGTCGTGGAGCAGCCTTACGGTGAGACCGCCGCTGGACGACGTTCCTGTCGCGTCGACCCGTGCGCGGTGGGCGCCGCCCTGAGAGACGAGGGCTGACCCAAGCCCGTGCAGCGGCGGGGCCGCCGCAAGCGCCACGGGCCGCTCCGCCAAAAGGCCCAGGGCCGTCGCGCTGGCGCGGCCGTCGGTGCGTGGCATCGCCAGCAGGTCGACGGTCGGGTCCCAGGCTGGCAGTGCGGCGTCCAGCACGTACGGTCGCAGGCGGTCGCCCGCGACAACGAGACTTGCATCGGCATGCCGCGCGTAGACCGTGGGTGCGGTGCCGGCGAAGTCGAAGGTGAGGCGGGTTGCCGGGTCGTGGAACAGGCGCGGAGCGGCGACGAGGGCCAGGACCGGCGGAAGCGCGAATGCCGCGACGCCCAGCCCGACGGCAAGCGACCTGACGCGGCGTGTCCTGACCTGCGGGATCTGCCACGGTTGGCGGCCGCCGAGGGCGACCAGCAGCGCGATTGCCGCATAGACGGCAGCGGCGTGTCCCAGGCCGAAGCCGGGGATTGGGACCGATGCACCGGGCAGCGCGGCTGCCAGGCGGGCGGCCTGAATCAGGTACTCCAGCGGAACCCAGGCGGCCCAGGCGAGCACCTCGCCGAACGGCCAGCCGGCGGCCGCCCAGACGGCCACGGGCGCGCCGGTGGCCATGATCCAGACGGGCGCGGCCAGGGCCAGCAGGTTGGCAGGGATTGCGGCCAGCTGAAGGCGCTCGAAGGTGTGGGCAATGATCGGCGTGACCATGAGGCTGGCCGTGGCGGTGACGGCCAGCGGCTCGGCGGCGAGGCGGGGAAGGCGCGCGCGGGCTGTGAGCCACTCCGAGAGTCCCGGCGCGACGACGACCAGGCCCAGCGTGCCGGCGAAGGAGAGTTGAAAGCCGACGTCGGCCAGGGCCGACGGATCGACGAGGACGATCGCCAGCGCCGCCACGGCCAAGGCGACCAGCGCGTCGGTATCACGCCCAAGCAGCCAGGCCAGCAGGATCAGTTCGCCCATCAGCGTGGCCCGCACCACGCTTGGTTCACCGCCGGCGAGGGCGGCGTAAACGGGTAGGGCGAGCATGGCCAGCAGGACGCTGTAGCGGCCAATCAGCCAGCCAGCCATGCGACGCACGGCCAGGGCGACGAGGGTGATGTTGAAGCCGGAGATTGCGACGACGTGGATCAGGCCGGAGGCGAGGAAGTCGTCGCGCAGGTCGCCCGGGAGGCTTGAACGCTTGCCGACCAGGATGGCCGAGAGCAGGGCGCCGTGCGGCTCGGGCAAGACGCCGCGCACGCTGCGGTCGATGTGATCGCGCAGCCGCGTCAGCCAGGGTTGGTTGGCGTCGGGCGGCGGCGACAGGATGCGTACGTGTCGGGTTTCGATGCGTCCGGCGAATGTCTCTGCGGTCTGCTGCAGACCGGGTGAGCCGCGTGGTCGGGACGGCTCGAACGCGCCGGTGACGGCCACACGGGCGCCGGGCGGGGCTGCGCCGCCTGGGGCGAAGAATTCGACAAGGCCGGCGGCCAGCGTGCGTTCCATTCCGACAGGGCCCGCGCGTTCGACCTCCAGCGTGCGGCGCGCGCCGGCGTGCTCATCGACGACAAGTCCTTCGAGCTGGAGTTGGAGGCCCGGCGGCGCTTGCACCAGGGGAGCCTGAGCCTGCTGGTGGTGCGCGGCGCGTGCCAGTCCCAACGCGAGCGCCGCAGGGATCAGCAGGGCGGCCAGACGGGTTGGTCGGAGGGCGCTGGCGGCCAGCAGACCTACAGCCAACACAGCCGTCAGCCAGGCCGGAGCGGCGCCCCACCAGACGGTTGCGGCGACGCCGACCAGGAATGCGGCGCTGGCGGCGACGATCAGGGCGGGTGACCCAAGCTCCGCCCCGTATGATTTGCTACGTCAGCCAGTGCTCCAGGCCAACCTATGGATCGCCGACGCCAACGCGCCTTTTTCGCCGCCATCTTTTCGATCTTCTTCATCACGCTGATCGTGTTCGTGTGGTCGCTGCAGTCGGGACCGCTACCGATCCTCGTGGAAGGGGCTCTCATCGGCACGATGGCGCTGCTGGCGCTGCGCGGGCGGCGACTGACCGCGCCATTGCGGCGCAACCTGCGCCGGGTGTTCTGGTTGTTCTTCATCGCCGTCACGATCAGCGTGGTTGCATGGGCGCGTGAGGTCGGCCTGCTGCTCCCAATCGTGATCGAGGCGGTGCTGCTGATCGTGGCGCTGCTCGTCATGCGTGGAACGCGACCCGTGGACGACACTACGGTCGAAAGCTGATCAGCGGCAGGACGCGCTGGACCGTGGCGTCCGGGATACCCAGCGCACGCAGGTCGGCGGCGGAATGTAGCGATCCGAAGAGTATCCGTGCGTGCACGATTCGGGCGGCGTAGACGGGACCGATACCGGGCAGTTGATCGGCTAACTCGTCGGCGTTGAGCGTGTTGACGGCAGCAGTTCCGGTGGCCCGGGGCACCTGGGACGGCATGGCCGACGTTGCCGGTGTCCAGGCCGGCCCGGGCGTAGAACCAGTGCCGACCAGCAGGATGCTGAAGATCAGCGCGGCGGCCGCGGCCGCAACGGTCAGCAGACGAATGCCGCGGAGCTTCGCGTCAGTCTCGTCCACGGCGGCGAGATGGGCGTCTGATCCTTGGATCGAGGATTCGGGTAAGTCCATCGGTGTTATGTGTCTCCGCCAACTTCGGCTATGACCTCGCCCATGTGCGTCGTGTCGTAGCCGCCCATGGCGCGGACCGCGTCGGCAAAGGTTGGGTCGTGCAGGATGGCTAGCAGGGCGGCGACTGGCGGGTGCTTCAAGTGCTCGTTGGGGATGACCAGGTCGTAGCGCTCCATGCCCACGGGGATGAAGTCGGTTCCCAGGGCGCGAGCCGCCGCGCGGATGCCCAGTCCGACGTCGGCCATGCTGCTGTCCACGTCGGCGGCCACGGCCAGGTGGGTGTATTGCTCACGTCCGTAGCCTTTGATGGCCGATGCGTCGGTGCCTTCGGTGGCCAGCAAGTGGTCCAGGAGCATGCGGGTGCCGGCGCCGCGCTGACGGTTCACGAAGCGCACACCGGGGCGGGTCAGGTCGCTGAGCGTGCGCAGGGCCTTGGGGTTGCCACGAGGAACGATCAAGCCTTGCTCGCGCTGGGCGAAGTGAACCAGGGTGACGGCGCGGCCGGGGAGGACGCGCCGCACGTACGCCTCGTTGTAGACGCCGGTGGCCGGGTCGAGCAGGTGACAGCCGGCCAAGTGGGCTTCGCCACGGCGAAGCGCGACCAGGCCTCCATAGCTGCCCGCGTTGGTGGAGGCCAGGCGCATGGGGGGCGAGCGGCGGGAGAGTTCACTGGCCAGTAAGTCCAGCGCCGGGTCGTGGCTGCCAATGGCGACGGCGGTGTGCTCGATGGCCGCGGCCTCGCCCAAGAGTTCCACCTCGACCTCGGACCCGGCGGCCACGCCTTCGGAAAAGCGCGGGACCGTGACTAGCCCGTCGGCCCGCACCAGCGACATGATGATGCCGGCCGCGCGCTCCAGCGGAGCGGCGACGATGCGGTCGCCGACGCGACCAACACGCACACGGATGAACTCGTCGTCGCCAGCGTGCGAGACGAGCTGGCGCGGAATGACGGCCCGCACGACGCGGCGCGACTCGGACGGGCGGCCCAGGCATTCGTCGATCAGCGGGCGGACGAAGAGCTCAAAGGTCAGGGCGGCGGAGACTGGATAGCCGGGAATGCCCAGCACCGGTTTGCCGCAGGCGACGCCGAGAACGACGGGGTGTCCGGGTCGAACCGCGACCCCATGCACGAAGACCCGGCCGAGGTCGGCGATGACGCGGGCGCTGAAGTCCTCGCGGCCCGCAGACGAGCCGGCGTTGATGACGACGATGTCGGCGGACTCAAGCGCGTCGTTGGTGGCTGAGCGGATTGCATCGAAGTCGTCCCGCACGATTTCGCTACGCAGCGCTTGCGCGCCCCAGGTCTCGGCCAGTGCGCCCAGCATGAGGCCGTTGAACTCGATGAGTTCGCCTGGCTCAGGGTTCCGGCCGACGGGCACCAGTTCGCTGCCGGTGGGGATCACCGCCACGCGGGGCGGCGCGACGACGTCCACCTCGGCGTGCCCGGCGGCGGCCAGGGCCCCGAGGTCGCGGGGCTCCAGGCGTCGGCCCTGGGGGAGCACGAGTTCGGAGGCGACGATGTCTTCGCCCATCGGGCGGACGTACTGCCAGGGCGCGGCGGCGGCGATGATCTCGATCGTGCCATCGCCGCGGTCGTGAAGGTCTTCGACCATGATGACGGCGTCGGTGTTCGGCGGCATTGCGTCGCCGGTGTCGATCCAGACCGCTGCGGTATCCAGCGTCAGCCGCCGCGGGGAGGTCTCGGCGGCGCCAACGGTGTCGGCGGCAGACACCGCCACGCCATCCATGGCGGCGGCGGGGAAGTGCGGGCTGGAGAGGGCGGCCCAGACGGGCGCGGCGGTGACGTGGCCGAGGGCCTGGTCCAGCGGTAGTCGGAGGGTTCGGCGGGGCGGCCAATCGGGCAGTTCGAGCAGCGACTTTGCCAGGCGTTCGCGTGCCGTGGCCAGGGGAACGTCGTACAAGTAGACGGCGCGCTGGTCTGAGCTAGAAGGTTTCGACGTCAACCCAGGCGCCCTCCGCGAGCCCGCCGGCGTCCAGCGGAATCCGTATCAGACCCGAGGCGCGCACGAGGGTGGCGATCAGGTTGGACGGGCCGAGGACCGGGGTAGCCCACCACTGGCCGTCGCGCTGTTGGAGCGCGGCGGGAACGAAGTCTATGCGTCCGCTTTGCGAGGCGAGGCTGCGCGTAAGTCGCGCCCGTCGTCGCGGCGGTTCGGCGGCGTGGCTCGCTCCGAGCAGCCGCCGGATGGTCGGTACGACCACGAGGCCGAACACGACCATGGCCGAGACGGGGTTGCCGGGCAGGCCGAAGACTGGCTTGCCATCGGCCAGGGCGACGATGGTGGGTTTGCCCGGTTTGACGGCGATGCCGTGGACCAGCACGCCTGGGTGGCCCAGGTCGCCGATCACGTCGGCGGTCATGTCGCGGGTGCTAACGGAGCTTCCGGCCGAGATGACCACGAGGTCGCAAGTGTCGAGCGCCGCGCGGGCGCGGCGTACCAGCTCCGCCCGGTCGTCCGGTGCGACTCCGAATTCGCGAACATCGGCGCCGGCCTGACGGGCCAGCGCGGGCAGCGTGGTCGCGTTCACGTCGCGAACCTGGCCGGGCGCCGGGGCCGACTCTCGGGACACGATTTCGTCGCCCGACGACAGCACGCCAACAACCGGACGCGTCGCCGCGTCAAGTTCCGTAAGACCCAGCGCCGCGAGCGCGCCCAGGTCCTGTGCCCGCAGTTGATGCCCGACGGGTAGCACCACGTCGCCCGCGGCGAGGTCCTCGCCGGCCTGGATTACGTGCTGGCCGGGCGCGGCGGGCCGTAGGACTTCGACGGAGGTCTCGTCCACGGGCTGGGTGTACTCGACCATTACCACGGCGTCGGCCTGGGGCGGCAGCATGCCGCCGGTGTGGATCAGCTGCGCCGTTCCGGGCCGTACGGGCCGGTTGGCGGCCGCGCCCATTGGCGCCTCGCCGTCCACGGTCAGGAAAGCGGGCAGCGTTTCGGACGCGCCGTAGGTGTCGGCGGCGCGAACCGCGTAGCCGTCCATGGCCGAGCGGGCAAACGCCGGGCTGTTCTCGGGCGCAATGAGCGGCGCGGCGGTTATGCGTCCCAAGGCGACATCCAGGCCGATGCGCTCGCTGCTCGGCGCGCTGCTCAGGCGGTCGAAGAGGCGAGCCAGCGCTTCGTCCGGTGTCACGATCTGAAAGAAGATGTCCGTCGTCATGCGGCAGACGCGGGCGCGGAGTGGAATGCCTGCATTGTCACGCTCGCCGTTACCCCGGTCCATGCCTGAGCGTCCGTATAATTGCCAGACGTTTCCAAACCGTCTGGACTGCCGTGTCATCCGACCCGCCTACAAGCGACGACCGCGAGGTCACGTACATCGAGTTTGACGACCTCGAAGTTGAGGTCAGCGTCTGGAAAGGCATGGCCGGCTGGAACGCCAACGCCGTGATCGACGGGCGCGACTACCGCGCGTTGGGCGGGGCAACCCGCGACGACGCGCTGACGCGGCTGAAATCGTCGATCAGCTTCAGCACCGAGGCGACGTTCGCCCTGGGCGTCAAGAACCGTCGCTACTGGTCGCCGAACCCGTACTGGAAAGGTCGCTAGCCCGGCGGCGGATCCCGGTCAGACGACTGTCGGACAGGCCAAAATCTCGAAGCGGCCGCCGGTGCTATCGGACCGATCAGGGGCAGATGTCTGCCCATTTTCTGTCGTTGCTGCGTTACAATTGCGAGCCGAACGCCGGTGCGCCGATGCGCGCCGCTTGGCGCGCTCCGCCCATCCCATCTGACCTAACCGCTGGAGTGCGAGACCGCCACGAAGGAGCTTGTCCGGCATGCCCAAAGACCTGATATTCGATGAAACCGCGCGCAGCGCGCTGCTCAGCGGCGTCAACTCTGTCGCCGACGCCGTACGCGTGACGCTGGGGCCCAAGGGACGCAACGTCGGGCTCGCGCGCAAATTCGGGTCGCCCGTCATCACCAACGACGGCGTGACCGTCGCCCGCGATGTCGACCTGCCGAACAATTTCCAGAACATGGGCGCGCAGCTCATCAAGGAAGCCGCCACCAAGACCAACGACGTGGCCGGCGACGGCACTACCACCGCCACCGTGCTGGCCCAGCGCATGATTCAGGACGGGCTGCGCGCGGTTGCCGCCGAGATGAACCCGATGATCATCAAGCGCGGCATGGAGAAGGCGGTGGCGGCGGCCGAGACGGCGCTGAACGAGCAGGGCCGCGAAATCAGCGAGCCCCAGGAAATGGAATGGGTGGCCACGATCTCGTCCGGCGACCCGGCCATCGGCAAGCAAATCGCTACGGCGCTCGACCGCGTGGGCAAAGACGGCGCGGTGTCCGTGGAAGAGGGCCGCACCAACGACCTGGAACTCGAGTTGGTCGACGGCGTACAGCTGGACCGCGGGTACATATCGCCCTATCTCGTGACCGATGAGACTTCGATGTCCTGCGAGCTGAACGACGCCTCCGTATTCGTGACCGACGACAAGCTGAGCAGCGCCCAGGACATGCTGCCGCTGTTGGAGAAGATCGTGCAGTCGGGGCGGCGCGACGTGCTGTTCGTGGCCGAGGACCTGGAAGGCGACATGCTCGCCACTCTGATCGTCAACAAGGTGCGTGGAGCGATTAACGCCTGCGCCATCAAGGCGCCGGCCTACGGCGACCGCCGCAAGGCGATTCTGGAAGACATCGGCATCCTCACCGGCGCCCAAGTCATCTCCAAGGACCTGGGGCAGGACCTGAAGGAAATGGACCTGGACGTGCTGGGCCAGGCGCGCCGAATCGTGGTCCGCAAGGACGACACCACCATTGTGGAAGGCGCCGGGTCGCGGCGGGACATCACGCGGCGTATCGCCCAGATCAAGTCGCAGGTGGATACCACGGACTCTGACTACGACCGCGAGAAGCTGGAAGAGCGGGCGGCCAAGCTGGCCGGCGGCGTGGCAGTGATTCGAGTCGGCGCACCGACCGAGGTCGAGCTCAAGGAGAAGAAGCACCGCGTGGAAGACGCGCTGTCGGCCACCCAGGCGGCCGTTGCGGACGGCATCGTGCCGGGCGCGGGCACGGCCTACGTGCGCGCGGTGCCGGCTGTGGATGCGTTGATCGAAACGCTCGACGGCGAACAGGCCATGGGCGCGCGCATCGTGCGCAACTCGCTGACGGCCCCGCTGCGGCAGCTCTCGTCCAACGCCGGCGAGATTGGCGACGTGATCGTGGAGCGCGTGCTCACCGCGTCCGGGGCCATGGGCTGGAGCGGCGACAGCGGCCAGATCGAGGACCTGCGGGACGCGGGGGTTGTGGACCCGCTGACCGTGGTCCGGGGAGCGCTGCAGAACGCGGCCAGCGTGGCCATGATGCTGCTGTCCACCGAAGTGTTGATCGCCGACGCGCCCGAAACCAAGAGGCCCGCCGCCGCCATGCCCCCCGATGGCGGCATGGGAGGTATGGGCGGCATGGGAGGTATGGGTGGCATGGGCGACATGGGCGGCATGGGTGGCATGGGCGGCATGGGCGGCATGGGCGGCTTCTAGCCGCGCACAAACCGAGATACAGCCAAGCCCCGCCGGCCGCAGGCCGGCGGGGCTTGACGTATTAGCGGGACGATCCCCTCGGCGTCTAGGTGAGGAAGTCCTTGAGCTTGCGGGCGAGGCGGGGGTGGCGGAGGCGACGCAGGGCCTGGGACTCGATCTGGCGAATCCGCTCGCGGGTCAGCCCGAACTCCTGGCCGACCTGATCCAGCGTGCGCGGCGTGTCGTCGTCCAGCCCGTGCCGCATGCGCAGAATCTTCTGCTCACGGGGGTCCAGCATCTCCAGCACGCCTTCCAGGTGCTCGGACAGCATCTGGGAGGTGGCAGCCTCCATCGGCTCCACCGCGTCTTCGTCGGGTATCAGGTGCCCGATCTCGGTGTCGCCGTCTTCGCCGATCGGCGTCTCGAGCGAGATCGGCAGGCGAGCGGCCAGCTTCAGTTCGCCGATCTGCTCCTCGCTCATCTCCATTTCGTGGGCGATTTCGTCGTCGGTCGGCTCGCGACCCAGGCGTAGCTGCAAATCGCGCTGCACCCGGTAGGACTTGGTGAGCTTCTCGTGTACGTGCACGGGCAGCCGGATGGTGCGGCTCTGCTCGGCGATGGCGCGGGTGACCGCCTGGCGGATCCACCAGGTGGCGTAGGTGCTGAACTTGTAACCGCGGCGCCAGTCGAACTTCTCGGCGGCGCGCATCAGGCCGGCGTTGCCTTCCTGCACCAGGTCAAGCAGCGGGATGCCGTGGCCGGTGTATTTCTTGGCCACGCTCACCACCAGCCGCAGGTTGGCCGTGATGAGGTGCTGGCGGGCGGACTCGTCGCTGCGCTCGATGCGCTGGGCGAGGTCGACCTCTTCCTTGGCCGTGAGGAGCGAGATGCGGCCAATCTCGTTGAGATAGCTGCGAACCGTGTCCTGGCTGGCGGACTCGAGCTCCAGGTCGCGTTCGCGACGCGACTGAATGGTGGTGACCTTGGAGGCGTCGTTGCCTTCGGTGTCTTCCGGTTCCTCGTCGCGAAGCTCGATTTCTTCCTCGGCCAGCTGCATGCGGAACCAGGTCTCGACCTCGCGCGTGATGTGCGCCTCGTCGGGCAGGACTTTCTTGAGTTCGGACTTGTTGAGATACCCGGGGTCTGACCCTAGGGCCACAAGTTCGGCCAGGGCGTTCTCGAGGGTTTCCTCGTTCAGAAGCAGTACCACGTCAACGGCCACGGATCATTCACCATCCCCCTGCTGCGGCAATTTCAGACGCGCGCGCGGCGCGTCCGTTGCCTGGCGCTCCCCGAATCTAACCCCCGACCACGCCGGATATCCACCGTTCGAGACACGCGACGACCCGCCGCGCGGGCTGCGCGTTTCCCGACGGCCTGATGTCGCGCGGCTGCGTTTGGAAGAGGACAGGGATGGTTCGCCTGTCGAAGCGGAAGGCGCTTGTGCCGAAAACGACCGCGCGTCGCATCGTCCGACCCGGCGGTGAGCAACTCACCGCCTCTTTGAGTATACGCCGATCCGGCGGCCCGGTAGCAGGCACATTCAGTGGGGGCGGATTCCAGACGATTCTGCGCAAGCGGGTTCCAATTGCGAGCCCCGCCACCGGCTGCAACAATCGGGATATCGGGGCGGTTTCCGGGCGGGAATAGGGATTGAAGCTATGGCCGCGGACACCAAGCCGCTAACTCTGGAAGACCTGCGACGCGAACTGCTACACGAGCGAGGCGAACTGCGCCTCGAGTTGGATCGGACTTTGCGGCACTACGCGACGAAGGCCGACCTTCACGCGCTTGAGACGCGCCTGACCGTACGCCTTGTCGTGGCGCTGGCGGCGTTGGGCGGCGTGCTGGTCGCTGTCGATCGACTGTGGATCTAGTCGCGCACGGTTGCGTGGCGATGTCAACGAGTTGGCCATAGAGGGCCGTCTCGGCATCTACACCGTCGACGCCGCCGAATGTGTTGCGGCGTGGCGGCGGGCTTCCCTAAGCTCTGAACTAACCCCGAATCCCCACGGATAGCTGTTCCCGCATGTCCCGAGTTCACGTCCATGCCTTGCGTCTGGCTGCCCTGATCGTCGCGGTCGTCGTGCTGGCCGCCTGTGAAGTCGGTGTGATGCAGACCGCCATCGAGAACCCGACCCCGGACCCGCTGACGGCCCTGCAAACCACCTGCGCTCCGCCGACCTGCGAGGAGCACGCGATCCAGATCGGCGACTTCGCCATCCTGCCGCCCGTGATTCGTACGAGCGCTCCGCGAGTGCGATTCGCGATAACCAACATTGGCGTGTACACCCACAGTCTGGAGGTTCGACTTCCAGGCGGCGTCGTCAACTCACCACGGATCGGGCCAGGACAAACCGGTTACCTGGAAGCGGACATGGAACCGGGCACGCACGAGGCGCTGGACCCCACGCCGGGTCACGCGGTGCGCGGAGCGCGGGCCAGCGTGGTGGCGGGTCCGGCCAGCTAGCCGCCTCTTGGGGTGCGCCCCAGCAGCTCGCGTTCGCCAGGCGTTTCAGAAACCCAGCGGAAAAATTTGACGGTGATGACGGTCCACAGCAGGGCCGTGCCGCCGAGTTTCATGATCAACCCGCCGATCCGCTGATCCTCCAGCGCGGAGAGTCCGCCGGGGTCGGCGGCGAGCAGGTACGTCGGGTACAACGGCTCCCCGGCGAAGACGAAGAGGGAACTCAGCAAACCCGACGGCAGCGTGAGCAAGAACAGATAGAACATCTGGATCGGGACGCTGGCGGCAGGCGCGGCCGGCACGCGGCTGACGACCGGCCACCACATCAACAGCGCTGAGAGCACCATCGTCACGTGCGCCGCGTCGTGCAGGATCCGGTCGTTCAACGCCCCCTCATAGAGCGTTGGCAGGTGCCAGCCCCAAAACACGGCCACACCAATGAACCCCGCGATCAGCGGCTGGGTGACCCAGCGGACGGCGACCCGCACCATTGGCCGACGAAGCAGCGGCGTCACCATCCAGGCCGGGATGCCCAGCAGCAGCAGCGGCGGCGCCATGAAGGTCACCATGAGGTGCTGGACCATGTGTACGCTGAAGTACTTGGAGCTGAGGGTGTCGATGGGCGGGTGCAGGGCCGCGAAGACCATGGCCGCGCCTGTAACGAAGAGGCCGATGCGCCAGGGGTTGACCCGCCCCGGGCGGTCCGGATTCCAGGGACTGACCGAGTAGGCGTAGGCGCCCACGAGGACGACGACGCCCAGGGTGATTTCAGGAACCAGGTAGAAGGTCACGTCAACGCCTCCTCACCTGCACGACTTGGCCGGTCACCGCGGATCGAGCGGCGCCACGCCCGTGCCAATCTGCGTGCGCTTGCCCCCGCTATCTAGCCTAGCTGCCCACCAGCGTGAAGAAGAGGAAGAGGATCAGCACGATCATGGAGGCGATTGAAAACGGGAACAGGAACAGCGCGGTGAACAGGCGGCTGTCGTCCCGCAGGTGCATGTAGTAGGCAACCACGCCCGCGCCCTTGACAAACGAGAGCACCAGCAGCGAGGCCACCACGCCGGTCCGGGTGAGAGCGTCGCGGATCTCCGGACGGCTGGGGATCGCGATCTCGACGATGGTGATGATCGTCAGGATTACGCCCACGATGACGTACTTGGAGTAGCCGTGGCGATGCTCGGCGTCGTGGGTCATGTCCCCGCCGTGGTCCGCGTGCGCGGAGTGCGTGTCTGCCATCAGATCAAGTAGATGAGCGTGAAGATTGCGACCCAGACGAGGTCCACAAAGTGCCAGTACAACCCGACCAGCTCGATGCCCCACATGTCCATCCCGGGCTGAAAGCGACCGCGGTAGCTGTAGAGCAACGCGGTGCCAAGCCAGAGCACTCCGATGGCCACGTGCGCGCCGTGGAATCCGACCAGGGTGTAGAAGGAAGCGCCGAAGAGGTTGGTGGAGGGGGTGAGGTGCTCGTGCGTGACGAACGAGGTGAACTCGTAGACCTGCCCGCCGAGGAAGATCAGGCCCATGAGCATCACCATCCCGAGCCAGATGCGGCCCCAGAGCAGCGAGCCGTTCCGGAAGGCGGCCAGCGACAGCACCATGGCGAGACTGCTGGTCAGCAGCACGAAGGTGGTGAATGAGGTGAGGACCAGGTCCAGAACTTCCTGGCCGGGTCCGCCCAGCGTGTTGTGCTTGTTGATCAGCATGACCAGGATCAGGCTGCCGAAGAACATCGTCTCGGAGCCCAGGAAGGCCCACATGCCGAGCTTGCGGTTGTCGAGGCCGGTGGAGGAGTGGTGCTCCTCGTGGTGGGCGTGAGCGTCCGCGGTCATGCGGCGGGTTCCTCGATCCAGCCCAGCAGCGCGATGGCGAAGAGCACAGCGCCCAGCAGGATGAACACTTGGTGGAAGATGAGGCCGCAGGCGGCGATTACCAGCCCGGCGGCCAGCACGATCGGCCAGTAGGAGGGGTTGGGCATGTGGATGTCCGGTTCCTCCGTCTCGCCGCCGGCCTCGGGGGCGGTAGCCACCGCGCCGGTGTGCCCGCCGCCGCGCTTGGCGTCCCAGGCCGGATAGCGGCTATCCACGATGGGAATGTGCGCGAAGTTGTAGACCGGTGGCGGCGAGGGAATCGTCCACTCCAGCGTGCCGCCGTCCCAGGGGTCGCTGCCCGACGGTTCGCCCTGTCGAATCGAGCGCACGGCGTTGATGGTGAAGATGAGGAACGAGAGCCCGAGCATGAAGGCGCCGACCGTGGACATCATGTTCCACAAGTCAAATCCCATGTCCGCCGCGTAGGTGTGCACGCGGCGCGGCATACCGTCGATGCCCAGCATGTGCTGCGGCAGGAACGCTAGGTTGAACCCGACGAACATCAGCGCCCAGTGAACTTTGCCCCAGCCATCGTGCATGAACCGCCCGGTGAACTTGGGGAACCAGTGGTAGATGCCCGCGAACAGACCGAAGACCGTGCCGCCGAAGAGCACGTAATGCAGGTGCGCGACCACGAAATACGAGTCCTGCACTTGTGAGTCAATGGGGGGCGATCCCAGCATGATGCCGCTGAGCCCGCCGATGATGAACATGGAGACCATGCCCACCGCGAACAATAGAGGCGATTTGAAGCTGATCGAGCCGCCGTAAAGGGTGGCGATCCAGTTGAAAATCTTGACCCCGGTTGGAACCGCGATCGCCATCGTCGAGATCGCGAAGGCCGTGTCGGCAATCGGCCCCAGCCCCACGGTGAACATGTGATGCGTCCAGACCCCGAACCCGACCAGGGCAATGGCCGCCCCGGAATAGGCCACGACCGCATATCCGAATAACGGCTTGCGCGCGTAGGTGGGCAGGATTTCCGACACGATGCCCATGGCGGGGAGGATCAGGATGTAGACCTCCGGGTGGCCGAAGACCCAGAACAGGTGCTGCCAGAGCACGGGGTCGCCGCCGCCTTCCGGCAGGAAGAAGCTGGTCGCCAGATAGCGGTCAAAGACCAGCAGCACCAGGCCGATGGTGATGACGGGGAAGGCGAAGATGATCAGGAATGCCGTGATCATCGTCATCCACACGAACATGGGCATCCGGTTCAGCGTCATCCCCGGCGCCCGCATGTTGATGATGGTGACGATGAAGTTGATCGAGGCGAGGATGGAGGAGACGCCGAGGATCTGGAGGCCGAAGGCCCAAAAGTCAATGGCGTGGGTGGCTTCAAAGGCCGTCTCGGTGAGCGGCGCGTAGCCGAACCAGCCGGCGTTGGGCGCGCCGCCGGCCACGAAGCTGATGTTGATGAAGATGCCGCCGAAGAGGTAGACCCAGTAGCTCAGGGCGTTCAGCCGCGGGAAGGCCACGTCGCGCGCGCCGATCATGAGGGGCACCAGCAGGTTGAAGAAGGCCGCGCTGAGTGGCATCAGCGCCAGGAACACCATGGTGGTGCCGTGCATGGTGAAGAGTTCGGTGAACCGTTCCGCCGACACGACGTCGGCATCGGGCCTGGCCAGCTGCAGGCGCATCAGCAGCGCCTCGACCCCGCCGAGCATGAAGAAGGCCAGGGACGTGACCAGGTACAGCACGGCGATCCGCTTGTGATCGACCGTGGTGATCCAACTCCAGGCCGTGCCTGAGAACGTGCGAGTGTCCGGGGCGGTCGTCGTCAACGTCGCCATGTGGTCACCCTCCGTTCGGCGCCTGTGCGCCGGGTCGTGCCCGCATACCTATTTTAGGCCCTCAAGGTAGGCCACCAAGGCGTCAAGCTGGTCGCCGGTCAATTCGGGGATCACCATCGAGTTGCCGGGCTTCACCGCCTGGGGATCGCTCAGCCAGCGGCGCATGTTTTCCGGGTCGTTCGGCAGGATGCCGGCGGCGATGTGGTCGCGGCTGCGCATATGGGTTAAGTCGGGGCCCAGGATGCCCGCCGAATCGGTGCCGCGAATGGTGTGGCAGGCCACGCAGCCGCCGATGGTGAGCAGCAGTTCGCCCTCGCGCGCCAACTCGCTCGTCGGCGGCGCCCGGTCGGCGCGCTGGCTCTCGACCCAGGCGTCGAACGCTTCCTGCGACTCCACGACCACGGTGAATTTCATGAGCGCGTGGGCGGTTCCGCAGAACTCTGCGCACTGTCCCAGGAAAGTGCCCGTCTCTTCAGGCCTGATCGTGAACCGGTTCGCCCGGCCCGGCACCATGTCCAGCTTTCCGCGCAGGCTGGGAACCCAGAAGCTGTGTAGCACGTCGTCGCTTTCGAGTTGAAGCTCAATGTCGCGGTCAACCGGCAGGTGCAGCTCGTTGGCGGTCACCACCCCTAACTCGGGGTAGTCGAATTCGAACCACCACTGGTGGCCGATCGCGCGAACCTGCAGGGCGTCTGGGCTGGCCGCGCGCGCATTGGAAAAGACCGCGGGAACCGTCAGCACGACAATCACCACGACCAGGATGGCCGGCGCGATGCTCCAGCTGATCTCGAGCGGGGTGTTGCCGTGCGTCTGGGCCGGGAGACCGTCGCCACTACGCCGGCGGAAGCGGATGAGGATGTAGAGCAGCGCGCCTTCCACGATCACGAAGACCACCACCATGGCCCAGAAGACGAACATGAGCAGATCGCGGGCGGTGCGCGCCGCCTCGGTGGTTGGTTCCAGCGTGGTCTGCGGGGTCGCGCCGCAGGCGGCCATAGCCAGGGCGGCCACGGCCAGCGCCGCGACCGTAAGCGCGGCATATATGCGGCGGCTCTGGGTCAAAGGTGTGATGCGCTGCCCTTGCGCGGGACGGCCACCGTCCCTGGTTGCGAGAGTCACGATACGCCGGGCTTTGTGCACCGTTTCACAATCTCGTGGGCGGCGGCTAGCGTAGCACGAGGGCCAACCGGCCCCCGCGCCGCAGCGCCGCCATCAGGTTGGCGTGGAGACTTCCAGGACGTGGGCGCGGGCGGCGGCGATGGCCGCCACGGTTTCCGCAGCGGGCACATGCTCCGTGCTGCCCCAGATGAACGTGAACATGCCGAAGTAGTTGCGCTCGTCCAGCATGGTGGTCAGCGCCCGGAAGTCCACCGTGCCGCGTCCTGGCGCTTGGTCGGCGGCCGGCCCCAGGTCGTCCGCGTCGCGCATGGCCGGGCTGACGCTCCAGAGGCAGGTGTGCCCCACGCGCCCATCGGCGGCGTCGGCCACCGCCCGCAGCGTGGTGCTGGCCAGCCGCACGTGAGGTGGGGTAAGGCTCAACTGCACGCGCGGATGTCCTACGTCGTCCAGAAAGCTGGCGATCTCCGAGGGCTCGTCGAGCCAGGTGCCGACCTGGTTGGCCAGCGCCAGCGTCACGCCCAGGTCCTGCGCGGCCCGGCCCAGGGCCCGTACGTCATCCGCCGCCTCGCGGCGCTCGTACTCACGCACCGGGGCCGTGCCGATGACCAGCGGGGCACCGATGGCCGCCGCGAACTCCAGGCGCGCGACCAAGTCGTTCCCGAAGGTCGCATAGGCCGAGATCGACGAGGGCCGCAGATTCAGGTCTTCCACCTGGGCCTTCACGTCGCCCGGCGAGTCGCGCATGGGGTCCAGGTGCTCCAGCACGCCCGGCGTGGACCAGAGGTCCACGTACGTCAGTTCGGTCTGCGCCAGCGCCGTTAGCGCGTCGTCCAGGGACAGCGACCGGAAGAGCAGGGTTGAGCCTGCAAATCGTGTTGAAATGTCAAAAGCGAACATGAGCGGCTCGTAGTCGCTGGCGTGCCGACGCTAAAGCTCCCCGCCTATTCTCCCCTATTTGGGCTGATCTCGGCTATTCGCGGCTCACGACGCGAAGAAGGGGTTGTGCGCCACTTCCTCGCCCACGGTGGTTGGTGGTCCGTGACCGGCAAACAGCCGCGTGGCCGCCGGCAGCGAAAGGATCTGGGCGCGCACGGCCGCAAGGTGGTCGCCGTAGTAGGCCGGACCCAGCGCCGTGCGTCCCAGCGACCCGGCAAACATGGCATCGCCCACCAGCACCAGGTCGCGCAACACCAGCGAGGAGTGACCCGGCGCATGCCCCGGCGTGCGGCGGGCCTCGACCTCAAACGGTCCGGCCTGAAATCGCTGGCCGTGGTCGTAGTTCCGGATGTCGGCCCCTTCGAGTGCGGGCATCCGGGGCTGTTCGTTTGGATGTACCCAGATGGGGACGTTGAGCGCCTGGTGAATCGCAGGTAACGCGTCGATGTGGTCGGCGTCGGCGTGCGTGACGAGGATCGCGGCCGCCGTCCACTGCTCATCGGTCAGCGCACCCAGAATCTGGTCCGGTACGGCGCCGGGATCGACGACCACAGCCTGGCCAGTTTCAACGTCCCCGACGACGTACTGATAGACGCGCATGGGCGGATATGGGATGACGCGGATGCTCACACCGCCGTGGTCCAGCGGCACGGGGTCGGGTACGTAGGCGTCCTGGGCAACGGCCAGCAGGCGCTCCGGATCGAGGTTCAGCAGCGCCGCCAGTCGGTCGCTTTCGGCCTTGGTCGGGCTGCGCAGGCAGTCCTCCAGCACCTGGAGGTCGGCGGCGGAGATGCCGACCTGCCCCGCGACCTCATCCGCCGAGAGGTCCAGGCCAAACCGGGCCTTGCCGATGATGTCGCCGAATTCGTCTTCCAGCAGGTCGGTCATAGCGTCGTCAACCGTGACAGCGGGGTGTCAGATGTGAGCTTCGCACGTTCGGGCCGATTCGTGCCTCAGGGTGGCGTCGGTTCGGTGCTCCGACCCGAGGCTCCGCGCTGCAACCGGCCCTGCTGGTCCAGCCAGGCGCGCACCAGCCGCACTTCCTCGTAGGAAAAGTCGTCACCCAGCAGCTCTTTGACGGGCGTGAGGATCCACGACTCCGTCTGCGCAAACGCCTCCGTGATCCGGTTCACCCGCTCGGCAGGCGGCAGTTCGCGCTCGAGTGGCAACGTCTCACCGGCGGCGATCAGGTGTTCCAAGTGGGAAACGATTGTCGCCTCGGCAAGGCCGCGCCGCTGGCTGACCTCCGAGATCGACAGTCCCCGCATGTAGAGGTCCAGCGTCTCTCGGTAGGTTGAACCTCGGCGGCGAGTCGCGCGACGACGCCCGGTCGGACGCCGCAGCTTGGGTCGTTCCGCCAGGCCGTGAGATTCGGCGAACCCGCGGATGACGTCCAGGAACTCTTCGGCGAATTCGTCTAGTTTCACGCGGCCGACGCCGGAAATGCTCGAAAAGCTCTCCTGGCGCTGCGGGACGTAGTACGCCATTTCCTGGAGTGACCGGTCGCCGAAGATCACGTAGGGCGGAACGTTGCGGGCCTGGGCCAGCCGGAACCGCAGGTCGCGCAGACGTTCGAACAACTCGCGGTCATAGTCGAGATGATCGAGCCCCGGTTGGGGCCGGGGGGCGTCGGCCTCGGCGCGCTTGATGCGGGTGAGCGTCAGCGTCTCGCGTTGGCGCAGAAAGTCGCGGCCGTTCGGCGTCACGGCGAGGGTCCGGTACTGGTCGGCGCTGCGCCGGACCAGCCCTGCGACTTCCAGCAGGCTGACAATCTCGTGAAGCTCGGCTCGGCTGGTTTCACGGGCAACGCCGTAGACCGATAGGCGGTCGTGACCCAGGGCCAGCACGCGGCGCGCGCGACCGCCGCGCAGCACCTGGATCACGTGCGCGGCACCGAAGCGTTCGCCGGTGCGGATGATGGCCGAGAGGACCTTTTGGGCAATCTCGGTGGCGTCAACCTCCTCGCGCTCACTCAGACAGACGTCGCAGCCGCTGCAGGACTCCCGGTCGTAGGCCTCGCCGAAGTAGTGGAGGATGAACGCGCGGCGGCAGGTCTGCAACTCGCTGTACCGAACGATCTGCCGCAACTTCTCCCACGCCCGTTCGCGCTCGGTTTCGTCCTCGATCTGCTCGATGAACCCCGTGAGCGCATGCCGGTCGGACGCCCCGTAGAAGAGCACGCAGGTACTGGGCAGGCCGTCGCGGCCGGCCCGGCCGGTCTCCTGGTAGTAGCCCTCCAGGGTCTTGGGCAGGTGGTAGTGCGCGATCACGCGCACGTCCGGCTTGTCGATGCCCATGCCGAAGGCAATGGTCGCCGTCACGACCGGAACCTCGTCCCGAATGAACCGTTCCTGGGTCGAGTGCCGAACGGACGGGTCGAGTCCGGCGTGGTAGGGCAGCGCTTGAATGCCCTCGGCGGTGAGGTCTGCCGCCAGATCCTCGGTGTTCTGGCGGGAGAGGCAGTAGACGATGGCCGATCCGTCCGAGTGTTGACGCAGCAACTCCAGCAGCGCGTCGAACGTCCGGCGCTTTGGTTGGACGATGTAGGTGAGGTTCTGGCGGTCGAAGCTGGCAACAAAGCGGTGCGCACTGGGAATCGCCAGTTGTTCCACGATGTCGTCTTGGACCTGCGCCGTGGCCGTGGCCGTGAGGGCCATGACCGGTGTGTCCGGAAAGCGTTCGCGCAGGATGTGCAAGTTGCGGTAGTCTGGGCGAAAGTCGTGGCCCCACTCGGATATGCAGTGGGCCTCGTCGATGGCGATCAGGCTGACGCGAACGGCACGCAGAAATTCGCTGAAGCCGGCCACGGCTAGTCGCTCGGGGGCGATGTAGAGGATCTTGAGACGGCCCGCCCTGGCCTCCCTGTAAATGCCGCGGGCCTCCGGCGCCGGGACTGTGCTGTTGATGAAGGCCGCCGCCACACCGTTGGCGCGCAGGGCGTCCACCTGGTCTTTCATCAAGGCGATGAGCGGAGAGACGACCAACGTCAGGCCCTCCAGGCATAGCGCCGGCAGCTGGTAGCACAGCGACTTGCCCCCGCCCGTGGGCATGAGCACCAGCGCATCGCGTTCGGCCAGCACGGTCTGGATGATCTCGGCCTGAAGTGGACGGAACTCGTCGTAGCCGAAGCGCGTCTTCAGCAGGTCGTGGATGTCGGGCTTTCGCATTGTTCGCCAGGTGGCCATTCAGGGTCTCCCGCGAGGTTTCCGGCCCAGGCGCGTCCTACCAGCCCTGCCAGCCCTGATTCCCCGGCAACCCGCCGGAGACAGAACGGGCGCAAGACGGCTACCGTAAGGGCGCTGCGCGGCGGGGCGCGCTACGCGCGCGTATTTTTCCATGGCGGGCCGAGACGCAGCGCTCATGGTGTCTCGAGCGCGCCGGGTCCGGCCTCACTCAGTCACAGCCAGCCGGCGTTAGGAAGGCTGGCTGAGCGTGCGCGTGCTTGTTGCCGGACATACCTATCTGCGTCGGTTCAACCAGCGGAAATGGGAGGCATTCGCCGACCTGTCGCCGAGCCACGCGGTGCTGCTAGTTGTACCGAACGGCTGGCTGGACCCGCACTTCGGTCCCGTGGCGCCCGAGCCGCCGGCGCATCCCCGCGTCCACCTGGAGGTAACGCGAGCGCTCTTCCGCGGCCGGGGCACGCTGACGTTCCACGTCAATCCACGGCTGCTCGCGGCCGCGCGACGGTTCCAGCCCGAGATCGTGCTCGTCGAACAGGAGCCGTACTCGCTGCTGGCTTTGCAGGGACGCCTGTTGGCGCGTCTGCTGCCCGGATACCCGCTCTTTGCTTTCTTCACTTGGGGCGGCCGCGCGGTCCGCCGACGGCCGTTTCCGCTAGACATTCTAGAAAGCGGCGCGTTGCGCGCCGCGCGTCTGGCGTTCGCCGGGAATCAGGCAGCCGGCGACGGGCTGCGGGCGGCGGGGTTTGGCGGCCCGATCCATCGCATGCCGCAAGTGGGCGTCGATCTCCCCGACCGACCGGGCGAGACGCGCACGCGTGTTCGAGCCGAACTGGGTATTTCTGGAGTGGTGATCGGGTTTGCCGGGCGGCTGATTCCCGAGAAGGGGATCCTGGACTTGGCGGATGCGTTGGCCGGCCTTGACCGGCTCGACTGGACACTGCTGGTCGTCGGGCGGGGACCGCTGCGCGGCGCGCTGCACGACCGTCTGGCGGCGGCAGACCTGGACCGGCGGCTGCGGTTCATAGAGGGCGCCGGACACGAGCGCGTAGCTGCGCTGCTCACCACCCTGGACGCGTTAGTCCTCCCCTCCTACGCCACCGCGGACTGGACCGAGCAGTTCGGGCACGTGCTGATCGAAGCCATGGCGGCGGGCTGCCCGGTGGTGGGGACGAACTCTGGAGAGATTCCCCATGTGATTGGCGACGCCGGCATCGTGGTGCCTGAGCGCGACATCGGGCAGCTGCGAGCCGCCTTGCGACGCCTGATCGAGGACGACGCCCTACGCGCACGCCTGGCCGCGCGGGGTCGGACTCTGGTCCAGCGCCACTTCACGCATGCCCAGGTTGCGCGGCGGCTGGCGGCGTGTCTGGAACAGAGACGCATTGGCGTAAACGGGCCGTCGAACGCATGAGCGGACGGCCAGCAGGGCAGATTCGCAAGCGGGCCTACTACCAAGGACCTGGAGTGCCGCCCGCGCTCGTCCGCGACTACTTTCGCCGCATGGGGCACGTCACCCTTGTGCTGGACTTGGGCTGCGGTACGGGTGGGGTGGCGCGGGCGGCGCCACCGGGCGTCCGCGTGCTTGGTCTGGACCACGACCGCGGCGCGCTGGAACTGGCCGCCCAACACGGCCCGGTGCTGGCCTGGGACGCTGCGGCAGCTCGGCGGCTGCCCTTCCCGCGCAACTGCTTCGACGCTGTTATCGCCAGAGACGTGCTGGAGCACCTGGATCATCCCTGGGACACCGTGCGCGAGATGCACGCGGTGCTCCGGCCCGGCGGTCTGGCGCTGGCATCCGTTCCGATGGCGCGGCCGCGGGTGGTCTGGAATGACTACACGCACCGCCGCGGCTTCACCCGCGCCGCCATTCGCCTGCTGCTCCTGGACGCCGGGTTCGAAGTCGCGCGCGTGGGTCGCATGGGTCCGCTGCCGCTGCTGGCGCGGCTGGGTCTGATGCGGGCAGCGCCCTGGTTGCTGCGGATTCCGGTACTGGATCGCGTTTGGGCAACCAGCTGGGAAGTCCTGGTACGCAAGCCATGAGCGTTCACTATCCGTCGGACGACGGTTCCAGCCCGCAGCCGCGCGTTAACCTCTATCTCGTCAATCCCAGCGACTGCCGGCCTTCCATGGACCGCTACGGCCGGACGCTGGAGCGGGCGCTGCGCAACCTGAATCCGCCGCTGGATGTCCACACCGTCACACCGCCCCCATGGCCGCAGCACGACGACGGGCCATTCAGCCGCCTGGCCGAGAACGTGGGCAAGTACCGGGTGCGCTACGCCGACTATCCGCGCCGCGTGTCCGGCGCGTCGGCCACGGTGCATCACGTGGTCGACCACTCCTACGCTCATCTTGTCCCCGTGCTGGGCCCGGAACGCACGGTGGTGACCTGCCACGACCTGATGCTGCTGCGCATGGCCGACGGTCGCATCCCGGGAGCACGGCCGTCCTGGATTGCCCTGCTGGCCTTCCGCTATGCGGTGCGCCAGCTGTCGCGGGCGGCCGCGGTTGTGTGCGACAGCCACGCGACGGCGCACGACGTGCGGCATTACTTGCGCTGCGATCCGGCTCGGCTGCGCGTGGTGTACTGCGGCGTGGAGGACCACTTTCGAGCGCCGCCCAATGCGCAGATCGCACGGCTGCGACAACGACTCGGGTTGCCGAAGATCCCACTGCTGCTACACGTCGGCGGCGCGAGCGCCTACAAGAACATCGAAGGTGCGCTGCGGGTCGTCCACGCGCTACGCCAGACGCACGGCATCGCCTGCGGATTCGTCAAAGCTGGCGAGCGCCTGACCAGCGCCCAGCGCCGATTGGCGCGACGCCTGGGCTTGGAACCCTGGATCGTGGAGACCGGCTACGTGCCCGAGCGCGACCTGCCCGCGCTCTATGCCTGCTGCCAGGTGCTTCTGGCGCCGTCGCACGCGGAAGGCTTCGGCTGGCCGGCGCTAGAGGCCATGGCCTGTGGAACGCCGGCCGTCACCTCCAACTGCACGGCATTGCGTGAAGTCGCCGGTCCGGCTGCGCTGCAAGCACCCGCCACCGACACCCGTGGGCTAGCGGCTGCGGCGGCACGGCTGCTACAGGACGACTCGATCCGGCGCGCTACCCAGGCTCGCGGACTGGCGCTGGTCCGACGCTTTCGTTGGGACCGGACCGCGCGGGAACTGGCCGAGATCTATGCGACCGTTGCCGCAGCGGCGTAAGCACGGCCCGGCGCCGCGCGGTACGGTTCGCGAGACCATCTGGAGAGGATGAATGCCGCCCATGGCTACCGGAACCATCGTGGTGACCGTACATCGGCCGCTGCGCGAACTAATTCTGAAACCCGAGGACGAAGCCCGGCTGGAAACGCTGGCCGCCGATGTGGTCAGGAACGAAGGCGACGAACCCTGGACCCAGGACGATTTGATGGAGCATCTGGATCCCGACGTGCGGGCCGTCATCACCAGTTGGGGCAGCCCCAAGCTGGACGCCGAGGCGCTGGCGGCCGCGCCGAACCTGGAGATCGTTGCCCACGCCGCGGGCACTGTCCGACGAACTGTGGACGAATCGGCCTGGGACAGCGGCATCCGCGTGACCCACGCGGCGGACGTGATTGCCGAAGCGGTGGCGGAGTACACCATCGGCGCCATCCTGCTGGGGCTGCGCGGGTATATCGGTCACCAGGAGACCCTCAGAGCCGGTGGCTGGAGACAAACCAGCGGCGGTTCGAACATCGGTGGATTGCTGGCCGAGCGACGGGTTGGCGTGGTGGCCGCCAGCATGGTTGGACGGCGCGTGATTCCGTTGCTGCGGGCCTTCACACCCGACGTGGCGCTCTACGACCCGTTCGTCGGCGAGCAGGAAGCCGTCGAAATGGGCGTACAGCTGGCGGACCTGGACACGCTGATGCGCACCAGCGACGTCGTGACGCTGCACGCGCCGATCCTGCCGGCGACCCATCACATGATCGGCCGCCGGGAACTGGACCTGATGAAGCACGGCGCGCTGTTCGTGAACTGCGCGCGCGCCTGGCTGGTGGATCAGGAGGCGCTGCTCGACGTCCTGGCGGCCGGGCGGATCGACGCGGTGCTGGACGTGTTTGATGAGGAGCCGTTGCCGGACGACTCGCCCTTCCGGGGCCTGCCCAACGCGACGCTCACGCCGCACATCGCGGGGTTCACGCTGGAAACGCGGGCTCGTCAGATGGGTGCGATGGTCGACGAGATCGCCCGCCACTTCGCGGGTGAACCGCTGCGGCACGAGATTTCGCGCGAGCAGGTGGAGCGAATGGCCTAGCTCGGCCCCTGGCACCCTTGCATGTTCCGGGACTGGGCGAACGCCGTTGACGCGCGCCGTTCGCTGATTCAACAGGCGGACCTGCAAAGTCGCCTGGCCGTGGCCCTGCTGGTTGCGCTGGGCGCCGCCGCCGCTGGAGCCGCTGGTGCGCTCGTCGTCAGCACGCTGCCGGGCCACCTCGCGACTCCGGTGCTGGCATTCGGGCTGTCAGCGCTGGCTCTGGCGCCTGCCCTGCATGCGCTGGTCACGCGTGGCGACCTGTTTCAACCGATCGTGCCGATCGGGCTGTTCTTCTTTCTCGACTTCGGCATGCGGACGCTACTGGTCGAAGCCGGCAGCGACCTGGTGGATCCGTTTGTCTTTGTGAACATCGACGACACGCGCGGACCGGCGGTTGCGCTGGCCACGCTGGCGCTGGCGTTGACCTACATCGGTTACTACGCGCCCTGGTGGCGGTGCGCGGTTCGAAGGCTGCCGCAGGTTTCCCTGACTCTGCCCGAGCGTGCGCCGTGGGCGGTCCTGGGCCTGATCTACACCGTGGGCGTGATCGCTCGGGGCGTGTTGCTAGTGGACCGCGGGGCCACCTTCGCCAGCCTGGACCTTCGAGAACGGCTGACCGACGACTTCAACGTCCTGCTGCAGCTCGGCAGCTTCAGCCAGTTCGCCGTGCTGCTGGCGGGTGTGTATGTGTTTCGCAGGGACCGAGTTCGCTTCGGCGTCGTTGCGGCGGTTCTCGCGGTGATTGCGCCAATCGAGGCGGCCTTCACGGTGGCCTTCGGCGCCAAGCACGTCTTTGTGTTTCTGCTCGTCGGCCTGGCCGGCCTCTACAACTACCGGGTGCGGCGGCTGGGCAGCTTCAGGTTTCTCCTCGCAGTTGCGGCAGCAGTGGTCGTGATGTTCGGCGCGGTGACGATCTATCGGGACCGAGTCCATCAGGGCGAACTCCAACGCCCAGCCGACGCTGCGAGCCTGGCGACCGCCCCAGTCGCGCTGGCCGGCGAGATCGTTGAGGCGGGGCCGGGCGACTTTATCCACGCGGCGCTCCGGACGCTGGTGAACCGGCAGACGTCGGGTGAAACGGTGGCGTCGATTTTGGCGTCCGGCGACGTGGTGGACCTGGAGGTCACCGGGATCGATCTGTCCCTCATTCCCGCCTTCGCGTTCATTCCGCGCGCGATTTGGACGGACAAGCCCGCGCCGTTTTCGCCACAGGTGAGCAGCGCGTTTCGGGGCGTGGAGGGCAACCGAACCTCGTTCGGAATCACGCACGTCGGCGACTTGTACCTGCGCTACGGACTGGCGGGTGTGGTGATCGGGAGCGTTGCCTTGGGGCTGCTCTATCGGCTGCTGTACGCCTGGCTGGTCGACCGGCCAGGCGCCACGGCAGCCGGCGCGGTGCTGTACATGGCGCTGTTCTGGCGAGTCATTTTCGTGAACGCCGAGATCATCCCGGTCTACGTGCAGGCCATTCGGTCCCTGGCGGTGGGACTTGGTTTGTTGCTGCTGGTCGGCTTCGCGGCTCAGCTGTCGGCCCGCGCTGAGCCGCGACGGTAGTAACCGGCGCGCCGTTCGCACTCAGCGCGGGCGGTAGGTCCCGGTCAGGACTTCGCTCACGCCCTGCCACACGCCGACGGCGCGCGCCGCACGGGCCGAGGCGTCCAGCAGCGCGAACCTGAGCAGGTCGGTTCGTCCCCGCGACGAGCGCGACGCCAAGCGATCGGCCCTACGCAACGGGACCACCAGCGTGACGATCTCCGCAGCGGTCAGAGCGGTGCGCGCCAGCGCCGCAACCAGCAGGTGGGCGATGCCATGGCGCCGGCGATTGCGCCGGCTGTAGGCAAAGTTCCGGCCCCGGCGGCGCTGTAAGGCCAGAAACGAGCTGCATGTCGTCGGGCGGTGATGCACTACTTCGATGGTCCGATCCTCGACGCGCCGGTAGCAGGACGCCATCACGCGTTCCCCGAACTCGGAGTCGTCGCCGCGCGGCAAATCCTCGCGGAACGGCCCGACCGCCTGGACGACCCCTTGTCGCGCAGAGAACGCCTGCGAGCTGCGCTGCAACTCCGGCGCGGCCATGGCGGCCTCGTACTCGCTTTGCAGGTAACGCGACGACACCTGCGAGCGGTCGGCCACGCGCGAACCGACCAACACGTAGTCGGCCCCCGCGGCGTAGTGCCGCAGGATTCGGGCCGCGAAATCGTGAGGCAGCGTCAGGTCGGCGTCCATGAAAACCAGGACATCGCCCGTTGCGATCCGCGCGCCGCTGTTGCGGCCGGCGGCCACGCCGTGCGGGCGCGAGTGGCGGACCGTGCGCACCGGCAGGCCGCCAGCCAACCGCACGATGTTGGCGAACGTTCCGTCGGTGGACCCGTCATCCACGAACACAAGCTCGATGTTCCGGTGCGTTTGCCGGTCGATCGAGTCGAGGATGGCGGCGACGCGATGCGCTTCGTTGTAGGCCGGCACGATGAATGAGACGCGCGGATCGCCGCCGCGGTCAGGCTCAGACCTCGGCATCTTCGGCTCAGGCTGGAGCATGGCGGGCTGAGGTCTCAGATATCGATCCGGGCCACGACCGCGAGCGTGAAGGCCGCCGCACCGCTGCTGCGGAAGTTCCAGAAGAAGACCTGGACGGCCTGAATGTCGGGCGGCAGCCGTAGCAACCGCGCTTCACGGCGCCACCCGTCCGGTAGTCCGCCCTGCAGACCAAAGACCGCCGCATCGGCCCGGGTTGGTCCGCGCAGGAACAGCCCGAAGTGCGGCTGGCCGCCGGCTACCCAAGCCTCGCTGGCGAGCAGGTAGCACGCGCCGGGCGCGGCCGGAATCCAGTCGCTGCGTAAGCGCGTGGTTCGCGGGGGTCCGTCCAGGTTGTCGATGACCAAGGCGGCAACCGGCTGGCCGTCCAGGTCCGCGAACCCTACGTAGATGTCGCCTGGTCGGGCCGCGCCGCTGGCTGGCGGTCGCGGATGCGCCGCATACCCCAGGGGCAAATTGGCGCTGGTGACGCCCCAGGTAAACGCGCCGTTGGGCGCCAGATTGCGCAGCAGTCGAATGTCGGTCCCGGCGCGACCTTCGGACGCGTACATCCACTCCAATTCCGCACGAACCGGTCCGCCAGCCGCGATGTCGTTGCGCGAGAGTTGTATTCGCGCCAGGCGAGGTCCGTCACCGCAAGTGTTGCGGCGCGGGTCGACCGGAATCTGGACGGACGCCAGTGACGGGCCGTACGGCTGGTCCGCAACGTCCCGCGTCAACTCGTCCAGCAAACGTAACGCCGCCCGGGGCGCGTTGACGCCGGCGCGCGCGACGGACTCACGGATGAGCGCCAGCGCCCGCTCCGGGTCGCCCGCCCGCTGGGACACGATGGCGTCCAAGTGCAGCAACACGCTCGACGTGCCAGCGACGCCGCGAGGCGTGCCGCCGCGGGCGCGCAAGGCGGCCAGTTCGTGGGCGGCCGTGTTGTAGTCGCCGCGAACGAGGGCCTGCGACAGGCGGAAGTTGCTTGCGGCATGGCTGGTTGGATCGACGGCCGTCGCGGCGTCGAACACGGAAGCGGCGAAGTCGTCCGCCCCGCGCAGCACGGCCAGGTTCCCGACATTTACGAACAACCCGGAGACCCCGCAGCGGGCCGTGAAGCCGATGACCGCTCCCACGAGCAGCAGGGCCGCGGCCAGCGCGACCCGGCGGTGCGGGGTCAGCGCGTGCGTTGATTCAGTCCGGCCGAGCCGTGCGTCGTCCTCAGGCACGCTCCGACTGGTCCGTGGCTGGAGTGGTGGCCGGGTCCGGCGCGCCGTCACCGTAGGCGTAGTCCCCGTAGTACTCGGTGGTGACCCGCCGCTGGGCGGCATTGATGACCACGCCCAGGAGCACGACGTTGGTGTTCAGCAGCGCTTCCCGTGCCCGCAGCAGCGGCTTGGGTCGCGTGACGCCGGCCTGCGCGACCAGCAGCGCGGCGCCGCCCGCCGCCGCCAGGATGATCGGGTCCGACACGCCCAGCACTGGCGGGCTGTCGACGATCACGATGTCGGCCAGCCCGGAGAGCTCCTCCAGGACGTCGCGCATCCGAGCGGAGGCCAAGAGTTCGGCGGCGTTCGGGGGCGACGCGCCCGCCGGAACGAGCGAAACGTTCTGGAAGGCCGTGGACCGCAGCGTTGCGCGCGCGTCCGCCTCGCGGTTCACCAGCAGGCTGGTCAGGCCACGCGTGTTTCGCAGCTCGAACAGCCGGTGTAGATGCGGCCGCCGCAGGTCGGCATCCACGAGAATCACCCGTCGGTCTGTCTGACCGAATACAACGGCTAGGTTGGCGGCCGTCGTCGACTTGCCTTCGGCCTGGCTGGCGCTCGTGACCAGCAGGCGGACCGGTTCCCGCAGGCCCCACAGGTCGATGCTGGTGCGAATCTTGCGGTAGGCCTCAGCCGCGGGCGGCGGCAGATTGCCCGGAGCCGTCGGCGGGCGGCTCTCGCCAGCTGGCAGCACGCCGACGACGCCCAGCGAGGCAAGCCCCAGCGGCTGCAGGTCGTCAGGCGACTTGACGGTGTCGTCTCGGTGTTCGAGCAACGCGGCGATGGCCGCCGCGGCCAGCAGGCCGGCCAGCACTCCCACAATGGTGTTCAGGACCACTCGCGGCGCCACCGGCTTGGTGGGCAGCGCCGCCGGCTGTGCGATTCGCAGGGCCTGCGCTCCCCGTTCCGGCGGCAGGAACGGTTGCTGTTGTTCGATGAAGACGCGCGCCACGCTGTTGGCCAGGTCGCGCGAGAGCGCCGGGTCCGGCGTTTCGGCCCGGACTTCCAGAAGCTGTGTCTGGGCGATCGCCACGCCGTCGAGCAAGTCGTCCAGGTCGGCCGGCGTGATTGCCAGCTCGAGTTCCTCGGCAACCTGCTCCAACACCACCCGCTGTGTCGCCATGCGGGCATACGTCTTGACGAGTTGCTGGCTCAGCAGCGCGTCGCTGTAAGTCACCGTGCCCGGCGCGGCCGACTGGTTGACCACGATGGTGGCCGTGGCGCGGTACGTCGGACTAACCGCTCTCGAGACGCCCCAGGCGGCAGCACCGCCGGCCGCAAGGCCGATCAGCAGCACCCACCACCAGCGCACGGCGACCGCCGTCAGCCAGCGAGGCTCCACACCACAACCTTTCGGGAAGAGCTGCGCCCCGCCCGTCAGCTGCGGCTCGTGCTGAACCTATACCGTAGCCGGACGCTAGGCATGGTCGCGTCCGACCGGTGGCCTGAATAGTAGCGGCGCGGCCTGGAGCGCGGCGGTGCCCTCACTGGCCCGGCCCATCCGCGGTGCGCGAATGTCGGCGTAGCTTGACGCCAAGCGTTGGCGCCGATTACACCGTGACAGGCAGTGCGCGCCCGCACGCAAGGAAGGGCAATCCGACATGACGCTCTGGACCGGCGATCTGAATTACCTGGCTGTGGTTGTGGCGGCGGTCATCCCCATGGCGCTCGGCATGTGGTGGTACGCCCCGCGATTCGGTTTGGGCAACATCTGGCTGCGGCTGATCGTCATGACCGAGGAAGAAATTCGCGAGGGCGGTGGCGGGCAGGGACCCGTGATGGGCCTGATGCTGATCAGCGCCCTGGTGCAGTCCTACGTCCTGGCGCTGCTGGTCAAGATGACCGGCGCGGACGGCTTTGGCGAAGGCGTGGTTCTGGGTATCTGGCTCCTGGTCGGCGTGATCGCGACGACCAGTCTGGGCGTGTACATGTTTGCCGGCCGTGGGCTGCGTCTCTGGGCGTTCAACAATGCCTATCACCTCGTCACGGTCGTGCTGATGGCGGGTCTGCTTGCCGCCTGGGCATAGCCGCCGGCCGCTCGCGGATCCCACAGTTCTGACCGGCCTGGACACTGGCTGTAGGTACCGACTGACTGTCGCCGACTAGCCGGCCTGCTACCGATGCTTGACCGCCTCCGCTCGTACCGCGACGTAACCCTCTACGGCCTGGCGCTGCTGGCGACCGGCCTGCTGGCGCTGGCGCCGGCGGGCCTTATCGACGCTGTCGCAGCGCGCGCTGGACGGCTGGTCTATCGGCGCGCGGGCCCCCGTGGCGCGCGGCTGCGCGCGAACCTGCGGGTGGTGGTGGGACCGGACGCATCGGACTCTGAGATCGAATCGCTGGCCGAAGGCGTGTACGCGGCCTATGGGCAGTACCTGGCGGAGTTCTTCACCTTGCACTGGCCTGACCTGTGGGGCCGCCGCCGCCGGCTCATCGTGGACGAACGCACGCTGCGGAAGGCCAAGCGTCAGGGGCGCGGCGTGGTGCTCTTCGGTATCCACGCGGGGAACTGGGATATGGCCGCTTCGGAGTGCGCCCGCCGCTACGGCGCGTTCCACAGCGCCGGGGAATCAGTGGAGCCGGCCTGGCTGGGAAGGTTGACCAACCGGGTCCGGCGCGGCGCGGGCACCCGGCTCTACGACCCAATGCGCGCGGCGCGTCCCTTGCTGCGCGCCCTGCGAGACGGCGACATCATCGGTCTCGTCGCCGACCGCCCGGTGGCGGGGCCCGGTGTGGACGTGGAGTTGTGCGGCCGTCCCGCGCGGCTGCCGGTTGGACCCGTCTGGCTGGCCCTGCGCAACGGCGCGCCGCTGCTGCCCACGGCCATCGAGCGCCAGCCCAACGGCACGGTCTTCGTCGAGTTTTTGGACCAAGTCAAGCTTTCTGATCTCAAGCCCAACGCTGAGGGCATCGCCATCGGCGTGCAGCGCATGGCCGACGCGCTCACCCGGCTGATCCGGCGCGGTTACCCGAGTTGGTTCGCGCTCCAGGAAGTCTGGCCGGACGAAACCTAGCGCCAAGCGATCCGTCGGCCGTCGCTTGCGCTACTCAACCAAGTCCAGCCCAAGCGCGTCGGCTTTAGGGTATGGTTGAAACATAACCAGCCACCGCGCGCCGCAGAAAAACCAGTGCGCGCGAACATCGGAAACTGCGCGCCTATCGCCATGTCGAGCTTGCGTGCCTGATCCAGGGAGCATTCCCCATCGCTAGTTTCATTGACCTCGGAGTTCGCCAAGACCTCGCCGACGACCTCGCAGATCAGTCCATAATCGATCCCACACCCATCCAAGCCACCTGCATCCCGCTCCTGGTTGACGGACGTGACGTCGTGGGCCAGGCCCGCACCGGATCCGGCAAGACGCTGGCCTACGTGCTTCCGTTGCTGGCATGCATCGACGCCAGCCGCCGGGAGCAGCAGGCCCTTGTCTTGGGACCAACGCGCGAACTGGTGGAGCAGATCGCGTCGGTTACCGAGCCACTGGCCGCCCGCCTTGGCGCGCGCGTCGTCCGAATCCTGGGCGGCGTGAGCTACGGCCCGCAACGCAAGGCGCTGGACGCGGGCGCGCAGATCGTGGTGGCCACGCCTGGCCGGGCACTGGACCTGATCGAAAGCGGCAGCATCCGCACCAAGGCCGTGCGCGTCGTGGTGCTGGACGAAGCCGACATGATGTTCGACATTGGCATGGCGCCGCAGGTGGAAGCCATCCTGCGGCACCTGCCGGCCGACCGGCAGACCTCGCTGTTCTCGGCCACGGTGCCCGCCTGGGTGCATCGCATTGCGCAGCGCCACCTCAGCGACCCGCAATGGACCGAACTCGACACCGAGCCTGACGACCTCCCCGACATCGACCATGAGGTCTGGATCGTGTCGGAGGTCGAGCGTCTGGCGGCCGTGCGGCACATTCTGGACGAATCACGGGGATCGCCGACGATTGTGTTCGGGCGAACCCGGCGTCAGGTGTCCCGCCTGGGCTCACGGCTGAAGGATATGGGCCTGCGCGTGGACTCCATTCAGGGGGCGATGCCCCAGAACGCGCGCAGTCGCGTCATCCAACGCCTGCGCACCGCCCAGATCGACGTGCTGGTCGCCACCAACGTGGCCGCCCGCGGGCTCGACTTCGCCGGTCTGGCCCAGGTCATCAACTACGACGTGCCCGATGACCCAAATCTCTTCACGCACCGCACGGGCCGCACGGGCCGCATGGGCGGCCTGGGACGCTCGATCACGCTGGTCAGCGGCGCCGACCTGAATGCCCTGCACGCCATCGAGCGCATCCTGGGCAGCAAGCTGGTACGGCGTATGTGGCGCGATATGGCGGGCGCGAACGGCGCGGCCCATGGCTCGACCAACGGCGCGGCCCATGGCTCGGCCAACGGCCACACGCCCCGCGACCTGGCGGCCGCCGCAACCGTAGGCCCCGGCGGACACAAGATGCTGCCCGGTGAACGGCTCAGCGCCAACCGGCGTAGTAGCGAGCCGCCGCCGGCTGAGAGGCAGTCCCCAGCCGCCAACGGACAGTCGGAAAGTCCCCGCCGCCGCAGCCGGAGCAGACGCCGCCGCCCCGTCGGGGCCCGCTAGGAACCGGTAGGCGGTCGTCGGTCGCTGGCAGCCAGTCCTCAGTGGTCAGTCCACGCCTCCGCCATCTCTGCGCCGGCAACTGTCGGCTGACTGCCGGCCACGGTCGTCTGGCCTACAATCCGGCCCCACAGACAAACCCGAGACCCCGCCCTGTCTGACGCCCTGCGCGTCGGCCTGATTGCCGAACCGGCCGGCTGGCATCTCGACGGCCTCATCGCCGTCTGCGCCCAGCATCCCGAAGTCGGCGAAGTCGCCGTCGCCGACCGCACCGGCCAGGTCGCCGGCGTCTTTCGTCCCATCACCGGGTCCTCGCCCGATCCCCACTGGCAGGGCCGTACGCACGAGCCTGGCTCCGGCCCGCCGCCCGGCTGGACCAAGTACGGACGCGAAGTCGACACGCCGTCCATTCTTGGCGACAAGCTGGTCGCCAGCTTCACCGACCATCGCCGTCTGCTGGACGAATACAAGCCCGACGCGGTCTTGATCACGATGGAACCCCGCAAGATGCCGCCGGTGCTGATCGACTGCCTGGAAGCCGGCGTGCATGTGTTTCACGAAAAGCCCGCCTGCGGCCGCATCGAGGACTACCGTCGCGTAGTCGAGGCAGCGCACCGCTCATCCGCCCACCTCTGCGCCGCCTTCAACATGCGCGGCCTCGCCGCGGTCCGCGAAGCCCGCGACGTCGTGCAGAGCGGCGCGCTGGGTCGGCTGTTCGGCATGCAGGTGCACTACGTGGCTGAACACCCGCGCACCTGGCTCTGGGAAGAACTGGCCGACGGCTGGATGTACGACCGCGACCGCGGCGGCGGGCATCTCATCTTCCTGGGCTGCCACTACCTGGACCTGATGCGCTACATCACCGGCGCCAACGTGCGCCAGGTGGCCGGGTTCGCCGACAACGTGGGCGGCGAACCCATCAACGCCGAAGACGCCTACGCCATCAGCCTCAGGTTCGACAACGGCATGGTCGGCACCTTCTCGGGCGGATTCATGACACCGTCGTCACAGAAGCACGACGGCCTGCAAATCTGGGGCAGCCGCGGCTGGCTGCGCTTCAACCCCGAGGCCGACGACGGTTTCGAGTGGTTCACCCGCGAAGGTACCGGGGTCACCGCGCCCGAACGCCGGCTCAGCTTCACCGATACCGGCGTGAGCGGCGGGTTCGACCAGTTCAAACACGAGTTCTTCCAGGCCTGCCTGGGCAACGGCGAACCACCCATCAGCGCCGACGACGCCCTTTGGATGCACGAAACGGCGTGGGCCGCCCGCCGCGCCTCCGACACGGGTCAGACGCAGACGGTCAGCCTGGGAGGCAAGTAGCGCCCTCTCCGCACCGGTCACTGGTTTGGGCGGCTGGGCGGACCAACTCCCGAACCTTTGTCCTTGACGCTAATAGCGTAGCGCGCTAACATTCCAAGTGATTAGGAGTTTCCGGGACAAGGACACCGAGGCGGTTGCCCAGCGGCGGCACGACCGCAAGTTCTCCCGGGAAATCCAACGTCGCGCTCAACGAAAGCTGATGATCTTGAACAACGCTGCGAGCCTGAACGACCTGCGCGTACCGCCAGGAAACCGTTTGGAAGCCCTTGCTGGTGACCGGACGGGGCAATACAGCATCCGCGTCAACGCTCAATGGCGCATCTGCTTTGATTGGGAAGACGGCGACGCCAATGCGGTCGAAATCGTGGACTATCACGGAGGGTGAAATGGCGGATGTAACGAGCTTGCGGATTTCAAGTGCTTCGCCACGTCCAGCCAAGCTTCCTCCCATCCACCCTGGCGAGATCCTGAACGAGGAGTTTCTGCGTCCGCTCAACCTCAGCCAGTACCGACTGGCGAAGGCCATTGGCGTCGATCCGCGCAGGATTCACGCGATCGTCCACGGCCAGCGGGCCATCACGGCCGAAACGTCGTTGCTGCTCGCGCGCTTCTTCGGAAACTCGGCTGCATTTTGGCTGGGCTTGCAGAGTCAGTACGACTTGGAGACCGCCGAAGATCGACTGGCGGACCGCCTGGAACAAGTGACGGCATACGCGAGCGGATAGGCTGCGCCGTCACATGGTTCTGGTTGATGGGTGAAGGCGTGAGCGGTCGAGCCCCGTGGCGCCTTTCCGAGTTGCGGGCCGACAATCCGAAGCGACCGGAGACGCTAGCGCTCCTCAGGATCTTGGCCCTGGGCAATCGTCAAGTCGCTGCCGGCCAGGTGCAGCCCGCCGCTGATGTCGTGGCCAAGCTGCGGGAGCGGCGACCGGACGGCTAATCGGTCTCGAGATTGCTTACTCGAGCTAGGCCTTCTCGATAGCGCACTTGGGGACGCTGACTCCTTGCCGTCTCCCGATCAGTACGACCCTCGTTCAGATCCTCATTTCGCCAGGCGCGGCGAAACCGACGCTCCGGCGGGCTGGTAGCGCCGAACGCTGATTTCGCCGGCTCGGGCGCGCATCTGTGCGGCGTCGTACCAGGCTTGCATTTCCAGTAGCAGGTCCATTCGCACGTCAAAGGCCTTCTCGATGCGTAGCGCCATTTCGGGCGAGAGCGAGGCACGTCCGTTCAGCAGGTCAGAGAGCGTCGCCCGCCGCACGCCAAGAATCTCGGCCGTCTTCGTCACGCTGAGTCCCAGCTCCTCGATGACCTCCGTACGGACGAAGTCGCCGGGATGCGCAGGGGTCATGCTCACGCCCCGGCGGCCGGCAGTCATTGGCGATAGTCCCCAACGTCCGAAGGTCGGGATCTAGGATTCTCCTCATGCTGCCGCGGACGAGACTTCAATTCGTCGCCCGCCGGTATTCGTACGTCGCCGCCCCCACCAGCACCAGCGTCGTCGCCAGCAACACCCAAATGCCCGGCAGGATGCTGTCCCAAACCCAGCCTTCGATGATCACGGCGCGCACGGCCACCATGATGTACTCGATGGGATTCAGGCCAACGGCCACCTGGAACCAGCCGGTCAGCAGGTCGCGCGGCATGAAGGCCGAGGTCAGAAACGCCAGCGGCATGAAGAGCAGCCAGCTATTCACCGTCACCTGCACGCTGCGGGTGCGCATGGCGACGATCAGGCCTACGCAGCCCATCGCCACGCCCAGCAATGTGGTGCCCACGATGACGCCCAGCACGCCGAGGATTCCGCCTTCGAAGCGCACGCCGATGGCCGTGGCCACCAGGATGATCGCCAGCACCTGCGCCATGGCCCGCGTGCCCCCAATCAGCAGCGTGCCCAGCAGGATCGAAAAGCGGTTCACGGGCGACAGCAGTAGCTTGTCCACGTAGCCCGACATCATGTCCGTCAGCAGCACCATGGCCATGTCGCTACCGCTGAAGACCACCGCCATCACGATCACCATGGCGGCCAGGAAGGCCTGGTAGTCGTCGGCCGGGAACCCCGGCAGCGCCGTGATCCCGCGCAGCGGCTCGCCAAAGAACAGGAACATGAACGCCGACGACAGCACCGCCGCCACGATCATCCACGGCTGCGCCAGCCACGTCTTCAGGTTCCGAACGTAAATGAAATAGCTCTCTCGCAGTACAAGCATTGGCATTACCTCCGGTTGACGCCCATCCACTGGCTCCACATGCGGTCTTCGGCGTCGCCATCGGCGTCTGAGTCGCGAATCTGGCGGCCGGTGTGCTGGAGGAAGACGTCGTCCAGCGATGGGCGGGTGATGGACAGGTTGGCGATGGACAGGTTGGCGCCGCGAAACGCGTCCATGATTGCCGGGGCTGCGGCGCCGCCGTCGCTGACGGTGGCGGTTAGACCGCCGGCCGCGATGTCCGCCTGCTGGACTCCGGGCAGGGCGCGCACGGCCGTCAGGGCCGCGGCCACGCGGTCGTCCGCCGATTCGTTTGAGTCAAAGGCCACGTGCACGATGTCCCCGCCCACGCTCGCCTTCAGCTCGGCGGGGGAGCCTCCGGCCACCAGGCGTCCGTGGTCGATGATGGCCAGCCGCCGGCAGAGCCGGTCGGCCTCGTCCATGTGCTGCGTCGTCAGGAAGATCGTCACGCCCTGAGCATTGAGATGTTCCAGGTGCTCCCAAACGGCAATCCGGCTTTGCGGATCCAGGCCCGTGGTCGGTTCGTCCAGAAACAGGACGCCCGGGTTGTGCATCAGCGCGCCGGCCAGGTCGATCCGCCGCCGCATCCCGCCCGAGTAGGACCCAACGCGGCGGTCGGCGACGGACGTCAGCCCCACCAGATCCAGCAGCTCCGCGGCCCGGGCGCGCGCCTGGGCGCGCGACAGCCCGTAGAGCAATCCTTGCAATTCCAGAAAGTCACGTCCCTTCGAGAGGTCGTCCAGTCCCACCTCTTGCAGCGCCACGCCAATGGCTTGCCGCACCGCTTTCGGATCGCGGGTTACGTCCAGGCCGGCCACCTCCACGCGACCGGAGCTCTTGGTCAGCAGCGTGGCCAGAATCTTGATGGTGGTGGTCTTGCCCGCGCCGTTCGGTCCCAGGAAGCCGAAGAACTCGCCGCGCTCGACCTCAAAGCTGATCCCGTCCACGGCGCGCACGCCGCCCGGATAGGTCTTGGCCAGCCCTTCCACCAGGACCGCTGGACCGTTCGTCATCACGTGCTCCTGTCGTGTCTCCAGTCGGCGTCCGCCCTGGGCCGGCCTCCGCTCCCCGACCGGTAGTCCATCACGAAGTCGATCTGTTTGGGAGGGGATAGCGCTCTCCACGCCAATTGGCGACCCCTGAATCGAGGAAGTTGCGATGGCTTGACCAAGTCGCGCTACCATTATTGGGCTAGGAACCAACTAATGGTCCTACCCTCTCATGATGTAACATGGCAGCCATAGAGTCGTGTTCTGGCCAACGCCGAACGAGCTCCAACACCGCAGCTAATCTACCTTGGATACGTAAATCCGGATTGTTGCGTCGGCGAACCAAACCGTCGGCCTTGATACCTTTGGCAACCCATCGACTCTCACTTTAAGTGCTTGTGACGATCAGAACTAACGTGTGCTTTTCGCGCCGACCGACATCTCATAATCTGGCCCATATTCCAGCCAACCCTATCTGGGAATAGTCGACTGGCCGACCTGCTGCTCGCCCTCGTGTTCGGAGTTTAAAGACTGTAGAAATCTAGTGACCGGCAAGATACTTTCTTGGCCGACATCCCAGCCAAGTTTCTCGGCACGCGAACAGATTGTGTCTGCCGTTAGAGGTTGCGGATCAGCGTCAAGAACATAGGAAACCTTCGCAGCTAACGAAAGCTGATTGTAATCTAAATCTCCTGACGAAGTAATTCGGCTAGCGGCTTGCCCAATCTTCGTCGCCGAATTCGTGTTTTTCTCGTTAAGGGTACAAGCGAGAGAGGCACCCTCGTTCGTAAGACTGTAGTCATACCGAATGCGACCATCGTGAGACGACTTACCAGAGTCGAATCTGATTTCATCCTCTTTAACAAAACCGAGTTGGACAAGCAAGCTTATCGCAGAGTCTATCTCCGGAGCGAATGGTCCGTAAAAATGCGGTCTGAACGAACAGTAATTTTGGCCGACGATTTTCTGTACAAAGTACGCTCGCTTTTGAAGAAGCGTGCGCCCTTCAATCTTCCGATTCCAATTTTCAAGGAGAAGCAGTAAAAACTCAGCGGTGCTCAACTCCATCAACTAGCCTCCTGAGTATCCTGCCTCGCACCGAGGACATCGTCCATTATACCCTCAATCTCCTCCTGCAGGCCAATTCTTCCTGCGTCCGAATCGTAGGCAGCGTCAAGATTGTCCGTTGGGGCGTAGATGGATACAAACTCGCGTGCAAGGGATCTACTGAGTGATTGAAATATCATTGATTCATCGCGAAACTCGGTGGGGGCAGAACCAGCGTGAATGACCAGGAGATTGCCCTCGTCATTCGATTCGGATTTCTTCAGTCCCCAATTGAGCGAGTGCTTTGAAAAGATTACATCATCCGGTTCAATTGAAATGGCCCTTGCCACAGCTTGCTCCACTCGACGCTTGAGCTGAGCATTGATTTGCGATGTTAGTGCAGTTCGTGACTTAGCGGGCATCGCATCAAGCTTTCGATGGAAGATTCGCTTAAATAGCCTTCTTTGCTTGAGTCTGGTCATCAGGCGAGAGAACTTTGTCGTGTCTTCTGCATCTTCAGCATACTGAAGCAGGCGAAGGTCATCCCACATAGATAGTTCAATTGCATAGTCCATGGAATCTCTGAAAGTGAACGCGTCTTGGATTGGTTTGAGTTCGTCGTGAGTTACAGCGAGAAGAAGGGCTCTGATTAACATATGATCCGTGCACAGCCGCACGGGATGAGAATATACCTGAGCGTGCATATAATACCGTGCCTGTACGAATTGCTCAGTAGCTTCAATCCCACCCGAGCTGATCCCCAAGTATGACTCTTGGCTCTCGGGATACCGGCGAATCGTGCGATGCAGGCGGTCGATATCATACTGCCCATACTTTACGCCGCAAAAGTGTGCATCGCGGAGGAGATAGTCTTGCTTGTCGGCGTCTATCGGTCCTGTAATTGCTTGCGAAAGAAGGTGGTTGGTCGTTCTCTTAGTGAGCACGTGAGATATCTCTTGGAGTTCATGGGGCGAAATATGATTGGATAGTGAGCTGTCTTCTTCAATGAGATCAGAGAGCAATCTTCTCGTGCGCATCATCGGGAATCGAAGTTCCTGAGAGGGTTTCCGAGATCTCCAGCAAGGCTTGTTCCGCGAGATGCGAGAACGGGCCGTGGCCGATGTCGTGAAGTATGGCGACAAGACCGAGCAAGCGGCGTTCATCGTCGTTCATGTTTGTGGCGGCGGCAATACGTGACGCGATATGGGCGACTCCGAGTGTGTGATCGAAGCGAGTGTGAGTAGCGCCAGGGTAGACGAGGGACGTAAAGGCAAGCTGGCGAATACGGCGGAGTCGCTGCAAAAGGGGTGTATCGATGATGCGCCACTGCAAAGGTTCGAGGTGTATATAGCCGTGTACTGGATCGCGAACGTCGTTGGGTGGCAAGTTTGCCCATCGCTGTATTATTGTGATGCTCATGGTAATGTAACACGTCGGTGTTTGGCTGGGGTTTCGCGTGATAGATTGACCTCGTGGGATGTTGATGCGGGTGCCTCTGGTAACGGGTGGAGACGCGATTGCAACTTCGCCGACAGACTCAGCGCCTCCCTGAGCGGTGATCGTGAGATGAAATCTGAAGCAGCGAAGTGTCGTTCGTTACGTCTCGGGACGGCTCGAAACTCATCTTTCCTAGGATGAAGTCGCTAGAGTTGGCTGCCACCATGCGGCTCCCAGCGTCCAATTGCTGCTTAAGGCACCACTCATCAATAGCCCACTCTGCTACCGTGCCCCGCTAGAAAAACCTCGGCGCCGGGCTCACGACGCCGACGAACGGGAGATGAGGTCCGCCGTGGCAAACGTGATTCATGAGCCGGCGCGTGAGGTGCCGGTGTTGCATGACACTGACGTGTTGGTGGCGGGGGCGGGGATTTCGGGGCTGTTCGCGGCGCTGGAGGCTGCCGCGGCAGGCGCGCGGACCACGCTGGTGGACGAGTATTCGGCCGTCGGCGGCAACTATGGCCCGGGTCTGGGCTCGCGCCATGACCTGTGGCAGGCCCCGCAGCAACACGACCGTGGGCTGGGCGGCCAGGTGGGCGACTTCCTGGATCGGCTGGATGCGCGCGGCGGCATCAAGACCTTCGACTTCATCAGCGGCGGCGACAACGTGCCGTGGCGTTGGGATGGCATGGCCCACATTCCCGTCATTGACCGCAATGAGTTTCAGCGGCTGGCCCTGCAGCGTCTGCGAGACCTGGACATCGCCCTGCTGCTTTCCACCACCGTGGCCGGAGCGATTGTGGAGGACGCCCAGGTCGGCGGCGTGGTTTTCGAAACCGGCGAAGGCCGGCGCGCAATTACGGCCAAGGTCGTCATTGACACCACCGGCGAAGCCGACGTGGCCGCCGCGGCCGGCGCCCAGACCGAGGATGCCCACGCCAGCGCCGAGGCTGGGTTCGGTCTGTTCTTCCGAGTAGAGGACGTGAACTGGGAGGTCTACGAGGAGTTTCGCGCGGCCGAACGCGACAAGCCGCTGACCGCCGAGGAACAGCACTGGGTGGACGAGGTGCTATTCGTCGCCTTGGAGCGAGTCTGGGCCAACTACCCCCGCGAAATCCTGCCCTTCATCATGTCCGATTGGGAGTCCGGCCGCTTCAAGTACGTGGCCGCCATTCCAGGAGGCGCCCACGCCTACAAGATTCCGTTTGCCACGCACGACCAGGACGTGACCACCATTGAGACGCGTTGGCCGGCCCGCACCTTATCGGCGTTGAACGCCATGCAGCACTCCACCATAGAGGCCGCGGCCCGGCTGCACGCCTACGACACCATCGACTTCTACAGCCGCCACGTGCCCGGGTTCCAGAACGCCCGCGTCAGCCAGCTGGCGCCCTACATGGGCACGCGCTGGAGCCGCACGATCGTGCCCGACTACACCCTCAGCCGCGATGACATCGTTGGCGAGCGAAAGTTCGACGATGTCGTCCACGTCCTGACCACGCTCTACCGCTACGACGACGAAGCGCAGAGCGGCGGCCGCACCCGCCAGCTCGTCAACCTGCGGGAGCGCGAAGAGGGCCACCACTTCGACATGCCGCTGGGCCAGTTCCTGCCGCAGGGCGTGGAGGGCATGCTGGCGGCGGGACGCTCCATTGGCCGGGACCGCACGGCCAGCCTGCGCTGGCGCTGGATCGCCAAGGTCACGGGCGGCGTTGCCGGAATGGCGGCGGCTCGGGCCGTGGCCGAAGACGTAGCGCCGCGCTACGTTGACATCCGCGCGTTGCAGCGCGCCCTGGTTGCGGCCGGCTACTACTTGGGCGAGCCGCGGCGCCTGGCGGACCTGGGCGTCGCTTAAAGCCCGAAGCGCCGGTAAACCCGGCGCTTCGGATCAGATGCAGGTCGGGTAATCAGCCCGACGGGCGTGGTCGTCTAGTAGCGTCCGCCGCCGCCGCCGCCGCCGTAGCCGCCGCCACCGCCGCCGTAGCCACCGCCACCACCGCCGTAGCCACCGCCACCACCGCCGTAGCCGCCGCCACCGCCGCGGGGCGCCCGAGGGCGCGCCTTGTTCACCGTGAGCATGCGGCCGCCCATGTTGTTGCCGTTCATGCCCTCGATCAACGCCTCGGCCTCTTCATCGCTGGCCATCTCGATGAAGCCGAAGCCTCGCGACCGGCCAGTCTCGCGGTCGATGATGATCGTGCACGACGTGAGCTCGCCGTATTGCGAAGCCTGCTCACGTAGTTCGTCCTCGGTCGTCGTATACGGCAGGTTGCCGACATAGATGTTCATGCAAAAATCGTTCCTGGACGCCGCCGCCGTGGACGTGCGTCCGTCTACACCCGCCAACGTGCGGGAGGTCCAGACCATCCGTCATTCATCAGAACGCCGCAGTGAACCCAGTGTCGGAAAGGCCAGTTCAGGTATGCCGTTCGAGAGTCGAAAGGCTTGGCGTGAACGAGAAACCTCGCAGACGGCGGCAGACGGAAGATTCAATACCAGGGCACCGACAGGAGCTTATCACGTAGCGACCCCAGAAAACGTCGCTCCTCAAGAAGACCCGACGGCCTGAGAGATCACGCCAGTCGCCGGGGACTCGCATCGCCGTGCGGACGCCAACCGGAGTCCAGAGCTCCCGAGACGTTCCAACCCTCGGGCCCGAGCACGATCGCCCTCCACTGGCGACTGACTACTGGCCACTGCCCCGTGCGGTAGGGTTCGCGTGCTCAGCAGCCAAAAGAGCGGATCCCCGATGGCGCACCAGCGGCCCAACATCCTGTGGTACTGCACCGACCAGCAGCGCTTCGACACCATCGGCGCGCTGGGCAACCCGCACATCCGCACACCGAACCTGGACCGCTTCGTGGCGGAGGGCACGGCCTTCACCCACGCGTACTGTCAGAGCCCCATTTGTACGCCCAGCCGCGCCAGCTTTCTGACCGGCATGTATCCCAGCCGGGTGCATAACCCGCGCAACGGCAACGGCTGGGCGCATCGCGAAGTCGCCGCCAACCTGGTCACCCGCCAACTGGCCGAGGCCGGCTACGACGGCGGCCTGGTTGGCAAGCTGCACCTGGCCGGGGCGTTCAACGGACGCGAGCCGCGCGTCAACGACGGTTACCGCTACTTCAAGTACAGCCACGCGCCGCGCAACGACTGGTCGCTCGATCAGCATGATTTCGCCGCGTGGGTTCAGGCCCAGGGCGTCGATCCCAACTCGGTGCTGCTTCACAACTCCGACCCCCGCCATATCACCGGCGCCCTGATGGAACCCACGCCGCAGCATGACAACACGCCGCCCGAGGTACACCAGACGACCTGGGGCACCGAGGCGTCGATTGAGTTCATCAACCAGCCGCGACCGGCGGACCAGCCGTGGTTCCTCAGCGTGAACGTGTACGACCCGCATCCGCCGTTTAATCCGCCTTGGGAGTACTACCGCCGCTACGACCCGGACGCGCTGCCGGGGCCGCACTTTCGACCGTCGGACCTGGAGCACCAGGGCCGACTAACCGCATCCGGCATTGACTTTCAGAGCGAGCCACAACCGCCCGAGGACTTTGAGGGCAACAAGGTTCAGGCCGCCTACTACGCCATGATCGAGCAGATCGACGAGCAGTTCGGCCGTCTGCTCGACGCGCTGGAGGCGTCAGGCCAGGCCGACCGCACCATCGTCATCTTCACCAGCGACCACGGCGAGTCGGCCGGCGACTACGGTCTCACCCAGAAGGGCTGCCGCTTCTTCGACGGCCTCAGCCGCGTGCCGCTGATCTGGCGCCTGCCTGGCCAGATTCTGGCCGGTCTGCGTACCGACGCGTTGGTCGAGTTGACCGATATCGCGCCGACGCTGCTGGAGTACGTTGGGTTGCCCGTGCCCGAGGCCATGCAGGGACGCACGCTGCGGCCCATCCTGTCCGGCGCGGCTCCGCCCGACACGCACCGCGACTTCGTGCGCTGCGAATACCTGGACGCCGTCGACAGGCCTGATCACACCTTTGCCACCATGTACCGCGATCGTCGCTGGAAGCTGAACGTCTACCACGGCCACGGCATCGGCGAGCTGTTCGACATGGGAGCCGACCCACACGAGCACAACAGCCTGTGGGACAGCCCGGACCACCAGGACATCAAGCTGGACCTGATGCAACGCAGCTTCGACGCCACCGTTTTGGCCGCCGATCCCGGCCCTCCGCGCGTCTTCCCCTACTAGCGCAACGCCGGCACCGTCGCCGCGGGTTGTTCAGCCGCTGGGCAGTTCAGGCCCGGCCGTCACCAGGGTGTAGGCCGGGTCCGCCATCACGGCGGCGGTGACGTTGCGCACGTCGTCCGCCGTTACAGCGTCGACCAGGTCTGGATACGCGCCCAGGTGATCCAGACCCAGGCCGTAGCGTTCCATGGTCAGCAGCATGTTGGCGATACCGTCGTTGCGCTCCAGGCGCAGCGGGAGCGAACCGATCAGGGCCTGCTTGCTCAAGCGCAGCTCTTCGTCGTCGGGCGGGGTCTCAGCCAGCTGCCGCGCTTCGTGCAGGCTGGCTTCGATCGCTCGGTCCACGTTCGCGGGGTTGATCCCGGCCCGCACCGTCCAGGGCTGACGCGTCAGGCCGGGCACGATGTAGCTCGACGCGTGATAGGCCAGCCCTTGGGTGTCGCGCACATTGGTTCCGATACGCCCGCCCAGCCCCATCTGACCAAGGATGAAATTGGCCACGATGGTCGCGTAGTAGGTCGGGTCGGTTCGCCGGATGCCCAGCCAGCCCAGCAGGAACTCGGTCTGGGTCTTGCCCTCGATAGTCAGGTCTTCGCGGCGAGGCTCGGCGGGCGCGACCTGAGGCGCGTCGGCCGCCGCCAGCGCTTGCCGCCAGTCGGCCGGCGTCACCGCGTCAGGCTGCGGCGCCCAGGCGCCGATGGTTTGCTCGGCCAGATCGCGAACGGCCGGCGGATCCACCGCGCCAACCACTGCCATCACCAGCGTGGCGGGCGCGAAGGCGCGCGCATGGAACGAGCTCAGGTCGTCCGCCTCGAACTGCCGCACGGTTTCCGCATAACCGTCTTCCGGCCAGCCGTTGGGGTTGGCCGGTCCGTAGAGCAGCTCCCGAAACCGGCGGGCCGCCCGCGAGCCCGGGCTGTCCTCGGCGTGCGCCAGCACGGTCAGCGTCTGATCGCGCACGCGTCCCACTTCGTCTTCGGGAAACACCGGGTTCGCGAGGACATCGGTCGCCAGCGTCAGCAACAACGCCAGGTCCTCGGCCAGCGCGCGGCCGCCCAGCGCCGCGTACTCGGTGTCGGCGTGGAACGACAGCGAGGCCCCGACCTGATCCAGCGCTTCGCTGAACTCATAGAACGTGCGGTTCGCGGTGCCGCGGTTCAGGGCGTCGGCCGTCAGGCTGGACAGCCCGGCGCTTTCACGGGTCTCCAGCGCCGATCCGCCCGCGTGATACCCGCCGATCGCGACCGACGGCGACGCCGGATTCGGATAGACCAGCAGCGTCGCGCCGTTTTGCAGCCTATGCCGCGCGACGCTTTCCGCGTTGATCGAGTGGCGGGGGCCGGGCGTCACGCCGCCGCGCCGTTGGCCGCCGCCGGCAGGAACCAGCCCGTCACCCGCGCCGGCTCACGCAGATAGGTTCGCGCCACACGCTGTACGTCCGCCGGCGTCACCCGGCGCAGATCGTCGGTCAGCGTCTGAGCCAGCCGCCAGCTTGCGGCCATTTCCAGCATCCCCAGCTGGACGGCCTGCGCCGTGACGCTCTCTAGCGTGATCGCCCGTTTAGCGCGCGTCTGCCGGACCACCCGGTCCAGCTCCGCCTCGCTGGGGGCCTCGTCATGCAGCCGCTGGATCTCCTCCTCGACGGCCCGCTCGATCGACTCGGGCGCGCCGCCCGGATGTAGCACCACCAGAATTCGATGCAGCGAGGGATCGATGTTGACGCCCACGTCCGCGCCGACCGACGCCGCTATGCCGGAGGCGATGAAGCGCTGGTAGAGCCGCGACGTCCGCAGCGTCCCGCCGCCGCCAAACGGTCCGCTGGGCGGACCGGACAGCAGGGAGTTCAGCACCAGCAGCGGGGCGCAGTCGGCATGCGCGCGTTCCGGGATGTGGTGGCAGAGCATCAGCACCGGGAATGGACCGGGATGATGCACTTCCACGCGCCGCGCCTCGGCTTGCGGCGGTTCGCGCTCGGCCGGCGAGGCCGGCGGGCTGCTGGCCGGCAGACCGCCGAAGTGATCATCGATCCGGTTCAGCAGGTCGTCGGTCGCAAAATCGCCAATTGCCGAGATCACCGCGTTGCTCGGCCCGTAGTGCTGCTGGTAATGCCCGAAGAGGTCGTCCCGCGTCATCGAGCGCAGGTCGGCCTTGCTGCCGATCACCCCGTGGCCGTAGGGATGCACGCGAAACGCCTCGGCTTCCACCGCCTCCATCAGCCGAAACATGGGCGAGGCTTCGTGCCCCTCGCGCTCTGAAATGATGACCGTCCGTTCCGCTTCCACGTCTTCCGGATCAAACACGGCGTTGAGCATGCGGTCGGACTCAATCTCCATCGCCAGGTCCAAATGCTCGGCTGGCAGCGTTTCGTGGTAAGCCGTGGCGTCTTCGTACGTGAAGGCGTTGAACGTGCCGCCCACGCCCTCCACCATGCGACCGATGTCCCCAGGGGCCAGGCGCTGGGTACGCTTGAACATCATGTGCTCGACCCAGTGCGAAGCCCCGCTCATGCCGTGGGGTTCGTCCCGTGCGCCGACGCGGTACCAGACGAAGAAGGCTGCAATGGGGGCGGTGTGCACCTCGCGGGTTAGCACCGCCAGCCCGTTCGCGAGCGTGTGCTCGCGCACGTCATCCATGCTGGCGCGCGGCTCCCGATCCGAGGGCGCGGGATGCTATCACAGGGGTTGCAAATGCCCTCGAAGGGTGGTGCAACCGTGGCGAACCTGACGCCGGCCGCCTTTGAGGACGTCGTGATGGAGGCCGTGGCCTCGATTCCCGAGGCGCTACGTGCCCGCTTGGCCAACGTGGACGTCCTGGTCGAGCATTGGCCCTCGGCCGCCGACCTGGCAGCCGCCGAAGTGCCCGAGGGCTACACCCTGTTCGGCCTCTACACCGGCGTACCGCTGACCGAGCGCACCTCCGGTTACAACATGGTGCTGCCCGACCGCATCACCATCTATCGCGGGCCCCTGCTGGCGGCTTTTGACGATGTGGCGGAGTTGAAAGCGGAGATTCGGGCGACTGTCATCCACGAGTTCGCCCACTTCTTCGGCCTGTCGGACGCCGACCTCGAGCGGCTGGGAGTTGCCTAGATGGACACACCGGCCCCGCTGAAGCTAACGCCGCTGCCCGATGCCGCGGGCGGCTGGGCGGCGTTGCGCGACCCGGCCCGATCCGGCGTCTGGCGTCACCGCCCGGCGCTGGGACTGCCCGTGGACATCCCGGAGATCAGCCTGGGCGAGGGCGACACGCCCTTGGTCCCGCTTCCGCGTTGGGGCGCGGCGCACGGGCTGCCTGGGGTGCTGGCCAAGCTCGAATACCTTGCTCCCACCGGCTCGTTCAAGGACCGCGGCGCGGCGACAGTCATCGCCGTGCTGGCTGGCGCGGGCGTCACCTCAATCGTCGAGGACTCCTCGGGCAACGCCGGCGCCGCCATGGCCGCCTACGCGGCCCGCGCGGGCCTGCGCGCCCGGATTTTCGTGCCCGAATCCGCGCCTGCGGCCAAGCGCGATCAGATTGCGGGCTACGGCGCGAAGGTCGTGGCCATTGCCGGCACGCGCGAGGACGTGGCGGCGGCGGCCGAACAAGCGGCCCACGCCGACGGCGTGGCCTACGCCTCCCACAGCCGGCACCCGGCCTTCGTGGAAGGAACCAAGACCTTTGGCCTGGAAGTGGCGGCCTCGCTGGCCGACGATCCGCCCCGCCACATCGTGCTGCCGGTTGGCAACGGTGGACTGTTGCTCGGCGCGTTCAAGGCCTACCGCGAACTGGCAGCTGCTGGCTATCCGGCACCACTGCCCCGCCTGCACGCCGCGCAGGCCGGGGCCTGCGCACCGCTGGCCGCGGCGTTCGCCGCGGGCGCCGACGAGCCATTGACCATCCAGGCGCGGCCCACCGTGGCCGGCGGCGTGGCGGTGGGCCGACCGGCACGCGGCGGAGAGGTGCTAGCGGCAATTCGCGCCTCAGGCGGAAGCGTGGCGGAAGTCGACGATGACTCCGCGCGCGCGACACGCGCTGACCTGTCCCGGCTGGAGGGTCTGGACCTGGAGTACACGTCGGTGGTGGCCTTCGCGGCGGCGGCGCGGCTGCGCGCATCCGGACTGATCGGCTACGGCGACCGCGTAGTGATCGCCGCTACCGGCAGCGGCCTCAAGGACGCCGGCGTCTAAGCGTCAGCCTGTTCTAAGTAGCCCTTCGACAAGCTCAATGCGAACGAGAGCCGAGACCCAGGGTGAGCGAGGTACCGCGCGGCAGCACGCAGGGATGTTTCACGTGAAACATTCGATTGGCAGCGGCGGCTGCGGATGGCCCTTGGATAAGCGCAGCCGACCGGTGCGCTTGCTGGCTAGGCGGGCCGCATCGGCGTGTCGGAATCGTCGGGCATCACCCGGATCACCCGCGTCTGCACCGTCAGGTCGTGCAGGCTGCGCCGGTCTGGTCGGTGAATGACCACGTACACCAGCAGCACCTGCACCAGGGCCGGCAGGATGGCCCAACCGGTCGCCTGGGCGGCCCCCAGCATGGTGCCCAGGGCGACCTCGCGAACCAGAATTCGCAGGGCCCCGGCCGGACCGCCGTCCCCGCCAACGAGCCGCAGACCCAGCGCCAGCTTGCCCAGCGTGAAACCGAAGGCGGACTGCACGGACCATCGGTAAAGCACCTCGAACACCAGCACCCAGAGCGCGAAGGTCGGATCAATGCTCAGCGCGTCCGAATCCATTCCGACCGAACCCGTGCTGACGCCGAGGATCGTTGTCACGATGGCGACCAGCAGCGAGTCGATGACATAGGCGCCCACGCGTCGATAGACCAGCCCGGAATCGGCGGCAAACCCGCCCAGCCCACCGGTCGCGGGCGGGCCGTCGTCCGAATCCGCCGGCTCGGGCCAGTCGCGGCCGGCAGGCGGGTCGTCCGGGGATCCCGGCGGCGGCTCGCGGTCGCGCTCTGTCGGATCCCTCACGCCGCCTCCATACGCGCTTGCGCAACGCCGCCCGGCGGCGCTGGCCGTGGTACCCCTCGCGGCAGTATCTCACCGGCACGGCCTCGGCGCGCGGCCAATGCGGCCCGGCACCGCGCGTACACTCGGCCACGATGCCAATTCGCGGTGTGATCTTTGACGTCGGCGACACGCTCCTCACCCAGGAGCCGTTGATCGGGTCGCCGAGCAACCGGCGCGGCGCCGCCGAGATTGCGCCGCTGGTCCGGCCGTTCCTGACCACCGAACTCACCGACGACCAACTGGCCGAGTCGCTGGGCGAAGGCCTGCAGGAGGCGCTGGTGGAGGCCTATCGGAACGAGTGCGCCCTGCCGGACGCGCACCGAGTCTTTAGCGAGGTGTTTGACGCCCTGGACTGGGAGCCGTCGTCCGAGGTCGTCGACCTGCTGCTGCCGGCCTATTTCCAGCCCTGGTTCCAGGCCATGCAGCCGCTGCCGCAGGCTGCCCGCGTGCTGCAGCTACTCCGCGAAGCCGGCCTGCGCACCGCCGCCATCGCCAACCTGCTCTACGGCGAGGACCTGCTCATCGAGCGCCTGCGCGCGCTCGGCCTGGCCCCGCACCTCGACACCCTGGTGCTCAGCACGGAACTGGGCTGGCTCAAGCCGCATCCCGCCCCCTACCGCGCGGCCGCACAGCGCCTGGGACTGTCGCCGCAGACGCTGGTGATGGTGGGCGACGACTGGGAGGTGGACGTGCGAGCCGCACAGCGCCTGGGGATTCGGGCCATCTGGCGCCGCTCGGCCGACGTCAGACCCCGGGACGACTCGGCCGCGGCGGTCATTGACGACATGGGCGACCTGATCCCGGCGATTGCGGCGCTGGACCAGGTCGAGCGCGCAGCATGAACGGTCGAAGGCGCGCCCAACTGCTCGGACTGGCGCGGCACATCTACCGCGTGCCCAGTCCCACCTATAACCACGCCTCGCACCGCAACCTGCAGCGCTTCGGCAGCGCCCTCTCGGCGTCTGCCCGCCGCGACGGCGCCCGCGTGCTCAACGTCGGCGGCGGCGGTCGCCAGTTCCCGCCCGGCACGCTGGATGGCTTCGTGCGCGAGGTCATTGTGAACATTGACGTCGAACGGCATCCCAGCGTGCACGTGCTGGCCGACGCCGCGCGCCTCCCCTTCGCCTCCAATGCCTTCGGCGGCGCGCTTTCGACCGCCGTGCTGGAGCACGTACGCCGCCCGGGCGCGGCCATGACCGAGATTGCACGAGTCTGCGCGCCCGGCGGATTGGTCTACATCGAAGTCCCCTTTCTGCAGGGCTTCCACGCCTCCCCCAACGACTACCAGCGCTATACCAGCAGCGGCGTGGCCGAACTGCTGCGTGACTTTCAGGACGTGGAAGTGGGGGTGTGCGTGGGCCCCAGTTCCGCCCTCAGCTGGGTGCTTCGCGGCTACGTCAAAGGTGTGCTCAGCGGATTCTCTCGCAACCGGATTCGCGAACGCGCCGCCGAGTTTGTGGCCGCCTGGCTCACCACGCCCGTCAAGTACCTGGACCGTCTGGTGGCCGACCGCCCCGCCGCCGAAGACCTCGCCTCCGGCTTCTACGCCTTCGCCCGCGCGCCCCGCGACTGAAGCTCTTGCCCTATCGACAGCGGGGTGTTAGCACCCGGCTTCGGCAGCACAGCCGTTCGCTAACGCCGGCGCGCCGGAATGGCAAGTAGGGCTGAAGGTCGCTCCGGCTAGAGCGTCACCACCCGGCCCTCGGCCGCTGAGGTGTAGGCGGCGTCGATGACGCGCTGGACTTCCAGGCCGCCTTTGCCGGTCAGTACGGGCGTGCCGCCGTTGATGCCCTGCACGAAGTCGGCGATCAGCGGCAGGTCGTGCAGCTCGTGCTCGGGCAGCGTGAACGTATCCGAGCGGTCCGGCCGCTCGACGGTGAATTCCTCGCCGCGCGCGAAGGGCACGTTGATGTGACCGTCCGTGCACCACACCTCGTAGTCCCCGCGCGCCGGGTTGATGGACCAGAGCGCCGAGATGGTGGCTTGGACGCCGGAGTGGTACTGGACGATCACTGAGGTCGTGTCTTCCACGTCACCGGGGATCACGCGTTGGTCGCTGAAGGCGGCCACACGCGCGGCTGTACCGGCCAGGCTGTAGAAGATGTCCAACCGATGGCTGCCCAGGTCCATCAGCGGCCCACCGCCGCTCTGCGCGCGGTCGACGCGCCAGTACTTGGGGTCGTGGGGCGTCATGGTGAAGGGGCCTGACGTGTTGGCGTGCAACGCGATCAGTTCGCCAAGCTCGCCCGACTCCACAATCTCCCGCACCCGCAGGTTGATCGGATAGAAGCGGTGATAGAAGGCGATGCCCAACCGCAGTCCGGCGCCGTCGGCTGTCTCCACCATGCGCGCCGCCTCGGCCGCGTCCATGGCCATGGGCTTTTCCACCAGGACGTGCATGCCGCGCTCCAGAGCCGCTAGCGTCTGCGGTCCATGCAGGTTCACCGGCGTCGCCACGTACACGGCGTCCAGTCCGCCAGCCGCCAGCATGTCGTCGTAGCTGGTGTAGGCGTTCGAGACCTCGAACTGTCGGGCGTATTGGTCCAGCAACTGTGGATCGCGGCGGCAAATCGCGACGAGTTCGCTGCCCTCGTGGGCCTGAATGGCGGGCGCGACGGCCCTGGCCGCAATATCTCCCAAGCCCACGATTCCCCAGCGCACCATCGGCTAGCCCTCGCACATGGTTACAGCAGGCACGGTACCCGGCAGTGCGCCTGCGGGCAATCTGAACCGGCCACCCGGCGTGCGGTGTCGCTCTGGCCCAAGGCCCGATGCGTGCGTTGTACGTCGTAACCCGGCCTGGGTCGGAGTCCGAACCTCCGCCCGCTGAGCGTTGTCGGCTAGCGGAGGTGCTGGAGGATTACGGTCAACTCGTCGGCTAAGATCCGCCCGCCAACGCGCAGCGCTGTCGTGCCGTCGGAGTTCACGAAGACCCAGTACGGGTAGCCGCGCAAGCCAAAGGCATCGGCTACTTCGTTCTTGGTGTCCACCACAACCGGCACGGTCCAGCCTTCGCGTTCCAGCCACGCATCCGGCGGATAGTTGGGTCGACTGGCGTCGATGCCCGTGGCAACGGCGTAGAGATCAATCTGTTCTGGAACGCCCCCGGCGTCCACCAAGGCCTGCACGACAGGTACCTCGGCCTGGCAGTGCGGTCACCAGTGCGCCAGAAAGATCAGCGCCTTCGTGCGTCCGTCGTTGGTAATCGAGACGGCCGTTCCGTCGAAGGATGTGCCGCGCACCTCCGGCGCCGGCTGGCCCGCCGCGCTGTCTGGGACGGGCTGTGCGTAGGCGGCCAGCTTGGCGCCGCTGATCTCCGGATCCCGGACGCTCGCGCCGCCGTCCTGCGATTCACCGCAGGCGGCCACGAGCGGCACGATCCCAACGACCAGCGCGAAAGCCACGAGGCGCACGGCCAGCGCGACGCGATTCTTCAAACTCACTGGTCGGCGCCTCCCCAGGCAAGCGGCTCACTCAGCATAGCCGCATGCCTGCCGGACAGGTTGCCAAGGACGCGATGGTCGGGATTCGCAGGCGGCGCTCATTCGGGTTCCCAAGTTAGGGCACGGCCGCAGCCCCACGCGGCGGCGTCCATTGCCGCTACCCGGTCAGCGTCGGTGTGGTCGGGGCTCGCCGTCGCGAGGACGCGTGCCGTCGCTGGAAGAACCTCCTGGGCGACCATCGCGCCCCACTCATAGGGAACCGGCTCGTTCCTATCGAACCACTCCGCCAGGGAAATAGCCACTGAGTGGATGACAAGAAATGCCGATGGATGCCTTGCGGTGTTTAGCAGTCGCAGGCTCTCGTGCGCGACTTCAACGAGCGTACGCTGGCTAGGTTGCTGCGACAGCAGCCGCCGCAGATGCTCGTCGTTCGGTTGACCGTTGACCGAAGTCATCAATGGTGAGGATAGCGCGGGTCGGTACGCCTATCTCCCGCATGGTTTGTTCAAAGCCGGCCAAGCGGTCGATCAAGGCAATCGCAAGCACGACGGTCAGGCCGGACTCGCGCAGCTGCTCAACGGCCTGCTTCGCTGAGCCTCCCGAGGTCACCACGTCGTCAACGACGACGACCTCATTGACGCCGGCCGTTGGACCTTCAATCAAGCGCTCCGTACCGTGCGTCTTCTGTTCCTTGCGGACGATCAGCCCATTCAACGGCTGCCGGGTTGATTCGCTCAGCAGAACGATGGAAGAAATGATCGGGTCAGCGCCGAGGGTGAGACCGCCAACCGCGTCGGCGTTCGGCGCGTGCTTCGAGATCGCGTCAATGAATGCCCGACCTACCAAGCGCGCGCCCCTGGGGCTCAGCGTGACGGGCTTTGAGTCGAAGTAGAAGGAACTCTCCTGCCCAGAGGCGAGTTCAAAACCGCCGTGGAGGAGCGCATCTCTCTCGACCAGAAAGCACAGCCGTTCCCGGTCCTCGTCAGAGAAACCCACGTTTTGGTTTACAGCCTATACACCTTGTCCTGCGCTCAGCGCACACAGTGCCACATCTTGCTTGCAGGTGCACAGGAAACGACGGTCTTCTGCCTCATCAGAGCACCTGGCCAATGACTACTGGCTGGTAGTCCTGTCCTAACTTGAAGCGGAGGTTGCACTCTCGGGAACTGAAGCTTCCTCCATCGAGCTACTAAACTAGTGTGTGCCGGCTCCGCATCACTCGGCGTGCTTGGCCAGGCGGCTGACAGCGTCGGCCAGATCGGAAAGGTCGGCATCGCGGCCGAACGTGGCATCCACTTCGCGAAACACCTGGGCCGCGCCGGTGTGGAAGTTCGGCGTGACGTCGACGTGCTCGAAGGTCTGCGCGATTTCCTCCATTTCCCCAATCCAGCGATAGGCGACGTTGGGCAGACGTCGCATGCCCTGCTTGGCGGCGCCAAGGGCGGCGGCCTGGCTGTGCTCCATTTCGGCAATCAGTTCGTCGTACACGTCCAGCCGCCGGGCGGCGACCAGCAGGGCCGTGCGCAGGGCGGTGGTTCCCTTGGTCATGGCCGCGTAGCACATCTTGACGGCCGAGGCCTTGCCGATCTCGGGGCCGACGTCCACCACATCAATCCCGCGGCCGTCGAGCTGGCCTAGGACGTGGGCTTCCACCCCTGAGGCGTAGACACGCGGCCCCTGGCCGTTGCGCGGCGGACCGCCGACGATGCCGCCGTCCACCAGGGTCACGCCGCTGCCGGCCAGATCGGCCTCCATGGCCTGGACGGTCTGCGGGGCGATGGCGTTGCAGTCGGCTAGCACGGTGTTAGCGCCGGCGGACCGCGCCGCCGCGCCCACCTCGGCGGCCACGCCACGGGCACGCGCGGGCACCAGAATTGACAGGATCAGGTCGCAGCGCTTGACCAGCGTGGCCAGGTCGGGCACGGCCTCGATTCCGGCAGCCCGGGCCCGCTCGTGCGAGGCGGGGCTGCGCCCGGCCAGACAGGTGAGAACCGCGAGACCGCTTGCGCGCAGGGCGGCGCCGACGCCGGCGCCCATTTCGCCCGGACTCAGGATGCCAACGGTTTGCACAGCCATGCTCGCCTCCTTGACCTCGACTATGTGTTCGCAGGTGCTCGGCTGCATGATGCCGGAGCGGAGCGTCAGAGCTGGGCGGGATGCGGAAATACGCAGCCTTCGAGCCAGCGCGGCGTGGTAGCCCCGCCCGGACTCGAACCGGGGCGCATGGTTTAGGAAACCACCGCTCTATCCACTGAGCTACGGGGCCATCGGACGGCGCCGCCCCGCCAACGATACCGAGTGGCGCCAAACCGAGTCGCCGCCATATTTCAACGGCCGGCGGAAAACTGCGGTCTGCTTCTTGACGTCGTCCGTGAGAACGTCCGGCAGCAGGTGGCGCACCTGCCACCCGCCGAGTGTGTCTAGTCCAACGGCGCTCCCAGGCACAGGCCCGTATCGCGCGCGGCCAGCATCCACGGGTGATCCAGCGGCACCGTCTTGCGCTGGCTGGCCACGGCCGCCACATCGACCAGCGCGGTGCCTTCGCCGCGAGCCGCCACCATCACGCCCCTGGCGCCTGCGGCCACCGCGTCGGCCCCGGCCGTCCCCAGCCGAGTCGCCAGCAAACGGTCAGCGGCCGTGGGCGTCCCACCGCGCTGCACGTACCCAAGAATGGTCAGGCGCGCTTCCAGGCGTGTCAGCACTTCCAGGCGGCGAGTCAGCGCCAAGGTGGATCCGGCGAACTCGAATGCAAGGCTGTAGTCGGAGGCCGCGTCGGGCAACCCCAGGTCCGCCGGATTCCGCGGCTGCGCGCGCTCCGCCACTGCCACAATGCTGAACCCGTGCCCACCCAGGCTGCGCTGGCGGATGGACTCCGCAACGTATTCCACGTCGTAGGGCACTTCCGGCAGCAACACCACGTCCGCGCCGCTGGCCAGCCCCGCGCCCAGGGTCAGCCAGCCCGTGTTATGCCCCATGATTTGCACCACGATGATGCGGTGGTGACTGTGGGCCGTGCTGTGCAGCCGGTCGATGGCCTCGGTCGCGATCGACAGCGCCGTGTCGAAGCCGATTGTCGTGTCGGTATGCGCAATGTCGTTGTCGATCGTCTTCGGCAAGGTGACGATGTTCAGCCCTGCGTCCAGCAGCCGATTGGCGCTGGAATGCGTGCCGCCGCCGCCCAGACACACCAGCGCGTCCAGGTGCAGGTCCGCGTAGTTCTCGCAGGCGCGGGCCGTCATGTCGATCGTTTGATCGCCAACCCTCAGTTTGTGCGGCTTGTCGCGGCTGGTCCCCAGAATCGTGCCGCCGCGCGTCAGAATCCCGGCCAGGGACTCCGAGTCCAGTTCCACCACCCGGTTCTCCACCAGGCCACGAAACCCGTCGCGAATCCCCACCACGCGCATGCCGTAGCGCCCGATGGCGGACTTGCCGACCGCGCGGATGGCCGCGTTCAACCCGGGACTGTCGCCCCCAGCGGTGAGAATGCCAATGCGACGGGGGGTCATGGCCTGCTTTCGACTATTGGGTCGAACGGCGTTGGGGTGCTCCCCGTAAAGGCTGGGTCGAGCTGCTGATTACCATGGTAATGCCCTGGGGCCACGTACCGAGCCGTTACCCATCCTGAGATTCATTGCACGGGGATCTCGGTCCCAGGCGCAATGTCGAATTGATATCTACAACACGACTCGGAGTCGTGTTCAATGCGATGTGAAGTTACTTTCAATGCAGCTCTGAATCGTGTAATATAGATCCGTGGGTCGTGGTGAATAGAACAATTCGACATGCTTTTCAGCACGCCCCTGCTTGATCCGCACGAAGAGGCCGTCTGCGCGCGGGTCGACGAGTTGCGCCACGCCCTGCGCGGGCAGGTTTCCGAGGATCGACGCTGGACCGGCCTGCTGCGACGGGTAGCGTCCGCGCGTGCAATTCAAGGGTCCAACAGCATCGAGGGCCTGGACGTCACGCTCGATGACGCCGTGGCGGCCGTGGCCGGCGGTGACCCGCTCGACGCCCCTGACGACGTTTGGGCGGCAATCAGGGGGTACCGCCAAGCCATGACCTATGTCTTGCAGCTCGCCGACGATCCGCACTTTGCGTATGACACGTCGCTGATCAAGAGCCTGCACTACATGGTGATGGAATACGACCTGACCAAAGGCCCGGGACGCTGGCGGCCAGGCGCCATCTATGTTCGCCGCGAGCGGACTCAGAAGGTCGTATACGAGGGGCCCGACGCCATCGAAGTTCCCGGGTTGATGCATGAACTGGTCGACCAACTCCAGGAGCAGGATCCTGCCGCTCCGGCGACTGTCCGGGGAGCGATGGCCCACCTCAACCTGGCCATGATCCACCCGTTCCGTGACGGCAACGGCCGGATGGCGCGCATTCTCCAGGCGGTCGTCCTTGCCCGTGAGGGGGTGTTGGCGCCGGCCTTCGTGAGCATCGAGGAGTATCTGGGCCGGAATACGGACGACTACCACGCGGTGCTGGCCGACGTTGGCGGAGACATGTGGCGGCCCGGACGCAATGCCCGCCCATGGGTCCGGTTTGTTTTGACCGCGCACTATCGCCAGGCTCACACCCTGCTGCGGAGGGCGAACGAGGCGGAACGCCGCTGGGACATGCTTGACCATGAGGTGTCGCAACGGCGGCTGCCCGAGCGCTGCGTCGGCGCTCTGTGGGATGCGGCGCTCGGGTTCCGGGTACGGAATTCGACGTACCGGGACTTCGCTGAACTGGGCATCGTCGCCGCCGGTCGCGACCTGAAGGCCCTCAGCGATGCAGGGTTCCTGGTCGCGCAGGGCCAAGGTCGCGGCCGCTACTACGTGGCCTCCGACGCGCTGCGATCGCTTGAGGATTCGATTCGCCGCGATCGGTCGCCAATACTTGATCCGTTTGAGCAGGACCCACGACAGCGCGCGCTGCCGCTAATGTGATGACACTCTCGATGGCAACCAAAGCCGGACGTTGGTACCGGTCGCAGATCGGCTGCGAGGCGCGAATGGGACGTCGATGGGCTACCGGCTAGAGACCCCCGCCGTCTTGCAGGGTGCCTACGCATGCGACTTGGCGCCGGATGTAGACGGGCGGGCCTTTGGCGCCTGGGCCGCGAGCGATTGGGCCGAGGAGGCGCTATTCGCCGCCCGTTCAAACACTGGGGGCGGGGGCTGGCGGTTCGCACCGGGTCGAGACGAGGGCGACTTCAGGGCGCGGCTGGGGGCTGCGCGCTATCGCGTCTACGCGGGAGCGGTGGGCGGAGACGAACTCGCGCCCGTCGAACTGACGGAGAGCCCCACCGTCATTCAGGACCCGGCGGTGGCCGCCTACGGGGATCAACGCCTCGTGGCCTGGGGCGAGCGCATCGACCGCCGTTTCGTCGTGCGGGCCTGGACCGGAGCCTATGCCGAAACCGTGGCGTCCACGCCGGCCTCGCTGACCCGGCCGGCCGCGGCCATCGATTCCGACGGGCAGCCGTGGGTGGCCTGGCAGGCCTTTGCCGGCGATGGCTGCGCGGTGGTTGTGAGCCGAAGGAATGCGAAGGGTTGGACACCGCCCGTGGTGGCCTCGCTGCCTGGCCAGTCGGCCTGGCGGCCGGCCTTGTGCGCGTCGGCCAGTCATGGGGTGTGGCTGGCCTGGGACGCCTGGACCGGTCACCACTTTCATGTATTTGCGCGGCGCATCGGACCGGACGGCACGCTTGGTCCGGCTGTCCAGGTCAGCGACCTGCCGCTGCTGGCCATGGACGTGGACGTTGCCGTGGATGCCGATGACACGGCCTGGCTGACCTGGGAGCAGTCGCCGCCCTGGGGCTTGAACCACCGCTTCAACGAGACGCGGCAACTCGTGCTGGCGGCCGTCGACGCCGGCGGCCAGACCTTCCTGGCTCAAAGCCCCTGGCAAGCGGGGCAGGCCCCGATCCCGATTCAGACCTTCACGCACGTTCAATCGGCCGAGTACATCGTGCCGGTGTCGCCGCGTCTGATCGTGGGACCTCGCGGCATCGAACTGTTCTTCCAGCGCTTCCGGAGCTCGGACTACGTGGACTTCGGCTGGCGGCTGGAGCGCATGGTCTATTCCGGCTCGACGTGGTCGGACCCGGAGACGGTGAGCCCCTTTCAGGGCACGCCGGACACGCGCTATGGCGTGGCGGCGTTGCCTGACGAGCGGCGCGTGGTGGCGCACAACGCCTCCGACTTTGCTCCCATGCAGACGCTTGAGCGTTGGCGGGCTGGGCTGCCGTTTCTGCGCGACGGCGGCGGGCCCGTGGATGGAGAGCGAATCGAGGTCTTGACGCTGGCGCCGCCGGCAACTGCCGTTGAGCCGCCGCTGCGCATTGAGTTCCCACGCTACGAGGGCGTGCGCGAGGACAGACCGCGAGTACGTCGCGACGGCCGCACGATCACCGTGGGCGACCAGACCTATCGCCTCTACTGGGGCGACATGCACCGGCACTCGCACCTCTCCAAGTGCATCGCGGCCAACGACGGGTCGCCGGTGCATAACTTCCGCTGGGCGATCGACCACAACCGCATGGACTTCTGGGCGCTCACCGAGCATCTGGAATACCTGAGCTACAACGAGTGGCGCCGGGTTGAGGAGACGGTCGCCGCCTTCTCGAACGACGGCCGCTTCGAGCCGCTCTTCGGCTTCGAGTGGGGCCTGAATCCCGGCCACACCAACATCTTCTACCGCGACCAGGAGCTGGGCGAGGAGCTACGCGCCCTAGCCCTGACGTCGCCGAGCCTCGAGGATCTGATGGAGCGCTGGGACACCCGCATCCCGGCTGGTGCGGTGATGGCCGCGCGTCACTATCACGGCCACCGGCAGCCGGACGTCTTTGAGGGCTTCCGTCCCACCTGGGAACCCGCCATGGAAATCATGCAAGCCCGTGGCGACCAGCGGGAGTGGATCGAGACCTTCCTGGGTGAAGGCGCCCGCATCGGCTTCATCGGCGCCACCGACCACGCGCGCTACTGGCACTTCGCCTATTGCATGACGGGCGTCTGGGCCACCGAGCCAACCCGCGAGGCGATCTTCGAGGCCATTTGGAGTCGTCGAACCGTGGGTGCTTCGGCCAAGATCCTCGTGCATACGGAGGTTTCCGGGATCCCAATGGGCGCTGAGGGTGACGTTCAGGGCGATCCCCAGCTGCGAGTGATCGCCGAATGCGCCCAGCCGCTCCGAGAGCTCGAGGTCTACCGCAACGGCGCGCTGGCGCACCGTGAGTCCATGGACACGTCCAACCTGGATTGGACCTGGACCGATCGCGGCAACCCGCGCAGCCAGAACTACTACTACGTCAAGCTGACTGCCCAGACGGCCCACCCGCTCGCCACCCCGGCCGTGGCCTACGCATCCCCCGTGTGGGTGACGACCAACGACTCCTGAGCGGCCGCACCCTTACGGCAGGCCCAGGGCCTCCACAGCTTCATGTAAGTCGGGCGGCAGCGGTCCCGCTTGGACGGCCGCCACGCTTTCCTCGATCTCGGACGGCGTAGCCGCCCCGACCAGGATGGTGGCAATGCTTCGGTCGGCCACCAGGAATCGCAGGGTTAGCGTGACCAGTGACAACTGGCTTTCCCGTTGCAACTCAACCAGACGCAACACCCGCCGCTGTTCCTCGGGCGTCATCCCGCTCGGCCAGACTGGCGGTGTCCGAAGCCACTCCGGGCGGATCGTCACGAGCTGACCACGCCGGAACACGCCGCCCAGCGCAATCGCGGTACCGCGCTCTCCGGCAACCGGCAGCAGCTGGCGACGGATACCGCGGTCGATCAGGCCGTAGCCGAGAGCGCTCAGACAGACGTCCACCTTCGCTTCGCCCGCCGCGCGCATGACGTGCGCCAGGTGGTCGGGGCTGTTGCCGCTGATGCCGACGTGGCGGCAACGACCCTCGGCCCGGGCTTCGCGAAGTACCTGCATCACCGGTGCGTTCGCCACGTCGGGCTCGGACTCCAAGTCAACGAACAGATCATCGCTCGGCTCGTCGGTCCACCAGTAGTGATGGTCGGCTTCATGGATCAGCAGCACGTCCACGCACTCGCGCCGCAGGACCCGCAGGTTTTCCTCGAGCTGCGTGTGCAGGGCGTCGGGCGAGCGAAAGCGACCGGGCTGCGCCAGGTGGCCGATCTTGGTCGACACCAGCTGTGGTTCCGGGCGTTCCTGCAGGGCGACACCGAGAATTGCCTGGGCGACGCCAGAACTGTAGAGCGGGGCGGTGTCGAAGTAGTTGACCCCGAGTTCCAACGCGCGGTGGACCGTTGCCATGCCGTCGGCGAACGACACGCGCGGCAGTCCGCAGCCACCCAGGCTGAGGGCGGTTACCCGCTCGCCGGTACGCCCGAAGGGCCGCTGCTCCAGCCTGTGCATCGCAGAGCCTAACCCGTGTCTGTCTGGGCTGAACGCTCCGGAGAGACGGGCGCGGTATCGGGGGAGGGTCATCCTGCGGTTCGAGTCTCACGCAGCCACCGCGCTAGGCTGGCGGCGGCGAGTCTCCGGCGCCGGTCGGCAACAAGGAGAGGGCGCGATGGCGATAGATCACTGGCCTGACACCCCCACGGTCCTCCAGGGCGCCTACGCCTGCGACGTGGCGCCGGACCCGGACGGCGGCGTCTTTGGCGCCTGGGCCGGGAGCGGCTGGGGCGAAGAGGCGCTCTTCGGACTGCGCATGTCTCACCCGGGTGGGCATTGGCAGTTCGCGCCAGGGCACGACGAACGCGACTTCATGGCGCGCCTGGGAAGAGGGCGCTTTCGGGTCTACGCGGGCCAGCTGGCCGGCGATGACCTCGATCCGGTCCAACTCACGGAGAGCCGTACCGCGATCCAGGATCCCGCAGTGGCCGCCTTTGGCGATCAACATCTCGTGGCCTGGGGCGAGCGCCTTGATAACCGCTTCGTGGTGCGGGCCTGGACCGGCGCGGAGGCCGAGACCGTAGCCGCAACGCCCGCCTCACTCACCCGGCCGGCCGCGGCCATCGACACGGACGGACAGCCGTGGGTCGCCTGGCAGGCGTTCGCGGGCGACACCTGCGTCGTGGTGGTGAGCCGTCGCCTGGCGGGCGGCTGGACGGACCCGGTGGTGGCCTCCGTTGCGGGCCAGTCGGCCTGGCGGCCGGCGTTGCGCGCGGCAGCTGGCCAGGGCGTGTGGCTGGCCTGGGACGCCTGGACCGGGCACCACTTCCACGTATTCGCCCGGCGTATTGGGGCGGACGGAGCGCTTGGCCCAGTGATTCAGATCAGCGACCTGCCCCTCCTGGCCATGGACGCGGACATTGCGGTGGATGCGGACGACACGGCCTGGGTGACCTGGGAGCAGTCGCCGGCCTGGGGTGACGATCACCGGTTCAACAGGTCCCGGCATCTCACGTTGGCCGCCGTCGACGCCAGCGGAGAGACCTTTCTGGCCGGGAGCCCATGGGGCGCCGGGCAGGCGCCGATCCCGATCGAGAGCTTCATGCAGAGCATCTGCGCGGAGTACATCGTGCCGGTGTCGCCACGCTTGGTTGCGGGACGCGATGGAATCGAGCTGTTCTTTCAGCGCTTCCGCAGCCGGCACCAGAAGGACTTTGGCTGGGGGCTGGAGCGCATGGTCTACGCCGGCTCGTCCTGGTCCGACCCGGAGACGGTGAGCCCCTTTCAGGGCATGCCGGACACGCGCTACGGCGTGGCGGCGCTGGCAGACGGGCGGCGGGTGGTGGCGCACAACGCCACCGAATACATCCCCATGCAGACCGTTGAGCGCGCGGCGGCCGGCCTGCCGAAACTGCGCGGCGGCAGCGCACCGGTGAACCGTGAGCGAATCGAAGTCCTGACGCTGGAGCCGTCGGCCGCCGCGGTTGAGCCGCCGCTACGGGTTGAGTTCGCGCGCTACGAAGGTTCCCGGATTGACAACCCGCAGGCCCGCAGGGATGGCCGCACGCTGACCGTGGGCGACCAGACCTACCACCTGTACTGGGGCGACATGCACCGGCACTCGCATCTCTCGAAGTGCATGTCGCCGAACGATGGGACGCCGCTGCAGCACTTCCGCTGGGCCGTCGATCACAACCGCATGGACTGGTGGGCGCTCACCGAGCACCTGGAATACCTGAGCTACAACGAGTGGCGCCGGGTTGAGGAAACCGTGGCGGCCTTTACCAGCGACGGACGCTTCGAGCCGCTCTTCGGCTTCGAGTGGGGCAACAACCCCGGCCACACCAACATCTTTTACCGGGATCAGCAGTTGGGCGAGGAACTACGCGCCCTGACCCTGATGTCGCCCAGCCTCGAGGACCTGATGGAGCGCTGGGACTCGCGCCTGCCCGCCGGCGAGGTACTGGCGGCGCGCCACTACCAAGGTCACCGGCAACCGGACGTCTACGAGGGCTATCGCGCCACCTGGGAACCCTGCATGGAGATCATCCAGGCCCGCGGCGACCAGCGGGAGTGGATCGAGACCTTCCTGCGCGAGGGCGCCAGGATCGGCTTCATCGGCGCCACCGACCACGCCCGCCACTGGCACTTTGCTTACTGCATGACCGGGGTGTGGGCCACCGAGCCGACCCGCGAGGCGATCTTCGACGCCATCTGGCAGCGGCGGACCATCGCCGGCTCGTCCAAGATCCTGCTGCACACCGAGGTCTCGGGTGTTCCCATGGGCGCGGAGGGTGAGATCGAGGGCGACCCCGAACTGCGGGTGATCGCCGAATCCGCCCAGCCGCTGCGCGAGATTGACGTCTACCGCAACGGCACGCTGGCGCACAGGGAATCCGTCGATATGCCCAAGCTGGACTGGACCTGGACCGACCGCGGCAACCCCCGCAGCCACAACTACTATTACGTGCGCCTGACCGCCCAACCCGCGCTTCCTCACGCCACCCCGGCCGTGGCCTACGCCTCGCCTGTTTGGGTGCGCGTCAATAGGCCCTAGCCATCATTCCGTCCGTCGCTCCGGGTCCCTCCTGGCGACCGACCATCGGAAACTGGCCACTTTCCTGCGCAGGCCAACGGGCACTGAGCCTCTCTCCGTCCGATGAAATATCCGTAGGCGGGCTACGGCACAGGAGGCCCACCGTGATATGATTCCCTGCGATATGTGGAGGGTCTGCGTTCCGCTTAAGGCGAGCCTGGATCAATGTTAACGGAGCTTATTATGCGACGTATTATCCCTCGGCTTCTTGAAATATTCAGCTTCCCTCATCCGGTCAATGAAGTCGCCGCCAGAGTCGTGGCCGGAATGGTAGTAGCTCTATCCCTTACGATATTGCTAACAGGTCAGTGGTGGCTTGTTTTCCTGCTTGCCTATGGCTTTCTGGCCAGGGTAGCCACCGGACCTACGTTGAGCCCGATGGGACAGCTGTCCACCAGGTTGATCGCGCCGCGAATCGCTAAGCCAAAGCTCGTGCCGGGGCCGCCCAAGCGCTTTGCGCAAACCGTCGGGCTAGTCTTCTCTACGACCGCGTTGGTATTGCACTTCGTGACAGGATTCTCAGTGGCGGCCGGCGCCGTTCTGGCCGTGCTGACCGTATTCGCCGCGCTCGAGTCATTTCTGGGCTTCTGCGCTGGCTGCTTTGTGTTCAACTATTTGATTCGCTGGGGATTGGTGCCACAGTCGGTCTGCGAAGAGTGCATCAACTTCGACCAGACACGAACTTAGGCGGCTGCTAGTGAGGCCTTCGAGAGGGTTTCACCGTCTAATATCCGCTGGATCCGCGTCGTACGGATGGCCAGGTGGCAAAGACAGCTCCGCTCTTTAACCACTGCCTCGAGCGTTCCACATCACACGAGCATTGGCGGGGTGCATCGCGGTTTGACAGCCTGAATCGATCCGCGATTCCCGCGATGCAGGCCGCCCGTGACGAGCTGGCGCGCTGGTACTCGCGATTTCCCGATCAGGACGGTGATCTGCGCTCTCGCTTTCGAGGACCTGACGACAACCACGACGGGGCGTTCTTTGAACTGTTCCTGCACGAGTTGCTTCCACGTCTCGGGCTATCTGTGAAGGCGCACCCCAGGCTGGAAGACGGAAGCAGTCCCGACTTCCTCGTCGCAGGCCCTGATGGAAAAGCCTTTGTTGAGGCGACGTATCTGAAGCAGCGATCCACGGTTCCTCCGCTCGAAGCCAATGTGCTCAATGCGATCGACGATCTGGATTGCCATGTTCCTACGGATGTTGGGCTGAGTGTGTGGGTCACTGGATCTTTGAAGCGAGAACCGAGGCTCAGACCAATCACGGATGATGTCTGCAGCTGGTTGAACCAGCTCGATTCACGGAGCGTGCGCTGGCGTGACGGGGCTGAGAAACACATTCGGGTCGATCCTAAGTGCAGCGATTTAATTCTCGCGCTACAGGCAGTCCCACGGACAGTAGCCAGCCGTGTGATTCAGGCTTGGTCATCTAGTGGCTGGAGCGGGATCGTCGGCGAGGAGGTATACAACGCGGTCTCGAAGAAGGTCCGCAAGTACAAGAGTCTCGACCATCCGCTGGTCGTCGCGGTGAACATCGCCAGCGCCGGTGCCGAACCGCACGAGGAGGCTGCGCTGTTCGGCCACCCGACGCTTCGCCTCCGACGTAGCGAGGATGGCGTCAATCTGACACCGGCCGGGATCATGCACACCGGGAAGGCGCTTTGGTTTGACAACACGAAGCGCCGCAATCACTACCCTAGGCTGAGCGCCGTGATGATGTTCCACGATCTCGCGCCATGGACCGTCGCGAACGTTTCTGCCTGCCTCTACCTGAATCCGTACGAAGACGACCGGGTGCCGCGGGAACTGCGGACCCTGGGCTACGCCGCGGAGTCGGCCGGGCAACTCCGGAGGTACAAGGGAAGTCGCTTAGTCAGGGATGTGCTTGGGCTGCCGGAAGACTGGCCTGGCAGCTTCGTCCTCGGCGACTAGGATGCCCCGTCACCGAACTGACCGGCCTCCTGCCGGCGCGCCGAGACACCGGCACGGTGCTTGGATTGGAAGTCCCGACCTTGGTGGTCACCACACGACGGAAGTCGGGCGCCGAGAGCCTCGAACGCCTCGACCCTGCTCGTCGGTGACGACTCTCCTGGCTCGGACGAGCACCAGGGCGGCTCGCTGCAGAGCGCTTTGGTAGGGCATGCGGGATTCGAACCCGCGATCTCCGCCTTGAGAGGGCGGTGTCCTGGGCCGCTAGACGAATGCCCCATACGGACCGAAGTCCGACGCCGCCTATGCTACGAAACCTTGCGGCGTGCCGGGCTGCCGCGGGTGCTCCGTACAATCGACGCATACATGTGCACCGTTCTGATGCCCCATGTTTGAGAGTCTGACTGAGCGCCTCAACGGCGTATTCGGTCGCCTGGGTCGGCGCGGCCGCCTGAGCGAAGGGGACGTGGACGCGGCGCTGCGCGAAGTGCGCATGGCCCTGCTGGAGGCCGACGTCAATTTCCGGGTGGCGCGCGACTTCGTGGCCTCGGTGCGCGAGCGCGCGGTTGGCCGCGAGGTCACCCACAGCGTCACCCCGGCCCAGCAGGTCACCAAGATCGTGAATGACAACCTGGTGGAACTGCTGGGCGGCGAGACGGCACGTTTGGCCACGGCGCCGCGCCCCCCGTCAGTCGTTCTGATGGTCGGCTTGCAGGGGTCGGGCAAGACCACCGCCGCGGCCAAGCTGGCCCTGGCGTTCCGCAAAGACGGCGGACGGCCGCTGCTGGTGGCGGCCGACACCTACCGTCCGGCGGCCATCGCCCAGCTGCAAACGCTCGGCAAGCAGATTGACGTGCCCGTGCACCAGCAGGGCACGGATCCCAGCCCGGTGGAGATTGCCAAGCGCGGTCTTGAACTGGGCATCAGCAACGCCCACTCGCACGTCATCGTCGATACCGCCGGCCGCTTGCAGCTGGATGACGCGATGATGGACGAAGTCGAACAGATTAGCCGCGCCGTTCAGCCGGTCGAAACGCTCTTCGTGGCCGACGCCACCACCGGCCAGGAAGCCGTGAACGTGGCCAAGGCCTTCAACGCCCGCACCCCGCTGACCGGCCTGATCCTCACCAAGATGGACGGCGACGCGCGGGGTGGTGCAGCCCTCTCGATTCGAGCCGTGACCGGGATACCGGTGAAGTTCGTCGGGACCGGCGAGCGCATCGAGCCGCTGGAGGTCTTCCATCCCGATCGCATCGCCTCCCGCATCCTGGGCATGGGCGACGTCGTCACGCTGGTGGAACGCGCCGAAGAGGTCGTCGATGTCGAGCGCGCCATGGAGCTGCAAACCAAGCTCCGCAAGGCCACCTTCGGGCTGGACGACTTCCTGGAACAACTCAATCAGGTACGCCAGATGGGACCGCTCAGCCAGGTGCTGGGCATGCTGCCCGGCATGGGCGCCATGGCCAACCGCGCCGAGGTGCAGGCCGCGCTGGACGGCGATGTTGTGGGGCGCTTCGAGGCCATCATCCTCTCGATGACACCCGGCGAGCGCGCCAATCCCGACATCCTCAATGGCAGCCGCCGGCGCCGCGTGGCCCTCGGCAGCGGCACCTCCGTTCAGGAAGTCAACCTACTGCTCAAGCAATTCCGGCAGGCGCGCCAAGTCATGCAAATGGTCAGTTCCGGCCGCACGCCCGCCGGTCTGGGCAACCTGCCGGGCTTCTAGAGTCGGCGGTCAGCGAAGCGCCGGATGGCCGGTATCTGGATTCATCGCGAATCAAACCGCGTAGTTTCTGCGTCTTTGCTGTCGAGCGGTCATACGGCTGGCCGGTTACCGGAGCAGGCGGTGGTTCGGGTGCTCCGGCGGCGACCCTGGCTCGTTGTCATCGAGCGGGTTTGGGCCATCAGTGCCCAATTCGCAACAGTGCGGTGCCTTCGTCGGGGAAGAAGCCTGGGCTATCGCTTCCGAAGGCGGGCCGGAATAACGGCCCACATCATAAAGAGACCGGCAAAAGCAACGATTCCCAGAAGCGCTTCAAGCGGCAACGGCAAACCTCCAAAGCCCCGCCGGGTAAGCGGCGAGGCAGCTATTGCCGCCGTCACACCTCCGAACCACCGCCTGAGTCCACGCCTAGTCTAGCCCGTCGCCCAGGCCGCCGTTACAGGTACAGGATCTCGATCTGGTCGTCGGTCACTTCCAAATCTAGGTGCACCCGCTCGATGAACTCCAGGATCGCGCGCAACTGCGCGTCCAGCCGGCGCGGATCGTTGGCCACACAGGCCACCCCAACCCGTGCCCGACCCGGGATCGGGTCGGCATCCAGGTCGGCCACGGCGGCGTTGAAGGTGTTGCGGATACGCCGCTTCAGCGACTCCACCGTCCGCCGCCGGTCCTTCAGCGAGCGGGCAGCGTGAACCGCCAGTCCGACCTCAAGGGTTCCTACGTGCACGGTGCAAGTCTACGGACAGGTTGCCGCGCGGCCGCGGCTGTTCCAGTCTGACAGGCGAGCGCCGTCCGGTCCGCACCCTGAGGAGCCCACTCATGTCCGCCACCCCCCGCACGCTTGCCGACATCGATACGCCCGCGGCGGTGATCGACCTTGACCTGGTGCGGCGCAACATCCACACCATGCAGCGCCATCTGGCCGGCACGCCCGTCCACGTGCGGCCTCACGTCAAGCACCACAAGACACCGGGCATCGCCCTCATGCAGATCGAGGCCGGCGCGCCCGGCGTCACCTGTGCCAAGGTCGGCGAGGCCGAGGCCATGGTGGCCGGTGGCGTCGGCGACGTGCTAATCGCCAACCAGGTCGTCGGCCCAATCAAAATCGCGCGGCTCTGCGCCCTCGCCCGCCAGGCTCGCGTCACAGTCGCGGTGGACGACGAGCGCAACGTGAAGGAACTGTCCGCGGCTGCCGTCGCCAACGACGTCACCATTGGCATCGTCATTGAGATCGAAGTCGGCATGAACCGCTGCGGGGTCCTGCCGGGCGCCCCGGCCGTGGCGTTGGCGCAGGTGGTGGACGTCGCCCCCGGTCTGGACCTGGTGGGTTTGATGGGCTACGAGGGCCACGCCGTCGGCATCGTCGACCGCGCCGAGCGCGAAGCCGTCGCCCGCAACTCGCTGGCCGCCGTGATCGATACCAAGGCCGCCTGCGAAGCCGCCGGTCTCGAAATCCGCGAGGTCACCGGCGGCGGCACCAACACCTTTGACATCACCAGTGCCATCGACGGCTGGACCGAGTTGCAGTGCGGCACCTACGTCACCATGGACGTGAGCTTCCGCCAGCACGCCGGCCACGCGTTCGAGCAGGCCATGTGGATCCTGTCCACCGTCGTCAGCACGCCGGCGCCCGGTCGGGCCGTGCTGGACATCGGCCGCAAGTCCATGGCCTTTGAGCCCGGCGGCCTGCCCCTCGTGGAAGACCCGCCCGGCGTGGAACTGCTCAGCCTGTCCGAGGAACACGGCAGCCTGGCCCTGCACGACCAGGCCCCCGACCTCCAGCCCGGCGACCGCCTCAAGGTCACCCCCTGGCACGGCTGCACCACGTTCAACCTGCACGACACCCTCTACGTCATCCAGGACGACGAAGTCGTGGACGTCTGGCCCATCTCCGCCCGCGGCAAATTCACCTGAGTGTCACCGGATCGACCGGCTACTAGAGAAAGTGTTGGTCGTCCGCCCAAGGGCGGGATTGCCACAGCAGGCGCGGCCTTGCAGAGCTGGTCATTCACCGGGCTTGCCTCGCTGGCCCGAACGGAGCTTGACAGGCTGAGCACGATCGTCAATGGTTGAATACACCTCCCCGGTTCGGTTCGCTGGCCGGGTGCGCCGCGCCCTCAACGGCGCGGTGCTTTTCTGTGGCGCGACTGCTGCTACACCCCGAACGATCCTGTCGTGAGCACTATGCGGACCAATGTGTACGTGGACGGGTTCAACCTGTACTACGGTGCGCTGCGCGGTCGGCAGTACAAATGGCTGGACCTGCTCGCCTTCAGTCGCCGCCTACTTATGCCGTGGAACACGGTCGTGAGGATCCGCTACTTCACAGCGGAGATATTCCCGTCGGCGCGTGATCCTGCCGCCCCGGAGCGCCAACAAGCGTATCTGCGCGCAATCGAGACAATCCCGAACCTCTCGATTCACTACGGGTCATTTCTCCGAACCCCTGGCCAGCCGCCAAGAGAAAAAGGGTCGGACGTCAATCTCGCCTCGTATCTGCTCCTCGACGCGTTCGACCACGAGTACCAGGTGGCGCTCATCATTTCCAACGACTCGGACCTGACCCACCCGATCGAGCTTGTGCGGGAGCGCTTCGGGGTTCGCGTGGGCGTAGCGGCACCCGTGCTCAATCGTCATCCGGACGGGAATCGACGGTACCCGAGTCGTGACCTCCGGCAAGCCGCCGACTTTCTGGTGCCGATCAGCAGGCGAAGACGTCATGTCCTTCGTGACTCCCAGCTGCCAAACACCGTCCTTCACGGCGGTCGGACGATCACGAAGCCATCCGACTGGTAAGCGCGACGCGGTCTCTTCAAAGTTCTGGCACGGCACCCGTGCCAAACACGCCGACTTGCCCAGCCTCACTTGACACTGAAAATCCCCCGGTGCTAGCGTGCCCTCTGTAGGCATATTGGCTGCTCGGCCATGAGTTGAGCGGCCGGTCCACCAGCCCTGCCCACCAGAACTGTCAACTTTTCGTGTGGGTTCTGTATGCCGCGTGGCAGGGCCTCGATACCAGAAACAGCCCGTGACTTCGCACACACTGCGGTCCCGACCGCGACCTCCAGCCGAGCTTCAGCGCCCGGCGCGACGCGCAGGAGGATCGAATGACTGACGCCAGTGGACGCTCGGGCGGCTATCGCCGTCCGCGGCGCTCCAACCGTGGCCGTCGCACCCCGCGCCGCCCGCGCCAGTTGCAGCCGGACCCCGACCGCGAGTTGACCGAGCTCGAAGCCAAGCCCATGGAGGTCTTGCGCACCCTGGCCAGCGAGCTTGAGATCGACGTCAACGGCGCCGCCGACCTGACCAAAGACGCCCTCGTCAACATGGTCCTCCAGGCCCGGTCCGAGAAGGACGGGTCCATGTTCCTTGAGGGCAACCTCGAGCTTATGGACGAGGGCTTCGGCTTTCTGCGCCGCAACCCAGGCTGGGTGGCCGGGCCGGACGACGTCTACGTTTCCCAATCGCAGATCCGGCGCTTCGAGCTGCGCACCGGCGACTTCGTCAGTGGTCACGTGCGACCGGCGCACGAGAGCGACCGCTATCACGGCCTCGTGCGGGTGATGGCCGTCAATGGTCTGGCCCCGGACAAGGCCCGCGCCCGACCGCAGTTCGAGCGCATGATTCCCATCTTTCCCAACGAACAGCTCGTGCTCGAATACTCGGCGGCCGAACTCACGTCGCGCATCGTGGACATCATCGCGCCAATCGGGCGCGGGCAGCGCGGCTTGGTGCTCTCGCCGCCGAAAGCCGGCAAGACCGAGTTGATGAAGCGCCTGGCGCGTTCTGTCCTGAATAACTACAGCGACGTGCGCGTCATCGTGGCGCTGATCGGGGAGCGGCCGGAGGAAGTCACCGACTGGGAGCGTGGCGTCGACGGCGCCGAAGTCATTAGCTCGACCTTCGACGAGCAACCCCACAGCCACACGCGCGTCGCCGAACTCACCTCCGCCCGCGCCAAGCGCATGGTCGAAGGTGGCGAGGACGTGATGATCCTGCTCGATAGCGTCACCCGCCTCGTCCGCGCCTACAACCTCGTCCAGCCCTCCAGCGGCCGCACCCTCTCCGGCGGAATCGACCCGCAGGCCCTGTATCCGCCCAAGGGATTCTTCGGCGCCGCGCGCAACATCGACGGCGGCGGCAGCCTCACCATCATCGCCTCCTGCCTCATCGAGACCGGCAGCCGAATGGATGAAGTCATCTACGAAGAGTTCAAGGGCACCGGTAACTGGGAACTGATGCTTGACCGGCGGCTCGCCGAGCGCGGTACCTTCCCCGCTGTCAACGTGCTCAGTTCCGGCACCCGGCGCGTGGAGCTGATGCTGGACGCCCAGGAGCTAAAGTACTTCTGGACCCTTCGCCGCATGCTCAACGCCCTTGATCCCCACGACTCCAATGACTCGACGGAACTCATGTTCGACCGCATGAAGCGGACGGCAACCAACAAGGAATTCTTCGCTTCGCTCAGCGATGCGGCCCGATAAACTTGCTGAGTGACTGTGTGGAAGGGGAGCGCGTGACTCATGGCTGACGTTCAGGTGGTATTGCTCGAGGCCGTGCCCGACCTGGGGGATATCGGGGACGTAAAGTCGGTCGCCGCCGGCTTTGCGCGTAACTTTCTGCTGCCGCGGCGCTTGGCCGTCCCGGCCAGCAGGCAGCGTCTGGACGACTCCCAATTCCAGGCTGAATTACAAGAACGTCGCGACGAGAACGAGCGTCGTGAAGCGCAGCATGTGGCGGACATGATTCAGGGCGTCATGCTGAGTCTCCACGTGCAGGTTGGCGGTCAGGGACGCATGCACGGTCAGATCACCAACCGCGACGTGGCGGCCGCCCTGCTGGAACAGCGCGGCGTCGAGGTCGATCGGCACCTCATTCAGATCGACAGCCCGATCCGCTCGCTTGGGCGCTACCTCGTCCCGATTCGCCTGGCCGCCGGCTTGGAAGCCTCGGTCATGCTGGATGTCCTGGAACAGGAAGAGGAGCCCGAACCGGCCGCTGAAGACGAAGAGGATGCGGCGCCGGAGGAGTTCGGCGTTTCTCACCTCGGGCACTAGGGACAGCGCCAGCCCCCCACCCCCACCCGCCCAAGAATTCCGAAATCGCCAGCGGTAACGATTGGCGCCCAGCGGTAACTGGGGATAACTTCCTGACCAACGGGCACGCCGTGCCCGATTAGCAACGGCTGTCTCCCGGCCGCAAGTCGCTGTAACCGGCAGGCGTAAGCTGGAGTTACGAACAACTCGTGTGGATGCCCGTCGCTGTGGATTACGGGGATAGATTGAGCCCGGTGGTCGGCCTGCCGAATGCATCCGCCGCCGTTCCCAGCGTCCGTGGTTCACTGCCCCGTGGCTGCGTAACCATGCCCATCCGCCCGACAGAACTCTCCGAGTTGCAATCCTGATACCCCCGCCAAGCGGTCGCCCGGCATGACCATGGCCACCACGGCGTCGGCGACCGACCGCCTGCCGCCGCAGAACATCGACGCCGAGCGCTCGCTGCTCGGCAGCCTGCTCATTGACCCCGAGGCCATCACCCGGATCGCCGGACAGATCAGCGCTGACGACTTCTACCGCGAAGCTCACCGGGCGATCTTTGCCGCCGTCACCACATTGGCCTCGCGCAACGAGAAGACCGACTACGTCACCCTCTGCGACCAACTGGCCCGCGACGGCACGCTGGCCGACGTGGGCGGTGAGGATCGCGTCGTCGAACTGGCCTCCGCTGTCCCTACGCCATTCCACGTCGAGCACTACGCCGGCATCGTGCGCCGGACCTCCATCCTGCGGCAGATCATTCAGAGCGCCACCCGCATGGTGGCCTCGGCCTACGCTCCCGAGGCCGCGCCCGAGGAGGTGCTGGACGAGGCCGAGAGCCTGATCTTCAGCATCGCCAACGAGGTGCATACCCGCGACATCCTTCCGATTCGCGAGATCCTCCACGAGGTCAGCGACCAGTTGATGTTCCGGGTCGAGCACCGCGGCACGCCCACCGGAGTCTCAACCGGCTTCCGCAGCCTCGACGTGCTCACCGGCGGCTTGCAGAGGTCCGACCTCGTGATCCTGGCCGCCCGCCCTGGTATAGGGAAGACCGCCTTCTCACTCAACATCGGCCTGCACGCCGCCAAGCAGAACGACGTTCCCGTGGCGTTCTTTGCCTTGGAAATGCCGGCCGAGCAGATCGTCCAGCGCCTGATTGGGACCGAGGCGCGCATGGATGCAATGCGAATCCGCGACGGCAACCTGGACGACGACCAGCTCCAGCGCGTGGTCCGCACCATGGGCAACGTGGCCGAGTACCCCATCTTCATCGACGACTCGCCGTCGCTCAGTGTCCTCGAACTGCGCGGCAAGGCCCGCCGCATGCATCTGGAGCACAACATCGGACTGCTCGTCCTGGACTATCTGCAGCTGATGACCGCGTCAGGCCACCGCGAGAACCGCGTGCAGGAAATCACAGAGATCACGCGCTCGCTCAAGGCGCTGGCGCGTGAATTGAATATCCCCATCATCGCCTGCGCCCAGCTCTCCCGCGCCGTTGAACAGCGCCCGGACTCCAAGCCCCGGCTGTCCGACCTGCGTGAGAGCGGGTCGATCGAACAGGACGCCGATGTCGTAGCGTTTCTGCACGAACCCGACAGCGGCGACGACGAGGCAATCGGCCGTCCCGTGGATCTCAAGCTCGACATCGCCAAACATCGCAACGGGCCGGTGGGTACCGTGGCCCTACGCTTTGTTCGCCCACAGGGCCGATTCGAGGAAGCGGTACGGCGTGAGTACTAGCGGCCGCGGACGAGGTGCCGACCATGACTGAACCGCTGGGCCGGGACTTCCGCGCGCCGCCGGTGATCCACGTCGGACGTGGCGCGCTCAACCAGCTACCGGCCGCGTTGCGCGAATTGGGCGCCGAGCGTGCGGCGATCATCACCGACAGCGTTATGGGCGGTTCCCCGTGGGCGCCCCGGCTCGAAGTCTTGGCCGCCGACGCCGACGTGTCCACCCAGATCCTGGCCGACCTGGTCGGCGAACCCACGACCCACGACGTTGACGCTGCCCTGGCCGCTATCCGGGCCGCCGACGCCGACGTCGTGATCGGCTTCGGCGGCGGTAGCGCTCTCGACACCGCCAAGCTGGCGGCTGTGCTGCATACGAATCCCGGGCGCGGACCGGACTACGAAGGCTATGAGCGCATTCCCGATCCCGGGCTGCCCGTCATCGCCATTCCCACCACCGCCGGTACGGGCAGCGAAGTCACCCGCGGCGTCGCGATTACCGATCCGGATCGCGACGTCAAGATGCTGCTCATGAGCGCCCATCTGGTGCCCGCCGTCGCGATTGTCGATCCCGACCCCACCTTCACCATGCCGGCGTCCGTAACCGCTTCAACCGGGCTGGACGCCCTTACGCACGGCATCGAGGCGTACGTCTCGCGCCGCCGCTTCCCGATCACCGACGCGCTCGCGATCGACGCGATTGACCGCATCGGCCGGTTCATGGCCCGCGCCTACCACCACCCCGACGACGCCGAAGCCCGTGAGGAGATGCTGGTCGCCTCGCTGCATGCCGGCCTGGCCTTCAACAACGCCTCGGTGGCCCTGGTCCACGGGATGTCGCGCCCCATCGGCGCCTACTTCCACGTGCCCCACGGCCTCTCCAACGCCATGCTCCTGCCCACCGTCATGGAATTCAGCCTCGACGGCGACATCCCCCGCTTCGCCCACATCGCCCGCGTCCTCGGCGCCACCGAGCGCGACGACGATGCGGCAGCCGCGGCTGGCGTCGCCATCGTGCGCGACCTGGCGGCTGATCTCGAGGTCCCAACCCTCCGCGCCTGGGGCGTCGGCGCAGGCCGCTTCCGCCAAGTCATACCCGCCATGGCCCGCGACGCTCTAGCCAGCGGCAGCCCCGCCAACAACCCCCGCCTCGCCACCCACGACGAAGTCGTCACCCTCTACGAAGCCGTTATCAGCCTCTGATCCCGGCGTGGCGTATCGATCGCTACACGTCACCCTTATCCCAGAATCCGTAGCCTCTCTCGATATACTCAAATGACGCTCCGCGCCCGCCGCGGGTGCTACGGCACTTAATCGACGGACATGCCGCTGGGACTGCTGAAGCGAATAGTTGGCGACGATGCCGGCCGCACCGCGCGCCGCTTCGCGCCGCTGGTCAAACGCATCAACGCGCTGGAGTCCGACGTGCGGGCCTGCTCGGACCAGGAATTGCTCGGCAAGACGCCTGAATTCCGGCAGCGCCTCGACGCAGGCGAGAAACTGGACGACTTGCTGCCAGAAGCCTTCGCCACCGTGCGCGAAGCCGTGCGACGTCACACCGGCGAGCGGCAGTTCGACGTGCAACTCATCGGCGGCGCGGTGCTGCATGGCGGCGACATTGCCGAGATGCGCACCGGCGAAGGCAAGACTTCGGTGGCCACGCTGGCCGCCTATCTCAACGCCTTGCCCGACGAGGGCGTGCACATCGTCACCGTCAACGATTACCTGGCCAACCGCGACGCCAACTGGTATGGCCGGGCGTTGGTGGAGCGGCTTGGGCTGCGCGTCGGCGTCATCCAGCACGGCATGGCCGTCGACGAGCGGCGCGCCGCCTATGCCGCCGACCTGACCTTCGGCACCAACAACGAGTTCGGGTTCGACTACCTGCGCGACAACATGGTCCACGCGCTGGACGAGCGTGTGCAGCGCGGCTTGCACTACGGGATCGTTGACGAAGTCGACAACATCCTCGTCGACGAGGCGCGCACGCCGCTCATCATCTCCGGCGCGGCCGAGCAGTCCACCCAGCACTACTACCAAATGGCGCAGGTGGTGCGGCGGCTTGCGGAAGAGGCCCACTACACGCTCGATCTGAAGCTGCGCACGGCCAGCCTCACCGAGACCGGCATCGCCGCCCTGGAGCGAATGCTCAACGTCGACAACCTCTACGACGAAGCGTCGTTCCAGCTCGTCCACTACGTCGAGCAGGCCCTGCGCGCCCACGCCATCTACAGCCGCGGACGCGACTACGTGCTGTTCCGAGACGGTCGCGTGGTTGAGGGACGTGACCGGCGTGCCGAGGTCGTCATCGTGGACGAATTCACCGGCCGCCTGATGCACGGCCGCCGCTATAGCGAAGGTCTGCATCAGGCGATTGAGGCCAAGGAAGGCGTCGAGGTCCAGCGCGAGAGCCAGACGCTGGCCACCGTCACCTTTCAGAACTACTTCCGCATGTACGACAAGCTCGCGGGCATGACGGGTACCGCCAAGACCGAAGAGCAGGAATTCCGATCCATCTACGACCTGAACGTCACGGTCGTGCCCACCAACCTGGAAATGGTCCGCGACGATCGGCCGGATCTGGTCTACCGCACGGCCAAGGCGCGTGATGAAGCCCTGATTGACGCTTTGGCGGAGATTCACGCCGTCGGCCAGCCGATTCTCGTCGGTACCACCTCGATTGAGAAGTCCGAGGCGCTCAGTCAGCTCATCCAGCGGCGCGGCATTCCGCACAACGTCCTGAACGCCAAGTACCACGCCCACGAAGCCGTGATCGTGGCCGACGCAGGTCGCGAAGGCGCTGTGACGATTGCCACCAACATGGCCGGGCGCGGCACCGACATCATCCTGGGTGGCAAGCCTGAGGGACTTGCTGCCGCCGACTGGCAGGCCGGGCATGACCGTGTGGTGGAGCTTGGCGGCCTCTACGTGCTGGGCACGGAACGCCACGAGGCCCGCCGCATCGACAACCAGCTCCGTGGCCGCTCCGGTCGCCAGGGCGACCCTGGCGGCTCGCAGTTTTACCTGTCGCTCGAAGACGACCTCATGCGTCGCTTCAGTTCCGACAAGATCAAGGGCGTCATGCAGCACTTGGGCGTCGAGGAGCACGTGCCTATCGAGAGCGGCATGGTTTCGCGGGCCCTGGAGTCCGCCCAGACCAAGGTCGAGGCCCACAACTACGAGATGCGCAAATACGTGCTGGAGTTCGACAACGTCATCAACCAGCAGCGCGGCGTGATCTACGACCAACGCGAGCGCGTGCTCAACGCCGACGACCTGGAAGCGCTGTTCCTGGAAATGCTGGGTCAGGAAGTCGAGCGGCTCGTGGAAGCCCACGGCATTGAGCCGCATTCCGACATTTCCGAACTCGAGCCGCTCACGCAGGCCTACGCGGTGGCCATCGGCATTGACGGCCAGCAACTAGTCCCCGCCGGCGACCTGGAGGGGTTGAAGAGCGACGACGTGGCCGAGCTGCTCAGCGCGGACGGCGAGGCTCGCTACAAACAGCGCCTGGCCGACATCCCGCCGGACCTGGCGCCGCGGCTCCTGCGCTGGATGATGCTGCAGACCATCGACTACCTCTGGGTCAGTCACCTGACAGCTATCGAGGACGTGCGCCAGGGGATCGGCCTGCGGGCCTACGGGCAGCAGGATCCGCTGGTGGCGTTCAAGCGCGAAGCCTTCGGGATGTTCAGCGAGCTGATTGCCTCGATCCGCGCGGACATCGTTCGGCGCTTCTTCCGAGTTCAGCTTCAGGCCCCGGTCGAGGAAGAGACCGTGCTGACCCGCCACCGCGACAGCCTGACCGACACGCCGGCGGCCACGGAGGACCGTCCAGCGGCGATCGCGCAGTCGGCCGCCAATCGCAACGGCGACGGCCAGGCGCCCCGCCTCAGCCGACGCCAGCGACGCGCCCAGGAACGCGCCCGCAAGAAGCGCGAACGTCGGCGTAAGCGCCAGCGCGTCCACTAGCCGGGAGTTCTTCGCTTATGACCGACGCCGTCGACACCACCGATCTTGAGGGCCGCGCGCGCCGCGCCCGGCAGCGCGTGACCGAGATTCGGAGGCATCTTTGACTTGGCGGCCAAGCGAGACGCGCTAGCCGAACTCGACCGTCAGGTAGCCGCTCCCAACCTCTGGGACGATCCTTCCCGCGCCCGCGACGTCATGCGCCGCTACCGGCAAGTCCAGGACGAAGTCGACCTGTGGGACCAGTTGGACGCCGAAGCGGACGACGTGGTCGGCCTTGTGGAGTTCCTGGATCCGGGTGACGCCGAGCTCCAGCAGGAAATCGCGGGCGAAGTCGCCGCCCTGGAGACCCGCCTGGCTTCGTTGGAGTTTCAACTCCTGTTGGGTGACGAGTACGACGAGTACGACGCCTTCCTGACCGTCCAGTCAGGCGCGGGCGGCACCGAGTCGCAGGACTGGGCCGAGATGCTGCTGCGCATGTACTCCCGCTGGGCCGATGCGCGCGCGTTCACGCCTGAGGTTGTGGATATCTCGCACGGCGAAGAGGCGGGCATCAAGAGCGCGACGCTGCGCGCTTCGGGCCGTTACGCCTACGGCTATCTCAAGGCCGAGCGCGGGGTTCATCGGCTCGTCCGGCTCTCGCCGTTCGACGCCAGCAATCGCCGCCACACCTCCTTCGCGCGCGTGGACGTCGTGCCGGTACTGGAGGATCTGAACGAGGTGGCGATCAGCCCGGATGAGCTTCGCGTTGAGACGTTCCGGGCCAGTGGCGCCGGCGGCCAGTACGTCAACAAGACCGACTCGGCGGTACGCATCCGTCACGAGCCCACCGGCATCGTGGTCTCGTGCCAAAACCAGCGCTCGCAGCACCAGAACCGCGAGGTCGCCATGGAAATGCTCGGCGCGCGCCTGCTGGAACGGCAGATCGCCGAGCGCGAGGCTAAGCAGGCCCGGCTGCGCGGCGACCAGGCCGCCGTCGACTTCGGCAGCCAGATTCGCTCCTACGTCCTGCATCCCTATCGCCAGGTGAAGGACCTGCGCACCGGGCTCGAGGTCGGCAACGCGGACGCAGTGCTTGATGGACGCATCGATCCCTTTATCGAGGCGTGGCTCCGCGCGTCGATTTCGGCCGGAAGCGACGCCCGCGCGTGATCGCCGGGCTGCCAGATCGGGCGCCCGGGCGTCTCGTGGCGGCCATCGTCGCGCTTGGCGTGGTCGGCCTCGCCTGGCTCAGCTTCGGTGCGTCCCCGGTCGGCGCGGCCCCATCGCTTCAGGCCGATCTCGGCGCTGACGTCGAGATACGTTCCGCTATCACCTTCCGTCTCGATGCGCCGTGGATTGGTCCGCCGCCGTCCAGCGTGTCCATCCTGTTCGGGCTACCGCACGGCACGGTCACTCGGCGCGGCCGCGCGCCGTTCGAAGTTGCCGACGGCCGCCTGACCGCCTCGCACCGCTGGCGTCCCCGTGGGACGCTCCTTCCGGGCGCCGAGATCGAATACCGGTTCGCGGTTCGTGGCTCGGAGGGTACGGCGCACACCGCAACTAGCACCGTGACCTACATCGACCGCGAACTCACCTGGCAGAACCAGTCCGAAGGCCTGGTGGACATCTGGTGGTATGCGGGCGGGGAGGGTCTGGCCACTGACGCCGTGAATGGTGTGCGCCGCGGGCTGGCGGCGCTCGAGGCCGACTTCGGGTTGCAACTCCAGCGCCGGACGCGGCTGGTCCTCTATGCCGACGATGCCCGCATGCGCGCCGACATGGGCCGCGGCACGCGCCCGTGGGTGGGCGGCGTCGCCGCCGCCCGGTTTAATCTGATCGTGCTCTATGCCTCCGAGTTCGAATGGGGTCGAACCACGCTCCCCTCCACCATTGCCCACGAGTTGACGCACATTGCCATCGAACACGCCATCGGCGAGCCACCGCGGAACCTACCGAGCTGGCTACACGAAGGCGTTGCCACCGTCGTCGAAGGCGCCGTGGCTGAGCGCTTCTCCTACGACGACATCCTGGCAGCATCCGTGGAAGCGAATCGGCTCGTCTCGTTGCGCGGTCTGACTGGGTCGTTCCCTGTGCAGGGAAGCCGCGCCGTGTTGGCGTACGCCCAGAGCAACTCCTTCGTCAAGTTCGTCATCGACCGCTGGGGACGTTCCGCTATCACGCAGATCCTGGAGGCCTACCGCGAGGGCTCATCCCAGGACGCGGCGCTTCGGCAAGCCGTGGGTCTTGGGCTTAATGCGCTCGAACAACAGTGGCTCGCTACCCTTGGCTTGACTGCGACGAGATCCGCGGCGAGTTCGAGCGTTCCGTCCACCGCTTGGGCATTCGCGCTGCCCCGTGCCCCCACATGATCGTTCTGCAAAACGTCACCAAGGTCTACCCCAGCGGGACGGTGGCCCTCGACGACGTCAGCCTCCAGATCGACGAGCGCGAGTTCGTGTTCCTCGTGGGCCCCAGCGGCGCCGGCAAGACCACGCTCATCCGGCTCATCAACCGGGACACGACGCCTGACAGCGGCAGCGTCTTCGTCGAGAACGTCGACGTCACGCGCATTCCGCGCCGCGCAGTGCCAAAGCTCCGACGTCGCGTCGGCATGATCTACCAGGACTACAAGCTGCTCCCTGCCTTCTCGGTGCGTCAGAACGTGGAGTTCGTGCTCAAGTCCACCGGCGAGTTCAACGGGCGCACCGCGAAATGGGTAGACGAAGCGCTTGACCTGGTGCAGCTAAGCGATCGCGCCGACCATCACCCACACGAACTTTCGGGCGGCGAGCAGCAGCGCGCCGCCATCGCCCGCGCCATCGTCCGGCGCTGTCCGATCCTCGTCGCCGACGAGCCGACCGGCAACCTGGATCACGCCACCAGCTGGGACACGATTCAACTATTGGTGCGGATCAACGCGCTCGGCGCAACGGTGCTCATGGCCACCCACAATCGGGAAATCGTGAACACCATGCGGCGCCGCGTCATCGAAATCGCGGATGGCAAGGTCGTGCGCGACGAACTCGGCGGCGGTTATGACGGCTAAGCTCAACGTCCTGCGCTACGTGTTGGGCGCCGCCATGCTCGGCCTCTGGCGCAACCGCACCATGACTCTGGGCGCCGTGGTGACCACGGCCGTCATGCTGGTCACCCTGGCCGCCTTCCTCGCGATCAACGACACGCTGAACGAGATGGTCACGGCGCTCGGCCGCAAGAGCAACCTGATCGCCTATGTCCGCGACGACGCGCGCCCCTCCCGGATCACCGCGATCATGCGGGACCTGGAGCAACGGCCCGGTGTTGGTGAGGTCCTCTTCGTCACCAAGGACGATGCCCTCCGCATCTTCCAGGAGCGTTTCTTCGACCAGCGCGACGTGATCGACATCCTGCAGGCCAACCCTCTACCGGCCAGCGTCGAGCTCCGGATGGACGACCCGGCGGTCCTGCCGGCGCTGGCCGAAGAGTTGCGCGGGTTGACGGATGTGTTCGAGAGCGTGGCGGTGCCGCTCGACGTGGTCGAGCGCCTGATCTCCATCAGCAACGTCTCGCGCGCCGCCGGCACGGCCATGATCGTGGCGCTCACCGCCGTCGCCTTGTTCGTGATCGCCAACACCATCCGCATCGCGGTCTACGCGCGCCGGCAGGAGATCGAAATCATGAAGCTGGTCGGCGCGACCGACTGGTTCGTGCGCGGCCCGTTCATCATCGAGGGCGCCGTGATCGGCCTGGTGGGCGCCACGCTGGCCGCGATCGCGCTCATAGTGCTCTACCTGCAGGCCGCGCCAACTGTTACCCGGATCATCTCGTTCTTGCCCATCGCCACCGATGTGTCGTTCGTCCGCAACCTCGCCGTCTTCATCGTGCTGGTCGGATTCGTGGTTGGCAGCGTCGGGAGCTACGTCTCTGTGCGCCGCTACCTCGCGGTATAGGAGTGCGCCTCTGATCGTTGTGCAGGGAGTTAGCAAGCGCTACGACGGAGAGGTGGCGCTCGCGGACGTTTCAATCGCGATCGCCCGCGGCGAGTTCGCCTTTCTGATAGGCGCCAACGGCGCGGGCAAGACCACCCTGCTCCGGATTCTCCTGCGCGAGGAACCGTTCGACACCGGCGTCGTGCTGGTCAACGGCGTCGACGTGTCCAAGATTCGCGGCGCCGCGCTCACTAAATTTCGCCGGCGTATTGGCGTGGTGTTTCAGGACACCCGCCTGCTGCCCAACGCCACCGTCCGCGAAAACGTCGGCTTGCCCTTGCAGGTCCGCGGCCACGCCAGCCGGGACATCGACGCCGCCGTGGCGGCCGTGCTCGATCGCGTAGCCCTGTCCGACAAGGCCGAGCGCTTTCCCCGACAGCTTTCCGGCGGCGAACAGCGCAAGGTCGCGCTGGCGCGCGCCGTCGTTGCCAAGCCCGACATCCTGCTCTGCGACGAACCCACCGACAGCATCAACCCCGCCCACGCGCGCGAGATCATCGGCTTGCTGTTTGAAATCAACGGCGAGGGCGTCACCACCCTGGTCGCCACGCACGACAGCGAAATCGTGAACGATCTTCGCCGCCGCGTTATCCGCATGGACGCCGGCGCCGTCCTAGCCGACGAACCCGTGGGCGTATTCAACTCAAGCTAACGCTACCCGCACCGCCGCCCAACGGCAGCGTTCTCACCGCCCGCTCACCCCGCTGCGATACCGTGGAATCAGCCGCCTCCGGTCGTACGTCCCATGCAACGCCCCATACGCACTGCCCTGATGCTGGCGGGCTCCGTCATCGCGCTCTGCCTCGTGTTCTCCATCGGCTTCGTCGCCGGCGCCACGGCGCTGGGACCTGGCACCCCACCCCCGCAGGTCGTCGCCGGTGATCCGCCGCCGGAACTCAAGGACGACGTCGACGACGTTGACTTCGGACTGTTCTGGGAAGCCTGGCGCGTCCTTCAGGACAACTTCTACGACGGCCCGCTCGCCGCGGAGACCCTGCGCGAAGGCGCCATTCGTGGGCTGGCTGAGGCAACCGAAGATCCATACACCCTGTATCAGGACCCCGAGCAGGCCCGGCGGTCCAGCGCGCGTCTGTCCGGCTCCTTCGTAGGCGTCGGTATCCGCATTGAACTGCGCGACGGGCTGCCTTTCATTACCCAGCCGTTGCCGCAATCGCCGGCCGAGGCGGCAGGCATAGGAGTAAACGAGTTCGTGTTGGCGGTTGACGGCGTTTCGACTGAAGGACTGTCGCTGTCGGAATTCGGTCAGCTCGTGCGCGGCGAGCGTGGTGTGCCGGTCACCCTCACACTGCGTCGCGAAAGCGAGACGACGGAACGCGACGTCACCATCGTGCGCGACCGGATCGTCGTGCAGTCGGTCACGACCAAAGTCTTCGACGACGTCGGCTACCTGCGAATCGCCAACTTCTCGTCCCGCACGTCCGGCGAAGTCCGCCGCGCCCTCAACGGATTCCAGACCGTCGGTGTCGAGCGGCTCGTGCTGGATCTGCGCAACAACCCGGGCGGGCTGCTTGATGCCAGCGTCTCAGTGACCAGCCGCTTCCTCCCGGAAGGCGAACAAATCCTTCGCCGGGAAAGCCGCAACGAGCCGCCGCACGTCTACAACGCCATTAGCGGCTTCCGCGACCTGCGAACCCCGCTGGTCGTCCTGGTAAACGCCGGCTCGGCCAGCGGCTCGGAGGTGTTCGCGGGCGCCCTGCAGGCACATGGTCGCGCCACACTGATCGGCGAACAAACGCACGGCAAGGGCTCCGTGCAGGAACTGCACAAGCTCTCTGACGGCTCCATCATGCGCGTCACCACCGGCATCTGGATCACTCCAGCCGGCGTCGCCCTGGCCGGCAGCGGCAGTGGCCTCACCCCGGACGTCGAGGTCGAGATGTCGGACGGCCCGGTCGGCGGCGACGACGATCCGGTGGTTGCGGCCGGTCTGGACGCGGTTCGCGCCCTGCCGCTGGACGTTAGCCGCTAGCCGTCGGCGCCGGCGTTGGACTCGGGGCCGCGCCTGGGATCGCCACGATCAGACGCACGCCGAATCCCCGTGCAACCTTGGCCCCCGGACCCGGTTCCTGCCCGACCACAATGTCGCCGGCCGCGCCCTCGGTCGGAATGCGGCGCATCGAGCCGATCAAAAGACCGTTGTCGAAAAGCGTCCGCTCGGCCGCGTCCACGGCATGTCCTACCAGCTCGGGAACCACCACCTCCCCAATGCGCACGACTGTGAGCTGCATCTCCGACCCGCTTGGCGCGGCCGCGCCGCTGGCGGGGACCTGCGCGGCCACCACCCCGTTCGGTACCGAGTCGTCCTCAACATACGTGGTCTCGCCAACCGCAAGCCCCACCAACTCGATGGCTCGTCGCGCGTCGTCTTCCGCGCGTCCCACGACAAGCGGAACCGACACGATCTCGACCCCGCGGCTGATCTGCAAGACGACCACGGAGCGCCGGTCCACCGTGGCGCCCGCCAGCGGCTCCTGGCCCAGCACGGTTCCCGCGGGCACGTCCTCGTTGAAGGCGGCGACTTCGATCACCTGGAAACCCCGCTGGTCCAGACCGGCGCGCGCGTCCTCTGCCGGCAGCCCGACGACATTAGGGAGCGGTGCCAGCGACGGTCCCCGGCTGACCGTCACGATCACCGGCTCCAGTCGCTGAGTCGACGTGCCGGCCGCGGGTTGCTGGCGGATCACCAGCCCCACGGCCACCGTGTCGTCAAACGCCTCCTCAACCTGCGGCCGGAAGCCTGCGTCTTCCAGCAGTTTGCTCGCCGCCGCCGCGTCCAGGTTCACGACCGACGGCACCTCCGCCACGTCGGCGTTTGGATCTTCACGGCGCGGGACCAGTTGCTCGTCGCTGCTCGGGACCGGCGCGCCCGGCTGGAGCAGCGCGCCGGCGTCGTCGGCCAGGTACTGCAGTCCGGCCAGCGGATCGGCCACGGCGGCCAGCACAATCATGAACACGGTCGCCGCGGCCCCCAGCGCCAGCGCCAGACCCCACACCGGTACGGTGGTCCGCCGAGTGTGCTGCCGGCCGGGGCGTCGCACCCTCCGCCGAGGACCACGCGCTGCGCGGACACGCGAAACAGGCCTCCGGCGCCGGCTAGCGACGCGGCTCATGCAACTGGATCGTTGAGCCGAAGGTCGCGGGCCGTCGGCTCACGCCGCGCTGGCGGCATTTCGACGCTCCGCTGCGGCCGCGGTCGACGCGTGGACGTGGCCGTTGGTCCGCTGACCGTCGGTCGGACTACCGTCCAGGCTCAGCGACAGCAGTTCGGAGACGCCGTCTTCGCGCATCGTCACCCCGTAGACCGTGGAGGCCGCCTCAACCGTCAAGGCGTTGTGGGTGATGAGCAGAATCTGCGTCCGCTGGCTCAGGTCGTGAACCTGGCGGCAAAACCGCAGCACGTTCTGATCGTCCAGTGCGGCGTCCACTTCGTCCAGGACGCAGAACGGCGGCGGGCGGATTTTCAGCAGCGCCAGGATCAGCGCCGCCGCAACCAGCGCCCGCTCCCCGCCCGACAGCGCGGCCAGTTGCTGCGGCCGTTTGCCGGGCGTGCGCACCGAGAACTCCACCCCGGTCTGTTCGATGTCGTTGGGCGACGTCAACGTCATGTGCGCCTCGCCGCCGCCAAACAGGTCCGTGAATGTCGTGCTGAACGCCGCGTTCATGGTCTCAAACGTCTCCATGAATTCAGCATGCAACTGATGTTGCAGGTCGCGCGCCAGCGTCTGCAGGTTGGTTTCGGCGCCCTCCAGGTCCGCGATTTGCTGCCGGGCGTCCTCGGCCCGGCCGCGTTCGCGCTCGTACTCCGCCGGCGCCAGCGGGTTGATCGGCCCTAGCCTGTCCAGCATCCGCCGCAGGTCGGCCGTCCGCCGTTCGATCTGACCGATGGGAGTCGCCGTCTTTTCCGCCTGCAGACGGTCGATACCCAGATCGTCGCGCGCCTGGGCCCGAATTTCAGCCCGTCGTTCCACCAGCCGCTCGGTCTCGCGCTGCGCCGCCGCCACGTCCGCCGTAGCCCGTGCCTGCTCCTCCGCTCGCCGTTCGGTCTGCATCTGGAGCCGCTGCAGGTCCAGGCGGGCTTCCAGCGCCTCGGTTTCCAGCCGGCGCACGCGCACGTCGTCAGGCTGCTGGTCGCTGTCGGAATCGCCGTCCATCTCGGCCAGGGCGGCGGTCGCGGCGTCGCGCGAACGCTCGGTTTCCAGGCGTTCGTGCTCAAGGGTGTCCGCCTCGGTCCGCGCCTCGGCCTCTGCCGTCGTTCGCTGGGCCGCCTGCGCTCGCAGTTCAGCGGCGCGGCGCTGGTTCACGCCCAGCGCGGCCTCCAGGGCTGCCAGCCGTGCCTCGGCCTGGGCCGTGCCGGCCGCGGCGCCGCCTGCCTGATCGAGGTCCTCGCTCAGACGCGCGACCTCGCGCTCGGATTCGTCAATCCGTGGCGCCAGCGCCTGCAGGCGCTGCTCGACCTCGACCAGGCGCTCGTGCGTGTCTCGCTGTTGTCCGCCGGTGGCCCGAGCTTCGCCGTCGAGCCGCTGGTGCCGTCGCGCGGCCTCGCTAGCCGCCGTGTGGGCGCGGTGGTGTGCGCGCGTCGCGTCGGCGCTGCCCGCTTGGGCGTCGAGCAGAGCCGCGTCCGCGGCACGCAAGGCCGTGGCTGCGGCCGCCGCGGTCGCTTCCATCTGCGGCTGCCGCTGTCGTGCCTCGCGCAGCGCCCGCTCCACGGCGCTGAGTCGCCTGCCGACATTCCGGTCCGCCGAATCGTGGACGCTCAGCCGAACGGTTCCGTCGACGTCGATGGCGGCGCCGTCCAAGGTGACGATCTGATAGGTGGCAAGGTCGGAATGGTGCTGGCGCACACGTAGCGCGGCGCCCAGATTCGCGGCCACCAGCACGCGGTTCAGCAACCGTCGCACCAGATCCGCATCGGGGCCGGCGGCGTCCACCATGTCGGCCAGCGTGCCGCGCAGGCCCTCCGTCCGCTGTTCGACCAGGTCGCCTTCGTACGGCCATCCCCGGAACCCGACGGCTGGGCGCCAGCGCAGTCGCGTCAGACGTAGGTCATGCGCGGCGTCGCGCAGCCCGGACCCGTCCTCCGGCGTCGCCACCAGCAGCGTGTCGAGGCCGCCTGGAAATGCGGCTTCAAATAACCGAGCGGCGTCTGGGCTGCGTGGACGTATTCGATCTCGCAACCGACCAATAACCGTGGCAGGCACGGCGGCTTGCAACGCTCGCAACGCCTCGTCCGTTCCGCCGGTCTGCGTGTGCGCGTCCTGCAGCGCGTCCAGTTCGCGCTCGAGCGAGGCGCTGGCTTCGGTGGCGGCGCGCAGGTCCGCTCGCGCCCTGGCCTCGGCGTGTTGCGCGGCTCGCGCCGCGTCCATCGCGGCTCGCTGCGTTCCGGCCGCCTCATCCAGCGTTGCCGTGGCCGCGTGGGCGTCACACTCCGCCGCGTGCGCGGACGCTCGCGTAGCCTCGGCCTGCTGGCGCGCATCGTCCGCCTGGCCCGCCAACCGCGCCAGCCTGGTCTCCAACGTCTCGCGTTCGCCGGACAGGTTCCGTCGCCGCTCGCGTAGCGATGCGCGCCGGTCGCGCGCGCTGGCGAGCTGGCTGGCCATTGTTTGCATCCGCTGCCGGCGTTCACGTTCCGGCGCCAGGGTTTCCAGCAGCCGCTGCCGCTCGCCTTGCACCTGCGCCATGTGCGCGTCCAATTCCGCCAGCGACTGCCGGGCGACCTGCGCTTCCTGCGCCAGCGCGTCGGCGCGCGCCGCCTGGCTCGCACTCCTCGCGCTCAGGTCGGCGTGTCGGCTCTCCAGGTGACCATGCCGTTCCACCAGCCTTGCGCGTTGCGTCGCACGCCGCGCGGCCGCTTGCCGAGCTTCCTCAAGCTGCCGCCGCGCGCCCGCGAGTTCCCGCTCCAGTTCACCGCTGTGCAGCGAAGCCTGGGCGGCCTGCCGGCGCAGTTCTTCCGCCGGTTCCGCCAGCAGCGCCGCCAGCTGGTCGCTGGCCTGTTGCTCGCGCGTTTCCGCGGTCTCGAGCTGTCGGTTCACCGTGAAGAGCCGGTGCTGTGCAAGCCTTGTTTGACCGTCGCGCAGTTCGCGTTGCAGGTCCGATCCGCGCTCGGCGACCTGGGCCTGCTGGTGCAAGGTGTCCAGCCGGGACGCGACCTCCGCCGCCAGGTCGCGCAGACGCTGGAGATTGCGCCGCGTCTCCGTCAGGCGGCGCCATGCCTGATCCCGTCGCGCATAGAACCGGGCCACCCCCGCCGCTTCTTCCAGAAACGCCCGCCGATCCTCAGGACGCTGCTGCAACATCTGATCGACCTGGCCCTGATTGATCACCGAGTGCCCGCCGTGGCTTGCGGCCCCTGCGCTCATCAGGTCCAGCACGTCCCGCAGGCGGACCCGCGCCCCGTTGATCGTGTACTCCGACGCGCCCGACCTGAACAAACGCCGCCCGATTACGACCTCGCTGAACTCCGTGGGCAGCCAGTCGGCGGCGTTGTCAAAGGTCAGTCGCACGTCGGCCATGCCGGTCCGCGACCGCGACTCCGAGCCCCCGAAAATGACGTCCTCCGCCCGGCGGATGCGTAGCAGGCGCGGAGTCTGTTCGCCCATTGCCCAGCGGATGGCGTCCGAGAGGTTGCTCTTGCCCGCACCGTTCGGCCCCACGATGGCCGTCACGCCGGGCCGAAACTCCAGCGTCGTGCGCCGCGGGAACGTCTTGAACCCCTGAAGTTCAATCCGCTGCAGGTACATCCGTCACACCTTCGGCGTCATCTATCGCCGTCAGGGCCGCGCACGCGGCCGCCTGTTCCGCACGCTGCTTACTTGAGCCTTGGCCCGAGGCCAGCACCGCGTCGCCGGCTCGAACCGCCATCGTGAACAGTCGGTGGTGGTCAGGACCCTGCACGGATACCAGCTCGTATGCGGGCGTTGCGCTCTGCTGGGACTGCAGGAGTTCCTGCAGTTGCGATTTGAAGTCCTTGGCCGGGCCTTCCCAACCGTAGCGGTCGAGCTCGCGGATCAGGATGGGGCTCAGCAGCTCGCGCAGCACGTCGAGCCCCTGATCCAGGTAGACCGCGCCCAGCACCGCTTCCAACGTCCGCCCAAGCACGCTTGCGCGCGTGCGGCCTCCGCTAAGGTCCTCGCCGCGTCCCAGCTGAACGAACTCGCCCAGTCCCAATTCCTCGCCAATTTCGCCCAACGACGCCAGGTTCACCAGGGACGCCCGCGCGTGCGTTAGCCGGCCTTCCGCGCGGTCCGGGTAGCGCCGGTACAACAGTTCCGCGGTCACCAGGCCCAGCGCCGCGTCGCCCAGAAACTCCAGGCGCTCATTGCAGTCCGCGTCCGCCAGGTCGGCTTCGTTGACGAGCGATCGGTGCACCAGGGCCTGCGCCAGCAATGACTGTTCCTTGAACTGAATGCCCAGGCGCGCCTGCAAACGCTCCAGCGTCGCGTCGTCGAGTTCCAGATTCGCCATGACTCAGGCGCGCGCTGATCGGCAGTGCCGGAAGAGTCGGTGAGCTACGGAACTGGCGTCGGAACGGCCCGCGGGAGTGGGCTGGAGGAGGCGTGTCGCGTTCAGCGCGGCCGTGCCTCCTCTCGCCTCCCGATCATGCGCTCTGCGCGGCGGCCTGTTCCTGCACGCTCAGACACCACCCACGATACTTCGCCGAGCGGCCGCGCACGATGTCGAAATAGATGTCCTGCAAGGCACCGGTCACCGGACCGATCTCCCCGTCGCCAATGATGCGTCCGTCGACTTCCCGCACCGGCGAGATCTGCGCGCCCGTCCCCACCAGGAACAGCTCGTCCGCGATATACAGCTCCGTACGGTCGATCGGCCGCTCGATGGTCTCGATCCCCAGGTCGTCAAGCGCAATCTGCATCACCGTGGCGCGCGTCACGCCTTCCAGGATGTCCTCGCTCAGCGACGGCGTCAGCAGCTTGCCGTGTCGCACGATGAACAGGTTCTCGCCCGAACCCTCGCTCACGTGGCCGTCGTGCGTCAGCATGATCGCCTCGTCGAACCCGGCTTCCAGCGCTTCCGTCTTGGCCAGCGACGAGTTGACGTAAATCCCGGTCACCTTGCCCCGCGCCGGGATCATGTTGTCGTTGACCCGCCGCCAGGCTGAGATCGTGCAGCGGATCGGCTTCTCGATGTCCAGGTAGTTGCCGAACGGCAGCGCGAACAGCGTGAACCCGTTCTCGATCGGCCGCAGGCCGTCCGGCCCCATCGCCACCATGTTCAGCCCGACCTGCAGCGCGCTCTTGAACGCCAGCGGCCGCACGTAGACATCCTCGCGGAACTTGCCGGCCCTGAGCACGTTGACGCAGATCTCCACCAGCTCGTCGACCGAATAGTCGATGCCGATCCGCAGGATTCGGCCCGACTGGTGCATGCGCTCGAAATGCTCGCGTACGCGGAACAGCAGCAACTGCTCCTCGTCGTCGTCCCAGTAGGCGCGGATCCCCTCGAACACGCCGGTCCCATAGTTCAGCGCGTGCGTCATCACGCTGACCTTGGCGTCCGCCAGATCCATGTATTCGCCGTTAAGAAACGCTTGCATGAGAACCCCCGCCGAGGGGCTGACGCCCGCGGAACATGCCCGGCCGCGCGACGGTTACCTCACCGTCGCGGACGGGCCGAATGGTATCACCGAGCCTGCGCCGGGCCGCAGTCTGAGGCGGCCCGTGTCGAGCCACTCCGTTGCACCACCCCTGCTCCAGCAGCTCCCGCGCCGGGTACTCGACATGATGGAACTCGATGAGTTTTCCGCGTGGTCAGGGGCTCTCCCTGCGCGAGTCTTCCAGCATCTTTCGCAGCTGCGGCAGCATGTTTGGGATCGCATCTTGAATTATCGACCAGACAATGACGTCACTAATGTGCAAGTAGGAGTGTGCGAGGCGGTTTCGGACCCCTACGACTGCGCGCCAGGGAATCATCGGATACGACTCACGAACCTCGGCTGGGATGTTTGTCGCCGCCTCACCAATCAGTTGGATGTTGCGCAACGTGGCGTCATAGGTGAGACCGTCGGCCACAAAGGCGTCCTGATCCAATCCATCGGTATACGACATGACTTTCTCGGCGAACTCAATCATGTCCTGAACGTATAGATCCCAGCCGCGCCCGTCGTCGCGGGTCTCAGACATCCATGGCTTCCCGTTCCACGCGCGGGCGCATCTCGGCCCGCACGTCCTCCCGGGTCACCATCTCCACCGGTCGCTGTAGCAGGTCTTCCAGGTAGAACTGGGCGCCGAAGTAGGTTCGCCAGTTCGGGGCAGCGTCGAACCGGACCAGGATGTCCACGTCGCTTCCGTCCGTCGCCTGATCCCGCGCGAACGAGCCGAACAAGGCAAGCTCCACCACGCCGAACCGCTCCGCCAGCGTCGGCCGGTGGGCGCGCAGCGCGTCCAACACCTCCGCTCGGGTCATGCAGTCACCCCGTCTCCATCATCACCTTCGACGAGACTGGCAGAAGCGGCCAACCTCAGCCTCATCTACCCGTCGCCAACGCCATCTGACACCCACACAGCCCCATGCGCCAGCACACACCAGCCAGCCTAGCCCAGGCCGTCAGCTAGCCTTCATTCGTAGCCAGCCGGAACCGCTGCCTCGAAGACCTGCCGCCGCATGAACACCAGGTCGCCCCGCAGATCAAAGCTCTCGTAATACCGCTCGAATCCCCACTTCGCGTACAGCCGTCGTGCGTTCTCGTTCGGCCGATCCACCCCGATCGAAACGTGCGTGCATCCGCGCTCCGAGGCCAGCGCCGACGCGCTGCGCACCAGCCCCTCCGCCACGCCCAGCCGCCGGAACTCCGGCATCACCACCAGCGTATGCACATAGACCACCGCCAGCCCGGCCTCGATTTCAGGGTCGATGTGCCGCAGCCGCACCCAGAGTTGCCCGATGGCATGACCGTTGAAATTCGCCACCAGCCCCCGCTGCACCCCATCCGCCTGCTCGCGGAAATAGCGCCGCAGATGCCGCAACCGCGCGGTGGTGCCCTTGGGCCCCCACAGGTCGCTCAGCCGGCGCAGCTCGTCCACCCGCGCCGTCCGCAGGGTGACAGGCACATCGATCGTGACCAGATGCCGACCGTCCGCCGCCCGTTCCACGCTCATCGCCTCTCCCGCGCCTGGAAGCCGTAGGAGCGTACTTCGTTCCGACTTCGCCTGACCGCCAAGTTCAAGAGGCGGAACCCGGCGTAAGGCGCGCCGGTCGGAACACCGCTTCGAACGGCGCGCAAGCTATCCATCACCGTGCGAGCCTTACCGGCCACCTGAAACCCTGAGACTGAAACGCTGATGCGCATCGGCATGGTCACCCTCTGCTCCCTGCGCGGCCAAATGGACGCAAACCTGCAGAAGATCGAGGCCTTCGCCCAACAAGCGGCCGCCGCCGGCTGCGACTTGGTGCTCTTTCCCGAGTTCTCCGTCCACGGCCCCTGGGTCACCTACGACCCCGACGCCGATCCAGCCGAGCTCGAACGTCAGGCCGAGGCCATTCCCGGCCCCACAACCCAACGCCTCACCCAAATCGTCAAGAGCCACGGCCTCGCCATCGGCGCCGGCATCGCCGAACGCGGCCTCGTGCCCAAGCCCTTCAACGCCTACGTGATCGTCAATGGCGACGGCGTGCAACACGTCCAGCGCAAGCTGCAACCCACCACCAGCGAGATGGACTTCTACCGCGGCGGCGGCGATGACATGGCGCCGTTTCGACTTGGCCAGGTCTCCCTCGGCGTCACCATCTGCGCCGACAACGAGTCGCCCGCCATCCACGACACCCTGGTCGGACTCGGCGCGCGCGTCATCGTCCAGCCGCATTTCGACTGCATCAAGGACTTCCAAAACGCCGGCATGTCATGGGACCAGATCCTCGACTTCAACCGCCGCGACACCCTCAAGCGCCGCGCCCAGGACCTGGCCGAACGGCTCGGCGTCTTCGCGCTCTACCTCGACGCCAAGGACCCGCGCGGCGAGTTCCACGAGCGCCCCGAGTGGCCGCACCGGGTCACCGGCCGGTCCGCCGTCTTCGCCCCCGGCGGCCACCTCCTCGCCACCAACCCCGGCAACCAGGAATCCCTCCTCGTCGTCGACATCGACCCGACGGCCTCGGGAAAGATCTGAACGGCCCCATCCCATTCATGGTGCGCGCTACCCGTTCGTGGTGAGCCGACCCGCAGTCTTTCGGAGGGCCGTGTCGAACCACACCCCTTAGCAATCACGTACGCGGGCAGTCCTCTCCCTGTCCTCTCTCGGTCCTTTCTCTTCTAGGCCGAACCATCCCTAACGCTCCACGTCCGAGCACTCCGCCACCTTTACTCCTCTGCGCTATCCACCTCATCAAGCGTGTACAAGTCGTAGCTCGTCATCCGGGCACCAATCTCGTGCTCAGCCAGCAGCGCCGCCAGTTGCTCCCCGCCGATAAGCGCCACCGGCGCCGTGTCCGAACGCTGCGCTTCCGTCTTCGCCCCGCTGCTGAAGTCACTCGTCGTGATGATCAACCCCTGCTCGTGCGCTCCCAGCGATCCTCTGACTTGCTGTACGACCGGTGCAATCACGTTGCTCTTCCAGCGCTTCGCCTGAACCGCCATTCGAATCCGAATCGAATCACCGACTACCAGGGTTCCACGAACGTCAATGCCCCCGTCTCCGGAGACGTTCGTAACTTCGACGTCTTCGAATCCCATCGCAACCAGTAGCTGTCCTACAAGGCTCTCGAAGTCGGCTGGTGGAGCATTACGGGCTCGGTCAAGTAACCCCTGCCGAACTTCTCGATTTCGCTCGTCGATTAGCGCAGCCACTTCGTCGGGCAGCCAAGCGGTTAGTCCAAACATGCCGCGGCCGGACAGCACAAACCGGGGCGATTCCCCGCGTTCCTCCTGCCGCCGGACCTCGGTGTGGATGGCCGAGTACATGGACGCGGCTGTCGTGTGCCCCTTGGTCTGTATGAGTCCACGTTCGAGCGCGCGCTTCGTGATCTCCCCGTAGTGCATCGGCAGTTGGTTGGGCGACCCACTGAGGATCAGTTCGGCGGCGTCGGCGAAAGACAGGGTGTCGCTGGCAACGTCGTTCTCGCCCTCGCCGGGACGACCCTCATCGGTCAACCTCGTTTCCGCGGCGAAGTCGGAACGCAGAGCAAAGACGCCAGGTTTGGCACGAACGAAGCGAGAGTCGGAGCCCTTGTTTGCGATGTCCCCAGCGATGCTGGCGTAGAGAGTATTCGGGGGGTCCTTGCTTGACGTGGTCCACACCTGCCCGGCCAGCATCCGTCTTGTGATTTCCCTGTAGTGCAGCGGCCCGTCTGCTTCTTTGAGGACAACCGCAGCAGCGTCAAGCGCGTTCACGTTTTCACGTTGGCAGCATCCCTGCGAGAACCCCAACCATCTCCTGCGTGTCGCACTCTATCGCGGTGAAGCTAATTCGCGCACCCCGGTGTGTCCAGATGTGCGACTCGCCGGATTCGCCCAAACTCAGACGCAGGCTCGGAACGTTGAAACGGACCTACGGCTACCAGCGAGTGCGCTACCGCGGTCTGGCCCGCAATCCGATCGCCATGTGGTTCATGCTGCTGGACTACCACCTGCGCCGCGCCGACTGCCTGCTAGCCGACGCCACGCCGCTCCGCCGTAGGCATCCGCTCGCGGGCCGAGGGCCACCCCGCGGCCCTGCTCGGGGCGCATTATTCAAAGCTCTCTAGGGTGAGGGAGCATGAGGTGAGCCAACAACAGGAGCTAATTACTCTCATCGCAGGACACACCGTCGTCTGTTGCCATGTCGTAAACCTCTGCTAAATAATGCAGGGTCTCCATGATAGTTCTCGCTTTAAACACAACTCCTATGTCGATCATTTCTTCTGTCTTGACGAGCGGATACAGTGAGGAAGGAACTTCCTCGAACACAATAGATCCGTCATTGCGGCGAAAGAAGGCGCTCGACAAGACCCCCAGAAGACTAACCCGGGTGCCAGAGTGGGTTGCCCTTCCCCGGTCGGACCATATACCGTTGTTGTACAGAAATACGGGGCTACCACTGCTACCAGGGAAAACAGAGGCATCGATGAGGAATATGGGTTTGCCTTCGTAGTCGAGTTGGATTGGCGACGCAGACAGACCCCTTCTAACTAAGGGTAGATTGTTGAGCCGATCAAACATTCCGCTGGGGTATCCAATAAACACTAACTCTTCAATTGCGTCCATACTCTCGAAGACAGTGGTGTTGGGGAACATTTGGGTATCTATTGGGTTGTAGTATGGCCGCTCTCCCTCTTCGAGCAGTGCCCTCAGTAGCCCGACCATAGGTAGCGCTGCAACATCGATGGAATCTGACGGATGGCCTACCCACCGCCAAGAGTCGCCGCTCAGGCTATTCCTTTTATGATGTCTGAGGTCGGGCGGAGGATACGTGGGGTCAGGCACTTCGGGCTCCACCGTGAACGTCAGAATGCCGCTTTCTGTGCCCTGAATTACGTGCTTGTTTGTGATGAGAAAGAAGCCTTGCGTTTCGCGGTCCCACTGATGGCGGACCATGAAGCCGGTACCGACCGATAGTGGCGTTTCGATTCTTATGGTAGATAAGAGCAGGTTTTCGATGGCTGTCTGAAATCTCATTAATTCTCCGCTCCCCATAGACGGTGCCTACCTATTCGCAGTTCTTGATCACAATTGCTACGAATTGTCTTTTTGGCAAGAGCAAAGGTCCCGTGCAATCTGGCCGCGTCTTGGTGGTCGGGCCTTGAGTTGCAGGAAAGACTTGGCCCTCACTCGCGCCGGAGGTCTGCCCACCAGAAACGGCGGGGGATTGTAGAGCCGACGCGAATCTCAAGGCGAAAGTTCTTACTTTTGTCCAGTCTGGAGGACCGAATGGGATTCGAACCCACGACCTCCGCGATGCGAGTGCGGCGCTCTTTAGACTAGACAATTGGCTGTCAGCGGCACGCATCAGGGCTGCCCATCTCTCCCTTTCCCCGTTGACCTGCAACCTTATGGAGCGTCAAGCTTGTGAGGTCCGCGCCCTTCTTCTCCCAGTAACGGCAGGAAGCGGGGAGCGTTGAGGATTCGTGCGCCCTGGTGCTTCTCAAGTGGCAACAGGTGCCGCCGGTCGCCGGTTACCAGGTAGTCGGAGGAAACTTCCACGGCGCACTCCAGGATACGGTTGTCGGCGTGGCCGCCCTTGATCGCCTCAGGAAGCCGACGGGGTTCAACGACGGTGGCGGCATCCCCCAGCGTTCTGACAACCTGAGCCGAGCGTTCCTCGGCCCAATCGAATTTACGCTCAAGCACCCCGGCAACCTCCTCCGGGATGAAGGGCGATAGGCACAAATCGAACAGGCCCCTGAGTGCCAGTTCGACGACGCTCATGTACGGGAGGAACTGACCTCACCCCGATACTCTTCCACCAGACCGGCCACGTCCTCCGGGCCGATGCCCTTCGCCCTGGCCCTCGCCTCTCCGTACTGGAGCAGCTGTATCCAACCCCACTCTTCGATGTAGCGGAGCACCGCTTCCCGAATGAACTGGCTTCTGGACCGTTCCTGCTGCCTCATGACCTCATCCGCCCGGTCAGCCATCTCCGGCGGCTTACTCGGACTTCGCCGGCAACCGCAGCAGGATGACCCTGACGACCTCCCGTGGACCATCGATATGATCGCGCAGCCGGTCGATGTCTGCCTGGAGCCGTTCAACCGAAGGCTCAATGGTACAATACTTTAGTGGTTCCGACAGGAAACCTATCAAACCGAGGGGCAGGATGAAGGAGTCGCGCGATACGCAGAAGAAGCAGGTTCGGCAGGTCCAAGACAACGACGAAGAAATCCCAATGCTGACGAAAGAAGATATTCGGAGGCTTGACAAGCGCTGGGAAGGTATCCCGCCGGATCAACCCCTAAAGGTTGAGGACGCACGACGGGTATATGCTAACTAGGTAACTGGATTCTCTTGGGATTGCTGTTGATGAGATCAATGACATGTCTAATGTCAACTGCAATTCCAATTCCTGAGTTGACACTATCGGGATCGATTCTGAAGCTCGTTATTACTCCAGCAATTCGCACACTGGGTGTTTGATCCAGAAAACAGATGAGTGGTCCACCACTGAAGCCTCTATTGGCATGACCATCCACATATAAGAGCTTTGTGCCATGCCAGGAGTCGACACCGCTCAGTACACCTGATTTCGCCAGAGGGTATGGAAAGTCGTATGGCGAACCTCCCCTCATGCCCAGTGGAAATCCCAGAAAGTAGACTTGCTGCCCGATTGTCATGCCGGTCGAAGATGCTGGAACAACCGCATCTCGTGGGCCGATGGCGAGTGGCGAAGATAGTACGGCAACGTCTATCTCGCCGGTGCCTTTGCCTATGACATCGACTTCCAGGCTTTTCCATTCGCCATCGTGAAATATGTCAATTCTGTTGCCGCTGATAGTCTCTACGACGTGCCGGGCGGTAACCAGGAATTGCCAATCGTTGTAGTTCAGGGTGAAGGCCGTTCCGCTTCCACTAGTTTCTCCGCATCGAATATGAAACACGCTTCGCAGAACATATAGCGGAATCATGTGGCGCTTCCTACAACGCGACGGTGGGTCGTCGTCACGGGCCAGCATGGTGGCGCCCAGGGTTCAGGTATCGGCGAGCGCATCGTGTCGGGGCGTTGATAGGCGCGCTTGTGCTTGGATCCGGCGGTTAGCGGAGTAAGGCGATCAAGATGCCTGCCATCGTGGCGAGCACGTTGACGACCATAAGCGGCAGGAGTCCGGCAAACCACTTGGTCAAGCGCGTTGTCTGTTCGCTCAGGTGAGGGCCTCAGGGGTCCGGCGGCCTACTCGGCCTTGGCTGGCAAGCGCAGCAGGATGACCTTGACGTCCTCCCGCAGACCGGCGATGTCTGCCTGGAGCCGTTCAACCGAACGCTCGACGCCGGCCAGCCGCCTTTCAACCCGCCCCATGCGCCACGCGACGCCGACAACTGAAAGAACCACGGGAATGCTCAGCCCGAGAATCGTGCCTAATTCGGCCGTCATGGCGGTTCCTCCGCAGCCAAAGCCCCTGCACCCCGCCGTTCAGCCGACGCAGGCCAGAAGTCAGCAAACAACCGCCCTTCCGAGATTCTATCCAGAGGCACTTGACCTCTTTGGCTCGAGGCCCCATTCAGCTCGCCGCCAAATCCGCCGTGCGATCGCCGAAGACGGAATAGCAGGTGAAATCGGCAAGTTGGTCACCGAACTTCTGGAGATTCGACCCGGCGGCATCGGTGTTGCGAGTTAGTCCGCGAATCACTTCACTCTCTCGGTCGCAGGCGCCCGCGCAGCGTTTCGGGTTGCCTGTACACCTCATCGCGTTTGGCCACCCGGACGACGAATACAAGCGCTACGTTCCCGTGAATCTGGTACACCACGCGGTACCGGCCGACCCGGATTCGCCACGCAACGTGCGGGCCGGTCATTCGCCTGCATCCTGGCGGCTGCGGATCGCCGGCCAGGCCTCCTACGTGAACGGCAATGCGCCGCTGGTCGCTTCGCGGAAGCCGTCGCATCTCCCTGCGCGCCGCGCGATGCCATTGGATTTCGTAGCGCACAGATGATTTGTACATATGTTGACTTTTGTGCCAAAATCACCGAAGAGGCGTTTGATGCCTCTGACAGCGGAGGCTGGCCATGATTGAGGTGCGTGTCTCCGAGGCCCGGCGTGAGCTTTCCGAGCACATCAACCGGGTCGCCTTCGGCAATGAGCGAATCGTGCTCACACGCCATGGCAAAGGCGTCGTGGCTCTGGTGTCCGTTGAGGACGCGGAATACCTTGAGCAGCTTGAGCGCCGTGAGGACGCGGAGGACATGGCGATTCTGAGCGAGCGACTCAAGGACACCGATGCGTCCAATTACATCCCACATGCGGAGATTGAGGCCGAGATCTACGGTGACGCCGGTGCCCGACCCCGCTGAGGCGAGCCAAGTCGGCCGTCATGGCGGTCCCCCCGCAGCGAAAGCCCCTGCACCCCGCCGTTCAGCCGACGCGAGCCAGTGGTCAGCAAATAACCGCCCTGGCGAAATCAAATCCGCGAGCGTCGGAGCCTGTCCTTAGGCCCGTTGCGGGCCTTCCCTCACGCGTCGTCTCATAGGGGCGCCCCTTGTGGGCGCCTTCTCCGATTCGAGGCGTTATTCCACCCGCCGCAGCCGCTGCGTCACCCAACTCTGCACGCCCAGCATGCGCTGCGAGGAGTACAGCAGGAAGACGGCGAAGAGTCCGCGCAGCACCGGTCCGGGTAGCAGCTGGGCAATCTGCGCGCCGCCGAACCCGCCAAACACTCCACCGATCCCGATCATCAGCGCGCGCCGCACGTCCACGTTGCCCAGTCGATAGTGTTGAACCGAGCCGGAGAGCGCGGTCGGCACGATCACTGCCAGGCTGATCCCCTGCGCCACGACTTGCTCGATTCCCATCAGGATCACCATGGACGGAACCATCACGATCCCGCCGCCGACGCCCATGACCCCGCTGACGAGGCCCGCGACCACCCCGGTGATCACCGCGGCAATCACGCGTTCGCCGCCCTCCAGGTGCAGCAATGCGACGTCCTGCAGCGAAATGAAAATCCGCAGCGCCGCCACCAGCAGCACCAGCGCAAACAGCTGGCGTAGTCGCGTGGGGTTGATGTGGGCCGTCAGTCGCGCGCCCACCGCCGCGAATACCACCGAGGTTGCCGCCAGCGCGGCTGCCACGGTCCAGTCGATAGGGTTTACGCTGGCGTAGCGAACTGTGGCCGCGAAAGCCGTCGGTACGATGATGGCTAACGATGTCCCGTGTGCACGGTGCTGCGTCATCCCCAGCAGGCCCACCATCAGCGGAATCAAGATCAGCCCGCCGCCGACGCCGATCAGCCCGCTGACCACGCCCCCGGCCAGCCCGATCCCGATCAGCACCTGGATAGGCGCCTGTCGCTCCGCGTTGGTCGCCGGCGCGTTTTCCATCGGCGGAGTATATGGAGCGCGCCGCGGCCGCCCGCAGCCCCTCGCCGGCTGCCGGCCTGCATCGCGGTTGCCTTTTGTCTGCTATCAGTGTACACTAGACCCGATGTCACCGCAACCTGAATCTCGGATGCCCCCGCCCCACCCGCCGCTACCGCTCGCCGTTCCCTCGCCCGGCATCGTCCCGTGGCGCCTCCAGCTCCCTCCCCTCGCCGCTGGGAGCCGCCGCGTGCGTGGTCAGGTGATCTGTGGTCGTTCCGTCTTCTCCCCGGCTCCGGTTACAAAAACCCCGAATTCGCGCACCCCTCCAGACCGCCAATCCCCGCCAAAATGCACCCCGCGGCGCCTCAAGAGTTTTTTGGAAAAAACTCTTACGCGCGTAACCCCGCCCCATTTCGCGCTCCAGCCGCCCCCAACGTCGCCCCTCGCCGGCCGGCTATCCCACACGTCCGATGGGGCGCATCCAGGCATTTCGCATGAGTGATCTGGAAGTCCCCGCCGAAGTCTTCAGCGGCTCGCCCGACCCGCTGCTGGAGCGCGAGTGGCTGGTGACCAACGGGCTCGGCGGGTTCGCCTCCGGCACGCTGGCTGGAACCGGCACGCGCCGCTACCACGGTCTCCTGGTGGCAGCCGACCCGCCCCCCAACGCCCGCTGGGTGCTGGTGACCGGGGCCGATGAGTTTGTCCAGCACGGCGACGCCCCCGAGACCCCCCTCAGCACCCAGGAGTACGAGGGCGCCGTCCTGCATCCGCAGGGCTACGCCAACCTCGTCGCCTTCTCGCTGCACGGCCAGCGGCCGGTTTGGCGCTACGAGTCCGAGAGCGGGTCGGTCGAGAAGACGATCTGGATGGAGCGTGGTCGCGACCGAACCTTCATTCGCTACACGAACCTCTCCCGACACCTCCTGCGCTTCCGCGTGCGGCCGTTCGTCACCCTGCGCTGGTTCCATGCCCTGCGCCGCGGTGACGACCCGTCCTTCGAGGCCCTGCAAACCGGACCTGGCTCGATCTCCGTGCGCGCGCAGGGCGGCGCTCCCTGTGTCCACCTCGGCGGCAGCGGATGGCGGCTTGAGTTGCGCCCCGACTGGTACTGGAACTTCCATCGCCGCGTCGAATTGGCGCGCGGGTTCGACGCGACCGAGGACGCCTACGCTCCCGGCGATTTCGTCGCCGAGCTGGCGCCCGGGCGGTCGGTGACCCTGCAGATCGCGGCGGACGAACTGCAGTCCGCATCCGAGGTCGATGCCTCGTTGGCCAGGTTCGACGCCCGGTCCGTCACATTGGTCGCTTCGGCCACCGACCCGCTGGAGCAGCGCCTGCGCTTGGCTGCGGACCAAACCCTCGTGCATCGCGGTCCGTCGCTTCCCGGCTTCACTCCAGAGCCCAACACGGTCATCGCCGGCTACCCGTGGTTCGGCGACTGGGGCCGCGACACCCTTATTGCGCTGCCCGGCCTCTGCCTGGAGACCGGCCGCGCCTCCACCGCCAAAACAGTCCTGCTCAACTACGCCCAGTCCATCGACCAGGGCATGGTCCCCAACCGCTGGCCCGATGCCGGCGACGAACCCGAGTACCACGCCTTCGACGCCGCCCTCTGGTACGTCTACGCCCTGGCTGCCTACGTGCGCGCCACGGACGATGCTGAAGTCTTGGATGTGTTGGCCACGGCGCTACTCGAAATCATCGAGTGGCACATCCGCGGCACCCGCCACGGCATCCACATGGATCCCGCCGACGGCCTGCTCAGCGGCGGCGCGGACGGCCTGCAGTTGACCTGGATGGACGCCAAGTTCGAGGACTGGGTCGTAACCCCGCGCCGCGGCAAGCCGGTGGAAATCAACGCGCTGTGGTACGCCGCCCTCAAGTTCGCCGACCAGGCCTTCGCCCGCATCGGCTGGCGCGGCGCGTACGACAAGAGTGTCCTGGCCCTGGTTGAAGATTCCTTCGCAACACGCTTCTGGAACCCCGACACCGGCGGCCTCTTCGATGTCGTCGATGGACCTGACGGATCGGATCCAGCCATTCGCCCCAACCAGGTCATCGCGCTGGCGGTTGCCGGCGACCTGCTGTCGCCGCAACAACGCGCGTCGGTCCTGGCGCAGGTCCGCGAATCCTTGCTGACGCCGGTCGGGCTGCGCTCGCTGGCGCCGGGCGACCCGGCCTACTGCCCGCACTACGTCGGCGGGCCGCGCGAACGCGACGGGGCCTACCACCAGGGCCCTGTCTGGAGTTGGCTGCTCGGCATGTTTATCGAGGCCAGCCTCAAGGCCGGTGCCCCGGCCGATGAACTCCGCGGCCTGCGCAAAGCCATGCTGACGCACTTGCACGATGGCCTGGTAGGCGGCGTGAGCGAGATCTTCCAACCCGAAGCCCCGTTCGAGCCTGACGGCGCGCCGGCCCAGGCCTGGGGCGCCGGCGAATGGCTGCGGGGCCTCCGCCTGCTACGAGCCGCCAATGGCCGCTGACCCGGGCGACGACTGGGCGCCCCCGCAGGGCCGGCATATCCAGGTTCCCGCGGGCGACTGCTTTATACGCGAAGCGGGGCACGACCAGCCGACCGTCGTCTTGCTGCACGGGTTGCCGGACGACTCCCGTATCTACGGCTCCTTGCAGCCGCGGCTGGCTGCCGCCCACCGCACGGTCGCGCCCGACTTCTTTGGCTGGGGCTCCTCGCAACCCAACGAAGGGCTTTCGCTCGGCTTCGACATGTTGGACCGGACACTTGCCCAGATCCTCGATGCGCTCGAATTGGAGCACGTCGTTCTGGTGGCGCACGACATGTCCGGCCCGGCGGCCATCCGCTGGACCGTCGCCAACCCCGAGCGCGCGCATGCCCTGATCCTGCTCAACACCTACTACGGCTGGAATTCCGCCCGCATGCCGTTCGCCCTCAAGCTGCTCCACCTGCCGTACGTCGGACGGCTGGTCCGCCGCTTTCTCGACATCGGCCGCACGGGCCTGTCGTGGCACGTTTACCGCTGGCAAGTCGGTCAAGTCTGGCCCGGTTGGACCGCCGATTTCGATCGCCTGCTACGGATGTTTCACGCTGTATTCCGACACTCGCGGACAGCCCGCCGGGCCTTCCACACCATCAACAACGAGATCGTGGGCCAGATTGAAGCCAATCAGCGCAGCCTGGAGACGCTGACCGCCTTGCACACCCCCACGCTCATCCTCTGGGGCGCTCGCGATCCCTACCTGAAACCCGCCGTCGCCCGCCAGTTTCACCGGCTGCTACCACGCTCCGAACTTCATATGGTGTCCGGTGCCGGCCACTTCGTTCAGCTTCAGGCTCCCGACGAGATGGCTGACCGCATCCTGCGCTTCATTCGCGAGGCGGAACGTGGCTAGCGCGACGGGCGCTGCCTCGGTGGGTGCCGGTCGGAGCGCACCGCGTTCGTCCCGCCCCGCCTGAGCTTCCGCGTCTCCGCCCGCGCATCGTCCCGCGGCCGTGCCCGAATCCCCGTCACCGCGCGCACGCCGCCCACAATCGCCGCCCGCTCCTCGTCCGTCAGCGTCTCCCACCGATAGTTGTGATCCGACTTGCGGATGAACTCCAGCAGCCGGTCCCGCAAGGCCGACCACCCGCGGTGCTGCCGCGCTCGCAGTGCCCCAAACCCCGGCCGCCGCCGCAGCGCCTCCCGCGCATGCGGCAGGCAAAACGGATCGCCCTCCAACAGCGCCTCCTCCAACACTCGCTGATCGGCCTGCTGCGTCAGCACGTCCAGCGCCCGCCCCGCCGCCGCCTCCTCCGCCTCGCACACCGGACACGTCGTGGCTATCCGGGGACTCCGCGAACCGGGCTTCGCAAGCCCGCGCAACAGCGCGCGCATCCCGGTCGAGCCGTCCCGGCCAGTTGCGTCCGTGCCGTCAAGCTCTTTGACCAGGGTATTCAGGATGTCCCGGTACGTAATGGCCACCGCCAACGCGTCCAGCTTCTCCAGGAAGTGGCCCGCGTGAACCTCGCAGAACCCGCGGGCCTCCCGAATCGCGGCGCGCAACTCCACGTCGTTGACGTGCTCGTAGATGTACGAACCCAGGAACCGGTCGGCCCGGCGCGTGGATAGTCGGCAGATCGCACACCCCGGACGCCCCAGCGCGTCCACCAAGTCTTCAAAGGTCGCTTCCGTGCTCAAGTTCGTTGGTCTTCCGGGACGGATCTACAGCGTCCAATCCAAGGTGCCACAACACGGGCTCGGGCCGTGGCGCCTTCGCCCGTATACTCTGCCCGCTCGCCCCCGGAACCGTTGCCATGTCCACGCACGCCATTGCTGTCATTCCCGGCGACGGGATCGGACTCGAGGTAATTCGCGAAGGTCGCCTCACCCTCGACACGCTCAGCGAGGTCACTGGCGACCTGATTCTGGAGTTCGAGGATTTCCCCTGGGGCTGCCAGTACTACCTCGACCGCGGCGAGATGATGCCGTCCGACGCCTTGCGCACGCTGGAGCAGTTCGACGCCATCTATTTGGGCGCCTGTGGTTTCCCCGGCGTTCCCGACCCCATCTCGCAGCGCGAGATGATTCTGCTGATCAGGCAAAGCTTCCAGCTCTACGCCAACATTCGTCCCGTCCGCATCTGGCCGGGTGTCCCCAGCCCGCTCGCGGCCGACCGGCTGAAGGGGATTGACTTCATCTGCGTCCGCGAGAACTCCGAGGGCGAATACGCCGGCGCCGGCGGGCGTGTGCACACCGGCACCCCGTACGAAGTGGCGCTCCAGACCACCGTGTTCACACGAGTTGGCGTTGAGCGCGTGATCCGGCATGCCTTTGAACTGACTAAGCGTCTCGGCCGCCGCCACGTCACCAACGTCACCAAGTCCAACGCCTTGCAATACGCGCCGGTGTTTTGGGACGAAGTGTTTGATGAAGTGGCGGGCGAGTTTCCCGCCATCACGACCGACCGCAACCTGGTGGACGCGTGCGCCGCGCGCATGGTGCGCGACCCTCAGACCCTGGACGTTCTGGTCGCCTCCAACCTCTTCGGCGACATCCTGTCCGACATCGGCGGGGCATTGATGGGCAGCCTGGGCGTTCCGCCCAGCGCCAACCTCAGTCCGGGCACGGCCTATCCGCCGATGTTCGAGCCGGTCCACGGCTCCGCGCCCGATATCGCCGGCCAGGAGATAGCGAACCCCCTGGCCGCCATCTGGTCGGCCGCCATGATGGTGGACGAACTCGGGAATCCTGAGGCCGCCAACCTGCTGCTGGACGCGCTGGCGGATGTGACCAGTTCCGGCGTTCTCACTGTCGATTTGGGCGGCACGGCCTCCACCGGCGAATTCGGCGAGGCCGTGCGAAATGCCCTCAAGGCGCGCGCATCCTGAGCAAATCGCTTGTCGCGGTGTGCGGGCGTGCCTACGATTGAACCCCTAGGCCCTTGACTGTCGGCCGCCGTCGGCCGCTGTGATCCTCGATGTTCGGCATAGGCGTCGCCGAGTTTTTTGCCGTTCTGGTTCTTGCGCTCATCGTGCTGGGACCGGAGCGGCTGCCGCGTGCCATGCGCACGCTGGGCCGCTGGGTGCGTCAACTGCGCCAGATGACGCGCGAGTTTCGCAAGGAATTCGCCGAAGAGTTCTCAATCCTCTACGAGGAAATGGACGTCTTGCGCCAGGAAGCCGAGAACACGCGCAAGGAACTGGCCGACATCCGCACGGAGCTCTCGGACACGTTGCAGGGCGCGGCGGACGATGTGAACATTGCCGGCAAGGGCGTCATGGAGGACCTGCGCGGCGCGGTCAGCGCCCCCGACGGCGCCGCGGAGTCCACATCGTCAACGGGCGGCTCGTCGGCGGCAGCCCCGGCCAACGATTCGGACACGCCTTCGCTGCCGGCGCCTGCGGCGACCGCACCGCCCGCGCTACCTGCGCCCTCTGACCCTCTGCCCGCCGCCGATGCCATGGCCCTGGCCATTCAGGACACCTTTGCTCCCGCAATCAACGGTCAGGCCGTCCCCGACGCCGCACTTCCGCCGGTCACTACGGCGGAAGAAACGTCCCAGCCAGCACCCGCCGCCGACCAGGCGGCCCCGCAGCCGCCTGGTCAGCGACTCTCGGCTTTTGCTCCCGACGTCAACGGCCCGACCGAGCCTGACCCGCCGGCTCCGACTGCGGAACCCTCAGTTGCGGCGCCGGCACCTGCTGCGGCGGAAACCGCTGCATCCACCGCCACCACGCCCGACGAGCCGGTGGCGCCGGCGGCGGCTCTCGGTCCGCCGACCCCCGGCCTGCAGAACCAGATGGGTGGCTTCATGCGGCTGATGGTCATGCAAGCGCTTGAGGCCGATCCCGGCTTTGCCGATCAGGCCGAGGCCGCTCTGCGCAGCCAGGCCCGCGCCGACGCCGAGAGCCTGGGCGACCTCGAAGACCCCGAGCCGCTCGACATAGCGCAGGCGTGGGCAGCCCGCCGCCGCCATCTCGTGCCGCACGACTCGGTCGAAGTTGACCAGCGCGCCGAGTCCTCGGCCGTGATCGAACTCGGAACCTGCCCCTACGGCCTCACGCCTGGCAACGACCATCCGGTCTGCAACGTCAGCAACGTCTACGACGACGAGTTCTTCAAGCAGTTCGACATGAAGGCGACCTACACGACGCGCATGAGCGACGGCGCGTCGAGCTGCCAGCTCATCGTTCTCACGCACGCCCGCATGCGTCAGTTCGGTCTCAAGATCGAAGACGACACGCGTGACCGCGATGAGGCCACCTCGGAGCACGAGGCTGTGGTCTAGTGGCGCGCCCGCGCACGGGTTTGGCTGTTCGTTGCAAGACGCCGCCGACGTGCTTCCCTCGACTGACTACCGAGCCCTGGCCACGAACCTGCGTTTGATCGACCGCCGCACGTTCGGGGCGGCTCTGGCGTGCACACTCCTCGCCGCTTGCGGCGAGGCAATCCAGGCGCCGGACGGCTCGCCCCCGGAGCCCTCAGACGCGGAGCGTCGGGCGTACAAGGCGACGGTGGCCGCGATCCTGACGGACGAGCGAGCCGCGTTCGACGCCTTCTTCGGTCCCGAAGCCGACGCCTGGGCCAACCTCGACGACATTTCCGGGGCCGAGCCGCTGGCCGTCGCCTTCCTGGACGCCATGACTGAGGCCCAGGCGAGCGCCGCTGAACTGGAAGCTCCTGCCAGGGCCACGCTATTTCACGGCTCGTTTCTCGAACACTTTGACCGCTTCGTGGCTGACGCCGCAGGCATTCTGGGCGCGATCCGCGCCGGGCAGGCCGAGGATGCCCTGGCGACCTATCACCGGCTCCGCCGCGGCGCATTCGCCCGCCTGGACTTCCTGGCCGACCGGCTGGCGCTTATCGACGCCTAAGCGGCCAGCCGGCTGGCGTCCTGCCTTGCCTTCGCGTCATCCCGCGAGGCAAGGCCCGCACCTACGAATCCCCCGAACCGGAATTCCGGTATCTGTCGCGGAGTCTCGTCTGTCGCTGCGGACGACTGGGCGAATCTGATGGTTCACCGTTGCGCCCATTCGATCCGTTGCCGTTGCCGCCGAATGTGTATGGCTGCGGTTCGGCGTCGGAGCCCACTAGCACCCCGCCTTCAGGCAGCGCCTTCAGCCGGTTGCCCTCGGCGATCTGCTCGTCCCAGCGATGCACCATGTCCTCTACGTCCTGGCCGTCCACCTCGTCGTGCGCGATCAACTCCTGGGCCAGTTCGTGCATCGCGCCCGAGTACTCCGAGAGCAGTCCCTTGACCTTGCGGTACTCCTGTTCCAGTACCTGGTCGATCTTGCGCTTCATACGCGGATCGGCGGCGTCAACCATCGGACCGAACGGCAGCGACGAATAGAAACTGCCGTCCATGCCCCAGAAGCTCAGCATTTGGAAGGCCAGATGCGTGGCGCCCGCGAAGTCGGACGTGACGCCCAGCGTCTGCGACCCGAGAAAGAGCTCTTCGGCCGCGCGGCTGGCCAGGCTCACCTGAATGCTTGCCAGCAACTCTTCGCGGATGAGAATGCGCTTCTCTTCCACCGGCTTGAATGCCATCAGCCCCAACGCGTCGCCGTGGCGAATGATGGTCACCTTGGTCAGGCGTTCCCACGTCTTGAGCTTGACCTGCGCGATGGCGTGCCCGGCCTCGTGGTAGGCCAGCCGCCGGCGGTCCTCGTCGGTCAGCCCGCGAATCGGTTCACGCAGCCCCCACTCATGGTTCTCACGCGCTCGGGTGAAGTCGTCGTAGCTGATCGCGTCGCGCCCGTCGAAGTGAGCGTGAATCACGGCTTCGTTGATCACGAACTTGATGGCCACGGGCGTGTACAGGATGGTGTCGTTCGCCATCCGGTCAACCGGCATGTCTTCGTGACGCACCTTGGCCAAGTAGTACTCGATGATGTCCTTGCGCCCGTCCAGGTCCGGCAGGTCCACGTGGATCTTGCGGTCGAAGCGGCCCGGTCGGAGTAGCGCATGGTCGAGCGCGGACGCCAGGTTGGTGGCGCCCATCGTCAGCACGAGCGGCGGCACGGCTTTGGTCTTCCGCAGACCGACCGTCCGCAGCAGCCGCGATAACCAGCCGCTGTCAAAGTTTGGCGGGTCCATTTGAAGCAGCAGCTCGTTCAGCAGCCCAAAACCGGCCCCTCCGCCGAACAGGCCGCCCCCCCCCATCATCCCGCCGCCCGTCTGCCCGGCGCGGGCCATGCCGATAGCGTCGATCTCGTCAATGAAGATGATGGCGGCGCCGTGTTTGCGCGCCAGCTTGCGCGCCTTGCCGTAGAGCATCCGCACCCGCAGGTTGCCGATGCCCATGAACATGTTCTGGAACCCTGGGGCGGAAGCGTAGGCAAAGGGAATGCCCGCTTCATTCGCGATGACCTGTGCCAGGTAGCTCTTGCCGGTGCCCGGAGGCCCCTCCAGCAGCACGCCGCGCGTGACTTCGCCCCCCATGCGCTTGAACGACATGGCGCCTTGCAGCAGCCGCACCACCCGTCGCGCAACTTCCAGCACCTGGTCGTTTCCGCGGTAGTCGGAGAAATACACCCCCGTCTCGCCCGGCTGGATCCAGTAGACGCGGCCCCGGCCCAATATGTAGAAGAGAAAGCCGAACTGCACGACCATGAACATCATGGCGTACACCAGAGTGAAGGCGAAGCTCAGAATCCCCAGCGTGATTTCTGAGGCATTCGTCAGGCCGAACACCAATAGGCCTGTTAGGGACAGGTAGGCAAGAATCGCGCGCCAGTGCTCGCGCAGAAACGTAAGCGGACTACGGCGCATGTGCGCTTGGCGCCGAAGGTCAGATTCCATGGAGGCCATCGCCACACCTCAGTTCCGGGCCAGTCGGTCCCGAGGGACGCCGGACACCCGGCAGCCGCCCGCGGGGAGTCTTGGAGTATAGCCCCGGGCGAGGGCCGCTAAGGTGTCGAACATTACTCCCAGACAAGAACGACGACATTTGTGTCACGCATGAGCCACGTTGCTGCGCGCCTGGACCGCCTGCCGATCCTCGCCGCGCTAGGACTGGCGGCCCTGGCCCTGGCCCTGACCCTCCGGTCGTTCGAGGGTAAGACCTTCCTCTACGGCGATCTCCAGCACTTCTTCGCCTTCGCGGAAGTCCTCTATACCCCGGAACACTTCAACTACTACGCGAGCGTGGCCGACGAATCATTCACTTACGCCCACCTTCCGCTCTTCCCCATGCTGCTGGCTCCGTTGCAGCGAAGCTTCGACGCGCAGGGCTGGGACCGGATTCTGGCCGTCAAGGTACTCGTGCATGCCTTTGAGGTCGCGACCGCCGGGCTCCTCATTCTCCTGGCCCGCCGGCAAGGGTTGTCGCGACTGTTAGCGCTGGGCATCGGGATCACCTGGCTCTTCACCCCGTGGGTCTTTGAAGCCGGAGCCCTCAACGGCCACGCGTCGGCCGTCGCGGCCTTCTTTCTGGTGGGCGCTGTCCTTCGGCTTGGGGTTCCATGGCAAGCTGGCGCGCTGATCGGCCTGAGCGTGGTCACACGGTCGGAGTTCGTCCTGCCGGCCCTCGTTCTCGGCGGCTTCTACGCTCGTGGCGGCCGCGGGCTGTTTGTCTCATACGCGGCCGGCGCTCTGGTCATAGCTGCACTCGTCGTCGGCCCATTCCTGCTTCGAGACGCCGCAGCGGTGCACTGGGCCGTCGTGGGCCACCTCCAGAACCGAGGCGACGGCCTCCCTGTTATCCGTGGGGTCGCGCGCACACTCACTGGCGACATGCCAGATGGTCTCAAGGGTCCGCAGGACTGGGCGCTGCTGGCGGTCCTGGCGTCGGCACCCCTGCTCGGCTGGTATAGCACTGATCCTCGCTGGGGAATCTTTCGGTCGTCGCTCCTCTACGCCTTCGCTCTCACGCTCGGCCATGGCCGCTACTACGTCTTGCCTTTGACGACTGGGCTCATGGTCGCCGCCCGTCCCGGCCCGATTATCTGGCTCATTCCCGTCTATGTCGTGGAGTTCGTGCTCCCGTTAGCGCGCGACCTCTTGTGGGTTGTGCGCACCGGAGAGGTCTTGGTGCTGGCGCTTTGGTGGTTGCACCGGCGGACAGTGGCTCTCCGATCGCCCACTGACCAACCGAACTCGGCGTGACCGGCGCTACGTCGTCGACACTTCGCACGATGATCGCTGCGCTAGCGCTGCTGGCGGCCTGGGCCCTTGTGCTGGCGAACACCCTAGTCGCATTTGAGCCTGAACTCCTGTCGGAGGATCTTCGCGGTTTCCTTGATCCTTCGGTTGAGTTCGGGCCGGCCAACGCCATGTCTGCCAGTCTCTTCGCTCTGCTCGCCACCGTCAGTGGCTGGAACGCGCTAACAATCGTCCGCAACCTCGGGCCGCGCAACAGGCGAGTGTTTGGATGGGCTGGGATTGCGGTGCTGGCTATGGGGCTGGCGATAGACGAGTTGACCGATGCTCATCTCCGATTGCTCTCCGACGCCTATCTAGCACAGGTCGGTCGCGAACTGGGATTCATTCGCGGATATGCCGTATGGGTTGGTCTCGCCGCGCCGCTGGCTTTATTGATCGCCGTGCTCTTCATCCGCTTTATCCACCGGGAACTGGCCGAGGCGCCACTCTTGCGGCGCGCGGCGTGGATTGCTGGCTTCTTGTGGGTGACGGTCCTCGGGCATGAGGCGCTGGCCGAACGCGTGTTCGCAACCCGAGCACCGGCGCTCGAGAATTTGCTGGAGGAAGGCGCGGAGATTCTGGGTACGGCCACGCTCATCGCTGTGGCGGCACTGGCCTTCAGCCAAGCACCGCGGACGGCCGGCGTCTCACTGCGGCGCATCGGCTTGGCCCTGGCGGTCGTCGCCCTGACCGCAGGCGCCTGGCTGGGCTGGCGTGCCGAGGTCCCGCTCAACGACTGGGGGACGACCGACGTGTGGATGGGGCCGTTCCCCGCTGGCACCGCAGCCGCGCAGACCTTGGCGCTTCCAGGCGGACCGCTTGGCCGCGTTGATGTTGAGGCGTCCTACGCAGCCTCAGACGATCGCCCCGGAGTCTTAGCTATACGCCTGCAACGGCCAGACGGCGCCAGCGTCCGCGAAGCGTCAGCAGCAGTCGTTCCAGGCACGATTATGACGGAGCACACGGCCCGGTTCACTCCAATCGTCACTACGGCTGGTGAACGTGCCGTGCTGCAGGTTTCTGCTCTGCCCTCGGTGTCGGGCGCTTTCACTCTCTCGGTCACAAGCGATGATCTCCAGGTCGATGGCGCGGTCTTTCCCAACGGCCAAAACGCACCACCGGGCCAGGACCTGAACTACAGGCTCTATGGCCCGCGCGACCCCTCGTTCGCCAAGCTGGCAGCCGTGGTGCGGCTGGTCCTGCGCGATCCCGTGATGCTCGCAGTCCTTGCCGATGCGGCTCTACTCGGCACTGTGGCTGCCGCCACGACCATGAATCTGCTGACCGCTTGCCTCAGTTTTCGTCGCCGACGTAGACGATCCGCCACAGCGCCGCGTCGCCCGCTGTAGGGTCCCCGCCGGCGGGGTGCTCGGGGAATAGATCGAGGAAGTACAGCCCGTCGGGTCCGAACGCAAGGCCGCTGATACTTGACCGGCCTTCGCCCATGTAAGCGACCAACTCGGTGATTGGCTCCACCACGGCGCTGCCTTGTAGGTTCAGCTGCCACACGCGCTTACCTGTTTCCTGTGGTCCGCGCACGAAATTGCGGCCCGATGTAGCCATATAGAGCGTGCCGTCCGGGGCTGGAAACTGGCGCCCGTTCAGCGCGGCCAGCCCGGTTGGCGCGTGCGCGGGAGGGCCAAACACGCGCAGTGCCTGCGGCACCAGCGAGGCGTCCTCGCCGTCATACCCCAAGTCCAGCCCGGCCGTGACGCGTGCTATTCGGTCCAGATCCTCTCCATTTTCTGAGATGTATAGCTGACCGTCGGCTGCGCTCCACGTGGCTCCAAAGGCGTTGCGAATAGCCGTTGCGAAGATGTAGCTGCGCGGGTGCGAAGGTCGATCAGGGTCGTAGAACGGGTTATCCGACGGCGCGCTGCCATCGAGATTCAAGCGGAGGATCTTCCCGTTGAACGTGTCTGGGTGCTGCGACTGGTCGGCGCTGAAGGCGTTGCCGACGTTGGCGTAGAGTTTGCCGTCCGGACCAATGGTCAGGGCGTGAATCTGGTGCGAGGCCGAGGTTGGCGCCGCATCCATCGCCAGAATGCGCCGAACTCCGCCTGCCTTGGCGCCATCGTCTTGGCGCCCAATCCGCACGATCGCGTTGAAGAGTTGGCCGTCGCGCTCGAACACCAGCGACGCGAACAGGTCGCCGCTTTCAGGATCCAGCACGATTCCTGAAAGCCCGTTCTCCCCTGGCAAGCTAACCGGCGGTGCCGCCGGGTCGTAGTTGAGCAGGCCATCGGCGAACGGCACCAGAGCACCGGCACGCGTCAGGCCCTTGATGCTCCCGCTCAGCTCGGTGATATATGCCACCAGCGCTTCTGCGCGTGCGGGTGCGTCGGGATCGAACACGAGATTCACTGGGAATCGCAGCCCACCGGCGATACGCTCCACGCGGTATCCCGACCGAGCCAGCCAGCCGTTTGGGGTATGCCGGGCCGGAGACGCGAGCAGCGGCCGGACCGGGCCAACGCCATCGAGCGCATCGTCAGGCTCCCAAAACGTCGAGCCCGTGGCGGTCACCGAGAGCAGGATGGTCTGGTTCGGCCCGAGTGCTAGTCCCGGCAGGTGAACGTTGACTTCGCGCCCGAGCGTGTCGACAAAGCGCAGCGTTGAATCGGAGACAGGCAGCACGTCCGCGTCTCCCGACGTGATCCGGACCACGAGGCTCTCCAGTCGATCGCCGGGCGGCTCAGCCGCAATCTGGACGGGGACACCGGGGCGAGCCGTGATCGTGAATAGCGGCCGGCGGCCGGCCAGAATCTCAACCGAACTCGGCTGCGACAGGCCGGCGGGCAATTCGATCGGCTGGCCATCCGGTCCGGTCCACGCCAAGGTGCCGGCCTGGGCTCCGGAGACACGGCGCGGGTAGCTGGAGGGGCGCTCGCCGGTCACCGGGGCGGCCACGATCCGCAACCCGGTAGTGGACCACGGCGACCACTCCGTCTGGGAGTCTCCGCTGGCGTCGCGCACCCGGGCGCGGATCGCGTACACGCGTCCCATCTCGAGACCTAGCCGGCCGGCAAGTGGTCCGATGAACGTGCCGGATTGCAGGTCCGCTCGTGCCGCCGACCCTTCCAGCGTCGTGCGCCAGACCGGCGTGTTGAGCGCCGCGTCCAAGACCTCGAACTGCGTCGCCGTCAGTCGGTCACTCAAGTCCGGGTCACTAAATGGTCCGGTCTCGAACCAGACGAAGTACGGCGAAATGTCGCCATTTGGGCCGGGAATCGGGTCGGTGAGTTCAGGCGCAGCGGGTGGCCTGTTGCCAGTTGCCGCGGCTTTTTCTACTACCGTGCTCGCTGGTGGGGGATGACTGACCGGGGTGCCGACCGGGCTTGGTACTGGCGACACCGTTACCACCGACGTGGTGGCGGCATCTTCCGCCAAAGTGATCGTCGCGGTGTCCGCCCGGAGCAGGGGGCGAGCGAATTCGATTCCCCGCCTATCGAGGACAGACTCCAGAATCGCAAGGTACTGGGTCTCGGTCAGGCTGTCCGGGGCATTCATTGGCATGGTGCTCTGTACGTATTTGAAGAGGTCGAACACAGTCTGGAAGCTGCGTACGAATGGTTGCCCTGCTAACGGTGGGCCACTTCCGCCTTCGAGCGTCTCCCCGTGGCACTCCGCGCAATGTCGGGCGTACAGCACGGCGCCCTCGCTCGTCACGTCAGGTCGCGGAGGCGTCGGCGTCGGCTCGGTGACGGGTGCGACGCCGAGTCCGGGTGCGCAGGCGCCGGTAAAAAATGCTCCCGCCAGCAGCAAAGCAGCTAGGCGCTTCACGTGGCCGGCGGTGAGTGCGCGCCGTCCGCGCGACGTATCTGGCGGATTGGGTCCACACCAAGCGCCGTGAGCAGGAGAGTTCGCCAAGTCACGCTGCCAATCAGCTCAAGTTCAGGCGCGCCGAAGGTCTGGCTTGTTGGCCGTCACGACAACCCGAAGCACTGAATCCAGCCGCCAGTATGACGCCCGCTGGCGGATACCACGATCAGACACGGCAGCGCCCAGTTCACGTATGACGCGCCCCAGACCTTTGAGGTAGAGCTGGAAGGCCAGCGGCAATACGAAGGCCACCCTGACCCGTGTTCTCGTAATCTCCGATAGGAGCGGGTCGCCTTGCCGACCTGTATAGGTGGCCTTGCCCGGTCCGCAAGCAAGAGCTGTCCAACTGCCCAGGAAACAGCGCACCTCTCGAATGAGATTACCCGCGCGCTAGTGCGCCGGCCCGTCGTGCCAGCGGCGCGCGAACTGGTCCAGCCGAGCCTGGGCCGCGCCAAGAACCGTGTCAGACGAGAAGCGGCCCACGGCGTTCTGGGCGCCTGCCCGGCGACCGGTCAGGAGCTCGACAGCCTCCGCTACGTGCCCGGCGGCGTGGATGTGAAACTTTCCTTCGTCCACGGCGCCGGCTACGTCCCAACGCAGCGTCAGATTCCGCACGTTGCTGGTCGGAATCAGCACGCCCTGCCGACCGGTGAGGCCCTGGCGGACGCACAGGTCGTAGAACCCTTCAATTTTCTGGGTAACGCCGCCCACGGCTTGCACGTGTCCGTGCTGATTCACGGACCCGGTAACGGCCATGCCCTGGTCCAGCGGATAGTCGGACATCGCCGAGAGCAGGGCCAGCAGTTCCGCCAGCGATGCGCTGTCGCCCTCCACGCCCCAGTACGACTGCTCGAAAGCAATGCTGGCGCTCATGGTCAGCGGGCCGCCCTGGCCGAACACGCCATTGAGATAGCCGGCCAGGATCATGGCGCCCTTGTCGTGGATTGGTCCCGACAGCTTGGCCTCGCGGTCGATGCTGATGACGCCATCGCGTCCCGCGAACACCCGCGCCGTGATGCGGTTGGGCTGCCCGAATTCGTGCCCCCCCACACCGATGATCGTGAGGCCGTTCAGCTGGCCGACGGCCGACCCGTCGGCGTCAATCATCACCGTGCCGTCGGCCATGCGATCGCGGATGCGGGTTTCGAGCAGGTTCGACCGCCGGGTGCGCTCGTCAATCGAGGCCCACACGTCCTCCTCGGTCACCAGCTCCGTGCCGCGTCGGCGCGCCCAGTACTCCGCTTCGCGCACGATGTCGCTGATGTCGCCGAAGCGGGTGGAGAGCTTGGCGCGGTCGCCGGCCAGCCGCACGCCTTCTTCCACGATGCGCGCCACCGCCGAGCGGTCGAAGTGGCGTAGATCTTCGTCGGCGCAACGGGCCGCGATGAACTGCGCGTAGCGCGCCGTGTTGTCGGAGTTCAGGTCGATCTCCGTCTCGAACTCTGCCAGAACCTTGAACAGATCTCCGAAGTCGGGGTCGAGTTCGTACAGCAGCGCGTACGTGTCGGGTGGACCGACCAGCGCGACCTTGAGGTCCAGCTGGATTGGTTCCGGTTCCAGCCGCACCGCCTGTGGCAGTCCCATTTCCTCGGCGACACTCTCGATCCGCACCCGCTCGTTGCGCAGGGCGCGCTTGAGGGCTGCGTATGAGGCGCCTGACTGCAACAGTTCGTTCGCGTCCAAGACCAGGTAGCCGCCGTTGGCTCGGTGCAGCGCGCCGGGTTGGATTCGCGTGAAGTCGGTGACGCTAACGCCCAGTTCCGTGCGCGTCTCCACCCGCCCGAACAGGTGCGGATGGGTGGGGTGGGTATCGCGAACCAGCGGCGCTCCCGCTCCCGGCTTGTGCGTCACCAGCACGTTGACCCGGTAGGGCAGGTAGGGATCCGGCGCCGGACCCGGCCGCTGGGTCGGCAACGCCGTCCCGTCGGATTCCAGGAAGTTCTCGTGGTTCTGCGTGACGTGTGCTTCCACGGCGTCCAGATGCGACGTGACATTCGGCAGCCCGGCGTACTCCTCCCGCAGGTCGTCCAGAAGAGGCTTCGTCACGCTGCGCGCCACATCGGCGCTCAAGGCGTTCAGCGTGGTGCGCGCCTCGCGCTGGCGCGTTCGCAGCCGCCGCATCAGGCGCGCCAGCCGGTCCTCGAGTTCCTGGCTCGTCGACCGGATGCGTTCCCGCTCGGCCTCCGTAAGTTCGCGCAGCGCCTCCGGCGACATCGGACGGCCGTCCACGACCGGCGCCACGCTCAGGCCCACCGGTGACTGCGTCACGGCAAAGCCTTCGGCGGACGCGCGCTCTTCAAAGCCGCGAAACGCCTCGCGGCGCTCCATCTGCACGGCTTGCGCCACGGCGTCGCGTTGGTTCTGGTACTCCTCCGTGTCAAAGGCGCGCTGCAGATCGTGACGCAGCGTATCCACCGCTTCGCGCAGCTGGGCGCGGAAGGCTGGTGCCTGGCCCGCCGGGAGCCGCAGCGCGCGCGGCCGGTGACTATCGGCGAAATTGTGGACGTAGCACCAGTCGTCCGGGGTAGGCCGACGCGCGGCCTCGGCCCGCAGCCGTGCCATGATCATTGAGGTGCGCCCGGTGCCGGGAATGCCGGCGGCGTAGATGTTGAACCCGCGGCTGCGAATGTCCACGCCGAACTCGAGCGACCGTTCGGCGCGTTCCTGACCGATCAGCGCGTCAGGCGGCGTCAGTTCAGCTGTGGAGTGAAACGGCAGATCGGCGGGGTTGCAGGTCCAGCGCACCTCGGCGGCTGTGAGTCGCCGCGCCCCGACGCTGAATTCTCCAGGATTCGCCACGCCCGACCTGGCCACGCTCAAGCCCCTCGGGCGGCAAGCGCGCGAAGTCTAGCAGCGGATTCCGTCCACGCGTCCTCCGAAATCCCTACACTGCGAGCGCCCGCAGCAAGGTCCAGGCGAATGAAGATTCTCATCTACATGCCCAGCCACTGGGCGGACGAGTGGACCGGGGTAGCCGCGACATTCCCAGACCATCAGTTCGCCTTTGCCTCCGACGTTCGTTCGGCCGTCGCCGAGATTCGCGACGCGGAAGTCCTCATCGTGCTGGGCGCGGCGATCGAGCCTGAGGTTCTGGATGCCGGCGCCGTCCTGCGCTGGGTCCAGGTGGCCAGCGCCGGGATCGATTCGCTGGCTGCCCTCGGGGCGGACCGCTACGGACACCTGCTGATCACGAACGCGCGCGCCTTGCTGGCCTCCCACGTCGCCGAGACGGCCGTGGCGCTGCTCACCGCGTTGACCCGCGGCATGCACCACGCGGCCCTACGACAGACCGAGCACCGCTGGGTGACGGACTACAACTACGACGAGGTGGCCGGCAAGCGGGCGCTCATCGTGGGCGTGGGCGGCATCGGCCGCGCCGTCGCCAGGCGCTATCACGCGCTCGAAATGGAGGTCCGTGGCGCCGACATGTTCGCTGGCGAGCCCGACGACCATCTCCGGTCGGTTGACGACGTGTCGGCCTTGCCTAATTTGCTGCCCCAAACCGACGTGCTGACCCTGTGCTGTCCCTACACGCCGCAGACGCATCACATCATCGACCAGGCGGCCTTCGACGCGCTGCCTGAGGACGCCTACCTCATCAACGTGGCACGTGGGCCGTGTGTCGATACCTCCGCATTGATCCGGACCGTGCGCGCGGGCCGGCTTCGTGGTGTGGGTCTCGACGTGGTGGAGGAAGAACCCTTGCCGCCGGAGAGCGAAGTCTGGGACCTGCCAAACGTGCTGATCTCGCCCCACATGGCCGGAGCCTCGCCCCGCCGCGCCGAGCGTGTAATCCCCTTCGTGACCGAGAACCTGCGTCGCTACTTCGCTGGCGAGCCGCTGAACAACGTGGTTGACCTCGCCCTCGGGTTCTAGCCTCCGAGCACGAAGCGGGACTGCAGGATCGGCTCCGAGTAGTCCCCGGCGCCCGGGCTAAATGGCGTGGCTCATGCCGCCGTCAATCGCGATGGCCGTGCCCGTGATGTAAGCGGCTCGCGGCGAGACCAGAAACGCCACCAGGTCCGCCACCTCGCCGGGGTGCCCAATGCGACCCAGCGGCACGGCAACCCCGGCCCGGGCGTAGAAGTCCTCCAGCGTGCCGTGGCGGCCGGTCGCTTCCCAGCGGCGTTCCCATTGCGCGCTGCGGATCGACCCCAGCATCACGGTGTTTACCCGCACGCCCGCGTCCGCGTAGTCCTTGGACATGGCCTTGGTCAGGGCGATGCCGGCAGCCCGAGTCACCGTCGTGGGGACCGAGGCTCGCGACGGCTCCCGGCCACCCGTGGACGTGATGTTGACGATCGACCCGCCCGCCCGCCGGAGATAGGGCAACGCGGCCCGCGCGCAGCGGATGGCGCCAAACAGCTTGACGTCCAGGTCGGCCTGCCAGATCTCGTCGCTGGCGCCATCAAAGCGGTGGGCGCCCGTCCCTCCGGCGTTGTTCACCAGGATGTCTAGGCGCCCCAGGGCCACCGCGGCGGTTTCCACGAATGACCGCGCGGAATCCGCCTGGCTCACGTCTGCCGGGATCGGCAGAACGCGGCGGCCGCTGGCTTGGGCGATGTCGTGCGCGGCGTCTTCCAACACGCGCTGGCGGCGCGCGGCGATGGCGACGTCGCAGCCCTCGCGGGCCAGGGCCGCGGCGATGGCGCGGCCGACACCCTCGCTGCCGCCGGTAACGGCCGCCGCCAGTCCATCGAGCTGAAGATTCACAGCGACTTCGGATCAGCTCGCGGCATCTCCGGCCGCTGCGCGCTCCCGCATCAGAAGCTCGCGCCCCTTGCGGATTATTTCCTCGCGCTGCCGCTGCTGCCAGCTCATGCCGGTCTTGGAGATGAACCAGAGGCGTCGCGGATAGCCTGGGATGCCAATCCAGACCACTTCTTGCCACGGCGGCATGCGCGTGGGAGGTGCCACGCCGTCCCAGTGCACGGGGGTTTCATCGATGGTGAAGGCCACAAGCTGCTCCCTGGGGTCGGCTAGTCGCGAAGTGTCCGCCGCAGATTATCGATCAGGCTCCGATGCGCGTCTGGCGACTGCGCGCGCTCGGCCAGCTTCCGTCTCACCGCGCGCTCGCCGTAGTGCCGCATGGCCATGTAAATGGCCGAGGCGATCAGCACGATGATCCCAATCGCCCCGATCGTGTTCTGTAGCTCCTCCCGAAACCACCAGAACCCGGTCAGCACCCGCAGTCCGATCACGATCAGATAGATCGTGGCTGTCACGGATAACGCATAGGCCAGTCGGCGCCGCATCCCGCTGTAAATCAGGAACGGGACGGTCGCAACCAGCATTCCCAACAGCAGTACGCGGAACATGGCGGGAGGTCAGGCGCGCATCGCTTGAATCGTAGCATCGGCCCTTGGCCGATCGGACCGACGCAGGGCGCACGGCACCCGTCCATGCGCTACGCTATGCGCTACCCGCATGACGCTGGCCTTGGCGACGCCTACCAATTGCTCGGTGAGGTTCGCCCGGCCTGGCGCCACTCGAGAGCTGTTACGCCCACCACGCCGATGAACGACCATCGACGAATGACTTGGATTGCCGGGGTCGGGCGCACCGCTCGTTCACTCGTCGACAACCCGTCGGCGCCCCGCTAATCGCCCCTCCGCGTACCTGATCGAGAGGACCCCTACCTTGTCCGCAATGTACGACCCGCGCTACGAGCACGATTCGTGCGGCGTGGGCTTCGTCGCGGACATCCAGGGCCGTCGCTCGCACCGGATTGTGGAGCGTGCGCTGGAAGCAGTGGCCTCGCTCACGCACCGCGGTGCCATTGCGGCCGACGCGCGTACCGGCGACGGAGCGGGCATCCTCACCCAACTCCCCCGCGAGCTCCTGGTCAGCGCCTATACCGACCTGGGATGGCCCAGTGTCGACCCGGCCCGGATGGCGATCGGCGTCTTTTTCCTGGATCGACATGACCCGCGCGGCACACACCGGGCCCAGGTTTTGGCCGAATCAGTCTGCGCGGCTCGCGGCTTCAGCGTGGCGGGCTGGCGCGACGTTCCGCTGAACCGGGACGTGCTGGGGGCCTCCGGCGGCAGCACGATGCCGGATATCAAGCATCTCCTGCTGGTGGATAGCGAAGGCACGAACGATGTCCTGGCCACCGAGCGCCGGCTCTTCCTGGCACGCAAGGAACTGGAGCGTCGGCTCCGCGCCGAGGCGCTGGAGGCCAACTACGTCGTCTCACTATCCGCGCGCACCATCGTCTACAAGGGCCTGATCGTCGGGACCGAGGTCGGCCACTTCTACACGGATCTCAGCGACCCGCGTTACCGTTCGGCCGTGGCGGTCTTCCATCAGCGCTACAGCACCAACACCAGTCCGACCTGGCAACTGGCCCAGCCCTTCCGGATGCTGGCGCACAACGGCGAAATCAACACGCTGGACGGCAACCGCAATTGGATGCGGGCGCGTGAAGGCGCGCTGGAGTGTCCGGTCTTCGGCGACGACGCGGCCGTTCTCCGTCCGCTTACGGATCACGTCGGCGCCGACGTGTCGGATTCGTGCAGCCTTGACCATGTGCTCGAGTTGCTGACCCTGTCCGGGCGCAACCTGGTGCACAGCGCCATGATGCTGGTGCCGGAAGCCTGGCGCTACGCGGCGGAGATGCCGGCGGAGCTGGTGGAGTTCTACGCCTACCACGCCTGTCTCATGGAGCCGTGGGACGGCCCGGCTGCGCTGGCTTTCACCGACGGTCGCTGGGTCTGCGGGGCGCTGGACCGCAATGGGCTTCGTCCGGCCCGCTACATCGTGACCGACGACGACATGGTGCTCATGGCCTCGGAAGTTGGCGTGATCGATATCGACGACGCCCACATCGTTTCCAAGGGCCGTCTCGGTCCAGGCCGCATGATTGCCATCGACCTGGAATCCGGTCGCTTGCTCACGGACTACGCCGCCAAGCGCGAGATCGTTGAGAACAAGCCCTATGGGGACTGGTTCCGCGGCCAGCGAGCAGAGCTGGACCAGTCGTCGCCTGTCAGCGTATCCAGCAACGGTGCCGGGTTGGCCGGGCCTGAGTTGCAACGCAGCCAGAGGGCGCTTGGGTTCACCCGTGAAGACCTGACCCACATTCTCGAACCCATGGCCCTCCAGGCCATCGACCCAGTCTTCTCGATGGGCAACGACGCGCCGCTGGCCGTCATGTCCAACTTCCATCCGTCTCTCTTCGGCTATCTCAAACAGCGCTTCGCGCAAGTCACCAATCCGCCCATCGATCCGCTGCGCGAAAAGCTGGTCATGTCGCTGATGACCCGGCTGGGCGCGCGCGGAAACTTCCTCGCGCCCACCGCGGAGGCCGCGCACCTGCTGCACCTGGAATCGCCGGTACTCAGCGACGATGACCTGCGGCGGATCGACGAGTTGGACGATCCGGCCTTCGCCACGGCCTGGCTCGAAGCGGTGTTTCCCGTGGCCGAGGGTCCGGCGGGGCTGGAGCCGGCCCTGGACGAGTTCGTGCGCCAGGCGCTTGTCGCCATCGACGCCGGTGCGCGCATTCTGATTATCAGCGACCGAGCCATGGACCGGACGCGGGCGGCCATTCCCATCGCCCTGGCGGTGGGCGCACTGCACCACGCCTTGATCGAGGCCGGGCGTCGCCTGCACGCCAGCATCGTGGTGCACACGGCCCAGGCCTGGGACGTGCATCACCTGTGCGCCCTAATCGGGTTCGGCGCTGGCGCCGTGAACCCGTACCTCGCGCTGGCAACCGTCGGCGGCTTCAAACCCGCCAGCGCCAACGGATCCGAAGACCCCTCGCACACCTACCTCCGCATAGCGGAAGACGGTGTGCGCAAGGTGCTCTCCAAGATGGGCATCTCCACCCTGGGCAGTTACCAGGGGGCGCAAATTTTCGAGGCGGTCGGGCTGTCCGCCGAGGTGATCGAGCGCTGTTTCCGCGGCACGCCGTCACGCGTGGGCGGCATCGGCTTTGAGGAACTCGCGGCGGATGTCCTGGCGCGCCATTCGGATGCCTTTGAGCCGGAAGCTCCGCCGCAGCCGGCGGACATCGGCTGGGCGCGCTACCGGCGCAACGGCGAGTTCCACGCCGCCAACCCCGGGTTCGTTAAAGCCATGCAGCGCGCCCTGCGCACCGGCGCTCCCGAAGACTTCGCCGTCTACGACAGCGTGGTCAACGACCGCGATCCCTACGCCATCCGGGACCTCCTGCGTTTCGTCCCCCCCGGCGATCCAATTCCTCTGGACGAAGTCGAGCCCATCGAAGCCATCGTTCGCCGCTTCACCACCACGGCCATGTCCGTCGGCGCCCTCAGTCCCGAAGCCCACAGCACGCTCAGCAAGGCCATGAACCGCCTGGGCGCGCGCAGCAACACGGGCGAAGGTGGCGAGGACCGTGCCTGGTACACCCCCGACGAGCACGGAAACGAACCCGACAGCCGCATCAAGCAGGTCGCCTCGGGCCGATTTGGGGTTACGCCGCTCTACCTCTCCAAGGCCGAGCAGCTCGAAATCAAGATCGCGCAAGGCTCCAAGCCGGGCGAGGGCGGCCAGTTGCCGGCCCTCAAGGTGTCGCCCTACATCGCCGGCCTGCGCCACACCATCGCGGGAATTCCCCTCATCTCGCCGCCGCCGCACCACGACATCTACAGCATCGAGGACCTGGCGCAGCTGATTTACGACCTGAAGCACGCCAACCCCAACGCTGCGGTGGGCGTAAAACTGGTCGCCGAGTCTGGGGTGGGAACCATCGCCGCCGGGGTCGCTAAGGCCTACGCGGACTACGTGCTGATCAGTGGTCACGACGGCGGCACCGGCGCTTCGCCGATCAGTTCGATCAAGAACGCCGGCGTGCCCTGGGAAATCGGGCTGGTCGAGACCCAGCACGTGCTGGTGCGCAACGGCCTGCGCGACCGAATTCTGGTCAAGACCGACGGTGGCCTGAAGACGGCCCGCGACGTGGTGATCGCAGGCATCCTCGGGGCCGAGGAATTCGGCTTCGGCACGGTGGCCGCCGTCGCCGTGGGCTGCATCATGGCCCGCCAGTGCCACCTCAACACCTGCCCTGTTGGCGTGGCCACACAGCGCGCCGACCTGCGCGAGCGGTTCGCTGGAGAGCCGGAGCACGTAATCCGGTTCTTCACGCACCTGGCCCAGGGCGTGCGCGAGATCATGGCCAGCCTCGGCGTGGCTCGGTTCAACGACTTGGTCGGCCATGTGCAGTACCTGGAACCCGATCCTGATCTGGACGCCGGGCGAGCGGCTGCCCTTGACCTGCACGACCTGCTGTCCCCGCCGGACGAGACCCATGTGTCGCCGCTGCGACGCCACCGCGAACGCAACGACCGCCCCCACGACACTCATCTCGACACGCAGATCATCAACCGCCTGGACATGGCGGCGCTTCCCGACGTGTCCCTGGCGCTGGAACTGCCCATCTCCAACACCGACCGGGCCGTCGGCGCCCAGCTCAGCGGGGCCATCGTGCGCGCCGGATGTGAAGATGGGCTGCCAGACGAGACGATCCGCCTGATCTTCCACGGGACCGCCGGCCAGAGCTTCGGCGCCTTCGTTACGCGCGGCCTGCGCCTGGACCTCATCGGCGAAGCCAACGACTACGTCGGCAAGGGCCTGGGAGGCGGCGTGATCACGATCCGACCGTCGGATACCGCGGCGTTCGCGCCCGAAGACAACGTCATCATGGGCAATACGGTCCTCTATGGCGCGACGTCGGGCCGGCTCTTCGCGGCCGGTCGTGCTGGCGAACGCTTCGGCGTCCGCAACAGCGGAGCGCAAACCGTAGTGGAAGGCGTCGGCGACCACGGCTGCGAATACATGACTGGCGGCACGGTGGTGGTCCTTGGCCCGACCGGCAAGAACTTCGCCGCCGGAATGTCGGCCGGCACGGCCTACATCTACGACCGCGGCGAGGCCTTCCTCAAGCGTTTCAATCCTGAACTGGTCAGCATCGCCCGTGTCGCCGCTCCCGAGGCCGCCGAGGAACTGCGCGGCCTGATCGCAGACCACGTTGAGGCCACCGGCAGCGCGCTAGGACGCCGAATTCTGGACGCTTGGACAACCGAGATCGGGAACTTCTGGCAGGTCACGCCCAACCCGCCGGTGGTCGACACCGAAGCGCCGCCCAAGGCCGACGCGGCGCGCGCCCGGCGCGCGGTGGAATCGCGTCGCCGGGCGGCCCTGCGGCACGATGGACGTCGCCGGGCGGCGGCCCCACCCGCTAGCTCCTAAGGCTCGCCCAGATGGCAGGCAGCCTGCGCCTAGCCGCCTGGGGCGGAGCGCTGTGTCTGATCGTGCTGATCGCCGTCATTGGTGGCATCGTGGGCGGGCTGATCGGCTTGCAGAGCGGCGACCCGCGCGGACCCTTCGACCCCACGCTCAACGGCGGCATGCGTGGCGCATACGCCGGGCTGGCTGCCGGCGCCACGCTGGCGACGCCCCTCGCGCTGCTCTTCGCCAGGTCGGTTCGGCGCTGGGCACCCGCCCCTATCCGCGAACGCAAGCATGCCTGAGCGGCCCATCAACAACCCTGGCCGGATCCTCATCGCCGGTGAGAACCACATTCTGCGCCTGCGCGCCGGGCCCGACGGTCCCGACGCTGCCCTTGTCAATCACTTTCGCTTGAGGCTCAGTCCCCACGGTCCCGGCCACGCTGTGTTCGTGCTGGCCGACCAAAACGCCGCCGACCCGCGCAACGCCTGCTACACCGACAACCCCGCGCTGGCGAACTGGTTGCTGGATTGGTATCTGCGCGGCAGCCCGATCTACAGCGATCTGCAGGGTCTGAACGACCTATCGATCGTCCCGGCCGGCGGCTTCACCTATGTGGATGAACTCCCCCGACGCTGGACGGAAACGGTCAGCGCCGGCGACGTGACGATCCGCGCGGTCTGGAACGACTTGGCCGCGCCGTTCCAGGTCGAACGGCACGGACAGACCGGCGAGCCAGGCGCGATGGACGTCTTCTCGGTGCTGCTATCGGCGTCGGACGCGTCCCTCGATATCAACGGGCAAGAGTTGCCCGGCGTCGTTTTCCCACGCCAGGTAGGCCGGCAGCCCATAACCAGCGCGTTCCTGGCCTTCGCCGAATCGTGGGTTGAGGTGCCGAGTGCTTCCTGAAGACCCCGCGTCGGAACAGGTGCCGCCGCGGGACACCAAAGGCCCGCCGGTCCGCTGACCCCCTGAATTCGGACGGGTGCCGGTCTGGTAGTCCGGGTTAGGGCGCGAGAACTTCCAGGCGCCGCTTACGCGCGACCTCGCGCCCGCCCAGGTAGACGGACACGGTTCTGGCGATGTTGCAGATGTTCTCGGCCGCGTCGCCGTCCACCACCAGCAGGTCGGCCTGACGCCCGGGAACGACTTCGCCGGTTACGTCGCTTAGACCGATCGCGCCCGCGGCCGCGCCTGTCACGAGGTGGATGGCGTCCACCGGGGTGGTGTCGAGGGCCACGGCGGCACTAATGACCGAGAGCGGGAATTCGTGGAATGGCGTATCGATCACGCCCGCATCGGTTGAAACCACGTGCGGCACGCCTTGCTCGCGCATGTAGCGGAAGTTGGCGCCGGCCGCGCGGATGCGTTCACGCTCATCCGCGGGCAGAGCGTCCAGGTGCGCGAGGTCGCGGAACGGCGTCCGGTTCATCGCGGCGAGCGTCATGTGGACCGACTGGTGGGTTGCGTCGACGCGCTCCACCGCCGCTTCGTCCATCACCGTTTCGCCGCGAATCCCCTCGGGAGTCAGCCAGGAGCAATGCTCAAGCGTATCCACGCCAGCATCGATGGCGTCGCGGCAACCGTCGGCGCCCAGCACGTGCGCGGCAACGTGGCGCTGGAGGCGGTGGGCGTCGGTTACCAGCGCGCGCAGCGTCTCAAGGTCGTACTGCGAGTGCCCGGCCTGAGATCCGGGCGTCATCATGCCGCCGGTGGCCATGACCTTGATGAAGTCGGCCCCGACTTCGACCATCCGGCGCACGGCCCGAATCACCTCATCGCGTGAGTCGGCCCGCAGCCCGCACCAGTTCAAATGTCCGCCCGTCGTAGTGATCGGCGCGCCGCACACCAGCAGGCGCGGACCCAGCACTTGCCCAGCCAGCAACGCGTCGCGCACCAGCATGTTCAGGGTCAGGTAGCCGCCGGTGTCTCGCAGGGTCGTCACGCCCGTCGCAAGCGCGCGCTGACCGTTGGTGATGGCGGTCATGACGCGCTGCTCGTTCGACGCGCCTTTGTGGACCGCCAGCGTGCGCTCATGGCTCTCGTAGGCGCCGAACTGCAGGTGGCAGTGGCAATCGATGAGCCCGGGCATGATCGTGGCGTCGCCGTAGTCCACGACGACCGCGTCGTCCGCGTAAACGCTTGCCGGACCAATGTGGGTGATCACGCCGTCGCGAACAACGACGTCGGCGTCATAGCACGGGTCCGCGCCGGTCCCGTCAATCAGCGTCGCGGCGCGCACAACCAGATCCGCCACTAGCTGGTGCCCCTATCGCGGACGGCGCAGTCTATCGGGCCGCGCCCGGTGGCCGGCCGAGTGGCGTGCTTAGCCCCGCCCAATGAATGGCTGGCCGACGGGCAGCACGGTGGCTTCCAGCATGTTCACGTGGTCCGGCATGGCGGCCATCGTCACGGCGGCGGTGGCCAGTTCGTCCACGGTCATCATCGGTTCATCGTCCTCGCGCCGCTGGGAGCCGGTCCGCCGCTCCACCCAGGTGTTGCCCGGGTTGAGGCAGCTGCACGACACACCATGGGCGCGGCCTTCCAGCGCGATGACCTGGGTCAGGCCCCAAAGCCCGAACTTGGACGCGCTGTAGGAAGCCGACCCCGGACGTACGCGCTGCGACGAGATACTGGCCACGTTGATGATGCGCCCACGGCCGGCCGCCACCATCACCCGCAGCGCGGCTCGCGCGCACAGAAACGGGCCGGTCAGGTTGACGTCGATCGTCGCCTGCCAGTCGGCCAGCGTCATGTCCACCAGCGGAGCGTGCACGGCGATACCTGCGTTGTTGACCAGCACGTCCAGCTGGCCGAACTGAGCCAGGGTCAGGTCAATCAGCGCGTTGACGGAGTCTTCGTCCGTCACGTCCGTCGGAATAGCCGCGACCTGCGCGCCCAGGCCCCGAAACTCATCGGCGGCGTCATCCAGCAGTGCCGCGTCCCGCGCCGCCAGGGCGAGGCTGGCGCCCTCGCGCGCAAACCCACGCGCGATGCCGCGGCCGATTCCGCGGTTCGATCCGGTAACGATCGCGACCTTGCCGTTCAATACGCCCATAGGTCCCTCCATACCGCCGCTGCTCTACGCGCATTATCGGAATCAGGCGGCAACCATGGGGGCGGCAGGCCGGCACTGGCTCGGTAAGCTCACATGGGCTGGTAGCTCAGTTGGTAGAGCAGCGGACTTTTAATCCGAAGGTCGTGGGTTCGAGACCCACCCGGCCCACCAGCTACGGTAGCAAGCTAGTTAAGTTCCCCAAAGGCCCTGTCTTGAAGATGTCGCCAATATCCGCCAGCATTTCTGTCTTTGCCTGGGAGGCGGACTCGCCATTGTGTTTAGCGCGTGAGTCCGCACCTCAATGCCCCTCATAGAGGCGGTCCAACTCATCAAGCACTTCGAGCGCCGGCGACCGCCGCGCAGGCCCTGGGAACTGCTGCGAAGGCGTCCGACGGACAAGACAGTCGATTCGGTCGTCGCGGTCGACGATGTTTCTCTTTCTGTCGATGCCGGCGAGGTGTACGGACTGCTGGGCCCCAACGGCGCGGGAAAGACAACCATGGCTCGATTGCTGTCGACGCTGCTCGAGCCAACCTCGGGCAGCGCGCGGATCTGTGGGCACGACACCGTTCGCCACGGCACCGAGGTGCGCACCTGCATCGGCGTGATGTTTGCCGGCGAGCGGGGCGTTTTTTGGCGGCTCACCGGCCGTGAGAATCTCCGGCTATTCGGGCGCCTGGTGTTCATGGACGGCAACGCGATTCGCCGACGCACCGATGAACTCATGGAGCGGCTTGGCCTCGCCGAACGCACTGATGAACTTGTCGAGTCCTACAGCACCGGCATGAAGCAGCGACTCAATCTCGCCCGCACCATGCTCCATGACCCGCCGGTGCTGCTCCTGGACGAGCCGACGGCCGCCCTCGACCCCGCCGCGGCGCGCGCGACGCGCGCGTTTGTCGACGAACTCCGGCGGGAGGGTAAAGCGATCCTCCTGACAACGCACAACATGCACGAGGCCGACGAGGTGTGCGATCGGGTCGGGATCATTGAGCACGGTCGCCTCATTGCCGAAGATCGACCGGCCGACCTGATCAAGCGCGCGGGCGTCGAGCCGCGTCTGGAATTGATGCTGCGGGGTGACACTTCCGCGGCCCGCGCGGCCATCGGCGACGCTGCCCTCTGGTGGGGGGCAGTCCAGGCCGACGGAGGGGTTCAGATCGCGGTGCGAGCCCCCGACGGCTGGTATTCAGCGGAGGCCATCGCCCAGCGCGTGTCGGCTTCGGGTGCCGAGATTGTCCAGTCTCGCCTGCGCGAAGCAACCTTGGAGGATGCCTACATTGAGCTGACCGGCAGCCGTCTCGAGGGACCGTTTGCCCCGGTCTAGGCTCGGCGTGCGGTTCGCCTGGGTGAACGCCGCGGCGACGCTGCAGCTGGCCAGAATTGGCTGGATCATGAAGTCACGCCAGCCGCACTTCTTCGTGAGCAGCGCCTGGATGTCAACGTTTGCCGTGCTCCCCATGGCACTGGCGGCCATTGCCCTGGTTGGACCCAATGCCAGGCACATTCAACCGTTCGTTGAACTCGCCGGTACGGACAACTACATGGCGTACGTGACGATTGGTGCGACGGCGATGATCTGGTCGACTTCGATCGGCGCTAATGTTGGACTCGTCCTCGAGGCCCAGCGTATCCAGGGCACGCTCGGCTCGATCTGGTTGACCCCGACATCCCTGCTGGCGCGCGTCGCTGGCCTGGGCGCATCCGGAATGTCCGTTGGAATCGCACGGGCTGTCATTGCCTTCGCCGTTGCCTGGGCCATCCTGCGCTTCCCTGTCAGCTTTGCCCCATTGCCGTTGCTCGGCGTCCTCGCCGCGTCAACGATCGCCGTAGGGGCTTTCGGTCTCGTCTCGGCTGCCGTGGTCTTGCGTGCTCGCGCGGGCGTGGTGTTGGTGCAGGCGCTCCTGGTTGGGACGGGGATCCTGGCGGGTCCGGCCTACCCGACAACCGTGCTCCCTGACTGGGCCCAATTCGTTGGCCAACTGTTTCCGCCGACGTGGATGATTCGCGGGCTCCGCGCGACGCTCGTCTTCAACGACGACGCCACCGCGTGGGCATCAGTGGCGGCCTTGCTCGCCCTTGGACTCGTCTTCGGCATTGGGGGAATGTGGCTGTTTGCACGGTTCGACCGCGACGCGCGACAGCGAGGGCATCTTGAGGCCGTCTGAGATTGAACGCGCCGGTCGCGTAGCCGCGGTGGTGCTGGCTGCCTTTGCACAGTCATGGCGCGAGCACAACCGCTTTCGGATCGTGTGGGCCGCACGAATCGCGACGACGTTTCTGTTTCTCGCGCCCATTCTGTTTATGAGCCGAGCCTACGGTTCCGCCGGATTCGCGGCCAGCGGCGGTGGTCATGACTTCGTCACCTACGCCGCTGTCGGCCTTGTGGTTATCAATGCGGCCATCCGGCCCATGACGGCCACGATGTCGTATCTGTCATCTGCAAATGGCGTCGGAATTCTTCCCGCCCTGTGGTCGACACCCGCCCCACGCTGGGCCCTCTGCCTCGGCGCGTCACTCGCGGCGCTGACAGATGCGGTAATCGAGGGCGGGATCATCATTGCCTTGGCATTCTTGATCTTTGGTCCGTCTACGCAAGCTGTCTCCGCGCTGGCCGTCGTTCCTCTGGTGTTTGGTCTAGCTACGTTCTGGGGGCTCGGTCTCGTGTTTGGCAGCGTCTTCCTGGCCACGCGCTCGTGGACCGCCCAGGCAATCGTGACCGGCCTCCTCTTGACGCTGGCCGGTACGGTCTTTCCAATCACGATCCTGCCGTGGTCCGTCCGCTGGGTGAGCTACGCGTTTCCGCACACCTACGTGCTCGACGCCCTGCGCCACTTGGTTCTCGGAACGCCAACGATCGTGCCATTGCCTGTCGACCTTGCCATTGCCGGCGCCAGTTCAATCCTTGCCGTACTTGCCGGCATTGCCCTGTTTCGTCGCGCCGATCGCGAAGCCGCCCGGCGCGGTGTCATCGGGCTCTACACCTGAAATTGAGTGACCGGCCGTCAACCAGAACCAATCGCATCGGGCGGCCTCGGCAAGCGTGCTGCGGGGCAGGTGGAGATGAACGAACGGGAGCGCTGCCACGACGGCTTTCAAGCCGCTCGTGTGCGAGTGGCTGCGATTGTTTCCCCCTGATCTATAGTGCCGACAGTCTCCTTTCGGATCCGGGCGGATGAGGGTCAGCGTGGACGCATCATCCCTCTATTGCCTCGTACCGACGTACAGGCAACCCGAGGAATCGGCCGCACCATATCGAGAAACGTGTCATTTGGGCGGCGTCCATCTAGTCATGGAGGGAGCTAACCCGTGACCGGATTCCTGGCCCGTGTCAGTGCCCGACGACCGCTCGTCACCATCGCGATCTGGCTGGTTGTGGCGGTTATTGCGGGCGGGCTTGGTTGCAGCCTGCTCGATAGCGCCACGACCACCGAGTTGCGACTGACGTCCGGCGCCGACTCGCTGCGAGCCGCCGATATGTTGGAGAGCAGGCTCCGGGGACCTCAACCGGTTACTGAAATCGTTGTCGTCCAATCAGAAACCCTGACCGTGGACGACCCGGCATTCCGGCAGAAGGTTGAGACCGTGTTCCGCGATATCTTTGCTCTGGGCAGCGACACCGTGGCCGCGGGCCGGAACTACTACCAGGAAAACGACGATTCGCTGGTTTCGGAAGATCGAAAAACCACGATCATGCAACTGGTGCTCACCGGCAGACTCAAAGACGCTGAAAAAAACGTTGGGCACATCCTCGATATTGTTGAGGAAGCGGATGCGGCGGATGACTTCCGCGTGCTCATGAGTGGGACCGCAAGCATCTCGTTCGAGTCCAACGAGCTTGCCCTGCACGACCTGGAGCAAGGCGAACGGATCGGCGTCCCGGTTGCACTGCTCATTCTGGTGGCGCTCTTCGGCACGATAGTCGCCGCGCTGGCGCCGATCGGGTTGGCCGTTGTTGCCATCATCGTCGCCTTGGGCTTAGTGGCACTGATCGGCCAAGCCTTCGAGCTGGTGTTCTTCGTCACGCTGATGGTCACGATGATCGGCCTGGCGGTAGGAATTGACTATTCACTCCTCATCGTCTCCCGCTTCCGAGAGGAAATGGACCGCGGTCTCAGCAAGTCGGAAGCGGCCGAACGGGCGGGATCCACGGCCGGACGCACTGTGCTCTTTAGCGGTGTCACGGTAATTATCGCGCTCTGTGGGATGCTGATCGTTCCGTTCTTGTTCTTCCAGTCGCTGGCAATTGGCGCCATTCTTGTCGTGGCCGTTGCCTTGGCGGCCACCCTCACGCTCCTGCCGGCTGTGCTGGCACTGCTCGGTCCAAAGGTGAACTTGCTGCCGGTGCCGTTCATTGGCAGGTTCAGAATCAAGACACCTGCAGCGTCCAAGGACGGGTTCTGGGAGTTCGTAACACAGAAGGTCACGAGACATCCCCTAATCAGCATCGTCGCGATCGCCGTGCCGATGATCGTTCTGACAATCTTCTATTTCGACATCAAAACAGGAATCAATGGTGTTGACGCGTACCCCGAAGGGTCCCAGACCAGAGAGGCTTTCTTAGTCTTGGAAGAGAACTTCTCGTTTGGGCTTGTCAATCCGGTCGAAATCGTCATTGACGGTGATGTGAACAGCCCCTAAGTTCAGGGAGCAATTCAACGCCTACAGGCAACGCTGAGCAATGACCCTCGCTTCCCGCTCCCTCCGATCCCAACCGTCAGCCAATCTGGCGACTTAGGGTTGCTGACGCTGATCACGCATGGGGAGCCTAGTAGTCAGGCAACGGTTGACGCCGTGACTGTCCTTCGCGACGAGTACATCCCGGCTGCGTTTGAAGGGGTTGCGGCGTAAGTCTTGGTTGGCGGAGTTTCGGCCGCGTCCGCCGACGTCTTCGACATCGTGGCAACATACACGCCAATCGTCTTCCTATTTGTGCTGGGCTTCAGCTTTATCATCCTGATGCTGGTCTTTCGATCGATTGTCATTCCGATCAAAGCCGTCATTATGAACTTGCTTTCCGTCGGCGCGACCTACGGGTTGCTGGTCTTGGTGTTCCAGAAGGGTGTGGTCACCGACTTGCTGGGATTCCGCCACGCCGAGGTCGTGGACGTGTGGATCCCGTTATTCCTGTTCTCCATCCTCTTTGGGCTTTCGATGGACTACCACGTATTCCTTCTAAGCCGCATCCGTGAGCGTTATGACCAGACGGGGAACAATGCCGAGGCTGTAGCCTATGGACTGCGTTCAACCGCGACGATCATCACTGGCGCCGCTTTGATCATGGTTGCCGTATTCGGCGGCTTCGCGTCAGGGGAAACCATCATCAACCAGCAAGTCGGATTCGGCCTTGCCGTAGCAGTGCTTTTGGACGCAACCTTGATGCGTTCGGTCTTGGTTCCGGCGAGTATGGAAGTGCTGGGCAAGCGGAACTGGTATCTGCCATCGTTCCTTCGCTGGCTTCCCGATCTGCGAATAGAAGCAGAGGAAGAATGAAAGTTTTCAAGTCGGGATCGTCCGGATTGGAGTTGATACGGAGGCACTCGTTCACATGAAGATACCTTCTGACTACACCGACGGTTATGCGAAGGCCCGAAAAGTCGCGCCCGAGATCTCGGACAATTATCTCTCGCGCGCTCTCATTGGAGATCCAGTAGGCGAAGAGATGACAGAAGATCTCGCAGAGCTCGGTGCGAGAAAGTCGTGACCACTAGTTGAGGCAGCTATGGACGACCAAGGTGAGGAGGCTCTACGGGACGCACCGGCCTCAATGCGTAGGTTCTTTGAAGAGGCGACGACTCCGCCGGAATGGCTCGACCATTCGGCATTCGCGCCGAGCGTTCGCATGTTTCACAGGAACTCCGGTGTGATATTGGCGGCGTTTGTCGCTGGTGTTCTGATAGAAGGATTTACGACGAATAAAGCTAAGTCCTTCTTTATCACTGGGCGGGTGCGTGAACAGGGCGTCAGGCGGTTGGGTCAGAACAATCGGCACATGATGGAAATATTTTTCCCCGGAGGCTTGGACAGGTATGGCGATGGCTGGAAACTCTCTGTCCGGATTCGCATTGTGCATGCTCGAGTGCGGCACCTCCTGAACAACTCCGATGAATGGGAAACCGAAGCGTGGGGTGCGCCGATTAGCAAGGCACATCTGGGGTACGCCATTTCGGCGTTCTCGGCACGATTGCTGAAGCACGTGAAAACCTTGGGCGCGGCTTACGACGACGAAGAGCGCGAGAGCTTTATGGCCGTCTGGCGCTATTTCGGTTATCTGATGGGCATGCCGGATACGATTCTGTTCCGAGATGAAGAAGAAGCTCTGAGACTGTATGACGTTGCCCTGATGTGCGAGCCGGATGTTCCTATCGGATCGGTGGTGATGGCTCACTCGCTCGTCAACTCGGCTCCGTTGATTGCTGGGATGACTGAGCCGGAAAACCGCCGGAAATTAGCCAGGTACGTGTACAAGATCTCTCGCGGTCTTATCGGTCAAGATGTGTCCAAAGAACTGATGTATCCCGATTATTCGTCGTTTGGAGCTGTTGGATGGTTCAAATGTCAACAGCGTTACGGAAGCATCTTGGGCAAATTATTTCGAGGACTCGCTCGTGGTGACAATTACACCAGATTCACGTCCTTACTCCATGCTTCGGCGTACGACGATACGGGCATCAGCTACCGCCTTCCTGACCACGTGTACTCGGAAGAATCGAAGAAATGGTAGCGCGGCTGACGTTTGACGGGGCGTACGTACCCAAGTGTTGTCGGTCTATCGGATTCGGCCGCTAGCCGCTAGGTCGGATCGACCGAGAGTTCCCGCTCCAGCCTTAGACGCCCACGAGTGCCGACAAGGTCGTACAGCGGCGGTGATGACTCGCACGCGCGGTCCTGAAAACCGGCGTGCTCATAGAACCGGCGCGCCGGCTGGTTCTCTGCCAGCACATACAGACTGCACGCCGATGCACGGGATGCTGCGCGCTGATAGACCGTGTCCAGCAAGGCGTGCGCTACGCCGTTTCCGCGGTGCTTCGCGGTAACGGCCAGACATGGAATGAACCAATGGTCCGGGGGTACGCGCGGACTCGCTCGGATCAATGCTCGCAGTCGTGGGAGAAGCTCGAAAACTCGCACAGGGCCGTAGACGCGCACATAGGCCCACATCGTCGCCCGATAGCGCTGGGCCAGCTCCGTCCATGCCGCGTGCGATACAAGGCCGGCTACCTGTCCGTCGACCTCAACCAACGTGACGAGGTCATAGCTCCAAAGCGTGCCTGCGCGCGCAAAGAGGCGTTCCAGGTAGCGTGTGGCGCCGCCCTCTACACCGAGGCCGAACACCGTGTCAGCCAGCTCAGGCGTCAATGCTTCGCGCAGCAAGCGACCAGCGAACTGCTTGTCGTCGGGTCGGGCGCGGCGGAGCATTAGCCCTGATCCGTCGGGCGACCTTCGCGGGGCGCCATGGGCGGCGAGGACGTCACGCACGTCGGCCGTCGTCTTCGCCATCAAGGCCCCGCTCATTGTCCGGTCGGCCTCCCAACGCGCTCCAAATACAGTCGTTGTGAAGAGGCTAGTGGTAGCCCGTCGAGCAGGTGTGCAGCGTCTATGCATGTTCCATGCACGCCATGACGTCGTCCCTGGCCCACAACGCGCGCTCGCGGAGCTCGCGACGGTGCCTCTCTCTCGATTCGGCCGCTAGGCCCGCTCGAAGAGCAAATACTGACCGGCATCCGTTGCGAGGGCGCCGCCGCTCACTTCAGCCGAGTCCTCTGCCGGTTTCGTGCACTGCAGACGGCCGACATTGCGCTGCTGCCCAAGCGTGCCATCATCCAAGAGATCGTCTGGACAGCTGTGTGCAAACGGTGCTGCGGCTCTCGCCGACCAGAGGGACGATACCGCCTGGCGCTACCAACCCAGCGCGTGACCGATGATCCCCTTCGGAGAAACCGCCCCCGCAATGACGCCGCCCGGCCCCCCGTACCGAATACCCATCGGCTTGCCGTTCGACCAGTCGTCCGTGACTTCGACCTCGTGGCCCCGTCGCTCGAGCTCGGCCAAGATGTCGCCGCTGATTCGTCCCTCGGCCACCATGCGTCCCGGGTAGGCCTCGCGCGGATAGAACGACGACGGAAAGTGCACCGAGTGCACCGTCGGCGCGTCCAGGGCTTCCTGCAAGTTCATGCCGAAGTGCACGAAGTTCAGGAAAAACTGCAGCGTCCACTGGTCCTGTCCGTCGCCGCCTGGCGTGCCGAAGACCATGAACGGCTCATCATTCCGCATCACCAATGAGGGCGTCAGCGTGGCTCGAGGCCGCTTGCGCGGGGCTAGCGCGTTGGGCCGCGCCGGGTTCAGGTAAAACATCTGCCCGCGCGTGCCGATTGGGAATCCCAGCCCGCGAATCACCGGCGAAGTGCCCAGCCATCCGCCGCTGGGCGTGGCCGCAACCATGTTGCCCTCGCGGTCCACCGCGTCCAGGTGCGTCGTATCGCCCACGTGCGCGTGACCCAGCCCCAGGTCGCGAACTTCGCGGGCCGCCACTTGCAGCGACCGCCGGTTGTCCTCGGCCACGTCAACCGTGGCGTAGGCCGGATAGCCTCCCCCCGTGTCGCCTGGCCGCATCTCCAACGACGCCCGCTCGCCAACCAGCGCCCGCCGCTCGTCCGCGTACGCCTTCGACAGCAGTCGCTCGAACGGTACGTCGTCGAAGTTGGGATCCCCGTAATGGGCCTCCCGGTCGGCAAAGGCCAGCTTGGCGCACTCGATCAGCGTATGCAGGTAGTCCGCCGAGTTATGCTCCATCGCGTTCAGGTCAAACCCTTCCAGCAGGGTCAGCTGCTGCAGGAACACCGGGCCTTGCGTCCAGCTGGAGCACTTGTGCACATCCAGGCCGTGGTAGTTCACGTGCGCCGGTTCGCTGAACTCCGCTTCCCACTCGGCGAAATCCTCGTAGGTCAGCAAGCCGGCGTGCGCCGATCCGCTGGCGTCCTCAACCGGCGTGCTGGTGATGAAGTCCAGAATGCGCTCGGCAACCCCGCCCTTGTAGAAGGCATCCCGCGCCGCCTCGATGCCGGCCACGCGCCCACCTCCGGCGGCCGCTTTCTCGGCTCGACACAGGATGCGCAAGGTCTCGGCCCAGTCGGGGTTGCGATGAAGCTCGCCCACCTCGGGCGCCTTCCCGCCGGGTAGATACACCTCGCCGGTGCTGGGGTACAGCTCGGTGAACTTGGCCACATTGCTCGCCAGGCTGTTGTGCAGGCTGTCGTACACCGGGTACCCGTTCTCGGCCAGCTCGATCGCCGGCTGCAGGACCTCGCCGAAGCTCATGGTTCCAAAGCGCGCCAGCGCCGCTGCCCAGGTGCCGACCACCGCCGGCACGCAGGCCGGCAGATAGCCGTCGCCTGGAATTAGGTCGATGCCGTGCTGGCGGCACCATTCGATCGTGAAGGCCTTGGCCGACCAGCCCATACCGCTTAGCTCGTAAACCTTGCGCTCCCGCGCCGAGTAGATCAGCGTCGGAACCTCGCCGGCCAGCCCGTTGCTCTGCGGTTCCAGCAGGTTCAGGCAGAAGCACATGGCCGCCGCCGCGTCGATCGCGTTGCCGCCCTGCTCCATCATCCGAAAGCCGGCCGCCGTCGCCAGGTAATGACCCGACGTCACCACCCCGCGCGTCCCCATCACCACCGGCCGCGTCGTAAACCCCCGACGCATCCCCACGCTGCTGTCTCCGAGGTACGTCGTGATCGTCATGGGCGATTACTCCGGCGTCCGCCAGTCCGGCCACGGTAGCGGCTCAGGACTAGGCGAATACGCGTGCACTGCGCCGCGCACATAGCGGCCTCTGTTCGGATCAGCGTAGCGCCCGCCAGTCCACGCTAATTACAGCCGGCCGTCAAGCCAGCCGCCCGCCAAGGGGCCGGAAGCGATCGCGCTGCTTCCGACCTGGAACTCTGACGGGCCAGTCCCGATTCACACCTCAGACACCACCGATCACACCCTGCTCGCCACGGTCGGCGCGAGCAAGGACACCCCTGAAGCCGTCGCGCTGTGCGCCCGGAGTGAAGTTGGCGATCTCGCCTACCTGCCCCGCCTTATCCGCTAAGCCCAGCCAGCGGCAATCGCCGCTGCAGGACTGCAGGCGCTGGCGGACCTGAGCGCGCAGCTAGTCCAGCGGTGCCCCGAGACAGTGTGCGGTGTCGCGCGCGCTGATGGCCCAGGCAAGGCGCCTTGACACCATCGTGCGCTTGCCCGCGACCTGCTTCAGGTCAACGAGCGCCGGCCTGCCGTTGCGGGCGGTCACCGTCACCCCGATCAGAGGCTGTCCAGGCTGAGCAGGCGCTTTGTCGTGCCGCCCAGAATCGCGTCCATCTCTTCGGAAGTCAGGAAGTCGCAGTAGTCACGAATGAACGTGATGTTCTGCCGGTAGGTCCAATAGCGCATCACCATCGGAATGTCAGTGCCCCACATCAGGCGGTCCGCGCCCAGCCGTTCGACGCACTCCTGGAGGGTTGGCCGGATCTGCGGCATCGGGTAGTCCCAGACGTGCCCAAGCCCGATCGGGAAAAGCAGTTGGAGATACAGGTTGGGGTTGTTGAACGGTTCCCAAACGTAGTCCGGCAGGTCCATCCGCTGACCTCGGCGGAACATGCCGAAGCCCAACCCGTGCGTGAGCACGACCGTCGCCTGTGGATAGCGCTCCATCCACCCGATGAGCGTGTTGAGCTCCGAGCGATAGCTCGAAGCTTCGGGGTCGACGCGACCTTTGAGCGTGAAGAAAACGGGAATGTCCATCGCCACCACCGCGTCCCAGAAGCCCCGGTACTCATCACCGTCCCATGATTCGTGATGGTGGTAGAGATCCATTTGATACGACAGGAACTGCAGCCCGGAGAGCCGCAAATCTTCGATCGCGTGCCGAAGCTTGGCGATGGCGGCGTCGGGGTCCTGCGAAATCAGCCACTCCTCCACGTTGGCCAGCGCCTTCAGCCGATTGGGGAAGCGCTGCGCGCACTCCGCCATGTACTCGTTTGTCGTTCCCGCAAACTTGTGCAGCAGCGCCCACTGCACGTCGGCATAGTCCATCTCGGCCACCAGGTGCTCGGGCGGGTATCCCATGTCAACAACTGAGGGAGGTTGATACTGCTTGGCGTAGGTGTCGCCCCCCACGGTCCACTCAAAGCGGCCAAAACCCGCAGCTCGAAACCCAGCGTCTTTCAGCGAGTCGAGAGTTGACCAGTCGTCCTTGATGATCCCTTTGTCGTCGGCGGGTGCGCGATCCCGAACACGCCAAGCCGCTTGATGGTGGATGCCCATCTCACGCTGCAGGTGCCGAACCGGATCCTCAACACTCGGATATTCGCTGGGCTGACCCACTCGCGGAAAGCAATAGGCGTGTCCATCGATGGTCATTGCAGGTCCCTCCGGCCGAAGAGCCAGGCAGCGGCTGAGGCCGTGTGTGAGTCTGAACGCGTCATCGCATCGTACGTGGAAGGATCGTGTTAGTGCGCATTCTTCGATCGGCCGTCACATGCGACATCGGCGCAGCCCGCATCGCGCTGCGGATATGTTGGCCCCGACTCGAATCAACATAGCGCCGGCTAGTCCGCGCTACTAACCGCCTGCCGTCACGCCGGGCACGGGCCGTATGGCCGGAGGCCGCCCGGCGGCTCGGTAGCCGGGCGCCGGAAACCGTTGGGGCAACGGTGACCCGCCGTGTCATTGGCTTGGGCTGAGCTACTGGACGAATTTCAATCGGGCAGAAGCTCGGAGGGAACGATTCGAGCGCCGGTTGCGTAATCTCTTGACAAGGAGCACCGCATCCCCCGTGCGCGCACGCCTGAGAACTCCATGACGCAGCAGCGGCAACGTCCCCTGTTCCTAACCCTCGGGCTGACCGCGATGCTGCTCGCGCTGACCCTCGCGCTCTCGCTGCGCTTCACAGCCCAAGCGGAATCCCCCGCGCCGCCGTCGAAACCGAAGGCGACGGTGTCCGCGTCTACCCAGACATCTGCCCACCGATACGTCGCCATCAGTAGCGGCAGCTTCCACACCTGTGCGCTGCGGGAGGACGGAACGCCCGTCTGCTGGGGCGCCGAGCCGGTCGATCCCGACGCCGACCTGCGTCCCGTGAATTTCGGTCAAGCCTCGCCGCCCGAGGGCGAGCGGCTCACAGCCATCAGCAGCGGCGCGTACCACACCTGCGGTCTGCGCGGAAACGGAACCGCCGTCTGCTGGGGCGCCAAGCTCGGTGACAAGGGCGAAAACGACGACCAGGTGGGCTGGGGACAATCGTCGCCGCCAGCCGGCGAACGCTTTGTAGCCATTAGCAGCGGCGGCCACCACGCGTGCGGCCTCCGCGAGGATGGTCGGGCCGTGTGCTGGGGCAACGACGAGAGCGGCCAGGCCACACCACCGGACGACGAGCGGTTGGTCACCATCAGCAGTGGCGGCTATCACACCTGCGGCCTGCGCGCAGACGGAACGGCCGTGTGCTGGGGACCCGAGCCGTACGGTGGCTCGTACGGGGGATGGTCGGGCCCACCCGATGACACATTCGTCGCGCTGGCCAGCACTTGGGGAACAACCTGCGGCCTGGGTGAGGACGGACGGGCGACCTGCTGGGGCGGCTGGTCGGACGTGGTCTACGAGGGCACCGATCCGCCCCGCGACCGCTTCGTGGCCCTGACCATCGACGGTGAGGGCGGCTGCGGACTCTGGACCAATCGCACCGCCATCTGTTGGGGTCACGCGTACCCGTATCCGACCCCCGAGCGGGTGCGTTTCGCCGCCATCAGCCGAGCCAGCCGGCACACCTGTGCCATTCGCCAGGACACCGGCGGAATCATGTGCTGGGGCGACAACCAATACGGACAAGCCTCGCCACCCGACGGCGAGCACTTCGTCGAACCGGAACCGCGGGTCAAGCCGCCCAAACCCGCCGAACCGTTCGTCTCCATCAGCAGCGGCGCACGCCACGCCTGCGGCATCACCGGATCCGGCGAGGCCTGGTGCTGGGGTGACAACGAGTTCGGCAAGGCGTCACCGCCTGCAAGCGAGCGCTACAAGGCCATCGCAAGCGGCTCGGATCACACCTGCGGCGTGCGTCTGGATGGGTCCATCTCCTGTTGGGGTGAAGATGATGCGGGCCAGGCCGCACCTCCCGAAGGCCGCTCGTTCGCCGCGATCAGGAGCGGCTGGAATCACAGCTGCGCTTTGCGCGAGGACGGTACCGCCGCCTGCTGGGGCGGTTCGGCCGGGGACGAGAGCGCTGAGTTGTTGGGACAGGTGCGCTTCGCCGACATCTCCAGCGGCGGGGTTGGTTTCTGTGCGCTGCGTGACGACGGCAGTCTTCTCTGCTCCCGCAGCAGCCGGCTCTTTGGTGGCGAGCCGCCCGAGGACGAAACGTTCAAGGCCATCAGCGTGGGTTCATCCCACGGCTGCGGATTGCGCCAGGACGGTTCAGCGGTCTGCTGGGAATCGGGCTTCTCATTTACGTCGTCCGGGCAGGCTGCGCCGCCGCAGGACGAAGGGTTCGTGGCAATCAGCAGCGGGACGTATCACACCTGCGCGCTGAAGGACGACGGGTCTCCCGTCTGCTGGGGTGCCGCCGACCCGGCCCATGACCAGGGCCAGGCCTCACCGCCGCCGGGGGAACGATTCGTCTCGATCAGCAGCGGAGGCAGCTTCACCTGCGGGCTGCGTGCCGATGGATCTGACGTCTGCTGGCGCTTCACTCCGAAGGGAATAAACCTCAACTCCGAGGCGCTTCGCGCTCACGACATCATTGAGGACCGCAGGCTGGAGTACGTCAGCGGCGGCGAATGGCACTCCTGCGGGCCAACCAGGGACGGGTCCTTTGCGTGCGTGCACACGAGCGCGGGAAGTCAAGTTCCCCAGGGCATCAGCAGTCGTGGATTCGATGCCGTCATCAATCGGGTCCTCACATCCATCAGCACCGGCAATAGATTCACCTGCGCACTCGATCCGGACGGCGTCCCACTCTGCTGGGGATTGGACGATTACGGTCAAGCCTCGCCGCCCGACGGCGAACGCTTCACCGCGCTCAGCAGTGGAACCCGGCACGTGTGCGCTCTCCGCGCCGACGGCACGCCCGTCTGCTGGGGCGACCCCGCCCAGGGGCGCACCGACGCGCCCGCCGATGAGACCTTCGTCGAGATCACCAGTGGCTGGGCGCACACCTGCGCGCTCCGTGCGGATGGATCCCCGGTCTGCTGGAGCCGGGACGAATATGGCCAGGCGTCGCCGCCTGAGGGCGAGAGTTTCGTCGCCCTCCACAGCGGATCCACGCATACCTGCGCCCTCCGCGCCGCCGGCGCCCCCGTCTGCTGGGGCCGAAATGACAAGCAACAGGCGTCACCGCCCGCCGACGCGCGGTTCACATCGATCAGCAGCGGCCGCGACCATACTTGTGGCCTCCACGCCGACGGCAGCCCCTTCTGCTGGGGCGACGAGGACAACGACGTTCTCAGAGCGCCCGGTGTCGACCAGTACAGTTCGATCTTCAGCGGCGAGATTCACGCCTGCGGTCTCAGACCGGACGGCACGCTGGTGTGCTGGGGCGATGGGTACTCAGTCAAGCCGCGGGGCGAAGCGCTATCGACCGTCAGCCTCGGCCTGGCCCACAGTTGCGGCCTCCGCCAGGACGGCCGCCCCGTCTGCTGGGGCGACGGCTACGACACGCCAATCGAATCGGCCCGCCAGTCGATCTACCAGATCATCAGCAGCCAGGCCGTCCGCGATGTGAGCCCCGGTTACGAGCACGTCTGCGCCCTGCGACAGGATGGCCGTCCCGTGTGCTGGTCGCTCAAGGGCGGCTACACCAACTTGAGCGGCGAACTCTCGTTGCCCTACGGCGAAGAGTTCACGAGCCTAAGCACCGGGGGCGCGCACGCGTGTGCGTTGCGCGACGACGGGACAGTCGTCTGCTGGGGCGGCCAGTCCGCGCCGCCCGAGGGCGAGCGCTTCACAACGCTCAGCGGTGGCTTCGGTTACACGTGCGCCCTGCGCGCCGACGGCGCCGCGGTCTGTTGGGGGAGCAACGACTACGGTCAGGCCTCGCCGCCCGAAGACGGGCGTTATGTCGCCGTCAGCAGCAGCCTTGGCCTTTATGCCGCCCACACTTGCGCGCTGCAAGCGGATGGGACCGCCGTCTGCTGGGGTTCGAACGATCGTGGCCAAGCCACACCGCCGGAGGGCGAACGCTTCATGGCGATCAGCAGCGGCGCGGAACATACCTGTGCGATACGCCTGGACGGCACGGCTGTCTGTTGGGGGGCCGACTGGGACCGTCAGGCTTCGCCGCCGCCCGATCTTCAGTTCAGTGCCATTGCCAGCGGCCGCTCCCATACCTGCGCAATCCTTGCCGAGAACCAGATGGCCGTCTGCTGGGGATCGAACCGCAACCACGTCAACGACTACCTCGGACAGGCACAGCCGCCCTACGGCGTAGCCCTCTCCGCCATCAGCGCCAGCAACGACCAGACCTGTGGCGTGCGCGCGACGGACTCAACGCCGGTGTGTTGGGGTCAGGGCGTGAACCGGGAGCCGGCGAGCAAGCCCTTTACGGCGGTCAGTGGCGAAACCTTCACGGCGATCAGCAGCGGAGGTGGCCATGTCTGTGCGCTGCGGCAGGACGGGACCGCTGTCTGCTGGGGCGACAACGAAAACCGAGAGGCATCGCCTCCAACCGAACGGTTTAGCGCCATTAGCAGTGGAAGTGACCACACTTGTGCCTTGCGGGCGTCTGATGGTATGGCTGTCTGCTGGGGAAGTAATCGTGATGGCAAATACGGCGAAGACCGTGGCCAGGCGATGGCCCCGTATGGCGAGACTTTCATCGCGATCAGCAGTGGATTTGCGCACACTTGCGCTCTGCGGTCCGACGGCAAGGCCGTCTGTTGGGGTGGGACGAATAGCGGTGGAGCGGACCCGCCCGAGGGTGAATGGTTCACCGCCATCCAGAGCGGGCACTGGAATACCTGCGGGCTGAATGCTGAAGGCAAAGCGGTGTGCTGGGGTTCCCCATACCCCTACCACGCAACACCGCCCGAGGAGGAGCGATTCGTGGCGCTGGGCGGCGGCCAGCGGCATGCGTGCGCACTCCGCGACGACGGCTCGCCGGTCTGTTGGGCTGGCTTGGGCAGAGGCGAGGCCTCGCCGCCGGAGGACGACCGATTCGCTTCCGTAACCGGTGGCCACTCCCACGCCTGCGCCTTGCGAGAGGACGGAACCGCCGTGTGCTGGGGCATCAACGTCGACCCCTCAAGCGGGGTCTGGCTCGGCCAGGCGGATCCGCCGGCCGACGAGCGGTTCATCGCCATCAGCGCCGGCCCCTTATTCACCTGTGCGGTTCGCGAGGACGGCGCCCCCAGCTGCTGGGGCGAGGGCTACGACACGCCCGAGCCGGGGCGCACGACCTACGAGTCCGTGACCGGCGAGCACTTCGTCGCCATAGACACCGGCTGGGACTACACCTGTGCCCTCCGGTCGGACGGCAGCACGGTCTGTTGGGGGTCCCGCGATGAGAAAGCGCGGACCGCAACCAATTGGGGCGACCACGCTAGGGAATGGCCACCGGCCGGCGAGCGGTTCACGGCCATCAGCACCGGCTCAAACCACACCTGCGGCCTGCGGAACGACGGTACGGCTCGCTGTTGGGGCGAAAACCTCAACGGATGGTCGTTCCCGCCGCGAGACGAGACGTTTGTGGCCATTAGTAGTGGCAGTTACGACACCTGCGCTCTGCGTAGCAGTGGGACCTATGGCTGCTGGGGGGATTCCACGGGAACTTCGGGTACGTTCTGGGTACCGGCACCGCCGCAGACCGAACGCTTCACCTCCATTAGCTTTGGCGGCTCGCACGTTTGCGCGCTCCGCGCGGACGGCTCGCCGGTTTGCTGGGCGGACAACAGAAGTGGCCAGGCGACTCCCCCCGACGGCGAGCGGTTTGCTTCCATCAGCGCCGGGTCCGGCTTCACCTGCGCTCTGAGATCGGATGGAACAGCCGTGTGTTGGGGTCAGCCGGAGAATCGCCACCAGTTCGGCATGACCTCGCCGCCGGAAGGCGATCGCTTCGCGTCCATCAGCAGCGGCTCAAGTCACGTTTGCGCGCTCCGCCCCGACGGCGCCGCCGTCTGCTGGGGCGCCGCGCTGGGTGACAAGTACACCGTGTACGACAACACCACCGTTGTCGGCTACGGCCAATCGGAACCGCCCGCTGGCGAGCGCTTCACCACGATCAGCAGCGGCGGCCGCCACACCTGCGCCCTGCGCCCCAACGGCACCCCCGTCTGCTGGGGCCACGGCTTCCCACTGGTCAACTGACGGCGCTCACCGGTCGAGCTCTGATTGCATTGCCGCCGGTCATTCACGGGTCTGGGAGCCATCGGCCGCGCCAGAGCCCTGGCGTTGTGACGCAAGCCGTTAGGATTTCCGCATGAGCAAGTGCCAGCAGCAAAGTCGGATCCCGACATTCGAAAGCCGCGAGGAAGAGGCCGAGTTCTGGGACACCCACGACACGGCCGACTTCGAGGACGAGTTCGAGCCGGTTAACGTCCGCTTTGCCAACAACCTTTCGCAGGGCATCACGGTGCGGTTTACGGCCGAAACTCTCAAGACCCTGCGGGCGACAGCCCAAAAGAAAGGCATCGGCCCCACGACGCTGGCGCGCATGTGGATCCTGGAACGCCTAGAGGCGATTGACCAAGGGACCGCCGCGCCATAGCCTAGGACCTCGCTGGCGACCTGTTTGACTCGAAGCATGCCGCCGAACGCTACGCCCGCGCTCGCCCCTACGACCACGACCTCGTCATTCAGCGAATCGCTGCCCAGCTGGACATCCAGGACAGACTGGACTGCGCGCTCGACGTAGCCTGCGGAACCGGCCTGTCCTGCATCGCCTTGAAGCGAATTGCGACCAAGATCGTAGGGGCCGACGTGTTCGCCGCCATGCTGGGACAGGCGGATCACGACGAACGCATCGACTACCTGCTCTGCCCGTCCGAGGCCCTACCCCTGGCCGACCAATCGTTCGATCTGCTCACCGTCTCCTCCGCCTTCCACTGGTTCGACAGGGAGCCGTTTCTCATCGAAGCCCGCCGCGTGCTCAAGCCCCGCGGCTGGCTCGTCACCTACAACAACGTCTTCCTCGCCAACCTGCAGGGGAACGCCGGCTTCAAGTCCTGGATCACCTCCACGTACATCAGGCGCTTCCCCACGCCCCCTCGGAACAGCCGACCTCTCGACGATCCATCCGCGGAACGAGCCGGCTTCCAATTGGTCAATCAGGAGAAGTACACCAACGTCGTCTTCTTCGATTGCGGGCAGCTGATCGACTACCTGCTGACCCAAGCCAACGTCATTGCGGCCATCGAGCGCGGGGAATCAACCCTCGACGACATTGGGACCTACCTCACCACCGACGTCAGCCCGTTCTTCACGTCATCCGAGAAGCAAACCTTCGACTTCGGTGGTCCGATCTCCTACTTGCGCAGAGCCGACTAACCCAAAACTGCGCTCGCTAGCCCGAAACCACGCTCCGCGCCATGTCCCGCAGCGTCGGCCGCTTCCCGTACATCAGCAGGTACGCCCTGAACAGCCGCATGGCCAGCCACAGCGCGCCCGCCGCGCACAGCGCCAGCACCAGCAGCGCGGCCACGGTTTCGAGTGGCCCCATGGCGTCGATGGCGAGCCGGATCAGTCCGGCGACCGGGGCCGTTACCGGAATGTAGGTCAGCACCCGCGCCACCGTGCCTTCGGGTTCGGTAAAGAGGATGAAGTTGAGCCACATCGGAATGAACGCTGGAACAATCACCAGCGCCGAGATCTGGTTGGCTTCGCGCAGCGAGGTTGTCACGGCCCCCACCGCCGCCATCAGCGATGCGAACAGCGCGTAGCCGAACAGGAAGTAGGCCGCCGCTATGGCGATGTCGCCGACCGACGGAATGGTCACCAGGTCGGCGGGAATGTCCACGATCACGCCGATCACCAGCACGCCGACGCCGATCGAAGCCAGCCAGGCCACCATCTGCATCAGACCCGCCGCGCCCAGCCCGAAGAACTTGCCCAGCAGCAGCGCGTCCGGCTTCACCGACGACAGCAGCACCTCCATCACCCGGTTTTCCTTCTCCTCCACCAGGGCGTTCAGCATGTATCCCGAGCTGAAGAAGACCGAAACCAGCAGCGAGACGCCCGCAATCGCAAAGAACGCCGCCCGGCCAATGTCGAACTCAGGGTCATCCTCAGCCGCGCCGCCATCGGGCTGGATCTCCTCCGTCACCAGCCGGTAGGGCAAACGTAAACGCTCGGCCAACCCGGCCGGAACCTCCGCCGCGAACAGGTTCGACAGCACGAACCCGCGCAGCGCCGCGCTGTACGAAGGCCCATCCGACCCGAAGACGCCGCCGTCGTCCTCGGCCACCTGGACCCGCACCACCGTTCCCGTTTCGGCATAGTCCGCCGGGAACACGAACAGCGCGTCGATCTCCTCGTTCGCGAGGGCCGCGACCCCTCCGTCACGGTCCGACACCGGCACGAACACCGCGCCCGACTGCTCCTGGTGCCCGCCAAACAGCGCCGGACCGCCGGTAAGGTCCACGTAGCCGAGGCGCGGCAGTTCCTCGCTCTGCGCTATCCCGGGCTCGGCTTCCGAATCGCCGTCCTCGCGGGTCACCAGGGTGAAGATTGCGAAGATAGCCACGGCCAGCGCCACCAGCACCGGCACCGCCGCCGTCGTGATGATGTAGGAGAGACGGGTAACGGCCGTCCGGAACTCGTGGCGAGTCACGATGCGGACGCTACCCATTGGCCCGCGCTCGTAAATCCGGCGACCCATCCCCTACGCCGGTCCCGTTAGAGCCGCCCACGATCTGCAGGAAGATCTCTTCCAGTGTCGGCGCCTCACGCTCAAAGCGTTCAATCTGCACGCCCGCGTCCAGCAGCGCCCGCAAAACGCCGTCCGCTGAACCGTCGTGGTCCAGGCTGATACGCCAGCCATCGCCGTGCGCTTCCACCGCCCCCACACCGGGCAGGCTCATGGTGTCCAGCGAGTCGCCGACGCATTCCACCAGCAGGCGGTCGCTCGCGTGTTCGCGGCGAATCTCTCGCACGCCCCCGTTCAGCACGATCTCGCCGACGTTGATCATCACCACGCGGTCGCAGAGTTCCTCCACGTCCGTCATCTGGTGCGTCGAGAACAGCACGGCCACCCCGCCGTCGCGCAGCTCGGCCACCACGTTCTTCATCAGCCGCACGTTTACCGGGTCCAGGCCCGAGAACGGTTCGTCCAGGACCAGGAAATCCGGCCCGTGCTGAATCGTCGCCGCAAACTGCAGCAGTTGCCGTAGTCCACGGCTCAGTTCGCCCACCTTCTTGCCGCGGTGTTCCGTCAGTCCCATCCGCTCCAGCGCCGCGTCCGCCCGCCCGGGCGCCTCCTGCCGCGGCACGCCCTTCAGTTCCGCCATGTATTTCAGGATGGGCGTGATCCGCAGTCCCGGATACAGCCCCCGCTCCTCGGGCAGATAGCCAATCCGCCGGCGCGCCGCGTCGTCGATCGGCGCGCCGAACACTTCCACCGTGCCCCGATCCGGCGCAAAAATGTCCAGCATCATCCGGATCGTGGTGCTCTTGCCGGCGCCGTTGGGTCCCACGAAGCCCACCACCTCGCCCTGCGCAATCTCCAGCGAGACGTCCCGGACCACGTCCAGCGAACCAAACCGTTTCCACAGGCCGGTTGCTCGGACCGGAACGCCGCTGGTCGTCAGGGTCGCCATGAGAGCGAGTCTATGCACCCGCGAACGCTTCCGACTGTGACGAACACGCCAAAAGCGCACCGCGCCTCCGCCGACTACGATGGGCGTGCAACCATTTCGCGCGGAAGGGCAGGCCAATGCCGGTAGGAAGTGGATCGCATCGCTACGAGCGCGTGCAGGGCTGGCCGCAGCTGCCGGAGGGCATTTTCCTGGGATGGATTGGCAGCGTGGCCGTCGACAGCCGGGGCCGCGTCTATTGCTTCTGTCGGGGCACCCACCCCATGGTCGTCTTCGACGCCGGCGGCCGCATCGTCGATACCTGGGGCGACGACCTCCTCAACCACGCCCACGGCGTATGGGTCGACGCCGACGAACACCTATGGCTCACCGACCGCTTCGCCCACGTCATCTGGGTCACCACCACCGATGGGCGCGTCGTGCGCCGCATCGGCTACCCCAACATGACCAGTGCCGAGGGCGGGCACTTCAACCACCCCACCAACACCCACCTCGGCGCCGACGGCTCCATCTACGTGTCCGATGGCTACGGCGACACCCGCTGCCACCGCTTCGCGCCCAGCGGTCAGTTGCTCAACAGCTGGGGCGAACCCGGAACCGGTCCCGGCCAGTTCGACCTCCCGCACGGCATCTGGGCCCTCAGCGATGACCGCATCCTGGTGGCCGACCGCGAAAACCACCGCATCCAGATCTTCGATCCGGACGGCGTCTACATGGATGAGTGGACCGGCTTCCGCCAACCCTCGGACTTCTACGTGGACGAAGCCGCCGGCGTCATCTATCTCGCCGAAGTCGGCGGCCGCGTCTCGCTATTGGACCTCACCGGCCAGACCATTACCTCCTGGGAAGACCCCGGCGACTGCGGCGCAGCCTTCAGCGCCCCCCACGGCATCTGGGTCGACCCCGAAGGCTCCATCTACATGGGCGAAGTCCAACGCGACGACGCCCTCTATAAGTTCCAACCCATCGGTTGACGGGAGCCCGAACGAGGTAGCTCGGCACTTCGGCTATCGGACGGCCGGAACGGGGCTTCCTTCGAGGAATCGGAGGAGTTTGCGTCCTGGCTATTCGGCCCTTAGCTCCGCCAGCACGGCGTCCGTCATCCCCTCCAAGTCGAACCTCGGCGACCAGCCCCAGTCGGCGCGGGCGCTGGTGTCGTCCATGCTTGAGGCCCAGCTGTCCACGATGTCCGCGCGCACCGGATCTGGGTCAAACTCCAGCCGCACGTTCGGCATTCGCCGCCGCACCGCCTCGGCCATTTCTTGAACAGTCGGGTTGGAGCCCATCACCTGGTACACCCGGCGCGATAACTGGCTGGCTGGGGCATCGTGCAGGTGCAGCAGTGCCCCTACCACGTCCTCCACCCACACCAGCGGAATGCGGCTGTGGGGATAGACCTTGAAGGTGTAACCGCCTTCACGCACGGCGCCCATGTACAGTTCGCACACGAACGCGCTTGCCGCGCCGGCCGCCGGAGCCGTGGGCGCAACCATCGCTGATAGCCGCACACAGCGGAAATCCACGCCAAAGCGCTGGTGGTAATACACCCCCAGACGCTCGCCCAGAACCTTCGTCACGCCGTAGAGACCCGCCGGCCATTGCGGGCTGTCGTCGGTAACCGTGTCGCCCACGCCCATGCCGAAGGTGGCCACGGAACTCGGAAACAACACCCGCCCCACCCCATGGATGCGGGCCGCCTCCAGCACGTAGCGGATGCCATCCAGATTCACCCGCCAGGCCAGGTCCGAGTCCGTCTCCGACCGTCCCGAAAGGAGCGAGGCCAGGTGAAACACCGCGTCCGGCCGCGTCTCGGCCACGATGCCCTCGATAAACCCCGCGGCCTGCGTCTCCCCCACCCGCACGTCGGCGCGTTCGAACGCCGCCGAAGGCGCCACCGGGTCCGCCCGCACGTCCACCACCGTCACTCGGTCGCCCCGCTCGATCAGCGCAGCCGCCAGGCGCGAACCAATGCTCCCGGCGCCCCCGGTTATCAGCGCGTGCACGGGTGGTGTCTCATCAGCGAGCGGACTCCTACGGATGGCGTGCGACATTCTGCCCCGCAGCCGTCGCCCGTGCGGCCGTCCCTAGCCCACCGCCGACGATGCCCGCATCGACGCCAGCAAGAGCCGTCCGAGTAGGACTTCAGCCCAGCCCAACCCGCTCGGCGCTTAGCCGCTCAAGCGTCGCCGGCGTCGCGTCGTGCGCGGCCAGCCATTCAAGCATCGAGGCGTGAATCCGCCGCGCCTCCTCCCGGTCGCTGTCGATCAAGTTCACCGCCTCGCCGGGATCGTCGGCGATCCGATAGAGCTCCGGTCCGCCGTCGCCGTCGCTCTCATCCACCAGCAGCTTCCATTGGCCGTCAGTCACGGCAGGCGCTCGGGTATGCACCCAGCCGCCGCCCACATCGGCGGTCGTCGCGGTGATTGCCAGAGAACGAGGCCCATCCGACTCGCCCTCGAGCAGTGGAACCAGGCTGGCGCCCTCCAGGTCCATTTCTGACGGCACCGGGACATCGCACAGCTCCAGCACCGTCGGCATCAGATCCGGCGCCTGCACCAGGCCCGCCAGCCGTGACCCCGGCGCCGCCAGCCGTGACCCCGGCGCCGCCAGCCGTGACCCCGGCGCCGCCATGGACCGGTTCAATGACTCCGGCACGTGCATCGACCAGCAGATCCGGTTGATCTCGCCGTGGAACGGGAACACGCTGCGGCGCTCGGCCTGGATGCCAGACTTCCCCGTGCGCCCCCGCTCGCCCAGGTACATCCCGTGGTCCGACATGAACACCACGATCGAGTTGGCCAGCAGCCCGGCGTCCTCGACTGTGCGCAGCATCCGCCCCACCGCCTTGCTCAGCAGCGTGCACATGCCCTTGTAGCGGGCCTGCATGTTTCGCAGCTCGGCCGGCGTATAGGCGCTCGCTTCGCGGTAGTTCGGCTGTGCCATCGGCGGGCCGTCGTAAGTCGGGTCGTAGTGATCCAGCAGGTACCGCGGCGGAAACCACGGCTCGTGCACGTCAAAGCAGTCCACCCACAGCATGAACGGCTGCGGGCTCGCGTAGCAGTCCTCCAGGAACCGGCACACGTCGTCCGCCATGCGCATCGGCTGCGACTGGTCCTCGTAGCGGCGCCAGTAGTTGGTATGCGCGTGGATGTCGGGCAGCACCGGCGTGTAGGCGTGGTTCCCAAACTCCACCCGCGTCTTGCTCGGGTCCTCCACCAGGTGCTCGATCGGGTCATTCAGCCGCAGGAACTTGCCGTCGCCTTCATGCCCGCGGTTGAAGTGATGGCGATCGAACCTGTGAAAAAAGTGCGAGTTCATCAGGTGCGTCGTATCCGCGATCAACTGCGTGCGATACCCGTTCGCTCCCAGCACCTCCGGCAGTGTCACCGACTTCGGATCCAGGTTCCGCCAGCCATGCCGCGGGTGACCGAACCGCCCCGTGAACCAGTCCGTGCGCATCGGAATCGTCGGAAAGCTGGACACCGTGGCCTGCTCAAACGTCACGCTCCGGGCCAGCCAGTCATCCAGTTCCGGCGTAACCACGTCCGGATGACCGTTGGCCGCAATGTGGTCGGGCCGGTACGTGTCGCTCACGATCACGATCACATTCGGACGCTCGCTGCGGGTCACTGAATTGCCTCTCGGGGTATTGACGCCGTTTGGCGCATTCTCGCGCACCCCGGTAGCGCGGCGGCTACCCACCGATGGTCGTCTGCGTCTCGACAGGAAACTGGTGGAATCCGGGGTCGGGCAAGCCCGTAATCCTGGCCTAGAGCGGTTCTGTCCCTTCAAGCAGTGCAGCCAGGTATCGGTCGTAGGCAAATAGCCGGTTGCGGCGCCTCCCGGTCAGTTCGCGCGCAATGCCAAGGTCGATCAGGAGCCGCATTGCCGAGGAGACGCCGGAGAACGAGAGGCCTGTTGATTTAGCCGCGCTGGCCAGCGTTTGGACAGGCCGTGCCTTAAATGCCTCATGCACTCGTAGGGCAGTACTCGCACGTCGACCAGTAGCTTCAATTGCCGCGCGATCGGCGCGAAACATTCGTTCTAGCCGTTCCACTGTGGTGACCGCGTCCGTGGACACCTGGCTGACTCCCTCCAGGAAAAACGCCAGCCACGCTTCCCAGTCGCCTTCGCGCCTGACGCGATCCAGCAGGTCGTAGTACATCGCACGGTGCTGCTTGAAGTACAGACTGAGATAGAGCAGGGGCTCACGCAGGATCCCGCCATGGTGAAGCAGAAATGTAATCAGCAGTCGCCCGACTCGCCCGTTGCCGTCCAGGAACGGGTGGATGGTCTCGACTGGACGTGCGCCAGTCCGGCGCGCACCAGCAGCGGCAGGCCATCGTCTTCCGCGTGTAGGAAGCGTTCAAACGCGGCCATGCAGTCGGGAACCGCCGTGTGCGGCGGCGGCACGAAGCGCGCGTTCCCAGGCCGCGTTCCCCCAATCCAATTCTGTGAGCGCCGGAATTCGCCCGGGTCCTTGTCGTTGCCACGTCCGCGTGCCAGCAGTACACCGTGGATCTCCCGAATCAGGCGGTTTGAAAGCGGGAAGTCTCCGCGCAGCCGCGCGATGCCGTGATCGAGAGCCGCGACGTAGTTGGATACCTCCACCAGGTCCAGGTCGTCCTGCGGCACGCCAGGGGCCTGCTCCAGTTCGAACAGCAGCAGCTCCGAAAGCGAGGACTGCGTGCCCTCGATCTGCGAAGACAGCACGGCTTCCTTGCGAACGTAGCTGTAGATAAACAGGTCGGGGTCAGGCAGCAGCATCGAGATGCTGTCCAGGCGTCCCAGGGCAAGCAGTGCGCGTTCCAGGGCCTGCTGCAGCGTCCCGTCAATCACGAGCGGCGGCTCCGGTGGCAGGGGCTTGGGCACGAAGGCCTTGATCCGCTCCCTGGCGGTGATCGTGACGTGGTACCGACCGGTAACACCGCGTTTCATGTCCTGATGGCCTGCCCCGTGTTGCGCAACGCGAAATAACGCGCCGGACTATTACGACTTTCGCCTGAAATCATAATAACTGCCCCGCCGGATCCTGGGACATTGGGCGACGCCGGCCAGTCCCTTGTTACGCAAATTGAAATAACGAAGCCCGCTATTACGACTTTGGCCTGAAAACTGAATAACGAATCGGTCAGCGGATCGATCCGGGCCGACGCTGACATGCCGTCAGTCGGTCGGCGTCCGGGTCAGCTCGGACGAATACGGTTTTCAGCGGATCCCGCATCTGCGACACCCACGGCTCGCGGTCCAACGCTCCACGGACTCACAATAGCCCCCGTCGTCTTCCACGCTTGGAACCCACCCATGCCCGACTTCAACGGCCTCAACCTCCACCTCGGCAACCTCTCCCGCCTCTCATCGGCCCAATCGCGTTCCATCTCCGCCGAGAACCCCCGCGGCGAACGCGGCGGTGGCGCCAGGGCCGATGCCGATCCCAACGGCCCCTCCCGGCACCTGGGTCGCGGCTGGAAGTGCCGCCCCGCCGTCTCAGTGGACCCGGGCGAGACCCTCGAAATGGCCGACATCAAGGGCCCCGGCGCCATCCAAAGCATCTGGATCACCGGGTCCGTCTCCCGCAACTTCATCCTGCGCGTGTATTGGGACGATCAGGACCAGCCCGCCGTTGAGGTTCCGCTACCCGACTTCTTCGCCGTGCCGTGGGCAACCAGGGAAGGCGACCTGAAAGACCAGTTCGCCCAGGTCAGCGCCCTGCCCATCGTCGTGAATCCCGGCTGCGGCCTGAACTGCTTCTGGCAAATGCCGTTTCGGCGGCACTGTCGGATCACGCTCGAAAACCAGCACCCCGCCCAGCCGCAGCGCTGCTTTTACCAGGTCAACTACACCCTCACCGACGTTCCCGACGACGCGGCCTACTTCCACGCCCAGTTCCGCCGCGCCAACCCGGTGCCGTACGGCGAGGAGTACACCATCGTCGACGGGATTGAGGGCCGCGGTCACTACGTCGGAACCTCCCTCGGTTGGGGCGTGCTGGACGACCGCTGGTGGGGCGAGGGCGAGATCAAGTTCTTCCTGGACGGCGACCGGGACTTCCCCACCATCTGCGGCACCGGAACCGAGGACTACGTCGGCGGGGCCTACGACTGGAGCGTGGCGGGCCAATACCGCACCTACACCACCCCATTCCTGGGCATGCACCAGGTCATCGAGCCGGACGGACACATGCTGAACAAGCACCGGCACGCCATGTACCGCTTCCACGTCCTCGACCCGATCCGCTTCGAACGCGACCTGCGCGTCACCATCCAGGACCTCGGCTTTCACCCCGACCGGGACTTTGACGGCAAGGGCCGGCTATTCATGGCCCGTCAGGACGACATCTGCTCCGTCGCCTACTGGTACCAGACCTTGCCGACCGCGCCCTTCCCGCCGCTTCCGGATCGGATGTTCCTGACCCTGCCCTAAGGCCGCCGCGTTCCTAGGCGGGGCCGTCGCCGGCTCCGTTCGTTAGGCCGTAGCTGCGCCTGCATGCTTCCAACGAACCGGCTGCACCGCCCGCTTCGCGTGGCACACTCAATTGGTATCGGACATTTGGCTGCGGGAGCCGACTCTCTGACCGCAAGAGATCTGCAGTCAGCCGCGCACGTGCACGACCATGGCGTTGCCTGTCAGTGCGCCGGTCGCTGCGACGCCGCCCTATTCAACGTACCCGGCCTGCGACTTGCGTCGCGCCGTGGCTTCCTGCGCGCCGCACTGGCCGGTGCTGCCCTAGCCGGCGCAACCCCACTGATCGCCCGCGCCGTGACCGACGAGGAAATCGCGGCTGCCGAGCGCGAGCAGGCCGAACTCGAACGCCTGCGCCAGGAAGAACAGACGCTGCTGGTGGCCGCCCAGGCGCGCGAAGGCGCGCTCCAGCAGCAACTGGCCGTGATCGACCGCCAGAGATTCGCCGCGGTTGAGCGCCTGCGCGATGTCAATCGCCAACTCGAAACAGTCGAGCTTGAGGTGTACGACATCAACGCCTCCATCGCCAACCTCAATCGAGCCCTCGCTCGTGAGACCGATAACCTGGGCGCCCGCGTCCGGTCCCTCTACAAGGCTGGCCGTACCACGACCCTCGAAACGGTCCTCTCCTCGTCCTCGTTCTCCGAGGCGCTCGACCGCGCCACCTCGCTCGAACGCGCGCTGGCCCAGGATCTTGAAGAGATCGAAACGCTGCGTCGCAGCCGCCAGACGGTGCAGTTGCGAACGGCCGACCTGGCCGCGCGACTCCAGCAAATGGACGAATTGCGCCAGGAAGCGGCCGTGATCCAGACAGAACTCCAGCGCCGCTCACAGGAACAGCAGGACCTCATTTTCGGCGTCCAGCGTGAACAGTCCACGCTGGACGCGGGCATCGACGCCTTCGCGGCCGAAGCGGCGGTCGTCGGCAACCGCATCTTGGTGCTGCGCGACATTCGCCAGCGTGAAATCGCCCAGCTTGAGCGCATCCGCGCACTTCAGCAGGTCCAGGAACAAGCGCGGGAACTTGCGCGCCAGGTAGCCGAGACCCAGGGAACGTCCGTGGCCGGGATCTACACGTGGCCGCTGTGGGGAGTTATCACGACCGAATTCGGAGGTTGCACATTTGGTCAGTGCCCGCACATCGGCATCGACATCGCCGAGGACATGCTCGCGCCCGTCGTGGCCGCCAACGACGGCATCGTCCTTGCCGCCGGCTACGTCGTGCCCGATAACCGCCAGGCCTCCTACGGATTGATCGTGGTCGTTGCGCACAACCAGAACGAAGAGACCCTCTACGCGCACCTGGACGACTACACCGCCCCGCCGCCAGTCTCGCCCGGCCAGTTCGTCAGCCGCGGCCAGGTCCTTGGCTACGTGGGTCTCACTGGCTGGACCAGCGGCCCCCACCTGCACTTCGAATATCGGGTCAACGGCGTCGCGAGGAATCCTCGTGAGGTGCTGGCTTAGCGGACAGCGCCCGTCCTGAAGTTAGATTCGCTCGGTCCACACCGCATGGCGCAGCCGACTCGGCTCGTATCATGACCATTCAATCTGCTGCTCGATTGGGACGAACCAACGGCTGGCCGCTACCTGGGAAACGCTACGGATGGACACTGCCACTGAGACAACCGTCGACTTCAAACTGAAGTACGACGCCGCCGGCCTGATTCCGGCAATCTGTCAGGATGCCGTCAGCGGCGACATCCTCATGCTCGGCTACATGAACCGCGAGGCCTTCGCTCGTACGCTGGACTCCGGCACGGTCTGGTTCTACAGCCGCAGCCGCCGGGAGCTCTGGAACAAGGGTTCCACCTCCGGCAACTACCTTCGCGTGGTGGGTCTCGTGGCCGACTGCGATCGCGACGCCCTCCTGGTGCAGGTCAACCCGGCAGGCCCCACGTGTCACACCGGCGTACGCTCCTGCTTCCACAACCCGCTCGACGCGTGATTGGGACTTGGAAGCCAGCAGCCGTAGCCGCCTGACAGCCATGTCCGACCTCATCGACGCTCATCTGAGCATGCTAGGTCGGCAGGTTTCCGCCCTCCCGCGCGCCGCCATTGAACCCTTGGCCTCGGCTGTGGAAGCCGCCTGGCGCGCGGATCGCACGATATTCATCGCCGGCAACGGCGGCAGCGCGTCCACCGCGTCCCACTTTGCGACCGACCTTTCCAAGACCACGCTCGCCAATTCGACCGGCACACGTGGAATCCGCGCGCTGGCCCTCACCGACAACGCCGGGTTGCTGACCGCCTGGGCCAACGACTACGCGTACGAGCACGTCTTTGCCGAGCAACTCCGCAACCTCGCGCGCCGCGACGACCTCCTGATCACGATCAGCACGAGCGGGGAGTCGCCCAACCTCATCGCGGCAGCTGCGGCCGCCTGCGAGTGCGGCATTCGCTCCCTGGCCTTGGCGCCACCAGCATCAACACTGGCTGGACGCGCCGATATCGCGATTCCCATCGAAAGCGAGTCCGTCCAGGTCGCCGAGGACCTGCACCACATCGTCTGTCACGCCGTCACTGTGCACATGACGGCCGTCCTGGCCGCCGCCTAGCCGCGCGTCGCTTGGCCATGCCTCGACCAAACCCGCGAATTAGGCTGAACACCGCGGACGCATCCCAGGCCTCCGCGACCTTCGCTTCCACACCATGATCGTCACCCAAACGCCGCTTCGTCTCAGCTTCTTCGGGGGTGGCACCGACTTTCCCGACTACTACCGAGTCGACGGCGGCGCAGTACTTACCACCGCGATCGACAAGCACGTCTACGTCATCGTCAAGGAACGATTCGACGATGACATCTACGTCAACTACTCGATCAAGGAGATCGTGCAATCGGTTGCCGAGATCCGGCATGACCTCGTCCGCGAGGCAATGCGCGTCACCGGCGTGGACCGCGGCGTCGAGATCACCACCCTCGCCGATGTGCCTAGCACGGGAACCGGCCTGGGGTCGTCCGCCGCCGTGACCGTGGGTCTGCTGCATGCGCTCCACACCTATCGCGGGCGCCTGGTGGACGCCCGTACCCTCGCCGAGCAGGCCTGCCGCATCGAGCTCGAGATTCTGGCCCGGCCAATCGGCAAGCAGGACCAGTACATCACCGCCTTCGGCGGCCTTCGCGCCATCCACTTCCATCCCAACGACCATATTGAGGTGGACCACGCTCGCGCCGCTCCGGACACATTCCGCCGCCTTCAGAGCCGGCTCTTGGTGTTCTTCACCGGCCGAACTCGATCGTCGTCCGCGATTCTCGACCGCCAGCAGCAGCGCATCGACCAGACGCGGGCGGATCTCGACCGGCTCAAGGCCTGTGCCCACGAGGCCCACGACCTGCTGGCGGCTGGCCGATTGGACGAGTTCGGCGAGCTGCTGGATGCGGCTTGGCGTCTTAAGAAGGCGCTGGCCGAGGGCGTATCGGACGCCGCGATCGACGAGCTATATGCCCAGGCCCGCGCCGCCGGGGCTCTGGGCGGCAAAATCGCCGGTGCGGGCGGCGGCGGATTTCTCGTGTTCTACGTCCCACCGTCCCGCCAGGACGATGTCCGCCACGCGCTCGCGCCCTTGCGCGAACTCCCCGTCGCACTCGATCCGGGCGGCGCCCGCGTCGTGTTCAATATCCACCGCTAAGCGCCGTGGCGCGCCCGTGAGCGACTGAATCCATGCACGTCCTCGTAACCGGCGGAGCCGGATTCATCGGCTCCCACGTCGTCGATGCGATGCTGCACCGAGGTCACACCGTCGCCGTGCTGGACAGCCTGGTGGCGCGCGTCCACCCGGGCCGCACCTGGCCCGAAAGCCTGGCCAACGTTCGTCGCGTGCGGGGCGACGTGACCGAACGCGAAGATTGGCTGGCGGCGTTGGACGGTGCCGACGCCGTGGTGCATCTGGCCGCCTACCAGGACTACCAGGCCGACTTCAGCCGCTTCGCCCGGGTGAACGACGCCGGAACCGCTTTGCTCTACGAGTTGCTGGTGGGACGACGCCAGCCAATCCAGCGGGTCGTCGTCGCCAGTTCACAGGCGGTCTATGGCGAGGGCGCCTACCGCTGTTCCATCCATGGACGGCAGTACCCGCCGCCGCGATCGCTGGAGCAGTTGACGCACGGCGTATGGGATCCAGGCTGCCCCGTCTGCGGTGCGCGGCTCGAACCCGTGGCCTCAACTGAAGAACATCCGGCCCCCACCAATGCCTACGGGATTTCCAAGCTGGCTACCGAGTCCTACGCGCTGACGCTGGGCGCCTGTCACGGCATCCCCACCTCGGCCCTTCGCTTCAGCATCATCCAGGGCCCCCGCCAGAGTCCGGCCAACGCCTATTCGGGCGTGCTCCGCGCCTTCGCTGGGCATATCCGGCATGGCCGGCGGCCCGTGGTGTTCGAGGACGGTCGACAGCGCCGCGACTACACGCACATTCGCGACGCGGTCGCTGCGGTCGAACTGGTTCTCGAACACCCCGACGCCGTCGGGCACGCGTTCAACGTCGGCAGCGGCCAGGTCACAACCGTGCTCGAATACGCGCGCGCCGTGCTGGAGGCCATGGGCGCAGACGCCGAACCGGATGTCAGCGGGCGCTACCGCCTGGGCGACACCCGGCACGTCTGGTCCGACACGCAGCGCATTCGCGCGCTCGGCTGGCGACCGACTGGAACGCTGAACGAGATCATCGGCGACTACCTGGCCTGGATCGCCGATAGCCCCGAAGGCGCCGATTGGTCGGCCCGCGCCCTCGCCCGCATGGAAGCCGCCGGCGTAGTCCGCCGAGCTTCACAGCCGGATCGAGCAGACGGCAACTAAGGCGAGTCGTCCGGCAACCGCGTCCGCTAGAGGCGGCACGTAATTCGGTTAAATGCGCGGGGCCGCCGCGCTCGCCTGGACAGGCGTCGGTAACTCTTGCCCGGCCTCTTTCGGATAGCGCTGAAAGAGCTCGCCCCAAGGCCCTGTGAGTGCCTGTCGAACTCGCCCTCGCCCGACAGCGTTGTACCAATACACGTCGTGGTACAGCCGCGACGCCGCGTATGACCAGGGCGCGATCACCGTCCGCAGCAGCATCTTCTCTAGCCGCTTGAGCGGCCCCCAATAGATCAGCTTCTGACCGCGGCTGGCGAACGTGTCCCGCCGCGCCGCCACCTGCCACTTCACCTGTTCGATGTCCGCGCCCACGACCTCAATCTCGCGGGCGTCCGCCGTCCCCAGCCCGTCTTCGTGCGCCATGCGCAGGAACGGGATATCGAATGGGTCCAACCCCATCAGACGGGCACTCGTGGCGTCCACGGCAACTTGGTCGGCCCCGGCCAGCATCAGATTCCGCTCCTGCACCTGCATGCAGCGCGGTCCCGGGCCTTCGCCAACGAACGTGCCGTCCATCACGGCGAACACGCCCGGGTGAATCTCCTGCTGAATCATCAGCAGGTCCACCAGCGTCTCGTGAATCGTCGCGTGGCAGTAATGTCGTTTCTCGAACAACAACCCACCAAAGGCATTCTTCATCGCGCCAGTGATCGTGGTGAATACGTGCGTCTTCACCGTCGGCAGGTGGATGATGTTCGAGCCGATCAGCCGCTGCGGGATGCGAACGCCCTCCGGATACACCTCGTGCAGCGTGCGCAACCGGCCTTTCGGCTCATAGCGAATCCAGGCGTCGTCCTCGTACAGGTGAATGTTGCGCAGGCCGTGCGCTGTAACCACCGGCAGGTGTTTGTTCGCGCGCTCACCCACGTGCGCGTCCACGACCACCGTGCGGTTGTGTGCCCCATATAGCGACTCGGGCGCGAACCCGTCGGCCCGCAGCTTTCGGATCACGCCGTCCAACTGCCAGGGCGTGGTCGAGCAGGCGGGGTACCAGTGGTGCCACGAGATGTTGATCTTCAGCGCGGTCTCCGCGCTGCGATCGAGGGCTGCCTCGTAGCCCGCCGCGTCCATAGCCCGAGCTACGTCGTCCAGCACGGTATCGGGCGTGGTCTGGATGAGCGCGACGCGAGCCATACAAGGGTGTCCTGGGTGGGAAAGCGGTCCCGGATCTTACGTCCCGGCAAGGATCGGAGTGGTCCAATGCCCCGCCTGTCTGCGCTCAGGCATGATGCGTCTGTCCACCGTGAATTTCTCCGGAGCCCGAAATGCCTGCTTACCGCGCCGCCGCCATCGCCGATTCCACGCTTGAACGGGCCTACGGCCATGCCATCCACAAGGCGTTCTTCGAACTGCCGGACGTGGAACTAGCGGCGCTTGCGGACCCCATGGCGGAGCCCAGGGCCGAACGCGCGGCCGAGATTGGAAACCCGAAGCAGTACGACGACTACCGCGACATGCTCGCGGCCGAATCACCCGACCTGGTCGCCATCTGCCCGCACCACTTCAAGCACCACGGACGCTGGTTGCTCGACGTCATCGAGTCCGGCGCCAGAGGCATCTACATCGAGAAACCCATCACGGCCAGCCTCGACGAAGCCGACGCCGTGCTCGCTGCCGCCGAAGCCGCCGGCACCAAGATCGCGGTCGCCCACCAGAACCGCTACCGGCCGGGAACCCGTCGCGTGGCCCAGCTCGTACAGGCCGGCGAAATCGGGACCCTCAAATACATGCACGGCGTGGGCAAATGCGACCAGCGCGGCGGAACCCACGACCTCCGCGTGCTCGGGACCCACGTGCTGGACGCGCTCCGCTACATCGCCGGGGACGTGGCCTGGGCCACCGGCCACATGCAGGTCGAGGGACGCGACGTTGAGATCGACGACGTCTTCGACGGTCCCGAGGGCCTCGGCCAGATGGCCGGCGACGCCTTGACCGGCTACTTCGCCTTTACGTCGGGTGCAATTGCGCGCTTTGACACCTACACACGCGAGCCCGGCCCCACCCCATGGTTTGGCTACGAGCTATGGGGCGACGCCGGCGGAATCTCGGTCCGCGACGGCGGGCGATCCATCCTTCGCTATCCCGCGCCAGTCCACCTGCCGGGCGACCCGTCACTCACCTGGGAACCGGTCGAAGTCCCGGCTACCACCTACCCGGACGGCAGTCCCGCCAGCGCAGCCCAACTGCTCGACGCGCTGAACCGCCACGCCGCAGCCGACATCATCCACTGCATCGAAAACGGCGGCGAACCAGTCTCCAGCGCCCGCCAGGCCACCGCGGCGCTCGAAATGGTGATGGCGATCCTCGAAGGCCACCGCACCCAGGCCCGCGTCCCATTCCCCATGCAAACCCGCGCCAACCCCCTCGGCGTCTGGCAACGCGAATCATGAGTCTGAGGGCGGGTCGCAAACCGCCCGCATAACCTGGCAGGTTAGACAGGCTGGGCTACAGCGTCACTCGTCGCCCCGACTCCGCCGAGGCATACGCGGCATGCACCACTCGCAGCACCTTCACGCCGTCCGCGGAAGTAATCGGCGGGTCGATCTCACCCAGGCAGCCCCGCAGTGTGCGGTCCACCCACGGGGTGTATCCGCCTCCGCGGGCACCGTACTCGAAGCGTCGGTCGTTCGCTCCGGCCATGGCCGGTGAGATCGAGCGCCACTCCAGCGCGTCCTGCTCGCCCTCGTGCGCGCGCACCCAGCCGTGCGAGCCGTACACGGTGAAGCCGTTGTGTCCCTTCTGGTCCATCAGGTAGCCGCTGAACAGCACCCCCAGCGCGCCGCCGCCGAACTTCAGGGTGACGATGCCCAGGTCTTCCACGTCGATCGGCGCGCCGCCGGCCACCGCCGTCATGGCTGAGACCTCAACGATGTCCTTGCCCACCAGGTAGCTCAGCATGTCCAGGCGGTGGATGCCCAGCCAGCTCAGGTGCCCGCCCCCGGCCAGCTTCTTTTGAAACGTCCAGTCCGGGTCGTCCAGTCGCCGCTGGATGCGCGTCTGGTCGTCCACCTGCACCGCGCGCACGGCATACAGGTCGCCAATGCCGTCGCTCTGGATGATGCGGCGGGCGTCCTCGACTGCCGGATTGAGGCGGTTGCCCAGCGCCAGCATCAGGTGCACGCTGTTGGCGTCGGCCAGCCCGGCCAGTTCCTCAAAGTCCGCCACCCGCACGCAGGCCGGCTTCTCGGCCATCACGTGCACGCCGGCTTCCAGCAGCGGCCGGATCACGTCCGGGGCGTGCGCCGCGATCATCGTCACAATGGCCATGTCGGGCTTGCCGGCCTCCAGCAGCGAGTCCACCGACGTGTGCGTGCCGCCCGCCTTGCTCCCAATGGTGTCGACCGAGGCGGCAAACGTCGTCCCGCCCGGGTCCACCAACTCCGCCTGCTCAATCAGGTCGATGTCGCGAATCGCGTCGCGATACGGCTGTTGGTGGGCGGCGCCCTCCTCGGTTATAAGTGCGACTGTGGCCATTTCCAGGTCTCCTGCGTGGCTGGCGGCCAGCGCATGGTAGTCGAGTGAGGGCCGAGCCATGAGCCGGCCGCGCCAGTCGAGCGGAGCGCCTTGCTTCAGGTCGGCCCGGCAAGTTTGCAGACCCCAGCAGGCGCTGGCCGCACAGGCGCTCTGCGGTTAGCGCGTCGGCCTTGGTTCTACCCCGCCGTCCCGTCCTTGCGGCTGTGGAGCAGGATCAGGTTGCCGTCGGGGTCGGATATCCCAGCCGCGTAGCACGACGCCTGCTCGCCAGGCCCAAGGGTGATGCCCACACCCAGTTGACGAAGTTCGTCAACGGCCTGCCCGACGTCGTCGACAGCGATGGCGATGGCGCCACCCTGAACGTCCGCACCGGCGCCTTCAGGATCCAGGCGAAGGGCGAGCACCGTTTGCGTGCTGCCGACCGCGAGCTCGACCCAGCCCGGACCTTCCCACGATTTGAGCGTCAAACCCAGAGTGTTCTCGTAGAAGTCCGCGCTCGTGGCGATATCGCTGACGTTGTAGACGAAGAAGTCAATACCCCGTGGTTGCATAGTCCCTCCAAAGTGGTCGGTGTCGGACTCGATACGCCCCGACCGCGCTGGTGCTGCTCATGCTCCTACAGCGATTCGGTGACGGGACGCTAGCGAACGGCTGATCCCCGTGCGCCTGCGCCTGTCTCCAAAGCTCGCCGCCTAGGCGAGCGGACTTGCACCCCGCACGCGGTAGCGCAGGAACACCTCTCTGCCTTGCGTAACTGCGCTCATCAACTCCAACCGCTGCAGCTGATCGCTGGGCAGCGCCGCCGGCCCTTCCACCGCCGTTCGCGGCCGCGGTTCCCCGATGATCGACGGGGTCACCGTGATGAAAAACTCATCTACCAGCCCGGCGGCCAGCATGTGGTAGTTCAATATCGCCCCGCCCTCGCACACCAGCCGCCGCACGCCGCGTTCGTCCGCCAGGTAGCGCATCAGGCCAGCGAGATCGACGCTCTCCGCGCCAATCCTCACGATCTCGGCCACCTCCGGCAGCCCCGACGTGACCTCGGCGACGTCCGGAACGACCACCATTGGCGCAATTGGATAGCTGCGGCGCTCAAACACCGGGTCCGCCGGATCGATCCTGCCCGAGTTCGACACCACGATGAACAGCGGTGGCTCGTGCAGCCCCCGCCGCCGCCGCTCGCGCTGGAGTTCCGCGCTCCACATGTAGCGGTCGATCCGCATCCCCAGCGTGCGCGCCCCATGCAGCACGGCGTCAAAGTGCACGCGAAACCGCCGAAACGTGCGCTGGTCCGCCTCCAGGCTGATCGGCCAGTAAGCGTCCGTTGGCCCCTTGATCGCACCGTCCACCGTCATCACCATATGGATCGCGGTGAAGGGACGTAACGTCCCGCTCGGAAGCTCCAGGTCGTCGTAGATGCCAGCCGCGTTCTCGTGCTCGCTCACCGCGACTGGCGCCCAATCACGCCGCCCATCGCTCTACTCCGGCGGCAGCTTCACGATGTTCAGCCAGAAATCCTGGATCGACGCCACCACGTGCATGAATTGCTCCAGGTCGACTGGCTTTGTCACGTATGCGTTCGCATAAAGGTCGTACGTGCTCAGGATGTCCTGCTCGGCTGCCGAGCTTGTCAGCACCACAACTGGAATCCGGTGCAGGTCCCGGTCCGACTTGAGCTCCTGCAAGACTTCGCGCCCGTCCTTCTTGGGCAGGTTGAGGTCCAACAGAATCAGGTCGGGCCGCGGCTGATCGGAATAATCTCCTTGCCGGCGCACGTAGGCGACGGCTTGTTCACCGTCGTTGACCACGTTCAGCTTGTTGCGGATCTTGGCCTCGCGAATCGCCTCCTGGGTCAGGCGCACGTCGCCGGGGTTGTCCTCCACCAGCAGAATCTCAATGGGCGCTCCGCTGACCTGAGCCACGTCACGTCTCCTTTCACGTAAGTCTCAATCGGGCGCTTGCTTCATACCCTGGTAGGCAGGACGCGGTAACCGGCGGGCCGCCATCTTCAGCCCGCTCCTCCTTCAGCCGCTTGCAGGGTGAAGCAAAACGTCGCGCCCTGCCCTTTGGCCGACTCGATCCGGATCGTACCCCCGTGGCGTTCCACGATTTTGCGACAGACCGCTAGCCCGATGCCGGTGCCCGCGTAGGTCTCGCGCGTGTGCAGTCGCTGGAACACCTGAAAAGTCCGCTCGAAGTGCGCCGGGTCAATGCCGATCCCATTGTCCGCAACCCCGAACTCCCACATCGAACCCGCCCGACGCGCCGTCACCGCCACCCGAGGCTTCCTGCTCGTATTGAACTTGACCGCGTTGCTAACCAGGTTCTGAAACAGCTGGGTCAACTGGATCCGGTCACCCAGAACTGTTGGCAGCGGATCGTGCGTAACCTCGGCCCCGGCTTGGCCGATCGCATGCTCCAGGTTGATCAGGGCGTCCCGCAGCACGGCTTCGCTCTCGGTCGGCTCCGGCTCGCGTCCGCGCGTCCCCACCCGCGAAAGGTCCAGCAGCCCGTTCAGCAGCGCCTGCATGCGCCGCGCCCCGTCCACCGCGAACTCGATGAAGTCGTCCGCGTCCGAGTCCAGCCGGCCCCGGTACCGCCGTTCCAGCAGCCCCACGTAGCTGGCCACCATCCGCAGCGGCTCCTGCAAGTCGTGCGAGGCCACGTAGGCAAACTGCTCCAGTTCGGCGTTCGATCGCGCCAGCTCGGCCTGCGTGGCCAGCAGCGACTCGATCGACTGCGCATTGGCCACCGCGCCCGCAATCTGCGCGGCGATCAGCACGGCTAGGGACTCGCTGTGGGGGTCGTAGGCATTGGGCGTACGCGACATGAACCGCATGACCGCAACCACCGTCTGCTCCAGGATTACCGGAACGTCCATCCAGGTCCGCAGGCCGGCCGCGATTCCGTCCTGCAGGCGCGGCGACTGGGCCACGATCGCGGCGACGTTGCGCTCGTCGACTATCTGCGGCTGCTTGCTTCGCACAACAGACTCGATCACCTGCCCGTCCAGCGGCCGCCACACGTCCAACCTGGCCAGCGGGACGTCCATCCCCGCGTAGTAGCGGGCCTTGTGTTGCCAGGCGTCCGTGTCGACCACCACGACGGACAGCCGATCAGCCGCAATCACCGACGTCACGGCCTCGGCAAATCGGTCGTAGACCTCGTCGATGTCTGCCGCCGACGTGATGATTCGCCCGATCTCCGCTAGCAACGGCGCGAATTCAACCGCGATCTGCGTGAGGTCGGTTTTGTCGCCGCTCGGCCGGCCTGACTCAGTCACTCCAGCCGCCTGGGCGAGCTTGGTTCCGAGTCTGCATTCCTGAAGCCCAACGCCTCCAGACTCACGGAAGCACCGCCCCAATTGTTACAGTTTGGGCACACTTCGGCAGTGAACGACTTGGGCCGCGTCGACGCGGTCCCCCGCTGGGAGGGAAGCAATGGCTGCACAGACGCTTCGCATCTTGGTCATCGAGGACAACCCCGGCGACGTTCGGTTGCTTGAAGAAATGCTCGTCCCGACCGGTGACGTGCAGTTTGAAGTTCAGAGCTTCGGCAATCTTTCCGACGGCCTCGCGGCAGTCAGCGACTTCGAACCGGCCGTGATCCTGCTGGACCTCGGCCTCGGCGAAACCCAGGGCCTCGAGACCTTCACGGCCGCCCAGGAAGGCGCCGGCGGCGTCCCAATCGTCATTCTGTCCGGACTCGGCGACGAGGCGGTGGCCACCGAGGCCGTCGCCCAGGGCGCCCAGGACTACTTGGTCAAGGGCGAATTCTCGGAAGAGCGCTTGCGCCGCACTGTCCGCTACGCGATCGAGCGGCAACGCAGGTCCGACACGGCCGAGGAACGCATTCGCACCCTGGCGGCCGAAGAACCGGGCTTCGCCGACATCGTGATGAACCAGCCGGACGGCATGATCGTCGCCGATTCCACTCGCAAGGTGCTGTTTGCCAACCCCGCCGCCGCCGAGCTGTTCACCGTCCCGGTCGACGAACTGGTTGGCAGCGAGCTCGAGTTCAACGTGCGCCCCGGCGCTTCGCAGATGGTGCAGATTCGCGAGGATCCGCGGAAGCCGAAGTTCCTGGAGGCCCACAGCGCCCAGGCCGTCTGGTCCGGCAGCGACGTCCACGTCCTCACCTTCCGCGAAGGCGAACACGTCGGCTTCTTCCGGCGCATCCTCCGCAACATCGGCTTCTAAACGCTGCGCGGCGCCTACACCATTTCGCCATAGAGCCGGTCGATCAGCCGGCACGCCTCGCCTCGGCTGACCGTCGCCTCCGGCCGCTCTGGCGCAGGCACCTCCGGCAGCGCTCCCATCGCCCCCCGCAGCGGCGACGGGTCTGCCATCCAGCCCCGCACAATGTTTGTGAAGGCCGACCAACGGCAGGGCGTCGGATCGTCAAATGGCCCCGCGTCCACCGCCACCGGACGCCACGGGTCCACCGCCCGCCGCGTCAGCCAGCCCCAGCGCTGCGCCTCGCCTTGAGTCAGTGGATCGTCCGGCCCCGCGGCGAACTGCCCAAAGAACCCTCGCGCACCCCAAAACTGCGCCGCCGCCGCCAGTTCGGGCGCCTGCTGATCGAAGCCCACAGACCTCGCCGGCGCAATGTCGTTGAAGTACGCAATCACTTGACCCCGCGCCAGTAGGTTCCGCTGCAGTGCGGCGCGCGGCACATCGCGAACCCGAACGCCTCGCTCCAACGCCAGCGCGGCCGCGCTTCCGGCCGCCTCGCCCAACGCCATCCACACCGGCTCCATGCGGATCGTCCCGTAGCCCAGGTGACTCGCCGACACCGCCACCGGCGTCAGCAGCCCGTCGATCCCTTCCGGAACCATCACCCGATACGGAATCTGGTACGGCACGGTCTCCTCGCGCAGCCCAATGAACCCCTCCAGCGCCACCTGCCGTCCGTCCGGCGCCGCTTCGTCGGCTGACGCGCCGAGCCCCAGGTCCTCGCGCTGCCGCGTGGCGTGCGAGTCGATCTGGTAGCCGCCCGACGCCACGCTGTCCCAGTGAGTCGGCGAGCGCCCACCTGATGCATCCAGCAGCGCGTCGCTGGCGCTGAACAGGTAACCGCCCAGGATCCGGCAGCCCTCGCGCACGTACATCTGCCGCGGAAACCCGCCGTTGTCCTGAAACTCGTCCGCTGCCAGCCCCCACTCGCGCGCCGCTTCGCGGAAGTCCATCGGCAGTTCCTCATCGTTCTGACAGAACCACACCAGCCCCTCGGTGTACGCGCGGTGCGCGGCCGCGATCTCCAGGCGCCGCTCGGGTCCGGCCTCGGGATAGTCGTAGTTCGCCTCGGCCCAGTCGCTGGACGTGAAACAGAAGTGGTGGTTGTTCGTGTCGGACTTTCGGTTGGGCATCGGCACCACGTTCAGCACCGCCGTGCCGCCGCGCGGTCCCGTGAGTCCCGGCATCCGCCCGCTCCGCACGTCGTCCACCAGCGGCACGTACGGCGTGCGGTCGTAGCCCGCCGGTCGCTCCACCTCGCGTCGGTTCGACGGGTCGTCGGTCAGGCACAGCCGATAGTTGTACGCTTGGATGCGACGGTCCGCCGCTCCCGTGGATCCCGGGTAGGTCATCCGGTCGTGGAAGTCCTGGTACACCACCCCGGCGTGCGACTCACCCAGCTCGTCCCGTCCCTCGCGCCCGATCCGGTACGCCGCCCCCGCACCCAGCGACACGTCGCCTTCGTACGTCGCGTCCACAAACACTCGCGCCGCCAGTCGCCTGCATTCGCCGGTGGCCCGACCCTGCGCGTCAACCGCCGCTAGCGTCACCGCCGTGACCCGGCGCTCAGGCGTCTCATCGATCCGCGTGACGTCGGCGCCCGGTTCCGTGTCCACCAGCCAGCGGCCGCCCTCCGGCATCGACGCCCCGCCCTCCCAGGCCAGCCGCCACCCACGCCAGACCTCGATCCGCTTCTGTTCCCCAACTAGCGTCTCCAGTAGACGCTCCGCCACCGAAGGCTCGAACCGGTAGCCGTCGTTGCAGTCATGGAACTGCCGAGAGGCCTCGCCGTACGTGGACGCATAGTGCTCGCGCACCAACCCGACGAACTGCCGGAAGATGCCGCCCACCGACTCGTTCGGCCGGATGTCCGTCGCGCCCAGGCCGTTGGTCATCAGCCCGCCCAGGTGCCGCGACGGCTCCACCAGCACCACGTCCAAACCCTCGCGCGCCGCGGCAATGGCGGCGCCAATCCCGGCGGGCGTGCCGCCAATCACCGCCACGTCGGTCTGCTTCGCCGCCCCTGATTCAGCGCCCATGGCTCACGTCTGTTCCGTGCCTGCCGATCCCCCCGCATCGTTTCACACCGGGCCATCGGGCCAGAGTCGGCGAGCCCTACTATGGGCGCATGGACGGCGGGTTCAACCTCAGCGGCCTCGGCCGCCTGCTCATCATCGCCGGCGGACTGCTCCTGGCCGGCGGCGTGCTGCTGGTCCTGCTCGGTCAGATCCCATTCTTCGGCCGTCTCCCCGGCGACATCGCCATCGAACGCGAACGCTTCTCGATAGTCTTCCCTCTCGCCTCCATGCTCATCCTCAGCCTCGTCCTCACCATCCTCATCAACCTCGCCCTCCGCCTCTTCCGCTAGCCAGGAGAGGGATCTAGACGCGACACTGAAGCGTGCGGTTGGTCAGTGGGCAGATTGACATCCTGGGGAACCGGTTGATGTACAGCGACCTCAGCGGGCCGTAGCGTGCCCGGCAAGGTCGTACATGCACCGGCCCACCAGGGCACCCTCTTTGCGCCTGTCGCGCGCCCAAAGCCCGCAGTCAAACCGTGGCAGCAGTACCTTCGGATTGATGATCTGGACCGAGCGCCCTTCGACGCCATACGCCGGTCCCTACTGCTCTGTGGGGATGCCTGCGCAGGGCTAGCTCTTCTACCCGCTGAGTCGGTGCAGACCGTCCTTACGTCGCCACCCTATTGGTCGCTGAGGGACTACGAGGTTGAGGATCAGATCGGCTGCGAAGACAGCCTGGATGCATATCTGGCCGCCATCGTGGCGGTATTCGAGCAGATCAGGCGAGTCCTAACTCGTGACGGGACGGCATGGCTGAATGTCGGCGATTCCTACACGTCCGGCAATCGTAGGTATCGCGCCCCGGATCGAAAGAACAGCGCCCGCGCGATGAGCGTCCGTCCGCCCACCCCTCAGGGCTTGAAGCCCAAAGACCTGATTGGCGTTCCCTGGCGTCTGGCGTTCGCTCTTCAGGAAGCGGGATGGTGGCTGCGAAGCGAAGTGATCTGGCACAAGCCGAACGCACACCCGGAATCGGTCGGCGATCGCCCGACCAAGGCTCATGAGACGCTGTTTCTGTTGTCGCAACAGCAGGATTACTACTACGACAAGGAGGCCGTCAAAGGCCCGCGCGACCGGCGCCTTCGATCCGTTTGGGACATTCCTACGGAGCCAGTGAGGCGAGCTAACGGCAGTTCCGACAATCACCCAGCCATGATGCCGATGGCTCTGGCGCGGCGCTGCTTGTCAATCACCAGCAAGCGCGACAGCGTCGTGCTGGACCCCTATGCCGGATCGGGCACGACGCTCCTCGCCGCCCGCGAACTCGAACGCGACTGGGTGGGGGTTGAGATCAAGCCGGCATTTGTGGATCTGATCGAACGCCGGCTGCGCGGCTATTCGTCTTGCACTTCTTGGGACCGGACGATCAATCCACTCTAGTAAGACGGGCTATTTCGTCGTTCCAGGCTGTCTTGAGGGCCGTCGGCGTATCTTCGCGTGCTAGGCGATCAAGCAGCGCTCTGAAGAACATGAACCTGCCTTCGGGCCCTATGCTGGCCATCGTGTGCCAGATCCAGGCCGCGATATCGACGAAGTTCACTTCGTGACCTATCGCAAAGTAGGCGCTGGCTTGTGCTTTGGCCTCCTTCTCCACACCGTCAGTCGTAAGAAACATGTAGTTCTTGATTGCATTTGGCGCGATCTTCGTCTGAAATGTTGCAATCACGCGGTCAGCTTCTATTCGTCGCTCAGTTACCTCCGCGGAAAACACGAGAATGTTGTTTTCTCGGACTTCAATGTCTCCAGCCGCTCCGCCGGCGGTGTCCGCGACGTTAATTCCTTGCGCTTGCACATCCCAGGCCAGAGCAAACCGCTCGTTGATCGCGGCAAGGGTTGCCTCAACGAGGTACATGGGGAATCGACCGCCGCTCGGCACCGCAAGCAGATGATTCACGAGCTCGGAAATCTGCTCAAGGCTGATCCGCTGTGGCTGCGCAATTGCCACCTGTGATTCTTCACGTAGTTCATAGAAACGTACGAGCAGCTGGTCGAGGAAGGTAAATAGGTCATCATCGGAGTCCGTCGCCTGCACTTGTCGAATGAGTCGGAGCAGAGCGTCATAGCCGTCCTGATCGCGCAGTCCGGTCCTCGTGCTCTCATCGAACTTGACGGATCGGCGGAAGGCTGAAAGGTACGGACCTCTGGAACTTGGGATGCGGTTTTCCTGGAAGAACGGATTTACGACTCGTTCGTCGAGCGTGCGACCGCTGAAGGCGTCCGGCCCCTGGTTCACGTAGGGCTGCGTGATTTCGATGGCGCGGTCACTCCAGCGCGCCAGTACACAGCCGACGAGCACCTCGCGATACGCTTGCGTGCGCGACTGGAAGACACGCTCAATGTCTTCCTCAAGTGCCGAATCGGCAGTCGGCCGTTCACCGGCCAGCACAACTCCGCTTACTGACGCAAAGCGCTGATCTAGAAGCGTCCTACTCGCCTCGAAGTCGACTGGCACTCCGCCCTCAGTAGTTGACCCATAGCGACTCGAATCTTGCTGATTTCACAGAGTGACACAGTTTTTCAGGCGCGTCGATTCGACGGAATCCGCCGTAAAGATGGTCCATAAGGTCGCAGCGATAGCCGGAGACCGCAACCTTCGCCTTGGCTGCGCCAAGGACAGCGGCCAATTCCGCGTGCTCAGAGTCGGTCATTTCGTTGCCGTACGCGCGTGCGTCGCCGCGAGCTTCGTGCGGATAAGGTGGGTCGCAGTAAAACAGTGTGCGCGGATCGTCGTACAGGCGAATCACGTCGATGGCCGGGCGGTTCTCGATCTGGACCCGGATCAAACGCTCCGCGATCTCTGGCAGCGAATCGACGCTGCCGAGCCATCGTGACACGACCCCGGACATGCCCGCTCGGCTCGTCTGCTTACAGTTGGCCCATCGGCCGACCGAGGCGGTTTGCGCCAAGCCCGTTCGAACCTGTCGCGCGCGAACGAAGAAGCGGCGCGCGCGCTCCAGGTCCGGCATGTCCGCTTCGTACTGACAGGCGACGAAGAATTCCTCGCGCGAGAATGGCGTCAAGGCAATCTGTCGGATCAGTTCGTCGGTGTGCCCACGCAGTACACGGAAAAATGTCGTGACCTCACCATCGATGTCGTTGTAGGTCTCGACCATGGCTGGCTCGCGGTTGAGTAGAACTGCCGCCGATCCGCCAAATGGTTCACAGTAGTGGTTTGCCTCCGGGAGTTGCGGTAGCAGCCAGGCCAAATGACTGAACTTGCCGCCATACCAGCCAAAGGCAATCCGTCTGCGGCCTCTGCGGCGAGGTCGGCGCAGAGCCAATTTCCCGGCGTCATGAGCTAGCGTCGTATCGAGGTACAGTTGTGAGGGCGTCCGGCTCATGGGAGGTGCCGCAAAGTCGCGCCCCGAGTTGTTGTTTCAACTCTGAGGGCTGTGGCTGTTACGGTTTGGGCCTGCTGCATGACTGCTCCCTGGTGAGCCGAAGACCGCCCCCGCATACGCTGATGTTAGCGGAATCTGGCGGATCTGGCAGTGCCTGAGCAGTTGCCAGCCCACTAGCGAATCCGCCAACTACGCCGCGCTCCCGCCATACACCCCCGGCGCATTCCCCTCCCGCGGCGTCCCCGGCACCATCGGCCTGTGCGGCCGCCCGGCAATCAGCCGCGACCCGTCCGTAAACCCTTCCGGCCGTCCCTTCAGCCGTTCGATCAACCGCCGTCGCCACGGCCCCAAGTCGGCTGTCGCCCCCAAGTCCCGCGTCTCGTCCGGGTCGTCCGCGATGTTGAACAACTGCTCTCGCCCCGACTGGCTGTACCAGATGTACTTGGTGCGCCCGTCGGTGATGAAGTGCCACGCTGTTTCCGGACGATTCTTCCCGCCTGAATGCTCCCCGTGCAGCGTCTCCCGCCAGCTCGGCGTCTCTCCGCGCACGAACGGCATCAGGCTCCGCCCTGTCACCGATTCCGGAACCTCCAGCCCCACCCCGTCCAGGATCGTCGGCATCACGTCCTGCAGACCCACCGGCTCGTCGCGCACGACATGCGTGGGATAGCTCTGCGACGGCGGTCCCAACACCAGCAGCGGCACCCGCGCCGCCGCCTCGTACGGCCACGACTTATGGAACAGCCGGTGGTCCCCCAGCATCTCGCCGTGATCCGACACAAACACCACCAGCGTGTCGTCCAGCAGCGTCATGTCGTTCATGTACTGCAACAGCCGGCTAATCTGCATGTCCACGTGGTTGATCAGCCCGTAGTACCCCGCCCGGCAGGCATGCATTACCGCTGCGTCCAACTCCAGCCCCTGCGAGCGCGCCTCCTGCATTTCGATGTCGATTCCCCGCGTCGGCGCGTCCACCGGGTCCGCCCAGTCGCCGATCACCGGCGCCGGCAAGTCCCGCCAGTTGTAGCGGTCGTAATAGAACTGCGGCGGCGTGAACGGCGGATGCGGGTCGATAAACGACACCTTCAGGAAAAACGGCGCGCTCGGGTCCCGTCGTTGCAGGAAGTTGATGGCTTCCGAGACGCACCAGAACGCATGCGTCCGCTCCTCCGGCAGGTGACTGGGCCGCCCGATCCACCCATTTGGCGTCGCCCCGTGCGCCATGGCCCAGCGGTTCAACGGAACCTCGCCGTGCAGCCAGTCCAGGTAGTCGTTGCCGCCGCCGCGCGTGCTGTCGGCCAGCGACATCCGGTCGAACCCGTACCGCTTCCGCTTCGGCGCCAGGTGCAGCTTCCCGCTCAACAGCGTCTCGTACCCCGCCGCCCGCAATTCGCCTGCCAGCGTCGCCGGCGGGTCCCACTCGGTGTCCGGATGGTTCTGCAACATCCCGTGCGTCGCCGGATCCTGACCCGACATCAGCGTGCGCCGCGCCGGGATGCACTGCGGACACTCCGCGTAGGCCCGACGGAACCGCGTCCCCGTCGCCCCGATCTCGTCCATCGCCGGCGTCTGCAGCACCGGATGGTCTTCGATCCCCAGGCAGTCGCCGCGTTGCTGGTCCGTCACCAGCAGCAGCACGTGCGGACGCTTGGCGCTCATGCCGACCTCAGGTCCAATCGATCATGATCTTGCCGGTCGTCGCCGAGTCCGCCAGCTTGAACGCCTCCACCGCCTCGTCGATCCGGATGCGCTTCGCGATCACGTCCTTCACCGGCAGCTCGTGACGGCGCAGGAAGTCCAGCAGGTCCTCCCACTCGTACAGCTTGAAGATCCAGGAACCCGTCAGCGTAATCTCGCGGGCGTTTAGCGGGGCGCTCAGCTTGTAGACGGTCTCCTCGCCGATCCCGACCTCCACGAAAATGCCATGCGGACGCAGCCCTTCCAGCGCCGCCGTCCGTGCCTGCGTGAAACCCGAGGTATCGATCGCCGCATGCACCCCGTCGCCTCCGCCGAACGCCCGCATGGCCTCCACCGGGTCGGTCTCCGCCGCATTGCACGTGGCGTCGATCCCCAACTTCTCCGCCATCTCGATCCGGCTCGGTTGAACGTCGATCCCAAGCACCGAGGCGCCCATCGCCCGAGCCATCATCACCGTGTAGAGCCCCACCGGACCCAGCCCGCTCACCGCCAGCGTCATGTCGCCCGACGCCCGCGCCTTGCGTGCCGCCCCGAAGGCGGTTCCAAGGTTGCACGCCAGCAACGCCCCGTCCTCAAAGTCAAAGTCGTCCGGCAGCGGCAGCGTGCTGCGCGCCGGCACCACCACGTACTCGGCATTCACGCCGTCCCGCACCCAGTTGAACCCCTGCATCTCGCGACAGAATCCCGGCTCGCCGTGCCGGCAGTGCTCGCAGTGACCGCAGCCGATCAGGTGATAAATCACCACCCGGTCGCCCACCGCCGGGTAGGTCACTCCGGGACCCACCGCGTCCACCACGCCGGCCCCTTCGTGCCCCAGCGTCAGCTTGCTGTAGCCGTGCTCGTCCCGTTCGGCCTGGGGCTGCCGGTACTTATGCAGGTCACTCCCGCAAATCGCCGACCCCATGACCCGAATCCGCACGTCATCCGGCCCCGGCTCCGGAATCGGCTTCTGCGTCACTTCCACGGTCCGGTCGCCAGGACAGATAAGGCACTGCATCGTGTCTGAAGTCATCGGGGCGTCAATTCCTGCTCGCTCGCACTGGTGAAGCTAACGCCCCCGCCCCCACCCGTAAACTTCCCTGCCGTCTCAGGCCTCATTGGACGACGCGCACCCCCCGTTCGTGGTGAGCCGGCCCGGAATCCTACGGAGGGGCGTGTCGAACCACATCCCCTCACTAGCCAACCCACCCAGCCAGTCCCTTCCTCTCTTCGCCCGTCTCACTCCTCCGCGCGCTCTCCCCCCTTCCCCCCTCTCACTTCTCTCAGCTCACTCTTTCCCCCTCTGGTGTATCCTTGGTGTATGACACGCACCAACGTAGACATCGACGACCACGCCTGCGCCGAAGTCATGCGGCGCTATCGACTCCCCACCAAGCGTGCCGCCGTCAACTTTGCCCTGCGGACCCTGGCGGCCGAGCCTTTGTCGGTTGACGAGGCACACGCCCTCCGCGGCAGCGGCTGGGAAGGCGATCTTGAGACCATGCGTTCCGCCCGCCCGCCGTGGTCCTGATCGACACCTCAGCCTGGATCGAGTTCCTGCGCGACACCGGCTCTCCCGCCTGCCGTCACGTCGACGAGTTGCTGGCCCGGGAATTCGCCATTTGCGACCCCATTCGCATGGAGGTGCTGGCCGGCGCGCGGGACGAGTCCCATCTGCTGAACCTCCGGCGCCTGCTCGCGCGCGCCGTGCTCATTCCAATGCGCCCCACCGACTACGAGGATGCCGCCGCCCTTTATCGCCGCTGCCGTCGCCACGGCGCCACCGTCCGCAAGCTGATCGACTGTCTCATCGCCGCCGTCGCCATCCGCGCCGGCACGCCCATCCTTCATCACGACGCCGACTTCCACACCCTCGCCCGCCACACCAACCTCCAAACCCACGCCCCCGCCCCCCGCTAACCAGAACCCCGCCTGGCCTCTCCCCAACCGAGGCCCACCCTCGTCAGGGGCGGCGCCCCTCTTCACCCTCTCCGAGGGGAGAGGCAGATTCGGGCGTCCTCGGCCGAAACCGGTGAGGGGTCCCCCGCGCAACCAACGCCAACCCACCTCCATCCTCCGCAGCAGCGGCACCGCTCCTCCCCCTCTCCGAGGGGAGAGGCAGATTCGGGCGTCTTCGGCCGAAATCGGAGAGGGGTCTTCCGTTCGAAACCTCACGCGTCAGCAACACCTCGAACAGACGTAATAGAGTGAAGCGCATCCACGCTCCAAAGTCCGAACCACAAACGAACCCCGAGCGCCCCATGCCCCCCTTCGCTGAACTCAACAACCGCGTCGCCATCGTCACCGGCGCCGCCCAGGGCATCGGCCGCAACACCGCCGTAACCCTCGCCCGCCACGGCATGCCCGTCGTCCTCGCCGACCTCAACGACGACCGAGGCCATCGAGTCGAAGCCGAAATCCAAGCCGCCGGTGGCCGCGCCGCCTACCTCCACGCCGACGTCGGAACCATGGCTGGCTGCGAACGCATGGTCCAGGCCGCCCTCCACCGCTTCGGCGGCGTCTACGCCCTCGTCAACAACGCCCGCTGGCACCCGCACGACAAGCTCGTGGACGTCACCGAGGCCGACTGGGACCGCAGCCAGGACGTGCTCATCAAGTCCCACTTCATGGCCTGCAAGCTGGCCATTCCCCACATGATCGCCGGGGGCGGCGGCTCCATCGTCGGCATCTCATCGGCCCACGCCATCCAGGTCAACGCCATCGAGGGCCCCTACGAAGCCGCCAAGGCCGCCATCAACGCCCTCATGCGCAACGTTGCCGTCGCCTATGGCGAACACGGCATCCGCGCCAACAGCATCCTGCCTGGCGGCATCATGACCGACGTCAAATACGAAGCCGCCGCCCAGGCGCCTACCCCCGAACTCGACGCCCGCCAGGCCCTCCAGAACCCCATCCGCCGCCGCGGCGACGCCCAGGACATCGCCAACGCCGTCCTCTTCCTCGTCTCCGACCTCGCCAGCTTCGTCACCGGCGAATCCCTCGTCGTCGACGGCGGCCTCTCCATCGAACTCCCCGGCTCCGCCACCACCCGCCTCACCGGCCTCGACGTCTAACGCTCCTGGGCGTCCCAATAAAGGGAGCAATCCGGATACGATTGTCGGAATCCGGGGACGCGGGAAAGATGAAAACCCTCGACGCCAACTCGCTCGCCCGCGAGTTTCGATCCCGCGTCGATGCCCTGCAGTCGCCCAAAGTGCCCCGCGTCCGGCCCATCCGCCGCGAATTCTCCAGCAGGATCTCGTCCGCCCGCCCGGAGCAGGTGCTCCAGTTAGCTGAGCGCCTGATAGACCTCGACCTGCGTATCTGGGCCTACGAGGTCGTCCATTACCACCGCCCCACGCTCAGGAGGCTGGACGCCGCAACCATCGAGAGCCTCGGTCAGGGCATCGCCGACTGGGCCTCGGTCGACGTCTTCGGTGGGTATGTGGCTGGCCCAGCCTGGGTGAATCGGCAGATCAGCGATCAGGACGTCCACCGCTGGGCCAGGTCAACCGATCGCTGGTGGCGGCGCACTGCCCTCGTCGCCACCACCGGCCTCAACACCAAGGCCCGCGGCGGCTACGGCGACGCCCCCCGCACCCTCGCCGTCTGCCAAATCCTCACCGACGACCGCGACGACATGGTCGTCAAAGCCCTCTCCTGGGCCCTCCGAGTCCTCACCCCCCACGACCCAACAGCCGTCCAGCACTTTCTCACCACGAACGAAGGCCGCCTAGCCGCCCGAGTAAAACGCGAAACCCGCAACAAACTAACCACCGGACTCAAAAACCCCCGCAAAACGTCTGGCTAAAGGTTCAAGCTTCAGTAATCTTGGGAACGACAAGACAGTAATCTGTACGTCCCCTGCCGCGTCGTAACCGACATAGTATACACGCAGAGGCCCCTCGAAAACTCCGTCCTCTGCTTTGGCGATGCCTAGGACATTGCCAAGGACTTCATTCTTCTCGATTCTGGGACAGATGGTGACGGCAAGCTTGCCCAAACGTAGGAGTTCACTCGCCAGCAAGATCTTGAGGATTAATGGATGCGTGGGAATGGGGAGTCCCGTCGGCAGAACTAGGTACTATCAGTGATCGATATGCCATAGCGACTTGAATGGCAGCTGGTCTACCAGATCGTGAACTATGAGAACAGCTCCTTCAAGTGCGCGACCGAATTGACTTCTTAGCCGTGTATACTAAATGCAGTAGTGAGTGAAATATCTGGCATGAAGTCTCATCGCGATTGATTGCCCGCCCTTGCCACGACGACTCTCTCTCAAGTACAATTGAAAGTCGATGCACGCTGATTAGGAGATGAAGTGAGCGATATAAACACGTATGCAAGTGACCTTATGATTGACTTCCTCGACGCTTCCCACGACCGAATCAGATCAGCACTCACTCAGTCACTCGGTGACGCTTGGCTACGTGAAGGTGTCGAGCGTCACCTGAATCGCCGTGGACTTGAGCGTGCCCGAGAGATGCTGTCGTCTCCTATGGCAGTTGTCGACATGGGAAAGGCTGACGAAGACTTATATGGCGTTGAACATCTCGCAAGTATAGTACTTGGAAACTGGCAGATCTTTGAAACTGCGTTTGTAGATCGCAAGCGTACAGAAGTTTACTTCGGTGAGGTTGCAGAGCTACGACACAATTTAGCACACCGTCGCCGGCATCATATATTGGAGAGAAAGGAACTGTTACGTTTCGTACGCAACGCGCAGATGCTATTGGCGGCCTTTAATTCACCGACCGCGTATCAGTTCGAGGCCATAGCAGCGAGTCTGGAACAGGGTGGATCTCCATGGGGTAGCCAATTGGGCGGAGCACTTCCGCCGGCGATGGAGATCGTGCCGGATTTTGTGGGCCGTCATTCTGAAATGACTGATCTGTCAATTTGGTTCACTTCGAATCGGTCTCAAAAATTCTTGATTTGGGGATACGGCGGATCTGGAAAGAGCGCTCTCGCATATCAGTTTGCTCGCGCGGTGCAGGACGGGGGGGCATCCGGACTGGAGGCGGTCGTTTGGCTGAGTGCAAAGGCGCGCGAGTTTGTAGAAGGTGAAACGCGAAGCCGACGCGCTGACTTTGATAGCGTTGAATCATTCGCAGAGGCTCTCTGGATAAACCTCTACGGTACTGAGCCAACAGATGATCAGATGGCGAGTGAGGGGATTTTGAGAGAATTGACAGATACACCAGCCTTGGTAGTGGTCGATGATCTCGATACAGTTCTTAGTGACGAGGAACTCTCCCACTTACTCCTATTCGAGCTTCCGACTACGGCTAGTAAGATCATTTATACCTCGCGCCAGAGAATCCCAGGCGTTCCTCGGATGGATGTTGGTGGTTTTGATGATGTGGATCTCCGGTCGTTCATTCGGTCTCGCGCTAGTGAGTATGACTTGGATGTTGAGGAATGCCTTTCTCGCCTTAAGGCTATTCGATCTGTCACTGACGCCTTTCCGTTGTTTGTGGACGATCTTCTTCGGCAGGCTTTGGTGGATGGGCTTGCACGTGCAATAGATCAGTGGAGTCAACGTAAGGGCGATGCGGCTCGCGAATATGCCCTCCGACGACAACTTTCAGAGTTAGGAGAGCCTGCACGGCGAGCGATGATCGGTGTGGCTGTAGCTGAGCGGCCGGTTTCCATAGTGGAGCTGGCGACTATATCAGGATACACAGGCGATGACGTAGGATTCGCGATCAACGACTTGCTTGGATGGCGACTTCTGAATCCACAGGGAACGAACTCAATGGGTGACCCCATGTTCTCGTGCAACAATAACACTCGTCGTCTCACGCAGAAGACCTATGGTCGGGATCCCGTGTATCCGGCTCTTCAACAGGCCTACAAGAGCCTTACTGGATCACCGTTACCGGCAGCATTGCGCCGGGTCGTGGGTAGTGCGATTAGCATTGCAAATCAACTGGTCATCCGAGGCAATATTGAAGGTGCGTCCGAGATCTTGCGGGACACAATGAACGGAGACTTGGAACACAACGCTGACCTTTGGGGTGCGCTTGGGTGGGTGCTCAGTCGTCGTAGGGATAGCCAGTCTGTAATCGAGGCCCGAGAGGCCTTTGAGCGGTCACACGCATTGGGCTCGCGGAAAGAGGACACTTATTTTCACTGGGTTCAGTTGGAAAGCACGGTCGCCGATGAGTCAGTCAGTCAAGCCGATGACGACGCTCTGCTGGAGCGGTGGCGAGAAGCAGCCGCTGTCGCAGAAAAGGGAATCGCCCGATGTGGCGATACGCCTTTACTCTGCCAGGCTGCAGCTTATCTTCGGACTCGGGAGGCCAAGACACTTGAGCGGCTTATGCAGTTCGCGGCCGCTCAAGGCTGTTACACGCAGGGCGCTCGATGGGCTCGGAGGGCTCTTGAGACTCCAAATCCCTCGTCTCGGGACGTAAGTCGATCGGCGCTGTACCGGAGCCTTGTGGTTTCGTTGGACGGTGCAGGTGATCCCAGGGCCACGGTGAAAGCGCTTCTTGAATGGCGGGCGGCAGTCGGGAACGAAGACTATGAGTGGCGACGAGAGCGAGAAAGGCTAGGTAGGCTCTCGGAGTATGACGAGCTTCTGCCACCAACTGGTGATGGCTAGACTGATCCGCAAAGATCAGGATCGTCAGCGCCTCCGCGGCCTCCTCCTGGAAGGCGCGGCCTCGCCGCCAGCGGTCACCGCTGGCCCGGACTACCTCAGCCAGCTTCGCGATCGCGTCCGCGGAGCCGGCCAGCGCTGACCGCAAAGAACGTCGTCCCTAGCGATCGGGCGCGCCGCGCGACACTCCCGCCTCGCTGCCGGAGCCGCGCAAAAACTGAGTGCTGCCCACCCCGAGTGGCAACATCCAACCCCACGCTCTCAACCACCTGACCCATGACCCCCGACTACGACTGGCAAGCCCTCCACCGCGACGCCCTCGTCATCGACTCCCACAACGACACCATCGTCGGCCTCATCCGCCGTGACTGTCAGAGCATGGCCGGACCTGACGCCCCGGCCCGCGCCGAGCCTGAAAGCCTGATCGGCTACCTGCGCGGACCCGCCGACACCGCCGAAATCCCCATCCAGTCCGACCTCCCCGCCATGCGCGAGGGCGGAGTCGACGCCGGCTACTTCGCCGTCGACAACACCCGCGCCTGGGGCAACCATCTGGCCTACGTGCTGGACGGCTTCGGCTGGTTCCACGCCGAACTCCAGGCCCATTCGGATCAGATCGCCCTCGCCCTCACCGCCGCCGACATCCTGGCCGCCAAGGCCGCCGGCAAAGTCGCCGTCGTGCTGGCCATCGAAAACTCCGAGGCCCTCGAACGCAGCCTCCACGTCCTGCCCATGCTCTACCAGGTCGGCGTCCGCACCATGACCATCACCCACTCCATCCGCACCTACGCCGGCGACGGCGAGCGCGCCCACCACTCCGGCGGCGGCCTCACCGAATTCGGCCACGACCTCATCGCCGCCATGAACCAGATCGGCATGTTGGTCGACGTCTCCCACCTCAGCGTCCCCGCCTTCTGGCACGCCATGCAGGCCACCCAGGCCCCCGTCATCGCCAGCCACAGCTCCTGCCGCGCCCTCAACGAACACGGCCGCAACCTCCACGACGACCAGATGAAAGCCATCGCCGACGGCGGCGGCGTTATCGGCGTCAGCTGCGTCCACCACTTCGTCCACTGGACCAACCCCACCCTGGAGCTCTACCTCGACCACGTCGAACACGCCGTCAACATCGCCGGCATCGACCACGTCGGCTTCGGCTCCGACTTCGACGGCGGCTCCTACCTGCTGGACGACGCGCGCCAGGTCCCCCAGATCACCCACGGCCTCGCCGCCCGCGGCTGGCCCGAATCCAACCTCCGCAAATTCCTAGGCCTCAACCACCTCCGCGCCTTCCGCCAAGTCTGCGGCTAAACGGGTACGCATCAGACCCGCCCCCGCAAGTGCCTTAGGGACTTTCAAATGTTTTGCCGCCTACCTTGGCAATCGGCCTTCGTATCTTGGTTTTAGACGCGCGTGTAAGAACGCTTCCAACAGCGCGAGAATGTGTTTACTTCTCGTCGAAGACATCAGGACATTCACACGGCTCGTTTCACGCTTGATCCAGTCCCGCAGATCTCCACTATTGAGACCATCAACGTGTTCACTCAGCGACGGATCTTTCGATATTGACTTCGCTAACGTACTCTTAGCACTATTAATGTTGTAGTGTTGAGAGGTGTATCTTTCTTTCGTTTTTGGTCCAGCCTTTCCGATCTTTAGGCAGTTACCATCAAACCAGAACCCATATATGGCCATTCTCCCGGTTGGCAAGCGCGATGGGGGCACATGTGGTGCAGGCAGAAATTCAACGTCTTCATCTTCGAAAACTATCTCTTCTCCGGCTAGTTCGGACACGATACTGAAGTCCTCCAAAGCTGAAGTAATGTCCTCACACCAAGCCTCGGGTTCGGTCTGTACATCTGTCGGCTGTGTCATTCGAAATCCCTTTCGGCCGGCTGAGGTTTGGCGTCACCGTCCTGAATCACCCGCACCTCAACCCCAACCTCCAGCTCCCCCCACGCCCGATCCGCCGTCACCGCCGGCAACCCACGCATGGCCGCCAACTGCAAACACGCCCGATCGCCCAGCGAGAGCCCAAGATGGCGCGTGGATTGCCTAAGTTGACCGGAGGCAAGCGCCTGATCTTCGTCAAAGGCCACGACCTCCAGCCCCATCAGGGAAAACGGGTATAGCCACTCAGATGGAATCGCGCCTCGATCGGCGAACTTGGCGGCTACCTCCGCCAGATTGATCGCAGAGACCAGCGCATCGCCGCGGTAGCCAGAGACGACGTCTTGGCCCGGTTCTCTCAACAGCACGGCCAGAATCGCCGACGAGTCGAGCACCGCCCGACTCACATGGCCTCCTCGGCCGCGGCCTCCCGCCGTCGATCAGCTATCAACTCATCAACAAGACTCACCCCTTCGGGCACGTACTTCGCCAGCACTGCGCGGGCGCGCGCAAACTCCTTCTCATCGTTCACCACCCGCAACTCATCGCCATCCATCTGCATCACGATGTAATCGCCTTCGTCAACTTCCAGGGCCTTTCGATACGCCGCCGGAATCACCACCCGGCCACCCGGTCCAATCGCCGTCCGCACCAGCACCGGCAGTGAGTCCTCCGACGCCGCATCCTCAGCCGGCATCGGCCGGCTCAGCTGCGTCTCCATAAACCCGCTCTGCACCAGCACATTCCGCACGTGCTGGTAGCGTGTGCCCACGAATCCCGCGATCTCCGAGCGGCTATACCCCGCCCGGAACAACGCCCGGATCTTGTCCGCCTTCGTCGTCAGCCCAGCCACAACCTCGTCCGCGGGCTGCCGACAGCAGACGCAGACACAGACACAGGACCCCTCATCACAGCTGCAGTCACAACACGTCATCGATAATCTCCTTCGACCGCCGTGCGAACCGCAAGCGGTATACTTACAAGATGGCAGACAAACGTTTTAGTGCCAAATGATAGGTTTACACAGAGTCGTAGTTCTGCCTCGCTGCTCGCCTCGCCCTAGCCTCGCTGCCAATTAGACTGCGCCATCGTCCCCGGCCCAGGGAACCCCACCATGCAACGACGCAAGCTCGGCCGCGTAAATCATCACAGCTCCGTCGCCACCCTCGGCGCCGCCGGCCTTGGGCGCGAGGACCTGCCCCAGGCCGTGGTCGACCAGGCCGTCGAACAAGCCCTCGCCGCCGGCGTCAACCACCTGGATATCGCCCCCACCTACGGCAACGCCATGGAACACATGGCCCCCTGGATGCCGCGCTTGCTCGAAGAGGATTGGTTCATCGGCGCCAAGACCCGCGGCCGCACCCGTGAGGACGCCTGGGACAACATCCGTTCCTGCCAGCAACGCCTCGGCGTGGAAACCTTCGACCTATTCCAACTCCACTCCGTCGTCGACTTCAGCGACCTCGACCAGGTCACCCAACCCGGCGGCGGCCTCGAGGCCCTCCTCGAAATGCGCCAGCAGGGCCTCACCCGCTACATCGGCATCACCGGCCACGGCCCCCTCGCCCCCGCCGTCCAGCTCGAGGCCCTCAACCGCTTCGACTTCGACACCGTCATGTTCCCCCTCGCCGCCGCCATCTACCTCAACCCCGGCTACCGCCGTGACGCCCAGGCCCTGCTGGCTGCCTGTCAGCAACGCAACGTCGGCGTCCAGACCATAAAAATGCTCGCCCGAGGCGGCTGGGGCGACGGCCCCCAGGAACTCAGCTGCTGGTACGACCCCCATCGCGAGCAGCCCCAGATCGACCAGGCCCTCTGGTGGGTCCTTTCCCAGCCCGTCCACACCGCCCCGTCAACGGGTGAGACAACACTCCTCTCCCGCATCTTCTCCGCCGCCAAACGCTTCCGCCCGCTAGACGCCGCCGAACAAACCGCCGCCCTCGCCGCCCAACACCCCCCACGCCCCGAACCCCGCCTCGCCATCCCAGCCGCAGCCGTCCTCTAGCGCTTCGCAATCCCGTAGGGGTACCCCTTGTGGGTACCCATGGGCTGGATGTGCAGCGGTGCTTAAGGCACGCCCACCGCTCAGCGCCTAGGCGTCTGGCCTGGGTTGCGTTGCCCGCTTAACGCCATCGTCTACCGGCCGCTGTCGCTTTTTGCCTCGGTAGAACACACCGCGCCTGGCGCCCGACCAATCAACCGTCTCCGGGATATCCGTCGTGTCAATCTGGTCATCCGGCAACGCCTCAAGCGCATCAAGTTCGGCCCTCTGCTCGTCAGTAAGGCCCAAATCTCGCTTGGTCATAAGCCATCCTCGCACGGGTCGTACCTTCCCGTACGCTCATGCCACCGGAGTTCAGAGGACTAGCCGTGGGCGATTCTCAAGCAGCCGCCACCAGAGTCCGCACACCCCTGCCCACCTCCCTGGCCCAGCACTACCGCTGGCTCCTCACCCTCCCCACCCCACCACCTCAACGCCTCCTCGACGTCGGCGCCGGCGACGGCCGCCTCCTCCAGGTCGCCCGCGACCTCAACATCCCGCACCGCATCGGCCTCGAACGCAAACGCCCCTGGCGCCCCGCCAACTGCCAATTCGCCCCCACCATCGCCGACGGCCAGCGCCTCCCCTTCCAGAACGACACCTTCGACTGCGTCGTCGAAAACGAATCCCTCGAGTGGATCAAAAACCCCGTCCGCTACCTCCGCGAAGCCGCCCGCATCTGCACCCCAACCGGCGTCGTCCTCACCGACGACTCCGACTGGGACACCCTCGTCTACGCCGTCCAGGACACCGCCCGCGCCCGCCGCATCCTCCGAACCTTCTGCGACACCGGCCCCAACGGCTGGATCGGCCGCGCGGCGCCATCACTCATGCGACAGGCGGGCCTGCAGGACGTCACCGTCCACGTCCGCGTCATCGCCGAGCGCGAATTCGCCCCCCACACCCTCGGCTACCGCCAGGTCCAGGTCATCGACGAATGGCTCCGATCAGTCGGCGACATCAGCCCCACCCAGCTCGACGACTTCCATGCCGACCTCCACCACACCGCCCACCGCGGCGACTACCTCTTCACCCTCAACCGCTACATCTGCCTCGCCCGCCCCGCGCCACCCTCGCCAATCCTGTAGGGGTACCCCTTGTGGGTACCCATGCGCAAGCTGCAACCCAAACGTGCACACCGCGCCCCCACGGTGCCCGGCTCCTCTTCGCAGCCTGCCCGCCCTTGGTGCGGCTCTTGGGTAGGGGCGGGTCTGAGACCCGCCTTCCGCTCTTATGGCACCCACGCAGCAAACGTCCGCCCCCGTTCGTGGTGAGCCGGGCCGGAGTATTTCATAGGCTCCGCCCTGAGCTTGTCGAAGGGCCCGTGTCGAACCACCACCAGCCATCCCTGTCGGTGGTCAGCCTGCCCTGAGCTTGTCGAAGGGGACCGAGTCGAACCACCCCCTACCGCCGAGGCGGCTTATTCGCCAGCGCCATGGCAATCAACAGCCCAATCGGCCCCAGAAAAAACCCCACAAAAAACCACGCCGGAGCCCAGAACTCGCCCCAATGCTCCGGCTGATCCTTCTTCGAAGCCACGTTCGACGTAACCCACCCAAACCCAACCGCCACCACAAACAGCACGAAGAAGATGGGTCCAGGATCCGACATCAGACCGCCCGCCCCCTCCACCAGTCCTCAAAGTCTACGCGCCAGCCCCTAAGCGCCGCCGCGCCGTTTTTCCCTCACCGTTGTGGGACAGCACCTGCGTGAGTCATCAAGCAATGTGTCGGCATGCCGCTCTTCAACCCTCTCCATTGAGGGAAGCAACTGTGTGCGTCGTCAGCTGGTCTGCGGAGATTCCGCTCTTTCTCCTTCTCCCTTGAGGAGACCTTTGCATAACTGGGCCGAGCGGCCACCATGGCGACCAGGGACGCAGGTGAGGGAGAGGGCGCATGCACCGGCAAATGGGAGAGGCCTCGTTCGCGGACGCGTGGGTGCCGCCGCAGGTGGGCCGCAACGCGCGGCTGGACCAGCTGCACGACGTCCTGGACTGGACCCGGCTCGCGGACGTGGTCCGCGATGTCTACGCCGCACCCGAAGGCCGCCCCAGCTATCCGCCGCTGCTGATGGTGAAGGTGCTGCTGCTCCAACAGTGGTATCAGGCCTCCGACCCCGAGATCGAGGCGGCGCTGGGGGACCGGCTGTCGTTCCGGCGCTTCGTGGGGTTGGGGCTGCAGGACGACGCACCGGATCACTCGACGATCAGCCGCTTCCGCACGCGGCTGACGACGGCGGGCCTGGCCGCGCGGCTGTTCGCGGCGGTGGAGCAGCAACTGGCCGCGCGCGGGCTGCTGGTCATGCAGGGCACGCTGCTGGACGCGACGTTGGTGGCCGCGCAGGTGCGCCGCCCGCGGGGAGGCGGCGCAGGCGCGGGCAGCCCCAGGGACCCGGACGCGGCGTGGGCCCGCCGGGGCCCGCACGCCCGCTTCGGCTACAAGCTGCACCTGGGCGTGGACGCCGACTCGGAACTGGTCCGGCGCGCGGTGCTGACCCCGGCGAACGTGAACGAGACCCAGGTGGCGGACGGGCTGATCGCGGGGGATGAAGGGGCGGTGTATGGGGATGCGGCCTATGGCACGCACGCGCGCAGCGCCCGGCTGCGGGCGCTGGGGATTGCGGACCGGCTGATGCGGCGGCCCACCAAACATCAGCCCCGGCTGGGCCCGACGGCGCGCCGCCGCCATGCCCGGATCGAACCGGTGCGACGGCCGGTGGAGCACGTCTTTGGGACGTTGAAGCGCTCGTACGGCTACCAGCGGGTGCGGTACCGGGGCCTGGCCCGGAACACGACCGAGATGTGGTTCAAGCTGCTGGCCTACAACCTGCGCCGCGCCGACCGCTTGCTGGCCGGCGCCCCCGCCTCGCCCTAGGCGCACTGCGCCCTCAACCAGGCGCGCAGGCCTGCGGGCAGGCCCCGGCGGGCGACGACTTGCGTTCCCCCATCCCGTCGCGAGTCGTGAGACGCCCTTCGGCCCTGCTCAGGACGCATTATTCAAAGGTCTCTAGAAAGAGTGGAACCAGGTAAGGGCGGCGTACCCTCCTGCTGAGTTGATCGCCGGGCAGTGCCTGGCGCAGGAAGATGGTATGCAGCGACCCTCCGCGGCTCACATACGGTGTGCGTATCAGTTGTGATGGAGCGCGAGGAGGGTCGCTATGAGCATCGTGATGGGTTTGGATGTGCACCGGAAGCAGATCACGGTGGACCTGCTGGACACGACCACGGGTGAAACTCGGCAGACCCGCATCGCGCCTGGGACGCGGGAGGCCGTGCGGGCCTGGCTGGCGGGCTACCGGGGCCGCGAGCTGCACGCCGCCCTGGAGGGCACCGCGGGCTGGCGCTACGTGGTCGAGGAGCTGCAGGCGCACGGGGCCGAGGTGCACCTCGCGGAGCCCTGCGAGACGCGCATCGCCCGGGGGCGCAAGAAGCGACCCAAGACCGACCGGGCGGATGCCCAGCATCTGCGGGTGCTCCTGCAGCGCGGCGAGCTGCCCGAATCGTGGATCCCGCCCGCCTGGATCCAGAATCTGCGGACGCAGGTGCGGCAGCGCCACACGTTGGTGGAAGCACGCACGGCCTGGAAGCAACGGATCCAGGCGACCTTGTTTCACCATGGCCTGCCGCCGTGCAGCCTGCGCAGCGCCAGCGGCCAGGAGCGCTTGGTCACCCTGACGGGCGCGCTGCCACCGGCCGCGCAGCCACCTGGTGGCCTGTGCGCGGCGCCTCATCGAGACCCTCAACGCGGAGATCGAGACCGTCGACCAAGGCCTCGCCGTGGTGGCCCTCACCCACCCCGCCTGCCGCAGCCTTTGCCAGCTCTACGGGATCGGGCCCGTGCTGGCGGTCACCCTCCTCGCCGAGCTCGGGGATGTGCGCCGCTTCCGCAACGGCCGCCAAGTGGTCCGCAGCAGCGGCCTGGATATCACGGTGGAGCAGTCGGACACGCGGCGGCGTCCGGGCAAGCTCGCGCGCCAGGGGTCCCCGGTCCTGCGCTGGGCCGCCGTCGAAGCCGTGCAACGGCTCTGCCGGCGGCATGGTCCCGACCACGCGGCCTACCAGCGACTCAAAGCCCGTCTCGGAGCCCAGCGAGCCTCCCTCGCCCTGGCCCGCAAGCTCCTCAAACGCGCCTACCACCAGCTGCGGGAGGTGGACCGGGCGGCCATGCGGCCCGCGGCCTGAGGTTGTGACAACTCCGCCCGTGTGCGCGCTGCCCCCGAATCGCCCGATGCGTGAGCCCGGCTGGCTCCAGCAGTACTCCTGTCGTCACGCCTGGCGCGTGGGCGACCGCGGAAGATTGAGCGGCCGGGCCTGCCGCTGGCGGGACCTCCCATCAAACATCATGTCGCCGGCCCACCGGCCGTGCACCAAAGTAAGGCTGGGCGCCCGCGCACTCGGAGCCGAGCAAACCATCGCCCATCTGCCGCTGCGGAGTCGCGCTCCGCCCGGCGCCCACGTTCGCTCACGCACCGCGGCCGCTGGACATCCCGGGTTGCTGCAAGTAAGGAGGACGCCGCGTGCAGCAGCAGACCACTGAGCGAACCGAGGTGGCAAGGGTTGGATGGGAGGACCTGGAAAGCTTTGTCCGCGCGCGGGTCCAGGGGGCGTCCAGGCGGTCCTGGCAGAGGAGGTGACCGCCCTGCTGGGCCGGCGACGCCACCAACGTGATCGAGTCGCGCTTCGCGGCAGTGCGCTTGCACACGACCGCCGCGAAGCGCTATAAATGCATCGTCACCGCGGTCCTCTGGAGGACGCTCATGATCGCGGAGGCCCGCTTCCGGCGGCTGGACGCGCCCGTGCTGCTCGCCGAAGTCGCGGAAAGAGCCGTCTACGATGATGGAGAACGATTGAGGAGTCAGACCGCGGAGGTTACCGTCTCACCCTATTCACACGCATTGTGGGCTAGACACGAGCTAATGCCTTGTGCTTGCTACGAGGCGACTATCGAGCACGGAGCCGTGCCCCCTCAGCAAGCGAGGGCCAAGCAGTTTCGCTGCTCTACCCCGACTCGGTTATACATACCGCGATGACGCTGCGTTTACACCCCGCGCTGCAAGCCATGCAACCTGCTGACACCGCCTGCCCCTTTTTTCCCGACAGGAAGCGCTTTCCTGCGCCTCAATGGAGTCCGAGATTGAAGCCCGCTGCCGGACTGTCTGCGTCGACCATTTGCCCTAGTCTTCTGTGGATTATCGCTCGCAAACCGAGTCTGAAAACCATGGCTCGATTCCCCACCGGCGATCCCGCCATCGCTTCACTGGAGCATTCCACCACCTTCTCCCACCAATGCCAGATACTCGCCGCGCCAATGCTTCATGTTGGTGGCATCTCCAACTCGACAGGAACATTTGACTGGAAATTCAGATCAGCGCACAGTCACTCTTTGATGTTCCATATCAGCCGCAACATCCACACATAATGTGCATGACATGACAAAGTGAGATTTCGGATTCAAACACTGGCACTTAGTCATGCAGACAGATAACCGCCCCCGACCCAGACAACACCGACGCCTCCCCGGACGCGACACACTACGTAATTTCCTATAGCCAGCGATGTGCACCCGAAGGACGATCGAACCGTTGGATAATGGAGAAATGCGGACGTCCATTCGCGTGGGAGTAGATGTCGGAGGCACCTTTACGGACCTCGTCACGTACGATGCTTCGACGGGTCACCTCCAAGTAGCCAAAGTTCCCTCGGATCCGTCAGATCAGTCTCGCGGGATGATGCATGGCCTCGATGTCATGCGCACCGAGATGCCGTCCATCGATTTGGTTGTACATGGCACCACGCTTGCTACCAACGCGGTATTAGAGCGGACTGGTGCGGCCTGCGGTCTGATCACGACAACAGGGTTTCGCGACGTGCTGGACCTCCGACGGAGGGATCGTCCGGACACCTACGGACTCAAAGGAAACTTTGCACCGCTGGTGTCGCGCAATTGTCGGGTCGAAGTTCACGAACGTATGGACGCTGCAGGCAATGTGTTGCTCGATCCTTGTGACCAGGATGTAGTTGCGGCGGCACGAGAGCTTCAGAAACGCGGCGTCGATGTCATCATCGTGAGCTTTCTGAACTCGTATGTGAACCCGGCGAATGAACAGAAGGCAAAGCGCATATTGGAGGATGTGTGGACAAATCAGTACATCGTCGTTGCATCTGAGATACTTCCAGAGATACGCGAATTTGAACGCACAAGCACCGCTGTGATCAATGGGTATGTGATGGTGCTACTCGACCGATATCTGCAGTCAATGATGAATAGGTTGACGGAGCGAGGATACAATCGTGATGTTCTACTGATGCAGGGTAATGGCGGACTGATGTCACAGGATACCGCCCGGCGGTATGCTGTGAATACGGTCCTATCGGGGCCAGCAGCCGGTGTGATCGCAGCGCAACACATTGGTACATTGGTGGGAGAACATAATCTGATCACCTGTGATGTTGGCGGCACCAGCCTTGATATCGCCGTGGTTGAACAGGGGCAGTCTGGAACGACTCGGGAGACAAGCCTTGAATATGGGCTCCCGATGCGCACCACAATGCTCGATATCCGATCGATCGCAGCCGGCGGGGGCAGCATCGCCTGGATCGATGGCGGGGGGATCCTCCAAATTGGTCCGCACAGTGCTGGAGCTGACCCCGGCCCAGCCTGTTATGGTAAAGGAGGTCAAGACCCCACAGTAACGGACGCCAACCTTGTGCTCGGTAGAATCGGATTGTCGAATCCCATCGGTCGGGACGAATCGTGGAGCTTTGACAAAGAACGCGCCGAGCGCGTCATCAACGACACTATCGCTTCACCGCTTGATCTCTCCGTCATTGATGCGGCGTGGGCCATCCTAGAAGTGGCCAACCAGAGAATTGCTAACAGTATCCGCATGCTGACGGTGGAACGCGGCTACGATCCCCGCGACTTCGTGCTGGTGGCATATGGCGGCGCGGGTCCGCTCCATGCATGCAGCATCCTGAATGAGATCCAAACCGCCAAGGCACTGATACCGCCGTGGCCCGGTGTCACCTCTGCCTTGGGTTGCATCATCGCAGATGTTCGCCACGATTTTATTCAAATGATCGACAGGCGTCTCGACGACATCAGGATCTTGGAGCTTTATGATGTGTTTGAAGACCACGCCGAACAAGGAAAGCGACGTATTGCTCACGAGCGAGTACAGGTCGACTCAATAGACTTCGTCTACCAAGCCGATGTTTCCTACGATGGCCAGATGTATGAGGTATTGGTACATTTGCCGGTTGAGCAGTGCACTCACGACGATATTCGACGCGCCTTCGAGCAAGCCTATGCAATGACGTACGGGCACATTATCAATAACCGCCCGATTCGGGTGATGACGTTGCGGACCGCGGTCATTGGTGTGCGTCCTGGAATTGATCTATTCGGCCCAACGGTCACACGTTCGAGGACGGCAAAGGATGCGTTAAAGGAGCATAGGCCAGTGTACTTCGAACAAGGATTCAAGGAGTGCCCCGTGTACGATCGCGATCGTGTGCCCCCCAAGTCATCCCTGCTCGGACCGGCCATTGTCGAACAGGGCGACGCCACTACCGTCATCGAGCCGAACATGGTCGCAGAGGTCGATGTGCGTGGCAACCTGATTATCAGGCACGGACATTGAACGTAGACCCCTTGACGCTCGCCGTCGTTCGTGGCGCGCTTGAACAGATTGCCGAGGAAATGGACTGGACCCTAAAGCGAACCGCGTTCTCCCCGGCGATATCCGAAGGAAACGATCTGGCCAACGGGATATATCACCCGAATACCGGCGAGATCATTGCGCAGGGCAAATGGGGCTTGGCGATCTTTATTGGCGTCATGCAGTTCACAACCGAAGCCGTAATCTCAGACGGTCGCTTGAGAGGCATTGAGGAAGGAGACATATATCTTGTCAATGACCCCTATGCTGGTGGCACCCACCTTATGGATGTCGGGTTGGTCAAACCGGTCTTCTATCAGGGCGAGCTTTTCGCATTCCTCGCAAATCGAGGTCATTGGCCGGACATCGGCGGAAGCGTGCCCGGTGGCTTCGGGACGACCGCAACTGAGATGTTCCAGGAAGGCCTCCGAGTTCCTCCGGTCAAGCTGTACCGCCGTGGCGAGCTCAATGAGGATGTACTTAGGATCATGCTGGCGAACGTACGCGTCCCCGATGAGCGCTACGGCGATCTTCAGGCGCAGCTCGCGGCGTTTTCCGTGGGTGACGAGAGACTCCGCAAACTGCTGAACAAATACGGAAGACAGACCGTCAACCGTTGTATTGAAATCCTTAAGGCTCGATCGAAACAACAAATGAACTCTTATTTAAGGGGCATTGCAGATGGCAGTTATGAGGATACGGACTATATGGACAGCGACGGCGTGGAAGATTCGCCATTGAAGATCGCGTTAACCATGACTATTCGCGGCGGTCGAGCTCTTCTGGACTTCTCGCAGAGTTCACCGCCGTGCCGCGGTCCGCTGAACTGCGTCCTCAGTGTTACTAAGTCTGCCTGTTATCTCGCATTCAAGCATATATTCCCAGATATTCCCGTCAACTCCGGATGCTTCGAGCCGCTGAGCTTTGATGTGCCGCAATCTACGTTTCTTAATGCGACTCCACCAAGGCCAGTTGCGGGCTGCGCGTCGGAGGTCTCGCAGAGAGTTGCGGACGTGGTGATGGGTGCTCTCGGAAAGGCCGTTCCGGAGCGAGCTTCGGCTGGGATATTTGGAACCATCAACAATCTGTCTATCGGCGGTTCGCATCCCGAGGGCGGACCGTACGTAATGTTCATGTTCAATGGTGGGGGGTACGGCGGACATCAGAGTGGGGACGGTCTAAACTACGGGAGCGCGACGATTAGTGTAGCACGTTCGCAGCCGGTCGAGCTGTACGAAAAACGTTACCCTGTGCGGATCGGTAAGTTTGCGCTTCGCGACGGGTCGGGCGGCGCCGGAAAACATCGCGGCGGCCTCGGCGCAGAGGTGGACCTGGAGTTCTTAGGAGGCGAGGGGGTTGTGTCCATCCTGGCTGATCGGGGCAAATTCGCTCCCCGAGGCGTGCGTGGCGGAAGTGATGGCGCGAACTGCGGCGTGGAGTTTGAGCTCGATGGACAGCGCTATGTTCCGCCGCATATCACTAAGGCCAGTAATATCCGGCTTAAGCCGGGAGACTCTATACGCCAGTTCACTCCCGGTGGTGGCGGATACGGGGATCCGTTCGAACGCGACGAAGCAATGGTTCTGGATGACGTTCGCAACGAATACATCAGTCGGGAATCTGCACGTAAAGATTATGGCGTGGCTATTCGGCCTAACGGACATGAGATCGACTGGAAGGAGACGGCGCGCTTGCGGCAGCTTCGGGGCGTACAGAGAGTCCGGGAGCCCGTTCAAGGCCACGGGTGTGCGCCGTCTGAGAGGGCCGGCACGCAGGATTTGACACGGTGACGCCCGCCAACAACACGCTGCTGGCATGATTCTTCGATTGACGAGGCTTGACGAACACGGAAGATCCTGGGCCTGCCGAGGCCCGAAGGGCATGTGATCGCTCGTACAGGAATACAGGTGAGATGCGCTACCGGCAAGATCGCTGTCCAAAACGGGGACGGGATCGCACGGCAATTTCAATGGTCCGATAGCTTTAGTGTCAGTCCTGTGTGTGCACGCTGTAAGCGCGGGGCTTGCGAGGGGCCCGCCGGCGAGTGAGAGCTGACCCGCTACGCCTATGAGGAGGCTCGAGTGCTGATCAAGGACTGGCGCACCCCAAACAACCGGACCCGGCCGCCGGTGCGGTCGGCTACCGGCTGCCGCCTCCTGAAGCGATCACGCCTGCGTTGGCGTGGCTCCCGGGATCAACCACAGACAGCCCCAGAGAGGAAGTAGCGATCACCGTCTCGGGGTTACCCCAAGAGGTGTGTAAACAGGCTCAGGCGGCGGCCTCCTCGCTCAGACTCCTTACGCGTTCTCCATCCTCGTCGATCGCCCCGTCGGCGACCTCGGCCAGCAGCGGCGGCGCGTCCAGCCGCCGGACGCGGCTCTCGGCGAGCAGCCGCGTCTTCCAGCTTACCGCGGGGGCGTTGGCGACCCGCTTGTCGCGTTTCGCCGCGGTGGTCCGCAACCGCACCGCGGCGAAGGGGGACTCGATCACGTTGGTGGGGCGCCGGTGCTTCCAAGGGGCTTGGGGGAAGTGAGAGAACGTGATCATGCGCTCCCAGTCGTGCTCGAGGAGCTCCCCAACCTCGGCTAGGTCCCGGTCCCGGCACCAGCGCTGGAAGGTACGTTGCAGCCGCGCGGCCTCCTGTCGGCTGGGGGCGTAGGGGATCGGCGTCAGCAGCCGCTAAGCTTCCGCCGGGCGCCGCTTGGGCCGCTTGGCGAGGACTTTGAGGATGCGGGGGTTCCAGCCGCGCTGTTCCGCCGCCTCGGGGTACACCTGGGCCAGCCCGCCCCAGATGCCCAGGTGCCCGTCGCCGACCACCACCCGCGGGCAGGCGCGACCGCGCGCCTTGCGATCTCGGAACAGGGCCGCCCAGGTGTCCGTGGACTCCCGCTCGCCCGGCTCCACCGTCAGCACCACCTGGCGGCCATCGCGCCGGGCGCCGATGGCCACCAGCAAGGCCGCCTGGTCCCGCTCCAGGCCGGCTTTGACGTACCCCCCGTCCACCCACAGGTCGCCGACCTCCAGGTCGTGCAGGGGACGACGCTTGAACGCCGCGTCTGCCAGCTGCCAGCCGGCCTTCAGGCGCGCGATCGAGGACGCCGCGAGCGGCGCCCCCGCCCCCCGCAGCCCGCGCCGCGCGAGCTCGACGGCACCTTCCGCCAGCCCCTGCACGTAGAGCTGCGGCAACAGCTCCGCGACCTCGCGGGTGCGCCGCTTGAACAGCGGCAGCCGGCGGCTCTCGAACCGCGCCTCCAGGCCCCGCCCCCGGGGGCGGCGCCGCCTGACGGTCCCGGACATGCGCGCCAGCCGCCGCGGTCGGCCGTGCCCGTTGCGGTAGCCCGGCGCCGCGTCCACGCCGGTGCGGCGCTGGATGGTCATGAAGAAAATAAGCTATCGAGTCCACAGTAGCGGCGAAGTTCCGGCGGGCCGTGCGCGACGCGCGCCAACTCGGCGCGCACGTGGGCTTTGAAGGCCCCGAAGTCGTCACTCCATGGGTGGGCGTGGGTGACACGCTGCTTGAGCCAGCGCCAGAGCTGCTCGATGTTGTTGAGCCAGGGGGCATAGGTGGGCAGGGGCACGAGCTGCAGCCGCGGATCGCGCGCCAGGGCGGCCTGGGCGTGGGGGTGGAAGTGCACCGGCCAGTTGTCCACGATCAGGTAGATGCGGCGAGCCTCGGGGTAGCGCCGGCCCACCTGCCGCCAGCAACGGCCCAGGCGGCGCGCGGTGATGCTGGGGAAGTCCCAGCTATGCACGCGGCCGCTGCGCGCCTCCAGCGCGCCGGCCACCCGCATCAAGCTGTTGGCCCGGTGGCTGTAGCGCAGGCGCGGCTGCTGGCGGCCCCGGTGGGCCCACAACCACGCCTGGCTGGGCTGGCGGTAGAAGCTGGTCTCATCGAAGAAGAGCGTCACGACCTCGCCAGGCTGCGCCTGGGCCTCCCGGAGGACCTGGACCACGCGCCCCTTTTTTCGGCATAGGCGGGATCGGGGGAGGTGAGCCGCGGCTGCCCCCGTTTGTAGCGATAGCCCAGCCGCTGCAGCACCTGCCGCACCCCCGCGTCCGTGAAGCCCTGCAAGCTGGGGACCACCTGGGCCAGGGCCCGCAGGGTCCAGCGCGTCTGGGTCAGCCCATAGGCCCGCGGCGCTTGCCGCAGCGCCGTCTCCAGCTCGGCCGCGTCGGCCTGCGCGGGCCGTCCCCGCCCCGGCCGCACCGCCAGGCCCGCCGCCCCTTCCGCCTGATAGCGGTGCACCCACGCCCGCAGCGTGCGCGGGTGCACCCCCAAAATGTCCGCCACCTCCCCGGGCCGCTTGCCCCGGCCCAGATTCCACAGCCCCAGCGCCTTGAGCCGCACGTGCCCCCTGGGCGCCCGCCGGCTCAGCCGCCGCAATTCCCGCCGCTGCTGCTCGCTCAACTCCAGCATGCTGTTCTCCGACCCTCAGCCAGCTGCCGAGATGTAGCATACTATTTAGTTAATGATCATGTAGCGCCGACGACCCAGCAGGGCCGTCACCTCCTCGTCCAAAAGCTCCTGGCTGAAGCCCTGGATCCGCTGGCGGACGAAACCCTCCAGGTCCTCCCCGCCAACCCTTGCCAGGCCGGCCGGCTCAGGGGTCGGCTCGCTCATCCGGCGTACGCCTTCCCGCGCCAGGCACTGCCCGGCACGTGAACTCAGCGAGAGGGTACGCCGCCCTTACCTCTGTCCACCCTTTCTGGGGAGACCCCGCGCGTCTCTGACATCGGCCCTGGTTCAAGCCTTGGGGCAGATCAGACGGTTGGCCGCCAACGCGGACAGCCCGTTCAGGCTGGCCGTACAGCGCTCGGGTCCGGCGACCAGCGGGCAAGTCACCAGAATCGCGCTCTCGCCACCCCGGTCCGCCGGCCGAAGCCCCAAGCGCTTGCGCACTGATTCTTCAATGCTCGGCTGCTCAAGGTCGATGACTGCTAGCGGCAGGCCTGCGATGGTCAGGACCGCGACGCTCTGGCCTTTTTGCTTGGCAGCCCAGCCGCATAACGCGCCCCATGCAAGCCAGACGCTGAGGATACCCAGCACGGCCAAGCTGCCGATGAGACCGGCCCCCGTCAACGCATGGAACCACCCGCCGCCGCCCCAAGTTGACCTCGGCGGGTCGGCGTAGGATAGTGCCGCCTGGGCGCGGACGCCGCGTCTCGACGCCGGGAGAAGGGGAGTTGCCATGACCCGCTACCGGGCAGCCGTGATCGGTCTCGGCCGGATCGCCAGCACGTTCGACGATGAGATCGAGACCTTCGACATCCACGGCGCCCCCCACGCCCACATTGCCTGCTACGCGGCCGCGCCAGAGATCGAGATCGTCGGATTGGCGGATACCTGGGAAGAGCAGCGCGAGGCCGCCAGACGGCGCTGGGGCATCGACGCCGTGTTCGCTGACTACCGGCAGATGCTCCGTGACACCAAGCCCGACATCGTAAGTGTGTGCACCTCGGCCAAGCCGCGCGCCGACATCATGCTCGAGATCGCCAATGGAAGTTACGGCGTGCGCGCCGTCCGCGCCGAGAAGCCGCTGTGCTTTTCGCTGCAGGAGGCAGACGCCGTGATCGAGGCGTGTCGGTCCAACCACATCATCGTCTCCGTGAACTGCGTGCGCCGCTGGCACCCGATTTTTCGGCGGGCGCTTGCCCTGATCGAAGACGGCTGGCTCGGTGACGTCCAGCACGTGCAGGCGCTGGGCCAGTGCGTGATGACCAACAACGGCAGCCACTTGCTGACGACCCTCACCATGTTTGCGCGCGCGCGCGCTGACTGGGTGATGGGCGAGGCCGAGAGCGCCGCCGTGGATGATGACGCCGACTTCGAGGCCGCTGGCTACGTGGCGTTCGGAAACGGCGTGCGTGGCTACTTCCGGTCCTTCGCCCACGGTCCCGACCGGCATACGGGTAGAATTGAGGAGTGGGAATTCAGCGTCACCGGAACTGGAGGCATGATTCGGCTTGTGCAGGATGGGCGCGCGCCGGAGCTGTGGACGGCCGAGCAGCAGCGCCCAGGCATGAACCGGATCGCGATGGTCCGGCGCACCTTTCCAGTGCCCGCGACCGCCCGCAGCGCAAGCCTCGAGGCCGTCTACGACCTGCTGGCGTGCATCGAGCGCGGCGCGGAGCCGCGCTGCACGGCGGAAGATGCGCGCGAGGCCCTGGAGATCGCGATCGCCACGCGCGAGTCCCACCGACGGGGCAACGTCAGGGTCGATCTGCCCCTGCCTGACCGTAGTCTGCAAATCATCGAGCCGCCTGTTTATGACATTCCGAAGGCGCTTCAGCGCTAGTCAGGCCACGACGGTCCGACACCGCGAAAACGGTCCTGGCTGCGGCTCGCCGACATTTTGGTCGACCCTTCCCGGGCCCCCACCTGTCCACGCACGGGCAGCGCAGCACGAGCCGAGACCCACGAATTCGCGAACCCATGGCATCGACGTCACACCGCCGGCTGGTGGACGGTCTCATCGACAAAGATGGCGATATTCGCGAACCTCAGCTGTCGATCCGGAATCGCTTGACCGCAGCTTCGTCCAGTTCGAAGTCGAGACCCGGGGTCCCGGGTACACGCACGAAGCCATCCTCGTCGATCTCCAACGGACTGCGAACGAGCTCCATTCGCAGCGGGTTCGGGTTCTGAACCATCTCGAAGATCACGGCCGTAGGCGCGGCCATGGCGAGATGCAGGTTCGCGAAGGCCGCCACGGCGCCCGCGAAGTTGTGCGGCGCGAATTGAAGATTCCAGGCACTGGCCAGCGCCGCGATCCTCAGGCCCTCACTGATGCCGCCCGCCCAGATGGCGTCCGGCTGCGCGATGTCCACCGCGCCGCGCGTGATCAACTCGCGAAATGCCCAGCGCGTAGTCTCAGTCTCGTAGCCGGCGATCGGGATCGGCGTTCCGGCGCGCACGGTCCACGCCACCTCGAGATCGTCAGCGGGCACCGGCTCCTCGAACCAGGCGATGTCGAACTCTTCCACCTTGGCGGCCATCCCCAGCGCCTGCTTGGCGGTGTACTGATTGTTGGCGTCGATCATCAGTTGGATGCCGGGTCCCAGCGCCTTGCGTACGACCCTCACACGTGACACGTCGTCTCTTATAGGAAGCCCGCCGACGTTCATCTTTACCGCTCCAAAGCCTCGGGTCGCACAGTCACCGAACTCGCGCGTTAGCTCCGCCTCGCCCTTGCCCTCTGCGTAGAATCCGCCGCTGGCATAGCCGCGGATTTGGCTACGCGCGCCGCCCAGCAACTGGTAGACAGGCAGGCCGGCGACCTTCCCCATCAGGTCCCAGAGCGCGACATCTACGCCACTCATAGCGGCGACGACCGCGCCACGTCGCCCCATCGGCGCCGTGCCGCGGTACATGAGGTCCCAGAGCCGCGCGACCAGCAGCGGATTCTCGCCTATCAGCAACGGTGCTAGCTGCTGCTCGACGATCGTCTTGACCGTGGCATGTGCGCCGCCGAAGCCGGCCGCTTCGCCCACGCCCTCAGTGCCGTCATCGGCCCGGACTCTGACCAGCACGCTGATCCGCTCGGGGATCACGATCTGGGCGTCGGCGATCGGTTGCTCGAGCTCGTGCCGCAGGATCTCGACGGACACGTCGTGAATGCGCATGGCGGCTGGTTCCGTGACCTTGACAGGTACACGGCCCGCTCGGGCGCGGCCCGTTCGGAGGCGGCCCGCCGTCACCGATGTCGGAGTGGCGGCAATCGTACATCCACGCGCCACAGGACCCTGTCAACCCTGTGTGTCCAAGCTGGGCGTGGGGCTTGCTAGGGTCCCGAGCATCCGGCGGGGGTGACTCGGTCATTCAGTGGCTGCCGCATGGCAGGCCTTGGCCTCGAAGCGTCCCCCCGCCGGCCGCTGCTCAGGGCAGCGCGGGTGACTTGATAGGAGATTGCGGCGCGACGGCCACTCCACACAGGACTTTCCCCCGCTGCCCGGGCAGCGTGCCGCGAAGGAGGGTGGGATGGATCGCAGGGTCGTGGGGGTGAATTGTCATGCGGCGACGCTGACGGCGGTGCCCGTGGACGCCGGCGCTACAATCGGAGCACCGAATGGGCCGCTGGAGAGTTCGATGGATGTTCGCGAGGCTGCGCGGACAGCCAAGACGTATATCGCCGATGTCTTCGCTGAAGAGGATATCGATGAAGTCGGACTCGAAGAAGTTGACTTTGACGACCGGTCGAATATCTGGAAGATAACCATCAGCTTCCTGCGCCCCAGGGGCCGAATGGACAGGTTCCAAGCCGCCGCATCTGGCTATCCAGCGGGCACCCCTACAATGCGTCGTTCCTTCAAGGTTGTGAACATCGACGACGGCTCAGGCAGCGTCGTTTCCGTCAAGCACCGGGTGGTGGAAGGCGTGGACTGATTAGGCGCCCGCTGGATGCTATGTCGACGCTAATCTCCTCTTGCTACTCGTCGTCGGCGCCACAGATCAGGCGCTAATACGTAGTCATCGTCGCCTGCAAGCATTCGACGCGCTTGACTATGAACGTCTGGTCGATCTGCTCGGCAACTACCAGCAAGTACTTGTAACGCCAAATACCCTCACCGAGACGTCCAATCTGCTCAGTCAACATGGCGAGCCTCAGCGATCCAGGTTCTTTGATACGTTCCGGTCACTAATCGAAATCAACAAGGAGATTGTTGTGACCAGCCTGGAAGCGTCAAGAAACGCATCCTTCAATCGGCTGGGCCTCGCCGACGCCGCGCTCCTCGAAATGGTCACGCCGGACACCCGCTGGTCACCGTCGACTTGGATCTGTACGTGGCAGCCCTATCCAAGGCGCCAAACGCGGCCTTCAACTTCACGCATCTCCAGCACCCCTAGTGCTCCGCAAGCCTTTTCCTGCCATCCCGAGGTTCCCCGAGAGATCCCGCCTTCCGCTCGTCCGCCAAACCCAGCCCCACCGTTCGTGGTGAGCAGGCCGTAAGTGTTCGAAGAGCCTGCCGTCAGCCGGTCGAAGGGACCGTGTCGAACCTCACCCCCACCATCTAAGCACCCAGACAACTCGGCAAGGCCTAACCGCCCTACCATCGGCGCCGATCCCTCGTCATCCCGGCCGAAGCCGCAAGCTGAATTCGCTTTTCAGATGCGATGGGTTCTATTAAACGTCACAGAAGTAGGAGCCTCACGCCTTATGCCCCCGCCCTCATCGCCACCCCCAAACCCAAACCCTCCATCGAAGCCACGGCCCCCATCCAACAACCACTTCACCACCTACCGCCTGTAGTCGTCGTCTTAAGACGCCAGCTTGGGACAATCCCACCCCAGACGCTCCCTCAGCCCCGGTGGGATGCATCCCGTCAGGTCGTTCTCCGCGAGACGCAACCACTCGAGACTCGTGAGGCCGTCCAATTCAGGTGGAATCGGTCCTGTCAACTGGTTCTTGGACAGGTCCAACCTTTGTAACGCCGCCAACTGCCCAAGCTCGGGCGGGATCGATCCCGTCAACTGGTTGAAAGAGAGGTTGAGTTCCTCCAGCTTGGCCAGTTGCGCCAACGCAGTTGGAACCGGGCCCGTAAATTCGTTACCTGAAAGGTCAAGACGCTGAAGATTGGCTAGCTGGCTAACTTCTGCGGGAATCGGCCCGGTGAGCCTGTTCCAACTCAGGTCGAGCGTGCTCAGCTTCGAAAGCCGGCGAAGGTCCGGCAGTGGCGGTCCGCTCAAATCGTTCCCTGACAAATCCAGGTGCCCCAATAACTCCAATTGCACCAACTCCTGCGGAATGAGACCTGAGAGATTGTTGTATCCCAGAATGAGCGTATGCAGTTTCGTAAGCGCACCTAGGTCCGGCGGAATCGGTCTTCGCGACCACTCCCCCCACCGTTGCTGTGGCATCTCCAGCGCAGTCACCCGAGGTGATTCGCCTTCCACCGTCACGCTAACCCATTTGCCGATCGGCGTTCCCGGATTCCAGTTCGAATCGTCCCCTGGAAACAGCGTCGCGCGCAGCGCAATCAGGACTTCGCAGTCATGCACGAGGCCTGGATTCGCGTCCGGCTCCGGCACGACATATCCGGCGGCGCAGGCCGCTTGGCTGTCCGCAGCGTCCAACTGCGAGGCAGTGGCCGAGACCGGTTGCAGACCAGCCTCAACCACCACCTGCACGTCGCTCCCGTCCGCCGCCATGGTGTACAGCAAAGGGCCGCTGTCCACATATGCGCCGGGCATTTCCCAGCCGACACCGGCGACGACGGCGATCCGCGTGCCGTCCGGCGACCACGCCGCGACGCTCGCCGTATCCCAGCCGATTGGCGACTGGCCCACTGGTGTCCCGTCGAGCCCCACCACGCAGATGTGCCGTCTACACGTGTACAGCAGCTGATCGCCCGCCGGCGACCACGCCACGGTTGAGATCCAGTTCAGTTCGGCCAGCACAGCATGTCCCCACTCGTATCGGGGCTCCCAGCCTTCCGGCACCTGTACCTCGTGCATCTGCGTCCCGTAGCTGCCATCGTCACAAGCCGTCTGTCCCTAACTGTTGCGACATCGTCCACAGCCACGAATGCCAGCCGCGTGCCGTCCGGCGACCAGGATGGCCCGCTTGCTGTCCGTCCCAGCAGTTGCCACTCAGTGCCATCCGGTCGCATGGTGTACAGAAAACGCCGCCCGCCGTAGTAGTCCGTCTCTGGTCCCACTCCCACCACCGCCAGCCGCTTGCCGTCTGGCGACCACTGCGGCGGGTGCATCACCACCGGGTACCGGGCACCTAGCCCGCGTCGCTCCGAACCGTCGGTTGCCATGACCCAGAGGCGCGTCTCGCGAACAACGCTCATGGAGCCGCCCTTAGCGGTCAGGTACGCAATCCGCGTTCCATCCGGAGACCACGATGGATAGTTGCTAAACCCCCAGTCCTGTGTCAGCCGCCGAACCTCCGACCCATCAACACCCACGACGGCTAGCTCATACTCGTCCTTCAACCTGTACTTGATGAGGTCATCCTTTCGATAGGCACAGGTGGCGAAGACGACTCGATCGCCATCCGGAGAAATGTCGAAAGACGTCATCGGGCCGTAAACATTGCTAAACACATCGCCGTACTCGAATTCGTCGACACCCGGGCCCCACGGCGTACGCTCAGTCTTGGATGCGTCGGCCACGGCTTGGACCCGCGAGCCATCCACCGTGGCGGCGTACACCGCTGGACCCTGACTGAACAGAATGACCGTGCTGTCCGGTTGCCACTGGACCTGGTTCTGCCAGAACCACATGTCAATGAATAGGTCATTCCCCGGATTGCAGGGGCCCGAAATGAAAAAGTCGATGACCTCGTCCCTCGGATTGCGAGTCGTCTCCGGGCTCGGCGTCGGCGTGATATAAGGACCGCAGATGCTCGCTGGGCCAATGCAATGTGTTGGCTGGCGGTCGGGTACCGGCGTCGGGACGAAAGGTGCTGCCACGCTCGGCGTAAGGTCCTCCGTCCGGGTGCCAGGTGAGGGGCTGATGGATGGAGTGGCCGAGCCTGGCGGGCCTGATGTCGCACCCGGCCTTGGCTTCGCTAGGCGCTCAGAGGACTCACTCGGCCCCGCACATCCCACCACCCCCGCCACCAGCAGCACGCTCAGGACAAGGGCAATCCGTCGGTTACTCGGCGCACCCCCAATAGTCACCGAGACCATCCCCCACAGACCCGCCTCACGCCCCCGCGCCACAATCCGGCAGCCCAAGCTCGTCGCGATCGACCACGGGCAATTTCCACGGCACGTCGAGGGTGAACTGTTCAACGGCCGATCTCACCTTTGGCCGGCAAGCCCCCTGGTCCGCCAGTTCACCGACGCAGAACACCTTCGGCTTCAGCCCGCCGCCTACCTCGTTGAGCAGACTCTCCAGCGGCCCATACCCGGACCGCTCGCCCGTCGCCCCACCTGAGGCCCGAATCCGGCGCAGGTCCCCCAGGTACGTCTCGACAATGCTCGGAAACCCCGTCACCGGTGCCATTCAGCGATCCCAGCCAATCCCGGCCACGCTACCCTGTCGCCCCACCCAAGGCGAGAGACTCGCAGCGTCCGCCCTCCACCCGCTGCTCCTGGTACCGCCGCGCCCCCAACAGTTCCCGACTCCCCATCCGTCCGCAGATCGTGTACACTGGCCGGGTAAGCCTTGCAATCCACCCTCCAAATGCCCGCCGGCCCGTTCCTGCTCCTCCCGCTCAAACCCCTCCAGTGCCTGCCCCTATCCGTCCTGCGCCTGCTCCCTGTCCCCTCCGCCCCTTCCCCCTTCCCCCTTCCCCCTTCCCCCTTCTTTCCCCTCTTGTACGTTCCCAGAGCCTTGGATTGACCAAGGTCACAGTGAACGGGCCGGGACAGACCGATCACTCCGTGGTCGTTGGAGACCGTGAGAGAGCAGGGTCGTCCCGGCCCTGACGCTGGCCCAGAGCCCGAACAGGTACCGGGGCCGTCAACACGAGCCCGCATCTGCAAGGCCGGGCGTGCGGCCAGCGTTGCCGGAGGGTACCCAATGGCTGGGCACGCAGCGGTGGCGGTGGGGATCGATGTGGCGAAGGCCCGATTGGACGTGGCCGTGTATCCCACGGGGACGACGTGGACGGTGCCGTGCTCGCGGGGCGGCCTGCGGCGCTTGCAGGGGCGGCTCCAGGCGCTGCGGCCCAGCCGTATCGTGCTGGAAGCCAGCGGCGGTTACGAGCGCGCCGTGGTCGCCGCCCTGGCTGCGGCCGGCCTGCCGGTCGTCCGCGTCAATCCGCGCCAGATCCGCGACTTCGCCCGCGCCCACGGCGTCCTGGCCAAGACCGACCGCATCGATGCCGGCGTGCTGGCGCGGTTCGCGGCGGAGGTCCGACCCCCGCTGCGCCCCCAGCCCAGCGCCGCGGTCCAGGACCTTCAAGACCTGAGCCGCCGGCGGCGCCAACTGGTCACGGCCCGCGCGGCCGAGCAGCAGCGGCGCCGCCACGACCGCGCCCACCTGGAGCTGGGCTTCGACCCCCTCGCGGCCGCGCTGACCGCGGCCATCCAGGATGTGGACCGCCAGCTGGCGGCCCTCGTGCAGGCCGAGCCCACCCTGCGCGCTCGCGCCGCCTGGTTACACAGCGTGCCGGGGATCGGTCCCGTGGCCGCCGCCACTTTGCTGGCCGAAGTGCCCGAACTGGGCGTCTGCTCCCGCCAGCAGGTTGCCGCCCTGGTCGGCGTCGCCCCCTTCAACCGCGACAGCGGCGCCTGGCGCGGGCGCCGGAGTTGCTGGGGCGGGCGCGCCCAGGTGCGCACCGCGCTCTACATGGCCACCCTCACCGCCACCCGCGTCAACCCCAGCCTCCGCGCCTGCTACCAGCGCCTCATCGCCGCCGGCAAGCCGCCCAAGGTCGCCCTCGTCGCCTGCATGCGCAAGCTCCTCGTCCTCTGCAACGCCCTCTGCCGGCAGCAGACCACCTGGGACCCCACCATGCCCTAACCCTTGACGCCCCAACACAGGTGCTCTGCCCTCACTCCTTCCCAACCCCGTATCCTTCCCCCACAACACCCCCCAGGCCTCCCACCCATCCACTTCCCCTTCGCCCAATTCACCGGAACCGCCTACGATCTCGGCCTCCAACACGGCCAGCGCTTCCGCGACCTCGTCCGCCTCCAGCTCGCCGAAACCATGCAAGGCGCCGCCGACAGCGGCCTCACCTCCGCGGCCGCCCTCGACTGGACCAGACAGCAGCAACCCGCCGTCGAAGCCATCGCCCCCCACTGGATCGACGAGCTCCAGGGCCTGGCAGAAGGCGCTGGAATCCGGTTCGACGAAGCCCTCGCCCTCCAACTCCGCCCCGGAACCGGCGGCTTGCCCGAAGGCTGCACCTCATTCGCCGCCGTCGGGTCCGCCACCACCGATGGCCAAACCATCGCCGGTCAAAACCGCGACCTGGGTGAGCCCTACCTCCACCGCATGTTCCTCGCCGCGTTCAGGCCTGCCCACGGCCCGCACATCCTCATGCACTGCGTCCCCGGCGAACTCGGCGGCGTCGGCCTCAACAGCCACGGGGTGTCAGTCTTCGCCAACTCCCTCTGGGGCAAATCCGGCCGAACCTGGATGGCCCCGCCCATCCTCCGCCGCGCCGCTCTCGAAAGCGCCACGGCCCAAGCTGCTGTCCAACGCATCCAGGCCATGCCCGGCCCCGCCGTCGGCAACTTTCTCATCGCCGACACCCGCCACGCCCGCAACCTCGAAATCCTGGCCGAAGGCGTCCACGTCACCCAGGTCAACGACGGCGCCTACGCCCACGCCAACAACTGCACCGCCGCAATCCTCCTCCCCCACCAAGCCACCCGCCGGCCCCTCCCCCACTCCGAAGGCCGCCGTGTCTCGCTCCAGACCGCCCTCGACCAACACGCCGGCTCAATTGATACAGAGGTCTGCCGCCAACTCCTCAGCGACGAATCAGGCCGCCCCGAACCCGTCTGCCGCCCCGTCCGGTCCGGCGACCCCTTCGCCACCATCGCCGCCCTCATCGCCGTCCCCCACACCCAAACCCTCCACCTCAGCTACGGCCCCTCCAGCAACAACCACTTCACCACCTACCGCCTCTAGGAAAAAACCGCTCGTAGTGAGCCGGGTCGGAGTCTTTCGGAGATCCGTGTCGAACCACCCGGCCGATCTTTCGTAGCAACTGTGTTGGTCGGGCAAGTCCTAGGTGGCCCTGGTGGGGTCCCAGAGGGTCCCGTGCTTGCACAGGGCATTGCAGAGAATGAGCAGCTTGCGCATGCAGGCGGTGAGGGCCACCTTGGGCCGCTTGCCGGCCGCGATGAGCCGCTGATAGAAGACGCGGATGGCGGGATTGGCCCGCGTGGCAGCGACGGTCGCCATATAGAGGACGGCGCGGACGGAGGCGCGCCCACCCCAGATGCCGCGGCGGCCGCGCCAGGTGCCGCTGTCGCGATTGAAGGGGGCGACTCCGGCCAGGGCGGCGATCTGCCGGCGCGAGAGGGTGCCGAGTTCGGGGAGTTCGGCTAGCAGGGTGGCACTAGCCGTGGGGCCGATGCCCGGGATGCTCTGGAGCCAAGTCGCCCGGGCGCGCAGAGCCGCCTCGGCCTGGAGGGCCGCCGCGATCTGGGCGTCGAGGGTGGTCAGGCGTTCGGAGAGCCAGGCCACGTGGGCGTCGATGTCGGCCTGGACGTTGGGCCGGGCCAAGGGGCGCCGCTGCTTGTCGGCGACCCGATCCGTCAGGAGTTGGCGGCGGCGGGTGACCAGGGCGTGCAGGTCTTGACTGGCAGCCGAGGGGCGGGGCCGGAGGGGCGGCTGGACCTCGGCCGCGAAGCGCGCGAGCACCTGCGCATCCACGCGGTCGGTCTTGACCAGGATGTTGCGGCTGCGGGCGAAGTCGCGCACTTGGCGCGGATTGCTGACGACCACCGGCAACCCGGCGGCATACAGGGCGGCATCCACGGCCTGCTCGTAGCCGCCCGTCGCTTCCAGCACCAGGCGGGCGGGGTGGTGGGTCTGCGCCCACTGCACCAGACGCGCGTGGCCCGCCGGGGTGTTGGGCACGCGCCAGCCCGCGGCGGTCGGATAGACCGCCACCTCCAGCTGATCGCGCGCGACATCCAGACCAACAAACAACGGGTGGGCCATTTCGGTACCCTCCAGGTGACGCTGGCTTCCTGCCCTGCCTTGTAAATTCGGGCTCGTGCTGACGGCCCAGGCAACTGTTCGGGCTCTGAGCCAGCGTGAGGGCCGGGACGCCCACGCTACGAAACGGTCTCACTGGACCAAGGGGCGGTCGGGCTGTCCCGGCCCTACGAGTTCCCCCGGACGATCCGAGGGTTCTGCAACATACAAGGGGCGGGTCTGTGACCCGCCCGTCTTCCGGTCGTGATCGACTGGCCGCCCCTCGTGTCTTCCGTAGGAGCCGCGTTTCTAACCGGCCTCTTCCGCGCAGCCACCACCCCTTATCCGTTCGTGGTGAGCCGGTCCGGAGTCTTCGGCGGACCGTGTCGAACCACAAGCCCTAGCACCCAACCCTCCCGGGCAGTCCCCGTCCGTCATCCCGGCGTCCGCTTCCCTTCTGGCGTAGGGGCGGCGTCTCCGACCCGCCCGTCTTCCGCGCAACCAACCCCGCCAGCTTCATCACCCCCGAGCCCCTCGCCATCAACGGCGGCCTGACCATCCAACTCCCCGCCAGCATCGCCACCGGCCTAACCGGCCTAACCGGCCTGGGGATCTGCCGACCCGTCTCTGGATGAGTCGAGTTCGGCCATCGTCGCGACAACGGCGCGGACTCTCGGAGCGACTTGAGGGACCTCCGGCCTTTCTGACTCTAAAGAGCGTCTACCGGACTGCGTCTGGAGCCGGTGGCCGCAGGTCAATCCGCATCTCCGCAATCCGTTCAGGATCCCCGTCGACGCCGCGACGCTTAAGCACGGCCAGCATGTCCTCTTGCCTGGGCTGACCGAACGCCAGTCGATAGAGCGCCAGCGACTCTTGCAGCCGGTCCCATCGCTCCTCGTCGCGACTCAGGGGAAAAGCCATGATTCGCCGGTGCAGCTGGGCGTTGCCCGGGTAAATCCAGTAGGGGGAGAGGTCGCCCAGCCCGTCGGCTGCTTCCGCCGCGGCGGCTTCGAAGACCGCGGACCAGGGGTCGCCGATTCCTGGAGCCAGCGCGGCCGATCGGTGCGCGGCCGCCACGTTCTTTCGGATCGCGTGCCCCTTGTAGCGATCCACCCGCCCCTCGCGCTGCTCGAAGTCGACCGGGTTGCCCGGGAGGTCCCAATGGACTACCGAATGGCACCACCAGTGGAAGTCGACTCCCTCTTGGCCTATCGAGGTGGTCGCGAGCACGAACGGCCAGAACGGCGAGTTGAAGGCCGCCCTAACCTCGGGAAGTCTGGCTTCGTCCTGGCTATAGCGGGTGCTGCCAAAGCGCATCGCGAACCGGCTCGGGAACGCGATGCCGTCACTGTCGAAATCATCGATGTCGGTTGCGCGGTTGACCGACTCCCGTACGGCAATGGCCCGCCGTGCGGTTGCGGCCAGCGAGATCAGCCCCTCATCGGTAGACGTGTTCGCTCCTGACTCACCGGCCAGGTGGTGGATGTACTCGTCGAGAACCGCTTGCAGCCCCCCGTCGATGCAATACCGCGCGACCCTGCGCCAATAGGCGCCTTCATCCGCGCGCGCGCTGCCTGGGCCTCCGTACAGGCCGTCGAGAAGCAGCATCGCGTTGGGCCGCGCGAAGAGACTCCGCAAGCCGGACGCCAGGATCGCCGCCGCGCGCCAGTGGCCCAACTCGGTTACCGTGTCGTCCGTTCGCCTTAGCCGCCTGAGCGCTCGCCACGCGATGTTCCCCGGCGCTCCTAAACCGAGAACCGCGGAAGTCGCTACCAAGTCCGCCGGCCGTTCCGACTCCGGCGTCCAATCGCCGAGAGCCTCTTGCAACTGCCGGACATGCGCCACGAGCGCCGCGCCCCGCTCCTCCTCGGACCAGTGATCGGGAGAGGCTCCCCGCAGTGCGTCAGCAAGGTTGCCTCGCCACTCCCCGATGAGCGCGGATGCAAGCGCGCTGCCCCGCTCTGCGAGCGCCGGCGCGAACCAGTGCCAGGCGGCGCTCGCCGTGGAGCTCGTGTGGCCGTTCGGGCCAACGACTGATTCGACTCGGTCGTACGCCCACTGGAGCAGACGCTCCACGCTCGGCGACTCGTCGTGGTCGCGGGCGGCGTCCAACGGGTCGGTGCGCGCGGCAAGCGTCGGCTGCGGCCAGAACAACGCCAGCGTCGACATCGAGGCAGGCCGCCCATCAGCCATCCGATAGTCGAGGCGCCTCGCCAGAGCTGCTCGGGCCGCCGGCGTATTCAATAGCTGCCCCGCTCCGGTGAAGATTTGTCGCTGGACCTCGTAGCTCAGGAGTGACGCGATAGCCGCAGGCGCAGCCACCCAGCTCGAGAAAATGAGCTGCTTGGTGATCTCGGTCGAATCGACCGATTCATACGGGCCGCCAAGTCGGTGGTAGGGAAGCGACGGCGGCATCCAGAGCAAGCGCCACCAGCCCTTTTTCAGCGTCGCCCCGTACAGCGCGCGCATCCGCGCGTTCGCCCAATCGAGCGGCTGGAATCCCTCAACATCGGATTTGTCAATGCGCTGGGCGCCGCCAAACAGCGGTACCAGCCGAGACCGAAGTTCCGCATCCTTCATCCATTCACGCACACGCTCCCCAACGCGATATCCGCTCAGGAAGTTGAGGAAGTAGGGCGCTGACTTCCAGTACTCGACGCCAAGCGGCGCCTTCACCTCGTCCGCGACGCGTCGCAGCGCGACGAAACCGGCAAAGTCGTCCGATAGCACGCGAAACGCGCTCGTCTCCGTTTCGAGGGTCGTCGCGCCCCTGTCGCCAGTGGGCCGCTCGGTTCGAGCAATCCACCTCCGCAGTTGGGCTTGCACCCGGTCTCGGATCGCCGCCGTCGGCTCGCCCGCCAGCGCCGCCTGCCGCATCGCATCGAGATCAGCCTGCAGGGAATCCACGGGCTCATCCGAGGCCGCCAGGAACTCCAGGGTCTTTAGGAAGTCCGCGTAGTGACCACCACCGTCTTCGGCTTCCTCCGCGTACGTGAACGGCTTATACGGCGTTGCCGAGAGCAACAGCACACGCGCGTCGGACTGATTGAAGAACTCGTGCGCCAGCTCGGCCGCTTCGCCGCCGGTCTTCACGTCCAGTAGATCCCGAAAGCGCTGGAACTCGTCCAGGATCACCAGGTCGGGCCCGAGCGCCGAAACGGCGGCTCGCGCGAGCATTCGGCGCAGCCTGCCGACGATTTGGCGCGCCGACGCACGCTGACTATCGGTCAGAGCCTTTCGTCCTGCGACTTCATCGATCAGGGCGACGAGCGCCCCTCGCTCGCTGCTCCGATCGAACGCCTCCAGAAACGTCCGTTGGATGCTTGGCTCGAAGGGTCGTGAGCGCACGGAAGCGACGTACGAGTCGACGAATCGTTGTCGGCTCGACACGCCGCCCTGGAAGACCCGCTCTGCCGCGGTTGCTTGCTTACCCCTGAGGCCCAGGTGATGTCGCAGCAGCACGTAGAGCACGGCGCGCTCCTCCGCCTTGCCCAGCTGCCATCCGAATTGAAACGATGTGGCCGGTGTGAACGCGACGAACGTGGCCGGCTTGCCCGTGCCGCCCGGTGCGGGTTTCAGCACGTCCGGCTGCCTGATCAGCAGGGTAAGCCGCGTCGCAAAGCTCGGACTCTCCGAGCCGGTTGCGTTCAGCTTCCGAATATTCTGCGCGGCGATGTCCGTGTTGGAGCACACGTAAACGATGTCGATGCGACGCACGTGCTCGACCTGCTGGAGGTGCTCCAGGGTCCTGGCGATGACTTCCTGCGCGACGTGCGTCTTGCCCAGTCCTGTCTCATCCGCCACCAGGAATCGTCGCGACGAGTCCTGATCGCGGTACAGCCGCCGGAACGCGTGCTCGGCGGTCGCTCGCTGGAAATCGCTCAGCGCTGTGCCCCGATCTTTTCGGGTCGTCCGAGTCACGAAGCCTCTACGCCCATCGCGCGTCGCGCCTCGAGGACCGGCAGCCACACGTCGTCCCAGCCCGGCGGAAGGACCGCCCGCCCATGCGGCGACCGGCGCAGGTGCTCGATGATCTCGTCCAGGTGATCGATTGACTCCGGACTTTCCGCGAGAGCTCGCGCCAGCAGTTCCAGGACGCCTTGCCCGGCGCCTGCTGACCAGCGTCCCGACCCCTCGCTGATCACTGCGATATCAATGGCAGTTCCGGAGGCGAAGCCGATGAGCAGGGCGAGCAGCCGCAGGAACTTCTCCGGCGTGTCGATCTGCCGGGCAAAGATCTGCCGGAATCGGTCGTTGGGCGAACCCTCGAGCTGTGAGCAGACCACCGTCGAGCGCTCCAGCACCTTCTCGTCGACCGACCCTCGCGCCGTGAGCCGAAGAAACGCCGTGATATCTGCGAGCTCGCGGGGCGGAAGTTCGACGTCAAGCGGCTCTGCAGGATCGAGCTGTTTGGTCTCGTCCGGACGGTTGAAGGGAGCAATGGTGACGCAGGCTCCCTTGGGCATGCGCCGCGGCGCGGCATCGGACCTAATCCGAGCTACCCAACCCTCGGTCCCCTGCGTGACGGTTGTGCGGAAGCGGATCCCCCCGGCGATATCGACCAGCAGATTCTCGAGCGCCCGGCTGTCCTCGCCTTCTTTGTCGACACATGGCTCCGTACCGCGATCGTACGGCGTCAGCATGCCCCTTAGCGGCGCGTCTTCGCCCACCAGCGCGTCGACTCCGAGCGTCCGTACCGGGCCGACCAGCTCACACAGAAACTCCACGTTCTGGCCCAGTCCCGCATCGGTGGCGTTGGCCGAGCCAACGAAGAGATGCGCTCGCTTGCCGCGCTCGACCACAAAGACCTTTGCGTGCAGCTGTGTGAAGAAGCTCCGGTCTGCCTCCCCTTCGGAGTCATCCGCGGCGAGGCTCGCCGTCGGATCGAGCTCATAGACGTCTACGTCCTCGAGTGCGTCTTTTGGCACGGCATTGAGCTCCCCGCCGCGCGAGATGAGCACGGCAGTCTGGCCGGCCCTCATGCGAAAGATGCGCCGAATCGCGCCTTCGCGGACGAATGGTGAGATCACAAGCTTTCGATAGCCGCGGAAGTGCTCCTCAAAGGGAAACCTGCGCGAGTACCGAAGTCCGATCGGATGAAAGCGGACCTCGTGGACGCCGTCGGGTAGCTCCCATTCGACCCGCCGCAGCTCCTCGGCGAGCTCGGTCAGGACCGCGTGACGGCCTGGAGACAACGACGTCACGGCCAACCCGGGCATCGCCCGAAAAAACCGCGCCAACGGTTCGCAGCTCTTGTTGATCCGTCCCGCACGCCGGCCGTCCAGCCAGAGGATCGTGTCCCAGCTGCGATCGGCCGTGAGGTTTCGGGAGAGCACGAGCAGCCGATATGAGGGCGCCTGGGATTCGTCGCGGAATCGAAGCAGCCAGGTCTTCGGATGGAAGATGTGACCTGGCCGCGGTCGCTTTACCTCGTGGACGACGCCTTCGAGCAGGGCCACCAGATCGGATGGCCACCGCGCGGCGCCGATCGCGCCGGCCTGGCAGAAGATGTCAATCCGATCGCTCATCCCGCGCAGTGACTGCATCACCTCAATGGGATCCGGCTGCTCGTCCAATCGAAAACCGGCGAACGCAAGTGGGACCGTCAGCGCCGTCTCCAGATCGAGCGTGAACGTTGTCGCGACGGCGCGGTCCAGCGAGCATCCCGCGGGCGGTCGCAGCGCCTCGAGCAGCAACTCTCGGCTGTCAGGCGCGAGCACGACCGTTATCCCTCCCATCCACGATCTCATTGAGGATCCGCCTGACAACCGGCCAGCGGAAGTTGAGGCGCCCGGATCCGGATGCGCCGCCCCACTGATGCATCAGGCGGTCATTGACGAGCCGCGCCTGGCCGCGCTTCTGCACGCGTTCCCGATTCCGAATCAGCTCCCGCGCCATGCCGTCGTCCGCCGGCCGTCCGCCGCTTGCTCGTGCCAGGTCAACCCATTCGGATACGAATGCGCGCGTCGGCGGCGCGGCAGGCCTTCCCTGTGCGGCGACCAGCGCCCACAACCCGTTCAGGTCCCAGGCCCCTGCGTTGATCTCTTGAAAGTCCTTTTGCCACTCGTCAAGCCGGCTCTTGTATTGGTCCCGGTGCCCCTCGCGCCTTGAGAGACGCAATTCCTCCGCCCGTTCGGCCAGCAGCAGGTTGTAAAGCAGCGCGGCCCCGTGCATCACGACCGAAAACCGTCGCGCCTCGTCCAGCGCCTCCCGGACCGGACCCTCCACCGCAACAGCCTCTGGATCCTCCCAGGCATACGCGCTGTCCGAGTGGCGATTCCGCTGCGTCACCAGGAACTGGAGCAGGCTATCGGGCACCGCCGCGACGATCCGCTCGGCAAGCCACGTCGCCTCATCGTGAGTAAGGGCGAAGTTGCAGCAGGTAAGGTCGAAGAAGTCGTCCGGCGGCAATGGAATCGACGGCGCCCACACCGCGTCGGACTGCTCAAGAAACTCCGTCGCGTCATCCTGCGGGCGCGCAATCTGGCGCAGACTCGCGACCTGGCCCTCCGTTCCTTCGTGCCGCAAGATGCCGAATCTCCGCAGGCTGTTCCAGTAGATGCTCGACGGGAGGATTCGAACCGCGGACCCCGCGAACCGCCCGACCAGCCCCTCAAGATCCCCGCCGCTACGCAGCGCGCCGATCAGCTGCCGTTCATGCCCTTCAACCCACTGCGTGAGCTTCGGGCCGCCGTGTCCCCGACGCGCCCCCTCGCGATACAGCCACGGCACGAACAGCAGGTACCGGGCCCGCGTGAGCAGAAACGAGGTTCCCGGAAACAGCGTGTCGCTCAGCGCGTCCCGGATCCTGCCCAGTCCCAGCTCGTCGCGGCTCTCGCGCTGCGAGAACATCGCCACAATCTCCCGGGCCCGTCGCTGGTCGGATTCCGAATAGTCGAGCCACGCCAGAACAGCCGGCGACATGAACTTTCCCTCACATGCAGTTCCGCCCGAGGAATTACAGCGTGCGCCGGTCCCCGCTGCAAGTCTGTCTGGCTACCCGATCCCGTCTGAGTGTTCCGTCAGTCCGCCCGAGTCCGCGTCCCCGCCGAAGGGCCGCGTGGCTTCGTGCGGCCGCACCCCAAACGCCTCATCGCCTACCTGCGCGCAGCCTGAAGCCACGCCTCGCCCGCGCTTCGCCCAAGCCGTCAAACCACCACGCCCTGCCCACTCCCACTTCCCCAGCCACTGACTGCCGACCCCTTGCCACCAGTCCTCAGACAGTGTACACTAGCCGAGTAAGTCACGCAACCCCAATCCGGAGCGCCTCACCTGCCCCCGCCACCCAACCCGAATCCGCCCCCTGCCCGCCAATCCGGCGGCCGCCATCATCCGGCTCTTCCCCGCCCCGAAAACGTGCTCCGCCTGCTTCACCTGCTCCTGGCTACCCTGCGCCTACCCCGCCGCCTGCTGCCCTCACCCTCCCCCGCGCTGCCCCTCCGACCGCACACCGCGCGCCCTCCCCAACTCCAGCCGCGACCCGCAACCGCCACAGCCCAGGCCCACCGCCTTGTCCCTCCCCTCTCACTGCTCTCCCCTTCCTCCACCGCCCCCCAAACCCCGCCAAAATGCACCCCGCGCCACCTCAAGAGTTTTTTGGAAAAAACTCTTATTGCGCGCGAGGCCCCCAATTCCGCCTGCCTCGACCGCCGCCAACAGCTGCCCGTCTTCGGCCCTCGGGGCTGCCCCGCTTCTCCACTCGTCCGTCGAGCCGGAAAGCCCGGCAGTCGGCAAGCGGTCTCTGGTCACGCCGCTCGTCCACCCTCAACAGGTATGTCCACCCAACCCGGCCATGTCGCTTCCCCCGCCCCCAAAATCCGCCAAAGCTCGCGCCCCGCGGCCGCCAACCCCCCTAAGGGGTTGGCGGCCGCGGGGCGCGAGTACCCCACAAAGCGCGCCGCCCATCCGTCCAAATCCCCTCATCCCTGGTTGACAGCCCTCTCCACATCGGCACGATGGACTCCATCTCTGACACTGAGAGCTGCTAATCCATGCCCTACCGCCTCGCCGCCCTCACCATCCCCTACGCCCGTGACGGCCTCTCCCGCCGCCGCGCCTACGCCGGCATCCACCGCGCCGGCTTCACCCACGTCGGCCTCTACGACCGGCATGACGAGGGTCCCGTCTGGCCTGAGGGCGCCAACGCCGCTACCGCCCGAGCCGCCGTCCAACCCGCCCTCGACGCCGGCCTCCGGATCTCCCACAAATCCCACGGCGGCGTCACCTCCGACCCTGGCGAGCCTGAGCACTTCCTCAAGGCCATCGAACTCGCCGCCGAGTCCGGTGTCCCCGCCCTCGTCTGCTGGGGCCCCTACGAGTACCCGGCCGATGGATTCCCCGACCACCCCAAGTCCGGTCCCGCCTGGCAGGCGGAGGTTGACGGTTTCTACGCCGCCTTCGAGCCCGGCGTCCGCGCCGCGGAGGATGCCGGCGTGCTGTTGCTGCCCAAGCCCCACACCGGCGTCGGCAAGCACGGCGCCGCCCTGCGCGAATTGCACGACCGCTTCCGGTCGCCGGCCGTCGGCGTTTGTTACGACACCGGCAACGTCCACTACTACGAGGGCCTGGACCCGGTGGAGGACATCGAGCCGGTGGCCGGCCTCTGCCGCCAGTTGATCATGAAGGATCACGTTGGCCCACGCGGCGCGCCCGTATTCCGCACCCCCGGCGACGGCGACATCGACCACCAGGCGGTGCTGGCCAAGCTGGCCGCCGCCGGCTTCAACGGCACCCTGACCAACGAACGGGTTGACGTTGACGGCGCCGAGGCAATCGACGTCGAACTCGCTCGCGCCCGCCGTCATATGCTGGCGGTGGCCGCCGCCGCGTTTGGAGAGTCCATCGGTGCCTGAAACCGTCGGCGTTGGCATGCTTGGCTACGGCTTCATGGCCGCCGCCCACCTGGCCGGCCTCAGCCAGGTGCCCAACGCCCGCGTCACCGCCATCGCCGGCCCCAACCGCGAGCGCGCGTCCGCCGTCGCCGCCGCCCACGGCGTCCCCTCCGTCTACCCCGACGAACAGACCTTGCTGGCCGACCCGTCCGTTGACGCCGTCGTCATCACCTCACCGGACGACCAGCACTACCCGCAAGCCATGGCCTGCATCGAAGCCGGCAAGCACGTCTTCGTCGAAAAGCCCATCGCCCTCGACGCCATGCAGGCCCGCGACATGTACATGGCCGCCATGTCTGCTGGCGTCCGCACCGGCGTCGGCTTCACCCTGCGCTGGAACCCCTTGGTCGAACGAATCGCCGCCATGGTCCAGGCCGGCGAGTTGGGCCAGCTCGTCAGCGTCCACTGCCAGCGATTCAATCGACGGCTACTCGGCGACGTCCCCGTCATGGAGTGGCGCTACGACCCAGCCCGCGGTCGCAGCGGCGTCCTGGGCGACCTGGGCAGCCACATGCTCGACCTGGCACAGTACCTGGCGGGTCCGATCACGGCCGTTTCGGCCGACCTGGCCACTGTCAGGCCACACGCCCTGGATCCCGAAACCGGCGCCGAGGTCCCGCTGACGCTCGACGACGACGCCGTCCTCAGCGTCCGCTTCGCCAGCGGCGCCCACGGCACGATTTCGACCAGCCGCGTCGGCGCGGTGGACTCGCATCTACCGCTGGGACGCAGCAGCTTCCTGATCAACGGCACTCACGCCGGTGTCCTGACCGACTGCGTCCTGCAGGCCACGATCAACCGGGTGGGGCGCGAGCCCGAACTGGTCGACCCGGGCCTGCCGCTGGACGACGCCGACCACGCCGGTATCCTGACCTTCTTCGGCGAGCGCATGATGCGCGGTTTCGTAGACTCCATTCGGGAGGATCGTGAAGTTCCGCCAACGCTGATGGACGGACTGCGTACGCAGGAAGTCATCGACTGCGCCCTCGAAGCGGCCCGCACCCGCCGCTGGATTGACGTGCCCCCGACCCATGGCTGACCCAAACGTGTTCACCCAGCTACGCGAGGCAATCCCGGCCATCCGCCACTACCACTGCCTCAACTCCGGCGGCGTGGCGCCAACCCCGCAGGCTACGCTCGACCTGCAGCAGTCCTTCTATGACCGCGAAGCGGTCATGACGACCACGAGCCCCGATCTGCGCGACGTTTACAACACCGAACTAGGCGCCCTTCGCGCTGAGATCGCCGCGCTGCTCGGCGCCGAGCCGGACGAGATCGCGCTCATCCGCGCAGTCTCGGAAGCCGTCTCGTTCGTGGCCGCCGCGCTTGAGTTGCAACCCGGTGACCGCGTGATCCTCACCGCCGCCGAGCACCCCAGCGGCTACCTGGCCTGGCTCACCCTGCGCGATCGGCTCGGCCTGGAACTCGTCGCCATCGAAGCCGACGGCGACGACCGCGCCTTCCTACGCGACCTGGAAGCGGCCATGACCCCCAACACCCGCGCAATCTGCCTGAGCCACGTCACCACCGAACGCGGGATCGTGTTGCCCGTTGCCGAAGTTTCCGCGCTGGCCCGCGAACGCGGCGCGGTCACCGTGGTCGACGCCGCCCAGTCCTTCGGCGCGCGCCCAACTGACATGCAGCAGCTTGGCTGCGACGTCATGGCCTTCCCCGCCTTCAAGTGGAGCATGGGGCCGTACGGCATCGGAGCCATGTACGTGCGGCGCGACGCGCAGCAACGCCTGCATCCCTGGGGCAGCGGGTCCGGCGCGGCGGCCGAGTCCAACTTTCCACCGGGCCATGTCCGCTTGCACCCAGACGCCCAACGCTACGAGTTCGGCGCTCGACCCTACGCCCTCTTCGCCGCTTGGCGCGCCTCGATCCAACTGCTGAACGACTTGGGCCTGGAAGCCATCCAGCAACACAGCGCGGCCCTGGCGGCCGAAGCCCGCAACATCTTCAGCGACGTTCCCGGCGCCAGCATCCGCACACCCGAGCAAGGCGACGCGCGTTCCGGGATCTTCACGGTCGGCCTGGAAGGCGTCTCTGGAACTCCGCTGGCCGACCACTGCCTCCGCGCCCACCGCGTCCTCTGCCGCGCCGCCGACGGCCACACCGCCGTGCGCCTGTCCTTCCACGCCTTCAACGACAGCTCCGACATCGAAGCCGCCGCCCACGCCTTCGAGGACTTTCCCGGCTAGACCCCGCGAATCTCCTTCAGGCTCCGCGCCATGGCAATGGCCGCCAGGGCCGCGTCGCCGCCGCGGTTGCCAAACTTGCCGCCGCACCGGTTGATCGCCTGCTCCACCGTCTCCGCCGTCACGATTCCATAGATCACCGGCGTCTCGCCGTTCAGCGCCACCTGCGCAATCCCCCGCGCCGACTCCTGCGCCACGTGGTCGTAGTGCGTCGTCTCCCCACGAATAATGCAACCCAGGCAGATCACCACATCCGGCTTCTCAGCCGCAATCAACTCCCGCGCCGCCACCGGCAGCTCAAACGACCCCGGCACCCACGCAACGATCTGGTCGCCCTCGGCCACGCCGTGACGGCGCAACTCACGCTGACAGGCCTCCAGCAGGTGCCCCACGAAGAACTCGTTGAACCGCGCAGCGGCGATGCCCACGCGCAGTCCCTTGCCGTACAGCGGCGGATCGATCACCCGCGCTCCAGCTTCTTCGGTGCTCATAGCTCGTGCCCCAAACGTGCGCGCTTGGTCTCCAAGTAGCGCCAGTTGTACGCCCCCGGTTCCACCGCCAGCGCCAGTTGCTCCACCACCTTCAGTCCGTAAGCCCTAAAGCCCGCGGTCTTCTTGGGGTTGTTGGTGAGCAGGCGCAGGTCGGTGATCCCAAGCTCGCGCAGGATCTGTGCGCCTACACCGTAGTCGCGCAGGTCCGCGGCGAATCCCAGATGTCGATTGGCATCCACAGTGTCCAGCCCCCGATCTTGCAGTTCGTACGTCCGCAACTTATTCGCCAGTCCGATGCCGCGGCCTTCCTGACGCATGTAGAGCACGACGCCGCGGCCCTCGTCGGCAATCCGCGCCAGCGCCGCGTCCAGCTGGTCGCCGCAGTCGCAGCGCATCGAGCCGAACACGTCGCCGGTCAGGCACTCGGAATGCACCCGCACCAGCGGCGGTGAGTCACCGGCTAGATCTCCCAGGGTCAGTGCCACGTGGTCTTCGCCTGTCGTCGTGTCGTGAAAGGCCGCGGCCTGATAGGCCCCGTGGGCGGTCGGCAGTTCCGCGGCGGCAACCTGATAGACGACGCGTTCGTTGGCCCGCCGGTGGTGAACGATCTGGCTGATCCGCACCACAGGGATGGGCGGCTGGTCCGCGTCAGCAAGCAGCGAAGACTGCAAGAATGCCGCGGCGTCAGGCGCGTCCACGTGCGCAAGCACGGCCACGGGCGCCAGTCCGGCGAGCACGGCCAGGTCGACGGCGGCCTCGGTGTGCCCCAGCCGCCGCAGCACGCCGCCTTCGCGGGCCCGTATCGGCGTGACCGGTCCGGGCGAGCGGAAGTCGGCGCCGGTGCGCTCGGACGACGCCAGCGCCCGCACGACCGACGCGAATCCCTCGTCGTCTGTGGCCGCGACTTCGTCCACCAGCCCAACGGAGCCGGCCAGCGCAGGTCGTCGGGCCAGCGGGTCGGCCAGCTCCGGCGGCTGTTCCGACAGCCCCAGATCGTCAAGGCGAAGCGTGGCGGCGGGAGCGTAGACCTCGCCGGTACCCAGGTCGCGCAGTCGTGCCAGGGTCCCAGCGTCCAGGGTCTCGCCGGCCGCCACTAGATCAACGTCCGGCTGCGCGAGTCCGTCATCGACGACGGCCACAATGCCGCCGCTGCGAATGCAGGCAATTGCGGTTTCCACCGCGTCGTGGGTCATCGCGATTCGTCCAGCTTGTAGCCGGCTTCCCGCAGCTGTGCGATGGACGGACCGCTGGCTTCCGTGTGCTCCGGAATGCGTCCGTACTTCGCCAGGATGTCGACTTCGATGTTCGCCGAGTAGCCAATAGGCGCGGAACCCAACGTGACCGAACGGAGGGTTTGTGGAATCAGAGCCACCGCGAACGTCGCAGCACGGGGATCTACTATGGTCAGACTCACACCGTCGAGCGCTACGAAGCCCTTCGAGACGATGTAGCACATGAGGTCGGGGGGGACGGCAAACCGGACGATCTCGGAGTCGCCGTCCGGTTTGCGCTCGACCAATTCGGCGGTGGCGTCCACGTGCCCCTGCACGTAGTGCCCGCCCATGCGGTCGCCATACGCCAGCGGGCGCTCCAGGTTGACCGGACTGTTGGCGGAAAGCTGGCCGAGGTTGGTCAGTCGCAGCGTTTCAGGGATGGCCTCCACCGAGATCTCGTTGGCCGCCAGATGTACGGCCGTCAGGCACGCACCATTGACGGCGATCGAGTCGCCGATACGCACACCTTCGGCGCAGACATCCGAGCGGAGGGTGAACCGGCGCAGACCGTCCGTGTCCTCAAGGCGAACCACCTGTCCCAGGTCCTCCACGATGCCCGTAAACATCTCAGTCCACCACCGGTCCGTAGCGGTGCAAGTCCCCCTCGATCAGGCTGTCATCACCAACGCCGCTGATACGTGGACGATCCAGCAGCGCGTCGACGTCGGCAGGCGCCGAAATTCCCGGCCCTATGGTCCACGGGGCCACGAATACCGCAAGGCTGTCGACAGCGCCGGCGGCCAAGAATGCGCCGGTGAGCGTCGGTCCGGCCTCGAGCAGCACGGTCGAGAGACGAAGTTCGCCGAGAACATCCAATGCCGCATCGATCTCGATGCGGCCGTTGGCAGAGGTCGGGCAGGTCAACACCTCTGCACCGGCTTCCTCGAGTTGACGGACGTGCTCAGGCGGCGCGGCCGCCGTCGTGAGAATCAGCACTCTGCCGTCGTGACCAACGACCCGGGATGACGATTTGGTTCGCGCTTTCGAGTCAAGGACCACGCGCAGCGGCTGCCTACCGTCGGCGGGCGGCGGGCGCACGGTGAGGCGCGAGTCGTCGATCAGAATTGAATCGATTCCGGTGATGATGGCGTCGGCCGCATTGCGCATTTCATGGACTCGCAGCCAGGCGGAGTCGCCGGTTATCTGTCCTCCGCCGGATGGCCTGGCGACTTTTCCGTCCTGGGTCATGGCCCACTTGGCGGTGACGTGGGGACGGCCGGTTTCAGCGAGCTTGAAGTGCCCCTGTGCGAGGTCGCTGGCCGCGCGTGCGCCGATGCCGGTCACAACCTGCACCGCTTGGCCGCGCAGATAGTCGAAGCCGCCGCCACGGACTCCAGGGTTGGTGTCGGGTAGCGCCCCGACTACGCGGCGTATGCCTGACCGCAGGATCGCCTGCGTGCACGGGGGTGTGTGCCCGTGGTGATTGCAGGGTTCGAGCGTGACCGCCAGCGTCGCGCCGCGCGCCCGGCGATCCGCCGCGCGCAAGGCCATGACCTCGGCGTGGTCGCCGCCAGCCGGTTGGGTGGCGCCTTCGCCGAGGATGGTCCCATCGTCGCCGACGACCACGGCGCCAACCGGTGGGTTTGGATATGTGCGGCCGCGCGCCTGCCCCGCCACTTCCAGGGCGCGGGCCATGGCGGCGTGCTTGGTGGCAGGGGTGACGGCGCTAACGCGTTCGCCCAGAGCGGCTGTCAGGTCACGGCCCCCCGACGCGTCAAACCGCCGGGGCGCAGGCGTGCACGCGTGGCACGCCCACGGCGCCTTCTCCCTTCCGGACTGTACCGTCGGCTCCGGATTCGCACCGGATCAGCCAGCGTTGCCGGCTCGCGGGCTTGGCCTCAGGCCTCACCGCCGGTCGGGAATTTCCCGGCGCAAGCGCCAGGATCACCCTGCCCCGAAGGCACGTGTGTGCGTAAGTCAAGCATACGCCCGTGGGCAGCAGCGTCCAATTGCCGCCGTATGCTCCACGACGGAACTGCTGACCGCGGCCGGAGCGTGGCGCAATGACGTCGGATCGGCACATCGTGATCGGCCTGACCGGCAATTTGGGGGCCGGGAAGTCGACCGTCGGGCGAATTGCCGGCGAGCTCGGCGCGCGCGTCATCGACTCGGACCATACGGTGCGCCACCTGCTGGCGAACGATCCTGAACTGGCAGTGAGCATCGAACGCGCGTTTGGCGCCGAGGTCATGCTGGACGGGCGGCCCGATCGGGCGGCATTGGCGCGGATCGTATTCGACGATCCGGCAGAACTCGCCCGATTGGAAGAAGCCATCTACCCGCGGGTCGGCGAGCGCACGGCGGAACTGCTGGCGGAGCCGACCCCTGCGTCCGCCACGGTTATCGAAGCAATCAAGATCGTCGAGGGACCGAACGGCGATCGGCTGGACGCGCTATGGCTAGTTGTGGCGACGCCCGAGATACAGATACAGCGCGCGACGGCTACCGGCCGGATTCCTGCTGCCGAGGCTCGCCGGCGACTGGCTGTGCAATCCAGCCCCGACGCCAAGGAAAACCTGTTCAGGGCGCGACGTCCCGGGCGTCCGGTGTGGCGCATTGACAACAGCGCCGATCTTCAGGCCCTGCAACAGCGAGTCGCCGCCGTCTGGGAGGAAACGCTGGCGTGCGGCGATGGCCCGACGCCCTAGATACCTCCTGAGCGACCGCGCATTGCGGTCAGGTCTGTCGGCTCAGGCGCAGAGTTCGTGGCTGTTGTCCCAGCGGTGGGCGCGAAGAGGCACCGGGCTGTCCATCAGGCGGTGCATCGTGTCCTCCCACGACTGCTTCCAGGCTGCCGCGTCACGCAGTTCCGTCTCGGGGTTCGCGCGGCTTCGCGCCACCCAGCTGGGAAAGTAAGTGCGACCGGTCGACTGGCCGGTGGGGTTATACCGGAGGTCGAAGCTCCAGCGGACGCTGTCGCTGTGGTTGGTCAGCGATGCGTGCATGCAGCGCTTGTGCATCAACAGCACGTCGCCCGGCGACATCGGCAGCGGCTTGGCGCGTTCCTTGGGAATCAACTGGCTCGGAATCGTGGTGGCCTTGAGCCCTCGCTCGTTGGGCATCGTGCAGTGCACCTGCAGGCCGTCCTTGTAACTTCCGGGCACGACCATCAGGCACCCGTTGCGCTCCGTAGCTTCGGTTAGAGGCAACCAGACAGTCAGCATGTCGGTGTCGTCAGCTTCCTCGTGGACCACGCCGTTGTCCTGGTGCCAGCCGGTCTTCGTGACCAGGCCGGTTCGTTCCTGACTCGTTATGTAGCGTTCCGGCGGCTTGATCCGCACGTGCTGGACCGGGTTGGAGGTGATCTCGGGTCCAATCAGCGATTCCACGGCGTCCAGCAGGCGCTCGTTGCGCAGAAGGGCGAAGACCGCGGGGCCAAAGTGGTACTCGGTGTCCGGGGTCAGCAGGGCGGTGTTGATGGGAATGGTGATGTCGAACGGCTGCGGGTTCACCAGGCCGGCGTCGCGCGTCATCGCGATGTTGCGCTCCTGGAAGGGCAACTCGGCGTAGGTGCTGGAGATCTCGCCGTCGCGAAACATCCGCTCGGCTTCCCGGTCGAGAATCTCGGCGTATTCGTCCATGACCGGCTGCAGGTCCTTGTCCGGGGACAGGATGCCGCGGGCGATGACGTAGCCGTCGCGGTCGAAGTCGGCCAGTTGTTGGGCTGTGAGGTGCATAGCGGTATGTCGGGGTCGAAGTTCCTTGAAGTCTATCCCAAACTGACGGCCAAAATGTGGCCTTGGCCGTCTCTTTTTTCTGCTTATTTTGACTAGGTTCGACTCAGCGCCACCAGCAGGACGGCCGCTGCGAATCCCCCGATGCCTACAGCTATCGCCAGCGCGCTGCTGACCAACAGCACCCCAGTGGACTGACCGCGCTGCTCCGCCGGGTTTGGCGCGTTGAGGGCCAGATAGGCGGCCAGGGCCACGATTGCCGCGACGAGGACGGCGCCGCCGGCTCGTACGTTCTCGATCAGGAAATACGACCCGGCCAGCACAACGCCGAATGCCAGTGCGCTGGCCAACAGCGTGCGCCGCCAGCCGGTTCCCAGGATCATGCGTGCGAGCTTACGCCAGCCGTGGTCGGTCGCTGGCCGGCGCCGGTTGCCGTGTCAGGTTCGGCGTGCCACCGTAGGGGCGCTCCCGCTCGGAGACGCGCGCGCGGAAGGACGAACGACGTGACTGGCGCCGATGCCCTGGCCCACATCCTCAAAGCCGAAGGCGTGAAGCAGGTGTTCTGCTTCCCCTACACGCCGGTCATGGAAGCTATGGCCCGCGCCGACCTCCGCATCCTGCTAGCTCGGCAGGAACGAGTGGCCGGCAACATGGCCGACGGCGTCTCCCGCTCGACGAATGGGCGCGAGATCGGGACCTGGACCGTCCAGCAGTCGGCTGGCGTGGAAAACGCCTTCGCCGCCATCGCGCACTCCTACACCGACTCCACGCCGGTGCTGTTCGTGCCCGGCCACCCCGGCATGCCCAAGGCCGCCATTCCGCCGACCTTCGAGGGTGTCCGTAACTACGAAGCCACCATTCGCCATGGGGCCGTCGTGGGCTCGGCGGCTGAGGTGCCGCAGCGGGCGCGCATGGCCTTCACGGCTCTGCGGTCAGGCCGGCCTGGTCCCGTGATGCTGGAGATGCCAGTGGAAGTCTGCGCGGAAGAGTTCGCCGGACCGCTGGACTACACGCCGATCCGTCCCGCTCGGTCGGCCGCCGACAGCGGCGCGGTATCGGAGGCCGCGGATCTGCTGCTAAGAGCCGGATCCGTCCTGATTTGGGCCGGTCAAGGCGTGCTTTACGCGGAGGCTTCGGCCGAATTGCAGGAAGTTGCCGAGTTGCTGGGCGCACCGGTCATGAGCACCCTGCAAGGCAAGAGCGTCATTTCCGAGAAGCACGAACTCTCGGCCGGCGTGGGCGCTTATGTGCGCACGGCCATGGCTGCCCACTACCTGGAGACCGCGGACACGGTTCTGGTGGTCGGATCCAGCCTCAGCCGCATGTCCTTCACGCCCGATCTGCCCGAAGGCAAGACCATCATTCACGCTACCAACGACTCGGTGGACCTGAACAAGAGCTACCCGACGGCCGTTCCCATCCTGGCCGACGCCAAGCTGTTCCTGCGCCAGTTGGCCGATGAGCTGAGCAAGCGGGTTGGCGAGGGACGCGAGGCTCAACGCCGCCAGACGGTGGCCGACATCGCCGCCATGAAGCGCAACTGGCACGCCGACTACGCGGCCCACTTCAACGACGACTCCGAACCGATCAACGGCTACCGCATGCTGCGCGAACTCTGGAGCCTGTTGGACCCGGACACGAGCATGATCACGCACGAGTCTGGCGCGTCTCGCGACATCCAGAGCGTGTTCTACCAGTCCACGGTTCCCCGCAGCTATCTCGGCTGGGGGCAGTCGTCCCAGCTTGGGTTCTCCATTGGCCTGGCGATGGGCGCCAAGATGGCCAACCCGGACAAGACCGTCGTCAACGTCATGGGCGATGGGGCCGTGGGCATGACGGGCATGGACTGGGAGACGGCGGCACGGGAGAACCTGCCCATCCTCAGCGTCATCAAGCACGACGCCATCTTCAGCGGCTACGACAAGAACATCCCGGAGTCGATCGCAAAGTTTGGTTCGTCCACGCTGCACGGCGACTACGCCGGCGTGGCCGCGGCGCTGGGATGCCACGCGGAGTCGGTGTCGGCTATCGGCGACTTGCGGCCCGCCCTGCAACGCGCCCTGCGCGCGGTGAACGAGGGGCAGCCCGCCGTGGTCGACGTGACCACCGCGGAGACCCGCGAGTTGTCCATGGCTCCGAAGGCCCGCCTGTACGACCGTTAGCGCAGGCGCCCTCAGGGGCCGGAGTCTCCGTGGCCAGGCAAAGCTCGGCGGACGCTATCGGGTCATGGGTGTGACTCTGCAAGCCGGCTACCGCCCGTTTTCAGCCTCCGTGCACCGGGCACGTCTGAAGTCCCTACACTGCCGACGCCGTGCATGCCCACGCGCCGCCTGGGAGAGCCACAATGCCTGAAGTCACGGTGGTCGCCACCATTAACCCCAAGCCGGGTCATACCGACGAGCTGGTTCGCAAGATGCAGGCCAACGTGCGCAACGTGCACGAGGAAGATGGTTGCCTGCACTACACGTACCACCGGGGCATTGACAATCCGGACGCCCTGGTCGTGATCGAGCGCTGGGAGTCGGAGGAAGCCCTGGCCGCGCACGCGGCGGCGCCGCACATGAAGGCGTTTAGCGAGCTGGCCGCCGAACACCGGGCTGCCCCGTCCGACGTCGTCCGCTACCGGATGGTCCCCATCGACGGCGACCCGGAGAGGTCACACTTCTAGCCGCAGGCGCCAAGCCCAGGCCGTGTCACCCAGGGATAGCGACCACAGGTCTGTGGGCCGCCGCCTAAGAGCAGAGTTCACCGACGCCTGAATCAATTGGCCACGGTGGCGGTGCGGATCGCCGCGCGGAGGTTCCTCGTGACGCTCCGTCAATTCACCCAGGCACCGACATTTCCGCCAGCATTTCGTTGGTGATGAAACGTCCCAGCCCGAACATCTTGCGGTCCGAGTACCAGAGGATCCGCTCGCCGTTGTGTTCCGTCAGGCTGGCATACATCGAGAGCCACGGGCGGTAGAACGGCGGCACGCCGACGCCGTCGGTGTCGAAAAGGATCTGCGGGTCGCTGAACCAGATGGGCTGGTGCGCCCCGGGACGGTACTCGCCCACCGAGATGAACTGCGGCCGCCGGGCGTTGGTGTTGTCTGTTGGCCCTCCAGCCCCATAGCCCCAGCCATCGTGATTTTGGAGGAATTGAAGATAGCGGCCGTCGCGCAGGTGGTAGAGCGGCGTAGGCGATACCGGGTTCTTCATGGGCGCGCCGCCGTCCTTGAAGCGCAGCATCTCGGTGGGTTGCCACGAGTGGCCGTGGTCCTCGGAGACCGTGTACCAGATCTGTCCGTTGCGCGTGCGCATAACGGTGAACAGGCGGTCGTCGGGCAGCAGCGCAACCGCGGGTTCCTGGCAGAACGAAAGGTCAGGAGGCGCGTCCGGATCGGTGGTAATTGGTACAGAAATCAGCTCCTCGCTGTCTGGCAGCCAGGTGATCTGCAGGTCCAGCGGCTCGGGTCCCTCGTCGATGTTGTCGAAGCGCATGAACTGGCAGCGGCACTCGCTGTTGAAGATCTTGGCCGTGCCATCCGGCTTGCGCACCGCTAGCGGACGCCCCGCGGCGGGCGAGGACCACTCGGTGTAACCCACGATCACGCGGTCCCGCGCGTCCCGGATCGGCTTCTGCCACACGATGGCGTCGGTGCCCACGCTCGGGTCGGGGTGGCTCAGCAGGGTGCGCCGGTAGGGAATGTCCACCTTGCCGGGGGTCCAGGTGCGGCCGTCGTCATCGGAGTAGCTGCAGCGCAGGAAGCTGGTCGTATAGGCAAACCCGGCGGCCGTCCCCCTGTTGTAGAAGACATAGATGCGGCCCGTCCGGCTGATCACCGGAAACCCGAAGCACGCCACCTGACCGTACTTTGGACCCGGCGGATCGAACTCGCGGGGCACGGACCAGGTACGCCCGCCGTCCGCGCTGCGCGCGAAAAGCACGGTCTGGTCCGAGGCGTCGGCCTTGGCGCCGTACGTCCAGACGGCCAGCAGATCGCCGCCCGGCGTCACGTCCACCAATACGTGATCGACTGCCTCCACGAACTGCGGCGGCCGCTTGGGTAGAAAGAAGACCAAATCAGGGTCTGTGCGGCGCCAATCGTCGCTGAAGCACTCGTAGTCGCCGGCGACCGGCATGGGGCGCCCCTGTTCGCCATCACCCCGGACGCGCTCCGCCCGGGCAGCCGCAGCCTAGAGCGTGGTCTGCCCCCGGCGCGAACGGGCCAGCCCGGTGGAGCCAGCCGAAGGGACCTCGGTCGGGATCTGGCCTGTCTTGTAGCCCCAGTCGTGCTCGAGGCCCCGCTACCGTCAGGTGTCTCGAAGGTGCGTAGTCAGAGCACTCTGGCGGAGGTGCATGGGAGTCGAACCCACCTGGGACGCTCACCAGCGCCCCACAACGGTTTTGAAGACCGCGAGGACCACCCGGCCCCGTCCACCTCCGCCTTCACGCTAGCAGGTTTGGAGGGGTAATTCGGGACGCTACGGACCCGCGCCCGACCGTTGGCGCTGATAGCTAGTGGAGAGGCCAGCCGAGTGCCCAATGCTCTTCCTGCGGGTAGTCCTTGCACTCCTAATCGACGTTGTCGGCCCGTGGACCCATACATGACGGCGCAGACGCAAGTCGTCGCGCTCGGTTGGTCCGACCTTGCGGCTCTGCTGGAGCCCAGACGCTGATCGCCGCCGGACAGTTTGGTGACGACGCGCCGTCGAGGTACACTTTTTGGTATTGCAATTTTTGTAAGACGAACCGACTGGAAGGGTCACTATGTCACCAACCATCACGCGTCGCCGGTTGCTTGCCGGGGCCGTGGGAGCAGCCGGTGCCACTGTGCTGGCGGCCTGCGGAGAGACCCAGATCGTGGAGAGAGTTGTTACCCAAGAGGTGATCAAGGAAGTCCCGGTCGAGAAGATCGTGACTCAGACGCAAATCAAGGAAGTCCCGGTCGAGAGGATTGTGACGCAGACGCAGATCAAGGAAGTTGCAGTCGACCGGGTCGTAACCCAGATCGTGGAGAAGGTCGTGGAGAAGGTCGTTGAGGCCCCGGCCCAGGCCCGGCCAGTCACATTCGACTTCAACAGCGATCACGTCTCTGGTCCCAGAGGCAAGTCTCTGCAGTGGGCAATCGGGGCCTACGCGCAGTTACGTCCCAATACTCGCATTCGCTTCCGCCCACAAGCCGACTGGCGCGAGAAGGTCAACATCCAGGCGGTTGCCGGCACACTTGCCGAGATCAACCTGCTCAGCGACAGTACGTTCCAACAGTGGGTTGAGAGTGGAACCTGGCTTCAGATCAACGACCTGCTAGCCAAGAATCCTGATTTCACGCCCGACGAATACCATTTTTCAGGCGACGTTTATACCGACAACAAGGAGCTGCCTGGTCCGCTGCCATACGACGACACGATGCGTGGACCGCAGTACGGGATGCCCTACCAAGGCGCTGGCATTGCCGGTCTTATGTACAACGTTGATCTGCTGGAGGGCGCGGGCGTCCCAGAACCACAAGATGGTTGGGACTTCGACGACCTCCTCGAGGGCGCCATGAAGATCCGTGATCCGGACGCGGGCGTCTGGGGGCTTCGCTCGATCATCCTTAGCATGCAGCACACATGTTGGGGATATAACGGGCTCCAAAAGTACATCATAGGACCGGAAGGGCACTTGGTGTTGGGCAACTTCCAAGGCGCGGGCAGGGACGCCCTCGAGCGTGTATGGGACTACACGTACACGTACGAAGTGCAGTTCCCACCGGAGCTAAGGCAGGAGATTGGTGGCGAATACGGCAGCCCGTTCAATGCCGGCCTGCAGGGCTTCGACCACGGAATGGGCCGTAGCACTGGTTTTTCTCTTTCGACAATTGGGGATCGGTTCAGATGGGCACAGGCTCCGCAGCCGCGGGGCCCACACCCGACGTCGACGGGCGACAACGAGTACGTCGATCAGCCGCATCTCGTGTCTTCCAATGCCGCTAAGAACGGTGTTGCGGAAGAAGTGGTCGATTTCGCGATTTACATGGCTGGCCCTGAGGTCCAGGCGCGCAACGGTATCGACCGAGGCTTTTACCCGTGCCGACGCGGCCTTCAGAACTCTCCCGAAGCCATCGCGCCGCCTCCGGAGCGGATGGAAGAACTGTATCTGATTTATGAGAAGTGTCTGATGCGCCCCGGAGGCAGTTACATTCCTGGTTCACCCCAAGGACGTGGGGAAGTCGAGGGTATGTGGGTGCGGCCTATTCAGAAATTGTTCGCCGGCGACATATCGATCGACGAGGCGGTCGAGATCGCCGAGCGCGATGTGAGCGCGCAGATGGCGAAGTACAAGGCGGACTTCGATTCCGGTCGCGAATCCCGCTAGCAAGCGGCACCAGCCAGCACCGGCCGTCGATCGCCCGCGATCATGATCACGGCCGGGGTTGGCTGCGTGCAATCACAGGGAGATTGTTACGTCAGGCACTCATTCGAGGTTCGCCATTCCGTATGCGGTGCAGAGGGTTCCGCTAGGAGGATCGCTGCATTGTCACGCCGGTGCCACGTGCGGCGTAGACAGAAGGCTTCGAGGATACGATCAACTTCGCGCCTCTCGCGGGTGCGGTTCTTGCCGCGGTCCGAAGACAAGTGTCCGATCGATTTCTAGGACGTACAGGAGCCGTGTCCACAGGCGTGGCCTTTGGCGACTGGCGCGGGCGGATGGCCACAGCTACATCATGATCACCGCCGCCAGAAGGTGCGATGCCGGATGAACGATCCATTCTTCGAGAATGTCGATGTGTTCCTGCCAGGTCAGGGCGACACATTGACCCAGGCGCCGGCCTATCACTGGGAGCGCACCGCGCCGCCCACGGAGGTTTCCGCCAAGGAGGGCCTGTCCGAGCAGACCGAACGCCGGTCTGACGCCCTGCACACCTTCGGAGTCACGGCCAACTTCTTCACCAGCACCCGCGACCCCGATGCAATGCTCGTGGCGGTTATTGGGACGGACCGGTCCGAACGAGCAAAACTGGCGCGCGCGAAGATCACCATGGACTTCACGAACCTTCACTACCACGACTTCGACGGTTTCGGCATCCATCTGCCCGGACTGATCGTCACGGGCGCCGGGAGCGTGGTTGCCGTGTGCCAGCGGCGCCACGGGGGAATGGGTGACGGCGGCCACGAGAACGATGTCCTCATGTCGCGCAGTGAGGACGGCGGCAAGACGTGGTCTCGGCAGCGGGTGATCTATGCGGAGCAGGGTCAATACACGTTCCTCGGCGCCATTGTCGAGGACCGTATCTCAGGCACGCTCTTCGTTGTCTGTTGGAACATGCCGGCCGGCATCGTCGACGATCTTGGCTACTTCGCCACCTATGCCGAGCAGGGCGGCGGCTTCTGGGTCGTCCAGAGCGCCGATGATGGCTTGACCTGGTCGGAGGCGCGGCACGTCGACCCGAAGCCCAGTCCTGACGGGTGGACCGGCTGGCCCAACAACAGCGTGCACGGGATTCAGCTAGCCGCCGGACCGCACTGCGGGCGGCTGGTGATCCCGGCTTTCCTCTATAAAGAGGGCGAACCCGGAGAAGTACCCGGCGTGCGTGGCGGGTTGCTGTACAGCGCCGATCATGGCGAGACCTGGATGGTCGGAGCCGTGCTCCCCGAGGGATCGGACGAGGTGGCGCTGGTGGAGACCGGGGGCGGCGAAATCTACGTCAGCTATCGGAGGAACACCTGCCGACGGGACGGACGGACGTTCGCCCGTAGCCGGGACGGCGGCCAGACCTTCTATGAGCTGGGCGAGCATGAGGAACTGAGCGGCCGGCCCGTCCACGTAGGACTGGCTCGGCACGGCTCGGCTGCTGACGACCATCCGGACGTGCTGCTCTTCTCGTACCCCGTTGGCGCGACTCACCTGATCCCCGGTGGGGCGGACATGACGATCTGCGTCAGCCGGGACGGCGGACGGACCTGGCCCATTTCGAAGCTCATCGACGAACGACCGTGTCGGTACTCCGATCTTGCCGTGACCGCGGACGGGACAGTGCTCTGCATATATACCGTTGGCGAGATACGAGACAGCGAAAAGCTCACGGTCGCTCGCTTTAACCAGGAGTGGTTGTTTGCCTAGCCAGAAAGATGGCCCGCCCGCTATGAAGCTTGAGGCTTCCCGGCACGCGCGGCTTTTAGCGTACGCATGCGCCCAGAGGTCACCAGTACCTCATCGTGTCTGGCGTTTCGCTGTCGAGACCGGTGGTCAAAGATAATGTTGCGGAGGGTGACGATATGCGCTCGCTGGAAAAACTGACTAGGTACGTTATACGCGTGGCGCTTGCGTTGTTGATGGCTACGGTGGTTGTGGGTTGCGCCGAAAGCGACGAATTCGAGTACCTGAAAGATGAGCGGCAGATGATGCGGGCCGGTCAGTATGGCCCAGGCATGAGCGATGCCGATCGGCAGAAACTCCAGGAAAGCTACGCGAGTAACCAGCTGTCTAAAGCGACGCCGACCAGCGGTGGCGCGGCGCCATAGAGTCGGGCGCGGTGGCGAAGCGCTGTGCAAACACCGGACTACCTTCTCCAGGTGCTGCTCGTGCCTCTCCGGCATTTGTCAATTGCATGCCCCTGCACCCCGATCGCCGTGCGCATCAGCAAACGCCAGCCCTGCCAGGCTACGTACATCCTGGTCTGATGAAGGAGCCGAACCATGCCTGCTGAGCTATTTGAGACGGTGGACGTATTACTGCCGGGGGTTGGCGAGACGCTCAACCAGGCCGTGGCCGCCCATTGGCAGGCGAGCGAGAGCCTGAGCGCGCAGATCTATCTGGGGCAGCGCGGACAGGAGGAGGTCATGCTCCACCTGTCGGGCCTGACTGCCGATCAGCGGCGCCTCCTGACCGAACGGCCCGTGATCGTCGATGCCGGGTGGGCGCATTACGTGATTGAGGGATATGGGGTCCGCATACCTGGAATCCTCGTCACGCCTCGCGGCACGGTCATTGCGGTCTGCCAACAGCGTGTGGGCTCCCTGGCCGATGGCGGACACGCGACGAATGTCCTGGTGACGCGTAGCGAGGACGGCGGCAGGAACTGGTCGCGACAGCAGGTGCTGTTCGCGGAAGCGGGAATCAATACCTTCCTTGGACCGATCCTCGCGGACCGCTACACGAACGATGTGTTCGTGACCTTCTGGAAGCTGCCGCAGGCGGAGGGCAATGGCCTGGGCTACTTCGCTCCCTATGCCGAAATGGGCGGCGGGTTCTGGATGGTGCGAAGTTCGGACGAGGGCCACAGCTGGTCCGAGCCGTATTTCGTCCGCCCGGCGCCGAATGCGGAAGGCTGGGTCGCCTGGGTGAACAACTCGTCACACGGTGTGCAGCTGGCTCGAGGCCCGCGTGCCGGGCGGCATGTGATTTCGGCGTTTCTGTTCAAGGCTGGCGAGGAAGGGCAGGCGCCCGGCGTTCGCGGCGGCCTGGTGTACAGCGACGACCATGGCGAGACCTGGCACGCGGGCGCCGTTCTACCCGCGGGTTCGGACGAACTCATCCTGGAGGAGACGGAAGACGGCGGAATCTACGTGAATTACCGGAAGAATCTTCCCTACTACAACGGACTACGCTGGTTTGCGCGCAGTTCGGACAGCGGCGAGAGCTTTGACGAACACGGACAGCATGAGGAGCAGGTCACGCCGCGTTGTCACGCTGGGTTGATTCGCTACTCGTCCTCGGACGACGGCGAGAACGTGTTGCTATTCAGCAATCCCAGGGGACCGAGCCGCAGCAACCTGACCGTCCGGCTGAGCCGCGACGACGGCAGGACCTGGCCGGTATCGCGCACCGTAACCAGCGACCTGGCCGGCTACTCGGACCTTGCGGTTCTGCCCGACAAGACGATTCTCTGTATCTGGGAAGGCGGCACGCAGCGCTACCACGACAAGATCAGCGCGGCGCGGTTCAATCTGGATTGGGTGCTTGCGGGCGACTGAGCGAGTTAGCTGATAGCCCGAGCCAGCGCCGTGCGATCGCCGCTACTGGGCTGACGCGGAGCCCACGTACGCCGCGAAGATCTTGACGTCGTCGGGCCGCGGGCACTCGCGGCTGACGGGTCCGACGTCCACTTTCAGGCGTAGCGGCGTATCGGTCGCTGGCAGCGAGTTGTGATTGGGCCAACGGACCGGCACGCGTAGACCTGACTCACTCAGTGTGGCCGCATCGTCGCCGGAGTAGCCGGGCAGCGGCCGAAATTGAAAGTCCACCACTTCGACTCGCGCTGATGCGAACTGGCCCAGGCCCGAGACGTTCAGGTGGACTGGTGAACCGTCCGCCTCGACGGTGAAAGGACAGGTGATGAACTGCGCCCGGGTGCCCGCCGCGTAGGGCTGCACGTAGCCCAGGCGGTCTCGCTCCCACTGCGCCAGGCGGACCTGGCCGTCGCCGCGCCAGACGGAATACCAGTAGAGGGTCTTGTCGCCCACGTTTTCCATGCCCTGCCCCTGCTGGAGCGCGGGGGCCGCTCCCAGGCGTGTCTCTCGCTCCTCGAAGGCGGGAACGAAGCGGAATCCGGGAATCGGTTCGTGGAAGTGCAGGGCGTCGTGGCTAATGGCCAGGCCCAGATCGATCGTGACGTAACGACGGTCGCTGTAGGGATACCCGTGCCACTGGCCATAGATGGCGAGGATCACGTTGCCCCACGAGTGCGTCGCCGCGCCCATGTGGATTTCCTCCCAGATGTTCTGCCGGTCTTCCAGGTTCGGACCTTCCAACCGCGGGGTGCGTGTAAGGCCAAGGGCGCTGCCCTCGGTCCAGCGCTCGAAGTCGTAGGAGGCGTAGATCTCCATCTTGCGACCGGGGCCCGGGTGGCCAACGCTGTGGCCGTTCACGTAGTAGCAGCCGTTCCACTTGATCAGGCCGGACTGCTCGAAGGCGACGCTGCCACGCGGGTTGTCGGGGCTCAGCTTCCAGTGCAGGCCGTCCGGGCTGTAGGCCACTGACAAGCCGCCGCGCCGGCTGCCAGAGGGGCCGGTGCGATGACTGAACGCGATCTTGAACCGTCGTTTGGGATCGGGATCGTCAGGGTCGTGGATGATCGGGGCCCACATGAGGTCGATGTGCTGGGGGAAGTCCACCAGGTTGTTGGCCGTTGAGCCTTGATATTCGACTAGGCCCAGCTCGGGCTTGGTCCAGTGGATGCCGTCGCGGCTGACTGCGTAGCAGAGACGGCCGTCGTAGCCCTGGTAGCCGCCGACCCACGTCGGGTTGCAGCCCACGCGTCCGATGTACCACATGTGGAACTCGTCGCCCACGCGGACGGTGCTGCCGTAGTAGTGGACCTGCTCATCGTGCGACCCGGGTTTGCCGTTAGGCACGACCACGGTTGGCCCGGTGCGCCAGCCAGGCGTTCGCTTGCCGTGAATGAGATGCAGTTGGAAGTTCGTGCGGAAGGGGATGCAGACGTCGTCGAAAGCGAAGAACGTGGCTTCCTCGACTCGCATCTTCGACGATCCAGTGTGAACACGGAGCATGGCTACAACCTTGGGCTCGGCTCAGCGTGGAATCGGAAGCCAGCTGGCCGGGGCGCCGCGGCTACGCGGGCGGGGCAACTCCTGGTCACGCCAGCTCGGTCGATGCAGGCGCTTCAGGCCGGATCATTTTGTGGCGGAACCGGCATAGGCGGCGTAGAGCTTGACGTCCTCGGGCCGCGGGCAGTCGCGGCTGACCGGTCCGACCTCCACTTTCAGGCGCAGCGGCGTGTCGGTCGCTGGCAGCGAGCTGCGACTAGGCCAACGCACCGGCACGCGTAGACCCGACTCACGCAGTGTGGCCGCATCGTCGCCGGAGTAGCCGGGCAGCGGCCGAAATTGAAAATCCACCACTTCGACTCGCGCCGATGCAAACTCGCCCAGGCCTGACACGTTGAGGTGGACTGGTGAACCATCCGTCTCGACGTCAAAGGGACAGGTGATGAACTGCGCCCGCGTGTCCGCCGCGTAGGGCTGCACGTAGCCGAGGCGGTCGCGTTCCCACTGGGCCAGACGGACCTGGCCGTCGCCGCGCCAGACCGAATACCAGTACAGCGTCTTGTCGCCCACGTTCTCCATGCCCTGTCCCTGCTGAAGGGCAGGCCCCGCCCCCAGACGCGTGTCGCGCTCCTCGCGGGCAGGAACGAAACGAAACCCGGGAATCGGTTCGTGGAAGTGGATCGCGTCGTGACTGATGGCCAGCCCCAGGTCGATCGTGACGTAGCGCCGGTCGCTGTAGGGGTACCCGTGCCACTGCCCATAGATGCCCAGGATCACGTTGTCCCAGGAGTGCAGCCCCGCGCCCATATGGACTTCCTCCCAGATGTTCTGCCGGTCTTCCAGGTCCGGCCCTTCCAGCCGCGGACTGCGCGTCATGCTCAATGCGCTGCCTTCGGTCCAGTGCTCGAAATCGTAGGAGGCGTAGGTCTCCATCTTTCGGCCGGGGCCCGGGTGGCCGACGCTGTGGCCGTTCACGAAGTAGCAGCCGTTCCACCTGATGAGGCCTGCGTGCTCGAAGGCGACGCTGCAGAGCGGGTTGTTGGGACTGGGCGTCCAATGCAGCCCGTCCGGGCTGTACGCCACGGAAAGGCCGCCGCGGCGTTTGCCCGAGGGGCTGGTGAGAGGACTGAAGGCGAGCTTGAATCGGCGCTTGGGATCGGGATCCTCAGGGTCGTGGATAATCGCGGCCAAGGGCAGATCGATGTCCGGGGGAAAGTCCGCCAGGTTGTTGGCGGTCGAGCCTTGATACTCGACCAGTCCGAGGTCGGGCTTCGTCCAGTGAATGCCGTCGCGGCTGGACGCGTAGCACAAGCGCCCGTCGTAACCCTCATAGTTGGCCCATTCCGGATGACGGCCCACGCGTCCGATGTACCACATGTGGAACACGTCGCCCACGCGGATAGTGCTGCCGAAGTAGTGGACGCCCTCGTCGTGTGAACCCGGCTCGCCCCTGGGCACCACGACGGTCGGTCCCGTGCGCCAGCCAGGGGTTCGTTTCCCATGAATGAGGTGAAGCTGGAAGTTCGTGCGAAAGGGGATGCAGACGTCGTCGAACGCGAAGAACGTGGCTTCCTCGACTCGCAACCCCGACGATCCAGTGTGGACACGCAGCATGGCTACAACCGTGGGCTCGGCTCGGCGCGGAATCGGAAGCCAACTGGTCGGGGCATCGCGGCTAGCTGGCGGGACAGCGTCTCGTCACGCCGGCCCGGACAATGCAAACGACTCAGGCCGGATCATCCCGCGGATGAACCTACATATGCCGCGTAGAGCTTGACGTCGTCGGGCCGCGGGCAGTCGCGACTGACGGGACCGACCTCCACCTTCAGCCGCAGTGGCGTGTCGGTCACTGGCAGCGAGTCCTGGTTGCCCCACCGCACCGGCACGCGCAGTCCCGAATCACGCAGCGTGGCCGCGTCCTCGCCGGAGTAGCCGGGCAGCGGCCGAAATTCCAGGTCCACCACCTCGACGCGCGCCGACGCGAAGTCACCCAGCCCGGACACGTTCAGATGGACCCGTGATCCGTCCGTCTCGACTTCAAACGGACAGGTGATGAACTGCGCGCGTGTGCCCGGGGCATAGGGCTGCACATAGCCCAGGCGGTCGCGTTCCCACTGGGCGAGGCGGACCTGGCCGTCGCCACGCCAGATGGAGTACCAGTACAAAGTCTTGTCGCCCACGTTCTCCATGCCCTGCCCCTGCTGTAGGGCAGGCCCTGCCCCGAGCCGCGTGTCTCGCTCCTCGGAGGAAGGAATGAAGCGAAAACCGGGAATCGGTTCGTGGAAATGGAGCGCGTCGTGACTGATGGCCAAGCCCAGGTCGATCGTGACGTAGCGCCGGTCGCTGTATGGATAGCCGTGCCATTGGCCATAGATGGCCAGGATCACGTTGCCCCAGGAGTGCAACCCCGCGCCCAGGTGGATTTCCTCCCAGATGTTCTGCCGATCTTCCAGGTCCGGTCCTTCCAGCCGCGGACTGCGCGTCATGCTCAGTGCGCTGCCTTCGGTCCAGTGCTCGAAATCGTAGGAGGCGTAGGTCTCCATCTTGCGACCGGGACCCGGATGGCCGACGCTGTGACCGTTCGCGAAGTAGCAGCCGTTCCACTTGATCAGGCCCGAGTGCTCGAAGGCGACGCTGCCACGCGGGTTGTCGGGGCTGGGCGTCCAATGCAGCCCGTCCGGGCTGTAGGCCACCGACAAGCCGCCGCGGCGGTTGCCAGAGGGCCCGGTTCGGTGACTAAAGGTGATCTTGAACCGGCGGTTGGGGTCGGGGTCCTCGGGATCGTGAATGATCGGGGCCATGAACATGTCGATGTGACGGGGGAAATCCACAATGTTGTTGGCCTTGGAGCCCTGGTATTCGACCAGTCCGAGTTCCGGCTTGGTCCAGTGGATGCCGTCGCGACTGTTCGCGTAGCACAGGCGCCCGTCGAATCCCTCGTAGTTGGCCCATTGCGGATTGCTGCCCACGCGACCGATGTACCACATGTGGAACTGGTCGCCCACGCGGATGGTGCTGCCGTAGTAGTGGACGCCCTCGTCGTGTGAGCCCGGCTCGCCTTTGGGCACCACGACGGTTGGACCCGTGCGCCAGCCAGGCGTTCGCTTGCCGTGAATGAGGTGCAGTTGGAAGTTGGTACGGAAGGGAATGCAGACGTCGTCGAAGGCGAAGAAGGTGGCGTGCCGGACCTGCATCTCTGAGGGTCCGCCGTGAACTCGCAGCATGGCTACAGCCTCAACCCCCGTCTAGCGCGCACCGGCCAACCCCACTGCTGGGGCTGGCCGGTGGCGTCCGATTCGGCGCGTCGGTACAGCGATCGCTACGGAGTGACCGGATTCGGCTGGCTCGCCGCCCAGCTCTTGAGCTCCAGAAAGCGGTCGTGGTTCTCTTCCATGTACCGGTCGAGAATCCCCAACATTTCCTCGATGCCCTGTTCCACGGACACCTCGCCCAACATGACCTTGCTATTGCTGGCGTACCCGGACTGCTCCACCATTTCCTGCCACGCCGGATGCATGCGCTGCTGGTAGGCGGGGTTGTCGCTTTCCAGATAGTGCAGTTGCTGCACGTGATTCTCGGGCGGTCCTGCCGCGTATTCGGGCGACGACGCCACGTCCTTGCGCCAGGTAACAGAGCCGCGGTCAATCGCTACCCGCGATTGCACCTTCGGTCCCGCCAGGTACAAGAGCCACTCGACCACGGCTTCGGTGTTGCCGCGCAGGCCGGCCATCTGGGTGATCAAGTGCGGCTCGTCGCTGAACTTCTGTGGCTGCGGGCCGCGCGGTCCTTCCGGCAGAGGGATCAAGGCCCACGGGAAGCGATCCTTGATGCGGTTGATGGGTCCGCCCACGCCGCCGCCCCAGTGGAAGAACCCTATCTTCCCGTTCGAGAACGGTTCGCCGGCATCGCCTCTGATCTCCCGGTACCGTGGGCGCGACGGTACCAGGCCCTCTTCGAGCACGAAGTCTCGGAGCATCTGCAACCCAACGTGCGCGCCGGAATCAAACACGGTCCAGCGCGTGGCGTCCTTGTTGTAGTACATCAGGTTCTCTTCGTCGGACAGCGCCCAGCCCCACGAGATTGCATTGCTACTCACAAGCGTCCCGGAGTCCCATAAGCCATAGGTGTCCGTCTCGGGGTCGGTGATGCGCCGCAAGGCATCCGGCATCTCGGTCTGGATGCCCCAGTTCCCAGGCGTTGGAAACTCGACGCCCGCGCTCTCCATTAACGCCAGATTGCCCGAGAGGACGTTCAAGTTGCCCTGATAGGGCATGCCGTGGAACGGCCCTCGCAACCCATCACGGTGCGGGAAGGGGCGTTCGTTGACCAGGTTCACGGTGGATTCGTCGGGGCACCAATACCACTCGGTGGGATCGAAGCCGTCGTGCTTTTGCAGCACGTCGTCGATCACCGTGAAGGCGCCCTGCGCCAGAAACTGGGCCGCGAACCAGCCCGGCATCAGCACCGCCTCGGGCTGGGTGCCCGCGGCGATCATGATCGCGATCATTTCCTGGTTCGCGTCCGGCGAGAGGACGAACTTCACGTCGATGTTGGGGAACTCCCTGGCGAAGTTGTCCAGCGCCCATCCCATGGCGGCGCCGCGCGGACCGGACGTGTGGTCGGTGTGAAAGACGAACTTCACAGGCGGGGCCATCGGTGCAACCTCGACGATCTTCTCGACGACCTTGGTCACCACCTTCTCGACCTCGACCACTTTCTCGACCTCGACCAGTTTCGGGACGACCTTGGTCACAACCTTCTCGACCTCAACTTGGATTTCCTTGGTGACCACCTTCTCCTGGGTCACGATCCGGTCGACCGGCACTTCTTTGATCTCGGTCTTGGTCACGACCGTTTCGACCGGCACTTCCTTGATGACCGTCTTCTCGACCGCCACTTCCTTGGTCACGACCTGAGGCGCGGCCTCGCCGCAGGCTGCCAGCGCGATCGCGCTGATCGCCCCGGTGGCGCCGATCAGCACTCGGCGTCGTGTGACTGTGGCCCTCATATTGCCCCCCGTTCAGGCCTGAATCGATGTGGTTCAGGCGTGAAGTGATTCATAACGAATGATTAGGCCATGGAAGTGTTCAGGCGTCAAGTAGGCGGGCCAGGACGCTGCGAATCAGAGGAGTACGGAACGGGTCCCGCCGCGTCTGTACGCTCCGGGTCGCCACCGCTGGCAAGACCAGCGTCGGCCCGCGAGCACTACGGGAAGCGCACGCCGATCTTGATCGCGCGGTCCGGGTCGGCCAACCCGTCGGCCAGGGCCTGCGCCGCATCGCGGAAGTCGACAACGGGCGTGACGATGCCTTCGGAACTGACCATCCCGCGCCGAAACAGGTCAATGGCCGCCCGGCGGGCGCGCTCTTCGTCCCAGAGGGGGTGCGAGCGGTCGGGGTTTCTCCACACGGCCTGGCTGCCAATGATCGTCGGCCGATTGAGGTGGAACTCTTCGTCGAGTTGCAGCGCCGATGCGTTCTTGGGGCCGTATGGCACGTGCACCACCGTTCCGCACTGGCGAATGGCGCGGATGGCCTGGTGCAGCGCGGCGGCGTTGCCGGAGGTTTCGATGGCCACGTCCACGCCTTTGTTGTCGGTTGCGTACTTGATCCGCAGCCCCGCGTCCTCGGCGCTTGGGTCAATGGCCAAGTCGGCCCCAAGAGCCAAGGACCGCGCCCGCCGGTCCTCAACCGGGTCGACTGCGATCATTGTGGTTGCGCCGCCGCACGCCGCGATTTGGACGGTCATCAGACCTATGGCTCCCAGGCCGAACACGGCCACCGCGTCGCCGATCCGTACGTTGCCGTCGCGAACCGCCACGATTGCCACATGGGCTGGATCGGAACACACGGCGTCGGTTTCGGAGAGCCCGCCCAGCGGCCGCCAGGAGTCCGCAGGAAGCTGATGTTCCTCGCGGATGGGTCCGTACCCAAAGACGCGGTCGCCCGGCGAGAAGTCGGAGACGTCTGATCCGACTTCGGTCACCACGCCGGCCACCATATTCCCTACCGGACGCTCCGTCAGCGGGAGCGGTTCGGCCCGCGGGAGGTACAGGCGCAATTCCTCGTCCCATCGCTTGCGGTGATGCGGGTTCCCGGTCAGCGAGTGCAGCTCGGTTCCGTGCTTCGGCGCCGCGAACTCAACTCGCATCCGCACGTCGCCTGCTTCCAGCTCCGGGAGAACGTATTCCCGATACCGAAACGACTGGCCGTCCGTGGAAACGACTTCGAGTGGCATGAGGTCTCCTCCGGATTAGTTCGCGATGTCCGCGCGGGCTGACTGTTGGCTGGCCTGGTCGAGCGGGTCTATCACGGCCTTGATGACACCGTCGCTGGCGGCCGCATTGCGGATGAGGCGCAGGGCGTCGTCGGCGGCTGTGAGGGGAAAGCGGTGGGTGACCATGCGGTCCAGGGGATAGCGGCCTGAGGCTGCCAGGGCAATTGCGGCGCGGACGGCGGCATGGTCGTGGCTGTTGACGCCCTGGGCGCGGACTTCCTTGCGCAAGAGTTCGTTCCAGGGCAGTTGGACAGTTGCCGCGGCGGTGGATCCGGCCATGACGAAGGTTCCCAGGGGGCGCACCGCTTCGGCCGCAACCGGGGGCGACTTCTCGCTGCCCGTCACGTCGATCACGACGTCCGCCAGGCGTCCGCCGGTTAGATCGGCAATGGCCTCGACAGCGTGCTGGTCGAAGCTCAGCGTGTGGGTCGCCCCGCATTCGCGGGCAAAGGCCAGACGCGCCCGGTCTGCGGCCAGGCCGACCACGATGATTCGCTCGGCGCCGGCCGCGTGGGCGGCAATCACGGCGGCCAGTCCCTGCGGGCCGGGGCCGAACACCGCCACGGTGTCGCCGATCCCGGCTCCGCCGACGCTGTGGACCCAGCGCACGCCGTTAGCCAGCACTGCTCCGATCACCACGCCGATCTCCGGCGAGATGGCGTCGCCGATTCGGTGCACGCGCGCTCGGGGCGGCAGGTAGAGGTACTGCCCGTAGGCGCCCCAGAGATGCGGCGCGACGGCGGCTGAAATACGCCCGCCATAGCCCTGGCCGTCGGCGCACATTTGGTAGCTGCCGCGCAGACACAGGTCGCACAGCCCGCAGCCAAAGCTGGCTTCGACGATCACGCGGTCGCCCGTGGTCACGCTCCAGCGCCGGGCCGCGCGCGGGCCGACTTGCTCAATGCGACCCACGATTTCGTGGCCCAGGATGGCCGGCAGGTTGCGGCTTACGGCGGAGTGTCCGCCCCAGTGGAGCACGTCGCTGCCGCACACGCCGGCCAGTTCTATCCGCAGCAGGCCGTCGTCATGGCCGATGGCTGGACGCGCGAATTCGCGCACCTCGAACGCCTTCGGCGCCACCAGCACGGCGCTTACTGTTGTCGTCACGGGCGGCTCGCCAGGCAGCCGATGATTGTGTCGACATGGGCCACGAACTCGGCGGTCACTTCCAGCGTTCGACCCTCGGAGGCGTCGTCGTCGAAGACCCAGGACCCGTCGCTGGCCTGGGTGTCGGCGAACCAGTGGCCCAGCTTGGCGGCCCAGGCAGCGTATTGATCTTCGCCCGTTACCTGGAAGAGCAGGCCAGCGCCCCAACCGCTCTTGCAGACCTGCGGGAAGTCGAATTGGCGTGGGGTGCTCTGGATGGAGAACTGCTGAAACTCCCGCGCCAGCGATACGAAGGCGGGATTCGGGTCGACCATGTGCAGCCGGCAGAGGAACGCCGCCGCCAGCCCGCCGACCGTCCAGCGCTGCGCCCGCGGTTCCTGCGACTCGACGACGTGCCAGAAAATGTCGCTGTCGTCGTACTCGGTGATGACGGCCTGCCTGCGGCGCGAGAACGAGTAATAGAGACGGTCGGGGAGTTCGGATTGGGCGGACCAGACGCGTTCCAGGAATCGGTACACGCGGCGCGCCTCGTCGTGGCGGCCGAGGGCGAGGCAGGCCAGGCCGCAGCCGCAGGTGTAGGGCAGGTCCATGACGTCGCCCAGGGTTCCGTCGGGTGCGCGGTCGTTGGGGAAACCGCCCGACGGTTCGTCCTGCATCGCGAGGATGAACGCCAGCCCGCGTGAACTGAGGTCGAACTGCCGCGCCATGTGGGCGCCGTAGACCAGCGTGGCGTTGCGGTAGGCGGAGGCGTCGTAGAGCCGGCGGTGGCCGCGGTCGAAGTCGCCGTCGGCCGTGAGCATGTGCTCGCGAATCCAGCCGCAGACGGCCGTTGCGGTCTGGGTGTGGCCCGCAACCGTGAAGGTCCAGGGCAGCCGGTAGAAGCGAAAGCCTTCGTCGGACGGGCCGACGCTTCCGTCGGGGCCGACTCGCCTCAGCAGCCATTCGGCGCCGCGGCGCTTGGTTTCGGTCAGCCGCTCGATGGCTGCTTGTCTAGCTAAGGGATTGCCGGCGTCAGTCATTCCAAGTGCGCTCCGGGTACCGCCGCTCGCGGATTGCGTGGGTCGGCGGGCTTGGGGGTGAAGGGGGGAACGGTCGAGCGCCAGCCCGGCCCCCTTAAGGGGGCCGGGCTGGCGCTCGACCGTTTTGGCGGATTTTTTCGGGCGAGATACTGAGTTTCCGAGGCGGGTGCGGGAGAGAGCCAGGGCGTGCAAGCGTGAGGCATCTGGAACCAAGGTGGATGGATGGCCCACTATTGTACACGCCTCGTGTACCGTAGCCAAGCTGCATACGCGGCGAGCCGAGGCGTTGGACATCGCGCAAAACGTCCAAACGGCCTGCCGGGGGCACGGGTGCGCGGAAGGTTAGTAGTCCTCGGCGACGGTGGTGCGGATGTAGCGGATGGAGTAGTGGACGTCGTCGGGGTAACCGTCCTCGGACCAGGCGGGGATGGCGCCCATGGCGGCGACGCGCACGCGGTGGGAGGGAGGAGTCTCCAGCACGGCGCAGCTCATGCCAGCCACGGGTAGCGCGTGGTAGGAGCCGCCCTGTTGCAGCAGGTCAGCGCGCAGGTGCATGCCCCACAGGTTGTCCACTCGGAACCGCGCCGACACCGCACGTTCGTTTTCGCCGTCGTGACGGAAGCTGTCGATCGTGTCGCACTCGACCAGGATGGATCCCGGCGGGGTGCAGGCGCTGCCGATGACCGCGACCTGCACCATCGGGTGGTCTTCCTCGATCACGATCCAGTCGGACGAGGTCTGGGTAGTGGCTGTGGAGCCGTCCGTGGTCTTGATCGGAAAGAGCTCGATGCCGTGCCGTTCGCCGCCGACCCAGACACGATCCACAACCACGTTGGGGTAGTTGAAGGGGAACTCGTACTCGTAGGTGGTGAGATTGAGCGCCTTGCGCTCGCGCGGCGGGTCGTTGGGGTAGCCGGTGATGCGCTTGTCCGCGGCCTCGGTAGCCATCTGTCGCTCCTGTCTTCAGGCAGGCCGACGTCCAACGACGGACGCTCGATTGAGCCTGCCGGTTGCAATGCGAAAGCCCATTGGTCTTATCGCCCGGCGATTCCGGTCAGCGCCACGCCGCGAATGAAGTAGCGCTGGGCCGAAAAGAAGATGACGAGGACGGGAATCAACATCACGACCGACGCCGCCATCATCAGATTCCAGCGGGTGAGTCCGGCGCCGCCGCCGGCTTCGGTGTACAGGAAGAAGCGCAGGTACAGCGCAAGCGTGCGCCACTCCTCGCTATTCAGGAAAATCAGGGGATTGAGGAAGTCGTTCCAGTGATGGATGAAGGAAAAGATGGCCGAGGCGGCAAGGGCCGGCTTGGATAGCGGGAGCATGATCCGCCAGTAAATACGGAAGTACGAGGCCCCGTCCACAAGCGCTGCCTCGTCCAGTTCGCGCGGTAACTGGAGCATGAACTGCCGAATCAGGAAGACGAAGAACGCGCCACCAAACGCGCCGCCGCCGAACCACCAGGGGACGATCAGCGGCAACGGGGTATCGATCCAGCCGAGGGTCTTGAAGAGGACGAATGTGGGGACCAGGGTCACAATGCCTGGCAGCATCAGCGTTGAAAGAAGGATGACGAACAACACGCGCTTGCCGAAGAACTCAAGCCGAGCGAAGCCGAATGCGACCAGCGACGAACTGACCACCGTGCCGAGCGTGGCGAGGGCGGCAATCATCAAGGTATTCCCGAAATAGCGAGCCAGGTTTGAGGTCTCAAATGCCGTGAGGTAGTTGCCAAAGACCACCGGGTTCGGAATCCATTGCGGCGGAAATAGGAACTCGCGTCCAAACGCTTTCAATGACGTCGAAACCATCCACACCAACGGCAGCAGGGAAATTACGCCTACCAGCAGAAGCGCTGCGTAACCGAAGAGCGGTGCCAGGACGATCCGTACGTAGGCAAGGAGGGTGCGCTGCCTGGTGCTGCCTTTGCTGGTCTGGAAGGAGATCTGGCCGAGCCGCCGCACGAGTCTAGGCCCCTTCGCCTTCGTAGTAGACCCAGCGGCGGCTGACGGCGAACTGGATCAGCGTGAAGACCAGGATCACGCCCAGGAGCACCCAGCCGAGGGTGGCGGCGTAGCCCATGCGGAAGTTCTCGAACGCGTGCCGGTACATCCAGAGGACGTAGAAGAGCGTGGCGTGTTTCGGACCGCCGTTGGTCGCGATATACGCGCTTGCGAAGACCTGGAACGAGCCGATGATTCCGAGGACGAGGTTAAAGAAGATCACGGGGCTGATCATGGGAACCGTGACATGCCAGAACCGACGGAGCTTGCCGGCACCGTCGATGGAGGCGGCTTCGACCAGCGTCTCCGGTACGGCCTGAAGTCCAGCGAGAAAGATGACCATCTGGCCGCCGACGTGCCAGAGGCTCATGATGATGAAGGCTGGCTTGGCAAGGTCGGGATCGGTCAGCCAGCCCAGCTTGGGGATGCCGAACCAGCCGAGAATGGCGTTGAAAATGCCGAACTCGGGGTTGTACATGTAGACGAACAGCACGACGAAGGCCACGGTGGGCGTCACCGTAGGCAAGTAGAGAGCGGTTCTGAAGACATTGATACCGCGCAACTTCTGGTTGAGCAGGAGCGCCATGGTGAGCGCCAGCGCAAGCTGAATCGGTACGGCCAGGAGGGTGTAAAAGGCGGTGTTGCCCAGGGCGGTCAGGAACAGATGGTCCGATACCATGCGGCCAAAGTTGTCGAAACCAACGAATTCGGGCGGTCCCAGCAGGTCGTACTTGGCAAAACTCAGGAACAGGGAATAGATCATTGGGAACGCCGTAAAGAGGGCGAATCCCGCGATCCAGGGACTGATAAAGGCGTAGCCGATCAGGTGGCGGCGCCAGCGGATGGACCGCAGGCCGGTCTTGGCGGGCGGGGCGCGGCGCAGCTGAGCCGTGCGGCTAGCCACGCGGCCAGGCGCACGTGTGAGTGAAACTCCGGCGCCCGCACTCGCGGGCGCCGGGCTTCACAGCCAAGCTCAGTCCTACCGGCTGCACGAGCAGCCTTAGATCGGCTCGTTGAGTAGCTCGTCGATTCCGGGCTTGATCCGGTCCATAGCCTCCTGGACCGTCTCTTCGCCGAGAATCACGCCATCCACGGCCGGCAGCACGTAGTCCGCGTTGATTTCGTCGTAGCGGACGGGGTGGAAGAAAACCCGGTCGTAGCGCTCGACGGCGGCGCGATGGACTTCCGGGTCCTCCCACGAGGCCAGTGAGTTCAGCCAGACGTCCAGGCTCTCGTGGGACTTTCGCGTTGGCGCCGTGAATCCGACCTTGTACATCTCGATGATGCCTTCGGTCGTCATGTACTTGAGCAGGTCCCAGGCCTCTTCGGGGTTGTTGCTGCCCCCATGGATGGCATAGGCGTTGGTGGCGTCGCGGTTGGTGTTGGTGCCGTTGGGCATCTTGTAGGGCGGCACGATGCCCGCGTTGATGTCGTCCGGAACCTTGGTGGTGGTCCACTTGGCGCCCCAGTAGGTCCGCAGGTTGCCGCTGAGGAACATGCCCTCGGCGCCGCCCGGGAACGACCGCGAGAAGTCGCGCGAGGGTACCAGCTCATCGGTGATCAGACGGGTGATGTACTCGAAGGCTTCGACCGAGCCCTGCTCGTTGAGCAGCGTGGCAGTGGCGTTCTCGTTCCAGACGTTGCCGTCAAAGCCCCAGACCCATAGGTAGTAGAGCTTGAGGGCCGCCGGGATTTCACGGCCGCCCCAAGTCTGGTTTTCGCCCTCGCCACCGAGGCCACGCTCCAGGATGTCGGTGTGGACGTCGATCGTCCACTTGCCTTCCTTGTCCATCTCCCAGAGGTCGCCGATGCCGAGCTCTTCGAGCGAGTCTTTGTTGTAGATCAGCAGGATCGGCGCGTGCTGCATGGGGATGGCGTAGAAGTTGCCGTCGAGGTACTGGTGCTGGAGCAGCAGGCCTTCGTAGAAGTCGCTGAGCGGAAACTCGGGGTCGTTGTTCCAGAAGGCGTTCAGCGGTCGAACGGCGCCGCGGGCGGCAAGCACCGAGTTCGTCTGCGGATGGACGTAGACGATGTCCATGCTCTCGCCGCCGGCCAGGGCGGTGAGGTACTTGGTGACGGCGTCGGGGTGAGGCACCCCGTTGGCCTTAAGCGTGACGTTGGGGTTTCGGGCCTTGTAGTCAGACGATATTTTGTCCCAGGCGGGTTTCGTGTATTCGATCTGGTTATACCAGGCAACCAGCGTCACCGGCGGCCGCTGCGGCGCGGCCTGGACCTCGACGGTCACGATTTTTTCGACTTCGACCGGTACTTCCCTGGTGACAATCTTCTCTACGATCTTCGTGACCGCTACTTCTTTAGTTACGATCTTCTCGACTTCTTGGGTGACGATGCGCTCGACCTCGACGATCTGCGTTTCGCCACAGGCCGCCAGGGCCATGGCGGCCCCCGCGCCAAGCGCGCCGGAACCTGCCAACTTCAGCAACGAGCGTCTACTTACCTGCCTCTGTCGATCCATTGCTTCCTCCCTGCGCAACCGGGCCGCACGAGATCAAGTGCTTCGAGGATAAACAATCCCTAGACGAAGCCTGCGGCGGAGGAGTTGTCTAGCACTCAAGAATACTGGGTGTCAAACGGTGTTGGCCCACCGGATGAAACCCTACGGAATCGCGCCGGTTGCGCGGGCGACACTAGGATGCGAGTCAAGCTCAGGGTCGGCTGTCGTGCTGAAAGGCCTGACCATGCTCCCGCGACTGCTGAGATTCGCCGTGCTGGCGGCACCGTTGCGTCGGGGCTGGTGCTGGTTGTGAAGCCGGAAAGCGTCAGCGGGTTTACGGGGCTGGCACCGGACGCGGCGCGCGGGGTCACGGCAGTCCGCGCAGCCATGGGCGGCCTCTTCATCGCGTTGGGTCTGACGCCGCTCTTCGAGGCCAATCTCGCGCTGCGCCAACGGCCCCTGAGCGGGCGGAACCTGAACCTGGCGCTGCTTCGATATCCGATTCTGACCGCGCGCGTGGCGAAGGCGATCTACTGGCAGGCGCTGCGACTGTGGTTCAAGCGCGTGCCGTCTGTGCCGCATCCCGGGCGCTGACGAGCGCCGAGTTGGCGGGCTGGCCCGTATGCTGGCGCGCCGCTCCCAGCCCGCACCGGGTGACGATCCCGCTATGACGAACCGCTATGAACCGAATTGGCGCTCCCTGCGCGAGCACCGCACGCCGCGCTGGTTCAGCGACGCCAAGTTCGGCATCTACACCCACTGGGGCATCTACAGCGTGCCGGCGTTCGGCCCCAACGCCACCTGGTACCCCTACCGCATGTACCGCGAGGGCGAGCCGCACCACGCGCATCACCTCAAGACCTACGGCCATCCCTCCGAATTCGGCTACAAGGACTTCATTCCGGAGTTCAACGGCGCGAAGTTCGACGCCGACGAATGGGCCGATCTGTTCAGGCGAGCGGGGGCGCAGTTCGCCGGGCCTGTGGCGGAGCATCACGACGGCTTTGCGCTTTGGGACAGCGCGCACACCGAGTGGAACGCCGCGCGCATGGGGCCGCAGCGGGACGTGGTTGGCGAGTTGGCGGAGGCGGTCCGGCGCCACGAAATGCGCTTCATGGTGGCCATGCACCACGCGGAAAACTGGTGGTTCTTCCCGCACTGGCGGACGGACTTCGACACCTCGGACCCGCGCTACGCCGGCCTCTACGGTCAGCCGCACAACCTGGACTTTCCGCTGCGCGACGTGGAGTGGGATGAGCAGGACAAGCCCAGCAAGGCGTTCCTGGATACCTGGAAGGCCAAGCTGGTGGAGGTGGTTGACAAGTATGAGCCGGACTACATCTGGTTCGACTTCGGCCTGAAGGCCGTGCACGAGCAGTACAAGCAGGACTTCCTGGCCTACTACTACAACAAGGAGGCGGAATGGGGCCGCGGCGTGGTGGTGACCTACAAGTGGGACAACCTGCCGCCGGGCGTGGGCGTGCTTGATATCGAGCTGGGCAAGATGCCCGATCAGGCCTACCACGAGTGGATTACCGACACGACCGTGGACGACGGCTCGGGCTGGGGCTACCTGCGCGAGACGGAGTACAAGTCGGCCACCGAACTGGTGCAGTACCTGGTGGACAACGTCAGCAAGAACGGGCTGATGCTGCTGAACGTTGGCCCTAAGCCCGACGGTACGATCCCCGACGAGGCGGTGACCGCGCTGGAAGGCATCGGCGACTGGCTGCGCGTGAACGGGGAAGCGATCTACGAGTCAACGCCCTGGTGGACCTACGGCGAAGGCCCCACCCAGATGAAGGCCTCCGGCGCGTTCAGCGATACCAAGGAAAAGCTGGCCTACCAAGGCAGCGACATTCGGTTCACGGTGAAGGGGAATGTGCTCTATGCGATCTGCCTGGACTGGCCGGAGCCGACCTTCACGATCAAGTCACTCAAGACGCTGTATCCGAACGAGATTCGGTCGGTGGAGCTGCTAGGGGCCGACGGCGAGTTGGCCTGGCGCTTGACGGGCCACGGGCTGGAGATCCAGCGGCCCGAGCGACGGCCGTGCGAGCACGCGTACGCGTTTAAGATCACGCGGAATACGACGATTTAGGGGGCAGTGGCCAGTGGTTAGGGGCGGCCTTCGACTCCGTCGCTAGTCATGCCCCTGCAGCCAGCGCCAGGCCCAATGAACTTTTTCGTCGCGGTGGGTGGAGGTGCTGGAGTGGTCCAGGAACGGGTACATGTCGATGTGGCGGTGGTCGCAGGTGAGCCGGTTGAACGCCCCAAACACCGTGGACGGTGGGCAGATGTCGTCCCACAGCCCCACGCTCACCAGCGTCGGGCAACTAATGCGCGGCGCCAAGTTCACTACGTCGAAGTAGCTCAGCGTGCGGAAGGTCTCGTCGTAGCGGTCGGGAAAGGCGCGGCAGTAGGCGGGAATCTCGCCGTAGATCGTCTTTACGAGGCCGGGTGGGCCGGCGATCTGCACCGCGCGCGGGAAGTCGCAGAGGTAGGGAACTTCCGGCATGGCCAGCGCGACGCTCGGTTCCAGCGCCGCCGTGGCCAGGGTGAGACCGCCGCCCTGGCTGATGCCGGTGCAGCCGACTCGGTCGGCGCGCACGCGGGGAAGTGACTGGACATAACGCACGGCCCGCACGCAGTCCACGTAGACGCGACGGTAGTAGTAGGTGTCGGGCGACTGAATGCCCTGCGTCATCCAGCCCAGCGCGTGCCCGCGGGGATCGGCGTCCGGATCCGTGCTGAATCCGGTTTGCCCGCGCACGTCGACCGCAAAGACCACGAATCCCTGTAGCGCCCAGGCCGCGGCGTCGAATACCGAGCCGCGGTTGCCCGTGTAGCCGTGAAAGATCACGAGGCCGGGGAGTTGGGCGTCGCCCTCGGGGATCAGGAGCGAGCCGGCCACGCGGCCCTGGCCGTAGCCGGCGATGGTGACCTCCTGGACGGTGAGGCCTTCGATCGGGTAGTCCACCGGTGTCGCCACGGCGTCGAACGGATGGTCTTGTTCGGCCAGGGTTTTGACCCAGAACTCGTCCAGGTCGTCGGGTGCGCTGGGCGGCGGGACGTAGACGCGCAGTTCCTCGAGCGGCCAGTCAATACTTGGCATCAGACTTCACCGTGACCTTTCAACTCCTGGCGAACCACGACTACCCGTGTGCGGCTTCATGCTGGGCGATCAGTTGATCCGGGGTGACGCGGGCGATGACCTCGCCGATCAGGTCCAACGCCGCAGCCTCGGCTCTGGGAAAGTGGACGCACGACTTTCCCATGTTGAGCCGCTTGCCGGTCTGCTTGTAGGCCTCCACAAACCACTCGGTCAGCTCGGGGTCGGCGTAGAGGCCGTGCAGGTAGACCGAGATGTGGCGCTTCTGGGCCGCCAGCGCGGCCACGCCCAGCGCCTGCTTGTTATAGGTGTTCGGGAACCGTTCCAGCGGGATCGCATAGCCGATCATGCCGTACTGCATGCATTCCTCGAAACCGTCCGGCAGGTTGGCCAGAATGACCTCGCGCACCTGCTGGATGTCCGCCCGCCGATCCTCGGGGAGGTCGGCCAGGTACTCCGCGACGGTGGCTGCTTTGCTGGAGACCATCTGTCATCGTCCTCCGGTCATTTGGTTCATCAGCTGCCCATGAATGCACGCCAAGCGCCTAACCAAGGTCGTCGGAGGTTTGGGGGCGGGGACAGCGGTGTCGTTGTGAGGCCTCAGCGAGCATAAACCCACCAGCATCGCCGGTGGACTATGGCGACGCCAGCGCCCAGGCAAATGCGGCCTCAACTTCGTGGCGGTGGTCCTTCCTGCAGGCCTGCTCTGCCTGATCGCCAAACACGCGTTCATAGATGCCAACGCCGCCTCGGTTGCCGAGGTAACTCTCAACGATGTCGTTTAAGTCCACGCAAGTCGTTGGCCACTGGGTAACTGCTGACGCCGATGATTCCGCCGCACCGGCGGCGAGAGCCCATCCAAAGGCTGCGCGGGCATCGTCGCGGTGATCCTCGCGACAGGCCTGCTCCGCCTGGTCGCCGTACACGCGCTGGTAGATGCCCGCGTTGCTGCGGTTGCCAAGATGCGTTTCGAGCATGTCGTTAAGCCGGGTGCAGGTTGTCGGCCATTGCACTGGCCGGAATGCCTCCCCGGCACCGGGGGCGTCGAGACGCGCATCGTCAGAGACTCGCTGCCAAGCCTCAAACTCGGCCGGCGCCTCGGCTTCCAGAGCGGCCTGCGCGACAATCCGGGCATCGCCCTCGGCGCGCAGCCAGGCCGCATAGTGATGGGGCGCGGCTTCCACGATATCCGCCAGGGCCAGATTTCCCGCGTTGTCGCTATCGAGGCGCAACAGCGCCGCAAGTTCAGTGGGAAATGTCTGCACCAAGGTAGCCAGCGCGAGGCGCACGTCTTCGCCCTCCGCGCGCACCCAAGCCGAATACTCAACCGGCGCCGCCTCAAGGAGCGTAGCCAGGGTCTGGCGCGGCGCATCGCCTGCGGCACGCAGCATTTCCAGGACTTCCGCAGGCGCGGCCTCGTAGAGGTCCAGGAGGGCGCGGCGCTTAGCAGCGTCGTCTGCGTTCGACCAGGCTGCAAATTCGGTTGGGGCAGCCGCTTCCAGGTTTTCAAGGGCCGCCGATAAAGGTGCACTTCCGGCATCGGTCTCGGACGTGGAAGAAACGGTAGTTGCAGGTTCGGCCGCGTGAGTTGGCGTGACGGCGACGGTGGTAGTTGGCGTCGGGCGGCGCGGAATGGGCGTCGCCGGCGACGCCACGACCCGCGGCACTGGTGACGCCTGCCGTACGGGCAAAGGTCGAGAAGCCGGCGACGACTGCGCAGGTCTCTCGGCTTCGGCCGAGAATCCACTGGTGATCGAGGCAATGCAAGTGCCAACTGAACTAAGGGCCCAAACTGCCAATAGAACCACGATGGCAAGGCCAATGGTCGCAAATATCAGGCGCCAGATCCGATATGGGTCTATCGAAATCTCTTGGTACTTCTGACTCCGTCGCCGAACCGGCAGCGTGGACCTTGCCGCCGGGACAATTTCAGCTCTTGTCGTTTGCTTGGTGCTCCTCACCTTGAGACCTTGGCTAGACTTTCGATCTAAGTCTCTGTCCAAATCACTATCGAATTCATCGTCCAATTCGTCCTTATACGATACAGATTCTCCAAAGTCGATTGAGTTGCGATACTCTTCGATCTCAGACTCGATATACAACCCAGAATATTGGTCCATAATTCTCGAAAGTACTCTTGCCAATCTACTCTCAGTCGTGAGTGCGCCCTGGATACGCTCGGGCCGAGGCGCCTCAGGCGACGAGAACAGCATGTCGCCGCGTCCGGTGAGCTGCTCGGCCCCGGCTTGATCCAGGATGACTCGGGAGTCAACCCGCGTGCTCACCATGAACGATATTCGCGTGGGAAAGTTTGCTTTGATTCGCCCAGTGATGACATCAGATGACGGTCGCTGGGTGGCAACAATCAGGTGAATCCCGGCTGCCCGTGCTTTCTGCGCTAGGCCGATTAGTGGATCCTCGACCTTTTTTTCGCTAGACGCTATGAGGTCAGCAAGCTCGTCAATCACTATAACGATATATGGCATATGTGCGGCCCTGGCGTTGTACTCCGAGATATTCCGTACGCCATTCATGCGAAATGTCTGGTATCTCTCTTCCATGACCTTCTCAAGCGTCTCCAAGACCTCTGTCGCTTCAGAAGCGTCAATGACCGGCGGTATGTCTAGGTGAGGTACGTCTTCGAAGGCGACTAACTCGACAGTCTTGGGGTCAATCAGTATCAGCCGTAGTTCGTATGGATCGTAATCCGACAGGAGTCCCGCGATGATTGTCGTGATACAGACTGACTTACCTGAACCAGTCGTACCTGCAATAAGCAGGTGAGGCATACTCGTCAGGTCAGCGACGCGAACCTCACCTGCGGTGTTCTTTCCCAGGGCGACTTTGATCGTGTCTTTGGACGTAATCCATTCTTGGCTATTCAGTATCTGTCCGAGAGTTACGGGATCTGGATTCGGATTGGATACTTCAAGAGAGATGAAGGGTTGTTCGGGGACGGGCTTCAGGAGTCGAAGGCTCTTCGCTGATAAGGCCACGGTTAAGTCGTCCAATACTTGCTCGATGCCACGGATTCGGACGTGACTCGCAGGCCTTAGGTAGTACTGGGTTACGGTTGGACCCCGAATGACCTTCTGGACTTTGGCAGGGACTCTCAGCGCCGATAGCGTGCTTTCAATCAGCCGTGCTGTTTTGGCTGCTTGGTCCTCGAAGTTCATTCGTGCGCGTCCGCGAGATCAGAGGCCGATGGCCATGCGGGTGGTGAGGGCGCCGTCGACGTAGAGGGTCGTTCCGTTGACGTAGGAGGCCTCGTCGGAGGCGAGGTAGACGACAGCGGCGGCGATTTCCGATGGCTGGCCGACGCGACCGGCCGGGATGGTGGTGCCGATGGAGGAGGCGTCCATATTCTGGTCGGCATAGCGGCCGACCTGGATGGCGCCGGGCGCGATGACGTTGCAGGTGACGCCGTGCGGGGCCAAAGCCAGCGCCAGGGCGCGAGTGAAGCCGTTGATGCCGCCCTTGGTGGAGGCGTAGACGACGTTATGGACGATGTGTACGTATCCATGGACCGAGCTGATGTTGATGATGCGGCCGGACCCGCGCTCGACCATGTGGCGGGCGGCTTCCTGGCTGCCGGTGATCATGGCGATCAGGTTGATGTTGAAGATATCCAGCCAGTTCTGGGTGTTGCCGTCGAGGAAATCCTCGCTGAGGGTCCAGCCGGCGTTGTTGACGAGGATGTCCAGTTGGCCGTAGCGCTCGATCGCGCCGGTTACCACGCCACGGGCGGTGTCGGGGTCGCGGAAGTCGGCCTGCATGATTTCGATTTCGGCGCCGTCGGCCCGCAGCTCGTCGCGCAGCTCCTCGGCTCCGCCAAAGCTGTTTGAGGCCGACACCATCAGCCGGCAACCCTCCGCCGCCAGTCGCCGCGCGATGCCCATGCCGATACCGGTGCCGCCGCCGGTGACGACGGCAACACGTCCTTGCAGGTCTGCCATGGTTCTGCTCGCTTGAACTGCCGCTGGTGATTGCGCGCATTCTGGCATTGAGGCGGCGAGTGCGATTGGTTCGTGGGAGTCTGTGACAAGCTTCCGGTAGTGACGTGGCGACCGAGGCCGATGCCGCGTGGCCTGGAGACGGGGTGCTGGATGATCCGAGCGGGTGCCTTGCTTCTCCGGTGCGCGTGTCTATTTTTGGCGCTGCTACTGGTGACTTGTGGGGAATCGGCCAGCAGGACGCCAGTTGCCGATGGCCGTGACGCAGGTGTCTATGCGGAACGGCGTTCGAAGCTCATGTCTGAAATCCGGGCGTCGGATCGCGAGATTTCGGAGCCGGTGCTGGCGGCGGTTGAAAGAGTCGACCGGCACCGGTTCGTGCGGCCGGAGAACGTGAGCGAGGCCTACGAGAACCGGCCGTTGCCGATTGGTGAGGGGCAGACCATCTCGCAGCCGCTGATCGTGGCGATGATGACGGAGGCGCTGGGGATCTCACCCGGTGATCGGGTGCTGGAAGTAGGAACGGGATCTGGGTACCAGGCGGCGGTGCTGGCGGAGATGGGCGCAACGGTCTATAGCGTGGAGATCATTCCGCCGCTGGCTGAGTGGGCTGAGGGGAATCTGCGCGGGGCGGGTTACGACGAGATCAAGCAGCGGACGGACGACGGGTATTTCGGTTGGGAGGACGAGGCGCCGTTTGACGGCATCCTCGTGACGGCGGCGCCCGATCACGTGCCGCAGCCGCTGATCCGTCAACTCAAGGTGGGTGGGCGGATGATCGTGCCGGTGGGTCCGCCCGGCTTCTATCAGACGCTCTGGCAGATCGAGCGTGCGGAGGAGGGCGTGGTGGCGACGAACCTGGGGCTGGTTCGGTTCGTACCGCTTACCGGGGAGATGTCGGCCGAGGATCCCTAGCGCGCCAGAGCGGCACCGCGGCGGCGTAGGCGAGAGCCGCGCCGATCAGCGTCCAGGCAAGGCCGATGGACACGATCAGGATGGCGGCCACGAAAGCGGCGGCGACCGAGGCGGTGCCGTTGACGGCCCAGGCCCAGGAGATGGCGGCACGGTCGTCGGCCAGCGCACGGATGGCAGACGGCATGACGGCGCCCAGGGCCAGCGACGGCAGGGCCGCCAGAACACCCACGGCCACGCGGACGGCAAGGGGTGCGCCGAGGGCCAGGGGCGCCATAAGCAGCAGGCCACCAAGTAGGAACACGCTCATCGCGGCCATGGCGGCAGCTGTTTGCGGCGAGGGGCGCCACCAGCGGGAGGACAGGCTGCCGAGGCCGGCCCAAGCCAGCATGGCGGCGATGCCGGTGGCGAAGGCGACGGTGGGCGCGTCGAGCACCAGGATGAGGCGCTGCAGCAGGGCGATCTGGGTTGCGGTGAAGGCAACGCCAGCGGCGGCGACATAGGCAAGGCGACGTAGACCAACGCGGCTTGCGCCGCGGCGGCGTCGGCCCAATAACGGCGCGACCATCGTGAGCACGGCCGTGCCGGTGGCCGCCGCCGCCAGCGGGACAAGGACCAGGAAACCCGCGCCGCCGAACGGTTGCCAGGTTCGTCCGGTGGTTGACAGGACTTCGCGCCACTGGGTCCAGTCGAAGTAGTGGAAAAAGTAGGGTCGGTCGTCGGTGACGGGCGCCCAGGTTTCGGGAATTGGGTCGCCGCGAACCACCGCCTGGAAGGCCTGGTAGAGCGAGGTATCGGGCAAGCGGTTGAAGCGATTGGAGTTCGATTCAAGAAGTTTCACGTGAAACACCCAGTCGAAGCCGTTGCGCTCGAGGCCGTCTGACAGCGCCTGACGATCCGCTGCTGTGAACGGCGTTGGCGAGGCGACCATGGTGACGACTTCCAGGGAGCGCCAGGCGAGGACGTGAGCGGATGGGTCGGCGAGACCTTCCTGCCGGAGGGCGTCGAGCAGGGATGCCCACATGCGCACGGACTCGGAGGGGGTGGCCTGTAGCCAGCGAGTTACGACGAGGCGGCCGTTGGGGGCCAGGGCGCGCCAGCCGTCGGCGAGGGCGTGGCGGGTGAGGGCGTAGGTCTCGCGGAGGCCGAAGGTGCCGGCGGCAACGCCCTGGAAGGACTCGCGCAGCGGCCAGACGACCAGGTCGTAACCATTGGCGGATCGCAATGCCGACCGAACGCCGCAGTTTAGGACACGAACGTTACTGTCGTTGAGAACCGTGGCGTCGCCGGCGCCCTGCCAGGCCTGGCGTAGCGCGGCGTCAGGCTGGACGAGGTCGATTCGGTCGATGCCGGCTCGGAGCAGGACGGCGGCGTCGAATGCACCGACGGGATCGAGCAGCAGGGCCGAGGTGGCGGGTCGCAGGCGGACAGCGTGGGTGAGCGGGACGTGGTCCAGGGCTTCGGTCAGCGGGACGTCCAGCGCCGCCGCATTGCCGCCGTCGACAGTCAGGCCAAGGCGGGGCCGGGGGACGGATCCGGCGTAGTTGAGGCTCAGGCCGGTGGCGGTGCGGAACCCGGCGTTTTCGAGGATGTCCACGCGTGAATTGGCGGAGAGCCTGGTGCCGAGGCGATGGGCGTCGGGACGTTGCAGGGCCTGGGCGAGTTGCGAGTGGACGGAGACGCGCGGACCGGCTGGGCTGAGAACCATGGCTGCTGCGAATACGGCGACAGCCGCCAGTCCGGCAACGATGGACGGGAGCCGGCGCGCGGCGATAACCGTCGCCGCCAGGGCCAAGGCGGCGGCCAGCAGGATGGTCGCGGCCGACCCGACGAAGGTCAGCAGCGGCACCGCGAGGGCCGCTCCGGCGGCCGACCCGGCGAGACTGGCGCCGTAGGTGGTGCCCGCGCCAGCTGGACTGTGGCGTAACGCGGCAACCACGGCGACGCCGGCGCAGGTGAACGGGACGGCAGCCACGATGAAGAAGAGGGCCAGCCATCCCAACTGGCTGGCGTCCGCGCCGATTCGGTAAGTGTCTAGCGGAATGCGGTCGGCCGTGACGTAGGCGCCGACAGCGGTGAGGGCGAAGAGGGCGCCAGCCCAGCCGATCGCCGTTGTGGGCGCTGCGCCAGCCAGACGCCGGGAGGTTGCCGTCAGTGTTCCGGCCGCGCCGATGCCGAGCAGGGCCATGGCAATCGCGACGAAGGCGAAGTGGTGCCCCTGCGCGATGGCGTACACACGCGTGAGCGATATCTCGAACAACAAGCTGGCTGCCGAAACCAGGACCAGACCAGCGGAGAGCCTGTACTTCACCGAACCTCGACTGTCGCGATGTACTGCTCGGTAGATCGTCACACGCGAGGTGGCCCTTGCCTGCGCATGGTCAAACGACTCGAGCTAGCTCACTCGGCACGAGCCTTGCCCACCTCACCCTCACTTGCCGGCGCTAGCCGCCTCCTTCAGCGCATCTGAGTTCAATCTGGTGCCTGCCGGCCGAAACCCGGACGCTGACGGTCGTGGGCGTGCGTTGCACGCCGGCGTCAGGGTTTTGGAGGTCGTGGATCCGATCGTTGACGACTAGCGTTTGCGGCCGTTTCGCATGCCGATCCAGTGCCACGTCGGCGTCCACGCCGTCGGGAAGTTCGGCAGTCAGCACCAGGCTCGTCGCGGTTCGTTCCCAGGCCGTCTTGAGGTCGCCGTGGGGCGTGGGAACTACGCCCCTGGCCCAGTCCAGTACGCCGGGCCGAGGACGGATCCGGCAGGTCTGAAACCCCGGACCGGTTGGGGTCACGCCCAGGAGGTCGGTGGTAAGCGCCACGCCGGCTGCCACCGCGCCCATATGCGTGAGGCTGCGCGGCGCCGCCCGACGCATCTGGTGGCGCGTGGCCACCTGCGCGTCCGAGGTGATGGGGTTGTGATGCGACAGAAAGGGACCCCACGCTTCCCAGACCGTGGGGTTGTCCATGAGTTCGAGCATGGGTCGATAACGCTCGCGCACCCCGTTCAGGGCCTGCTCCGACAGCCCGCCGCGCAGCAGCGCGGTGAGGACGTCGCCGAAGTACGCGGGACTTGCTGGCGCCAGCGACGGATCCTGCGCGTGGAGCCTGGAAGCGATCCGCTCGGCCTGTTTGGACGTCGCCAAGCCGTGGATCACGGCAAGCGCGTTGCCGTGTTCGCTGGCAATCCCCGTCAGCGCCCCGTGGTGGTGGCTGTCTTCGAACAGGCCGCGCTCGGGGTTCCAAAAGACGCGGCGAATCTGTGCCCGAACCGATTGAGCGATTTGGTTCCAGCGGCGCGCGTCCGCCGACCGATCCAATTGCTCGGCCAGCCAGGCGGCAGCCTCCAAGCCAATGGCGTAGAAGATGTTGGTGGCCAGGTTGGCGCCGCGCAGGTCCACGGGCGCCCAGTCCAGCCAGTTCCAGGCGGGCAGGTCTCGCAGCAGGCCCAGACCATCTCGGTACGGTTCGTACCAGTCGATCTGCCGCTGCACGCTGGGGTACAGGTCTATGGCAACGTCGCGTCGCCCCGTATAGAGGTAGTGCTCACGCGCGTTGAGGCTCCAGGCCAGCAGGTGCTGGGGGATGAAGTTGCGCGGATCGGTTCGGGCCGGCGGAAAGTTGATCGCGAGCTTGCCGTCGCCATGATCCGTGGCTGGAAAGGTTCGTAGCAGTCGGTCGGCCAGCGGCAGGTCGCCGTAGGCGACGTACATGCCGGCGATGCCATGACGCGGGTCGCCGGCGGCATATTGCACGCGCTCGCGCCAGGCGTCGGCCGTTAGCGTGTCCTCCATGTTCAGATAGACGGTGTCGGCGCAGGCCGTCCACAGCTTGGTGAGCAGGCGATCGGCGCAGGCGAATGCGCCGCGGCGCTCGGCCGGGTACTCGTACGCGTTGAGCGCGATGCCGTTGATGCGGACCGGGGTGTCGGGGCTGCGGAGGGTGAGGTGCAGGTAGCGAAATTGGCGATAGGTCGCCACCTCCCAAACCTGCTCACCGGCGCGGGTCAGGTAGCGGTCCGCAAGCGCGAGCCTGGATGGTACGCGGTTGTCGACCAGCAGTTGGTCGTAGGTCAGGTCCAGCTTCGCGCCCGGTTGGGCGTCCAGCCGTATACGTGGAAAGCCGAAGACCTGGCGACCAAAGTCAAGCACCAGGAAGGGCTGGCGGATGCCGTGCCCGGCGACGAGGGCGCCCTGGAACACGCCGGCGGTGTCGTCGCCGCTGAGGACGGCTTCCGGCCGCTCCGCACAGGCGTGTTCCAGGGGAAGCCGGAGCTCGGCGGCCAAGAGGCGCGCCACGTCGAGCCTGGATCGGCGCCTCTGTGGCGTGGGCGGAGCGTAGGGGAACGCGGGCGGTTCCTGGTCGATCACCTCGCCGACCGTCACCAGCCGGGCGGGCAGCACCTCGCGCTCCCGTAGCAGCGGTGTCGAACGCGGCTCTAGCAGGAACCAGTCCAGTTCGCGGGGCGGAATCTCCCAGGCCGGGGCCCAACCCGAGTCGTCGAATTCCACCCGCATCCAGTCGGGCGGGTCGGCGCTGGCGTCGTAGACCTCGGGGCTACCGAAGGTTCCCTCGAGCGGCGGCACATCCCGATTCCAGGCCGTGGCCGGTCGCAGCTTCCAGTGGGAGTCAGATCCCAGCACGTCACACGTGCCGTCCGGCCGTGTGATCTCCAGTTCTGCCCACAGGCCGGCGCGTTCGCCCACGGCGTAAGCGTTACCGCTCTGCGAGTGCCAGCCGTCGCCCTGGTCCGCCGCGCCGTAGTGGTAGGCGCGCACCGCGATGGCGTTTGCTCCGGACTTGAGTCTGGAGGCCACGTCGTACGTGTCGTAGCTCTTGCGCCTGGGATCGCTGCGCGCCGGGCCTCGGCCCATATAGGCCCCGTTGACGTACAAGACGTAGCGATCCGACGCCGTGACGTGCAGGCGGGCCCGGCTGGGCTGCTGGGCGAGCGTGAAGCAGCGGCGGGCGTACAGATAAAAGTGATAGGGCTTGGGCTCACCCTGGCACCAAATCCAGACCCCGGCTCGTTGACTCGACGGAGACACTCTGGCCGTCATCCGCAATCCTCCAGGTAGCTGCGACTGCGGCCGACGGCGCTAAACATAGAGCATGGCGGCGATGTCCGCCCGGAGCGCAGGGTGTGACAAGCTGCGAATTGCAGGTTCCCGACTGCTACGGATTGCGCGTGTTCTGGAAGCGGCGGCGTGGGCGCGAGAAGCTGATGGCCGAGATTCGGCGGGCCGGGATTGTGCAGTCGGAGCCGGTGCTGGAGGCCATCGAGCGGGTGGAGCGGCGCCACTTTGTCAGGCCCGATGATGCGCGCGAGGCCTACGACAACGCGCCGTTGCAGATCGGCCGGGGCCAGACCATTTCGCAGCCGCTAGTGGTGGCGCTGATGTCCGAGGCCTTGGCCATTGAGTCCGGCGACCGGGTGCTGGAAATCGGGACCGGATCGGGCTACCAGGCTGCCGTGCTGGCCGAGATGGGCGCCAGGGTATTCAGCGTGGAGATCATCCCCACGCTGGCGGACTGGGCGGCGACGAACTTGCGGAACGCCGGGTATTGCGACGTCGAGTTGCGTACCGCCGACGGCTCCTTCGGTTGGGAAGAGCACGCGCCATATGACGCGATCATCGTCACGGCGGCCGCCAGCCGGATTCCGCGCCCTTTGATCCCTCAACTAAGGATTGGTGGGCACCTGGTGGTCCCGGTGGGCGCGAGCGCCTGGGATCAGACCCTTTGGGTGGTGGAGCGGACCGAGGAGGGCGAGACGTCCACCAATCTCGGCCCCGTGCGCTTCGTGCCGCTTACCGGCGACGGGCAATACGCGGCTGGCTGATCTTTCGGTCTGGCCGCTACCTAGACTCCCGGCTCGTCGCCAAAGCGGTCGTGTTCCTGGGGCGGTCCGTCGAACTCCAGGGCGATCACCGTATCGATGGGGTCGGGGGCGTAGGCGGGCAGGCCGCGCAGCCAGACGCGGTGGCCGCGTTGCTCCACGGCTACCGGCGCATCCGATCCGAGCAGGCGCGCGCTTAGGATGCGTCCGCCCACGCCGCCGACGACGATCTCCTCGCCCGGCCAGCGCCAGCAGTGCAGATAGAGCGTGTTGCAAATCTTGGTATGGGTGCGGCCCGCGCTGCTGATGCGCAGCCGGTCGGCGGTCGGCTCGCTGCCGTAGATCGACTCGCCGTACACGTCCAGCCAGCGGCCCATGGCGCGCAGGCGCTCCACCGACTCGAACGGAATGCGGCCGTCGGGATCGGGTCCCACGTTCAGCAGGTAGTTGCCGCCGCCGTTGGCCGCGGTGACCAGGTAGTGGATGAGCTGCCGCGGGGATTTCCACTCTCGGTCGATGGTGGAGTAGCCCCAGGTCGTGTTCATGGTCATGCAGCTTTCCCAGAGCCGATCCGGGGAGGGCGTGACGTGCTGCTCCGGCGTGTCGAAGTCCTCCGGCTGCATGGAGCGGTTGTTGATGAGGATGTCTGGCTGGAGCAAGCGGACTTCGGCGTTGAGCGGGGTTGAGTTCCAGTCCTCGGGCGTGTACGGCCAGCCACCGTCGTACCAGAGCACCGAGAGGTCGCCGTAGCCGGTGCACAGTTCCAAAATCTGCGCGTGCACGTAGTCCAGGAACTCGGCCCAGCCGTCCGGGTCGCGGGCCTTGCCACGAAAGTAGGCGGGGTAGCGCCAGTCCAGCAGCGAGTAGTAGAAGCCGTAGCGCATGCCGCGCTTCTCGCACGCATTGACGAACTCGGCCAGCAGATCGCGCTTGGCGGCCGTCTTGGGGGCCGTGAAGTCTGAGACCTGGGAGTCCCAGAGGCTGAAGCCTTCGTGGTGGCGCGAGGTGAGGATCATGTAGCGCATGCCCGCGTCCTGGGCCAGCGCCACCCACTCCTCGGGGTTGTAGTGCTGGGGATCGAAGCGGTCGGCCAGCCCGCGATATTCCTCGGGCGGAATGCTCTCCTGGTACATCGTCCACTCGTGACGGGCCAGGAGGGAGTACAGCCCCCAATGAATGAACATACCGAAGCGGGCGTCGTGCCACCAGGAGAGTGCGGCGGGTGTCGGCATAGGGGAGTCCTTGGATAAGGGTATGGAACTGCCGGCAGCATGCTCCGGTGTGGCGCCGTTGGGCAATAGTGGTGAGCTGGGCTGTGGGATGTGTTGGCATCGGTGTGCCGTCATGCAGCGCGTCAGGTGCGGGCGGACGCGCTGCATCCTCGGCCCGTCTGCCAGCGGGCGGGCGAGACTTCTGAGTAGCCCGCGCTCCGCTCGGAGCACCGTGGCCCACGTCCCGGTGCTTGACGGCGATGATGCACTGATGACGGTGCGTTATGCTTATGCATCATGCGAACCACGATCTCGCTGGACGATCAGTTGGCCAAGCAGGTGCGTCGCGCCGCAGCATCCCGCGGCATGAGCGTGAGTGCCTTTATTTCCAGAACGCTGGACGATGCGCTGAAGCGCCGGGACCCGTCAATGCCGCCGCCATTCCGGTTGGTGACCGTGCGTGGCGTTCGTCCTCGTGCGGGGGTCAATCTGGATCGGCCGAGGGCGCTCGATGTCGAGGAGGACGAGGCAACGTTTGCGCGTGGGCGGCGGTGATTCGAGTTGCTGCTCCCTGACGTCAATGTCCTGATATACGCGCACGTCGAGGACTCGACTCCCGACCACGCCACGTACGCGAGCTGGATCACTCGTTTGGCGACAGGTTCTGAACCGTTTGCCCTCTCCGTCTTGGTGCTATCCGGCTTCATCCGCGTTGTAACCAATCGCCGAATCTTCGACCCACCATCTACGCTTGATCAGTCGTTTGCATTTGTGTCTGCGCTCGTGGAACGTCCGACCGCGCGAATCGTAGGCCCGGGCCCCGATCACCTGGACATATTCGAACGACTGTGCCGCGCATCCGGCGCCACCGGAAAGCTGGTTGCTGACGCCCAGCACGCGGCAGTTGCCGTGGAGCATGGCTGCACGATGGTGACGACCGACTCCGACTTCAGCCGATTCCCGGGACTTCGATGGCAGCATCCGCTGAGTCCTGACGGGATGTAACGCCAGACTGTGCGACTGTCCGGTTGCGGTAGCCTCGGACTTGTGCCGCTCTTCGGGTTTGAGCCCCAACTTTCGAAGCGTGTCTGACCGTCCATCGCGCCTAACGCGCCCGCTCAATCCCATGCCGCCTGAGGTCGAACGCGCCCTGGAGTACGCCGGCCTGATGGAGGCCTACCAGGCCCGCCCGCCGTACCAGCGTAATGACTACCTTGGCTGGATCGACCGGGCCAAACGGCCCGAGACAAAGGCTCGCCGCCTGCGGCAGATGTTGGACGAACTGGAGCGGGGTGACGTGTACATGAAGATGGCGTGGCGAGCGGGGAGGCAGTAGAGGGCGCGCGCGTTTCCTACGATGTGTCGATGGCAATGAACAACCCGCCGCATCCCGGTCGAAACATCCAGGAGAACTGTCTGGAACCGCTTGGTTTGAGCGTCACCAACGCAGCTAAGGGCTTGGGTGTGGCGCGTCACACGCTGTCACGCGTGCTGAACGGTCATGCGGCGATTTCGCCGGAGATGGCGATTCGACTCGAAAAGGCCGGCTGGTCCAATGCCGAGTTCTGGCTGCGGCTCCAGGCCGCCTACGACCTGGCGCAGGCACGCCAGCGTGAGGATCAGATCAGGGTCGATGCTTCGTTGCTGGAGGCCCGGCCAGCGAGCTGACTGTCGACAACCAGAGATCGGTTCTAGCGGCTGACCAGCAGGGCAGCCACTATTCCCGGGAGCGCCGGTGCTAACGGGCAATCGACTGTGGAAAGCCACCGTACCGCCCGCAGCCGCGCGATCTTCGGGATGACGGAACGAATGGGACCTTGGATGCGTAATATCTTCAAACGGAGAATCGTGACCGGACCCTGTGACGCCTACCCGGATGTCGGTACCGGCTCGATGCCGCAGCTTGCTGCGGGTACTGGGCCCATTTGCTACGGCCTTGGCGCTTGGGCTGGTCGCGGCTCTACAGCCAGTGGCGCAGGCGCAGGGTCCGAGCCCGGGCCCGGCGCTGCTTCCCACGGTGGCCGCCGAACCTCCGAAGCCGGACCAGCGGTTCGTGACGGTGAGCAGCGGCGACTTTCATACGTGTGCGTTGCGGGCCAACGGCGAGGCAGTGTGCTGGGGGGCCGGTCCACCCGACGCAGAAGCTGAATTGGTCCCCGTTGACTTCGGCCAGGCGTCGCCGCCAGATGGGGAGCAGTTCGCGGCCATCAGCAGCGGCGGCTTCCACACGTGCGGGCTGCGTGACGACGGGACCGTGGCGTGCTGGGGCGCCGGCCTCGGCGACCAGGCCGAGGGCCCGGGGAAAGTGGGATTTGGCCAAACCACCCCGCCGGATGGCGAGGCCTTCACCGCCATTAGCGGCGGCGGTGGGCATACGTGCGGACTGCGTGAGGACGGCTCGGTGGCCTGCTGGGGGAACGACGGGTCCGGCCAGGCCTCGCCGCCCGTTGGAGAACAGTTCGCGGCCATCACCAGCGGCGCCAATCACTCCTGTGGACTTCGAGAAGATGGCCTGGTTGTCTGCTGGGGACCGGAGCCGCGACCTGGCCCGTTCGGCGGCTGGGAAGCCCCACCGGAGGTCGAGTTCGCCTCGATCAACGGTGCGTATGGGTATACGTGCGGCCTGCCGCTGGAGGGCCCGCCGATCTGCTGGGGTAGCTATTCGGAGACTCCCAACCTCGCGCGGTATCCGCCGCCGGACCTGTGGCTTGTCACCGTCAGCGGTGGCGGAGGGCACGCCTGCGGTCTGCAGAAGGACGGAACGGCGGTGTGCTGGGGAGATCTGGCGGACGGGCCGCCACTAGGGCAACGGTTCGCTTCGCTCAGCAGCGGCGACGGGCACACCTGCGGACTGCGCGCCGACGACGGCACGGTCGCCTGCTGGGGGGACGACTCCTACGGTCAAGCGTCCCCGCCCGCCATTGCGCGATTCCTGGGGTCTGAGCCCAAGCCTCCGAATCCCTACGACCCGGGGGCGCCGCTGGTTGCGCTCAGCAGCGGCGGTCGGCACGTCTGCGGTATCACCAATGAAGGTCTCGCCTGGTGCCTCGGCGACGACGAATTCGTTCAATCATCGCCCCCGCCCGGGGTGAAGTTCGAATCCATCAGCAGCGGTTGGTCGCACATCTGCGGCATCCGTCTGGATGGCGTGGCCGTCTGCTGGGGCAACGATGATCACGTCGAAGTGATGCCGCCCGGCGGCGAGCGATTCGTGTCGATCAGCAGTGGGGCGGGCCGCACCTGCGCACTGCGCGAGGACGGGACGCCGGTCTGCTGGGGCGGCGACAGCGCTGAAGAGACGGCGGCAGTGGAAGGTGAGCAATTCACCGCTATAAGTACCGGATGGTCCCACACCTGCGCGCTGCGGGCCGACGGTACGGCCGTTTGCTGGGGTGCCGACTGGGACGGCCGGGCCTCTCCGCCCGAGGGTCAGAGGTTCAAGGCAATCAGCAGTGGCTGGCAGCACACCTGCGGGCTGCGCGAGGACGGGGCGGCCGTCTGCTGGGGCCGCGACGAGGACGGCCAGGCCTCGCCGCCGGAGCACGAGCGCTTTGTCGAAATCAGCACAAACGACCACCACACCTGCGGGCTGCGTGCGGACGGTATTCCCGTGTGTTGGGGCGCAGCCGATCCCGCGGATGACCACGGCCAGGCTTCCCCGCCTCCCGGCGAACGATTCGTGTCCGTGAGCAGCGGCGTCGAGTTCACCTGCGGCCTGCGCGCGGACGGGACTTACGCCTGCTGGCGCTTCACCCCCCCTATTCGGGGGCCCGACTATCGGGCGATCGACCGCGACGTCTTCGAGACGAAATGGGTCGGCGCCGGCGAGATCCAAATGTGCGGGCGGCTCCGGGATGGGTCGTATGGCTGCCGGACCGTTCCCGGCGGGAGTCCTTTTTCGGAATCGGCGAGCCGCGAGGGCTTCAGGGCAGCGGGTGACCGTGCGCTGACCGCCATCAGCAGCGGCAACCGGCACACCTGCGCGATCGATGCGGACGGCGCGCTGGTCTGCTGGGGCCTAAACGATTACGGCCAAGCATCTCCACCTGAGGATGGGACCTTCATTGCGGTCAGCAACGGGGAACGGCATGTCTGCGCGTTGCGCGAGGACGGCGCGGCCATATGCTGGGGCGACACGGTCGATGGTCGGACCGAGCCGCCGGCCGATGAGCGGTTCGTCGCCATCAGCAGCGGCTGGGCCCACACGTGCGCGCTGCGCCAGGACGGTTCGGCCGTGTGTTGGGGCCGGGACGGCGACGGGCAGGCTTCGCCGCCGGCGGACGAGCAGTTCAGCGCCATCAGCAGCGGCCCCACGCACACCTGCGCGCTGCGCCAGGACGGTTCGGCCGTGTGTTGGGGCCGGGACGGCGACGGGCAGGCTTCGCCGCCGGAAGGCGCGCGATTCGCGGCCATCAGCAGTGGCTGGAACTACACCTGCGCTCTGTACGAGGACGGCAGCCCGTTCTGCTGGGGCGATCCAGACAATGCGGCGTCGAGGCCGCCATATGTCGACCGTTTCGCCTCGATCAGCAGCGGGCAGCATCACGCCTGCGGGATTCGTGCCGACGGCACGCCGGTCTGTTGGGGCGACCGACACGCGGTCGCTCCTCCGGGCGAGCACTTCGGCGCCATCAGCATCGGCGTGGTGCACACCTGCGCGCTGCGCCAGGACGGCCGTCCCGTCTGCTGGGGCATTGGTTACGACACGAGGACCGAATGGGCCGGACGCTCGCAGTTCGAGACTGCCAGCGTCCAGAGCTTCGTTGCCATCAGCAGTGGCTACGGGCACGTCTGCGCGCTGCGCGAGGACGGGTCGGCTGCCTGTTGGGGCTCGAGCGGCGCCGGACGAACCGCGGCGCCGCAGGGCGAGACGTTCTCCTCGGTGACCAGCGGCGGCGATCACACGTGCGGGTTGCGTCCGGACGGCGTAGCGGCCTGCTGGGGCTACAACGAGCAGGGGCAGGCGTCGCCGCCGGAGGACGAGCGGTTTACGGCGCTCACCAGCGGTATCTCTCACACCTGCGGCTTGCGCACCGACGGCGCCGCGCTTTGCTGGGGGAGCGATGACTACGGTGAGGCGAAGCCGCCCGAGGGCGTGCAGTTCACGGCGCTGAGCGCCGGCGAGCGGCACACCTGCGGCCTGCGCACCGACGGCGTGGCGGTCTGCTGGGGGGACGATGAGCACGGCAAGTCGACGCCAACGCAGGCCGAGAAATTCGTTGCCGTGAGCAGCGGCGAGGAGCACACCTGCGCGCTGCGCGCCGACGGCACGCCAGTCTGCTGGGGCATGGCCGGGAGCGTAACGTCCCCGCCGTACGACGTGGCTTTTGCTGCCCTTAGCAGCGGCAGACAGCACACGTGTGGATTGCTGGCGGACGGGACACCGGTCTGCTGGGGCTCAAACGCCGGCGGTTATGAAACCCCTGGCGGGCGAGCCTTAGCGCCGCACGGCGAGAAACTTAGCGCGGTGAGCAGTGGCGGTGACTTTACGTGCGGCCTTCGCACGGATGGGACGCCGGTTTGCTGGGGCGGGCGCTTCGAGTCCGGAGCGCCGCGCAATCCGCCTATCGCCGGCGGCCCATTCGTCGCGGTCAGTAGCGGGGAACTGCATACCTGCGCGCTGCGCGACGACGGCGCGCCGCTCTGTTGGGGCGACGACACGCACGGACAGGCGTCGCCGCCAGCGGACGAGCGCTTTGTGTCCGTGAGCAGCGGCGAGCACCACACCTGCGCGCTGCGCGAGGACGGTAGCGCGGTGTGTTGGGGATCCAATCGCAACGGCCGGTCAACGCCGCCGGAGGGTGAACGATTCGAGTACCTCAGCAGCGGCTCAAACCACAGTTGCGCGTTGCGGTCGGATGGATCCGCGGCGTGCTGGGGCCGCGACGACCAGGGCCAGGCCTCGCCGCCTGAGTCCGAAGCGTTCGTGGCGATCGGCAGCGGCGGCGAGCATACCTGCGGCCTACGCGATGACGGGTCCACCTTCTGCTGGGGCTCTGAAGACCGATCCAGCAGCCGGGACAAGCCCTGGCCGCCGGAGGACGAGCGCTTTGTCGCCCTGAGTGCTGGACCGAACCATACCTGTGCGCTGCGAGCGGATGGCACGTTCTGGTGCAGCACGGACTTCGGTCAGTGGTCCGGGGTGTTCGAGGGCGAGCGGTTCGTTTCCATCAGCAGTGCCCGCGAGCGCCTGTGTGGCCTTCGGGACGACGGTTCGGTCGCCTGCTTTGGCGACTTTCGTATCTACCTTCCGGTCGATCAGCCGTTCGTGTCGCTTAGCACTGGGGCCCGGCACACCTGTGGGCTGCGCGAGGACGGCGCCATCCTGTGCTGGGGTCAGAACAGCCGAGGCCAGGCTTCGCTTCAGGACCGGCACCCAACGTCATTGCGTGGCGAGCGGTTCACGGCCGTGACCGCCGGCAGCCGCTATGCGTGCGCGCTTCGCCAGGACGGGGCGCCGGTGTGCTGGGTAGCGCCCGACTCCAGGTGGTCCTCACCCCGCGACATTCCGGAGCCTCCGGACGAGCGGCTGATGTCCATCAGCGGAGGGTCCGGGTACGTCTGTGGCCTCCGCGACGATGGCACGCCCGTCTGCTGGGGAGAGGACTGGAACGGCCGAGCCGTTCCGCCGGAAGGCGAGGTGTTCGCCGCCATTAGTGCTGGCTCGGGGCACACCTGCGCGCTGCGTCCAGACGGCACGCCCGTGTGCTGGGGGAGCGACGATGACGGATACGGTCGGCAGGCCGGTCGGGCGTCGCCGCCGGAGGGCGAGCGCTTCACGACCATCAGCGTGGGCGCCTTCCACACCTGCGCGCTGCGCGAGGACGGAACCCCCGTGTGCTGGGGTAGCAACGAGGACGGGAACGGCAACCCGGTTGGTCAGGCTTCACCGCCCGGTGGCGAGCGGTTCACGGCCCTCAGCAGTGGATCGCTCCACACCTGTGCCTTGCGCGGGGACGGGACGGCCGTCTGCTGGGGTGAGAACCACGACGGCCGGTCGTCGCCGCCGGAGAACGAGTCGTTCGTCGCGATCGACAGCGGTGACGAACACACCTGCGGTATCCGAGCCGACGGTTCCGCCGTCTGCTGGGGGCAGAACTGGAACGGCCAGGCCTCGGCGCCCGCGGACGAGGCATTCGCGGCCATCGGCAGTGGGCAGGACTTCAGCTGCGCCCTGCGCGAGGACGGAACCGCCACATGCTGGGGTGAGGGGTATCCCCGCCCGCCGGAAGTGACACCGCCGTACACCTCGCCGGCGCCGCCGCTGCCCAGCCCGCTGCCAGCGTTCGTGGCCGTCAGCTGCGGCAGCTTCCACACCTGTGCGCTCAGCGTGGACGGACAGGCGATTTGCTGGGGCGGCCGGTCCGGTCTTCGGCCCGTGTGGCCGCCGGAGGGTGAGCGGTTTGTCGCGCTCAGTGGCGGGTGGAGCCACACGTGCGGACTACGCGAAGACGGAACCGCCGTGTGCTGGGGCGTTGGCGTCGCCGTCAGCGAGTCGCCACCCGCCGGCGAAACGTTTGCCGCGCTGAGCAGCGGCTCGAGCCACACCTGCGGCTTGCGCGACGATGGGACGGCGGTCTGCTGGGGCTTCGACGACGACGGTCGAACCTCGCCGCCGGCCGGCGAGCAGTTCACGACGCTCAGCAGCGGTGGCGGTCACACGTGCGGCCTGCGCGACGACGGGTCCGCCGCGTGCTGGGGACGCAACGACGAAGGCCAGGCCACGCCGCCGGCCGACCAGCGGTTTACGGCAGTTGCCAGCGGCGGCGACCACACGTGTGGGCTGCGTGCCGATGGGACGGTGCTCTGCTGGGGCGACAAGTCAGCCTCCTATGCGACGCCGCCGGTCGGCGAGACCTTTGTAGCCATCGGCAGTGACTCGTACCGCACCTGTGGGCTGCGCAGCGATGGGATTGTGGTGTGCTGGGGATCCTTCCGACCCGGCGAATCCACGTCACCCGACGACGTGCGGGTCACCACAATCAGCATGGGTCGCGCACACATCTGCGGACTGCGCGCGGACGGAACCGTCGCCTGCTGGGGGTCCGATGACGAGGGCCAGGTGTGGCCGCCGCGATGAGGTTGGAGAACGTGCCGATAGTCCGCCTAAACGTCAGCCGCTCTGCCGCTCTTGGGGCGGGCCGGCGACTTTTGTCGTCTTGTTCAGCTACGGCGATTCGGCTGATCCCAGGCCTTCGTCGATCAAGTGGCGAATCGATGCCATTGCCCGGACAGCTGCGACCTCTCGCTTCAAGACGTAGGTTTCGGGCTCTGGCGGCGCCGCCATGGCGTTTCGTCGCGCTGGCCGCGGCGCTCGTTGTGCTCGGTGTGAGCCTCACGACCAGGCCGGCGTATGCCCACAGCCGCCTTCCGCCGTGCGAGGGTTTCGGTCCCCGCGGCGTTCACTTGATGAATGCCCGGAACTCGGTGCAATGGACGCCGGGCGGTTCGGATGTGCTCTTCGTTCATCACGACCAGCTCTACCGGGCGACCGCGGACGGGACACGCGTGCAAGGGACGTTTGAGGTGCCGTACGAGGCTCACATCGAGTCGCGGGCGTATCTCAAGGTCTATCTGACGCACGCCGACGTCTCCCCTGACGGGACACGGGTGGCGTACTCAGTCTGCTGGGACTCCTTTACGTTCTGGGACAGTCCGCCACGGGACCCGCCGCCCGAAGAGTCCCGCACGGTGGACGTTCCGATCGGAACAGAGTTCTTCGAGATCGCCGTCTGGGATGCGGCCACCGACGAGGTGGAGTACCTCGCGGTTGGCAGCGTGCCGGTGTGGTCGCCCGACGGCACACGCATTGCGTTTCTGTCCGATCACAACTACGCCGACACGTCCGCTGCCAGACAGGCAAGCAACGAGGCCGACCCGGGGCTCTTCAGCATGGCCGCGGACGGCTCCGACATCCGACGCCTGGCGCCGGCGGACAGTGGGGAACAGGGCCTTCCGCCCCGCTGGTCGCCGGACGGGCAACTCCTGGCCTATGTACGTGGCGTGGGTTCGGCGGAGCAGGCGGTTTACACAGTGGGCGCGGACGGCTCCGACCTCCGGAAGATGTCGGCCGCGGCCAGTCTTCCCTCATGGTCCCCGGACGGCGAACGTCTGGCGCTGGCGTTGCCGGACGGCGAACAGGTGGCGCTGTACACCATCGCGGCCGACGGCTCGAATGCGCAACGGCTGACGACGATTGAAGGCTGGCAGAGCCAGGGTTGGAACGAAGGATCGTACGAGCCCGATCCGGCGGTCGCCTGGATTGAGACCGTGGCCTGGTCGCCTGACGGATCGAAGATTCTCTATACGTGCGGATGGGCGGCCGTCTGCGTGGTCGACACGGAAGGAAATCCCGTGGGTACATCACCCGAGGACTCGGGAGAGCCACACGGACCGGCATGGTCACCCGACGGATTGCGAATCGCGGTCGGCGTGGCGGCTGAATTCGCCAGCTATTCCCGGCGCGTTCCCGAGGTTCTCTACACGATGACGCCTGACGGCGCCGACGTACAGGTCCTTGTGGGTCTGGGCGTCGGGCTGGTGGCCGAGAGCGCCAGAGACGCGGACCTTGCGACGCGGCGCGCGGCGTGCCACGGCGGATATGTAATCTCCGAGGCCGGCAAGAGTCCCGGCCTCGTGCGCGACTGCCAGACGCTGATGAATCTGCGTGATTGGCTCTTCGGTGGCGTGACCACGAATTGGAACGCCGGGACCCCGATTGACGAGTGGGTAGGGCTAGCCATCGAGGGCTCGCCGCGGCGCGTGACCGGACTGAGAGTCGGTAGCGGCAGATACGGCGATCCCGTAACTGCGGGAATCATCCCACCCGAGGTCGCGGACCTGACCAAGCTGCGGACGCTCGAGCTTTCCGGCAATCAGATTTCGGGCAACCTTCCGCCGGTGCTCGGTCAACTCGCCGAGCTGGAGACGCTGGATGTCGCCCACAATCAACTCTCCGGGAGGATTCCGCCAGCGATCGGCGATCTGATCACGCTGCGGAGCCTGAACCTGTCGGGTAACCGGCTTTACGGGGAGATTCCACCGGAACTGGGCCAGCTGACGAGCCTTGAACTCCTGGATCTTGCCGGGAACGATCTGGCCGGCGAGATCCCAGAGGAGCTGGGCAAGCTCTCCAGTCTGCAGCGGCTTCACTTTCGTGAGAACGAGTTTGGCGGGAAGATTCCAGGCGAGTTGGGCCAACTTGCCGCCCTGGTGGTGCTGGACCTCGCCGAGAGTGATCTCGCGGGCAGCATTCCGCCCGAAATCGGCGATCTGGCCGGGCTGGAGACGCTGGATCTCTCCGGGAACGAGTTGACGGGTGACATTCCAATCGAGCTGGGCGGGCTGCGAAACCTGACGGAGTTGAAGCTCGGCCACAACCACCTGACGGGTGGCATCCCCTGGGAACTGGGCTGGCTCACGAAGCTCACGGAGCTGCAGTTCGGGGCCAACCAACTCACCGGACGAGTCCCGGTGGCCTTAGGGTCCATGTACCACCTGCGGTCCCTGGGGCTGTGGGGCAATCAACTGGAGGAGTGTCTCCCGTTCCACCTGACCAGACGCGAGCCGCCGTACATTGACACGAAGGAGTGGCCGACCTGCGAAGCCGGTGCGTACGCCTTCAACATTCGAGACGACGCGTCGCACGGGGCCAGCGTGGGCCAGCTATTCATCCCCGGCCGGCTGGAGGACACGGTCAGGTACGTGATCGCGGCCGGCAATGAAGACGGCGCGTTCGCCATCGACTCCAGCAGCGGCCGCATCACCGTTGCCAGCGAACTGGACGCTTCCGCGGTCGAGGCCTATGCGCTGACGGTCGCGGCGAGCGATGGAATCGGCGACCCCGTAACTGTGGCGATCCGGGTCGTGCCAGTACCGTCGCCGCCGACCTGTGCCAGCGGCATCGCCGTGCCCAATCCGCAGGACAACCCCGGGCTGGTGAATGACTGCCGGATCTTGCTTGAGGTTAAGGAAGTTGTAGCAGGGCGCACGTGGCTGAATTGGAGCGTCGACGCACCGATGGAGCAATGGGAAGCGATCGAGCTTGGCGGCACGCCACGACGCGTCCTGACGTTGGAGATTCGAGGACCGCACGGCGGCGGACGCATTCCTCCTGAACTCGGAGGACTGACCGCCCTGCGGCGACTGGTGATCTCCGACAATCGTTCGTGGGGACCGATTCCGGCGGCACTCGGCCGCTTGAGCGAGTTGCGCGAACTCGACCTGTCGTACAACCAATTGTCGGAGGGAATTCCACCGGAGCTTGGGCAGCTCACCAACCTCACGAAGCTCAACCTGTTGGTCAATCGGCTGGCGGGACCGGTACCGGCAGAACTCGGGCACCTGCCCAGCCTCCGGGAGCTTCAGCTCGACAGGAATTACTACTTGACGCCGTGCCTGCCGGCCAGCCTTGCTGTCCGTGCGCGAGAGGGCGTTGCGCTGCCGGACTGGCCGACGTGTGAGGCGGCAGACTAGCCTTCGCGGTCGGCGGCGGCACAGTGGCTCCGCTAACAGCGCGAACGCAGCGAGGGCTTCGGCCGAAATGGGTGGCGGCATCTCGTTGCAGCGGACATGCCGGGAGCGCTCGATTGCTGCACCACACGTCGCTAGTTCGGGGCGGCGGAACTTGAGTTCGTCACCCAAGGGATCCGAACATCTGGTCTGACGCAATGCTTTTTCATCATCTGTATGGTTCTGAGCGAATCAACACGGGGGAGCGACAGTTTGTGCGTACGCTCCGACCGGTTGCTAGTGGCATTCGCGGGTGGCTCGGCATGCCGAAGCGCGTAGGTATTGCCCTCGTTGTCGGCCTGTTAATTGCCGTCACGGTGCTGCCGGCGAGGGCTCTGGGATGTGGGGCGGAGGCCGGCGTCCCGCTGGATGACGGGTGTCTGTTCACGATCACGGGCAGCGACACGCCGGATCCGGCAGATGGCTTCGCCGTGACCAATGCGGACGGGGTGCCACTCTGGGACTTCGTGCGCGACAGAGACTTGCAGGCCGTTGGCTATCCCATCAGTCAGCGCTGGGTCGACGGGCCGTTCACGCTGCAGGCGTTCCAGAAGGTCATCCTGCAGTGGGATCCGGGCGCCGTGCGGATGAACTACTACAACACGCTGGATGTGCTGGCGAATCGATATCCCCACGTGAACCTGCCGAACGTACCGGTGCACGAGGTGCTGGCCGCAGACTTCGGAGCAGATTTCGCGGCAGTGACGCAGAACCACTTGGCGATCCTGGACCGGAATCCGAAGATCAAGTCGCGCTTCCTGGCGGAGCCGGACTGGCTGAACCTTTACGGGCTGCCAATTCGGTATGAGGCGCGGGAGGTCAATGGGAATGCGGAAGGGCTACAGGTGCTGCGCACGCAGCGGACCGTGTTTGAGGTCTGGAACGTCCCGGCGCCCGGGACGACGGTGGGGCAGGTGCTGCTTCAGAACGTGCCGGACAAGGTGAAGACGCTGAGCAACGTGATCATTCCGGACGCGGCCGAGGCGCCGATCGGGCCCGAAGCTGTCGAAGGCCTCCCACGTTTTACGTTGACGGATCAGCCGGCGACGCCCAGAAGCGATCGGCCGACGAGTCTTGAGGGCTGTGCTGGCGGTGCCGTGGTCCCAAGCCCGGGATTGCATCCTGAGCTGGTGAAAGACTGCCTGATTCTCCTGCAGGTCCGCGATGTGTTGGTGGCGGATGGGTCGCTGAACTGGACTGCGAGTCGGCCGATCGCGGAGTGGCAGGGGATCGGAGTGGGCGGTTCCCCGCGTCGGGTCCAGTCGTTGTCCATAAGCGGTGGTGAGCGCGGAGGGCTTATTCCGGCCGAAATCGGCGGTCTGACTGGGCTGCGTACGCTTCAAATCCGAGGCAATGCTTCAATTGGCGCGATTCCGTACCAAGTTGGACATTTGGAAAATCTGCAAGTGCTGGACCTCTCTAACAACCAACTGACCGGAACGCTACCCTCACAGATCGCACGCTTGGCCAATCTGCAGCACCTCAACCTGGGTTACAATCGACTTTCGGGTTCGATTCCCCATGAGTTTGGTCAACTCGATTCCTTACGGGTTCTTAGCCTGTACAAAAACCAGCTAACAGGCGTGATACCATCGCAGCTTGGACGGCTGGGCACTCTGACGTGGCTCGGCCTGGGCAGAAACAACCTGGCCGGCGGGATCCCGCCAGAGCTTGGGCAATTGAGCCGACTTCAAACTCTGAAGCTCGACAGCAATCCTCTCGGCGGAACTATGCCGATCGAACTTACCCAGTTGGCAGACCTGACGGAACTCGATCTGAGAGGAATCAGGCTGACTGGCGTAATCCCTTCAGACGTGAACAGACTGGCGAGTCTTCGTACGCTTGACCTTGGCGAGAATCAGTTGACGGGTCCGATACCGGCGACCTTGGGTCAACTGTCAAATCTGCAGATACTGCAGCTTCAGTACAACCCACTGAATGCGGAGATTCCACACGATCTAGGCCATCTGCACAGGTTGGAGAAGCTAGTTCTAACTGGAAGCCAACTGACAGGCTCTATTCCAGATGAACTGGGACAACTAACGAATCTGAAGGAGCTCAGCCTCGGCGTAAACGAGCTAACGGGTCCGATTCCGGCATCGCTCAGTGGCTTGTCAGCACTTGAGGTGCTTCGAGCCGGCAACAATCAGCTATCAGGCTCGATTCCTGCCACGCTCGGCCAACTTCAGAACCTCAGAGAACTATCGCTCGGCGTCAATCGGCTTAGTGGCCCAGTACCTTCTGAATTTGGAAGGCTCACAGCGTTGCAGCAACTTGATCTCAGCGGCAACGGTCTCACTGGCTTTATTCCACCGGCGTTGAGCCGCCTACCGGCGTTGACCAAGCTATATCTCGGGGGCAATCGGCTGACCGGTACGATTCCGTCGTCGCTTGGTGAGCTCACGAGCCTTCGAGAGCTAGGCCTCGGTGGTAATCAGATATCGGGCTCGATCCCGCCAACACTCGGCTTCCTGGCGAGCCTTGAGTACCTGGGCCTTGCCAGCAATGCACTGAGTGGGCCGATCCCGGTGGACTTGGGGCGACTTGCGAACCTGCGCGAATTAGACCTTACGTTCAACCAGTTGAGCGGCCCGATACCGGCGGCACTTGGCCAGCTTTCGAGCCTTGAGTGGCTGGGGCTTCGGGGAAACCTGTTGACGGGCTGCCTTCCGGAGAGCTGGGCTAGCGTGCGTACAAGAGATCTTGATGCTCCGGAGCATCCGTTTTGCGACGAGCAGTCAATGGCGGAGCCAGACAGAGTGCCAGGCACGTCCGTGCAGACTAGCTTGGATGCAGCCGACCGTGGGGCATGCACGGACGGAGTGGTCGTGCCGCAGCCGCAGGCGAATCCCGGCCTGGTTCTCGACTGTAAGATCTTGTTCGTGATTCGCGACACGCTGGCCGGGGCCGCCGACCTGAACTGGGATGCTGATCGCACCATTTCCAAGTGGGACGGCGTGGTTCTGGGCGGCTCGCCGCCGCGGATCCACGAGCTTGCGTTGTCAACTGTGGGACTTTCGGGCTCGATTCCGACGGCAATAGGGGAACTCGCGGAATTGACCCGGCTGGATCTGAGCCAGAACCACATCACGGGGCCAATCCCAGCGCAGATTGGACGCTTATCGAGACTTACGGAGCTCTACCTCAATTCCAACGAGCTATCCGGGCACATTCCCGTAGAACTGGGAGGATTGTCCGAACTTCAAATTCTATACCTCTTCGGCAACTCGCTAACGGGTCGCATTCCAACGGAGTTAGGCCAGTTGTCGAAGCTTACAAGCCTGTACCTCAGTACCAATAGCCTGAGCGGTCCAATCCCCGAGGAATTGGGCCACCTCTCAAGCCTTGTTGAACTCTCATTGCGATACAATCAGCTGGAAGGTTCGATCCCCGCATGGCTCGGAGGCCTAGGTGATCTCGAAACTCTACACTTATCAAACAACCGTCTAACGGGGAGGATTCCGGCAGAGCTTGGCGGGTTGCCGAAGCTCAGAGAGTTGTGGCTGAACACGAACAGTCTCACTGGCCCGATACCAGCGGATATCGGCCGACTTGGGAGTCTTAAGAACTTGTACTTAAATGAAAACCAATTGGATGGTACTATTCCTGCAGAGATGGGTCAGCTCTACAACTTAAGGGAGCTAAATCTCGTCATTAATCGTCTTACCGGTTCGATTCCACCCGAGCTCGGTCAGCTTGCGAATCTGCGCAATGTGAATCTCGGCGCCAATCAGCTGACGGGACCCATTCCGGCTTCTTTCGGTCAGCTAACAAACCTTAGGAGGCTGAGGCTTCAGCAGAATCGATTGACCGGTGCAATTCCAGGGTCGCTCGGACAGCTGACTGGGCTGACGATCCTCAGCCTCGCGCGCAACGAACTGTCAGGGACGATACCCGGAGAGTTAGCCCGTCTGGATGGATTGCGCGCGGTGCACCTGAGTGGCAACCAGTTGGCTGGGTGCATACCCGCCCGTTGGAGAGAGCTTCCGAACAGTGATCTCTATGCTCTCGGGCTGCCGTATTGCTAATAGCACTCTCCGTAGACTTCTACGTTGTAGGTGGGAATGTGCTGCTGGTAGCCGTTAGCGCCAATGTGTGCGCAGATGAACGCGCGACACCCGTATGTAGCAGGTGACTGACCATTACCGCTCCAGCCGTACTCGCCAGCAGGCTAGGTTGCGTTGAGGGATTGAGGTAGTGGCCAATGCATGACGGTCGCGGCTTGCTAGACCATTAGTTCGCCGCCGGTGATGTCGAGGGCGGCGCCGGTGATGTAGGCGGCGCGGTTGGAGGCGAGGAAGCAGACGAGTTCGGCGACTTCGGCGGGTTGGCCCATGCGGTTCAGGGGGATGGACGGGACGTATTCCTGGATGCGCTCCTCGGACCAGGCGACTCGGAGCATGTCGGTGTCGATCATGCCCGGGCATACGGCGTTGACGGTGATGCCGTAGGGCGCCAATTCCTTGGCGGCGGCGCGCGTGAGGCCGAGCACGGCGGCTTTGGAGGTGGTGTAGGACGCGCCGCCTACGGTGCTGACGTTCTTGCCGGCGGTGGACGAGAAGTTGACGATGCGGCCGTAGCCATTGGCCTGCATGGCCGGGATGACGGCCTGGGTGCAGAAGAAGACGCCGTTGACGTTGACATCCAGGACCCGGCGCCACTCCGACTCCTGGATGGATTCGAAGGCCGTGGGCGAGACGATGCCGGCGTTGTTGACGAGGACGTCCAGGCGGCCGAAGCGCTCGGTGACGGCGGCGATCATGGCCTCGACGGACGAATGGTCAGCCACGTTGGCCGGAAACGCCGCGGCATCGGATCCGAGTTCGGACGCGACGGCTTCGATCTGTTCGGCGTTGACGTCGTTTACGGCTACCTGGGCGCCGCCGGCCAGCAGGCGCTCGGCGGTTGCGCGGCCCATGCCGCGGGCGGCGCCGGTTACCAATGCGACCCGGCCCTGGAACTCAGCGGTCATCTGGGCGATCTCCTCTGGTGACCCGTTGGGCATTTCTGAAACGTCATCCTGCCAGGGATGCGGCTATCCGACCGCGACATCAAACCACAGGCCCCAGTGGTCGGAGGCGTAGAGATCTCCATCGTAGTGGGTCGTTCCGAACCGCCCAGCGACATCCACCTTCAGTGGTGATTGCGGGCCACGGCGGACCAGCAAGTGGTCAATCCGTATCGGTGGCGCCTGCGGGTGGATGGGGTCGCCGATGCTATCGGCGAGGGCCTGGCGGTTGCACATGGTGTTGCTGGTTGGAAAGGTCGGCGGTGCCTGGTTGAGCGGCGGTACCGACTCGAGACCAATGGCCCGCATGAGGCGGTAGAGCTGGGGTCTCTGGGGCATGAGATTCAGGTCGCCCACGAGAACAAGCAGGTCCGAGTCGTTGGTCATTGACTGAAGAATCTCGGTGAGTCTGTTGACCGAGGTGTCCTGCGCTTGAACCAACCCGGATATGGGCAGATGGGTGCTTGCCACGACCAGCTGGGCTCCCTGGATGTCCCAGCACGCGGTCAACAGCCAAGGCTCGTGGTAGCCCAGATCGGCGACGGAGGTCCGGTCGGCGAGTTGGTGGCGCGACATCTTGACTGGCTGCCGGTTCGCCAGCAGGGCCGGCCCCATGCGGGTTCCCGGATGCGATGTGGGGGCGTCGATCCAGTCCACTACGGACAGACCTGAGTCGGCCGCGACCTGCGCGGGCGTGGATTGGCCGCCTTCCCAGGGACGCCGGGCGGCGCGCGCCTCGTGCAAAAAGACGGCGTCGGGCTTGAGGTCGGCCAGTTCGGCGACGACCAGCGGGCGACGGCGGGGCCATTCCCACGAGAAGCCCCAGATGTTCCAGCAGGCGATGCGGACTTTGGGCGGGGGGCCGGAACCGGATGGCGGCGTCACGGCGAGTTGCTTGGAGTCGCGAGCTGGCGTCAGGCCTTGATGGCGGTCAGGCGCCCCTCGAACAGGAACCGGTCGAACAGGTCGTCCAGGTTCATTCCTGCAATGTCCCGCAGCACGTCGTCGGCCGCGCGTGTGCGCAGACGGGCTTGTGTGAGGGACAACGCTTCGTGCTGACCGTCAGCCTCAAGCTGCCGCAGGAAGCCAACAAGCGCGGCCAAATCCAGCGCGCCTATGGGTAGAAACGTAAGCCCGGCGTGGCGGTAGGATCCGCCGTCGTTGACCGAGCGCACCGCGAACTGGGTCACGCGGCGGCGCTCCTCGTACTCCAGTTCGACCAGGTCGACGGGCCGGCCCACCGCCGCGTCTTCGACGACGACGAGCACGCAGTTATTCGAGCCTTGCGAGGCTTGGAATTCTGCGGTCGGCTGCAGCGGGTGCTCGGCAACCAGTAGTTCGACGTCCTCGGTGCGCGGAATGGCCCGCAGCAGGCTGCGGACCTCTCCTTCGCCGGGACTCCACCCCTGGACACACAGGTCGGGCGCGGCCGACACGGCGCCTGGATCGGTAGTTATGACCGTGACGTCGTCCGCTCCGATGCCGCGCAGGTGGTCGATGGTGGCGTCCAGTGGCGTGCCGCCGCCGTCTGGCGCGGCCGCCCCGTCCGCTGTCTGTCCGTTGCCGACGAAAACTACGCCCCGCAGGTCTGCCATATCACCGCCGCTTAGTGCCGCTCACGCGGCATACAGTACGGCATATCGGAGATACCGCCAGAAAAAAGCCGCACTTCGACACGCGGCGCGTGGTTTCAGGACGCTCTAGCCGATGGCCGATCCGGCGGGCAGCAGGTGGGCCAGGCGCGGTTTCAGGTTGTCCGGGGCCTCGTCGTAGACCTCGGACGGCAGGTCCTCGACGAACGAGTCGATCCCGTCGCCAACGATGACCTGGCGTTCGACGTGTCCGCGGCGGGTCGGGTTGAGGTTCAGCCACCACGGCGCGAAGCGGACGACCACGGTTACGCGGTCCTGCTCGGTCGTGTTGGGTGACACGGCGTGCCAAAGGCGGCTGTCCACGATGGCCACCGAGCCGGCCTTGCCCAGGAGGCGGGCTTCGTCGTCGCGCGGGGCCATCCAGTCGCCGTGCGGGCCGTCGGGCCGCGGATGGTCCTGATGGCGGTGGCTGCCGGGGACGACGTAGGTCGCGCCGTTTTCGGGCGTGAAGTCGGTCAGCATCCAGAACGTGGTGAGGTGCATGGGCAGGTCCGGGTAGGGCGCGGGGATATGGGCCAGGTTGCGCTGGTTGTAGGGAAAGTCGGCGTGCCAGATGTCGCGATCGGTTCCAGGTCCGGTGACGTAGCCCGTGACAAACGAGATGCGCCAATTGGGACCAAGCACGCCTTCGGTGACCCTGTTCACTGTTTCGTTGCCAAGGTGGGGCAACAACGCCTGGTCGAAGCGCAGCAGGTTGGAGACGCCGTAGCGCGGCGCGGGCGACCGGGAGTGCTCGATGATTGACGCGCTTACCTGCTCGCGGAGCTCGCTGAGAGCCGGCTCGGAAATCACGTCCGAAAGGACGCACCAGCCACGCGTCTGAAGGTCGTCAACAGCGGCCTCTAGGCCGTTCGATGCGGTCATGCTGCGCTCCTCCGAGTTCGGCTACGCCGCCCGATCGCGGCCGGTCAAGGCGTCGCGCAGGCCTTCCAGCAAACCCGCCAGGTGCGCCTGCTCACGTTCCAGTGCCGCCGTGCGCGTTTCCAGTGCGAGCATGCGTGCTTCCATGCTGACCGCTCGTGTTTCGAGGGCTGTAGTGCGCTCGTCCACGCGCGTTTCCAGCGACATGATGCGCTCGACCACATGCGTTTTGAGGGCCATGATGCGCTCAGCTATGCGCGTTTCCAGCACATCAGCGCGCTCGTTCTGCTGGGCGTTCAGCGCCGTCAGGCGCTCTCGCATCTCCGCCCGGAAGCTGGCCAGGCCGGCCACCAGCAGCGCGGCGATCGTGGCGCCTACGCTCAGGATGCCGATCAATTCTGGGGTCATACGGCGGAGCTTCGGTCACGGCAAGTGGGCTGGCTCATAGTAGACGACGCGCTGACGCGCCAGTTAGGATTCCGCGGCCGGATCGTCAGTCGCCTGACGCGCAGCGCTGCGCCGCAGCATGAAGCCAAGCTGTCTGCGCGTCGGCCCGGTCTCAGCAGCGCACGTTGCCGCAGCGGGCCTTCGGGTCCTTGTACGGGAATGGGTCATCGCGGGTGCCCGCGGGTCGACCCGAATCGTCGCCGCAGGCCGGGCCTAGGCCAACCGTCGTGACCGCCAACGCGGCCAGCAACGCTCCACCAAAACGCCGCCGGGTCAGAGGCTGCCGGAAGTCCTTGTCCAATGCGACGTTCCCCGATTGTTCGGGCCGTGACCATTAGAACGGTTGCGGGCGGTGTCCGCAAGCGGAGCTAGGGTCCTTGTAGGGGCGAGAATGACGTCAGCAACTAGTACCCAAGTTGCCGCAGCGGGACCTTGGGTCCTTGACGGGGAATGGGTCGTCGCGGGTACCCGCTGTCGAACCGGAGTCGCCGCCGCAGGCCGGGCCGAGGCCGACAGTCATGACGACGAACGCGCCAAGCAGCATTCCAGCAAAGCGTCGACGGGTGAGCGGCCGCCGGGACCGTTTGTCCATTGCACCGTCTCCTGATTGTTCGGGCCGCGACCACTAGAACGGGCGCAGACGACTCTGGCAAGCGAGACGCCGAGAGGCGGCCGAAGCACGGCGGACCGACGGTGCCGCTATCCGCACGTCACGTTGCCGCAGCGGGCCTTTGGGTCCTTGTACGGGAACGGATCGTCGCGGGTTCCTGCGGTACCGCCCGTATCGCCGCCGCACGCCGGGCCAAGGCCGACGGCCACGACCGTCAACGCGCCCAGCAGCGCTCCGCCGAATCGGCGTCGAGTCAAGGAACGTCGGGACCGTTTGTCCATGGCGCTGCCCCCCGCGATTGTTCGGCTTTTGACCATTAGAACGGTTGTGCTCGGCTAACGCAAACGAGCGGTCCGACCGTCGCCGTCCCAAAGCGGCCCGAGGATCTCCGCGACGGAACGCAGTTGTTGCTCACCACTCGAAGACGGTGCCCATGAGTTGCGATGAGTCGTCGCGCAGCGTGGCATAGATGCGGGGCGCTTCGTTCGCCGGGACGACATCCTGGATAAGCGGTGCGATCTTGACCAGGCCGCGGCCGACGAGTCGGCAGAGGTTTTGCAGGTCGTCGCGGTCGAAGTGGCTGTTTTGCTTGATGGTGATTTCCTGGCCCTGGCCGGTCCTGAAGTTGTAGTTCACCTCCCAGCGGCCCGCGACCAGGATGACTTGCCCTTGCTGGCGGACGGACATGATCAGCTTGTCCTCCATGCCGGGCACGCCAGCGAAGTCGATGACGGCGTCAAAGGCGCCTTCGCCGATGTGACGGTCCCAGCCGTCGCCGGAGACATCCACGACCGACTCGGCGGCGCCGATCGAGCGGGCAAGGTCCAGGCGTCGGCCGGCGACGTCGCCAATGGTGACGCGTGCGCCCATGACCGTTGCAATCTGCGCCGCCATCTGCCCGATGCAGCCGGCCCCGCCGACGATGAGCAGACGTTCGCCCATGCGCAGGTCGGCGTTGCGGCAGCTGCGCATGGCTACTCCGCCCATGCCAAAGAGCGCGGCCTGTACCGGATCGATGTCCGAGGGGAGCTTGAGGACCAGGTCGTCCTCGGCGATGGTGACGAACTCCACGTGGCCCGCGGGACTTCGCTGGGTTCCGGTGTGGGCGCCGATGAACACCAGGTCGCCGAGGCTCAAATCCGAGACGTCAGGCCCCAGCGCGATCACCTCGCCGACGCTCTGGTAACCCTCGTTCGACGGAAGCTCGTGGTCGGGGCGAGAGTAGTTGCCGCCCAGCATGTTGTTGCGTTCGGTGCCGTTGGTCACGCCGCTGTGGATGGTGCGGGTCTTGACCTCGTTGGCTATGGGGGTTTCGGTGTACTCGGGCCAGTCGTCGACCAGCCGCTTGCGCCGCCGTCCGTCGGCTTCAAGCACAGTTACCAGCGCGCGCATGGCAGTCCCTCCTCGGCCCCGGTTAGAGCGCTCCGGCGGCCCAGCGGATGCCGCGGTGGAGCACGGATCGGAATCCGGGGTCGGCGTAGGCGGCGTTGTCGTGGCCCGACTGGTAGCAGAACACGCGGGACTTCCCGAACCGACGCGTCCAGGCCAGCGTTCGCATGCTCAGGGCGTGGTTGGTGGTTAGCAGGATGCGGCTGCCTTCGTCGGCGCTGGACATGGTGTAGGTCTCGTCCGGCAGCTCCCAGTCGGCCAGACCGGCGGTGATGGGGTGCGTCCGATCGGCCACGTTGACCGGAACCCGCTGGTCCATGTGGTAGCCGAACGTGCGGTCGTCGATGCCGCAGATCTGGGACCAGCGCGGCCACTCGGGGAAGGCCAGCAGCCCGTGGTGCAGGACCACGATGCCTTGCGAGGTCTCGCCCAGCGAGGCGAGCGCCGCGGCCGTCCGCTCGTCAGGCGCCGGGCGGTGGAAGTTGTAGAAGACGAGCACGTCATAGTCGTCGCGCACGCCGCCGCGATCGGCCACAAAGTTCTCAAGATCCTGCGGATAGGCCTCGATGTCCGACATGCCGCGGAACGCGGCGTGGAATCCGGGGACGTCGAACAGGTGCTCGCCCGTGATGACCGCGGTCGTGATCGTGTTGTCGTCCTTCGGTAGGCTTCCCATGCGAGACCTCTCAGACAAGCGTGGCGCGGCCGGCTGCTGACGGCATCTAGCCTATTGCGGCTTTCAACGCCTCGACCTGCTGTCGGATCCCCACCTCGGTCGGCAAACGTTCGATGCTGGAGGCGCCAAAGAATCCGGCCACGCCTTCGGTGTTCTCCAGGACGTAGCGCACATCGTCCGGGTCGGCGATCGGCCCTCCGTGGCACAGCACCACGGCGTCCGGCTTCTCGGCCACGGCGGCGTCGTGAATGGCCTGCACGCTCGCCACGGCGTCGTCCAGCGTCAGCGCGGTGGTGGCGCCGATCGATCCCTTGGTGGTCAGGCCCATGTGGGGCACCAGCACGTCCGCGCCGGCCTGGCTCATGGCCACGGCCTGTTCAGGATCAAACACGTACGGACAGGTCAGCATGTCCAACTCGTTGGCCTGACGGATCAGGTCCACCTCGAGGCCGAAGCCCATGTTGGTCTCTTCGAGACCCTGGCGGAAGATGCCGTCGATCAGGCCCACCGTCGGGAAGTTCTGCACGCCGTCGAAGCCCATGGCCTTGAGTTGCTTCAGGAAGGTGGGCATCAGGCGGAACGGGTCGGTCCCGCAGACGCCGGCCAGCACGGGCGTGTCCTGGACGACCGGCAGTACTTCCGACGCCATATCCACCACGATGGCGTTGGCGTCGCCGAAGGGCATCATCCCGGACAGCGACCCGCGACCCGCCATCCGGAAACGCCCCGAGTTGTAGATGATGATCAGGTCCGCGCCGCCCTGTTCGGCGAACTTGGCGGTGATGCCGGTGCCGGCGCCGCAGCCGATGATCGGCTGGCCGGCGTCCAGCGTGGCCCGCAGGCGCCGCAGGGCCTCAGCGCGTGGGATGTACGGCATGAGCGCGTTCCTTTCGTGCGGTTGAGGGGCTGCTCAGTGGCAAGGCGTGGCTGCGCATCGTTAGCCCAGGTACTCCAGCAGCTTGTCGGTCACGGCGTCGGCGAACGCCTCGTCGTTGACGTTGTGGTCCACCTCATAGATGGGGATATCGTCGCGCAGGTGCTGCTTGATGGCGTCGAACAGCGCCTGGTCGGCCTCCGGCCAGTGGAACTCTTCGCCGGGCGCGCCCAGCAGCGACAGGCCCTTGAGCGGGAGGAAGATCGCCGTGGGCGCCGACGATCCATTGGCCTTCTCGGCCAGGATGCGCCCCAGTTCCGCGTTCTCCGCGGGGTCCGTGCGCATCAGGGACACGTTGGGATTCCAGTAGTGGAAGCGCCGGCCCTCGAACTTGTCGGGAATCGTCGCCGGCGCCTGGAAGTTCACCATGTCCAGGCATCCCGGCGCGATCACCTGCGGGACGCCCTGCGCCGCCGCGGCCTCCATCCGGTTGGGGCCTGCCGCCATCACGCCGCCCACCAGTTCGTCGGCCCACTCGGTCGTCGTCACGTCCAGCACGCCGCTCGCGAACCCGCCGGCAATCACGTCTTCCATCGTGCGACCGCCGGTGCCGGTGGCGTGAAAGACCAGCACCTCGTAGCCCAGCGCGTCCAGCCGCTCGCGGCAGCGCTCCACCGCCGGCGTCGTGTTGCCGAACATCGAGGCCGCGATCAGCGGCTTGTCCTCGATCTCCGGCGCGGCCGTTTCCACCATGCCCACCACCGCGCCCACCGCGTTGGCGTAGATGCGGGCGCTGATCCGGTTGACCCCCGCCACGTCCACGATCGAGGGCACCATCACCACGTCCTTGGTGTCCACGTAGCCGCTGGTGTCGCCCGACGCCAGCGTGCTCACCATCACCTTGGGCACCCCCACCGGCAACGCCCGCATGGCCGCCGTGCCCACCGCCGTTCCGGCGCTGCCGCCCATGCTCAGCACGCCGTCGATCCGGCCCTCGGCGTGCAGCCCGCGCACGATCTCGGCCCCGCCACTGGCCATCACCCCGATGGCCGTGCCGCGGTCGCCCTGCGCCCGCAGCTCCGCCAGGCCGGTTCCACCGGCTTTCGCGACTTCGCCGGCGGAGATGTCAGGCTTGAAGCCGGGTTCGTCGATGACGCCCGTATCGATCATTAGCGTGCGGTGTCCGCGCCGCTCGATTTCGCGGCGGACGAAGGCGAACTCGCTGCCCTTCGTATCCAGCGCGCCGATCACCGCGATGGTCTTCGACATCCCGTCCTCCTTCGCGCGCTCGCTAACGCTTACGCCTACGGCCGCGCCTCCGCCAGATACTTCGACACCTTAACCGGTTGGCGGTGCGGTTGCTCGTCATGTCGGGGCTGCGGCGGCAGAATCAGCGGCAGGGGTATATGGCCGCGCGCTAATACGCTTCCGCTCCACGTCATGCCCACGCGTTGTCCACACTGTCCACAGATAGTCCACAGTCGCCCAACTCAAAATGACCCACTACCCAGGGCTGCGCTGCCAGATCGTCCGCCACCAGCCGCGCGGCGTTCAGCGCCACGGCCGCCAGGGCGTCGTGTCGCAGCAGCCAATCCGGCGGCAGCTCGGCAAATACGGCGTACGTGCCCGGCGTGGCCGGTTGCACTACCAGCGCCTGGCCTCGGGTGACCGCCGGAACGGGGCGCCAGACTCCGCCGTCCAGCCGGTACACGCTGGCCGGCGCTGCGCCGAGTTGCCTGAACGTCAGACGCGCCGCGTCCGAGAGCCTCGTCGCCCTGCCGCTGGCGTCCCGCGCCGTGATCGTGATCGCCGGGGAGATGCGCAGCAGGTTTGGCCCTGCGCTGGGCAGGGCTACGTAGGTCGGTTGCGCCAGCAGCGTGAGGTCCGCGCCGTTCGCGAGCGTCGCTCGGTCCTCCGCCAGCGTCGCGCTCGATATCCGCAGCGTCAGCGGCGTGGGACCCGCGCTTTGCCCCACCGCCGGTGTTGGTGTTGGCGCTGGTTCGCGCAGCCGCACGTCCGGGGCCGTCTGCGCCCGTGCCGTCGGCGGCGCTGACGACCAGAACGCTGCGACGGCCAGCATGACAACCACCACCGCGGCCACCCCCGTCGTCAACCGGCGGCTCATGGCGCGGACAGCAGTCGCACGGTCGCCAGCACGTCGGCCGAACCTGTGCCGCCGACCTCGATGTCCACGGCCACCAGCGGCCGTTCCGCCGGCCATTGACCCGCGGCCAGCAGGGCTGATGGCGGCGCGCTTGTTGGAATAGCGGCCTGCCGTTCCAGCCTCTCCCGGTACCAGGCGAACTGAAGAAGACGCCGGTCGACGATCGTCACGTCCTTGCGGCCGCCCGGTGCATAGCGCGCGTACCAGAGCGGGAAGGTCGCGCGGTCGTCCACCGTCACGATCACGCTTCCGGTCTCGGCCTGGGCCAGCGCCGCGTGCGCGAACGCCCCGGCGTGCGACGCGTCGCGCATGGAGACTTCCGGGGCGAGCTCGGTGCCGCGAATGAACGCCGTCATGATCAGCACCGTTGGGATCATTGCGGCGACCGCACGCCGCGCGCCTGCCCCGCCCGCGGCCGCCAGTCGTCCGACCTCGTAGACACCGACCGCCGACCACACCGCCGCCACGGCAAGGGCGGGCAGAATGAGGACTTCGTCGTCGCGCGAGTTGTAGAGGGCGCCGACGCCCAGGGCGCTGACCGCCAACCAGCCCGTCGCGAGCGCAACCCACCCATGATTCCGGGTTAGGGACGCGCCGCCAACGGCCAGCAGTGGGAGCAGGACCCAGGTCAGCTGGCGCACGAGTTCGCCAAGCAGCCAGGCCGCCTTGGCGGCCGTGGCGCCCACGTCACTGCCGCCCAGGCGCGAGCGGTAGATCTCGCCGCTGACGACCGCCCAGAACCGCTCCAGCGTCGTCGGCGCGCCCCAGTTGATCGGCGGGTCCAGCGCCGCCGCGATCGGCAGGTAGACATAAACCGCGCAGCCCGCTGCGAAGCCCACGGCGGCCAGCGCGGCAAAGCGCCAAGCCTCACGCGAGCGCGGACGGTGTCCAAGCAGAATTGCTGCCAGCGCCGGCCCGCCCAGTGCCACCGTGAGATGCGCTCCTACACCCAGGCCCAGCAACACCCCGGCTGCGGCAGCCCACCTGGTCCGCCCGCCGCTTGTTGCCTGTTGGGCCCGCGCGCGGACCGCTGCGTAGAGCGCGCTCCACAGCAGCAGGCTGGCCAGCGCGTAGACTTCCGTGACGATGGCGTTCGCCCAGACCAGCGGGGCCAGTCCGTAGAGGGTCAGCACGGCGGCTCCCGCGGCCGCCTCGGGCACGGATATCGGCGAACCGGCTCTGGGACGAAGGCGGGCGGCCAGCAGACCCAGTGGAATCAGCGACCCGGCCGCCGCCAGCGCCGACAGGACATTCATCCGCAACGCCAGGTCGCCCAGTGGGATTGCCCGCACCGCCATTCCAAGCAGCATGACGGTCGGGTACCCGGTTGGATGCGGCACACCCCCGACGGCCACGGCGGCAACCAGATCTCCGCTGTCGATGCCCGCTCCGGCCCACACCACCCCTGGCGCCAGCGTCAGCAGGTACGCGGTCAGTACACCCGCGGACGCACTCAACCCAACGGCGGCGCCCGCGTAGCGGTCAGGAATCCGCGGCATGCGAGCGGGCGCCTAGGTCAATGCCCGGCGGCGAAACACCCGACCCAGGCGCGAAAGGTCCGAGCGGGCGTCCGGCGTTTCAAGCAACGAAATCCCGGCAAACGTGGTGAAGATTGGGTCGGGGATGCCGTGGTCCGCGAAGACGAACCAACGCTCCACGCCCAGTTGCCGACCGCGCGCTTCCAGCCAGTCGAGCGCTTCGATCAGGAACTGCTCGACCAGGTCCGCGCGGAACCGACCCGCCGGCGCGACCAGGAGTTCCCCGTCCGGTCCTTCCGTGAGGCGCCAGTCGTCGTAGCCCCAGATGATGGCGAACTCCGTCAGCCAGATCGGGCGGCCCCGCTGCGCCGGGATTGCGTCCAGATAGGCCCGCAGGCCTTCCAGTTGCGCCTGCATCACCGATACGTCCGTCATCGGCGGGTCGATCCAGTCAATCTCGTAGGCGTGGATGCCCCAGATGTCGATCGGCGGCTCCGTGCCGCGTAGCTCACGGTAGGCCGCTCGAAACCCGTCGATCCACTCGCGCCCGGTCAGGTCGTCGCCGGCGCAGCCCCGGCAGCGGAAGTCGAAGTTCAGCGTGTTCGGCGCCACGATGCGGGCCGACGGGTCGCCGGCTCGGATAGCCGTAACGACCCGGTCGAAAAAAGCCGCGTAGGCCCGCGGACCCAGGTTGTCCTGGAGGCCCGTGTTGGGCTCGTTTCCGATTGCCCAAGCCGCGCCGGGATGCCGTGCGGCCCGCGCCCGCAGTTCGGCGGTCGACGGCTCGTTGGCCGGACGCACCACCGCCACCTTTTCGGTTCCTGGGGGTGCGTCGTCCAGGCCGGCGCTGTAGTCCAGGTAGCTGCGGGCGCCGGTTCGGGCCAGCACGTTGCGCACGCTGCCGGCCTCGTCCTTGTGCAGGACGATAACGCCGTAGCGCGTGTCGCCCGGGGGCGGCCACGTTGCCGTGTCAATCGCGGGTCGGAAGGCATGCGTCAGGTCGGTGCCGGGACTCGCGGCCGGACGCTGCGAGTCCAGCGGTAGTCCCGGCGCGTACTGCCGGAGTAGCGGGTTCGCGGCCGCCGCCGCGGCCAGGGACGCGCTCAGCCCGTTGCCCGTCATCAGGGACTTCAGGTGGTCGCCCAGCAGCAGCCCGCCGGTGGCGCCGGTGGCCGAAGAGAAGTGCATGACGCCCCGCTGGAACCGCTGATAGACGAAGCCGTCGTTCGCGGGATCGGGCATTGGCCGGCTCAACGGCAGGCCCCAGATCTCCAGCGCCGCCAGCTCCCTGAGGTGCGGAGGGGTAGCGGGCGGCGCGGCGGCCAGGAACTCCCGCAGGAATCCGACGGATTGCTCCTGCCAAGCGTCCGGGACGTGCTCGCGAACGAAGGACCGCACGGCGTGGGCGTAGCCAGGTGAGCCGACTCGTGGAGCCGAGGCGGCCAGACCGGCGTCGATTGCCGGAATCGTCAGCCCGCCGAAGCGTCGGTAGTCCAGATAGGGCGCTTGCAGGATGTTCAGCCCGCGCGGTGACCCGTTCGGTCCGATTTGGATGCCCTGCCGTTGGAAGAGCTGAACGTCGAATCCGTAGAGCGTGAAGACGTTGCTGATTGGATATCCGAAGGTTTCGACGCCCCCGCGGGAATCGAAGTAGGCCCGCACCTTTGGATTCCAGACCCCAAAGCCCGTCTCCGGAAAGAAGCCGACGTCGTGTGTATTCCCTCCGACTGAGCCCGTCGCAGCAGTTGCGAGCAGCATGAATGCCATGGTGGCGGCCGACCATGACCGCCACCGCCGCCCCCAACCACGCTGACCCGCGATGCGGACCGGAAGTCTGTTGCCTATGGGACGTCGGTTCCCACCGGGCGGCTGGCTGCCAGCATCGCGATGAACTCGCGGCCCACGGGGCGGATGGTGACCTCGCCGGTGGCGTCGTCCATCCGCAGCTTCAGGTGCTGGAAGTACTGGTCGGCGAATCCGGGCGCTGCGGGCACCGCCTCGGTGATCGGGTATCCCAGCACCTCAACTCCGCCCAGGGCCAGGAACGAGGTCAGGAACGCGCTGCTGACGTTGTGACCGGTCTGCGGGAAATACCGGCCCTCGCCCGAATTCGTCGCCGGGGGATCGGGTCCCACGAACTGTCCGTCCTCGCCCCGCACCCAATGCGTGGCAAGCACCGGCTGAATCTCGTACCCGGTGGCGGCCAGCTCGGGGTGATAGCCCAGCACGCCGTTGGCGCAGACCTGCATGTAGACACCCGAACCCCTCGACGCCTCAACGATCGTTCCGGCTGGTCCGACTGCGGCAAAGAACCCGTGGGTGAGGCACGGCCCCCAGGTGGCTTCGCCTCCCGTCGATGCGTAGAACGCCGCGAACTCCGGCAGCACGGGCTTGGTGCGGGTCCCTACGACAAAAACGCCCGGCTCCGTGAACACAAACTCCACGCATAGCGCCTGGCGGTTCAGATGTGCCTTCACGAGACGACCGGGGTTCACAGCCAGCGACTCCATGTCTACCCCAGGCGGCCTCATGGAAGCCGGGAAGCAGATCCCCGCCAGCTGGGCTCGAGTCAGCGACGCCGGCAGCGTGCCCCGGCCGGTCGCGCCGACACTGATCTGGAGGCCGATCAGCGGCTGCCCACCCAGTGTCGCGTCGATGAACCGATCGGCGGCCGTCGGGCCTGTCAGCGGCAGTCGCCGGCGGCTTGGGCTGGACTCCAGTGTCGAGACGTCAACAACGCGCACGGTGGCTCGCGAGCGATCGGATATCTCCGCGCCGCCCGCGTATGACGCTACGAAGACAGCGATCTCCTCGGAAGGCGGCGCCGGTGTCGGGGCTGACGGGGTTAGCGCAGGCCCTGTCTGGCCCTTCACGGCTGCCGGACGGGACGTACAGACCATCGCCGCAATCGCAAGCGCGGCTGCGACGATTACCCAGCCGATCAGCATGCGGTCCACGCGCGCCAGCTGCGTCGCTGCCGCGGGCATCAGGTCGTGGCTGCCCGTGTCATGCCGCACGGGTCGCTCTTTGCTTGGCTTCAGTCTGAGTGAGCCGGGCCAGCAGCCTCTCGCCCCAGCCATCGTTGGGCTGGCTGCCCCACACCAGCACTACGGTCAACACAGTCCGGGAACGTGTGACCGTCCACGTCTCGAGCGTGGTTGCCATGCGCATTCCATCCGGGCCAGTCAGCCGGCCGGTTCTGATCGTGCGGGTGCCTGTCAGATCGGACGCCAGGTCGTGACTGGTCGGCGGGGATGCTGCGAGTGCCGCGGTCAGCCCCAGTGCGCTCGCCGCGCTGCTGGAATCTGGCAGCGCAAGGCTTTCGGCGACGCTGGCTGCCGTCGCGAATTGGGCTGCGGACTCGGTGCTGGGGTGCCGGGAGATCCGGGCGACGGCGGCCAGCGGACCGTCGCGTTCGACTCGTTCGTCGCGCAGCTTGGCGCGCTCGCTGAACCCGAACCCGACCACTGCGGCGCTGACGCCACTGGCAGGGCCTTCGTCGGGACGCACGTCGGCTGTTGCGGCGAGCAGTTCGAAGTAGTTCGGTCCAAGATCGGAGGCGACCGGCAGCCGCAGTCCTGCGGTGTCGCCACGCTCCGACGGGCGTGCAGGCGGCGTACGCAGACCGCCGGTGCGCTGCCTCACCGGCGACGCAGCACTCGGAGACTGTGTCGCGGGCGCGAATAACGTGTCCACCGGGTTTTCCGAACCCGCTGGCCTATTGGGCGGTGCGGGCTCCAGCGGTGTACACGCAATGAGCAGCACAGCCCCGCCAAACGCGGCCAGCAGGCGGCGGCCTGTTCGCTGGCCGCTCACTGACTCCGGGCCCCAACCACGACATCGGTCGTCAGCCTTCCGTCAAAGACCACGTGCTGCGGCGTCCCGACCACCAGCCGGTGCCCGTCGGTTCCCGGCTGTTTCGGCACGTGCAGTGCGTAGCCGCTCCCGCTCCAGCGTGCCGCCAGATGCGGCGGCAGCCAGTACTCGAACTCCACCCGCTGCCGTCCGCCGCCGGACAAGTTCAGAAAGCCGCCAAACTCCGTCAGCCCGTCCACCTGGCGTGCCGGCTGCGCGTCCTCCAGGCCCGAAGTCGAGGTCAGCCGGCTTCCGCTTGGCACGTATACGCGCAGATAGTCCGCAAGCCGCCCGTCTGCGTCGCCCGGCGAATTGCGATTGACATAATCGATCGCCAGCGCCGCGTGTCCGGTCAAAGGGTTCGCGCGGTAGTGGATCGTCTGTTCGATCGCCCGGAAGGGCGCGCCGTGGTCCACTTGGGCGTCCACCACGTACAGCACGTCATCCGACGTCGTTGGCATGCGTCCATCCGCGCCCATGCGCTCCGCCAGGCGTTGCAGACCGGCGTGCTGGAACGCGGCCAACAGGTGCTTCTCGGCCACCATCGCCTGGATCGCGCCCAACACCGCACGCGGATCGGCCCGCAGGCGCTTGGTTGTCGTCTCCAGCAGGGCGTTGCTGAGCGCGGCATAGAACGGACGCGCGCCGAACCAGGCCCGCCGGTCGCCGGTGGAGTGCGCAAAGTGCTCCAGCACCGTGTAGGCGTTGGCGCTGGTGACGCGTACGCCGTGCCCCGGCACCTCCACGGGCCCAATGGCGGCCAGCAGGATGCCCAATGCCTGCTGGTCGAAGGCCAGCACGCCGTTCACCGGTTCCAGCCCGTTCAGCGCCAGGAACCGCACAATTTGGTCGGCCGACGACCGGAAGTCGGGATGCCAGTTGGCGTCGCGCAGATTCCAGTCGCGCATGCCCTGATAGCGGCGGAACGGCACCGGCGCCGGAACCCGTGGGCGGGTCGGGTCCTCGACCAGGTAGCTCCGCAGGTAGGTCAGGTTACGCAGTTCCCCGTTCGCGACGGTGACGAACGCCACGTTGCCGATGAAGCCGCCCGTGGGCCGTAGCTCGTCACTCTTTTGTGCCAGCAGGAGATAGCGCATCGGCTTCGGAGAGCCGAGCGCTTGCGGCGCCAGCAATGCGGCCTGAAGCGCGATGCGCAAAGTCTCGGTCGTGTCCCGCAGCGCTGCTTTCTGACGGACGTTCAGCAAACTGCCCGCGGCTTGGGGCATGGCGTCTAGCTGACGGCTGGCCCGCTGGACGGCGGCCAGCTGCTCGCAAATCGTTTCGCGCTCGGATTCCAGCATGTCGACCAGCGCCGACAGCGGCCCCTCCGGGGCGTTGGCCTCGCTCGCGAGTTGCTCCATCACGCGCGCCGTCAGACCCAGCGTTTCGGCGGCCGCCGAACTAAGCGTCAGGTGGATTGCCAGCAGCGCCCGCGCACCGTCGAGCCGGTGCCCGAGCGGCGGCACGATTGACGCCAGCGCCAGTCCGGGTCTGTAACGGTCCAGACGGCGCTCGACCTTCACAAGCTGCGCACTCGCGGCCGCCAGGGCCTCGCTGTGGGCGCGCAATTCGGCAGCGTCGAAGCCATTGCCGAGGACCCGCCCACGAACGTCGCTGATCGAATCGAGGGCCGCCCGGGACTCCAGTGTCAGGCCGGCCAGATCGAAGGCCGCCAGACCAATCAGCACCAGCGTCACGGCCACGGCGGCCACCACCGCCACCCGCCGGTGCACGGTGACACCTTCGAAGGCTGAGGGGACGGCCCGCCCTGGTCTACGCGGCGCCACGGCGTGAGAGGACGGCAGGGATGGTGCGCAGCAGGATGGCGAGGTCGAGCGTGAAGGATCGACGGCGGACGTACAGCAGGTCCGTCGCCACGAGACGGCAGAACGAAGCGCGCCCGCGCGAGGTCACCTGCTGGAGGCCGGTGATTCCCGGTCGTACGGCCAGGCGGCGCTTTGCGCGGGCGTCGTAATGCTCGAATTCGTAGCTCAGGGGTGGACGCGGCCCCACCAGGCTCATCTCGCCCCGCAGCACGTTCACCAGCTGGGGTATTTCGTCCAGGCTCCAGACCCGGAGCAGACGTCCGACGCGGGTTACGCGTGGGTCATTCAGCAACTTGGCCTGGGCGTGCGTCCCTTGGATGTAGCGGGCGACAAACGCTTTGTGCGCGGCCGTGGGCGTGTCGGCCCGCATGGTGCGGAACTTGTAGTACCTGAAGGGGCGGCAGCCCCGCCCATGCACCACAGCGCTGTAGAACACAGGTCCAGGTGAGTCCAGCTTGATCAGGCCCGCAATCAGAAGACAGAGCGGCAGGCCGCCGATTAGCAGGAACAGCGCGAGGGCGGTGTCCAGCGTGCGCTTGGCGTTCTCGTAGGTCACCTGCGGGCAGCCTGCGGCCGCCGTGGTAATCCACCGCGCGCCGCGTGGGGTGCTGGCTCGGCCGCCCGAACATCCCGGGTTGGATGTTGCCCTGAACCGGTCGGGTCCGCGGCCAGTGTGTCACATTCGAGGGCGGCGAGGGTTGGCAGTTCGGCTCACGAGTTTCAGCGGCGCCTGCGGGCGGGCGGGCGACCAGGCGTCTATTGGGCGGCGCGTGATGAATCGCGCCAGGCCGGCGAGCGCCGCCAGGTTGGCCAGCAGCATGTAGCGCGCCAGTTCCCATGCGCGGCGGTGTCGGCCGCGGGTTCGGGACGCCAGCAGCGCCGCGGCGAGGCCGAGAGCTGCCACTGCCGCCCATGTCCGGGGAGGCGCGCGTCGCCCTGGTACGGCCAGCGCGAGAGCCCCGGCCGCCATGACCGGCGGCGTCGCAATGCGCAACAGCTTGTGGCCGGCCAGCTTCCACGAGAGGTCGCCGCGCGAAGGCCGCAACAGTCCGGGCAGACTTTCCAATGCGAAGAGCGCGCCGGATATCGTGCGCGTTCGGGACGTGAAGGTCCGTTGTGCGCCAGGTGTTGGTAGCTCTAGGGTGTGGGCTTCCGGCGCAAAGACGATGCGCCCGGCCGTCTGCGCTGCGCGGAGCGAAATCAGCAGATCGTCGGCCGCCCCGGCGCGGGCCGAGGCGTCGACGGCTGCTGCCCGGACCGCGTACAGCGCACCGTCGGCGCCGGCGACCGAGCCGCTGGCGCTTTCCCGGGTGCGAATCCAACGTTCATAGCGCCAGTAGATGGCTTCAGGACCGTCGCGCACCTGCTTTGCGCCGGAGACCACCGTAACGGTTGGATCGGCGAACGGGGCGACGAGCTGGCTCAGCGCGACCTGTTCGAGCATCGCGTTGGCGTCGGAAAACGCGATGATCTCGCCGCGGGCGTGTGGAACGGCGGCGCGAATGGCGGCCAGTTTGCCCCGCTGTCGCGGCAGCTCGATGACCTGGAGGCGGCCGTTGCCTGCCCGGCGGGCTTCCCCGGCCGTACCGTCGTCGCAGCCGTCGCACGCAACGATGCAGTCGATGCGGTCGGGCGGGTAGTCCAGGTCCAGGATGTTGCGGACTTTCGCGCCGATCAGCGCCGCCTCGTTGTGGGCGGCGATCACGAACGTGACGGGTGGCCGATACGTTGGGTCGGTGACAAAGGGCCGAGGTCGCAGGATCGACGCAGCCCAGACGAGCGCCGGATAGCCGACGTAGGTGGCCAGGGGGAAACCGATCAGCGCTCCCAGGCCAAGCAGGCGGCGGGCTGTCACGCCGGGTCCTGGTGATGGCGGGCCAGACGCCCGCAGGCAAGCGCCAGGCCCAGGACCATCCAGAAGAACAGTCCGCCGCGTGCTCCGGGCGCGATGGTGTCCGTAAGTCCGTATACGAAGAAGGCGGCCAGCGAGCCTCCCACGCCCACGGCGAGCAGTCGCCGAGAGCAGTCGTCCGACCGCCGCGCGACCGTGATCAGTCCACCTACGGCAACCGCGATCAGGATGCTCAGCAAAGCGGCCCCCGGCAGTCCCAGGTCCAGCAGCGCCTGCAAGATCAGGTTGTGAGCGTGGGGGATGTGCGGGGCGAGCGATGTCGCCAGCTCGGGAAAGGCCGCGTCCAGCGCCAGCGGAAACTGGCCCGGTCCAACCCCTGTGTACAGGTGATCGCCGATGAGGAGGATGCTGGCAGTCCAGATGCTGAGGCGACCGGTTAGCGTGTCGGTTGTGGAGTCCAGCGGCGTCAGCCAGGTGACGGCAACGGCTGCGACGAGCGCTGCCACGACGAGGCTCATGGCAGTACCGAGCGCGATGCGGCGGACGCGGACTCTGCGCGTCCACGCGCAGCGGCTCAGCCACCACCAGCCAGCCAGGCCCAGGCCGACGACTGTTCCCACGTATGCGCTGCGAGACTGCGTGAGCACGATTACGGCAACTGCCAGCGCCAGCACGGCGGCGGCCAGTCGGCGGATGCTTGGGTTGGTTCCGGTGCTGTCCAACGAAAGCGCCAGTCCCAGCGGCGTGAGCAGGGCCAGCAGGCCGCCTATCTCGTTGGGACCGATCCCGCCTATCCGGCCGCCGTGATCTACCAGGCGCGGTCCCGTCGGAAGGGCGGCGTAGAGGCTGTCTAACGGAAGGAGTTTGCGCTGCGGCCATTCGGTCAGGAACAGCGCGGCGACCGCGATCAGGCCCGTCATACCGATGGCCAGGCCCGTCCAAAAAACGCGGATCCTCGAGATGGAAGGGGCGTCGACGCTGATTGCGTACACCAAGGCCAGCCCCAGCAGCACGCCGAACAGCTTTGGCGCCGCGGTCTGCCAGTCCCTGACCGCCAGGGCGGTCACGCCGGTCCAGAGTGCGCAGGCCGCCAGCAGACCGTCCGTGACTCGCGGCACAACGGGCAGCCGGCAGGCGCGCCGCGCGAGCAGAGTCAGCGGAACAAGGGCGAGAGCGATGCCTCCGGACGGTCCGCCAAACCAGATCGCCGGCGCCGCGCCTAGCAGCGCCAGCGGTCCGCCAATCTGAACGTATGAAGCCAGCCGCCCCCCACTGGTCTGGCTGGCGTCCTGGCGCCTACGTACGCGGCGCGCGGTTACCGCTCCGTCAGCAGGTACGGTAGCCGGGCGGAAACTTTGTCTCGGCGGTGGGTGCGGACGTACCAGTCGATCGTGCAGCGCAGCCCGTCCGCGAAGCGCACCCGGGGGCTCCAGCCCAGAAGCTCTTCCGCCAGCGACGGATCCGCAACTCGATTCATTGGGCCTGTGGGCATGTCTTGGCGCAGGCGGATCTTTGGCCTGTGCCCGGTGTAATTCAGCACCTGCCGTACGGCGTTAATCACGCGAATGCGTTCGCGCGTGCCCAGGTTGATCGCGCGGGAATCGTCGATGCGCGCGGCGGCCCGCAAAGTTCCTTCGACGATGTCGCTGACGAAGGTCCAGTTGCGCACCTGGCGGCCCGAGCCCCAGACCTCGAACGGGTCCTGCCGGATGAAGGCGCGCGCGATCATGGCCATGACGGCGTGGTTCTCGTGGCCGCGCGGGCCGTAGACGGTGAAGAAGCGGCAACTCACCGACTTAAGGCCGTAGTCCCGGTGGTAGGCGCGCAGACTCAGCTCGCCCATCAGCTTGGCCCAGCCGTACATGTTGTCGGCGTCGTAGGGCGGGCCGACTTGGTCCTCGCTGAGGTACAGCCGTTCGGCTGCGTTCGTCTGCAGGTCATTCCGATATACGCAGCCGGACGAGGCGTAGATGACCTTCTCGACGCCGGCCAGATGGCTTGCCCGGACGAGGGCGCTATCCAACAGGAGGTTCGTTGCGCAGGCCGCCTGGTGGAGATCGACGTAGCCACGACCACCGTGGTTGGCGGCCAGGTGGAAGACGGTGTGGATGCCGGTAACGGCTTGTCTTGCAACTGCCGGGTCCAGGAGGTCGGCCTGTACAAACTTGATGGCGCCGGAATCAACGTGGCGGCGGATGTTGGCGAGCTTGCCGCTGCTGAGGTCGTCCACGACGCGGACCCACGCGCCGGCCGCGACCAGCGCGTCCACCAGGTGCGAGCCGATGAACGACGCGCCACCGGTGACCAGGACCGGCCGGCGGGCAAAGGCCTGAGCTAGGTCTTGCGGTAGGTGACGAATGATGTTCACGACCCACTCCGTTTCCGGCTGGCCCGCTGGGCGATCGAGTCGAGGACGGCGGCCTGGCGGGCAACGATGGTTGGGCGGTCGAATTCGCGCGCGGCGAAGGAGCGGCCGGCAGCGCCGAGTTCGCGCCGACGGGCCGGGTCAGCCAGCAGTTCCGCCACGGCGTCGCGCAAGGCATCGGGCGTTTCGGGTTCGACGACCAGACCGCAGCCCGCCTTGCGAATCAGCCGGGCGGCTTCGCTGTCGGTGTGCACGGACGCTACGACCGGAAGTCCGGCGGCCATGTAGGTGATGAGCTTGGAGGGGATGACCGCCTCGATCACCTGTCGGCGTTGCGTCAGCAGCGCCAGATCTGAAGCGGCCAGGAGGTCGGCCAGTTGTGGACGGGGAAGAAACGGCGTGAAGCGCATGCGCCCGGCTGGCGCGGCGCGCTCGATGGTTTCCCGTTCGGGGCCGTCACCGACAAGCAGCCAGCACGCGCCGGTCAGATCCCCGTCCGCCGCCTGAACGGCGACCTGCAACCCCTGCTTGCGGCCGATGCTGCCGATGTGGGTGATCAGCGGCCGGTCCGGGTCGAGGCCGTGGCGCTGCCGTGCCTCCTGGCGTCCGGTCGTCGGTATGAGACTGGCCAGATCCTCCGAGTCGCGAACGATGTGCAGCCTGTGTTCGCTCAGTCCGTGACTGGTGAGTTCTTCGGCGAAGCCCTCGGTGAGCACGAGGAGCGCGTCGGCTCGCTTGTAGGTCGCGTACTCGACGGTGCGTAGCAGCCTGACTAGCGTTGGGTTTCGAAGCATCCCCACGGCAGTCGCGGCGTTGACGGCTAGGTCAGCGACTTTCGCGATCCAGGGCCGGCGCTTGATGCGTGCAACGAGGGCGGTGGCCAGGGCTACCGCGGGTTGGGCGCCGACGTAGAGGTACAGGTCGGCGCGTGGAAGCCAGAGGGCTGTCAGGGCGGCGGCCACGGCAAACGACGCGTCGTAGAGCAGGCGGTGGACGAGTGCGCCAGGACGCGCGGGGATGTAGGACGGCAGGTGAAGGACCCGCACGCCTTCGCGCTTTTCGCGAATGAATCTTTGGCGGCGGAAGCCGTTAGAAACTCGCCAGGCTGGGTAGTGGGGCCTTGCAGTCAGCATGAGTACGTCGTCGCTGCGGGCGGCGAGGTGGCGGCAGAGCGCGGCGGTCTGGGGCGCGATGCCGGCTACCTCAGGTGGGTAGTTGATGCCGATCACGACAACGCGCATGGCTAGCGCCGCGCCGCGACCTTCAGCGAGTTGCCCCAGCGGCCAATCACGAAGTTCAGCAGCCGGTAGATAACGACGAATGCCGCGAACATGGGCGTGCGGTTGACCAGTCGGTAGATCCCGAACGTCCAGCGCTGGTAGTAGACGACGTCACGAACCCAGCAGACCTGGCGCCAGCCGCAGGCCTGAATGCGCGCCCGACAGCACGCGGCGCTGAGCCGTCGCACGACGTTGCCGGCTGGCTCAACCTCTGCGGCGAGACCCAGCGCCACGGCAAGTCGGGTGAGCACCGCGCGGGCTGGTTCCATCACCACCAGTTCGTGGCGCGCCACGCGTGCCATCTCGTCCAGGGCGCGGTAGGGATCGTCCAGGTGATGCAACCCGTCGTGGATGAGCGCCATGCCGAAGCTCCGGTCGGCGAAGGGCAGCCGCTCGGCGTCGCCGCGAACGAGCGTGACCTCGAAGCCGTGCCGCCGGGCACGAACGCGTGCCCGCGCCAGGGCGTCAGGCGACAGTTCGAGGATTGTTGGTCGGATGCCGAGGCGTGCCAGCCACTCGGCGTCCATGCCTGATCCACCGCAGACGCAGAGAGCGTCAGTCGACGTTAGCGGCCCCAGCAGGGCCAGCGCCCGACGCAGCTTTTCTTCGAGAAGGAAGCGCACGGGCCGCGGATAGTGGCGGGGCCGCTCGATTTCTTCTTCGGCGTCGAGCGACGCATAGAATTCGATCTGCCGTGCGCGCAATTGCAATGCGGCCTCCATGGCGCCCTGTTGGCCGCTGCAATTTCTGGCGCCCCACCCTGGCAGCCGCGCGCGGCTGTCACGTGTACATCTTACGAAGGCGGCCAGCGTGTGTGGAATCGCCGGGGCGTGGATGTGGGGCGAAGGCGGGTCGGCGCGCGCAGGAGTAGCGGCCGCGACTGACGCGATGGCGCACCGGGGACCGGATGGCGGGGCCGTGGTGGATCTGCCGGCGACGTACGGATCGCTGGCACTGGGCGCCCGCCGCCTGGCCGTCCAGGACCTGACTGCGAGTGGCGCTCAGCCGATGCGGAACCCGCAGACCGGCAGCGTCATCGTCTTCAACGGTGAGGTCTACAACTTTCGCGAGCTACGCCGGCAACTCACCGCACGCGGCCACGTCTTTCGGACCGGGACCGATACGGAGGTGGTGCTGCACGCCTACGACGAGTGGGGCATGGGCTGCCTGGAGCGCTTCGTGGGGATGTTCGCCTTCGCGGTCTGGGACGGGCGATCGAGCCGACTGGTACTGGCGCGCGATCGGCTGGGCGTCAAGCCGCTGTACGTGGCCGTGACCGAACGGTACGTGGCGTTTGCCTCGGAGGTGCGGGCACTGCTGGCGGGCGGCTTCGCGGAAGCGAGGCTCTCGCCTGCCGGTCTTGCCGGCTATCTGTCGTTGGGCGCGGCGCGTGAGCCGGGGACGCTGATTGAGGGCATCAAGGCTCTGCCGCCGGGCACGGCGCTCGAATTCGACGGGCGAACTTCGCGCGTCCGGCGCTACTGGGACCTCCGCGAGCAGGTTGCCCGCCACTCGGATGCCGGTTGGGGTAGGGAGCGGGCCGCTCAGGAGGTTCGCGAGCGTTTGGGACAGGCCGTGAGGCGACGGCTGGTCAGCGACGCGCCGCTGGGCGTGTTGCTCAGCGGCGGGATCGACTCGGCGGCGGTGACGGCGCTGGCCGCACGCGAGTCGGACCGTCCTCTGCGAAGCGTTTCGGCAGTGTTCGGCGAGCCGGCCTTCTCTGAGCGGGATGCCATGCGGGCGACGTCCGCGCACTGCGGCACCGAGCATGTGGAAACCACACTCACGCCCGAGGATGCGCGTGCCAGCCTCGATCCGTTTCTTGCGGCGATGGACCAGCCCACTTTCGATGGATTCAACACGTACCTGGTGGCGCGAGCCGCGCGTGAGTCCGGCCTGACGGTCGTCCTGTCCGGGATTGGCGGCGACGAGGTTTTTGGCGGGTATCCGTCGTTCAGGCTTGCGCCCGTCCTGCGGCGGGTGCGTCGGGTAGTGCCGGGGCCGATTGGAGCTATCGCCGGCGCGGCGCTGCGGCAGGTGAGTCCGAAATCGTCGCGGATGCGGCGGCTGGCGGGTTGGTTGGCCCGTTCCGACCAGGCGTTACCGGCCGAGTACGCGACCCGGCAGCTCTTCGGCCCCCGAGAGATTCAGGCGCTGACTTCGACGGCAACCGAGCCGTTCAATTCGGCGCCCGCTGAAGCCAGCGCGTTCAACCGGGTGGCGTTTGCCGAAATGGACGTCTATATGCGCAACGTCCTGCTGCGCGACGCCGACGTGATGGGGATGGCGCAGGGGCTGGAGATTCGGGAGCCGTTGCTGGATCACGAACTGGTGGAGTCCGTGCTGGCACTGGGCGATGACGTGAAGTCCCGCGGACCGGGGCCCAAGCCTCTGCTGGCGGCGGCAGTGGGGCGCGAGCTTCCGCCGCACACGTTGCGGCGGGCGAAGCAGGGCTTCAACCTGCCGCTGGATCGGTGGATGCGGGGTGCCCTGCGTCCCGAGGTCGAGTCGGTGCTGCGTGACCCGTCGGTGGGTGGACCGGTCGGCGAGGCGCTGGATCCCCAGGCCGTGGCGTCCGTCTGGTGTGGATTCCTGGCCGGGCGGCGACACTGGACGGAAGCTTGGGCGCTCTACGTGGTGAAATGCTGGGGCGAAGGCCTGCGGGTTCGCTGAGGTCTATGCGTGTAGGCCGACCAGGCCGCGCCTGATGGCGATGCGCTCAAACCAGGTAAAGAGCCAACCTCCACCCACCACGCTGCCGATTGCGATGACGCCCGCGATCAGGAACTCGACCTCGAGCGGGAGCAGGGGCTTCGTCCCGAGGGTCGTCGAGCGCATGAGGTCCAGGACGTAGGTGTAGGGATTCAGGTAACTGATCCAGCGCACGCTCCAGGGAAGGATGGCGATCGGGAAGGAGACGCCAGCCATGACCATCGCGAGTGTGCTGAGAGCACCTGGGAAACGCGCGCCACGGGCCACCAGGCCCACACCGGCGAACACTAGTCCCATGCCCCAGAATGCGATGAAGGCGATCAGCAAGGCCGCGACACCGGGAAGCGTGATGACGAAGGCCGCGCCCTCGAAGAGCACGCTGGCAATGAGCAGGACCAGAACGGCTCGGAGCACCGCGAAGCCAACGTCCACGACCGTAACGCCCACCAGCGATGTCCAGCGCGGCGCCTCGGCTGACCACACATGTGGGAGAGCGCCGGATCGATTGGACCTCTCCAGGAATGCAAGGCCACCCCACAGAGCTGACAGGGCAACATTGAGCGCGACGTAACCAGTGATGGCGTAGGCGAGGAAGCTCTGGCCGCCCCCGCTGGCTGCAAAGCCGGCACCCCCAAAGGCCATTCCGGTGAGCGCAAGCGGTAGAAATAACAGGAATGACGACCCGACCTGGGAGGCCCACAATGACTTGAAGCGCGCCGTTTCCAGCCACTGCGCACGTGCAAAGGCCAGGCATGGTCGGAAGACCGATACCGCCTCGCGAACCATTCCACCCACCTACATCCACTCCAATTCGCCCGTGGCCCGAGCTGACGCATCCATGACGTGCAGCAGCACGAGTCCAGCGACGCCGTAAACCAAGGCCATAGCAAGCAACACGCCACAGGAGAGCACGGCGTCCTGGATGTCACCGAATATCAGCGCGTCGCGGAGCCCGCGGATCATCCAGGTGGTCGGAAGGAATCCGGATAGCCACTGCGCCCAACCGGGAAGGAGGTGAACCGGATAGGCGGTGCCGGCGAGGACACCTGATGCCGAGGCGAATAGCGCCACGAGGAGACGAGACTCGCGGAATCTGAGGACCGCGGCCGCCCAAGGCAAGGCGATTGCGATCGTCGCTAGTCCGCCGCACAGCAGCACGGCCAGGGCGGGGCCGATGTCGGGTTCCAGAGGGAACCTGAAAACCGCCCAGGCGATCCCAAAGGCCCCTGCTGCCATGAGCGTTGGCGACAGCGTGCGTCCGATCGCTCCACCGGAAACCAAGACGACACGTGCCGTGGCCGACGACCAAAGGGTTGGCAGCGTACCTAGAGTTCGATCCATGCTTAGGTTGATGGACAACTCCACGAGAAGAAAGCCTGTCCATACAAACGTCGTTGTGCCGATGACGGCATAGGCAAGATACGCGTCGGTTCCCGCAAGACGAGTAAACCGATCGAGTCCTTCGCCGCTCGGCCCCGCCAGGGCTATGGTGGCGAGTGCGGTGGGCAGGACAAACTGAGCTAGAGCAACAGCGCTTGAAAACGTGAAGAACGGGTGACGCCGGTCAATCCTCCATCCCTTGCGAACGAGCGCGAGAAAGGCCCAGACCTGCTGCCGTATGTCCGCGGCGCTAGCGTTCAATGAAGGGGCGCTCGATGCGTGAACCGGTGATGGCGATGTAGGCGTCTTCGAGGTCGGGTTCGCGGAGCCGGGCTTCTTCGACGACGATGCCTTGGCTGACGAGAGCGCTCGTCAGGGCATCGCTGCTGCGCCAACCCTCGGGCGCGCGAGCGGCTACGGCGAACTGGCCGTCTCGGTTCACCTCGCCCCACCACAGGCCGTCGGACCCGATCGTCGACTTGGCGGTACCCGGGTCGCCACGCAACAGCAGGTCGAGGCGCGGCATTTCGCCGGCCTGTCGGATGAGATCGGCCGGGCGGCCTTCGGCAACCAGCGTGCCGCTCTGGATGATCCCGACGCGGTCGCAGATCTGTTCGGCCTCGTAGAGGTTGTGGGTGGTGAGCAGGATGGCGGTGCCCGATTCGGCGATCTGCCGGATGAGATGGCGGGCTTCGCGGGCGGCGACGGGGTCGAGGGCGGCGGTGGGCTCGTCGAGCAGCAGCACCGGCGGCTCGTGCAAGGTGGCGCGCGCGAGGTTGAGGCGCTGTTTCATGCCGGTGCTGTAGGTCTCGACCAAATCGTCCATTCGATCCTGCAGGCCGAAGCGCTGCGCGGCCGCCTGGATGCGGTCTTGGATCAGTTGCCTGGGCATGAACGACAACGTTCCAAACAGTTCGAGGTTTTCGCGACCGGAGAGCCGCCAGTACATGCCGCGCTCGCCGGCGAAGAGAACGCCGATGTTGCGGCGCACCTGGCGCGACGAGCGGACAACGTCGAACCCGGCTACCGATGCGCTGCCGGATGTAGGCTCCAACAGGGTTGCCAGCATCTTCACGGTGGTGGTTTTGCCCGCGCCGTTCGGTCCCAGGAGGCCGAAACAGTGGCCGGGGGCGATCGAGAGGTTCAGGTCGTTGACGGCGACGATTCGCCTGGGTGCAGCGGGCTCGGCTCGGAAGCGCGGCAGCAGACCGCGCAGGCCCCGGCGCACCTTCGGCTCAAATACGCGTGTCAGCGACTGCACCGACACGGCTGGGGACTGTGAGTTCACGTGCGGTACATCGCTTTCAGCCCAGGTTTGGTTACGAGGCCGGCTAGCCGCCCCTGCCGCCGCCGGCGCGTACGCCCGGCTCGGTCATCGGCGCCGGGTCGAGGGCGGCGGCCAGTTCCTCCGTGGGCAGATCGGTCATGCGCGCCGCCACGACCGGAATGGTCTCGCCCGTGGCGACAGCCTGCTTGGCGATTTCGGCGGCGGCGGCGTAGCCGATCTTGGGCGCCAAGGCGGTGGCCAGCATGGTGTTGCGCTCCAGCCAGTAGCGCAGCATCTCATCGTCGGTTTCCAATCCGTCCACGCCCTTGCGCGCAAATGCCAGCGATCCGGTGCCCAGGATTTGGATCGACTGACACAGGTTGTGCGCGATCAGGGGCATCATCACGTTCAATTCCAGTTGGCCGGCAGTGACCGCCGAGGCGATGGCCAGGTCGTTGCCCTGGACCTGGAAGGAAATCATGTTCAGGCACTCGGCCATGACCGGGTTGATCTTGCCGGGCATGATCGACGATCCAGGCTGAACAGGCGGCATGCGTAGTTCGGAGATTCCGGTTCGCGGCCCGGACCCCAGCAGGCGGAAGTCGTTGGCGATCCGGTTCAGGTCCAGCGCCAGCGTGCGCAGGGCGCCGGAGAGTTGGGCGAAACGCCCCATGCTCTGCATGGCGTAGAAATAGTCGGTGGACTGCCGAACCTCGAACCCTGTCAGGTCGGCGATGACGTCGATCACCTGTGACTGGTAGGCGGGCTCGGCGTTCAGCCCGCTGCCCACGGCGGTGCCGCCCAGGCTCAATTCGAGGCTGGCGTCGGCGGCTTCGCGAATGGCTGCGGCGTTGCGCCGAACGGCTTCGGCGTAGGCTCCGAACTCCTGGCCCAGGCGAACCGGCGTGGCGTCCTGCAGGTGCGTACGGCCCGACTTGACGATGCCGTCCCACGCTGTGGCCTTGGCTTGCAGGCTCTCGGCCAGGATGTCGAGCGAGGCGTAGAGATCGGGCAGCAACTTCAGCGCAGCCAGGGCGATCGCGGTGGGGATCACGTCGTTGGTGGACTGCGCCATGTTGACGTGGTCGTTGGGATGGATCGGGTCGTAGCTGCCGCGCGGCTGGCCCAGCAATTCGTTGGCGCGATTGGCCAGCAACTCGTTGGCGTTCATGTTGTGCGACGTGCCTGCGCCGGCCTGGAACACGTCGACCACAAACTGGTCGGCGTGTTGCCCGTCCAGCACCTCGTCGGCCGCGCGGACGATGGCGTCCGCCAGGTCGCCGTCGAGACGGCCGGTCCTCTTGTGGGCCACAGCGGCGGCTTTCTTGATCAGGACGGTGGCCCAGACAAACGCGTGGTGCGGTTGCAGCCCACTGATTGGGAAGTTCTCGACGGCGCGCTGCGTTTGCACGCCGTAGAGCGCCGATTCCGGGACTTCCAGTTCACCCAGCGGGTCTTGTTCGATTCGCGTCTGCATCAAGTCGTGCTCCTTCGTGGCCGCGTGTCGTGGTCAGGCGGCGCTCAGGCCGCGGATTGAGTTCAGGTCAACTCCTTTGCCCTGGGTCAGCACCTGGAAGCGCCCGAGGTCGGTCGGTGAGACCAGTTGAAATACAGCTTCGCGCTCGGCTCGATAGGTCGCCAGAGTGGCATCCGTGCGTGTCTGGAAGTGGACGAGGTGTTCGCCCACGCCAAGCGCCGCGAGAAAGTCGGCCTGCTGAGCCTGTCGATGCCGGGTAAAGCCATGCGACCGGCCCGCGTCGATCAGATGGGTGAAGTTTACGTGGGCGGTCAGGTCGGCATGCCCGGGGTTGGCGAGCACGTCGTCCGAAGCTCGATGTCGTCGGTAGGCCAGCAGGGTGCCAGCGGCCAGACGGTCCGAGTGCACGTCCGAACTGCTTCCCCCGTAGTCGATGCTCGTCATGACGACCCGCGAAGCGAGCCGGGCGGCGTGCCGGTAGACCGACTTCACGCCCTGCCGGACTTCAATGCGCCCTCCCACCGGCGTGGCGCGTGCGTAGCGGTTGGCATAGGCGCCCAGCGCGGCGGGCGCCGGCTGGGCGGTGAACACTGCCGTCGCGCCTTCGTAGGTCACGCACTCCTCGACCCAGCCGTCCTCTGTTCGGCGTGCCAGACGCACCGGTAGGGCGTCGAAGAACTCGTTGGACACGATCGCCGTGGCGCTTGCTGTCGGCACTTCTTCGACTGAGCCGTACAGGGCGTCCAGCGCGTCCGCGGCCTGCGGCGCCGGGGCGCGTTCCACGCCCGCATAGGCCAGCGATTTTTCCCATGGAAACCCAGCGGCGCCGGTCCGGATCTGGCGGACCAGGCGGCCGTCGGCCACACCAAGCTCGACGACGCGAAACGGATCGGGATGCCCGAGGGTCTGCCAGACGTCGTCCAGATGAGCCGCCAACATCTGGCCGAACAGCGACGGATGCGCGCTGACGCTGGTGAAGTAGTCCGTGTAGGGCGCGGCGTGGCGCGTGTAGAAGCCGTCGCAGGGGTCGTAGAGCGAGTGTTCCATGAACACGCTGAACGGCAGGGGGCCCTGGACGTCAGCCTGCAACCGCAGTCGATCGGCGAGCGCATTGCCGGTCGTCACTGGCGTCGCCTGGCGCGAGGCGCTTGGAGGAGAGGGCAGCCATAACCGCCGGTCACAACGCTCGAGGTCGAAGCAATTGGAAGTGAGCCCTCAGACACGGTTCACGTGACGGTCGTTTCGTGGCCGGACTTCGGGTGCCAGCCTGCCCTTGGCCGGTGCGCGCGCACCCGGCCGGCCGTTAGTTCATTGCAGCGCGGACATCGCGTAGACGAAGGCGACTAAAAGGAAGATGACGACCCCCCAGGCGATGAGGGGGATGCCGAGAAAGCTCCCGGTGGCCCCTGCCGAGGGCTGGGCGGGTCGTTGGCGCGCGCGTTCGCGCTCGGTTCGGTCACGAAGTTTGCGCAGGTTCTCGCTGATTTGCGGCGCGAAGCGGCTTGGTTCCTCGCGATCGGCCGCAGGCCCGGTGGGCCTGCTCGAGGAGTCCGCAGACTGCTCCGGGTCCTCCGGGCGAGGTAGCTTGGCCCCGCAGTTGATGCAGAGCCAGGCGCCTTCAGTGTTCTGGTGATCGCACTCTTGACAGCGCATCGCGCTCCGGTCTGACCAGTCGGTTACAGGTGTTGAATCATGCTAGCACCAGCCCGGCCCGGCCCGGACGCCCGGTGGACCTTGGTGTGCGCGGAGTCCGTATCCGGTGGCGAGGCACCCTCGGGGGTTTGCCTCCGTATACTCACGCTGGGCGCGGCGTGATTCGGAATGCGCCAATTCGTCATTCCTGGGAGATGTGGTTTCGTGCCGACTTACGAGTACGAGTGTTCGGACTGCGGCCATCGATTTGAAGTCTTTCAGAGCTTTCAAGATGCGCCGCTAACGACCTGTGAGGAATGCGCCGGGACGCTGAAGAAGGTCTTTCACCCGGCTGGGATCATCTTCAAGGGCAGCGGCTGGTATGCGACCGATAGCCGGCCGGCGTCCGAGAGGAAGAAGTTCAAAGATGACGGCAAGCCCGCCGAGTCGTCTGATTCCAAGCCCGTGAAGTCCGACGGGGCCAAGAGCAATGGTAGCGGGACTGAAGGCTCCAGCAAGGCCGGCGCGTCCGCGGGCGGGTCCGACAAGGGCTCAGGCTCCGGCGACAACTCCAGCTAGCCGGTCTAGCGCAGCCCCGAGCCCGGAGATGCGTGCGGTCATCCAGCGTGTCAGCACGGCCAGTGTTCGAATCGGCGGTCGCGAGCACGCCGCCATTGGTCCCGGGTTCGTCGTACTGGCGGGCGTCGCGCGGGGCGACGAAGAAGCGGACGTGGCTTACCTGGCCGACAAGGTGGCCAACCTGCGGGTGCTGGCCGACGATGCGGGCCGGATGAATCGGTCGGTGCTTAACACTGGCGGCGAGGTGCTGCTGGTGTCGCAGTTCACGTTGATCGCCGACACGCGCAAGGGTCGGCGGCCGAGTTTCGTGGGCGCTGAGTCGCCGGAACGGGCGGCCACGCTGATCGACGACCTGGAGGAAGCGCTGCGGGCGCGCGGCGTCTCCGTGCAAACGGGGCGGTTCCAGGCCGAGATGGAGGTGGAGCTGGTGAATAACGGTCCAGTGACCATTGTCATCGACAGCCGAGACCGCCGTACGCCGCGGCGGCAGGCGTAGGCCCGGGCATGTCCGATTCGACGGGCCGGTCTAGCGGGTGCTCGGTGCGGATCGTGCATGGCGCCGACAAGGTGCGCCGCACGTTGTTGGCGCGGTCGCCGGACCTGGTCACGATCGACGAGTCGGCGGTGCGGGCGGCCTCCCGAGTCTTTGGCGAGATGCTGACGCCCGTCGCGTTCGTCGAACGTGTGATCCAGGAGGTTCGGGACGAAGGCGACGTGGCGGTGCGTCGCATTGCCAGGGCGCTGGGTGACCACATCGGTCCGACGTTCGAGATTGCGCCGTCGGAGTTGGCCGAGGCTGGGCGTCAGGTCGATCCGGCGCTGCGAGCCGACATCGAGCTTGCGGCGGAGCGAATTCGCGGATTTCACGAGCGCGAAATGCCCGCCGGATTCGACATGCCGGACCTCGGGGTCGGTCAGCAGTGGGTTCCGGTGGACCGAGCCGGACTGCACGTGCCGGGGCAGGCGGCGCCGCTGGTTTCCAGCCTGCTCATGGCCGCGGTGCCGGCTCGCGTGGCCGGCGTGGGCGAAATCGTCGTGACAACGCCGGTCCGTTCGGATGGGATTGCGCCGGCGCTGGCGGCGGCGGCGGAGGCGGCCGGTGCGGACCGTGTCCTGGGGCTGGGCGGCTCCCAGGCAATCGCGGCGCTCGCGCTGGGTACGCAGAGCGTGCCGCGCTGCGACGTGGTGGTCGCTCCCGGCAATGCCTGGGTGATGCTGGCGACGCGGGCGCTCTATGGGGTGATAGGTGTCGACCTGCTGCCGGGGCCCACCGAGACGCTGGTGATTGCCGACGCCGTGGCGGACGCCGCCGAGGTGGCCGCCGACCTGATTGCGCAGGCCGAGCACGGCGGTCCCGCCAGTCCGATTGCGCTCACGCCGGATCCAGTGCTTGCGGACGAGGTAGCGCGCGAGGTGAAGGCGCAACTGGCGACGTTGCCGCGCGCGGAGGTGGCGTGGGACAGCTTCGAGCAACGCGGTGGGGTGGGGGTCGTGGACGACCTGACCCAGGCCGTCGAATTGTCCAACGCCTACGCACCGGAACATCTGTGCCTGCTGGTGGACGACCCGGAAGCCTTGCTTCCGCTGGTGCGCCACGCCGGCGGCGTATTCCTGGGCAGCGCCTCGCCGGAGGTTCTGGGCGACTACGTGGCGGGACCCAGCCACATCATGCCCACGGGTGCGACGGCCCGCTTTGCCTCGCCAGTGGGTGTGCGCTCGTTCCTGAAGTCGGTCTCGGTGGTGCGCCTTTCGGCCGACCGGGCGGCGGCGCTGGCGCCGGTGGCGGCACGTCTGGCGCGGGCCGAGGGTCTGGAAGGGCACGCACGGGCCGCCGAACGTCGCGCGGGCGCCTGACTACAATGCCGGGACACCCGTCCAATCGAGATTCTCATGGCTGAACGACGCGCCAGCGTCACGCGCACCACCTCTGAGACCGAGGTCGACGCGACGGTAGCCATCGACGGTGCCGGCGACTTTGGCGGCACGACCGGCATTGGGTTCCTGGATCACATGCTGGCGCAGCTCGCCCGACACGGCCTGTTCGACATCGAGGTGAAGGCCGCAGGCGACCTGCACATTGACGCGCACCACACCGCCGAGGATGTCGCGATCGTGCTGGGCCGGGCGTTTAGCGACGCGCTTGGTGACCGACAGGGCATCCAGCGCATGGGCGACGCCACCGTGCCGATGGACGAGGCGCTGGCGCACGTGGCGGTGGATCTGGCCGGGCGCGACTTCTCCGCCTTTCACGGCGACTTCAGACAGGACCGAATCGGCGGCCTAGAGACCAGCTTGCTGCCGCACATCATCGGGTCGCTGGCACGGCACATGGGCGCGGCCATTCACGTCCGTGTGCTGGCGGGCGAGGACGACCACCACAAGGCCGAGGCCGTGTTCAAGGCCCTGGCGCGTGCCCTGGACCAGGCGACGGCGCTCGATCCGCGCCGCGCCGGCGCGGTGCCCAGTACAAAGGGCACGCTCACCGACTGACGTGGGCGATCAGCCCGCCGGTCGCCGGCTGCGGCTCGACCACCTGCTGGTAGCCCGCGGCCTGGCGCGCAGCCGCAGCGCGGCCCGTCAACTCGTCAGGGACGGCGCGGCCTATGTCGCTGGACGAGTCGAGAAACGCCCGGGGCGGCGTGTCGGCAACGATGCGCAGGTCGAGCTTCGCGGCCGGTCGATCCAATACGTCAGCCGGGGCGGATGGAAGCTGGCCGCGGCGCTGAAGCATTTTGGGCTTGCCGTTGAAGGGGCGGCAGCCCTGGACGTGGGCGCCTCGACGGGCGGGTTCACGGACTGCCTGCTGCGCGGCGGGGCCGCGCGCGTGACAGCGGTGGACGTAGGTCGTGGGCAGCTTGCCTCGAGCCTCAGGGCGGATTCACGGGTCCGTGTGCTGGAGTCCACCGACGCCCGCGACCTGCCAGCTCTTGATCCACCTCCGGACATTGTGGTTGTCGATGTCGCTTTCATCCGCCTGCGGGACATTCTGCCTGCGGTGCTGGGCGCGACGCCGCACGCTCGCTGGGCATTGGTCTTGCTGAAGCCGCAGTTCGAGCTACCGGGTCGGCGCGTGCCGCGGGACGGAGTCGTCAAGGACCCGGCCGAGCGAAATTCGGCGCTCTTGAACTTCCTGGCCTGGGCCAGGCGCAACGGGCTGTGCGTGACCACATCCGCGGCGAGCGAACTGCCGGGCGGGGACGGCAACCGCGAGACATTCGCGCTGCTGCGGCCGCCCTGGCCGGATCGGGGGCTGCCGGGCAGCGACTATGATGAGGGCGACGGCTATGTAGCGAGTGGCTGATGCGGGTTGCCCTGCTGTTTCAGCCGCGCATTGCCGCCTCGGTCGAGCACGCGAACCGCGTTCAACAACGGCTCACGTGCCGTGATCTGGACGCTTGGTGCGTGTCGTCGTGGGAGATCACCGAACGCCCGGCGGATCTGGCGGGGGCCGATCTGGTCGTCACGTTTGGTGGCGACGGCACCCTGCTCCGGGCCGCGCGCGCCGCCGCCCCGTACGCGGCCACGTGTCTTGGCGTCAACTACGGGCGCCTGGGCTTTCTGACCGAATTCACGCCGGACGAGTTCGACAGACGTCTGGACGACGTGCTCGACGGCGGCTACTGGATTGAAGAGCGCGTGTTGATCGACTGGACGCACCACAACGTAGAGGGCGTTGTTTCCACAGGGCTGGCCGCGGGCGACGTAGTGGTGGGTCGAGGACGAATGGCGCGCGTGGTTGAAGTGGAGGTGCGCATCAACGGTGTGGTGCTGACCACCTATACCGCGGACGGAGTGATCGTGGCCACGCCCACTGGCACCACGGGATATGTGCAAGCGGCGGGCGGGCCGGTGCTGCACCCGGAAGTGCGCGACCTCGTGATGACCCCGCTTGTCCCGTTTCTCACGCCGGCGAACTCAATAGTCGTCGGCCATGATGAGCGCGTGGAACTCACCACGTTCACCACACACGAAGCGACGCTATCCATCGACGGGCAGACGGATCAGTTGCTGACCTCGGGCGACCGCGTCGTTTGCAAGGCGTCCGAACACCTGGCCCGCTTCGCGAGATTTCGTGAGAGCGACTACTTCTACGCCACGTTGGCCGACAAGCTGCGCTGGCGCGTTCCGCGGGAGATGCCGCGCCCGGTTCACGGGTCGGGCTAAGCGCGCGTGCTCAGGCACGTCAGCGTTCGCGACTTCGCGCTGATCGATGCGGTAGACCTTGCGCTTGAATCTGGACTTAACGTTCTTACCGGGGAGACGGGCGCCGGCAAATCGATCCTGATCGACGCGCTGGCGCTGGTGCTGGGGCGTCGGGCGCATCCGGCCGACGTCCGGCCGGGCACGACCCGCGCGTATGTGGAAGCCGTGTTCGACACGACGTCCGCTCCGGCCGCCGCGGTTCTCGAGGCGTACGGCGTCGAGGCCGACGAGTCGCTAATCCTGTCACGCGAAGTTCGGGGCGCCGGCCGTTCGACCGCGCGAATCAACGGGCGTGCCGTGCCGGTGCGCGCCCTGGCGGACCTGGGGCGCCGGTTGGTTGACGTGCACGGGCCGAGCGAGCACCAGTCGCTCTTTCGCCGTTCGCAGCAGCTCGAGTTTCTGGATCGATTCGCCGGTTTGATGCCGAAGCGTGACGCCGTGGGCGAGCTGGCGCGCGACTTGCGATTCACCCAACGAGAGATAGATGAGCGCCAACGCGCCACGAGGGAAACCGCGCGCGAGATCGATCTGTTGACCTTTCAGGTCAATGAGATTGACTCAGCGGGATTGACGGTCGGGGAAGACCAGCGACTGCGGGGCGATCGGATGATCTTGGCCAACGCGGAACGGTTGCGAGACCTGGCCAGCCAGACGGCTGCGCGGTTGCAGGGTGAAGCGCAGGACCCGGCGCCCGACATCTTCGGCTCGACTCGGGAGACGGCAGACGAGATGGCGACGCTGGACCCCGCCGTGCGTCCCCTGGCTCAGCAAGCCGCTCAACTGCAGGAACTGGCCTCCGACCTGGCGCTCACGTTGCAGTCGTACGCCGAAAACGTGGAGGCGGACCCGGCGCGTCTACAGCAGATCGACGAGCGTCTGAACCAGATCGAAACGCTGATTCGGAAATACGGCGACACCCCCACGGACGTGATCGCCTACGGCGACGACGCGCGGGCCCGGCTGGACGAACTCGATCGCGGGGATGCCCGTATCGAAGCGCTGCGCGACCACGCGGCTCGGTTGCGGGACCGCCTGACTCCCGCGGTCGCAACGCTTTCGGCAGAGCGGCGGTGGGCTTCCGGTGAGTTGGCGGACGCCGTGGCTGCCCAGTTGGCCGACCTGAATATGCCGTCCGCCAAATTTCAGGTCAGTCTGCGTCGGCAGGCCGATGCGGACGGCCTTCCGGTCGAGGGTGAGTCTGAACCGGTCGCCTTCGACGAATCGGGCATCGATCAGGTCGAGTTCCTGCTCAACGTGAATGTGGGCCAGCCGCTGCGACCGCTGGCCGAGGTGGCGTCCGAAGGCGAACGCTCTCGGATCCTGCTCGGGCTCAAAGTGGTGCTGGCGAAGGTGGACCAGACGCCTACGCTGGTGTTTGACGAGATCGACGTCGGCGTTGGGCCGAGGGCTGGCGATATCGTGGGACAGAAGCTGTCGGCGTTGGCCGCGTGGCGTCAGGTGCTCTGCATCACGCACCTGGCCCCGGTGGCGGCGTTCGGCGACACGCACTTCGTGGTGGCGAAATCCGACGCGGAGGGTGAATCGCGAACCGGTGTCTCACGGGTGGATGGGCGCCGGGTCGTCGAGGAAATTGCGGCCATGAGCGGCGTGTCCACCGCCGCCGGGCGCCGAGTGGCCCGCGACCTGATGGCCGCGGCCCAGTCGTGGAAGCGCGACGGATGACTCTTGGAACGGTCCAGGCGCCGGCGTGCCAAACCGAGGCCTGGCGGCGACTGACTGGTCCGGTGATAGGCTGCTCGCGCTGTGGGGGCGGCCAGCTGGGTTTCACCCGCACGTTCCGCAGGGGCGCCGCGGGGCCTGGGTAGGCCCGCAGCGTGGTCCCAATGCAAATTGAACTCACGCACCCGTTTACTCGTGGCACTTCGTGGCCGGAGTTTCGGGCCACGGCGTACGGGTCTGACGCGTTTCAGCAACGCCTCGTTCCTCTGGCTCGCCGTTGGCAGCGTTACCGAACGTTGCAGGCCGCGCCGCGGATTCTGACCTTTGGCTTTGGTGTGGCGCTGCTTCTTGCCGTTGGTGTTTCGGTGTTGGGCTTGCCGAACCTCGTGGTGGGCTTGACTCTGAGCGCGGCGTTGGCGCCGGTGGTTCTCTTGGCCGCGCGGTCGCAGGTGGCGCCCTCGCCGCTGGCTGCGGCGCTTGCTTATGACCGGCGGCTGGGGATGTTCGAGCGCTTGTCCACGGCGGTTGCCGGCTCGCAGGCGGACTTGCACATGAAGGACTTACAGCGGCGCGACGCGCTACGGGCCCTGGCGAATGTCAATGCCGCCTTCGCGTTTCCCTATCGCGTCTCCCGCGGCGAATTGGGAATCCTGGCGGTTGCCGCAGCGGCCTTGGCCGCCGGCCTGTTGGCCGCGACCGCCGACGTGCTGCCGCGGGTCGGTGGGCGAGCGCCGGCATCGGCGCTGGCGGATGGCCTGGGAGCCGCGGTCGACGGCTCATCCCCGACGCTGGCGGATCCCGCCGCGCTGGCTCGGCTGGACGAAATTCGCGCTGCCATGGCGGAACTCGAACGCCAGCGCGATCCCGACGCCGCGCCGGCGGCGCTGGCCGCCGAGGCCGCCGGGGAGGCGCTGCGGCGAACATCCGAGGGACGCCGACTTGGACGCGCGCTCGACAGCGGTGACTTTCAGGCCGCCGCGGCCGAAGCGCGCGAACTTAGCGGGCAAATTGCAGACATGAACAGCACGCGAATGGACGAGTTGGCGCAAGGACTTCGGGAAGCCTCGGATCGCGCCGCGGGATTCGATCCGGGTCTGGCGGACCAGTTGCGCACGGCGGCGACGGCGTTGGACCGAGGGCAACTGGCCGACGCCCGCAGTGCGTTGGAACGGCTGGCCGAGGAGATTGGGACCGTTGGCGGAACGATCGAAGCCGACCGCGGGATCGAAGCCCAACTCGATCAGCTGGCCCGCCAACTGGCGGAAGCGGAGGGGGCAGCCCAGGGCGCCATGCCCGGCACGGAGGGGGACTCGCTCGGCGCCGCTTCCGCCGCGGCGGCGGCTGCCGCTGCGCAAGCCGACGCCGGCGCGCAGGCGGGCACCGGATCGATGGGCGGCGGTGACTCCGTAGCCAGCGGTCGCGCGCTGGACGGCACGTTGGAGACCCTCGCGCCCGAGCAGCGACTCAACGTCGACGGTCAACTCGAGATCGTCGAAATCAAGCCGACCGAGGAAGGCGCCGAGTTGATCGAGCGACCGGTTCTGGAACTGGGTCCCGGCGGTTCGTCTGGATTCGAGGCTTCGGCCGGCTACCGCAGGTTCGCTGTCGGGCGGCAGGACGTTGCCCGGAATGTCCCACTGGATATGCTGCCAATGATGGATCGTTACTTCGCCGCGCCATGAAACTCGTCGTTGACGGGTCCGAAGCCACGGAACGCCAGGCCCAGGACTTTCGTGACCTGGCCGCCGCCATTATCGGCGAGGTGGGCAAGTTCATTGTCGGTCAGCGCGAGATTGTGCGAGACACCGTCGTCTGCCTCATCGCCGGCGGCAACGTGCTGATCGAAGGCGTACCGGGTCTTGGCAAGACGGAGCTCGTGCGCACCCTGGGCCGGGCGATTGATCTGCGCTTCAGTCGCATTCAATTCACGCCCGACCTGATGCCGGCCGACATCACGGGCACGAACGTGGTGATGGACGGGTCGGACGGGCAGCGCACGTTTCGATTCGAGCCGGGCCCGGTGTTCGCCAACCTGGTCCTCGCCGACGAGATCAACCGGGCCACGCCAAAGACGCAGGCGGCGCTGCTGGAGGCGATGCAGGAGCGGCAGGTCACCGTGGCACGCGATGTTCACGTGCTGGAGCCGCCGTTCTTCGTGATGGCGACGCAGAACCCGATCGAAATGGAAGGCACCTATCCGCTGCCGGAGGCTCAGGTCGACCGTTTCATGTTCAAGCTGGTCGTGAATTACCCCACGGCGGGCGAACTGACCGAGATTCTGGAGCGGACCACCGGGGCGCTCCAGCCCGAAGTGACGCGGGCGGCTACCGGCGAGGATTTGCTGGCGATGGGCGCGTTTGCCCGGCGTGTGGCCCTGGCCCCGCACGTGGGGAGCTATGTCGTGGACCTCGTCAAGGCCACGCATCCGCACGACCCAGTTGCGCACGATCTGAGTCGGCAATACGTGCGCTACGGCTGCTCGCCGCGGGCGGCCCAGTCGATGGTGCTGGCCGCCAAGGTCTACGCCATGCTGGACGGGCGCTACAACGTGGGCTTCGACGACATCCGCGCCGCAGCCCGCCCGGCAATGCGCCATCGTCTCTTGCTGAACTTCGAGGCCGAGGCCGACGGCGTAGCGGCGGAGCACATCCTGGACGCCATCCTCATGTCAACCCGCCGGGCAGGTGACTAACCGGACGGCTGGTGCGGCCCTGCCGGCGTTTGCGCCGGACGCCACGCTCCGCGCCAAGCTATCGCACCTTTCGCTCGTCTCTCAGCGTCCACACGGTCATCTGCACACCGGTGGGCGGCGTAGCCGGGCGACCGGCTCGTCGCTCGAATTCGCGGACCACCGAGCGTATAGCCCGGGCGACGACTACCGGCAGATCGACTGGAACATCTACGCTAGGACAGACGAGCTATTCGTCAAGGTTCGTGAGTCGGAAGAGACGCTGGTCGTCCATCTGCTGTTGGACGTGAGCGGCTCGATGGCGTCAGGCTCGCCGGCGAAGTTCGAAACCGCGCGCGCTGTGCTGGCCGCGCTTGGCTGGACGGCGCTGGCCAGCCGCGACGTCGTTGCGGGAGGCGCCCTGGGTGCTGACCTGGGAGAGACCTTTGCGCCTCGGCAGGGCGAGGCCTACGTCGGCCGCTTACTCGAGTTTCTGCAACGCCAGCACCCGTCAGGCGAAACCGAGCTCCCGCGCGCCGTTGCTGCCTACAACGCCCGCGCGCTCCCTCACGGCGTTGCCGTCCTGGTTTCCGACCTACTCGCGCCGGACGCACCGCGCGCAGTTGGCGCCCTCGCCCAACGCGGACATGAACTTACGGTGGTCCACGTGCTTGACGACGAATTCGTCAACCCGGTGTTTGCCGATGAGGTCGAGCTCATCGACGCCGAAAGCGGCGGCACACTGGAAGTCCTTGGCGACGTGGAACTCCTGCGCGCCTACCGGCAGGCCATCGGCGACTGGACCGGCGGCCTGCAGCGGTTCTGTCACCGACGGCACGTCCGCTATGTGCCAATCAGGTCGAACTGGGCGGTGGAAGACATCGTGTTGCGGCGTCTGCGCGAGCACGGAACGCTGGCGTGATCTGGGCGGCGCCGCTCGCCTTTGGGTGGGCGGGTCTGACCCTAGCGGTGCTGGCGTTCTTTCTGCTGCGCCCGCGCCGTCAGCGCATTGTCGTGGCCTCGCTGCTCGTCTGGCGGCGGACGATTCGGGCGCGGGCCGAACATACGTGGCTAGCCTGGCTGCGACGCCATGCTCTCCTGCTGCTTCAGTTGCTGACCGTGGTCGTGTTCGCGCTGGCGCTGGCGCGGCCCGAGCGTCTGGCGATGGTCGAACTTGGTCCACCAGTGGCGCTGGTCATGGATGTTTCGGCATCGATGGCAATCACCGATCGAGACGGGACCCCGCGGATGCAGCGCGCCCGTGAAGAGGCCGCCGCGCTTGTGAATTCGCTCAGCGAGGATCGGCGGGTGTCGCTGATCACCGCGGGCGCCGTTCCGCGAACGCTTGTCGCGCAGACGACCGACCGCGCCGACGTGACGCGCGCGCTTGGTGGGATCGAGCCCGAAGCCTCCCACGGTCGGATCGACGCGGCACTGGACATGGCTCGCTCGCTGGCCAACCCGGCGGCGGGCGGCCTTGTGGCGCTCTTCACCGATCAGGCGTCGACGGGCGGCCCGGACCCTGTCTATGCCGGCGTGCGGACGGTGGTTGTTGGCGAGCCAGCGCCGAATGTTGCGCTGGTGTCGTTCCAGGTTCGGCGCCGTCTCGACGCGCCGGACGTGGTGCAGGGCGTTGCCGCCGCCCGTAATGACGGCTCCACCGCTGCCACGGCTGAGGTCCTGGTAACGGCCGGCCGCGACACGACGCGGGGCCGATCAGTCGATCTGGCCCCCGGCGACCGCCAAATCGTGGTGTTTGACGACTTGCCCGTTGCGGCGGGCTATCGGGCCGAGGTTCGCGCGCCGGATGACGGTTTGACTGCCGACAACCTGGCGTTTGCGGCGCTGGCCGAGCCGTCTCGCCTCTCGGTCGTAGTCGTCGGCGACGAGCCCTGGCCAATCATTCGGGCGCTGCAGGCCGTGCCAGCGGTGACGGCGCAGGCCATAAGCGTCGATTCATTTGCCGAAGAAGCCAGCGCCGCCGATCTCTACGTATTCCAAGGATTCGCGCCCGAGTTACTGCCGTTGGCCTCCACGGTGTTTGTCCAGCCTCCGGCGATGCGTGGCCTGGGGCTCGATGCGCCGGTAGTCGGCGACACGCCTCCGCTGGCCCTGTCGGACAGCCCGCTGCTGCGCTCGGTGGACGTTGGCGACCTGCTTACCGGCGAGGTCGTCACGTACGCGCCGCCTGCATGGGCGCTGGTGGACCTGAGCGTGGGCGACCGCGCCGTGCTCGCACACGGGGTAGTCTACGGTCGCCGCACAGCCGTAATTGGATTCGATGTGGCCGGTCCGGGTGTCAGCCAAGCGCCGTGGTATCCCGTGTTTTGGTCAAACGTCGTGCGTTGGGCGGATCCATTCGAGCCGCTGCCGGAAAGCGCCCAGCTGGAACCCGGCCGGCCGGCGCGTCTGATCGCACATCCACGTGCGGATCGAGTCGCTGTTACGAATCCGGCTGGTGAGACGACCGAATTCGCCGCGCCGCAACCCGCTGTGCTTGAAGTGCGCGCGCCCGGCGCCTATACGGTGCAACAGTTCGTGGGCCAGGAGCTGGTGGCCCAAGCATCGATCGATTTCGCCCCGAGGCCGGCTACCCGGACAGGGCGGGTCGGCGTTCCCGCCGGGCAGGTTGCGACGGCCGAGTCAAGCCTGCGCGTTCAGGATCAGGTTGAAGTCTGGCCGTGGGTGGCCGGACTGGTGCTGGCGCTCCTGCTGGTCGAGTGGTGGGTCTTTCACCGGGTTCGGGGAGTCCGCTGACCGGTGGTTCTGGATCGACCCTGGCTGCTCATCCTCCTTGCGGCGTTGCCTGCTGCCGTTTGGCTCTGGTATGCGAGCGGCGCGCGTCTCTCGCGAATCCGGCTGGGCCTGGCGACGCTGCTGCGCCTTGTCGGCCTGGCTGCAATTGTTCTTGCCCTGGCCGGTTTCGCCGTCGGGCGCGATAGCCCGCCTGCCACCGTCTTTGTTATCGATACGTCCGACAGCGTGCTTCTGGCCGAACGCGCCAACGCGCATGCGGTTGTGGACGCGTACATACACGCGTTCGGAGCCGATGCGCCGGTGGGCGTCGTGCAGTTTGGCGCCAGCGCCGCGGTGCTGGCGGCGCCACAGCGCCTGGATGAGGCGCCGCCCCTGCGCTCCGATCTGCCGGAGCATGGCACTAGCTACGAGGAGGCAATTCTGGCTGCGCTGGGCCTACTCGATCCAGACGCCGGCGGGCAGCTCGTGCTCCTATCCGACGGCGCGGGGGCCGGGCAGGGTCTGGAGTCGGCCGCTCAGACGGCCGCCGCCCGGGGCGTGCCGATCTCGGTAGTGCCCGCCGCGGCGACTCGGGGCGCCGATCTTGTCGTTCAGGCCGTCGAAGTCCCGGACACCATCCACCACGGCGCAGCGCTTCATGCGCGCGTTCGTGTTGCTTCGCAGCGTCGCACGACGGCGCGTCTGCGTCTGTGGGACGGTGAGCGTCTGATCAGCGACGGGCCAATCGTCGTCGCAACGGGCGCGCGCACGTACGGAGTGGAATTGGCGGGGCTTGCCCACGGGTTTCACCGATTGCGAGCCGAGTTGCTGGAGGACGCGGACCCGCGTCTGGCCAACAATGTGGCCGAGACGTTCGTACGCGTAGCCGAGCCTGGCCGGATTCTGACCATCGGCGACACGTCCCAGATCCGCGCGGCGCTGCGAGCCGCGGAGTTCGAGGTCCGGGAGGTCGCTCCCGGCGCGCTCGCGGATGTCGACCTCAGCCTGTTCGAGGCCGTTGTGGTGTCCAACGTGCCGGCCGAGGCGTTCGAACCCAACGCGCTCGAAGCCCTGCGCGCGCACGTGGCGGGCGGACGCGGACTGGTAGTGCTGGGCGGGCCCGACAGCTTCGCCGCCGGCGGCTACCAGGGCACCGCGATGGACGAGGTACTGCCCGTGTGGTCAGACCCCACCGAGGAGACGCCCGAGCCGCGTCTGGCGCTGGTGCTGGTTATCGACCGGTCCTCCAGCATGGCCGAGGGTGCCAGCAAGGGGCACGCCAAGATTGACATGGCCATCGAGGCGGCCGTGGACGCCGTTGACCTGCTGGAAGAGGGCGACATTCTGGGCGTCATGACGTTCGACATCGATTCGCAGTGGGTCGTCCCGCCGCGCGCGTTGAGCTCCGCCGCGGATGTAACGGCAGCGATCGACCGCATCCGGGGGATTCAGCTTGGAACATCAACCGATCTGGCTCGCGCCATGTTTTTCGCGCGGTCGCGCCTGGATCAGGTCAGCGCCTCGGTCAAGCATGTGGTGCTGCTGACCGACGGACGTGCTCACTACGGCGACTTCGACGGCCTGGCGCGCTCGCTGCGCCGGCGGGACATTACGGTCTCGTCGATTGCCGTTGGCGAGCAATCCGACCAAGAACTGCTGGAACGCATCTCCCGAATCGGCAACGGCCGCTACTACTACGTCCCGGACCCGCGCGCGATTCCGCGGGTACTGACCCAGGAGACTCTGACAGCCGGCGAGTTCGCCGTGGTCGAACGCGAATTTCAGCCTCGGATGGACGCGCCGAGTCCGGTCTTTGCCGGAGGGCTGGCGGGGCAGGAGCTGCCAGCCCTGCGGGGCTACGTGCGAACCCGCGCGAAACCCACGGCCGAAGTCGTGCTGACTTCCGACAACAACGATCCGATTCTGGCCCAGTGGCAGTATGGCCGGGGCCGTGCCATTGCCTGGACGTCCGACGCTGGCACGAACTGGGCTGAGGTGTGGCTTGCCTGGGACGGCTTTGCCCCCTTCCTGCGCCAGACGGTTCAGTGGGTCAGTCCGCTGCCCGGCACCGTGGGCGATAGCCCTCGCACAGCGGCCTCGTTCGCTGACGGCGCCGCGGTGATCGAGGTCGACGCGATTGATGCGGCGGGACGCTTTCTGAACGGGCTTGAATCCAACCTGACGGTTGTTGGCCCGGACGGGTCGGCACAGACGCTGGTTGCCGAGCAGGTGGGTCCTGGTCGTTACCAGGGCAGCCTGGAAGATTTGCCCCCGGGGGTGTACGAGGTCCGGGTGACCCAGCGTGACGACGCCGGCGTGGAGCGCACGGCGAGTTCGGGCCTTGTCGTTCCCGCGGCTGACGAAATTGGCCACATTGCGCCGGACCACCGCGCATTGCAGCGCGCCGCCGCCCTGACGGGCGGCGCGACCATTGCGTCCAGCGGCGATCTGGCGTCGCTGGCGCTCCGCGGCGACCGCCCCGCACAGCTTGGCTGGGCTCAACTTCTCACGATTGCCCTGCTGGCCTTTGTGGCCGATGTCGCGGTGCGGCGGTTAGCTGGTCATCCGCGGGAGATTCGGGACCGCATGGGCGAGCGTGTAAGATCGGTACGTGCGGCGCCCGGCGCGCTGCGGCGCCTGCGGTGGCCGATTTCGCGCACCGCCTGAACCTGGCGACGCCACAATTCCATGAACCCCACCGGGCGCCTCGCGCGCATCTTTCGACAGGCCGGCTTCGACCTGTACCTCGTCGGCGGTCCGGTCCGCGACCGCATCATCGGGCGACTGTCGCACGACCTGGACTTCACCACGAGCGCCCGTCCGGATCGGGTCAAGATGCTTGCACGCCGAGCTGGCGCCGAGAGCATTTACACGGTCGGTGAACGCTTTGGGACCATCGGCGCGGTTTTTGAAAGCGGTCCGGTCGAAGTCACCACGTTCCGCGCGGAGTCCTATCGCCCAGGTTCACGTAAGCCCGAGGTGCAGTTTGGCGACTCGCTTGAAGCCGATCTCAGCCGGCGCGATTTCACCATCAACGCGATGGCGCAGGATGTCCTGAGCGGACGCATCATCGATCCCCACGGCGGTTTAGCGGATCTAATTGCCGGCCGAATCCGGGCGGTGGGCGCAGCGGACGACCGTTTTAGGGAAGACCCGTTGCGGGTCCTACGTTGCGTGCGCTTTGCGGCGCAACTGGGGTTCGACATCGAGCCAGGCACGCTGGCCGCGGCTCGGCGTACGGCGGGCGAACTCCGTCACGTCAGCGCCGAGCGTATCGGCGCTGAACTCAACCTCGTTCTCCTGTCGCCGGACCCGGGTCATGCCCTGGTCATCCTCCTGGAGATTGGGGTGCTCGGCCTGGTAATGCCGGAGCTGATACCGCTCCAGCAGACCGAGCAGGAAGAGCGGCGGCAGCACAAGGACGTCTTTGCCCACACGATGCGCGTCCTGGCCACGGCGCCGCCTGAGCGTGAGACCCGCTGGGCCGCGCTGCTGCACGATGTCGGCAAGCCGCAGACCAAGTCCATTCGCAGCGGGCGCATCCGGTTCTTTGGACACGAGGAGGTGGGCGCGCGCATTGCAAGGCGGATCATGCGCCGACTCAAGTTCGACGGCCGGCTCACGGACCGCGTGACGCACATCGTCCGGCTGCACATGCGTGCGAACGCCTACGTGCCCGGTTGGACGGACGGAGCGGTGCGCCGGTTCATCCTGGAAGCCGGCGAGGACCTTGATGCGTTGATCGCCCTGTCACGCGCCGATATCACCAGCTATCGCCCGCGGCGCATTGAGGCCGGGCTGGCGCGCGTCGCCGAACTGCACGCGCGCTGCGAGCACTTGCAGGCCGAACGCGATGTGGCCGCGCTGGACTCGCCGCTGGACGGCCATGCGCTCATGGAACTGTTCGACCGGCCGCCGGGCGTGTGGATCAAACCGATCAAGCAATACTTGCTGGACTTGGTACTGGACGGCGAACTCGAGCCGGACGATGTGGAACGCGCCCGCGTCCTTGCGGAAGGGTTTGTCCGGCGTCACACCGAGGCCGCTGACGCCATAGAGTCGGGAGCGCAGCATGCCCAGCGCTGAGGCTGGCGAGTCATGGACGCGTCTGCGAAGCTGGCTGCGGCGGCGTATCGATCAGATGGCCGCCGGCGATTACTCGCGTTTGCCGTCGTCGTTTGCCAGCGATGATGGTCATGTGGCTCGTGAGGCGTATGCGACAGTGTTGATCGCGATGGACGTGATCGAGGGTCGGCGCACGACGCCTGGACGTGGGCGTGCCAACCGCAATCCCAGTTCGCCGATTCCGGGGCCGCCCTAATGTCCGAACCGGGAGACTACTTCTCGCACCGAACTCTGGGAACGACGGGGCTGCGGATCACACCCATGTGCATTGGCACCGCAGCGCTTGGCGACATGCCCGAGACCTTTGCCTATTCGGTGCCGGAGGACGATGCGCTGGCGGCCATGCGGGCAACGCTGGACAGCGCAATTAACTTCATCGACACGGCGGCGTCCTACGGCGACGGTGAGAGCGAGCGGCGCATCGGTGTTGTCCTGCGCGAGCGCGGCGGAATACCCGAGGGCTATGTCTTGGGCACCAAAGCCGACCGCGATATGACCACGGGCGATTTCAGCGGCCCGCAGATGCGCCGTTCGGTTGAGCGCAGTCTTGATCTGTTGGGCCTGGATCGCCTCCAGCTCGTGCACCTGCACGATCCCGAGCACACGACCTACGAAGCCATTACCGCGCCTGGCGGTCCGCTGGAGGTCCTGTTGGACCTGAAGGCCGAGGGTCTGATCGAGCACCTGGGCGTTGCGGGCGGACCGGTCGACCAGGAAATCCGCTACATCGAAACTGGTTGCTTTGAAGTGGTGGTTACGCACAACCGCTACACCCTGCTCAACCGCTCGGCCGATCCTCTGCTGGAAATCGCGGCGATGCGTAACGTGGCCGTGCTCAACGCGGCGCCGTACGGCAGCGGCATCCTGTCGCGCGGACCGGAGGCGTATCCGCGCTACGCCTATCAGACCGCGCCGCCCGAAGTCGTGGCACGCGCGCGCCGGCTGCAAGCAATCTGCGACCGCTACGGAGTTCCCCTGGCCGCGGCTGCGCTGCAGTTCTCGCTGAAGGATCCGCGAATCGTCTCAACCATTGTGGGCGCCAGTCGGCCCGACCGCATTGAGAAGACCTTGGTTCTGGCCGCATTCGAGATTCCAGACGAACTCTGGGCCGAGCTCGCGACGGTTCCGTCGTCGTCCATTGATCCCGAAACGCACCGGTGGAATTGAACACAGCCCGATCCTGGGGGCTGGCCAGGGAGTTGGCATCCGGCCCAAGTGCAACGCACCGCCTGGAGTTGAGCTGATGAGGAGCGGAAACTCGGGGCGGGTCATGATCGGCCTGATCGTGGTGGCGGTCGGCGTGCTGCTGCTGCTCGCCAATCTCGGCCTTGGCGACTTCAGCCCGTGGGAATACGCCCCATCGCTCCTCATCGTGCTGGGACTTTGGGCGTTGATTCGCAGTGGTTTTCGAGGGTCGATTGGTCCCTGGGTACTGATCGGCATCGGGATCGCTGTCCAGCTGTCAGTGCTGGACGAGGTGCCGGCCGTGGTTCAGGGAGCCGTCTGGCCGGTATTCATCATTGGCGCGGGAGTGCTGGTGATCGTTGCGCGCGCGTCTTTCGGTGGTCGTGAGTCTTCCGCCCGCCGCTCCAGCGATGGGCTCAGCCATGTGGCCATTTTCAATAGCGTGAACGATGTTGTGGACGGTCCGTTCAGCCGTTTGCAGTCCACGACGCTCTTCGGCGGGGCGGACTACGATCTGCGCGACGCCCGCGTTGAGCGTCCGCCGGCGGTTATCGACGTGACCTGCCTGTTCGGCGGCGTGGAGGTGCGCGTGCCGGAGGACTGGACGGTCCACAACGACGTGCTGGCACTGTTCGGGGGCGTGGACGACAAGCGTCGGGGCTCGAGAGCGGACGGCGAGGTGACCGTGAGCATCCGGGGAACGGTTGTCTTTGGCGGGCTGACGATCAAGGACTGACGCGTAGCCGCACGGCTCGTATGCTTCTGGTGGCCGAGTCTGAATGACGATGCGATGGCTGCGCCAGAACGCGATTCCGATGTCCTGATCGTCGGCGCCGGCGCCTCCGGTGCCGCGGCGGCGTGGTCACTATCGCGTCGAGGATTGCGCGTTACCTGTCTGGAGCAGGGTCGCTGGATCGATCCTTCCGAGTACGCGCACACGCGGCAGGATTACGAACTCGCCCGCCAGACCTCGTTCGCCAAGGATCCGAATGTCCGCGACTGGCCTGAGGACTACCCGATCAACAACAGCGGGACGCCCATTTATCCGCTGATGGTCAACGCGGTTGGCGGCAGTACGGTGCATTGGAGCGGGCATTTCCCGCGAATGCGACCCTCCGATTTCCGTGTACGCACGCTGGATGGCGTGGCCGACGACTGGCCGTTTACGTACTGGGACCTGGAGCCGTTCTACGACCTGAATGACTCGATGGTGGGCGTGTCAGGTTTGGCCGGCGATCCCGGCAACCCGCCGCGCAGTCCCCGGCAGACGCCGCCGCTGGCGTTCGACGCCGGATGCGAGGCGTACCTGCGCGGCTTGGAGAAGCTGGGCTGGCACTGGTGGCCGTGCGACAACGCCCTGATCTCCGAGCCGTTCGGCGAGAACCGTTCGCCGTGCAACTGCTGCGGGCCCTGTGACATCGGATGCCCTATCGGCGCCATGTCCAGCGCCCACGTTACCTACTGGCCCAAGGCGGTGGCTCAAGGCGTCCAACTGATCACGCACGCACGCGCCGAGCAGATCACGGTGGACCGGGCCGGTCGAGCCACCGGCGCGCTGTACTACGACGCGCAGGGCGTTCGCCAGAGCCACACCGCCGACGTCGTTGTCATGGCCGCAAACGGCGTGGGCACGCCGCGGCTGCTGCTCAACTCAACGTCGGCGCGTTTTCCCCAGGGTCTGGCTAACAATTCTGGGGTGGTCGGCGCTTATTTGATGTTCCATCCCGTTGCGCTGGTGAGCGGAGTGTTCGAAGAAATCGTCAACGGGCAGCGCGGTCCGATAGGCGGATTGATGAACTGCCAGGAGTTCTACGAAACTGACATTTCGCGAGGCTTCGTCCGCGGTTTTGAACTCCAGCTCAGCCGCAACGTTGGGCCGCTCTCAGTCGCTACGGGCGGCATCCTGGGCTCGTCCGTACCGTGGGGCAGCGAGCACCACCAAGCGCTGCGATCACGATACGCGCATACCATGACGATGTCCGTGATGCTCGAAGACCTGCCGGAGCCTGAGAATCGCGTCACGCTGGATCCCGACCTGACCGACGCCCACGGAATTCCGGCGCCGCGCATCGAGTACCGTCTGGGCGAAAACAGTCTGCGGATACTTGACTTCAGTATCGAGCGTGGTCGGGAGCTCTTCGAAGCCGCGGATGCTGTTGAGGTCTTGGTGGACCCGCTGGTACGGGAAGCTGGCTGGCATCTGATGGGAACCTGCCGGATGGGCGACGACCCCGAACGCTCGGTCATCAATGGACGGGGCCAGGCGCATGAGTGTCCAAACCTGTTTGTTATCGACGGCAGTACGTTCACGACGTCCGCCGCGGTGAATCCGACCAGCACCATCCAGGCCGTCGCGCTGCGTTGCGCCGATTGGCTGGGCCGCAACTACCGTGCGGTAGCGACATGACGGCTCGCATTCTCACGCTGGCGGAAGTGGAACTCCTGACGCTTGTTCAGAATGAACTCGTTCCCGCCTACGACGCGCTGCCGGCGGCCGGAACGTTGGGCGCGGCGCTGACGGTTGACGGCTACCTTGCTGAACGCTCCAAGTTGCGTCGTCCGGTGCTGACCGCGCTTCGGGCCATCGAAGTCGCCGCCGGCGAGCAACCGCTGGCGGATCGCAGTCCGGCGGACCGCGTCGCCGTGCTCCGACAGGTAGAGGCTGACGCGCCGGCGGCGTTCGCCGAGCTTGTTCGCCAGACCTACAACGCGTACTACACGCGCCCTGACGTGCAGGCAACCCTGGGAATTGACGGGCCGCCGCAGCCCGTGGGGTTCGAACTGCCCGCGTTTGACGAGTCGCGGCTTGCCCGTGTACGGGCTATGGGCAAACTCTGGCGGGACGCCTGAACCGTTCCGTCGCCAATACGTGTCTAAAGCGAAAGGCCGCGCCGGAGGCGCGGCCTTTCCACGTAGCGCAGGCGATTAGCTTTCCTTCTGCACTCCCAGGTCGCCGTTACGCATCTCAAACTTCACTTTGATACCGGCCTGAACGGCGGCTGCCTGGATCCGACCGCGGAGCGTCGGCTGACGCTTCTTTTCGTCGTCGGACAGGCTGACAACAACCCACTCGCCGTCCTTGCTGCGCCTGGCGGCGCGAACGATTTCTCTGATTTCCGGGCTGACGCGCCGCATGCGCTGCGGGCGGCTCGACCATTCACCACCTGAAACGACTTCCTTAAGCTTCATCTATCGTCCTCCTAGCGACGGTGCAACGGCTCATGCACGACATAAGTCTGCTACAGCGCTATGTGAAGCGCAACTGACAATTGTCGATCCACCGATGTGACGCTAGGCGTCAAAGTTTCGGAGCAAAGATAACTCTCTGCTGACCATGGGCAGCTTTGCCAGTGCGCCTGATGGGACATATCAGGATGTAATTCCTCTAGTTTTCAGCGCGGGCACGATGCGGTTGACGTGATGCCGGATTCGATCCAAGCGTCAACGCTAAGGCTGCGTCTGGGCTGCGGGCGACGGGGAGGCTCGGCTATGTCGGTCGGAGTGACACCAGCTTCCACTAACGCAGCGTCTCAAAAGCCACCGGCGATCCGCTCCGCTCCCGAAGACCCATCGCCGACACGCTTTGCATGATGGCGTGCCATTGCGCGCAACGTCGTCGATCCATGAAATCTGAGACAGCCGCGCACCGTGAGGCGGCGGCGTTAGGTGCGCACGGCTAGAGTCGTGCCGAAGGAAATGTAGATAGTTCCAAAGTCATCACGTGCTATCGGAGCACGAAACGTACGCGGTCTAGGAGGACCCGTTAGCTAGTCGAGGTGGGAGCGCGGTGGGTTATCACGCTGGAATGTGGTCCCAGGCCCAGGTGAGGGCGGACTGGGGGAAGACGGGGCCGGTGTGGCAGACGCGTTGGGGGCCGGTGGTGGTCTGGACGACGCAGGAGTAGCAGACGCCCATGGCGCAGCCCATGCGGGCTTCCAAGGAGGTGAAGGCTGGGCGCGGGCCGTGGATAGACGCAAGTTCGTCCGTGAGCGCGGCCATGGCCCGCATCATGGGCGTCGGGCCGCAGACGAAGATCTGGTCGCACCAGCCGAAATGGTCGGAAACCAGGTCAGTTACGAAGCCGTGATGGCCGAGCGCGCCGTCGTCGGTGGCAATCAAGTAGTCCACGCTTTTGTCCAGCCAAGCGGCCGGCGTGATCTGCTGGGCGTCGCGTCCGCCAGCGAGCAGGCGCACCTGGACGCCCTGGTCGGGAGCGAGGTCGGCCAGGGCGATGAGGGGCGCTAGGCCGATGCCACCGCCGACCATCAGCGCCCGCCGGCGGTTGGGCTGGAATATGAAGCTGCTGCCCAATGGCCCCAGCATGTCGATTTCGGCACCTACCGGTTGGTCCACCAGCCAGGCTGTTCCACGTCCAACGGTGTCGATCAGGAAGGCGACGCGTCCGTGATCAGGCTCGATGCGGCTGAAGCTGAGCGGCCGGCGCAGGAGCGGGTCGAGTTGATCGGGCGCGCTGCACAACACGTGCGCGAACTGGCCGGGGCGCGAACAGGCGGCGATCTGGGGCGCTTCGTACTGACACCACCAGAGACGTTCGGTGATGCGCGAATTGCGCAGCACACGGGCGGATTCGATCCGCCGAGTCATGCGCGGGACGCGCGGTATTCGTCGATCGTGCGCACGTCGAAGGAACCGCGGGCCTGGCGCAGGGCGGCCGCGAGGGCGCGGGCCGTGTCCAAGGAGGTCAGACAGGGGGTGCGGGTCTCGGCCGCGGCACGACGCATGTAGTGCCCGTCCTGAATCGCCTCGCGACGTCCGGTGAGCGTGTTGATCACCAACGCCGCGCCGCCCTGGCGGATGCAATCCTCGACATTTGGGCTGCCGCCGCGCATTTTGCCGACGCGCCGGACCGGCAGTCCCAGGCGGGACTCGATGAAGGCGGCGGTGCCTTCGGTGGCCAGCAGGCCGAACCCAAGGTCAGCGAAGTCGGCGATGATCGGCGCGGCCTCGGGCTTATCGCGGTCGGCGATCGACACCAGCAGGTCGCCGCTGGCCGGCACGTCGATGCCGGAGGCGATCATGGCCTTGTGGAGGGCTGCGGGGAATGTGGCGTCCAGGCCCATGACCTCGCCGGTGGACTTCATTTCCGGGCCGAGGTAGGTATCGACTCCGGACAGCTTGGCCGTGGAGAACACCGGCGCCTTGACGGCGAACAAGGGGCGCGACGGGACCAGTCCAGGCTCGTAGCCGAGGTCCGACAGGGTCGCGCCAAAAATCACCCGGGTGGCCAGCTTGACCATCGGCACGCCGGTGGCCTTGCTCAGGAAGGGCACTGTGCGGCTGGCGCGCGGGTTCACCTCCAGGACATATACCTCGCCGCCATACAGCACGTACTGAATGTTGACCAGTCCGTGGGCGCGCAGGCCGGCGCAGATGCGCTGGGTGTAGTCCAACAGCACAGCCTCTTCGGAAGGGCTGACACTGACGGGCGGGTAGACGGCGAAGCTGTCGCCCGAATGCACGCCCGCGCGCTCGATGTGCTCCATGATTCCGGGGATCAGCGAGTCGCGACCGTCGCAGATCGCGTCCACCTCGACCTCGCGCCCTTGCAGATACTTGTCGATGAGCACGGGGTGTTCGGGTGAGGGCTGGGTGACTTTTTCGATGTAGCGTTCGAGATCGGCGCGGTCGTCCACAACTTGCATGGCGCGGCCACCCAGGACGTACGAGGGGCGGGCCACGATCGGGTAGCCGAGTCCGTCCGCGACGTCCAGGGCGTCGCGCATCCGGGTGACCGTCGCGCCGGGAGGGCGCAGGATGCCCAGGCGTTCCAGGAAGCGATCAAACTTGTCGCGGTTTTCGGCCTCGTCGATGGCGGCGACCCCGCTGCCGGCGATCTGGAATCCGGCGGTGTAGAGCGGGCCGGCCAGGTTAATGGCGGTCTGGCCACCGAACTGGGCCACGATGGGTGGTGCTTCGCCGTTCACCGCTTCGTTGCGCAGCACCTCGGCCACACTCTCCTCGTCCAGGGCTTCGAAGTAGAGGCGGGTCGAGGTGTCGAAGTCGGTGCTGACAGTCTCAGGGTTGGAATTGATGAGCACGCTCTCGCGGCCAGCGTCGGCCAGGGCCCAGGCCGAGTGCACGGAGCAGTAGTCGAACTCGATGCCCTGTCCGATGCGGATCGGGCCGCTGCCAAGCACGACGGCCGCGGGCCGGCCGCTGGCTACGGCCTCGTTCTCGGTCTCGTAGGTGCTCCAGAAATAGGGAGTGGCGGCGTCGAACTCAGCTGCGCAGGTGTCCACCATCTTGAAGGTTGGGCGGATGTCGGCGGCTTCGCGCAACTCGAGGACGCGTTCCGGCAGCGTGTCGCCCAGCGAGGCGATCATGGCGTCAGAGAAGCCCTGGCGCTTGGCATGCCAGACCAGGTTGGGCGTCAGCGGATCGGCCAGCAGGCGGCGTTCGGTGGCCAGGATGTTGGCGAGCTTGTCGACGAAGAAGCGGTCGATGCCGGAACGGCGCGCGATCTCCTCGGCGGTTGCGCCGCGGCGCAGTGCGGCCATGACGGCCCAGAGCCGCTCGTCGTGGGCGTGCTCGATGCGCCACCAGATGGCGGCCTCGTTGGCGGCCCACTCGGGGTCTTCCCAAAGCAGGGTGCGGCCGCCGTTTTCCATGCCGCGCACGGCCTTGTTGAGGGAGGCCTCGAGGGTGCGCTCGATGGCCATCACCTCGCCGGTGGCCTTCATCTGGGTCCCCAAGCGCCGGTCGGCGCGGGCGAACTTGTCGAACGGCCAGCGCGGAATCTTGGTCACCACGTAGTCCAGGGCCGGCTCGAAGGCGGCGGAGGTGGTCTGGGTTATGGGGTTGCGGAGGTCATCCAGGCGGCGTCCCAGCGCAATGCGGGCGGCGATGCGCGCAATCGGGTAGCCGGTGGCCTTGGAGGCCAGCGCGGACGAGCGGCTGACCCGCGGATTGACCTCTATCACGAAGTAGTCGAACGAGTGCGGGTCCAGGCCGAACTGGATATTGCAGCCGCCTTCCACGCCCAGCGCGCGAATGATCTTGAGCGACGCGCTGCGGAGCATCTGGTACTCCTTGTCGCTCAACGTCTGCGAGGGGGCGAAAACGATGGAGTCGCCGGTGTGGACGCCCATCGGGTCCAGGTTTTCCATGTTGCAGACGGTGATGCAGTTGTCAGCGCCGTCGCGCATGACCTCGTACTCGACTTCCTTCCAGCCGATCAGCGAGCGCTCGACGAGCACCTGGTGGATCGGGCTGGTTTGCAAGCCGAGCGAAACGACGGCCTCGAACTCGTCCTCCCGGCGCGCGACGCCGCCGCCGCTGCCGCCCAGGGTGTAGGCCGGGCGGATGATCAGCGGGAACCCGCAGGTCCGGGCGAAATCCCAAGCTTCAGGCAGCGAGGTGACGGTGCGGCTTTGCGGAACCGGCTCGCCAATTCGCTGCATCAGGGCGCGGAAGCGTTCGCGGTCTTCGGCGTCGCGGATGGCCTCAATCGGCGTTCCCAGCACACGCACGCCATAGGTGTCCAGCACACCGGCGTCCGCCAGTTCGATGGCCATGTTCAGTCCGGTCTGGCCGCCCATGGATGCCAGCAGGCCGTCCGGGCGTTCGCGGGCGATCACACGCTCGATGAGCGGCAGCGTGAGCGGCTCGATGTAGACGCGGTCGGCGATGTCCTCATCGGTCATGATCGTGGCCGGGTTGGAGTTGACCAGGATTGAGCGGACGCCTTCCTCGCGCATGGCCTTGCAAGCCTGGGTGCCGGCGTAGTCGAACTCGGCGGCCTGGCCGATGACGATTGGGCCGGAGCCGATGATGAGGACGGAGGCGAGGTCAGGCATGGGGGAGGCAGGCGGGGACGGGTCGGTCATCGGCGCGGGTGGTCGTCGATGAGGTCAAGGAAGCGGTCGAAGAGGTATTGATTGTCCTGGGGGCCGGGGCTGGCTTCGGGGTGGTACTGGACTGAGAAGACGGGCAGGGAGTCGTGGGCCAAGCCTTCCACCGACCCGTCGTTTAGGTTCACGTGGCTGACGCGAAATCCGCTGTCCGGGGGAATCGAGGCGGCGTCCACCTGGAAGCCGTGATTCTGCGAGGTGATGTGGGCGCGGCCCGAATCGAGGTCCTTGATGGGCTGGTTGGCGCCGCGATGGCCATAGGGCAGCCGGCTGGTGGTGGCGCCAATCGCCAGACCCAGAATCTGGTGGCCCAGGCAGACGCCCATCAACGGACGGCGGCCGATTAGATCGCGGACCGTATCCACCGCGCGGTCGGCCTGTTCCGGGTCGCCGGGGCCGTTGCAGACGACGACCCCGTCAGGGTCGGTTGCTTCAACCTCGTGCATGCTGGCGCCGTAGGGCAGCACGTCCACGTGGCAGCCGCGGCTCACGAGGGAGCGCACGATGTTGGTCTTCACGCCAACGTCCAGCAGCGCAATTCGGGGTTCGCTCAGGCGTTGCGGCGGTGAGGGCCAGGGGGCCCAGCGCACCGGGCCTGCCACATGGCGGTCTGGGGTGGTGACCTCGGCCACATAGCGCTGCTCGCTGTAGGGGAGCACGCGCCGGGCCGCCTGGACCTGCGCGGCGGCCCAGGCCGCGGCGGCGGGCGCCTGACCGCGTATCCAGGCAAAGGGATCCAGCCCTTCAGTGACGTCTGCCGGGGCCCGGCGCAGCACGCCGCGCTGGTGGCCCTTTTTGCGCAGGGTGCGGGTAAGGGCGCGCGTGTCAATGCCCTGAATGCCCGGGATTCCATGCCGCGCCAGGAAGGTGTGCATGTCACTTTGCTGCCGCCAGTTGCTATGGGTTGGGGCCAGTTCACGGACGGCCAGACCGGCAATCCAGGGCCGGCGGGACTCCACGTCGTCCGGGTTGACGCCGTAGTTGTCGATGAGGGGGTAGGTCATCACGACGATCTGCCCGCGATAGGAAGCGTCGGTGGATATCTCCTGGTAGCCGGTCATGCTGGTATTGAACACGACCTCGCCCGCGCCGGGCGCCTCCGCGCCGAAGGCGAAGCCGAAGAAAGTATCGCCGGTCTCCAGAGCGAGCACGGCGTAGTCGCTAGCCGGCACGCGCGCCTACCGGCTCCAGCGACGCGCGGTTGAAGACTTCAACGCCGTCGACAAACGTTCGATGCACCACGCCTTGCATGGGCAGCCCGGCCAGCGGCGTGTTCTTGCCTTTCGACAGCAGCAGCGAGGGCTCGACGACGAACTCTTCGTCGGGATCGAAGACCGTCACGTCCGCGGGCTGGCCTGGTTCGAGGGTTCCGCCGGGCAGGTCGTAACAGCGGGCCGGCGCGCCAGTCAGGCGCTGCACGGCTTCGCCGAGGTCCAGGCGGCCGGCATGAACCAACGTGAGCACCAAGGGCAGGGCGGTCTCCAGCCCCGTGAAGCCCACGGCGGCGTTAGCAAACTCCACGTCCTTGTCATGCAGGGCATGGGGGGCGTGGTCGGTGGCAATGCAGTCGATGGTGCCGTCGCGCAGCGCCGCGAGCAGCGCGTCGCAGTCGGACTGCTCGCGTAGGGGCGGGGCGACCTTGGTGTTGGCGTCGTACGGCGCCAGCGCGGCGCTGACGGGGTCGGTTCGACCAGCCACGAGGGCGTCGGTGAGCGTGAGGTGGTGGGGCGTGACTTCCGCCGTGACGTTGACGCCACGGTCCCTGGCGCGTCGGATCAAGTCGACCGAGCCGCCGGAGGTGACGTGAATGCAGTGGTAGCGCCCGCCGGTCAGTTCGGTCAGCAGCAGATCGCGGGCCAGCATGATCTCCTCGGCCTGGCGCGGGGTCCCGGGCAGGCCGAGCCGCGTCGAGATCCTGCCCTCGTGCATGGCGGTGCCGGCGGTGAGCGCCCGGTCCTCGGCGTGGTTGCTGATTGGACGTTCGAGCTGCGCGGCGTATTCCAGGGCGTGACGCATCAGCTTGGCGCTCGCCACAGGGATGCCATCGTCGGTAAACCCAATGGCGCCGGCATCGCTGAGATCGCCCATTTCCACCAGTTGTTCGCCGGCCTGCCCGATGCTGATGGCCGCCAGGACGTGGACGCGGACGAGCGCCTGGGCGGCGGCCTGCTCCAGCACGTGCTCCAGCACGCTGCGCGAGTCGATGACCGGGTTGGTGTTGGGCATGGCGCAGACGGTGGTAAAACCGCCGGCGGCGGCCGCACGCGTGCCGCTGACCAGATCCTCCTTGTATTCGAAGCCGGGCACGCGGAGGTGGGAATGGATATCCACGAATCCTGGCGTGACCACGAGACCGCGGGCGTCGACGACCGTGGGGTCGCCGAGCGGAAGCTGGCCGTCGGGTGGATCGATGGCGGCCACGCGGCCGTCTTCAATCAGTACGTCGGCAACCCGGTCGAGGCGCTGGGACGGGTCTATCACACATCCGCCACGGATGACGAGCGGCCCGTTAGCCGTCACCGGCGGACTCCAGATAGGTGGCCAGGGCAACCTTGGCCTGGTCCAGGATCGGCTCGCCGTGCCCAACGGCAAGGCTGGTGAATTCGAGCTCGAGCAATTGCCGCAGCGGCTCCGGCGGGCGCATGCGCGGGTGCGCGCCGAGTTCGCCTTCGCCGTGGGTCCAATAGCTGGTAGTGCCCAGCGCGTCGCCGACGAAAAGGACGCCGCGGTTCTCGCTCGTGAACAGCGCATGTTCGCCGGCGCTGATGCCGCCCAGGCCGATGGCTTGCAGCCCGCCTGGGAGTTCGCTTTCGGCCGTATAGGCATGATCGGGGGTCAGAGTCTCCAGATCACCGACGTCGCCGGCGGGCGCCCAAACCGGCGCGTCGAACCGGTGTCGCCAGATCGCCGCCGCCCGCTCGTGATAGTGGTTGGTGAGGATGACGTGGCGCACGCGCGACAGGACGCCCGCCAGCGCTAGCGGCGACAGGTCTTGCGGATCGATGGCAATCACGCCCTCGTCCGTGTCAACCAGGTAGGACTCCAGCGTGTAGCGGTGCCAGGCCACGGTCCACTGATAGACGCCGCGCAAAATCTCGCGCGGCGGTCCGGCGGTGTATCCACTCATCGGTGCACTCCCGTCAGTAACAGGTACAGGATGGCCATGCGGACCGCCACGCCGTTGGTGACCTGCTCGGTAATCACGGACTGCTCACCGTAGGCGACTTCGGACGAGATTTCGATGCCCTGGTTCATCGGTCCGGGATGCATCAGCAGAACCTGCCGGTCAGCCCGGCGCAGGCGGGCGGACGTGACGCCCCAACGCCGAGCGTATTCGCGCAGGTCGGGCAACATGCCGCCGGCCATGCGCTCTTTCTGGATGCGCAGGGCCATGACTACGTCGGCGCCTTCGATGGCGCGGTCCAAGTCGTACTCCACCCGCACCATGCCGTCGCCATTGAGCAGCTCGCCGAAGTCTGGGGGCAGCAGCGTGGGCGGGCCACTGAGGTAGACGTGGGCGCCCATGCGGGCGAAGCCCCAGATGTCCGAGCGGGCGACCCGGCTGTGGAGCATGTCGCCCACAATGACCAGCTTGAGCCCCTCGAGGTCGCCGGCGTGCTGGCGGACAGTGAAGAGGTCCAGCAGCGCCTGGCTGGGGTGGCCGCGCAGGCCGTCGCCGGCGTTCACAACGCCGCAGGCCAGGTGGCGGGCGGCAAGGTCGGGAACTCCGGCGCAGGCATGGCGGATGATGACCAGGTCGGCGCCCAGCGCCTGGATGGTGTGGAAGGTATCGACGAGCGATTCGCCCTTTTCTACGCTGCTACCCGAGGCGGCGACATTGACGACATCCGCGCTCAGCGACTTGCCGGCCAGTTCAAACGAGACCCGGGTGCGGGTGCTTGGCTCGAAGAACATGTTGACGATCGACTTGCCGCGCAGGGTCGGCACGCGTCGAATGGGACGATCGAGCACTTGGCGCATGGACACGGCGGTGTCCAGGACGGTGTCGAACTCGTCGCGCGAGAAGTCGGCGACGTCGATCAGGTGCCTACGGTGCAGCGGCATTGGTTACCTCGGGCCTGGCGACGACGCGCACGGCGTCTTCGCCATCGAGTTCCTCGAGCCGGACTTCCACGCTCTCGTAGAGCGCGGTGGGGATGTTTTTGCCGGCGTAGTCGGCGCGAATAGGTAACTCGCGGTGCCCGCGGTCTACGACGACGGCCAACTGGATCGTGCGCGGGCGCCCGAAGTCGGTCAGGGCGTCCAGGGCCGCGCGGGCCGAGCGGCCAGTGTGGAGCACGTCGTCCACCAGCACGACGTCGCGATCGGTCACGTCCACCGGGATATCGGTTGGGTGCATGGGGGGCGTGGCGGCTCGGCTGACCAGGTCATCGCGGTAGAGCGAGATGTCTACCGCGCCGGTGGGGACGCGCACCTCGTCAAACGCCGCCACGGCGTCGGCCAGGCGACGCGCCAGGATGGGGCCGGGCCGCGGCACGCCGAGAAACACGAGGTTGGTTGCGCCGCGGTTGCGCTCGACGATCTCGTGCGCGATGCGGGTCAGGGTCCGACGCAGATCGTCGGCCGACATGACCAAGCGGCCCGCGCCGCCGTTCAGCGCCACGTTGCCTCCCATGGCGTACCGGGCAAAAAGAAAGGGCCCGGAAGGCCCCTAATCCGCGAGACACGGCACGCCGCGAGATGCAGCCTTTCCGCCTCGCTGGACTGGATTAAAGGCTGCGTGATTATAGCGGGCGGCGGAGCAGCGCGCGGTTGACTCCCGGCACAGCTATCCCTGCAGCGGGTCCACAATCTCGAGGAACGGGAAGCGCTGGAAGTCCGCGTCACGCGTGCAGATGCGGCGGATGCCGTGTTCCCGCATCAGAACCGCGGTGTGCACGTCGTAGATCAGGTTGCCGCGGGCCTCCGGGATTTCTTCCAGGGTCTGCGCCAGCACGGCCGCGTGCCGGGGTGTAGGGCGCAGGAGGTCAAATCCAGGTGCGTGTAGCAGAGTCTGAAGAAACCGACATGCCCGTCTCGGAGTCCAAGGCGAGCGGAGATAGCGTGGGTGGGTGGTGACGCGCATAAACTCGTAACCGACATTCCACGTGAGAAAGACCTCAGTCGCGTCAGTCCGCCACTGATCGAGCAGCCGATAGCAGGGCGAGTGAAATTTGGAGTCTTCGTTTGCCGAATCGAGCAGGACGTTTGTGTCGAGGGCGAGCACTCAGTCCTGGTCCATCGCCGCGCAAAGCTCATCGCGGTTGGCGATGTCCACCAGAAACTCCCCGCCGTGCCACGTTGGCAGTGGCGGCAATGGCGCGTCCCTATTCAGAGGCTTGGCCTCGAGCATTCGCCAGAGGCCAGCCTCCACGACGGCGGAGACCGTGGTTCCCCGGCGCGCAGCCTCTTGGCGGGCGCGCTGCATGAGCGTGGGGTCAATGTCGAGCGTCGTCTGCATACGGAAACCATACACCAGGTGCCCCGGCATTCCGGAGGAGTCTGGCAAAGAGCGAAAGGCGCTGTGGGTTCGCGGGGTGTGGCGACCTACGCGACTCTCACCCGTGGCGATCGGCGAGGAAGCGTCGCAAGGCCCTGGGCCGGTGATCCACCGGTTTGAGTTTGGCACGCGGCTTGTCTGGTCGAATTAGTTATCCGCGCCGCTCCAGGTCCGCCAACCGTGCTTCGATGGTCGCGGGTTCCGGCTGTATGGGACGGATCTCTGCCACTGGTTCGCCACGGTACGAGACCGTAACCGTGTTGCCCTCACGCACTTGGCGGAGGACTTCGGCGAACTGGACCCTAGCTTCAGATGCCGAGTAGGTAATTCCCATGTACGGCAGTGTAGCCAGCCCGACGGGTCAGGAGCGCGTATTCGTACCTGAAGGCGTGAGGCCCACACTGCTAAAGATCGATGTCGAGCGCCGCCAGCACGTCGTTGACGTGTTCGCGCGGGTCGACGTCGCGAAAGATGCGGCGGACGACGCCGATGCGGTCCAGGAGGAAGGTGCTGCGGCGGAAGCGTTCGCGCGAGATGGGGCCGAAGCCCTGGCGTACGCGGACGCCGTAGGCCGCGGCTACGGCGCCGTCGTCGCTGAGCAGCTCGAAGGGAAGCGCGTGGGTTGTCTGAAAGGCCTTCAGGTCATCAAGCGTAGCCTTGGCGATCCCGACGACCGTGGTGCGCTCGGCGGCAAAGACTTCGCTGGCGTCGCGGAACGAGGCGGCGATCTGGGTATCCGTACCGCCGGACGCGTTGTCGAGGAACAGTAGGACCAGGTTGGCGCGGCCGCGCCGGGCCATCAGCTCGAACGAGTCACCGGTGGTGGAGGTGAGTTGGAAATCCGGCGCTTGCACGCCCTCGGACACCGTGGCCATTGATTTGTCTCCGTCGGGGCGGGTTGGTAGCCGCCAGCCTACCGAACGATAGGGCTGGGCCTACGCCGCCGTGAAAGGGTCGCGCAGGATGATGGCGGCATCACGGTGTCGGCCGGTGCCGATCAGGCCGAGGGGAACGCGGGTGATCTGGCTGATGGCTTCGATGTAGCTGCGAGCGTTGGGCGGCAGGTCGTCCAGATCGGCGATGCCTTCCGTGGATGTCATCCAGCCGGGGAACTCTTCGTAGATGGGGCGGGCGCGGTCGAACTTTCGGGTGTCCGGCGCCAATTCCACGCGCTCGCCATCCAGTTCGTAGGCGACGGCTACTTTGATGCGCTCCAGGCCGTCCAGGCCGTCGATCTTGGTCAGGGCCAGGCAGTCGATGCCGCTGATGGCGGCGGCAGTGCGCACGGCCACCGCGTCGAACCAGCCACAGCGGCGCGGGCGGCCGGTGGAGGCCCCGTATTCGCCGCCGCCGACTTCGCGCAGGTGGTCGCCGGTTTCGTCTAGGAGTTCGGTCGGGAACGGTCCCTCGCCCACCGAGGAGCTGAAGGCTTTGGCAACGCCCCAGACCTGATCGAGTTCGCGCGGTGGGATGCCCGCACCGATACAGGCGCCGCCGGCGGACGGACTGGACGAGGTGACGTAGGGGTAGTGGCCCCAGTCCAGATCGCGCATTACGCCCAGCTGCCCTTCCAGCAGAATCCGCCGGTCCTCGGCCAGCGCGGCGCCCACGATGGGTAGGGTGTCCACGATGTGGGCGGCCAGCGCCTCGCCCCAATCCAGGGCCTGATCGACCAGTGCCTGCGGGTCCTGCGGCGCCACGCCGTAGCCGTATTCCAGCAGACGATTCTTGGGTTCCATGATTGCGGGGAGCCACGCCTGCAGGAAGTCGGCGTCCAGCAGGTCGCCCATGCGCACTCCGGAGCGGGCGGCCTTGTCGGCGTAGGCGGGACCGATGCCGCGCAGGGTGGTGCCCTGGACCAGGTCGCCGCGCTGGGCTTCCTCGGCGGCGTCCAGCGCCACGTGGTAGGGCATCACGACGTGCGCGCGCTCGGCGATCCAGAAGCGGTCGAACGAGAGGCTGGTGCGGGACCGCAGTTCCGCCAATTCCTCCAGCAGGGCGGCGGGGTTGATGACGGTGCCCGGTCCGAGAATGTTGGTGACGTCCGGGTTGAAGATTCCGGACGGCGCCAGGTGCAGGGCGAAGGTGCCCTGGTCGTTGATGACGGTGTGTCCAGCGTTGTTGCCGCCCTGGAACCGGATCACCATCTCGGCGTGTTGAGCGAACCGGTCAACGACCTTGCCCTTGCCTTCATCGCCCCATTGGGCGCCGACGACTGCAACAGTGCTCATGGCGACCGCCCAGGGCGCGTCGTGACAGTGAGAAATCCGGTGGGTGTCTGCATGTGGGGGGTGGGGCCGTTAGGTGACGGTTTCGGGTTTGGCTTCCAGCAAGGGAACTGCGTGGCGGCCCTCGGCGTGACGGATGGCCGCCCGGAGCAAGCCCGTAAAGAGGGGATGCGGGCGGTTTGGTCGCGAGGTGAACTCGGGATGGAACTGGGATCCCACGAACCAAGGATGCCCCTCGAACTCGATGATCTCGACCAGTTTGCTGTCCGGCGACAGCCCACTAAAGGTCATGCCTTCCGCGCGAAGCAGCCGACGGTATTTGTTGTTGAACTCCATACGGTGACGGTGGCGCTCCGCTACCGAGGGTTTGCCGTAGGCCGCGCGCACCAGCGTGCCCTCCACGAGTTCGCAAGGCCACAGGCCCAGTCGCATCGATCCGCCCATTTCGGAGACATCGTAGTACTCGGGCATCGGGTGAATCACCGGGTGCTTGATGTCGGGGTTGAACTCAATGCTGTTGCAGTCGTCCGTGCCGAGGACCTTGCGCGCGAACTCGATGACGGCGATTTGCATTCCAAGGCAGAGACCAAGATAGGGGACCTTGTTCACTCGGGCGTAGTGCGCGGCCTGGATTTTCCCCTCGATTCCTCGGGGTCCAAATCCGCCGGGAACGATGATGGCCGCCGCACCGTCCAGCAGGTCGGCCGGGTCGCGATCTTCCAGGTCCTCGGAGTCGACCCAGCGGATTACCGGATCGATGCCGAGCGCGATACCTGAATGCCGAACGGCTTCGATCACGCTGAGATATGAGTCGGCCAGCGAGACGTATTTGCCGACGATCGCCACTTCGAGTTGGGGCCGGGGTTCACGGAGGGCGGCGACGATGCCGCGCCACTCGTCGAGGTCGGGCTGGACGTCGGGAAGCTGGAAGCGCTCGGCGATGAAGGTGCCCAGGCCGGCTGCCTCAAGCGCCAGGGGAACTTCGTAGATGGTGTCCACGTCGACGTTGGAGATCACCGCGCGCGAATCGATGTCCGCGAACAGGGCGATTTTCTCGCGAAGCTCGAGGGGGAGCGGCGCGTCGGACCGGCAGATCACCACGTCCGGATGGATGCCCAGCCCGCGCAACTGGGTGACGCTGTGCTGCGTGGGTTTGGTTTTCAGTTCGCCGGTGGCGCCGATCCGGGGAACGAGCGTCACATGCACATAGAGCACGTTGTCGCTGCCGACTTCCCGGCGCATCTGACGGAGAGCCTCGACGAAGGGGATGTTCTCGATGTCGCCGACGGTTCCGCCGACTTCGACGATCACGACGTCCGCGTCGTGGGTCTTGCCAACGTCGTGGATGCGCGCCTTGATCTCGTCGGTGATGTGGGGGATGACTTGGATCGTTCCGCCCAGGAAATCGCCACGGCGTTCGCGGCTGATCACGCGGTCGTAGACGCCGCCGGTGGTGAGATTGCTAACCGCACGGAGGTTCTCGTCGATGAAGCGCTCGTAGTGCCCGAGGTCCAGGTCGGTTTCGGCGCCGTCGACGGTGACAAAGACTTCGCCGTGCTGGAGGGGACTCATGGTGCCGGGGTCCACGTTGATGTAGGGGTCCAGCTTCATCACCGAGACCTTGAGCGACCGGCTCTTGAGTAGCCGTCCAATGCTGGCCACGCTGACGCCCTTGCCAACGCCGCTGAGAACGCCCCCGGTGACGAAGATGAACTTGCGCACAGCGCCGCCGGTCATGCGGTGTGGGTGTACGTCGGCGGTCGGGTAGTGCCGCGGTGAAGGCTGGGGGCCATCAGGCGGCGCGCGGCGACAGCACGCGCGTCGCTACCGGCCCCGGGAGGCTGGACACCGAGATGTTGACCGAGGTCTCGAGGGAAGGCTCGGCTTCGCTCAGGGCCCTGGCCGCGTCGAGCCACGGGGTTTTGCCGTTGGCGGCGCGGCCGTACGGGACCACGACGTTGGGTTCGATCCGGTTGACGAGGCTCACGACGCGTTCAGCGCCGTCATCGGCGTTGACTATTAGCACCTGAGCGGCGCCCAACTCCTCGAGTATGTCGTTGGTCATGTCCGTCGCCAGGCTGGTGATCACGGCCACGGTGACACGGTCAATGTCCAGGGCGAAGAGGGTCGGGCCGGGACGTCCGTCGGGTGTCCGCGGACCGGATATTCCGTGCAGGTAGACGCCGGAGACATCGTATTCGCCGGGACCGGTGGCTACGTAGGGTTCGCGACCGTCGTGGTTGGGGCGGACGAGACGCTCAACTCCAGGAGGGATGCCAGGGTTGCTGATGGCGACGAGGTCGGCCTTGGGGAAGGTGGATTTGCGAGTTCGGCCGGAGGTCTGCGGGTTGGTGACTAGTGCGCCGTCGCGTCCACGGAATCGAAAGCAGTCGCCCCCGATCCACGTGACTTCCATGCGCGAGGCAGGCTCCACCGCCTGTCGGACTCCGAAGCGTAGCACGGTGCCTAGCCAACGGCCGCCACGAGGCCGCCCGCGCTAGAATGGTTTGCCCCTGTGTCGAGGGGGCTTTTTTATGGCCACCGTTGCTGCAAAGGGGCGTTTCGCCCCGGCCCGACACGCCCTAGCCGCCGCGCGCGAACTGATTGCGTACGCCGACCTGCTGCGGAACCTGGTTGTGCGCGACCTGAAGGTTCGCTATCGCGGATCGGTGCTTGGGTTTGCCTGGGCATTGCTGAACCCCCTGTTGATGATGGGGGTTTTCACGCTGGTCTTTCAGGTCTTGGCCAAGTCCGACCCGATCGAGCGCTACCCGTTCTTTCTCCTGAGCGCGCTGGTTCCCTGGCTGTTCACCCAACACGCGCTGACGACCGCGATGCGCAGCGTCACCTCGAACGCCTTGCTCATCAAGAAGGTCTACTTCCCGCGGGAACTCCTCCCGCTGAGCGCGGTGTTGGCGAGCTTCATCAACTTCGTGCTGGCGTACATGGTGTTCTGGCTGGTGGCGCTGCCATTCGGCGTGGGTGTGACGCGGACCATGCTGGCGGTGCCACTTGTGATGTTGCTGCACTTGGTCTTCGTTCTGGGGCTGGGCCTGGTGCTCTCGGCGGTGAACGTGTTCTTTCGAGACACGGAGCATATCGTGGAGGTGGGGCTACTGGCCTGGTTTTTCCTGACGCCCATCTTCTACGCGATGTCCATCGTGCCGAATAGCACGGTGCTAGGGCTGGACATTCACCGCTGGGTATTCATCCTCAATCCGATGGCCACGCTCGTGACGGACTACCGCTACGCTTTCATGTGGGGATTCCCACCAGTGCGGCACACGCTGGTGACGATCGTGACAGCGCTGGCGCTGATCAGCGTGGGATGGTGGCTGTTCCGACGGCTGGCCGGCCGCTTCGCCGAAGAGCTCTAGCCCTAATGGGAAATCTCGGTTAACCATGTCACGGACTGACGCGAGTCCCGCCGTGGTCAGGCTTCGTGCACCGCGTTTCATGGTCCGGGAGAGACAGAACCGCAGGGTCGTCGCTCGCCGCCGATCAGCGCACGGGGAAGAAGATGTCGGTACGCCATTTCGACTGATCGGGCTCGGCGCCGGGGTCGGTTTCGTAGACCTCCCAGGGCGCACCCGCGGGTTGGAGACCCTGCGACCCAATCCACTCCGTCAGGGCGGCCCAGGTCTGCGGGAGGTCGTCGTACGGCCCCATGTGCGTGACCGTCGCCACGGTTCCGGCGGGCAGCTCGCCCGCCACGACGCGGCCCATACCCTCCGTCGGCGAGGCCACGGGCATTCCGCATTCGAGGTCGATCGCGTCACCGTCCATCGAGTGGTAGATCGAAAAGGGCATACCGGCCGGCTCCTGCCCGCTCTGTTGAATGCACCCGTACACCTCCCCGAACAGAGACCCCATGAGTTCGCTGAGCTTGTCCACCGTGGTGGCAGCTCGGATAGCCAAGATGGGCCGCGCATCGTGATGCGTCGTCTCGAATTTCTGCTTCATCGGCTGTTCCTGTCGGTGTGTCGCCGGCCGCGAATCAATCGAGCACGGCACCTCCATAGGCTACGTGGTCGATGGGATGTCGGGGTCTAAATGCCGGCCGCTATTGAACTGCGTGGCGTACGCAAGCGCTTCAGGATCCGGCACGAGGCCGCTCGTACGTGGCAGGGCATGGCCCTGGCGCTGCTGGGTCGCCGGCGCGTCCAGCACGAAGAATTCTGGGCGCTCGCGGGGATCGACGTTGAGGTTGCGGCAGGCGAGACGCTGGGAATCATCGGTCCAAACGGGTCCGGCAAGACGACCATCCTCAAGCTGCTGGCGCGCACGATTGAGCCCACGGCCGGCGAAGTCATGACGCGCGGCAAGGTTTTTGGCTTGCTCGAGTTGGGCGCCGGGATGCACCCGGACCTGACGGGCCGCGAGAACATATTCCTTAACGGTTCGTTTCTAGGCATCGAGCGGAACGAGATGCGGCATCTCTATGACCGCATCGTGGCGTTTGCCGAACTCGACCGATTTATCGACACGCCAGTCCGCCACTACTCGTCCGGCATGTTCATGCGTCTCGGATTCTCCATTGCGATCAACGTCGACCCGGACATCCTGCTGATCGACGAAGTGCTGGCGGTTGGCGACGCGCGCTTCACGGCCAAGTGCTATGAGAGGCTGGCCGAAATCAAGGCCCGCGGCCGGACCCTGGTGTTCGTATCGCACGATCCGATTCAGGTGCGCCGCTTCTGCGACCGCGTGCTCTGGATCGACCGCGGCGAGATTCGGGCTCTGGGTGACCCGCGGGACGTGATTCAGCAGTATCTCAAGCACATGCGCGGCGTCGCTTCCTCCACAAGTGTGGAGCGGGGGGAACCGACGCAGGACCTCGGCGGAGACACCCTGCGAATTCGGGCGGCTACCGCCGCCGACGGCGCAACCGGAGCGGAGAGCTACGCCTATCTGCCGGGTGGCGTCGTTCGCCTGCAACTGGAGGTGGAGTCCGACGCTTACCTAGACGATGTCGTGGTCGGCTGCGCCGTTCGCCGTAGCGACGGTCTGCTGCTGCACGAGACCTCCACGGCGGCATCACTGGGGCCAACCGCGGTGCAGTCGGGCCGAACGCGTGTCGAATGCTCGCTGGGGCCGCTGCCGCTAGGACCCGGGAGTTACCAGCTATCAGTCGGCGCGTGGCCGTTCGAGGATCGTTTGCACCCGTATCACATCTGGCCTGACGCCATCACGCTCTTCGTTGGCAAAGCCACAGCTGCGCAGCGCGGCGTGGCCGTGGTTCCGTCTCAGTGGCGGGTTTCCGTCGCGCCAGCTCACGACGAACTGCGGAGTGCATCCGCGCCGATCGCGCAACCGGACATGCTGACCGAACCGGCTGGCCCGTTTTGGACGACGCCCCCCGAGCAGCTGGCGATGGGCGCGCGCGACGCGGAATGGCTGGGCGAAGGCTGGTTCCCGGCCGAGAACTGGCCGCCGAGCGTGCGGTGGACCAGCGAGCGTGCCGTCGCGTACCTGCGCCAGGACGTCGGCCAGGGAGCGTTAGTCCTGTCCGCCTGTCGTCCCTTGCACGGCCGGGCACCGGCGCGGGGCCGGGTGCGCGTGGACGGACGACACATCGCGACCTTCCGGCTGCACGGCATGGACTTCGAGGATGTGGTGATTCCACTGGACCTTGTCACGGCGCCCACGACTCACGAGTTCGTAATCGAAGTCGACGACGCGTTGGTACCCGCCGAAGTCGGCCTGGACACGGATACTCGACCGCTCGGTATCGCCGTGCGTTCCATCCGGGTGGAATGACCACGGATCAGCCGCCCGTTCGGGTTGTCGTCCTCAATTACAACGGCGCCGGACGTATCGAGCGCTGTGTCGAGCGGTTGCTGGAAACCCGCTATCCCGATCTGCGCGTGACCGTGGTGGATAACGCATCGAGCGACGGCTCTCCCGCGCGAATTGAGCAGGCGTTTCCCGCGGTCGAGCTAATCGAGAACGGCGCAAACCTGGGGTTTGCGCGCGGCAACAACCGGGCTCTGCGAGCGGCGGACGAGCCCTATCTGGGACTGCTCAACCCGGACACCGAAGTCGAGCCGGACTGGCTAGCGCCGCTGGTGACACGCCTCAATAGCGACCCACTGGCCGGCGGTGTCGGAGCCAAGCTGCTGCATCAACATGACCGTCTCCCGCTGAGACTGACCGTACCTACGTTTACGCCGCCGGCACCGGACGCGCGGCAGTTGGGCGTGCGGCTGTACGGGGCTCACGCGAACGCCGGCGGGGCCGACGTGACCGGCGGGGCCTATGGCGTGGAACTCAACGCGTACGGCCATCCGTTTCGCTGGACCGAGGCGTGTGTTGAGCTTGCCGTACCGGTGAGCGGCGGCGCGACTGCGCTGCGCCTGGACTTAGCTGCCGGCGATGGGCGGGAACCGGTGCCGCTCACCGTCCAGGCTGGCGACCATCTGCTGGGCGAGGCTCAGGTGACGAGCGCCCGCGCGACGATCCAGCTTGACCTGAGCGCCGATCTGGTGCAGCGCCTGGCGCAACCCGCGATCGAATGCGCCGGAATCACGCCGCTGAGCGACGGCTCAATGCGCGATCGCGGAACACACATGCTGGCCGGCGTGCCGTGGTCGGCATGGGACTCGTCCGACTATGACGAACCGTACGAAGTCTTTGCCCTCAAGGGCGCGGCCGTGGTCTATCGGCGCACGATGCTTGAAGCACTCAACTATTTGGACGACGGAATCTTCATGTATTACGAGGACGCCGACCTGGCTTGGCGCGCCCGCCGCCGCGGCTGGCGATTCTGGTACGAACCCGAGTCCGTCGTGCGCCACGAACATGCCGCGCTCAGTCGGGAATGGTCGCCTGGGTTCGTGCGCAACGTTGAATTCGGCAAGCTGCGGATGCTTGGAAAGAATGCTCCGCAGTCTTGGGTGGCCCAGCACGCGGCGGCCGCTCTGAAATTCACTTCGGGCGACATCCGGCATGCGCTTGCTTTGCGCGACGTGGAAGCGGCGCGCCGCGTGGCGGCGCGGATGCGTGCGCTCCGTGACGTCGTCGTAGCCGGGCCGCGGACCTGGCGGCTGCGCGGCGTGGAGGCCCGCCTGGCTCCGCTGGACGGGCGCGAGCTCCGTCCGTTCATCGAACTATCGTGAGAGCGGCGGTTTACAACCGCTGGCTTCATGAGAAAGGCGGCGGAGAGCGGCACGCCGTGATGGCGGCCCGGGTTCTGGCCGAGCGCTTCGAGACCGAGCTCATTACGCACCGTCCTATCGAGCCGGACGAACTGGCAGACGCGTTGCATATTGATCTGGACGGAATTGGCATCCGCGTGATTCCGGCATTGCCGCCCAACCGATTCGCCGAAGTCACCCGCGAATACGACCTGTTTGTGAACGCCTCGTTCATGACCAATCAGCCGTCGGCCGCGCGCCACAGCCTGATGCTGGTGCTCTTCCCGTCGCCAATCGACCGCGCCTGGCACGAGCGGCTGCGCCAGGCCGTTGGTCGGTTTCTGACGCGGCAACTGCTCTTGCCGGAATGGAGCGACGGCTTTTACGACGTACAGGAATTGGGCCGAGGCTGGTTTCGGTACGCCACCGACCATGCACTCGTCCGGCTGCGCGTGCCGGCCGGCCGCCGGCCCGTGCCGATCGACATTGTGGCCGGCAATTTTCGTCCCGACGTCAGCCTGCCGGTTCGTTGTTTGGCGGACGGCCAGGTCATCGCGGAGCACTCGTTTGAGCCGCGTCCAGGTGCCTTTGAAGCCTGGCGTATCCAACTGGACCGCCAGTTCGTGCATGACGGCGTGGCTGAATTGGCGCTGGAGTCGCCAACCTTCAATCCGACCGATCAAGTGGCCGGGGCGGATAACCGTGAGATCGGATTGGCTGTTACCGACGTACGCGTCCGCCACCCGCGACACCTTCTCTACGAATTGCTATTCCGTCGCGCGCTTCCGGAGCTTGGCTGGCGTCTCGAATGGCTGCCGGGGGTCTATTCGCTGGCCAATCTCGATACGTACGATCTGATCTCTCCGATCTCGGAGTACAGCCGCGCCTGGATGGAGGTGTACTGGGAGCGCAGCGGGCCGATTCTCTATCCGCCGGTTGACACGAGCTGGGCCAGTCCGCGGGCCAAGACGCAGACGATTCTGAGCGTGGGACGCTTCTTTCGCGGCTCGCACGAGAAGAAGCACGGCGTGATGATCGAGCAGTTCAAGCGAATGTGCCGCGACGGCTTGGAAGGATGGACACTTCGCCTCGCCGGCCACCAGAGTCAACGGGATGTCGATCTGGCGTATACCGACGACCTCCGCCAGCGTGCCGAAGGGTATCCGGTCGAGTTCGCAATTGATGCGCCGTTCGAGGACTTGCGGCGCTTCTATGGTGAAGCGCAGATCTATTGGCATGCCGCCGGCTACGGTGAGCGGGTCACACGCAATCCGATCAAGTTCGAGCACTTTGGGATTTCAGTTGTTGAGGCTATGGCCAACGGCGCCGTTCCGGTAGTGCTGAACCAGGGTGGTCCGCCCGAGGTGGTGCACGCCGGGCACGATGGCTTTCTCTGGACGACAACCGCGGATCTGCGTGCGCGGACGTGGGACTTGGTGCGAAACCGCGAAGTGCGCGCCAACATGGCCGAGCGTGCCCGCCATGCGAGCGAGCAGTTCAACACGTCCGCGTTCCGGGACCGTCTGAACGCGCTGGTGACCGAGCTCATCGTTGACTAGCCGCACCCGGAGCCGGGCCGCCACATGACGAGAGCACGTCGCCTGATGCGCTGGGGCCAGGCGCGTCCGGCATTCCTCCTTTTCGTGTTCACGTTTGCGCTCTACGCCCTGAGCATGGGCGCCGCCCGCAACGGCGCGGGCTACAGCGCGGACGGCACGTTTGCGTTCGAAATGGCCAAGAGCGTGATGGTCGATCGCGGCCATGCGTATTTGCGCGATCAGAACAAGAACTTCGCTCGCTGGGGCGTGGCACTGCCGACGGCGTTCGCGCCAATCGTGGCTTTCGCGGAGCCACTGGCGAAGGCGGCCCCGCAGCGGGATCGGATACCGCTGGGTGACCACGACGTGCTGCTGGTGAGCCATCCCCCGCTTGGCGGCACCCAGGGATTGAAAGTCCGCCGCGCGCTCGAGTTGGGTATTCCACAGGGCGTCTACGACACGCTCACCTTGGTTTCTCACAGTGGATTGAGCGCCGAGTTTGCGCAGGGGACCGAGATTGCGCGGCTCCGCCTGACCGACGCCTCGGGGCAATTCACGGAGCATCCGATTCGGGTCGGCATTGAGACTGCCGAATGGGCCTACGACCGCGGCGACGTGCGCGCCGTGGTCCGGCACGAGCAGCCTCCACCGGTGGCCCGACACATCGGCAATGCCCGCGCCTACTACTACGCGGCGACCTGGCGGCTCGACCGGCCCCGCGAGCTGGCGTCGGCGCGCATTACGTACATGCAGTCGGACGGCAACTTCTACGTGGACGGTTTGGCGCTGCGAACAGCGGACGGGACGTGGCTTGACGGGCCGGGCGTCGGCCGGGTGTGGTCGGAGCGCCAGAACCGCGAATTCTTCCGCCGAATCTGGGTGGCGGCGGCCAGCGCGCTGGTTACGGCTCTGGGCGTGGTACTGGTCTTTCGGATCTTGCGGCGGCTGTGCTACGGCGAGCGTGTGGCCGTGATCGGCGCGTTGATCTACGCCGGCGGCACCATGGCCTGGCCCTACGCGAAGTTCGACTTCTCCGAGCCGCTGGTGACGACGCTCCTGTTGGCGTCGGTGTGGCTCTCGCTGGCCTACGGCGCGACTGACCGACAGCGTTACGTGCTGCTGGCCGGCCTCGCCGCGTTCGCGGCCGTACTTACGAAGTACGTGAGCGTAATTGCCGTCCCAATCCTGCTGGCCGGGCTGGTGCTCGGTGCCAAGTCAGGGCGGTCCTGGGGCGAAGTCGTGCGGCAGTCAGTGCGGCCGACGCTGCTGTTCCTGGCGCCGTTCCTGGGCGTCCTGCCGCTGGCGCTGGTTGCGGCGGCCGTGCTTTTCGACTTCCGCCTGTTGTATGAGCAGGAGTTGATCGGCGGCCTGCAGCGCGGCTGGCTGGAGCTGCCGTTCGGACTGGGACTCGGCGGGCTAATTACCAGTTGGGGCAAGGGGGTGTTCTGGTATAACCCGATTCTGGTGGTCACGTTGCCCGTGCTTCCCTGGTTCGTGCGTCGGCACGGCTGGCGATCGCTCGTTTTCATAGCCATCCCCGTCGCCTACGCGCTGCTCTACAGCCGCAAACAGGTCTGGTACGGCGGCAACGCCTGGGGGCCACGCTACCTGGTGCCAGCGTTGCCGCTGCTGGTGATTGTGGGTGCTCCGCTGTTCGAGCGTGTTCTGGAGCGAGCGCGATCCTGGCTCCCCGGCGCGGCGCTGGCCGCGGTGGTCCTGATCAGCGCCGGCGTGCAGTTCATGGGCGTAGCCAAGGACTTCATCGGCTACCTGGATCTGTTTCAACAGCAGGTGGCCGGGGCGGTACCGCTCAAGGGCGCGATCTACGGCGGCGCCGATTACCAGCCGTGGTCATCCATCCAGCCGGAAGGCGACTTTGCGGCGGTGTTCTACACCTACCAGTTTTCGCCGCTGCTGGCCCACGCCTGGCTCCTGCGGGCGGACGCCGTGAATCTGCTGGCGCCCGACCGCACGGACTGGCTGGCCGACGCTCTGGGCCGCACGCCGTGGTCCAGATTCGGCATTGAGGCGGTCCCGCCGCGTCCCGAGCATGGCCTGGGGCTGGACTTCTGGTCGCTGAGCCTTGTGGAGAGCTTTCTGGCCTATCCGGGCTTTCTGTTCTGGGTGGCCGGGCTGTTGCTGGCCCTCCAATTTGTCGCCCTCTGGGCATGGGTTGGCTTGAGTAGCCGTATCTGGCCGTCTGGGCGCAGGGTTTGGTCTGTTCGGTTCCTTGCGATTGGCGCATTTGCCGCGCTGCTGATTAGCTTTGACACGCTGCACTTCATGCTCTAGCTTCCAAGTGAAGGGAGCAGGCGTCACCGATGACTGATTCGGACGCGGATTCCGCGTCGCCGCTCATTCCAGACGACTTCCTCGCGATCCTGCGCTGTGTGAACGACGACCATCCGCGCGATGACGGCGTGTTGCACACGGACCGCGACCATCTGGTCTGCACGGTGTGTGGCTACCGCTACAAGGTTGAGGACGGCATTCCCAACATGCTGTGGGAAGACGCGATTGCGCCGGACGCCGGCGAGGCCGCCGCCTCGTGAACTCGATCAGCCAGGCCAAGGATCTTCTGGTCAAGTACCGGCGGCACCGCGCTGTACTGAAGCCGTCGCTGGGGCGTTTTGCCTACCACTGGATGCGCGGTTCGACCGAAGTGCCGTACGGGCCGATCAAGCTGCACATCGAACCGACCAGTTTCTGCAACCTGCGCTGCCCGATGTGCCCGCAAAGCGTGGGCGCGAACGAGCACAACGGGTTCATGGAGATGGACCTGTTCCGCAAGATCATCGACGAGGCACAGCCGTCCGTGCAGGAGGCCAACCTGTTCTTCCGCGGCGAATCGCTGATGCACAAAGACATTTACGAGATGATCGAGGTATGCGAGCGGGCCGGGATCGCCGCCCACATCAATACCAACGCGACCCTGCTGCGCGACGAGAAGATCGAGCAATTACTGGACGCCGCGCCGAGCAAGCTGACGATCAGCTTCGACTCGGGCGAACCCGAACAGTACGAGGTGATGCGCAAGGGCGCACAGTTCGACCGCACACTGGATCGGGTGCTGCGCTTGCTGGAGTCCAGAAAACGACGCTCCGGTCCGAAGCCTTACTTTGTGATGCAGGTGATTCAACTCTGGGACCCGAGCTATCCGAAGGGCGCCGCACCGGTCGTTCCCGAGCACTTTCGGCAGCGGTTCGCCGGACTGCCGGTGGACGAGTGGGACACGTTCTGGGCGCATGGCTGGGCGGGGCAAATGGACTCGTCCGACTTTTACACCGCGCGTCCCCACGGTCCCAACTACTACCCCTGCAACTGGCTCTGGAAATCCATGGCGATTTACTGGGACGGCAAGGTTCCGTCGTGCTGCGCCGACTTCGGCGAGGACCAGATCATGGGTAACCTGGCCGACGAGTCGCTGCTGGAAATCTGGAACAACCCGGCGTACCGCGAGATTCGGTCCGCGCACGTGACAGGCGAACTGGACGACTACAAGCTGTGCCGCGGATGCGACGCGATCTGGCAGGACGGCGGATCGTCCTGGAACCTATTCACCGGCGCCCGGGCAGTGGTGACGGGGGATCCGCTGCCGGTTCTGCAGCCCGGGGCCAACGGCTCGCACGAAACCAACGGGACCGAGGCGACCGACCGCTGATCGTTAGGCGGAGCTTCAGGCACCGCCATTTGATTGGCAGCGTGGGCGTCATTGTCCGTCGCCAGGCCCGGTGCTAGCGTCCGAGCGATGCGCATCACCTTTGTATCGAACATCTTTCCGCCGACGGTTGGCGGGCCCGCGACGCACATCTACAACCTGGCGCTGACCCTGCATGGCCGCGGCCACACCGTGCGGGCGGTGGTTTGCCCCGACGACCCCGAGGGTCTGGTGCGCCCGCCGTTTCCAACGGTACGCGTCTCCTGGAATACGCCGGTCCCGCTGCGCTATGCCCTCGTGTTGTGGCACACGTGGCGGGCCGCGTTGCGGTCCGACGTGATCTACATCAACGGCATCGAGCTGCCCTCAACGCTGGCGGCGCTGCTGGCGAGGCGGCCGCGCGTGCTGAAGATCGTTGGCGACTGGGCATGGGAGTCGGCCCACCGGCGCGGCCTGACCTCATTGGGGATCGAAGAGTTTCAGCGGACACGTCACGGGCCGCTGATCCGGGCGTTTCAATTGATCCAGCGGATGTACACGGCATTGGCCACGGTGGTGGTGGTTCCCAGCGGATACGTGGGCGCGTTCGTGCGCGGCTGGGGAGCTAGTTCGGAGAAGATTCGCGTGGTGCACAACGCGCTGACCGAGATTCCGGAGATCGAGGTGTCGCGCGAGGAGGCGAAACGACAGCTCGGCTTCCGGGGGCCACTGGTTTGCACCGTGTCGCGACTGTACGGATGGAAGCGGGTCGACGACCTGCTGCGCATGGTCCCCGCGTTCGCGAGTGACGCCGTGCTGGCCATCGTGGGGGACGGGCCGGAGCAGTCGGCGCTCGAACGCTGCGCGGCGGATCTGGGCCTGGGCGAGCGCGTGCGGTTCGTGGGCAGGGTTCCGCACCGGGACGTAGGCATGTACCTGCGCGCCGCCGACGTGTTCGTGCTTAATACGGGCTACGAAGGGCTGTCGCACACGCTGGTGGAGGCGCGTGTGGTGGGAACGCCGATTGTCACGACGGATATCGGCGGAAACCGCGAAATCCTCACCAATGAGCACAACGCTCTGCTTACACCGCTTGGCGACCAGGCGGCGTTCGTCGCTGCCGTGAACCGCCTGCTGACCGACCGCGACCTAGCCGAGCGCCTGGCGCGCGCCGGATCGGAGGGTCTGGATCACTTTGCCTGGGATCGGCTGGTGGATGAATCGATGGCGATCCTGTCGGAGGTGACCGCCTCTGCGTCGCGCGGGCGTCCGTGAGCGCCCGCTTGCTAATGCTGAGCGGCGACCGGGATGTCACAACGGGTCGTCACGGGCCGTTCCATACGACGCTGGAAGGGCTGGCGGGCGAGTTCGAGCGGATCGACGTGCTGGCGCCGCGCGCGGACGGCGCGACGACGGTGGCGCCGTACCCGGGCGTTCGAGTCGAGCCGGCGCCGGTTTCACGCCTGCGCCAATCCGGATGGATGCGGCGGCGCGGCGCCGAGCTGCTGCGGCGGCATGGGCACGGTCTGATCGTTAGTCACGACTATGGAATTTTCTCGAACGGCCGGGCGGCCGCGTGGCTGTCCCGCCGGTGCGGGACTCCGTATGTCAGCGAGATCCACCACGTGCCCGGTCACCCAAAGCGCGCGCAGTGGTGGGAGCTGCTGGAACAGCTCGTCTACCGCGCGTATGCGACGCGTGTGGCGCGCCGGGCCGTCGCTATCCGCGTGGTCAACCGGCGGGAAGCCCCCGACCTGCTGGCGCGCTGGGGCGTGCCCACGGAGCGGATTCTGGTGCTGCCCTCGGCGTATATCGATCGGAAGATCTTCGCCCCGGCTGAGGTCGAAAAGGACTTCGCTCTAGGGTTTGTTGGGCGACTGGTGGCGAACAAGAACCTTGGATACGTCGTGCGTGTCTTTGCCGCCGTTGCGGCGCAAGCGCCCGGCGCGCGATTCGCGATTGCAGGCCAGGGACCCGAGGGAGACTCGCTGCGCCGCGACCTAATGCGTGCCGGCATCCTGGATCGGGTCACCCTTATCGACTGGCTTGACAGTCCGGCCGATCTGGCCGATCTCTATCGGCGGATGAACGCACTGATCGCGCCTTCGCTGAGCGAAGGAGGTCCGAGGGTTTGCCTGGAGGCCATGGCCTGCGGGACGGCGGTCTTTGCCACGCCGGTTGGCGTGATGCCGGAAACCATCGAGCACGGCACGAACGGCTGGTTGCTGCCGTGGGACGAAGGGTCCGGGGCAGCGCTGGTGCGCGATGTGCTGCGTGACCCCGCCGGGCTGCGCGGCATGGCGCGCGCGGCGCGGGCGGCCACAGCTCGGTACGAGAAGCCAGCCGTGCTTGGGGCTTACGCCGCGGCGTACCGCCGACTTGCTGAACGTGGAACATCTTGAACGGCTCTTCCGGCGGCGACCTGCGCCTGCTGTTCGTGACTCAGGAACTCGACCGTTCGAGTTCCAACTTGGCGGTCGCGCATACCTGGGCAGCGGAATTGGCGCGACGGGCCGCGGCCGTGCACGTGGTGGCGGCGCGGGTCGGCGAGGTTGACCTGCCGCCCAATGTGAGCGTCCACGGCCTGGGGCGCGAGCGGGGAAGGTCGCGGTGGGCGGCCGCGTTGGGGTTCGGGGCCGTTGGCGCGCGGCTCATTGTCCGCCGGCGTGTGAACGTCGTGCTGGCCCACATGGTGCCGGCCTACGCCGTGACGCTGGCGCCCCTGACGCGCGTTACCCGCACGCCGCTGGCGCTTTGGTATGCCAGCCACGGGCTGACGCCGATGCTCAGGCGGGCCAACGGGCTGATAGATGCCGCGGTTACAGCCTCCCCAGATAGCTACCCGATCTCCAATGAACGAGCGTTTGTCCTGGGCCATGGAATCGACATCGACAGGTTTCGGCCGACGGCTGAGCGCAGCACCGATTCCGGCCCGGTGATCGGAATGGCCGGTCGCCTGACGCCGCTCAAGGGATTCGAGCCCGGCATACGAGCCTTGGCGGAGTTGCGCCGCGCGACGTTTCCCAACGCGAAGCTTCGAATCGCCGGTGAACCGTTCTATCCATCGGACCGAGCCTATGTGGAGGATCTGGAGGGTCTCGCCGCTACGCTGGGCGTGCGTAACGCGGTGGAGTTCGTGGGCGCTGTACGCGGTGACGCGATGGCGGAGTTTTATGGATCGCTGGATGTCTTTGTGAACTGGCGCGCGCAACCGGCGCTGGACAAGACCGGCTTGGAGGCTCTGGCATGCGCCACGCCGCTCATTTCCAACAACACGGCCTACCGCGGCGTGCTGGGCGACCTTGCGAACGACTTCCTGGTCGGGGACACGGTCGCTGAGCTGGCCGCTGGTCTGGATCGCGTGCTGGGTCTGCACACCGACCTGCGGCAAGCCACGGTTGAGCGGCTGCGCGCTACGGTGGTGCGCGAGCACGGCGCGGCCGGTCTGGTTGCGCGTCTGGTTTTGGTGTGCGACGCGTTGCGCGGCGGTGTACGACCCGAGTTCCCGTCGGTAGCCGAGGCCGGGACGCCGCGATGAACCTGGACCCGCCGCGTCAGCTTGCTCGGCTGGCTGGACAGCTGCCTGACGTGCACGTCGTGCCTCCGTATCAGCGCGCGCTTTGGCGAATCCGGGCGATGCTGCTACGGCGCTCCGCCGGTGTGACCTGCGGCGACGAGGTTCGGATCGACGGCCGCTTCTACTTTCCGGCCGGTCTGCGGCTGTCCATGGGCGGCGGTGTGCGCATCAAACGTGACGTCAGGGCGGGATGGGAGCCGGGACACGCCGAGAGCGTGGGCTTGACCATCGGCGCCGGGACGGAGGTGCTGTCCGAGACGCGCCTGGATTGCACCGGCGGGATAGCGGTGGGCGAGCGCTCGCACATCGGGCGCCGGTCCGCCATCTACACGCACCGGCATGTGCTGGATCGGCGCGATATCCGCGCGCTGGACGCGCCCATCGAACCCGCGCCGGTGACGATTGGCGACGACGTGATGCTCTATAGCGAGGTAGTGGTGCTGCCGGGTGTGACGATTGGCGACGGAGCCGTGGTGGCAGTGCGCGCCGTGGTGTCCGAAGACGTGCCGCCGTACGCCATGGTGGCCGGGATGCCCGCGCGCGTCATCCGGGAGCGGACGTAGGGCAATGACGGTGACTGCCGTCAAGCGACCCGCACTGACGCCGCGCGCCGCCTGGGTACTGGCGGCGGCGTCCAGCGCCTTCGAACGACTGCGGAACCATCACGGCTACATCCGCTGTCCCGAGCACGGGGTCGATCACACTGGCAAGACGGCCCGCAGCATCGTTATCAACTGCGCGCTGCACGCGCACACGAACCAGGACCACTATCTAACGCGGGCAATTGCGACGGCGCGGCGCGTGGCGGCGCGCCTGGCGCCCGACCCGGCCGCCGCTGGTGCGTGGGTGTTCTTCCCCGGCCGCCACGACCCCCGGAACAACTCGACGAACATCATCGACGCCGGTGAGTGCGTGGATGCGCTGGCGTCGCTGCTGTCGCACGCGGGCGATGACCTGGCGGCGGCGGACCGGCGATCCATCGAGCAGGCGATTCGGCTGTGTTGCGACACGTATCTGCTCACGAACGTCGTCGACAAACCCGTGGTCAATCAGCGGCTCTGGGGGGGCATGGGTCTGGCGGCCGCGTACACCGCGCTGGACGAGCCGACCTGGGCACAGGCCGTGCAGGACTCGGTGGCGGGCTCGCTGGATGAGATGCGGTCGGATGGCTCATTCGCCTACGTGCGAGACGAAGCGCTGCTTGGCGAAGGCGCGGGGATCGCCGATCTGACCGTGTACTACCACAGCCGCTGCGTGGCCTTTGCGCGCTATGCGCTGCGGCAGATCGGCGCTGAAGCGGCGTTCGCGGACCGCTTGCGCGACGGCGCCGATTTCCTGGCCTTCGTGCTCCGGCCGGATGGAGTAAAACCCCTGGGGCTGGAAGGCAAGCGGTGGTTCTGGGACGCGGACGCGGAGATCGGGTCGGCGCCGTATGACGCCTACGTGCTGGCCACCGACGGCCGCAAAGCGTTGTTGCCGTTGGCCGGGCGGGTTGCGGCGCAGAGCGCGGCGGCGCTGGGCGACGGCGGGCTGATTGACGCCACTTGGGGCACCCCGGCGTTTGTCTGCCGGGTGATGCACACGGGCGACCTGGCCTGGCTGGCGCGGGCGCATGTCGAAGCTGAGCTGGATGATCTGCCGAGCAACCCACCGGCGGCAGGGCGAGCCGCTCCGGCGGTGGCGCCAGACGCCGGCGTGGCGCGGCTGGAAGCGCCGCGCGTGTGTGCGCTCGTGCGAACGAACAAGCGTCCTTGCGACCGATTGGTCGGGGGACGCATTGGGGGCGGTGGCCTGGTCTACGTCGGGAACGCCAGAAACGGCTGGCGCAACCAGCTACGTTTCCGCTCAGAGCCGGAGGTGTCCGAGGGAACCTGGCAGGTCACACCGGGCTCCGAAAGCTCGGAGCTGCCGGATTGGCGGCAGGCGCTGGCACGTCGGGAGTCGCGATTCCTGCTGCACATTGCACGTTCCCACCTGCAGGCGGGCCGTCGGCGGTATGCACTCATGTTCCTGTGGCGCCACTTCGGTCCGCCCAGTTGGCGAGCGACCCGTCGGTGGCTGTCCAGTCACGCGCTCGAAGGGCGCACTCAGGTTACGAACGATGCGCTGACGGTTGAATCCGGCGTGGCCCGCGCCGACGGTCGCGCCCTGACGGGCGTGCGAACCCGCCGTACGTATCGGGTTGACGGGGCCGCGATTGCGGTCTGCGACCGGCTCGAGACTTCCGCACACCTGTCTGACGTTCGATACCGGCTGCCTGCCGCCGCCCGGAAGCTGGAGGTCCATTGCGCCGGTTCCTGGCTCGAGCAGGACCACGTCGTGAAGTTTGGCGCGCTTGCGAATCGAACGACCGCGCGTATCGAATACCGGATCTGACGGGTGGACCAGCCGCCGCGCATTGCGATCGTCGCGAACGCACGGATTCCCAGCGAGCGGGCGCATCCGCTGCAGATCATGCACATGGCCGCGGGATTCGCGGCTGGCCACGCGACAGTTCGACTCGCCTACGCCCGCCGGGCGAACACGACGGCCATGCGGGCGGTCAGCGATCCGTTTCGCTACGCTGGCGTGCCAAGGACGTTCGCTCTCGCCGGGCTACCGACCGTCGATGCCATCAAGCGCGTCACGATCGACTGGCCGGTGTTGAACCGCGGTCCAATCAGGCTGGGCGCACACTTCTTACAGCTCGGAAGCTTCGCCGTTGCCGCGCTTACCGTCGTGCGCCGCTGGCGGCCCAACGTGGTCTACAGCCGCGACCTGCTGCCGTTGACGGTCCTGCGGCTGCTGATGGGTCAACCTGCCCGCTTTTGCTTCGAGGTGCACACCGTCCCACGTTCGCGTCTCTCAGCTGCCCTTCACCGCTGGGCGGCGCGTCGCATGGACGCGGTAATCGCCATCACCGAGGGCCTGCGGCGCTGGTATCTCGACGCGGGTTTCGATCCTCAGCGACTGTTTGTCGCGCCGGACGCGGTAGACATTCGGGCGTTCGCGGACCGCGACCGCGACGCCGCCCGAACTGAACTGGAGATTCCGACTGAGGCCCGCGTGGTCTGCTACCTGGGTCACCTCTATCCCTGGAAGGGCGTCGATACGCTCGTGGACGCGGCGCACCACGCCGATCCGGACGTGCAATGGATCATCGTGGGAGGAGTTCCGCCCGATCTCGATCGAATTCGGGCGGCGGCCGCGGACCGACCGAACGTACACGTTCTGGGGCACATGCCGCCGGACCGTGCGCGTCGGTTCCTGGTGGCTGCTGACGTGGCGGTGATTCCCTTCAGCGCCCGTCAGGTCATCGCGCGCGAACACACGTCACCATTGAAAATGTTCGAGTACATGGCCGCGGAGCGCCCGATTGTGGCCAGTGACCTACCCTCAATGCGCGAGGTCTTGCACGATGAGCGTAACGCCCTGCTCGTCACGGCGGACGATCCGACCGCGCTGGCAGGAGCCGTCACTCGTTTGCTGACCGACACGGCGTTGGCAGCCCGCCTGGCCCAAGCCGCGCGCCTGGAGGTGGAAAGCCGCACATGGACGCAGCGCGCCGCGGCGATTCGCGAGTTTCTCGAATCGACGTCGGCATCCTGACACGGCTGAGCGAAGCAGGGGCCCGTCTGATTGGTGGGCTTGAGCATGCCTCCATCGCCAAACGCCGCGCGCTCGTCGCGGTTGGCCTCCTGGCGCCGCTGTTGCTGCTTTACCGAGAACTGCTCTTTACGGGCGCACCTTGGCTGGATCTGGACCTGCTGCTCAGTTACCAGCCCCGCTATGCGCTGCTCGCCGAAGGCGTGCGTGAGGGTCGGATCCCGCTTTGGGCCGACGGCATGTTGGCCGGATTTCCGGTTGCGTTTTCGGAGTTTGGCTGGTTCTATCCGCTGACCTGGGCGCTGCTGCGAATCTTCGAACCGTTGCGCGCCTATGTCATTGAGTTAGCGCTTGGTCTGGCGCTGGCGGCCGGGGCGGCGTACTGGCTGGGGCGCGTGTGGGGGTTGACGCGGCCCGGCGCGTACGTGGCCGCCTTTCTCTTCACCTATGGCGGATTCGTGTTCGCGACGTCGCGATTCCTCAATTACTCGGACATATTCTTTGCGCTGCCGGCTGGGGTTGGGGCGATCGAACTGATCGCTCGCGGACAGCGCCGCTACAGCGTGCTCCTGGGAGTTAGCGCCGCGGTGACGGCACTGGCCGGCCATCCCCAGATCGCGTTGCTGTGGGGCTTCGTCTGGCTGCTGTTTGCCGTCACGCGCCTCTGGTGGATTGGGAGCGATCTGGGCATCCGGCAAGCGGTGGCGGGACTTGCCTGGACTACTGCGGCCGGCGTGGCCGGGCTGGCTGTCGGCGCGGTCCGCCTGCTGCCCACGATTGAGACCACCGGTCTCTCAGCCCGCGCCGGGGGGCTGGATTTTTCCATCGCGTCACAAGGCTCTATCCCGCCGTGGAGCCTGGTCCTCGGCTACCTCTACCCGTCGTTCGAGATCCCGCGTGTGCTGAATGAGACCCTGAACGCCGAAGAGTTGCTGTATCTCGGGCTAGCCGCGCCTGCCCTGGCGCTGATCGCGGTTGTGGTGGGCCGGCGTCAACGACTGGTCTGGTTTCTGGGCGGCCTGATTCTGCTTACCTGGATTCTGTCGATGGGATCGTTCAGCCTGGGATTCCCGCTCCTGCACAAGCTACCGCTCTTCGAGTTCTTTCGGCAGCCGGCTCGATTCGGTATCGCCGCGTCGTTCGGACTGGCATACCTGGTCGCGATCGGAATCGAGCGGCTGCGCACTGATGATCTCCGATCCAGCCAGCTGGTGGGCTGGATCGGTCGCGTCTGGGTCTGGCTCGCGGGACTGATCGGGGTCGGTACCGTCGCTGCCACGATCGTGCTGACGGGCTTTGCCTTCCTGATCGTGCCCTATGGCTACGACTACATCGATCGGGCCATTGTTGGGTCGGAAGGCCGCTTTCTGACTGCCGAGCGCTACTACCGCACCTTCGATCAACTGTATGAACGCATGACGGCGGCGTTCAGCCTGGAGTACTGGGCGCCGCGCTGGTCGCTGCTGGCGGCCCTCCTGACGGCTCTGGTCCTCTGGCGGTATCTACGTGGACGGATGTCGCCCGTCAGTGCGCAGGCGGCGCTGGCCGGCGTGCTTGTGTTCGACGTCCTCTTGGCCCCAGCCCATGCTATTGCCACCGTGCCTGCGGAGTGGTACGCCCGGGAGCCTCAGGCCGGCGCGGTGGTTCCGGCCGACTCCGGGGGCGAATGGCGCCTGTTTTCGTACCGCGGCCTGGCGCAGAAATTCGAGTTGTCCACGGCCGCCGGCACGCAACTGGATCGAACGCGGCGCGATTTCCTGGAGTACGTATTCCTGAATGAAACGCTGACGCCCAACCTGGCCATGACCGGCGGGCGCGCTTCGCTGGACGGCTACGAGAATCTGATGCCGCAGGCTACCGCCGACTATCTGGCCTACGTTGGGAGCGAGCGCACCACCGTTCCCGGCTTTGCATCCGACGCGGCCCTCGACGCCGATGCGCGCGCCGATCTGCTGCGGCGTCGGGCGCCGGCCTTGGCGGCCGCCAACGTGCGGTTCGTGACGTCAGGCGTGCCTATCGACGTCCCGGCGCTACGACAGGTGCAGGCCGACGCGCTGGAGCTTCCGGCATGGGCGTCCGTGGACCAGACGCTGTATGTGTACGAGCTACAGGGCTGGGCGCCCCGGGCCTGGATTGCGCGGAACTGGCGGGTCATCGAGGCGGAGGCCGAGCCTCAGGCCGTGCTGGACGCGATAGCCAGCCGGCCCGACGTGGTACTGGTTGACCGTGACCCGGGCATCCCTTCGACCGCAGCCTCCGGGCCTGACGTCGTACATGCGCCGGAACGCGAGGCGGAACGCGTCGCCGTACGGGTCGACCTAAGCGCGCCTGGGCTGCTCGTGTTTAACGAGGCCAGGTTCCCGGGCTGGGAGGCGACGGTGGATGGGCGCCCAACCGAAATGGTCACGGTCAACACCCTGATGCGCGGTGTGCCGATCGATAGCGCTGGCGCCCACACCGTCGTCATGACGTACACGCCGCCGGGCTTTGCCGCTGGCGTCCTGATCTCATTCCTGGCGCTGGGCGTGCTCGCGGCGCTGGCCGCCGCAGGACTCTGGGCCGACCGCCGGTGAAGCTGGCGCTGGTCAGCGATGCGCTCGATCCAACCAACGGGTGGGGACGCTATGCGGGCGAACTTGCCCGCGAGTTAATAGCCGCTGGCGTCGATGTGCGTCTGGTGAGTCCTCGCAGTCGGGCGGCGATGACTGACCTGCGCAACTACCCGGACCACTGCGAGATCCCATCGTTCCAACACGGCCGGCGTCATCCCCTGCGCGTGTTCCAGCGCACGCTGCCGCCGCTGCGGCGGGCACTGCGCGGCGTAGACGTGATCCACTGCATGGTGGAGCCTTATGCGCCGGCCGTGGCTGTGGCGGCCGGCCGGCGGCCGTATTTCGTGTCGCTCGTGGGAACGTATTCACTCCCCTCAGGTCGGCCATGGATGGAGCGCTGGCCGCTCCGCTGGGCGCTGGGACGGGCGCGAGGTCTGCCAGCTATCAGCGGCTACACCCGGCGGAGAGTCGAGCGCGACACGGGCGTGCGGCGCGCCAGCGTCGTGCCGCTGGCGGTTCGGGTCGTGGAATTTCAGCACGGCGACCCGCCGCCGCGCGAGCCGCGCCTGCTCCTCTCGGTCGGAGAATGCAAGCCGCGTAAGGGCTATGACCTGGCGCTGGAGGCATTCGCACGCCTCAGGTCCGAGGGCGTTGCCGACCGCTACGTGATTGTTGGCCCAACCAATGCGTCGTCGCCCTACGTGGCACGCCTGCGCGCCAGAATCCGCGAGCTTGGGCTTGTTGGGTGCGTCACGCTGACCGGCGCGGTCAGCCAGGACGAGCTTGTGGACTGGTATTACCGAGCGCGTGTCGTGACGATGCCGTACCGCGCATGGGGATCGGACTTCGATGGATTCGGCCTGGTGTTGCTTGAGGCCAACGCCTGCGGGACCCCGGTGGTCAGCACCCGCGACTCCGGGGCCGAGGAGCCGGTGGTCCACAACAAGAACGGCCTCCTCATCCCGCCAAATGACGTGCCGGCCCTGACCGACGCCCTGCGCATCGTCCTGACCGACGCGAACCGCTGGCAAGCGCTGGCGGCGGGCGCGCGCCGCCGCGCGGATGCCATGACGTGGCGTCGGTCGGCGGAACAACTGCTGGACGTGTATGCCCAGGCATTGGGCAGGCGCCTAGACGTCGCGGCATGACTGGAAGCGCCTCGACAGCATCCCGCGACGGCAGCTTGGGGGATCGCGCCGTCCGGGGGATCGTTTCGCTGGGAGTTCGCGAAGGCGGCATGAAGCTCGTGTCATTTGCGGGCAGCATCGCCCTCTTCCGTCTGCTGACGCCGGCGGACTTTGGCGTCATCGTCCCTATCGCCACGTTTGCCGGCCTCGTCAAGCAGTTTGCGGATATGGGGTTGCATCCCAGCCTGATCCAGCGCGGCAGCGAGCCTGAAAGCCGCGACTTGCGGGCGGTTTTTACCGGCCAATTGCTGCTCGTGTTGGTTGGCGGAGTGGTCGTGTTTTTGGCCGGGCCGTTTGTGGTCGACGCGCTGCTAAACGATCAGATCGATCCCTGGATGACGCGGGTGTTCGCGTTCTCGGTCTTCTTCACTGCATTTCGCATCGTCCCGGCAGCCTTGCTCGAACGTCACCTGCAATTCGGCCGGCTGGCCGCGGCCGACATCGCTGGCACTTTGTTCTACTACAGCGCCGGCATCGGGTTTGCCATCGGCGCCGCCGGCGTCTGGAGCCTGGTGATTGCCCACGTCGGCGCCAGCCTGGTGTCGACGCTGGCGGTTGTGGCGGCGCGTCCGTGGTGGCCCGCACCCACGCGCAACCTGCGGGTCCTGAGGCCTCACGTCGGCTTTGGAGCGCGCTTTCAAGGGTCGCGGCTGGCGATCACGCTGAAGGACTCGCTCATCCCCCTCTTCACGCCGCGGGCGTTCGGGGCGTCGGCTACGGGGTATCTCAGCTGGGCCAACCGGGTGTCCGCGCAGCCGCTTGCCCTGACGCAGTGGGTGGCGCGGGTGAGCCTGCCGACCTTCGCACGCATACAGGATGCGCCAGAGCAGGTTCGCCGTGGCGCCGAGCTGACGCTGAAGTGGAACGCGATCGTGACGCTGCCGGGATTCGTTGCCGTCATTGCCTTCGGGCCTGAGATCGCCGGCCTGATCTATGGCGAGCAATGGTTGCCGGCGGTTCCGGCCCTCTACGTTCTGGCAATCAACAACGCGCTGATTCCCATCAACGGTCTCATCACGCCGATTCTGAACGCGGTGGGCAAGACGAAAATTGTGCTGGTGGTGTCGCTCGGTTGGGGCGCCGCCGCCTGGGGCTTGGCCGCCGTCCTGACAGCCCTGGGTACCGGATTCCTGGCGGTCCCGCTCGCCTTGGCTGCTTCGCAGGGGCTGGCGGCGCTGGCTCTGCTGCCGATTGGACGACGCGAATTCGACCTGCGGCTTGCGCACCACCTGGTGCGTCCGCTGGTGGCGGCCGTGGGTGCCGGTCTCTTCGGACGGTTCATCCTGCTGCCCCTGCTAACCGACGCGGTGTTGCTGATCCAGGGTGGTGTGGTTGTCGTGCTGGTCTACGTCGCGCTCCTGTACGCCATCGACCGCAAGGCGCTGCGGTCCGAACTCGGCGCGCTGTGGCAGCGGCGCGCGGCAGCGGTATGAGCGGGCCATGCGCGTCCTGCTGATTGGCCCGCACTGGGACACCGGACGCTGGACCGAGTATTGCGCGCAGGGGCTGCGTGACACGGGGCATGACGTGCGGATGTACCGTTACAGCCAGCGGCTCGAGCGACGGGTGGGGCTTTGGGGGCGCGTGCAGCGGCGGCTGGCGGGGCCCGACCGGTACTACATCGCCAGGATGTTTCGGGCGGCGCAGGCGGACAATCTGGATGTGCTGCGGCTTGCCGCCGAGCAACAGCCGGAGTTCACACTGGTCCTCAAGGGCGAGGTCTTGCTGCCGGAGACGGTTGAGCGCCTGCGGAATCTGACTAATGGCCCCGTCGTGCAGTGGTGCGGCGACGATCCGAGCTGGTTCCCGAACATTATCGGGGCGGCGCATCTGTACGACCGGTTCTATCTGGCCGATCCGACCTACGCTCCAGATCTTGAGCCACGCGGTGTACCGGCGAGGTTTCTGCCGCACGCCGTCCACCCGGCGGCCTGGGCCGGGCAGGACGCGGACGTCAAGCTGGTGGACGTGATTTTCGTTGGCGACGCACGGCACAACATGGGGCATCTGCCGGCGAGTCGATCCAGGGTTGAGATCCTGGAAGCCATTGCCCGATCCGGGGTCGATCTTGCCGTCTGGGGCCGCGGGTGGGAGAAGCTGGAACCGAGCTATCGGGTTCGCGAGGCGCATCGCGGCCTGACGCTGCTACCCGCGGTCGCCGTGGCGCGGGCCTACCGCAGCGCCAAGGTCGTGCTAAACGTCCACCATGCCCAGATGCGCCAAGGGCCAAACATGCGCACGTTCGAAATCCCCGCGGCCGGCGCGTTCCAGCTCGCGGATTACAAGACCCGTATGGACGGGCTGTTCGAGGTTGGAACGGAGCTTGCGGTTTATCAGGACGCCGGGGACGTGGTCTCAACACTTCAGCGCTATCTGGATGACGAGCCGGCGCGGCGCGCGATTGTCCAGGCGGGCAAGCGGCGGGTGGAGCGTGACCACACGTACGCAGTTCGCATGCGGCAACTGATTGACGACGCGCTCGATGGATGAAGGACGCTTCCCTACCGCTCTCGTGGCGCGGAGCGACGCCGAGATTCTGCGACTGGCGCTGCGCGCACATCCTCACCAGCCAGCCATCGCGCTCTGGCGCGCCACGGAGTTCGCCATGCTTCGGGACATCACCTTCGCCGCGCCGGTGCTGGACCTGGGCTGCGGGACCGGCGAAGTCGCGCGCTGCGTGCTGCGGTCGCACTGGCCCGTCGATGGGCTGGAGCTCGTGCCCAGCGAGGCTCGGGTCGCGCACGCGTCAGGCATCTATCGGGCGGTGATGCGCGCGGACGGCTCTTCGCTGCCCCTGGCGTCCGCGACCTATGGCGCCGTCTACAGCCATAGTGTGCTGGAACACATTCCGGACGACCTGTGCGCGGTTGCGGAAGCCGCCCGGGTCCTGCGTCCCGGTGGGCGTCTGGTGTTCATGGTTCCAACGCCCGCCTTTGCCGCGCGAATCGAGCGTGAATCAGGCGCCGATGCCCTGGCGTCCACGAACACGCGTCTGGGTCACTACCACTATCGGGCGCTAGAGGAATGGACGGCACGACTAGACGAGCTTGGACTGCAGGTCGTGACGAGCCGCGGGCATTTGCCGGCCGCAACGCAGCGGACCTGGCGGCGGCTGGATGAACTGATGGTGCGGCGGGTTGGCGGCCGCCGCGTACTGGACTGGTTCCGAGGGCTTCAGCGGCGCCGGCTTGTCCCGCTGCCGCTCTGGGTTGGCTTGTGGTCGGTGCTGCTTTGGAGGGCCTTCCGTCGGCCGGTTCAGGATCCCGGGGGACACCTCATCGTGGCCGAGCGGCGCGCGTGAGCGAGCTGCGCGTTCTGCACCTGTCGCCAACCTGGTTCGGCGACGAGTCTGTGCGCGGCGGCGGTGAGCGTTACCCGCTCGAGCTTGCGAGCGCGATGCTGCGTCACACGCCCACGCGTCTCGTTTCGTTTGGCGGTCGACCCGGGACACGCCGCGTTGACGGGTTCGATATCGAGGTTCATCGGACCTGGCGGCGGCTGCGCGGACGGACGTATGACGCGATTGGCCCGGGGTTTTTGCGCGCGCTTGGCTGGGCCAACGTTGTCCATTGCCACCAGGCCAGGTCGGGTCTCACTGCGCTGGCCGCGCTAATCGGCCGACCGCTCGGAAAACGAATCTTCGTCACGGATCACGGTGGCGGTGGGGTGAACTGGGTGCGGCGGTTGCGGATTGGTCGCTGGATCGACGCGCAACTGGCGCAAAGCGAATTTGCCGCCGCGACGCTTCCCTACGTGGGGCGACGGGCGGAGATCATCTATGCCGGCGTTGATACGGCGAAATACTCGCCGGGGTCTGAGAAGACGCTCGGCCGGGTCGTGTTCGTGGGCCGATTGCTGCCGCACAAGGGCATCGAGACGTCGATTCGAGGTCTGCCGGCTGGTGCAACGCTCGAGATCTACGGGCGGCCCTACGACGCCGCCTACCTGGAGTTCATTCGTTCCGAAGCGGCGTGCCGTGCCGTGCGAATCCATACGGGCGCGTCGGACGAGGAGGTGATTGCCGCGCTACGGTCGGCTTGCGCGTTCGTGATGCCCTCCGTCTACGAGGATTACCGCGGGCGTCGCCAGGCGCTGCCGGAACTGGTGGGGCTGGCGCCGCTGGAAGCCATGGCGTGCGGGACGGCGGCTGTGGTTTCGGACGTTGCCGGAATGCCTGAGATTATTCCGCCGATTGGCGGCGCGATTGTGCCGCCCAGCGATCCTGACGCGTTACGGCGTGCCCTGGCGCCGCTCACGGCCTCGGTTGAGCAGGCCGGGATCCAGGGCGCCGCCGCCCGCGAGCATGTGGTGCGCCGATTCACCTGGTCCGCCGTGGCCGATCGCTGTCTGGCGGCGTACACCGCCTAGAATCGCTCGATCCCTTCCCAGGCCGCTCCCAATGCGCATCGCCCTGCTTGCTGATACATATCCCCCCGACAATCGGGGCGGGGCGGGGGTGGTGGTGGAGCGTCTGGCGGGCGCGTTCGCACGTGCTGGGCACGATGTGTGCGTGGTCGCGACGACCTCCGGGTCACCGTCGGTCCGTGAGCAGGACGGCGTGCGAGTGCGTCGGCTGCGGTCGCGCTATCCGGAACGATTTCGCAATACGGTGGCCATGGCCAACCCGACCGTCATACCTGGCGTGCGTCAGGAGTTGGCCGACTTCAGGCCCGAGCTGGTGCATGCGCACAACGTGCATCAACACCTGTCGTTCGCGGCGTTGTCCGAGGCCGCCCGCGTTGGCGCGCCAGTGATGTACACGGCGCACGACTACCTGCTGTTTTGCTGCATCAAGTTCATCTGCACCGGGGGCCCGGTCGACTTCCGCCAGCGCTGGTTCAACTGTGCCAAATGCCAGCGCTTCCGCTGGAACCCGGCTCGCAACGCGGTCATCAATCACCACATGACGAACCACGTGGACCACCTGTTCGCCATTAGCCGGACGCTACAGACCGCGTTGCGCGCTAACGGGTACGGAGGCGCGGAGGTCGTCTACAACGGCGTGGACCTGGACTGGTGGGGCGGCGGCGATGGGGCGGCGTTCCGGTCGGCGCAGGGGCTGAACGGGGCGCCACTGGCGCTGCTGGCGGCGCGGGTCTCGCGAGAGAAAGGGGCTGAGGCGGCGCTGCGCGCGCTGGCGCGTTCACGGCATTCCGACCTGCGCCTGCTGATCGCCGGCGAGAACCCCCGCTACGCGCCCAAGCTGCAGCGGCTGGCTGACGACTTAGGTGTCGGCGAGCGGCTGCTGCTGCCGGGCTGGATGGAGCCTGAAGCGCTGCGCGACGCCTATGCGGCCGCCACCGTGACCCTGGCACCCTCCACGTACCCGGACCCGTTCAACCTCACGCTTATCGAGTCCATGGCGGCCGGACGCCCCGTCATTGCGTCCACGCTTGGTGCCGGTCCCGAAATCGTGGCTGACGGGGCCTGGGGGTACACCGTGGATCCCAACGACGCGCTGGCCCTGACCGATCGGCTGGATCTGATCGTGGGCGATCCTGAGCACGCGCGGCGATTGGGCGCAGCTGGAAGGCGACGCGCGGCCTCTGCGTTTTCGCTCCAGAGGCAGGTCGATCAGACGCTCGCGCGCTATACGGCTGTGCTGTCCGCTCGGACGTGACGTCCCGCCCGCCGCGCGTTCTGCAGATCGTCACGTCGCTGGCGGTTGGCGGTGCGCAGCGGCATTTGCTGGAGCTGCTGCCTGGGCTGGGCGAGTTTGCCGACGTCGACATGATCTATTTCCGCGATCACGACTTGCGTTCCGAGTTCGAGGCCTGCGTCGGCCGCGTGACGTATCTGCCCATGGCTGGACCGTTTGGCGTGGTGCAGCTTCCGCGGCTGGCGGCGCACATAAGGCGGGGGCGGTACGCGCTGGTGCATACCCACCTGTTGCGAGCCGACATGTACGGCGCGCTGGCGGCACGCGCGGTCGGCGTCCGCGCCATCGTTTCCACCAAGCACAACATCGAAGCGCGGCTGGCGGCGCCGTCGGCGCGCGCGCTGCACGCGCTGGCCACCCGCCCCACGCAGCGCACGATTGCCATCTCGCAAGCGGTTGCGGGATGGGCGCACGAGCGGCTCGGAGTTCCTAGTGACCGGATTCGGGTGATTCGATACGGTTTGGACCCTGCGCCGTTCAACGGACTGGATCGGGACGCCGCACGCCGGGAGCTTGGTATCGAGGTGCGGGCGCCGGTCGTACTATGCCCGGCTCGTCTCGATCCGCAGAAGCGGCACGACGTGCTGCTGCGGGCCTTCGCAAGCGTGCGTGCCGAGGTTTCCGACGCCCAGCTGCTGTGCGCCGGCGAGACTCAGTTGGGCGGTCCCGCATATCGCGCTCGGATGCTCCAGCTGGGCGACGACCTGGGCCTTCGCGACGCCGTGCATTGGCTGGGGGTACGGTCTGACATTCCCAACCTGATGGCCGCCAGCGATGTGATTGTGCTGGCGTCAAATTGGGAAGGGCTAGGCCTCGTGATCATGGAAGCCGCGATGGCGGGACGGCCCGTCGTCGCGACGGCCGTTGGGGGCGTACCGGAGATCGTCGAGCACGACGAGACCGGGTTGCTGGTTCCGCAGGGCGATGAGCGGGCTCTGGCATCGGGGTTGACGGCGCTGCTGCTGGATGCCGGGCGCCGAATGCGGATGGGCACCGCCGCGCGCCGCCACGCCGCCGCGGCGTTCAACCTGGAGAGCATGCGCGCCGCGACGCGTGCGCTCTATGCCGAGGCCATCGAGGAAGTCGCTGCGTAACGCCGGGTTAGACCCGCCGATATACTTTCGCAGCGCGCGGTCGGCGCGCTTTCTTCACGCGGGGCATCAATGCCACAGGCCACTAGCCGCCCTGTGTCGCTCGTCACCGGGGCGGCCGGGTTCATTGCTTCCCATCTCTGCGAGTCGCTGCTGGCGCGCGGCCATCGGGTAATCGGGCTCGACGGCCTAACCGACAGCTACGACCTCAACCAGAAGCGGGCGAATCTCCAGATGCTCTCTCAGCACGAGGGGTTCGAGTTTGTCGAGGCCCATCTCATGGACGCGGATCTGGACCTGGATCCCGTGTTCGAGGACGTGGGGTACGTGTTCCACCTCGCCGCGCGGGCCGGCGTCCGCGAGGGCTGGACGCCCACGAACTTCGAGCGATACATGCAGGACAACAGCCGCTCGACCCAGCGCTTGGCCGACGCCGCGCTGCGCGCAGGCGTCAAGCTATTTAGCTTTGCGTCGACGTCCTCGATCTACGGATTCAATCCGACGATGCCGACCCCCGAGGATCATCCGCTGGAGCCGCGCTCGTTTTACGCGATGACCAAGCTGCTGGACGAGCACCTGCTTAGTTCGTACCACCGCCTTTTCGGTCTGCCGGTGGTCATGGTGCGGTACTACACGCTCTTCGGGCCGCGCCAACGCCCCGACATGCTCGTCCACATTGGTTTGAAGGCGATAGCAAACGGCAATCCGATCACGATCTACGGTGACGGCGAGCAGACGCGGGAATTGACCTACGTGGCCGACGCGGTCGACGCACAGGTGCGTGTATTGGACACGCTGCCGATCGGCGAGACGTTCAACATCGGGAGCGGTCCCACCGCTTCGGTCAACGAGTTGATCGACACGATGGAGCGCGTGGTGGGCAAGCCGGTTCGGCGCATCTACGGGGAGGCACATCCCGCCGATCAGCTCCACAGCCAGGCCGATACCTCCAAGGCGCGCCGCGTGCTCGGGTTCGACCCGTCCACGACCATCCAAGAGGGAATCGCGGCGGAGTTCGCATGGATGCAACAGGCGGTGCTGCGCTAACGCCGCCGATGACCGACCGCCCGATCCGAGTTCTCCACGTCATGGAGGCCACGATTGGCGGCACCAAGCGCCATCTGCTTGACCTGGCGGCAGCGGCTGATCGTCGGGACTTTCAGATCGAAGTGGCCTGTCCGCGCGTGCGCTCCGAGCCGCGCGGCGACACCTCGTTCTTCGACGACATATCCACGCTGGACGTCGCCGTGCATGTCACACCGATGGTCCGGGCCATTCGTCCGATCAAGGACCTGCGTTCAACGTGGGAACTGCTGCGGCTGATCCACCGTGGACGCTTCGACATCGTGCACACGCACAGCACCAAGGCCGGGGTGGTTGGCCGTGTGGCCGCAATGATCCGTCCCGGCGTGCGAACCGTTCACACGCCGCACGGGTTCTATTTCCTTAACTTCTCCTCGCCCATCGTGCGCGCGCCGCTGCGATGGCTGGAGTGGGTGCTGGGGCGTGTGACGTCGGTCCTGATCGCCTTGTCGGAGAGCGAACGTCGCGTGGCGGCCGGGATTGTGCCGGCGCGCAAGCTTCGCGTCGTTCCGCTGACCTTCGCGCCGTTCGAACCCGTGCCGCGGGCTGAGGCCCGCCGCCGACTGGGGCTGCCGGCCGATGGCCCGATCATTGGCGCCACAGCGCGCTTTACCGAGCAAAAGGCGCCGTTCGACATCGCCGGGACGTTCGCTGAGGTCCATCGCCAGCGCCCCGATACTCGCTTCCTGTGGACCAACGACGGCGAACTCCGCACGCAGGTGGAAGATCGCTTGCAAGCGTTGGGCGTCCGCGCGGCGACCTCACTTCCGGGATATGTGACCGATGCACGGAGCCTGCTCACGGCGATGGACGTTTACCTGCACTTGGCCCGTTGGGAGGGTGTTCCGTACTCGATCATGGAGGCCATGACGGCGGGAGTCCCCATCGTTGCCGCCCGAGCTGTGGGAACGACCGACCTGATTGAGCATGAGCGAACCGGACTCCTGGTCGAGCCAGGCGACATTACGGCTGCCGCGTCGGCGGTGCTGCGCTTGTTGACACACCCCGGAGAGGCTCGCACCCTTGCAGAGGAGGCCCGCGCGGCCGTAGCGGTGTATCACGACGCCAAAGCGATGGCCCGCTCGACCGAAAAGGTGTACCGCGAATTGGTGAGGAAGCGCTGACGTGAGAGAGCGGGCTCGCCTCTTTGGCGGCTCTCTGGCTATTGTCGACATTGCCCTCACGTTGTTGGCACTCTATCTGGCCGACGTCCTGCGGCACGCCCTGCCCATCGGTGCCGGCGACGCCAGCCTTCTGCCCTGGCTTACGGCCCGCGAATACGTGGTGGTCGCGGTCGTCTGGGCGTTCTTCTTCCGCATGGTCCACCTCTACGACCACCGGCGACTGCTGAGGGTCGTGGACGAACTCCGGGCGCTGATTCCAGCAATCCTGTTCGCGACCATCGTCCTGTTCGCGGCCTTCTTCATCCTCAAAGTCGAGTTCCTGTCGCGGCTGCTCTTCATCTACTTCATTGCGCTCGACGCGCTGCTGCTCATCAACCTCCGCTGGCTGCTCAATCTGGTGGTGCGAAGTCGTCGCATTTCAGGACGCGGCGCCACCCGCGTGCTGGTGGTTGGCGCGGGACCGGTCGGGGAGCGTGTCGCGTCCATGATTCGGGACCGTCCGTGGTCGGGGTTCCAGGTCGTTGGTTTTGCCGACGATGATCCGGAAAAGCGCGGGGAGCGCATCCACGACGCGGCGGTACTCGGCGGATGTGGCGAGCTGACGGACCTGATCCAGCGCTTCGAAGTTGACGACGTTTTGATCGCCCTGCCCATGCACGCGCACGAGCGAATGCGCGAGATCGTGGTTGCGCTGGATGCGGCGCCGGTCCGGGTCAGGCTGGTCCCCGATGTGTTCCATCTCGTGGCCGGCCGGGCGATGGCCGAGGATGTCTGGGGCCTGCCGCTGATCAGCGTCCGCGCTCCGGTGATCACCGGATTCGATCGGTTCGTCAAGCGGATGTTCGACTTGGTTCTGGCCGGCGTGGCGCTGGTGCTCATGGCGCCGCTGCTCGCGGTCCTGGCGCTTGCCGTCTACCTGGACGGCGGACGTCCAATCGTGTTCGCGCAACGCCGCGTTGGGGAGACCGGTCGCATGTTCACCATGTACAAGCTGCGCACGATGGTCGCGGACGCCGAAAGCCGGCAGGAAGAGGCGCTCCAGCACGGTGCAGCCGTCAATGCCGTCTATAAGCCGCTGAACGACCCGCGCGTAACGCGCGTGGGACGCTTCCTGCGTCGCACCAGCCTGGACGAACTACCCCAGCTCTGGAACGTGCTGCGCGGCGAGATGAGCCTGGTGGGCCCGCGCCCGGAACTGCCCTGGGTCGTCGAGCGGTACGAGTCCTGGCAACGGCAGCGGTTGGCGGTGCTGCCGGGGATCACCGGCTGGTGGCAGGTGAACGGGCGCGGCGAACTTCCGCTGCACGAGAACGTCGAGTACGACCTGTACTACATCCAGAATTACTCGCCGATGCTCGACCTCACCATCCTGCTGCGCACCCTCTGGGTCGTGGCGCGCGGCCGGGGCGCCTACTAGCAGGCGGCGCGGCCGCGAAACCAGGGCCAGACGCGAATAGCCGGAAAGCCTTAGCGCCCGGATTCCGTTCCAGCTAAGCCGTCTGGGACGGTGGTCAACCGCCCGTCATGCGACGCGGAATCGTACCGCTCGGCGGCGGGTCATCCTTCGGGAGCTTCCGACCGTGAGTCAGGCGCCCTTCAAAGGTGTAGAAGGGATCGTCCTTGGCCAGAGGCAGGGTGACCGTCTTGCCGGATTCCTGCGACTTGTAGACCGCGCGCGTCAACTCGGCGTGGTGGTGGGGCACGCGTAGAGGCGCGGGCGTGTCCGAATCGCCCAGGATCGACTCCAACCAGATCTGGCTCTGGTACATCTCGGTGGCGCGCACGGGTGCGTCGGACACCTCGGCTTCGAGTGCATCCAGCCGCTGAACCAGCGAGGGATCGTGGTTGGACCCAAACTTCACGTTGGCCTGCCAGCCGTTCTCGCGCGAGCCAAGCATCACCGACGGCAAGCTTGGCTGCGTGTACTGCTGGTGCAGAACCATCGAGGCCTCACTGCCGATCACTTCGATCTTGTTAATGGGAGTGAGCGGATTGGTGTGATACAGCAGCGTGGACTGCACAACGCCGCGCGCCCCGTTGGCGAATTTCACCAGCGAAAGGGTCATGTCGTCGGTCTCGATGTGGCGAAGCATGGCGCCCGCGTAAGACGTCACTTCGACAATCGGCGAGCCAACCACGAACAAGAACGGATCGATGATGTAGCGCCCATGGTGGAAAACTGACGTGCCGCCTTCGCCGTCCCAAGTGCCATGCCAGTGGCTGGATCGGAAGTAGGGTGACTGCGGCCGAAAGTTGTTGAGTGCTACGTTCGCCATGGCCATCTGGCCCATCAATCCGCTGGCGACCGCGCGTTGGGCGTGACGCATACCGCGGCTGTAGCGCGATCCGACCTGGACGTGCAACTTGATGCCCGACGCCTCCGCCGCGTCCAGCATGGCGTCGGCTTCCTCCACGCTGCGAGCCATCGGCCCCTGCGTGAACACGTGCACACCCTGCGCGGCGGCTTCCACCGTGGGCCCACCGCGAACCGAGGGTGCCGTGAGCAGCACGATGGCGTCCACGCCGGCCTTGGCCAGCAATTCGGTGTGACTCGCAAACTGCTGGATCGTGTTGGAGGCTGCGTCTTCGGCCGATTCGGCGCGGGCCAGGGCGTCGTCACGTTCGGCCTCGCTTCGCGCGCCCGTGGCGATGGCGTGCTCGCGCGCGGCCTCGGCCTGATAGCCATAGGTGAGTCCGGCGGCTCGATCGCTCGCCAACTCGGGGACAAGATCCGCCACGGCGACGACGTGCGCCAGCTCGTGGAGTCCCAGGTAAATGTCCGTATACAGGCGGGAAATCCCGCCGCATCCCACAAATCCAATTCTCAGCGGCGCCGTTGCCATCTCTTGATCCCCAGGAGCCCGGCTCCCGCCGTATCGTATCCGAGCCTAGGCGCACCGTACGCCGGCCGCGACCAGCACCGGCCAGTCGAACCAGCGGGCCGTCTCGGTCTCGCGCACATTGAAGGCGGCGCGGACCTTCTCGTTGTTCGCGAAGTCCCGCCACAGCCGGCGTCGAACGGCGCCGGACACGCCCGTGCGACCACACCAGGCTTCAAAGTTCTGCTCGGTACGTGTGTGCACGGAGCGCTCGACGTCGAGCCCGGCTTCGGCCATCAACTCCAGCACCTGGGCCGCGTAGCGATTGCAGACGTGCGACGGGTCACGTAGCAACTCGATCGCGTGCATGACCTCTGCAACCTCCGTGTCGTCGGGCGAGATCGTGTCGGTAATTACTACCCGACCGCCCGGCCGAACCACGCGCGAAATTTCGGCCATTGCAGTTCCCCCGTCAGCGTAGTGATGGAATGCATGACGGCAAGTGACCACGTCAAATGTCCGGTCGGCGAACGCCAGGCGGTGGGTGTCGGTCTGAACCACCCGCACGGCATTCGGCGCCGTGGCGCGTGTGTGCCGCAGCATGTTGGGGGCGATGTCCGCGGCAACCACCCGCGTCGGCGTGGCGGCCATGGCGTGAGCAGTGAATCCAGTGCCCGTGCTCACGTCCAGCACCAGGTTCCCTGGACGCGCGTTCGCCAACTCGAGCGTGAGGTCCAGCGTCGGGCCTTCGCGATGGCTCCGCGACTGCGCGTACGCAGCCACGCGCTCGTCAAAAGCCGCCTGGCTCACTCCTCGAAGGTTTCCAGGGTCTCGGCGATCGACGCGTCCAGGATGTCCAGCATTTCGTCGATCTCGTCCTCGGTCGAAACCAATGGAGGAGCGAGTACGTAGGTGTGGTCGCCCATGCGGGCGATCAGCCCATTTCGCTTGGCGGTCTGACCCACCGCGCGGCAGAGGAGGTTTGAAGCCGGATAGGCCGAGCGCGTGGCTCGATCGCTGACAAACTCCACGCCCTGCAACATGCCGTGGCCGTCCACGCGCCCAATCTGCTCATAGCGGGCTTCCAACTCTTCCAGGCCTGCGCGCAGTTGCTTGCCCCGTTCGCGCCCATTGTCCAGCGCGCCGCCGTCTACTATCTGTCGAACGGCTTCAAGCCCCGCTGCGCACGCCACCGGGTTCCCGGAGTACGTGTGGCCGGCGTTGAAATGCACGCCGTCGGCCAGGTCGCCCCAGAAGGCGCCGGCGACCCGCTCCGTCAACATCACCGCCGCCAGCGCCGCGTAGCCGCCGCTGATGCCTTTACCGACCGACATGATGTCCGGACACGTCTCATAGACGTCCGCCGCGAACATTTCCCCCAGCCGACCGAAGCCCGTGATGATCTCATCGAAGATCAGCAGCACGTTGTGGCGGTCGCAGATCTCGCGCAGGATTTTGAAGTACTCCAGCGGCGGCGCCATCAGACCCTCGGCTGACATGACGACCGGATCCGCCACCAGGGCGGCCACCGTGTTGGCGCCTTCGCCAAGGATCACCTCGTCCACGATCTGGGCGCAGCGCACGCCGCAGTCGGGGTAGGTCATTCCGAACGGGCAGCGATAGCAGTCCGGCGGGTGCACGTGCACGAAGCCGGTGGGAAACGGCTCGTACGGCAGCTTGCGGGCCGCGCCGCCGCTGGCGGCCAGCGCCCCAAGCGTGGCGCCGTGGTAGCTCTTGTAGCGCGAGATCACTTTGTACTTGCCGGGGTTGCCGGTCTGGGCGTGATACTGCCGGGCCAGCTTGAACGCGGTTTCGTTGGCTTCCGAGCCGCCGCTGGTGAACTTGGCGTGCGTGAGTGGTTCGGGCGTCACCTCGGCCAGCCGCTCGGCCAGCGCAATGGCCGGCTCGGACGCCGCATAGAGCGGCAGCGCCAGGGCAATGCGGTCGAGCTGCGCGCGCATCGCCTCGATGATGCCCTCGTTCCGGTGTCCCAACTGCACCGCCGCGACGCCGGCCAGGCCGTCGATGTACCACCGGCCGGTGTGGTCGCGAACCCGAACGCCGTCGCCCTCGACGAGCACTAGCGGTTCGTCCAGGAAGGCTTTCATCTGGTTGAAGTCGACAACCAGGTTGTTCAGGCCCGGGTAGGTGTCGGTGATCGGCGTGTCCGGCAGCTTCACGTCTTGCATTTGTGCCTCGATACCCGTGCGTCGTCGGTTGAGACTACGCGCCCCGCGGCAGGTTGTCGCGCTGGCGGGCGGGCTGATCGGGTACCGTGAGGCCGCCCGCAGCCCCTGGGACGGCCATGCCTGACGATGATCGCTTCCTGGCGGCCGCCCAGAGCGTGGCTGACAGCATCGCCGCGCTGGCGCGCCCCGCGGTGGGCGGAGCGCGCTGGGAAACCCGCAGCTACACCGGCCAGCCGCAGTACTCCACAGCTATCTTCGGCGGGACGGCCGGCGTGGTGTTCTTGTTCGCCGACCTGTTTCGGGTGACCGGTGATCCGAAAGCCCGCGAAGTAGCCGAAGCGGCGGCGATGTGGGTGGAGGCGCAATCCAAGTCCGACCTCCGAGATGCCGGCGCCGACGCGGGCTTGTACTTCGGCACGTCAGGCCACGGCCAGATGTGTCTGCATCTGTATGAAGCGACCCGTCGCGAACGCTGGCTGCGCGACGCCCAGGCGCGTGCCCGAGCTGTGGCTCGAGCATCCTGGCCGGATGCCCACGCGCTGAGCGGATCGGCCGGCAGCGTGATCTTTCTTCTGCGCCTTTATCAGGCGACATTCGAGCAGGGCGCCCTGGATGCGGCGGTTCGGTCCGGCGATCACATCGTGCGGACGGTCACTCGCGACACCCAGGGCGCACGCTGGGACTGGCTGCGGGAAGAACACTTGCGCTTTAGCGCCGGCTTCGTTCACGGTGCTAGCGGTATCGCCTATGCGCTGGCGGAGCTCTGGCGGGTCACCGGCGACAGCGCGCTCAAGGAGCTCGTGTACGACGCCCAGGCTTGGATCGAGTCCGTGGCGCTCGAAAACGATCAGGGCATCTGCTGGGACCGCTGGCCGGGCGATCCGCACACTCCGCGCGTGCAGTGGTGCCACGGGGCGCCGGGCATCGGGCTGTTCGCCGCGCGTGCGGCGGAAATCCTCGATGACGACAGCCTGCGCCGCTTCGCCGAGCGTTGCGCCCGCGCGACTCTGGCGGCGGGAGATATCCGCAACAACCCCAGCCAGTGCCACGGCCTGGCCGGGAACGCGGAACTGTTCATCGAGCTCGCCCGGGTGGCCGGGGACGCTTCCTGGCTGGCCCACGCACGCGCCTTCGGCGAGAAGGCCCTCGCCTATCGTGAGGAGCGTGACGGCGAAGTGCGCTGGCAAGGGGACGAGCCCGGCAACTACAGTCCGGACTTCATGCTGGGGTCCGCCGGCCTTGGCCATTTCTTCTTGCGCCTGGTTCGTCCCGAGGAGGTTCAGATGCCGCTGATGGTTCAGCCGCCCGCCCCAGTGGAGCGTCCGACGTGAACAAGCCGCCCGTGCGCCTGGGCGTGCTCGGCGCGCAGCATTCGCACGCGCCCGGGAAGCTGCGATGGCTGCGTGACCTCGCGGAGATTGACCTGGCCGGCGTCTACGAACCAAGCGCCGCGACGCGCGCTGCTAACGAAGCCGAGCCCAACTCCGCGGGCGTTCCCTACCTGGACGACATCGACCGGTTGCTGGGCGACGCATCGGTTCTCGCAATCGTCATCGGCGGCGCCGAACGCCAGAACCCCTCCTACGCCCGCCGCGCCATCCAAGCCGGCAAACACCTGCTGATGGAAAAGGCCTGCGGCTGGACCCATGCCCACGTCGACGAACTGACCGGCTTGGCCGAGTCGTCGGGACTGCTCTTCCAGATGGGCTACAACAACCGTCTGACGCCGCATTTCCGCCGCGTGCTGGACATGGTGGATCGCGGTGAGTTCGGCGACATCTACCGCGTGCGCTCGCACATGTGCAGCTTCTACACCCCCTCAGCCGATACGTACCTGGGCCGCGGCCCATATTTCAACGGCGGCATTTTCTACAACCTCGGTTCCCACGCGCTGGACATGGCGATGGCCGTGCTGGGCACGCCATCCAAGGTCCACTCGTTCCTTCGCTGTGACCGCTTTACCGAGTCCGGCTACATCGACAACGCCACGGTGGTGCTGGAGTACCCGAGTGCGATTGCGACACTCGAAGCCAGCCACCTTGAAACCGAGCAGGTCCGCCCGCGCAGCTTTGAGGTCTACGGTTCCGAGGCCCAGGCCATCGTCTCCCCATGGGCGTCCATTGGCGACCGTTCGCCGGCTGTGGCCATCCATACTGGCGAGCCTGGCGCCGGCGCGGACGGCTGGAAGGTCTACGGCACCGGCCGCGAAGCCCCGTTTCGCGACGACATCGAGCACTTCGCCGCCTGCATCCGCGGCGAGCGCGAACCCCGCTTCAGCTACGCCCACGACCGCGAGGTGCACCACACCCTGATGGACATCTGCGGTGAGACCGATGTCGAGGAAGAGGTCGCCTAACGCCACCAGCGCTGCTCGCCCTTCTGCAATTCACGCAGTGCAGGTGACGGGGGGGCAAATCGTAGGTACAATATAAGCGTGCAGTACGAGTGGGACGAGGCGAAGCGTCAGTCCAATGCGCAGAAGCACGGGATCGACTTCGCGACCGTCGAAGCGTTCGACTGGGAAAGCGCGCTGGTCGAACGCTCCGATCGCGCAGGCGAGGTTCGCTTCGTTGCCATCGGCTACATCGACGTCCGTCTCCACTGCATCGTTTTCACGGAACGGTGGACACGGATTCGAGTCATCAGCCTGCGCTGCGCCAGCCGACGGGAGGAACGGAGATATGCCCAAGCTTAAGCCGGGCCACGTCAGCCCGACGCCTAACGAGGATTACGCCAGCAACGCTGCCGTTGCCGCCGACCCCGAGGCATCCGAACTGGATGACGACTGGTTCAAGCGAGCTCGACCGGCCAGCGAGGTCGTGCCGCATGTCGTGCAGCGTTACCGACGCACGCGCGGCAAGCAGCGCGCGCCCACGAAGAACCAGATCACCCTTCGACTTGACGAGGACCTGGTGCTCCACTTCCGCGAAACGGGGAAGGGTTGGCAGACGCGCATCAACGACACGCTGCGTCGGGCGGTATTCGACGACTAGACGAGCATGCTACGCGGCTGGCGCGCGCATAGCGCCACGCCGAGCCTCATACCTCTGCGTCCAGAACTGCTAGTTGACCTGGTCCTTCGCGTAAACCAGCGGACGCCGGATGTCGTAGGCGCCTGGGTAGCGCACCTTCAGCACGCCTTCGTTGATAGCGGCTTCCAGCGGTGCCAGCTTGGTCTGAATGGGCACCTGCACCAGCGTGTGGGTACGTGCGCTCTCGTAGAGCCCTATCAAGACTGACTGCGATTTGATGGCGTGGTGCGCGTCTTGCCGGTGGCCGTCAATGTCCCCATTAAGCCAGGCGACGAGTTCGTTGGCCTGTTCGAGCATGAAGTTCGTTTCGACGCCGTCCCACGGCTCATTCAGGTCCTCACGGTTTCCGGATGTCAGCTTGATGCCGAAGGACATTGAGATCGCGGGATCCGACGGTTCGACGATCAGCACCCCGTCGTCGCCTGTGACCACGAAGGCACGGTTGCCCACGTTGCCGGGTGGGCCGATGTCGTTGTCGTAGATGATCCGCGCGCCGCCTTCAACCGCAGCAATGCAGAAGCATAGGTCCTCGCAGTAGTAACCCCGCTCGTAGCGGTCCGTCTCGCGCTGCACCTGGCCGAGCACCCACAGTGGTTCCGGGTCGCCCAGCAGGTATAGGGCGCGGTCGATGAGGTGCGAACCCTGGTTGAGCAGACCGCCCTCTTCCACACTGACCTTCACCGCCAGCGGCTTCCCGATGGCGCCGTCGGCGATCAGGCTGCGTGCCCGTTCGAAGGCGGCCATGTGCCGGCCCTGGTAGCCGCACAGCAGCTTGATTCCAGCGGCGTTGCAAGTTGCCAGCATGGCGTCGGCTTCGCCCATCGAGTTGGCCAGCGGCTTCTCCGAAATGATCGCCTGCACCGGATAGCGCGCCGCCAGCAGGGTCATCATGGGATGCAGCGCCGCCGGCGTGGTGACGCTCACGATGTCCAGCGACTCGGTCTCCAGCATGGCCGTGGCGTCGATGTAGCGGCTCGGCACGTCGTACTGGTCCGCAACTTCCTCAAGCCGTGCTTCGTCAATGTCGCAGACCGCCGCGACCTCGACGCCGTCCGCCTCGTCGAACCCGCGAACGTGCGACTGCCCGAGATTCAGTCCGATGACTCCAGCGCGGTATGTGGTCATGTCAACGGCCCTTATGGTGTGGCGGATTTGTGCCGGATGTCGTAGTGCCCCGGGTAGCGAACCGGCAGATCGCCCGAGTCGATCATGGCGGTAAGTGGCGACCCCTTGGTATCCAGTGGCAGCCGCGCCAGGCTGTGCGTCCGGGCTGACTCATAGATACCCATCAGGATTTCGAGCGTGTGGATGGCCAGGTGGGCGTCACCTCGATGCTCGTCGATCTCCCCGGAAGCCCAGGCCGCCAGGGCGTCAAGTTCGAGCGTGCGCGCGTCGCTGAACTCAGCCTCGCTGGCCTCAATGGTTTCCCAGCCCGAGCCGCCGTGGCGCAGGAGCCGGATGACGTTTCCGGCGGTCCCGCCGCTGAGCCAGATCACGCCTTCGGTTCCGGTAATCACGCGCAGGTCGCGCTCGAGGCCTTCGGGCGGCGTGTCGCTCTCCATCGTCAGGCGAATGCCGCCCTCGAACTCCACCAGGAGTCCCGCCAGGTCCTCGGCCGGCCAGCCGCGCTCGTAGCGGTCGGTCTGGCGCTGCACGTTGGCCAGCACCCACAGCGGCGTGGGGTCGCCCAGCATGTATTGCCAGTAGTTCAACTGGTGGGTGGCGATGTTCATGAGGCCGGCGTCCGGCTTGGGCGGCCCGGCGAAACCGGTGAGCACCTGGCCGATCGCGCCGTCGGCAATCAGTTGCCGGACCTTCTCATGTCGCGGCATCCAGCGGCCCTGGTGCCCGGTGGCCAGCTTCACGCCGTGCCGCTCGCAGGCCGCCAGCATGGCGTAGCCCTCGCCGGTACTGCTGGCCATCGGTTTCTCAGACACGATGGCGCGCGGTGCGTAGCGCGTGGCGGCCAGGATGGTCATCCAGGCGTGATGCTGCTGCGGCGTGCCGATGCTCAGCAGGTCCGGCTGTTCCTCGCGCAGCATGGTTTCGTAGTCGGTGTAACGGTTCTCGACGTCGAACTCGTCGCCGAACTCTGCCAGCGTGTTGGGATCGAGGTCACACACGGCCACGAGGTCGGTTCGCTCGCTCTCCAGATAGCCCTGGGCGTGGCTGCGGCCGATGTGGCCGCCCACGATTACGGCGCGTAGGGGTTGGGCGCTCACGAGTTTCCTCCGGCGTAATCAAACGGCGCAATTTTCATGCCGTGCCGGATGTCGTGCCAGCCGGGGTTGCTAACCGGCAGCGCGCCGCTGTTGATCATCTCGACCAGCGGCGATGACTGGGTCTTCATCGGCAGCTGCACCAGCCCGTGCGTCCGTGCCGACTCGTAGATGGCCATCAGGATCTCCTGCGTCTGCACGCAGAAGTGAGCGTCCTGGTAGTGCCCGTCCAATTCGCCACCGGCCCAACGCGCGAAGGCGTCGATTTCGCGATGACGGGCCGCCAGGTAGGTGTCGTTGTGGAACTCGATGTCTTCGACACTACCGTCGCCGCGCTGAATCCGAATGCCAATCGGATACTCGGCCACCGTGCCCGGCGGCCGGACTTCGCCTTCGGTCCGGACGTAGAGCGTGCCTTCGTCGCCGACGAAGGTCAGCCGGTGCTGTTCGACTTGCGCGCCGCCGGGCGTCTCACCCTCCAGGATCAGGCGCGAGCCGTCGGCGAACCCGATGACCCCGACCGCCATTTCCTCGCAAGGCCAGCTGCGTTCCCAGACGTCGGAATTGCGCTGAATGTTGCCCATCACCCACTGCGGCTCGGGGTCGCCCAGGATGAACATGGCCCGGTCGCAGCCGTGGCACATCTGGTTCAGCATCCCGCCCTGGTCGTACCAGCCGTGTACCAGGCGCACGGTTCCGATCGCGCCGCCGGTGATCAGCTCGCGCGCTTCCTGGATTTGGGTCAGGTAGCGCGACTCGTGCCCGATCGCCAGCTTCACGCCGTTGCGGTCACAGGCCGCCAACATGGAACGGGCCTCGCCCATGTTGTTGGCCATGCCCTTCTCACAGAGGATGCCCTTGGGCGTGTACTGCGTGGCCGCTAGGACGGTCATCTCGGCGTGCAGCGGCTGGGCCGTGGCGATGTTGATGAGGTCGGGCTGCTCCTCGCGCAGCATCGTCTCGAAATCGGTGTAGCGGGCCTCGACGTCATTCGCGTCGGCGACCCGATTGAGGGGAACTTCGTCGATATCGCACAGCGCCACCAATTCGGCGGCGTCCGAATGCGTGTAGGCGTCGGCATGGTTGCGCCCCACCCCGCAACCGACCACGACTGCCCTCAGCGTCTCAGCGGCCATGTGCACGGCCTTTCGCACCTCTGGCGTGCGCCATATTGATCAGGTCGCGCCCCTGCGGTCAACCGGCCCGGCCCGCGGAACGCGGTCCATGAGCGTATTGATGCCTGGGGGTGAAGGGGGGAACCCTCTCTCGCCAGCCCGACCCCATAGGGGTCGGGCTGGCGAGAGAGGGTTTTTGGCGGATTTTTCTCGGTGGATTTGCGAAATCTCGGGAGTACGGGGCGCGAGGCGGGGTAGGGCGCGGAAGCGACGCAAGACAGCGCGACGCCAAAGGCAGCGGCACTCCGGCGAGGACGCCGGAGAGGCCGAGGAGAGATACCGGGTGAGGAGGAGAATTGGCAGCACGAGGCCGGCAGGGGCATGGAGACTCCAGGGTGGGGGCGGCGGGCACACGCCTAGTGTACATATAGTGAGTACGAATTGCAAGGCCGTGCGCGGGGAGGTAGTGGGTCATTTTGAGCTATGAGCAGCGAAGTCCGCTCCGACAGGGAGAGGGGCACAGGGGACCGAGCTGGCGCGTGGGGCCGCGATCGGAAGACCCTCACCCGAAGGAGAAGAGTGTGAGGTGAGAGCGGGCAGGACGGTGGGGGTGGCAGGGGGCGTTTCGGTTGCGGGGATGCCGGCGCGGGAGGGAGCCTTGGCGGAGTCGCGTGGGTATGATCGATGCACGGTCTCGTTCGGGCGGCGCGGGAGTTCTTCAGGGGGCGCGACGAGCGCCTCGCACTGGGAGAAACGTCCAGTTGGCCGACTCGAACATTGGCGGGGCGTCAGCTGACGCGGGCGGAGTTGCGCGAGGAATTGGATCGTTTCCGCGACGAGATGTTGCGGGACCACGCGACCACGGCCGACTTTGCGAATCTCAAGTCCTGGATCGTTGGGATTCTGCTGGTCGCCGTGCTGAATGTGGTTAGGACGGCCGGGGTGATCGTGGCCGCTGTTCTGACTGGATAGGTCGCGTGGCTGAACTGGATGCACGGCGGGAGCAGGACTTTGAGATTCTGGAGCGGTTCGGGCGGGCGTTTCGTGACCAGACGGCGGAGGAGATCGAGGAAGCCGTAGCCCAAGCGGTCGCCGAGGTGCGGGCCGAGAATCGACGCCAGATCGAGCATCCACAACAGAGAGACGGTTGAAGACGATATTCTGAACTGTTGCTAAGCTGTTAGCCAGGCACAAGCCAAGAGAGGCTCGGATGTTGAGGAGCGATTCCACACCTGCGGTTCGCGACGATGCTCAGATCGATGAAGGCGTGGAGGATGAGGCAGTACAGAGTGATCTTGAGCAGGAAGTCCCTGGCATCGAGCGATACGAAATCGGCTTTTACGGCACCGACTTCCCAGTAGATGCCCTCTACAAGCGATTGTCATCCGCCGACGACGAAGCGGAGGGTGACATATTTATACCCGAATTCCAACGAGGTTATGTTTGGACTAAGAGACAAGCCGATAGATTCATAGAGTCCCTCCTTCTAGGGCTTCCTATCCCCGGTATCTTCCTTTCGACAGACCGTTTGACAAATAAGCGGTTTGTTATAGATGGAGGCCAGCGTCTGAGGACGATCAAGGCATTCATGGACGGGAACTTCAAGGGAACTGATTACAGGCTTGGCAAAATCATACATCCGGATTTTGCAGGCAAAACTTACTCAGATCTCTTACCAAGCGACCGTCGGCGTTTCGACGACGCCATTATCCACGCCACGATAGTTCGGCAAGACGAACCGAAAGATGAAGATCGATCTCTGTTCTACCTCTTCGAACGCCTAAACACAGGCGGAACGCCAGCTGCGGCGCACGAAGTACGCCGAAGTCTGTGGGGCGGCGCACTGAACGACATGATCAAAGAACTGGCCAACAACGCGAGTTGGCGCAAAGTGTACGGTCCTCCATCACGGAGACTAAAGGACGAAGAATTAATTCTCAGATTTCTCGCTCTTTCGGTAGACGAGAGTCGGTACGGGAGCACTGGGGAGCGAACGATGAAGGACTTTCTTTCCTCCTTTATGGCCCGCCATCGTGACACTACAGGCTCCCAAGCAGACAAGTGGCGGACCGCATTTGAGGAAGTAATCGAACTGATTGATGAGGTCCTCGGCCGGACCGCGTTTAGACCTGAGGGAAGACTCAACACGGCAGTCTACGACGCCGTGATGGTCGGCCTTGCACATGTACGAGACATTCGGAAGTTGCCGAAACCGGACGACCTCTACCGGGCATACGGCAAGCTCTTGGAAGACGATGAGTTCATTGCAGCTACTAGTAGCAGGACTTCGCATCAGCCAAACGTCCGGAAACGCTTGCAATTGGCACGAGAAGCGTTCATTGCCTCGCTAAACTAATAGATGGCGGTTACCCTTGGTCAAAGCCCAGGAAGTGTACGACTAGATGACGTATTTGCGCGCGCTGCGAGATTCGCCAATGAACCGGAAATCGAAGCCGACTACGCACGCTACCTTTGCGTATTGGTCACGGGTTTCCTCGAACAAGCGGTCGTACAGGCCATCCTAAACTATGTAGATGCTCAAGGAAACCAGCGCCTCAGCAGTTACGTAGCAAATACGCTGCGACCAGGGCGAAATATGCGTGCCGAGATGATCCTCAAGATCGTAGGCGACTTCGACCAAGAATGGAAGTCTTTGTTGGACCTGAAACTAACGCTTCGGCACCGTGAAGCAATCGGAAGCGTCTATGCGAGCAGGAACAAGATTGCCCATGGTGAAGATGTCGACCTTCCCTATCGCCAGGTCAGCAGTGACTATGCCTTGGTAAGAGAAGCGATCGGCTTCATTGAGGAGACAATCTCCTAGATTTGTCGGCGTGCACTCGCCACATAACCGAAGACGATGGCGTAATGTGTCGTTGGGTGGGGGCAGAATGTGGCACTGTCCTGGCTTGTCGCCGCTGTAAGGAGTTGCTTTGGCTAATGGGTTGACGGCTGCGGAGTTTGTCGACAAGTGGCGGGCGGTGGCGCATGAGCATTTTCTTGACCTCTGTCGGTTGCTGGGTGAAGAGACGCCAGTCGAAGCCGACCCTGACCAAGATTGGTACCGCTTCGAGAAGGTCGTGCGGAAGGACAGCGGCGGCGATGGCTGGGCGGACGTCTGGAAGCAGGGGCACTTCGCGTGGGAGTACAAGAGCCAGGGCAAGGATCTGGACGCGGCCTTCCAGCAACTGCGGCAGTACGCGCTGGCACTGGAGAACCCGCCGCTGTTGATCGTCTCGGACATGCGGCGCTTCCGCATATACACCAACTTCACGAACAGCGTCAGCCAGGTTCACGAATTCACGATTTACGACCTTGACGACTCCGACACTTGGAACAAGCTGAAGTGGGCCTTCAGCCAACCAAAACGGCTGAAGCCGGAGCAGACGCGGCAGACAGTAACGGAACAGGCCGCAGCCACATTCGCCGACCTCGCATTGAAGCTGCGCACCAACCACGACCGGCAAGAGGTGGCGCGTTTCGTCATCCGGCTGGCGTTTTGCATGTTCGCCGAAGACATGCGCCTACTGCCCGACGAACTGTTCCGTCGGCTACTGGATTCGGTACGCCGGCGGCCCGAGCAATTCGCCTCGCTGGCCAGCGACCTGTTTGCCAGGATGGCCTCCGGCGGCATGTTCGGCGTGGACGAGGTTCCCTGGTTCAATGGCGGGCTCTTTGACGGAGATACCGAGGCCCTGCCACTAGACCGGCCCGGCATCGAAATCGTGCGCGAGGCGGCGCAGCTGGACTGGTCGGAAGTGGACCCGTCCATCCTGGGCACGCTATTCGAGCGCGGGCTAGACCCGGACAAACGCTCGCAACTGGGCGCGCACTACACGGACGCCGACAAGGTCATGCGAATCGTCGAGCCGGTGATCGAGCGGCCATGGTTGGCGGAATGGCAGACCGCCAAGGACCTGATCGAGCACGAATTGGCTCAAATCGACCAGCCGGGTGAAGGCAGCCGCCCACGCCAACGGGCCGAGCGGATGCTGCGCGAGTTCCTGGGCCGGCTACGCGGTTTTCGCGTACTGGATCCGGCCTGCGGGTCCGGCAACTTCCTCTACCTCGCCCTACGCGCCCTGAAAGACCTGGAGCATCAAGTTCAGTTGGAAGCGCACGCGCTGGGCCTAGGTCGGCAGGTCCCCACGATCGGTCCAGCCAGCGTTAAGGGTGTCGAGATCAACCCGTACGCCGCCGAGCTTGCGCGGGCCTCAGTCTGGATCGGCGAGATTCAGTGGATGCAGCGCAACGGTTTCCCCCTGAATCGCAGACCGATACTCGATCACCTGGAGTCCATTGAGTGCCGGGACGCGGTGCTGACGGCGGACGGGCGGAAACCGGAGTGGCCGGAGGCGGACGTGGTGATTGGGAATCCGCCGTTTTTGGGCGGGAAGTTGCTGCGCGGGGTGCTGGGCGACGAGTATGTCGAGGGACTCCAGCGGCTCTACGGCGACCGGATTCACGGCGACGCGGACCTGGTCTGTCACTGGTTCGACAAGGCCGAGCGACTGGTCACGGACGGCAAGGTCGCTCGCGCCGGGCTGGTCGGCACGAACTCAATCCGCGGCGGGCGGAACCGCCCGGTCCTGGAGGGCATTGTCGAGCGGGGCTCGATCTACGACGCGTGGTCGGACGAGCCGTGGGTGGTGGACGGCGCGGCCGTGCGGGTGTCACTGATCTGCTTTGCCGGCAAGGATGCCGGGTTGCCAGCGCAACTCAACGGCGAAGATGCGCCGCGAATCAATGCTGACCTGACCAGCGGAACCGCGGACCTCACCCAGGCAGGTCGGCTGTCACAGAACGTCGGCGTGGCTTTCATGGGTGACAAGAAGGGCGGGCCATTCGATATCCCGGGCGATAAGGCGCGCGAATGGTTGCGGCTGCCCGCAAATCCGAATGGACGACCCAACGCCGCCGTGCTCAAACCCTGGGTCAACGGCATGGACCTGACTCGCCGTCCCAGCGGGAAGTGGATCGTCGACTTTGGCTGGGATATGTCGGTAAACGAGGCCGCGCCATACGAAGCGCCGTTCCAGTGGATTAAGGAGCACGTCTATCCGATGCGGCAAAGGAACCGTCGAGCGGCTTATCGGCTGAACTGGTGGCGACACGTCGAACCTCGACCCGGCATGTGGCGAGAGCTCGATGGTCTCAGCCGATGCATTGTGACTCCCATGGTGGCCAAGCACCGACTGTTCGTCTGGCTAGATGCGCGTGTTTGTCCCGACCATCAACTCATCGTGATCGCCCGCGACGACGACACGACGTTCGGCATCCTGCACAGCCGTTTTCACGAACTGTGGTCGTTGCGCCTGGGGACTTGGCTGGGTAAAGGCAACGATCCCCGCTACACGCCGACTTCCACCTTCCAGACGTTTCCTTTCCCCGAAGGCTTCACCCCCGACATCCCCGCCACCGACTACGCCGACGATCCGCGGGCCATCGCCATCGCCGAGGCCGCTCGCCGGTTGGTCGAACTGCGTGACAGGTGGCTGAATCCGCCGGAATGGGTGGAGTGGGTGGACGAGCCGGTGGCGGGGTATCCGAAGCGGGCTGTGCCGACTGCAACTGCGCCGCTCCGGCAACTTGGGCGGCGGACGCTTACGAATCTGTATAACGAGCGGCCGCAGTGGCTTGTGGATGCGCATGGGGCGTTGGATACGGCGGTGGCGTGTGCCTATGGATGGGACGTTGACATCTCTGATGGCGACGCGCTGGCAGCGCTGTTGAACGAGAACCAACTGCGTTAGCCAACACACCGTCCGACCTTTCAATACTCTCAACCTCAACGCCAGCACCTGCAAACATTGCCACACTTCACACTCTGTCTGATAAAATCCCTCAACATCACCGTGTCACCCATGGAATGCCTAGCTTCGAACATCAGCGGATCCGAGAAAATATCATTGAACTTGACACTCCCCCAGAGAATATTGACGCATATGAACACTGGATCAGAGCACGAAGTCACCTAGCATTCATTAACGCTAATTCTGACGAATCTGAATTAGTAGTATTTGCCTTTCACGATTGCAGATTCGTCGGGAACAACCATACTTATATTGATTCACTGATCATCGACCAATCTGTTCTTCAGGAATTAGATGAATCAGTCCTCAGAAGTCTCTCAGAATCCCCCGAACCACTACCTTGTAATTCGTCAGCGATCTATATCAAAGACGGAGAGTCCGCTGACATAAGGCGCGGACGGCAAGTCGAAATAAACGGATCTCTTCAACAAGCCCAGCCACTTGTCTTTGATCACACTCGAAAGATCACAGTTGACAGAAACGAACAGTACCTCGAAATCCTGCAGGATTACATACATGCATCCGACATACACTGGTGGCCAGATCAAAGCGCCTACTGCCGCATCAATGACTATGGAGATCTCGAAGCTGTCGTTTCCATTACTTGTGATGAGTCGGAAGAACATATAGTTCTTGCATCCTTCAAGCGCGAACCGCTGGAGCAGTACCTTGCAGTGACGAACTCCGTGCTGGTTCGCTTGTTCAATTTCGATCTCTACAGAGAGACAACAGTTGAAGCGATAAGTAATGGAATACTCGATAGCACGAAGCAAGAAGATCGTGACGTCTTCGAGGACGGCATTTTCTATCATCAGAAACTTCATCCTGGCCTTATGGGATGGACAAAGGGTGTACAGATTGTGAGTTTGAGCCGTCCTAGGGAGGAGCTGATTGACTCAATATTCAATCGACACTCACACGAGAAAAGATACGTCGAATTCGAAGCCTGGGACTTCCGCAATGATCCATACGTAGACATGATCGCGGAATATCCACGCGAACTAGTCGCAACTGACTTATCGAACTATCCAAGCGCATCAATTCCGACGACGCTAATATCTACCGATCCTGAATCAACGACGCACTACTATGCGACCAAAGACAATAAATTGCCGTTCGATACTTCTCCCATTTTCTTCCGACCAGAAATTCTCCAGAAATATAAGCACGACCCTGACAAGTATGCCTTAGAATCCGGTCGTATTACTTGTCGAGCTGGCTGGAGTATCGACTTTGATTTCAACAAGGCTGAACAAGTGCACACAAATATCCGTCGTCTCAAGCACCTACCTTATAATGAGCAGCTTTACTGGAAGAGCTTCAATGAAGCTCCTAAGTCTGGAATGTCAGAACGTGCGTTCCACCATTGGTTCAGGTCAGAGAAATATCCTGGCAGTGAACCTCTCGCAGATGTTGCCAGAGTTCTTTCAGGATGGCACGAGGAAGATGTTGCTTGGTGGAAGATTCGAAGTGACAGCCTTATGTCACGCGATATTGCACCTCGTACTAGCAGTAGGGAAGAGTGGGCGAAATCGTTTATGGAATTCTCGAATCTCGTCGTAGCTGGTTTCAAAACCAAAGCCATCCGAGCAAGACTCCGGGAAGCCAAGGTTGATTTCCAGAAAGGAGACCTAAGTCTCGCGCTTCTGGAACGGCTTCGTGCCAGCCAGCAGAACTCTGAGGAAACGTCAAGGTTGGAAGGCCTGCGACAAGTTCAAGCCATACGCAGCAAGGTGGCGGCCCACATTGGCGGGAGCGAGGCCGAGAGTCTGTCACGAAATGCCTTAGAGATACACGGTTCATTTGCCGCGCACTTCAATCACGTCTGCCGGATTGTCGTAATGGAACTCAAGATCATCGAGGGTCTGTTTAGCTAACACCTTGAAGATCTGGGCGCAGCAGTCGGGCAACCATTGCAAGCTTCCCAGAGAGAGCGGAGGGTGGACTGAGGACTGCCTCGGAGGCTTGGTTGCTGGGGCCTGTATGGTTCGACAAGCCCCGCCGAAAGACTCTGGGGCGGCTCACCACGAACGGGGTAGGGCCGGCGGGCGCGGGTGCGCGGAGGACTACGTGGTTGAGTTGGGTGCTGGGGGCTGTGTGGTTCGACACGGGTCGGTGGGTACACCGGCCCGGCTCACCACGAACGGGGTGGGGCGAACGACTGTCTCGGTGGGTTGGGTGCTGCGGGCTTTGTGGCTCGACACGGTCCGGCGAGTAACCGGCCCGGCTCACCACGAACGGGGGCTACGGACGGCGGTGGGGCAGCTTGCCCAGTTCGAGGTCGTTGACGACCGCGGAATGAAGGGTGGCGGGTTGATAGAGTTGCGTTGAGACGGGTTGCGGAGAATCTGCAGGGCTTTGGAGCGGGCGGACCGAGTCCCGGCGGTGTGCGCGTTACGGGAAGGTGCGCCGGTATGCGGGCGAGCGAGGACATGACGAAGGATGGCCTGGAGCTTTCGCAGGACGCGTTGGCCACGTATTGCGAGCGGTGGAAGATCGTTGAGATGTCGGTGATCGATTCCAGTCCAACGGAGGACGCTGGCGCTGCAATTGAGTTCCTGGTGCGGTTCCGGCCCGAGGTGATGCGCCGCTATACCGATGCGGTAGCCATGGAGCAGGAACTGGCCGACCTGGTTGGCCGGGACGTGGAGGTGGTGGACTATCGGTCGGTTGTCGATTGGAACGACAGCACGATCCGTCGCAAGGCCATCCTGGAATCGGCCCAGACAGTCTATGCCGCGTGAGGAACTGGCGTACCTGCAGGACATTCTGAGCGCGGCTCGCCAGGCGTGTACCCACGCACGCGGACTGACGTTTTCCGAGTTCACGCAGCGTCGTCTGCATCGAAGCGCGGTGCAGTGGGAACTGATGGTGATTGGCGAGGCCGCGGCTGGGGTGAGCCTGGATACGAAGGTTGCTCATCCGGAGATCCCGTGGTCGCAGATGACGGGGATGCGCAATCGAATCGTGCATCGATATTTCGGCGTGGACCTGGACATTGTGTGGTCGGTGGTTCGGGAGGATTTGCCGGTTCTGATTGATCGCGTGGGGGCTCTGGTTCGCGGGGGGACTGGCTGAGGGCGATTGGGCGCCGGGGACTGAGTGGTTCGACACGGCACTCCGTGCCGGCTCACCACGAACGGGGTGGGGGCCGACGATTGGCTCGGAGGCTTGGGTGTTGGGGGCTGTGTGGTTCGACACGACTCCTTCGACAGGCTCAGGCCAGGCTCTTCGAAGACTCCCGGTCGGCTCACCACGAACGGGGTAGCGCCAGGGTCGCTCGGTGGGTACTGGAATGTCCCACCCAGCGTTTCCTGGGCTGGATGTCGCGCGCGACCAGTTGGAGGTGGCGGACTGCCCCGGAAGAGATGAGCGGACGGCCGTTCGGGGTTCGGCAAGAGGGATCCGCTGGATGCGGAGCGTACGACCGTGGGACCAGGAAAAGTGGACACTTGGTTGGCAAAAGTGGACACATTCCGCCCCGGAGTTGACACATTCGGGGGCAGACTGAACACCTGTCCACCGTTACGTCCGATGCGGCTAGGTCGGAGCGGGAGCGGGTTGAGGTTGGTGCGGAGGCACTGCGAGACTTGGCAGGTCTTCCGAGCCATCGCCTGGAAGCGCTCTCCTGGGATCGGACTGGCCGGTACAGCATCCGGATCAATCGCCAGTGGCGAATCTGCTCTCGCTGGAGCGACGACGGGCCGATTGACGTGGAGATCGTGGATTACCACAGGTGAGGAATGAACAGTGCGTGTGAGCAACGGCATGCGGCCGGTGCATCCCGGCGAAGGCTTGGGCGAGGAGCTCGAAGAGCTGGGCCTATCGGCAAGCGCCCTGGCCCGGGCTCTGGACGTGCCAACCAATCGAGTTACGGCGATTCTGAATGGACAACGAGGAATCAGTGCCGACACGGCGCTCCGCCTTTCCCGGTATTTCAGCACCACGCCGCAGTTCTGGCTGAATCTCCAGAAGACGTTCGAGCTCCGCGCGGCACAGACCGCATCCGGGCGGGAAATCGCTGAACGGGTACGCCCCCGAGCGATGGCCCAACGCGCTTAGGACCGAGTCGTTGAAAGAAAGACCGAGTGTCGCCGTGGTGACCGGCGGCGCCAACGGGTTGGGGCAGGCCTCGGCCTTGCGCCTGGCCGACGACGGTCGGGCGGTTGCGATTTGGGACCGGGACGCCGCCGCCGCCAAACGTACGATAGCGGATCTCAATTCGCGTGATGCGAGGGCAATGGCGCTGGAAGTTGACGTGGCCTCGCTGGAGTCGCTGGAGGCCGCACACGCCACTACCGTCGACTTCCTGGGCCCGGTCGACATCCTGGTCAACGCTGCGGCCATCATCGGCGCGGACGCCAGCGTGCTGGAAACGCCGCTGGACGAGTGGGAGCGGGTGCTGGCGGTCAATCTGACGGGGACCTACCTGGCCTCGCGGCTGGTGGTTGGCGGCATGGCCGAGCGGGGTTGGGGACGCATCGTGAACTTCACCTCCGGCGCCCGGCATGGAGCGCCGGCCCTCATTCCCTACTCCGTGAGCAAGGCCGGCGTCGTGCCGATTACCCGCGCGTTTGCGCGCGAATTCACCTCGCGCGGGGTGCTGGTGAACGCTGTCCTGCCCGGCCGGGCGCTGACCGACATGGTGCTCTCGCGAGTACCCGAGGAAGTCGTGCGCAACCCGCCCGTCGCGATCGGTCGCTATGCCGATCCCGAGGAGGTGGCGGAGGTTGTGGCCTTCCTGGCCAGCGAGCGCAACACTTACATGTCCGGCGGCATTGTTCCCGTGGACGGCGGAGGCTAGACATGCGGCTTGGTATTTCCGGCACGTTGCTGCCCGACGATCTGCGGGACCTGACCCCGGAAATGGCCCGCACCATGCGTTCGTGGGGCTATACCGGCGTGTTCACGCGGCTGGGCGGAAACGATCCGCTCGATCCGCCGTCGGACGCCGACTGTCGGCGCTTCGGTCAGATCCTGGCGGACGCCGGCCTGGACCACGTGATGGGCACGGGCTATTGGCAAAACCTTGTGCATCCCGATCCCGAGGGGCGGAGGCGCAGTGTTGAGGTGCTCTGCGCTGGGCTACGGCTGGCCGCCCGGCTGGGGGCGGCCTGCATCGACACCGGCCCCGGCAGCATGAGCGCGACCGGACCCTGGTCGCCGCATCCCGACAACTGGGCGCCCTGGGCCGAGGCCAACCTGATCGACTCGCTCGGCCAGGCCGCGGAGGTCGCGGCCGAGGTCGGCGTTCGTATTCACCTGGAAGGCCATCAGCTGGTGACCCTGCGCGACGCGCACGTTACTCGCCGGGTGGTTGATGCCGTCGGGTCGCCGTGGGTGCGCGTAGATATGGACCCGGTGAACTGGATCACGCTGGATACCTACTTCGACACGAGCGCGGCCATTGACGACATGTTTGACACGCTGGGCGACCGCATCGGCAGCGGTCACAGCAAGGACATTGACCTCTGGGACCGCCACACTGTGCACCTGGACACGGTGACCACCGGACAGGGCGCCATCGACCACCAGCGCTACATGCAGCGGCTGGAAGCGCTGGATCCTGATATCTACCTCATGGTCGAAGGCTGCTCGACCGAGGACGCGCCAGGGGTATACAGATTTCTGGCGGACCAGGCGGCGCAGGCCGGCGTAACGGTCAGGTGAACCCACGCCGCGCCCGAAGTCGAGGGTCGTGGGTCACGTTGATGGCTTGCGCCGTACGGGACCTTTGGCCCGCCGGCGTCTGCGTGGGCCGCTCGGTTCGGGGGCTGGCAGGTGGGGGTGGACGCCCGCCGGCGTGGGGCACGACGGAATCATAATGCCCCCTATCGACGCTGTAGCATGGATATCGACAGCGGATTGGGCGGGGAGGTTTGCGATGGCTGTGATCGACGCCGCGCCGCGATTGCTGACGGCTAACGACCTGCTCCGGCTCTCCAGCCAGGGCGTGCGCGGCGAACTGATCCGAGGGGTGCTCTGCGAGACCATGCCAACAGGACGAGAGCACGGACGGATTGTCGTGAACCTGGCCAGCGAACTACGGAACTTCGTGAAGCCCCGACGACTGGGGATCCTTACGGCCTCGGACTCCGGGGTCTGGCTGGAGCGGGACCCGGACACGGTACGCGAACCGGACATCGCCTTTTTTTCGTCGGAGAAGTCACCGCTGGACGAACGGGTCATGGGTTATTCCGAGACCCCTCCCGACCTGGTGGTGGAAGTCGCCTCGCCGGGCGATGGTCGGCGGGAGTTGCACGACAAGGCGCTGATGTGGCTGAGCCATGGCGCGCGGCTGGTCTGGGTGGTGCATCCCGAAACGCGCACGGTCGATGCGCACCGCGCGGGCGGCGACGCGGCCACGCTCACCCAGGACGACGCGCTGGACGGCCTGGACGCGCTGCCGGGCTTCAGCTGCACGGTGCGTGACCTCTTCGACGCGTAGCGTCTCGGGTTCTCTTCGTACTGCTCTTCCGGAGACGTTGGCCTCGCTGCGGTGGGTTCCCGGAAGACCCCTCACTCGGCGCTGAAGACGCTGCCGGCCTCTCCCGAGGGAGAGGCCAGATTGGGTTCTCCCTCGGGGCTACCTGCGTAGGCGAAGGAGGAAGACTGGCGATGTCTCACGAGTCGCGGAAGGCCATGATCGTTCCCAGCCTGCGCTACCGCGACGCGCCGGCGGCCATCGACTTCCTGTGTGAGGCGTTCGGGTTCGCACGGCACCTGGTCGTGCCGGGTCCCGAGGGAACCATCAGGCACGCCCAACTCACGCTGGGCGACGGCATGATCATGCTGGGGTCGGCCCAGAACCGAGACTTCGGCCCGCTCGTCAAGACGCCCCGGGAAGTCGGTGCCAACACGCAGAGCGCCTATGTCATCGTGCCGGAAATCGACGACCACTATGAGCGCGCCAAGGCCGCCGGCGCCGAGATCGTGATGGACATCGAGGACATGGACTACGGCGGTCGCCTGTATTCCGCCATCGACCCCGAGGGCAACCTCTGGCACTTCGGTTCCTACGACCCATGGGCGAGCCAATAGCCGTCGAGGCCGCGGACACTGCGACGGCAAGTCCCCAATTGAAGCGAAGCCGACTCTTCCTGGGGCGGAGAATGAAACTGCCCAGTGCGAGTGCCGACCTTGCGACAAATCTCCACTGCACGCTGATCAGGCGTCCCAAGGGCATTGACAGGAGGGGGTGGGGCTCGCTTGGGAAACATTGGCGCATATGAGAATCAGGGCCATGAAGCTGCACCGCTGACTTACAATGCCAAGTGGGCGGGATGTAGCGCCTCCCTCTGCTGAGTGCAAGAAGGATCGGGGTGTAGCCTTGTCCACCGTACAGACGCCACTGCTTGTGCCGAAGCCGCTTTTATCTCATGAACCATGTCTCTTACTAGAGTAAAGCTGCAGAGTTTTACTGCCTTCGACCACCTGGACTTGGAGCTTTCCCCAGGAATCAATGTATTCGTCGGTGCTAATGGCACTGGGAAAACACACCTCATGAAGGTGTGCTATGCCGCATGTGATGTTTCCCAGACGGGAGACTTCTTTGCTGATAAGCTGATCAGAGTATTTCTCCCTTCGCGACGATCGTTGGGCCGACTAGTCAAACGGCAAGGAAGAAGTGCCCGGGGATCAGCAACCGTCTACTATGGTGATATGAGCCTGCGGATCTCATTTTCCAGCCACGCCAAGACGGCTCGCTCAGCAAGAGTAACAGGTGCTGGGAAATGGGAGTCTCTAGATATAGAAAGCGTATTTGTCCCAGTAAAGGAAATGCTCGCCAATGCGCCTGGATTCAGATCCCTATATGCACGGCGAGAAATTCACTTCGAGGAAGTTTACTCGGACATTATTGACCGCGCATATCGACCATTACTGCGCGGTCGTATGGATGACACACGCCGGAGTTTGCTCAACACACTGCAGAAACATATTGATGGAAAGATTCGCGTACAGAACGAAGAGTTCTTTCTGCGTAAGAGGAATAGGAATCTAGAATTCAATTTACTTTCTGAGGGGATGCGGAAACTCGGTTTACTTTGGCTCTTGATACAGAATGGAACCCTGCTTACCAACTCAGTGTTGTTCTGGGATGAGCCTGAGACCAATCTGAGTCCCAAGATGTTTGGTGTGTTGATAGATGTCTTGCTTGAGTTACAGCGAGACGGTGTCCAAGTTTTTCTGGCGACCCATGATTACGTCATCCTGAAGGAACTCGATCTTCAGAGTGAGAGCGGTGACCAAGTTGCGTTTCACTCCTTCCATCAAGATAAAGAGGGAGAGATTTCGTGCAATACAACCAGCAACTATCTCGGTATGCATCCGAACGCTATTGCCGATACCTTTGATCATCTCTATGAGCGCGAAGTGGATCGCAGTCTGAGGGACATTGCTCGGTGACCTCGTTTGTAGAGGGTGATCTTCGAATTTCATTCGACGGTGTGACCTGCGTGCGCAAGTTCGATGACGAAGATCAGGGATTGCCATTTCGAATGAAGGCGGTAGATTTCATTGTTGAGCTTGACGATAGATATTTGTTCATTGAATTTAAGAGTGGGAGGCTAGTCAACGAAGATCTCAAGTACAAGTACAGGGATTCATTTCTTTACGAATGGGCATGTGGAAGAGCTGACAAGCCGATCTATTACTATATTCTGGCCTCGCTAAGACGTTTGCATGCTGCACATTTAGTTAGCAAGACGGACGTGCTGAGGCGGCAGTTACCTTTAGTGGGGCCTCACTCAAAGCCTTGGAGGCGTGCATTTATTCGTGACTGCATAGTATTCAACGTGGCCCAGTGGAACAAGCGCTTTCCAGAATATCCTGTCGCTTATCTCGCAAGGAATTAGTTACTTTCTAGATTGCGGCTGTGTAGTCTTGTTAGATCTGGTGTGCGGTATCTTAGGGGCTTGATGGTCTGGCAGGCGGCGCTAAACGGAAGCGGCGATCACACTCATCGTCTTGCGGTAGAAGGGCGATTGCACCGGGCCGTCCAGTAACGGATCGCCGGTTTCGCGCATCCAGTCGATGACCTTGGCGCCGAGTTCGGCTTCGACCGCCGCGGTTTCCGGGCGGCCGGCCACACTGACTCGCTCACTGGGATCGGCCTGAAGGTCATAGAGCTCGACTTGTACGTGGTGTGAGGGGTCCAGGCGGCCGGCCAGGTCGCGGTAGGCGCCGCTGCCGGCGATGTCGCTGGGGATTTCCACCCCCAGGCCGGTCTCGAAGTTGCGGATGTACTTCCAGCGATTGGTGCGGATGCCGCGCATCGGGTCGTAGTAGCTGTGGTAGGTCTTTTCAATGAAAATCTCGTCGTAGCCCGGGGAGTCGCCGGCGGCCACCGGCAGCAGCGACGTTCCGTGCAGGTCTGGGGGCGCCTTGGCGCCGGTCAGCTCGATGAGGGTCGGGACCACGTCCAGGTTGCTGGCCATGCCGCTGGGCGCAACGCCGCCGCTGAGGGGGCTTCCGGGCAGGCGGGCGATCAGGGAAATCTCGATGCCGGAGTCGTAAAGCGTGCACTTGGCGCGCGGGAAGGCGATCCCGTGATCGCCGACGTAGAGCACGAGCGTCTCGTCGAGCAGATTGCGTTCTTCCAGAATTCCAACCAGGCGTCCGATATAGGCGTCGGCCCGGTTCACGCAGCCCTGGAAGTCCGCCAGGTCGGCGCGGGTGTCCGGCGCGTCTACCAGGTAGGGCGGAACCGTGATGCCCTTGGCCTCGTAGGGCTGTCCGCCGAAGCCGTGGCCGCCCACGCGGTGGGTCTCGCCGAAGCCAACCTGCACAACGAATGGTTGTGTGCTGTCCGCGTCGATGAACTGCGAGACGCCGGCAACGATCGCCTCGATGTCTCGGGTCTCGTCAAAGACGTCGTTGCCGATGCGCCGCGGATCCCGGGCGGCGTGTTCCACGCCCCAGTGGCCGCTGCGGTACCCGACCGTTCGCAGGATCTGAGGGATCGTGCGCTCGTCCGGGTGCAGATCCCAGCGGAAGTCGCGATGCGTCAGGCCCATGGTGCCGTTGGCGTGGGGATAGCGGCCGGTGGTGAGGCTGGCGCGGCTGGGCGAGCATTGCGGGGCGGTGGTGTAGGCGTTGAAGCGGGCGCCCTCGGCCGCCAGGCGGTTGAGGTTTGGGGTCTCCACCGTTGTCACGCCGTACGGTTCGATGAAGCGGCCGGTGTCGTGGGTGGTGACGATTAGAACGTTGGGCGGCATGTGGCATCGCGGCTGCGCTGGCGGCCGCGAAGTCTAGCCAGCCGCCGTTCGGGCCGGTGCCATAATCGCCGCGGACACCGACAGCCCGCGAGGGAATCCGATGCCTCACTACATCAGCATGGTCAGCATGTCCGGCAACGAGCCGGCGGAGCCTGGGTCCGTAGCCGACGCCATCAGTGAGGGCGCGCCCGAAACCCGCAAGCTGATCGAGTTGCACGGCGGCACGCTGCACGAGATCTACCTGACCATGGGCGCCTTCGATGTACTGATGGTCATGGAGTTCGACAGCACGCAGGCTTGCGCCCAGGCCATGCTGGCCATGCGCGAGCAACTTGGTGGCATCACGCAGACCATCGAGGTCTTCCCCGAGAGCCAGTGGGCGGAGATTGCCAAGGGCGTCTGAGTGGCGACCTTGCCATCTGACCTGACCGTGGCTGATCTGCCGCCGGCCACCATTCCGGACGAGCGGACGCTGGACGAGGTCATGTCGCGTCCCAGCGATGGACTGATTGAGTCCATGGCCCGGGGATCCGGCGATCTGCTGGTGCTGGGGGCCGGGGGCAAGATGGGTCCGACGGTGGGCCGCATGGCCCGGCGTGCGTTCCAGGCCGCCGGGCGTGACGGCCAGGTGATCGCCGTCTCGCGCTTCAGCGATCCGGTCGCCCGTGCCGGGCTGGAAGCCGCCGGCGTGCGCACGCTTACCGGCGACCTGCTGGATCCTGACTTCCTGCGCGCGTTGCCGGATGCACCCGACGTGGTGTTCATGGCTGGACGCAAGTTCGGGTCCACCGGCGCGGAGCACCTGACCTGGGCCATGAACGCGCACCTGCCGGGGCTGGTGGCGCGGAGGTTTCGGGAGGCGCGCTGCGTGGTTTTTTCCACCGCGGCCGTGTACCCGTTCACGGCGGCCGACGGGCCGGGCGCGGACGAGGGTGTGGACCCTGAGCCAATTGGGGAGTACGCGCAGTCGTGCCTGGCAAGGGAGCGGATGTTCGAGTACGCGGCGCACACGTGGGGGACGCCTTCGGCGTTGATCCGGCTGTCGTATGCGCTGGACCTGCGGTACGGGGTGCTGCACGACATCGGGGCCAGCCTGCGCGATGGACGCGCAGTGGATGTGGGGATGAGCACGGCGAGCGTTATCTGGCAGGGGGACGCCTGCGACCTGATCCTGCGGACGCTGGAGCACACAGCGGCGCCGCCGCTGACGCTGAACGTGTCCGGCTTGGAACCGATTCGGATTCGTGACGTGGCTGTTGCGTTGGGCGAAATCCTGGATGTTGAATCGGAGTTCGAAGGTATTGAGTCGGACAGTGCGCTGTTTGTGGATTGCCGGCGAATGGCGGGGTTGGTGGGTGAACCGATGACGCCGCTGGCTCCGGTGCTGCGCTGGACGGCGGACTGGCTGCGGGCCGGTGGCCGCACGCTGGACAAGCCGACCCACTTCGAAGTCCGCGACGGGAAGTTCTAGGCGTCGCGGAACTGGTCGGGGGCGGGGGTGCCACCGGCGATGGGGCCGCGCTTGTTGATGACCGCCAGGCCGCCGCCGGCTGCGATGCGTCGAGCCTGATCGGCTTTGGCGGCGCGGTCCACGGCCTCGGGGTCCACGATGGTACCCAGGTGTCGCTCGAAGCGTTCCAGCAGGGGGGCCGATCGCGGGTCGGCGGCCAGGTCACGGGTTTCGTAGGGGTCGGCAACCAGGTCGAAGAGCTGCGGCGGATCGCCCACGTGGTGCACGTACTTGTGGGACGCGTCGCGCAGCATGTACATGGCTTCGCGACAGCCTGAGGCGTGGTACTCGGAGAAGATTGTGCGGTCAGGCAGCGTGTCGCCCTGCTCGGCCGGCCAGAGCGACATGCCCGGCAGGTCGGCGTCCGCGTCGGCCAGCGGCGCGCCCACCCCGGCAGCGATGGTGGGAAACAGGTCGACCAGCGAGACCGGTTGCCGAACGACTTCGCTCCGGGCGACGTCAGGTCCGGCCATGAGGAACGGGACCGCTGAGGCGCCCTCGTACATCAGGTTCTTGCCCCACATGCCATGGTCGCCCAGCATCTCGCCGTGATCGCTGGTGTAGATGACGCGGGTGGTGCTTTCTAGTCCCAGCTGGTTCAGGGCGCCCAGCAGCGCTCCGATCTGGCGATCCAGGTACGTGCACATGGCCAGGTAGGTGGCGATGGTGCGGCGAACCAACGCCTCGTCGAGCTCCTCGTCGAGCGACTGGATGCGCTGCTCGCGGATGTAGTCGATGTGCGGGTGATGCGGCCAATCGGGCGAGCGGAAGTTGACGGGGAGTTCCATGTCCGACAGCGGATACCGGGCCAGATCCTCAGCCGACGCCACGAAGGGTGAGTGGGGCAATGTGTAGGAGGCTCACAGGCACCACGGAGCGGAGTGTTGCGGGGCCTCGGTGGCCAGCCAGTCGACGGCCTGGCGGGTGGTGGCGGCGTCGTAGCGCATGTACTCGGATTGGCCGACACGTGGGTTCGCGGCGGTGTTCAGGTAGTTGCGCTGACGCGGGACGTCGGGTCGAAGCGAGCCATAGAGGTCTCCGACACCCTGCTTGACGTGCATGGGGATGCGCTGGTCGGGAAACCCGGTGTCGTCGTCTGGCCGGCGGAAGTGCAGCTTGCCGATGGTGGTTACGGCGTGGCCGTGCTCCGTCAGGCGGTGGCCCCAACTGGGTCGCTGCCCGATGTAGGGCGCGGCGTTGTCCCAGACGCCAAGCTCGTGGGCGTAGCGGCCGGTGGCCAGGCTGGCGCGGGACGGCACGCAGATGGGGAAGTTGCAGTAGGCGCTGTCAAAGCGGACGCCGCGCTCGGCCAGGGCGTCCAGGTTCGGCGTGTGCGCCTGCGGGTGGCCGTAGCAGCCGGCGGCGGTGCGCCGGTGCTGGTCGGACGTGATGAGCAGCAGGTTCAGCGGATCGACGGGCATGGGTTGCCGGATTGGTTTCTTGGGTGATTCTGACTCGTGCATCGTCATCGTAGAGCGCCTGCATTTGGGGCGGGGGCGATGGAGCGAATTGGGGCGGGTTCGTGCGCGTAAGAGTTTTTTCCAAAAAACTCTTGAGGCGCGGCGGGGCAGCTTTGCGGGCTGGGATGGGGCGTGCCGCGGCACGACGGGACCATGGCTTGCGAGCGACTGCGGGGCGGGTTTTGCGACGGTGGCGCGCCGGGCGGGAACGCGGTGTGGCCGGGCGAGGGGGCGACACCAGCGTGTTCCTTTGACGAGCGCGGGCCAGGGCCTTCGACAAGGCCCGGGCGAGCGGGGAGAAGCAGGCGTTCGATGGGCATCCGAGAAACGGGTTGCGCAGACATCGGGTCTAGTGTACACTATCTGACTACAGACGGCAATCAGCGTGTCTGCCGGCAGCCGGCGAGGGGGTGTGGGCAGAGGCGGCAGCATGCCGCGTGACTCCGGCACAGCGGAAGAGGCCGGTTTCAAGCCGGCCCCTACCGAGGAGGCGGCGTGTGCTTGAGTCGCGAGGCGAGGCGTCGGGTGGCCAGGAGGAGTAGTAGGCGCCAGGCGAGGAGCATGGCGGCGAGAAAGGCGATGGAGGCGATGGTGAAGATCCAGGAGAAGGTGCGGTCGGTCAGCCAGACACGCAGCATCACGGCCACGATGCCGCAGCCGAGCCAGATGAGGGGGATGCGCCAGACGGCCTGGCGCAGCCGGGTGAGCGTGGAGGTGCGAAACGCGCCGAGCCAGGGGGACGCGAGAAGCCAGACGCCCGCGAAGGGCAGGCCGGTGCGCCAGAAGGCCTCGATCTCGACGCTACCGTGCTCAATGGGCGTGAGAGCAATGAACAGGACGAAGACCAGCGCGTCGCCGAGCACGGCGAGCGCGATGAGGACGAGATGGCGGTCAGTCGAGCGTTGCATTGGTGTACGTCCTGCTTTGGCCTTGTCCGCCAAGTCGGCGGCTTGCCCCGCCCCGTCTTTCTCAACATAGTCCGGCGGGGCGATACGCAGGACAGGCCAACGGCCGGCTACCGGTACCGGGGATGGGATTCGAACCCATACGACCGAAGTCCCGGGATTTTAAGTCCCGTGCGTCTACCGTTCCGCCACCCCGGCAAGGCTACGGGAGGCGTTGTCGCCGCCCGCGGCTAGAGCTGCTGAGGATCGCTTGGGCTGCGAGGCAGGAAGACCCTCACCACCGGATCGATTCCGGGGCAGGCTCCATCCATCTCCCACGGGAGACTCTTTTGTAACCCGGGAGCGGTTGCCCGGAAGACCCCTCACCCCAACCCTCTCCCCCAGGAGAGAGCGCAAGAGCCGCCGCGCCTTCGAGGGCGAGGGGCGTCTTGCAAAGATCTCCACGGGAAGCGGGAGAGGACAGCGGCTTTCGTATGTGGCAAGCGCAGGTCCATGCGACCTCTGCCGCACATGCTAGCGAGAGAATCGGCGGCTGGTGGTGCGGCTACCACGCAGCTGGCTTGGCGATTAGGCCGTGGGCGCGCAGGGTCGTCGCGGCCCGGGCACTGGCCGATATGTGTGCGCGGGCACTAGTCGCTGACCTTCGGTTGAATTGCCCGGCGATTCGCGGTCGGTGGACACGGGATTGGGGACCGTCGCGGGAGCGATCCGCGTCAGCCCTGGCGTCCTGCGGGGTGCGGCGTTGCGCGGCGGACCGACGCGGAATGGACAATTGAGCGGACTGATACGCTCATCGCCAGTGCCACAACATTTACGTTGAGGAGTTCGCTCCCCGTAATGGTCGCGGCTTGCAGTCCACCGGCCGTATCGCATCCAAGCGCGGGTTCGAGGTGCAGGTGAGCAACCTCAACGCGGCCGAGACCTGCCAGTTCAACGTGACCAGCGATACCGCCGCCACGATTGGTTTCGGCGGCTGGTGGACCGCCCCACCGCCCCCGACAGCGACCCCGAGCGCCGTCAGGGCGGTCAGCTTTTCCAACCTGACGCGCACGTCCTTCACGGTTAGGTGGGACCGCGCCCGCGAGCGACGGCGGCACGCAGATCACCGGCTACGGCATCCAGCGCAAGCTGGGGGATGCCGCCTGGCCGCCGACGGACCAGGTGGTGGTGGTGGGGCGAGTGCCGCGGGAGTGGACGTTCGAGGGTCTGCAGCCCGGCACGCACTGGGTGCGCATCCAGGCCTGCAACGGCAAGAACCGCTGCGCGGATTGGCCGTCTGACGGCACCTCCGTCACCATCCCGCCGCCGACGGGCCAAGTGCAGTTGACCACGCTCGCGGCAGATACCAGCTCGTTCACGGTCACCTGGAGCGCCCCGGACACAGGTGGTGTGACCGTCACCGGCTACCACGTCCTGTGGCGGCGGGACGACGCGGCGTGGGTCGAAAACGACGCGAGGCGGCTGGGCGCCACGGCCCGCAGGCATACGGCGACCGGTCTGAACTCCAATACGACCTACGTCGTCAAGGTCCGCGCCTGCCGCGGCTCCAACGGCAACGCTCCTTGCTGGGACTGGTCCAACGACGGGCGCTTGATAACCTCCGAGTCTGAACAAACAGTGTCGACGACAACTCCAACAATCACAACTGTCTCACCCGAATGTCCGTACACGTCCGATATGGCGACCGGATGGGGCCCACCCATGAATCTCGACGTCACGCCGCAAGAGCAGCGCCAGATCACCCTATGCTGGACGCCCGTCACTTCGGCCAAGAACTACACGGTACTCGCCACGCACAATCCGACGGCGCCACGCCCGTCGTTTAGCGAAGTCACAGGAACACTCACAGACACCACGATGATGATTAGCCTCGATGATATCTACAAGTCGCCGTCCAACACGGGCCTAGCCCAGCACAAGGCTTTCGGCCTCAAGGTGAAGGTAGAGCAGGAGGTAACCGGCACAATCCTCGAAAGCGACATGATCATCATTATCGATACGCCAATCACACGAGCCACAACGAAAGACCAAGCGTCCGACAGCCTGAGAGTAGAATGGGACTCAGTTGAAGATGTCTTGGGCACTTCGTACAATAATGGCGAGTACGATATTCGTTATCGAAAGTCGAGCGGTGACTATTCTGTGTCACCGGGAAACACCGGCTATTTCAGCTCTCCAGATGATCCCGAGTTGGATGCGTCGAGTCCGCATACTATTGGCTCACTCACGTCAAACTCTGTCTACGGACTGCAGCTCGTCTACCGAGATGCCGGGCCGTCAGGGAATACCACGGTCTTCGCTGCTCGGCACGCCTACGCATTTGTATCGGACCAGGCCATACCAAATGGCAGTGCAGTAGCCGGTGTACCTGCGACTAATAGAGTACAGGGCACAACGTTTCGGTATAAGATATGCACATCAACATTTCTGAATGACGGTAGAATCGGAAGCTGGGAGCCTCTCATAACCGAGGCATTCAGGCAATGGCAGGCTGCCGTGACTACCGATTTGATCACTATTGAGGAGAGCATTTACCCGTGCACCGACTACCATACAGTGGCGGGCAAGATCTTTGATCGCTATCAGGAATTGCTGTCGGATCCGAGTTTTGGCACCCTGGGTCGCGTAGGGAAGATCATCCTAATTGAACACTATATTCAAACAACCGATGAGCAGAATGTGGCGCCATGGGATCTCCCAGGTATAGCTGAGGAAGTAGCTGACTTGCAACGCTCAGACAGTGTGGATAACGAGATCAAGATGCTCGATGACACTGATGGCGTGGAGGGATATTTGGAACGTCAGGAAGTGTTTACTGAACTAGCGTCCGTAATCGGGCATGATACTGGCTGCTGGTACTTCGATCGTGGACTGGAACCGGGCACGCAGCGGCAGATCTGGGAGCTGGATGATAAGGCGCTCATGTGCTATTTGCCTAATTATGCGCGTTCGTTAAGCAGCTCGTCTTCAGGCAAGCGGCATGTTTCTGGGGACATCTTTATTCGCAGGTCGAAGTTCACGTCAGACCTTCTCCTGGTACCGGCGTCGAATGCAATGTTCAACATGTGCAGGAATAGTATTGACACCCAAAACAACAACGCCTACGAATCGTTCTTGCATGAGGTTGGACATGCGCTGGGCATTGGTGGTAAGGGTGCTTTACCAAATGGACATTCATTTGAAGACGTGGCATCGGTCGTGAACTACAAGTTTGATGAACCTGACTGTGCGCCGCACCCGGCGGACATCGTGGCGCTGTATGCGCTGTACCAGAACCGCTGATGGGGGCGCGGGTGATCGGCAGACTGCGCGGGCGGCGCCGCGGTGCGCTGGTCGCGGCGCTGCTGGTGATACCGGCAGCTGTAGGAGTCTGGGGCGTTGTCAGGTTTGATTCGACCCCGGACAACGTGCGCTCCGCGGTTGTGCAAGCGCCAAGGTCCACGCCGACTGCGCTAGCGCAGGGGGACTCTTCATACGTGGATGTACCCACGCCATCGCCGACTACCGTACTGCCAACGCCGAGTGTCGTCACACGGACTCCAATGTCGACTATCGTCACACGGACTCCAACGCCGACTGTCGTCAGGCCGACACCAACACCGCGCGTGGTGTTCGAGAGGGGGCCTGCTGAGGACGGTCCCGACTATGGAAGCTATCACGGCTGCCATGTGAGTACTTTTGGTTGGGGACCACGGTATGACTATGACGTTGTGGCATGGAGCCCCGACGGGTCGGAACTGTACTTCACACGTGGCGGGGACGTGTACGGCGTCACGGCCGACGGATGGCAGCTCTGGCCGCTATCCGACGTCTTGCCGCAGGCCACGGCGGCGGTATTCCGAAGGCGGACATCCTTCGCCGTGGACCCGGACGGGGTCCACCTTGTATACGCAGACTGTCGCCTCTTACCAGCGTCGTTTACGTTGGCGGACGGTACCAGGGTCGTCCGTGATCGTGACGTCTATGGCTTCGAACTCCTCAGAGTCTCACGCCATGCCACGGGCGCGGAGCGGCTGACTGAAAACGCGAGCTTTGATTTCTATCCAGCCTGGTCGCCGGATGGGCGACGGATCGCGTTTCTTTCCGATTCCAGCCGGACCGATGCCGATTTGTCCGGCCAGCGGCTCAGCCTGTTCACCATGTCGGCCGATGGCACTGAGGTTCGGTCGGTGCTGGACGACGAATTCATGGTGCTGCACCAGCCGCCCCAATGGTCGCCCGACGGCCGGCACCTGGCCGTCGTTCGTTATCGGGAAGTCGAAATCGGCTGGGCAGTCCAGATCAGCAAGGGTGGCCGTGAGCTCTGGGTCGTTGGCGCCGACGGCACCGACCCGCAGCGCTTGGCAGGCGACGCGGTGAGTAGCCCTTCGTGGTCACCGGATGGCCGGCGGCTGGCCTACGCACGAGCGGATACCGACGCAGTCGCGCTCTTCACGGTGGCAATGGACGGGACGGATGAGCGTCGGATCGGTGAAATCCGGCACTGGCGCGGGTCGCGCTCCGGTTCCGAGCCCGCGGAGGCCTGGATTGACACGGTGGCCTGGTCGCCGGACGGGACGCGGATTCTGATGCGATCCGACGATCAGCACCCGACGCTCGTCGTCAACCTGGAGACCGGCCAAACAACGGAGATAGGTATCGCCCGTCGGCACTCGCCTGCTGGCTCGTTCGAAGGTGTGTGGGCGGCCGCGTGGTCGCCGGACGGCTCGCGAATCGCGCTGCTCGCCGGCGGGAAGATTTCTTGGGGACCTGACATGGTGGCGACCGTGGCCGCCGACGGCACGGATCTCCGCGTGCTGGCCGAACGTGAGAGTCCAATTTATCCAGACTCCAAGTTGCTACCTCAGCGTGCTCGCTATGTGCCGGGGCCGGAGGACGAGGCGGCCTGTCGGACCGGCGGGGCGGTGCCGGCCCCGGACGTGAATGAATGGCTGGTCGAGGTGTGTGTGGACCTCATCCGCGTGCAGAAGAGCCTGGACGGCGGCGAGGCGCTGAACTGGAGTCCTGAGCTCCCGATGCAGGAGTGGGACGGTGTGATCCTGGGTGGGGAGCCACCTTACGTTGGCGTTCACGAGTTGGACCTCGGCGGCCGGGGCCTGCGTGGGGCGCTGGAAGAGGCGATTCCCCGGCTAGGGCCCCTGCGCGTGCTGGTGCTACGGGACAACAGCCTTGATGGCCGGATCCCACACGGATTGTCGAATCAGTGGAAGCTCGAAGTCATCGACCTCAGCAACAATCAGTTGACCGGACCGATCCCGTTCCGAATGGGTGATCTGGACCAGCTGCGGGTCGTGGACCTCTCGTCCAACCAACTCAGCGGCGACATCCCCGCCCGGCTGGCCGAGTTGCCCAACTTGGAGGACCTCGCGCTGGCGGGCAATCAGTTCACCGGCTGCGTCCCGGCCGAGCTCCCGCTCCGCGATCGCGACGACCTGGACCTTCCGACCTGCGAGGCGGCAGCGTGAGGGGCGGCCGGCGTCGATTCCAAGCGCTGCGCACCGGCGTCGCGCAGATCAGACGCATGGCCGTGGTGCCGGTGATCGCCGTGGTGGTCGCGCTGAGCGTGAGTTGCGGCGGTGCCGAGGGGACCAACGAGGTCCAGCCGTCGCTTCCGCCATTGCCGCCAGTCGCTGCTGATTCGGTCCCTGAAATTGCAGAGGCCGGATCGGTCTCGGCCGCGTCGGCTGCCGAGTTGCGAGCGCCGGGCGCCACGCCGCCTCCCAGCCCGACGACGCCTCGCGTCCCAAGCTTGGCTGCAAACCATCCAGCGGTCGCCACGGCGCCGGACCCGGCGCACGCCGCGCAGGCCACGGGGCTCGGATCTGTCCGAGGGCAAGGTGAAGCAACGACCAGCGGCACGGCCGCGACGGTGGAGGAGTTGCTGGAGGACGGGTTGTACGGGGCGGGTGCCTCGCCGGTGCACCTGGCGATCCGGGGCACGCCGGCGGCGAACTCGGTGCGGTGCAGCTGGCGCGGGATCACGCGGACGGCGCAGCAGCGCGAGGATGCGATTCGGTTCTGGCTACGACTCGACGCGACCGACGCGATTCCAAGCGTGGCCGCCCTGGAAATCCTGTTTTCGGTGGTACTGGACGCGCTGGATCCGCCGCATCGCGAGACGGCCAAGGCGAACTTCCTGGCGATCGCGCGGGGCGGGGAGTCGATGGACTACCTGTTCCTGACGTGTTTCGCGGATTACGCGGTGACCAACATTCTCTTGGGCACGGGGACGACGCCGACGACGGTGACGGTGGCGTACGACCGGATGGACGAGGCGGCCTCGTACGACCTGTACGTGCGGGAGCACGACACGGGCACGTACGGAACGGAGGCGCTGAAGACCCGCGGCGACTACGAGGCGGGGTTGCAGGCGCAGGTGGTGGCGGCGGAGACCGCGCTGAGCGCGGAGATTGGGGGGCGCGAGGCGGTGGTGTTTTTGGCGCCGATGGGGGCGCATAACGCCATCGGGTTCGAGGCGTGGCAGGCGGTGGCGCAATGGGCGGTGGTGACGGACGACGACGACGTGGTGCAGGCCATCCGCGACGACACGCCGGCGGGCGACCCGGAGCACACGCAGACGCTGGCCAACCTGACCAGCCGGATCACGACGGCGGCGGCCGGCGACGCGCATGCCACGACGCGGGTGACGACGGTGGGCGGCTTACAGACCCACTACCGCACCACGCTGCTGGCCTACGCCGACATCACGCCGGGGGACGGCCAGACGACGACCTTCACACCGAAGCAGCCCCCGGCGGCGCCCACCTGCACCAACGGGACGGTGTTTGCGGATCCGGCCGACAACCGCGAGCTGGTGAAGGACTGCGAGGCGCAGCTGGCGGCCAAGGACACGCTGCGCGGCACGGCCGCCCTCAACTGGAGCACCGGCACGGCCCTGAGCAGCTGGACCGGCGTCACCACCGGCGGTACGCCGACGCGAGTGACGGGCCTGAGCCTACCCAGCAAGACCCTTTCCGGCACCATCCCGCCGTCGATCGGCCACCTGTTCGCCCTCACCACCCTCAACCTCAGCAGCAACAGCCTCACCGGCGCCATCCCGTCGGAACTGGGCTGGCGCTGTTAGGTGGGGAATTGGACCGAAGGATCCGGCTACCAGGCGGCGGGCTTGGTGATTAGGCCGTGCGCGTCGGTCATGGTTGAGGGGAGCTGACTCTTTCGCAGGTGGCTCTTCCAGAGCCGCCGTGCGTAGGTTGCGGACTGGACGAGGTCGTTGTGAGTGCTGGTCTTGGAGTCGGGATTGACCACGACGACCCGCAGCCCCAGGTCGTGGCTGACGTAGCGGATTGGGGCGGCCAGGTCGGAGTCGTTCGACACGACGACGGCCTGCTCGTAGTCCCCGGTGAAGCCGCCGACCAGGAGGCGGGTGGCGAGGTTCACGTCGGAGCCCTTCTCTTCCGTGTCCCGGATACGGACGTAGTGTGGTCCCTCCGGTTTCGGCCTGGCCAGCGGGCGGTTCTTGATCCGCTCGCGGAATTCGCCGAAGTGGATCTCCAGGCTTCGCAGTGTGGCCAACGCGCGCAGGTACGTTGCCTGTCGCTCGGTCTGCGTGGGGTCGTTGGGGCGCGACCGGACCAGGGCGGTGAAGAAGCAGATGCGGTTGATCTCGTCGGCGGGAAAGAGCGTCTCGGCGAGTTTGCGCAGGTCCAGCCACTTGAACGGGGTGTTCTTGACGGCGCGGTTGTAGAGGTTGAAGCCGTCGACATAGAGGTTGGTGCGCAAGCGGGCGCCTCGCGAGGCCGAGACCGCCCGAAAAAGACAGAGACCGCCCGGTGGGGCGGCCTCGACCCTGCCACCGAAGCAACAGGGGGGGTATGCAGCGTTTGTACCCGAGCCTGGGCGGCTTGTCAAGACCTTGCTGCGGGCCTTTCGACTCTTGCGCTCCGTTGCGAGGCCGTGACTCGGGATGATGCCGTTCCGGGGTTGGAGGCATACGCCCGCGCCCTTCGCAGGTCCTCAGTCGCGCAGGACCTGGCTAGACCATCAGCAGGGCCCTAGCCGGAGGCACCCTCCTCGGCGAGCCCGCTCCGGCCTTGGTACATGCCTATCCCCAGAGCTAAGAGACAGAATCCCCCGAGGCACAAGAAGATATTATTGATCATGAGGAATAGCAGCGGGTCATCTTCTCCAGCGAACCTAATAATGATGAAATTGACAAGCCCGACAAGTCCAAGCAGGGCAAGTCAGTACGACGCGATTTTATATGCATTCAGGTCTTGGAAGCGGCTGATGAGGCCGATGCCTACGAAAAACTAAGCAAACGGGAAAAGCGTAACAAATACCACGAGAACCGCAGCCATATTTATATAAATAGTCAGGGCACTGTTCTGCAATTCAGTCTGTTGTTCGGAACCGTCCGGCACTTCGGCCATGCGTTAGCTGAGGTGGGCGATGTAGTGCCGCATTCCCATACCGACGACAATGCTGCTCCATTCGATGATCGAGACAAATATGCCGAACCTGAGAAGGGTTCCGCTAAGCCCCCCTTGCCTGGTGGCAAGCTGGTAGAGGCCCAAGAGGCCGAAGGACATGAGAAGCATCGAGAGAACCTGCATGATAGTCATCAGATGCGAGAGGACGGGAGCTTCGCCAATTGCGCCAGCCGCCGCTGAAAAGTCGATTTGGTAAACGGGATTAATGAGCACTGTTCCTGGATGAAACAAGGAGGAGATAAGCGCCAGAACGACGCCGATTGCCAAGGAGAGTAGCGAGTACCTGGTAGTCACTGGTCCTCCGCCCTTGAGTATCAGCCCGGCGTCTCTTCGTCCGCTTGACGGCGAGGGGCGTATCACCCGCGCCGAACAGTAACAACCAGCGGCATCGCACCCAAGTTTCGTCGCGATTCAATCCAGACTTCAGATAGGGCGCGCGGGAGACAAAGCCCGACGTTTTGGAACGGTGCGGAAAGTGTCGTGTGACAGGCGCTGTGGGGCGTAGACTCAGACCAATGGCGCGCTAGCCCGGGGTGATAGTGACGATGGCTGAGCCGAGGATTGCGGTGGTGGGGTGTGGGGGCATGGGGCACAACCACACGCGGGCGGCGGTGCAGGAGCTGGGCGCGCGGGTGGTGGGCGGCTGCGATATCAGCTCCGAAGCGCGTGAACGCTACCGGCGGGCCTGGGGCACGGACGACGTCTACGAATCCTGGGACGAGCTGTATGACAAGACGCGCCCGGACGTGGCGTTCGTGACGACGCATGGGTCGTTTCACGCGCCGGCCACGATTGCCGCGGCCGAGTACGGCTGCCACGTGTTCTGCGAGAAGCCGATGGCGCTGTCGCTGGCCGAGTGCGACGCGATGATCGAGGCCTGCGACCGCAACGGGGTGAAGCTGGCGATCAATCACATCAAGCGGGCCAGCGGCTACAACGGGCTGACGCGGCACCTGATCGCGTCAGGTGACATCGGCGAGGTATTCGCGATCCAGGCGTACAACAAGGGGGCGCGGCTGGCGGCCACCGAGATGACGGAAATGGGCACGCACATCGCGGACTGGGCGCGGGTGTTCGCGCCGGACGTGCAGTGGGCGCATGGGCACGTGACGGTGGGCGGGCGCGAGGCCACGGCGTCGGACATCACGCCGAGCACGGAGATTCACGGTAAGAACGTGGACAGCGGGACGGTGCTGGGCGAGCGGATGTTCGCGACGTATGGGGCGGCGGGCGGCATCAACATCAGCATCAACTTCTGGATGGAAGCCGACAACGACGACCGCTCTTACGGGCTGGATATCTTCGGTGCGCAGGGGCGCTACGCGCTGCGGCAGAGCGTGGACACGAGCCTGTTCCGGCACTACGGATCCCACATGTCGCCGGTGTACAACCACCAGTGGGAGCACGTGCCGATGCCCTCGGAAGACGCTCCGCACGGATCTCCGCTGACCAAGGCGCAGGCGCGCGACCGGCTGCAGGGGATCATGTTCAGGGAGCTGTGGGAGGCGGTCCAGGAGGACCGCGAGCCCGAGTCCAGCGGCCGCCAGGGCCGCGCGGCGATGGAGATGATGCACGCGGCCTGGGAATCGCACCGGCGGCGGGCGCGGGTGGACCTGCCAATGGCGCTGCGTGAGAATCCGCTGGACGTGTGGGCGGCCGACGCGGCGCGGGGCGGCGGATAGGGGCGTGCGTTTGCTGGCCAGTAGATCGACTTGGTTGCCAACGACTCAGGGGCCGAGGTGCGGGGCGCGTCGACCGGAAGACCCTCACCCAAGGGAGACCCTTGCGGAACCCGGGGATGGTTGCCCGGAAGACCCTCACCCCAACCCTCTCCCACAGGGAGAGGGGGCAAGAGCCGCCGCAATTTCGAGGACTCCGGGCATTGTGCAAAGGTCTCCACGGGGAGAGGGAAAAGAGCGTCCGGCTTGGGGTTCTTGCGTCGCCCCGCGCAACTGCTCCTTCCGACTTAAGTCGGACGAGGATCGGATCTGGGTGCCATGACGCTGGGGGTTGATTTGGACTTTCGGCCGGAGGTGGCGGCGTTTGATGCGAATGCGGCGCTGGGGCGGCGGCATGATCGGCGGGTGGCGGTGGACGATGCGGCCGGACTGCTGGCGGAGATGGACCGGGCGGGGGTGGAGCGGACACTGGTGTATGCGCCGCACGCGGCGGCGTTCGACTCGGCCGAGGGCAACGCGGGGCTGCTGGAGGCGATTGGCGACGAGACGCGGCTGGTTCCGCAGTTCGTCTGCAACCCGACTTTTGACGACCTGGACGCGACCAAGGCACAGATCGAGGCGGCCGACGTGCGGGCGGTGCGGATGGTGCCGACGCTGCATCACTACCCGTTCAGGTCGTGGGTGGTGGGCGAATGGCTGGAGTGGCTGTCGGCGCGTGGGATTCCGCTGTGGCTGCCGGCCAGCTATGAGGCGAACTGGCACGACGGCGGCGACCTGGACGCGCACGCGGTTCACGAAACGGTGCGCCAGTTCCCCGGCCTGACCGTGGTGCTATGCGAGGTGCACTATGTGCAGGCCTCGTGGGCGCCGCCGCTGCTGCGGAGCCTGCCGAATTTGTCGATCGAGGTTTCGAGGTACGTGATCGTGGACGGGATTGCGCGGTTACTGGAGATCGTGGGGCCGGGGCGGGTGCTGTTCGGGTCGCGATTTCCGGAGCAGGCTATCGCGCCGCAGCTGTATCACCTGCACCGGATTGGATTGAACGAGGCTGACTTGCGGGCCGTCTGCGGCGGCAACCTTGGACGTCTGTTGGGGATGTCGCCGGATGGATAGCCCGGTCATCGACTTTCACTGCCACGCCGGTAGCTGGGGACGCTACGGGGTGGACGCCGACTGCGACCTGTACCTGAAGGTGATGGACGCGGCGGGGGTGGACCGGTCCTGTATCAACTGCATCTGGTTCGGCGACGCCAGGCGAGGCAACGACCTTGTGATGGAGTACGTGGCGCGGGCGCCGGACAGGTTTATTGGCGTGGCCTTCGCGACGCCGCACTATCCCGAAGAGGCGGTGCGGGAACTGGAGCGGGCCGTCCACGGGATGGGCATGGCCTACGTGAAGATCTACCCGGACTATTTCGGGCTTCCGAACGACGACCCGGCGTACTTCCCGATCTATGAGTGGGTGGACGAGCAGGAGATGGCGGTGATGTGCCACGCGACGTATCCGTTCGATCCGCCGGGGACGACGATCGAGGGGCGATTCACGACGCTGAGCGAACGGTTTCCCAACGTGCGGTGGGTGATGGCGCATACAGCGGGCACGCTGGACGCGGACGCCGCGGAGACCGCGCGGACACTGCCAAACGTCTACATGGAGACCTGTAGCTCGCGCACGAGGCTGGGGGCTACCGAGTTCAACGTGGAACGCGCGGGCGAGGACAAGGTGCTGTACGGGTCCGACATGGCGCTGATGGACGCGCGGCAGCAGATTGCGAAGGTCGTAACGGCCGACATTCCGCGGCGGGCCAAGGAGAAGATCCTGGGGCTGAATGCGATGCGCCTGCTGAAGCTGGACGGTTGAGCCGGGCTTTGGCAAGAGAGTCCTTTGGATAATCCGGGGGCGGTTGCGCGGAGGACCCCTCACCCCGACCCTTGCCAAGAGGAGACCTTTGAGTAACTCAAGGGTGGTTGCGCGGAAGACCCCTCACCGGTTTCGGCCGAAGACGCCCGAACCTGCCTCTCCCCTTGGAGAGGATGAAGAGCCGTGCGCCTCAACACAGTTGCTCTCCCACGGGAGACCTTTGCGTAACCCGTGGTGGGTTGCCCGGAAGACCCCTCACCGGTTTCGGCCGGGGACGGCCGAACCTGCCTCTCCCCTTGGAGAGGATGAAGAGCCGTGCGCCTCAACACAGTTGCTCTCCCACGGGAGACCTTTGCGTAACCCGTGGTGGGTTGCCCGGAAGACCCCTCACCGGTTTCGGCCGGGGACGGCCGAACCTGCCTCTCCCCTTGGAGAGGATGAAGAGCCGTGCGCCTCAACACAGTTGCTCTCCCACGGGAGACCTTTGGGTAACCCGTGGTGGGTTGCGCGGAAGACCCCTCACCGGTTTCGGCCGAAGACGCCCGAACCTGCCTCTCCCCCAGGAGAGGGGAAAGAGCGCCGCCTCCTTGAAGAGATTGACACCGCACACCCGCCGGCGAGGACGAGGGGCGTTTTGCAAAGGTCTCCACGAGGAGGAGCGATGTGAACGAGCGAGCGGCGGCGCAGACGGGCGACAGGGCGGAAATGCTGGACCTGGGGGCGACCCACGACTTCGGCGACGATGACATCGCGGCGGTGGCCGAGGTGCTGCGGTCGGGTCAGGTGGGGCTGGGGCCGAAGGTGGTGGAGTTCGAAGAGGCGTTTGCGGCTAAGCACGGTGCAAAGCATGCGGTCACGGCCAGCTCGGGCACGGCGTCCATGCACGTGTGTATCGGCGCGCTGAATCCGGAGCCGGGCAGCGAGATAATCGTGTCGCCATGGACGGCGGGCGGGTCGATCATCGGGGCGATCCTGCACAACTGCGTGCCGGTGTTCGCCGACGTGGACGACACCTACACGCTGGATCCGGCGGACGTGGAGGCCAAGATCACGCCGCGCACCCGGGCCATCATGGCCGTGCACCTGTTCGGCAATCCGTGCGACTTGAACGCGCTGCAGGCGATTGCCGACCGGCATGGCCTGGCGCTGATCGAGGATTGCTGCCAGGCGCATTTCGCCGAGTCGCAAGGGCGGATCGTGGGAACGGTCGGCGACATTGGCGGGTTCAGCTTTGGCGGCAAGCACCTGTCGGCGGGCACCGGCGGGGCGGTGCTGACGAATGACGACGCCCTGTGGGAACGCGCCATCCTGTTCCGCGACGCGGCCCTGCCGCGCGATAACGGGCCGCTGCACGGGCAGCCGTACGCCAACTACTTCCTGGCGCCCAACTACAAGATGGGCGACCTGATGGCCGCGGTGCTGCGTACGCAGTTGGAGAAGGTCGACGGCTATATCGCTCGCAAGATCGAGACAGCCGAGGCCATCATCGACGGGCTGTCGGACATGGATGAGATCACGCCGCAGCGGGTGCGGCCCGGTGACCGGCACAGCTACTGGGTGCTGGGTTTAACACTGGACACGGACACGATGGGGTGCTCGGCCTGGGAGTTCGCGGAGGCAGTCAGCCGGGCTGGGGTGCCGCTGGGCGGGCCGTACGTCGGGTCGGGACGCCACGGGCCGCTGTACCGCAACCCATTCTTGGCGGGGCCGCATGGTTACGGTCAGAGCCGGTTTCCGTTCGACTTCCAACGCGAGACGCCGGTGGACTACACGCAGGTGGAGTGCCCGCGCGGCGAGGACGTCATGGGGCGGGGCGTGTCGCTGCAGATGACGCCGAACATCAGCGAGGCGGCGGTGGAGACCATTGTCTCGACGATCCGAAAGACGGCGGCGGGGTATCTGGCGCGTCGCTAGGTCGGTCGGGTAGGCAAATCCGGCCTGCGCGGGCGGCCTGGAGGGACCGGCGTGCGGACGTTTGTGTACAAGTCGTGCGTGTGGCTGCCGCGGCCGCTGGACGAGGTGTTCGAGTTCTTTGCGGACGCCTCGAATCTGGAAGTGATTACGCCGCCGCGGCTGAAGTTCAGCGTGGTGACGCCGGCGCCGATCGAGATGCGGCCGGGGACGCGGATTGACTACCGACTGAGGTTTCGTGGGTTTCCGCTGCGGTGGCGGAGCGAGATCATGGTGTGGGAGCCGCCTCATCGGTTTGCGGACGTGCAGGTGAAGGGTCCGTACCGGAAGTGGATTCATGAACATTCGTTCGTCGAACAGGACGGCGGGACGCTGGCCGGGGACCGGGTGGCCTACGCTGTGTGGGGCGGCGCGCTGGCGAACTCGCTGGTGATAAGCCGCGACGTGGAATGCATCTTCAACTACCGCGAACAGAAGCTGATCGCGGTGTTCGGCAATGGAGAGGCCGTATGAACCGACGTACGCAGAGGACGCGCTAACGGATGCGCCTTGCAATTATCGGCGCACAGCACGGGCATGTGCTGGGGATCACGCGGCAGCTCATTGCCGAGGATGGCGTGGAACTGGTGGCCGTGGCGGAGGCGGAGAGCGAAGTTTGCGAGCAGACGGCGGCGGCGTTCGGGGTGCCGGGTATTGAGGATTACCGTGAACTGCTGGACGGCTCCATTGACGCGGCGGCGCTGGCGCCGATCAATAGCGCCAAGGGCGAAGTGGCCGTGGCGTGCCTGGAGGCTGGCGTAAGCGTGCTGCTGGACAAGCCGGCGGTGACCACGCTGGACGACCTGGACCGGTTGGAGGCCGCGGCGGGTGGGTCGGCGGCGCTGAGTTGCGCGCTGACGCTGCGCTTCAGCGGGCCATTCCTGGCGGCCAAGCAAGCCATCGACGCTGGTGAGATCGGACAGGTGGTGTCGTCGATGGCGCAGCGGCCGCACAAGTGCGGGCCGGCGCGGCGGCCGGCCTGGTTCTTCGACCGGGAACTGAACGGCGGCGCGCTGCTGGACCTGTGCATTCACGACATCGACGCGGTGCGCTGGCTGCACGGCTGCGAGCCGGTGGGCGTGGCGGCGCAGCACGGGGCCGCGCGCTTCAAGGAGTACCCCACGTTCGCGGATCACGCCGAGGTTTGGCTGCGGCTGGCGGACGGCGGGTCGGCATTTGTCCGGGCCTCGTGGCTGACGCCGGACAGCGCCCCGTATCACGGCGACTGCCGCATGCTGATCGAGGGTACGGACGGGTCGATCGAGATTCGAACGACGGCGGAGGACTCCTGCACCATCGACAAGGGCGGGAGACAGCGGACGCTGACGGACTTCGAGGGGCCGTCGCTGGATACGCCCACGGCGGACGCGCCGAATGCGCTGGCGAAGGACTTCGTTGCCGCCGCGCGTGGCGAGACGGACCTGGCGATTAGGGCGGCCGACGTTATTGCGTCGCACCGCTGGACGTTGCTGGCGCGCGACGCCGCCGACAATGGGATGCTGGTCACCGGTCGGTAGGACCGGTGGCGGCTATGGTTCGACCAATCGCACCTGGCTGGTAGATCACAGGGGAGCGCGTGATGGCTTGGGATTTCGAGCACCTGGACGGTCCGTACGGCAACGTTACCGAAGGTCCGGCCTGGGACGGGCAGGCGCTGCTGTTCACGAGCATCCAGCAGAGCCGGATCATGCGCTATGACCCCACGACGGGTGAATCGACGGTCTACCGCGAGGGCACCAACTACTGCAACGGGTTGATGTTCGACCCTAACGGCGTGCTGTACGGCTGCGAGGGCGGGGCCCGACGGGTGGTGCGCTACAACGCCGACGGAACCACGACCTCGCTGACGGATGAGTTCGAGGGTCAGCGACTCAACATTCCCAACGACCTGGCCATCGACAACGTGGGCCGCATCTGGTTCACGGACCCGTATTACGAAGGGGCCGCGGGGCCATCGACGGAAGACCGAGCGAACAAGGACCTGGACCACGATTCGGTGTACCGGCTGGATCCGCAGGACGACGGTTCGTGGGCGATCAGCCGGGTGACGTTCGACACCACGCGTCCGAACGGCTTGCTGTTTTCGCTGGATCACTCGGTGCTGTTCGTGGCGCAGAGCGGGCGGAATGCGGACGAGTTGCGGCAGTTGCGGTCGTATCCGGTCAACGAGGACGGATCGCTGGGCGAGATGACGGTGCTGCATGACTTTGGCGCGCACCGGGGCATCGACGGGATGTGCCTGGATACGGAGGGGAATATCGTCGCGACGGCTGGCTGGGACCAGGGCGGGCCCGGGTCTTCGATCTATGTGTTCGCGCCGGACGGCGAAGTAATCGAGCGGCACGACGTGCCGGTGGCGAATCCCACTAACTGCACGTTTGGCGGGGACGACCTGTCCACGCTGTACGTGACCAGCATCGGCGGGTACCTGCTGCGGGTGGAGACGCAGCGGCAGGGACGGTTGCACTATCCGCCGATCGGGTAGCGGCCGATCGGCGGCGATGGTCGTTTGGCCGGGGTGACCAACCAGTTCGTTGACTCTGGATTGGGTTCAGGACAGTGAGTTCGGGGATCTCGCGGCGGGTCGTGCTGGTCGTCGGCGCAAGCGCGCTGGTCCTTGCCGCCTGCGAGCAGGGGAGCCCGCAGACGACCGCGACGCCCACGCCGTCGGTGGCGCCCGAACCAACGCCAACGGCTGCAGCGCCGCCTACCGCGCAAGCCACGGCGGGGCCGGCGTTACCGCCCCTGCCGGGTACCGGGTCGGATGGACAGCCGATTCAGACTCAGGCGTATGCGCTGGAGAACTATGCGACCGAGGTCGGAAGCGATGGGAGCCGGAGCCGGCGTGGGCAAGGTTCGGAGAGCTCGATCATCTCGTTGCCGGTGGGCGAAAGCTTCTATGTGACGTTCAGCGTCACCCTCAACTTCGGCATCGTTCAGGTTGTGTGGAGTTCAGTTAGCGACGACTCAGGGGCCGCTACGCCTGGAGCCGGCCAGGAGTCGTCCAGCCCGGCAGAGTCGGCTGCAAGCGGAACCGCGCAAATCGCCATGGACGACGGGGCCGTGTCGATCGGTCCGGTCAAGACCGCGATTGCGCTACAGATCCTGTCCAGCGACAGCGGGACCCGGTGGGCGTTGAGGTTTGCCCGCGTAAAGCGCTAGGAGTGTGCGCCCTAGGGAAACGAGTTCGCATTCCGGACTGCCGTGACACGGGTGATTCGTGGGCAGCCGCATCCAGTGTCACCGGCTCTTCGTTGTGAAGCCACCGCAGTCCACCGTGTGCTGGTCGAGCGCGGGCCAGCATGGACGGCTTCGCTAGCCTCAGAGTGGCTCGAGCGTAACCGTCCACTCGCCAGCGGCTACGATGTCCAAATAGAAGTGCTGCCGGTCTCTGACGGTCGTTGTCGTCTGCCAATTGCCAGATGCGGTGACGGCGTCATGCAGGACTGAGGGATGCCCGAGGGCCGCCGTGAAGAGCGTGACTATGAAGCTCTGGGCGGTCCCGGACTGATCGCTATTCCCGCTAACGCTGATTGTGGCCAGATACTTACCAGGATCGAGAATGAAATTGTCCGAGACAACACCACCTCGGCCATTCACCGTAAATGGCATCTCCGGCGGTGAGGACCTGGTGGACGGAGTTGATTCGTCGCGCGGCGAAGCTTCGCAGGCACCAAACGTGGCGAAGGCAACTACGAGTACGACGGCAATGAATGCAAGCGGCGGGTAGGTTCGCGGCTTTGCTGCGCGGGGCTGTCGGGCTCGTCTGTGGGTTGTGCTCACCGCTCGTCGGTCACCTCAAGCTCTAGCCGCACTTGCGAGCGCCAGATGGTCACAGTCAGTCGAAAGTGTGTGGTCGCCAACATCGCCACGGGCTCGCCTGTAACTCATGCCTTCCTGGTTACGTGCACCTGGCCGTGGGGGGGGCCGCTCCAGCGGGGGGAGTCGCGGAGGGTTTCGAGGATTTCGGCGAGTTCGTCGATGGATGATTCGATGAGGCTTTGGCCGACTTCGCGGGTGCCCTTGCGGGCGTCGCCTTTGGCGCCGGAGGGGGCGTGGGCGTTGATGGCGTTGGGCCACTCGAGTTCGAGGTCCGTGAGTGGCTTCAGCATGGTCATGAAGGCCTCGTCGAGGGTGCCAAGGGACAGCGTTTCTTCGCGGATGAGGTCGGGCGCCAAGTAGTAGTCGTGGGAGCTTTCCATTTCGCAGGCGTGGCCGCCGGGGATCTCGCCGGCGACGGCCTTGAGCTTGGTGTCGTCGCCCAGGGTGTAGTGGCCGACGCAGCCGAGGAAGTCGATGTCCAGCCGAAAGCCGATGTCCTGCACGGCGACCGACATCAGCGCCCGGTTGCCGCCGTGGCCGTTGACGATCAGAAAGCGGCGGAAGCCGTGGTGGCGCATGGAGACGATGATGTCTTCCAGCAGGTCCAAGAAGGTCTCGGGACGCAGGGTCATGGTGCCGGGGAAGTTCATGTGGTGGTCGGAGATGCCCCAGGGGATGGCGGGTAGGGCGAGCAGGCGCGGGGCCAGGCGTTCGGCGGCACGCTCGCAGTAGGCGTTGGCAATGAGGTGGTCCTGGCCCAGGCCCAGGTTGGGGCCGTGCTGTTCGGTGGAGCCGATGGGGATGAGCACGAGTTCAACGGTCTCGGCGGCCTGCGCCACTTCCGGCCAGGACATCTTGTGCAGGGCGTAAGTGGTCAAGTTGCTCATCGGGTGTGCAGGGCGTGACGCCAGCCGGGGATGCGGCCGCGGGCCAGCAGGTCGTCGGGTGAGTCGAGGAGGGTGGTAATGAGCTTGTCGGCGCGTTCCTCGATCACGTTCAACATGCGCCAGCCGTCCTCGGCGGTGGCCAGGGTGGCGTCGCCGACCGCGCCGTTGGCGGAGAAGTCGGAGAAGTCGTGGTTACGGCGGATGGAGCGCCGCCAGAAACGCTGCCGCAGCCGGCTACCGCGCGGACTCAGGTCGCCCGGGGCCAGGCTGTCGAACTTGACGCGGTCGGGGCGGAGGGCCATCAGTTCGGCGGTCTCCAGTTCGCAGGCGTGGCCGGAGGTGGGGGACTTGACGATTTCGTCTTCCAGGTCGTCGTCCTCCAGGTCGTAGAGCGAAATGGCGGCCAGGAAGTCCAGTGGCAGGCGCGTGGGTAGCGTCTGCATGGACAGGTTCATGATCGACGTGTTCCCGCTGTGCCAGTTGGTGAGCAGGAAGCGCTTGAAGCCGTGGTGCAGCAGCGAGGCCAGCTGGTCTTCCAGCACGTGCAGGAAGGTCTGGGGACGGAGCGTGATCGAGCCGGGGAAGCCCATGTGATAGGTCGACATGCCGTAGGGCATGGTGGGGGCTACCAGCAGGCGGGGGTGGAAGCGCTCGGCCAGGCGCAGGGTGAGGTCTTCGCAGATCACCAGGTCGGTGTCCAGCGAGGTGTTGGGTCCGTGCTGCTCGATGGAACCGACGGGGATCATGACCAGTTCCACGCCGTCGCGGGCGCGCTCAACCTCCGGCCAGGTCATGTGCGTGAGACGGAGCGGAGACGGCAGGTCGGACATGGGTGCGAGCCTGGACATGGACGGCGATATGATAGCCGCGACGCTAGGCGAGCATTGTCCATGGTTCTGGTCGTCGACGTCGGCAACACCGACACCAAATTCGGCGTGTTCGATGGTGAGGACCTGGGCGCGCGCTGGGCGGTGCATAGCGACCTCAACCGGACCGGCGCCGAGCACGAGGCCCTGTTGCGCGCCATGCTGGTCCATCACGGCGTGACGGGGATCGAAGCGGCCGTTGTCGGCTCCGTCGTGCCCGCCCTGACGGAGCGCATCGCCGCTGCGGCCCGTTCCGCCACCGGCTGCGAGCCGCTGATTGCCCGTTCGCGGGACGTGCAGGTTATCGAGCTGGCCGTGGACTGCCCGGCGCAGGTTGGCATCGACCGGGTGGCGAACGCCCTGGCGGCCCGCGAGTTCTACCAGGCGCCGGCCGTCGTGGTGGACCTGGGCAGCGTCACCACCTTCGACATCGTGAACAGGGCGGGGAGTCTGGCTGGCGTGATTATTACGCTGGGCATGCAGAACACGGCGAGGGCGCTAACGGCGGCCGGTGCACAGTTGCCGTCGATCGACCTGTCCCGACCTGCGCGGCTGGTGGGCACCGAAACCACGGGTTCCATGCAGTCCGGGGTCTATTGGGGATACGTAGAAATGGTGCGCGGGCTGATCGAGCGTCTGCAGACCGAATTGGGCGCCGACTACCGGGCCATAGCCACGGGCGGGCAGGCGCCCGTCGTGGTGGAGGACGTGGGGCTGTTCGAGATCGTGGACCTGGATCTGACGCTGCGCGGGCTCTGGTTGATCCAGCAGGCGGAGGCGGCGAGGTGAGCGTGCTCAACGGCGCGCGCGTGGTGCTATACGTCACGGGCGGCATCGCCGCCTACAAGGCATCGGACTTGGCCAGCAAGCTAACGCAGGCAGGAGCCGAGGTCGACGCGGTGCTGTCGCGCGCGGCCGAGGACTTCGTGGGTCCGCTGACCTTCCAGGCGCTCACGCAGCGGGCGGTGTATTCGGCGGACGCCGCAATGACCGCCGAGCACGAAATCGCGCACGTGCGACTGGCTCGGGACGCGGACGTTGTGGTGGTTGCGCCGGCGACGGCCAACGCCATCGCCCGCCTCGCGCACGGGCAGGCCGACGACCTGGGATCCGCCATCGCGCTGGCGACCCAGGCGCCGATCGTGGTCGCCCCAGCAATGGAACCGGCCATGTACGCCAACCCGGCCACGCAGGACAACCTGGCAATGCTGCGGCGGCGCAGCGTGCGGGTGATCGAGCCCGCCAGCGGCCGGCTGGCGTCGGGCGCGCAGGGCCAGGGGCGTCTGCCGGAAACTCCCGTGCTGCTGGACGTCATCCGGGAGACGCTGGGACGCAACGGTCCGCTCAGGGGCCGGGTGCTGGTGGTTTCGGCCGGGGGCACCCGCGAGTACATGGACCCGGTGCGTTTCATCGGCAACCCGGCCAGCGGGCGTCAGGGCGTGGAACTGGCGCGCGCGGCTATCGAGCGCGGGGCTGCCACGCGCCTGGTGCTCGGATCGGCCACCGTCGAGCCGCCGGCCAGCGCGGAAACGGTGCGGGTCGAATCCGCGAAGGAGATGTTGGACGCACTGCGAGAGGCCGTGCGGGGGTGCGACGCGCTGATCATGAATGCGGCCGTTGGCGACTACCGTCCGGCCACGACCTCCGACGTGAAGCTGAAGCGCGGCGGTGAGCCCGCGGGTATCGATCTGATCGAAAACCCGGATCTCTTGCAATCCTTGCCGGGCGACTTTCTGCGTATTGGCTTCGCGGCGGAGACGAACAACCACCTGGAAAACGCCCGCGGCAAGCTGCTGGCGAAGGAGTTGGACGCCTTGGTCGTCAACGACGTGGCGGGGTCGGATCGCGGCTTCGCGTCGGAGACCAACGCCGCGACAATCCTGCGCCCGGACGGTCCGAACGTGGAGATTCCACTGTCCAGCAAGGCCGAAGTGGCGGCGGCTGTGTTGGAAGTCGTGGTCGAACTGATCGGGGACCGCTGACGGCTTCGGCGGCGCGGCTTAGGGGCTGGCCGGCGGACCGGCCGGCGGGCGCCATGGCCTTTCATGCGTTGCACGCGGCGCTGGCCGCCATGGGGATCGAGCGGTCGCTGGACTCGCTGGTCACGCGCTCGGGCGAGGCGTTCTGTGTGACCTGGAGTGAGACCGCCGACGCCGAATCGATGCGGTACACCCGGCCATTGTCCACGCTGTTTCGAGCTGCCGACCTTGCTCGCGTACGGCTGGATATCGGGGCCGAGGAAGAGCCGGGCAGCGCCGTTGCCGAAGTGCGCGAACACACGGCCGCCGGACGGCTGGTAATCGCGCCCGTCTTCAGCCAGGCCCGGTTTGGCGTCATCCAGGCCATCGACGCAGAAGGCATGGCCCAGGCCGTTGGCCCGGATCGATTGGAGCCAGGCGAGTTGGACCTGAGCCGCGGCTGGAGCGGCGCGTTTCCCGTTCTCGGCGCCCACACGGGCATTTATGGGGCTGTACGGCGCGACCGACCGTTGAAACCGGTTCGGATTCCGGTGCGAGACCTGGCGGGTATCGTCTTCGTTCCCGAGGGGGAAGACCACGACATCAACGGCGTTCGGTTTGGGATTTCGGCCATTCGCGGAGCTACCGAAGCCATCCGCGCCGGCGCGGCGTTCGGTGACGCTGCATCGCTTGAGCGCCTGCTGGTGACCTTCGAGCAGGCGGAGTTCGGCTTCGGCTGCGCCGAGCGCTGGCTGGCGTCGAAGGAGGCCGACCATCTTTGGGATGCACCCGACCTGGCGCGCCTGGCGCGTAGCCTGCGCGCGGCCTCCGGCGAACTGGCCGAGCGACTCTGGGACGCCAGCGGAACGGCTTCCTCGCCGGCGCTGGGCAGGGCCGTGACTGGACGTAAGTCGGTGGTGTTCGAGCTGCCGGCCGACCTGGACCGCGAGGTGCCGGGGCGGGTTGTCAAGCTGTCGCGGGGCCGGGCCGTGATGGTCGATACCCGCGCTCGCCGCGCGGCGCTAACCCGTCTGGCCGATGTGGTCGAGCGTGCGGCGCTGGCATTTGGGAAAGCCGTGGATAGCATCGGGGTGCTTTCCAGATAGCGCCTCAGCAGGCTTATCGAAACGAGGCCGGTGGTAGCCTCGCCCATGCCTGACGCGGGCCGCTGGGCGCACGAAAGACAGGGCGGGGCGATCCTCGGCTTCAGCCTGTCGGCGGCCGTGCGTGCGGACGACTTCTCGGGAGACGGCCGGTCGTGAGTCGCCAGAAACCAGTTATCGAGCCCCTGTCGCCCAATCCGGAGTCGTTGCGTCGTCAGGAGGCGCCCAGGGCGCCCCAGTCATCCGCGCCGGGCGGCAGCGCCATGTGGCTGTTGGTTGCGATTGTCTTCGGCGTGGCTATCGGCGCCGCGATCGGCGCGGGGGCGGGCCTCTACGTGTTTGGCTGGCTGGGCTAGAGCGCGGGCATCTCGCTCAGCGGCACACAGCGGGCCTGCGAACTTGCGGACCGTTCGGCGGCCGCCACGACCCGGATCACGTCAACCATCTCCTCATCGCTGATGGGCGGTTCGCCGCTATTCAGCATTGCCAGGAACTTTTTGATGGTCTCCAGGTACATGCGTCGGAATCCGTCAATGGTGTCGTCCTCGTGCATGTCGGCGTGCGTCCAGCCGTCTTCGCCGAGCGCAACGCAGAGCATGCCCATCCAGGCGTCACGCATCTGGTTGGCGATCCCCACCTGGCCGTCGGGCCAGCGGATGGTCGCCACGTCGCCCAATTCGTCGCGGATGGACGTCACGTCCTGCGCGCCAACGCCGAACACGGCGTGCATCACGTCCACGGCGTGGACGCCGTAGAGCTGCCAGTTCTGGGGCAGGGTGAACATGATGGAGCGCGTGCGACCCAGGTCGGGGAGGCGCTCCAGCAGCTGACGGAAGGCGCGGTCGTAGCGCACGGCGGACGCGGACATCAGCGGCACGCCGGCCGCTGCGGCCGCTCGGACCAGCGTGACGGCCTCTTGCGGATCGTCGCAGAGCGGCTTGTCAACAAAGAGGGGCAGCCCACGGTCCACGGCCTGCATGGCGGGCGCGAAGTGGTGGGGACCCCAGCGGTTGAGGACCAGCACGGCGTCCACGTCTTGCATGGCCTGCTCGGGCGCGTCGACGACCTCGGAGATGCCGGTCTCCAACGCCTTGGCGCGGGCTTGGGCGGGGTTGGCGCCCCAGATTTTGGTTACGCGCAGACCGGGGCCGGCCAGCCCCCGGTTGAGGATGCCGGCGAAGTTCTCGGTATGCGTGCTATCGGCGCCGATGATTCCGAAGTTCATGCAACCACTCCCAGCGCGCGGCAGTCCGAACGAGCGAATCGCGCCGCGGGTGGGCAACTCGTTAGGCTGGCGCCGTGTCCGTCACCCGCCATGATCCCACGCGCAGTCTCACCGGGGCGGTCTGGGACATCGCGCCGCGCGCACCGGCCGCACTCTTTGGCGCGGTGAGCGAACTCCCACCACTGGCCGTACAGGTGCTGCACAACCGCGGGCACGACACGGCTGCGAAGGTGCACGAGTTCCTGCTCGGACCGCTGCCGCCGCACGATCCGTATCTGCTGGACGAGATGGACCTGGCGGTGGCGCGAATCGCCCAGGCGATACACCGGCGCGAGCGGGTCTGCATCTACGGCGACTACGACGTGGACGGGGTCAGCGCGACCGCCATGCTGCTGGAGACCGCCGAGGCCCTGGGCCTGGACGCCTTTTCCTACATCCCCGAGCGCATAGCCGAGGGCTACGGGCTGAACGCCGGCGCGATCGACGCCGTGGCGGCCGACCGCGCGACGCTGGTGATCACCGCCGACTGCGGTGCAACGGCGCACGACGAAATAGCGCGCGCCGCCGCGGCGGGTCTGGACGTGATCGTGACCGACCACCACCCAACGGACACTCGACCTGCGCGGGCCGTGGCGCTGCTGAATCCCAACGCGCCCGGGTCCGGCTATCCGTTCGGTGGACTATCTGGGGTGGGGGTGGCCTACAAGCTGGTACAGGCGCTGGCCGACGAGTTTCCCGAGCAGTTGCCCGATCCCGAGCGCTTCCTGGACCTGGTGGCGCTGGGCACCGTGGCCGACGTGGCCCCGCTGCACGACGAGAACCGGTCGTTCGTCGTAGATGGCCTGGCGTGGATGCGGGCTTTGCCCCGTGCGGGCCTGCGGGCGCTGGGCGAGGCGGCCCGGCGTCCGGTGGAGACGATCACGTCCGACGACATTGCCTTCGCGCTGGCGCCGCGGCTCAACGCTGCCGGGCGGCTGGCGCACGCGCAGCTTGCGTTGGAGTTGCTGATGGCTCGACACCCGGTACGGGCGGGCGAACTCGCCGACGAACTGAGCGACCTGAACGCCGAACGGCGGCGCCTGACCCAGGATGCGGTGGACGCGGCACGCGCCATGGTGAACGGCAGCCCGGTCATCTTCGCCACCGATCCGGGGTTTGCCCCGGGGGTGATCGGGCTGGTCGCCTCGCGTCTCTGTGAAGAGTTCGGCGCTCCCGCCTTCATCGGGGCCGAGATCGACGGGCTGGTACGCGGCTCGGCGCGTGCTCCGGATGGTTTCAACCTCTGCGATCTGCTGAAACGCCAGGGCGCGTGGCTGGAGAATTGGGGCGGGCACGCGGCTGCCGCGGGCTTCTCGGTGCTGCCGCACAACGTTGAGGCGTTGCGGCGCGGATTGGCGCAGGACCTCGACACGGGCGAGACCCCGGCCGTTACCGGCCCGCGGCTGCGCGCCGATGGTCGCGTCTACCCGCGCACGATCACCTGGGAGACCTACCAGGGGCTTGATTCGCTTGGTCCCTGGGGTCAGGCGCATGAAGAGCCGCGGCTGGTCGTAGAGAATGTACGTATCCAAGACACCCGTCTGGTGGGCGAAGACCACGTGGCGTTGCGGTTCGAGGACTTGGCGCGCAATGTGGAGGCCATCTGGTTCCGGCATGGCGAACTGCAAGGGGCGCTGGCCAGCGGCCGCTGCGTGGACGTGGCGTTCAGGCTGGGTCTGCGTACCTACCGTGGCGAGACCCGGTTGCAGATGGTCGTGGACGACATCCGGCTGCGGCCCGTCTAGCGGCGGATAGAGGAGTTACGGTGCCCTCATCGGTCACGGCCACGCTGGCGCCCATGGTCGGCGCGGGCCGGGCGGAGACCACGCTGGACGACCTGCTCGACGCGGTTCGGTCCTACACCTCGGCCAGCGACGCACCCGCGGCCGAGCGCCTGATCCGCAAGGCCGCCGCGTTGGCCGAGCGCGCCCACGAGGGCCAGCGGCGTCTCACCGGCGAACCGTTTGTGCAGCATCCGATGAGCGTGGCGCGAATGCTCACGCACCTGCATCTGGACCCCAACACCATTGCGGCCGCCCTGCTGCACGATTGCGTGGAAGACACCGACGTAGATATCGGAACGATCCGCGCCAGTTTCGGCCCCAGTGTGGCTGAGCTGGTGGACGGCGTGACCAAGTTGGACGACATCACCGTCGTCAGCCTGGACGACCGCCAGGCGCAGAACCTGCGGAAAGTCTTTCTGGCCATGGCGCGCGACATCCGGGTGGTGCTGGTCAAGCTGGCGGACCGTCTGCACAACCTGCAGACCGCGTCCGTCTACCGGCCCGAGAAGCGTGCCCGCTATGCCAGCGACACCCTGGAAATCTTCGCGCCGCTGGCGGGGCGGCTGGGAATCGAAGAGTGGCGCTGGCAACTGGAAGATCACGCCTTCAAGCTGTTGCAGCCCGAGCGCTATCGCGAGATCGCCAGCTGGCTGCTGGCCGAGCGAGCGGCCCGCGAGGACGTGGTGCAGGCGGTCACCGGTGCGCTGCGCGAGGCGCTGGACAACGCGGGTACCGATGCGCTGATCCAGAGCCGCATCAAGCACGTCTACAGCATCGAGCAGAAGACCCAGCGCAAGAATGTTCCGCTCGACGAGGTTTACGACATCCTGGCCGTGCGGGTGATCGTGGACGACGTACACGACTGCTACACGGCGCTGGGTGTGGTGCATGGCGCGTGGCGGCACATTCCGGCGGAGTTCGACGACTACATCTCGGCGCCCAAGGAAAACGGCTACCGCTCACTGCACACGGCGGTGCTGGGACCGGACGCGCGGCCGATCGAAATCCAGATTCGAACTCACGAAATGCACGCGGCGGCCGAGTTCGGGGTGGCGGCACACTGGCGCTACAAGGCCGGCGACCAGGACGGCGAAGAGGACTTCTCGGAGAAGCTTGCCTGGGTGCGGCAGATCCTGACCTGGCAGGCCGACGAGGAAACAGCCGGCTCGTTCGTGGATGCGGTGAAGACCGACTTCTTCAGCGATACGGTCTTCGTGTTCACGCCGCGCGGCGAGATCAAGGACTTTCCGGCTGGCAGCACGCCGCTCGACTTCGCCTACCGCATCCACACGGACATCGGCCACACTTGCATCGGCGCCAAGGTCAACGGCCGCCTAATGCCCCTGGAATACCAGTTGCAGAACGGCGACGTGCTGGAAATCCTGACCAGCAGCAACAGCCAGGGGCCCAGTCGCAACTGGGTATCGCTGGTCCACACGGCGCACGCGCGGGACAAGATTCGCCAGTGGTTCAAGCGGCGCGAGCGCGCCGAGAACATCGAGTCCGGCCGGGAACTGCTGGAACGCGAGCTGCGGCGGCTCGGCCAGGGCCGCATCTCACAGCTCCCGGGCGAGGGCCTGCAGCCGGTGGCCGCCGCGCTGGGCTACCGCGACATCGACAGCCTGCTGGCGGGCGTCGGCTACGGCGCCACCACCGTCCCGCAGATCATCAACCGACTCAAGCTGACCGAGGAGGTCGAGGAAGCGGACATCGAGCCGCTGCCGGCGGACGCTTCGGCCGTGCGCGACGTGCAGCCCCTGGTTCGGGTTCTGGGGGTCGGCAATCTGCTCACGCGCGTGGCGTCGTGCTGCAATCCCCTGCCCGGCGACGACATCGTGGGATTCATTACGCGTGGCCACGGGATCAGCGTGCACCGACTGAGCTGCGCCAATGTCCAGAACGTGGATGAACCCGAGCGCCTGGTCGAGGTGGAGTGGGGCGGACAACTGGTGGGCGCGGACCTGGACCTGCCGATCCGGCTGGGCGCCTGCTGCAAGCCGAGCCCGGGAATGAAGATCGGCGGCATGGTTGTGGACGACGCTATCGAAGTCCATCGGCCCCGCTGCCGGATCGGGGCGCGGCTGCCTGGCGCGCGCGTTGGAGTTTGGTGGATTGATGAGACGAGCCAGTTGCTGCCCGTGCAGATTCGCATCCAAGCCGACGACCGGGAGGGCCTGACCCACGACGTGACCGGGGTGATCCGGGACGAAGGGCTCAACATCACCTCGGCACAGGTGCACACCAACCGGCGGCGCCAGGCCACCATGCGGATCACGGTGGGCATGGGCAGCGTGGGCCAGATGGCGCGTCTGATGCGGCGCCTGCAGACCATTCCCAGCGTGTACTCGGTCTCGCGTGACAGCGTTGGCGTGCGCCGCAACCGGACCCGCGAGCCGGCGGCGCGCCGGAATGGCCAATGACGACCCTGCTTGCGGTCTTGATCGCCTATGTCATCGGATCGGTGCCGTTCGCGTACCTGGCCGGCCGACTGGCGGGACATGACCTACTGGCCGAGGGTTCGGGCGGCGTCAGCGGGTCCGCGGCCATTGAACGGGTGGGCATGGTGCGAGGGGCGATGGCGGGCCTGGCCGACGCGCTCAAACCGGCGCTGGCGATCTTCATCGCGCAGCGACTGGCCACCTACGAAGTTTCAGCCGTCGCGGGCGTGGTGGCCGTGGCCGGGCACGTGTGGCCCTTCACGTTGCGGTTTCGCGGCGGGCGGGGCATCGGGCCGGCCGGCGGCGCGCTGGCCGCGCTGGGCGCCTGGCACATGGCGCTGGCCTTTGCCGGGCTGGTGCTGGGCAAGGCGATCCTGAAGGACTCGGCCCCCGGCGCGCTGATCGGGTTCTTTGCCACGGCGATCGTGCTCAGCCTGACAGGTGCGGACATAGCGCTAAGCCTCACAGCCTGGACGCTGGTGGGAGTCCTGATCACTGCCCGCCTGGTGGGATACCGCAAGTCGAACGCGCCGGACGACGTGTCCACGGCCACGCTGCTCTGGCGGAGGATCCTGCTTGACCGCGACGGACCGTAACCGCGTCCGGCGCGTTCGGCTGGTTACCGACTCGAGCGCCTGCCTTCCCCCTCATGAGATTGAGGCCCACGGCATCGCCATCGTGCCCACGGTGCTGGTCTGGAATGGCGAGGAGCTGCACGATGGCGTTGACATAACAAACGAGGCGTTCTGGAAGCGCCTGGCCACGGACCCCACGCTGCCAACCACCAGCTCCACATCGCCCCAGGCCTACGCCGCTGAGTTCGCGAAGGCGCACGCCGCCGGAATGGACGTTCTGTGCGCCACCATCCCGCGGCGCATATCCGCGATGACCGAGGTGGCCGAAATGGCGGCCCGCGACTTCAACGGTCCGCCGGAGGTCCGCGTCATCCAGACGGGCGCGGCGACCATGGCGCATGGGTTTCCAGTGCTGCTGGGCGCGCGTGCGGCCAGCGTCGGGGCCGACCTGCCCACGGTGGAACGGACGGTGGCGCAAGCGGCTGACGACAGCGGGATCGTGGCATTGCTGGGGTCCCTCGAGTACTTGGCGCGCGGTGGCCGCGTGCCGTGGGTGGTGGCGCGGGTGGCCGACGCGTTGCCGTCCACGCCGATGTTTGGCATGCGGCGCGGGCGTATCCGCTTTCGGGCCGCGTTCGGTTCGCGCGCGCGGGCGCTGCGCGCCCTGGTGGGGCACGTGCGGCGAGCGGCGCGGGGTGCGAGCTACCTGGGCGTGGCCGTCCACCACGCGGCCGCCGTGGATGAGGCGCATCAGCTCGCCGAACAGATCCGGCGGGAGATGGCGCCGGACGATCTCTACGTCACCGGATTCACGCCGGTCATGGGCGCGCACGTCGGCCCGGACCTGGTCGGGCTGGCGTACTGCACGCGCTCGGCCTGAGACGCTGCCTACACTGGTTGGGGTAGCTGACGGAGATGGAGCCGCCGCCCGTGCGTGACGAACGGATGCGCGCCACGATCATGGCGATCGGGCGGGCGGCCATTGCCGCCGTGGATCCCGCGACCGCCGTGCACGAAACCGTTGCGCTCACCGACGGCGGAATCCAGGTCGGGCGTCTTCACATTCCCTACGACGATGTCCGTCGCGTGATCGTGCTGGGCGCGGGAAAAGCCAGCCCGCGCATGGCGGCGGCGCTGGTGGACATCCTGGGCGACCGCGTACAGGGCGGACTGGTGGTGACCAAGGACGGCTACGCATCTCCGGCGCGCCAGGTTGAGATCGTGGACGCGGGTCATCCGGTACCCGATGCGCGTGGTCAGTCGGCCACTCGGCGCTTGCTTGACACGGCCTGCGAAGCGAGCGCCGGGGACCTGGTGCTCTGCGTCATATCCGGTGGCGGGTCCGCCCTGACGCCATGTCCGCCGGAAGGAATCACCCTGCGCGAACTGCAGGACGTGACCGACCAACTGCTGCGCTCGGGCGCCACGATCAATCAGATGAACGCTATTCGGAAGCACCTGTCCGAATATCACGGAGGCCTGCTGGCGGCGGCCGCCGCCCCGGCACGCGTGATCGGGCTGCTCGTCAGCGATGTGGTCGGCAACCCGATCGATGTCATCGCGTCCGGTCCCACGGCGCCCGACCCAACCACCTACGCCGACGCGCTGGCCGCGCTGGATGCGTTTGACCTGCGGGCCGCAGCGCCCGCCTCGGTCCGCGAGCGGCTGGAACTCGGCGCACGCGGTGGTCTGCCCGAGACGCCCAAACCCGACGATCCACTGTTCGAACGGGTGACGAACCTGGTGATCGCGGACAACGCGCGCGCGGGTCTCGCCGCCGTTGCGGCGGCGGAGGCGGCCGGCCTGCACGCCCAGTTCCTGACCTCGCGCGTGCAAGGCGAAGCGCGGGAGATTGCCAAGCTGATCGCCGGCGCTGCGATAGACATCGCCCGCAGCGGACGCCCGGTTCGGCGGCCGGGTTGCGCAATCTTCGGCGGCGAGACCACGGTGACCGTGCGTGGCGACGGCCGTGGGGGCCGTAGTCAGGAGCTCGCGGTCGCGGCGGCCCAGGCGCTGTCCGGCGAGCCCAGCACCGCCGTATTTGCCCTGGCCACGGACGGCACTGACGGACCTACCGACGCCTGCGGGGGGCTGATCGATGGCAGCACCCTCGAACGCGCGCACGCCACCGGCGCCGATTGTGCACGTGCGCTGGCGGCCAACGACTCCTACAGCTACCTCCAGTGCTGCGGCGACCTGGTCCAGATGGGGCCGACCGGCACAAACGTGAATGATCTGTACATGGCATTCGGATGGTGAGCGACGTCGAGTCCGGCGCACCCGCCCAGCCCGAATTGCGCTGGGCCAAAGTTACGGGGCCAGACGCCATGCAGCCGCTGGATCGTCACTGGGTTCGCTATGTGCGCCTTGCGCTGCTGCTGGCCGCCGTCCTGATCGCCTGGCGGATTTTGGCCTGGCAGGAAGACGGCTACCGGGCTGCCGCGTCGGCGGCCGGCAGCACGACGGCCGGGCAGCCACTGTGGCCCTCGGTGCCGGTCCCGACGTCAATCACCACGCCGGAGGCCGCGCAAGTCGGAGTTCCGATCGTGGTTCTGTCACCCACGCCCACGGCCAACCCGACGCCGGTTCCCACGCCTACGCCAACGCCGGCCCCTACACCGGCGACCCACGAGGTGCGGCCCGGCGAGACTCTCACTGGCATTTCCGAGCTCTATGACGTGCCGGTCGCCGTGATTGTGGATCTCAACGACATTCCCGACCCTGACAATCTGGTCGTGGGCCAGCGTCTGCGCATGCCCGAAGGCACCGAGGTTCCCCAGCAGGAGGATGCCCCCACTCCGCATGCGGTACAGCCTGGCGACACCCTCAGCGCCATTGCCGTCGCGTACGGCGTGAGCATCAACGATCTGATGGCGGCAAACGGCCTTAACGATCCGGACAGCATCTTCGTTGGCCAGGAGCTGCGGATTCCCGCCGGACCCGGATAACCTTAGAATGGTTGTTCAGGGCTAGCGCCGCTGCGTACACTGCGGATAGCCCCGATGGTCGTGCACTGCCCCATCGCGGGCCTTATGCTGCGGGCGTCTTTTCGAGAAGGTGTTGATTCGTCGGGGCGCCGGCGGCGCTTTCCACTTCGTCAATCCGCGAGTCCGGAGGCTCTAACGCATGGTTGAAGTCGAAACCATCGATCCGGCCGTCAATCGCTGGCATCGCGTCGGCGGCCAAGAGGGCGGCACGGTGACGTCAATCGCGATGGCCTCGCATTCCGAAGGCCGTCGCCTGTTTCTCGGCACCATGTCCGGTGTCTTTCTGTCCGACGACGACGGCCAGACCTGGCGTATTTCCAACGCCCAGCTGACCAGTCCGTACATCCAGGCCGTTACGGTCTCACCCGACTACGACCGCGACAACAACGCCTTTGCCGGCGCGGTTCAGGGCGGCGTGTTCAAGTCGTTCGACGGCGGCGAGACCTGGAACCGCCTGTCGTTCTGGGGCGCGATTCCCAACGTCGTGGCTCTGGCGCTCTCACCGTCGTACGCCACCGACCGCATCGCCCTGCTGGGCACGGACGGCGACGGCGTGTACCGCACGACGAACGGCGGCCGCAGTTGGAACCCCTCCAACGTCGGGCTCTCCGGGCTTTCCATTCAGACGCTGGCCGTCTCATCCGGCTTCCGCACGGACCAGATGGTCTATGCCGGCATTGTCAACGGCGGCGTGTGCCGCTCCAGCGACGGCGGCCGCACCTGGGAACAGTTGGGTGGGGACGAATTTGGCACGGCCACGGTGCAAACGCTGGCGCTGGCGCCGGACTTCGCGGCCGACCGAACTATCGTCGCCGGCACCGAAGAGCGCGGCTTGTGGGTATCCAAGGACGGCGGTCGAACCTGGGCCCAGGTCCCCGAGGTCGGCGACGAGGCCGTCAACGCCGTGTGCATCTCCCCGGCTTTCTCCGACGATCAGACGATCATTGCGGGTACCGGCGCTCAGGGCGTGGTGGTCAGCACCGACGGCGGCGAAACCTGGGAAACGCGCGCGATGGACGACATTTACGGGTCGATTCTGACGCTCGCACTGCTTCCAACGGACGACGCGACGGTTCTCTGGGCCGGCACGTTCCACACCGGGCTGCTGTGTTCCAGTGACCTGGGCGTGACCTGGGAACCCCGTAACACGGGAATCACCAGCCAGAACTGGGTCACGTTGGCCATCTCCCCCGACTTCAAGACCGACCGAACGATGTTTGCCGGCGGCTCCGGCAGCGGCGTGCACGTCTCGACCGACGGCGGTGCGACGTGGGAAGCGCGCGGCGAGGACTTGAACGACCTGGACATCGCCGGTATCGCCGCCGCCCCGGAATTCGCGGCGGATGGCGTCGTGCTGGTGGCCACGCAGGCCGGGCTCTTCCGTAGCGTCGACCACGGACACACCTGGGACGAAGCGGTCGAGGGCTTCGATCTCGACGACGTACGCGCAGTGGCCTTTTCTTCCAGCTACGCGACCGACCGAATCGTGTTTGCCGGCGGGGCCTTGGGCTTGACCTACCGCAGCGCCGACGGCGGCGAGACCTGGGAGCGGCTGGCGCACGACTTCGACGGCGAGACCGTCGTGGCGCTGTCCACCGGACCCAATTTCGAGGTTGACCGCGCGGTCTTTGCCGGCACCGTCGGTCAGGGCGCTGCGGCCGTGCACGTCAGCTACGACGGCGGGGATTCGTTTGAGCGGTTCGTGGAGCACGAGACCAACACGCCCTGGGTGTCGCTGGCGATCCCCGCCACCTACACCGATAGAGACCGCTCGTGGCTGTTCGCCACGGCCAGCCAGGTATTTCGCCCAACGGCCCGGTTTGAAGACGTGTGGTCCGGAACCTATCCGGGCGACGCCGAAACGGCCGTGCTCTGGATTGACCCCACACCAACGTTTGCCGACGACACGACCGTGTACGCCGCGACAAGCCGTGGGGTCTTCCGGTCGTCCAACGGCGGCGCCGGGTGGTCGGAATTCAACCCCAACCTGCGTAACCGGGCGGTCCTGCGCGTGGCCGCCTCGCCAAACTACGTGGAAGACCGCACGGTCTTCGCGATGGCGCTGGGCGGCGAAATCTGGCGGCTCGTGGACGATCCGGCGACGCGGCTCGGCGAGGCGCTGTTGCCAACCGACATCATCTAGTCGTCTGCTGCTTGGCCTCCGACTCGATAGCGTCGGGGCCGGGGTGTCCGGTCTTCGCTAGGGAACGACCGAGTACAGCCACGTCCCCAGCACCAGCGACAGGGTGGCCAGCGTGAGGACGACAATCAGGGTGCGCGCCGTGACGCGGGATCGACTTGGGCGTCGCAGCATGGGGCGATGGGGTCACCAGGCGCGGACCCGGCGGCCCGTCGCGAGGCAAGCCTAGAGCCGCGCGCCGCCGCTCCGCAACACGCCGAATGGCGCCGCGACCTGTCGCGCTGGACTGGCGATGGGCCTTTGCTAAACTCCCGACGCGGAGAACGTGAACGTTTTCACAAAGTCGTGAGGGCTGCGTGGCCCGGTGGGTGCGCTACGATCTGCGGCGCTTGCGCTCGAATTCGGATTCATCGTGGGCGCGTTCATGGTCACCGGCATCCTGGGAGGACGCTGGATCGATGACCAGTTGGGCACCGCGCCCATCCTGCTGCTCGGAGGGATTCTCCTTGGCCTGGCCTCCAGCGGGTACGTGATGTACCTGATCTTTAGCTGGCAGCGCGCGGGGAATCGCTAGGAATGGCCGCCGAGACGGGACACGAACTGGCGCCGCACATCAGCGCGGCCGCCGAGCCACTGGCTGGCCCGTGGCCTACACCCCTCGGGCTGTTCACCGTGACCAACTCGATGTTCACCATGTGGCTCACCATGGCCGGGACGCTGGCGTTGGCGTGGTTCGCCACCCGCCACATCCGCCGCGACCCTGACGCCGCCCTGGTCCCCGCGGGACTCCAAAATGTTGCGGAGATGGTCACCGAGTTCCTTGTCGAGCTCGTGGAATCCACCGTCGGCCGGCGCTACGCCGGCCGAGTTTTTGCCTTCGGCGCCACCTTCTTCGTCTTCATCACCGTTTCCAACTGGACCAGCCTGCTGCCGGGCATCGGAACGATCTGGACGCCGTCCGAGATCGTTCAAGACGGCCATCTGGAGACCATTGCCGCCCCGCTCTTCCGTCCCGCCACCGCCGACATCAACATGACCATCGCGCTCGCCCTGACGGCCTTCGTGGTGATCCACGCGTCCGGTATCGTGTCGCACGGCCCGCTGGGCCATCTGAAGGCAATGACCCAGGTGGCCTTCCTGGCGCCGGTCTTCATCATCATCGAACTGTTCGTGATCATTTCGCTGTCCTTCCGACTCTTTGGCAACCTGTTCGCTGGCGAAGTGCTGCTCAACGGACCCATCCTGGGCGCCTTCGCACTCGGGCATCTGCCATTGATCGGGGCAGTGTTTCTAGTTCTGGAGATCCTTTTCGGTCTCGTTCAAGCCGTGATCTTCTTCATGCTCAGCATGGTGTTCACGGGCCAGTCCGTCGGGCCGGATACGGCCGAAGCGCATTGATGCGCGCAGGAGGAGAGTGACCTCGTGGAACAAGCAATGGACCTCACGCCGCTGGGCGCAGGTCTCGCGATCGGGCTGGGCGCCATTGGGCCCGGCATCGGCATTGGCATCGGTGTTCAGGGCGCCATGAACGCTATTGGCCGCAACCCCGATGCCGCGGGCGATATCCGCAACACGATGATCGTCGGCCTGGGCCTCGCTGAGGCCGTCGGCATCTACGCGTTCATCGTCGGAATCCTGCTGGCGTTCGGATAACTCCGACGCGCCGGACGGCTACGGAGATGTCGGTATGAGTGAGCCTGCGCCGCTGGGCATCAGTTTCCCGAATATTCTGTTTCAGGTCGCCAACTTCCTGCTCTTTCTGTGGATTCTGCACCGTCTGCTGTTCAAGCCGCTGGTCGCCATGCTGGAACGGCGGCGGCAGCGGATTGCCGAGAGCCTGGACGAAGCCGACAACCTGCGGGAGCAGGTGGCGGCGGAGCGCGCCGAGTTCCAGGCTGAACTGGCCGGCGCGCGGGCCCAGGCGCAGCAGATTCGCGAGGAGGCCAGCCGGGCGGCAGAGTCGCTGCGAGCGCGTGAACTCGAGCAGGCCCGCGCCGAGGCGGACCGCATGCGCGCCGAAGCCGCGGCCGAGGTCGACGCCAATCGGGTGCGGGTCGCCGCCGAACTGCGCACCCAGACGGCCGACCTTGTTCTCGGCGCTACCGCGCGCGTGTTGAACCGTTCGATTGACGACCCTGAACACCGTCGGCTGGTCCAGGAAGCAATCGTGGAAGTCGCCGGGGAGCCGCGCTAGCGATGCGTGGCAGCCGGCGCCGGCGCGCAGCGCGCTATGTCGACGCCATCGTGGCTGACGCCCGGGCGGAACAGACCTGGCAGGCGTGGGAGGCTGACCTGGAAATCCTGAGCGCAATCGCGGATGACGACCCGGCGCGACGGTTCCTCCACAGCACGTCAATCGGGCTGGACGACCGTCTCCTGGCTGTGCAGCGCGCGGCCGGCGATGCCGTCTCCGTCCGCGGGCTTGGGCTGCTGCGGCTGCTCGCCGAGCAGCGCGAGATTGACCTGACCCAGGAGATTGCCCGCCGCTTTCGTGTTGCCGCCGACGAGGCGCAACACGTCGATCGGGTGCACGTGACCACCGCCGCGTTGCTGGAAGAGGCGGAACTGCGCGATCTGCGCGATCGTCTGACGGCGCCCGGCCGCACGCTTCGTCTTACCACCGATATCGATCCCGCCCTGCTGGGCGGATTTGTCGTCCGACGCGGCGACGACGTACTTGACCTGAGCGTCCACGCCAGGCTGCAAGCCTTGGCGTCCACCTTGCGCTAGCAGGAGACCCGAATGGCTATCAGCCCACAAGAGATCGCAGACGCGCTCCGGCAGCAGATCGAGGGCTTCCAAGCCCAGGCCGAACAGGCCAACGTCGGTCACGTCCTCGAAGTCGGCGACGGCGTGGCGCGGCTATCCGGCCTTTCCCAGGCCATGGCCGGCGAACTGCTGGCCTTCCCCCACGACGTAACCGGGATGGCCCTGAACCTGGAAGAAGACACCGTCGGCGCGGTCATCCTGGGCGACTACCTGCGAATTGAAGAAGGTGACGAAGCCCGCACCACCGGCCGCGTCGCGGAGGTTCCGGTTGGACCCGAGCTGCTCGGGCGCGTTGTCAACGCTATCGGAGAGCCGGTCGACGGCAAGGGGCCGATCAACGCCTCCCGCTCCGACGTAATCGAGAAAGTGGCGCCGGGCGTCGCGCAGCGCCAGAACGTGGACACACCCGTGCAGACCGGGCTGAAGGCCATCGACTCGATGACGCCCATCGGCCGCGGTCAGCGTGAACTGATCATCGGCGACCGGCAGATCGGCAAGACCGCCATCGCGCTGGATACGATCATCAGTCAGCGTGGTGGCGACCTCGTCTGCATCTATTGCGCCATTGGACAGAAGGAGAGCGCGGTCGCGCAGGTGGTGGCCACTCTGCAAGAAGCCGGCGCCATGGAGCACACCATCGTGGTGCTGGCGTCGGCCAGCGAGCCGGCGGCCTTGCAGTTCATGGCGCCGTTCGCCGCCTGCACGATCGGCGAGTACTTCCGGGACAACGGCCAGGACGCCCTGGTCATCTATGACGACCTGACCAAGCACGCGTGGGCCTACCGCCAGGTTTCCCTGGTGCTGCGGCGCCCTCCCGGGCGGGAGGCGTACCCCGGCGACGTGTTCTACCTGCACTCGCGCCTGCTGGAACGCGCCGCTCGCCTGTCGGACGAGCACGGTGGCGGCAGCCTGACCGCGCTTCCGATCATCGAGACCCAAGAAGGCGACGTCACGACCTACATTCCGACAAACGTCATCTCGATCACGGACGGTCAGATTTATCTGGAAGCCGATCTCTTCAACGGCGGCATCCGTCCCGCCATTAACCCAGGCATTTCGGTATCGAGGGTCGGCGGCGATGCCCAGATTCGCGCCATGAAGTCCGTGTCCGGAGGCCTGCGGCTGGACCTTTCACAGTACCGCGACGTGGCGGCCTTCGCGCAGTTTGCGTCGGACCTCGACGAGGCGACGCGCAACCAGCTTGAGCGCGGCCAGCGGGTGACCGAGCTGCTCAAACAGGGCCAGTTCGTGCCGATGGATGTCGTTGATCAGGTGTGCGTGATCTATGCCGGGACCCAGGGCCTTCTGGACGAGATTCCTCTGGCGGAGGTGGGCCGGTTCGAGCAGGAGATGCTGGACTACCTGCGCGACGTGCATCCCGGCCTGCTGCAGGCCATTCGCGACAGCGACGACCTCGACGATGACGCCGAAGCGACCCTGCGTTCGGCTATCCAGGACTTCAAAGCAAACGTGTTCGCCGCCAGCGCGGTCGCGGCCGGCTGACGCATGGCCAGCCCGCTCGAGCTTCGGCGCCGCATCCGCAGCGTCGACAACACGCGCCAGATCACCCGGGCAATGCAGCTCGTGGCGGCGTCGCGCATGCGTCGCGCCCAGGAAGCCGTTCAGGCGGCGCGGCCCTACGCCACCCACATCGCGGGTATGATTGAGCGGCTGGTGCTGGCCACCGGCAACGACCGGCTGCCGCCGATTCTTCAGCCACGCCCCATCGAGCGCACGGCGTTCCTGGTGCTCACCACCAATCGTGGCCTGGCCGGCCCTCTCAACACCAACATCGTCCGAACCACGGTCAGCGAGATCGACGCGACCGACGATGCCATTGAAATCAGTGTCGTGGTCGTCGGGCGCAAAGGGCACGTGGCCCTGCGCGGGCTGTACACGCTGGCGGCGGTGTTTACTGACATCAGCGACCAGCCAACCGTCAACGACATCGCACCACTGACCCGCCTGCTCATCGACGGGTACGAGCGGGGCGAGTTCGACGAAGTCCGCATGGTGTACCCCGAGTTCGTCAACATCCTCACGCAGCAACCGCGCGTCGTCCGACTGTTCCCCGTCGTTCTGCCCGAAACGCACCACGAAGCCCGGGAAACGGACATCATCTTCGAGCCGGACCCGGCCTCGGTACTCGAAGCGCTAATCCCGCGATTCGTTGAAATGACGGTATACCGGGCCATGCTGGAACTGTGCGCCAGCGAGCAAAGCGCCCGGATGGTTGCCATGCGCGCGGCCACTGACAACGCGACCGAACTAATCGAGGGGCTGCGTTTGGCTTACAACAAGCTGCGGCAGGCCCGAATTACCAGCGAGATCATCGACATTGCCTCCGGCGCCAATGCGCTGGCGGACGCCTAGGGCGCAGGGGAGTTAACAGATGGCTGAAGGCCGTATCGTCCAGATCGTAGGCGCGGTCGTCGACGTGGAATTTCCGCAGGGCGACCTGCCTCCCCTGTACAACGCTCTGGAACTGGACACCGACGACGGTGGCCTCGTGGTGCTGGAAGTCGAGCAACACATCGGCGACAGCAGGGTCCGCTGCGTGTCCATGCGCCCTACCGAAGGCCTGCGCCGCGGAACTGCGGTCCGTGATACCGACGGACCAATTCGCGTTCCGGTAGGACCTGAGACGCTGGGCCGCGTTTTCGACGTGACTGGCGAGCCGGTTGACGGCAAGGGCCCTGTCGAGGTCAACGCGACCTATCCAATTCACCGGCGTCCCCCGGCCTTCACCGACCAGAGCACCTCGGCCGAAGTGTTCGCGACCGGTCTCAAGGTCATCGACCTTATCGCGCCGTTCACGCGCGGCGGCAAGACCGGGGTGTTTGGTGGGGCCGGCGTGGGCAAGACCGTGATCATCATGGAGATGATCAACAACATCGCCGTCCAGTACGGCGGATACTCGATCTTCTGCGGCGTCGGCGAACGTACGCGCGAGGGCACCCAACTCATCGGCGAAATGACCGAAGCCGGCGTTCTGGGCAACACCACCATGGTGTTCGGTCAGATGAACGAGTCTCCCGGCGCTCGCCTGCGCGTGGCCCTGGCTGGAATGGCGATGGCCGAATATTTCCGCGATGAGGAAGAGCGTGACCTGCTGGTATTTATCGACAACATCTTCCGGTTCACCCAGGCCGGCTCCGAAGTCTCGGCGCTGTTGGGCCGCATGCCGTCCGCGGTCGGCTACCAGCCGTCGCTGGGCACCGAAATGGGCGAGTTGCAGGAGCGCATCACGTCAACGACCCGTGGGTCCATCACATCGCTCGAAGCGATCTACGTTCCCGCGGACGACTACACCGACCCCGCGCCGGTCACCACCTTCGCGCATCTGGACGCCACGGTTCGCCTCGAACGTTCCGTCTCCGACCGCGGTATTTACCCGGCGGTTGACCCGCTGACCAGCACCTCAAAGATCCTCGATCCGCGCGTTGTCGGTGAGCGGCACTACAACGTTACCCGTGGCGTTCAGCAGGTGCTGCAACGCTACAAGGACCTGCAGGACATCATCGCGATCCTGGGTATCGAAGAGCTGTCGGAAGAAGACCGGCTCACCGTGTCTCGGGCGCGCAAGATTGAGCGCTTCCTCTCCCAGCCCATGAACGTGGCCGAGGTCTTCACCGGGACGCCCGGAGAAATCGTCCCACTGGAAGAAACTGTCACTGGGTTCGAATCGATCCTGAATGGCGAGCAGGACGAGCTGCCCGAGCAGGCGTTCCTGATGGTCGGCAATATCGAGCAGGCCGCCGCCAAGGCTAAAGCGCTTGAAGTGTCTGCCTGAGCCGTCCACGCGGGCTCTCAAACACCCTCTGATAGACTCGATCTGGAGGTCGTGATGGCTGATTTGACCCTCACGGTCGTATCCCCCGAGCGCGAAGTCCTGCGGGAAGAAGGCGTGACGCTGGTGCTGGCGCCGTCGGTTGATGGCCAGCTTGGCATCCTTCCGCGCCATGCTCCGCTCATCACCCAGTTGGCCCCCGGCACGCTGGAGCTTCGGCGCGGCGCCGAGACCCAGCACTTCTCGATCACTGGCGGGTTCCTGGAAGTCATGAACGACACCGTGACCGTGCTGGCCGACGCGACCGAGAACGCGGCGGAGATCAATCGGGAGCGCGCCGAGGCCGCTCGTCAGACTGCATTGCGCGATCTGGACGAGGCTCGACGGACGCATGACGACATGCTGACCACACAGGCGCGGCTGGCGCTTGTGCGCGCGCTGGCCCGCCTCCGAACCGTCGAGCGGGCCCAGCGAGGCTAGGACCGCCGTGGATCCCGAAGCCGGACGGGGCGCCCACGACGAGCAACGAATCCGCGCGACGATCGTAGGCGGCCGCCCGCTGCGCGGCCGCTACCGGACGCCCGGCGCCAAGAACGTCGTCCTACCCATGATGGCGGCCTGCCTGCTGACGGACGAAACCTGCGTCATCCAGAATGTTCCCATCATTTCGGACGTCCTGGTCATGGCGGATCTGCTGCGCCAGCTCGGCGCCGAGGTCGTGCTGGACGCAGACGCGCGCACCGTAACGGTCACCGCCGCCGATGTGCGGTCAAGTTCGCCGAATCCCGACCTCGTCCAGCGCATGCGCGCCTCGTTTCAGGTGACCGGGCCGCTGCTTGCGCGCTTCGGACGCTTCGACTGCGCGGCGCCCGGCGGCTGTCAGCTCGGCGCCCGGCCCGTGAGCGTGGACATCGCCGGGTTTCAAGGCATGGGCGCCACCTTGGCGCTGGCCGAAGGCGTGTTCCACGCCGAGGCCGACGCGCTCTACGGCCGCCGCATCTACCTGGACTATCCCAGCCACACCGGCACACAGAACCTACTGATGGCGGCAACCCTGGCCAACGGCTACACCACGATCGTGCACGCCTCGCGCGAGCCGGAGGTCGTGGCGCTGGTGCAATTCCTGCGCGGCATGGGCGCCGAGATTCATGGCGAGGGCACCAGCTTGATCGGTGTGCAGGGGCGCAGTCACTTGTTCGGCACCGTGGCGAGGGCTATTCCCGACCGCATGGTGGGCGGAACCATGGCCGTCGCCGCCGCACTGACCGGCGGCGACGTTGAATTGCTAAACGTGCGCCCCGACCATCTCGAACCCGTAACCGTGCAGCTCAGGGAGATGGGCGTTGATGTCGTCGAGACAAACCGTTCCGTGCGCGTGATCGCGCCTGAGACGCTTGGCGCCACCGACGTGCAGGTCATGCCGTTTCCGGGATTCCCCACCGACGTGCAGGCGCCCATGGGCGTGCTGATGACGCAGGCCTACGGCGTGAGCACCATTGTCGAGCGGGTCTTCGACAGCAGCATGGGCTACATGGACAGCCTGGCGGCCATGGGTGCGGACGTCACCGTGCAGGGCACGCGGGCCGTCGTGCGCGGCCCGCGCCGTCTGCGCGGCCGAAACATTGACCTGGAACACAGCATCCGCGGCATGACGGCCCTCGCCCTGGCCGGTCTGGTTGCCGAAGGTGAGACCGTGCTCGATGGGTTCGAGTTCGTGCGGCGGGGCTACGAAGACCTTGCCGGCGATCTGCGGGAGCTCGGCGCCTCCATCACCACTGAACCGCAGGGCTCGCCGGTGCGTCGCGCGGCCGCGGCGGTTTAAGTGCCCTTCGGCTTCAACGCACCGCGGTTGGGCATTGACCTCGGAACCGTCAACGTCGTTGTCAACCGCATCGGCCAGGGCATCACCATCAATGAGCCCTCCGTGGTCGCCGTCAGCATGGATCGCCGTATCCAGGCCATTGGGCACGCCGCGCACGCCATGGTCGGCCGCACCCCCGGCAGCCTGCGAATCATTCGCCCCATGCAGGACGGCGTGATCGCGGACTACCTGGTAACCGAGGCGATGCTGCGCTACTTCATCGACCGGTCGTGCGGCCGCTTTCGCCTTGTTCGACCTGAAATCATGGTCGCCGTGCCATCCGGGATTACGACGGTCGAGCGGCGAGCGGTGCTGGATGCCGGCCTGGCGGCGGGCGCGCGTCGGGTGCATCTCATCCCCGAATCGCTGGCGGCGGCCATCGGCGCCCAGGTGCCGGTCTCCGAGCCGTCGGGAAGCATGATCGTGAATGTCGGCGGCGGTACCACGGAGATTTCCGTGATTTCGCTGAATGACGTCGTTGCCGATTGCTCTACGTCGCTGCGGGTGGGCGGCAACCGAATTGATGACGCGATCGCCGCCTACATCAGGCGCAAATACAACCTGATGGTCGGTGACCAAACCGCGGAACAGATCAAGATCGGGATCGGTAGCGCCATCGTGCTCAACCCCGCCGAGACCCTGGAGGTTCGTGGACGTGATCACGTGCAGGGTCTGCCGCGCACGGTGACCGTCACGTCGGACGAGGTGACCGAGGCTATCTTCGAGCCGCTGGGCCAGGTCGTGCGCGGTGTGCGGATGGTGCTGGGGAGCACGCCGCCCGAACTGTCGGCGGATATCATCGACAAAGGCATTGTCATGAGCGGCGGCACTGCGTTGCTGCGAAACCTCGATCAGTTGCTCTCGCAGGAAATCGGCATCGCGGTACATGTGGCCGATCAGCCCCTCATGTGCGTGGCGCTGGGCTGCGGCATCGCCACTGAGCACACGGAAGTCCTGCAGAAAGCGCTGACGTCGAGCCCGTAACGCACGATCACCTGGTGGTACCCATGAACAGAGTGCTGCAAACGTTCCCAATACCCGAGGCGGTGGAGCAGAAGCTCCGCGCCCACAGTGAGGTTCGACAGGCGTTCTTCGTCGAAGGCGACGAACTCGTCCAGGCGGCGCGCGGCTGTCGGGGCGTGGTTGCGGGAACGGAGTTGTGGCCGCGAACTGCCCTCGCGGCGGTTCGCGGCGACCTGCAGGCGATATCCCGCGTTGGCACCGGTGTGGATAGCGTGGACGTGGCGGCGGCCACCGAATTTGGGATTGCCGTGCTGAACGCGCCGGGGGAAAACGCCCAAACCATCGCCGAACTCAGCGTGGGGCTCATGTGGTGCCTGGCGCGCCGCATGGTCCTGGCGGACCAGGCGATACGCACCACCGGCTTCAAGCTGCGAACCGAACTGGACGGATTCGAGATGACCGGCAAGACCGTCGGGATCATTGGCTTCGGCGAGATCGGACGACGCGTTGCCGCGATCTGCCGGCACGGCTTTGCCATGCGCGTACTCATCACGACGGCTCATCCCGATCCCGCACGGCTCATTGCGGCAGGCATCGAGGCGCAGTTCGTCGAATTGGACGAGCTGCTGACCGAATCCGACTTTGTGGCGCTGCACGCGGCGGTCACTCCACAGACCGAACGCATGATTGGCGCGCCGCAGCTCCAGGCCATGAAACCCGACGCCTATCTGGTCAACACGGCGCGGGGGCAACTGGTGGACGAGGATGCGCTGGTTGCCGCGCTTAAGTCAGGTGAAATTGGCGGCTATGGCGCCGATGTGTACGAGGTCGAACCGCCGCCGCCCGATCATCCGCTGTTCGCCCTGCCGAACACGGTGCTCGGCCCGCACTTTGGTAGTGGGACCTTCGAGGCGATGACCCGCATGGGCGGGCGGGCCGTTGACAATCTGATCGAGTTCCTGGCCGGGGGCCGACCCGTGCGGACCGTCAACCCCGAGGTCTACTCCAGCGACTAGACGCGCGAAACCCGCGCCAAACCTGGCGCGGGTTTCGCAGCGATTCACGTAGATATCGCCCGGCCGTCACGGTTCGGATTCCCCGGCCTGCGCCTGCTGACGCTTGGCATTCGTCTAACCGGCGCGCTGGCTGTTCGTGGGTTTCCTGACTCCGCGAGGCCTGCTGCCCCGTCGGCTTGTTAGACCGCGGGGCGTGACCTGTCGACTTGCCATCGCCCTATGAGCACCCGAATGTTCAGTCGGCGGGCTCCGTCCTGCCGGCGCCGACGGTACGCAAGCGCGACCACGCGCATGGTGAAACCTCCCGCCACCGAACTTCAAGCAGCGCTGCTTGAAGTTAATAGACCATATATGATTTATCGGGCGCGGTCAATGTGCCGTAAGCCGTTCGCCCTGTGATTCCAGCGCCGCGCTGCGGGCTATCCCGGCGCGCCGCAGGTGATCGCGAACCAAGGCCTCCACGCCCGCCGTATCACCTTTGATGACTGCCGCAACGATCGCCCGGTGCTCACGCTGCGACGCGCGTCCCCGCGCTCGGGCCGGGTAGGCCGTGCGCACCCGCTCCTTCGTGGCCCACAGCTGTTCCACCAGGATCAGCAGGTGAGCCGACGGGCAGCGCGCATAGAGCGCGCGGTGCAGTTCCTGGTCCAGGCCGGACAGCGCCTCGACGTCGTCCGAGGCAAGGGCGGCGTCCAGGTGATCCAGGGTCGCCCGCAGGTGCTGCCGGTCGTTGTCGGTCATGTGCGGCGTGGCCAGCGCGGCCGCCGCGCCATCGACAATGGCGCCGGCCAGATACACGTCCCGCACCTGCACGGGGTCCAGGCCGGCCACCGTGGCGCCCACGTGCGGCTCGTTGTCGATCAACCCCTCGGCCTCGAGCTGGAATAACGCTTCGCGCACCGGCACGTCGCTGACCCCAAGCTCGGAACTGATGCGGTTGATCACCAGGCGGTCGCCGGGCCGCAGGCGCCCGGACTGGATGGCTTCGCGCAGCGCGCCGTACACCAGTTCGCGCTTGGTGCGGTAGGCCCCCAGGGGCTGCAACGTCCCGGGCGCTGGCCGTGTCCGCCGGGAGCGCGGCGCGGTGTCCGGCTCCGGCGTCACGGCGGTGGACTTACGTGCGCCGCACCGCGTCGAAGAACTCGGCGCGGGTGGCGGGGTTGTTTCGGAACGCGCCGCGTGTGACTGACGTGACCATCTGGCTGCCAGGTTTCTTGACGCCGCGCATGGTCATGCAGGTGTGCTCGGCCTCAATCGTCACCGCAACACCCACCGGATCCAGCACCTGCTCAATGCGGTCGGCGACCTCGCAGGTCAGGCGCTCCTGCACCTGCGGGCGGCGCGCCAGGTGCTCCACCACGCGCGCCAGTTTGCTGAGTCCGACGATGCGCTCGTTCGGGATATAGCCCACGGCCGCCCGCCCAAAGAACGGCAGCAGGTGGTGCTCGCAAATCGAGTAGAAGGGGATGTCGCGCACCACGATCATCTCGTCGTGCGCGTGCTCGAAGGTGGTCTCCAGATACTCGTCCGGTTCGCCGGACAGCCCGGCAAACAGCTCCTCGTACATGCGCGCCACGCGCGCCGGCGTCTTCACCAGGCCGTCGCGGTCGGGGTCCTCACCGATGGCGATCAGGATCTCCCGGATAGCCGCGGCGATGCGCTCACGGTCCGTGGGCGGCGTTCCGTTGGGCGAAACCTGCAAGCCATCGGTCGTGTGCGCGACGGATGCCGTTACCGATCCGTCGTGCATGGGCGTTGAACTCATGCCTGAATCTCGTTTCTTCGCAGGGTTGGGTGGGTCAGCCCGCCGCGGCCGTGGGTTCCAGCCGGTCGACGCAGGCTTTGTCGTCGGGGTCTTCGCCCAGCGCCGTGTCGAACCAGGCCGTCAGAATCTCATCGGCCAGCGCCGGCGTTGTGAGCCGCAGGCTCAGGGCCAGTACGTTTGCGCGGTTCCACAGTCGGGCGCCGCGCGCGGTCTCCGCATCCGCGCAAAGCGCCGCGCGAATGCCGGCGACTTTGTTCGCCGCCATGCTGACGCCCGTGCCCGTCCAGCACAACACGATGCCTTCGTCGGCCGCGCCGTCCGCTACGGTCTGGCCGACGCTGCGTCCGGCTTCGGGCCACTGCTGGTCCAGCCCGGCCAGCGGACCCAACGGTGACAGCGCATGCCCGCGCTCGCGCAGGCGCGCCATGATGTGATCGGTCAGGTCCGTCCGTTCGTCGCTGGCGATGGCAATGCGCATGGGTGGCGTAGCAGAACTCCGGTCAGCCGAGTATACGAACGGTGACCTGCCGAATCGTAAGCGTCCCTACCGGGACAAACGCCGGTCAGCGCAAAGCCGGGCATCCACGCCGACCGCAGAATCGATGCCCACGGTCGGCGCAGCGACGCCGGTTAATCGGTCGGGTACCCTGTCGATTGTTGCCAAGAATGTCGAACGTCGGCTTTGCCCGGCCGACGGCCAACCCGTGCCTATCGCTGCCAAAGCCCGCGAGTTGCGCTGGCTCCTCACCCACGCAGTCAGGTCCGTGCTGGTGAATGGTGACAGAATGCCGGTATGAGCGAATTGAACGGTTCCGAAATTTCGAAGGACCTGCCGGGCCGCCTGTTCATCGTCGAGGGCATCGACGGGTCCGGCAAGAGCACCCAGCTCGATCTGCTCCACAAGTGGCTCGTCAGCCAGGGCTACCTGGTGATCTTCACCGAGTGGAACTCCTCGCGAATCGTCCGCCGAACCACCAGCCGCGGAAAGCGCCGCCGCATCCTGACCCCGCTGACCTTCAGCCTCATTCATGCGGCCGACTTCTCCAGCCGTGTCCACGAACAGATCATTCCGGCGCTACAGGCCGGTGCGATCGTGCTCGCCGATCGCTACGTCTATACCGCCTACGCTCGTGACGCGGCCCGCGGCGTAAGCCCGGCCTGGCTGCGGCGGCTGTATTCGTTTGCGCCCGATCCCACGCTGGCCTTCTACTTCGATGTGCCGCTGGATGAGGCGATCCGCCGGATCGAGCTTGGTCGGGACGAACTCAAGTACTACGAAGCCGGGCTGGACCTGGGTTTGAGCCAGAATCCGGCCAAGTCATTCCGACTCTTCCAGGGCATCATCCGCGGCGAATACGGCCGGCTGGTCGATGAGTTCGGCCTTGCCCGCATCGACGCCACCGACACCCTCGTGAACCAGCAGGAACAGATGCGGGAACTGGTGCGGCCGTATCTGGAAGGCGCGATGCGCGCTGAAGTGTCTGGTCTGCAGGAGGCGCTGGCGGATACGGGCCTCAGCGGACGGTACCTGGCCGACATGTGGCGGTCGCTATGAGCCAGCCGGTCCGTCGCCCGCTGCGGTTCTATGGCGAGCCGCCGCCCGGCATCGATCCGAGTCCACTGCCCGGACGCCTGATCGTGGTTGAGGGGCCCGACGGATCGGGACGCTCAACCCAGATTCGTTTGATGAAAGAGTGGCTGGAAGACCACGGATTTGGCGTCGTGGACACCGGCCTGACCCGCTCCGAACTGGCCGGCCCCGGCATTCGGCGGGCCAAGTCAGGTCACGACCTGGACCCGACGACCCTCAACCTGTTCTATGCCACCGACTTCTTCGACCGCGTTGAACGGCTGATCATCCCGTCACTGCGGGCCGGCATGGTGGTGCTGGCCGACCGCTACATCTTCTCGATGATCGCGCGCGCCGCCACCCGCGGCATCGATCCTGCCTGGTTGGCCGACGTCTACAGCTTTGCGCCGGTGCCGGACGCCGTAGTCTATCTGGACGTGGATATCGAGCACCTGTTGCCACGCATTCTGATCAACGGGGGATTCGACTTCTGGGAATCGGGTCTTGACGTTATGCGGGGTCAGGATGTGTTCGATAGTTTCCTGCGCTACCAGGCGCAGATCAGCGCCCACTTTCGCGAGCTCGCGCGGCAGCACAACTTCACGGTGATCGACGCGCGCGGGCCGATCAAGCATACGTTCGGCGCCATCCTCGTTGAGGTTCAGCGAGTGATGGACGACATGCGCTTGACCTCCAAGCCCGCGACAACTTAGCCGGGCAAAGGCCCGACCAGTTAGCTTGGCCGACTTGCCACGCGCCTCGTTGGCCGACGATCGTCGGTTGCCTGGAGTCTGGCGCTGCGACTAGCGCAGCAACCGGTCGATGAGTTCCTCGTCGAGTTCCAAGCGCTCGTCGGCTGTCTTGAACAGTTCGAAGGAATACGTCGGATACCCGTGATTGCCTTGCGGCGGGCCATGAACTAGCCAGACGATAATGCCCTCGTTTTTTAGGACCCGAACTGCGGGCACAAAGTCGCCGTCACCGGCAACCAGCGCGATGTGCTGAACATGGCCCTTGCCGGCCAGCAACGCCATGTCCAGACCCAGCAGAAGATCAACCTGCTTTTGCTCGAAGATGGGGACGCCCGATTCATCCATGCCTGACATACGTAGGTGCCCAAGGCGCACCTCGAAGCGAGGCAAGTAGCGAAGCGCATCCTCGAACCGCCGGGAGTTTGAGTATCGGTCCACTTCGTCAGGTGTCGGCGGGTCGCTGCGATACGGACGGCAGTGGTAGTAGTACGCGCGCAGAAGCTCCACTGGGTCCGCGCTCTCGCCTTCAACGTGCCGCTGGATCTCGTCAACAAGCTTCTTGACGTCCAGGCGCACGTCGAACTCGTGCTTCTGCAGAGCTTCGAGATAGCCGCCGTCGATAAAGACTGCCAGATTCGCCATATCACACCTTTCGAGCTAGAAGCAATGTTGGCGTGACCGTGCCGGTCATTGAACAGAAAACTCTGCTTTGCGCCCCGGCGCGGACTCGCTTCTTGATGTGCGCTTAGCCGCCCCTTTTAAGCATGTTGGAACCATTCCCGGTGTACGTCAAGTAATGGGCCCATGAATGCTCGACTGGTTGGCGGACGAGCCGAAGCGCTTCCCGCTAGCTGCGAAGATCGTTCCTTGCGCGGTCAAGGGTGACCGCTGCCTCGCGAAGTACCGATCCCGCAATCGACACGCCGGGCTTCGCAATGCGCACGCGCGCCCGTTGAACCTGAGGAAAGCGCTCGAACACCGCCCGGACGATCCGCTCTCCCAGCGTCTCCAGCAGGTTCACCGGCTCGCCTTCCACCAGCTCCGCCACGAGCGCGTACACCTCGCTGTAGTTGACCGTCGCATCCAGATCGTCGGTTGCGCCGGCGTTGCGCAAATCGGCCTCAAGGTCTACGTCCACAACGAACCGCTGGCCGAGTGTCCGTTCTTCGGGCCTGGCCCCGTGGTAGCCGTAGAGCGTGACTCCGACCAGGCTGATGCTGTCACTCGGCATTGGCTTCGGCCTCTCGTCGCGAACGCACCGCGTGATACATCACGATCGCGCCGGCCACGGACACATTCAGCGAACCCACGCCGCCGTACATCGGAATCCGCAGCCCGGCGTCGCAGGCCTTGCGGACCGCTGGCCGCACACCGCGGGCCTCGCCACCTACCACCAGGCAGGTGGGGCGGTTGTAGTCCGCGTCGGTGAAGTCCGTGTCGCCCTCCTGGTCCAGCGCGTAGACCCAGGCGCCGGCCTCGCGCAACTGGTCCAGGGCCCGCGCGATGTTGGCCACCTGGACCAGCGGCGTGCGCAGGCTGGCCCCGGCGGAGGCGCGAGCCAGTCCGCCGGTCAGCGCGGCCGAGCGCCGGGCGGGCACGATGGCGCCGGCGCCGTCCACCGCCTCCAGCGTCCGCAGCAGCGCGCCCAGGTTGCCCACGTCCTGTACCTGGTCTGCCGCCAAAATCAGGGGAGGTCCGCCCGCGCTGGCGCCCTCAAGCAGGTCATCAATTGCCGCGGGCGGTGGCGGACGCACGGCGGCCACCACGCCCTGGTGCTGCCCGCCGAAACTCAGTTTGTCGAGCTCCGATACGTCGGTAAACGTAACCGCAACAGCCGCGGTTGCCGCCAGCGACCGAATGTCGGCCAGCGCTTCGGCCTGCGGGCGGGCAATGAACACGCGTTCGACGCTCGCGCCACGGCGCAACGCCTCGGTCACGGCGTGCCGCCCCCAAACACTGGCCTCGGCGGGAAGTTGCGGGCGGCCTACCCGCGTCGCCAGACCGTGCCGTCGGGCGTGTCCTCGATTACCACGTCGAGCGTGGCCAGATCGTCGCGTATTTGATCGGCGTGCCCCCATTGCTTGGCCTCTCGCAGCCGCCGGCGCACGCGCACCAGCAGGTCGATGAACGGCGTCGCGTCGTCTGACGCCGTTTCAGGTTCACGAAGCTCAATGCCCAGCACGCCGAGCAGGTTGGCAAAGACGTCCTGCGCTTGCTCCATTGCCGCCGTCGGCGCGGTCGGCGCCAGGCGGTTGATGGCGCGTCCGAAGTCGAACAGCGCGCCGATGGCGCGCGGCGCGTTGAAGTCGTCGTCCATGGCGGCTTCGAACGCCCGGCGGGCTGCCGCTGCTTCGGACGCCAGGTCGGTTCCATCCCCGTTGGCGTTGCCACCACGGGCTCGTGTCACGGTCAGCAGGCGCTCGTAGCCGGTCCGTGTCTGCTCGATGGCCTCCGGGGAAAACTGCAGCGTCGAGCGGTAGTGCACACCCAGCAGGTAAAGCCGCAACACGTCGGGCGGCACGCTGGTCAGCACGTCCGCCGTGGTGGTGAAGTTCCCCAGCGAGTGCGCCATCTTCTCGCCGTCGGTCAGCACCAGGCCCGTGTGCGTCCAGTACGACACGAACGGTTGGCTCTCAGTGGCGGCCTCGGCCTGGGCAAGCTCGTTTTCGTGGTGCGGAAAGATGAGGTCCGCGCCTCCGCCGTGGATGTCGATCTGCTCCCCCAGCGTGCGCCGGATCATCGTTGAGCACTCGATATGCCAGCCCGGACGCCCGCGCCCCCAGGGGCTCTCCCAGCCCACCGAACTCTCGTTGTCCAGTTTCCATAGCGCCCAATCGCGCGGATCGCGCTTCTCTTCGTCCACCGCGATCCGGGCTCCCGCCGCGCCGTCCTCCTCGGTCCGGCCGCTCAGCGCCCCGTAGTCCTCGAATGTGGCCGCGTCGAAATACACGCCGGTGGAGGTCGGATAAGCATGCCCCGCGTCGATCAGTTCCTGCACGTCGTCGATGATCCCCGGGATGTTGGCGGTCACCAGCGGGTACTCGTCCGCCCGCCGCACCTGCAGCCGGTCCATCACCTCAAAGTAAGCCTCGGTGTACTCGCGCGCCCAATCCAACGGATCGCGGCCCGCCGCGCGCGCTCGGTCGATGATCTTGTCGTCGATGTCGGTGAAGTTCTGGATGTGTCGCACCGTATAGCCGCGGTACTCGAGATAGCGCCGGATCACGTCCATGTGCACGAACATGAACGCGTGTCCCACGTGCGGCCGGTCCTTGGGCGTCATGCCGCACACGTACATGGTGACGGGATCGCCCAGCGGCTTGAACGGCTCTTTATTCCCGGTGAGGGTGTTGGTGATCGCGAGCGTCACACTGCGTGACCCCGACTGGCGCGCGGCAGCGGCATTCTACGTAGAGGCCTGAGCGGCTCCGCGCGCGACCAGCACCACCGCATGGCAGGCCACAGCCTGGCCGGCGCCAACCGCGTCGACGCCCTCATTGGTCTTGGCCTTCAGGCTGATGCGCGTGGGGTCTGTCCCCAGCGCCGCCGCCACGCGCTGCCGTATCGCGTCGGCAAACGGTGACACCTTGGGCCGTTCCAGCACGATGGTGACGTCCGCGTTCACCAGTTCCCAGCCGGAGTCGCGCAATTCGGCCATGGTCTCTGTCACGAAACGCGAACTATCGGCGTCGCGGTTGGCCGGGTCGGTGTTGGGATAGCGACGCCCAATGTCGCCGCCGCCGGTCGCGCCCAGCAAGGCGTCCACCAGCGCGTGCATTGCCACGTCCGCGTCCGAATGACCGAGCGCGCCACCGCCGGGCGCGATGTCCACGCCTCCGATCCGCAGCGGACGCGCCGCCCCCAGCCGGTGCAGGTCATAGCCGTGACCGACCCGGTACTCCGGGAGCGCGTGCTCGGCCGGTCTGGATGCCGGTCTGTCCCGATGGACTACCAGTAGTCCTCGGTGATGACCTGGGATTCGCGGCCCGCGGTCTCGAATCCCTGCGCGGCCAGCACGCCCTTGGCGTCCGCGATCATGTCCGGGTTGCCGCACAGGTAGACCGCCGAGCCTTCCAGCGTCAGGCGCTCCTGCAAGGCGGCCAGCGGTTCGTCGGCCAGCCAGGGGTCCACGCGCCCGCTCTTCTCCTTGCCGCGGATCAGGCGCACGGTGTCGTTGGCGCGCCCGCGACCCATGCCGTCCACGAAGTTGGGGTCGCTGTCGGGCCGGCTGATCGTTGGAATGTAGACCAGCCCGAAGCCCGGATCGGCCGCCATGTGCTCCAACTCTTCCCGGTAGCCAAGTTGGTCGGCGTAGGAAACCCCATGCACGATGGTCAGCCGCCGGTCCACTTGGCCCGTTGCCTGGTAGCCGCGCCAGGCGGTGCGCGCCATGGAGACGAACGGCGCCAGTCCCGTACCCGTGGCCACGCACACCGCGTCGGGCTGGCTGGTGCGGGAGAGCGTGAAGCGTCCGGCTGGGCGCGCCATGTAGAGGATCTCGTCGCCCGGTCTGTGCTGCCAAAGTGTGCCCGTGAACACCCCGGGGATGTTCGAGCCGTCCTCCCGCACGTCCCGAACCAGGATCACGTAGAACTCCAGGTGGTCCAGGTCCAGCGGGGTGGAGGCGATGGAGAGTTGGCGGGGTCGCGGGTCGTCGGCCGGCTGGTCCCAAAAGGCCAGCATCGTGTACTGGCCGGCCTCGAACGACGGAAAGTTGCTGCTGTCCGGCCGCCGGATCGTAAAGAGCGCGATGTCTTCGTCGTCCAGCAGCTCCCAGTGGTCCAGCACGGCCCGTTCCATCCGTTCGCGAATGTCGCGGCGCTTGCGCGTGGTGCGGCGTGGCGTGGTCGGAGCGGATCGGGCTGCGGACACGCGGAACTCCAGTGCGGGGCAGGTGAGGAAATCGCCGCGGCGGGCAGCGCCGCGCGGCGAGGACGGCTCCATGATACGGGGCGCTGGCGGGCCAGGTGGCGGGCGAGCCGCCGCGCCGCGCCCCTAGGCGCGGCCGCTTCCGACGCCGCCCCCTTCTTAGGGGGCGGCGTCGGAAGCGGCCGCCCCCCGCCCCCAAATCCCCAGACGCGGCATCGAGCAAGGGAACCGGGATGCGGGCGCCGCATGGCGTGGTGGGGGTGGAGGACAAGGCGCTTGGAGCGGCGATGGACGGGCGGCGCGGGACGGGGGACACCGGATGGCACGGGGTGACGCTGAGCAGACGGCGCGGGGTGGGCGGCACAGAGTTTCGGGACGGGTGAGGGAGCGGCCAATTGTAAATAGTTTGAGTACAAATGGCAAGCGTCGCGTCCCAGGCGTTGCGGCGTACGGCCCCCGGCATGTGCGACACGGGGGGGCGGAATTCAGTTACTTCGGGGGCGTGATCTGGGCGCCTGCCACGTGACGGACGGCGCTACTTTCGGACACAATGGTCGGTGCCGCTCAAGCGCGTCACGCGGCGGCGTGGTGGGCGCTTAGTCGGGGCTTGGCTATCCGGGGGCAGGCGATGAGCAAAAACGGGTCGGAAATAGACGACGTTAAGGAGACAAAGTTCATCGGCCACGCTATCGATCTCTACTTGGGAACCGACTATCAGATCACCGTAGTCGAGCGGGCGCTCAATTGGCGAAAGAAAGCGTCTCCCGAGGCACAAAACGCTCTCAAGTCGGCTATAAACACCAGCAACTTCAGCGTTCAGGGATTTCGAAGCACGAGCGCTTACAATGCACCGACAGGACGTCTGATAAATCCAATTATCGAGCACATGAAGATGTCGAATAATCTCTCGGCCGCAATACTGAGGGTTTGGGTCGAATCACACGAGTTACTGCATGCGGACGTCGTCGAATATCGGAAGAAGTCAGACCTGCCAATTCAGGAATATGTTGCAGGTCGTCAGTTTCCAGGCTCATGGGGCTTTGACGAGTGGGACCATGCAACAGATGTCTTTGTCGAGCGTAACGACATATACCGTGAGGAAGACGTAGCTTTGATGCTGTGCTGCGTATCCGGGAATATGCCTTTGCCACCGCCTGACGATCTGGACGACGAGGCCATCCTACCGGAAGGCAGCATGTTTCCGCATTGGATCGAGTACCTGAAGCAGCTTCCGCCCGAGGCGCCGGAATGGCAAGAGGCTGAGGATTTCATCGGTCAATTCAGGGAAATCAGCCAGGCGAAGGAACGAGAGGCCGAACAGGCGCTGGCGGCGGCGTTAGCGGAGGCTATCGCTTATGTCGGAGACAACTTCCTGGATGACCTGAGGTACCTGGAGGCAGATATCGACGCATGGTCGGCGACAGACACCTCCAAGCTGGCGGACGTATCCAAGACACTGCAGATCGTTGAACAGCTGGGCACGGTGCTATTCGAGTACTGCACGATTCGGATGCAGGCGCCTACCCGGAGCGAGGAAGACGACCGACGCGCGAAACGGTCGGAACTCGAGCCGCAGATTCTGGGGCTCATCGACCAGATCGGCCGTCAAATGGCCGGCGACTGGAATCCAGACGACGACCCCTCTCCGTTGAAGCCGGAGACCGGCGATAGTGCTGAAGGCGGCGCAGCCGATGGAGTTGCAGGCGACATGTCGGAATCGGTCATCCAGAAAGAACCCGAGAACTCAGGTACCGCAAGCGCTACCGGCCAGAGTTCTGAGATTGACTACACGTTGGTGCAGGCCGAGAATGACTTGCTCAAGAGCAAGCTGCGGGAAGCTGATCAGGAAGTCGAGTCGTTGAAGTCGAATGTTCAAGAGACGCAAGATGAGTTTCAACAAGAATACAAAGACCTAAGGGATAAAGTGGCCGCGAGCCAGTGGTGGCGCAAGCACTGGCACGAAATGTACATCGCCGGCCTGGAGTCGCGGTCCAATGCCGACGGAGTAGCAGAGAAAGCGCCTGCGGACATTCGGAGCGTCAAGGATGCTGTTGAGCTTGCCGAACGGAAGTATTCCGATAGTCTATGGGTCGAGCTTGTTCCGAACTCCAGAAAAGAGATGCGAAGGCTGGAGTTCAATAGTCCAGATTCGGTGTTTACGGCACTGGAGTGGCTCGCGACGGTGTATCACAAGCACAAGAGCGATACCTCATACCGAGTGCTGCTGGGCGAGTCGTGCAAGGCCGACTGCGGGTGGACGTACGCCGGTGGAAATAACGCCACAACGATGGGCGAGCATGCCGAGGATTATGAGGTAACCGTCGATGGGGTGAAGTATCAACTTGCTAAGCATCTCAAGAAGGGCACGGATAGTAATATGATCCGTATCGGCTTTGAATGGGACGCGGATCTGAAAGTTGTCGTCGTCGGTTTCATTGGGCGCCATCAACGCATGTGATGATGTTTAGCCGCGCCAGGCCCGGTGTCTCGTTGATGACGTAGGCGCGGAGCGTTTCACGTAGCATACCTACGGAGGTAGGGACAAGATTCCTCACTTCGTTGGGCACGAAGGGAAAAGTCGGGGCGGCTGCTGGCGACGCGGGAAAGGCGTGCGGCTAGTGGCTCTGGCTGGTTGGCTACACCCCGCCGTTGGCCAACGCGAGAGCCGTCAGCGACCAGTCGCAGAGATTGGCCAGGCGCAGCGGCAGCGGAGCGCCGTCTTCCATTCCCGGCCAGACGGTCAGGTCCACGCTGCCGTCCGGCTGTTGGAGCTCCAGGAAGCGCTGCCCCACGGCCTCGGCATATCCCGTGAGCGCGGGGTCTGGCCGGTTGACGTTGAGTTGCAGCGCCGCCCAACCGGTCTTTGAGGCGAAAGGCGAAGTCCACGGTTCGCCGTGGTGCGACAGGATCACGTCTGCATAGGCGCGGGCCAGGTCGAAGTGCCGGTCGTCGTCCGTCTGGCGCCCCACCCAGGTCAGTCCCGCGATGGCGGTGGCGAACATGGCGGGCCGGCAGGGTCCGTTCAGGTCGAAGTAATTGCGGCCAGTTTCGGCGTCGGAGTCGGTAATCACGGCCCCCTGAGCATCCAGGCCAAAGTGGAAGCGCCGGTCTGACTCCGGTTGGAGTTCAATCAGGCGGTGCATGAAGCTGGCGGCCAGTTCGGCGGCCTCCAGTTCGCCGGCGGCGGCGCAGCCGGCGGCCGCGGACGAACTGTTGAGCACGCCCTGCTCCCGGCCTTGGTCGGTCTCGTTCCAAAACCCGCCGAGGTTTGAATCCTGTTCCTGGATCGCCCGCCGCGCAATCCGTCGCGCCAGGTCAAAGCGCCCCAGCGCCGCGCTGCTCCAGGCCAGCCAGCCGGCCTGGTAGAGAAAGGCGCTGGCCGGCCCGTTGAACCGGTCGTCCTGGAACGACCCGTCGTCCGCCAGCAGGTTTCGCTCGATGTGATCCAGCACCTTCAGCGCCAGCTCGCGCCGGTCGCCGTACGCGAACACGTAGGGCAGCTTGAAGTGCAAGCCCGGGTCGTTGGGGTCGATGCGGCTGCGGCCGTCGCCATCAACGTGGGCGGCCAGGAAGTCCAGGGCTCGGTCGGCGGCCTGTCGGAACTCGTTCGCCGTTTCAGTCGTCATCACTCACATCTCCGCCGGTCTGGCATCTCAGCCTACGCCCCAATTGGCTATCTGACCTGCGTCGCGGCGGCAGCCCGCCGCTGCCGAACAATTCGCGCCGCCGAGTCCAGGTCGTCCGGCGTGGTGACCTTCAGATTCTCGCGGCTGGCCTCAAACACCCGCACCGGCAGACCCTCGGCTTCCAGCACCGAGGCGTCGTCGGTGAAGCGGTCCAGCATGGCGGCCTGCCGTTCGTGCGCGGCCCGTAGGTCTGCATAGCGTGCGAACTGCGGCGTCTGCGCGTGCCAGACAGAGGACCGCAACGGCGTGCGCACGACCACGCGCTGTCGGTCAACGATCTTTAGTGTGTCAGTGGCCGGAACCGCGGCCACCGCGGCACCGTACACCCGCGCCGTCCGTAGACCTTCCTCGATCAGCGCGGGCGTGACCAGCGGTCGCGCTCCGTCGTGCACGGCCACGAACTCCGGCGGTTGTCCGTCCAGCGCCCGCAGGCCGTGCAGGACCGATTCGGCCCGCGATGCGCCGCCGCGCACGAACGCTCGAACTTTCGTCAGTTCGGCCCATTTCACCGCATCGCGAATGCGGTCCTCGTTGTCTTCTGATGTCGTCACCACTACCGAGCGGATGCCCTGGCAGGCCTCGAAGGCCCGCAGGCTCCAGACAATGACAGGCTCGCCTTCCAGGTCGGCCAGCAGCTTGTCCGCGCCGCCCATGCGGGCGCTGGACCCCGCGCCCAGCACCACCGCGTCCGCGCTCACGCCAGCGCCGCGTCCAGTGCCTGCCGCAGATTGGACACGGGTACGGCGGTGGTCTGACGGCCGTTGGTCTGCGCGCCGGCCGGGACCACGCAATGGGTGAAACCCAGCCGCGCCGCTTCATCGACCCGTTGCGCGGCCGACGGGACGGTGCGCAGTTCGCCGGCCAGGCCAACTTCGCCCACCGCCGCCGCGCCCGGGCGCATCGGCTGGCCGCTATGACTGGAGGCCACCGCCAGCGCCACGGCCAGATCGGTGGCCGGCTCGCGCAGACGCAGCCCGCCCACCACGTTGACGTAGACGTCGTGCGCCGACAGTCCGACGTCCGCTCTGCGCGAGAGCACCGCCAGCAGCATGTTGAGGCGATTCAGGTCCAGTCCGTTGGCTAACCGCCGCGGCAGGCTGTAGGTGGTAGGGGCGACCAGCGCCTGAATCTCGACCAGCAGGGGCCGCGTACCCTCCATCGCCACCGCCACCGCGGATCCGGGCGCCGTGGCGTCGCGGCCCGCTAGCAACATGGCCGAGGGGTTGGTCACTTCGCGCAGTCCGGACCCGTCCATTTCGAACACGGCTACCTCGAAGGTCGGGCCAAAGCGGTTCTTCACGGAGCGCAGCAAACGATGCGCGTGGTGATCGTCGCCCTCCAGATACAGCACCGCGTCCACGATGTGCTCCAGTAGCCGCGGCCCGGCCACCATGCCTTCCTTGGTCACGTGGCCCACGATCAGCACCGGCGTGTGTGTGGTCTTGGCGTACTGCAGCAGGCGCAGCGTGGACTCGCGGACCTGCGTGACGCTACCGGGCGCCGAGGCCAGCCCGTCGGCGCGGACCGTCTGGATAGAATCCACCACCATCACGCCGGCCTGTAGGCGCTCGGCTTCCGCCAAGGCGCCGTCCATCGCGGTCTCCGCGTAGACGAACAGCCCCTCGCCGCCGATCCCCATGCGCTCCGCGCGCATCCGAATCTGCGCGGCCGACTCCTCCGCCGCCACGTACAGGCAGGGACGCTTGGGCGACGCCAGTTCGGCCGCCAGCCGCAGCACCAGGGTCGACTTGCCTACGCCCGGATCGCCGGCCAGCAGTACCAGCGAGCCCCGAACCAGCCCGCCGCCCAGCACCCGATCCATTTCGCCCATGCCCGAGGGCAGGCGGTCGTCGGCTGAGGTGTCGATTTGATCCAGCGCGACGGCCTGCGGCGAGCCGCGCGAACTGGCCGAACTCTCCGTCACCCTCCGCTCGGCCAGCGAGTTCCAGGCCCCGCAGACGCTGCACTGCCCCACCCACTGCCGGTGCTCCGCGCCGCAATCGGCGCAAGAAAACAGTCGGCGAGGTTTAGCCACGGCGGATCAGCTTGGGATCAGGCGCCCCGAATAGTAGCGCCAGCTTTCGGGGGATGCGGGTGCCGGAAGCCAAGTCGGCGCTCGGCTTGCTCTGGGCTAGGACCGGGCTGCGACGGCCTCCTCGTACGCCTGCTTCAGCACGGCGAGAAGCTCGGGGTTGATTTCAGTCACCTCGTTACCATGGCCAATCTCTCTCGGGGCTATGAGACGTTCAACTCTCTCAATCGAATCTGGCGCAAGTGACTCAAACTTGCGGCGCTCGAATCGGAAATAGAGTCTCCCGTCATTGTTCGCGATCGAAACCAGCCCGGCGTTTTCCGCTGTTAACCTCGGCTGCAAGTTGAACACGTTGCCAGTGGGGCTGATGGAACTGATCAGCGCCACACCCGGCAGTTCAGCAACGTCGTTGGCCCATTCGATCAGATTCCGAAACAACTGGCGGTCCTTTTCCTTCACGCGCTGGACGGATTCAGCAAAAGCGTCCGGGCCGTCGTAGGTACGAGCCTTCGACTTCCGCGAGACAGGTCGGTCAGAGACTGCTGCAACACTGCTTCTGTCGGGCGAGATCCGCTGCGGAAGCGCGACCTCAACGCCGCCGACCTCGTACACCCTGACCGTCACCAGATCAATGGTCAGCCCAGGTATCGTGACGTTTTCGAGATACCCAATGATGCTCTCTAGCTCGGACGACACGTCGTCAAGAACGAGAACCAATCTGAATTGACCGTTGTCTAGATGCTCTTGGAAGGACGCTCTGAAATCGCCGAGGTCAACTGTGCTTTCCTGATCTTGAACGGCCTCCGCAAGCGATGCGTAGCCAATCTTCTGTAAGGGTCCTTGGAGAGGGCCTTGCTCGAGACTCTCAAGACTGAGTCCCTGCAGCGAAGCAGCGTAAGTCAGAACCTGCGCAACAACCGCTCTTCGAGCGTCGGGATTCTTCTGTAGCTTGACTTCGACGATGGCTGGCCGTCCCGTCGGCTCGACTGCCAGCACGTCGACCTTTCCGTTGCCAAGCTGTACTTCACGCCCAAGGACGATCAGCCGGGGCGAACCTGCCAGTGGAAGGAGGTCTGGTTGCTCGGCGACCATTGCTTGCAGCGCCGATTCGTCGCGAAATGGCTGCGTCGCTGCCGGATTCCAGCCAGCGGCAGATCTCGTCCAGATTCCAGCCATACCGCCCTCTGAAGGCTAGTTGCGAGTCCGGCCAGCACGCCGGGGCGAGGCGAGAATCCCTACGCTTCCACCGGCGAGCGCGAAGTAACGGCGATCTCGTCGCCGTCGCGGTCCACGATGACCTGGGAACCCGGCTCAAAGGCACCGCGCAGCAACTCTTCGGCCAGTGGGTCCTCGATCAGGTTCTGGATCACGCGGCGCAGCGGGCGCGCGCCGAAGTCGGGGTCGTAGCCCTGTTCCGCCAGCAGGCCTTTGGCTTCCGTCGTGACTTCCAGCTCCAGTTCGTGCTCGCTCAGTTGCAAGCGCACGCGCGCCAGTTCCAGGTCCACGATGTCGGCCACGTCGGCGCGCGTCAGCGCGTGGAAGACCACGCTGGCGTCGACCCGGTTGAGGAACTCGGGCCGGAACACCTTCTTCAGTTCGTTCAGGACCTTCGAGCGCATCGTGCGGTAGTAGGTGTCCTCCGCCGCCGCTTCGTTGCTGTGGAAGCCCAGCGTGGCGTTGCGCTTGATGTGCTGCGCGCCGACGTTGGAGGTCATGATCACGATGGTGTTGCGGAAGTCGACCGCGCGTCCCTTGGCGTCGGTCAGGCGTCCGTCGTCCATGAGTTGCAGCAGGATGTTGAAGACCTCGGGGTGGGCCTTCTCGATCTCGTCCAGCAGGATCACGGCGTACGAGCGGCGGCGCACGGCTTCCGTCAACTGGCCGCCTTCTTCGTAGCCCACGTAGCCCGGCGGCGCGCCGACCAGCCGGGATACCGCGTGCCGCTCCATGTACTCCGACATGTCAATGCGAATCAGCGAGTCCTCGCTGCCGAACATGAAATCAGCCAGCGCGCGCGCCAGCAGCGTCTTGCCCACGCCGGTGGGTCCCAGGAACATGAATGCGCCGATGGGACGCTTGGGATCCTTCAGCCCGGCCCGCGCGCGGCGCACGGCCCGTGAGATGGACTCGATGGCTTCCTTCTGACTCACCACGCGGCGCGCCAACTCGTCTTCCATGTGCAACAGCCGCTCGGATTCCTCTTCGCGGATGCGCGTGACCGGAATGCCGGTCCACATGGAGACGACCTGCCCCACCTCTTCCTCGGTCACGCGGGGCGACTGGCCTTCGTTGGCCTTGGTCCAGCTATCGCGCAAGTCATTGGCCTTCCCGCGCAGCTGCTCTTCTTCCTGGCGCAGGGTGTTGGCGGCCTCGAAGTCTTCCGCGTCAATCGCCTTGGATTTTTGTGACGCTACCTCGTCCGCCCGGCTCTCGAGTTCGCGCAGTCCCTTTGGCGGCATTCCGTAGCGGATCTTCACGCGCGCCGCGGCCTCATCCATCACGTCGATCGCCTTGTCCGGCAGGAACCGGTCGGTGACGTAGCGGCCGGCCAGTTCGGCGGCCGCCGTCAGGGCGTCGTCCGTGATCTCGACATTGTGGTGGTCCGCGTAGCGGCTTCGCACGCCGCGCAGGATGTCGATGGTCTCCTCGATCGACGGTTCCTGCACCATCACCGGCTGGAAGCGGCGTTCCAGGGCGGCGTCGCGCTCGATGTACTTGCGGTACTCGTCCAGCGTCGTGGCGCCGATGACTTGCAGCTCACCGCGGGCCAGCGACGGCTTCAGGATGTTCGCGGCGTCCACCGCGCCTTCGGCGGCGCCGGCGCCCACCACGGTGTGCAGTTCGTCGATGAAGAGCACCGAGTCGGTCGAGCCTTTGACCTCGTCGATGACTTTCTTCAGCCGTTCCTCGAACTCGCCGCGGTACTTGGTGCCGGCCACCAGCGTGCCCATGTCCAGCGTCAGCACGCGCCGGTCGCGCAGCGATTCCGGCACTTCGCCCATGACGATGCGCTGGGCCAGACCTTCCACGATGGCCGTCTTGCCAACGCCAGGCTCGCCGATAAGCGCCGGGTTGTTCTTGGTGCGGCGGCTCAGGATCTGGATCACTCGCTCGACTTCGTCGTGCCGTCCGATCACCGGGTCCAGCTTGTCGGCGCGCGCGGCGGCGGTGAGGTCGATGCCCATCTGATCGACGACCGGCGTCTTGGACGTGCGCTTGGATGGCGCCGTCGTCGCCGCCTCGGGCGTGCGCTCGCTCTGACTCTGGCTGACCACTTGCACGACCTGGGACCGCACCTTCTCCAGGTTCACGCCCAGGCTTTCCAGCACGCCGGCGGCGATGCCCTCGCCCTCGCGCACCAGGCCCAGCAGCAGGTGTTCGGTTCCTATGTAGTTGTGGCCGAGCCGTCGGGCCTCTTCGATCGACAGCTCGATGACCCGCTTGGCTCGCGGCGTCAGCGTGATGTCACCGACGACCATGCGCTCGCCGCGGCCGATGATGAACTCGACCGCGCTGCGAACCTTGTTCAGCTCGACGCCCAGATTCTTGAGAACCTGGGCCGCGATGCCTTCGCCCTCGCGCACCAGCCCCAGCAGCAGGTGCTCGGTTCCTATGTAGTTGTGGTTAAAGCGTGTGGCCTCGTCTTGCGCGTAGACAAGAACCTTTTTTGCACGCTCCGTGAACTTATCGAGCCTGTCGTTCACGGCAACCTCCGGTAACGGCGTTCCAGAGCCTACGAACCGCTCGTGGTCTCGCCGTCTGCCTCTATGTTCGCATCTATGTCGACGGATTCCGTAGCGATTGCCGCATCGTCCGGCGCCGCGGCGTCGAGATCCTCATCCCCCGCGGCGTCGGGGTTCTCGGCCACCGCGGCCAGTTCGCCTTCGACCTCTGGCGACCCGTAGTCCTCGTCCTCGTCCTCGGGCGCGTAGATTTCAATCGGCGTCAACCGGATGCGGCGGCGGGCGGCGTCGATGCTCAGGATGCGGAATTGCCCAATATCGTCTTCGCGCACCATGTGAAGCGCCGCGTTGCCCAGGTCGGACGAGTGGGCCAGACCTTCCACCCCATCCGCAAGCCGCACGAACGCGCCGAACGGCGCCAGCTTGGTTACGGTACCGGGGACGGTCTCGTTTTCCTGGAAGCGCGACCCCAGGTCGGCCCACGGGTCGGTCGTGGCGCGGCGCATGCTCAGCGCGATTTTCTTGTCCACGCGGTCCAGGGCCAGCACGTAGACGTCGACTTCCTCGCCGGGCCGCAGGATTTCCTCTGGACTCTCCACCCGGCTCCATGAAAGCTCGGAGATGTGCGCCAGGCCGTCGGCGCCGCCCAGGTCGATGAACGCGCCGAAGCTGCAGATGTTGCTGACCATGCCCTTGCGAACCTGGCCGACCTGCAACTCGTCCAGCAGCACTTCGCGGCGCTGCGCGCGCATCTCGCGCTCGGCGACCCGCTCCGACAGGATGAGGCGATTGCGACGCCGGTCGAGTTCGATGATCTTCACGTAGATCAGCTTCCCCACCAGTTCCGACAGCTTGGCGTTCAGTTCCTCTTCCGTCTCGTCGGCCGGGCCGCGCCGCAGGCTGGTGAGCTGCGACAGCGGCACGAAGCCGCGCGGCCCCACGTCCACCAGCACGCCGCCCTTGTTGTATTCCTGGACGGTGGACTCGATGATGGTGCCGTTCTCGAACAGCTCCTCGGTCGCGCGCCAGACTTTCTCTTGCGCCGCGCGGCGAACCGAGAGCACCGCCGGTCCGTCGCCTTCAGGACGCACGACGTACACGAACGCGATGTCCCCAAGGCTGAACACCGGCTTCGGCTCCTCCGACCGCGAGTCCCACAACTCGCGCTGCGGAACCACGCCCTCGGACTTGAGACCGATGTCCACCAGCAATTCGTCTGGATCAACCCCTACGATCAGGCCCTCAATCACGTCGCCACGGGAAATGCCCTGCATCTGGCCGCCAGGCTCGTTGAGCAAGTCTTCCATCGACTCGAGCTCTTCGAGAGGTTCTGGTTCGACAACCGCGACGTCGGCTGCGGGCATGGCGTCGTGAGTCGCGCTCAAGCGGAGGCACCTTTCAACATATGGGTAGCGTCGCCTTCAGATGTCGGCGGCCTTTCTGAGTATATCAGCGGCATGGGCATCACCGGCGGACCCGAAAACCGCCTAGGGCATCACCATGCCGCCGTCGTAGCTGATGTTCTGGCCGGTCATGTAGTCAGGCGCATCCGAGAGTAGGTAGGCCACGAAGCCGGCCACGTCCTCGGGCGTCTCCACCCGCCCCAGCGGGATACGCGTGATCGCTTCCGCGATCACTTCTCCCGGCTGCTTGCCCAGCAGCGCGGCCCGTTCCCGGTCGACCAACTCCCACATCGCTGTGTCCACCACGCCTGGGCTCACGGCGTTCACCCGCACCCCCAGCGGGCCAAGTTCCGTGGCCATTACCCGCGTCAGCCCGTGCAGCGCCGTCTTGCTGGTGTTGTAGGCGTTGGTGGCGAAGGACCCCAGGCGCGAAGAAGCCGAGGCAATGAGCACGATGCTCCCGCGCTCGCGCGCCGCCATCCGCTCGGCCACCGGATGCACGAAATAGAAGGTGCCGTCCAGGTTGACCGACATGATCTGCCGCCAGATTTCGGGCGTCAGGTCCAGAAAGGGTTGCACGCGCATGATCCCGGCGTTCGCCACCGCGCCGGTCAATCCGCCCAACGCGTCATCTACCTCGTAGACCCATTCGCGAACCGAGGCGTGATCAGTCACGTCCAGCTGCGCCGACAGCGCCGTGCCGCCGCTGCTACGGATCTCCTCGGCCACCGCGGCAGCAGAGTCGCCATCTAAATCGGAAATCGCCACGGCCCAGCCGTCGGCGGCCAGCCGCAAGGCTGTGGCCCGGCCGATCCCACGGCCCGCGCCGGTTATCGCGACGGCCCCTGCCATTAGTTTCGCCGCTATCCGTCCAGCGCCGGCGGCACCGCCACCGAGGCGCCGCTGGTCAGGGCGCGCACGCCCGCGTCAATGATGGCCACGACTTCCCGGTTGAACCGGAAGCTGCCGCGTCCCTCGATCGGCAGGCCCTCGCGGACGGCATGCGCAAAGTAGGCCACGCCGCTGCGCCGCTCTGGGGGCGCCGGCGGCGTCTCAATCAATTCACCCTCGCGCCGCTCACCGCCGTCGTAGATGCGCAACTCAGCGCCGTCCCCGCCCGGCGTCATCACCAGCACCCCCGTCTCTCCGCCGACCTCAATGTGCAGCATGGTTCCCTGTGGACCTGGATACCCGACTTGGACGTGCGATGTCTGGATGGTGCCCAGGCCGCGTGCGAACTCCAGCACCGCCGCGGCGGTTTCATCGGCCCGTGCGTTGCGTTCGGTGACGGAGGCGCCACGGGCCGCCAGCCGTCGCGGCCGCCCCATCCAGAGCAGGCAGGGCGCCGCGCCGTAGCCCCCGTAGTCGATCCACGACCCGCCGCCCTGCGACGCGTCAAAGAGCCACTGGAACCAGTCGGGCTGCTCCGCCTTGCGCGTCGCGATGGGGTTGCCGCCGCGAAAGACGAATTGCCGGGGCGTTCCGATCGCGCCTTGCGCCACCAGCTTCGCGCCGGTCTCGAACGCCGTCTGACCCAGCGTCGGCCAGTTGATCAGCGCCGGAATCCCAGCCGCCTCCGCTGCCTTGACCATCCGGTCCGCGTCAGCCAACGCGCTCGCCATCGGCTTCTCGATCAGCACCGGCAGCCCGCGCGCCGCGCAGGCGTCCACGATATCCGCGTGCTGCGTGTTGGGCAGCGTGGAGGTCACCACGTCCAGGTCCTCCGCCTCGAACATCGCGTCCCAGGTCTCGTAGATCGACGGAATGCCCCAGGTGTCGCCGGCCAGCGCCCTCGCGCTGGGCAAGGTGTCCGCCGCGGCCACCACCTCGGCGTCCTCGACCTCGCGCCATTGCCGGACCAGCGTGGGCGTATGACTGTGGCGAACGCCGGCAATCCCTACTCGCAGGCGTTGTGGCATGGCCGCTTAGCCCTTCGGTCTGGCTGACGCATCCGAAGTCTGCGACCCGCCCTGCTCGGACGCAACCTGGGCGTTTTCGTCCACGCGCACCAATGGAATCAGCCCCGTGTCGAACTCGCCAATGCGATCCCGACCCAGCCGTTCCAGTTCGTCGCGGCACCGCAGCGCCGCCGCCCGCAGGCCGCACACGTCCACGCCCCGGCAGACAGGCTCAAACGGCGCCAGCCGGTCCATCCCGTAGGTCAGCAGGTTGCGTGCGCCGCGAAAGTTCTGTCGCTCCAGGTGGTAGAACCCCACCCCGATCTGCAGGATGCCCCGGTACAGGTCGCGCACTGGGCCGGGCTCCGCCAGCCAGGCCTCCTCCAGCGCCTCGTGCTGCTCGAAGAACGCCCGCGCGTTGAACAGCCGAAAGCCCTCCAGCACCTTCGCCGGCAGCGGACCGTGGCAGGTCGCCGCGCCGCCCGGCGGTTGTTGCTCCGGCTCGGCGTGCATCTACCGTGCTCCCTCCGCCTGCCACGGGCCTCACCGCCCGAGCTTATGACCAGCGGCGCTCTCGGCGGGGCTATAATTCCACGGTGAACAGGAGGGGTGTCCGAGAGGCTTAAGGAGGTGGTCTTGAAAACCACTAGGCGGGCAACCGCCTCGTGGGTTCGAATCCCACCCCCTCCGCCAAGTCTCCGCTCTGTGTCACCAACGCCTGGAGGAGTCGCATAGTTGGTCTAGTGCGGCCGCCTGCTAAGCGGTTACCGGGAGTATTCCTTCCGGTCGTGGGTTCGAATCCCACCTCCTCCGCCACCACGAGAGCCTAGATCTGCCTCCAGTCGCCCGGCCGGATCGTGATCATGAGTTCGCTGACAGATTCGACCAGTGTGTAGCCCCGAACCTTTTGGGCGTCTTCCTAGACGCTAAATCGCAGCCGCATTCCTAGCGCGCGGGCAATCCGCATCACCGTGGCGAACGAAGGGTTGCCCTGCTCCGATAGCGCCTTGTAAGGCCCCTCACGCGTCATACCGACTTCGCGAGCCGGCCGGCTCATGTTCTGCGCGCTCGATGTCATTGAGCGCGGCGCGAATCAAGCTGCCGTCGCCCGGATCCTCGTCCGCACAGGCTTCCAGGTACAGCCGTGAGTCCTCCTTGTTCTGCAAGTGATCGGCCGCGTCCCACTGAGTGAACGTTTCAGCCATGGATTGCTTCCACTCCAGCGTCAGGTTCGGATCCCGACGGCGTGCCTACGGCGAGGGGCTCTCTTCCCCCTGGACTACCCGATGCTAGACCATCAGCCCTTCCACGGGCACGAGCCGCTTGGCGACCGGGTTAACGCCCATGAACACTCCCTCGAGCGCCAGGGCGCCAAGCAGAGGCAGGGTTCCTTCTTCGTTGAACAGGACCAGCGTGACCACCTCGCGGCCCTCGATCCGAACCCAAGTCTGGCCAACGTCCATGAGTCGAACTTCGCCCTGCCCGAATTGGAAACTCTGACGGATCAGCGGCGCCACGCCCAGGTCACGCAGCACCGACCCAGGGACCGAGGTTATTGACGCGCCCGTGTCGACCAGCGCATCCAGCGTCGTCCAACGCTCGCGTTCCTGGTCGCCAATGCCGATGGGGATGCTGAATGTTCCCATGGGCGAATGGTGTCAGACGGCTGTGAGAGGGGCAACCTCGGCGTCGCCGACTCCAAGGTGCCACCGCTTGGCAGCTGCCAGCATTCGGCGGCCTACACCTTGTAACAAGCCACCCGCTGCCCCTGCCCCTTCTCCTCCAACCCCGGATGCGGATTGTCCCGGCAAAAGTCATCCGCAATCGGACACCGGCTATAGAACCGGCACCGAGCCGGCGGATCCAGCGGCGTGGCCACCCCACCGGAGATCCGCACCGGCGCCCGCGTCGCCGTCGGATCCGGGATCGGCACGGCCGACAGCAGCGCTTGCGTGTAGGGGTGCTGGGGGTTCTGCAGCACCGCCTCCGTGTCGCCCATTTCCACGATCTTGCCCAGGTACATCACCGCGATCCTTGAGCACATGTAGCGCGCCACGGCCAGGTCGTGCGTGATGTACAGGTAGCTGATCCCCAGGCGCTCCGCCAGGCTCTCCATCAGGTGCATCACGCCGGTGCGGATCGAGACGTCCAGCATCGAGGTCGGCTCGTCCGCCACCACGAAGATTGGCTCGATAATCAGCGCCCGCGCGATCGCCACCCGCTGCCGCTGCCCGCCCGACAACTCGTGCGGAAACCGGAACAGGTAGGTGGCGGGCGGCGTCAGTCCCACCATCTCCAGCATGCTGGACACCCGATCCAACCGCTCAAGCGGCGGGCAGGCGTTCTGGACCTTCAGCGGCTCGGCCACGGTGTCGAAGATCGTCCGCCGCGGGTTCAGCGACTCGTACGGATCCTGGAAGATCATCTGCGCCTTGCGCCGAAAAGCCTTCAGCGCCTCCCCGCGCAGCGTCGTGATGTCGGTCGACGCCCCCTCGCCGTCGTCAAACAGCACCCGCCCGCCCGTCGGCTCGGTCAGACGCACCAGCAGCCGCCCGGTCGTCGTCTTCCCGCAGCCCGACTCCCCGACCAGCCCAAAGCTCTCGCCGCGCGCCAGGTCGAACGAAATCCCGTCCACCGCGTGTACGTAGCTGTGACTGCGCCGAAACCAGTGCGAGGCCACCGGAAAGCGCTTCTCAAGCCCCTCGACCCTGATCAAAGGCTTGGTCCCCACCGCCGCTGCACCCGCCTCGCTTACCGCCATGTCGCTTAAGCCTCCAGCGGGTGCCAACAGGCCGCCCAGTGCGTGTCCGAGCCCTCGACCTTTGGCGGCTCTTCGGTCCGGCAGACATCCGTCGCATAAGGACACCGCGGATGGAAGCGGCAGCCCGAAGGTGGATTCAGCAGGTTGGGCGGCTCGCCCGCCAGCATCGCCAGCTCGTGCTTCGGCCCGGTCACGCTGGGAAACGACGACATCAACGTCTGCGTATACGGATGCATGGGGCTCTGGAAAATGTCGACTGTCTCGCCCCACTCCACGATCCGCCCCGCGTACATCACGCCCACCGTGTGGCTCACCTCGGCAATCACCGCCATGTCGTGCGAAATGTAGATCAGGCTCATGTTCAGCGACTGCTGCACGTCCCGCAGTTCCTTCAGGATGCGGTCCTGCACGATCACGTCCAGCGCCGTCGTCGGCTCGTCCGCGATCAGCAGGTCCGGCTCGCAAGCCAGCGCCATCGCGATGCCGGCCCGCTGCTTCATCCCCCCGCTGTACTCGTGCGGATAGCGCCCGATAAAGCTCCGATCCAGGCTCACCAGGTCGTACAGTTCCTCAACCCGCGCCATCGACACGTCCGGACTCGTCTTGATGTGCACATCCAGCGCTTCGATGATCTGATCCCCGACCTTGTACACGGGGTTGAACGAGTTCATCGCCGCCTGGAACACCATCGCGATGCCGTTCCAGCGATACGCCCGTATCTCGTTTTCTGAGAGCGGCGCCAGGTCCATGCCGTTCAGCAGAATCTGGCCGTCAACGATCCGCCCGTTCTCCGGCAGCAGCTTCAGCAGCGTCATCGCAATCGACGACTTCCCGCAGCCCGATTCCCCCACCAGCCCCACCGATTCGCCACGCCCAACCGCAAACGAAACCCCGTCAACCGCCTGCACATCACCGGACCGCGTCCCGTAATACATCGTCAGGTCTTCGACGCGCAGAACCGGCGCTGCTGCGGACGGGTCGTGGATTCGACCTACTTCTTGAGACAGGTCGGACTCATTTCACCCGAACCGGATGCGGCACCGGCTGATTGAACAGGTAGCCCTTTTGGTTGAAAGGAATCTCGTCTGGCTGCGTATTGCCCGCGTCGTCGGTGGCACGAGTCATGATCGTGTAGGCGCCGGGCGCCGGGTCCCACGCAAACTCAAACCGCGCCCATGAATACTGCACCTGGGGCGTGTGGAGCGTCGCGTCTTGCCACGTCGTTCCGGAATCCGCGCTCCACGCAACGTCTCGAATCGGACCGTCCGGCGAGTGCGCGTATCCGTGAATACGTTGCGGATTGGCCCGTAAGTCGGCCGGCCACGGCTGCGCCAGGGCGCTCCTGATCACCTGACAGTGCGTCACTTTCCCTTGCGCTTCGCCTTCAGGTGGATACTCATCGCCGATCAGCACGTACGACGTCGTGTTGTTGCGCGTCCAGACAGGTTTCGACGAAACCACAATCCGGCCCAGCCACTTCACATTGGTGCTGCCCACCCATCCAGGTACCAGGGCGCGCAGCGGAAACCCGTGGTCCCTGGGCAGCGCCTCTCCGTTGAGTGCATAGGCCAGCAATGTGTCCGGGTGCAGGGCCTTTTCAACCGGAATCACGCTGCGAAACCCCTTATTCGGCGACTCGGTGTCCAGGCCAACCAGCAGCACGCTCAACGCGTCGTCGGTGATTCCGGCCAGCTTCAGCACGTCGCGCAGCGGCGTCCCGACACATTCGCCATTGCTCACGCCCCCTGTTCGCCACTGGGTGCCCTCGGTGGATTCTCCATTCACCAAATCAAACATCGCCCGCTGGTTACCGGCACAGTCCAGATACGCGACCACCGTGCGGCTAGGCAGCGCCTGGATGTCGGCATAGGTGAGTGCCAATGGCTTGCTGACGGCGTCGCCCTCGATCGAAAGCCGCCAGTTGTCCGGCCGCACATCCAGGCTCACGGAGTTGTTGCGGACGAAGAACAAGCTGGTGGGCGTTATCACACCCTGCATGTGCTCAAGTCGAGCTTCTAAACACCGGCCGTTGTCGTGCTCGACGAATGGGCTTGTGTCCTTGAACCAGTTCGCGGCCGTCGACTTCGTATCGTCTGTAACTTCTTGGTCTTCGCGCTGTTCCGCCGGACCTGCCAGGTCCATGCATACCGCCAGCGCCGCGGTCAATCCCCCGTCAGAGAGCGCCTCCAGAAATCGTTTCCGATCCATTCCTCGTTGCTGCGCAAAATGCCACAGTTGCGCAACTTCCTCGGCGTCCCTTTCGGGACCCGTACACTCATGCAAGTCGGTCATGCTCCCCTCCTTGGGACGGCTGCTCAGATACGCCGCAGCCTCGGGTTGACGACTTCGTCCAGCGAACGGCCCAGTAGGTAGAACGACGAGCACAGCAGCGTGATCGACAGGCTGGCCGGGAATATGAGCCACCAGTACTCGCCGACTTGCAGCAGGTAACCGGCCGACTCGGTCGTGTGGATCATCAGGCCCCAGCTCATTCGCACGTCCAGCAGACCCAGGAAGCTCAACACGGCCTCCGAGAAGATCGCGCTGGTCACGGTAAACATCATGTAAAGAAACGAGAGCGGGAGCAAATTCGGGACGACATGGACCATGATGATGTGCAGTGTTCCGCCCCCCGAAGTCCGCGCCGCCTCGATATACGGCTTGACCACCACGGATAGCGCCTGCGACTTCAGCACCACGCCCGTCCCGCCGAATCCCGACAGAATCCCGATCAGCAGCGCCAGCTCCAGGTGCCCCACCTCCATCAGCGCGCTCAGCACGATCAGGATGCTGATCCCCGGCATCATGATCATGATGTCCGCCAGCCGCATCAGCAGCATGTCGATCAGACCGCCAAAGTACGCCGCAGTTGCCCCGACCATCGTGCCAATGCACACCGTCACCACCGCCGCCAGCAGCCCCAGCAGGAACTCGGATCGGGCGCTGAACATCAGCTGGCTCAGGATGTCCCGCCCCAGCGGGTCGGTGCCCAGCGGATGACTCAGGCTCGGCGGAGCAGGCTGCTCGGTTTCGTCAAACGCAAAGCCGATGACCGGGTCGTAGGTCCGTTCGTCCCAGACCGTGTTCATCAGAATCGGATGCGCCAGCGCCAGCAGCATGTACAGCAAGATGATCGCCAGGCCCAGCAATCCGATGCGCGTGCCAAGAAACAGCGACCAGTTCTGCTTCAGGCTGCGTGCCGCCAGCCCCAGGCGCACCCGCCACAGCGACGGCGCGTTCGCGACGGGCGCGGAGTCGACAACCATCAGTACCGAACCCTCGGGTCTAGGTAGGCGTACAGGATGTCGGCCGCCAGGTGGGCCAGCAGCACGAACAGTCCCACGAACACGAACGCGCCCACCGCCAGCGGCAGGTCTTCGCTCACCGTGGCCGCCACCAGGGTCTGACCCATGCCGGGCCAGGAGAAGATGGACTCGATGATCACGCCGCCGTCAATCGCGAAGGCCAGGCTGAACACAAAGCTGGTCACCACCGGCAGCAGCGCGTTGCGAGCCACGTGCCGGTCGCGAACCGCCTTGTCGGACAACCCCTTGGCGCGCGCCGCCAGCACGAAGTCCTCGCGAATCACCTCCAGCATGCTGTTGCGGGTCAGCAGCATGGTCCCCGCGAAGCTGATCAGCGTCAGCGTGGCAATCGGCAGGATCATGTGCTTCACGATGTCCCAGGCCAGATGCCCGGCGCCCGATGCCACCCACACGCCCGCCGCGGCCACCACGGCAACCGCGATGCTCCCCGCTCCTATCAACGGCGCCATCGCCAGCCGCTTCTTTCTGGTCACCAGGAAGACGCCAAAGACGATCACCGACAAGATCACGGCCGTCGCAATCATCAGATTGAAGACGGTATTGGAGTCCGTCTGGGCGGCCTGCCACACCACCGGGTCCAGGAACTTTCCAATCGGAAGCCAGCCGGCCTTGAAGGCAAACAGCCAGATCATCATCAGGCCGAACCAGGGCGTGAACACCGTGTACAGCGTCACGCCGCCCACCGTCGAGGTGTATTCCACCCATCCGCCCCGGCGCCAGGCGATGATTTTGCCCAGCCCGAAGCCCAGATAGAACGACACCACCGTCGCCGTCAGGAACAGCACCAACGTCCTCGGCAGCCGTTCCAGGATGACGTCCGCCACCGTCCTGGGATAGAGGCTGAACGAAACGCCAAAGTCCCCGGTCAACGTGTTCTTCAGGTGCACGAGGTACTGCTTCCACAGCGGCTCGTTGACGCCGAACAACTCCTGCAACTGCGCGCGCGTCTCCGGCGGCAGGTTCGGATCCATCGAGTAGAGCCGGCTGATGTCCCCCGGCTGCGCGCTCACCAGGAAGAACACGATTGTCAAAAAAACGAACAGCGTCAGCACGATCTGCAGGACTCGACGGACGAGATACGCCCCCATCGCAGTTACCCGCGGATTCCCATATCGCCCCCGATGCCGGAACTACGCCGTCCCGGTCCACGCAACGGACGTGTGGCCAAGCGCTACTTGATCAGCACGACGTGTTGCAGCCCCTGTTGCTGCGCCATTCCGCCAAGCACCGAGGTATACGGGTACTCGACTCTCGAAGGCCGGAACACGTCCACCTTCGGCGTCGTGAACAGCGTCACGTACGGCAGGTCATCCGCCAGCAGCTCCTGCATCCGATAGACCTTTTCGCGCGCGCCCCCGATGGTGGTCTCGGACAGCAACGAAAAGGCCAGTTCGTCGAACTCCGGGTTCGCGTATCCGCCCCAGTTCGATCCGCCGTCCTCATGCTCGGGCGAATGACGGCTGTGGAAGATGTTCTCCATGTAGCTGGGGAAGATCGTGAACCCCCAGCCCAGAATCCACATGTCCAGGTCCTTGTCCACCGTTTCGCTGAACAGCTTGTCCACGATCACGTTGAACCCGATCAGACGTGCCTTGGTCGGGATGCCCAGGTCGTTCAGCCAGCGCTCGATCCAGATGGCGAAGGTCGATCGCAGTGGGTCGTAACCGGCGCTGGGCGCAATCAGCTCGAGCTCGGGAACCTCGGTGCCGTCCGGCATTCGCAGACCTTGGCCGGCTTCCAGGACGAAGCTGCCGTCTTCACCGACCACCGGCTCCTGCTCGTATGTAAATCCCGCGCCTTTCAGCAGCTCAATCGCCGCGGCAATCCGTTCACCCCGGCTCAGACCCTGCCCGATCTTGGCCGTCGTGTCGTTGTGCCAGAACGCGTTCCCCTCGGGAACCATGGCGTACATGGGTATCGCCGCGTCCTGCAGGATGGTCTGCGTCACGAACTCCTTGTCGATCACCGTCGCCACGGCCTGCCGGAACGTCTGGTTGTTCATGGGCGGCTTGCGCGTGTTGAACCCCAGGTAGAACACCCCGTTGTCCAGGTTTTCGACAACCTGTAGGTCAGGCGCGGCCCGCACCCGGTCCAGGAAGCCTTTCTCCAGGCCCAGCGGATTGAACAGGAAGTCGATGTCGCCCTTCGTCAGGGCCAGGATCGCCGAGTCCTGGTTGCCGTAGATGCTGAAGATCTCCGACTCGAAGTGCGGGCCGGTCTCAAACTCCAGCACCTTGTCGCCCGTCGCTTCGCCGTAAAAGACTTCGTCGTAACCCAGCCGTTCGTTAGTCGCCGCGTATGCCCCATTGGCGTACTGGCTGACCACCGTGTCCTGGCCGAAGTAGTCCGGCACGGTCGCGTTCTCGAAGAAGGCCCCCGGCTCCCACCGCCGGTACTCCAGCCCGTTGGCCGTGGGCTCGCCGTCCGGCACGTGCGCGAACAGGGCCTCGATTTGCTGCGCCGCCTCGCCGGCCTGCTTGGCCTCCTCGACCACCGGCGCCCAATAGTGCTCGGGCAGAATCGGCATGAAGGCCAACCCGAACTGCCACACGCTCAGACCCGGCGTCTGCGCGTTCCCTTCGGCGTCGGTCGCCCTGAAGAAGATCTTCAGCCGATGGCTCTCAACCGCCTCCGCTCGCTCCACGAACGCCGGGTGCACCAGCTGCGCCCAGTTGGATCCCAGGTTCATTTCCAGGACCGTGTTCACCGTGAACACGAAGTCGTCCGCCGTCAGGTCTTCCCCATCGCTCCACGCCACGCCCTCTTTCAGCGCAACCTCGGTCGTCCAGAACTCGGTGCCGTCAACCGTCTCTTTCGTCAGCGGCGTCGGCAACCCGTCGGCCACCGCCGGCACCCAGTCGAACCGCTGCGCCGAGTAGCCGTACAGCGAGGTGTTGTAGCCGCCGATCACATACCCTGTCCACACCGACCCGGCTGGTCCGCCCAGGTAGTTCCAGACATTTCGTGAGATCGGATCCTCGAACAGCCCCATCTTGTAGATGGCCGGCCCGGTGGGGGCCGCGGGCGTGCTGTCGGCCGCTTGCGGTTCTGGCGTGGCCTGAACGACCCGCTCGACTTCCACGATCTTCTCGACCTGGACCTCGACCGGAACTTCCACGATCCGCTCGACTTCGACGATCTTCTCGACTTCAACCGGGACCGTGACGATCCGCTCGGTCGGTTCCTGCGCCTCGGGGCCACAGGCCAGCGCCGCCATCGCGATCACAAGTCCAACAACCACCAATACCGCGCGCTTACTCAGCAATCTGACCACGACAACCGCTCCGCCCGTGGACCTCGAACCACTATTCAATCTACACGCTGCCCGTGCCTGCGGAGACCGAAAAGGGGCCCGTGACTGCTATGCCGAACCCTCCGCCCACGCCCGGATCAGATGGTGCGCGATCGCAAACGAAGCCGGCACCCGCAGCTCGGCATCCTCACCGGCCAGCGCCCGCTGCACCGTCGCCCGCTCGAACCACTGCACGGACAGCATTTCCACCTTATCGGGCCGCAAGTCCGTCGTTAGCGCGTCCGCGTGGCACCCGATCATCAGCGACGACGGAAACGGCCACGGCTGTGACGAGTGATACCGCACGGCGCCTACCCGAATCCCCGCTTCTTCCGCCACCTCGCGCCGCACGGCTTCCTCAATGGTCTCAGCCTGGTCCATGAACCCCGCCAGCGCCGAGAACATCCGCATCTGCGACAGCCGTCCGTGCGACTGCCCCAGCAGGCAGCGCTCGCCGTCCGTTACCACCACGATCACTACCGGATCCGTCCGCGGGAAGTGGGACGCGCTGCAGGTGCCGCAATTGCGCTGTTGCCCCCCGCGCACTGCCTCCGTTGGGCTCCCGCACACGCCGCAGTAGCCATGCCGCGCGTGCCAGTCCACCTGCGCGCGGGCCTGCGCCGCAATACCGGCGTCCTCCGGCGATAGCAGCGTCGCCGCCGTCCGCACGTCCACAAACCGCCGTTCGCCGCCCTGTGTCAGATATTCCTTGTCGTCCGAAACGTCCACCGCAAAGTGCGCTACGTCCTGCCGTAATCCCAGCAGAAACCGCGGCCCATCCAGGCCAGCCGAGGCATCACCCGACACCCACGCCAACCGTGCCGGGTCCTCGCCCTCCAGCAGCACGTCCAGCTGCCGCATCGGCAGAAGTCGGCTGCCCGGGTCCCGCTCCCGCGCCGCCAGCCACTCCGGATCGCGCCGCTGGTATTCGGCTCGGTCCAGCGGGTTTCCGGCGAATGTATGTGGACGATTCACGGCTATCCGCGCATGCTCCCAGGCGTCATACGTCTCCTCCGGAGCGCATCATGCAACGTATCGCCTTCGCTCTGCCCATCAAGCCCGACCGCATCGACGACTACCGCCGCACCCACAGCGCCGTCTGGCAGGAATTGCAGGACGAAAACACCAGGGCCGGCATCCGCAACTTCACCATCGTCCTCTTCAACAACCACGCAATCGGTTTACTGGAATGCGACAACTGGGACGCCGCCTCCGCCTACCTCGACAAGTCGGAAGTCCAGGCCCGCTGGCAGGCCGAACACGAGGACATCCTCGACGTCGACACCGCATCCGGCCTCGTCCCGCTCCAAATGCTAGAGGAACTCTTCCATCAAGACTGACCCCACGGAGACCCCTGCAAGACACCCCTCGCCCTCGAAGCTGTGTCGGCTCTTGCTCCCCGTCCTGTGTAGACCTGGGACATCATGGACACCCGTTCGGAGACATGGTGGACACATTGGGGAGCCATGAGGGTATGGGCCGGTGCCGTTCGGGGACCGATCCATGACGGCGCCGCGGGCGGAGTTTGGGGCAATGGCGCAGACCGCCCCGGCCATCAGGCGGTCCGTGCTGGCCCCGCGCGCGCCGAGGTGATCCGGCACATTGCCACGCGACGACGGCTAAGGCCGGACCACCATCGACCCGTGAGATCGCCACCGGCCCAATTGCCTCGGTTCCGTTGAGGCCGGGCCACGCGTTGCGACATTCGTGCCAGAGAGGCAATCACGCCTACGTGCGGATACACCTGCTTGGGTGCTGACAGGGCAAAGAACCCAGGCAGATGAGGAGTCTGGCCATTGTCCAAGCAGGGTCCATTCCGGAGCATTGGTCTGGAACACCCACGCCCCCGGCATGCGTAGGCGCCGTTTGCACGTGAGCAATCACGCAGTTTCAGAGCTACCATTACCACGCTGCGTCAGGCTCGGGGCGCGCGCATGCTTGCTCGCCTCCCTGCGAGCATCTGCCCGAGCGTCGTGACGTCGGTCGTAGCACGCGTGCCCGCAGAGATCCGCTTCGGTCAGCATTGATAGGACGTGCGATGAGATTCGTGCGGACAATCGGCGTTGCCCTGCTGGTAGCAGCCGCGACCATTGTGGTGTTCGCCTCGCCCGTCTTCGCCCAGTGGCCCACCACCTGCGTCGACCTCAACGACATCGTCGAAACCCACCTCGGCAACCACAGCAACGTCGGCATCTACCAGCGCGTCTTTGGCGACCAGGCCGAACAGGCCTGCCAGAACGACCACCGCGACGACGTCCGCGGCGTCTTCGCCTGGGCCTTTGCCGACTCCGCCCAGGCAACCGCCGCCGACACCCCCGACCTGGCTTGGCCCACCGACTGCGTCGAACTCAACGACATCGTCGAAAACCACCTCGGCAACCACCACAACGTCACCATCTACCAGCGCGTCTTCGGCGACCAGGCCGAACTCGCGTGCCGGAACGACCATCGCGAGGATGTCCGTGGCGTCTTTGCCTGGGCGTTCGGCGGTGTCGCTGCATCGCCGGCGCGCATTGCGTTTACATCGGATCGGCACGGCAGCAACGAGATCTACGTCATGAACGATGACGGCACCGGCGTCACCCAACTCACCCACAACATGAGTCCGGCCTGGGCACCCTCCTGGTCGCCGGACGGGCGTCGACTCGCGATTACGTCGGACCGGGACGGAGACTCTGACATCTACATCATGAACGCCGACGGAACAGGCCTCGCGCAACTGACGCACAACGTGAGTGACGATCACTCTTCCACTTGGTCGCCGGACGGCCGTCGCCTCGCGTTCACTTCGAACCGCGACGGCGATCCTGAAATCTTCGCCGTCAACCCTGACGGCTCGGGCTTGACGCAACTCACGCACACCTCGACCCGCGACATTCAATCCGCCTGGTCGCCCGACGGGCAGCGAATTGCCTTTGTCTCCTATCGCACGGGAGATTCTGAGATCTACGTTATGAACGCCGACGGGTCGGGCCAAACGCGCCTCACGCAAGGTCCGGGCCGCGACCGTCAACCCGCCTGGTCGCCCGACGGCCGCCGGATTGTGTTCGCATCGAGTCGCGACGGAGACAATGAGGTTTACGTTATGAATGCCGACGGAACCGGCCAACTGCAGTTGACCCACAATGCTGATTGGGAGTGGAACCCTGCCTGGTCCCCCGATGGCCGGCGGATCGCCTTCGATTCGAACCGCGACGGAGACTCAGAGATATACCTCATGAACGTCGACGGGACGGGCGTAACGCGGCTGACAAACAACTCAAACGCAGACCGGGCCCCCGCGTGGTCGCAACCGCCGGCCTAGCCGCTTTCAGCTTCACCATAACCCTCCGCTGGACGTGGCCGGACCCACCCCAACTCACTCACCAACTCGTCACCGGACACACGCTCGTAGCGAACGATCCGTGATTAACTGACCGAGATTCTGGCTCGGCCACAGGTGTCCTAACCTGACGTCCTCCCCGTCGGTTCACTCGATCGAATGGGCATGCTCCCGTCACCCCCGGAATCGCGTCGCCCCAAGACGTAGACCCCAGCCTCGGCCCGCGCGCCTAATCGATCGGACGCCCATAAAAGCCCCCGCATTGCTTAGCGTCTACCGCTAACCTAGGCGGCAACCGCGCCGTCAGCCGGAACCAGGTCGCGCTACCTGGTGCGACCCGCCGCGCTCCACCACAAATGCACAGCTCGGATCAGACGCATCGTGCGCCCGCACCGTCCATCGTGATCGGCGCTGCCGCGTCCGCCACCGCCACCAAACTTCCCGACACCCGCCTCCACATCCAACGCAACGACGTCCCAGACGCTTCCCTCCAGCTCCCCGTCGGCGCCATCCCGCCGACTGCGCCTCCCTCGTTATCTCCGACGTCATCCGTGACCAGACACACAGCCAGACCTATGAATTCGTCCGCCGCGAATCCGACGGCCAAATGGTCCGCCGCTGGCTCGTCCCCGACAGCCCCTTTGTCTTCCAGATCCCCTGACCCATCGGCAGTACCCAGCTCACCGTCTCCGTCGGCCTCGTCGCCACTCCGCTCGAACACCAGTGCCCCCAGCCCGACCTCCTCAAGTGAACCTTCGATTGAAGCGATGACCGCAGCTTCAGCTACGCCGCCACCCGCCAACAGTTGCGGCACGTCCCCGACACCCCCACCTTCCAGACCCTCAGTTTCTACTGGTGCAACGTCACCGCCGCCGATCGCGCCGTCTCCACCCGAATCACCGAAGGACCCGCCCACCCACTCGCCGACTCGCCGCCCCGTGACGACTACCCCAACTGCCTCACCGGCTAACGTCCGGCGGGCCGGTCGCTCTGTAGAACGAACCTAAAGCCAAAGCGGCGCCGTAATTCCTGGCCGGGTGTCTGGCAAGACCTGGGCACAACCACGGGGATGGCATCGACCCGTGAGATCGCCACCGGCCCAATTGCCTCGATTCCGTTGAGGCCGGACTAGGCGTTGCGACATTCGTGCCAGAGAGGCAATCACGCCTACGTGCGGATACACCTGCTTGGGTGCTGACAGAGCAAAAAAAACCCATGCAGATAAGGCGTTTGGCCATTGTCGGCAGCCGGATCAATTCCGCAGCATTGAGTCGCGAAAGGCATGGACCCAGCTTGAGCCGGCACCGATTGCAAAACAGCAATCACGCGGTTACTGCGGCAGGAGGCTACTCCCGGCTCGCAACGTGCGCGCGCGTACTTGCTTGCCTCCCTGTGAGTATTCGCCCTGGCGCCCTGTCGTCGCTTGTATCACTCGTGCCCGCAGAGATTCGCTTCGGTCAGCATCGTTAGGACGTGTGATGAGATACGTGCGGACAATCGGCGTCGCCCTGTTGGTAGCGGCCACCACCATCGCGCTTCACGTATCGCCGGTCTTTGCCCAATGGCCCACCACCTGCGTCGACCTCAACGACATCGTCGAGACCCATCTCGGTAACCACAACAACGTCGGCATCTACCAGCGCGTCTTCGGCGCCCAGGCCGAACAGGCCTGCCAGAACGACCACCGCGACGACGTCCGCGACGTCTTCGCCTGGGCCTTTGCCGACTCCGCCCAGACAACCGCCGCCGACGCCCCCGACCTGGCCTGGCCGACCACCTGCGTCGAACTCAACGACATCGTCGAAAACCACCTCGGCAACCACCACAACGTCACCATCTACCAGCGCGTCTTCGGCGCCCAGGCCGAACTCGCCTGCCGGAACGACCATCGCGAGGATGTGCGCGGCGTTTTCGCCTGGGCCTTCGGCAGAACACCGGTCAGCGTCGTGCCACCGGTGGCGGCGACCGTCCCCGCGCGGATTGCATTCGACTCCGACCGTGACGGGGACAGGGACATCTACGTCATGCAGGCCGACGGTACGGGGCTGGTGCAACTCACCGACCACCCGGGAGACGATGGGTGGCCGGCATGGTCGCCCGATGGCCGGCGGATTGCATTCGGCTCCGACCGTGACGGGGACTGGGACATCTACGTCATGCAGGCCGACGGTACGGGGCTGGTGCAACTCACCGACCACCCGGGAGACGATTGGTGGCCGGCATGGTCGCCCGATGGCCGGCGGATTGCATTCGGCTCCGACCGTGACGGGGACAGGGACATCTACGTCATGCAGGCCGACGGTACGGGGCTGGTGCAACTCACCGACCACCCGGGAGACGATTGGTGGCCGGCATGGTCGCCCGGAGGGTAGGAGAGCCCGTAGCTTCAAGCAGGGTGGAGGTCGGCAACGCTGGAGGCGGCTCGGGGCTGCACTGGCCGGGACCAAGGTTTGGCACCGGGCAGCGGTGACCACGCGTTGGCCCACGCTTGACTCGCAGCCGCGCGTCCCGGCTTCCCCCGCCCGACGGTGGTGCCGACGGTCGGTCGCACATGGCCGGCGTCCGCGTGTCTGAGATGAACGGGAGCTGCCGGTCGTGCGGCAGCGAACGTCCACGGATCCATTGCGGCCGGGCCACACGTTGCGACATCTGTGGTAGAGCGGCAATCACGTCTACGGGCTGATACACTCACGTGGTGCTGACAGGGCAATAACCCACGCAGATAAGGCGTCGGGCCATTGGCCAAGCAGGATTCCTTCCCGAGCATTGGTCTGGGGCACTCGGCCCCCAGCCTGCGCAGGCGCCAATGGCACGCGGGCAGGCAGGTGGCTTCTGAGTTCCGACGCTCGCCATGGCTCGTCGCGGGCCAGCGCCTACCGGATTCCCTGCCGTGATGGCCATCCCCCCGCAGTTCGTGACCTTGGTCATGGCACTCGAGCCCACTGAGCATTGCAGCGGTCTGCAACGACTGGATGTGCGATGAGGTTGGTGCGCACGATCTTCGCCGCCCTGCTGGTAGCGGTCGCCACCATCGCGCTTCACGCATCGCCGGTCTTCGCCCAGTGGCCCACCACCTGCGTCGACCTCAACGACATCGTCGAGACCCATCTCGGCAACCACCACAACGCCGGCATCTACCAGCGCGTCTTTGGCGACCAGGCCGAACAGGCCTGCCAGAACGACCACCGCGACGACGTCCGCGGCGTCTTCGCCTGGGCCTTCGACGACTCCGCCCAGGCCACCGCCGCCGCAACTCCGGAGCTGGCTTGGCCCACCGACTGCGTCGAACTCAACGACATCGTCGAAAACCACCTCGGCAACCACCACAACGTCACCATTTACCAGCGCGTCTTCGGCAGCCAGGCCGAACTCGCCTGCCGCAACGACCATCGCGCGGATGTGCGCGGCGTCTTTGCCTGGGCCTTCGGCAGAACACCGGTCAGCGTCGTGCCACCGGTGGCGGCGACCGTCCCCGCGCGGATTGCATTCGGCTCCGACCGTGACGGGGACTTGGACATCTACGTCATGCAGGCCGACGGTACGGGGCTGGTGCAACTCACCGACCACCCGGGAGACGCTGGGTTTCCGGCATGGTCGCCCGATGGCCGGCGGATTGCATTCGGCTCAGGCCGTGACGGGGACTTTGACATCTACGTCATGCAGGCCGACGGTACGGGGCTGGTGCAACTCACCGACCACCCGGGACGCGATGGGTGGCCGGCATGGTCGCCCGATGGCCGGCGGATTGCATTCGACTCCGACCGTGACGGGGACAGGGACATCTACGTCATGCAGGCCGACGGTACGGGGCTGGTGCAACTCACCGACCACCCGGGAGGCGATGGGTGGCCGGCATGGTCGCCCGATGGCCGGCGGATTGCATTCGGCTCCGACCGTGACGGGGACTGGGACATCTACGTCATGCAGGCCGACGGTACGGGGCTGGTGCAACTCACCGACCACCCGGGACGCGATGGGTGGCCGGCATGGTCGCCCGATGGCCGGCGGATTGCATTCGACTCCGACCGTGACGGGGACTGGGACATCTACGTCATGCAGGCCGACGGTACGGGGCTGGTGCAACTCACCGACCACCCGGGAGACGATTTGTTGCCGGCATGGTCGCCCGGAGGGTAGGAGAGCCCGTAGCTTCAAGCAGGGTGGAGGTCGGCAACGCTGGAGGCGGCTCGGGGCTGCACTGGCCGGGACCAAGGTTTGGCACCGGGCAGCGGTGACCACGCGTTGGCCCACGCTTGACCCGCAGCCGCGCGTCCCGGCTTCCCCCGCCCGACGGTGGCGCCGACGGTCGGTCGCACATGGCCGGCGTCCGCGTGTCTGAGATGAACGGGAGCTGCCGGTCGTGCGGCAGCGAACGTCCACGGATCCAGTCGTTGCGCGAGACCTCGGCTGGCCACCGCGACCAGCGCTGGCCGACAGGTTGTGGCCATCGATCACCGGTGGAGACGACCAAGCGACGGCTGGCTGGAACCTGCCGGAATCCAGGTCTCTGTAATCCAGCGCAGCTGCCGCCGCTGCCCTATGGCCCCGCCAATCACGTCCGCAAGCTCCAGGCCGGCGGCTGGGTGTCCTTCCAGGGCGTCAGCTGCGGCTGCCCAAAGCCTTGCGCGGCCAGTCCGTCGCCTTCCGCCCCACGGCCACCGACGGTTGCTGGGCCATCCGCTTTCTGACCGACGACTTGGGCACCCTCGACCAGCGGGAGTTGGCCTCGGTGTCCACCATCTGTCCGGTCTGGACACTCCTTGGGAAGAGCAACTGTGTCGGGCGTCAATGGTTGGGGTGAGGGGTTTTCCGGGCAACCGCCCCCGGGTTACGCAGAAGTCTCCTACGGCAGGTCCGCGAGAACCCCGGCATCCGTCAAACCTCCGCCACCCGCGGTCGATCCGGCGGCGCCCAGGGCCGTCCCTGGCAACTGGCCACTAACCACGGCCAATCCCTTGAATCCCCGCGCCTCCGCCCCCACCATGTAGCGCGAATCCACGTCCGCTTCCACCACGACAGGATCCTCCATGTCCGATCCACGCAAGCGCAACAGCGCCGCCATGACCGACGGCCCGGCCCGCGCGCCGGCCCGCTCCCAGCTCAAGTCCATCGGCTTTTCCGATGAGGACCTGGCCCGGCCCATCGTCGGCGTGGCGCATGAGTGGATCGAAACCATGCCCTGCAACTTCAACCACCGGCGCATGGCCCAGCGCGTCAAGGAGGGCATCCGCGCCGCCGGCGGCACCCCCATGGAAGTCAACACCATCTCCGTCAGCGACGGCGTCTCCATGGGCACCGAAGGCATGCGCGCCTCGCTGGTCAGCCGCGAGGTCATCACCGACTCCATCGAAGTCGCCGCCATCGGCCACTCCTTTGACGCCCTCGTCGTCATCGTCGGCTGTGACAAGACCATCCCCGCCGGCGCCATGGCCCTCGCTCGCCTCAACATCCCCGGCCTGGCTCTGTACAGCGGCAGCATCGCGCCGGGCAAGTTTCGCGGCCAGGACATCACCATCCAGGAAGTCTTCGAAGGCGTCGGCGCCCACGCCGCCGGCAAGCTCACCGCCGACGAACTGATGGAAATCGAGAACGCCGCCTGCCCCGGCGCCGGCGCCTGCGGCGGCCAGTTCACCGCCAACACCATGGCCACCGCGCTCGACTTCCTGGGCATCAGCCCGCCCGGTGCCAACGTGGTGCCCGCCATGGACGGCGGCAAGGCCGACACCGCCTTCGAAGCCGGCCGAATGGTCATGGACCTGCTGGAGCGCAACGTCCGGCCGCGCGACATCATCACCCGCGAGTCCGTCGAGAACGCCATCTCAGCCGTTGCCGCCACCGGCGGCTCCACCAACGCCGTCCTCCACATCATGGCCATCGCCCACGAGGCCGGCGTGGACCTTGAACTCGAGGACTTCGACCGCATCGCCTCCCGCGTCCCCATCCTGGCCGACCTCAAGCCTTGGGGAAACTACGTCGCCACCGACGTATTCCAGGCCGGCGGCCTGTCGCTCGTGGCCCGCGAACTGCTCAAGCTCGGCCTGCTTCACGGCGAGGAACGTTACGTGGACGGCCGCACCATGGCCGACGTGGCCACCGCTGCCCAGGAAACCCCCGGCCAGAAAGTCATCTACCCCGGCGAGAAGCCCCTCAAGCCCACCGGCGGCATCCTGATCCTCCGCGGCAATCTCGCGCCCGACGGTTGCGTCATCAAGGTCTCCGGACAGGCACGCAACACCTTCACCGGCCCGGCCCGCGTCTTCGACGGCGAGGAAGCCTGCTTCCAGGCCGTCATCGACCAGGACATCGAGGCTGGGTCATTCATCGTCATCCGCAACGAAGGCCCCGCCGGCGGCCCCGGCATGCGCGAGATGCTCGCCGTCACCGGCGCGTTGCAAGGCGCCGGTATGGGCGATTCAGTGGCTCTCATGACCGACGGCCGCTTCTCCGGCGCCTCGCATGGCTTCATGATCGGCCATGTCGCGCCCGAAGCCTTCCGCCGTGGCCCCATCGCCGCCGTCCAGGACGGCGACCCGATAACCTTCGACGTGGCCAATCGCACCCTGAACGTGCACCTGACCGACGAGCAAATCGAGGAACGCCTGGCCGACTGGCAACCTCCGCCCCCGCGCTACCCCACCGGCGCCATGGCCAAATACGCCGCCCTCGTCTCCTCCGCCAGCCTGGGAGCCGTCACGACGGCGTAGCCATGTGCCACATGGCCTAGGCTGCGCGCAGCTTGGGACCCTCAGCGGACGGGTAGAGCCAGACTCGCGCCTTACCCATAGCCACCCGCCATCGGCTGAAACTGGATCCACAGCAAAAGCCGCGTGCGGCCCGCTTGCGGTTACATGAGGGGGTGCATCGTCAGCGCCAGCGACGTCTCGATGTCCCAGACCGCCTGCGAGACCTCGCGGCCGATCAGGTCCAGCTTGCGCACCTGCTCGATCCGTGCCGACGCGTGCTCAAGCTCCCTTCGCGACAGCAATTCGCGAAAGATCCCGCAGGCCTCCGCCAGGCACACGATCACGATGTCCCGCGGGTCCGGAATCTCGTCGCTGAACAGCACTTCCATGATCCGCAGCTTCACTTCCCGGTCGGCCTTGCCGTCCACCGCCGGGTAGCGCCGCGACTGGAACACCCACAGAAAGCTGTCGTCGCGCACGTGCAGAATGCCGTGCTCCACCAGCCGCTCCAGCACACGTTCGCGGATCGAGCCGGCCTGTTGGGCGATGTCTTGAATCCAGAATCGGGTGTCGCGCTCCCCGTCCGCCTGCACAATCCTGGCCAGCGCCGGGTCCAGCAGATCGTCGCCGACCGGCGTGGGGTCAATCACCGTCAGCCAGTTCGGATCCGTGTCGATCCGGTTCTCCAGCGCCAGATCCATCAGCACCGCACCCGCCAGCGCGCATTGCACGGACCACTCCGGCACCCGAACGAAATCGCCGCCCTCGTCGTCCAGCAACAGAAGCATGATCTCTTCAGGAAATCTCAGCACCGCCCGTGCTCCTTTCCATCCCCATCTGTTCTACCGTCAGGATACCCGCGCCCGCCCCAGGCCGTGTCCGTGGACCTCGCGGACTTGCCAAGTACAATCGAATTCACGGCAAATGGGCGGTCTCTTGGGCGTGGAATCGAGTCTGCAATGACAGGTAACGACGCCGACCTCTCGCTGGTTGTAACCCTTCGCTACTGGCGGGAAGACGACTTGTGGATCGGCAAATGTGACGAACTGGGCGTGTCAACCTTCGATCCGTCGCTCGACACGCTGGTCACCGAACTGCAGGAAATGGCCGAAGACCATGTTGCCTTGCTCCAAGAGACCGGCAGTCTCGATGACTTCCTTGATCGATTCGGAATCAACCCGGAACTCAACGGCGCCGCATCTAGAACCTGCGAACTCTCAGTCAACTCAACCTCAGATCTTGTCCAATTCCACAAGCTCCACATAGGCCAGCTAACGCACAGCGCCTAGGCCGCCACGTTGAGAATCACGGCCAGGGAACTGGTGCGCCTTTTGCTGCGCGATGGCTGGATCGACGAAGGCCCCTCCCGGCACGGAATCAAGCTCTCGAAAGTGGACAGTGACCGCAGACGGGTCACGCAGATTCCGACCAAGAAGTACCGCTCAAGATCATCGATACTTCCCCAAGGAAAATTGAACGCAATCCTTAGCGATCGACAAACAGGCTTAGGCAGGCAGGGTCTCCAGAGACTTATCGATAGGTTGGGCTGACGGACTGCCGGCGAAGACTCTTAGTGGTCTCCGGAGTACCACGTCACCGGCGGCCCACCCTCCAAATAGGTCGTGTGCTCCGCCGTAATCGCCGCCGGAATCGGAAACACCACCATGATCTCCGAGACCCCGTCGCCGGCCCCAACGAACCCATGCGGCGTATCCGCCGGAAACAGGCACACGTCCCCCGCCTCCGCGTCCGACCACTCGTCCTCGATCCGCACCCGCAGTCGCCCGCTCAACACCAAAATCGCCTCATCCACGTCATGCCGGTGCAGCGGCGTCACCCCACCGGGTTCAACCTCGAAGTGCTGCATCGACAGCGAACTCGACCCCTGCGCCTCCCCAACCACCTCCCGCACCACCTGCCCCGGCCGCCACGCCCCCGCCGCCTGCTCCGCTATCCGCACGATTGGCATCTTGGACCCCTTTTCAACCGACGCGTATTCCGCCGGCTTTCAGTCTGGACAGCTCAGCCTCCGGCCAGGGTGATGGTCTGCAGAAACTCCGCAGCGATCGTGACGTCCAACTCGTCCCCGTCCTCGCTTATCGCGACGATCCGGCGTGAGTAGTCGCCCGGCTCCAGCGGTCCGCCGCTCGTCTCAGAGGCCGAGTCTTCGGGCAGCGGGAGGCCGAAACTCAGCGACGGCGGGTCGAAATGGAAGATTTCCGTATAAGTCTGGGCGCCGCTGTCCAGGGTCAGCGAGACCCGCGCGATAAGCTTGTTGAATCTGCAGCCGGCCCGGTTCGCGCTGTCCTTGGCCGTGCGCATCCGGTCGTCCAGCGAGCGCAGCACAATGCGCACGTCGCCTCCGATATCCGTGCTATCACATCCGCCAATCAACTCGACCGCGCCAGGGACCTGCAGGCCAAACTCGTAGGAGACCTCGTTGAACCGCCGACCGAGGGGAGCGCTGGGGTCGTTGTATGGCCATTGCCCAATGATGCGGATGTGGTAGTCCCCGGGGTCCAGGTCCAGATCGAGCGCGGGATAGTTCGGCCCCAGCCGCAGGAACTCGACCATCAGGTTCCCGTGCCGCGTGTACACCTGCGCGAACACCCTGTCCGGCCTGGTCTCGGACTCGATCCCGACGGAGATTCGCTTACCCGGCACGGCCTCGGGGTACGCATCCACCCCCGACCAGATTGAATATTCCTCGCAGACACGGTTGGACGCGTCCTCAACGTGCCAGCAGTAAGCGTGGGGCGAGCCCCAGATCGACCCGCTCGGATGCACCAGCCACATGACGGGCACCGGCGGCACCGGCCAGCTGGCTGGCCACACGCGAATGGTTGCCGGCCTGCCGTCATCGCGTCCGGCTGGCTGCGCCCCGCGCTCCGTGCCGCACCCGATTACCAGCCCGGCCACCACCAGGGCCGCGAAGAACGCCCGCAATGCACCGGTCATGCGAGCAATCATATTCCGCTGGATCAGGGTCGAGGATGCCCACCCCGCAGTATCATTCCGCCCAAACCCCGCCAGTCCCGAACCAGCCAGAGGAGCGCCCAAATGCCACTGCCCCCACGCATGAAGTTCGGAATCTTTCTGGCCCCCTTCCACTGGCTGGGCGAAAATCCCACCCTCGGCCTCGAGCGCGACCTCGAGACCCTCCAGTGGCTCGACCACCTGGGCTACGACGAAGCCTGGATCGGCGAACACCACAGCGCCGGCTGGGAAACTATCTCCTCGCCCGAACTCTTCATCGCCACCGCCGCCGAGCGCACCCGCCACATCAAGCTCGGCACCGGCGTCATCAGCCTCCCCTACCACCACCCGCTCATGGTCGCCAACCGCATGATCCAGCTGGACCACATCACCCGCGGTCGCGTCATGCTGGGCGTCGGTCCTGGCGCCCTGATTTCGGACGCCTACATGCTGGGCATCGAACCCCTCACCCAGCGCCCCCGCATGGACGAAGCCCTCGGCATCATCATGCGGCTGCTCACCGAAACCGAGCCCATCACCTACCAGGCCGAGTGGTTCACCCTGCAGCGAGCCATGACCCACCTGCGCCCCTACACCCAGCCCCACTTCCCCATCGCCGTCGCCGCCGCGCAGTCGCCTTCCGGCATGCAGTTGGCCGGCAAGCACGGGGCCGCCGTTCTCTCGCTGGGCATTCGTCCGGGCAGCGCCGAGACCGTCAAGCTGGACTCCTTCTGGCAAATCGCCCTGGACGTCGCCAAAGAGCACGGCAAGACCATGAACCGCCACGACTGGCGCCTCGTCATGCCCGTCCACATCGCCGAGTCCCGCCAGGAAGCCATCGAGCAGGCCCGCGTCGGCGCCGCTCGCTTCCAGCGCGACTACTTCGAAGACACCATGGGCTTCGAGAAGACCTTCGACGGCCCCGCCGAACAGCTCATCGACTTCATGGTCGACAGCGGCGCCTGGTGCGTCGGCACGCCGGATGATTTGGTGGCCGCCATCCATCGGCTGGACGAATCCAGCGGCGGCTTCGGCGGCCTGCTCATCATGGCCACCGAGTGGGGCAACCGCCAGCAGGTCCGCCACAGCTACGAACTCATCGCCCGCTACGTCATGCCCCAATTCCAGAACTCCCTCACCAGCCTCACCGCCTCCCAGGAATGGGCCGCCCGCGAACGCCACGACCTCATGGCCCTCCGCACCAAATCCCTCGACAAAGCCACCAAGGACTACCAAAACAAACCTTCGTAGGCGCGGGTCCCCGACCCACCCGTCTTCCTCCCCCGCCATCCCGGCGTCCCCGGCCGGGACCCAGCAGCACCCAACACCCCGGCCGCACCCCAGCCACCCCTGGCAACCCACCCTGACCAAATGCTCGCCATCCCATCCCCCGTTCGTGGTGAGCCGGGCCGCCGTCCCCGGCGGTCCGTGTCGAACCACACCCCCCGGATGCGGCAGCCACCCCCGTCCCCGTCCCCGTCCCATCGTGCGTAGGGGCCGGTTTCAAACCGGCCTCTTCCGGGCAACCAACCCCCAACCCACCCCCGTTCGTGGTGAGCCCGGTCGTCGTCGTCGGCGGCGGCCCGTGTCGAACCACCTCTAGATGCGGCACCCGCGCTCCGCCATCCCGGCGTCCGCGGCCGGGACCCAGCAGCAACCAACCACCCGACCGCACCCAAGCCACCCCTGGCACCCCAACACAGTTGCTCACTTCTTATTCCCCCGCTTTTCCCCCCACCCCCTCCCCCGCGCCTCCCCCACCGCAACCCAGCACTCTAAACTTGGGTTGGCCGGCACGCTGTAGCATGGTTGACCGCGTCGCATTGGGCACGGAGGTGTGAGGTGGCTGTCACAGACCTACAAGCAGGACTGATGACCGCTAACGACCTGCTCCGACTCTATGGCCAGGGCGTCCGTGGCGAACTGATCCGGGGAGTTCTCTGCCAAACCATGCCAACTGGCAACGAACATGGCGTGATCGTCGTCAACGTAGCCTCCGAGCTCAGGAGCTTCATCAAGCCCCGAAAGCTCGGCAGGGTTACCGCCTCAGACTCAGGCGTCTGGCTGGAACACGACCCCGACACGGTCCGCGAGCCGGACGTCGCCTACTTCTCGGCCCAAAAGATTCCGCTGGACGAAAGGGTCACGGGATACGCGGAGGTCGTCCCCGACCTGGTCGTGGAAGTCGCATCCCCCGGCGACACCCGCCGCCAAGTCAACGACAAGGCCCTCATGTGGCTCAGCTACGGCGTACGCCTGGTTTGGGTCGTGCACCCCGACACCCGCACCGTCGATGCCCATCGCCCCCAGTCCGGCGCATCAACGCTAACTCAAGACGACACGCTTCAAGGCTTCGATGTCCTCCCCGGCTTCACCTGCAACGTAAGCGACATCTTCGCCGCCTAGCGCCCCGGCACCACCCCCGGGAAACCCCGCCTCCGGGCCGTCCGTTCACCAACCCGCATCCCCAGCACCCGCGCTCCGCCATCCCGGCGTCCCCGAAGAGCCTGCCCTGAGCATGTCGAAGGGGGACCCAGCACCGCCCAACCACCACACCGCACCCAAGCCACCCCTGGCAACCACCCCGACTAAATGCTCCCAACCTCCGTCCCCAACCGTTCGTGGTGAGCCTGTCCTGAGCTTGTCGAATTGGCCGGACCGCCGTCCCCGGCGGACCGTGTCGAACCACCCCCACCGCCCCCCATCCGTCCTCCCCATCTTTCGTAGGGGCCGCGTCTCAGACCGGCCTCTTCCGGGCAGCCAACCCCCAACCCACCCCCCGTTCGTGGTGAGCCGGTCTGGAGTCCGCGGAAGACCGTGTCGAACCACAAAGCCCTCAGCAACCAAGCCTCCGAGGCAGTCCCCCGCTTCCGCGTCCTTATCTTTCGTAGGCGTCGGTCTCAGACCGGCCTCTTCCGGTCGTGCGTCGACTCCCGTGTAGCATGACGGCATGGGACGCACGCAGGTCTACCTGGGCGAGGAAGAGTTAGCGCTGCTGGCCGAGGCGGCCCGCGCCACGGGTGCCTCACGCTCGGCGTTGATTCGTCGGGCCGTGCGGCGCACGTTCGGTCCCCTGTCAAAGGCGGAAAAGCTGCGGGCGCTTGAGGCCAGCGCGGGCAGTTGGTCGGGCCGCAACTTCACAGGCGCGGAATACGTGGACGCCATCCGCGGCGACCTCAATGAACGTCTCCGTGCGCTTGACATAAAGTGCTGACCATCCTGCAACTGAAATTAAGGCTGGCATCTGGCTTCCCTTGACAAATTAAAAGCACGTGCACGCTGGCCCCGAGAGCATATGTACTAGTTGTTTAAAGCGCGTTCCTACCGAAAAGCTAAGTTCGCTCTTACTAGCCATTCTGTCTCCTACTCCACTGGCCTGCGGCGACCGTCTATTTTGGCGAAGCTACTTGCTCCTAGGACTGAGAATCAGTTAATCGCTTCTGCTTTGCAGAATCATATTCTGAGAACAGATTTCTAATATGGTTTCCGATCGTGATATTTTCAGTTGTATGATAGCTAGTGCCAAGTTGATTTACCACTACACCGGCCACAGCAACAACAATTTTCTCTAGGTAGTCAAGGCGTTCAATCTGACTCTCTAAGTCGATCTGGGCAATGGTCTGCCGAGTCTTGTCAAGTCTTCGCTCCGTATGCTGTTGCAGGTCGTCTAGTGAGCCGGTCTCGTCTTTCAAGTATTCCACCTCTCGCAAGAGACTCTGAGCTTGATCCTTCGTCAGTAACCCACTTAAGTGTCTTTCAATGATACTAACTCGATCTTTCAGGTTGCGAAGTTGAAGATACACATTCGGATCAACCATACGCATTCGGACAAGTCCGATTCGCTTGGATGATGTCTTATAAAACAAATCTGGCTTTTCCTCTACGCGCCTGTGAATCTGCCGCAATAGAGTTGCCTTGGTCTTGGTGGGGCTCAGCTTGTCCCACAGTCTCTCATTGACGACCTGATCCCTGATTTCAGGTGCACCCAATGGAGCGCCAGCTCGCTCAATGACAAAATCCATCGCCTGCCAGAGGGTAGTAAAGGTTTGCTGCATCGGTCATTCCCTAGAGACGCGACTGCCCGGCCGAAGTGTAGCAAATATCGCACGGGGTGTGTGAGCACTTACCCAGGCTTCATGGGTAAGGTGCGGTTGCGGTCGTACACCTTGCCAGGAGTGTGACTTGAACACCCGACTCGGATGTGATAGAGTTGCATGTATTTCATTTAGCCGTGGGAAGGCTCCTTCATGGCACACGTCGACGACGTTGCCACGTATATCTTGCAAACTCAGGGTCGAATGACAACTATGAAACTTCATAAGCTTCTCTATTATTGTCAGGCTTGGCATCTGGTTTGGGACGAGGAGCCGTTGTTTGAGGACGTGATTGAGGCTTGGCGTGATGGGCCTGTCGTTCCTAGAGTTTATCAGCAACATCGTGGAGAATTCAATATTTCCGAGTTACCGCAGCCTGGAGACCCTGCTGATCTTGAACGTTCTGAGATTTCTACTATCAATGCAGTGCTTAAGGCATATGGGGATCAGTCCGCGTATCAACTGAGTCAGCAAACACATGATGAAGGTCCGTGGCTTGATGCCCGTGGGAGTCGGCCACGTGATGATCGTTCGCATTCAGAAATCACACATACGGCCATGTACGAATACTATAGTGATTGGGGGTAGTTGATGACAGCTGAGACAGACGGTAAGAGTGTCCCTTCGCCGCCACGTCTGCCAGTCGCTACTCGCCTCGAACTTATAGAACATAGGCTGGACAATGATGTTCTTACTATTGGCTGGCTAGTTAAGGCCGCCGGTGCTGCTATCAGTCTCTTGTCGCTGATGGTCATCGGGCTTATTTCAGCAGTAATCAAATTCGCATTTTTTTCGTAATCTCTACTATCTAAACAGCATCTCCAAGGAATACGGGAAGTAAAAAGACAGTCGAGACAACAGGTGGGCGCAAGAGGTCGGTGAACAGGTTTCGCTAGTGTCCCAAAAAGTCCCGAATTCCATAGGGTGCAGATAGCGACTGGATCCCAATGTTCCCTGATGGATCAAAGTCTCTTGGCAAATGCGATCATGACACTTCCGGCTCCTTGCTGCCGTGGATGGACGGATCGCTGGCAAGTAGCCCGCGCAGGCGCGCAAGCGTGTCTTGCGCTTCGTCCCGCAACGCCAGCAGATCCGTCGAGATTCGGTGGTCGAGTTCAAGTCGGGCGGGATCGACAGCGCAACGGTGGAACGATTTAAAGGTCCGCTCCTCAAAGTCGCGGTAGATGGCTTGGGCTTCGTCGAGTTGCCAAGCCTCGAGTTGGCGGACGTCCAGGGTGAATAGCGTTTCCAGCATTCCCTTATTGCCGGTGCCGCGACCATGCTGCGCTCTGTTGGCGTGGTTGGAGTGGATCAACAGACCGAGCGTTGAGTTGCACCAGAGGGCGAGGGCCATCTCTTGTAACGCACCGGTCGCGTGATCGTCTGCTCGCGCGGTCAATGCGAACCAAGCTCGAATGCCTAGGGTTCTGCTTCTGGTTCGCAATGTCATGACACGCTGTGAGTTGTATCTGACGTCCCGCGTCATCTGGAGCGTGCTGGCTTGCGACCAGATCGCCCCGTGGTCGCGGCCCGCTTGCGGGAATAGCCGCGCATTCGGTTCCGCGAGGAGTCCTTGGTGCACCTTCTGTGACTGTGCCCAGAGTGCAGGGAATTGCGCCTGCTCGTCCCAACCGTGGTAGGCGTCAAACACGCCGATCGAGCCGCGTATCTGCCGGTCTTGCGGACCCACGTGGCACACGTCCTGCATCAGCGCAATCGGAATCTGCCCCACGACCCTAGAGCCGTCGGCCGCCCACAGTTCGCCCCGTTCCAGCGCTGCGGCGAACTGACCGGTCTGGCCCCGTTTCCAGCGGGAAGCCGTCCAGGGACCGTCGTCCACAGGCCCGTTCAGCAGTTCACCCCACTGCTCCCCGCCCACGAACAGCCCACTGCCGCCAATCGGCGGCCCGTCGGACCTGTGCAGCGGATACGCTGCCGCCGCGTTGATGGCGTTGGCCAGCGCCAGCGCGTCGGTTTCGCGCCGCGGCGCTCGCCAGAGGTTCACGAACCCGCCGCGCCGCGGTGGCTGCTCGCCTGGGTGCAGACGACGTGCCAGTAGCAGGACTTCGGCGATGTGGGTGTCGAACGACATGGACCGCAGGTCCGGGTCGTGCGAGGAAATGACCAGTTCGATCGCGTAACGATTCGCCAGCATCGCCCGCACTCGCCGCCAGGATTCGCCTGCAAGCGCCGTCACCGGCAGCACCAGCGCCACACGACCGTTCGGCTTGACCAGCCGGTCGGCCAGCACCGTGAACGAGGCCGCGTGACCGGCCGTTTGGTTGGCCGGCGTGCCCTTCAACAGTTGGGATGTGCGCCGGGCAATGGCTTGGCGCGTCTCGGCGTCGCCTTCCGGAACGTCCAGCACGCGCGCCAGCGCTTCGCCCTTGCCGCCGTCGCTACCGCGACGCGTATAGGGCGGATTGGTGATCACCAGGTCGGCGCGCGGCCGCTCAACCAGCTTACCGGCGCTTCCTACCGCCCCGATCTGCTCCCGGGTGGCCGAGAACGACGACTGAGCTTCCGGATCCTGCAGCCAGTCCAGCGACCCAAGCTTGATGTCGCGAGGCCGACGCCCAAACGAGCCGTGCTTGGCGACGCTCTCCTTGTCCACGCCCATGATCAGACTGTGCAACTGCATCTCCTCGAACCCAACCGAGGGCGACATGGCGGCCAGCGTGGCGGCCGTGATATGGATTGCCGACGGCACGACGTCGGCCCCGAACAGCGTGTGCTCCACCAATGCCCGATGCAGCGCGACGTCGTCTGGCGCCGGTCCTCCGAAGCCGGAACGGTTCTGCATGATCTGCTGATAGGCCGCCATCAGCAGAGTGCCCGTCCCACAGGCCGGGTCCACCACTCGCAATTGCCGTAGCCGCGCTTCGGCGCTCCAATCAATCCCCGGCCATCGCTCCGGTGCCAGCGCCAATCCCGCCAGCAGCGTCGCCGCGGGAATGCTGGTGTAGAACGCGGCCAGCAGCTTCCGTTCGGCGATGAGCTGGTTGAAGATGCGCCCGGCCAGGTCGTGACGACCAACCGTCCCCATCTCCAGCAGCCGTTCGGCCGTTCGGGCGCACTCGTCCAAAACGTCGGCGGCCGTGACCCCCGACAACTCGCTCACGACGGAGCGGGCCATGTTGAAGATGGGGTAGTAGTCGATATCCAGGATCGCGTCCCACTGATCCAGCAGACGCAGACGCGCGAAGCGTCCTTCCATCCGCGCCTGGTTCACCGGCTGAATCCGCGGGTCGTCGCCCGCCAGACGTTCCTGGAAAATCATGGCGTTGGTGACCACCAGCGCCGCCATGTGTGCCGTCTCGTTGCCGGGCTGCGTGCCGAATGTATCGGCCACGCGAGCCAGTGCGCCCTTCGAGCGGTAGAGCCGCGCCCCGGCCCGGCGCACGCCGTCGGCTAGTTCGTCCACGCCTTCTTGCAGGTTGCTGGACGGTGGAACGGCTCGGTCGGCTGCGCGGCCAAGGTCGGCAACGTCTCCGCTGAGCCGCGGCCCCGACGTGCCGTCGATCCGCCATTCGCGCCACCTGAGGTCACGGGCGGCAGCCAGGCGTTCCGCAAGGTGGCGCTGATCCGTCTGGCGGAATTGTCCGGGGACGGCGACGGCAAACGCGTTCTGAACTGGCTGCCCGTCGATCTCCAAACCCAGCCGCGCCAGCGCATCGGCGTCTACCGTCGCGGCCGGCTCCAGTTCCACCTCCAGCACCACAGGCCCGTCCGACCTCCGCAGCACGATGTCCGGCCTGGACCGCCCGTACATCGTCTCTGCTGCCGTCATTAGCCCCAACCGCTCCTGCAGCACCCGCGCTAAAGCAACATTGATCACACTTTCATGCGTGCGGCTGATGGTGGTGGGCATTGGCGGCGTAATGACTCGGCCCTACGAGGCTGTGACCCGCGTCGCGAAGATTGGCGCGCGTGGTTTCAACCAGTTGCCGACAGGGCGGTGCCAAGACTCGGGCGTAGTCCGACGGGTCGTAGGCCGACCGGCCACCCAGCTACGACTCGGGAATCGATCCAAAGGCCTCGAATGGCAAGCGGGCCAGCTCGACAGACTCGCCGGAGTTTCCGCTGATGAAATCGGCCAACGCCTGGCGGGTTTCACCCAACCCGCGAGCGGGTTTGCCGATTTTCGGCCCAAACTTCTCAAGGCACTGGCCATTGACGATGCCGCCCGGATGCGATGGTGTCACCATCGCCATCAATCAACTTAAACCGGCGCTGATGATAGGAGGAATGGTCGGCCCTGAACACATGACGACAGTCGGTCCTGTGTAACCGCGCCGCTCATCACCCGAAAAACGGCAGCCCAGTCACCTCCACCGGCGGTTGAGGCAGTACCTGCCCCGGACTCCATCCTTGGCCAAGACCCGGTCTTCGGTCGCGTCGCGCCTACCGATCAGCGTCCGCGAATGCCGGCGCAAGCCGCGTTACCTGTAGTTGGCCAGCCCGTTCCCGAACCTCCCACAGGTCATAAGCCGTCTGCATCCCCAACCAGGTCTCGGGACTCGACCCAAACGCCTTCGACAACCGAATCGCCATCTCCACCGACACCGGAGTCTTCTCGTTCACCAGTTCCGACAGCGCCTGCCGGCTCACGCCCAACCCTTCAGCGGCCCTGGTCACGGAAAGCCCAAGCGGCTCCAGGCACTCACGCCTGACAATCCCACCCGGATGCGGCGGGTCAACCATAGCCATCGCTCGACTCCTCTCACTCCCAACGATTATCCCCGCCGCCCACATCGGCCGCGTGCCCACTCTTGAACCGCAAGGTGCCGTACCACCCCGCACCCCAGGGCCACCGCCTTCCGTGCCTCTCCCGAGAGACCCTTGCAAAACCCTCCGTCACTCAGGCCTCCACCGTCGGAATCCAGTCGTCACCCCCGCGCTCGGCTAACACTTTCAGCAGTGATTGCAATGCCTGCATCGCCGGCAACGCAAACATTGCGAGCAACGCCTGCATTGCTGACAGCGCATCAACGTCCGGCCTGGCCACCACCGCGGTCACCAGCAGCACCCCTCACCTCCCGCGCCTCTCAGCTCACTCCTTCCTGACGCCCCCAGCCCCCCGACAACCCGCTCCATATTGTCGTCTACCGACAATATGGCCACCCTCACCCCTCCATATGTTCACTTACCGACAATATGGAGGCTCCGAACGTCCATATGTACGACTAGTGAACATATGGGCCCCTCATCTGCGCCTGCAGACGCCAACACCGACCCAATCCGCCCGGAACGCACCAACCGCCGACCCCCTGTGCCTTCCCCACCCAGCAACCAGCGCGGCATCTTCCATCCCTCCAGTCAACCCACGCCGCCAACCCTGAACACCTCGAAACCCCGGACCGACAGTCCCCTCTCACTTCTCACTTCTCTCCGCTCACTCCTCGCCTCTCCCGTTCCCGGAAAGCCAGCACCGCCTCCGGTAAATCCACCCGAATCTCATCGACCTTCTTCAACGCCTGCGCCATGTCATACGCCGCCTGTAGCTGGTACCAGGTGCTCGCGCCGCCCCCAAACGCCTTGTCCAACCGAATCGCCATCTCCGGCGAAATCCCCGCCCGTCCATTCACCAGCGCCGACAGCTGCTTCCGGCTTACGCCCAACACCTGCGCCCCCGCCGTCACACTCAAACCCAGCGGCTCCAGGCAGTCATGGCGAACGGACAGCCCCGGGTGCGGCGGACTGTGCATAGGCATTACGAACTCCTTTACTCCTTCCACCTCAGTGGTAATCCACCAGGTCCACGTCACGAACATTCCCCGCCTCGAAGCGGAAGATGATCCGCCAGTTCCCCGAAACGCTCACGGCCCAGAACCCCGCTAGGTCGCCTCGCAGCGGATGTAACTGGAACCCAGGCAAGTTCATGTCGGCCGGCTCGGCCGCCACATCCAGCCGCGCCAGGATCCGCTCGATCTTGCCGGCGCGCCGCGCTGGCACAAACCGCCGATCCCCTTTCTCATAGAGCCGTCGAAGCCCCTTGTGGCGAAACCGGACGATCATCCCCGGATTGTAACCTGGCACGTATCAGGTTGCAAGCCCCGACCAATTCGCCCAGCCGGCGTCAGCCGTTCTGCTGTTGTCCAAGTTGACGCCCAGTGAGGCGATCCTGGGATCCCGCCACCGGCCGCACCGCGGCACACCTACCCAGCCTCCAAACGCCCGACGACCTCATCCCCCAGCGCTCGCAGCCGCGGAGACTGCCCTGGACTCCATCCGGCGGGCCAGCGTCCCTGCGAGAAACTCGTGAGAGTCTTCCGCACCGACGACCCCGCCGACCGCACCCACCGTCACCAAGACGACCGCCAACCCGCTCCATATTGTCGTCTACCGCAAATATGGCCACCCTCACCCCTCCATATGTTCACTTACCGACAATATGTCCGCCCCGATCCTCCATATGTACTACTAGTGAACATATGGACAGCTACGGACGTCCATACGCATCCCTGGCGAAATAAGGCCGTCCCAACACACCCGGAATCCACAAAGGCCCCCTCCGTGAGCCTGCGCAAGCCGCAATCCGAGGCTCCACAGTCTCCCGCGAAAACCTGTTAGGGGTCCGCTGAGTCCCATAGCGAACCCAGGCTCCCAACCCTTCGGAGCCATGCACCCGCAGCCCAATAGACCCTCAGCGAGGGCGGCCCCGTGTCGGGTACGGAACCGGCGCCCCTGCTATTCACCTGTCATTTGCCATCGGTACTCAGATAGAGTACCATAGGCCCCATGGCCACGCAACCCCAATTCCCCAACCCCGGCCGCCAGGCGCCGGCCCGGTCGCGCCGTCGGGTGGCCGACCACCCCGCCGCCCCCAGCCCGTCATCCCGGCGTCCCCGCAGAACCTGCCCTGAGCCTGTCGAAGGGGGACCCAGCAGCAACCAACACCCCAGGCCCACCGCCGTACCCCGTCAATCCGCGCCCCCCAACCCACCGTCTCCTCGCCTCCCAACCCGCCCATCCCACCTGGTCCGAACCGCCCCCTCAACCGACCCGAATTGGCCCAATTCCGCCCCCCCGCGCCCTCAAGAGTTTTTTGGAAAAAACTCTTACGCGCGCACAGCACCCCCCGTCATCCCGGCGTCCTCAGCCGGGACCCAGCGGCAACCAGCAAGCCAGGGTCTCCGTGCCACCCCGTCAATCCCGCGTCCCCAGCCTCACCGTCTCGTGAGACCCGCCCAGCTCACCGACCATCCCAGCGTCCCTCCCGACGCCGAAGACTCGCCAATTCGCCGAAAAAACCGCCTCAAGCTATCTCTGGCCAGCCGGTCCCCTCTGGGGACCGGCTGGCCAGAGATAGCTCCCCCCTTCTCCCCCAGCCCGCCAGCCCCTCCCCGCCCGACCGTTACACTCACATCTCGAAGTCCGAAGGCCCGCGAAGGATTTGCTAATGGCCGTCGCAACCACCGCTCCCGTGGCTGAGCGCGCGCTGATTCTCGGCGGCCAGCCCATCGAAACCGGCGACCTGCTGGAAGTCCGCCGCCCCTACGACGACAGCTTGGCCGCCGTCGTGCATCGGGCCACGCCCGAGATCGCCGAGCAAGCCGTCCAGCTGGCCGTCGACACCTTCCACAACGTCACCCGCTTCATCCCCGCCCACCGCCGCGCCGAGCTACTCCACCGCCTGGCCGACCTCGTCGAAGCCAATCGCGAACGCCTGATTGCCGAGGACATCGACGAAACCGGCAAGCTCCGCAGCGAGGCCCACGGCGAAATCGACCGCACCGTCGCTACCCTGCACTGCGCCGCCGAGGAGAGCATGCGCATCCCCGGCGAAATCCTCACGCTGGACGCCGTCCCCACCGGCGTGGACCGCACCGGCCGGGTGCAGCGCTTCCCGATCGGCCCGATCCTGGGCATCACCCCGTTCAACTTCCCGCTGCTGCTGGCGGCGCACAAGCTGGGGCCAGCCTTCGCCGCCGGCAACAGCATCGTCATCAAGCCCGCCAGCAAAACCCCGCTCACCACCCTCAGCCTGGCCGAACTCGCCCGCGAAGCCGGCTTCCCCGACGGCTCCGTCTCCGTCCTGCCCATGGCCGGCGCGCGGGCCGAAACCCTGGTGCGCGACGACCGATTCAAGGTCGTCACCTTCACCGGCAGCGCCGAGGTCGGCTGGGGCATCAAGGCCAACGCCGGCCTCAAGCGGGTCACCCTGGAACTGGGTGGCAACGGTGCCCTCATCGTTCACAACGACGCCGACATCAACGCGGTCGCCGCCCGCATCCCCTTCGGCGGCTTCCTCTACAGCGGCCAGAACTGCATCTCCGTCCAGCGCGTCTACGTCCACCGCGACGTGCACGACGACTTCGTCAACGCCGTCCTGCCGCTGCTCGACGACCTCAAGCCCGGCGACCCCAACGACCTTGAGACCACCCTCTGCCCCATGATCGACGCCGACGCGGTCACCCGAATCATGTCCTGGCTGGACGAGGCCCAGGCGGCCGGCGCAACCGTGGTCACCGGCGGCCAGGCCGACGGCCCTTTCATCGAACCCACCATCGTGGCCAACGCCGACAACGGCATGCGCATCGTGCGCGACGAGGTGTTCGGCCCCGTCGTTGCCGTCATCGCCTACGACTCGATTGACGAAGCCATCGAGCTCGTCAACGACTCCGACTACGGCCTGCAGGCGGGTATCTTCACCAACGACATCCGCATCATCGAACGCGCCTACCGCGACATCGAGGTCGGCGGCCTGATCGTCAACGACACCAACCGCTGGCGGGTCGACCACATGCCCTACGGCGGCGTCAAGCGCTCCGGCTTCGGGCGCGAGGGTCTCAAATACGCGATTGAGGAGATGACCGAGCCCAAGCTGCTGGTCGTGAACCTGGAGGACAACTAAACCCGGCCCGATGCTGGGAACTTGCCGGAACCCCTGAGGAGGGAATCCTGATGGAACTTCGCCGCGTTCAGCTCGCCAGTCCCGGATCCAATCTGCGCATGCTCGAGCGCGGCAGCCAGAGCAACGCCGACCACGTCTTCCTCGACCTCGAGGACAGCGTCGCCCCCAACCAGAAGGTCGAGGCGCGGCAGGTGGTCGTCAAGGCGCTCAAGGACTTCGACTGGTCCGGCAAGATCGCCTGCGTCCGGGTCAACGGCATCGACACCGAGTGGTTCTACGGCGACGTGATCGAGGTCGTCGAAGGCGCGGGCCAGCAGCTGGACACCATCATGCTGCCCAAGGCCAACAAGCCCGACGACGTGTATATGCTCGACATGCTCTTGACCCAGATCGAAATGCACAGGGGGCTCGAGGTTGGCGGCATCGGCATCGAGGCCCAGATCGAAATGGCCGAGGGCATGATGAACGTCAACCAGGTCGCCTTCGCCAGTCCGCGGCTCAAGTCCCTGATCTTCGGCCCCGGCGACTACTCCGCCAGCGTCCAGGCCCGCGGCCTCTCCATTGGCGCCACCGAAAACTACCCGGGCCACGTCTGGCACTACGCCATCCACCGCATCGTCGTAGCCGCACGCGCCGCCGGCTTGCAGGTCACCGACGGACCCTTCGCCGACTACCGCAATCTCGAGGCCTACCGCCAGTCCTGCGAGATGGCCCTGGCCCTGGGCTGCGACGGCAAGTGGGCCGTCCACCCTGGCCAGATCGACGTAGCCATCGACGTCTTCTCGCCCTCCAACGCCGACGTCGCCAAAGCCCGCCGCATCATGGTCGAGTACACCCAGGCGCTGGCTGACGGCCTCGGCGCCATCGCCATCGACGGCGACATGGTCGACGCCGCCACCCTAAAAATGGCCGAAATCGTCTCCGCCAAAGCCGACGCCGCAGGCCTGTAGGGAGCTAACCCGGCTCCAGCCTCCGTCCAGCGAGCACACCTAGGTCGCGCCCTCCCGGCTGGCGGCGATTGCCGCCCTTAGCTCGCGGCCTTCGTTAGCCCTCTCTTGACGCTCCGCCGCATGCAGCGATTCGTGGGCAACTCGGTCCGCGTCGATTGACGCGCGCAACGCACGAATGTCCGCGCGTAGATCACGCCAGAGCGCCAGAATCAGGCCGGCCAGCCCGACACCGACAGTCAAGACAGTCGCAAGAATGGCAGCGAGTTCAGCGCTCACGGTGCGCCCTCCCGGCTGCCGGCAATGGCCGCCAGTAGTTCGCGCTTTTCGTTGGCTCTGGCGTGCCGCTCAGCCGCATGTAGCGCCTCGTGCGCCACACGGTCAGCGTCGATGGCTACGCGCACGGCACGAATGTCGGCTCGAAGTTCGGCGTCCTCGGCGCGCAGGTTGGTTTCCACGGAGCGAAGCTCGGCGCGCATATCGCGCCAGAGCGCCACGTTAAGACCTGCCAGTCCGACACCAACCGTTAGAACCGTCGCAAGTATGGCCGCAAGTTCCGCGCTCATGGCGCGTCCGGCAGTTTCGTCTGGGCGGCTAGTGTGACGGCCATCAGCATGGGCAAGCAGTCTCTTCCGGTGCCGCCCAATGACTCCGGAAATCGTACCTCACCCGAGCAAGCCGGGGGCTTTGGTCAGCGCCGCGGTCCCACCGGCATCGGCGGCCGCTCGTCGGCCTCGCGGATCTCGTCCAGCGAGCGCACGCGCTTGCGTGCCGCGCCCTCCCAGTTCCTTGTCTTCACGTCCGACGCAGTGCTTAGGCGCTCGCCCGCCCGCGGGATCTCATCCGCGTACTGCGGCAGCCACTGCGACTGCGCCACCAGCATCTCGTCAGCCATCTGCCAGATCTCAGGCGGGTTGCACACCGCCCCCACCAGCGGGTCGTGCAGCATCGCTTGCTTCAGCAACGTCGCGTCGCCGCTGGCGGCAGCCCGGGCGCCCATGCGCTGCACGTCGATCGAGGCGCTGCAGGTAGCCGCGCAGGCCAGCGGCAGCTCGCCCACCCGCGGAATATGGATGCCCAGCGCGTCCACATAGCCCGGCACCTCAACCACTGCGTCATCAGCCAGGTTGCTGATCGCCCCGTCGTTACGCACGTTGAAGAACCCGCGATACGGCCGGCCGGTTTCCAGGGCCTCGATAATCCGGCTGCCGCGCTCGTCCGAGCGGTCCGCCGCATCGATCGGCGGATCGTCGGCTTCCATCCAGGCCGGGAAATCGGTCTCGAACCAGTTGCGCTTCTCGGTGCTGACCCGCAGGTACCCGCCGGTTTCGCCGTATCCCCAACTCGAGAGGTCGATCCAGCGCCGGATCTCGTCCGGCCGCTTCCGGTACCACGGCAGGTACTCCGACAAGTGCCCGTTCGACTCGGTTGAGTAGTAGCCAAATCGCCGCAGCACGTCGATGCGCACCTTTTCTGTCTTCGAGCAAACCGGATGCGCCTCGAAGGCCGCCAGCAACTCCTCGCTCCCAATCTCGCGTCCGTCGTGCTCGATGCGGGTGAACCAGGTCTGGTGGTTGATGCCGGCGCAGATGATGTCCACGTCCTCACGCTTGTCTGCCCCCAGCACCTCCGCAATCTGGTTCCAGCCGTGCTCGATCCCGTGGCACAGCCCCACCACGTTCACGCCGTGGTCCAGCAGCGCCCAGCAGTTCATAGCCATCGGGTTTGCGTAATTCAGCAGTAGCGCGCCCGGCTTGGCCACGTCCATGATGTCGTCGCCGAATGCCAGCAGCTGCGGGATGGTGCGCTGCGCGTACATGATCCCGCCGGCGCAGATAGTGTCGCCCACGCACTGATCCACTCCGTATTTCAATGGAATGTCAATGTCGTACTTGAAGGCTTCCAGCCCGCCTACGCGCACGCAGCAGATCACGTAGTCGGCGTCGCGCAGCGCCCTTCGTCGCTCAGTAGTAGCCGACACCTTCGCCGGCAGCTTGTTGGTGCGAATGTCCTTCTGACAGAGCTGCGTGACCAGGTCCAGGTTGGGTTGCGAGATGTCGGTCAACGCGAAGTGCGCGTCTGTCAACTCTGGAACAGACAGGATGTCGCGCATCAGCTTGCGAGTGAACCCCACGCTTCCGGCGCCGATTACGGCGATCTTCAGGGCCACTGTGCCGACCTAGCGCTTCAGGGGCTGGCCGGTCGGATCGAGTTGCCCGATTTCCTCCAGCAGCCTCACGGTGTGAATGACGTCGTGGATGTTTGTGAGCGGTTGCCGGCCTTCGGCAATGGCGTTCAGGAAATCGGCGTGCAGCGCGTCCACCCCGTCATCCAACTTAGCGCGAGGGTGACCGGGGATGGGCTGGCCCTCGATGATCTCCGGCTCCGGCCGGTCATCCGCGTAGATCTGGCCGTGAATGGGCGGCAGCAGGTAGGCGCTGACTCCGTTGCCGTGCATCTCAATGCGGTAGTGGCGCGCCCCGGCGTGGCCGGTCACCGAATGCACGGCCACGGCCCCATTGGTGAAATGGATGATGGAGTTGTAGGTATTCATCCAGCCCGCATAGGTGTCGTCGCCGCGCGTCAGCACCTGGTCCCAGGTCCCGCCGCAGACCCAGCGCAGCCAGTCCACCATGTGGATGTCCTGCTCGTAGAGTCGATTGATCGAGCGGCCGCCCTGGTCATCGGTGAGCAGGTTCTTGCTCATGCCGGCGCTGACCAGCATGACTGGACCGTTGACTTCCACCCGTGCCCGCGCCGCTCGAATCATCGGCGTCCAGCGGCGCTGCAGGCCCACGCAGACGATGCGGTTGTTGGCTTCCGCCGCTGCCGCAATGCGTTCGGCGTCGGCCGATCCCACGCCCGGCGGCTTTTCGATAAAGAGATGCGCGCCGGAGGCCAGGACTTCCACGGCAATGTCGGCGATGTCCGGTGGGCGCGTAACCGCGTAGACGACCTCAGGGGTCTCGCGCTCCAGCATCGCCCGGAAGTCGCTGTAGCGGCCCTCAATGTCGTATTGGTCGGCGGTCGTCGTGAGCCGGTCCTCATCCAGCTCGCACATGGCCGCCAGCTCGACGCGTCGATGGGCCCGGTCGATCGCCGGGTAGTGCGCGCTGGTGGCCCTGCGGCCGGCGCCAATGAACGCTGCGTGAACCATGGTCCCCTCCAAGCCTGCGTCCGGAACGCCAGTCTAGCCGTCGGCATTCACCCTGGCGCGAGTGTTGCTGGCGGTCAAAAGCTAGTGCCGCGCGGGCTTACATAGGCTCGTTCTTCACCAGACCAATGATGTGACCTTCGGGATCGGCGAAGTGTCCGATGGTCACGCCTTCCATGACGTTCATCTCCGGCATCAGGATGCTGCCGCCCAGGCTGGCGGCCTTTTCCAGGGCGGCGGTGACATCGTCCACGCCTACGTAGAACGTGACGAACCCGGACGAGCCGTCAAATGTCTGGCCAATGCCGCCGCCGATGCCGGGACCCTCGCCGGATGGACTGACAACTCCGTAGCCCATCGGATTGTCCGTGGAGACGTTCCAGTCGAAGAGGTCCCCAAAGAACTTGTGCAGCGCCGGGCCGTCCTTGCCGTTCACTTCCCAATGCACCACGTTGTTCGCCATCTACCAGCTCCTTGCCGTGTCTTCGAAGAGTAATGATGCGGCTTGGAACCTCCCATGCACCGTCGCAAACCTTCCTGAACCCGTGTCCATCCCGTGGCATAAGCTGCGCATCTGGTGTCGAACACTTCTGCAATCTCCAAGGGAGCTGCAATGCGCGTTCTGGGTGTTGACTACGTCTACTTCCCCGTAAGCGATCTGGAGAAAGCCACGGCCTTCTACCGCGACGTGCTTGGCCTCACGCCGGTCTTCAACATGGGTGGCATGTGGGGCGAACTGCAGGCGGGGGAGACAACCGTCGCCCTCCATGTGGATGACGATGCCCCGCTTGCTTCGCCTGACGCCGGCATGCGCCCGTCCACGGCGTTTGCCTGTGAGGACGTGGAAGCAATGGCCGAGCGCGTCCGCGAAGCCGGCGGGAGCGTGGCCATGGCTCCGTTCGAATCCCCCGTGTGCCACATGGCAATCGTCAGCGACCTGGACGGCAACCCCGTCATCCTCCACCAGCGCAAGGACGGCTCCGTCGGCTAGCCCGTTCCGCTTGTCGCGGGTCGATAGCTAAGCCAGAGCCTCCGCCCCGGGCGGCAGAAGGTGACGGACCTGGGTCTGCACGCCAGCGGGCAGACCCAGGTAGACGTCCTCGGGCAGATCGTCGATCCGCGACCGGTGATAGGTCGGGTCGTATTCCTGTGAGCTCGTCCTGGTCGGGTTCAGGTTGAGCCACCAGGCGGCGTAGCGGATCACGACGGCCACGCGGTCTTTGCTGGTCACGTTGGGTGACACCGCGTGCCAGATTCGACTGTCCACAATGCCCACCGATCCGGCGGAGCCGACGAGCCGCTCCTCGTCGCCGCGCGGCGTCATGGCGTCGCCATAGGGACCGCCGTCACGTGGATGGTCGCCCAGCTTGTGGCTGCCGGGCACGACGATCGTCGCGCCGTTTTCCACGGTGAAATCCGTCAGCATCCAAAACGTCGTGAAGTGCAGGGGGATATCGGGGTAGGGCGCCGGGATGCGTGTGGTGTGCTCCTGGTTGTACGGCCAGTCGGCATGCCACACGTCGCGTTCGCGCCCCGGCCCGGTCACGAAGCCCGTAAAGAACGACAGGCGGAAGCCTGAGCCCAGGGTCGCGTTCAGGACGGCCGTCAGCCGCGGCTCGGCCAGATGGGGCGCCAGGTCCTGGTTGATCCGCAACAGGTTGGAGGTCTTACCCAAAGCCGGGATGTTGGTGTCGTTGTTGGCCAGGATGTCGGCGCGGACACGCTCGCGGACTCCAGGAAGATCGTTGGCCGGAATCACGCCTTCGATCAGCGTGACTCCGCGCTCGCGTAGTTCGTCGGCGTGAGGGTTGGACATGGAGCTTCGGGTCCGTAGGCTTCGGCGGGCTGATTCTGGCACTCGTCTGCCACCGGGAACAACGGCGGCGGCCGGCTGATACCGTAGGCGGCGGTTCGCCGAACACCGGGAGCGCGATTCCAATGGCCGATGAGCAGGCCCTGGGCTACATAGGAATTGACTCGGCCTCGACAGCCCTGACCGAGGGCAGCCTGACGGTGTTGGACCTGACCGAGGCCGTACTTGCCCGCATCGATCGGCTCAACCCAACGCTCAACGCTTACGTGCGCGTCATGGCGGAGTCTGCGCGCGCGGACGCGCGAGCGGCAGACGCCCGCGCCGCGGCCGGAAAGCGTCGCGGACCCCTGGACGGCATCCCCATCGCCATCAAAGACGTGATCGACACCGCCGGCGTCGTAACGACCTACGGTTCGATCAACTTCCGTGACCATCGGCCTGACGCCGACGCGCACGTGGTACAGCGCCTGCGCCAGGCTGGCGCGGTCATTCTGGGCAAGACCAACACCCACGAACTCGCCCGCGGCATCACAACCGACAACCCGCACTTTGGACCGACTCGCAATCCCTGGGATCTCACCCGGCATCCCGGGGGATCGTCCGGCGGCTCGGGGGCAGCTGTAGCCACGGGCATGGCCCTGGGGGCGCTGGGAACCGACACTGGGGGATCGGTGCGGATTCCTGCCCACATGACCGGCATCACCGGCCTCAAGCCCACCTACGGCCTGGTCGGCCGCACCGGCGCGCGCCCGCTGGTCCGCAACTTCGACCACATCGGACCGATGACCCGCTCGGCCGCGGACTGCGCGCTGATGCTGGAGGCCATGGCCGGCCCGGATCCGAACGACCCCGACGCAGTCACACGACCCATGGGAGGCTTCGGCACCGCGCTCGACCATCCGATCGGCGGCTATCGAGCCGGGATCGTCCAGGACTTGGCGGACGACGCACTGCCGCGAGTCCGCGAGCTGTTCAATGACGCCATCCAGGTCCTTCGCGACCTCAGCGTCGAGATCGATTCCTGGTCGCTGCCCCCCACGCTGGAGCCCAAGGCCGCGCAGGTCGTCTCGCGCTCCGAGGGCTACGTCAGCATTTACGAGATGTTCGACGGCGACTTCAGTTCCATCGCCGAACCGATTCGGGACCGCCTGAACGTCGGCGCCAACGCTTCCGCGTTCGACTACCTGAGCGGCCTGGAAGCGCGGGCGGCAATCGAGGCCGCGGTCTCGGATGCGCTGGAGTCGAGTGACGTCCTGCTAAGCCCGGCTTTTCCGTACCCGGCCGAACACATCAAGCCCTTTGATGCCCGCGCCAATGACACCCTGCACGCCTCCCTGCTGAACTCAGCTCACCATCCGGCATTGGTCGTACCTATGGGCTTTGCGGACGGTCTTCCCGTAGGACTCCAGATCGTCGGCCGCATGCACGACGACGCCACCGTCCTCCAGATCGGCCACGCCTTTCAGCGAGTCACCGCGCACCACAAGCAGCGGCCGGACTTCCCGGTCCAGTCAGCCGTTTGCGAACTGCAAGCAGCCCAGGACAGAACGGACTGAGCTAGACGCTCTCCGCCGGCCTTACATTCGTGCGGCCCCGCTGAATCAGGGTAATGATTCCCAGCGTAAGCCAAGCCGGCGCCGAGAACACCAGCGCGTAGGCCACGATGCCTAGCGGACCGAACAGCCCCCCGATCAATGCCCCGAAAACCGTGACAGGACCAAGCACCGCGCCGCACACGTAAGCCAGGACGCGCACGCGCCGATACAGAAAGGTCACCGCCAGGGTCAGCGGAAGCGCGGCAATCCAGGTGAAGAGGACCATGGACCCGATCATTAGGCCGGCGTTAGGTATTCCGCCCACTTCCGCATCTGTGGGCAGGCCACCAAAGCGAATGACCGACAGCACCAGAATCGCCAGCGGGAGCCAGAGAGGTAGAACCAGGAGTCGTATAACGCGTCGTACCGTTGACCGTTGCATGTGCCCACCATTGCGCCACGCCGTCCAGGCATTCTATAGCGCGTCAGGTGGGTCTCCACGGTGAGGTTTCCTACACAAGTTGCAGGGCCGTGCCAGTTGATCCGCATCGCCAGTCTCGCCGTCGGGGGGCGCCCCAGCCGACGGTCCCGCGCCCGCCGGCTACACCCCGTAGATCCGCGCTGTATTCCCACCCATAATCCAGGCGCGGTCGTCCGGCGGTATGTAGGGGCAGTGGTCCCGCAGGTAGTTGACCTGCCTGGAGTAGTACGCGGGCGAGCGCGCTTGTTCCTCGGTCAGGGCGTTGGCCTTCGTGAACTCGGACCCCCAGATCAGCTTTCGCGGACCGAAGGTCTCATAGAGCGCGCGAAGCACCACGTCGTCGGGACCCCACCAGGCCCCCGGATACCCGGCCAGGATTTCGAGGTTGACGTCGCAATTCCTGACCAGGTCAACGATGCCAGGGTCAAACGTCACCCGGCCTTCCGCGTCGATCAGTCCTTCAGGCGCTTTCCGACCTACGTACAGACCATGCACCACCGTGATCGTCAGATCGGGCCACGCGTCCAGCAGCTTGATCAGGCCCTGAAAGTGGTCTGGGGAATCGGTGCCATAGGAAACCGTGCACACCGAAAGGCGCATTGCGTCCACCAACTCCCAGACAGGCCGGTAGGTCGGCGCATGAAAGTTGGCGAAGGCGTCGTCAGACGGCGGCCACGGGTCGTAGTACAGGCCCTTGAAGTCCTCATCGGCCACGTGCCGCTGGATCGCCTCGAGCGCCGGCGGCAGGTGCGCCGTCCCACCGTCCACCTTGACCACGGCAATAAAGCGGTCCCCGTGCTCACGAACCATCCGCGCCGCATACTTCATGCCCCAGACGTTGCAGGTGTGCAGCACGGCGAAGTCAACCCCTGTGGCATCCATGCAGGCCAGCATGTCGTCCTCGGATTGACCATTCTTGCCCTCCGGCCAATAGCCGGGCATGTGGTCCTGGGGTTGCTGCGCGCCAACGTGGGCGTGGGCGTCGATCGTCGGAATGCGGCCGTCCGTCATGTGTCGGCGCTCCTCGATGCTGTCAGCAAATCAACCAGGCGGTCGCGCGCGGCGTGCTGCATGGCTACCCGCGTGGCCAGCTCAATCAGACCCGGCGTCTCGGTGGTCATGAAGTCGCGGGTCCCGCGATCGTAGAGATAGAACGGTAGCGGCCATTCCCCGTCCGCCATGTATTCGCGGAATCGTTCGTCCCGGGTCTCTTCATCGCCGTGCGCCACCACCCCGTCCTCAACGGGATGGTCATCAGCCTCGGGCGTCGAAATGATAGGCCCCCGCTCGGCCACGGCCTCAACGATCAGTCGCGGCCAGGAGTTGTCGCTAAAGAACGCGTAGGCGTAGAATCCGACTTCCTCGGGATCCTCGTGGGCGTCGACGAAGGTGTCGAAGGTGTCGTTCGCCACGGCCGCGCGCAGCGCGCGCACTTCGGGCGCCTCGTCACGCGCGAATTGCCGGTTGATGTCGATCCCGTCCTTGTTTTCCCGCGTTCCAAGGTCATATCCAGTCGGGTTCAGACAGGGGAACACGCTGAAGGCGACCGATGGGCTGCGCGCCCACAGCCGCTGCTCCAGGAACTCCAACGCTGTGACAACCGGCGCCGGCTCGTCGCCGTGCGTGCCCGCAAACACCGCGAGCCGTGCCACGGCGGGTACCTGCGCCGGAATGTCAACCCGCAACAGGTCAAGGCCCAGCCCTGAAATCGGGTAGCGAGTCAATTCCACACCTGCCGCGGCGGCGGCGGCTTCGACGCGCGCCGTGATCTCGGCGTAGTTGGCTGGCTGCCTCACGGTCACCTCATCTTCCACGGGGCCGCTCAGCGTAGCGCGACCCTGATTCCTGGTCGGTGACAAGACGCACCGTTGCCAGGCCTTGGTGTGACACCATGCCGCCGCGCTTACGCATCGGGACACGACCATGTTGAAAGGGATCGATCCGCTCCTTGGCCCGGATCTGCTGCGCGTGCTTGCCGCCATGGGGCACGGGGACGAACTCGTGATCGTCGATGCCAACTTCCCGGCCGAAGCCAACGCCAGGCGCCTCGTAAGGGTGGACGACGTGCGCGCGACCCGCGCCGCCGAGGCCATTCTGTCGCTGCTGCCGCTTGATGAGTACGTGGAAGAGCCGGCGGCCGTGATGGCTGTGGTCGGCGATCCCGATGCCGAGCCGCAGGTCGTGGCGGAGTTTCGCCGCATTGCCGAGGCGGCTCATGGCGGGCCGGTCGGGTTCGAGCGCGTCGAGCGCTTTGCGTTCTACGAGCGGGCGCGCAGGGCCTTCGCGATTGTGGCCACCGGCGAACGGCGGCTCTACGGCAACCTGATCCTGACCAAAGGCGTGCTCTAAGCTGCGGCTACCAGTCCTGCCGGTCCTGGTCGCGCGCCTGGCGGCTGGCGCTGAACAGGAGGTACCCCACCAGCGCAAGGATCAGCACGACGCCTACTGTCATCAGAGGGTGCCGCAGGCTGAAGGGAATGAGTATCGCCGAGATGAACAGGAAGACATAACGCGTGATAACGCTGGTCAGCAACCGCCGCGCCAGCTCGCCAAGCAAGACCATCACGCGACTTCATCTCGGAATCGACCAATCAAGTCTACGGACCGCCAGCATTGGTGCCCCGTCTGGCGCAGGCTTCACGCGCGATGAGTTAGCTGCGTTCAGCCGCTTCCCGGAGGTGCTTCCGCCTGTCCACGGGTAGTTCGGTCCATGCAATGTCCAGCAATGCGGCTTCCAGCGCATAAAGTGCCACGACCGTTACTTCCGAGGGGCGCGCGGCTTTCAGCCGTCGACAGACTTCAACCGCGCCGAGCGAATCGAGATCCTCGGCGGTCGTAATCCCAATATCGGCTAGCAAGCCGGCCGTGGTCGGCCCGACGTTCCGCAGCCGGATCAGGTTGCTCAGGTGTCCGGTCACTCCGTCGCGGCGGGCTCAGGCGGGGTTTTGCAGCTCCAGGTACTGACCCTGCACCCAGTTTCCATCCTCGAGCTCGTACCAGAGTGCATCGTCGCCCTCCACCGTCTGACCGGTGAGGACCAACTCTTCGCCCTTCAAAGCAACGTACTGAACCGCGCCGTCCGCGACGCTTGGCGCGTCGCGCACGTTCAGGCCAATCTCCGGCACTACGACGCCGATCGTTTGGACAGGAGCCTCCGGAGTGGCTTCGGGCGTGGCCGCCGGTGTGGCCTCGGGGGCTTCCTGGCCAATGATCTCCAGGTACTGGCCCTGTACCCAGTTCCCGTCGACCAGCTGGTGCCAGACGATCCCATCAATCTCCCTGGTTTCGCCGGTCAACTCCAGTTCCTCGCCCTTCAGGGCGACGTACTGGACGGCGCCGTCGTCCGCACTCGGCTCGTCGCGCACATTCAGGCCCACTTGCGGCTGCACCACGCCAACGGCGGATGCTGCCGCGGGTTTCTGCATGGCTTCGCCCGTTGCTTCGGGCGTCGGGCCCGGCGTCGGGTCCGGCGTCGGCGTGGGCGGCAGCACTGGTCGTGGGGCTGGCTGGGCCGTTGGCGTTGGCTCTGGAGTTTCGGTCGGAATTGGGGCCGGACTGGGCGACCTGGCGGGCGCAGTGACCAGCGGCGGTGCAATCGTCGGCACAGCGGTCGCCGTGGGCGTCGGCGTTGCTTCGGTCTCGGCCTCGCCACAACTGGCAAAGCCAACAAGCGCCAGGCTTCCCATCAACGCGGTGACGGCCAGCATCCGCCGTCCGGATCGTATCCAAGTGCCGAAACTGCGGCTCACGTACGGTTCAACCCCGGCGTACTCTGATAGCACCGTACCGACCATGGGCAGTTGCGTCCAGTGAATCTCGGTTTACAACAGGGGTGACCATTCCGCCCCACGGACCGTCCCGGAGACCAAGCCATGACACAACCGACCATCAGCGACGCGGCCGTCCAGGCCAAGACGGGCCGCGTCTGGACCGAGTGGTTCACGCTGCTGGATGCCGAAGGCGCGGCCGGCCTGGCACACCGCGAGATAGCCGTCATCCTTCGAGAGCAACACGGCCTCTCCGGCTGGTGGAGCCAGATGGTTACCGTGGCCTACGAACAGGCCCGCGGCCGCCGCGAACCGCACCAAACGTCCCGCGGCTATCAGGTCGGCGTCAGCAAGACCGTGCTCGTGGCCGTTGACGCGCTGTTTACGGCCTGGGAGGACGAAGTGTCACGCCGGCGTTGGCTCGGCGACGAACCCATCACCATCCGCCGCGCCACCCGTCCCAAATCCATGCGCATCACCTGGAGCGACGGCCACACCAATCTGGACGTCAGCTTCTGGGACAAAGGCCCCGCCAAGAGCACCGTCCAGGTCCAGCACTCCAAGCTGGCGGACCGTGACGCGGTGGAAAACCGGCGTACCTTCTGGCGCGCCGCGTTGGGTCGTCTGGGTTAGCAACTCACCGCCTAGCCGTATCGCTAACACTTACGCCAAGAGGTGAGAAGTCAGACCATCCTTACTTTATGCGCCCTTTTCGGCCTGGCGGTAAACTTCGGGGACGATGGATCAGTTAATAGCGCCTGAGGTCGATCGAGTGGTTGGGTCAACTTGCCGGGGGCTTAGGCTGCCCGACTGGTGGACCAAATACTGAATCCGATGAAGTCCCTGGTCCGCCGCCTATTTGCCCCTCTGATTTCCCTGGTCACAGGGTGGCCCGTCAGTGATCTGGACACCGATGCTCCAGGTCCGCGCCTGCCCAAGCAGTCTGACGAGCCACCGCCGCAGCGACAGGCCGTCGATGGAAAGCCATCACGTCTGTCGCCGGGCGCCGAGAATGCGCAGGCCGCGCACGTCCGCCGGCAGCTAGCTCAGGATGCGGTCCAGCAGGCCCTCGCGCGCCATCCCGCAGTCCGCCGACAACGCTCGGCTCGGCAGGCTTCGCGCCGCGCCGGGCAGCTTGCCGACTACGGCGGTCGGCATACCGTCGGCGGGACACGGCGAGACCTTCCTTGGGACGAAGAGGACGACGGTCGTGAACGGCGCGAGATCGAGCTTGAGGCTCGACGCGCTCGGCAGGCTCGGCGAGAAGCCGAGGCACCGGCTACCCGTCAATCTGAATCCCGTCTATCGAACGAGGCCGTGGAAGCCCAGGCGGCGCTGGTCCGCGAGCAGTTGAAGCGCGACGCGGAGTTGCGCGCCCAGACTCGTCCAACCCGAGAGCCTCTGCGCAACCGGACACGGATGGGGCCGCTGCAAGGCATAGCCAGAGTGAAGGCTCGCCTGCCCGGGCGAGACGTCCGGGTTGACGACATCGTGACGGCGGGAATCGTCGCATCGGCAGTTGCGATTGGCGCCCTGACGCGGCTCGCCGACGGCGCATGGCTTATCGCCATTCTTGCGGCGGCTGCGGCGTTGCCGGCCATCGTGCTGTTGATCGACTATCGGCGCTGGCATGGCTCCTTTCCAGCCCGCGTCACTCGAATCGGTGCGGTGGGCGGCCTCGTGTTCTTCCTTGGTTTCACGCTCATTGGGCGAGTAGGCGAGCTGGCGCCCATACCGCTGCCCGATGACTGCTCGATCGACCAACTTCGTGCGTACTATGCCGAGCATCGTTCCAACAACCCTAATCGCGAGCATTGGCTCACGAGCGGAATCGATCAGCTCACGGGACGCTTGCGTCGACTTGACCTTTCGGATAGCGACAGCAAACGAGCTTCGATATTCGTCAGCCGAGGCAAGCTGCGGCTAGAGTTCGTCGATCCTGAACAGGCGCTGGCGGACTTCAAGCGCGGGCTTGAACTCGACCCAGACCTGCTATGGGCGCATGTGCTGCGCGCTCGCCTTTTCGAGAGGGCGGGCTGCCCACAACATGCGCAGGCGGATCATGCGGCCCGTCAACGCATCGTCGCCTCGTCGGACGATGGACGGGCGCTATCTGAGGCCCTGCATCAGTACAGCGCGTTCGGCTCGACTCCGCGTCCTGCCTCGCGAGACGCGGAGGCATTGGAGCCGCCCGAAACCGCGCTGGACATCAACATCGTGCAGGGAATCGCCCGGGCACAGCTGGGACGTTGGCCTGCAGCCATCGAACAGCTGACCTTCGTAAGCAGCCGAGAATGGTGGAATGCGGACGCCCGGTTTTTCCGAGGTCTCGTCCGGCTCAGGCTGGGGGATCTGTCCAACGCCCTCGAGGACTTCAGGTTCGCCATCGACGTGCAGCCGAATTGGGCCGCTCCCAGGGCGGCCGAGGGCCAGGTGCTGGTCCGGCAGTCGTACCTTGCCGCGGGCCTGGCCGACCTAAATGCAGCGGTTGAGCTTGACGCGACCAGCTGGCTGGCGCGCCAGTGGCGCGGACAGGCGCTACTGGAGTCGGGTGAGGTGGAGGCGGCGCGCGAGGACTTTGTGCAGGCCATTCTGATCCAGGCAGATGCTTCGTTCGGACCGAACTTTGCAGACCCCTACGTCGGTCTGGCGGCGGCTGAACTGGCGTACGGCAACCACCGCCACGCAGCGCAGGTGCTGGTGGAGGCCCAGTCGCGCCCAGTGAGCTGGATTAACGAGCCTGCGATTCTCACGTTGCACTCGCACGTGGAGCGCACGCTGGCGGCCCTCTCACCTCCCTCGGCTTGAGCTCCTTCAGAATTCGAATGAGGCCAGGACTCGCGGCCCTCTCCAGTCCGCGGTGAGCCGGCGAACACTTGGCCTTTGGTTGACAACCATCTGTGCAGTTGGATGTACTGCGGAAAGTCCATCCCCGGAAGCCACCCTTGCCCATTCAACTCGGCGGCCATATTTTCTCCACCCCGCACCTGAAGCTGGAAGAGTCTGTCCGCGTCTGGCGTGCGCTGGGTATCTCCGTCATGGACCTGGGGAACGGCGCTGACATGGACCCCGATGTTGTTGGTGCGGCACCCGAGCGCGAAGCCGAGCGCGTCCGCGCCATCGGCGAGCGCCACGGCATGCGCTTCTTCGACGCGTTTCCCCAGGCCACCGACAAGCACATCAGCAACACCCCGGACGAAGAGGAATACCGCCACCAGCGCGAGGTCTACGCCGGCTGGATCGACTTTGCCGCCGAGGTCGGGCTGGACGGCATCACGCTCAGCCCGGGCAAGTATTGGCCGGGGCTGGACGCCGGGACCGCCTTCGCGCGCGGCCGCGACCAACTGATTCCCCTGGCCGAACACGCCGCCGCATGCGGGATCCGCTTACGCATCGAGCCGCACGTCGAGAGCGTCACCTGGAGCCCCGAACTCGCGCTGCGCATGCTGGACGAAGTGCCGGGGCTGTCCTTGACCGTGGACCACTCGCACTTCGTCTTCCACGGCATGACCTATGAGCAGATCGCCGTCATGCACCCGCACGGTACCCACTGGCACGCGCGCCAGGCGGCCCTGGGGCAACTGCAGGCCAGCTTTGACGACGGCGAGATCGACTTCGCCCGCATCGTCGGCGACCTCAAGGCTGCCGACTACTCCGGAATCATTGCCCTGGAGGTCGTGCACGTCGGCTGGTTGTCGCTGGATCGCCAGGACGTCTTGAGCGAGACCGTGCGCCTGCGCGACCAACTCCGTGGCCTGATGAGACGATAGGCCAGTTGCCGGTTCCAGGCATCAGTGGGAGGGGAGCGTCATTCGTGGTTTACTCAGAGGTTAGTGTTGGCAGGGATTCGGCTGGCGTGCGGTTTGCGCATTAGATTAGGAATGAGATGAGTGAGATATGAAAATAGAGGTTGGAGAATCTTTGGCGTACTCGTTCCTGCGGCATGTTAAGCAGTGTTGGTTGGTGCAGACGAACTGGAAGGCATCCGAGCACTGGTCCAGGATCCTGCCGGACGATGAACTGGAGTCGCTGTTTGCAGGGATGCGCGAACGGTTTGACGCCGACGGGGCCGTGTTCAAGAACACCAAGAACGCCGGCCAGTTTCTCAAGCAAGCCGAGATCGATGTGCTCGGGGTGGGACAAAACGGCAGCGTGCACGCGCTGGACGTGGCCTTTCACGAAGCCGGGCTGAACTATGGCGGCGATGAGCAAACTCGCACGCGGGTGCTCAAGAAATCCCTGCGCTCGATGCTGATTCTCAAGGCGTATCTCCCTGCGGATACTCCAGTCCACGTGTACTTCGTTTCGCCCAAGGTTCGGGAACCAGTAAATGTCAAACTGGACGTGTCGTTCGCCGAGCTGTGGACGGTCTATCCGGACATCGGCTGGCATCTGCTGACCAACACCGGGTTCAGGGATGAGATGGTGCGGCCTACGCTGGCGGCCGCGCAGGTGGTGGCGGACACGTCGGAGTTGTTCGTCCGGTCGGCCAAGCTGCTGGAGGTGAGTGGGCTGTCACTGACGATCCCCCACGTGTCCTCGCCCACGAAGCGTGCGGCGCCGCAGACTTCGCGCAGCCCACGAGCAACGCTGCAGCCGCTCGTCCGCAGCCTCATGAAGACGCTGTTGGAGGATTATCTCGAGCTGTTAGATGAACAGACTATCCTGAACCTGACAGATGCCGACTATTGCCGGCACAACCTGGGATTGCAGATCGGCGGCTTCGCTCTTCTACGAAGGAGGCAGGATGGCCGTTCGATTAATGGTTATAGCAGGTATTGGAAGGAAGGATACGGCGTTAACTATTTTGTGGTAAGTCAGTGGTGGAAGAAGTATCACACTCACAACGCGGAGCGCTTGCTCCAGTGGGTCGAGCAAATCATTCGCGTGACTGCGCGGCAGCCGGGTCGCGTGGCATTGCAGCGGCATCGCACGGCGTTGGCGCGATATCCCGGGTAGACCACACGCGTCGAGTCACGTCGTCCCGGAGTTGCGAGGGACGTCGGACATGCGGCCGAGAACGGGACGATTGGCGTTGGCGGCTCGGCCCTAGGCCGTCAGAATTGAACGTTGCCCCTGTGACAAGGCCTGAAGCTCCATGCCCAACCGCCTCGCCGCCGAGTCCAGTCCCTACCTGCTCCAGCACCAGCACAACCCGGTGGACTGGCATCCGTGGGGCGACGAGGCCTTCGCCGCCGCTCGCGCGACCGGCAAACCCATCTTCCTGAGCGTGGGCTATGCCGCCTGTCACTGGTGCCACGTGATGGAGCGCGAGTCCTTCGAAGACCAGGAAACCGCGGACGTCCTCAACGAGCACTTCATCTCCATCAAGGTCGACCGCGAAGAGCGCCCCGACGTTGACCAGATCTACATGTCCGCCGTCCAGCTACTCACCCGCCACGGCGGCTGGCCGATGTCTGTGTTCATGACGCCCGAGGGCAAGCCCTTCCACGGCGGCACCTATTTCCCGCCGGAGCCCCGCCAGGGCATGCCCTCGTTCCGACAGGTCCTCACAGCCGTACAAGACGCCTGGGTGAACCGCCGCGATGAGTTGGAGTCCGGTGCCGGCCGTCTCACTGAAGCGATTCAGGCCGCCGACAGTCTCGATCTTCCCGCCGCGCCCATAACCGACGACGATCTGCGCCGCGCCTCGCAGGCGCTGGCCGGCAGCGAGGACCGCACCCACGGCGGCTGGGGCCAGGCGCCAAAGTTCCCCCAGGCGATGGCCATCGAGTTCCTCCTCCGCCGCCACCTCGCCACCGGCGAGGGGTTGCTGCTGGACATCGCCGACCGCGCCTTGCACCGCATGGCGCGCGGCGGCATCTACGACCACGTCGGCGGCGGCTTCCACCGCTACAGCGTGGATGCGGCCTGGCACGTGCCCCACTTCGAGAAAATGCTCTATGACAACAGCCAGCTCGCCCGCGTCTACCTGCACGCCTGGCAGATCGGCGGCGATCCGGCCCATAGCCGGGTCGTCGAAGAAACGCTGGACTGGGTGCGGCTGGAAATGACGCATCCGCAGGGCGGCTTCTTCAGCACGCTCGACGCCGACTCCGAAGGCGAAGAGGGCAAGTTCTACGTCTGGTCGCTTGACGAGCTTCGCGAGGTCCTGGGCACGGACGCAGATTTGGTAGCCGACGCTTACGACGTATCCGCTCGCGGCAACTGGGAAGGCGTGAACGTCCTGCGGCGCCTGAAGGACCTGGATGTGCTGGCCTACCAGCACGACACGAGCGGCCAGGACATTCAGGTGGCGCTGGACAGCGCACGGCCTCGAATGTTCGAACGCCGCTCGGATCGGATTCGACCAGGGCTCGACGACAAGATCATCACAGCCTGGAACGGCCTCATGATCGCGGCCTTTGCCGAAGCCGCCCGCAGCCTCGACCGCGACGACTATGCCGCCACCGCCACGGCCGCCGCCGAGTTCTGCCGCAGCGAACTCTGGCGCGACGGCAATCGGCTGTGGCGCATCTGGAAGGACGGCCGCGCCCGGTTCAACGCCTACCTGGAGGACTACGCCTGCCTGGCCGAAGGCCTGCTGGAGCTGTACCAGACCACCTTCGACGAACGCTGGTTCGTCGCGGTCCGCGCGCTCTGCGACGCCATGCTGGACCACTTCCAGGATCCCGAAGGTGGGTTCTTCGACACCAGCGACGACCACGAAACGCTGGTCACCCGGCCGAAGAACCTGCAAGACAACGCCACGCCCTCAGGTGGGGCCATGGCGGTCAGCGTGCTGGGCCGTATGCACGCGTTGACGGGCGACGGCCGTTACCTGACGGCTGCCGAGCAGGCCCTGGCCGAAGTTGGTCCCGGCGCCACTCGCTACCCCAGCGCATTCGCCCAGTGGTTCAGCGCCGCCGACTTCATCGTTGGCCAGCCCGCCGGAATCGCGCTGGTGGGCCGCGGAGCGGAGCGCGATGATCTCCTTCAGGTAGTTCGCGAAACCTACCGTCCGCGCACCGTCGCCGCGTCAGCTCCCGATGAGCACGGCGCCCAGGTCCCGCTACTCCAGGGCCGCCAGCCGCTCGATGGCCGCGCCGCAGCCTACGTCTGCCACGGCTTTGTTTGTAAGTTGCCGACCAGCGATGCCGATGTCGTCCGAGACTTGCTGGCGGCGAGCTAACGCCAATGCCGCGGTTGTGCAATTCTTGTACAGGACGCCTTCCTCGGTGACTGTCTGACCAATCCATGGACGTTCTACGCATAACGCCCCGCGGCTTCTGCCACGGCGTGGTAGATGCGATCCGCCTCGCCAACGAAGCCGGTGCGTCCCACGAAGGCCCCGTCTACATGCTCGGCTACCTGGTGCACAACGCACACGTTGTGGACGAACTGGCCGAGAACGGCGTGCAACTGGTCGACTTTGATGACCGCATCGCCGGCTTGGAGCAAATCGAGCACGGGACCGTGATCCTGACGGCGCACGGCGTCTCGCCCGCCGTCAAGCAGCGCGCCATCGACAAGGGCCTGACCGTCATCGATGCGACGTGCTCCGATGTCTACATCACCCATGACCTCATCATCGACCTGGCGTCCCGCGGCTACGAGATCATCTACGTCGGTAAACCCGGACACCCTGAGCCCGACGGCGCCATGGGCGAGGCGCCCGGCCACGTGCACCTGGTTGCAACGCCGGAAGACGTCGACAAGCTGGACCTAGAGAACGACCGCCTGGCCGTCACTACCCAGACAACGCTCAGCATCTGGGACACCCAGGACGTTATCGACGCCGTGGTCGCCAAGTACCCCCAGGTTGAGGTGCACAACGACATCTGCCTGGCGACCCAGAACCGACAGGAAGCCGCCGTGCAGGCGGCCGACGTCTGCGACCTGGTGATCGTTGTCGGAAGCGAGCGCAGTTCCAACTCGCATCGTCTGGTCGAGGTGGTGCGCAACGTCAAGCGGACCCCGGCCTACCTGGTTGACAGTGCCGACGATATCGACGTGTCCTGGTTCAAGTCCGGGATGCGCGTGGGGGTAACCGCCGGCGCGTCCACGCCGGCACGCGTCACGCGCAGGGTCATCGAGTACATCGAGGCCTACGAGCCGGAGCCTGAACCCGTCGCCGTAGCCTGAGACGCCGGTCGGCTACAGCCGGGTCGGCGCCCCTTTTCGAGCCGCGACGGCGTTCAAGTCGTTGATTATCGGTTCCAGCAACGCCACGCCTTCGGCCTGGGCTTCGTCATAGGCGCGCCATTCCAGTTCGCCCGCCACCAGGAGTTCGTCCACGCCCTCGGCCCCGGGCGAGGTGTGGAACTCCTTGATCTGCGCGTCCAGCCGCGCCTTGAACGTCTCCACCGGCATAAACGCCGAGATGTCCGTGGCCTGAAACATGTGGGAGACGGTCCCTTCTGGGCCGTCCACCCGGCTCACCGAGCGACCAAACCCGGACCCCGAGAGAACGCCGGTCATTGCGTCCACAATCTGAGCCAGCCCCACGCCCTTGGGGCCGCCGATCGGGGCGCCGGCCCCGCCGTCGGCAAACGCCTTTGGGTCGGTGGTCGGCAGACCGCGACTGTCGAGCGCCCAGCCCTCGGGCACTTGCTGGCCCAGGCGCTCGAAGATGGCGATGCGGCTATTGGCCGACATCGACATCGCCATGTCCAGCACCAGGGGTCGCTCGCATCCGGCCGGAATCGCGTAGGCGACGGGGTTGTTCCCCACGACCCGCTCGCGGCCCCCGAACGCGAACATCGTCGGACCCGCGTTGGTCGTTGCGAAGCCCACCATGTCATGCGGAACCGCCATCAGGGCAAAGTGCGCCGCCGCGCCAAAGTGCCGGCTGCGGCGCGTGATGCCGGTGGCGGCCCCTGCCTCCCGCGCCTTCTCGATCGTGGCCCGCATGGTCAGCGCCCCGGCCACGTGACCCGGCCCAAAATCCCCGTCCACCAGCACCGTGGCGGCTGTTTCGCGCACAACGCGGACGTTGGGCCTCGGGTTCATCTCGCCCTCGTCCAACCATCCCGAGTAGCGAGCCAGCAGCCAGTGGCCGTGCGAGGTCACCCCCCGCATATCCGCTTCCACCAGGTTGGCGGTCATGATCTCCGCGTGCTCCGGCGTCAGGCCATGCCGCTCCAGCAGATCGCGAGTGAACTCGGTCAGCACCTCAACCGGCACGCGGTGCTTGTTTGCGTCGTACATGCGACTCGTCCTTTCGAACCCATCGCCACCGTGCCAGGACCGGGCCATGCTACGCGACCGACCGAAGGTCGGCCTTGCTACCATCCCTCCCGGCACAACCTTGGCTGAGACCCTGACTGCCCATGACCGCCGAACGCGACCTCGAGCCGATCGTCCGCGGGCTGTACGACCACCCCGAACACCGCCACGCCGTGGACGTAACGTCGGAGGACGACGTCGGCGCGTTGCGCGCTGACTTGGAAGCCACCCTCACCCTCCTCTACGGCGAAGACGCCATGTGGGGCCGCGGCGTACGCGTTCGAGTGGAACGCGACGATGCGGGTACCCCCCGCCGGGTCTGGCTCTGGCGCGCCCTCGTCGGCGCCCAGCGCACCGACCGCGAAGGCTTCAGCGGCCGCCAACGCCCCTTCCGCGCCTAACGCATTCGCATCCCGGGTTCGCCCGGTCCGGAGGATTCAGCGGCACCGCGTTCTGCCGCCCGTACAAACGCAATTTGGGCAGCGGCGTCAAACTGGTCGCGCGGCCCTTCCGCGGTCGCATGGCCGCCGGGTCCATAAGTGATCAAATGCGAGCCTCCGGCCGCGCGGATCGCGGCATCGAACCGCTTAAGTTCGCGGGGCGGCGTCACGTGGTCGTCACGCCCCTGCCAGGTCCGCAGGGGCAACCAGGTGAGATCGACCGCGAGGTCGATCGGATTCACTCGCGGGCACACGTCCCGAATCAGCTCGGCCTTGTTCTGGATCCCATACGCCTGGTTGAGCGACTGGGAGCGGCCGGCCAAGTCGTAGAACGGACCCAGGTTCATAACCGGGTTCATCCCGAACCAACCCACGGGCACCCCCGGATTGCGGTGCGCCCAAACCAGCGCGGTCAGGCCCCCGCGCGACGAGCCGCAGACGATAGGTCGTCGGACTGACCAGCGCTTGCGGGCCGCCGCCAACAGCTCGGTGAAGGTCGCGACTCCCGCGTCTGCGCCCCAGGTGTAGCGATCATCCATGAAGTCATACGAGGCGATCGCATAGCCGGCTGTCCGCCACGCGGCGGTCCAATCGCTGAATCTGTCAAGAAGAGTGGACGACTGCAGGCCTGCGAGGAGCAAACCGACGGATTGGTTGGCCTCGGACGCCCGAGCAGGAAAGAATAGCGCCTCGCAGTCGTTAACCACCGCTCGCTCAAAATCCATCGGTGTTCATATCGCGAATTGAGCGACTACAGAGATTCTCTCGCAACCTGATGCCGCTCCCACACTTTCCATGGCCGCTCGATCCTGAGCGCATTGGACTCACCGGACCGCCGTCAAGTATGGCGGGAGAGCATCAGATAGATCCGCCGTTTCGAATCCCTGATCGGGTCCGTCCGCTTAATTTGGAAGAACTTGCTGAACGCCGCTTCAAACTCCTCCCGCGCGTACCACGGAAACGTGTGATTCCGCATGGCCAATAGACGTCGCACCATCGGGTCGTCCGGCGGAACGAACTCTATGAGCAACGTGGGCCCAAGGGACGCGAAGAACTCGGCCAGGCGTTCGAAGCGCGTGTTGTTGCTGATCGCCAGATGGTGGACCAGTGCCAGTGCCATCACCAGGCCGGCCGGTCCCCTATCGGTAAGTGACCTGACCTCGCGGTTGTCCCAGCCCAGCGCGGGGCTCGGACTCGTCAGGTCGGCCACGATTGGGTATAGGTTCCGCTCGCCGTTGTCGACCATCCGGCGGTAGTTGAGGTCGACGGCGCCCGGGTCGCTATCGATCGACACCACCGGGACATCGTTGGCCGCGGCAATCCGGCCGAAAACGCCAACGTTTCCGCCAAGGTCCCACACTGATTCGGCCGCGGCATCTGCAATGTATTCGGTCACCAGCCGCTTCTTGTCGTCGAGCGCGGCATCGGTGTAGCTGGACTGGTCGCCGTAGCTGGCCCAGGGCGTGCCGGCCGGGTTCCAGGACAGCCCGCGAACCGTCGATTCCAGGCTCTCCAGCAGCGCCTCAAGCCGCCGCTGGCTCATGCGGCCCTTCAGGCTGGCCCGGGTCCGGTCGGAATCGGCGTGGCGCGCCTGCGCCCGGCTGTGCAGGTGCAGGTGCATAAGCAGGCCCGGTCGCAACCGCGTCCGCCAGGGCAGCAATCGGGCGGCCATATCCAACGGCAGCCCATCCAGGTGGCTCTGCAGCAGCGTTCCCATCCGGATGTCGCGATAGGCCATCAACGCCAGCGGTGCCAGAAAGTGCTGGCAGAACTGTCGATACCCCACCCACGGCAGACCCGGCTCGTACGGCTCGAACGACAACGTGTCGATCAGCGTGGGCCGCCCGTTGTGCAACTGGATGTTGTACGCGCTCGCGTCCTTGAGCGACAGGCCGTGGTCCAGCGCTTGGCGTTGCACCTGTAGGGTCGTCAGGGCTGAGGCTCGAAGTTGCGAGAAGGACCACTCGAACGGGTACGAGACGAATCCGAGCTGTTCCGGCCGGATTACGGCGGCCGCGTTCGGCTCCGGCGCCAGGTCAAGATCCGCGGTCTCGTGCGCAATCAGCAGACCCTGCTTCACGAGCTTCGCGTACAGCCCCGAATTCATCAGGGTGTCGAACGTCGCGGCGTAGGAACGGTTCACCTGTCGAAAGAACGTGCCGTCCCTTTGAAACATGAAGCCGGCCGGATCACGAAACGAACCCGGCAGGCGAGCCTCAGCCTCGGTGGTCATCCGACCCTACCGGTCGGTCTCCTCGACTGAAGCTTGGTCGTCCGGCTTCGTCCGCCGCCCGCGCCCAAAGATTCGCCAAAAGATGTGCCGCAGCCACAACCGCGCCGTCAGAATCCCGCCCAGCACGGCCGCAATAATGATCTGAATCGCAAAACTCCCGCTCCCCGGATCGATATATCGGCGTCCGAGGAGCTGGTTAGTGGTAAGCACTGCGGCCCAGAGGCCTAAGGCGAAGATGGCTCGGCTGTCGGCTGATGCGTACGGCTGATGCGCGCCCGGTACCCGGGCATCGGCGGCACATTGCAACGGAGCGTGCCCCTCAAGCGTGCGTCTCATCGGCGTACTGTACACTTCGCGCCCAGCCAGCGCTGAGACGTACACCGGTTACCGCATCGCTCAGGCTCCTTCATGGCGCGGGTCGAGGTTCGTTGACCCAGCGGCGGAACCGCAGGAGTTCGCGGCGAAGGCATTGGGTGGGTGGCCAAGCAATGCGCGACAGCCCAGCCCAGGTGTCAATGCCGCAGGACTGTAGCAACCAAAGATGAGACGCCGTCCACAGGGCCTCAGGAGGCTTGTGACTCGTGGGTAGGTCACTCTGGCTGACACTCGCGCTGGTAGCGCTCGGGTTGTGGGCCAGCCTTCTTCCGCAGGTGACCTATCCGTCAGCCACGAGCGGCGAGCCGTCGAACCACGTGCTGACCGCTTGGCCCGGGTGGGGCGTGCAGCAAGGCCTAGGCCCGCTGCGCGGGACCGTGGGCCGCTTTCAGATCTGGGCTGCAGGTGGGCAAGACAGAGAATCCCGCCTCTTAGTGTTCGCGTGGCTGTTGGACGCTGAGACTGGTGATGTGCTGCGGCAGACGACCATTGATGTAGCGTCGGCGCACATCCCAGTGTTGCGCACGCTTGATTTTCCGTCGTATGCCGTACCCGACGGCCAGCGATTGCTCCTACAGCTGCAAGTTGCGGAGCATGAAGAATTTCCCGTGAGCTATCGCCTCGCCCACCCGAAACCCGGCTATGGGAACGTGCAACTGAACGGCGTGGCCGACGCCGCCGATGGGCCGCTGGCCCTTGCACATCAAACCACCGGCAGTGGATTGCGCGCGGCGATTCTTGGCGAACGGTCCGAACGTATCCGCCTTGCGCTGGCCGCCTTATGCAGTGTAGTGGCGGTTCTTACATATCCCCGGGTTGGGCGTCGATTGCGAAAGATCGCTGGTAGTCTCGCCCACCGTCCAATGGCCTGGGCCCGACGTCGTGCAGAGCTTCGAACTGAACTAGGGGACGGCAATGCGGCGGGACGCTTGGGTCGTCTGCTCTCGGTGCCCTGGTACCCGTGGCTGTTCGTAACAATACCTATCGTGCATTTCATGGCAAGCAATCAACTATATTTTGCTGCTGCTGAGATGCTTGTCCCACTGATTGTCGCCCTCTTTATGGTAACGATAAGCATCGTAATTCTTTGGTCATTTCTCAAGGATTGGCACAGGCCAGCCGCCGTCACCGCTGCAATCTGCATAGTCTTCTTCGCGTATGGCCACATCCAGGCCGCCATAGGCGGTATGGTTGACGAACGCTTCGTGTTTTCGGGTGCCGCAGTGCTTGGAGGCGGGGCTGTCATTGCCGCCGTTCGATCCACCTCTTTGGTCAAGCGCTCGCCGCAGACTGCAAATCTTGCGGCGGCCGTGCTCATCGTGTTTCCCGTTGTGAGCCTCATAGTCGGAACATCCAGATCCTTGGCACAGACGTCCTTGTCCGATTCTGGGCCAGTAACGGATCTGGCTGCTCATCTATTCCCTGTAGGCCTCCCATCCGTTGATGGTGATCGGCCTGACATCTACTACATCATCCTTGACGAATACGGTCGGCACGATCATCTCGGCGGCTTCGATAACACGCCCTTCATTGGTGAGCTTGAGCTGCGTGGATTATACGTCGCTACCGAGGCAACGACTAACTACAATACAACAATAACATCGTTAGCTTCCAGCTTGAATCTCGCGTATTTAGACGACCTTAGAGACCGACCGATATCGACGGATAGGGATAGAGTTAAACTGCTCAAGAATCATGCACTTGGAGAAGTTCTGAAAGACCTTGGGTACACGTATGTGCATCTAAATTCAGGTCATCCGTACAGCGATGACTCTCAGATTGCTGACTTTTTAGTTGAATCTACTCCAGCAGGAGTTGTTATGAACAAAACTGCAGAAGTACAGGAGACAACTGAGCATGCTGTGGCAGCATCCGACGAACCACTCCTCCCTGGATACTTCGTGCGCGAACTCGTGCAAACGACCGCCTTGCCAACAATCGCCGGGAACCTGTTTCGGCTTGGAGATAAGGCGGAGTACGAACCCCATGATTGGTGGTCGCCATATCGGACACTTCAGATGTTTGACTTTCTGTCCAAGCCTATCGATGTCGAAGGTCCAATATTTGTCTTCGCTCATATCATTAAACCGCATACACCGGGAACGTTCGATCGGCACGGTAATATCATTGAGTATGAGCGGCATGGAAATGATGCCTATATTAGTCAGCTAATTTATCTCAACTCGTTGGTACTAAATATGATTGATGGAATACTAAAGGATGGCGCCGACAATTCGATCATTGTCATTGCAGGGGATCATGGCCGTATAGAAAGTTGGGGTCTGGGGTTCTCGAGGGAGGGAATTCTCGCCGCATTCTACGTCCCCAACGGAGGTGAAAGTGCATTATATCCGTCGATCAGTTCCGTCAATCATTTTCGCGCCATACTGGACTTTTATTTTGGACTTGATCTTGGCTTGCTTGAGGATCGAAAAATGCTGGCTGAGTAACGTTAATCAAACACTGAAGTTCGGTGGTCTATCAGCTGGCTTGCCTGCCGTGGTTCTGATCGCTGGCCGTATCTGACGCGGCAGGCTCGTTGGCTACTCGTATGGGCGGGCCCATCACGTTGCCATCTCCTCTGGCGGATCGCTTGGCGATTCCAGGGGGACAGCAGTAGTCAAATCCAGCGCCAAGCGTGGTTCGCTGCGGGAGCGCCCTGGGCGGTTGGCAGCGCGCATCGCCGGCGAGGCAGCGTGTGGGCAATGTGCAGAACTGGACGTGATTGCGGTGTCGAGGGCGGGATTCGAACCCGCACGAGCAGAAGCTCACAGCCTCCTGAGGACTGCGTGTCTACCAATTTCACCACCTCGGCCTGCCCGGTAGCGGAGGCAGGAATCGAACCTGCGGCCAAGGGCTTATGAGGCACTCGGTCGGCCCCTGCGGACCCCGAACCATGTGGGGCAAAAGTAGGGTGAAACCCTGGCGGTTTTCGTTTCCATCAGGTTGGCGGGTGGGGTGACCCGCTCACGACCAGATATTGAGGCGCAGGCACTCGCGCACCGCCATCGACAGCGCCACCGCCAAGTCCACCCTGGGCCGCTCGGACCGCCGCACGATGCGCAGCCGACTATCGTCGGTGAGCTTCGCATTGGCGTTGACAAGATGGTCGCGGATCTCCGGTGGACCGCAGTGCGCGAGTCGCCGATCGCGGATCACGTCGTAGAGCGTCTTGTCGGCGATATTGCGCGCAGCGCCCTGGCTGAACTCGCGCCTCCGCACCGACACGCGGCGGCCTATCTCGGCCATGAACTCGTGGGCCTGGTATTCGTCATAGGCCACTTCCACCACGTGGTAGCGCTCGACTAGCTCGCATAGAGCCTGCACGGGCTCGGCGAAGTCAAGTTTGCCACCTTCCGGCGGGTCCCAGACGCACCAGAGACGCACGGCGACCCGACGCTCCGGCAGCTCATAGGGGGTGACGCCCACGATGGCGAACGAGCTCTTCGACAGACCCGCGTCCACGCCCAGGACGAGCGGGGTACGGGCATCCAACTCGGGGATGTCTTCCACACACGCGTCCCACCACTCGATGGGGACAAAGGCCTCCTCGCCTTGCGACCACTGGTTGAGGTGGAGGCGGCGAAACTGTGACGGGCGCAGCGTCTGCTCCTGTTCGCCGTAGTACCGCGCGCCCTCCTCGCCCTGCTGCCAGGGCATGCGGCGCGCGGCCAGCCCCTCATCCCAATACATCACGAGGCCGGCGGCCTCGTTGACCCAGATCGGCACCAGGCTATCGTGATTGGGCGCCTCGACGAAGGTCATCAGCGGGGTGTCGGTGAGCGCCGCTAGCTCACCCGCGGTCAGCTGCCGACCCTCCATGCCCAGTTCGTACAGGTCGCGCAGGAGCTCTGATTGCCCCTCGTATCCGGCCGAGGTCTCGACCAGGCGCACCGAGTCGACGGTCGGGACAGGGGTGAGCTCCTCGTATAGCCGCCGCGCCGCCTCATGCTCGATGCTCCATGGCTCAGTCCACACGGTGCGACTGGGATTCGCGCCCGCTTCGCCGCGATAGTCGTTGGGAATGGCCCGGATGAAGGTCCCGTTGGGCGCGCGCAGCTCGCGCTCCCGAATCTCCCAGCCGTTTGGCCCCTGCGGGTCGAGCAGGATGCTCTGTCGGATCGCGTGCAAGACGCGATTGGCCGCTTGCTCCCGGTCGTTGGCGGCAAGGTAGATCTCGCGCATTGGCGGCCCGCTCTCAGCGTCGTGCCGCGTCAGGATGGCCGCGAAAGTGGTCTTGCCGCTCTTTTTGATCGTTGAGCAGAGCTGGTTGCGGAATCGATAGCGATCCCCATCGCGCGAGCCCAGAAGCCGCACGAGCGCCACCTGATGCGGCAACAGCTCGATGGTCCGTCCGGGCGCGATATAGAAGTGCTGGCGCGCCCATTCGTCAATCGGTAGATTCCGCTGGGCCTCCTCGTGCTCCAGCGCCTCAGGCAAGGAGCTCTTGAAATGCGCGAGCGCAGCCTGCTTCGAATACCTGGGCGCGCGTTTCCGGGCTGTCATGTGCGTTCGGCTCCCCGAATACGGCGGCCATCACGCTGACGACCGCCTGCACAAACTCCGCCTCAACCGTGCCGCTGAGATGACTCGCGGCGGCTTCCTCGACGCGGGCTCCTCCGGTGACCATCCGGACGAGATCCGCGGCCTTCAACTTGCGCAGACCTCCGCGCCCATCCCCATCGGACTCGACGAGGCGCGCCAAGCCAGCCAGCCCAACGGCCTGCAGCCGCCGGCCGGCATCCATGTGGCGCTCGACCCAGTCCGCCTCGATCCGTGAGACTTCGGTGGAGCGCAGGCGCGCCTGCGCCGCGTCCCAGGCGCGCGTGCGAGCCACCCAGCGCCAGCGGCTGGAGTAGCGCTCGATGAGCGAGAGGGATCGGCCGAGCTTGTGTGCCACCGCCCGCAACGAACGACGCGGGGTCGGCGTTTCTCGGTACACCACGTATCCGCGAAGGAGGTCCCAGGCTCGCCCGGTTGCGGATCCCCGGGTTCTCGCGGGGTATCGCCACGGGAGGAGGCATCGTCGAGGGTGTCGGGCATCAGGGGGTCAGCTCCCGTTCGCGTGTGGCCAGGTACGCGGCGGCCATGCGCACGAGAGCCCGTCCACGCCGATTGCGGCCCTCGAGGTCCTCAGCGGCGCGTGCCACCGCCGCCTCAACAATCGGCGCGTCCTCCGCGTCTACCGCGAAGCTGAACAGCTGAGGTCCCGCGGCGAGTTCGGCCTCGGCCGCCGCAGCAAAGCTCGCGAGGAGTTCGTCGAGGTCGGTGTCGATGGCCTCAGCAGCGCGCTCGATCTCATCGCCGTCCTCGGGCAGGCGCAGCGCCAGCTCCTCGACCGGTAGCAGTTGCGTGAGCTCGTGCAGCAGGGCGGTCCGGCGCCACGGCTCGTCGGCGCCTTCAAGCCGATTGAGGGTCGCGACCAGCGTCAGCGCAGTGGCGTCGTCGCACGGCCACACATAACAGCGCGCCGCCGTGTGTCCGAGTTCGGCCAGGACGGGCCACCGCTGATGCCTGTCTAGGACCTCGAATGCCCCGTCCTCGTCCGGGTGCGGGCGGACAATCACCGGTGGGTAGTCGCCCTCGGCGGCGATGTTGGCGCGCAGTTTGGCGCGGCGGTCGGCGGACATGACGTTCGAGTTGAGCGGGTGCGCGCGTAGGCGGTCCAGCGGAATCTCGACTAGAAGGCCGGTTACGCGCGACGCGTCAGGCGTTGGTCGCGACAATGAGGACCTCCCGGTTTACGAGGTTCTTGCGCCGGGTCGCGAGCGCGCCCAAGTGCCGGTAGGGGATCTCGACGGTCCGTACTATGCGTCGGCTGGACCTGGCGACGAGGCGCTCGAGCTCGGCGGTCGTCATGCGGGTATTGCCGTAGGACAACACCAGGTGCGGAACGTGCGACGTCGCCTTGAGAAGCTCCGGCAGCGGCGATCCGTCCTGCGAAAACGAACTGACGGTTCGGGTGCGGCCCTCGAAGAGCAGATCGAGCGCGGCGTACGCATGCTCGTAGGCCGTGGTGCCGGCGTACGGCGGATCAAGGTAGACCACATCGCCCTGCACCCGACCCAAGAACTCCGTGGCGTCCAGGCAGGAGGCTGCGCCGCTTCCCGGGATCACCCCGCGGTTGATGACCTCGGCGAGGCGCAACAGCCTTGTCGGCGTCAGGGCGCCGCGGGACCGCACGAAATGCGCGAGGCGCGGATCGCTGAGATGATCGAAGTCGTCGGTGTTCGCCGCCTTGGCATCGCTGGCATCGAACACGCCCATGGGCTGCATACCCACCAGCGCCTTCATGAGGAGGGCCATCGCCAGCGAACATTTGGGTTCAGGCAGGCAGCGTGCCTGGTGCAGCATCCGGTCGACGCGGCGGGCGTCCACCAGACGGAACGTCCCTGGCACGAGGTGCTCTTCGCATACGCGGGCGTACGCCCCGGCTGGTTCGCGGCATAGGAACCCGACGTCGATGGGTGTGATCCACACGGAGCTGTTCGCGATGTACGCCTTGGCCAGGACGTGGGCGCGTTCAGCGGCGTCATTCGCAAGAACGCGAAAGCCATGCGCGTTCGCGGCTAGCGCGATGCTGCAGCTGCCGGCAAAGGGATCGACGAGCGTCGAGCCGGACCACCGGTCCTTGGGAATGACTTCCGCAACTGCCGCGAAGACCAACTCGACGAGTTTCCGTTTGCTCCCGAGATACGTCGGGAGAGCGGTTAGGGCCTCGAGAGGCCCCCTTGCTTTGTGGGTGGCTGTGATGGTCGAACCCACGGTGGACTCAGGACCTTCGATCGCTCATGGCTCGGGTGCCACTCGGAATGTGTGGTTCCAGCCGTCCGGTGTCCGTTCCAGCAGCGCCAGCATCGGCGGCGCGTCTTGAGTCGCCACCCACCGACGCACGTGAGGTGGATCCGCACCGAATCGATACGACTTCCCTGACGCGTAGCCGCGAAGCGTAAACGCCCCTACGGGACGGCCCAGGTACTCCATGAGGATCTGGTCGTACTTCCGAGCGATCAGATCGATCCGATCCTCGAGCGGCAGGTCCTCGCGAGCCATCGTCGCCGCGGTCTCCCGAATGGCCTGCTCGGTGCGGTCAAACACATCCAGGACGCTATGCACAACGCGGGCGTCGGTGTTCACGCGTTCCGCGTGCTCAATGGCCACGATTGCCTGTTGCGAGCACCCGGCCTCCTTCGCCACGCGCACCTGGACGAGGTTCAGCCGCCGGCGGTGAGCGCGGATGGCCGCGCCTGTGGTAAACATTTTTGGAATGTTACCATTTCTCGGATCGTACCAAGCCGGCGAGTTGGGACGGACGGGGTCAATGGTGGTGAAGGGGCTTAGGACGGAAATGACCAAGGCCATGCCACCACGTCTTGAAACTGGCCGTGTATGAAGAGCGATTCCGTCGCTGATGCCTGCGTTCCCGCTGACGGCCGAGCAGTGGGTGATCCTCACCCACAATCTGACGTGGCACGCACAATTCGCCCCGGCTCCAGAAACCGGCAAGCGAGCAGCCGAATCTCAGGATTCAGTGCCTGGCGCACCGTGGGCCCTGCAACTTTCAGCGGCTCGCCTCGGGTTTGGAAGCGGTTTCAGCCTAGTGCCCAAGGCGCGGGCGGCGTCGACAAGGCTACGCTACGCGTCCCACAAACCGCTTGACAGACGATAGGAGCATCAGAGCCCCTCGCGGCGGCCCGGTCGGCACAAGCGGTCGTACGTTGAGGCGTGCACCCTTATGACCCAGCCGGCGGCGTGCACGTTGCCCAGCTCGTTGGCCAAGGCAAACAGGCGCACCCGCAACCGGTGGAGTACGTCATCATGGCCCGTGAGCGGTGCCTCGCTTCCATATCATCGATTGAACCCGACGACACGAAGCGTGCACCGCTCCCCTGTCTCAGCCGAAGCGGCTGCCAAGTGTCGCGTCTACTCTGAAAGAGGACAGGCTAGGAGGAGAGGATCAATGGGCGACCATCGCTTCAAACTCGGCATGTACCTGCCCGAGCTCCGTTTGCCATTTTACGAGGCGTTGGCTGCGGCCCATCAGATGGGGGTCGAGTACGTCTGGTTCGACGGCGTGCCGGGCGCCACCTCGACGGCGGAAGTGAGCGACTTCGAGATCGACCGCATGGCTGGGGACGTCGCCGATTACGATCTCGAGCTATTCCTCATCCAAGTGGGCAGCCCCTTCAAAAAGATCGATCTGATCGACCTGTCGCTTGATTCGCTTCAAGACGATCCGGTGTTTCAAACGGATCTGGCCGATCTCGAGCGCGCCATGCATATCGCAGCACGCACCGGCGTCGGTGCGGCATACGCCTTCACCTTCGCCTGGCCCGGCGAATACCGCGCGGGCCGGCCCACCTGGCCCATGCGCTGGCTGACGCGCGGGGGCGTAATCTCCGACGGAGAGTTCGACAAGCTCACCAAAGCCTTCGAGCTGGCACTGGAGAGGGCGGAGAAGCTTGAAGTTGACCTGGTGATGGCGATGATGCCGTGGAACTACACGAACACAACGGCGAATTTCCTCCGCCTGGTAGAACGTCTCGGGTCGCCGAGGCTCAAAGTCATGTGGGGACCTGCGGACAACTTCAACGCCGGCGAATCGGATGTCGCGACGGCCGGCTTCGCCAACGTGCGGCCTTTCCTGCACTCGCTCCACCTGAAGGACTTGCATGTGAACGAGGGACAAGCTTGCGACTTTGAGTACCGCCCCATCGGCCGCGGCGACATTGACTATCCGACCGTGCTCCACCGGCTGCGCGAGCACCAGGTTGACGCCGTCCTTGCAGTCGCCACCCACTTTCGGCCGCCGAGCGGCTCTCCACGCGACGCCATGCAAACCAATGTGGCGAACCTCAAGGCGCTCATCGCAGACATCCAGTCGGCGGCTGAGACGGGGGATGCCGACCAGGCTCGATGAGCGGACTCAGCGAGAGCGCCCAGAGGTGCGAGGGGCGTTCTGGCCTCTTCGCATCTAGTGGCGGACTGCCGAGCAAGCACCCAGTGGACGTTCGCTGGGCGAGCTCGCACGGTGCCGGGGCGCTAGCGACCCGGCCAAAGCGCAGGGGCTGGCCGAGTTCGATAGCGTCGTCGTCCTGGCACCGCGGCGTAATGCCCTGCCCACGAAGGCCACTCCAGATTCGTTGTGAACTCTGCTCGTAGAAGGGGTCAAAGATGGCCTGCAGGCGATGCACGGGAGCAGATCATCAACAAGCTGCGTGTGGCCGAGGTAGCACCGGCCCACGGGCAAACGGTTGCGCAGGTTTGCAAGGCCCTCGGCGTGGCCGAGCAGTCGTAGTACCTCCGGCGCAAGCACGTCCTGCCGTGGGATTGGGCGCTTTGTGGACCCGGCAGCGCCGACCGCCGCAGATGCCCAACCGCACGCCGCCCTGGCTGGTGCAGCACATCCTCGGCGTCACTCTCGGGTAACCCGGATTGATCCCGAGCGATCGGCGGCCGAGCTGTGCCGCCCACCCGAATCGACGCCTCGACGGTTCAGATCCGCGTTCCCGGCTTTTCCGAACAGGAGGCCGCGACAGTGGTGACCGTGATGGAGCAAGGCCCCTTTGCTAACCTGTCCCGCCTTGAGCGCGGGGTCCTGACCACCGCGATCGACGGCGCGATCATGCGCAGTCAGCAGAGCCCTGAGGCGGCCGTGCTGGATTCCTTCCGGCAGCGTGAACGCGCACGCCAGGGTCGAACCGAGGCGAGCGCAACCTGAACCTGATCCGCCAGCTTAGATCTCAGACCACGGACTACACGGAGTCGAAGTACGCCTGGATCGACGCTTGCTAGCTCGTTGGCATGCCCGCGATCAGTCCGCGCCAGCGCGCAAGGAACAACCGCCGCTCCTCTGCCAGGGGGACGTAGTTGCTCTCTCGACGCCACATACGCAAGTACTGGTGCGTGCGGCGGCGAGACGGTCCGCACATCCCGCTCGCCGAAGAGCGAGGCCTTTTCGTCACGCGCTGGCGCTGGCTTATCGCAGAGCTCGCGTCAGCGTAGCCAAGGTGGTCTTCGGGGTTCCCGGCTCGCAACCTTCGGCAATCTGAGATCTGATCACAACCGTGGCGATCGCTCTTCCTGGAAATCGTCCGCTCTGACCGCACTTCCCGCGTCCGGGTGGATGGCCGTCGCGGGCCACCCATCAATCCCCGATCGACGGAACTCAAGAAGACCGTCCATGGCGGCACACACATCGCGGCAAGTGGGCGCTGCCGGGACCCGGCCCCTCGTGCACGGCTACGCCTTGGAACCTGAAGATGTCGCGGTGCTACTAGCGCAAGGCATGCGATCTCTACCGCGCCCACGACCGCTAGGAAACTGTTACGCAAGGGTTCACAATCCGAACCTGCGGTCGCTGACGCGCGTCCCTTGCCGCCGTTGCAACTCGTGCTACAAGTGAACCTTGTGCGCGTCAGGCCCGCGACGAGGCAAAGGATCGTTTTGCGCCCGGGGCCCTGGTAGTGTGACGCGGACCATTCTCGAAGGCGCGCGAGGGCGGCGTCGGCTTGCGAGCTACGGAACCAGGTCCGCCCGAGCGATCCCGTTCGTCGGCTTCCCAGGGGGTCTGCTGTGAGCACTGATGCCCCGGACGCGGATCAGGTACGCCTCATCACGTTCGACGGCCCAGGGGCGGACCCGGTGCTGCGGCGTGTCCCGAGGCCCAAAGTATCTGCCCGCAGCGCGCTGATTCGGATCGAGGCCTGTGGGGTGTGCGGGACTGATCTGCACATCCTGCGCGGACACTGGCCGGGGGAGCTCCCCTGGCCGCTGACGTTCGGGCACGAGCTGGCCGGCGTCATCGAGGAGATCGGTCCCGAATTGACGGCCGACTACATGGGCCGGCCGCTCCGAGCTGGCGATCGGGTGATGATGCCGCCGCTGATGGCCTGCGGGGCTTGCTACTACTGCGTCCACTTCCCCACCCGCGCGAATCGGTGCCTGAACCCGACGTACTACGGGCGCAAGATAAGTTCCCAGCGCCCCCACACCTCTGGGGCGGCTGGGCCGAGATGGTGTTTATTGACTACGACGCCTTCCCCGCCACGAAGGTGTTTCGGCTGCCCGATGACATGTCCATCATGGTCGGGACTCTGGTCGAGCCCTTCGCCTCCGTGACCCGGGCTTTCAATCGCGCGGCATCGCTCGGGCTGGAGGGCTTCAAGGCCGGCGATTCGGTGGTCATTCAGGGCTCCGGTGCGATCGGCGTGCTGGCGCTAATCGCCGCCAGGCAGCGTGGGGCCGGCAGAATTGTGGTGGTGGGAGCGCCGGAAGAGCCGCGGCTGGCGCTCTGCCGCGCATATGGGGCCGACGCCACGGTCTCGATCGATGAGCACCGTTCGTCAGAGGAGCGGATCGCGGCCGCGCGCGAAGCGGTGGGCGGGTTCGGAGCCGATCTGGCGCTGGATTGCAGTGGCGACCCGCGAGCGGGGCCGGAGGGGTTCGAGATGCTGCGCGACGGCGGTACCTATGTGGAGATGGGGCAGTTCACTGATGCCGGCAGCATCGAATCCAACTGGCACCGGATGTGCGTCAAAGAGGCGCAAATTCTCGGGAGCTGGGCCTTCACTCCGGATGAGATCGCCCAGGCCATGGCCATCCTGCACGGCATCCAGGACGACTACGACTAGTCGCGGATGCAGCGGCCGTTTCCGCTATCGGAGGCGGGCGTGGCGCAGGCGATCGAGAGCGCGATCACGATGAACTGCGTGAAGGCCACGATCGTGCCCGCGGCGTGAACCCGTGAACCTCGACCCCGGGCCGCATTCCAAGCGTGAAGCCGGATGGCGTTCGCATCCGCCCCAGGTCTCGGCCACCGCGTCTGGCTACCTTCCTGTGCCATCGCGACGCGGCTGGTGTGACCCCGAGACGCCGCGCGGCCGGTCGCCGATCGGTCACGCCACCAGGAACCTGAGCGCCGCGCTATGCGACTTCGTGAAGCGGCGGATGGGGCCCGCGGAGGTCGACCAGGGGCACGCGGAAGTCGCCCAGTCCCTCAATCGACGCGTGCAGCGTGGCACCCTCGGCGAGCTTGTGGTCGGCGGGGATGACAAGCCACTTACCAGCTGCGCCCAGCGATACGACGTCGCCCGGAAGGAGAGTGATCTCCTTTGAAAGGAAAGAGATCACCTGGCCAAAATCAAGGAGGTAATCAGACGTTCGGGTCACGACCTCCCCCACGCCATTGAGGTCCAGACGCATCTCGCGGTCCCCCACGGCGCCATTTGGGCCCAACGGCTTGAGGTCGGGCTTGACTGCGTTGAAACCGTCGTACCAGCGGCCAAAGATCTCAGCAAACGGGATCTCGCGCGAGGTAGGCGATTCCAGCTCCGCGACAAGCCCGTTGTCACGCATACCCACCATGATGGTCAGACCCGCGAGATACTCTAGCGCCTCGTCCGCCGCCACCCGGCTCACTGGACGTGTGCCAATCACGGCGGCCAGCTCACAACTCACATCAATCCGCTCGCCGTGGCGGGGAATCTCCACCGGTTCGCCGGTGGATAGCGAATTGCGCGGCAAGATTTCATAGTGCCGTGCTAGGTCGGGGCCACCGTCCGGGCCTTTGGCGGTCTCGCGATCGTTGTAGCGGACCGACCAAACGCCACGCGTGCCATGCGGAAACGGCTGAGCGTCGGGACAAAAGGCCTTGGCGAGATCCAATCCTCGATGGCGGGTGATGAGACCGTAGAAGGCCTCGCCCGGGTCGCGTTGCAGGTCGCTATCGCCTTCGCACCATATCGGGTTGCTGAGCGTGCCCCCGCCCTCCAGACTCACTTCCACCGCTTGGCCGTGGACGGCCTTGGGATCGGGCAGCATGCCCACCCCGTCGACGCCAGCCGCGCCCAGCTGGAGGATGGATCCCGGCGGGAGGGTCATGAAGCGCGACATATATCCCAGGGCATTTCGTGGACCCATGATGTACGCCCACGTGTGCGCCCGGTCGTACCCGCCGTCGGGACCCCAGGCGTGCATGAGGAGCTCCAGCGGGTCGCCGATCTCGTCGATCGTTGTGATCCACGGGCCGGCCGGACAGGCGGCGTCCGAGGCCCTTCCTAACCGCGCTCTGGCGTCTCCGACGTGCGGACCCATCCCGCCGGGCGACTGGGGAAAATGTTGAGCCCAGGTGAAACGGGTCACGTCGTCGCAGTTCATAACGCCCCACACATGGTCGTCCGCGTCCTCGTATGAAATATTCTTGCCGCCCGGCGCAATCACCACCCCCAACTCGTTGCCATATTGCACAGAGTCGCCCTCGGCGAAGATCAGCGGCTCCAGGTGCCCAAGGTTGGACGTCACCAGATGCAACCGGCAGGCGGGCACCCGGCTGATAATCGGCCGGTGCGCCATTTCGACCGAACGGTCGCGCCACAGCCCAACGGAGTTGCCGTGAAATGTGATGAAGAGCGGTGAGTCTGGGATCGGCGGCAGCCAGTACACGGCATCGGGTCGCACGAGTGCACGACCGAAACGCTCCTGCCCGCCTCCGGCGATGGAGTCGAGCAGCAGATCCTGCAGCCGCTTCAGGTTTTCGAGCGCGGACGGGCCCGCCCGAATAATCCCGAGCACGCTCGCTGGAATCGGTTCCACCGAAAGGTTCGCGGTCGGGTCGCTAGCCAGGGCGTTGATCTCGGCCAGATCCACACACCACTTTGCTCGAAGGCCCTCATTCGTGACAACGAGCGCAGGGCGTGCCTGCCCATCACGTCGGATGGTAGTGAGCTTCATGTACAAAGCCTCCGAATATCCTTACGGGAAGTCACGCGCGCCCCCGAGCCCAAAGCCGACCAGATCGGCTCGCAGTTCTCTGTGTCGTCTGGACCCAGGGGGGCTTGTCTCACCAGATTCTGGGTTTCTGTCGGGCATAGGCATTGAAGGACGCACAGGCATCGCCGGCCGTTGCCCTTACGCACAGAGCACCCCTACTTGGCACCCCTACTTGGCACCCCTACTTGATATCGAACTCGACCTGGCGGTCTTGAGTTGACCCCACATCGGTTGCTGGCAGCATGCCCCATATCCGAGTGGTCATGCAACTGGATCTCAATGCAGGTCGTCGAGAGGACTTCCTCGCCGAGCGCAAGCGGCCTTCCATTCGATCGTGTCGCGCGGAAGGGAACGACGGACGCTGTGCTCACAGAGATACGGCGTCAAATGCTGCTCGGGAGTCTGAGCCCAGGCGACCGGCTGCTGTCTGAGCGCGAAATGGCCGCGCAGTTTGGCGTGTCCAGATCAAGTGTGCGATCGGCGATTGCAGCCCTCGACCAGATTGGGGTAGTAGAAGTCCGACACGGCGTGGGCACGTTCGTGTCGGTGGATACGACAAGGCTCCACAACGGAATTCTCCCTTGGGCGATCGTCCGTGGCGTTGAAGGCCTCCATGACCTCTATGAGGTGCGCCGGCATGTCGAAGTCCAAACAGCCGGCCTCGCGGCCGAAAGCCGGACGAGCGATGCGCTGACGACGCTTGGACAAATCATTGCGGCCATGCGTGAATTCGAACAGGGTCCGGAAGAGGAGTTCCTCCGATGGGACATGCAGTTTCACGTCCTAATTGCCGAGTCCACGGGCAACAAAGCCTGGACTTTCCTTTGCAGGGAGCTCCTTGAGATCGTCTGGGACATGAACGCCACCTTCGACCTCGATCTTCAGCGCTTCCCTCTACACATGTCGTCAGCATGAAGCGATTCACGTGGCGATCGGGGCACGGGACCCCGACTCTGCGCGGCGGCGAATGAGCGACCACCTGCGCTGGTCGGAAGACATCATCGGAGCCGCGATCGCCACGACGGGCGGCTCCACGTTTAAGGACCGACGGGCGTCGCGGGTCACCGGTGAGGGACGGTTATCGGATGCTTAGGCAGGATGGTGCTGCCGCCGTCGGACTAGGCGGCTGAATATCGGGAGGTGCAAATTCAGAACGAGCGAAGTGAGTCTGTGATAGAATAGTATGGTTCCGTACAGCGAGCCAGAATGCATTCCAACGAAGGAGAGGTTTGTACTTATGTCAATGACGAGTATTTCGGCAATGACTCGCCGTAGATTTGTTCGACTCGCCAGCGTGGCCGGACTTGGCACAGGCGCGGCTGCCGTGTTTGCCGCCTGTGGCGAGGCGCAGGTGGTCACGGTTGAGAAGATCGTCACCAAGGAGGTCCCGGTCGAGAAGATCGTGATCAAGGAAGTGCCGGTCGAAAAGGTCGTCACGCAGGTCGTGACCAAGCAAGTGCCGGTCGAAAAGGTCGTCACGCAGGTCGTGACCAAGGAAGTTCCGGTCGAGGTCATCAAGGAAGTGCAGGTCGACGTCGTCAGGGAGGTGCCGGCGCAGGGCCAAGTTGCAAAGATTGAGTTCGCGACTGATCACGTGTCGGGACCGCGCGGCAAGGCCATGCAGTGGGCCATCCAGAGGTTCGAAGCTCTGCGGCCTGATATTGCCGTGCGCATGATTCCGCAGGATCCTTCCTTTTACGAGAAGGTCGCAGCCCAATTCGTAGCCGGCGCGCTGCCGGACGTCGGCCTGCTGAGCGGCGCCTTCTTCCAGACGTTCGTCGACATCGAGGGTGGATGGCTCAAGATCGATGATCTTCTAGCGAAGAATCCAGATTACGACGCCGATCAGATCTGGTTCACTCCGGACGAGGCTTCGGACAATAGGAATCAAGACTTCCCCTATGACGCGACGCCGCGTGGTCCGTGGTATGGGCTGCCGTATCAGGGGGGTGTTCGCGGGCTCATCCATAACATCGATCTCGTTGACGAGATGGGTGCCCCAGAGCCCAAGGAGGGCTGGCGGTGGGATGATCTGCTCGAAGCTGCGAAACAAACGACGGATCCCGAGAACAATCGTTGGGGTCTTTACATCGACGGGGTCATCCCTACAGTGCTTGCCTGGGGCTATAACGACTCCCAGTATCGGCGGATGGGGCCGGACGGCCACTTGGTTTGGACCGAATATGAGGGTGACGGTATTAAGGGACTGCAGTGGGCCGCGGACCTCGTCCACACACATGGAGTCCAGTTTCCCTCTGAGATTAGAGCGGAACTCTCGGGCGACCGTGGCAACCCATTCCAAGCAGGCGCGCAGGCCTACGAAGTCAGCTCACGGCTACGCAGCGCCGGATTCGCGAACCCGAGGATCGGAGGTCGATTCAGATGGATGATCGATCCAACGCCGTGGGGACCTGTGCGCGACTCGGTAGATGGTCAGGCTCCCGGTAGTCAACCGCACATCGTGGCCCAGAGCGCCGAGCGAACTGGCGTTGCCGAACAGGCCGTTGCGTGGGTTGTGTGGATGGCCGGTCCAGAGGTGCAAGGCCGCACTGGCATCGATCGGGGTTTCTTCCCGGTGAATAAACTTGTGTCTGAGCAGCCGGATGCGCTCGCCCCACCGCCTGAGGGAATGCACAATCTCTACAGAATCCCCGAGGTTGGTCGAATTCGGCACTGGCAGAACTACGTTCCCGGAGCTTTTTCAGGCGTGAGTGAGCTGGGGGCTGTTTGGAACCCGCTGAAGTCTCGCGCCTTGCTCGGAGAGATATCCGCCGAGGAGGCAGTGGCGACCGCCGAACCACAGTACAACGGACTGCTACGAAAGTGGCAAGAAGCACTCGACTCAGGCACGTCTCGTCGCTAGAGGAGAGATGCGGGCATCAAGCACGAGCACATTGGCCCAGCTTTGCTCCGGCGAGAGCACCACCGCCGATGGGTGGTGCTCTCGCCGAGCGTCACCATCACGCTGAAGGGCTCAGGATGCCTGTCTCGCGCTGCGCTTACCGAGTCCTTGTTCAGGCGGTTCCCAAGTTCCGCCAAAAAGCGTGGGGAAGTCTAGAAGGCACGTCGCTCGCGGAGAGGCTCGCTGGATCACAGGCAGAACGGCACAACGCGCAATCCCAGTGGCTGGATGGTCGGCGGGATTGCGGGCTGTCGGTACGCGGGCGGAACTTGTGAACGGCGAACTGATCCGCGAATTCGAGCAACTCGTCCACCGCCTCGCCGAGCAGAGCCTTGCTCTGCAGTGCCAAGCGTCGGTGCGCGCTGGGTTCCATCTACCGAGTAGGTGTTAGCTCGACCCTGGGTCTTCACCTGACCCAAGGCAAGGCGATCGACCAAGTAACACTTCGATGCAGGCACACTACTACCGACGTCGCCGTCGTCCACCACGTCTATGCAGACGGCACCAGCGTCTCTCGAAACGCCGGCCAGTTCTCCGCCTCACTGCCGGTGGCGGCGCCGTCGGATGATCCGGGAGATTCTCGCCACACGTGACTGGGCTCCGGCGCTCCCAAGCGCCCCCCTCGGCGTCCTATCTTCCTACTGGTCCGTGGCTGCCCGACAGCAATCCCGTCGCGCCGCAGCGACGAATGGAGAACGACGATCACCGGTAGGCGAGCGATCGCGCAAGCCTTCACGGTTGCTTCCGCGTCTTGAGCGACTTTCACGGATTCTCCGGCGGTCGAAGGCCTAACGTCTAGCCTGCCGTGCCCCGCTCGTCACCCTCGATGCGCAGTGTGAAAAGCTTCGCTCTGTCCAGGAGGATTCGGAACTTCACAGGTTGACCCTCCAGTTCGGCCAGTTGTCGCGTCGCCCATTCCGGTCGATAGTCGACTGCATCGCCAGCAAACGGCGTTGAATCGTCAAGCGCGAAGCCATCGATCGGCCGATCGTCGGCGTCCAGCGCTTCAACCCGGATGCTGCCGCCGACTTCCACCTGCGCATTGAGCACGAGCGCTCGCCCGTCGAACTGCATCGAATGGGTCGTGAGTTCACCAGAGCCATTCGTCGGCGTTGCATAGGCCAGGCGACCAGGCGCGATGTGCGTGAAGAACGGGTAATAGCGCATCTGCTGTCCCCGGCGCCAGAGCGTTTCCCAATCGACAAAGAACGGGGACTCACTGTAGTGCGGATTATCTGCCTGCAGCCGTTCCAATGCCGCGTAGCGAAATCCAACAGTGTGGTGGTTGTGGCGTGACGAGACCGCGACGTTCGACAGCCACCAGGCGTCCCGGCCGTGCTCGTCCTTGTACGGGTAGAAGCTGAGATCTTGAAAATACATACCCCAGTTGTAGTCCCCGTCCTTCTCGCCCAGATTCACCAGCGGGGCACGGTTGTGGGCGAAGCGATGCCAGTGCATCAGGTCCCGCGACCACATCAGTTCCGGGTATTGGCGCTGCAGTGCGCCGTCGTAGCAGCGAAGCTCCGCCACGTACATTTCGCCGCGCTTGACGGCCACGCCCGGCGACGAGCTGTGCCGCAGCATCGTGCGACCTTCGAACGATGCCGGCAGCTCCGTGATAAGACCCATGTTGTAGAACTGCATGCCTCGTGGATCGAATTCGTCAGGGGTCACGCAAAATCTCTTGTGAAAGTGGACGCCATCATCCGTCCACATCACCGCCAGATTGCGCAGCGGCCCCTGGCTGTTGTCCCAGGGCATGTTGTGCGGTGGGTACCCGGGCGAGCTCGGTCGGTAGTACCAGAAGATCGTATGGTCATCCAGGCGCTCGGCCTGGTGCCGAATGGTTTCGCTGCTGTGCATGAGATCCATCCCAGGGCCGAGGTGGATCAGCGGCCGATCACTGAGGAACAGGTATTCGTCGTTGCCGGCGTACAACATGGGGTAGTAGCTGCGCAGCACCGGCGTGAACCCCAACGTGTCCTCTGACGAAGCGAAGTCGTCGGGCCACATGAAATCAATTTTGAAGTTGCGACCCTGAGCAATCAGCGCCATGAACACTTTGTCCATGTCCACCGGACCGTCGCGTGCCGCGTCGTACATGCGAAACCGGAACTCCGCTCGGGTGGCCTCCAGCGTGATGGCCGCCGTCACATCCTCGTATGCGGCATCCCGAATCACGTCCTCGATGGCTCCCAAAATGTTGTTGGCCTTTGATCCATGAAATTCGACGTGACCCAGCTCAGGCTTATGCCAATGAACCCCGTCGCTAGAAGTTGCAAGGCACACGTATTCGGGTCGGTTCAGATCCTCCGGGTACATCGCGAAGACTTGAATGTCCGACTCGTCAATGTCGTCGGGAAACGGGAGCTCGTCGTCCGGATTTTTGCTCGGAACGGCCAGCATCACGTGATTGGTCTCTCGCTCGGTCACAGGCCGTGGGTCATTGAGAATCGCGTAGGCGCATCCCTCCGGTGGGACGTTGAACTCCTGCACCGGGGTTCCCGCGACCAGAAGCCGCGGGAGCATGTCCTGGTAGGCCGTCTCGAGCGGATCCTCGGCGCGGCCGCCACCAACCGGGTCGCGCTGCGCAACACTCACGATGCGCCTGCGCACACCCGAGCCCAGCCCTCGCCGTTGATCGGTCCGCTGGCTTTCTTCGCTGGCCAGGTCGTGCGCCAATAGGCGCCAGCCGAAGCCCCGACGTCGGTACACCATCGGATTGCAGGTGTACTCGAGTCGGTACAGCTGCTCGTCGTGGTCGTACCTCAAACCACCCATCTGGAACGCTCCGAACTCCCAGGGCTTGTCCATGACGACAGCCGGCTGGTTGGGATTCGGGTCGTAGCTCATGGGCCGGAAGTCAATGCCCTGTACCTCCTCAAACAGCCATCCATCCACCAGGTACTGCAGTGAGTTGCCGATCCGGAGCGGCGGTACGGGTGCGACGTCGGGCCCGATGACTTCCTTCCAAAACTTGCGAACCATGTACGGTCCGACAGTCTGGCCGCCTTCGACCACCTGTACCCGGATCCAATACTCGCCGCGCTCCCAGCCGGCGTGTTCGAACGTGACGATCTGTGGCTCATCTCGCAGATCGAGCTCTACCGGCTCCACCAGCGAGTTCACACCATGACGGGTCGCCACATCTATCCGAATCCGACACGTCGGCACACGTTCGGTCTTCAACCGAACGCTGATGGGTATCTCGTCGTGATCGATGCAGATCGTGCGGAGCGGCGCGCACTCGATAAAGCCTGGTGGGAAGTCGTGGCGCAGGCGGCTTGTCGAGCTGTTGGCGTAAAGCTGGTCCTGATCGAACTCGACCGTCTCAGCGACGATCGGCGAGCCGTCGCTGAGCAGCTGGACTCGGAAGCTGTAGGTACCCATCTCGAAGTTGGGTGTGGCCTCACTGAGGGCCGACTTGGGCTGGTTGGACTGCTCCCACGCGCCGTCGTCCATCAACGGATAGCGGAGAGCAACCTCGACATGCTTGCCCCGTATGTCGACCGCGGTTTCGAACTGCTGGGCATAGCCACTGGGCTGCGTCGCGTTTACCCGGGCCGTCAAGTGGCCCCAGTGCGCCAGATCGCCCGGCATATATAGCCTGAGGACTTGGGTCATGTAATCGCTCTGTGTCACCTGCATCGCACGGTCCCCCCGTCACCAGCGCCTCGTTGCCCCAAAGGTACGTCGGCCTCGGCAAGTTCGCAGCATCAGGCCATTCTGTCGCGCGGCTGCGCCGTTCTACACCACCTCGTAGAGAGGTGGGTGCGGGCCGCGCTTGTCGATGAGTGGCACAGATAGTTCACCGATGCCTTCAATGGAAGCCTCGAGGGTTGCACCCTCAGACAGCTTCTGGCCCTTGGGTAGTTCCAGAAACCTGCCCGCGCAGCCCAGCGACACCACGTCGCCCGGCAATAGCGTAATCTCCTTGGTGATGAACGCGATCACCTCGTTCAAATCCATCAGGTAGTCGGCACTACGGGTGACGGCTTGGCCCATCCCAGTCAGCGTGACGCGCATCTCCAGGTTGTTGAGGTCGCCTGCTTCGGCGACCGAAACAATCTCGGGACTGACCGAGTTGAAACCATCGCCCCAGCGGCCGAGCAGGCCGGCGTCGAACGCCTCCCAATCCGTGGGAGCCGTGAGTTCCGTCAGAAGACCGCTGTCACGCATCCCGACCATCACCGTGACCCCGGCAAGCAAAGCGGGGACATCCTCTGCCGCGACGCGTGCTATCGGTTGGGTTCCGATCACGGCCGCGAGCTCGCAGCTCACGTCGATGCGATCCGCGTGCACCGGGATCTCGACAGCCTGGCCGGACGCCAAGCTATGGCGCGGGAACGTCTCGTACTGGCGTTGGTGTGCACGTGAATAGGCGGGCTCTTCGGCGGAATAGCGGTCATTGTGCCGGACGGCCCAGATCGAGCGGGTGCCGCGTGGGAATGGCTGTTCCTCCGAGCAGAATGCCTCCGCGGTGTCCAGTCCGCGGTGACGCGTGATCGAACGGTAGAAGCCCTCGCCCGTTGCGCGCGGCACGCCGCTCCGCTCTTCGCACCAGATGGGATTGGACAGGGTCCCCACGCGCTCCATGCTGACTTCGAGGTGTTGGCCATGGATCGGTTCGGGATCGTCGAAACGACTGATCCCATCGAGCCCGGCGGCGCCCAACTGCAGGGTCGTCCCCGCCGGCAGCGTCATGAATCGGCTGAGGTAGGCGATGGCGTTGTGCGGCGCCATGATGTAGGACCAAGTATGGGCACGGTCGTAGCTGCCGTCCGGTCCAGCCGCGTACATCAGCAGATCGAGGACGTTGGGCACCTCGTCGATCGTCGTGATCCAGGGGCCGGTCGGGCAGGAGGCGTCGGAGGCACGACCCAGACGCGCGCGCGAGTCACCTTCGTGACGCGGCATCTGGTTGAGCGAGCTACCGAAGTGGGTCGGCCATACAGTCGACCTGGTCACATCATCACAATTGGTGATGCCCCAGACGTGGGCCATTCCGTCGTCATACGAGATGTTTTTGCCACCAGGGGCGAGGACAACGCCGAGTTCGTTGCCAAAGCCAAATGGCTGTCCTCTCGAAAAGATCAGGGGTTCCATATGTCCGAGCGTGGCGGTCTCGGGGTGTAGACGGCAGGTCGGCACACGGGAGAGAATCGCACGGGCCGGCATGGACTGCGGGAGCTCGAGACCGCCACCGCGGTCGCGCCAGATGCCAATCGAATTTCCATGAAAAGTTATGAAGAGCGGACAGTTCGGAATCGGCGGCAGCCAGCAAACCTCCTCCGGTGGGACCAGCGCAGGTCCGAACGCCTCGCCATCACTCCGGTCTATCGCACTCAGGAGTACGTCCTGCCATCGCTTGAGATTGTCCAGAGCCGGCATACCGCCTTCGACGATCTGCCTGACGGACGGCGGTGCAAGCTGCACGGGCCACTCGCGTCCGGCGGAGTTCAACATGGTGTTGGCCTCCGACAGATCCAGGCACCACTTGGCCCGGAGACCTGCATTGGTGATGACGAGGGCTGGACGCGCCTCGCCGCGGCGCAGAATCGTGGCGAGCTTCATTGGCGGTCTCCAAATACAAGAGAACGGCGGGATGGCCGCCGGTCGCGGACCGCTATGCCCGTCGCGCACCTGACCGCTGCGCGAAGCGTGACTCCGATCGGCAACCAACGCGTTGAGATCGGAATTGCCGGGTGCCGGAGGATGTGCACTGTGGGACGACTACGCGAGCCCAAGCCGCTCGAGTCGCGCCGCGTCGCCCAGTACATACCCCTGCTCGAGCATCGCTCGTTGGAGTTTCTTGACGTCGATTGCCCGCGGTGGGAGATCGTCGCTGACCGCAATCGCCGCCGCGATCCCCGTGGCTTCGCCCAGGGACATCATGACGGGACGGGCACGAAATCCACCGGGGTCATGTCCCCGCCTGATGTAGCTCGCCACTCGACCGGTTGCGAGCAGTCCGTCGATCTGCTTCGGCACCAGCATTCGATACGGCATGTCGAAGCCGTCGTTGTGGGCTCGGTTCATTCCGACTTCATGTCGATTCACAAAAAGAACATCGTCGAAGCGGCGACCGTCCGCCGCGTCCTGTGGCTGTAGGACGTACTCACCTTCGATACAGGGCCCACCGCGGGCGCCGAAATAGGCGGACACGCTCAAGAGGTAGGCCTCCTCGAACCCCGGGAAGCACTTTCGGAAGAAGCGCGCGGACTCGAACGCATGGGCCCGTACGGCGGTTTCCAGCTGCGAGTGCTGCTTGAAGTCGTTCTGACGTATCGCACCGCCCAAGTTTATCCGACAGCCGAAAAGTCCCGCGCCGTAGAACCACAGTTTCCCCGACGTTCCGACGTGGACAAGCGGCTCCACATCCTGCTGAATTCGGAACTCGCCGTCGTCCCAGGCTTGCTTGATCGGCCGTACGACGGCCTGCGGGAAGCCAAAGCTACCGGGAACGAACGCGCGCCGATCGCGAACCCAGGCCTGTTCCTCCGGCGTCAGCTCAACTCGCTGTTGAGTTGCTTGCTGAAAAACCGCATGGTCCACATTGGCCATCAGGAGGTACACGCCGGTGTCGTTCCAGGGCACGTAGGCCTGACTCAGATACTTCTCGGAGATGACCGGCCCGTACGATGGGCTTGCCGGAACGTCAGTGATGGTTGGCGCGCCGGATCGCAAGGCGATGTCACCGTCGCCGGACGCGTCGATGACGACCTTGGCCTTGACCGCCACACGACCGGATTTGGTCTCCAGGAACACGCCGGTCACGGCATCGTTCTCGACGATGGGATCGGCCGCCCACACCGCCAGGATGAGCTCGACATTTGACTCGCTCGCCATTTGCGCCGCCACATAGCTGGCGATGCTCGATTCCTCGGCGTAGGTCTGTAATGGCGCGCAACGCAGCGCGTCTAGGCGGTCGAGAAATGCCTTGGGTATCCCAGCCGCACCGCCCGGGAGCGAGGTTCGGGCCTGCGAGTGATCAAGCCCGCCACCGATGATCATGGCCGGTCCGATGTTCCCGCCTAGACTGCCGAATCGATCGATCAAGACGGTACGGGCTCCTTGACGCCCGGCCGCCAGCGCTGCAAACAACCCGCCCATGCCGGCGCCGACGACCGCGACATCCACGTCGTAAGTGACTGGAATGACTTTTTCAGGCTCGATAACGTTTCCTAGGGACGCACCGTTGGACATGCTGCCTCCATCTCGCAGATCCGTTCGCCAGATTACACCACAGCTGTTCTAGCGTCGCGCGTGCATCGAAAAATGGCTAGGCAATACCAAGCTGCTTGAGCCGTACGTCATCACCTAAGACGTACCCCTGCTCGAGCATCGCTCGTTGGAGTTTCTTGACGTCGATTGCCCGCGGTGGGAGATCGTCGCTGACCGCAATCGCCGCCGCGATCCCCGTGGCTTCGCCCAGGGACATCATGACGGGACGGGCACGAAATCCACCGGGGTCATGTCCCCGCCTGATGTAGCTCGCCACTCGACCGGTTGCGAGCAGTCCGTCGATCTGCTTCGGCACCAGCATTCGATACGGCATGTCGAAGCCGTCGTTGTGGGCTCGGTTCATTCCGACTTCATGTCGATTCACAAAAAGAACATCGTCGAAGCGGCGACCGTCCGCCGCGTCCTGTGGCTGTAGGACGTACTCACCTTCGATACAGGGCCCACCGCGGGCGCCGAAATAGGCGGACACGCTCAAGAGGTAGGCCTCCTCGAACCCCGGGAAGCACTTTCGGAAGAAGCGCGCGGACTCGAACGCATGGGCCCGTACGGCGGTTTCCAGCTGCGAGTGCTGCTTGAAGTCGTTCTGACGTATCGCACCGCCCAAGTTTATCCGACAGCCGAAAAGTCCCGCGCCGTAGAACCACAGTTTCCCCGACGTTCCGACGTGGACAAGCGGCTCCACATCCTGCTGAATTCGGAACTCGCCGTCGTCCCAGGCTTGCTTGATCGGCCGTACGACGGCCTGCGGGAAGCCAAAGCTACCGGGAACGAACGCGCGCCGATCGCGAACCCAGGCCTGTTCCTCCGGCGTCAGCTCAACTCGCTGTTGAGTTGCTTGCTGAAAAACCGCATGGTCCACATTGGCCATCAGGAGGTACACGCCGGTGTCGTTCCAGGGCACGTAGGCCTGACTCAGATACTTCTCGGAGATGACCGGCCCGTACGATGGGCTTGCCGGAACGTCAGTGATGGTTGGCGCGCCGGATCGCAAGGCGATGTCACCGTCGCCGGACGCGTCGATGACGACCTTGGCCTTGACCGCCACACGACCGGATTTGGTCTCCAGGAACACGCCGGTCACGGCATCGTTCTCGACGATGGGATCGGCCGCCCACACCGCCAGGATGAGCTCGACATTTGACTCGCTCGCCATTTGCGCCGCCACATAGCTGGCGATGCTCGATTCCTCGGCGTAGGTCTGTAATGGCGCGCAACGCAGCGCGTCTAGGCGGTCGAGAAATGCCTTGGGTATCCCAGCCGCACCGCCCGGGAGCGAGGTTCGGGCCTGCGAGTGATCAAGCCCGCCACCGATGATCATGGCCGGTCCGATGTTCCCGCCTAGACTGCCGAATCGATCGATCAAGACGGTACGGGCTCCTTGACGCCCGGCCGCCAGCGCTGCAAACAACCCGCCCATGCCGGCGCCGACGACCGCGACATCCACGTCGTAAGTGACTGGAATGACTTTTTCAGGCTCGATAACGTTTCCTAGGGACGCGTTGTCAGACATGCCGCCTTCGATTGCACTCAGGGTCCCAGGAAAATACCATATTCATCCACAACATGGTTCCGACCTATGGCGAACGATCCCGCAAGAATGCGCGAAACTCACGCGCTTTAGACACTGTCTTTGCCGAGGATATAATCATTACCCATCAGATTTTATTCGAAAAGTTCGAACGTCCATGGTCGTTCTCCGTTCGGCATATTTGGTTCAATAGTACAGTCGCGCTACACGACCGTAAGGCCACCGTTCAAGGTGTGTTGAAGTCCAGGTTCAGGATGAATGACGACGGACATCGTATTCGTTCCTTTCCCCGATAGATCCTTGTGCATTCTAGGCAGCCACTGGTGTTCCCACCGGCCGGCCAACGCGCACAGGCGTGCCATCCTCATGACCGTAATGAGCGTAAAGGTAATGTGTCCTCTAGTCTAACGGTCTCACTTCGTAGTGAGGGGTTTACCCTGGCCGAGCACGTAGCTCAGGGACTAATCGAAGATCAAGGTTCCGCGATGGTTAGGAAATGTCAGTCGTGTGTGCGCAGGGCGCAGGCTTCGTCGGTACCGCAGCGGCAAGCGACGCTTGCGGTAGCGTCCGCTGTTCGCCTGGGCGGTCCCAATGCCGGTGTGCCGAAGCGTGGAACGCTGGCGGGTTCAAGCATACGACGCCCATCAAAGCGCGACGTCTATCACGCGCAGATGGTCGCTGGCAGTCTCTACGATGATGAATCCCTGCCCGTCGTCAATCGGCTTACCACGGTCGCAGCCAGACGTAGCCCAGGTAGATGGAACCGTGTGCAGCACCAAGCTCCCGAGCGACAAGACCTTTCGCTGGTGGACGTGCCCGGCGATGACCGCTGCTACATTCCCCGCGCCTTCCACGACGCTCGCAAAGTGGGCGCCGTTGTCCATCTTGAGCTGATCGAGCCATTCGATGCCGATGTCCACGGGAGGGTGGTGGACGAGCACGAGAGTCATCGCGCTGCGGTGACGCTCTAAGTCGTCCTCGAGCCATGCGAGCTGCTTGGCAGCCACATGACCAGCTACGTGTCCTTCGACCCGCGAATTCACAGCGACGAGATGGAGCGGACCCCAATCAAAACTGTAGTAGCCGTGGGGCGCGTCTAGCGGGGCAATGCGATCCGGGATAGGCATGGCCCTGGTTAGCAAATGGAGTTCGTCGTGATTGCCGATGAGCGCGAATTGCGGGCATTGAATCGAATCGGCGATGCATGTGAACTCTCGGTACGCATCCTGGCTCGCATCGCCTACGAGATCGCCCAAGTGCACGACGAATTCCGGAGGCGGTTCTAGACGCGTCACGCACGCCACTGCCGCTCTAAAATTGCGTGCCGAATCGATTCCGCGGAGCGGCTGCGCCGAGGCCGGCACGACGTGCGCGTCGCTCAGAACGATGAAGCGCATGTCTGCGTGTGCCCGGGCACATCATCCGAAGTTCCTAGGAACTCGGGGCCACACCTAGCTGGCGTCACGGGGTACATCCGGATAGATTCAAATTGGCCGCTCGCGCGTCGAGTCGTCGGAAGTCGGATAAGGACCGGCCCGCCAAAGCACGTCCGCTATTCGGACGCAATGGCGGGACATTGAATATGGGTGTCGCCCATTATTTGCCCACCGCGACCGTCGTACGGATGAAGCGGATCGAATAGTGCACGTCGTCCGGATAGTTGTCCTCAGATCAGCCCGGGATCGCACCCATCCCTGAGACTCCGACGGTGCGGGACGCCGGCACGTCAAGTACTGCACAGCTCATGCCTGCCACTGGTAGTGCCTGGTAGGTGCCGCCTTGACCCACCAAGTCCCCGCGCAGGTGCATCCCCCACAGATTGTCCACACGGAAGCGCGCCGTCAGAGGAGCTTCCTTTTCACCGTCGTGGCGGAATCCCTCGACTGGATCGCATTCGACGAGGATGGAGCCCGGCGAAGTGCACGCGCTTCCGATCACCGCGATCCGGACGATTGGCTCATCTTCTTCAATGCTGATCCAGTCAGAAGACCGCCCGCTTGTCGCGGATTGGCCGTCAGTGGTCTTGATCGGAAACAGCTCGATTCCGTGGTGCTCGCCGCCGACCCAGACGCGATCGACCTTCACATTCGGGTAGTTGAACGGGAACTCGTATTCGTATGTCTTGAGATGTAGTTCCTTCTTCTCGCGCGGCGCGGCGTCTGGGTAACCGGTGATCCGTCGATCGTCAAGTTCGGTCGCCATCAGCCTCTCCAATTCCGGCCACAACACTGACCGCAGAGTGTATCCGAGAGCAAGCCGCCCCGCGGAAGCGCAGGACCCCAGCTTTCACGACGATATGGCATCCCCAGCGACTTGGGCTTTAGGACGGCGAATTTCCATGACACTAGGGGCACGTCGATCTAGCGGGCGGCTCCGGCGAGATCCCCAGCGTCGTCTGTGTGAGTGCAAATGTTGCTCTGGGCGATCGTAACAATTCCAAAATGGTCCACTCGAAAATGCGGCGACCTGAACCGCCCCCGGTTTGATGGAGACTCATTTCATTGAGTCCCAGCCTCGGGCTGGACCTGCGCACGATACGGCGTGGCTTCGTACTCGGCGGGCGGGACGTCGCCGATGGTGCCGAAGAGCCGACGGTGGTTGAACCAGTCGACCCACCCGAGCGTCGCCAGCTCGAGGTCCTCGACCCCGCGCCAAGGACTGCGGCGGTGGACCAGCTCGGCCGTATCGAGCCCGATCACGGACTCCGCCAGGGCGTGGTCGTAGGCGTCGCCCCGGCTCCCCACCGAGGTCACCGCGCCCGCCTCGGCGAGCCGCTCCGTGTAGCGGATTGAGCGGTACGGCTCGCCACGATCGCTGTGGTGGACCAGTCCGTCATAGGGCCCCGGCCGCGCCCAGAGCGCCTGCGCCAGCGCGTCGCGGGCCAGGTCGGTGCGCACCGACCGTGCGACCTGCCAGCCGACGATGGACCGGGAGCCGGCGTCGCTGCTCAGGGCCACGTAGGCGTCGCCCGACCAGCTGCGCGCGTAGGTGAGGTCGGCCACCCGGCTGTGTCAGATCTCAGACCACGAGACGCAGCCAGGCGACGTACGCCTTGATCGACTCTCTCTAGCTCGTCGCCATCTCCGTGATCAACCCGTGCCAGCGCGCAAGGAAAAGCCAGCGCTGGTCGGGAAGCGGGACGTGAGGGCCGCCTCGACGGCGCACCCGGAAGTACTGTCGCAGCTCGTCAAACGCCGCGCAGAATCGCGATGCTGACTCGAAACGCTCGAAGCCCAGCATCGGGTAATAGCGCTGCTTGATGGCGCGATGGTCCTGCTCGGTCAAATTGTTTCAATCCTGGCTGCTCCGATGGAGCACCTTTCGCCTCAGGATCCAGCGAACCGCCTTGCGGTAGGCCGGGCGATGGCCGGTGGTGACGCGTAGCGGCTTGCGACCTGAATGACCTCACGTGTTCGAAAGCTGATTGACAGGGCTGAAGGCCGCGTGGGCCGTGACCGCTTGCTCCGACGAAGAGGTGCGCGCGTAGCGCTGCACCATCGTCAGCGACGAGTGCCCCAACAGGATCTGCACGTCGATCTCGCGAGCCTGGGACCGGATCGCCCAGGTGGCGAACGTGTGCCGAAACCGATGCGGATGCACCTTGCGCAGGCCCACCCGCACCGCTACCCGCCGCATCATCACGTTGAGTGCGTTAGGGCGAACGGCGTGACCTTTGCGCGACCGGAACAGCGCCCCAGGGCTTCGGCCCCTATGGCGCGCGAGGTAGTCCCGCAGCGCCTCAACTGTTTGTGCGCCGATTCCCACCCAACGCTGCTTCTTGCCCTTGCCGTGCAGCACCCGCACGCGTCCCTCCGCCCAGTCCACGTCCGCAAGCTGAATCGCCACGCATTCAGAGACTCGCACCCCGGTGTCGAGCAGGAACAGGAAGATCGCGTAGTTGCGGCAGCCCAGGTACGTCGCGCGGTCTTGGCTGTCCAGGAGCCGCTGGACGTCGGCCTGGCTGAACGGCTCGATGATCTGCTGCTCCAGCCTGACGAGCGGCACCCGCGCGACGACGTTCGCCTCCACGTAGCTCATCCGCCGGCACCAGGAGAAGAAGGCTTTCACCTCGCGGTGCCGGCGGTGTTGGTAGGCCGGCCGTGCACCCCGGGTGCGGAGGTCCTGCAGAAACGTGTAGACGTGCGCCACGGTGTAGCCATCGGCAGCCGAAGGGAGTCCAACCTTGCGTCCGACGCGTCGGAAGTCGGCCAAGGAGGCGCAATAGCTCCTGACCGTGTGGGCGGTCTTGCCCTCCACCTCGCAGGCCGTGAGGTACGTCGCAATCACGTCGTCGATCGGGGCCATCGTGATCTCCCGTATGTCTGCGCCGTCGGGACATCACTCACTCACGCGCGCCAGCAACGCAAGTCCAAGGTTTATTCAGTCCCTTGCACCACGGGTCCTGGTGGCCACCGTGAACCAGAAATCGTCCACTCGGGCCGGCGGGGCCGCGACCTTCCACGACACAGGCGCTGAGCGACGATGAGGTCGGTCCAGCCGCCCATGACCCGGACAGATGGGCGGCACGCCGTCGAGCTGATGGCCGCCCATGTAAGGGAAGGCCGACGTCGGGCGCGTGGCCTGCGGTGCCGAGGGCGGGATTCGAACCCGCACGAGCAAAAGCTCACAGCCTCCTGAGGACTGCGTGTCTACCAATTTCACCACCTCGGCCAGCCCGGTAGCGGAGGCAGGATTCGAACCTGCGGCCAAGGGCTTATGAGTCCCCTGCTCTACCTCTGAGCTACTCCGCCGTTTCCGCCGTCGGTCCGGTGGGCCCACCTGGATTCGAACCAGGGACCTACCGGTTATGAGCTGGCTGCTCTGACCGCTGAGCTATGAGCCCACAGAATGGTTCGGCACTCATCGGAGGCCGCGGGTGAGCCCCCTCGGCTCGCGGCTGGTCATCGGACTCCGACTGCGGCCGGCACTCGAAGAGGCGGAAATAGATGTGCCGCAGCCACAACCGCGCCGTCAGAATCCCGCCCAGCACGGCCGCAATAATGATCTGGATCGCAAAGCTCCCACTCCCCGGATCGATATACCGACGACCGGCGAGTTGGGCGGTGGTCAGCAGCGCGGCACAGAGGCCGAGGACAAGAAAGGCTCGGCTGCCGGCCGGGGCCCGCAGCTCCAGTGCCCGAGTCAACCGGGCGTGGGAAGCGCGCCGAAGCGGCCTGCCCGCCTGCGGAATGTTTGCCATCGGCGTACTGTACACTCCGCTGCCTAGCGGTGCATACGCGCGCTTCCACCCGATGCATCGCCCAGTTCCCGTATGTCGATCCACCCACCACGCGGTCCGAGGTTCAAGGACTCGGCCCCAAGGCACTACGTAACGATTGAGTCGCTGTCGACTGTGGCGCACGCGTAGCGGTGTTCGTCCCAATGCTGGCGGCGGCCTCACGTACCCAGACTGGATGGCCCATCACCGCCACGAACCAGCCCACAATCGTTCGGACTTGATGCCCGTGAGGCTGGCAGCCCGTGCTTAGACCGCTCTGGCTGGCCCTGGTAGCACTTGGCCTGTGGGCGAGTCTGATTCCCCAGGTGACATATCCGTCGGCATCCAGCGGCGAGCCGTCAGACCAAATTCTGGTGGCTTGGCCGGGGTGGGGTGTACAGCAAGACCTTGGACGCTTGAGCGGGACCGTGGGCACTTTTCACGTCTGGGTGTCCGCCGAACCCCGCGGAGACCATGTCACAGTGTGGGCCTCGTTGGTGGATGCATCCACCCGCGAGGTGCTGCGTCAATCGTCGATAAGTGCCACGCCCGATTCAATTGCTGTACTACGCACCCTCACGTTTCCCGGCTATGTCGTGCCAGAGGGTCAGCGATTGATCCTTCAGTTGCAAGTCGCGGAATTTGAGCACAACTATGTCATCTATCGACTTGCCTCTGGTCAGTCTGGACTCGCTAACGTAGCAGCAAACGGCGTTCCGGATGTTGGCGACGGGCCGCTGGCCTTTGCCCACGTGGATAGCGGGAGTGGGCTCCGCGCTGCGGTTTTGGGTGAACAGTCTGAGCGCGTGCGACTTGTCCTGGCTGTCATATTTGGCATGCTGGCAATCCTCGTGCATCCCTGCGTTGTGGCAGGGATGCGAGAGATGAGAACCGCCGCGTCGCGCATGGCTCGACCGCCAACGGACTGGGCGCGACGTCTCGTCGGACCCGGTGCAGTGCCGGGTGTCGGTGATTCGTCGACGATGTTCGGCCGAATTCTCTCGGCACCCTGGTATCCGTGGCCGGTCGCGACGATTCCAATCCTGCATTTCCTGGCGAGCAACCCCCTACACTTCGCTGTAAGCGAGGTGGTCATCCCACTTGCCGTCGCGCTTGTGGCGGTGACGGGTAGCATGGTCGGTCTGCGGCTGTTCCTCAGAGACTGGCACCGACCGGCCGCCGCAGTCTCCGCTGTAACGCTAGTCTTCTTCGCGTATGGCCACATTGAGCGAGCCTTGGATGGCCGAGTCGACGAACGCTTGTTCTTTGCCGGCAGCGTTGTGCTTGGGGCAGCGTTCGTTGCCAAGGCGATTCAACCTGGAGGACTAGGCGGGCGCTGGATCCAGTTTCTCAACGTTGTGGCCGCGATGCTGCTGGCTATTGTGGCCGCGGGCTTGGCAAGCGGAACAGCTGAATGGCTTGGACGAGCATCCACGTCCGAGTCGACGGCGGAGGATGATCTCGCGGCCCACTTGCTGCCCGCAGGAGCTCCGGCTGTAAGTGGCGCGCGGCCTGACATTTTCTACGTCATCCTTGATGAATATGCACGGCATGACGCTCTTGGTGACTTCGACAACAGCGACTTTCTATATGAACTCAAACGCCGTGGATTCTACGTTCCTTTAGAATCAACTAGCAACTATATGTATACGCAACAGTCGATGGCCTCCAGCCTCAACATGGGGTATCTCGACGAGCTCGGCAATCGAACGCCGGCGACGCATGCGGATATGGTGGATATCATTCAAAACAATTATCTTGCCGCCGTGCTTAAGAGCCTCGGCTACACGTATGTGCATCTCGAATCAGGGCATCGGTTCGCCAGCAAGGCTCCCCTCGCCGACTTCGTAGTGACTTTCATCCCGTCGGGCGTCGATATTGTGCGAACGAGGACGTCACCATCGAATTCAAGTGGGCCAACTGTCTCTCGAAGATTCCTTCGTGAACTCGTGTATACAACAGCCCTGCGACCAATCGTTGACCATGGCTTCTTGTCTGACGAGGAGTCCCCGTATGATTGGTGGTCCCCGCACCGGGCTCTGCAAATGTTCGAGTTCTTGGCTAACCCCATCGAAGTCAAGGTTCCAAAGTTCGTGTTTGCTCATATTACAAAGCCGCACAGCCCTGCGTCATTTGATCGGTATGGAAACTATCTCGTCGGAACGACGAAGTACGATGGTTTCAGTGACTCGCATGATCCAAGCGTTCCTGACGCGTACACAGGTCAGCTCATTTATATCAATTCATTGGTATTGAATATGATCGACGGTATCTTTCGAAATAGTAACCATGATCCTATAATCGTTATCGCCGCTGATCATGGTCGCGGTGACCCGGGGTATTCAAAGCATAATATCCTCGCGGCATTCCATCTTCCGGATGGAGGAAATAGTGCGGTCTATCCGTCCATCAGTTCGGTCAATCACTTTCGAGCCATACTAGACTATTATTTCGGCGTTGGTATTGGGCTGTTGCAGGATCGAACAATTGACCATGAGATAGGACAGCATAACTTTGTGGACCGGTCAGGGTGACAATCGCGACTAGCGCGGCGGGCTAGGACTTCTTTGAATTGGCATTCGGTGCAGCTTCCGGGTACGTAATCGCCGAGGTGCTTCTATGTGTCGGTGCGATGAAGTGGCCGAAGGCCAAGATGCTGTGCGGCGACAGTGCGTGATTGGTTGAGCGGCTGACTTCGTAGGCAAGCGCAGGGGGTCGGCGTTCTGGCGGTGTGAATTTCAGGCCGGCGTCTGGCGGAGCCATGGCGCTTGGGCGAAGGTCGGCTACACGATAGGTCATGGTGCCGAGGGCGGGAGTCGAACCCGCACGAGCAAAAGCTCACAGCCTCCTGAGGACTGCGTGTCTACCAATTTCACCACCTCGGCCTGCCCGGTAGCGGAGGCAGGATTCGAACCTGCGGCCAAGGGCTTATGAGTTCCCTGCTCTACCTCCGAGCGACGCCGCCGTTGCCGCCGTCGGTCCGGTGGGCCCACCTGGATTCGAACCGGGGACCTACCGGTTATGAGCCGGCTGCTCTGACCGCTGAGCTATGGGCCCACGGCGCCGCGCGGCGGTCGCGCCGGGCGGTCCCGACCGGATTCGAACCGGCGATCTCTTCCTTGACAGGGAAGTATGCTAGGCCGCTGCACCACGGGACCGCGTTGAGCCGGTCACGCCGCTCGTCTGGCTGGGCCTTCGCAATGAGCTGTCTCGTTTCGCCGAAGCGTAAAGCCGTTGCCTAGATTCGCTTGGACCGTACTGCTCCTCGTGGCGCTCGGACTATGGGCCAGTCTCGTCCCCCAGGTCACCTATCCATCAGCTTCGAGCGGCGAACTATCAAAAGGTGTGCTGATTGCTTGGCCCGGGTGGGGGATCCAGCAGGATCTCGGATCGCTAGGCGGAACTGTGGGCAGCTTTCAGTATTGGGCCTCGGCGGAAGCGGACGGACCCGAAGTTGGCGTGCATGCTTCCTTGGTGGACGCAACAACCCTTGAGGTGCTGCGTCAGAAGTCGGTCATCATTACGCCGGCGTACATCCCCGTCGTACGAACCCTCACGTTTCCTGGATATGTCGTGCCGCAGGGGCAGCGCTTGCTTCTGCAACTTCAGGTGGCTGATTTCGAGGATCACTACGTCGCCTATCAGCTGGCTGTTCCCCAGTCTGAACTGGCCAACCTCAAGGTCAACGGTGTGCCGGATGCCGCCAAAGGGCCGCTGGCCTTTGTCCATACCGAGACTGGAACTGGCCTCCGCGCTGCGATCCAAGGCGAAGAGTCCGGACGAGTGCGAATCGCCTTGGCCATCGTCTTCGGCGGATTGTCCGTCCTTGCTCACCCATGGAGCGTGGCTCGGCTGCGACGAGCGGGCATATCCGCACGACGCTTGGTCGGGGTCCAGAGAGCCCGCAAAGCGGATACCTCCGGAACGTTCGGTCGAATACTCACGACACCGTGGTATCCGTGGCCAGCCGTGGCCGTCCCCATCCTGTATTTCGTTGCAAACAACGACATTCATTTCTCCCTGAGCGAGGCAGCGATCCCGCTGACAGTTGCGCTGCTGTTTGTTTCCGGCTCCGTGATCGGCCTGCGGCTTCTTCTCAGGGACTGGTACCGGCCAGCCGCTGCCACGACAGTCGTGACCGTGATCTTCTTTGCATATGGGCACGTGGAGCGGGCTCTCTTGGGTCGCGCTGACGAACGCCTGTTCTTTGCTGCCGCCGTGGTCTTGGGGGGCGCAGCCGTGGCCGAGGCCCTGCGAGCCGACGGCTTCTTGGCTCGCGGGACGCAATTTTTCAACGTTGTGGCTGCGGTTCTGCTGCTTCTGCAGGCTGCGAATTTGGCCGGAGGCGCAGCCTCCTCGCTGGGATCCCCGGCTAACCGCGTTGCAGCGGATGATCTGACAACCCATCTGTTCCCGTCGGGCATTCCGACGGCCAGCGCTGACCGACCGGACATCTACTACATCATCCTTGACGCCTACGGACGAAATGACGCCCTTGTGGACTTCGATAACTCAGCATTCCTGCGCGAACTTGAAGATCGTGGATTCCATATAGCGTCGGAAGCAACAAGCAACTACGTCTCCACGCCGCACTCACTGGCATCAAGTCTAAATATGTCATACCTGCACGAATTGGGGTCGCGAACGCCGGCAAACCATTCGAATCTGATGAATCTTGTCTACTATAATGCACTGGCAGCAATCCTAAAGTCTATTGGCTACACATTCGTGCATTTGGAATCTGGTCTCCAGTTCACTAGTAAGGCGCCACTAGCCGATATATTCGTCAGCTTCGGTCCGTCCGGTACCCGCGTCGTTTCAAACCGAGATGATCTATCGTCCTCCGTCAACCCGCTGGTGTCCCGAATTTTCGTTCGCGAGCTTACTCGCACCACGGCCTTACGTCCGGTTATTGAAAATCAGTTCTTGACTGATGATGAGTCGACGTATGATTATTGGTCGCCGTATCGTGCTCTGGACATGTTCGAGTTCTTGTCCAATCCTATCGGAGCTGATGGCCCCAAGTTTGTGTTTGCCCATATCCCAAAGCCGAAGGTCCCTGCGACGTTCGATCGACATGGAAATCATGTCCTGGGAACGCTGGTGGAGCATGAGTTTAGCGACGATCATGACCCAAGCGTTCCTGACGCATACGCTGGACAGCTCATCTATATCAACTCACTGGTTCTGCGACTGATCGATGATATCTTACGGAACGAGGACGGCGATCCAATCATTGTCATTGCCGGCGATCATAATCGTCGGGGAACGGGTAAGCCGTTACATCCGATCCTGGCGGCGTTCCGTCTTCCCAATGGCGAAGATAAGGCGCCACATGCCTCCATCAGTTCAGTGAATCACTTCAGGTATATTCTGCGAGCGTATTTCGATATGGACATTGATCTGGTTGAAGATCGAACAGTGGATCACAGTGGCGTCCATTGGAACTTTACTACCTCGGCTGAAGGTAAAGCTGGGTAGAAGTGGTTTGTTGCGATCAGTATCTACGGAAATCGTCGTGAGTCGCTGGTGTCATGTGCCGATTCGGCTTAGAGAGCTACCGATGGAGTCACCGATTGTCTCGGTTGTTCGGTGTTCTGGGATCGTTTGATTGGCTGTCGACACGGTGCGCATCGTCCTGCGATGGTGAGGAACTTGCGCTGTGCTTAGGTCTGCGTGGGTAGTTCTCGCCTTCGTGGCGCTCGGACTATGGGCCAGTCTCGTCCCGCAGGTCACCTATCCATCAGTGTCGAGCGGCGAACCTGACGGGGACGTGGTGATCGCCTGGCCTGGATGGTCAATACAGCAGGAACTCGGGCCGCTGAGTGGAACGGTCGGGGCTTTCCGCATTTGGGTGTCGGCTGATCCGACCGCGTTCAAGGACGTAACGCTAAACGCGTCGCTGATTGACGCATCGTCTCGCGAGGTAATGCGGCAAACCTTAGTTACGGTTTCGAGAAGGTATATCCCGGCGGCGCACACCGTGACATTTCCGAGTTATGTCGCACCCAGCGAGCAACGTTTGATGCTTCAACTCGGGGTCTCGGAGTCGCAGACGCGCCACGTGATCTATCGCTTGGCGTACCCTGTCCCCGGACGGTCGAGCGTCATGTTGAACGGTGTCCCGGATTCGGGGAGTGGGCCTTTAGCGTTCGCGCACGTGCGCGTCGGAAGCGGGCTTCGCGCCGCGATCGACGGCGATGTGTCCAGTCGTCTTCGACTTGTACTAGCTCTTGTGCCGGGAGCGCTGGCTGTGCTCGTGCATCCGCGGCTCGCACTGAAGCTGGGACAGGCGGCAAGCGGTGCTCGGCGTCGCGTCGGACAGCCGCTCGATCGTGTGGGACGTGTTGTCAAGGTTGATACCGGCCGGACTACCGCCAATCCGCCTTCCCGGTTCCATCGTGTGCTTGAGGCTCCCTGGTACCCGTGGCCGGCGGCGGCGGCGCCAATTTTGCATTTCCTGGCCAGCAATCCGTTGCACTTCGCAGTGAGCGGATCCCTCATTCCGCTGGCACTAGTGCTTGCGGTCGTGACAATTGGTGTGGTCGGCCTTCGCTTTGGGTTGAAAGACTGGCATCGATCGGCCGCAGCGTGCACCGCGCTGATCGTGGTCGTTTTCGGCTACGGGCACGTTGCGGGCGCAATCGACGGAAGGCTTGACGACCGCGTGATGTTTGGCGTGGCCGCAGTACTTGCTGTTTCAATCGCCGTCCTGATCGTCCACCTGGGCGCTTCAGCCGTCCGTCTCGCCCCGTTTCTCAATCTTATGGCCGCCGCCCTGTTGGTGTTTCCCATTGCAACCTTGGTAACCGAGGCAGCCACGGCGCAACGACAGCCGACCCTGCACAGACCAGAAGGCGTGGAAAATCTCGCGGCTCATCTCCTACCGTCCCGCTTAGCGGACGTGAGCGGCAAGCGTCCGGACATCTACTACATCATCCTTGACGCATACGCTCGGAATGACGCGCTCCTTGACCTACATAACTTTGATAACTCGGACTTCCTTCGTGAGCTAGAACAACGCGGATTCTATGTTGCCACTGAGGCAACGAGCAACTACAACCATACTATCCACTCTATTCCTTCGAGTCTCAATATGGCATATCTCGATGGCCTTGGTGTTCGGGTCCCCTCGTCGCGTGACGATATCATCGACATATCTCGTTCGCACGCACTTGCCGCAATCCTACGAGAGCTCGGCTATGAATATATCCATCTTGATTCAGGTTATATCGCCACCGACGGATCGCCACTTGCTGATCGTGTAGTGTCGTTTACTCCATCAGGGACGCTAGTTCGCTTTGAGAACGGTGATCAATCCGGATCCGAGGCCGAAACGTCTTTGCTGAGACTCTCGACTCGATTCATTCAAGGATTTGTACAAACCACTGCATTAGCGCCGATATTTCCCCAACGTATTTTGTTTGGAGAATCGTCTCCATATGAATGGCATTCGTCGCATCGAGCACTTCGAATGTTCGAATTCCTTGCGAATCGAACAGAGATAGGTCACCCAAGGTTTGTATTTGCTCATATCCTCAAACCCCATTTACCGGCAACATTTGATCAGCACGGAAACTATCTTGACGGAGACCCGGGCTTTGATGACTCACATGATCCTAGTGTGTCCAGCGCGTACATGGGTCAATTGATCTATGTCAACAAGCTCGTACTGGATATGATTGATTCAATACTGCAACCAGATGCCGAGTCGCCCATTATCGTGATTGCGGCGGATCACGGCTACAGCGACGATCGACATCACGAATCCTCGGTTCGTGCAAAACATAGCCATTCGATCCTGAATGCAGTGCATTTGCCGTACGGCGGATCGGCAGGGCTTTACCCCTCGATTAGTAGTGTCAATGTGTTTCGATATATTCTGGATTATTATTTCGATTTGGGACTTGGATTGATTGATGATCGTTCAGTTGAACTGGAAAGCGACCACTATGACTTCCGAAAACCGTAGACTTAGACCTTGCAATTGAGTACCTGTCTCGGATTGGTGCCGAGGGCGGGATTCGAACCCGCACGAGCATAAGCTCACAGCCTCCTGAGGACTGCGTGTCTACCAATTTCACCACCTCGGCCTATCCGGTAGCGGAGGCAGGAATCGAACCTGCGGCCAAGGGCTTATGAGTCCCCTGCTCTACCTCTGAGCTACTCCGCCGTTTCCGCCGTCTGCCCGGTGGGCCCACCTGGATTCGAACCAGGGACCTACCGGTTATGAGCCGGCTGCTCTGACCGCTGAGCTATGGGCCCACGGCGCCGCGCGGCGGTCGCGCCGGGCGGTCCCGACCGGATTCGAACCGGCGATCTCTTCCTTGACAGGGAAGTATGCTAGGCCGCTGCACCACGGGACCGCGTTGAGCCGGGCGCGCCGGACGCCTGATGGTAGCGTACGCTCCTTCGCGCGGCGTCCGGTGGGCCGGGTAGGATTCGAACCTACGTAGCCTTGAAGGCGCCAGATTTACAGTCTGGTGGTATTAGCCGCTCACCCACCGACCCGCATGACGGCGCGCCCCGACTCTGTACTTGTAAACGATCAGGCGGACTCAGGGCGCGATTGCCCGGAGCCCGCAGGCTGCGGTAATCGTACCAGCCGTGCGTTACGCCACAGCGCCGCCGCCCTTCAGACGCTCGCGCTACCGCGCGCAGGGATCCGCCGCCGGCCGGCGGCGGTCCGGTCCCATTGACCTGCTAGCCGCGCCGCCGGACCTGCTGCGCCAATTCCTTGTCGCGCCCCACCCCATTGCGGTGGCGGCGGCCCTGGCGTTTGGCCTCTTCTGGGGCCGTGCGGGCGCGCCCTTGCTGCTCGGGCGGCCCGGGGTGTGGTTCGGGCTGCTGCTGGGCGTGGTGGCCTACCCGTTCACCCAAATCTGGCTGCGCGATGAACTCACCCGCGCCGTGCTGGACATCGTGGCCGAGAACGTTGGCGCGGCCGCCATGCATGAAGCCGTGGCGTTGGTTGGGCTTATCTCGGCCATCGTCGCCGCCTACGGCGACGAATTCGCCAAGCTGATCATGCTGCTGGTCGTGGCCTTTGTGATGGCCCGGCCCTCCAATCCGCGCGCAGTCACCGCCGCCGCGATTGCGCCGACGGCCGGCTACGCCCTATTTGCCGCCCAGCTGACCCTTACCCAAACACTCAACTCCGGCGCACCGGCGGCTGACCTGGCCTTTGCATTCATCCGGGAGTGGGCGTGGGTCGCTTTGCAGTTCGGCACCGCCTACCTGTTGGCGCGCGGCTGGTTGGCTGGCCGACTGGCTGCATACGTGCTGTTGGCTGGCGTCCTGCACACCGCCGCCGCGTATACCGCCACGTTGGACGATCTGGGATGGCATCCGGCTGTCGTCACCCTGATCCTGGCAATCGTCGGATTGCTGGCGTTTAGCTGGGGCGCGTCCGTCATTCCTGCCGGTCGCCGCTGACACCACGTCCGCGCACGGCCAGAACAGCGGCTCCTGCCAGCATGGCCGCGAGTGCCCCCAGCGACGCCACGCCTAGCCAGTCGCCCGTCGCCGTGTAGAGCGTTCCAGGTCGAGCCAGGCGCACGTCAGCCACCAGCAGCTCCTCCCGAGCCTGGTCGAGCGACGTGCCCGCCACAACCTGACCGTCTGGACCAATCACAACCGAACCGTAGCGCCAGTCGGCCTTGGCCACCGCCAGGCGGTGTTCGGCGGCCCGCAGGCGCAGATGCCGAATGTGCGGCGCGGTGTAGGCGGCCCAATCATGGGTCGGAATGGTGACTAGAGCGGTCCCCCTCCGCGCCAGGCGTATCAGCGTGTCCGTGTAGGTGCCGTCAGGTCCCGCCGCCAGCCCCAGCCGAGCCTCAGCCACCTCATACGTTTCGTACAGGCCGCTGGTCACGCTGCGCTCTCCGATTGCGTAGACCGGATGGTCCTTCGTGGTCGGTCTGGACATCCGGCCGTCGGGAGTGACAACCACCAGCTCGTTACGAGTGTGGTCCGGGTCGATGCGAATGAAGTACGACCAGACGATCGGAAGACCCGCTCGCCGGGCCACGTCGCGCACCCCGTCCAGCTGTGCCGTGGCGTCAGGATCGTCCGGCGCAACCCAACCCGAGGCCTCCGGCCAGACGACCAGGTCGGCGCCGTGCTGTGCGGCTTCCAGCGTGGCGGGCATGTGCATCTCAGTAATCGTGTCCGTCAGTTCCCGATAGCCAGCGGTCGTAATCAGGGGTCGGGTCTTCGGATGCGACGGCACGTGGTCCCCGGTCTGAACCGCGGCCACGCGCAGCGTCGGGCCTTCGGGCGCGCTCTCCGCGGCGGCCAGGCCCAGCCCCACCAGCCATCCCAACCCCGCAACCCCGATGCCAACAGCCAGGCTCCGCGTCAGGGAGACCTTTGCACAGTGCCCGGAGTCCTCGAAGTTGCGGCGGCTCTTGCCCCCTCTCCCTGTGAGAGAGGGTTGGGGTGAGGGTCTTCCGGGCAACCATCCCTGGGTTCCGCAAAGGTCTCTCAGAGGCAGCCGGCCAACGGCCACGAGTGCCATCGCCCCGAAGGCCTGACCCGTCGCCACCGTCAGCAGCGCCACCGGCCACATCCCCGCCACCGGCAACCAGGCGCGCAGCGGCGCCACGTCCACCTGCGTTGTCGCCAGCATTCCCCATTGGTGCCCCGCCGTCGTGACCAACCGTAGGTACTCGATACCGGTCCAAGCCACTGCCGGAACCCAGACGCGTGACCACGGTCCCAGAGCCTTGATCACCCGCTCCGGACCGACCGGCACGTCCAGCAACGTCGCCGTCAGACCTGCCAGGACGCCAATGCCGATCGTAATCCCAAGCCACGCCACACCGGTCGCCACTTCGGGCGGATTGATCGTGGTGGCAATCAACCCAAAAAACATCCCCAGCATCAGCCCGCCCAGGCCTCGACGAACCCTTGCCGTTGCCCCGGACTGCGCAAGCACCAGCGGAACCCACGCAAAAAAGGCCAGCGCCGTCCACTCCAGCGGCGGAAACGCCGCAAACAACATCACGGCAGTCGCCAGCGCCGCCAGCGACCGGGCGCCCAGGCTCCCCCAGCCGGCACTGGCTACCATGCGTCCTGGAGTTTCTCGAGATCCCCAACCTGATACGTCATGACGAGAGTTTGGCAACACGCGGGCGGCGCGCTCAATGGCCGGTCTGCTGGTGCGCTGCGTTGCGGACCCCATGATGGCCTGCAATTCGAGCTGTGTTCCGCTGAAGACCTCGGGCCGGTTGCTTAAATGGACGCCTCGGGGTGACTGATCGTGGCGAGCGCCGTTCCCACCAACTCGTTATCGCCGGCGGCTTTTGCCTCGCGCTCATGATCGCGTGGACCCTGGCCGCTCCCTGGCTGGTAACGCTCATCGTGCTGGTGCTTGCCGCCGGTTCGATCACCCCCGGCTGGAGCCTCACCCGCCGCTTCCATCGCTACTTCGTCGCGCCCCTACATCCCGACGGACCGGCCGAAGACCCAACCTCGTTCCTGCGTGCCGACGGCCTCCACAGCGTCATCGCCTTCGCCGGCGCCGTCTTCGTCATCGCCGGTGTCCCGCCCCTCGGCTGGGCTCTCGTCGGCCTAACCACCCTCAACCTCCTCATGGACGCCCTCGCCGACGCCGCCCCCCTCCGCCGTCTCCTGGATCGCGCCTTCCAGCGTTCCGGGACCGGCCAGTGACCCATCGAGATCGTGGCACGCTGGCTCGTCCCTGATCTGGTGAGCCAGGAACCGCTGGCCGCTTACCCGCCCACAGTGTTCTCACGTTGATGAGGCGTGATTCGCCGGGCAATGTCGACGTTCGCGTCTAGGCCCGAGCCGCTGGCATGAATCTTGACCCAACGGTTTCGCCCTGGATCGGAATCTTCGCCTCCACCGGTGTCTGCCTCTGGATGGCCGCCGTTGGCGCGCCGCTGGCGCGGGCCGTGTTCGGGGATCGCCCCCGCCCGGTCTGGCCCTTCTACGCGCCCGCCCTCGGCATCGTCGCGGTGCTGTTAACGACCAACTTGTCGGCCTACGTCATACCCGGTGCCCCCAGCGCCTGGTTCGGTCTCCTGGCGCCGACGTCACTCGCAGCGGTGTTCGCCTGGCGCGGCCGCCAGCCCAGTCTGCTCTCCCGTCGCACGGCACTGGCATCTCTGGCACTCCTGTTGGCATCCACAAGCATCTACGTACTGGCCCTAGCCAGTCGAACCCAGGAGCGTGCCGGCGAGGAGTCCTGGCACTTCGCGCTAGCGCTGCGCATGGCTCGGGGCGTTTTTCCGCCCGTCACGCCCTATGGCCAGGATGCCGGCATTGGCTACCACTACGGCCCGGATCTGCTGGCCGCAAGCCTGGTCAACACGGCCGGCGTTCCCCCATGGACGGCAGTCGCGGTCCTCACCGCGCTCCTCGTCGCGGCGTTAGTTCTGGCAGCTGTCGGCTTCGCTCGGGATGTCGGCGCGCCACTGCCCCTGGCCGTTGGGGCTGGTGCGGTGCTGGGTCTGATCGTCCACCCTGTCCATGTGGGGCTAGCCCCCTACGTCGCGACATCCGGAGATGCCGGTGGACTTCTCGGGTTAGTCGCCGGGTTGGCGCCCGATCGAGGGGGAGTACCGTTCGAGTGGGTGCACAAGCCCCATTGGGCACTCGCTCTGTGCATCGTGCTTCTAGTGGCCGCGGCCCTCGAAGCCGGCATCGGCCGCCGGCCGGCGGCCCTGATCGCTGCCGCTGCGGGTGTCATGGCCCTCGCCGAGGCAGCGGTGCTCGTGTTCGCAAGCATCGCGCTTGCCGCGGTGGGCGTCAGTCGTCTCTTCCGGCTCGACGGTCGCCAGCGGCTAATTCTGGCAAGCGCGCTCGCCATTGCCGCCCTGCTGGCCGCGCTAGGCGGAGGGCCCGTGTCCGATGCGCTCTTTCAGCGCGGTGGCACGACGGGCATGGTCCGGATCGCATTTGAGCCGGACTGGCAGCGGCTGGCGCCATTTGACCTAACCGGCCCTGCCTTGATGCGCGTTGGAATCGTGCCACTCATAACCGTTAGCGCGATTACCGCTTACTTACAACGAAGTTGGGGGATCGCCTACCTGACGGCGGCAAGTGGCTTCGGTTTGGTTGCGTTCGTATTTCTTCAGTCGGCACTCCCCTTTAATGACGCGAGAATCCTGTTCCTCGCTTCGGCCACTGCAGCTTTCGCCGCGGTCGCAGGGACAAGCAGCCTGATGGACAGGCTGGAGGGATGGCAACGAAACTTTGCGATCGCCGCACTGTTTCTACTTGGAATCTTGCCGACGGCTCTACCCCGCGCGACGGCCGGGATGAGACTGGCAGTCGAAGAGGGGTTTGCAGTCGGTCAGCCGGTCGTGCAGGGCCCGGGCCATCCGTACGTAGGGCAAACGCGGTTGCGTAAAGAGATTGATAAGAACTGGGACTTTTACGCTTTGATCGCGCGGGCGCTTCCAAACGACACCCGTCTTCTAACACCCTATCCCGTCGTAGCCGCGGGAGTCGCAGGTGTGGCATCTCCGACTTCGGGCCGCAGCCTGCAAATCTTGGCCGCACGAAACACACCCGTGTATCAGGACGCACTTCGTTATTTGCACCGCGATGACTTGTCAGAGATGGGGATCACCCATCTGCACATCACTGATCGTCTGGAAGAGGCACTTACGTCGCAAGCGCGAGACCTACTGAGCGATCCCGCGCATTTCAAGCTGATGGCCGACATCAGCTCGATCTCCGGCGAACGCCATCGCGTGTTTGAGGTAATGCCGGGCGCTGGAACGCCAAGAGCCGCGAGATCAAGCTATCGCCGCATGCTTGAGGTTACGCGACCCAACTCTGTGATTCACATCATGGGCGGACTAGCCGGACACCAGCGCTCAATGCTTCTTCTTGCCTTTATCGATCACGTGGACCTGAGGGCTCCGGGATCGTTCTTGGACCGAGCGACTCGAATACCGCGCTATAGGCCTGTCGCTGGCACGCCAGACGAGGGCGTCGTAGCCCTACTCGACCACGTCGAACCCACCGTCCTCGCACTGACACGCGACGACGCCATCTGGGCCGGCTACGGCATGCGGGTCTATGACTTATCGGCCGCTTGGTCGCCGGTTTGGCGGATCGGACCGGACTTCGCCGAGCTTCCCGCGTCACTCCTTCAGACCTGTGAATCGTCAGTCGACGGACAGTTGGACCTTCGGTTGTTGGGCGAACCCGGCGACGCCATAACGGTCGGACCGGGTGATGCCGAGTTGAGCGGGGCCCCGCAGATCGCCAACCTGGCCGTTCGCGACTGCCAGAAACTCGCCTTCGCCGCCCACGCCTCCCTGTCGCCGTTTGCTCAGCTGCGGCCTGAATCCCCCGCTCACGCTGCCGACTCTCGGACACAAGTCGCCGGCCTGGGATTTGACGGCGGCACTGACGACGAACTCGCCATCGTCAATCTCTGGTACCGAAACCCCCACCGCCTGCCGTTCACCTCAGGTACGGAATTCCGCCTCTACGAGGCTGGACCTTCCGGCGTTGTTCCGAGCGAAACCGACCCGCGCGATTCCATCTGGTGGTGGTCCGCTCCCCTTACCCTGGCACTCGACACACAAATGGCACGCGTCGAATTCGACCCTCAGCGCCTCACCATCAACGGGGACGCAGGGATCCGGGCGTCCGACATAGTTCCCGGCCGCTCCTATCTCCTGGCGCTTAACGTTTCGCGATTCAATCCGGAATCCGCAAGCCTCTGGATCCAGCAGGTCATCCCCCTGGTGCGGATCAAGATGCATGATGCGGGCACTTCATCCGAGGTGCTGTCAGGAATCGTGAGCATCGAACACCGCGAAGTCGGTGCCCAGAGCCGCTGGCTCGACTACAGCGGTGTCATCGGATGGGAAATCGACCTCACCCCCTGGCCCGAAGCACCGAAGACCTCACCCTGAAATGCCGCGACGGAATCTCGTCCTCCTGATCGCCGGGGTGTTCCACTCAATCGCAGCGCCCTCCGCCCTCGCCCTCAGCCCCTCCACCAGTCCCACCGCCACCCCGGCTGCCGATCTCTCGGTTACCGATCCCGGCCTCATCCTCGTCGTCGTCGTCATCCCCGTCGTCGTTATCGCCCTCATCTGGCTCGGCTACATCTTCTGGCTCATCTTCCACGAGGGCGAGAACGTCGGCTCAGGCTCTCCGGTGCCTCGCGACAGACGCACCCAGCGACCGCCTCACCGAAGGGGCGAGCCGCCGGACGAGCCCGGTAGCGTAGGCTAGTTGGCTCACTCGAAGCGCCGGGCGGTTACCTATGGCGACAGCGGTCGACGCTGTAACGCTCACCATTGACAGTCGCCAGATCACCGTGCCCGCCGGCACCTCAATCCTCGAGGCCGCCTCCGAGCTGGGCATCGACATCCCCACCCTCTGCTACCACCCCAACATCAAGGCGTCCGCCAACTGCCGGCTCTGCTTGGTGGAGCAGGCCGCCGACGCCGGCGCCCGCCCTCCCTCCGCCGACGCCTCCCTCACCGGCGAAACCAAGCTCCTCTCCGCCTGCCGCGCCCTCGTCGAACCGGGCCAGACCCTCTTTACCGACAGCGAAGGCGTCCGCCGCTCCCGCAAGGGCTCCCTCAAGGCCCTCCTGTCCGGCGTCGACCTCAGCGAAGCCCCCGACCTCGCCACGCTCCTCACCGAATACAACGTCCAGCCCAACGGCCAGGCCTCCCGTGCCGACCTGCCCGTCATCGACGACAACCCCTACTACATCCGCGACTACGCCAAGTGCGTCATGTGCTGGCGCTGCGTGGATGTCTGCGGCGACGAGGTCCAGCTCACCTACGCCATCGAGCCCGGCGAACGCGGCTTCCACGTCCGCATCTCCACGCACGAGTACGAAGGCATCATGGACACCACCTGCGTCTACTGCGGTAACTGCGTGCAGGTGTGCCCCTCGGGCGCCCTCAAGAGCCGCACCCAGTGGGAACTCGAACAGCAGGGCATCGTCGAAGATGACCGGGTCGTTGAGACGACTTGCTCCTTCTGCGGCGTCGGCTGCGGGCTGGAAGTCCACGTGCGCGACGGCCAGATCACCCACGCCATGTCCCCAGACGACCACCCCGTCAACCAGGGCTGGCTCTGCGTCAAGGGCCGCTTCGGCTGGGACTATGCCCAGAGCGATGACCGCCTCACCCATCCCCTCATCCGCACCGGCGAGCGCGGCGCCGGCCGCTGGCGCCGTGCCACCTGGGACGAAGCCCTCAACCACGTCGCCCGCCGTCTGACCGAAATCCGCGACACCCACGGCTCCGACGCCCTCGCCGTCTACGGTTCCTCCAAGTGCCTCAACGAGGACAACTACCTCCTCCAGAAATTCACCCGCGTCGTCCTCGGCACCAACAACATCGACAACTGCACCCGCCTCTGCCACGCCTCGTCGGTCGCCGCCCTAGGCCTCAGCATCGGCACCGGCGCCTTCACCAATTCGCTGGACGAGATCGCCGAAAACGACGTCATCTACGTCACCGGCTCCAACACCACCGAAACCCACCCCATCACCGCCCTCAAGATGAAGGCCGCGGTTCGCAATGGCGCAAAGCTCATCGTGGCCGACCCCCGCGCCATCGAACTCACCCGCTGGGCCGACGTCCATCTCCAGTGCCGCACTGGCGCGGACGTGCCCATGTACAACGCCCTGCTCCACGTCATCATCCGCGACGGCCTCGTCAACGAAGAATTCGTCGCCAACCGCGTCAAGAACTTCCAGGCCGTCGCCGCCGCCGTCCAGCACTGGACCCCCGAACGCCAGGAAGCGCTCACCGGCATCCCCCCCGCCACCCTCGAACGCGCCGCCCACATCATCGGCAAAGCCGACAAGACCGCCTTCTACTGGGGCCTCGGCATCTCCGAGCACACCCACGGCACCGAGGCCTGCCTCACCCTCATCAACCTCGCCCTGGCCACCGGCAACGTCGGCCGCCGCGGCACCGGCCTCAACCCCCTACGCGGCCAGAACAACGTCCAGGGCACCAGCGATGTTGGCGCCATCCCCATGTACTTCACCGACTACCGCTCGGTGGAAGATGAAACCTTCCGCGGCTTCTTCGAAGAGCAATGGGGCGTGCAGTTGCCCGCCAAGCAGGGCCTCACGACCATCGAAATCGGCCAGGCCGCCGGCGCCGGCGACGTGCGCGGCATGTTCATCATGGGCGAAAACCCGCTCATGGCGGACCCCGACCTGCACGCCTCGCGTCGCCACTTCCGCCACCTCGACTTCCTGGTCGTCCAGGACATCTTCATGACCGAGACCGCCGAAATCGCGGACGTCGTCCTCCCCGCCTCCAGCTGGGCCGAAAAAGATGGCACCTACACCAACACCGACCGACGCGTGCAGCGCGTACGTCCGGTCTTGCCCCTGCCCGGCGAAGCCCGCGAAGACTGGACCATCATCGCCGACCTCGCGCGCCGCATGGGCCGCGACCTTGGCCTCAACAGCCCGTCCGAGATTTTCGACGAAATCGCCCGCGTCACCCCCAGCCACGCCGGCCTCAGTCATAAGCGCCTCGACCGCGAAGGCGGCCTGCGCTGGCCCTGCCTCACCCCCGACGACCCCGGCGCACTCTGGCTGTTCGGCGACCGCTTCCCCACCGCCGACGGCAAAGCCACCATGCACGCCGTGCACTGGCGCGAGAACGTGGAAATCCCCGACAGAAACTACCCGTTCATCTTCAACACCGGCCGCGTGCTCTACCACTGGCACACCGGCGCCATGACCCGCCGCTCGCGCCTCGACGACGCCTACCCCGAACCCCTCATCGAAGTCTCCCCCGAAGACGCCGACCGCCTGGGCATCCCCAAGAGCGGCCTCGTGCGCGTCAGCACCCGGCGCGGCGCCGTGGAAGCCCGCGCCTGGATCACCCGCCGCGTCGCCCCCGGCACCGTCTACATGAGCTGGCACTTCGCCGAAGCCGCCGCCAACCTCCTCACCATCAACGTCCTCGACCCCATCTCCAAAATCCCCGAGTACAAAATCTGCGCCTGCCGCATCGAACCCCTCGAAACCCGCGCCAGCCGCCAATCCCGCTCCCTCACCAGCGCCCAGGCGTAGTCGGCCGACAGTCGCTGGGAGCCGTCCAGGAGCGGCGGTGATTGCGCTGGAGAGCGCTAGAACGCCTGCATGGTGGTGACCTTCGACACTCTCAAAGCGGCCCGGCGCCTGCAAGACGAAGCCGGCTTCGACGAGAAGCAGGCTTCGGTTCTCGTTTCCACGTTCGCCGAGGGCATCAGCGAGAACCTGGCCACCAAGACCGATCTCGCTGTCCTCCGCTCTGACCTGAAGGAAGCTGAGGCACGGCTGCGCGCCGAGATGCGCGAACTCGAACAGCGGGTGTACGTGCGCATGGGCGCCATGATCAGCGGCCTTGCCGTTTTCCTCACGGCCGTCATCGGCATCGCCACCGCAATTCTGTTGGCCAACCTCTAACCCACCACCCGCCCGTCGACCTACGCCGAAATCTCGCAGCGCGCAACCTCCTGCCCGTCAAAAGGATTCGCCGGATACAGGTCGTGCAGCGTCGGTACGCGGGTCCAGACATCCAGGCGGCGACCGTCAAACGTCAGATACAAATCGCGCTCAGCGCCCGCATCACTCACCACAAAGACCGAGCGCCCTGAGCTGACGGTTTGGGCGCCGTTCGTGACTGCGCCGTCACCCACAGCGCCGACCGGCTGCGCGACCCAGCGGGTGCCGTACCGGTGCACGAACCAGAACTCGTTCACCGGCGGACCAATCGTCCGCGTGCTGTGGCGGGCCAGGGACACGACCGCCTCCATCGCGCCGTCGCTGTTCAGGTCGGCCACCGCCGCCCGGCGCACATCCATCCCGCGGGACGACAGCCGGCTGACGATCGCGGCCTCCGAGAGCTCGCTGGCCCCTAGTCCGCGCAGCCCAATCTCCAGCGCCTTTCCCAGTGCCAGCACCAGCCCCGGCGCCATGGGGAACTCGATTGAACCGTAGGCGCCGGGGGGCGGCTCGCTCGCGAGGTCCAGCGTCTGCAGCGCCACAAACGCCCGCATGGGATCTGGCGTCACCACTGCCTCCTGCATCGTTCGAGCGATCAGGCCAATGGTGCCCCCGCGTTCGATCGCTGCGTGCAGCCTCGCAGGGTCGAAGGCCTGGATCCGGAGCAGCGACATCTGAGCCAGGCGCAGATGCGCCAGGCCCTCCCAGTCCGGCTGAGGACCAATCTGGCCCTCGTCGATGACAGGCCTCTCGATCACGGCCCGATACGCCGCCTCGGCGTCCTCGTACCGACCCGCCCAAAACGCCGCCTCGCCGCGATTGATCTGATCGTGTCGTGACACCGGCGAATCGAGACGTCGCGCCACCTCGTGAAACTGCTTTCCGTCCCAGCCAAACGTCCGCCGCAGTCCCGGATGCGGGAGCAGCGGCGCGTCGAAGTGACCCAGCGCTGGGCACACCGTCTCGATCTCGACCGGCGAGGTCGCAGCGCGCAGCTCCCACCCCGCCGGCCCGGACCCAAACACCACCGCCACGTCAAAGGCCCGTCGCGGTGTCCCGTCGTCCCATGTGTACACACGCACGTCCTCGGTTTGGGTGGTCGCGCCGGGCGTCGTGCTCACCAGCAGCACGTCCGCGACGCCGTCGGCGGTCAGATCGGCTGTCGAGCGCACAAGGGTCATGTTGCGCGCCGTCGCAGCTGTCGCACCCACGGGAAACGCATGGGCCATGAATCCCGCCTCGCCCTGATCGAACCAGGCCGGCGGCACGCCGATGAAGTGCCAGGCGGCGATCAGTTCGTTCTGGCCATCGCCGTCCACGTCCGCGGCGGCAATCCGTGCCCCTTGCGGCGCCAGGTCGTAAACCAGCGGCGGCAGTTGACCAATGGAGACGTCCAATCGCGACGCGGCCGCGGGATCCGGCCCGTAGCGCTCCAGGAACGCCAATGCCGCCGCTTCCAGCAGGACCCGCAGGTCCGGACCGGCGCGAAGCGCCGCCGGCGATCCCGTCACGCTCTCGATTAGGTTGGCGGCTTCCCGAAGCCGCGCGTTCACGGCCTCGTCGTCCAGCGGCTCCAGTGGCGGCGTGGGTGTTGCGCTAGGTGTCGCGGTAGCAGTTACAACTGGCTCTGCGGCCGCTGGCCGGGGACCGTCTTGGACGGGTGCGCGAGCCGTCGGTGCCGGCGTCCCGGTTTGCACACGCACTGCCGGTTCCGCCACGGCGGAAGTCGGACTCGGTGGCGCCTCCTGCGCGGCCTCCATCACCGCCACCTCCATCGCCGACGGCGTGGCAATCAGCGGTTCGGGCGATTCCTCACAGGCGGCCTGGGCCAAACCCAGCAGCGCCGTCCCGGCGCACAGCAGCACGATGCGCCGCAACGCGCGGACGGCATGCGCGGCCAAAGAGTCGTCCTTGGACATAGCGTCATCGTACGCGTCCGGTTGCGTCCGCCCCTTCTGGCGGCCACCATGCGCCCAAGCCAAAGAGCGGGCCGTTCCAAGGCGGCCCCCAGCCAGGGCCGTCAGCGCCCTCAGCCGTGACGGAGTGCCGAATGCGTATCGACCGCCTCGACATCTACCACGTCAGCATGCCCCTCATCTATCCCTGGCGAACCGCCTACGGCGAAGACCACGCCATCGACTCCGTCCTCGTCAAGGCCTCCTCCGGCGACGTAACTGCCTGGTCCGAGGCCACACCCTTCCGCGCCCCCCACTACGTCCCCGAGTCCGCCGGCTCCGTCTACCACCTCGTCAGCGAAATCTTCGGCCCCCTCGTCGTTGGCCGCGACTTCGACACCGCCGCCGACCTTGACGCCCGCCTGGCCCCCTTCAAGGGCAACGGCTTCGCCAAGGCCGCCGTCGAGCTGCTCTGGTGGACCCTCGAAACCAAGCGCACCGGCACCCCCCTGCACACCCTGGTCGGCGGTTCCGACGCCGATGTCATCGCCGGCGCCGACTTCGGCATCCTCGACTCCTTCGACGACCTGCTCGCCGACATTCAGAAAGCCGTCGACGCCGGCTTCCCCCGTATCAAGCTCAAGGCCCGCCCCGGCTGGGATGTCGAGATGCTGCGCGCCGTCCGCGGCTCCTTCCCCGACACCATCCTCCACATCGACTGCAACGCCGGTTACACGCTCGACGACCTGGACACCTTCAAGACCATCGACCAGTTTCGCCTCGCCTTCCTCGAACAGCCCCTGCAGTGGGACGACGTCGTCGACCACGCCGAACTCTCACGCCAGATCGAGACGCCCGTCTGCCTCGACGAGTCCGCCCGCGAACTGCGCACCATCCAGCAGGCCCTGGAAATCAACGCCTGCCAGTACGTCAACATCAAGCCCGGCCGCTCCGGCGGCTTCACCAGGTCCATCAAGATCCACGACATGTGCCGCGACCACGGCGTGCCCGTCTGGATCGGTGGCATGCTCGAAAGTTCCGTCGGCGCCGCCCTCTGCATCGAGCTCGCCACCCTCCCCAACTTCACCTACCCCGGCGACCTCTTCCCCTCCTCCAAGTTCTACATCCAGGACTTGGCTGCACCCGCCCTCGAACTCACCGACAACCTCACCTTCACCCCCCTCACCACCCTCCCCGAACCCGTCCCCGAACGCCTAACCGCCATGACCATCAAATCCACCACCCTCACCCAATCCGACGCCCTCCCCGACCACAAATGACCCGCCAATAAACCAACGTGGCCCACCCCCGTTCGTGGTGAGCCGGTCCGCCGTCTTCGGCGGGTCGTGTCGAACCACACTCCCAAGCAACCAACCCGCCCAGGCCATCCCCATCCCGTCATCCCGGCGTCTTCAGCCGGGACCCAGCGGCTCGTGGCCCAGGCTGCGCGCAGCCTGGGACCCGCGCTAGATCGTGCCCACTCCCCCGTCGCTCCGGCCCAGGGTCCCGCGCGGGCGGCGTCTCAGACCCGCCCGTCTTCCGCGCAACACCCATCCCCGGCCCTCACCGTTCCTGGTGAGCCGGCCAACAACAGGTCGCCATACCAACTACCGACATCAAATGCCCCCCGCCAGTCGTTCGGTCTGCTAGACGGGCCTGCCTTACCCGCCATAGGATTCGTGTAAGGAGGCCTCTCATGCTGGTGAAGATTACGTCCAAGCGCCAGGTCACCTTCCCCAAGCGCGTGCTGGACGCCCTGGGCGTTGGCCCCGGCGACCGGCTCGAACTACTGGAGGGTCCCGAGGGATACACCCTGAAGCCAAGGCGAATCGACCACTCCAAGCTCGGGACCTTGCGCGACGTGATCGACCCGAGCATCGAGCCGCTGGACATCCGCAAGTTCCGGGACGAAGCATATGACCCGGTCAAATATCGGGATTGATACCTCCGTGCTCGTCCGGCTGGTCACCGGCCAGCCCCCTGACCTCTTCACGCTCTGTGTCGAAAGGCTCAGCGCCCTCTCGGCAGCGGACGCCGAGATATTCGCGTCCAATCAGGTGATTGGGGAGGCCTACGTCGCCCTGCAACACCACTATGGCGTCTCGAAGGAGGACGCCCGCGCCGGGCTTCACACCACCCTCACCAGCGGCCTGGTCGCCCCGCTCAACGGACGCGCCGGTTCAGTTTCGCCGCTTCGTCCTCGCCTGTTACGACGCCCGCGTCCCGAGTAACGACAAGGGCATACACGGCTACAAAGGCGCGCGTGCACAAGTTCCAGTCTGGGTTGGGCAACCGGATCTGAAGGCTCGCGTGACCGCAACTGAGGTCAACGACTTCGCCCAGGCGATCTTCCGCCTGCCCCGCTATCACGACGAAGAAGGGCTGCGCGACGGCGTGATGCTGGCCTGGGGATTCGCTCCCGATGCGGCCAGGGCATCCGCTGAAGTGCGAGAGCGCGAGCGTCTCGCCCTTGCCTTCGTACGTCTGGAACAGGTGCGGATCGACTCCACGGCCTTCCGCTCGCACATCGAATCCAAATCCACCGAACGCGGCGACTACTCCCAGTTCCTCACCTTCGTCCAGCCGCCCGACGTGTCGGTGGCTTGGCGGCGCATACAGGCGCGGCAATACGAGTTCGATGCCGGCGACACGCAGCCCTACAACCCCGGTGCCTCGATTATCAATGTGCAATGGGATTTCAACTACCGGCCGCCGACCTTCCGCGCCGCCCGTGGCGAGTGGTTCCACCGCCGCAAAGGACGCAACCCGTCCCCGGTGCTCGACGCCCAGCACGCCTTCCTCCGCACCGGCGCGTTCACCCTGGCCTGCAAGGTCCAGGACGACAAGGGCGGCGAGGGCATGTGGACATGCCGCATTGAGGTCGAATGACCGAGCCGCGCACGGTACGGAGGCAAGCCTCGTTTGGACGCCGTGCCATAATCTTTATGTGACAGATTCGGGCGGTGCTCGGCACGCCGAGTACCAATGGATAGTCCTTCTGAAGGAAGGAAAACGATGGCCAGCGCGGCGGACGTAGCGGCATACGTGCTCGAGGGACATGGGCCGATGACCGCAATGAAGCTGCACAAGCTGCTCTACTACGCCCAGGCGTGGCACCTGGTGTGGGACGATGCGCCCTTGTTCGAGGAGCGTATCGAGGCGTGGGCCAATGGCCCGGTCGTGCCCGCCATTTACCAGCAGCATCGGGGCCGCTTCAAACTTGATAGCTGGGATGGCGACGCCGCAAACCTGGCGCCCAACGAGGCCGAGTCGGTTGACGTCGTGCTGGAGGATTACGGGCACATGAGCGCTCATGATCTCAGCACGTTGACCCACCTGGAGGCCCCGTGGCGCGATGCGCGCGGCGACCTGCCCCAGGGCGAACCGTCAACGGCGGAGATTACGGCCGCCGCGATGTTCGAGTACTACGACGGGCTGCTCAGCGAAGTCGAGGTCTAGCGGCCGAGAGGATGGCGAAAGGCCGACGCCGCAAGCAGACGCGCAAGGGGAAACGGCAGCAGGGACACCTGGAACAGCAGACGAAGCGTCGCACCGCAATTGCGACGGCGAAACCCGACTGGAAGTCGGAGTTTCCTCGCTGGTCCTTCCGGATTCTGGCGGTCAGAGGCCCCTATAGCTGGGATCAAGCGTCACCCGGCGATCTCAAGGCTGTTGCGGCGCGGCTTGGACACTTTGAAGCCATGAGGTGGGGCGAAGTCGTGACCCTGCCCGGCAATCCGAACCATCTCGTGAGCGTGGATGACCTCGGCAAGGAAGCGCGGCAGGAGTTCGAGCGCATCTTCCACGCGCAAGACCAGGTCGATGAACTCATGTCGCTTCGAGTGGACGCCAGGAAACGGGTCTGGGGCCGTCTCGACCACGACACGCCGGCGCTGCAAATCCTATGGTGGGACCCGGAGCACAAGGTGTGCCCCTCGATAAAGAAATGACTGAACTCCTGGCAAAAAACGCCCGGCGACTGGCTGTCGCGGGCATAGGCGTGTGGCGGGAAGCGGGTCGGCGCGGGATGAGCCGTCGTGCGTAACGAGTTCCTGCCCCACGAGCGCGACTTCCAAGCCTGGGTCCACGGCGGATTCGAGCCGTGCGAACCCGCGACCCAGGACTACCTGCGCTTTCTGGCCGATCCCGAAGACGAGCGCCGCCCGCGTCCGAACGGCTTGTGGCGGCATCAGTGGGACGCGCTGCTGCGCGTGATCTATGCCCGTGAAGTGGCGGGCCGCATGTTCTGGGACGACGGCGTGTTACTCAACATCGTCACGGGCGGCGGCAAGACCGCCCTGATCGCCGCCGTGATGGTTCGGCTGCGGCTCGCGCACGATGTCCAGCGCTTTTTTGTCCTCTGCCCGAACCTGATCGTGCGCGACCGCCTGTAAGCCGACTTTCGCAGCGGCACGGTGTTCCGCGAGCGCGGTCTGATCCAGCCGGATGCCGTCGAGATAACTGACGTCACGCTCTCTGGCGTCACCGGACGCGAGCTATCTGAGGATGGATGGACGCAGACGCGAAGCGCGCCGGAAGACGCGAACGCTAATTGGCCGGATGGTCAGTCAGCCGAACAGTCGCGCGAGATGGTCCGCGAGCGGATCCGCAACATCGCCGAACAAGCCGTAATCCAAGCTGGCGACCCGGCGCAAATGCAACGCTACGTCTACCGTCCCCTGCTCGATCACGTGTCGGAGCGGTTCCTGGACGGCGAGGCTTTGCCGTTCGCTGAGCGCGAGGCCGTGTATCGTGCCGGCCGCTACCTCAATCAGCTGGAAGCCCAGATATCGCAGCGCCCCGACATCGTTGGGGGAATGGTTGAGTATGGTGCCGGTTAAGCGCGGCAATTTCGAGCAGCCGATCAAGAGCGCTTGGAACTTCGAGGTCTACGACAGCGACCTGGAGCATCGGATGATGCGGCGGCTGGAAATCGACGCGTCGGTTTGCAAGTGGACCAAGCGCCACGGCATCTCGATTAGCTGGCTCGACCGCCGCCATCGCCGCCACGCCTACCGCCCGGATTTCCTGGTCGAATACGTCGACGGCTCGGCCGGCCTGATCGAGGTCAAGGGCGCAAACCAGGTCGATTCGGAAGCGGTGCTGCGGAAGCGCCAGGCGGCCGAACTCTGGTGCAAGCGCCGCGGCATGTACTACTCGCTCGAAACCATCACCTGAGGCCGTCCCGCATCAGTCTGGTACTACACGCCCTGCCAGCACCCCTCGGCAAACCAGCTAGCCCCGCAGTCGCCCTCGTCACTAGCCACTGACCACTCGCCACTAGCCACTGCTCCCCGCTCGCGGCCCCTGGCCGGCTGCGCAAGCCGCTTCTGAGGCCAGCGAAGAGCTGGCATGCCGGCGGCGTCCTCGGCTCCACACCCCGTGCTACCGTTTGAGTCACACGGGCGGCGACGACGCATACCAACACTTAGGAGCCGACCGTGACCCCGGAACTCATTGGCATTCTGGCTATGGGCGGGACCCTGGCTGGTCTGATGCTGGCGCTCTGGCGCGACACGCGGGCTGACATCCACGCTCTTCGCGCAGACAACCACGCCCTACGCGCCGAAGTCCGCACCGACATCCAGAACCTCCGAGCGGATGTTCGTGCTGACCTGGCTGAAATCCGCGGCGATCTGGCCGACTTGCGCAAGGACGTCCAGGCGCTGACCGAACGCACGTCTCGCCTCGAAGGCGTTATCGAAGGCCTCTTCGCCGGACGCGACCGCCACAACGACGCCGCCTGACCGACCGACCACCAGTTGCTATAGCTGGTGCTGAGCCCAGCGACGACAAGCCATGCAGGCGGGCTATTCGCGTCCAATGCCCGTGCTAAGGTCGGGTCCAACGGGCGGCGACGACAGCGACCGACACATCGGAGCCGACCCTGTCAGCGGAACTCATCGCAACCCTGGCCGTAGGCGCGATTTGGGCCGCGCTGATAGTGGCGCAGTGGTACGACATGCGTCGTAACTTCCGCGCACTTCGCGCCGACATCCGCGCGGAAATCCAAGGCCTACGTGGGGACTTTCGAGACGGAATCCAGAGCCTTCGCACCGAGTTCCGTGCCGATCTTCAAGGCTTTCGGCAGGAAGTCCGAGGCGATTTCGCTGACCTGCGCAGGGAGGTCGGAGCACTGACCGCACGCATGGCCCGCATCGAGGGCTTCCTCGTCGGCTACCTCGCCGCACGCGGCCCCCGTGACCGCCACGACGACACTGCCTGACTGACCCAATTCGATCTGCGAGCGCTGTCTGGAGACCACCTTGGGCCAGCCATGCGGTCGACGTGTCCAGGCCCGCTGCTCGTGCTACCGTTGAGATCACAAGGGCGGCCAAGTCGTACACCAACACCCAGGAGCCGCCCGTGACCCCCGAACTCATCGGAATCCTCGCCGTAGGCGCGACCGTAATTGGCCTCATGCTCGCCTTCAGGCGTGAAGTGCGTGCCGACAGTCAGGCCTTGCGGGCCGAATTCCGCGCCGACAACCAGCGCCTGCGCTCTGAATCCCGCGCCGACTTGCAGACATTTCGTGAGGAAGTCCGTGCTGACTTTGCTCAAGTCCGTGCTGACTTTGCGCAAGTCCGCGGCGACCTGGGCGACCTCCGCAAGGACGTCCAGTCGCTGACCGAGCGCACGTCCCGCCTCGAAGGCGTCATCGAAGGCCTCTTCGCCGGACGCCCCCGTGACCGCCACGACGATGCCGCCTGACCGCCCAAGTGCGAACGGCGAACGTCGTCAGGAGCCCAACGATGAGCTGGCACGCGGGGGACGGGCTCGGGCCCGCTCCCTCTGCTAGGCCTTAGTCCACACGGGCGACGAAGTCGTTGATCAACACCCTGGAGCCGACCCAGTCAGCCGAACTCATCGCAACCCTGGCCGTAGGCGCGATTTGGGTCGCGCTGATAGTGGAGCAGTGGCACGACACGCGTCGCAACTTCCGCGCCCTTCGCGCCGAAATCCGGGCGGGGACCCAAAGCCTCCGTCAGGAACTCCGAGCCGACTTCCGAAGCTTTCGCACGGGGATTCGTGCCGATATCCAAGGCTTCCGGCAAGAATTTCATGAAGACATCCAGAACCTTCGAACTGACGTTCGTGCTGACTCCGCCCACGTCCGCGGCGATCTGGCCGGCCTGCGCAAGGACATCCAGGCCCTCACCGTCCGCACGGCCCGCATCGAGGGCTTCCTCGTCGGCTACTTCGCCGCACGCAACCGCCACGACGACGCCGCCTGACCGGCTCGGACCTCAGCCGCCAGCGCCGGAGTTGATGCCACCAACGACCAGCCATGCGTAGGCAGTCCCGGGTTCCACGGCCCGTGCTACGGTGTACGAAACACGGGCGGTTTCGACACGGACAAACACCGTTAGGAGTTGCCCGTGACCCCCGAACTCATCGGAATCCTCGCCGTCGGCGCGACCCTGATTGGCGTCGGCGCCACAATGATTGGGCTGCTGTTCGCGCTCTGGCGCGACGCGCGCGTCGACACGCAAGCGCTGCGCCAGGAAGTCCGGGCCGACCGGCAGAGCTTTCGCGAGGAAGTTAGGGCCGACCTTCAGAGCTTTCGCGAGGAAGTCCGCGCTGATCTGGCCGACGTCCGTAGCGACTTGGCGAACTTACGCACGGACGTGCAGGCGCTGACCGAGCGCATGTCCCGCGTCGAAGGCGTCATCGAGGGCCTCTTCGCCGGCCGCGACCGCCGCAACGACGCCGCCTGACCAGCCGACCTCGACCCACGGGCGACCATTCGCCTTCCACGCCTCACGTCGCCTCGGCCCAACCAGCCAAACATCTACTGCTGACCCATCTACTTCACGTCCCACGCGTCACAACCCGCAGGCCACCGCCCACCAGCCACTCCCCGACTTGCCCTACGCCTCCATCCAGTGTACACTATCTGTGTAAGGCCCGCAACCCTCTCCAATGACCACAACCCTTCCGCACCCGCCCCTCCTGCTCGTCACCCCCGTTCATGGTGAGCCTGTCGAACCACGCCTCCGCCAGCCCTGCCGTCCCCAGCCAGAATCCAGCATCACGACGTCATCCCCGCGCAGTGCCTGCCCTGAGCTTGCCGAAGCCTGTCCTGAGCTTGTCGAGGGAGGCGGACCCAGCGGCGCCCACCACACCAGTCACGCCCAGCATCCCCATCGCCCCCCGCATCCCCTGCCCGAGACTTCCGTATCTCCCACCACAATCCACCGAAAGACCACCCTGCTGAGCCCTCCGCCACACCCGCCACGACAGGTCACCACCCCCACCACCGTCCCACCCCGAATCCGCCAAAAATGCACCCCGCGCCACCTCAAGAGTTTTTTGGAAAAAACTCTTATTGCGCGCGAGGGCCCCAATTCCGCACCCTGGCCAGCCCGCCGGATCACCCCACCGTTCGCCTCTTGTTCGGTTACAATGCCTACCCATGTCCCAGCCTGAACTCGACCTCGCCACGCCCGACGCCCCCACCCCGGCGTTCCATCCCCTCGTGGCCGACTGGTTCAGCGCGACCTTCCAGGCACCCACCGACGCCCAAACCGCCGCCTGGCCGGCCATCCGCTCCGGCCGCGACACCCTCGTCGCGGCCCCAACCGGATCCGGCAAAACCCTCGCCGCCTTCCTGACCGGAATCGACCAACTCATCCGCCGCGGCGAGGAGCAGGAACTCGAACCCGTCACCCGCATCCTCTACATCTCGCCCCTCAAAGCCCTCGGCCACGACATCGAGCGCAACCTCGAGGCCCCACTCGCCGCCATCCGCGAGTTGGCCGAGGAGCGCGGCGTTGACATGCCCGAAATTCGCGTCGGCGTCCGCACCGGCGACACCAAGCCCTCCCGCCGCCGCACCCTCGTCACCCGCCCGCCCCACATCCTCATCACCACCCCTGAGTCCTTCTACCTGATGCTCACCTCCCAGCGGGCCCGCGAAACCCTGCGCCAGGTCGACACCGTCATCGTCGACGAGATCCACGCCCTGGCCCGCGACCGTCGTGGCAGCCATCTGGCCCTCTCACTCGAACGTCTCAACCACATCTCCCGCCGCCGCCCCCAGCGCGTCGGCCTCTCCGCCACCCAGCGCCCCATCCAGGAACTCGCCGCCTTCCTCACCGGCGCCGACGAGGCGGGCGACGCCCGCCCCTGCGTCACCGTCGACCTCGGCCATCAGCGCGATCTGGACCTCGCCGTCGAGACCCCACCCTCCGACCTCGAAGCCGTCGCCCCCCGCGAGCAATGGGACGACATCTACAACCGCCTCGCCGATCTCATCGTCCAGCACCACACCACCCTGGTCTTCGTAAACACCCGAGCCCTGGCCGAGCGCGTCTCCCACAACCTGCGCGACCGCCTCGGCGAGGAAGGCGTCGCCAGCCACCACGGCAGCCTCTCCCGCGAACGCCGCCTGCACGTCGAACAGCAACTCAAGGACGGCCAGCTCAAGGCCCTCGTCGCCACCGCCTCGCTCGAACTCGGCATCGACATCGGCAGCATCGACCTCGTCTGCCAAATCGGCTCGCCGCGCAGCATCGCCGTCTTCCTGCAACGCATCGGGCGTTCCGGCCACGCACTCGGCCTGCGACCCAAGGGCCGCCTGTTTCCAACCACGCGCGATGAACTCGTGGAGAGCGCCGCCCTCATGCGCGCCGTCCGCGCCGGCGAACTCGACCGCATCGTCCAACTCGTCGCCCCCCTCGACGTGCTCGCCCAGCAGGTCGTGGCCGAGGCCGCCTGCGAGGACTGGGCCTTGGATGACCTGTTTGACCTGTTCCGCCGCGCCGCGCCCTTCAGATCTCTGACCCGCGAGTCCTACCTCGAGATCGTCGACATGCTCGCCACCGGCGTCGGCGACGGCGGCGGACGCGCCCCGCCCCTCATCCACTTTGACCGCATCAACAGCGTCGTACGCGGTCGCCGGGCGGCCCGGCTCACCGCCCTGCAGAACGGCGGCACCATCCCCGAGCTCGGCGACTACCGCGTCCTCGCCGAACCCGACGACACCTTCGTCGGCTCCGTCAACGAGGACTTCGCCATCGAGAGCATCGCTGGCGACATCTTTCTGCTCGGGAATACGTCCTGGCAGATTCGGCGCGTCGTCCAGAGCACGGTCCGTGTGGTCGATGCCCAGGGCGCGCCGCCTACCATTCCCTTCTGGCTCGGCGAAGCCCCCGGCCGCACCATCGAACTCTCGCAAGCCGTCGGCCGCCTGCGCCGCGACATCGCCAGCCGCCTGACCGATCCGGCGCTGGTCGACTGGCTGCGCTCCGAGTGCGACGTCTCCGAACTCGGCGCCCACCAGATCGCCGACTACCTGCGCGCCTCCCACGACGGCCTGCGCGTCATGCCGTCAGACCTGGACGTGGTGTTCGAACGCTTCTTCGACGAATCCGGCGGTATGCAGCTCGTCGTACACGCCCCATTCGGTCAGCGCATCAACCGCGCCTGGGGCCTCGCGCTGCGCAAGCGCTTCTGCGTCCGCTTCGACTTCGAGCTGCAGGCCGCCGCCAACGACGACGCCATCCTCCTGTCGCTCGGTCCGCAACACGCCTTCCCGCTCGAGGAGTCCTTCCGCTACGTCACGCCAAACAACGCGCTGGAGTCGGTCGAACAGTCCATCCTCTACACCCCCATGTTCCCCACCCGCTGGCGCTGGAACCTCACCCGGGCCCTGGCCGTCCCCCGGCTGCGCGGCGGGAAGAAGATTCCGCCCAACATCCAGCGCATGCGATCCGACGACCTGATGGCAGCGGTCTTCCCTGAACAGATCGGCTGCCAGGAAAACGTGCACGGTCCGCTCACACCGCCGGACCACCCGCTAATCCGACAGACGCTGGACGACTGCCTCTTTGAGGCGATGGACGTGCGTGGTCTGGTGAAGGTGCTGGAGCGAGTGGGGGGTGGAGACATCACGCTGCACGCCCGCGACACCACCGAGCCTTCCCCGCTGGCCCACGAAATCCTTAACGGCAAGCCCTACACGTTCCTGGATGACGCCCCGCTGGAAGAGCGGCGCTCGCGGGCAGTGGCCACCCGCCGCGCCCTACCGGAAAGCGCCCGCGACCTCGGCCGCCTCGACCCGGAGGCGATTGCCCGCGTGATCGAAGAGGCCTGGCCCCAGCCCCGCGACGCCGAGGAGGTCCACGATGCGCTCCTCGGCCTGGTGGCCGTCGACGCGTCGGCCATCGCCAACTGGAACCGCTGGCTCGAAGATCTGACAGACCAGGGCCGCGCCGCGCACTGCGAAATCGACGGGCGCACCCTCTGGTTCGCGGCGGAGAACGTGGACGTGCTGCGTGCCCTCTTCGAGGCGGATGCGGTTCCCAACCTGGCCCTGCCGCCCGGCGTGGCCATTCAAGTCGCCGACCGTGAAGAAGCCCGCCGCCTGTTGCTGCGCGGATACACCGAGGTCTGCGGACCCACCACGCCCGACGAACTGTCGGGCCGCTGCGGTCTTACCCCCAAGGACGTCGCCCGTGGCCTCATGCAGCTGCAAGTCGGCGGCTTCATCCTCCCGGGACGCTTCCGCGATCCGGACATCGAGGACATCTGCGACCGCCGCCTCTTGGCCCGCATCCACCGACTCACGCTCGACCGCCTGCGGCGTGAGATCGAGCCGGTGGCCGTCCGCGACTTCATGCGTTTTCTCACCCGTTGGCAGCACGTGGCGCCCGGCCACACCCTCTACGGCAAGACCGGCCTGCGGCAGGTCCTTCAGCGCCTACAGGGCTTCGAAATGCCGGCGGCCGCCTGGGAAGGCGCGGTGCTGCCCGCGCGGGTTCGTGGCTTCCGGACCCAGTGGTTGGACGAACTCTGCCTGGCGGGCGACGTCGTCTGGGGTCGCCTCAGCGAACGCAACTCCGACCCCGAGCGCCGCAGCGCGCCCGCAACCCGGGCCACCCCCGTCACGCTCGGTCTCCGCGGAGACTTCGACCTGCTCCTGCAGGCCGCCCGCTGGCGAAGCGGCACGCCCGACGCGGAAGCCGAGCCCCCGGAGCTCGCCGGCGCCGCCCGCTCCATCGATGCCCTGCTGTGCGACAGCGGCGCCCTGTTTTTCGAGCAGATCGTCATGCGCACCCGGCGTCTCCCCGCCGATGTCGAGGACGGACTTCGCGACCTGATCGCTGCCGGGCGAGTCACCTCGGACGGCTACGAAGGCCTCCGCGCCATCGCCTCCGGCTGGTCCAGCACCGGCCGCCGCCGCTGGCGCCACACGCGCCGTGCCGGCCGCTTCGCCGTCGGCGGTCCTCCCGGCCGCTGGTCGATCCTCGAACCACCAGTCGCCGGCCTCGACGCCGACGATGTGGCTGAGGTCGTTGCCAAGACCCTGCTGGATCGCTACGGCGTAGTCTTCCGCGACGCCGTGCGGCGCGAGAGCTTCCGCCTGCCCTGGCGCGACGTGCTGCGCGCGCTGCGCCGCCTGGAAGCGCGCGGCGATGTGCGCGGCGGACGTTTCGTGGCCGGCTTCGCCGGCGAACAGTTCGCACTGCCCGACGCCGTCAACGCCCTACGCCGGGCGCGCCGGGAGCCGTCCGCTGGCGAGACGCTCCGCCTCGCCGCCGTCGACCCGCTCAACCTCACCGGCATCATCACCCCCACCGCTCGCATACCCGCGCAGCCCGGCCGTTCACTCACCCTCGTCAACGGCTGGCCCCCACCCCCCGACCCCGGCGCCGCCGACGTAGCCGCCAGCTAACTCCTACGCGTGATGCCCGTGCGCGTAGTGCGCGGCCAGCAGGTCCTCGCCCCAGTCGCCGGCGTAACTCCGCATCACCGAGTGAATGTGGTTCGCCTCGTTCTGCGTGTTGTCGTACTCGATCACGAACGCCGGTCCGGCTAGCGCGTAGTAGTGCCCCGCTCCCCGGGTCTCCGGCCCGGCCCACATGAGCCGGACGCCGTCCAGCCCGTCCTGTTCGATCTTGCGCCACTCGTTCGCCGCCAGATCGGACGCCTTTCGCTCGACATAATGCTGAAGCAGTCGGATCAAGCCGTCCCGCTGCCCGTCGCGCAGTTCCGCCAGCGTGATTCCCCCGTCGGGAATCTCCTCCGGGTCGGCGACCCGGTAGTTCTTGGTCAGGATGTCGTCCGGCGCAATCGGATCCATGATCGCCTGGGCCTTCTGCGCAGCGTCCAGCCGGCCCAACAGGTCGCGCGCCAGGTCCTCCTCCTCGGCCAGCGTCCGCACGCCCTTGTGCTCGCCGTGCCGAACCTCCGCCGGGTTCGCGCCCAGGAACAACGGCAGGACCGAAACGTACGTGTTGGCAATAACCGTGGCGTGAATCCCGATGTGATGCCCGCCGGCCCGCCACCCCCACGGCTGCTCGCCGCCGGGTTCGCCGAACACGCTGAAGTAGTAGATCTCTGGGTCGCGCAACCAATGCATCCGCGTGTCCTGGATGCCTTCCCACTCGTCCAGGATGGCCTCCAACTCGATGATTTCCCGGGCCTTGCGCGCTCCATGCGCGCTCAGCGCCGTGTTCATCATCCGGAAGGCCGCCTCGCGCTGCCCCGCGGTCATGTCCTTTAGCCGTAGGCCGTTGCGGACGACCGGCGTGTAGTGCCACTTGTAGCGTTCGTCGCCCGGGAACGTAAACGTGGCAATGTCCCGCTGGGCGGCGTCCAGCGAATCAACGAAGCCTTGGGCCGCATCGGCCATCTCGGTGGCGATATCTACGGCGCGCGAGGCCGTGGTGATGTCCGTCGTTGTCATCGGGGCACGCTCCCTGTCGCCGCCGTCGGCTCGCTATCCAGCATAGAGGTCCAGTATCCAACGCTGCACCGGCGAGAGCTTCCGAAACCGCTCGCTGCAGTACTCCACAAACTCAGCCGTATGCGCCTCAAGCGGGAACGATTCCTCGATCCACGCGTGCAGCGCGTTGTACCGCAGCAGGTCGGCCCGCGGATGATCGGCGTCAAATTCGCGCGGCACTCGCTTGTAGTGAGCGCCGCCCACCTCCGCGCCTTTCGCTCGAACTTCCTCCAGCGCCCGTTCCAACGCCGTCCCACGACCGTCGTCCGCCACCGCTGCGCGAAAGGCTTCCAGGGTCGCCTTGTCGAACGCATACCGCCCGGCGCCTAGCAGCACGCGGTCGGGCGTCAGCCGCAGGAAGTAGCCCGGGCAGTCCCGGCTGTGTCGGTCGCCCTGCCAGAACCACATATCGAAATGGCTCTTGTAGGGCCGCTTGTCCCGGCTGAACCGGATGTCGCGGTGAATGCGAAAGATCGACCCGCTCACGCGCGGATCGGCATGAATCCCCGGCGCAAACTCCGACAGCGCCATCCCCATCGCGCCGACGAAGAGCCTCCCCGGCCCCAGCAGCCCCTTGTCATAGCCGTGCCGGTTGGCGTCGAACCACGCCTTGGCGTTGTTCGCGGCCAGGTTCCGCAGGAACTCAAGGCCTTCGCGCGGGAACCCCGCGAACGAGTCCGACATACGGGGTCTCTGCGCGCTTGTCGCCTGCCACGGTACCAGCCGCGGTTAAGGCTCCGCCGCGCGACTTGCCGGCCGTTTGTCCAGCGTCTCGGGAACGAACAGCCCAAACGTCAACGCGCCGGCCAATCCCATCCCCGCCAGGAAAAACGGCGCCACCAGCAGCCCGAACAGGTCCGCCACGCCTCCCACGACCACCGGACCGCCCATGTCGCCAATCCCTCCGATAAGTCGCCACAGCGCCAGGAACTCGCTCGGCCGTTCGGCTGGCGTCAGGTCCGACCCCAAGGTCAGCATCGAGCCTGACCCGATCCCGTTGGAGAACCCGATCAGTAGCCCGATCAGGATCAGCCCTGTGAAGTCCCTGGCCTGGCTCAGCAGTGCCATCGAGGCGCTAAACAGCGCGAACGACGGCACGATGGCGAACTTCCGTCCAAAGTGGTCCATCAGGTAGCCGGCCAACGGAAACAGCGTCATATCGATGGCTGCCGAGGCGCTCACGACAACGCCGATCTCCACCGCGTCCAGCTCAAGCACAAAGGCGCCGTACAGCGGCAGTACCACCGGCCGCCCCGAGCGGATGGCCTGGGCAAAAATGTGGCCGGTCCCGGCCCTCAGCAGAATGCGTCGGCGTGCTCGCAGCGTCTGCTCCAGCCCGCGCAGCAGGCTCACCGCCGACTGGGTGCGTGCGTCGCTGCTGTCGGGAGCGTCGCGAAACAGCAGCGCGGGGATCAGCCCGACGGCCATGAACGCGCCGGAGATCAGGAATAGCACCTCGTACCCCAGCGTGCTGGCTACGGCGCCGCCGAGTCCCGGACCGATGAACATGCCGATCCGGTTCGTTCCTCCGAAGAGCGACATGATGCGCCCGCGCTGATGCCGCGGCGTCACTCGCCGCATGTATTGCATGCGCGACAGGGCCCACAAACCCATCCCCGCGCCCATCAGCAGCCGCGCGACGAGCAGCACGGCGTAGGGCGGCGAAACGGCCAGCACGATCACGGCCGCCACCATCACGACTAAGCCTGCAAGCTGTCCCGACCACTCGGTAATGCGGGTCAGGAGCAGGCCCGAAGGCAGGGTCCAGAGCAGCGTGCCCAGCGCCGCCATCCCCAGCGCCAGCCCGACCAGGGTGATGTTCTCCTGGCCTGTCACTGGGTCGCGCACCAGATCGGCCACGAACAGCGGCAGTGTGGGCACCAGCATGCCCATGCCGATCGAGCTGACGAATATCTGGAGGTAGACGCGCGGAACTAGGGACTTGACAGTGTTCAGCGCGCGCCCGGAGTGCACGGACGCGCATGCTAAGACACAACGACCGGCTCGAACGTGGACAATGTCGGTAGCCAGTCTCGCCGCAGGGGAATCCGATGCAAGCCATTCGAGTCAACCAGCCAGGCGGACCCGACGCCCTTTCGTTCGAATCCGTCGACGATCCGACGCCAGCCGCCGATCAGGCCCTCGTCCGCATGCAGGCCGTGGGCGTCAACTTCATCGACATCTACCAGCGCAGCGGCCTGTATCCGCTCGATCCGCCATTCACGCTCGGAATGGAAGGCGCCGGCGTCGTCGAGGCCGTCGGCTCTGACGTCAGCGGGCTGGCTGCGGGCGACCGCGTGGCCCACGCGATGCAGTTGGGGTCCTACGCCGAACTACAGGTGATCCCGGCCGCCCAACTGGTCAAGCTGCCCGAGGGCATCGACACCCGCCAGGCCGCCGCCGCCATGCTGCAGGGCATGACCGCGCACTACCTGGCCCACAGCACCTTCCCGCTGGCTACTGGTCATACCGCCCTGGTGCACGCCGGCGCCGGCGGCGTTGGCCGCCTGTTGAGCCAGATGGCCAAGCGCGCCGGCGCGCGCGTCATCGCCACCGCCGGAACGGCTGCCAAGGCCGAAATCGCGGCCGCCGCTGGCGCCGACGACGTGATCATCTACACGGAAGCTGACTTCCTAGAGGAAGTCCGCCGCCTGACCGACGGCGCCGGTGTCGAGGTCGTATATGACGGCGTTGGCGTCGCCACGTACGAACGCAGCTTCGACTGCCTCAAGCCGCGCGGCCTGCTGGCCCTCTACGGCGCGTCCAGCGGCGCGGTCCCTCCGCTGGACGCGCAGATCCTCAACGCGAAGGGCTCGCTCTTCCTCACCCGCCCCAGCCTCGGCCACTACACGCTCACCCGCGACGAACTGGAATGGCGTGCGGGCGATGTGCTCTCCTGGATCGAGGCCGGCGAACTCGTCCTCAAGATCGACCGCGAAGTCCCGCTGGCCCAGGCCGTCGACGCCCACCGCGCCCTGCAGGGCCGCGAGACCAGCGGCAAGGTCCTGCTGATTCCCTGAGCGCCACACCGTCCGACGCCGATCTGCAACGCCGGGTCGAGTTCCTGCTGGAACTCGATAAGGCCAAGGGCGTCCTACGCCGCAACCTCATCACCGCGGAGGAACGCCGCGAAAACGACGCCGAGCACGCCTGGCACGTCACCATGTTCGCGCTCGTGCTGGCCGACCACGCCCCGCCGGGCACCGACATCGCGCGCGTCATCGCCATGCTCCTGGTGCACGACATCGTGGAGATAGACGCCGGCGACGCGTTCGTCTACGACGAGGAAGCGAGAGCTCTACAACCCGAACGCGAACGCGCCGCCGCGGACCGCCTCTACGGCCTGCTGCCGTCCGACCAGGGACGCAGCCTGCGCGCGCTCTGGGAAGAGTTTGAAGCCCGCAATACCCCCGAAGCCCGCTTCGCCGCTGCACTGGACCGCCTTCAGCCCCTGCTCCTCAACTTTCACACCCAGGGCAAAGCCTGGCGGAAACACTGCGTAACCAGCGCCCAGGTCCTCGAAGTCAACGCCCACATCGCCAACGGCTCCGAAACCCTCTGGACCTTCGCCCGCAACCTGATCGATGAAGCTGTCGCTCGGGGGAATCTTTATCCGTAGACGACGCTGGTCCAAATGTGCCGGGGTGTCGGACCGTAACTGGAGATCCACTTCGAGCCGCACCCGCCTACTTCTCCAATTCCGCGATCGCCAAGTCCGCTCAACGATTGTTCGGGTGTAGACTCACTTCGCAGCGGGTTGGGCGACGCAGCACTGGTGCCGGTGGTTGCCTCACCACCGCTGTCGGCGTGAGGAGCGTTGCAGATGGTCAGGGAGATTCGGGGCAGATATTCAGGTGGTGTTGTCTTGCCGCTGGAAGATCTTGACTTGGAAGAGGGTTCGGAGGTCGTCATTGCCGTCTTCGTCAGCCCTGGGACGGAGGCGGCTTCCGTAGATGAGGCCACTGAGGCCGAGCGGAAACGCAAGGCATTTCTGTCAAGCTTCGGGGGCTGGAAGGGTATGCATGATCCGGACGAGTTGATTCGAATGATCTATGAAGCCCGCAGGATTGGATCTCGCCCCGCCTCACGGCCGGGGCGGCTTTGAAGTATCTCATTGATACGGACTGGTCGATTCAGTGTCTTCACGCTATCGAGCCGTGGGCAAATCGTGTTCGCGAACTAGAGGCTTCAGGAATTGGGCTGAGCGTAATTTCTTTGGCTGAGATTTATGAAGGGGTCATCTACTCGAAGGAAAGTCAACGCAGCGAAATGATGCTTCAGAACTTCCTTGAGGGTCTTTGCCTCGTACCTATTGATTCCGAGACTTGCCGTGTCTTTGCTCAGGAGCGCGGCCGTCTGCGATCCCAAGGTAATCTTATTCAGGACTTTGATCTCATGATAGCGGCTACCGCAATTCGCCATGACCTGACCCTACTCACTAACAATAGTCGCCACTTTGCGCGCATGGATGGTTTGCACGTCGTCTCGGTATAACTGTTGGATAATAGCGAGACGTGACCAAGGTCCTTGGCTGATTCTTCAGGACCAGTTCACGCACGTAGCTAGTCACCTAACCCAAACAACTGCGCCGCATTCCCCCCATAGATCTTCGCCCGCTCCGCGTCGCTCACCGGCAGGTCGTCCACGATTGAACTGATCACGTCCGGCTCCACCCATGGGTGGTCGCTGGCGAACATCAGTTGATCCGGTCCCACCATCTCCAGGCCGTAGCGCACCGCCGCCGGCCAGGGCGAGACCGTGTCGAACCAGATCTGTCGCAGGTATTCGCTGGGCGGCCGCGTCAGGTTTTCCGCGCCGCGTTTCAGCACCATCGTCTGGTGATCAAGCCGTCCGATCAGGTACGGCAGTGCCCCGCCCACATGCGGACAGACGATCGTTAGGTTGGGATACCGGTCCATCAGCCCGCTCACGATGATCCGCGCCAGCGCGATGGTCGTATCGAACATCAGGCCCAGCGCGCCAATCAGGTTTCGGCCTTCCACCTGATCGATAGTCACCGGACAGGCTGGGTGCAGGTAGAGTGGAATCCCCAGTTCCTCCGCGCGCCTGAACAGCCACTCGTATTCCGGCTCGTCCGGGTGCCGGCTGTCCAGATTGGCGTAAAGCAGTACCCCCCGCATGTCCAGGTCCTGCACGGCCCGGTCCAACTCCTCGCGAGCCGCCTGCTCGTGCTGAAGTGGCAGCACGCACAGCCCCGCAAAACGCCCCGGATACACCCGCGTCTGATCCGCGATGTAATCGTTGAATAAACGCGCCACTATCGGCCCGTCGTCGCCGAACCGCTCGGGACCCGGATCGTTCGGCGACAGCACGGTGAGTTCAATGCCCGCCGCGTCCATCGTTCGCACCTTGGCTTCCATGTCCGAGTGCCCCGGCATGGCCCGCCGCCGCCACTTGCCGGTATCGATGAACAGCGCGTCGCCGTCACGAAACGCCAGCGGCTCTTCGGTGCGGGTCTCCAGGTAGTCGAGGAACGGCTCCGGCCAGATGTGGCTTTGGGTATCGATTCGCATTCGGACCTGTCGGTTCGTCCGCGGCCGTCGCGCGACCGCGCCGGGTGCCCGCGCGGGCAGCTGTCCCCGCAGGCTCAACGAGTGTCGCCGATTATGCGCGTTTGCCTGCCTGGACATGGACCGGCAGGATTCGGAAGCCGTGCGCGCCCGAGGCTCAACCATGGATCCGACCGTGCTCGAATCGATCGTGAATCGACCGGTCTTTGACTTGGGAACGCCCCTGGAGATGGGCATCCCCGTACATCCGTCCCATCCGCCCTACGTATTTACGCTCCAGCGGCGCCACGGCGACACCATGCGCCCCGGCGGCCTCGGCTCGGCCAACGAACTGATCGTGATGTGCGGCCACACCGGCACGCATCTCGATGCGCTTGCCCACTTCGCCCGTGACGGCGTCATGTGCGGCGGCCTCGAAGCGGCCAAGGTCCAGACTGGCGGCCGCGGCATGCGTGAGCACGGCATCGAACGCGTTCCGCCCATCGTGCGCCGCGGCATCCTCTTGGACGTGGCCGGCGCCGAAGGCGTGGACATCCTGCCCAACGACTTCGCCATCACGGCTGATGTTGCACAGGCCGTCGCCCGCGAGCACGGCGTCGAAGTCCGCGCTGGCGACGCCTTCCTGGTTCGCACTGGTCTCATGCAACGCTGGAACGACCCGTCGTTCCTGAACCTCGAAAAAGGCCAGCCCGGCGTCACCGCCGACTGCGCCGAATGGCTGGCCGAGACGGGCGTCTACCTCGGAGGCGCCGACACGATGACGTTCGAGTTCATCCCCGCCGGCGACGACCACCTGCCGGTCCACGGCATCTTTCTCGTCGACAACGGCATCTATATCCTCGAGAACGCCGACCTGGAGTCGCTCGCCGCCGCCGACGTGCACGAGTTCCTCTTCGTCATGTCGCCCCTCAAAATCGTCGGCGCCACCGCCTCCCCGGTCCGCCCCATCGCCATCGCGTAGAACCCGACCGCGGTTTTGTTTTTTTTGGAGTTTCGAATGAAAGCCGCCTATCTCGAATCAGCCCTCCAGGTCCACACCCGCGACGTCCGCACGCCTACCCCGGGCCCCGACGAGGTCCTGATTCGTATCCGCTCCGTCGGCGTCTGCGCCTCTGACATTCACTACTACGAACACGGCCGCATCGGCCGCTACGTTGTCCGCGAGCCGCTGATCCTCGGCCACGAGCCCTCGGGCGAGGTCGTCGCCCTCGGTCCAGGCGTCACTTCGCTGGCCGAAGGCGACCGCGTATCCATCGAGCCCGGCGTGCCCTGTCGCGCCTGCGTTCACTGCCGCGCCGGTAACTACAACCTGTGCGACGACGTGGTCTTCATGGCCACGCCGCCCGTGCATGGCGCCTTCGTCGAGTACGTCGCCCATCCCGCCGACTTCGCCTATCGCATCCCCGACCATGTCTCCTATGACGAAGCTGCCCTCATCGAACCGCTCTCCGTCGGACTCTTCGCCGCCCGTCGCGGCCGCGCCCGTCTCGGTGACCGCGCGGCCATCCTGGGAGCGGGCCCCATCGGCCTCATGACCCTCCTGGCCCTGCAGAGCCAGGGCATCCGCGATGTCACCCTGGTCGATGTCGAACCCTTCCGCCTCCAGAAGGCCCTGGATCTCGGCGCCTCCGACGCCATCGACGCCCGCGCCGAGGATGTCGGCCAGACCCGATCGACCGAGTTCGATCTAGTCTTCGAAACCGCCGGCAACTCCACCACCCTCACCCAGACCACTCGCGTCGCCCGCCGTGGCGGACGAGTCGTGCTGGTGGGAATGGCCGCTGCCGACTTCACGCCCATCGACACCAACGAACTCGTGGACAAAGCGCTCGACGTAGCCGGCGTCTTCCGCTACGCCAACACCTGGCCACTCGCGGTCGATTTGCTTTCCCGCGGCGCGGTCGACATCAAGCCGCTTATCACCGCCCACTACCCGCTCGAAGCTGCCGGCCAGGCCCTCGAAAGCGCCCGCACCCGCAAAGACGCCAACATCAAAGTTATGGTCACTCCCTAGCGATGGTGCTGGCGCTCCCCTGGCGGCGGTGCTGTTTCGCCGCCGCGACAGTGTGACGTAGGGTTTCGACCATGCCGCGCGCCCAAGGCTCAACGACGCTCGCATCCGACAATCCCGCGCCGGACTTCGATCTCCCCGTGGCGGGAACAGACACGCGCGCCGCTTTGCGGGATTTCTCCGGTCGGTGGCTGTGTCTGGTATTTCTACGGCATACCTGGTGACTGAGCTGCCAGGGCTTCCTGGCGCGGCTCGAGGTCGAGCTGGACGAGTGGACGAGACGAGGCGCGGCCGTCGCCTGCGTTTACGGGCAGAGCCTCGACGCCGTGGCGGGGTTCGCCACGCGTGAGGGCATCCCGTTCCCCCTGCTGGCGGACGCCGACCGCCAGATGATCCGCGCCTACGGCGTGTACGTTCGGATCAACTTCGAGTCGTGGAACATGGCGCGGCCAGCCGTCGTCCTCATCGATCCCGCGGGCATCGTGCGCGAGGTGTGGGTGGGGCGTCATCAGCGCGAGTGGCCAGTGACCGAAGACCTCTGGGCGGTGATCGACCGTCACGAACGGAGCGGCGAGCAATGACTGCAATGGGCAGCTTGAGTCCCACTTCGCCGTTCATCTATACTGGGTGCGTGACGCTCGGAACGACCAAACGTCACACACAGCGGCAGGGTGGACCGTTGGCACCGGAGGGCCACCATGACCGCAGGCGAGATCAGCGCCGACCCTGGCATCGACACCGCACGGCTCGGCCACCGCATGAGCCGGCTCGAAGGCGCCTACGAACACCTCGCAACCAAGGCTGACCTTAAGGACCTCGAACTGCGGCTCACGCTGCGCATGCTCAGCATCGTCGGAGCGGCCACCGGCCTCATCATCGCCGTCGACCGACTCTGGGCCTGACAGCCAGCCAATCATTCGCTGGCGTCGGCTTCGACCGCTCCCGCAGACGGTGTCACTGCGCAGTCGGTTCTAGGTGATCGCCGCCCTTAGCAACTCAGCCAGGTGCATCGCTCGCCCGGACCCAGCTACCGGCGGCCCCTCTTTCAAGTGCAGCAGGCACCCCGGGTTATCCGCGCACACCAGTTCGGCGCCAGTCGCGGCGAACGCCTCCAGCTTGCGGGCGCGCATCCGCTGCGCCACCTCCGGGTGATCGAACGAGAACGAACCGCCGAACCCACAGCATTCGCCTGAAGGTGGGGCCTCCACGACCGTGTAGCCCGCATCAGTCAGCAGCGCGCGCGGCTCGGGACCCAGCCCCATGCCGTGTTTCGACTGGCAGGCATCGTGAATCGTCACGACGCCACTCGCCCGGCCGAGCATGTCGTCATTCAGTCCCTGCTCGGCCACGAAGCTGGTGAAATCCCGCACCTTGGCCGCCACTGCTCGAGCACGCTCGGCCCAGGTCGGATCGCCTTCGCTCAGCCGAGCGTAGTCGTGCAACATTGCCCCGGCGCAACTGGTCGAGGTGCTCACCACAGCGTCCACCTCCAGGGCTTCGATGGCTTCGACCGTCTGCCGTATCATCCGCGTCGCCTCGTCCTTGTATCCAGCGTTGATGGCCGGCAGCCCGCAGCACGAGTTGAACTGAATTGGTTCCACGCCGACCCCCACTGCCTCCAGCACCGCCACCGCCGCTTCCCCGGTCTCCGGCGACAGCCAGTCGGTCAGGCAGCCCGGAAAGTACGCCACCCGCAGGGCCGCCTCGGCGTTCGGTGCCGCCAGCCCTTCGATGCGGTCCCGAAACGGCCGCCGCTGCACGCGCGGCAGGGGCCTGCGCTTCAGCGGCGAGCCGGGCATCCGGCCCGCCAGCGCCTGCAACCAGGGCGCCTTCGCGGCCAGCCGCGCCCCGCGCTCCAGCAGCCGTTCGTCGGCCAGGGCGCCAAGGGCACCCTGCTTCAAGCCGTTGCTGGAATGACCCTCCGCCACTGCCCGCTCGCGCACGTCCAGGATCAGGTCCGGTATCGGTATTCCGGCGGGGCACACGCTCGCGCACGCACCGCAGCCGGCGCACAGCGACTGCGGCCCCGCCACGTGCTCCGCACCATGGTGGTACGGCGTCACCAGCAGCCCGATTGGCCCCGTGTAGATGTGCCCCATCGCGTGCCCGCCCACCTGTTGGTAGACCGGACAAACGTTCGAGCAGGCCCCGCAACGCACGCACTGTAGGGCCGCCCGCATCCGCGGGTTGGCGCGAATAGCCTCGCGCCCGTTGTCCAGCAGCACGATGTGAACGTGTCGAGGTCCATGCACGCCAAGCGAAAGCGACAACTCGATGTCGGCGCTGCGGCTGGGGCCCGAAATAAACGAAACGTAAGTCGAGATGGGCTGCCCGGTGGCGCTGCGCGGCAGGCTCTCCAGCATCGTCGTCGCGTCGGCCAGCGAGGGCACCAGCTTGTCGATGCCGGCAATCACGATGTGCACCGGCGGCAGCGCGCTGGCCAGCCGCGCGTTGCCCTCGTTGCTCACCAGCATCACCGTGCCGGTTTCGGCCACCAGTGCGTTCGCGCCGGTGATCCCAGCACCGGCGTCGATGAACCGACTCCGCAGATGCCGCGCCGCTGCCCCCACCAGTACGTCCGGATCCGGCGGAAGGTCTTCGCCGGTCGCCTTGCTAATCAGCTCGGCCGCGCGCTCGCGCGTGATGTGCAGCGCCGGCGCGATGATGTGCGACGGACGCTCCCCAGCCACCTGCACCAGGAACTCGCCCAGGTCGGTTTCCACGACCTCGATTCCGTCGTCTTCCAGCGCCGGATTGAGCTGAATCTCCTCGGTCGCCATCGACTTGCTTTTGACCACCATCTCCACGTCGTGGTCGTGCAGCACCTGCAGCACCGCCGCCACGGCACCCGCGGCGTCCGTGGGCTGATGCACAACGGCCCCGACCGCTTCCGCAGCCGTTGTGAACTCCTCCACCAGCTCCGGCATCCGGTCCAGCGCCGCTCGCCGCCGGCCGCCCAGGTCGGCCTGGCTGCCCTCAAAGTCGCGAACCCGAAACGCCGCATCGCGCCGCTCGCTCAGTTGCGGCAGCGAACGCCCCAGCGCCACCGGCAGCGACTCCGACTCCAGCGCCTCGCGCAGCCGCTCCTTGAACGGCGGAATCGCGTGCCCGGCGGCTCCTGACACCATCAGCGCCTCATCACTTGCGGAAAAGCGCGCGAACGCACGCGCCTACCAGGGCATGCGGTGATAGTCGGTCAAGTGCACCTCGCGGCCCGTGATGCTTGAGGTCTCGGCGGCCTGCAGGACTTCGACGATGTGGCGGCCGTAGTGGCTGCTCGTTTGCGGACGCATCCCCATCGCGATTGATTCCGCGAAGTGCCGATACTGCTCGCAGAACCCGTGCTTGCCGTCGTGCTCCACGTCGCGCCACTCGTTGTTCTTGCCGACCCGCACCGAGCCGCGGATGGTGTACTGGATCTCGCCCAGCGCGCAGTGCGCCTCGATCCCGTCCGTCGCGCAACCGTGCGCGCTGCCTACCACCACCAGCAGGCCCGGAATCCCGTTGGCGTACTGCACAAACGCCGTCGTCGCGTCGTCCGCGCCCTGGTAGTGCATGGAGGTGCTCTGCTTGGCCTTTACTGCCACGGCCTTCGCGCCGATGCAGTGCGTCAGCCAGTCCACCGCATGCACGCCGTTCTCCATCCACATTCCGCCGCCCATCCAGCGCGTGCGGTACTGGTAGCGGCGCCCGGCGTAGCCCAAGTTCTTGTTGAACCGCGACAGCGCCGTAACCACCGGGCCCAGCTGGTTGCTGTCCAGAATCTCCCGTGCCTTGCGCATCGCCGGGTGGAAGCGGCCGGTCAGCCCGATCTGCAGGATCTTCCCGGAGGCCTGCTCGGCCTCGATCATCCGGTCGCATTCCTCCAGCGTGTTGGCCATCGGCTTTTCGACCAGCACGTGACGCCCGGCGTTCAGCGCGTCGATTGTCAGGTCAGCGTGCAGGTGGTGCCCCAGGATGATCGCAACCGCGTCCACGTTCGGGTCTTCCAGCAGCTTGTGGTGGTTGGGATACACCGCCGGGATTTCCCATTCCTTGCGGTGCGACTCCCGCAGCTCCTCCACCAGGTCGGCCGCGGCCACGCAGCGAGCGAAGCCCTCGTCCTCAGCGATCTGCAGCGCCGTCAGGTGCGTCTTCGCGATCCCGCCCATTCCGACCACTCCGATACCAAGCATCAAGTCGCTCCGGATATCCGAATCCTTGCCCTGACCAACCATGGTGCCAGCGCCCCGCCCACTCGGCATCCCGGCGCGGCGAGTGGGAGCGCGACGTGGGGCGTCTTCGTGCGCGTAGAGTTTTTTCCAAAAAACTCTTGACCCGCGGCGGGGCACTTTCCGGCGGCGATTGGGGTGCGTTGGGCGCCGCGGACTGGATGCCGATCATCGCCGACCTGGAGGATGTGAGCGGCGCGCTGCCGGGCGAGGTAGCGGCGGCGCGTCGTTCGACGCTTTCAGGACGGACGGCGGGGGCGGTTGGCATCCGGGAATGGGGTTGCGTGGACATCAGGTCTAGTGTACTCTAAACGAGAACGGATGGCAATCACTCTACCGGTCAGCGGTCGGCGAGGTCCGCGGGCGGGAGAGGTGGCCGTTGAATGGGAAGGCTCCGTTTCGCTACGACTCCCGTAGGACGACTATCGTCAGCGCTGCTTGTCGGTTGCCTCGATCCACTCGTCCATGGCGCCGGTCAGGCCGGCAGATTCGGACGCGGCCAGGGCGCGGCTGATCTCGGTGCGTATGGCCGGCGCGTCGAGGCCCAGCGATTTGAGCACGCGGGCCGACATCTCCGTGCCGCCCTCAAGTTCCTCGCAGACGACATGGTTGGCGCCGAGGGCGAGGAGACTGTCGCGCTCCGCGACATGTCGCGTTCGCGTGAGGATCGGAACGTCCGGTGATTCCGCTCGCGCCGCCGCTATCGCTCGGCGCGCCGCAGGCGGGTCGTTGATAAGCAAAGCCAGCACCCGCGCCTGGCCGAGGTGGGCGTGGGCCAGCGCCTCGGGGCTGGTGACGTCGCCGTAGTAGACGTGGGCCTGCTCTTCCCGCGCCGCCTGCCGCCGGCCGCCCAGGTCGGCCTGGCTACCCTCAAAGTCGCGAACCCGAAACGCCGCATCGCGCCGCTCGCTCAGTTGCGGCAGCGAACGCCCCAGCGCCACCGGCAGCGACTCCGACTCCAGCGCCTCGCGCAGCCGCTCCTTGAACGGCGGAATCGCGTGCCCGGCGGCTCCTGACACCATCAGCGCCTCATCACTTGCGGAAAAGCGCGCGAACGCACGCGCCTACCAGGGCATGCGGTGATAGTCGGTCAGGTGAACCTCCTGGCCGGTAATGCTCGACGTCTCGGCGGCCTGCAGGATCTCGATGATGTGGCGGCCGTAGTGGCTGCTGGTTTGCGGACGCATCCCCATCGCGATTGATTCCGCGAAGTGCCGATACTGCTCGCAGAACCCGTGCTTGCCGTCGTGCTCCACGTCGCGCCACTCGTTGTTCTTGCCGACCCGCACCGAGCCGCGGATGGTGTACTGGATCTCGCCCAGCGCGCAGTGCGCCTCGATCCCGTCCGTCGCGCAACCGTGCGCGCTGCCCACCACCACCAGCAGGCCGGGGATTCCGTTGGCGTATTGCACGAACGCCGTCGTCGCATCGTCCGCGCCCTGGTAGTGCATGGAGGTGCTCTGCTTGGCCTTCACCGCCACGGCCTTCGCGCCGATGCAGTGCGTCAGCCAGTCCACCGCGTGCACGCCGTTGCCCATCCACATGCCGCCGCCCATCCAGCGCGTGCGGTACTGGTAGCGGCGCCCGCCGTAGCCCCAGTTCTTGTTGAAGCGTGAGAGCGCCGTAACCACTGGACCCAGCTGGTTGGAGTCCAGGATCTCCCGCGCCTTGCGCGTCGCCGGGTGGAACCGGCCCGTCAGCCCGATCTGCAGGATCTTCCCCGAGGCCTGCTCGGCCTCGATCATCCGGTCGCATTCTTCCAGGGTGTTGGCCATTGGCTTTTCGACCAGCACGTGACGCCCGGCGTTCAGCGCGTCGATTGTCAGGTCCGCGTGCAGGTGATGCCCCAGGATGATGGCCACCGCGTCCACGTTCGGGTCTTCCAGCAGCTTGTGGTGGTTGGGGTAGACCGCCGGGATTTCCCACTCCTTGCGGTGCGACTCCCGCAGCTCCTCCACCAGGTCGGCCGCGGCCACGCAGCGTGCGAACCCCTCGTCCTCGGCGATCTGCAGTGCCGTCAGGTGCGATTTCGCAATCCCGCCTAGTCCAACCACTCCGATACCAAGCATCAAGCCCTCCGAATTTCGGATCCACTGCCCTGGCCGACCATGGTGCCAGCGCCCCGCCCACTCGGCATCCCGGTCGGGCAGTCGGGAGTGCGACGTGGGGCGTCTTCGTGCGCGTAAGAGTTTTTTCCAAAAAACTCTTGACCCGCGGCGGGGCGCATTTTGGCGGGAACTGGGGGGTGGGCCGCAACGATCAGATCGCGACGTCCGCCGGCATGACGGGGGCAAAGAGCCGCGCGCCGTCGGGCGAGGAAACGGCGGCGGGCCCTTCGACAAGCTCAGGACGAACGGAAGGAGCGATGCGGGCGCTGGGCATTCGGGAATGGGGTTGCGTAGACATCAGGTCTAGTGTACTCTGACAGAGAACGAAAGGCAATCACTCTATCCGCCAGCAGTCGGCGAGGTCTGCCGGCGGGAGTGGTGGCCATTGCTGTGGAAGGTCGCGATCACCCATTGACGACACAGATAGGGCGCCGCGCCTCCAGGAGCAGCCCAGGCGACGGGTCCAGGTTGCGCAGGCCTCTGAGATCCGGGCTGAAGGGCATCGGCGTTCCATTCTCGGCATCGAACGACAAATTCCTGCGACATTTCATCCCTACCTTGAGCGGCATCGGAGATTTCTCACGGAAGACGTGAAACGATGATTTGCAAGAGAGTGTTGTCGCGGAATTCCTTGGTTGGATCGGTCCTGGGGGCTATGTTCGCCGCGGTGATGGTCAGCGGCTGTATGGTCGACACCGGAGTCGGAGACGGCCGAGATTCCGACCGCCCGACGCTAAGTCAGGACATCTCCCAAAGGGAGGGCAGCGAATCTGGCGGTGAGCATGGCGGTCGACGCGAAGGCGCCGAATCCAGCGGCAAGCACAGTCGAGGCAGTGGCGAACACGGCCCTGCCGGTGAGGGTAGTGGCATAGGTTCTGACGGCGGTGGAGAGAGCAATGAAGCTGCCATGTCGAGCCCGATCACGCCGCTTGGTCAGTCGTGGAACGGTGTTCTCGGTGGGCTAGCCGTTGCGATGCGGTACGACGCGGAAGCCCGGTCGGTCCAGGGAACGGTGCGGAACACGCTCACACAGACCCTGTGCTACGTACAGGCCGAGCCGCACCTGAAGTCCGGTACGAAGACAGTAGGAGAGCTTGGTCCCGAGAAGCTCGGGAACCTGAACCCTGGACAAGAAGTAACGTCAAGCCTGTCGGTCGCCAGTGAACCCAAGCTGGCAGGCGTTTCATTCGATGGATACGTCGTTCACATGGAGACATTCGACTGCGGCGGCCCTGGCCCCGTAGCTCACACTGGAGGAGAAGGTACTGAAGGCAGCGGTGAACGCGGCGCAGGTGGTGAAGGCATTAACGAGTCCGCCGCAGCTGGTGGCGAAGAAGGCAGCGGCGCGAATGCGCTGGCACTGGATGCGACCTTTGATGCAGTTCGTGGCGGCGCCCGCCTGATCCTGAAGTACGACACTCCCAGCAACTCCTTCAAGGGCACAGTCGAGAACACGACCAATGGCGTCCTGAGCCGCGTCAGAATCGAAGTTCACCTTTCGAACGGAACAGAGCTCGGCCCGACCACGCCCACGGACATGGCGCCAGGCGAGCAGATAGCGATCACCCTGCCTGCGACTCCGGCAGCGTTCACTGGGTGGACGGCACATGCCGAGGTTGGCGGCGGCGGCGAGGGGAGCGAGTCCGGCGGTGAGCACGGGAGCGGCGGTGAGTCGGACGGCGAACATGGGAGCGGTGGTGAGCGTCGGGGTCGCGGTTAGACCCAACCTGAGTCGACCGAGCGCAACTGTGGCAACTCCAAGGTCGAAAGCCGGACCATGGACACATCCAGTCGATGATGGATCCGTAGAGAACCCGCGATGAGCGCCACCGTACTGATCATCGAAGACGACGAGCGGATCGCGAAGTGGCTCAAGGTGTATTTCGAGCGCGCGGGATACTCCGCCGAGGTCTCGAGTGATGGAGAGTCAGGGCTGACGCAGGCCCGCGCGCTGACTCCAGACCTGATAATCCTCGATCTGATGCTGCCTCGTCTTGATGGCGTCCAGATATGCCGGATCCTGCGTCGCGAGTCAGACGTCCCAATCATCATGCTCACCGCCAGGGAAGCCCACGCCGATCGAATCGTTGGACTGGAGAGTGGCGCCGACGATTACATCGTCAAGCCATTCGATCCGGGCGAGGTCATTGCCCGCGCCGACGCCGTGCTTCGTCGCGCCAAAGGCAGAGTTCAGAAGGTTCTGACGCGCGACAGCATCACACTGAATGAGACCACCCGGAGCGTAACGGTCAATGGAGAACCCCTGACGCTGAGCCCGAAGCAGCTTGCTCTCCTAGCAACCTTTATGCGCCATCCCAACCAGGTGCTTACCCGCGATCAGTTGATCACGCTGACCTACAGCGACGAGTTCTTTGGCTTCGACCGCGCCATCGACAGCCAGATCGCGCGCTTACGCAAGCAGATCGGCCGACACGGGCGCCAGCCCATTCAGACGGTCTACGGTGTCGGATATAAGTTCGTGGCAAAGGGCGAGTGATGTCGCTGCGCTGGCGAATCATGGCGTCCATGGTCTTTGTCATCCTTCTGACCGTTGTCGTCACCGTTGTGGTTGGCTATTGCACCACGCAGTCGCGCCTGGGCGTGTTCGTGGACGAGATAGGCGATGACCAGGCGACTCGCCTGGCCCGGAATCTGAGTCGCGAGTACACGACCGCCGGTGGCTGGCAGACGATTGACCGGCCGCTATCCGAGGCTGGATACATCTACGATGCAGAACTGCCGAGAGAACGATCTGAAGATCACGAAGAAGAGTCCTTCGAGCTCTTCCACAGAGATCCGATTCGAGTTGTGATCGTCGGCGTCGATGGACGCGTGGTGACGGACAACGCGTCCGAACTGTCACCGGATGACGCGACATCCGAACTTGCCGGGCATCGCGAGACGGTGTTCGATCTGGCGACCAACCAGCCCGTTGGCCACGTCTATGTGGACGTAAACCATGACTTCCTATCACGGGAGTCGCACGGTTTCCTCAATGCGCTTCTGTACATCACCGGAATCGGCGGTCTGTTGACGGTGGGCATTGGCGTCCTCTTGGCCGCTTGGCTGTCCAAGCGAATCACCGGACCCGTAGCGGCCCTGACGAAGGCAACCCAGGCTATTTCGCGGGGAGATACGACTCATCTGCCGGTCACATCCTCGGACGAGTTGGGGCAGATGAGCGCGGCCTTCAACCGGATGTCCTCCAGCCTGGAGACTCAGCGCGACCTCCGGAAGCGGTTGGTCGACGATGTCTCGCACGAACTCAACACGCCGCTGAGCGTCATCCAGCTGGAAGCGCGAGGGCTGCGTGACGGACTCCAGACACCTGAGCGAGCGTCCGATCAGATCATCCGGGAAGTCGACAGGCTGCGCGGTCTCGTAACTGATCTGAACTCGCTGGCGGAAACCGACTACGGCGAGTCCAGGCTTGAGCTTGAAGCCACTTCGGTTTGCGAGCTGCTCAGGGCGGAGATCGAACGCTGGCGGCCGCAGGCTCAGTCGCGACAGATCGAATTGACGCAGGAGTTTGCCGTCAATCTTCCGGACATTCACCTCGACCGGATGCGTATGAGCCAGGCAGTGGGCAATGTCCTCGGCAACGCCATTCAGTACACCGAGGCCGGCGGCAGCGTCGTCGTGAGGGAGGCATTGAAGGACGGCGAGGCAGTGGAAGTCTCGATCATCGATGACGGAATCGGCATACACGCGGACGACCTACCCCACGTATTCGACCGCTTCTATCGCAGTCGCCGGTCCGGTGAAGGCGGGACAGCCGGCACCGGTCTTGGGTTGGCTATCGCCCGAGCTATCGTCGAAGCACACGAGGGCACAATCGCCGTCGCAAGCGACGGTCCTGGGCAGGGTGCGGCCGTGACGATAAGGCTGCCTACCAAAACGAGAGAGTCGTCTTCCTCCCCCTGAATTCCTCCGATGGTGCAGGCGAGGAAAGAAACACCGGCAGATGCAATAGGACGACTGAGTTCCGCATGCCCTGCGTTCTCGGCGATCAACAGGCGTCCGTCTGCCGCGCCACCACAAACAATGCTAGTCTTAGAAAGCATTGCTTTATCCTGGAGTCATTGATCAGCGTATGCAGCAATTCACCGCCACGACCACGCAGCGCAACCAGGTCACCATTCCGGCCGAGGTTCGACGCCGGCTGGGCATCAAACCCAGGGACAAAGTGGCCTTCACCATCGACGACGCAGGCACGGTTCGCCTGGCCGCCGCTCAGTTCAGCCTGGAGTCAGCCTTCGGGTCGGTGCGGCCGTCCGCCAGGCCCGAGGACTTCGAGCAGCTGTCCCGAGACGCCAAGGACGAGAAGGCAGTGGCCACGGCACAGGATCTGCGCGGGGAATGAAGTTTCTAGACACCAACGTCATCCTGCGATTCCTTACCCGCGACGACGTGGAGAAGGCCGACGCCTGCCTGCGGCTATTTCAGCAGGTCCAGCTTGGCGACGAGGAGCTCGTGATCTGTGAAGCGGTCGTATGCGAGGTCGTGTATGTCCTGTCGTCAGCACGCGCCGGGTATGGCCTGAGCCACGAGAGCATTCGGAGCCGCCTGGTTCCAATCCTTACCCTGCGCGGTCTCAGGCTCCCCCAGAAGCGCGTCTATCTCCGAGCGCTCGACGTTTACGCGTCGTCCCCGTTCCTCGACTTTGAGGATGCGCTGGCCGTGGCTCACATGGAGCGCCTGGGAGTTTCGGAGATCGTGAGCTACGACCGGGACTTCGACCGCCTGGCGGGACTCCACCGGGTGGAGCCGTGATGGATCGCCGAAGCTGCCAGTCACAAGCGCCATGACCCGGCGCAATGGTTCCGCCGGTAGGCCCGGTCGTCGGCCGCGACTCGTATCCTCCGAACGCCGGGCCAAGAGAGAGAGGCTCACAACGTGATCGGCGCGATCATTGGCGACATCGTCGGCTCGGTCTACGAGTGGGAGCGCATCAAGACCAAATCGTTTGAGTTCTTCAGCGACGAGGGCTTTGTCACGGATGACTCTGTGTGCACCGCCGCCGTCGCCGACGCGTTGTTACACGACCGGTCGCCGGACGCCGCCCTCCAGGATTGGTGTCGCCGCTACCCGGACGCGAGTTACGGCGGTTCGTTCAGGTCCTGGATCTGGATGCACCCGCCGCGCCCGTACAACAGCTTCGGCAACGGCGCCGCCATGCGCGTCTCGCCCGCGGCCTACTTGAATCGCGACACGCTCTCCGCCGCGCTGGCCGCGTCAGACCTGGTGACCGCCGTCACCCACAACCACCCGGAGGGCCTCAAGGGCGCCCGCGCCACCGTTCACGCCATCTGGCTGGCCTTCCAGGGCGAGTCGGAGTCGGCTATTCGGGCGGCCGTCGCCGAGACTTACGAGTACGACCTTTCCCGAACCGTCGACGACATCCGCCCCGGCTATCGCTTCAATGAGATCTGCCAGACCACCGTGCCCGAAGCCATCACCTGCGCGCTGGAGTCGGACAGCTTCGAAGACGCCATCCGCAACGCGATCTCGCTGGGCGGCGACTCCGACACTGTGGCCGCCATCGCCGGCCCGATCGCCGAGGCGCTGCACGGGATTCCTGCCGACATCCGGGCCGAAGCCAAAAATCGCTACGTGCCGAACGACATCTTCGGAATAGTCCGAGAGATGTATGGCGAGGCGAGCCGCTGACGCCGTGGATGAGAATGTGGGTATCAGGACTCGGAACCGACGTTCCAGCGGACACCGGTTGTCGAGATGTCACCCTTGATTCTGGTCTTGCCCCGCAGGCTGCCGATCAGGTCTGCATCCCCCCGGGTATAGGGCACGACCCGCGCGACGGGCTTGCCGCCCCTGGTGATGATTAGCCCATCGGATTCAAGCTCGTCCAGCAGCGCGAGGCATTGGGCCTTGAACTGCGCGGCCTCAATCGTCCGCATGCCGCTCCTCAATCAACCGGAAGTAATCCGCATCGAAAACTGTGTCCGGCAACTCGCCGGCCCGCGCCTACCGCCCCAGTTCCTCCAACAGCACATGCGCCGCGTTGTGGCCGGGGGCGCCGGTGACTTCGCCGCCGGGGTGGGTGCCGGCGCCGCAGAGGTAGAGGTTCTTGATGGGGGTTCGGTAGTCGGACCAGCCGGGGAGCGGGCGGCGGGACATCATTTGCTGCGGAATCATGTCCACGTGGCGGATGTTGCCGTCGGTCAGGCCGATGCGGTCTTCGATGTCCTCCGGCGTCAGCAGCGTCCAGTCGATGATTGCGTCCCTGAAGTTCGGTGCGTAACGGCAGAACTCGTCGATGAGTTTTTCCCCGAACTCCCGCCGCTTCTCCGACCAGGAGCCGTCCTTGAGGTGCGCCGGGACGAAGAACACCCACATGGACAGCACGTGCTGCCCTTCGGGCGCCACCGATGGGTCGTAGACGGTCGGAATCTGCACCTGGATGATCGGGGTCTCGGGGAGCCGGCCGTTGGTGGCGTCGAGCCAACTGGACTCGCAGTAGTCCGTTGAGGGCGCGAGATTGATCATGGACAGGTGCTTGGGGTCGTAGTCGTCGCCCAGGTGGCGCGAAAAGTCGGGCAACTCCCGCAGCGAGCACAGGAACTTGGCCGAGGCCGACTGCGTCTTCAGCGCCGCAACCTCGTCCACGACTTCCCGGTCCACGTCCGACCCGTCTAGCAGCTGTGTGAAGGTCCGCTTGGGGTCGGCGTTCGACAGCACCAGGTCGGCTTCGATCACTTCGCCGTTGGCCAGCTCCACGCCGGTGGCCTGCCCGTCCTGCGTCAGGATGCGTTGCACCTCCGCGCCGGTCCTGATCGACACGCCGGCCGATTCGGCGGAGCGGGCCATTGACTGGGTGATGGACCCCATCCCGCCGCGAACGATCCCGTAGTTCTCCGTGTCCTTGCGGTACGCGCTGAACCGGTAGAGCGCCATGATGTAGGCGCTGCCGGGCGCGCTGAGGTTGCCCATGTCAATCGCGCCGATGCTGGCCATCGCCCGCATCTCGTCCGAGACGAAGGTGCGGTCGATCAGGTCGCGCAGCGGAACCGTCAGCAGCGTTTCCAGCAGCTCTTCTTCTTCCTCGTCCTTGAACCGCTCCGTGAGCTCGGCCAGCGAGGGCGGCGGCTGCAAGTAGTAATCGCTCAGAATCCGCACGGCGCGGTGCCAGAAATCAGCCCAATCCAGCCAGGCCTCAGCGTCCTCGGGTGAGAACTGACGAATCTCTTCCGCCGTCTTTTCGTCGTCGTGCCACAGCCTGACGGCGCGACCGTCGGGAAACGGGTGCAAGCGGCCAGGGTCCAGCGGGTAGACGTGGAACCCGTGATTCCGCAGCTCCAGCTCGTCGATCACCTTCTGCTGCAGGATGTGGCACACGTAGGAGCAGGTGGAGATGTGGAAGCCGGGGAACCATTCCTCGGTCACCGCGGCGCCGCCCACCACGTCGCGGCGCTCCAGCACCTGCACGTCCAGCCCGGCCCGGCCGAGATACCCGGCGGCTACCAGGCCGTTGTGCCCGCCGCCGACGATTACGACTTTCTTGTTCTCGGCCATGGCTTTCTCCTTCTCCCGCTAGCCCGAAGGCTTGCCGGCGCGTGTTCTGGGTTTGTCCCAAAGGGCTGCTGGGCGGCTGCGATCCTCTCACTGTAAACCGCGCTGGAATCCGCGCCACCTCACCGAAGCCACCGGGCTAGAATCCCAAGCCGTTGGGGGACGGGTACGGAGCTTATGACACCGGACTTCAGGAAGCCGCTCGGTCTCGACGATGTCCTGATCGTCGACTGCGACGTACACGCCAACGAACCGCCCGAGGCGCTCGCCCCCTACATCGACATGCCCTGGCGCCGCTCACTCGAACTTCTTGGCCGCGGACCGCAGCGCTACCTGGACATTCCGGGCTACGCGCCGATTCTCAACCTCGATCCCCCGTTCCCCGACCGCGGGCTGGGCAACCGCACCGTCACCACCGCCCGCCAGATGCGTGACGACCTGGACGAGCTTTCCATCGACGTCGGCATTCTGTTCCCGGACAACCTCCTCAAGATCGCCGTGTTCCCGCACGTCGACTACGCGTCGGCCCTGGGCCGCGCCTACAACGCCTGGCTGGCCGACGCCTGGGTCAGCCGCGAAACGGGCCTCTATGGCGCCGTCCTGGCCGTGCCCCAGGACCCGAAGGACGCCGCCGATCAGATTCGCACCTACGGGGCCGACGACCGATTTGTCGCCGTCTACCTGCCCGTCGCCGGCCTGCGTCCACTCTGGGGCGATCGCATGTACGACCCCATCTACGAAGCGGCCGAGGAGATGGGGCTGCCGGTGATGCTCCACAGCGTGGGCATCATCCATCCCCATTTCCCGTTCAACCTCGAGCACATCGAGTCCCGCATCGTCCGCCACCCCATCAACCACGAGTTCGCCCTCATGGCCAACCTGTTCACCATGATCGCCAACGGGGTGCCGGTCAGGTATCCCGACCTCGACATCGTCTTCACCGAGGGCGGCGTCTCCTGGGTGCCCTTTGTCATGTGGCGAATGGACAAGGAATACGCCGAAATCCCCACCGGCGCCCCGTTCCTGGAGCGGCCACCCAGCGACTACATCAAAGAGATGTACTACTGCACCCAGCCCATCGAGGAACCCGAACGCGCCCGCGACCTGCTAACCATGATCGACCTGTTCGACGGACGCGATCAGGTCATCTACGCCTCGGACTGGCCGCACCACGACTTCGACCATCCGCGCAAGGTCATGAGCATGCCGTTCGATGCCGAGCTCAAGCGCAACATCATGGGCGAAACCGCCCGCCGTCTCTTCAAACTTCCGGTCCCTGTTCCCGTCGCCTGATGGCCCGCATCCGCGTTGGGCCGGCGGACGCAATCCAGCCCGGCCAGCCGGCCTTTGTGCAACACGGCGAAATCGAGATCGCCGTCTTCCGGCTCGACAACGGCTTCCGCGCCTACCGCAACCGCTGCCCCCACCAGCAGGGCCCCGTCTGCACGGGCCCCGTCAGCGGCACCCTGGTCGCAACAGCCGACACCGACTGGCGGTTGGCCTGGGTCCTGGAAGGCCGCGTGCTCATCTGCCCCTGGCACGGCATGGAATTTGATCTCGACACCGGCCGCCGCATCCGCGGCCGCACCGAACGCCTCCGCGCCTACCCCGTCAAAGTCGACAGCGGCCAGGTCTTCATCCAGGTCGGCCCGCGCTCGCCCGCGGTTACCCGCCAGCCGGCGTGACGATCACCTCGATCTCGATGGGATCGATATTGAACCAGGCGACCAACTCAATCAGCATCGAAACACGTACGACGTAGCGGCCGGGCTCGTCCGGCGCTCGCAGGTTGCCGGCAAACGCATATCCGAGACCTGGCGGAATGTCGTTGAAGAGGTGGCCAAGCAGGACAACGCGGCCCTCGTATTTGGGCTGTTCTGTTTCGCTCCCGTCCTCGCTGACCTTCCACCAACGCCAGCCCAAACGCACATTCGCTTCGTCAACCCATCTCGTCTGCCCGATGTTGTGTGCATCGACGTGAAGGGGGAGTAGCTCGGTGGGCCGCGCGACAAATCTGGCCGGCGTCCGCAGCGTCAGACCCGCCAGCATGCCGTCCGCGGTTCCGCTGAAGTCCCAAGTCGAAATGGGCTCCACCTGAACTGTTCGCTCAAAGATGCGCTCGCCGTCCGCGCTGGCACGCAGCACGTAGCTCCCGTGCGCAGGCGGTGAGAACTGATGCACCGGCACCGAATGAACCTGCCCAGGGCGAAGAAACGGAGGCGGAAGCGCGTCAGTCTCGTACGCAAGCTCCACAGATTCGTCGGACCGAACCCACTCCATTTGCAGGCGACGCACTCTTGCGTCGCCCGGGGGTATCCAGGGATCCGCACTCGGATTTCGCAGCACCAGAGTGCTGATGAACCCGCTCGCAGGCTGCGCTGCATCCAGTAACACGGTGGCTTCCAAGTCGATCCATTGGTCGGCCGGCAAGCTTGTTCGTTCAGCTAGTTCGATCACCAAGTGACTATCGATCCGCTGCAACCTGGAGACCCAGGGCCCGCGCCCAAACTCCTCCCAAAGGACGCTGGCGCCGCCCACCTGTTGCAGATCCACGGCAATCGTTCGAATCCCGTATGCGCTTAAGCCCGCCGCCAGACCTTCCAGTTCGCCGGCTATCAGCTTCTGGGTCGTATCCACGAAATACCAGGTCTGCTGCCAGATGTGACCCGAGTAACCGTTGACGATTGGTCCAACGCTGCCCTCGGTCGCCATCCACATCCGTCGGACCTCATCCTTGCCCGAAACCGGAACCAGAAGCGTGGGACCAGGCGCCGACTCTTGGAGCGCCTTCTGAAGGGTTGCGTCGCTCGGGATCGGGTACGTGGCCAGCGGCTTGGGGAGCGCCTCGATCAGAACCAGCCCGGTGGCCAGCAATCCAATCAGTGGCGCGGCCAGCCAGCGTCGCGGCAATCGGTGAGAGATGGCGTACACACCGATGCCACCCAGGACGGCGAACGCAAAGTGCGCCAGCAGCGAGAACCGCGCCACGACGCGAATCGCCCGGAACACGGGCACGTGCTCGAACAGCAGCAGGTACGGAAGCTGGTGCTCGCTGACGACCTCATGCTGCTTCCAATGCGTTCCGAGCGAGAACAGCACCGCGACCGCGGCCAGCGCCAGGAGCAGACCGCTGACCATTCGCAACTCCCGGCGCTTGTGGGTCCATCCCAGCAGCCCGGCCGCCGCGCCAACGCCGGCTACGAGCGGCGGTACGAAACCGGGGAATACCCGTCGCTCGCCGCTCGGCACCGGAAATCGTTCCATCAGCGTCCCGTACCACTGCAGGCGTCCATTCGGCGACAGGTAGTCGCGTAGCTGTACCGACCAACCCTGAACTTCCGTGATGTCGCGGTCCGCCCGCCAGGCGTCGGCAAAGCTCAGGTATCCGTGCACGACGGGAGCGAAGGGAACGCTGGCGACGATTCCGGCGGCAAGCATGGCTAGGCCCAACCGCGCGTCTCGCGTGGTCACGATCCGGTGAATGGCCGGCGGCACGACGAACGCCGCGTAGACCATGGCGGCGATCACGCCCAGATGCACGGCCGTGGCGAACTGCACCCAGACCATCAACGTCGCCAGCCCGAAGTCCAGCCACCCGCCGCCCCGCCACAGGCGAATACCAAACAGCAGCACCAGCGGCAGATACCAGGCGCCCAGGAACTGCAAGTGATTCGCATAGGCCAGCTGCAGGGGCCCAAAGGCGTACACCGCGCCGGCCAGCAGGGCCCCGGAACGAGAGCGGGTCAGGACCAGAACGGTCGCGTACATAGCGCCCGCATTGAGAGCGAAGGCCGCAATGTGCGTGATGCTGTAGGCCAGCACCGGGCTTTGAGTGATCCACGCCAGCGGGCCGTAGATGGGCAGAAACCCGAGCAGCAGGTCGGACCCGAACAACGCCCCGCCCGCCCCGAAGTAGAAGTTGCCGACGAAGAAATCGCCGGGCTTGCTGAACAGAGCCGTGCGGCTCCATTCGAGGATGCTCAGCAGGAAGAGCTGGTCGCCGCTGGGTTTGTAAGTGATATGCGTGCCGGCAACCAGCAGCAGCGGGTACGTAAACACCAGCGCGGCGGCCACGTAGAGCAGCGCGGCAACCGCATGCCACCAGCGTCTATCGTCAATCCACCACGCGGCAGTCGCAGCCAGCCAACCCCGCGCCGATAGGCGCAGGCGCGGTCCGGGCCTCGCTGTGTCGGCTGCGTCCCTCAAGCGTTCCCGCATCCTTCGTGAGTCAGGTGGATCCGCTCCGCCGCCTGCGACGAGCGGCTCACCATACTGGCAGACCCTCGGGCTAATTCAGTGCGGGCCTCGGCGCGCTCAGCGGCTGCTGGAAATTCCCAGGCCCACAGGGGTCTACCCTCGGCATGTAGGCTGGAAAGTATGAGGGTCGCTGGGGGATGCACCGGATGAAGTTCGTCTCCGCCGTCTCGCTTGAGACCGAGCCCGAACGCATTGCCCAGGACATCCACGACCAACTCGCCGCGGACGAACCCTTCGACTTGGTTGTGGTCTTCGTCCGTCCGCAGACCGATCCGGATGGTGCTGCCACCCTGGCCGGCCTACATGCACAGCTTGCGCCCGGACGCTTCGTCGGCTGCACCGCTGGTGGCATCGTCGGTGCGGGCCGCGAAATCGAGGACCATGCCGCCACCGCCGTCTTGGCCGCCCGGCTGCCGGGGGTTCAGGTCGATCCGCTTCCCGATCTCGACGACGAGGACGTCAACCTTGCGCCCTCCGACCTGCGCGCCTGCATCGTGCTGGTCGATCCCTTCTCAACCGCCACCGAAGCCTTGCTGCGCCGGCTCGACGAGCTTGCGCCGGGAGTTCCCGTCATCGGCGGCGTGGCCAGTTGGGCGTCCGCGCCCGGTCGCAACCGCCTGGCGCAGGACGGCGCGGTCACGAATGCTGGCCTCGTCGGGGTCACGCTCCGCGGCAACGTGCGCGTGAGCACCATAGTTTCGCAGGGGTGCCGGCCGGTCGGCGACCTGTTCACCGTCACCAGCAGCCGCAGCAACCTGATTCAGGAGCTTGACGGCACGCCCCCGCTCCAGGTGCTTGAACAAGTGTTCGCCCAGGCCAGCGCGGAGGACCAGCAACTCATGCGCTCTGGAATCCTCATCGGGAGAGGTGTCGCGAATCGAGCCGATGATCTCGGCCACGGGTCCTTCCTCATCCGCGTCGTGCTGGGTGCGGACAGGGAGTCAGGCGCCATCAGCGTGGCCGACCGCGTGCGTGAGGGTGAGTTCGTCCAGTTCCACGTGCGCGACGCCCAGAGCGCGCGCGACGACCTGGAGATGCTGCTAACCCCGCAGGTCTTTGAGGAAACCGCCGCCGGCGCGCTGCTCTTCACCTGCAACGGCCGCGGCGAGCGTTTCTTCGGTGAGCGTGATGCCGATGTCGCAATCATCGGAAACGTCTTGGGCGAGCAGGTGCCCGTCGCCGGGTTCTTCTGCGGCGGCGAAATCGGCCCCATCGGCGCCGCCAACTTCGTTCACGGCTACACCGCCAGCCTGGCCGTCTTCCGCCCTGCACCCAGCGACGGTCCTCCGATTACGACCTGAGGCAGTCCGCGTCGCAATCTCGCCGAAGCAAAGCGTGGAGCGCTGGAGCAACCCCCGCTTCAGGGCTCACGCCTGCGCCGGTCTCCCGCTAACCACCTGGTCGAACGCCCGCGTGCGGTCCTCGGCTGGCGGAGCGGTAAGCAGTGTGGCAACGATCGCCGCAACCGTGCCTGCTACGAATCCCGGCATGGCCGGCATGACGTCGAACATTCCCTGTGGACCCCCCGACAGGACGAACTGCCAGAGCGTCGCAACCACAAACCCGACCACGACCCCAGCGATGGCGCCGCCCAGATTGAACCGGCGCCAGTACAACGCCAGGATCACCGCGGGACCAAAGGTCGCCCCCATCCCGCCCCAGGCGTAAGCGACGAGGTTGAGCACGGAGTCCGGGAATGCGATAGCCAGGAACGCCGCCAGTGCGCCGATTACGAGCAGCAGCCCGCGCCCCAGCCAGACCCGCTGCGCCGTGCCAATGGACGAGGCGAACCGGCGCAGCAGTGGCAGGTCGCCCGCCGCGATGGCCGACGACAACAGCAATTGCGAGTCCGCCGTGCTCATAACCGCCGCGATCACCGCGGTCAGCAGCAGGCCCGCGATGATGGCGGGGAAGAAGTGCTCCGCAACGAGGAAATACACCCGTTCCGCATCCATCGTCGTCAGGCCGGCTTGGTCCAGCGCCGGTCGGGCAAACAGTCCCAGCAGAAAGCTCAGGGAATAAACCAGACAAAGCCAAGTCGTCGACATATTGCGACTCTCTTTGATCTTGTCTTCCCGTTCTACCGCCATGAAGCGCTGCAATACATGCTGCGCGCCAAAGAAACCAAGCGCCCATCCCATCGTGCCGATAATGAAGACCGGCGTAACAACCTGGTCCTCGGAATCGGTAAATGGATTCATAAACCCCTGAACCCCGCCTCCCACGCCTTGCAAGGGGTTATCCGTCGCCAGGATCACGGTTGCCAGCATGATCACAAAGCCAACGAATATCAATGCGGCCTGAAACACGTCGGTCCTGGAAACTGCTAGAAATCCTCCGATGAACGTATACGAAGATACGGCAATCAGCGTAAGAATTATTCCCAACGCCGAATCGAGTCCGAATTCTGAGTTGAGGAGCTTCGATCCAGCTACGAGACCTGACGTGATGTAGAAGATGACGAAAAATATCGTGAATGCCGCACTGATCGCGCGTAGGACTCCGCCGCCGTCCCCAAACCGCCGCTCCAGAAATTCCGGCACCGTCAGCGAGTCATCGGTAGCAATCGTGTAGCGACGCAGTCGCTTTGCGATGAACGTCCAGTTGAGCCACGATCCAATGACGAGGAAGACAACCAGCCAGAGCTGATTGGCCCCGCTAGTAAACGCCAGCGCCGGAAACACCAGCATCGTCCAGCCGCTGGTGGTCGACGAGCCGGCGCTCAACGCCGTGGTGAAGCTGCTCAGCCGCCGCCGGCCCAGGACGTAGTCGGACATTGCCGTCATGTTCCGAACGCGGACGATGGCAATTCCGATCAGGACCGCGAAGTACGCGATGAATACCGAAATGATCCATACGTCATGAAACATGTCGTGCGTCATGCAAGACCCTCGGGCGTCATCGTGGCTGGCGCGGGACTAGGGTCGCGGCGCCGGCCCCAGCACGACGTACGTTCGGTCCTCCGTCCGGTCGGCCGTCGGCAGAACCTCCACAACGACCCGCGAAAGACCCACCACCTCGCCCTGCTCGTCGAAGCTGTAGTTGTCGCCGATCGCGCCGCTCCACGTGATCTCGTACATGCAATCGCGGAATCCGTCGGCGTCCTGATCGTCGTTGGTTCGCTTCAAGCACTCGGCCGCGATGTATACGTCGTCGTAGGCGGATCCCAGATGCCACGGCAGCGTGACGTAGTGGTAGCGTTCGCGGAAGTCCGCCAAGACTTCCTGCGCCTTCTCGTTGTCGGGGTCCAGGTCGGCGGTGATCGCTTTCATGCCCGTCGCCGCGTCGCCGGCTATCTCCAGGGCAGTCGTACCCACGGAAATCGTCTCCGCATAAATCGGACCGTTGTAGCCGAGTTCTCGCGCCTGCTTGACGATGGTTCCGGCGGCCGCCTCGGACTGGGGCGCCATGTGCAGCGCGTCGGGGTTTGCATCGAAGAGCTTCGTCAGCTGCGACCTGAAGTCGGTCACGTCGGAGGCGTAATGCTCCACCGCCACGATCCGCCCGCCGCGCTTCTCGAACTGATCAACCGTTGTGCGCCGGACGCCCTCGGCGTAGTCGGTCGTTTCGGTAATCGTCGCCAGCCCGAGGATTCCGTCGGCCCACAGCACGTTGCCCGTGTCGATGCCGACCTGGATGTCGCTGATCTGCGTTCGGAAGATGTAATCGCCCGCGTTCGCGATGTCCGGGTTGCTCGCCAGTCCGGAGAACAGGATCACGCCGTCCGCCTCGGCCAAGGGTGCCGCCCCCAGCATCGCGCCGCTGCACGACGTACCCAGGATGATCTTCACCCCGTCCACCTCGGTCAGCTTCTTATATGCCGCAATCGCGTCCTGTGCGTTGCACTTGGAGTCCTCCACGATGAACTCAATCGGACGCCCGTTCACCCCGCCCGCCGCGTTGATCTCGTCCAACGCCATCTGCTTCGCCTGGCTGGCCACGGTGCCGTAGGTCTCGCCAGCGCCCGTCAGCGACTCCATTACGCCGATTCGGAAGGGTTCCCCCGGCTCGCCGGCCCCTTCGCCACAGGCGAGGAGCGCCAGCGCCAGAATCGGCAAGAGACAGACGAGCAGCAATTGGTGTCTAAATGGCAGGTACATGGTGCGCTCCGCTGGGCATTCGCCCGATCAGTGTGCATTCGATTCGCGAGTCGTCCCGAAGCATGTCCAAATCTGTCCCTGAAGCCCGGCTACCGCGCGGAGTCCTACGGCCGAACCGACCGGCGCCCACCAGCCCTACCGCTCCGCATCCACCGTCACCGTCACGATATCCACGCCGTGATATTTCTGGTGTTGCACCGACGACGCGTAGTGCCACAGCAGGCGGAATGAAACCTCGCGCTCATCCGGAGCAGGAGGCAGCTCGCTCAGGTAGGCCAGCCGGTCCTCCATGTTCTCGCCTTCAAACGCCGTCACGAACTCCAACTCTGCCGAACGACCTTCCATGCGCGCGGCAATGGCCAGGCGCCGTCCGCTGTCGGCAGCCTCGTCAGGCTCCTGTAACAGGATCGACAGCGTCTCCTCACCCGCCGAAGCCAGCCGGTCCGTCGCCGCCGCATTCCATCCTTTCCTCGAGGCGAACCCGCGCAGGAACTCGTCGATCTTCGGCAGCTCGCCCATCTCCAATGCAACCTCCAGCCGCCGGCGCCGTGGGCTTGTCACCTCCATGAACACCATCAGGATAATCGCGACCAGAGCGCCCGACGTCATCCCGTTGCCCAGCATTACGCCGATAAATCCATCGCCCAGCAGATCGGCAAAGATCAACTGATTCTGAAAACCCACACCGATCCAGAACGACAAACCGGCGATGGCGGCCGTTCGGTGATCCACACCGTCCTGAACGATGATTCGCATCCCCTGGACGAAGAGGATCCCAATGAGGAACGTGATATACGCGGCTGCTACCGGCGAGGGAATCGCGATCAATAGGGCCGCGACCTTGGGGAAGAACGCCAGCGCCACGAAGATGACGCCGATCACAACGCCCACGCGCCGGGCCGCGATGCCTGTGACCTCCGTAAGCGGAATGCTGCTGGAGTACGTGGTGTTGGGCAGTGTCCCGAGCAGACCCGAGAACAGATTCCCCACGCCGTCGGCATTCAAGGCGCCTTGCACGACCCGGAAGTCGATTGCCCGCGGCCGGCGTCGGGACACGCGCTGAATGGCCACGCTATCGCCGATGGTCTCGATGGCGCCCACGATCGTCACCACCACAAACGCCGGCAGCAGCGCCCAGAACTTCACGTCCGGGGTCAGATCGAACCCCGGCCACTCGCCCAGCGGTATCCCAACCCAGTCCGCATCCTGCACCGTGGCCAGGTCGTAAATCCCGAAGACCCCGGACACCGCGCACCCCGCCACAATGCCGATCAATGGCGACCACAGCCGCCACGCCGGCGGCGCGCGCAATACCAGCGCCACCACGGTCACCAGCGTCACAAGCGCTGCTACGGGAGCAGCGGCCTCAGGCGCACTCTCTGGCACATCGGTCAAGGCGTCGAAGAGCAGCGGCACGACCGTGACGGCGATCAACATGATGACCGTGCCAGTCACAGTGGGCGTGAAGATGCGTCGCAGCAGCGCCAGTCGTGCGGCCAGGGCGAACTGAAACAGCGACGAGATAACGATCAGGCTCGCCATCATGGCTGGGCCGCCCGTCACCAGCGCTCCGATACAGACCGCGATGAACGCCCCGGACGTCCCCATGAACAGCACGTGCCCGGACCCAATCCGGCCCACGCGAACGGCTTGCAATGTGGTGGTCACGCCGCTCACAAGCAGCGCGGCAAATACGGCCCACGCCGTGTATTCCGCGGGCTGTCCGGCGATCTGGAGTACGACCACCACACCCAGAACCACCGGCGCCAGCATGATCAGGGCGGCCTGAAACCCCGCGCCCACGGCCAGCAGTGGGGGCGGCTGCTCGTCCGGCTCGAAGCGAATGTTCTCGTTTCCGTGCGCTGCCGCCATCAGCCACACCTGAAAATGCTTGCCGCCTGCGCATGCTGCCACACCGCTCCGCCGCACTGCGCGGTGACGCCATGCCTGCCCGAGCCGCCCTCGGCCCCGTGCTAGGCTCCCCGCCGGCAGTTGGCCAGATCAAAATGACAGCAAGGCTTCGCGACCGAGCCACCTGCGTCGTGACCCGAGACGGAAAGCTACTCCTGGTCGCGGACAGCAAGTCAATCTTCATGCTGCCCGGCGGCGGCGTGGATCCCGGTGAAACGATCGAGGCGGCTGCCGCCCGCGAGTTGCGCGAAGAGACAGGCCTCATCGCAACCCGCACCACATACGAGTACGTTCTCGAGACGTCAATCAATCGACATCACGTTTTCTCGGTCGAAGCCGAAGGCGAGGTTGACGAGGCGAAAATTGTGTCAGACGGCGAGATCCACGGATTCCTGTGGTGGGACTTGGAATCCGATCTGCCCGTCTATCCGCACGTCAGTTCCGTACAAGACTGGCTACGCGCCGCGAAATAGACCGCCGAATCAACGATGCAACGTCGCATGCCAATGTGCTCTTCGGGGAACTCGAAAGTGGCTTACAACACAGAAACCAATTAACTAAAACGAGCTCCGGCTCCGCCGGTTCGCCACAAGGCCACCCCGTGTAGGCTGTTTCAGCGATGCCCGAACGCATCACCCTTACGTCCCTCCGCTGCGCCTCGGTCACCGTCAACGACCGCACCCAGTGGAACTTCGCGGAGATTGGCGATGATCAGGGTCTGACAGCCGTGGTCGAAACCACCTCCGGCGGCGATGTGGTCAGTCACCTCACGCCGCTCATGCAGGCCGTCAAAGACCGCCCCATCGGCGACGAGGCTGACCTGGTGGGCATAGCTGGACTCGAGCCGCGGCAGCTCCACCAGGACTTCGCGCTCGCCACCGCCGTCAGCGCCCTGCGCACCGCGCTCGTAGATATCCAGGCCCAACGCGAGGGCGTACCACTCACCCGGGCGCTGGGCGGCCAGCCGGTCGCCGCCGTCGAGCTCTACGCCAACACCAATCGCCACCTGTTGGGCACCGACCGTCGCCCCCGCGACTTCGCCGCTACCGCCGAACGCGCCGTCCGCGACGGCTTTCGCACGGTCAAATGCACCCCATTCGATGAGATCGTTCCCGGCGCTCCAGCCGCCGACCACCTAGACCGCGCCCGCCCGGGGCTTGATCGAGTGGCCGCCGTCCGGCGCGCCATCGGCCCCGACATCACCCTGCTGGTCGACTGCCACAGCCGCTTCGACCTTGCCTCCGCGCCAATCGTTGCCGACGAGTTGGCTCAGCTCGATGTTGGCTGGTTCGAAGAGCCCGTGAATCCTGAGCGGGACCCGACAGGATTGGCCACAATCGCCGCCAGAGTCCGCATGCCCGTCGCCGGCGGCGAACACGCCTACGGTGCCGAGTTCTTCCGGCAACTGGTCGCCACGCGGGCAGTCGCAGTTGCCATGCCCGACATCAAGCACTGCGGCGGCGTCCGCGAAGCCGTCCGGGCGGCCAAGCTCGTCGCCCGCCACGGTGGCCGCACCTCGCTCCATGGCCCCAGCGGCCCCGTCTCCATCCTCGCCGGCGGTCACGTCACCGCCGCCATGCCCGCGGCCCTTCCGCTCGAATTCGGCGCCTACGAATGCCCCTGGCGAGCAGATCTCCTCGACCCACCCGAGCACATCCACAGCGGCCGTCTCATCCTCCCCACCGCCCCCGGCCTCGGCGCCCGCCTCAGTCCCGCTGCCCTCCAACGCCACGGCCAGACCTGGTGCACCGCCTGCTTCTGATGTCTACCGAGCCTGCCCGGAACCCCAATGTGTCGCTGGCTCCTACTGTTCCGAACCTGCAAATGGCTGGCGCACGTTTAGGTGAGTAGTAGAGTGAGTCGCAGTGACTCACTTGATGACTCACACGGGGTGTCACCGTGCAGCAACTCACGGTCCGAGGTTTTGACGACGAACTGAGCGCCGCGATCCAGGGCCTGGCCAAGCGTGAGGGGATCTCGCTAAATCAGGCCGTCCTGCGACTCCTTCGCAAAGGCGCCGGGCTGGCCGACCACGGCGCAGGCCGCGCCAAGGTTGGTTCTTCGCTGGACCACCTGATACGAGTCTGGACCCCGGAGGAAGCCGACGAGCTTGACGCCGCACTGAAGGAATTCGACAAGATTGACGAAGAACTCTGGCGGTGAGATTGCTGCTTGACTCAAACGCCTACACCCTGTTCGCGCGTCGACATCCGCAGGTCACTTACTTCGTGCGCGAGGCCGAAGAAATCCTCTTTTCGGCAATCGTTGTCGGTGAGTTGCTGGCTGGATTCAGGCAAGGATCTCGCTTTGATCTCAACTTTGCCGAACTCCGAGACGTTCTCGACGGCCGCTATGCGTCCGTTGTACCCGTGGGTTCTGTCACCGCGGACCGGTACGCCCGAATCTCGGCGTCGTTGCGAGCCAAGGGCCGCCCCATTCCGACCAACGACATGTGGATCGCCGCGCACGCCATGGAAACCGGCGCCGACCTCGTCTCGGCGGACCGCCACTTCGAACACGTCGATGGGATTGCCTGGGTACGCCTGTCGGCGTCTTGATTTGGGCGCCGTGGTGACTCCTGGCGCTCTCCAAGCGCATCGCGCAGAGTCTCCAGTTCGCCCGCGTCGCAAGGCAGCAACTCGGTCCGCGGCAGTCGTAGACCGGCCATCCAGGACCCACGCGTTCTCGCGAACTCCGGTCAGTGACGAACGACCATGGGACTATGCGGCCTCGCCCAAGACTCAGACGGCCGGCGGGGTCATCCGCTCAAGAATGCGCTGCACATCCCGCCGCACCTCGCGAACATCCTGTCGGACGTCGCGAACATCCTTCCGAACTTCGCGAATTTCGGCGCTCAGCCGCTGATCAAGGCCCTGAATATCGGCTCGGATCTGCACGTCGGACCTTTCCAGGTTCGCAATAGCCTTCTCGACCTTCCCGAACCGCCATGCCGCCCCAGCAACGGCGCAGATCAGTCCAAGCATCAGACCAATCAATGGCCATTCCATGTTTACCCCTCTGACCGTTCTCGCTCGGCAGCCGCCCTCCAGCCGATTTACGTCCTGTGAACATTCTACGGTCCACGCCCGGGCTTGCTAAGCGCCAGAGGCTTCGGAAGCCGGGGCCGTCCCTTCCGGCCTCCCTGCCGGCTTTGCCGAATTCACCTCGTCAAACAGCGCCACGACTCTCGGCGACGGACCCGGTGTCAACAGCGTCACCGCCACCAGGCGCCCAACCAGGACCATGCAGCTGAAACTGCCAGTCTCTGGTGGAGTCGCCCCGCCTCGCCGTAAATGAAGCTCGCTGCGCCCACCGGACACTTGGGCATCCGCGCTGGGAGCAGCTATGGGCCGCTCGGATGGACAACAGCGCTCCAGGCTGATCGAATCGGGTCATACTGAGGGCGCCCCACGCCCTGACCCCTCCCGAACGCTGCATTGGAGTAGAGACCGCATGGCCGCAACAACACTTCCAGGCACACTCCTTGACCTGCTCGAATCGGGCGCGCCGTCGCACCCGGCAATCGTGGCTCCCGGCGGGCCCGTGGTGACGTATGACTCCCTGCGGCGCCAGGTGCGGACGCTTGCAGCGCAGCTGCGTGCCGTGGGCGTGGACCGTGGAGACCGGGTGGCCATCGTCCTGCCCAACGGCATCGAGGCCATCGTGACGTTCCTGGCGGTTGCGGCCGCTGGCACGGCCGCGCCGCTCAACCCCGCCTACACGGCTTCGGAGTTCGAGTTCTACATGGACGACACCAACGCCACGGCGCTCATCACCTCCTCCAACGGGGGCGAGGAGGCCCGCAGGGCGGCCCCGGCTTGGGTGTTGGACATCCGGTCCGCGCTCGACGACCAGGGCCGCGTCAGCCTGTCAGGGTCCGGAGGCGCGGCCCTGGCCGAAGGCGAGGGTGTTGCACCCGTCCTCCCTGACCCCGACGACGTGGCGCTGGTGCTGCACACCAGCGGGACGACCAGCCGTCCCAAGCGGGTGCCGCTGGCGCACCGGAATCTCACCACATCCGTCGAGAACATCGTCAAGACTTACGACCTGTTCGCCGGCGACGTGTCGCTCTGCGTCATGCCCCTGTTCCATGTGCACGGGCTGGTGGCGTCGACGCTCTCGACGCTCCATTCTGGAGGGACCGTGGTCGCGCCGCCCGGCTTCAACCCCATGGGGTTTTGGCCGATCGTTCACGAGTGCCAGGCCACCTGGTTCTCGGCGGTCCCCACCATGTTCCAGGCGCTGCTCGCCCGCGCCCGGCGTGGCGGCCTGCCCGCCAATGTCGACAGCTTGCGCTTCATCCGCTCGTGCAGTGCGGCTCTCTCGCCGGCCACCATGAAACAGATGGAATCGACGTTCGGTGTGCCGGTGGTCGAGGCTTACGGCATGACGGAGGCCGCACACCAAATGGCCTCGAACCCCTTGCCTCCGGGCAGTCGCGTCCCCGGATCAGTCGGGCATGGGACCGGCGTGACAATCGGAATCATGGACGAAGCCGGCGAGCTTCAGTCGCCGAGCACGGTTGGTGAGGTGGTGATCAGCGGCCCCAACGTCATCCGGGGCTACGAGTCCAACCCCGAGGCAAACGCCTCGTCCTTCGTTGGCGCCTGGTTCAGGACCGGCGACCAGGGCGAGCTTGATGAGACCGGCGTGCTCACGCTCCGCGGCCGGCTCAAGGAACTCATCAACCGCAGCGGCGAGAAAATCTCACCAGTCGAGATCGACGAAGTGTTGCTGTCGCACCCCGCCGTCTCGGAGGCCGTCGCGTTCGGAGTTCCGCACCCGACGCACTCCGAGGAACCGGCCGCGGCGGTTGTGCTTGGCGCCGAGGCGACGCAGCGAGAGCTGATCGGCCACTGCCGGCAGAGCCTGGCCTCCTTCAAGGTCCCACGCAGAATCCACATCGTGGATGCGATCCCACGCACGGCCACGGGCAAGGTGCAGCGCCGGATCGTTGCGGAGGTCATCACCGGCGGGCCTTCCACGTGAGACTTGCTCTGGTTGGCGCCGGGGCCATCGGGGCCTACCTGGGCGCCAGGCTCAGCCTCGCCGGTCACGAGGTCTACCTGATTGCACGCGGCCCGCACCTGCGAGCCATGCAGGCGGACGGCGTCCACGTGCGGAGTCCGGAAGGCGACTTCCAGGCCCGACCCGTGGCAACGGACGACTACGATCAGGTGGGCGAGGTCGACGTCGTCTTTCTTACGGTCAAGGCCCACGGCCTGCCGGAGGTCGCCCCCAGGCTGGGACCGCTGCTCGGGTCACAGACGGCCGTGGTATCGGCCCAGAACGGAATCCCGTGGTGGTACTTCCAACGGCACGGCGGCCCCTGGGATGGCAGGCCGATCGAGTCGCTGGACCCGCACGGGGTCGTCTCCTCCGCCATACCCGCCGAGCGCGTGATCGGGTGCATCGTCTACCCCTCCGCCTACATTGCCGAGCCGGGGGTTGTGGAGCACGTCGAGGGCGACAGGCTGGCGATCGGCGAGCCCGACGGTGCTGCCAGCGACCGCTGCCGAAGGCTGGCCGACGCCCTGAAGGAAGCCGGCCTGCGCTGCCGTATCAGATCCCGGATACGTATCGACATGTGGGTCAAGCTGCTGGGAAACGTTGCCTTCAACCCCATCAGCGCGCTGACTCGCGCGACGCTGATCGAAATCGCCCGGCATCCCGAGGCCCGCGCCCTGGCCTGTTCCGTCATGGCGGAGGCCGACGCGGTGGCCCGCGCCCTTGGCGTCAGGATGCCAATCTCGGTCGAGCGGCGCATCGCCGGGGCCGCCGCCGTTGGCGCCCACAAGACCTCGATGCTCCAGGACCTGGAGTCTGGGAGGCCGATGGAGCTTGACGCCATCGTGGGCGCCGTCATCGAGCTTGGAGAAATGCTCGACATCCCCGTGCCCAATACCAGAAACGTCTACGCCGCCGCCAAGCTACTGGACGAGATCGCGACGCGGGACAGGACCGTCTAGCCGGCGCGTCTCACCCGGACCTGCCGGAGTCAAATCCGTCGCGAGCAGCTTCGGCCACGGTCTCGGCGGCCACTCCCCCGGCTGGTCCGACGGCCAGCGTCCGCAGGCAGTCCAGAACCAGCGCCGCCGCTGACGTGTCCAGTTCCGCCGCTCGAATCCAGACCCGCCACCACGTCCCTTCGTCACCCGAAACGGTATTGTTTCCGTGATCCCACAGGCTCACGGGTACCGAGGTCCATGGACTTCAACGTCGAGGAAAACTTAAGCGCCGTCGATCGCTCCGTGTCCTCGCTCGAGCGCGATGGACTACCCGCGCACGCCGTCATCCTCTCCCGCGGCTACCCAACATCGCTTGAAGATCTTTGGGACGCCGCAACCAACGCCGACCGCATCCCCCACTGGTTCCTGCCCATCAGCGGAAACCTCGAACTTGGCGGCAGCTATCAGCTGGAAGGCAATGCCGGCGGCCGCATTACGGCCTGCCAACCCCCGTCGCATTACGCCGTAACCTGGGAGTTTGGCGGCTTCGTCACCTGGGTGGACATTCGCGTGTCGGACGATGGACCCGGCCGCGCCCGCTTCACGGTCACCCACACCGCCCACCATTCCGATCAGTGGGACACGTACGGGCCCGGCGCAACCGGCGTAGGGTTCGAGATGGGCCTGCTCGGTCTCGCCATGCATCTCACAGACCCGGACCAGCCAAAGCCCGACCCACTCGAATTCGCCATGTCGCCCGCCGGCAAGGCCCTGCTCACCGGCAGCAGCCAGGCCTGGGGGGAAGCTGCCGCAGCCGCCGGAACCGACCCCGCCCTCGCCCGCGCTGCCGCGGCACGAACTACCGCCTTCTACACCGGCGAAGAGACCGATGCCGACTGACCTGCGGCCATCACTAAGCACGCGACCGGTGAGGAGGTAACCGATGCGAATCGCAATGCTCGTTCTGGCCTTCGTCTACGCGGCGCTGGCCATGCTCACCGCGGCCGTGGGTTCCTTCGCCGACGGGGGTGACATCTGGTCGCGGCTTGTCCTTGTGCTGCTCCACCCCTTGGCGGCTGGCGCGCTCTTGTTGCTTGTCCTCCGGTCCACAGCCTCACGCAAGCTTGTGCTGGCCATCGCCGCCCTCCTGCTGGCCACCGTGGCCGCCGACCTGGCGCTCGCCCTCGCGATCGCCAGCGGCGAAATGAGGGGCGACTGGGAACTCCCCCTGATATTCGCTGTCGTTCCAACCCTCGGCGTCCTCTACGCGCTGCTCCTGGCGAAAGGGTCAGCCCCATCGGAACCCGGTTAGCCCCCGCGGCGCAGACTTAAGCCCAGCATCACCGCATTACGTGACGATCGGCCACTCAGGGTCCAGATCGACACCGAGCCGCTGCGCTCGCGCCACCACCGAATCCGACACGGCTCGGTAACACGTGGCCTCATCCACCCTGGTTGATTGCCCGTCACTGAACACCACCTCGCCGTTGACCAGAACCGTATCCACGCTTCCGCCGCCCATCGTCAACGCCAGTTGGTGAACCGGGTTGTTGCCGGGATACGCCTCAGCCACGCGAGCGGACCGCACTACCACGTCCGCGCGCTTGCCCGGCTCCAGGCTTCCCAGCTCGGCATCCAGTCCGGCGGCCGCGGCTGCATTGATTGTTTGCATCTCCAGCAACGTCCCTGGCGATAGCGGATCCTCGTAGCTCTGGGCTGCAAAGTGCGCCGTCTGCATCGTGTCGCCCGGTGTGCTGTCAAAGGCCCCGTCAGTGCCCAACGACACCCGGACGCCTCGCCGATATCGCTCCGCCATCTTGAAGCGCGCCCCTCGCCCGATGCCCAACGAGAAGAATGCGCAGGGACACCAGACGATCTGGCAGCCCGACTCGTGCACCGCGGCTTCCTCAGCCTCGTCCAGCACATTCGCATGCACGATCACCGTGCGTTCGTCCAGAACGCCTAGCTCTTGCAGGTGCACCAGTTGGCTTCTGCCGGTCATGGCCCGATAGATCTCCGCCTCCTCGGGAACATAGCCGGCGTGTAGATGCAGCGGCACATCGTTGTCGCGAGCACAGGCGTGGGCCGCCTGCAACAACTCCGGCGAGCCGGTTCCAACCCCATAGACGAAGACGTACCCGCGAACCAACGCATCGGGGTCCCTGTTCCGGTGAAGCTCCGCATCCAATTGCTCCAATGACCGAGCGAGGTCGATGGGAGCCCGAGCCATCAGGCTCGGACTCTCCAACGCGGGCATTGCGTCAAAGCACTCCCGCCTGTCCCAGAGATACAACGGCGCAACGAGCGCTCGCAGGCCAACCCGCGCCACCGCCTCAGCCCCCGCCTCGGTCGAAAACAGCGACCCCGGCTCAACAAACATCGTGAATCCGCTCCGCAGCATCTCCAGGCCAGCCATGGCGGTAGCCGCGGCTTCGTCGTCGTCCGTTACGCCGGCTTTCCAATCCGCGAAATTGATCGGCGCCGAGCTTGTGTCGTGGATGTTGCCGAACACCCCGCGACAGGACGTATGCACAATATGATTGTGTGCATCGATGAATCCGGGATGCACGATCCCGCCGCCGGCATTCATCGTCTTCCGCGCACTAAAACGCTGTCGTAGCTCGGCATCCGTGCCGACCCCCACGATGCGCGAACCCCTAATCGCTACCGCGCCCCGACGATAGATCCTCCGATCCGAATCCAGCGTGATGATCTGCCCGTTGCAAAGCAGGAGATCGCACGCAGGTTTGTTGGAGAGGCTCGGATCCGACGTCATCAGTTCCATCTGTCAGGGCGGGTACCAGCCGGCCTACGCCTGCCCCATGGCCGCCAACCGCCGCATCAACTCGTCCATGTCCACGTCCTCAACGTGGCTGGCAATCGACCAGACGTTGCCCGACGGATCGGCCACGCGGGCGATCCGGTCGCCATAGAACTGATCGGCAGGTTCCGACTCCGAAGTCGCACCCGCATTCACCGCCTGCGCATATACCGCGTCGACATCCTCCACGTACAAGTGAATCTGCGCGCTGCTGACGGGAAAGTCCGGCGGCGCCGCGTCGGACAGCATCACCGCCGCGCCCCCAATCTCCACCTCGGCGTGGCCGATCAGCTCTTCTCCCATTGGAATCCGCAGCCGCTCCACGGCCCCAAACGCGTTCGTCAGAAAGTCCAGGAACCCGGCCGCGTCCTCAACGATCAGGTAAGGCGTGATGGCCGTGTATCCGTCCGGAATGGGTTTCACGTCAGGCATAGAAACTCCTCGGTGTCTGGCGGCCCATTCTCCCAGAGGTACGTCCCTTTCCCGAGCGAGCCACCAGGGCAGTACCCTGATTGGCGCGGCCCGAACGCCCCTGTAGGGTATTTCCGTGGCAGATCCGAGTGCGGCGCCAGATCCATCGAGCATCCTGATTCCCACGGCCGGAATCCCGCCGGAGATCCTGCGGAAGGTGGAAGGCGCCGGCCGTAGACGGATCATCAGTGACTCCTACCCGTACCCCACCAAGATGCGGCGGCGCACGTACGAGGCTCGGAAGGCCGAGCTGCAGGTCGAGCTGCTGAAGCTGCAGAACTGGGTACAGGAGTCCGGGCAGCGCATCGTCCTGTTGTTCGAGGGGCGCGACGCTGCCGGCAAGGGCGGCACCATCAAGCGTTTCATGGAGCACCTCAATCCTCGCGGCGCGACGGTGGTGGCGCTGCCGGCCCCTACCGAGAGGGAGCGCGGCCAGTGGTACTTCCAGCGCTACGTGGAGCACCTGCCAACCAACGGGGAGATCGTGTTCTTCGACCGCTCCTGGTACAACCGGGCCGTGGTCGAGCCGGTCATGGGCTTCTGCACGCCTGCTGAGACGGTGCGCTTCCTCCGCGACACGGTCTTGTTCGAGGAAATGCTCATCAATGAGGGCCTGCGGCTGTTCAAGTTCTGGTTTTCGGTGAGCCAGGAGGAGCAACTCAGACGAGTCATGTCCCGCGCCCAGGACCGCCTTAAGCAGTGGAAGCTGAGTGACGTCGACCGGCGGTCGCTACCGCTCTGGGACGAATTCACCGAGGCGAAAAAGCTGATGTTCGCGGCTACCGATCTAAAGGCGTCCCCCTGGGTGGTCGTAAAGTCGGACGACAAGAAGCGCGCACGCCTCAATTGCATGCGCTACGTGCTGCGGAGCTTCGACTACGACCCCGAAGTCGCGCGGCGTGTGCGCAAGCCAGACCCGAAACTGATCGGCCCTGCAAAGACCCTCTACGCCAAGGACGAAGTCTGGTAGCTCCCGCCGGGGCGGCCCCGACATTGCGCTTTCGGTCCGGAATGGCCGCGCTGTAGGCCTGCACGGCTCCGTCGTCGCTCTTCCCGTTTATGAGGACTATCGTCCGCAAGCAGGGCCGATTTTGCACCTGGCAGCCCGGCGAGGCCTTCGTTAAAACCGACGTTGACCTCCTTGGCGCCCATACCCAAAATGGCTACGTCACTAGAGGAGGCGGTATTCGATCCTGATTGAATGGCTCGGAATTGAACACCTCTTCGAGCTTTCCCCGACGGAGGCGATTGCCGGGTTTTTCACCCCGCTGATTATCTTCGCCGCATTCTTCGTTGTGCAGCTGATCGTGCCGGGAATACGCGTACCCGGCTACGTCATTAATAGGGAGATCGGCGAACCGCGCAGCTATCGGCTCAACGGGCTCTTGGTGTTCGCCATCGCCGTGATCGTGTGGGCATTCGAGCTCACGGGAATGCCGCGTGATTGGTTCTACCGGTCCGCGATCTTTGCCATGGCCGGCGGAACGGCTGTCGTCGCGATATTCACGCTGATAGCGGTGTTCATCCAGCCGCAAGGCGAGACAAAGAACCTGATTTCAGAGTTCTGGCTTGGGCGAGTCCAGGAGTTGTCGTACTTCAACCAACGCATTGATCTGAAAATGTACTTCTACGTGGTCGGCGGATCAATGTTCTCGCTCAACGCCCTGTCCGGGGCCGCCTGGCACTACGAACGCTTCGGCGACAACTTCAATCCCGGCGTATTCCTGTACGCAGCGTTCTTCACGTTATACATTCTCGACTACTTCATCTTCGAGCGCGTCCAGCTCTACACCTACGATCTGATTCACGAGAAGCTCGGCTTCAAGTTGATCTGGGGTGGACTCGTCATCTACGGCTGGCTGTACATTCTGCCGTTGTGGGGTATGGCCGCGTATCCGCACCCCGGATTCTCCACAGGCTGGACCTACGTATGGCTGATCGGAACCGGGCTACTCCTCTTCCTCGGCTGGACCATCACCCGCGGCGGCAACTTGCAGAAGTACACATTCAAGCGCTGGCCCGACCGCAAGTTCCTGGGAATCATTGAGCCGCAATACATCCAGGCCGGCGACCGCAAGATCCTCTGCAGCGGATTCTGGGGTGCGGCTCGCCACTTCAACTACATGGGGAGGGGTTTTGCTGCTTTGCCATCGGACTCTCATTCGGTCACTTCACCAATCTCTGGGCCTGGACCTACTTCATCTTCATCGTCTCGCTGTTCACGTGGCGTCAAAGGGACGACGAGGAGCATTGCGTTGAGAAGTACGGCGAGGAGAAGTGGGCCGAATACTAGACCCGCGTCAAATACCGCATCTGCCCCTGGGCCTACTGACCGGACGTCGCCCGCCCGCATCGGAGGGCCCCTGACCCTTGCGGCACGCCAAGCGTCGTCGTATTCCTGGTGCGGAAGACGGGGAGCGTCAGGTCGAGTCGCTCGTGGGCGCCGAGGTGGCCACACCTTCCTCTTGCAGTACCTCACGGATCAGCACGCGCAGGGCCGCCCGATCAAGGGTGACGGTTCCAGAGTCTGCGCCCCGATCAATGATTCGATCGACGCGCTTGCGGAGGTCCCGGATGTCCGTCAGTACCCAACCGAAGAGCAGCACAATCCCTGTAGACATCACGCCGAGCGCGGCAAAGAACGTCCCGACATCGAGCGTCGCGCCTGTATCCATCGGTCCCTCGTGGCGAGGGTTCGTGGTCCCCGCCGATCAGGTGACACCAAGCCAATGGTCAGAAACAACCGCCCTGTCGAATTGTAGCCGGCGACGGATCGGCGTAGGGGGGTGAAGTTGGAGGGGTCTTCCGGGCAACCGCCCTTCGGGTTGCGCAAACGTCCCTCAGATTCTGTAAATCTCCTCCGCCGTCCCTGAAAACAGCCGAATCTGCTCGTCCATGCTGAAGTCCGAGACGATCTCCGTATAGGCGTCGATCACTTCGTCGTAGGTACTCCACAGCCAGTCCACCGGCCAGTTGGTCCCAAAGAAGCAGCGCTCGACGCCAAACGTCTCGATTGACGTCAGCACGTACGGCCGGATGCTCTCGACCGTCCAGTCGTGGTCGCCCATGCCCAGACCGGAGATCTTCCAGCGGATGTTGTCGCAACTGGCCGCAATGGCCACACCGCGCTTCCAGTTCTCGAAGTACTCGTCCGTGCGTTCTTCCGGCATTCCGGTGTGATCCACCACGATCGTGATGTTCGGAAACTTGTGCGCCAGCGCCCGCACCTTCTCCATGTCCTGCCACTGGGCCGGCATGCTCGACACCAGGTTGAACTTCTCAAAGAGAGCAAAGCCCCGGTGGTAGTCCGGCTCCACCAGGTAGTCGCCGTAGGAAAAATCCCGGATTCCCCGCATGTTGGGCGACTCGCAGTGACGCGCCAGCACCGCCTCCACACCCGGGTCCCGCAGGTCGGCGTACGCGACGATCCCGTGGGGGAAGCCCGTGCGATCCGCTGCCTCCTGCAGCCACTGGGTCTCCGTGACCGGATCCGGGCTTCCGATGGCGGCCTGCACGTGCACCGCCTTTGTAACGTTCGCGTTCCGGGTCTCGGCGATATAGTCCTCGGCGACATAGTTCCGCTCGGCCAGCTTCTGTATCTGCCACCCCAAGGTGTGATGCGGAACCCCGGGCTGCCAGTGGCCGTATACCAACTCCGGATGCTGCATGTCGTACAAGTGGATGTGCGAATCGACGAATGCGAGCTTGTCCATATGCGTATCTCCCGCCTCGAACGACATCACGGCGCTGCTTCGGCATTTATTCTGCCGAAGACGAAAGGCTTGGCGCCATAATCCCTGCGACTGATCCCGAGGTCGACTACCGAGCGCTAGTGAGACGAGGCTATGACGCGTGCTCGCAGGCCTACCACGAGTCTCGAAAGACGCGGGCTCCGACTGAGCTGCGGGGTCTACTGAACCGGCTGGACGACGGCGACTCGATTCTCGACGTGGGCTGCGGTGCTGGTAGTCCGATCGCCAGGTCCCTGGCCAAACGCCACCGTGTCACCGGAGTGGATGTCTCGCGGGAGATGGTCGCTCTCGCAAGGCGGAACGTTCCTGCCGGCAACTTCATATGCGCTGACGTAACGTCGATCGGCTTCAATCCAGCCAGCTTCGCTGCGGTCGTCGCCATATGCTCCATCTTCCACCTTCCCCGCGAGGGGCAACCGGCGCTGTTTCGCAGGATTCACCGTTGGCTCAGGCCCGGCGGCTACCTGCTCTGCACCCTGAGTCATCACAGCGAAGCGGGCTACACGGAAGACGACTTCTTTGGAGTGACGATGTATTGGAGCAACTACGGCCTGGGCGAATACCTGGACACGCTGGCCGGCGCTGGGTTCAAGGTGCTTGAGACATCGTCAACGGCTTGCGCCGACGACGAGAGTGCTCAGGAAACCACCGAGGACCATCCGCTGGTTCTTTCGCGAAAGCTCTAATTCGGCCTCAACGTCTGATTCGCCTCTCGGCGCGGCACATCCGTGCTCAGCCCTCCGACGTCGCCGCTCCCCGCCGGTTCGCCATCGACCTCGGCGTCAGCTCAAACAGCGGCTCCTCGCCGCGCAAAAACCGCTCCAACTCATCCACCATCAGGCTAAAGAAGCGATGGCGGCTTGCCAGCGTCACCCCCGCGATGTGCGGGCTTAGGAAAATATTCGGCATCCCGATGATCTCGCTGTCCGGCGGAATCGGCTCCGGATCGAACACATCCAGCCCCGCCACGATGTCTCCGCGTTTCAGCCGCGCGATCAGCGCATCGCTATCCACCACCGCGCCCCGCGACACGTTCACGAACACCGAATTGGGAGGAATCATGTCCAACTCGCGCCGCCCGATCATTCCCTCCGTGGCCGGCGTATGCGGCGCCAGGCAGACGATGACATCGGACGTCGAAAGCACATTCTCCAGCGAGGTCTTCACCACGCCGATCGCATCCGGCATCTCACTCGCCAAATACGGATCGTAGACCCGAACCTCCACCTCGAACGGCGCCAGCAACTTCACCAGCCGTCGCCCGATGTGCCCGCATCCGATCAGCCCCACCCGCTTGCCGGTCAGCTCGCCATGCACGAACCCAAAGTCGTCGCGAATGGGCTTGGACGTGTCCCCCGCCAGGATCCGCCTGAAGCTCTCCCCCGCATTGCGCAGCGAAATCAGGATCAGCCCAAGCGCCCACTCCGCAACCGGATAGGACGAACCATGCGTCGTATCCACCGTCCGAATCCCCCGCGCCCACGCCGACTCCACGTCAATCCGGTACGCAAACCGGTCCCCCTCCAACTCCCCAATGATCTTCAGCTTCGGCGCGCCGTCCATCACCTCGGCGCTGATTTTCGGCGAGCCATGCGACACCACAACGCCCTCAACATCGCCAACACGTTCCATCAGCTGCCTGACAGCCCCACGATCCTCATTCGGTCCAAACGCGACCCCACCATCCAGCTCTAACCACTCCCAGTCCGCGATCGTCGCCAGCCGCTCGGTGTCCTCCGCCAGAAAACTCAGGTCGTGCACCTCCCGGCTGCACACGATCAACACCCTGGGCCGGGCACTCGTCATTTCGGGCGAAGCTTGAGATTCACCCGCTTGGTCTTGTTAAACGTCCGGCGGGCTGCTTGGCGGGCCGCCTCCATCTCCTGTTCGGCGTCGGCCGCGGATCGCAACTTGCCCCGCTCGAAGCGCTCCAGGACGTCGCGCTCTTCCTCGCTCATCGTTTCGCTCACCTCGATTGCCTCCTCATCATTCACAGCGTGTCAAACCCAAACCACCCCGGCAGCGCCGCCGCCTGCCGGATCCACGTCTCCATCTGCGCCTCATCCAGTTCGCCCTCGTGGATGTTGATCCAGCGCGAATCCGGGTCCTTGGCCTCGCCGGGTGGCAGAGGCTCCAGCCGCATGCCATTCGTAAACGTCACCTTCACGTAGCGAGCGAACACGTGGTAGCTCAGAAACCAGCCCTGGCCTTCAATGCCATACCAGGGCGAGTTCCACCGCACCGCCTTCCGCACGTCGGGCACCGTGCGCTCGATCAGATCGTCCAGGCGCCGCCCGATGTCGTGCTTCCACTCCGGCATCGCCGCAATGTACGTCTGCACCGGCGCGTCGCCGTCCGCCTTCGCGATCTGCGGATTTCCACCCGACAGCAACACCGGCTTGTCGGCCGAGCGGGTCCTGCGCCGTTCGTACGAATTCTCGATGTTGTATTTCACCGCCTCGCGCAGCAGTGTTTTCAGCGCCTCCCGGTCGATCCGGTCACCCTCAAGAATGTCAAGCGCCCGCCACTTCTTCCCACCCAGCCCCGCGTTGAACACCTTCCCGGGATCCTTCAGTTGCGCACCGTTGGTAAACGTGAGCTTCACCTTGTCCTTGTGCGCGTTGCCCACGGCAAACGTCCCGTCGCACGACCACACCGGGCTCCCCCGGTACTTCCACTCTTCCACGACCTCGGGGTCGACCTCATGGATCAACGCGCGAATCTCCGCCAACCGCTCCCCCCGCCAATCCCCCAAATCCGCAATCTTCCTGTCAATCTGCTCGGAAGCGCTCAACTCGTCCGCTGCCATCTCTCCCGCCTTCTCCCCCGACTCCCACCGTTCGCACTACAGTAAGCCACGCCCCGAAGCGGAGTATCTCGGATGAGCGACTTCAACGACTACCTCATGCAGTCCTACGAAATCCGCGAAAAGCTCGTCGCCGACAAATTCCGCCCCCGCTACCACTTCGTCCCTCCCGAAGGCCGCTGGAACGACATCAACGGCGCCATCTTCTGGAACGGCCGCTACCACCTCGGCTACCTGCAGAAGATCCCCAACGCCGTCGGCCCGATCGACTTCTCCAGTTGGCAGCACATCAGCAGCCGCGACCTCCTCCACTGGCGCTACCACAATGCCTCCCTCCGCGAACCTCTCGAGGGCCACAAGGGCGACTACTTCAACAGCGGCGACGTCATGGAAGGCATGCCCGTCCCCACCATCATCACCAACATGCCCCGCCACGGCATCTGCATCTACCAGTCCTACGACCCCAACCTCGACCACTGGGCTCCCCTGCCCCAGAACCCCGTCATTCCCCTGGACCCCGCCCCCGAGGGCCAGCCAACCAGGTCCTACAGCCAGCTCCCCGAATGCGTCATCTTCGACCCCAGCGGCTGGAGAGAGGGCGACACCTACTACGCCCTCATCGGCAACAAGAACCACCGCCCCGGCTACGAAGGCGACTCAACCAGCCTCCTCAAGTCCACCAACCTGCGCGACTGGCAATACCTCGGCCCCTTCTACAAGTCCGACCGCAAGTGGACCGAGGAGATCGAGGACTGCGCCTGCTCCAACTTCTTTCCCTTCGGCGACAAGCACATGCTCCTCATGCACACCCACCAGCCCTACGGCCGGGCCCAGTACTACATCGGCCGCTACCAGGACGAGCAATTTCACCCTGAGGTCTACGGCCAGCTCAGCCAACTCGGCAGCCTGCTCGGAGGACCCGAAACCCTGGAAGACGACAAGGGCCGCCGAATCTTCTGGGGCTGGATCCGCGAAGCCCGCGACGACTGGGCCACCCACGGCTGGAACGGCATCATGTCCCTCCCCTGGCACCTGACCCCAGCCAGCGACAACACCCTCCGCATCGACCCCGTCGCCGAGCTACGCAACCTCCGCTACGACGAGCGCCCTCACCCCGACGTCACCCTGTCGCAAGGCGAAGAGCGCACCCTCCAAGGCTTCGAATCCGACTGCGCCGAAATCAAGCTCACCATTCACCCCAACCAGGCCACCCGCTTCGGCCTCAAGCTCCTCTGCTCACCCGAGGGCCAGGAAGAAACCCTCGTCACCTACGACACCCAACGCCAGCACTTCATCGTCGACTTCGACCGCTCCAGCCTCGACCCAAACCTCACCTACGGCCGCAACGCCCGCGATACCACCACCGGCGTCCGCCAGCAAACCGTCCCCTTCCCCCTCCAGCCCAACACACCCCTCCACATCGACCTCTTCATCGACCGCTCCGTCATCGAGATCTTCGTCAACTCCCGCATCTGCATCGCCCAACGCGTCTACCCCACCCGCCCCGACAGCACCCAGTTCAAACTCTTCACCCACAACCACCCCATCACCGTCCAAAACCTCACCAAATACCAAATGGACGCCACCAACCCCTGGTAGTCCCCACGGCCGCCTCGCTCTTCATCCTCTCCTGGGGGAGAGGCAGATTCCGGCGTCTTCGGCGGAAATCGGTGAGGGGTCCCCCGCGCAACCGCCAACTGGGGCGGCGCCGACTTCGACCCCGAGACCGGGCTCCTCTACGTGCGGACGTCGGAGCAAGCCGACACCAACCAAGTCTGCGAAAACCCGGGCGACGACCCGCGCGTCGATGTCGAGTACAGCAACAACTGCCCCTTTGGCGCCACCCGCGTCATGTTCCGGGAGGCTGGCGGACCGGGCGCGGTAGAGGCCCCGGAGAGCCAGCCCGGCCCCATCCCGCTCACCAGACCGCCCTACGCCCACCTGGCGGCGATCGACTTCAACGCCGGCGAGATCGCCTCGAAAGTGCCCTTCGGTGAAGGCTGCGACCATATCCGCACGCATCCGCTGCTACGCGGCGTCGACCTGCCGGCCCGGCTGGGCACGTACGGCAACTCCGGACCGATGGTCACCACGGGAGGACTGGTATTCCTCGGCGGCGGCGAGCCGTACCGCTATGCGTTCGACAAGGCAACGGGTACCGAACTCTGGCGCGGCGCAACCCCGTTTCCAACCAACGCCAACCCCATGACCTACCGGACCCAGTCAGGCCGCCAATTCGTCGTCATCGCCACCGGCCGCGGCCCCAACGCCGCCCTCGTCGCCTTCGCGCGACCCGAGTAGGCGCGTATTCTGTGACCCGCCCGTCTTCCCGTCCCAACGCGCGACGGAGGTAACATCGCATGCGCGCAAACAGGAACATCGGTCTAGGCATCGCCCTCGGAGCGGGAGCCGGCACAGGCCTAGGCGCGGCCGTCGGCAACATCGCCGTCGGCGTGGCAATTGGAGTTGCCGTCGGCATAGTCATCGCCGCCGCCTGGGGCCGCCAACGCCCCGAACGCTAGTAGGGGCCGCGTCTCAGACCGGCCTCTTCCGGGCCACCCACCCTCCAAAGCCACCCACCCCTTCGTGGTGAGCCTGTCCTGAGCTTGTCGAAGGGCCGGTCCAGAGTCTTCGGCGGACCGTGTCGAACCACAATCCCTCAGCAATCAGGCTCCCGCGCAGTCCCCTCCGTCATCCCGGCGACCCAGTCTTTCGTAGGGGCGGGTCTGAGACCCGCCCGTCTTCCGCTCGAGGCTCTTGATTCCTCCCCGCCACGTGCCTGCATGCAACTCCTCCGGCATCAGACTGCCCAAACACTCCACACACACCCAAACCCCACCAACCCCAACTTCCGCGCCACCGCCAACGACGCCCCGTTCGACCACGACGTGCTGTACAGCGGAACCCGACCGGAAGCGCGAACCGCCAGCGCCCACGCGGCCGTAACCCGTGCAGCCAGTCCCCGACCCCGCCAATCCACCGCCGTCTCAACCCCCGCCTCCGCCGCCTCACCAGATCTCCGCGCGCTGAAGCAGACACTCACCGCATACCCGTCCTCAACCACCCCAACAATCGGCGCGCATCCCGGAATCTCACTCGCCGTCCACCCCGAAAAATGCCGGTCCAGCGTCTCCACGTCCTCAATCACGACGACGCCGGCCGGCTGGACCATCACCTCCGGAAACACAAACGACGGCCCCGAATCCACCCGGCCCTGTAGCAGAGACCTGTACCGCTGCGCATGCACCGGCGCCTGCCGAGAATCCCCCACCAGCGGCTCCTCCCCCGCCAGCCCGTTCAGGGCATCCGCCACATCCCGCCCAACATCCCATCGCACCGCCCACGCACAACTCCCCCGACCCCGAATCAACGAAAACAACGGCCCCACCCCCGGCGCCGCCTCCCGGGTTCCCAGGATCCGTCCCTCCTCGTCCAACCCAAACAACGTCCGCAACTGAAGTTCAGGCGTACTCACGACGGACTGTGCTGCAAACGTTTCGATGGGAGATTCCACGCTGAAGCACCCCAAGTCGGTGTGACTCGTGAATCTCGCGGGCTCACGCGGCGTGTCAAGTTGTCAATCAGGCCCGGAGGTCGCAGGCAAGACGCTAGCTGACGGTCCGTCGACGACGCCAGGTCTTCCAGTTCAGATCCAGTCGACGACGACCGCCGGTCATTCCACGCGCGCGGAATCCCTCGACACGGGCTCTGTTGGTGCGTTTCCCGACAGCTGACCAGAACTTCGTTTCCCTCCAACCAGACCCCCTGAAGGAAATCAAGGGACGTCGCACCGCCTCGTAGAACCTCCCGGCTACCACGTCATCCACCATTTCGTTGAGCCGTTCGATCTCGACTTCTGCGGACTCATCACACGCGTCGCAGCCACAACTCGGAAAAGGCTCGCAATACCACCGGCCCAATCGGACGTTAAGACCAGGAAAGGTCGAGAACGCCACGGCGATTGGGGCGGCGTCGGGGTCCCTGGGGTTGAGTCGCACCTGCGGACGTGCCGGGTCAAGTCCCCGCTCCAGTTCCGCGTCCAGACCATGCCCTTCGGTACGCTCGACGTCGTAGTCGTTCTCCAGGTGGCCGATGATCTCCAGCATGGCCGTATGCAAGGGTCGAAATCGCTCGGCGTTGGTTACGCGGCTGTACGCGGGATCCGGCGGCGGTCCCGCCTCCCCATCGTTCGCATATCCATACCAGCCAGGCATCCCCCTACGATCCTTGTGCTACGCCATCCCCACGCCGCAAGACGGTCGAGTTGGGACGAGCGGACGCCGTGGAGACCTCCCTACAGGGTGAATCTGCAAGCACCGTACGTTCCTTCCAGTCCTATTTCGGATCCCGTGGCTTGAGCTTGGCGTACCTCTTCAACCCTCAATCGACGGCTAAGGCCTCTGGCTCCCAACCGCCTCCACGTACAACGAATACAGCGACTGGCTACAGGTCATAAACAGACGGTTCCCTTTGGCGCCGCCGAAGCACAGGTTTGCGCAAGGTTCCGGAAGGACAATCCGGCCGATCAATTCACCGTCTGGCGTCAGGCAATGCACGCCGTCCGTTCCTGGTCCGGCCCAGCCTACGCTCGACCACAGGTTGCCGTCGCTATCAGTCCGCATGCCATCGGCAAATCCGGGAGACATATCGGCGAAAACCTGGCCACCACGCAGCTTCCGCCCCTCCACCACCTCGAAAACTCGGATGTGCCCCGGTCCATCGGGGTCGTGGGAGTTCCCGGTGTCGGAGATGTACAGCCGCGACTCGTCCGGGGAAAAGCACAGTCCGTTCGGCTTCACCAGGTCCTCGGCCACCACCGTGGCGTCACCGCTCACGGGATCGAGCCGGTAGACCCGCGTCGGCAGTTCGGCCTCGGCTCGCTCTCCCTCATACGACATCAGAATTCCATAGCCGGGGTCGGTAAACCAGACGGCCCCGTCGGAATCAACAACCACGTCGTTCGGCCCGTTGAGCCGTTTGCCGTCGAATCGGTCCAGCAATACGGTCAGACCCCCGTCGTGCTCGGTTCGGGTCACGCGGCGAGTCAGGTGCTCGCAAGTAATCAGACGTCCCTGCAGGTCTCGCGTATTGCCGTTGCTGTAGTTGGAAGGTTGACGAAACAGCGTGACCTCATCCGTCACCTCGCAGTACCGCAGCATCCGGTTGTTCGGAATATCGCTGAACACCAGCGACCTGAAATCGCCAAACCACACCGGCCCCTCTGTCCAGCGAGCCCCCGTATACAGTCGCTCCACGGCGGCATTTCCCAGCCTGTACGGCCCGAATCGCGGATCCAACACCTCCACCGCCGGATCCGGATACCGAACAATCACCTCGTCCCACCGCCGCCTCAACTCAGCAGTCCACGCACCGTCAGTCATGCTGATCTGTCCTTGATCGGCCGCCCCAATGCTGCTGCATCGGCGCCTCAGACCTCCGAGACTTCCCGAAACGGATTGATAACCCGCATCCCGTCATAATCCTGCTGCGAGCTCATATCTTCCGAGTACACCGCATCACACCCCAATATCCGTGCCGCCGCCAGTATCGCCCCGTCCCAGTACGCAATCTGGAAGCGCTGGCTGATGCCCACGGCCGTTTCGAAAACTTCGCCGGTCATGTGCTGAAGGGGTTTGTCCCGGAAGAGCCTCAGAAACGCTATCGCGTAATCCGGCGACAGCCTGCCGGGGTGCGCTGGGTGCGTCGTTCGCCATAAGAACTCCTGCAAGACCTGCACCGAAAGCGCCAGGTCGGGCTCCCGCAAGAGCGCCCGCGCCTGTCCACGCTTCACCGCGTCCCCCGGCGTATGCTGCGCGGCATAGATGAGCACGTTCGTGTCCACCAATCGCATGATGAGCGCCTACGTCTCCGCGTCTTCGTCGGTCGTGCGAACCTGGTAAGGCCTGGAGGATTCCGCGGCGCGCGCATCCAGTTCGGCAAGCTCCTTCGCCAGGATCTCGCGCTCCTGCTCCGCCACGTACAGTCGCGTCTCCAGCCGTGCCCGCTGGCGATCGTGCACCTCTTCCCGCGTCATCCGGTCATATCCGCGCAAGCCAACGCCGCGCGCGTCCCAGTCCGTGAACAGGTCGTCAAGGCGCTTCAAGTACGCCTCGTGCGACGCCTGCCGGTTTCCTGCGGACGGCTCCGTCGGAAACCCGCCTGACCGTCCCCCCAGGTACTCCCGCACCAGCGCCGACACCGAGGTATCCAACTCCGCCGCCCGAATCCGCGCCCGCCGGTGCGTCCCGTCATCCACCGAAACCGTAATGTTCCGCATGTCAACAGTCCCACAGAATCTGTGGCTCACAGTATACAAAGCCGGTGTGTCCAGAGAGTGCCTCTACCCCCGCTATGTCAGTCCGTGTCCGCCGTAACCGGTGCCCGCCATTCAGTGTCGATTCGGCGCAGTGGCAGATCGTGAACCGCGTGCCGGTTCCACCACCCCATAAACGTGAATCCGCAATTCAAGACCTGCACCGCGGACAAACCTGGTGGACCGAATGAAACTCGAACCCACGACCTCCGCAATGCGAGTGCGGCGCTCTTCCCACCGAGCTTGAGCTATCGGCCCTTGACGACGGCCATGCCTAGCCTCGTCGCAGATCTTATCCCTCTCCCCGGGGGATGGCAGCGTCAGCCTTCTCTGGAGGTGGCCGCTGCACCAGCTAGTCCGTCGACTCGCCAGCGTCGTCTGCAAGCTGGCGCAGGGAATCGCCAAGGACACGGAATACACGCCACTCAGGCAGCATCTCCGCCCCCAGGTCCTCGTAGAAGCGGTGGGCGTCCGTGTTCCAGTCCAGGGCCACCCATTCGAAGCGGCCGCAGCCACGTTCCACCGCTATGGCCGCCACCCGTCGCAGCAGCTGTGTGCCCAGCCCGCGGCGTCGATACTCAGGCGACACGTAGAGGTCGTGCAGGTACATGCCCCTCCGCGCCAGGAACGTGGAATACGTGTGGAAATACACGGCGAATCCCGCCGGTTCCTCACCCGCAAACGCCAGCAGAGCCTCCGCCGCCGGCGCGTCGCCAAACAGCGACGCCCGCAACGACTCCTCCGTCGCCACCACCTCATGCGTCAACTTCTCGTACACCGCCAAATCCCAAATCAACCCCATCAACCGCGGCACGTCGTCCTCCGCCGCCGGCCGAATCGTGAATCCGGGCGATGCTGGCACTCTCGTCACCGTCCTTGTGAGTCTTCGGAACTCCGCAGCCTCGCCACTCTACTCTTGGTGGGCCTGAGTGGACGGTAGGTGGCACCGCCTTCGAGATGTGGCTGGGACTGCGAGTGGAATAGTCAACCAGAATATTGGAGCTATCTGTATGGCGCTTGTATCGAATACTACCCAGCGCGGTGCTCAACTCGCGCCTGTCTTCTCGCAGCGATGAGATTGTGCCTGAGCCTCTGAGCCCAATACTTAATCGCGCTATCCTTAGATTCCCTTGCACACCTCCGCACCGCAGAGCTAAGCACTTTATTGTTCTCTAGGTTTTCGATGACTTCTAGTCGGTGCCGAACGTGTCCTCGAATTAACCACCCCGCTGCATCCCACCCTGGATCAAGTTTGCTGGCGGACAGTATTGCTTTTGTTGCCTCGTCCTCGATGCGGGAATCTATGTCTTTGGGTGTCCAGCCGAATATTAGCGACAGTAGCGCACGTATAATCTCTCGATAGATCTGGCCGATCATTCCCCAGTTCTCGTTGTCACGACCCTCGAGGCTCTCGTACCTACTTGCTTCAAAGACTTTGGCTTTGCCATGCTTCTGGAAATAGTCTACGATGTTTGTGTTGTGCTGGATGGTTGTGACGCGTTCTAGATACTGGATAGTGCTGTCGAAACATCGCTCTAGCTCCTTGAATGCTGGTGGGTTGTGTTGCTTAATATCTTCTAACAATAGGTGTAATTCGTGCCCGCGAGAACGAACCTGTTTCCCTGGCATACCGCCGTCTATAAGAATCGCCTTTAGGCCCCTCTCGATTGCTTCGTGAGCATTCCTCGTGTCCGCCCTTGACTTAGCCTTTGAGTATGCTGTGGAGAGTGTTCCTATCAGCAGGATTCTTGTGTAGAATTCATCGTCCGATTGTGCATCTAAGTTTGCTGCATCAGTCAAGAGGTTATGTATATCGCGCGGCGGTCTATCCAGTTCATCGAGGGCATATCTTAGGTCCGCCCATATGTCTTCTTTGTTTAGAGGCATTATAATGCCTTCCTTTCAGCACACACAGAACAGGACCCATCGGCGTCAAGCATGATCGGACATTCAACAGCTTGGTTGTTCTTTAGTCTCACGGCTCAAAGCTTCTCTTTGGGAGTTACCCCGAGAACTAGACAAGGCCCGCTACTTTATACACCTTCCGGGGCTGTATAGCGTGGCGCTCTTCCGACTAAGCCTTCGGCCATTGATGACGGCCATGCCTAGCCTCGTCGCAGACCTTAACCTTCTCCCCGAGGAGTGCAGCCTGAGCCTTCTCTGGAGGCTGTTGCTGCACTGGTTAGTCCTCCGGTGGTCCAGCGTCCTCTGCAAGCTGGCGCAGGGAATCGCCAAGAACACGGAAGACACGCCACTCAGGCAACATCTCCGCCCCCAGGTCCTCGTAGAAGCGGTGGGCGTCCGTATTCCAGTCCAGGGCCACCCATTCAAAGCGGCCGCAACTACGTTCCACCGCTATGGCCGCCACCCGTCGTAGCAGCAGTGTGCCCAGCCCGCGGCGTCGATACGCAGGCGACACGTAGAGGTCGTGCAGGTACATGCCCTTCCGCGCCAGGAACGTGGAATACGTGTGGAAATACATGGCGAATCCCGCCGGTTCCTCACCCGCAAACGCCAGCAGAGCCTCGGCCGCCGGCGCGTCGCCAAACAGCGACGCCCGCAACGACTTCTCCGTCGCCACCACCTCATGCGTCAGCTTCTCGTACACCGCCAGGTCATGAATCAGACCCAGCAGCCGCGGCACGTCCTCCTCCGTAGCCGGCCGTATCGTGAACCCGGTCGATTGAGCCACTGCTGTCACCTTCCTTGTAGGTCTTCCAAACTCTACGGCCTCGCCACTCCACCCTTGGTGGGCCTGAGTTGACTGTGGGCAGTACCATGTCAGAATTGGAAATCCCCCTATAGTTCCTCAAGGAACAAAAGTTCGAGCCTCGTCTTGTGGGGTGAGCGAACTTGGTATTGGGTGTGATTGGGCACATCCGCTAGTGAGCCACGGAACGACGCGGCCACATTGAGGAGGGGCGGGCGGGGCCGCTGGACTCGGCTGGCGTGTGAGCTGTGGCTGACTGAATGGTGGGAGTCCACGTCACGAATGGAAGGGCAAGTCCAGTGGAGCTGCATACCGACGCCTACATCGCATTCCTGACAATCCCTGCTTCATGACCACACTGTCAGAGATTTTGGGATAGGTTCATGACTCTCGTTTTCTAAGACCTCACCCTTTTAGCAGGCGCGCGCTTCTCAGCGTCGCCTGGCTAAACTTGCTAAGCCCTTTATAGTAGATGGCAATTTCCTAAACGTAGCGACCTTGGCAGTTGCTTTGGATAAATCGTGAGATGCAGTGAACTCGTTTGCAACCACGATGCAGTCAATACCCGCCGCTACTGCCGACTCCAACCCTCTCGCCGAATCTTCAATAACCACCGTTTCAGAGGCAGTAGCGCCAAAGCGTTCGAGCCCTCTCAGATAGGGTTCAGGATGTGGTTTAGATCGCTCGTAGTCTTCTCTATCCAAATGGAAGTCCATATATTCCAGGATGGATCGCTCTTCGTGTATTAGAGCGAAGTCAGCTCGTTTGGATGTAGTGACTATAGCCATCCTATACGTATCTGCGAGTTCGGCCAGTGTTTGCAGGACACCCTCAATCTCGATGTCTTCTGTTCTAAGATACTCCTGATAGTAAACGTTACGGACCTCACGCTGCCTGCTGATGGTCTGTTCATCAACACCTGCCGCTATGGCCTGGGCCCAGGTGGCCATTCCCTGGGTCATGTCTCGGAGGTATTGGTCTCTATCCAAGGTAAAACCGATGTCAGCCAGGGCGCGCTCTCCGGCCCTGTAATACCAGAATTCGGTATCTACCAGAACCCCATCATGGTCAAAGAGGATGTACTTCTTCACCGTTGGTCCCTATGGCCCGCCGTGCGCCTTCATGTGATTCCTTGAAGGTTGCTTGCCAAACGCGTCTCGATCGGTTGGTCTGCTTCTGGAAACTCGAAAGAGCGCCCGGTGATCTTCTCGTAAAGGTAGATGTAGCGTCGTGAGAGCTCGACTACAAGGTCATCCGGTGCTGGTGGTAGGACCTCATCCTCGTAGGGTTCGCAGTTCTCCGTGAACCAGAGCCGAAGGAATTCTTTGTCGACGTTGTCGGGTTCCTGTCCCTCCCGCATGCACTGTTGATAAGTGTCGGCGACCCAGTACCGACTGGAGTCAGGGGTGTGGATCTCGTCGACCAGAAGGATCTCACCGTTCTTGTCACGGCCCATCTCATATTTGGTATCGACGAGAATCAGGCCATGCTCGGCTGCCTTGGCTTGACCGAATTCGAAAAGTTCCAGCGCGATGCGGCTACATTGTTCCCACTCATCGGCCGTCATCGAGTTCTCGGACACGATCTCGTCAGGGCTGATCGGACGGTCGTGATCCCCCTTGGTGGTCGGTGTGAGAATATTCGTCGAGAGCTTCTGGTTTTTCACTAGGCCGTCGGGCAAATCGTTGCCACAGTAGTGACGCCGACCACTCTGGTAGACCGTCCAGAGGGCGGTGCTCGTGGTTCCGGTGATGTATCCACGAACCACGAACTCAATCGGGAATACGGTACATTTTTTGGCAATCGTGACGTTTGGGTCGGGGATGGATAGAACCTGATTCGGCACAATGTGGCGGGTCTGTTCAAACCACCATGCGCTCGTCAAGTTGAGGGCCTGCCCCTTGAAGGGGACAGCGGCCAGCACCCGGTCAAAGGCACTCTGTCGGTCGGTGGTGATGAGCACCATCCTATCCCCAAAATCGTATCGATCCCGTACTTTGTTTACGATCTTATCACCTCGGGAAATATTTGTCTCAATGAGGCAGCTTCCGAGTCCTTGTCGTATCCGATCCGTGTAGCTATCTGGGGTGTAAATGGCGTTCTCCATTTGCTATTGCCTCCTCAAGGCCAGGAGCCTGAACGTGGTGGGCCGCGGAGCACCGTACTGCAAACTTTTCGCTGGGAGGTCCTGATATAAGGCAGGGCTCGGGTGATCCCAATTGGGCGCTCTCGAGCCTCTGGCCATGGGGTTGGAGGCTCGTGCATTTCGCCCGGACGGTTCCCCCGCTCCGCTAAGGAGCACTGGCAACTGCCCCTCGATTGTACACCCTGCGCCCCTGTCAAGACAAGACAGTGGGAGTCATAGAGGACGCCGTGCCACGTAACTGCCCGTGTAGCTGAATGCATCGGTGGCGACGGCAAGGTCGGGATGATCCACTGTCTTTCGGCCCTCCTCAATACAGGTGTCGGCTCAGGATGCCGCGCCAGACCCTCCCCGCATCTCGCCCCTGGGCATCCGGTAGCCGACGCGGAGCTCGGTGAAGATGTAGGTGGGGTTCGCGGACGTGATGGCGTCGAGTTTGAAGGGTGGAATCCGGGCCGGTCGGCCTCTCAGTCTCCGTCCTCGTCCTCCGCAGGCGGCCTGGACGCAGCCCCGGACCGGGATACCTAACGACGAAGGTGGGCGATGTCGATGGTCCGGGCAGAGGGGGCGCAGGGTCCCAGATGAGGGGGCGCAGACGGGAGCCCCGTGCAAGCTCCGCCGAAACGGAGAATGTCCACGAAGTGCGGGGGGTACAGGAAAACGGGTTTCATACCGGAGTGGACCAGGCTTGACGAAATCAAGGACCGAGGCCGATTCCGACGTCGGTGCGTCAATGGGCATGGGGATCGTGTACGTCAGCGCAGCCACGTCTCCCATGACCTCGATGCCTTCCACGAAGTTTCGGACGAGCTCGACTGGCCTTGCAGGACCCGAGTATCATGTGATGATCTAGTGGTCGAACATTGTTGAAATAAAGGTCTGGAAGGGCATATTCCTCCGAGAGGTTAAGTCATACGATTGAATGAAGGAGGAATCACGATGCCTACCAAGGAATGCCGTATCAGACTGACAACGGACGAACAACAGGAACTCAAGGCGCTCGTTTCCCGTGGTCGGACCGTCGCGTACAAACAGACGCATGCGCGCATCATGCTGATGAGCGACGAGGCTAGGGAAGACGGAGGAATGGAATGAAGGACGCAGACATGTTCGGTGCGCTAGATGTGGGGCTGCAAATGGTCGAGCGGGTGCGGCGACGCTGTGTGGAGGAAGGCATCGAGTCGGCGTTGAACCGCAAAAGGCAACTTCGGCGCCGTCAGAAGCTACTGGACGTCGAACGCGAAGCCCGGTTGATAGCGATGGCCTGCGGGGAACCGCCGGAGAGTCGTGCCAGTGGGACCCTGAAGCTGTTGGCTGACCAGTTGGTCGAGTGTGAGATAGTCGAGTCCATCAGCACCGAAACGGGTCGCCAAGTGCTTAACAAACGAACTCAAGCCGTGGCTGAAGCAGAGTTGGTGCATCCCTCCCGGTCAGAGAGCGGATTCTGTGTGCGCGATGGAAGTCTTGCTGGAAGTTTACCACCGCCCGTATGATGAGAACGAAGTTCTGGTGTGCATGGATGAAACAAGCAAACAGCAAGTCAAGGAGACGCGAGTGCCGCGTCCCGCAGCGCCCGGCGCGGTGTCGGCCTACGACTACGAATACGAGCGCAATGGAGTGAGCAGTCTGTTCATGCTGTTCGCGCCCCTGGATGGGAAGCGTCGAGTCGAGGTCAAGGAGCGTCGCATGAAGGTGGATTGGGTGCATGTGATACTGGGACTGGTCAATGAGGACTACCCTGACAGGGAACGGATCGTGCTGGTGATGGACAATCTCAACACCCACAAACTGTCATCGCTCTACGAGGCGTTCGAGCCTTCTGAGGCGAGGCTATAGCTGAGCGTCTGGAGATACACTACACACCCAAACACAGGAGTTGGCTGAATATGGCGGAGATAGAGATCGGAGTGCTGGCTCTACAGTGCTTGGAGCGTCGCATACCGGACAGGCAGACCCTGCGTGGCGAGGTGGAAGCGTGGCAGAAGAGCCGCAATCGTGATGCAGTACGCGTGAACTGGCGGTTCACCACCGAGGACGCCCGCATCAAACTGCGGTCGATATATCCTTCAATACAAACATGTCGAACCACTAGTTCAGGCTACCCATCGAGCCTCAAACCTCCCAATATGAAGATCCTGGTTAAGTTGCCTGAAAACCAGCAACCAAGTCAAGTCGGACACGATATCGCGGCGATATCCGAGGGATGGCGGCCGCAACCGGGTGCCGGTGAAGAAGTGGCCTCCGCGATCATGCGTTCCGCTTCGCGGAGCGACGCTTTCTCGGAGGATAAACGTGCATTTCGAAGTTTCGTAACTACTCGAATCATGAGGATCTGACGTACTGTCATGCGGCTCGCAAGAACCTTCATCGCCTTCACAGCCCTTGCCGTCATGGCACTTGCTAGCACCGGGCACTCGGGATTGGCACAATCCGCCGACGCACAGACAATTAACGACCGAGATGTTCTAGTTGCTCTCTACAACGCTACCGACGGCCCGAACTGGGTCACTAATACGGGCTGGCTGAGCGAACAGCCCATCGGCCAATGGCACGGCGTCCTAACCGACTCAGACGGCCGCGTGACGCATCTGCAACTCGAGAGCAACGAGTTGAGCGGTGAGATAACGCCAGAACTGGGTAACCTATCCAATCTGAAGACGCTGAGCCTCAGGGATAACCAGTTGAGTGGGGCAATTCCGTCTGAACTTGGCAACTTGGCTAATCTGCAAACGTTATTGCTTGAATATAATCGAAGATTGACACCATGCCTTTCTGAAGAATTGCGCGTGCTGCGTCAAGTACTCCATACTGATCTAACCCGTATGCACGATTGCACCGAGATCGTACTCACCGCAAACGAAGATCCTTTGATCTACAACGACAACGTATTCGTCCTGCCGGTTCCGGTTGCGATAGATATTCCTCACTATCATAGATTGGGAGAAAAAAATGTGGCATCAAGATTTTCGTCGAGCTTTTACGCGTATTTCCATGACGACTTCGACTTTCTGATAATCGTCTATAACATGAGTACTTTTAATGTAGTAGGTGGGGGCTTGTTTATTAAGGTAAAGAATGAGGTGAGGGGTATTGGTCTACCGATGTTCTCTTCCGACAGGGTCTGGGGTTCAGAAGGTGCGCTCCGTGGAATTGGCATCGTTGAAGCGATCGAAGATATCTCTGGCGGTGTATTGCTACATGAATTGACTCATGAATGGGGTAACTCCATTCTGCCGACGGTTCATGAGATTGGCGCACACTGGGGGTTTAGCAGCGCGAACGGCGTGTTGGGAGGGTTTGACATTGCGGAGCTCGTGGACCATGGCGATGGTCGATATTCAGCAGGGCGGTTCTCTCCGACTGGCTATAATCCCGGTAGCACTTTATCACCCTACTATGGCTTCGGTGACATCGAACTGTACTTAGCGGGCCTCTTACCGCCGGAGGAAGTCCCAAGCCTGTGGGTCGCGGAAGATGGCAAATGGGTGGACGAATACACTGATCACGGGCATATGTTATTTACCGCGAGCAAAGTCAGCAAGTACGCCATCGAGGACATCATAGTGGAGCATGGCCCGCGTATTCCTGACTACACGCATGCTCAGCGAGACTTTAGAGTAGCGACCATTCTGCTTATCGACGAGGACCGTCCGCTTTATGAGCATCAACTGGATAAAGTGAGCAGCGATATAGCCCGGTTCAGTCATGCCGGCACGGACGAATTCCACGCGTACAACTTCTACGAGGCAACGGGCGGACGGGCAACGATCACTATGGACGGTCTGTCGCAATCCCTGAAAGACGCTGGCCGGGCGAGATTGTCAGGAGCACCTACAGAACTGATAGCGCGGGGGAACAATCTGCCGGGAATTGAACTTTCATGGAATCCACCGAAGAGCCACGGCGGTTTAACCGTAACTGCATACGACGTGCGACATATTGGGAGCTCAGCCGACAAGAAGGCAGACTCGATCTGGGCCGTGGTGGAAGATGTATGGATGTTTGGCGACGATGCCCTGCAATACAACCTTGGCGGGCTCACTGCCGATACGCAGTATGACATTCAAGTCCGGGCAGTACACGGTTTGGGGGATGGTCCTTGGTCGACGACCGCCGTCGCAACGCCGATGCCAGCTCCTACTCCGATCCCGACGCTTACACACACTCCAACGCCGATACCAACTTATACTCCGACTCCGTCGCCTACGCCAGTGACGACCGATACGCCAACTCCTACGGCGACCAACACTCCTACACACACGCCGACGATGACACCAACACGTACGCACGCTCCGGCGCCAACACCATCGCCGATACCAGCAGCAACGACCACACCATTACCGATCCATACCCCGACTTCCACACCGACACCCAAGCATACGCTAACAATGTCGCCAACGGCGACGCTTGTGCCCATGCCAACGTACTCTCCCACGCCGGAACTCGCTCAGACACCGACTGCCACGCCGATAACAATGGCAGCAGAAGCGGAGGCACTAGGCTCGAATCGCGGTCTTCTTATCGTCGTTCTCATCGCGGGATTCTTGGCGGTCGGTATACTCACCGGCTCCTACATAGTCGTCCGTCGTCGGAACTCGAGGTCGTAGACACTCTGTTCGGCCCCGTGTTGTCCTTCACCGCCTCTGGATTCCCTAGATTCACAAACGAAGTGTAACAGCAACTTAAGTTTGTAAACGGCGGAGTAATAATGGACCGGCATGACGGGTGACGGCGTAGAGATGTGGCGCTGCAACTTTTGCAAGCATAAAGCGCTCTTTAAAGTATTCCATGCACCTTCCGTTCCAGCCCTGCCTACCCAGTCCTCAGCCGAATGGTGACCGGCAGGGGAGACCAGTTTCTGGCTATAGGGCCAGCCTGGATCTCAGCGCAAAAGTTCTTGATCTTATCAAGCGTGGTGGACCGAAGGAGATTCGAACCCGCGACCTCCGCAATGCGAGTTCGGCACCCGTCTTCATGCGCTTCTTGCCATCCGCAACCGCTGATATTGTGGACGTACGGCCACTATAGTGGGGTTCGTCAGACTCCCCAGACCTCAATCAGTTCGTACGCCTGCGGCGCCGGTACGGGCTGGCCGTCGTCCTCAAGCTCCTCCAAGTAGAGTTCAATGGCCTCACGGATCAGCCCACACACCTCCCCCTTCGCCTCCCCAACCGCCACACACCCCGGCAAATCTGGCACATACGCCCCATAACTCCTCGGCCCCCGCTCAATTACGACGGCGTACCGATCACGCGCCATCGCAACCCTCTGAAAGCAGTTGCGTCCGGATGTTCCGGCCAACGTAAGACAACCGCTCACAGTCGCTGGTACCTCGGATCAGGTCTCCGACTCCTCGACAACAAGCATCCACTCTCGCTTGAGGGGTGACTCCGCTTGGACTTCTGCGGGCAGGCGCTCGTGTGTGCGATAGATGGCTTGGACGAGGTCTCTGCTGTCCCGGGGCCGGACGCTGAAGTGAGGGTGTGACATCCGCACTAATCACCAGGTGGCTCTGGACGTCCTGTCGTTTCCCAGGTCCCCTTCACAGGGTGTACGGTATATCGTACAGTGCAGCCATGTTCACAATCCTACGGAGCGCGGCGTTCGACCGATGGCTCCGGAGGTTGCGGGATCGGCAGGCGGTGAACCGCATCGTCGCCAGGTTGCTGGCGGCTGAGGATGGACATCTCGGAGACGTGCGGTCTGTTGGCGGTGGCGTGTCTGAGATGAGGATTCAGCATGGGGCTGGATACCGAATCTACTTCATCACCAGACGTGCTGAGCTAATCGTCTTGCTCTGCGGCGGTGACAAGGACACGCAGCGGCGAGACATTCAGCGGGCCAGGAGAATGGCGACCGAATGGAGGAACTGATGGCTGAGGAGTATCGAAAGTTCGATGCATCGGACTACATGCGGACCGACGAGGACCTACAAGGCCTTCTCAGCGCGGCGCTGGACGAGGACGTTGGGGACGGCGTGGTGATTCGCGCTGTCCTGAGGCACGTCGCTCAGACACACAACCTGAGCGCTCTCGCTCGCGAAACCGGCCTAAATCGGGGAAATCTCTACCAGGCGCTCTCCAACGACGGCAACCCCACCCTGGCAACGCTCCTCAAAATCACCCGCGCCCTGGGCCTAAGGCTACGCCTCGAACCCGTCGAAACTCCCCTCAAGTCCCGGGAATCGCCCAGGCATCAGGATCTCCCGGCAGAGTCCACCTCCACCTAGCCGCGCTGACTAAACCTCAGTCAGTTCATACGCCTGCGGATCTGAATCGCCGCCCCGCCCCTCCTCCAGCACCTCCAGGTAAAGCTCAATGGCCTCCCGGATCAGCACCAGAACCTCCGCCTTCGTCCCCCCAACCGCCACGCACCCCGGCAAGTCCGGCACATGCGCCCCAAAGCTCGTCGGTCCCCGCTCGATTACGACGGCGTATTTCATCGCTCCACTCATTTCAGGCCAAGCCTCTTGGGACTGATGTCGGCGGTCATAGCGCCAACCGGCCGGTTTTCCTACCTCGAGTAATGCGGCGGGACTCTCGGTCGGTTGAAGACGACGGCACGATTCTGTTCCGGTGCAAATCAGTTTCCTGACGTTGCCTCCGTAGGCCATGGCAGCCCACCTTGTTGCAGACATCTGCGCCACATTTCAAAAGACTCCGGGAGATAGTAGGTAGAAGCATCGAATTCCAGTACGAACTGGTGCAACCTCTTTGTGCTTGCTGCCGCCCGCCAACGTTGCAGGTGTCTTTCAACGTCCTTCCCGCGGTAGTACTCCGTGCGCTCGTCGCGTGGATCACCTGCCTGCTTGGGCCATTTGGGGTGAGCCAAGAAGAGCCGGATAGCCACGATGACGGCGTAAGGAATTCCTTGATCTCGGCATCGTTTGATTTCCTCGGCATTGACGCCGGCGTGGACGATCACCTGTGCATCAGGCGGCCGTGGCGGGGCATTGTCTACCTCTGGTTTCCACACACCCTCTAAGGCTCGGTCGATCTCGCACTGCTCCGCTACTGTCCAGCTCATTGAGTCAGACTTGGTGGATGGAATGTCTGTCTCCGCCCGAGGCGGGTCGTGCCGAAATAGTCTCAGATCCTTGCTGTCCTCCCAGTCCGCTGGTCGCCCTTCGATGATCATGTCCTTGAGGCTCGCCCGAAGCACATCCTCAGTATCAGCGGTCAAGGTGGCCAACTCTGAACGCCGCTTATCCTCCTCGGCAAGAGTCAGCACCCGAGGTACTTTTCCGTGCACAATATCTGATCGCTCACCATAGAAGTCCTTGAGTCGGATCCTGATTTGCTCTCTCTCCTGAAGCGAATCCGAAAAATACCAGGACGCTCTTCTTGAGACAATCTTCTTCTGGTTCCACTGTTCGCCCTCCATGAATAGGGCTTCAAGGGCGATTGACACATCGATAACTATGTCTTCAAGTTCAATCCTCTCAGTGCCATCTCGCAGCCGCTGAAGTGCCAAGTAAAGCACACGCTGTGTCTGCGTATTCAGGGCAGAATAGTCGCCTATTAGATCTCGAAGTGCCTCGTTATTGAGAGGCCGTTGAGTTGTGTTCCTACTGACACCACCCAGGATGACCAGGGCCGGTTTACTGCCCCAGCCTTTTGATACATCAGCCCGCCAGAATGGGAGCGTGGCGGCGACCGGAGCGGGGACGCCATGGCAACTCCCAAATACGCGAAAACCTGTCCCCCAAACTAAGCCGAGAATGAGCACCAGCATATCGGGCCCACACTCCAGAAGAGGACTTATACGGCGCTCATACTCGCCAGCCTTCAGACCTCTGCGCTCGAAGCTCCTGGTTTCCAGCACAGTGACGTCTTCGATGCTCTTGGGAGGCCATCGGAGGTCCTTCGCGGAAGTCAGCTCTGATGAAGTCTCTCGTATCGCCTCAAGCGCTTCTGGGTATGGGAGAAGGGTGCAGTAGCCGTCCAGCGGTCTTGCGCTCGTCACCGGCAGCCCGTTCAGCAAGTAGAAGCTGCGGCTCTCAATCATGCCATGGGCGGCAAATTCCCTAGCAAGTTTCGCCACGGTGCCAGTGCCGTGCTCGGTGGAAGCCACGAGCAGTTTTCAAGCGGCGCTTGAGGCATCGAGTTGAGCTTCACCAGGCTGCCTTAGCGCACCGGGATCGGTGATAGTGGTAGGTGGCGGCTGCGTCGGACGCTCCGTATCCCAGTGAACTGCGACCCAGTTCTCCACGCCTTTGAAGGCCGGTACAGCGGTCGAACACCGACTCCAATTGTCAATCACGTTCTTAACCGCTTGTTCGAGCTGCACGCTGTTCAACGGAACGCCGCAAACTCGCCTGTTCCTTCCCGTCAGGGCAAGAAACTGCGGTAAGGCAAGATCCAGCCGCGCTTTAAAGCTGTCCAGACTTGTTGCGTGCGTCATGGTGGTCGAACCGTCCTAAAGCGATGGATGGAATCGCGCCGCCGGCAAGTGGACGCGAACCGGCTCAGATGACGAATTCGTCAACAATGCGGACCACGAACAACGTAAATTCAAGGCTCCGGTGGGCCGTGTAAGACTGAACTGCGAACTTTTCGGTGGGAGGTTTCTATGTGAGGACTGCGCTTTCCGGCAGTGTGCAGAGCTACCGAAATTCCTCCCTGAGCATCTCAGCCGCCAGGGACTCATTCCTGAGCTTCAAGTACGCCTCGTCGAGCGGGATATCGGCAGCGCTTCCCGGCGCGAAACCGCAGTCGGGGTGCAGCAGTAACCGCTCAGGCGCGACGTATTGGGCGGCCCGCCTGACGCGGGCGGCAATCTCGTCTGGCGTGTCTATGTGGCTGCTGCGGCAGTCGACGCATCCCAGACCGATATCGAAGCGTTTTGGTAGGTCGCGCAATACGGCGAAGTCGCCCGCCGCCGGTATCGCAAACTCCAACATGAGAATATCGACCTTGAGACCGGCCAAGGCTGGAAGAATCGGCTCGTATCCACCCTCGCCGACCCATCCTGCGCGACCCTTATTGCGCCGACACAGGTGGACCGCCAACCGGACTCCGTCTACTCCCGTGACGACGCGGTTCAGTAAGTCGACGCAGTAAGCCAACTCGGCCTGCGGATCGTCGTAGTCCGCCCGCACCTTCGGGTCCACGAACAGGCACAGGTGAGGGTCGTCAAATTGCGCTATCGCTACCCCTTCGTCGCGTAGGGCTTCGAGCTCTTGCCGAAGCACGGGCACGAGCGCCTCTGTGAAGTCACGTCGAGTGGGATACGCGGCTCTTGACAGTTCGGGGTCCCACATCCGCTCACCTAACAGGTATGGCGATGGTAGGGCGACCTTGACATAGCGTCCCGTATGCAGTTTGAGGAACCTTGCCTCCCTCGCTAGCAGGCCGGGGTTTGCGACTTCGATTTTCGAAGTGACGACGTGCCACGTCTGGCGCTGTCCGAGGACTTCCTTGATGGACAGATCGAACCCGCTGCAGATATCCGCAATCACCCCGACGTATGACTTTCTACGCCATTCCCCGTCGGAAATGATGTCGATGCCGGCAAGCTCCTGCATCTGCGCGACGTATGGTATGGCGGAGTCCATCATCCGCCGAAAATCGCCCGAAGAGCCGCCCCCTTCGACCTGTGATTCAATCAGGTCTCGCACGTATCGAGGTCGCGGCATGGAGCCGACGACGGTGGTTGGGAACAGGCCTCTTTCCATTTGGCTTTCAGGCAAGATGTCGTGCGTTTTCTCTGCTCTTGGTCAGACGTGGCTCAGGAACAGGTTTGATCGCGAACCGCATCCAGTCGGCGGTGGCTAGGTGGTAGTCCTGGATGTTGTCGACCTCATGGTAGTCACCGGGTACTGCGACGCAGTGTACCGGGATTCCATCTCTGATCATCCGGTCGAGTAGAAGAATTACATACGCCATGCGGAAGGGCCTGCCATCGGCGATGACTTGCTCATCGCCAAGTTCGGCGTGGAGTTCGTCGTAGAATTGCAGGAACTGAGAAGCGCCCTCGGCCGTCATCTTGATAACGCCCGAATACTCTCCGGATGCTTCGTGCGGCTTGATCGTCCGTGAGACCTCCACCACGCGGACGCCGTCCACGAGAATTTTCTCGGCGTCCGACTCCGGGTGCATACTCCGAAACACATACCTTTCACGCCAACGAGTGTCCATGACGAGCGTGATGTCGTGTGGCGAATCCTGAAGCGCCTTCACTGCGCCGCCGAGGTACAGCGTATCGGTGTATGTCGCATAGAAGCCGCGGGCCATGTGTTCACGAGCACAGACGAGGGAAGCGAGGATGTTGGTCGTGGGCCAGGCGGGATTTTCCACATAGGAGAGATTTGGGTAGGCGTCCCGAACCACGTCCATGTGGTACCCGCCTACGAAGACAAACCGGTCCAGACCATTCTGTCGAAACGCACTTAGCGTCCAATCGAGAATTCTGGCGCCCGCTACTTCAGTAAAGCACTTTGGTTGCGACGCGGTGAAGGGCATAAGGCGTTCGCCCCGTCCGGCCCCGAGGAGGATGACGTTCATGCCTTTGCGTTGCTCCGTAGTGCTAGTTCCCGCTCAGACTACCGCGCCGAACCTGCGACCGTCGTGGAGGGTGGTGGTGGACCGAATGGGATTCGAACCCACGACCTGCGCAATGCGAGTGCGGCGCTCTTCCGACTGAGCTATCGGCCCTGTGGGCGACAAATATGGAGTGCCCGGAAACCGCCGCCCTGCATCCCAGACGGCTAGACCTCAGTCAGTTCGTACGCCTGCGGAGTCGGAATCGTCTCCCCGTCCTCCTCCAGCGCCTCCAGGTAAAGCTCAATGGCCTCGCGGATCAGCACCAGAACCTCCGCCTTCGTCTCCCCAACGGCCACGCAGCCCGGCAAGTCGGGCACGTGCGCCCCAAAGCTCGTCGGTCCCCGCTCAATGACGACGGCGTATTTCATCGCCCCACTCATTTCAGGCCAGCCTGCCTCAGGATACTGTTCCAGGTGCCCTGCGGGATATCGATCCCTGGCTTTCCGGCGACAACTACGATTCCTGGCTTGAACGGGTGCTTGAAGATCCGATGGCTCCCTCGTGTTCGCGACAATTGCCAGCCTTCACGCTCAAGGAGCCGGATAGCCTCTCGAACCTTCGGCACACTCCTCCTCCGGTCCGCCCGATGACTCGACCCAACCTGCGCGGTCTGGGTCTGTGCAAATTCGGCGACCTCAAAGGGCAGTCGCATCTGCGCGCGAGTGCCTCATCTCAGCCAAGTGTCGCGTCACAGTTCGCGGTACTTGGGCTTGGTGGACCGAATGGGATTCGAACCCACGACCTCCGCAATGCGAGTGCGGCGCTCTTCCGACTGACCTATCGGCCGCTGGCAAACTGCGACTAGAGGATAGACGGGCTCCACGGCCTAGCTGGTGAAATCACCTAGACCTCGATCAGCTCGTACGACTGCGGAACCGGGACCGGCTGCCCGTCCTCTTCCAGCGCCTCCACGTAGAGCTCGATCGCTTCCCGGATCAGTGCACAGACCTCCGCCTTGGTCTCGCCGACCGCCACGCAACCCGGCAAGTCCGGCACATGTGCCCCATAGCTCAAGGGGCCTCGTTCGATCACGACGGCGTATTTCATCGCGCCCCTCACTTCAGGCCAGCCTGCTTGAGGATACTGTTCCAGGTTCCCTTCGGAATAAAGAAGCTCGGTTTCCCGGCCACCACCACAATCCCTGGCTTCTCCGGGTGCTTGAAGATTCGGTGGCTTCCTCGTGTTCGTGCCTGTCGCCACCCGTCTTGCTCCAGGACCCGAATGGCCTCTCGAACCGTTGGCACGCTTCCCCTCCGGTCCGCCCGTAGCTATGAGCAAACCTGCGCGAAGTGACACGTGACATTGCTCGTGTGGCCCTGAGATGCACTCGAGTCAACGTCCGCGTGCTTCACCTCGCTCGCGAGTCGCTACGCGTATCGCGCTCGCCAAGTCTGGTGGGCCTATTTTGACCGAAGTCCGAACCGTCCCCAGAATGCGGCTGGCCGATCTGGCACCCCAAATTAGACAGTAGGCCGGACAATCTTTGAGATGCAACTGGGAAGCCTATGAACCCGCCGGTTAACAGCCGGCTGCTCTACCACTGAGCTACTGCGGAGCGCCCGGGAAGCATGGCCGCGGATCGAATTGTCCTTATGGTAAACGAGCTCCGATCATGAAAACTCGCGCGTTATCAATTCAGGCAATTCTTTGACACTGGGTATGACGTGCGTGTGTCGATACTTGCCCCAAGCATCGACCGGTCTGGGCCCGCTCAGTACGCCAACAACACCGCGACATCCCGCATTGTAGCCTTCCAGCATATCGGCTGGCGTGTCGCCGATCTTGACAACCTCGTGCACGCTCTGAATATTCAACTGTGTCATAGCGTAGAAAATCATGAATGGCGCAGGGCGTCCGATCTGTCCGGGGATATGCTCCACGTCCACGGCGATGTCCACCAGCCCGTCGCTCACCCAGCCGAGGATGTCCATGATTGCCTCGGTTATGGCACGATGAAAGCCGGTATTAGTGGCGACCTTGATGGCATGTTCGTGGCACCAGCGAAATGTGTCGGTGGCTCCAGGCACTTCTCTGACCTCCCTGCGATAGTGCTCGATCATGAGCTCCTCGTAACGGTCAAACACCTTCTTCGCCTCTTCGTAAGTATCAAGAGTTCTTGTTTTCTCAAAATCTTCAATGTCGATTCTGTCTCCTCTCGACCGCGCAATGAGAAACTGGTAAAGATGAATCTTGTTCGTTCCCATGTGCAGCAGGATCTCATCTGGTGTCGTGTCTAGATTATGTTCCTGCGCAGCCTCGTACAGGCAGTCTCTCACACCAGTGTCATCATGCACCGTCGTCCCAGAAAGGTCGAACATTACCATGCTGATCTTGCTCATTGGCTCACACCTTCCTTCATGTATGAGTTGCTCACGGTTTCACTATGGGTCGCATACCCTCGTGCTTCTCCAGCGATTCGAGCGCGGCGGTCACGCCTTCTGCGGTGAGTGGGAATGCTGGGCCGCCAAGTATTTTGTACGGATATCGGTGGCGGCTTCGGTAGACGAGGTCCAGAGCTCGGCCCAGATACCGAGAGTCGTAGTTGTGGAGGCCCGCGATTGTGAGGCATTTGGTAATCACATCGTGTGAGGCAAGCATGAAGTTGTCGTCGGGGTACAAGCTTCCCTGCATCAGATAGCGCCCGCCGATGCGCAGCATCTTGACTCCCAACGGTATCACCCTGGCGAAACCAGTCACTTCAACGACCACGTCCGCGCCGCGCCCACCGGTCAGGTCATTCACCTTTAGGACAAGCTCTTCATCATCGTACTGGCCGGCGTTAATGACGTGGTCGGCACCGAATTCACTGGCGATCTCTAATCGCTTGTCGAGTACGTCGACCGTGATAACTTGTCCGGCACCTTGCTCCTTGGCGATGGCCGCGGCATAGATCCCCAACATACCCGCACCCTGGATCACGACGTTCTCGCCCGGCTGCAAACCGATCCTGGCAAGACCCGCGGTCACGGTGGCCGCAGCGCACATCAACGGTGACGCCTCCTCGTCGGACATATCATCTGGAACTCTGAACACGCTTGTGCCGGGTCTAACGTAAACATATTCGCCGAACGTGCCCACGAAATGCGGCGGTACGTCGCTATTTCCATGTCCGTACTTGAAAAGGCTAAGACACTTCTGTGGCAGATCATATATCCTGCAAAAGCAGCAGCGGCCGCAGTTGGCCATGATGCTCCAAGTTATTCGGTCACCCTCGGACAGGATATTACCGGCAGTATCCGTCCTAACGCTCGGCCCGAGTCGCACGATTGCTCCCAGACCTTCGTGCCCCAATACGGTTGGCACTGGGAAGGGCCGCCGGCCTCGCCAGCTATGCACATCAGAGCCGCATACCGTTGCCATCGTCGTCTTGACCAGAATCGCGCCGGGCTCCAGTTCTTGCGGCAACGGGAAACAGCGTTCTTCCAGTGATTCTCCAACACCCATGAAAAGCACTACTTTGCCCATCTGCTGTGCCACTTCAACGCCTCCGTCCATCCCGTAAGGCTTTGTAGATATAGCATAGGTGTCTCCAGCTAGCAATCATAGTGAGGGTAGACCCGGTTATTTGGACAGAATCAGGGCGGAGTTAAGCGAGAGTCCCTGAGCTCCTGCCAGTAGTCCTGGTCCAGTGCCGGCTGAACACATCCCGCCATTAGACTCCTCGTCCGCTACTCCCAACTCCCCATGGATCACCTCGGCAGGGGTCCGGTAGCCCAGGACCTGATGGGATCTCTGGTCGTTGTAGAGCCGAAAGTAGTCTTCAAGTCCCCTCTGGGCCTCGAGGACGTTGGGGTAGGCCTTCAGATACACCTCTTCGTGCTTCACGTCCGCCACAGCCGCTCCACGAAGATACTGTCGGAGTACCGCCCCTTCCCGTCCATACTGATCCTCACACCACGATCCTGCAGGACCGCGGTGAACTCCCAACTCGTGAACTGGCTTCCCTGGTCGGTGTTGAAAACCTCCGGCTGGCCCTTGCCCAGAGCCTCCTCGAGCGCCCCAGCGCAAGAGCCGACCTCCAAGGTGTTGGACAGCTACCACGTACCGGCTGTGCCAGTCCATGATCGCCACCAGGTAGAGAAACCCCCGGGCCCTGGGCAGGTAGGTGCGCTGCCCACACCTGGTTGGGCCGGGTGATCCTAGGTCCGGTGATCGGCCGCACTAGCGGCCAGGAAACGGTTCACCACTTGCATGGTGGACCGAATGGGATTCGAACCCACGACCTCCGCAATGCGAGTGCGGCGCTCTTCCGACTGAGCTATCGGCCCTGAGGTTGTAACTTAGGCCGCGTCCGCTACGCGCACGCGGGGGCGCCCCCTTGACGCCACTGTGCCAGCGCCTGAACGTGGAAGTCGGCAGCGAACCATCAACCGGCCGCCGCCATGGGAGCTTGATTGGCAGCGGCCTTGCTTGGGTGGAGGGATTGCCATGTCCATAGGTGGCGTTCACTCGGTCGCGGCGGTTGCATAACGCGGCAAACGTCATGCGTTTGACGGACAAGCAGCTTGGCGGCTGGTCGCTGTTGCTTGGGATGGCGGCCGTGGGGGTGGGCTATGTGCTCTCGCCGGGCCGCGGCGAGGCGATAGATGCCAGCCACCGCGTCCATCCTGCGGATGATCAGCGATAGCCACTCCCTGGAAATGGGGTAGACCTGCACGAAATCCGAGGGCGTCTCAAAGCCGAGCTACTCCGCAGCCTGACTGTTGCCGCTGGTCGTCAGGTAGCATCGCTGTCTCGACGGCAGGTGTGCGGTGCCGTGGCTGACCCTCCCGACGATGCCGCCGGCCAGCAGGTCAGCCAGGGCTCGGTGAACGGTCGTGTGCGGCTGGCCGAGAATGAGGGCCAACCCTGCCGAATCGACGAGCGGCGTCCGGCTGAGGGAGTCGAGCATCTGTCGTTCGGAGATTGACATGTGTTGAGACTACCAGCATGGTGCCACCGGCTGAGCCTGACCAGGGTTTCCGTCTGATAGGGTCAGGGCCGTCCGGCATGGGGGAGTAGCACGGGACGGGGGAACTGGCGCTCCCGCCGTACGCCTGTCCAAGTGTGTGGACTTTCCCGCTCGCCATGACACCCTTGGACACATGGCGAGTTTACACGCGAGCGGTTGTCGACTAATTCGACCTCACGGCCGGCTGTACCTGCTATTCACTATCTTTCAAGAACTCCGACAGACCGTCCATGATGATCGTGCCCCGGCCGCCGGTTGCCTCATAGAAATTGAAGTGGTAGAGCGTGTCCCCGCCCGCGTGACTGAACCAAGATACGTCGCCGCTCAACGTCTCCAAGGCTTCTCGGGTGGCTGGGTGCTTCTTATCGACCAACAGAATGACTGCCGCGCGAAATTCCCTCTGAGCTTTCGAATAGTCGGGAACGCGTGGACCATGCTCGGCGACTATGTCCTCAATCGTATACGTCCTGACCTGACTGGCGGTAAACATTGGATGACCATTGTCGGCGTGGATGATCCTGCCTTCTTCGTCACGCAGCCACTCCCCATCCTCGGCAACCCAGAGGTCCGGGACCTCCCCTGGAGGTATGAAACCAGCCAGGTACAATTCGATAGGGCTGTAGGGCATTATGTTATCGGCAAAACCTGACCCGCTAAAGCTCCCCGCAGTGTACCGGCCGTCGCCATGGTCTACCAGATTGGCAATGTCGAACCCGCCAGCGTTACCGTTTGCGCTGCTGAAACCCCAATGGGAGCCGTAGCTTGATGGTACGATGAAATTGGCCCATTGATGCATCAACTCGTGCAAGGTCGGCCCTTCAAACAGTATACTCCTGCGGTCGCTATATATCGCATAACTCCCGAAGTCGATCACTCCCTGGAGCTTTCCCGCTGATCCCCAACTGTCGTTGTTGATGGTAGTCGATCTGCCAATACCCTTCACATCGTTTCTCACACCACTATAAGACGCATAGATATTCACTCCAGATTCGTGTTGGCCCGGCGTCAGATTAGGGACGAATATCAGAAAGTCAAATTCATCGTTGAAGTGATCATAGAAGCGCTCCGCATAGTCACTTAATGGCAAGTCACCGGCCGCGAGATTTTCCGAGACCGGCAAGACGAACACATTGCCGTTGTATATCTGTGGGTCCGTAAAGACGATAACCTCATCAAGGGAAACACTGACTCCTCTGGCCCGGAGATCGGGAATGTGCGTGCCTATGGATTCGGCGTTGAGAGGGTTTTTCCTTACATCCACTACGTCTCCACTGCCCAGTCCTGCATTTGCCGCCAAGGGTGATGTATCGGATATCTCATTGGTGAAGAGGACCACTTCTTGCAGGGCTGCCAGCTTCGATAGCGGTGATACGTCTGCAATTCTGTTTTCTTGACCGTTCAGATGTACTAGTCTGGTCAGACCGACCAGAGGTGATATGTCCGAAATGTGGTTCTTGCTGATGTTCAGCCTTTCCAGTGCAGTCAGGCTCGCTAACGGGGATATGTCTAGTATGTTGTTGTAGCTAAGATCCAGATTGGTGAGTTTGGTCAGGCCAGCCAACGGTGACAAGTCTAGTGTGGAAGTGTCTGATTCATCATGTCTGATATAGACGGCCTCAAGGCTCAGGTATTTCAAGTCTGTCAGACCCGCCAGCGGCAAAAGGTCCGCGATCTTGTTCTGCCTCAGATCCAGTCTTGTCAGATTGGTCAGGGCTGCTATTGGCGATAGGTCGAGTGGCGATTGTTCCTGTGCCCCTGGAACCAAGCTGCCCCTGATTTCTACCAATTCCAACTGCCTCAGATTTGTGGCGAACTGGATCCCAGACAAGTCGCCAATTGCTTCATATCTAACACTGAAGGAACGCAACGACTCCAACTCGTGCTGGAGGATTGGTGCCCCGGATGACTTGCCTAAGGAGCGTTCCAACGCTCTACGTAGGTTCGGGTCCGGGATCGTAGCGGGACTGGAGATTAGAGTTGGCGTAGCCGTTGGCTCCGGCGTCGGCGTGGCGATCGGAGTGGCGGGCGGAACGGGCGTCAGGGTGGCAGTGGGCGTCGCGGTCTGAGGGGCCGTTGCCTGAGGAACGGAAGTGGGCATTGGCGTCGCGGTTGGAGTGGGTGTGGCGATCGGAGTGGCGGGCGGAACGGGCGTCAGGGTAGCAGTGGGCGTCGCGGTCTGAGGGGCCGTTGCCTGAGGAACGGAAGTGGGCATTGGCGTCGCGGTTGGAGTGGGTGTGGCGATCGGAGTGGCGGGCGGAACGGGCGTCAGGGTGGCAGTGGGCGTCGCGGTCTGAGGGGCCGTTGCCTGAGGAACGGAAGTGGGCATTGGCGTCGCGGTTGGAGTGGGTGTGGCGATCGGAGTGGCGGGCGGAACGGGCGTCAGGGTGGCAGTGGGCGTCGCGGTCTGAGGGGCCGTTGCCTGAGGAACGGAAGTGGGCATTGGCGTCGCGGTCGGAGTGGGCGTGGCAGTCGGTATCGCAGTTGGAACGAGCGTGGGTGTGGGCGTAGGCGTCGCTTGTGGAGGCGGCTCGGGCGTGGGAGCGGGACTGTCACCACAGGCGTTCAGGACGGCGGCAATGGCTAGAACCGTCAGGACTGAGAGCCAGCGGACTCGAAGTAAAGAAACGGTCACTTCGGTTGTCTCCCTTCATGTCCTGTCGGAATCCCGGGAGCGAGACCGGCAACGGCGTGTTCAAGCGTTTCAGCTCTGGCCGCGGATCGATCAACGAACGCGGCGTCTCCGGTCCATAAGGTCGCCATTGGAGCGACCTGCGCTCATCTCCCCATTTGGGCAGGCTCTCTTTCCAACAATTACATACTACAGGGTATAAACAACACGGTACAGACGACACAGTACGACGGCACTCTTGTAACCTTTCGTCGAAACCACCACGATCGCTCGGATTGCCCTGAATCCCGCCGGTCAGTGAAGACGGGAGTGCCGGGCCTTCCGCAGCCCAATCGGAGGTGACGGGTTGGAGAACGCCGCTGAACGCACGCGGCAGATAGGGGCCCTACGGGAGCGCCTCTCCGGGTTGAGCGAGTCCAGCCTCCGCATCACCGAAGACAACTCCACCTACATCTTCAACGAGCCCCGCCTCGACTACCAGATGGAAGGGGGGAGACGAGGATGCAGGACGCATCGTGACGCCAAGCCTGTCCTCTCTGTTCGGGCAAGCCCTCGCCCGGCGGGTCGGGGGAGAAGGCCCTAACTCCACTGCTAATTTGAACCTCAGCGTGAAAGTTCTTGATTTCGTCAAGTCTGGTGGACCGAATGGGATTCGAACCCACGACCTCCGCAATGCGAGTGCGGCGCTCTTCCGACTGAGCTATCGGCCCTCAGCGACGGCCATGCCTGGCCAGGTCGCATGTCTCAATCCCTCTCCTGGGGGAGAGGGTAGGGTGAGGGGTCTTCCGGTCGAGACGTTGCTCTCTCTACAGACCTCCCGTCTGCGAAAACCTCCCAGTTGGTGCATTTCGGCCGCTCCGGGAGGGAGAGGCCAGCAAGATGGGTCTTTCTTTCGAAAGTGCCCGCCGCCAACCAAATCCAAGAAGCTTAGGCCGCTGGCGCAACCCTCACGCGCTTCCGCCCCCGAACCTGCTCAAACACCAGTGTTCCATCCATCAGCGCAAACAGCGTGTGATCCCGCCCCACGCCAACGTGAGCTCCGGGAAGCAACTTTGTGCCCCGCTGCCGCGCAATGATCTGACCAGTGCGAATCGCCTCGCCCGCGAACTTCTTCACCCCAAGCATCTTGGGGTTGCTGTCGCGACCGTTGCGGCTGCTGCCCAGCCCTTTTTTGTGTGCCATCGCTTGCTGTCCTTCCGAGTCCTGAGCCTGCCGGCGGTCTACGCCGGGCTGGCAACCGGCTGCGCGCTGATCGAATCGATCCGCAGCCGCGTCAGTTCCTGCCGGTGCCCCATCCGCCGCCGGGTGCGCTTACTCGCCCGGTACGTAAAGATCCGGATCTTCGGTCCGCGAAAGTGCTCCAGCACGCTCGCCTCGATCGAGGCGCCGTCCACTGTCGGCTGACCCACGCGCACCCCGTCCTCGTCGCTCACCAGCAACACCTCGTCAAACGTCAGCGACCCCGACGCCTCCGCATCCAGCCGCTCCACCTCGATCACGTCCCCCGGCGACACGCGATACTGCTTGCCCCCGGTCGCGAAAACTGCGTAACCCATAACGATCCCGCCGCTGGTTCTAGCTCAAGAAAATCCCGGCGTCCCAACCGCGCGCTAAGCCGTTCGGCGCGCCACGCCGCCAACCCCAGCATCTTACCAAAACCACGTCCCCACCCCCGTCCGGGGTGAGCCGGGCCGGAGTCCGTCGGAGGACCGTGTCGAACCACCCCGACCCGTCCGTCTGCCTCCCGGCTCGCAGTCCCTCCATCTCTACCCTCTCCAAGGGGAGAGGCAGAACCTGTCCTGAGCTTGCCGAAGGATTCGGGCGTCTTCGGCCGAAATCGGTGAGGAGTCTTCCGGTCGAGGCCTCACGCGACACCACCAATCGCTCCTTCCCATCGATTGGGAAAGAAGCAAGTAGTCGCCGCCCCAAACTCAGACTGACCTACAGCCCAACCGCCTCCCGCTGCCGCGCCATCCGCGAGTCGTGCGCCTCGGCAAACCGCTTGATGCCGGCAAAAATCGACTCGGCGTCCAAATGCGCCTCCGCGATTACGTCCGGCTCCGTTCCGCCGGTCAGCCACTGATCGTCCCAGTCCGACCACAGCGAGTACTCGTCGGTCAGCGGACCAAGGCCGCTCACCGGCGGGAAACGCCGCGTGCCCGTGGAAACCACCATTGCGTCGTAGCGCGCGGAAGCCGGCACGATGTGCTCGTGGTAGGCCGCCGGCTGGCGCGCGAACAGATCCTCGCTCACCACGGCCACCACCCGCACGTTCACTCCGGCCGCTTCCAGCCGCGGCAGCACGTTCACCAGGTTCACCGTCGAGTTGGACCCCTGCACGAACACCGTGCCCTGCGCGGGCTGGTCCGGGTCCCAGTCGCGGATCAGGTACAGACCCTTGCGCGCGGCCAACGGGTCTGAATCGGCAAACGTGTTCCGATCGGCCACCGGGAAGTCCGGCCGCGCAACCTCGATCGTGATCACGCCCACCTTTGGATCGCGCGCCGCAATCTCCGCCGCCGCGAAGTACCCCGGCGCCACGTCGTTGTAATCCCAGAAGCTCAGGTTGATCGCCTGGCCCCGTGGGAACAGCTTCCACACTTGCGGCGCGAAAATGCCGAAGTGCGTCCGCGCGTCCGCTGCCGTCTCCGGCCCCGAGTGCCCGGCCAGGATGTGCAGCACGCCCACCCGGAACGGGCTGTCCTGGTTCTGTTGGCTCCACACGCGGGCCGGCAGGTACATCAGCGGTGTGAACGCGCCGTACGTGCCGCTCAGCGCCCAAACGCCAGCGTGCATGTCCGGATCCATCGAGGCCGACTGGCCCACCAGCCCGATCGCGGACGACGCATTCCCGGCTTCCTCGATCGGCGCCTTGATGCGCGTGCCCAACGGATTGCCCGCCGGGTCGTAGTGACCCCACAGTGCGCCGTTTTCCACGTTGATCGAGCTGGACAGGTCGGCCGCCAGCGTGATGAAGCGGTTGTCGGTGACGTAGTTGACCCACTTGATCAACTCGGAAATCGCGCGCCGCGTCCCCGCCACGTCGCCGGGCTTCTTGAACAGCTCGATGTCCACCGTCTGCGTCTCGCCTGAGACCTCGTTGGTCACTTCCAGCGACTGCGGCTCCTGCGGAATGTTCTGCGGGCGCAGCCGCTCGTCCTGGAACGGATCCACCTTCGGGTCGATCCGCAGCGGCAACTCGTCATTCAGCGAGTCGCCGATCTCCACCAGCCGGTCCGCCAGCCAGTCCCCCAGGCCGTTCTGGTTCAGCACCGACATCGCCACGTCAATGTTGGTCTTGAACTGGATCAGCCGTTCGCGCTCGTCGCTCACCGGGCCGTCCCGGATTCCGTCGAACTCCACCCCGTAGCGCTGCTCGAAGGACTCCGCCAGCGCCACGAAGTACGGCTCGTTCATCTTCAATTCATACGGATGGCTGTGATACCCCACCAGCTGCTCGCCGAATCCCGCGATCTCGCCGTCCTGGGCGCTCGGCCACCAGCCCTTGGTCGTCTTGCCCACCACGATCAGCGGCCGCCAATCGTTCGGGTCCCAGTCCTCCATCATCTTCAGCGCGGCCATCACCTGGTCGTAGTCGTTCCCGTCGTCCAGCGAGAGCACGTTCCAGCCGTAGGAGGTCCACTGGTCCTCCATTACGTAGCCCTCGGACACGTCCTCCCCAATCACGCCGCCCACCAGGGAATCGTCGATCCCGGCGTTGTTGTACGACAGCAGAATCCGCAGCCGCTTGCCCACCTTCTGCGCCAGCGCCTGCGTCTTGAGTTCCTGCGCGTGACCCTCGGTCATCGCGAACTCGCCTTCGAGCCCGATCACCTTCAACGAGTCGTCGGCGCCCACGAAGTTCCAGAACGACGCCTTGCCCGCTGCGGTGGCGATCCCGATGCCGGACGGACCGCCGTTCACGTCGTTCGTCAGGTCGGTCGTCTCCGCGTGCCCCGCCAGCGAGCGGATGCCGCGAATCTTCGCCTGCGCGAACAGCGGGTGCTCGGCCAGCCCGTTGTCCTCCAGCAGCGTGGCCAGCGCTTCGCGCCCTCGGCGGAAACCAAGGGAGTCGATCGCCAGCATCCCAGTGTTCGGGTCCACGGCGTATTGGTCGTCGCCCGTCGCCGCGTGCCTCCGCGCCATCGCCTCGCCCATGATCATCCACAGCGCGTACGCCGTCGGGATGTTGTGTCCGCCCGCCAGCATGAAGCGGTCGCAATACGGGTGCTTCGGCCGTCGATAGTCGTACCGCAGGCCCCCGTTCTCCGGGCCGCCCAGGTGCAGCGCCACGTTGTACGGCGTGTAGGCCAGCGGCCCGCCAAAGTGTCCGGTCTGGGCGTAGTTGCCCAGCAGCACCAGCGTCATGGCGGTGATGAACCCAACGTCTTCCAGCCGCTCCCGGTCGTAGTCGGGGATCGTGACGCTGTGTTCAGTGGCGACCTGCTGGGCCGCGGCGCGGCGCAGCGTCGCCACGGCGCTACCGTTTTGGCTTGTCATCCCTGGGTTGCTCCTAGTCTGGCCTGGGGTGGCGGCGTGTCTATCGGTCCCTGTGCCGTCCTTCTCGCCGCACCCACGCGGCCGCCGCTTCGTATATCCACCTGGAGGCCGGGGCGCGTCTATCCCCAACGCCATCCGGCCGCCCGGTAAGCCTACCGAATCAGCCGGCCTATCCTGAACTCGTACCACCGCCGAAGGGCCGCGGATCATGGCACTTGACGGTGTGTTCGCTATAGGCGAACATGACCCTAATGCCGCAGAGTCTGCGCATCGAATGGACGACGAGGGCGGTGAGAGACATGCGTCGCCTGAACGCCCGGGATCGCGAGCGCATCATCGGCAGAATCGAACGGTACGCGAGCGATCCAGCCGCGCTCGCCCGGCAGGTGGTATCGCTCACAGGAAGTCCGTTTCGCAGACTTAGGGTCGGGAGCTATCGCGTGCTTTTCCGAATCGATCGGGAGGTAGTCGCCGTCATGCTTGTCTTGCGCGTGCGGCACCGGAGGGAGGCGTATGACTAGTGAGGTAACTGTCCAGCTTTCGCAGACGGCCTATCGTGCGCTGCTGGAACGAAACGAGGAACTCGAGGATCGTCTTGAGGCTTTGGAAGCTGACGACGGCAGCCGCATCCCCCACCCTGTCGCACTCGCAATCATCGGCGGCGAGTCCCCAATCGTGGCCTTCCGCACTCACCGCGGCCTCACGCTACGCGACCTTGCTCGACGAGCCGGAATCTCCCCCAGCTACCTCTCCGAAATCGAACGCCGCCGCAAACCCGGCTCCGCCGCAACCCTCGCCAAACTAGCCACCGCCCTCAACACCACCATCGACACCCTGCTGACCGACTCCGACACCCGCTGAGAGCCGGATACGTCCCGACCGCTACTGCGGCTCCTTTTCCTCCGACAGCAGCTCCAACAACCCATTCGGATACAACGGCCGATCCAGCGGCTCCGACACATCAATCCAAACGGCCACGATCCGCGTGCCGCCGCCCTCCGTGCCCACAATCCGCTCCGCCTCGTAGTACGACCCGTCCGTAAACCGCGCCTCAAACACAAACACGACTTCATGCCCCGGCCGACCGTGATAGTCGAAGATGTTCTCCAGCGTCCCCAGCAGCCTCACGTCCCTGATCTCGGCCTCGAACTCTTCGCGCATCTCCCTCCGCACCGCATCGATGGCCAGCTCGCCAAACTCAACCCCACCGCCCGGCGGCCGGTAAAACCAGTCGCGCCGGTCCCACGCCGCGTTGTCCTCAACCAGGATGCGCGGCCCGTCCCGAAACACCGCCAGCGCCAGCGGCCGGATCCCCGCCCACGACGGCAGCAGTTCAGACCTCACCAGGTCGTCCACTCGAAACGTCGCTCAGTCCTCAGCGGCGACCGTAGCCAGCCGCGCCCTCAGCAACTCCAACAACCCGGTCGGATACAGCGGCGCATCCAACGGCTCTGAGACATCGATCCAAACGGCCTCGATCCGATCGCCGTCACCCTCCATCCCCACCAGCCGCTCAGCTGCCTCCAGCGACGCATCCACAAACCGCGCCTCGAACATGAACACGATCTCGTGCCAGTCCTTGTCGTCCTTCGCGTAGATGTTCTCCAGCACCCCAAGCAGCCGAACGTCGGTAATCTCCTCGCCTATCTCTTCCTGGACCTCACGAACCACCGCGTCTTCCGCCAGCTCGCCATGGTCCACGGCGCCGCCCAGCGGCCGGTATGCCGGCCCGCCCCAGGTCGCCGGATAGTCCTGCACCAGCACGCGCGGCCCCTGGCGAATCGCCGCCAGCGCCAGCGGCCGGATCCACGCCCACGACGGCAGCGACACCTCCGGTAGCTGCCTGGCGGCCCGGGTAACCGAACCGCCCCGTGTAGCCCAGGCGGGCTCGTCCCCTGTGTTCAACGCAATCGTCCTGCTTGCACCGTAGGCCTCGCGTCCAGCGTTACGGCGCCCCCGCCGGCGCCGGCGGCGGCCCGTCCTTCAGATAGTCCAGGCCGAGCGCCCCTCGTACCTGCTCCAGCAACGGCTCGGCCCGGCGCTTCGTCTCCGTCGTTCCCGCCGCCAGCACGTCCCGCACGTCATCCGGCCGAGCTTCCCAGTCGGCCCGACGCTCCCGGATCGGCCCCAGGAACGCATTCATCGCGTTGAACAGACGGTCCTTCACCTCCACGTCGCCGACCTTGCCGACGCGGTACCGGGCCTTCAGGTCATCCACTTCATCAGTGTTCGGATTGAAGGCGTCGTGGTACATGAACACCGGGTTGCCTTCCACGGTGCCCGGGTCGGTAGCGCGCAGCCGCTTCGGGTCCGTGAACATGCTCCGCACCTTCGCCCGCAGCGTCTCCTCCGAGTCCTTTAGAAAAATCGCATTCCCCGCCGACGTCCCCATCTTCCCCTTGCCGTCGATCCCAACCAGCCGCGGCACCTCACCAACTCGACCCTCGGGAACCACAAACGTCTCCCCAAACCGCCGGTTGAAGCGAATCGCCACGTCCCGCGTCATCTCGATGTGCGGTAGCTGGTCCTCCCCCACCGGCACCAGGTGCGCCAGCGGCAGCAGGATGTTGGAGATCTGCATCACGGGGTAGTTGAAAAAGGCCACCGGAACCGACTTGTTGGTCGTCTCCAGGTCTGCCAGTTCGGCCTTCAGCGTCGGATTGCGCTGCAAGTGACCCAGCCCAAGGAACCAGCTCAGGTGCAGCGTCAGCTCCGCGAACTCCGGCACCCCGCTCTCGATCACGAAATGCGAGATGTTCGGGTCCAGCCCCACCCCCAGCCAGTCCAGCGTCACTTCCCAGAGACCCCAGCGGATCCACGGCAGGTTGTCGGCGTAGTCGGAGACCTGATAGTCGGCCAGCAGGAAGAACGACTCGTACTCCTCCTGCAACTCCAGCCACTGCGAAAACGCGCCGGCGTAGTGCCCCACGTGCGAGGGGCCGGAGGGCCGCAGCCCGGTCAGGATGCGGCGGCGTTCAGCGGCGGCGGCGTTGCCCGGCTCCGGCATGACGGTGTGACCTCGACGAAGACCTTAACCCGCCCATAGTGCCACCGGACGCCGCTGGAACCAGGCGTTTCCCGGCTACCGCAGCAGCTTGTTCACCCCGTTCAGCCCGGCCACCTTGTACGCCTCGGCGAACGTCGGGTAGTTGAAGATCGTCTCCACGAAGTAGTCGATCGTGCCATCCAGCTGCATCACGGCCTGCCCGATGTGCAGCAGTTCGCTCGCCTGGCTGCCGAAGATGTGCACCCCCAGCACCTTGCGCGTGTCCGGATCGAACAGCAGCTTCAGAATCCCGAAGTCGTCCCCAATGATCGCCCCGCGCGCAATCTCCTTGTACCGAGCCACCCCGCTCTCGTAGGCCGCCCCGGCGCTGGTCAGCTGCTCTTCGGTCTTACCAATCAGCGCGATCTCGGGAATCGTGTAAATTCCGATCGGCAGTTCGTCGTCGATGTTCGGACAGTCCATCCCCAGGGCGTGACGCGCCGCCAGCCGCCCCTGCTCCGCCGACGTGGAGGCCAGCGCTGGCTGTCCGATCACGTCTCCCGCCGCGTAGATGTGGTCCACCTCGGTCTGAAAGTACTTGTTCACCTTCAGCCGTCCCCGCGCGTCGGCCTTCAGTCCCACGGCGTCCAGGTTCAGCAGGCCCGTGGCGCCCCGCCGCCCAATCGAATACATCACCACGTCGCCAACCACCCTGGCGCCGGTTTCCAGCACCGTGACCGGTCGCCCCCGAGGGTCGAATTCCACCTTGGACACGTTGTGGCCCAGGCGCAGCGTGATGCCGTCCTCGCGCATCCGGTACTTCAGCGCTTCGCCGATCTCCTCGTCCACCATCTCCAGCAGGTCCTTGCGACCGTCGATCAGCGTCACGGCCACGCCCAGCGTGGCGAAGATGCTCGCGTACTCCGTCCCGATCACCCCGGCGCCCACGATCGTCATTGACTTGGGGATCGTGTGCAGGTCCAGGATCCCGTCGCTGTCCACCACTCGTTCTTTGTCGAACGGGATGTGCGGTGGCCGCGCCGGACTCGAGCCCGTGGCCAGGATGACCTTGTCAGCACTTACCTCCAGGATGGAGTTCTCGGTATGAACCGCAACGACGTGCGGGTCCTCGAAGTGCGCAATGCCGTTGAGCATCTCCACGTCGTTTCGCAGGAAGCCGTCCCGCACCACGTCCACCTCCGACTGGACCACCTGCGCCGTCCGCCGCAGCAGGTCGTCCATCGTCACGTTGGTCATCACCCGGTAGGCCGAGCCGTAGAACGAGCGCTGCCCCACCCCGGTCACGTGAATCACGGCCTCACGCAGGGTCTTGGACGGAATCGTGCCCCGGTGGACGGCCTGTCCGCCGATGTACCGCTGGCGGTCGATGGCTACGACGCGCTTGCCCGCCTTGGCGGCCTGAATCGCCGCCCGCCGACCGGCCGGACCGGTCCCGATGATCACCAGGTCGTAGTGCTGAGGCTCTCTCATGTCGCCCTGTGCACGTCTTTTCCCCTCTCCCCGTGGGACAGGGTTGCAGCCTGCTGCGGACTCGATCCGAGGGTGACGGTCTTCCGCTCTAGACGCTCTCCGCGTCGACGCTGCCCCAGCGGCCACCCGCTCCGAAGCACGTCTCTTTCTCCCACTCCCTTGACGGAGAGGGCTGGGGTGAGGGTGGCTCTAACCCTCAGCACCCAAGCCCGGCCGCGACCTATCACCCTGCACCATCCAAAGACCGCGGACTACACCAGAGTCGGCGCGAGGGTCCTGGCCGCTCATAGAACTATAGCTACCCACTACCGCCCGCCGCGCGAATCAGATTAAGCGCCGACCCCGCCCAAAACCAGCGAATCTGCTCCTCGTTTAATGTGTGGTTAAGCCGAATCGTCGACGTCGACCCGTCCGAGTGCTCCAGCGTCGCCGGCACCGGACGACCCGGCGCCAGCTCACCCACGTCGTTCAGCGTAATCCGGTCGTCGATCTCAATCCGGTCGTAGTCGTCCGGATCCTCGAACGTCAACGCTAGCATCCCCTGCTTTTTCAGGTTCGCCTCGTGGATGCGCGCGAAACTGCGCACGATGATCGCCCCGCCGCCCGTATGCCGCGGCGACATCGCCGCATGCTCCCGGCTGCTGCCTTCGCCGTAGTTCTGGTCGCCCACCGCCACCCAGGTGATGCCCTGCTGCTGGTAATAGGTGGCAATGTCCGCCAGCGGCTCGTCGTCCTCGCCGGTCTCCACGTTGTAGCCCGCGCCTGCCTCGTCCCCGAAGGCGTTGTTGGCCCCGATGAACATGTTGTCGCTGATATTCGTCAGGTGGCCCCGATACCTCAGCCAGCGACCCGCCGGCGATATGGCGTCGGTCGTGCACTGTCCCTCCGCCTTCAGCAGCACTGGCATCTGCTGGAAATGCTCCGCCGTTCGCTCGCGGAACGGCGCCAGCGCCTCCAGCCGATCGCTGTCCGGGGCGATCGCCACGGACACGGCATCCGGGTTGTCCGCCGGCGGCGTGTAACCGAACCGCTGACCGATGAATCCATTCGATGGGATGTCCGCCGCCGGCCCCGGCGGCTCCAGCACGAACCCCTCGCCGTTGTCCCCGCCCACCGGCGCGGCTGTCGGGTCGGACGACAGCCTTCCGCCCAGCGCAAACGCCACGGCCACCTCGGGACTGGTCAGGAACGAAAACGTATTCGGACTCCCGTCGTTCCTCCGCGGAAAGTTCCGGTTGAATGACGACACGATCGAATTGCGCTTCGGCGGATCGCCCTCGCGCGCCGGCGTAATGTCGTCGCGTCGCCACTGACCGATGCACGGCCCGCAGGCGTTGGCCAGCACCACCGCCCCGATGGACTCCAGGTCCTTCAGCTGCCCGTCCCGCTCGATCGTCGCCCGCACCATCTCCGACCCCGGCGTCACCAGGAACGGCACCCGCGCCTTCGCCCCCCGCGCCGCCGCCTGCCTCGCCAGGTCCGCCGCCCGCGAAATGTCTTCGTACGAGGAGTTTGTACAACTCCCCACCAGCGCCGCCGAAATCTGGTCCGGATACCCCTCGTCGGCCGCCGCCCCGGCCAGCTCCGAAATCGGACGCGCCAGGTCCGGCCGGTGCGGACCCACCACGTGCGGCTCAAGCTCCGAAAGGTCGATCTCGATCACCTGCTCGAAATACCGCTCCGGCTCGGCCAGCACCTCCGCGTCTGCGGTCACAAGGTCCAGGTTCGCGTCGGCCAGATTCGCCAGGTCCTCGCGCTCCGTTGCTCGCAGGTACGCCGCCATCCGCTCGTCATAGCCGAACACCGAGGTCGTGGCGCCCAGTTCCGCGCCCATGTTCGTAATCGTGGCTTTGCCCGTGCAGGCCAGCGAGGCCGCGCCCGGACCGAAGTACTCCACGATCCGGTTCGTCCCGCCGCTCGTCGTCAGCAGCCCCGCCACCTTCAGGATCACGTCCTTCGGCGCCGTCCAGCCCGAGAGCTCCCCGGTCAGGTGTACGCCGATTGCCTTCGGGTGCAGGACCTCCCACGGGAAGTCCACCATAACGTCCACCGCATCCGCCCCGCCCACGCCGCAGGCCAGCATCCCCAGCCCGCCGGCGTTGGGCGTGTGCGAGTCCGTGCCGATCATCAGCCCGCCCGGAAACGCGTAGTTCTCCAGCACGACCTGGTGAATGATTCCCGACCCCGGCGCCCAGAACCCGATCCCGTACTTGGCTGACACGCTCTTCAGGAACGCGTACACCTCGTTGTTCTCCAGCAGCGCCTGTTGCAGGTCCGGGTCCGCCCCGCTGTAGGCGCGAATCAGGTGATCGCAATGCACCGTCGATGGCACCGCCGCGCTGTCCCGCTCGGCCAGCATGAACTGCAACAGCGCCATCTGCGCCGTCGCGTCCTGCATCGCCACCCGGTCCGGCCGCAACTGCAGGTAGCTCTCGCCCGCCACCAGATCCTGACCCGCCGGATCGTCCAGGTGCCCGTACAGCACCTTCTCCGTCAACGTCAGCGGTCGTCCCAACCGCCCCCGCACCACCGCCAACCGCTCCCGCATAGCGGCATAGGCGGCCTCAATCAGCTCCGGCGTCGACTCAATCTCCGGCATGACGGCAAAGCTCCTCACGACGCCGGCCAACCCATCCACCGGCCAACCCAATTCTAGTCCCCACCACCCACCATCCCGGCGTCCTCAGCCGGGACCCAGCACCCCAATCATTCCCGGCGCACCCCGCCACCCCGTCCACGAGTGCATCCCGGGCCCACGCTCCGTTCCCCTCCTCGCCGCCCCCGCCGTTCGTGGTGAGCCGGGCCGGAGTCTTTCGGAGAGCCTGCCCTGAGCCTGTCGAACGGACCCGTGTCGAACCACACCCCCAGTACCCTACCCGCGCTATCCTGACCCTACGCACAGCGAGGCACACCCAATGGCAACCACCGTCGAGACGCGGCCCGAATGGCTGCCCGACGAATACGAACACGAGCAGGTCACGCGTCAGGAGGTCTGGGACGAATTGGACCGCGACGCGCGTCGCCACTTTGGGCTGACAGCTGACGAGTTTCTGCGCATCTACAGAGATCCACCCGGGCGGTACCACGGCGACGTGATCTTTCGATCACTGACCTATCTCGCCCGGCTCCTTGACCAACCAACCCAGACCTAGCAGCCAACGAGCCGCCCGCGACTTCCTACGCCGAATCCGCGAGGTCTACAAGCTCGTCGCGGCTGCCGAACTCGGCGACGTGTGGTTGGGTGGCGATACAGACGTCCTGATCGTCGGCCACAGGGCAACCAGGTCCTCCCGTCGTGGTCAGCCAGCCCCACTCAGCAACGGGATGTTCCTGAATGTTCAGCTCGCGTTGCAGGTGATGCGCAGCCCTCTACGTCTTGAAATGACGGATTCCACGTTCACCTATCAGGCTGGCAGTGACCGCGACGACCCCTGCCCCGTGTTTGAGTACCACTACCAGCGGGCCTCGCCACCCGGATACCCGCGCTCCCACTTGCACATTCACGCCGCTCCTCGGCACTACACCGGCGAACGCCCCTTCCCCCGCCTCCACCTCCCCACCCGCCGCATCACCCTCGAACAAATCGTCTGGCACCTCATCCACGAACACAACGTCCAACCCCGGCGCCCCGACTGGCACCAAATCCTCTGGCGCCACGAAACCCACTTCCGCGACACCCAGCGAAACACAGATTGGCCGTATGACCAGCCGTTTGACCTGCCGGCCAATAGATAAGGCTCAGCGAGTGGCACCAACTACCGAGACGCGCCCCGAGTGCCTGCCCGACGAATTCGAGCACGTCGAACTGACGCGCGAAGAAGTCCGGCAGGCGCTGGATCAAGAGGCTCGCCGCCTCTTCAACCTGACAGCCGACGACTTCCTCGCCGTCTACCGGGATCCGCCTGAGCAGTACCACGGCGACCCGGTCTTCAACTCACTCTGTTTCCTCGCCGACTTGACTGCTGAACCCAGCGACACATAGTGGCCGACGGGCTGCCCGCGACTTCCTTCGCCGCATTCGCGAGGTCGGTCCTTTGGTGCGGACCGGCCCTCGTGGGCCAGGAAACCTCGTCCCGCGCTATGCTGGATTCAAGCGCAGCAAGGCACACGCAATGGCAACCGCCGTCGAGACGCGGCCCGAATGGCTGCCCGACGAATACGAACACGAGCAGGTCACGCGTCAAGAGGTCTGGCACGAGTTGGACCGCGACGCGCGTCGCCACTTTGGGCTGACAGCTGACGAGTTTCTGCGCATCTACAGAGATCCACCCGGGCGGTACCACGGCGACGTGATCTTTCGATCACTGACCTATCTCGCCCGGCTCCTTGACCAACCCAGCCAGACCTAGCAGCCAACGAGCCGCCCGCGACTTCCTCCGCCGAGTCCGCGAGATCTACAAGCTCGTCGCGGCTGCCGAACTCGGCGACGTGTGGTTGGGTGGCGATACAGACGTCCTGATCGTCGGCCACAGGGCAACGAGGTCGTCCCGTCGTGGTCAGCCAGCCCCACTTAGCAACGGGATGTTCCTGAATGTTCAACTCGCACTGCAGGTGATGCGCCGCCCTCTACGCCTTGAAACGACGGATTCCACGTTCACCTACCAGGCTGGCAGTGACCGCGACGACCCTCGCCCCGTGTTTGAGTACCACTACCAGCGGGACTCGCCACCCGGATACCCGCGCTCCCACTTGCACATTCACGCCGCTCCTCGGCACTACACCGGCGAACGCCCCTTCCCCCGCCTCCACCTCCCCACCCGCCGCATCACCCTCGAACAAGTCGTCTGGCACCTCATCCACGAACACGGCGTCCAACCCCGCCGCCCCGACTGGCGCCAAATCCTCTGGCGCCACGAAACCCACTTCCGCGACACCCAACGCACCAAACCCTGGCCCTACGACCCGCCCTTCCACCCACCGGCCAATGGCTAGGGCTCAGTGAGTGGTACCAACCACCGAGACGCGCCCCGAGTGCCTGCCCGCTGAGTACGCGCACGAAGAACCGATGCGGGAAGAAGTCCGGCAGGCGCCTGACCGGGAAATGCGCAGCCGCTTCGACTTGTCCCGTCGACGAGTTCCTCCGCATCCTTCAGAACCAACCCGAGCGATACGACGGCGACCCAGTGTTCCGCTCCCTGATCTACATTGTCTCCTACCGTGGTCAAACAGTACAAATTAAAGGCGCTTGAGCCGGGGCCACGCACGGCCTGGCAGAATCTCGAAATAGCACGGATTCGGAGAAGCGTTGACCTCAGACATGATGCGGTCGAGAAAACCAGCCAACATTAACAAAAGAGTTTGTGGATTAGTTGAGCGTCCCGGTGCGATTTTACGATCCATTCCTCGAATCCAGACAATACTGACGCCACTGCTGGCAATAGCGTCACGGTGAGCTTCCCTGGCGCTGGCGTCTTTGGTAATCCATATACGATCCTCTTGTTGAAGCCAGGTCAATAGGTCTTCGTCGCTCCGTCCTTTCTGTCCGGATTTCGTGGGGTCTTCGATAGTATGCTTCACAAGCCGAAGCGCCTTGGCGACCGTATGCGGGAGGCACTCGTCGAGATAGAAACCGGCGCTCTTATGCTGCATTAACCAGTCGGCGTTCCCACTCGATTGCTGCATTTACTTTTTCTGGTGCTATTTCGTACACGTCGGCCAACGACTCAACCGACTCGCCCGCATTGCGCAAAGACCACAGGACTTCCGTCTGAATCCTGGTGTGCTCAATACAGGGTGCCCCAAACCCTATTTGGGGATTCAGAGCCACCGAATGATGCGGGCGCCACAAGTTGGCCAGACCCTCGCCGTCAAACTTTAGGCCGGGATAGTGATCGACACGCTTGAGATATGGCTCCAGCAGCTCCATTGCGTACTGTCCCTGCAGTTCTGCGGTTGAGATAATGCATTCGCGAAAGTTTATGAAGATGTCTGAATCAGAGTGCCAGAGGGCCTGAGTCGCAAAGGGATTGCGGCTGCCCGTGAGATCCCGCGCATACTGCTCGGACTCACGGATGGCTTTGAAGCTGATTCCTCGTGAGCGGAGCAGAGAGATCATCCGCATCCGGATCAGGTCGTGAAAGTGCAAGGCTCGCCTCTGGCTTCCGAGCGTGACGGCCTCGACATCAACGCTCCGCCTGATCCAGGCGGCAATCGCCCGTGACGTTGCGCTTGGGTACGGCCGCTCGGAAGACTGCGCCCAGTCAACCGGCTTCATATTCTCCGCCGGGGTCGTTGCCCTCAGGTACAGGGAGACATCCTGGATGGTGTACGCACCCTCACTCAGGTCAAACCCCGAACGCGCCGGCACCAATGTTTCGATCAATCCACCTGTCAGACGATCCTTGGCCACAGTCAGTTCTACCACCGCCATCCTAAAGCCTGCAACAGCCACGCTGCCCCATGCATGTCACGCCATCCGTCGCCAGTTTACGGAAGAACGGGGTTATCTGCCAGGAGTGCCGGGCACGGGACGGGTCTCCCACGGCAGGGGCACGGACAACTCACCATGTCCATCACCAAGGACTACCTGATTCCCGTCAGCGGGGTGCAATTCCAGGGCCAAGTCGCCAGCAAGTGGTCGCCCCAGCCTGGCGTCATGCTGGAACCGTCCGTGCAAGTCGGCGAACCCTGCATCCAGGACACCCGCATCCCCACGCGCGCCGTCTGGAGCCTCGTGCGCGGCGGTGATTCGCGCGACCTGGTGGCGCAGTCCTACGAGATCACGCCACAGGAACTCTCGGCCGCCCTGCAACGGGAGAACAAAATCGCTGCCTGACCATCCGCTGGAACCTGGCGACGGCCCTACCCATTCGTGGTGAGCCGGCCCGGAGTCCCCGGAGGCCCGAGTCGAACCACACTCCGTTAGCACCCAACCCTCCCAGGCAGTCCCAGGCCGACCCCGACCTGCCATTCCGAGATCCTCCGAGGAATCTCGCCTTCCTGCAGCCGATTCTCCGCATAGTGTGGGTCCACGGTAATGGGCATAAGGTCTGGGCATATTTAGTTTACAAAGTGCAGCTTCATCCAAATGAATGTATTCGCTCTAACGGACTATTGCTACATGAAGAATTCACTTAACTTCAGCTATATCGGTCCATATTTCCAACCGTGTGCACAGTCAGTTTTCTCAATCCTAGGTCATCCGGAAATAGTCAGTCCGAACGTACTTGCCGTTTACATAAAGCGTAACAGCCAACGTGCCGGCTTCTAGTGTCGAATATCGATCCGGATTGTGCCATCTAATCTTCATATATCCGCCCTGACACCAATCTCCGTCGAAATCGCACCAGACCCACGGCTTGGTAGACTGATCATCTCCGCCCGGAAAAGTCCATCGGGTGTGGACTGTCCATCCGCCTGGCCATCTATCTACGACGTATACGACACAGAATATCGCTGGTAAAGGATAGCCCGGAAGTTCTCCTAGCCACGTTACGCTTGCGTCGCTTCCGGTGGTGCAGTCCGAATCTCTGGCTATGCCGACTGACGTGATCAGCGCGGACGGCTCTGGGGGCTTCGGCGGAGCCAGCGGGCATTGGCTACTTTGCCATTGGCAATCGTAACGCCCGTACTGCACACCGTCATCAACGCCACGTAGGAATGCGTTGATAGTGCCGCGCGAGATGACGTCGGCGGTTATTTCGTCCGCTTGGGTCTGCGGTGCGCCTCGGGCAATAGCCACCTCACGGACACGAATGTAGTCCGGATGCTCCGACGGCGGCGAACCGCTTGGGGCTGGTGAGCTAGGCGCCGGCGAAGCACTGGCTGTAGGTGCGGGCTGAGGGAGGTTTCCGGCCCGATGGCGGACGATCCAGTCGTCAATCACCGACCGAACCAGATCGCCTTCAATAAGAAAGTTGGTGTTCTCGACGTCGTCCCCCCACTTGAAGGTGACTATCCCTACTACGCCACCGCGCGAGCTAAAACCTGGGCTGCCGCTGTGACCCGGGTTGGCGGTCGCGTCGGTTTGGAGAATCTGAGAGTGACGGGCCGAGAGCACGCCGCGAGTGATGGTGAGCGTTTCGAGGCAAAGTGGGTAGCCGAGAATCATCAGGTCCGCGCCCAGCCGCAGATCCGCCGAGCTGTCGAAGGTGACGAACGGATGCGGACCACGGCTGGGGAGCTTGAGCAGTGCCAAATCAAGGTCGGAGTCAGTCGCTACAACCTGCGCATGCTCCTCCTTGCCCAGGTACGTTCCGACCTGAACCGAGTGGGCAGCTTGCACCACATGCCAGTTCGTTACCAGGTAGCCATCCTGGGTCACGACAGCCCCACTGCCGCACACATCGCCTGCGCGGATGTAGTGGACCGCGGCCTGATTGCGCCAAACCATTTCGTCGGTAGACAGCGGCGGCCCGACGGCGCTGGTCGTCGCCCCGCCAAACGCCCAGCCGAACACCCCGCGCACGTCGTCAGGATGATCGCTCCGGCAGGCGGTCTCGGCTTGCGCGCCGAACGTACGCTGATAGATACCCACGTTGCTGTGATTGCTCAGGTGATTCTCAACAATGTCGTTGAGTTCCACACAGTCGGTCGGCCACGCCAAATCCTGCGTTTCCGAATCCGCTGATTGCGCCGCTTGGTCGAAGACCCAGCCGAACACGCCGCGCACGTCGTCCCGGTGGTCGTTCTGGCAGCCTTGCTCGGCCTGATCGCCGAAGACCCGCTGATAGATGCCGACGTTGCCATCATTGCCGAGATGCGCCTCAACAATGTCATTGAGATCAACGCAGGTCGTCGGCCACTGCGCCAGTACCGGCGTCGCCAGCCCAAACGCCGCAACGGCCGCAATAACCACCGACAGAACGATGCGGGAGCTGCGCGTCAGGCCAAGATTTTTCAAGGACCGCTCCGCCCGTGAGGCGCCGACGGGGAGTCTAGCAGCGCCCTCGGACAAGCGACGCATTCATGCCCATGCCCCCTGCTAGGCTTTGCCACGGGCGGCCCGTAACCCTGCAAACTGACTTCTTGGAGCTGCCCAGTGACCCCGAAACTCATCGGAATCCTCGCCGTGGGCGCCACCTTGATCGTCGGCGGCGCCACACTGATCGGGCTGCTGTTGGCGCTGCGCGAGGAAGTACGGGCTGACCGGCAGAGCCTCCGAGAATAATTCCAGGCTGACCCTCAGAACTCTCGCGAGGAAGTCCGCGCTGATCTGGTAGTAGTCCGCAGCGACTTGGCGAACCTACGCACGGACGTCCAGGCGCTCACCGAGCGCATGTCCCGCGTCGAGGGCGTCATCGAAGGCCTCTTCTCCGGCCGCGATCGCCGCAACGACACCGCCTGACCGAATCGAGCGTCAGGCGCGAGCGTGGGTGCTGACGCCACCGACGACCAGCCATGCCAGGGCAACCCCAGTTCCACGGCCCGTGCTACGGTGTCACCTACAGGGTGGACTCGGCACGCTTGCGCACCCAGGAGCCGCCCGTGACCCCCGAACTCATCGGAATCCTCGCCGTCGGCGCGACGGTAATCGGCCTCATGCTCACCTTCAGGCGTGAAGCGCGCGCCGACAATCAGGCTTTGCGCAGCGAATTCCGCGCCGACAACCAGCGCCTGCGTGCGGAGACTCGCGCCGACATGGAATCCTTCCAAACCGAGATTCGCACCGATATGGACTCTTTCCGAGCGGAAGTTCGCACCGACATCCAGAACTTCCGAACGGAAGTCCGCGCTGACTTCGCGGACCTGCGGAAGGACGTCCAGGCGCTCACCGAGCGCACGTCCCGCGTCGAAGGGGTCATCGAAGGCCTCTTCGCCGGTCGCGAACGCCGCAACGACGCCGCCTGACCAACCCGACGTCAACGACACAAGACGTAGCTGAGTCGAGCGCCCCCAGCCGGGCCGGCGGAGTGATCGGGTCGGCCGCCAGTGCTAATGTTTAGGTCACACGGGCGGCGACGACGTAAACCACACTCAGGGAGCCGTCCATGACCCCCGAACTCATCGCCATCCTCGCCTTGGGCCTGACCCTGATCGGTCTGCTGCTCACGCTCCGGCGCGACGCCCGCGCCGACAACCAGACCCTCCGCGCCGAGTTTCGCGCCGACAACCAGGCCCTCCGCGCCGAACTCAGTGCTGAAATCCAAAACCTGCGGGCGGAGTCCCGCGCCGAAAACCACGCTCTTCGCGCCGAAATCCAGGCCGGCGACCAGCGCCTGCGCGAGGACGTCCATGCCGAGATGTCAAACCTGCGCACCGACGTCCAGGCCCTCGCCGAGCGCACGGCCCGCCTTGAAGGCGCCATCCAGGCGCTGGTGACCGTTCGAGATGACCGCGACCGCCACGACGACGCCGCCTGACCACCGCGCTACCCGCGGCAACCAAGAATCCCAAGCCTGCTGACGCCCCGCCGCTAGTCCCACATCCACAAGCCCAGCACGCCCAGCACGCGTGCTAGAGTCGCCGACGGGCGGCCGTTACCTTTCGAACCTCCTCCCCCCGGAGCTGCCCAGTGACCCCCGAACTCATCGCCATCCTCGCCTTGGGTGTACCCCTGATTGGCCTGCTGCTCACCTTCCGGCGTGATGCCCGCGCTGACAGCCAAGCCCTACGCGCCGACATCCATGCCCTCCGCGCCGAATCCCGCGCCGACAACCAAGCCCTTCGCGCCGAGGTCCAAGCCGGCGATCAGCGCCTGCGCGAAGACTTCCACGCCGAGATTTCGCATCTGCGCACCGACGTCCAGGCCCTCGCCGAGCGCACGGCCCGCCTCGAAGGCGTCATCGAGGGCCTCGTCGCCACCCGCCACGACCGCGACCGCCACGACGACGCCGCCTGACCACCGCGCTACCCGCGGCAACCAAGAATCCCCAGCCCGCTGACGCCCCGCCGTTAGTCCCACATCCCCAAGCCCAGCACGCGTGCTAGAGTCGCCGACGGGCGGCCGTGACCTTGCAGACTCTCCCTTCGCAGTCGCCCCATGACCCCCGAACTCATCGCCATCCTCGCCGTGGGCCTGACCCTGATCGGCCTGCTGCTCACGTTCCGGCGTGACGCCCGTGCCGACAACCAAGCCCTCCGCGCCGAATTTCGTACCGAAATCCGAAACCTGCGGACGGACTCCCGCGCCGAAAATCACGCCCTTCGCTCTGAGGTCCGCGCCGAAATCCAGAACCTCCGAGAAGAGGTTCACGCCGGCGATCAGCGCCTGCGCGAGGACGTCCATACCGAGATGTCGAACCTGCGCACGGATGTCCAGGCGCTCACCGAGCGCACGGCCCGCCTCGAAGGCGTCATCGAGGGCCTCGTCGCCACCCACCGCGACCGCGACCGCCACGACGACGCCGCCTAACCGACCCGCCTCGCCCGCCAGGCGGCCGATACACGCCGCAAGCCCGCTAGCGCGATCTCAACTAGCCAGACAGCCGGTGCCGTCGCCCACCCCCTCGCCGACCACTAGCCCCTAACCACCGGCCACTGCCAGGAAGATTGCCTGTCGTTTACATCTAGTGTACAATACACCTGATGTCTTCGCAACCTCAACTGGGAATGTCCCTTTCCGCTGCCATCCGGTACATCGTCTGCGGGTTCATCCTGAACCTGCTGCCGAAACGTCCGGCGTCCGTCCTGCGCGCCGCCGCCTGGACGCTGGCCGGCACTCCTGGGGGAAAGCCTTCGCTTCCAAGACCCCTTACTAGGCCTTCCCCACGCGTTCCCAGCCCCATGGCCCTCCCCGCCCTCGACGCTCAGCGGCTATTCCCCAACACGACCCCACCAGCCGTCCGTACCACGGCTGCGCCACCCACCTCCCGCCAACCCAACCGCCCGCTGCCCCACCACGCCGACTCGCTCCGCCAAAGCGCCCCGCCGCACCTCAAGAGTTTTTTGGAAAAAACTCTTACGCGCGCAACCCACCCCGCCCAGGCCCTCCTGGCATCCCTTCTCCTCACCGCCTGCAACCCCACCCCCACCCAGGACCTCCACGTCTTCGCTGCCGCCTCCCTCCGCGAAGCCCTCACCGAAGCCGCCGACGCCTTCCAGTCCGACAACCCAAGAGTCCAGGTCGTCACCAACTTCGCCGGCTCCCAGGTCCTCCGCCTCCAGATCGAATCCGGCGCCCGCGCCGACCTCGTCATCTCCGCCAACCCCGACCACCTCGACGCCCTCCAGCGCGCCGGCCTCCTCCAAGCAGACCCGACCGTCGTCGCTACCAACGCCCTCGTGCTGGCCGTACCCGTCGGCAACCCCGCCGGCGTAGCCGGCATCCAAGATCTGGCACAACCCGGTCGTCGCGTCGTCATGGCCGCCGAGTCCGTCCCCGCCGGCGCCTACGCCCGCCAGATGCTTGACCTCCACGCCGCGGCCACCGGCCAAGCCGGTTTCCACGACGCCGTCCTCCAACACGTCATCTCCTTCGAAACCAACGTCCGTCAGGTAGCCGCCAAGCTCGAGCTCGGCGAAGCCGACGCCGGCTTCGTCTACCGCACCGACGTCCTCGCCTCCGGCGGCCGCCTGCAAGTCATCGAAACCCCGCCCCAGATCCAGGTAACCGCCAGCTACCCCGCCGCCGTCCTCCGCGACGCTTCCAATCCCGAGTTGGCCCAGCGCTTCCTCGCCTACCTCCACTCCCCCAAAGCCCAGGCCATCCTCACCCGCCGCGGCTTCGCCCCCGCCGCCTGAACCAAATGCCTGCCACCCACCCGTCCCATCCACTACCCAGCCTCCCCCTGCTCACTCATCCCCCGCAGGCGGCCGCCCCGCGAAATCCGCGTCAGCGCCAGCCGAAAAAATCGCCCAAAACGGTCACGCGCCAGCCCGGCCCCTCTGGGGCCGGGCTGGCGCGTGACCGTTCCCCCCTTAACCCCCAACCGCAAACGTCCAACGCAGCGACGAAAACCTGCGCGGCAACCACTCCGAACCCAGCCGGTGCGATGATTCACGTCGCCGCTCTGAGAGGACCCTGACCTGACGCCGCCGCCCCGCTCAGCCCCGCGCTCCCCACTTTCCTGGGACCAACTCCTCATCTGGCTCCTGGCCGCCCTCGCTCTCGCTCTGGTGCTGGCGCCGGTGGCTGCCCTCATTGCCCGCGGCATCACCCAGGCCGACATCGGCGCGGCCCTCACCAGCCCCTTCGTCCGCGGCGCTGTCCAACTCTCGCTCATCACCTCAGCAGTCGCCGTCGTGGCCATCATTGCCCTCGGAACTCCCACCGCCTACCTGCTGGCCCGCCGACGCTTCCCCGGCCGCGCGTTGGTCGACGCCATCATCGACCTGCCCATCGTCCTGCCCCCAGTCGTCGGCGGCCTCGCCTTGCTTCTGCTTCTGGGTCGCCAGGGACCCGTCGGCGGTCCCTTGTCCGGTGCCGGAATCGACGTCGCCTTTACCACGGCCGCCGTCGTCCTGGCCCAGATGTTTGTCGCCGCCCCCTTCTACATCCGCGCCGCCCGCGCCGGCTTCGAAAGCGTCGACCAGCGCCTCGAAGCCGTCTCCTCCACCCTCGGCGCCCGTCCCTGGCGCACCTTCCGCCGCATCACCGTGCCTCTGGCCCTACCCTCGCTGGCCGGCGGCGCCGTCATGGCCTGGGCCCGAGCCCTCGGCGAGTTCGGCGCCACCATCATGTTCGCCGGCAACGTCGCCGGCCGAACCCAGACCATGCCCCTCGCGATCCTCGAAGCCATGGAAGCTGACGCCAACGCGGCCATCGCCATCGCCGTCGTCCTGGCCGCCATCGCGCTCGCCGTCCTGATCGCCTTCCGCGGACTGGCCCGCGCCGGAAGCCGTGCCCTGTGATCCATATCGACATCGCGCACACCGTCGGCGACTTCCGACTTGCCCCCACGCTCCAGGCCGGACCCGGAATCACCGTCCTCTTCGGCCAGTCCGGCGCCGGCAAGACCCTCACCCTCGAAGCCATTGCTGGGCTCCTCACGCCCGACGCCGGCCGCATCGCTATCCACGACCGCCCGGTCTTCGACGCCGCGGCCGGCCTCAACGTCCCGCCCTACGACCGCCACCTCGGCTACGTCGTCCAGAGCTACGCACTCTTCCCCCACCTCACCGTGGCCCAGAACGTCACCTACGGAGTCTTCGATCTGCCCCGCGCCGAGCGCGATCGCCGGGTCGACGGCCTGCTCCGCACCCTCGGCATTCAGGACCTGGCCGACCGCCGCCCGTCCCAGATCTCCGGCGGCCAGGCCCAGCGCACCGCGCTGGCCCGCGCCCTGGTCCGCAGGCCCCAGGCGCTCCTGCTGGACGAACCGTTTGCCGCGCTCGACGAAGGCGTGGCCCTCACGCTCCGCCGCGAACTCCGCCGCCTCGTCCGCGACCTGGATCTGCCCGTCCTTATGGTCACCCACGACCTCACCGAAGCCAGCCACATCGGCGACCGCATAGCCGTCATTGACGCCGGCCAGGTCTTGCAGGTCGACGACCGCTCGGATGTACTCCAGCGTCCGCGCAGCGCTCGTGTGGCTCGTTTGCTCGGAATCGCGAACGTCCTCGATGCCGAGGCCACTGCCTCCAATGGTGAAATGACGGTCCGCACCCCCATCGGCCCCCTGCAAACTGCCCAGACCGACATCACCGAAGGCTCAGTCAAGATCGCTCTGCGCGCCGATCAGATCATCCTGGTCCGCCCCGACCGCGAGCCGGACGACCGCCCCAACACGCTGGACGCCGAAATCGTCGACGAAGCCGACTTCGGCCATTCCCGCACCCTCTACGCGCGCGTTCCCGACGCAACCATCCACTCCGCCCCCACCATCGAAATCCAAATCGCCCCCCACCCCTACCAGGTCATGGGCGTCGCCACCCGCCGCCGCTGGCGCGTCCACATCCCGCCCGATGCTGTCCATGTCATGCCGACCTGACATGCTTGAGCCAGAAGTCCCCCGGTCGGCCCCATGAATTGCACCACCGAACTCGCCTTCGCCGTGGAAACCGTCCGCCGAGCCGCTGAGCCCGCCCTGGCTAACTTCCAGCGTCCCGATCTGCCCGTCTTCCCCAAACCCGACGGCTCCATCGTCACCCAGGCCGACTATGACGTGAACGACCTGATCGTTGAAGCCATCGAGTCCGCCTACCCCGACGACGCCATCCTCTCCGAGGAGGGCCCCGACGACCCGGACCGTCTCGGCAAGTCGCGCTGCTGGATTGTCGACCCCATCGACGGCACCTCTCACTTCGAACGCGGCGACCGCGACTGGTCGATCATGCTCGCGCTTGCCGTCGACGGGCGGCCCGTCGTCGGCGCCGTCAATCGGCCTGCCATGCCCGATCTCCGCTCCGGCGCCGTCGGCACCACGCCAATCCTGGAGTTGGACGACGGGACAATCGAGCTTCGGCCGCGGCCGCTCGACGACTCGCCCCTCCGCGTTCAGCACAGCTATAGCGCCGCGGCCATCACCGATGCAGCCGCTTCTGACAACGTCACGTTCACCGTCTCCTACCACGGCCTGATGAGCATGACCGTCATGCTCTCCGAGGGCATGCACGCCTTCGTCGCGGCCCGCACCTCCGGCGCCGAATGGGACCTCGCTCCCCACGCTGCGATATTGGAATCCGTCGGCGGGCTGGTCACTGATTTCAGGGGCTGCCCGCAGACCTTCAACACGCCCGACCCCCGCATTCGCGGCGGCATTGTCGCCGCAGTCTCGCCCCAGGCCCACGACCGCGCCCTCGCCCTCGTCCGCGCTGCCGACCTAAAGCCCATCCGCGATGACTAGCATCCAGGCCCTCCTGCCGCTCCGCCGCTACACTCCCCCCATCCCACGCCCCGGAGCCGCGTCATGCGCATAGCCACCGGCAACATCGGGCACGAGTCCAGCACCTTCACGCCCATCGAGACCCCCTATGAGGCCTTTTCGGAAGCCTCCCGAGGCTTCTTCCGCGGTCCCGAAGTCATTGAGGCCATGCGTGATACCAACACCGGTTGTGGCGGCTTCATCGACGCCGCGGCAACTCACGGCTACGAGTTGGTCCCGCTCCTCTGGACCTTCGCCGAACCCTCCGGCCCGGTCCACGCCGAAGCCTGGACCCGCCTGAAGGCCGAGTTTCTCGAGCGCCTTGAAGCCGCCATGCCGGTCGACGGCGCCCTGCTGGACTTGCACGGCGCAATGGTCATCCAGGGCATCGACGACGGCGAAGGCGATCTCCTCCGCGGCGTGCGCTCGATCCTCGGACCCGATCGCCCGGTCATCGTCACCCTCGACCTGCACGCCAACATCAGCGACACGATGGCCGAACAGTCCGACATCATCATCCCCTGCGACACCTACCCCCACGTCGATTTCCGCGAACGCGGCCGCGAAGCCGCCGACCTGATCGTCCGCACCCTGCGCGGAGAGATTCGCCCCACCATGGCGGTCGAACTCCTGCCCCTGCTTTGGGCCGGCGGCAACGTCACCGGCTTCGAGCCCTTCGACGGCATCGTCGCCCGCGCCCACCAGCTCGAAGCCCAGCCCGGCATCCTCACCGCCTCGGTAAACCCCGGCTTCGCCTGGGCCGACATTCCCGAAGCCGGAACCTCCGTCGTCGTCGTAGCAGACGGCGACCGAGCCCGAGCCCAGCGCGAGGCCAGGGCCTATGCCGATTGGGTCTTCGACCAGCGCCAGCAGTTCCTCGTCGACCTGGTCAACTTCGACGACGCGCTGGCCGAGACCCGCTCAGCCGGACCCGGCCCGATCGTGATCGCCGATGGTCAGGACAACCCCGGCGGCGGCGCCCCGGGCGACTCCACCGGCCTGCTTCGAGCGTTCATCCAGCACGATTTTCAGGACGCGCTGATCCTCACCATCTGCGATCCGGAGACTGTGCAACTTGCCCAGGCGGCCGGACACGAAGCCGAGATCGAAGTCGACATCGGCGGCAAGTCGCATCCCGATCAGGGCCCACCAGTGCGCGCCCGCGCAACCGTGGAACGACTGCTAAACCTCGAGTTCGTAATCCGCGGTCCGATGATGACGGGCATCACCCAGAAGTTTGGGCCTACCGCCCTGCTTCGCATCGGGGGCGTCCGCGTCGCCGTCACCACCAACCGCCTGCAAATCTTCAGCCTCGAGTGCCCCCGTGCGCTCGGCATCGAGCCCACCGCCCTCCGCTGGATCGGCGTCAAATCCTCAAACCACTTCCGCGCCGCCTACGGACCCATCGCCACCCAGGTCCACCGCGTCGCCTTCCCCGCCGTCCAATCCCACGACCCCCGCGACCTCACCTACCACCGCCTCCGCCGCCCCATCTTCCCGCTGGATGAGATATAGCTTGCTGACCAAGTCGCCTCTCAGACCTCGAGGCGCGACTTCGGGATCGTTCAGGGATCGGTGCGACGTGTTTGCGGATGGCCTGTCACTGATTCCGCGGAAATCAGTCGTTGATTCCCCACCTGTCCTCGTCGCGCCACTTGGGACGCGACCGTATGGGCCGTTTAGCCGTCGGTTCAGGCTCGGTACGTGAAGAGCGCTGCCTGGTCGCCAGCACCCTTGGTTTGCGCATGTCTCTTTCTCTCGCCCTAGCGGCTGCCCTGCCTTGGCTGATCCGAAGTTTCGTCTGGGATTGCCTCGGCCCGCGCCGTCCGCCTCCCTCATCGACAAAAATCTTCATCAGATCGAATGGCTTCTTCCCGAAGAATCTGGAGAAGACTAGGTAGACAAATACATAGGCTATCCATAGAACTAAGAAAAACCCAACTAATGCTAGCGTGAGTCGTACTGATCGAAATATAAGTAAAATAATGAGTGCCGCCAGAACGAATGTGATCCCAAATGCGAGGAACTCCCTCCAATTGAACAAGATTCTCTCCGTTCTTCCCGAGCAGTCCGCGTGGCGAAGCAGCTACTCCAGCGACCGCCCAGTTCCCAGAATGCTCGAGGGTGGAAGCAAGTCGACGATTCTAGGTCCAACGCTGCGAGCGGAAGTCCGGTCTGCCACAACGCGGCTGACTGTGGGATCAGGATCGCGCGTCGCGCGCCCGCAGTCTGTCCTCAGTCTCCGCATTCCCCCGCCGCCGCGCCCACTCCATCGGCGTAGCCCAACGCTCCCCGGCCAGACTCGGATCCGCACCTCGCGCCAGTAGCAACTCCACCATGTCATTCAGACCACTCCGAGCCGCCCACCCCAGTGGCGTCGAGCGGTATTCCTCGTCAAGCGCGTTGATGTCGGCGCCAAACTCCAGGAACAGGTCCAGCAACTCGTGTCGGTTCGGGTCCGGCCCGCCGCGTCCTCCCCGGCTGCAGATGTCATGCAGCGGCGTCACTCGCTGCCAATTCGGCAGATTCGAGTCCATCCCGTGCTCCAGCAGCACGCGCGTCATGTCCGGCGTTTTCCACAGGTAGGTACGGCACCCCGTCACCACCTCGGGAACCCGCACCCCGAGCTCCAGCAGCGGCTGCAACATTTCGCGCCGCTCGAACATCACCACCATCGTGAAGATGCCGCCACAAGCATCCGTACTCACTAGCTGCGGATCTGTCTCAGCCAGCGCCAATACGACTTCGTCATTCCCGTCCAGCAAATGGCTGCTCGCATCCACGCACCCGCCGTGTTCTTCAAACATTCGTCGCAACTCGGGTTCCTTCGCCATCCACGCCGCCGTGCCCGAGGACTCGATGCCGGCGTTGGGATCTGCGCCCGCCTCTAGCAGCATCCGGGCCATTTCGCTATCCCCGCGCTGTGCCGCGTGCCAAAGCGCCTTCCCCTGCGGAGCGTCACGCCCCTCGCGCTGGTTCGGATCGTCCCCACGTGCAAGAAGCGTGCGGATTACGCGGACATGGCCCCGGCGTGCTGCTTCCCCCATCGGCCGCCCGGCCTCATCGCCGAGCGCGTGTATGGCCCTTGGGTCGGAATCCAGGATTCGCCCCACCGCATCGGCGTCGCCCATCGCTGCCGCCACGTCAATCGTCAACGCGGCCCCGCCGGCTATCAGCTCGCGAACCATGTTGAAGTCATTGCGCTTCAGTGCCAGATCGATCGGCCGCTGACCTGCTGGCCGATACCAGGCATCGGGCCGATTGCCCCCGCCGCCGGCCTGAACCGCATCGGGTGCCGCACCCATTTTCAAGAGCAGGCGAACGCACTTAGTCTGTCCTGCCTCGACCGCCCGATGCAGCGGAGTGAATCCCTCGTCGTCGCCGCGCTCGAGAAGCGAGCGGTCTTCGCTGACGAGTGCTCGCAACCGCTGCTCGTCGCCCGCCGATGCGGCGTTATGTACCTCAAGTGGCTCGCTTCCAAGCCCCATCGACACTCGCGCGGACTCGATGATGCCGGCCACGCGGTTGTGCTCTCGGTCTCGCGCCACGGTCGCCAACGGCTCGTGCCCGTAGCGTCGGTATGTCGGGTCAGCTCCCAATTCCAACAGGGTCCGTACGACCTCGGCATGACCCTCGCGCACCGCAAAGTGCAGCGGCTGCGTATACCAGTACTCCGCGCGAACCAGGTTCGGATCGCGCGCCGCCAGCGCTCGGACGCGGGCAGCGTCACCCTCGAGCGCGGCGCACAGCATCGACCAGATGTCAGCGGGCGCACAGCCCCACGTTCCCGGGTTGTTCTTCCAGATAGGGTCGGTCGGCCCCGGCGCAATCAGCTGCACGGAGTTCTCCGCGACAGGCTCATGCCGTCATTCGAGACAACGGGTGCAGCCTTTGGGCAGCCAATGCCACGGCCTAGAACGGCAGAAATGCCCGCCCCCCGCCGTCCACCGTAATCGCGCTCCCGGTCACATAGCGGCACTCGTAGCTGGCCAGGTACACGGCCGCCGCCGCCACGTCCTCAGGCGTCCCGTAGGCGCCTTGCGGGATTACTCGTTCCCGCTTCGCCCGCACTTCGGGGTCGCGCGCCCGCAATTCCGAGCGTTCCACCCGAATCGGACCGGGCGCGATGAGGTTCACCGCAATGCCGTACGGCGCAAGATCCACCGCCATCGCCCGTGTCAGCAGCCACAGCCCGCCCTTGCTCGCCGCATACGGCGAGGCGTTGGCCTCCGAGGCAAATGAATCCACGGACCCAGTGTTCACGATTCGCCCTTCGATGCCCGCGTCCACCATGTGGCGGGCCACCGCCTGTGCCACCACGAACGCGCCAGTCAGGTTCGTATCGATGTAGCTATGCCAGTCCTCCAGCTTGACTTCCAGGAAAGGACCGACTTGCCCGGTGCGAGCCGCGTTGTTCATCAGGATGTCCAGCGACCCAACCCGCTCCAGCGCTTCCTCCACGATGGCGTTGGCGCCGGCCGGCGTGCCGACGTCGCCTGCAAAGAAGGTGACAGCGCCACCGTCGGCTCGGATTCCTTTCGCTGTGGCTTCCAGCAGACCGACATTGCGCTGCGTCAAAACGACGTGCGCCCCTTCGGCGGCGAACCGACGCGCAATCCCTGCGCCAATGCCGCGTCCACCGCCCGTGATCAGCGCGCGTTTGCCCTCAAGTCGTCCCATCAGCCGCTCTCCGCCAAGCCCGGACACCCGCGAGTGTGCGCTGCGTCGCGCGCTCGTTCAATTCAGCCCGCTCGGCAACTCGTCTCACGGTTCAGGGGCGTCCCATACCGTAAGGTTGACCCTATGCGACGAACGCTTGCCGCTCTCCTACTCGTTGCGCTGGCAGCGGCGTGCGAGCCGGGCGCGTCACCCGAAACTGTGCCGCCTTCAGCGCCGCTCACGCCGCCGCCTGCCGTCGCGTCGGAATCGACTCCGGCCACGTCGCTTTCGACACCCGCAGCTCAGGCATCCACTCCACAGGCGTCCGCTGCATCCCCAAGCTCGGAGGCGCCGGCGACCCAGCCGCCCGGCCAAACCAGCCCGGCGGCGCCGGCCGTGCCCACGCTTGTTGTGCCGACCCCAACGCCCACGTCTGCCGCGGAGCCGACACCCACGGCCGGTGTCGAAGTTGCCTCGACGCCTGCAGCCACCGAGTCACCGGTCCCAGCGGTGACTCCAGAGCCAACGCCTGAGCCCACGCCCACGCCAACCCCAACTCCGGTCCCCACCCCCGAAGTCGTGGCCACACCCCAGCCTGCCCCGGCCGGCGGACTGGGCATCGATGTTCAGGTCGTGGCCACCGGCTTCGATCGCCCCATTTACGTCGGCCACGCCGGCGATGCCAGCGGGCGGCTGTTCGTCGTCGAGAAGCAAGGCCGGATCCTGGTCGTGCACAACGGTCAGGTCCGCGGCGAACCCTTTCTCGACATCACCAACCGCGTGCGCTCCGAGGCCTACGAGCAGGGCTTGTTCAGCGTCGCCTTCCACCCCGGCTATCCCACCAACGGCCGCATCTTCGTCGACTACACCGACCATAACGGCGACACCGTCGTGTCCGAATTCACCGCCGACCCTGGACAAGCCAAGGCCGACCCACAGTCCGAGCGCGTGCTGCTAGAGATTGAGCAGCCCTACGAGAACCACAACGGCGGCATGATTGCCTTCGGCCCCCAGGATGGCTATCTCTACATTTCGGCAGGCGATGGGGGATCCGGCGGCGATCCCTTGGGTAACGGTCAGAACGCGAGCACGCTGCTCGGTTCGCTCCTCCGAATTGACGTCAACAGCGAGTCCGGCTACGCCATACCCGTCGACAACCCCTTCGCCAGCCAGCCCGACAAGCGCGCCGAGATCTTCGCCTACGGCTTGCGCAACGTCTGGCGCTTCTCGTTCGACCGGATCACCGGCGACCTGTGGCTTGCCGACGTGGGCCAGAACGATCTGGAAGAAGTCCACCTGGCCCTGGCCCCGTTGCGCGGAGGCCTCAACTTCGGCTGGAACATCATGGAGGGCAGCGCCTGTTTCCCGCCGGTCGTCCCGAATTGCTCGTCTGAGGGCCTCCAGCTTCCGCTAGCCGAATACGGACGAGATAACGGCTGCTCCATCACCGGCGGCTACGTCTACCGCGGCCAGGCCTTCCCCGCGCTCGCCGGCGCCTACATCTTCGGGGACTACTGCAGCGGCCGCGTCTGGACGCTCCACCTCGACGATCAGGGCGCCTGGCATATGATTCAACGAGCCGACTTTGACTTCCTGATCCCGTCGTTCGGCGAGGGCGGCGACGGCGAGCTTTACCTGACTGACGATGCCGGTGGCCGCTTGTTGCGGCTCGTCGCCGTCAACGAACCACCGTCGGGCTAATCAGGCCCGCGGTCCCGGTTCAGGAGGGCCTCCATGCCCCGCCTTGGCCTTTTCGTCGACGCCGCCAACATGTTCTACGCCCAGCGCAAGCAGGGATGGAGTATCGACTATTTCAAAGCCCTGGACTGGCTGCTGGAGGACCATGACGAGGGCTGCGCCTACTATTTCACTGGCACGCCGGCAGGCAACAACGCCAGTGCCGTCAGGAAGCAGAGGGGCTTCCACCGAGCGCTGGCCCACGGCGGATACACTGTGATCCATAAGGAAGCTAAAAGGCAGTATGACAAAGAGAGGGATGAAGTGCGCTATAAGTGCAATCTTGATGTGGAAATAACGCTAAAGATGCTTGCCGAAGTCAGCCAATATGACGACGTAGTGTTTTTCGGAGGAGATGGGGACTTCGCACCAGTCCTGGAACACCTAAGAAACCTCGGAAAGCGAGTGCGTGTGATTTCATACGAACCCTTCACTTCGGACGACATCATCAATGCTGCACATACATTTACGCCACTGGACGAACTTCGCGGAAAATTGGAACGCCCGCAACCACTGAAGGAAAATTGAGGGGCCCATATAAGCAGGCGGGCCCATTCATTAGACGCCCCTCATTAGGCCGATGGGGCGGTTCATTCGACTCATTGTCCTACGGGGCACCCATGGCGTCAAGCTATCTGGTGCTCTCTGACGCATCCGGCCGCCGACCACTGCGGTAGCTGCGCACCAGCACGCTCTCCCAGGCACCAACCGGTCCTCACCCGGTTAGACCGTGGCCCTCACGTACTAGACGTCAAAAATTTCGTCCGACACTGTCCCCGGAATACGCTTCCCACGGACGTGCACGTAGCCGCGCACCGCCGGCGAGCCAGGGATTTCCTTGTCATTGATCGAGTTGGAGCGCATGTAGTGCGTGGCGTAGCCGCGCCGTCGCGTGTCCGTCTCGTTGGGCCCGCTGGCGTGATACGTCAGGCTGTGGTGGAAGCTCACGCTTCCTGGGCGCAACGGTACCGGCACTGTCGGGTAGTCCCCACCGAACTGCCCTTCGATCGTCGGCCGCGACGTCGGCGGGATGACCGCCCATCGGTGACTGCCTGGGACCATCCACAGGCACCCGTTCTCGATCGTCACGTTATCGATCGCCGCCCAGGCTGAAATCAGGTCCATCGGAAAGATGTTCTTGAACGAGGCCGAATCCTGGTGCCACTCCTTCGCCGACCCGTGCCGCGGCGGCTTCATGAAGAGCTGGTCGCCGTAGAGCGTGATGTCGTCTGTGTCCATCAGGTCGGCGATCACGTCCACGATCTTGGGATTGCGCGCGTGCGCGCGCAGGACCTCATCCTCGGGGACGATGTGCGCCAGCTTGCGCGTCGCCATGACCCGGTTGTCGACCTTTTCCCCATTCTCGCGAAACGGCTGTTCCAGTTGAATCGTGCCATCGACGATGTGGTCCGCCTTGCCCGACGCGATCAGGTCGGCCCGCTCGGCCAGGACCGCGATTTCGTCGGCGTCCAGCAGGTCGTCCACGACTGTGAACCCGTCGCGCATGAACTGATCAACTTGTGTTTGCGAAAGCGTGCGGAGCGTGCTGACGGCCATGTCAAGCCTCCAAGTCGGCGGAGCGAATCAACGGTTCAGTACCGAAAGAATATACGACTCCGCGCCCGCTCGCTTAGCCTGCCAGCTTTGTTTTCGGCTGTGGCTAAGCGTCTATCCCCCGAACATCTCTTCCGCTGAAGATTCGCTACCGCGCTCAGCCTGCGTCCCGCTGGGCCCCGCCGCCTCCCAGCGGGCCTTCGCCGCCGGCCATTCGTCATCCAGCATCGTCATGTGCGCGGCGTCCACCCAGCGGTCGTCCACTTTGAAGCTGCGCCGAATCACCCCATCCAGCTGAAAGCCCGCCTTCTCGTAGGAACGAATGGCGCGTCGGTTGGCCGGCTCCGGGCCGATCGTGACCCGGTTCACCGCTTTGACCTCGAACAGGTATTGCAGCAGCGTGCGTACGGCCTCCGTGCCTAACCCCCGGCCCCGGTCTTCAGGTTCTCCGATGAAGATGTCGATCCCCGCCGACCAGCGTTCGCTCACGTAGGGGTGGTAGTACTGGACTTCGCCCACCGGGCGGCCCTGCTCTTCGATTATGAAGCGCCAGCACGGCGCGTCCTCCGCCACCAGATAGTCATCGTGCGCCTCCTGCTCAGACTCCGGCGGCAAGCCGTAGAACTCCTGCACGCCAGGCTCGGCCAGCCAGCGCATCAGCATTGGCAAGTCGTCTGACGTCAGCGGCCGAAAGCGCAGCCGCGGACCCTGAATCGGCGCATGGTCCGTCGGATCGGGCAACTCGAAGCACCGCGCCATACGCCTTCGGGTTCATTTGACACGCGAAGAACCTGGCCAACCATACGATCGCTGCGCACGGCGATATCAGGCTGCGTGATACCAACGCCAGTAATGCAGCTGGGCTACAGTCGCTGGTCCAATGCCTGAGCAAAACGTCGCGACTTCACACGCTGCGGGGTCATGGACCGTGCGGATCGCCACGGTCAACGACGCTGAGGCCATCGAGAGTGTCCGCATCGCGACCTGGAAGGCCTGCTACCGAGGAATCGTTCCCGACGCGTATCTCGACGATCTCAGCGTCCAGTCGTCCAGGGTTGACCAAATGAGACGGGCCATTGACCGCGCTGACGAGGGCGGGCGCGTCGTCGCAGCCACCGATTCCCAGGTCATCGGCATGGGTATCGCCGGACCGCCTGAAGACGATCAGGTACAAGATGGAATCGGCGAAATCTACGCGGTGTACGTGCTACCAGAATGGCAGGGTCGAGGCGTCGGACGCGTATTGCTGGATCGCCTGACCGCGAGTCTTCGAGCCCTCGGCTACCGTGCGGCCATCCTCTGGACTCTGCGCGACCGCCACCCAACCCGCAGGTTCTACGAAGCCAACGGCTGGGCGTTCGACGGGACGGAAGCAACCCACGACTGGCACGGTCTGGTCCACTTGGTGCGCTACGCCCGCGACCTGAGCCCGTCGGCGTGAGCCGCCCGCGCTGCCCCTGGGCCGGCGACGACCCGCTCATGCAGGCCTACCATGACCAGGAGTGGGGCGTCCCCCTCCACGACGACCGCGCCCTTTTCGAGCTGCTCACCCTGGAAGGCGCCCAGGCCGGCCTCTCCTGGCGCACCGTCCTCCACCGCCGCCAGGGCTACCGCGAGGTTTTTGACAACTTCGACCTCGAGCGAATCGCCGCCTACACCCCAGCCGACCTCAAGGCCCGCCGCGCCGACCCTCGCATCATCCGTAACCGCGCCAAGATTCAGGCCACCGTCGGCAACGCCCAGGCAGCGCTTCGCACCATCGACGAACTCGGCTCGCTGGACGCGCTGATCTGGTCCTTCGTGGAATGCCGCCCGCTCCGAAATGCCTTCCGATCAATGGACGACCTCCCAGCCGAAACCGAGATTTCCCGCGCCATGAGCCGCGACCTCAAACGCCGCGGCTTCAAGTTCGTCGGCCCCACCATCTGCTACGCCTTCATGCAAGCCGCCGGCCTGGTCAACGACCACCTCCTGTCCTGCTTCCGCTACCACGAAGTGTGACCAGGACTCGCCCGAAGTGCCGGCTGTACGCTCGGCCATGAGTCGCCCGGCGCCAAGCAGCGCTTAGCGTCAAAGGAATCTCCGCCATGAACGCCGAACCACTCTTCAAAGCGGCCTTTCCCTACCAGGACGACGTGCTGGCGCTCCCCGTGGAGAACCTGGACCAGGCCTCGCAGTGGTACGCCAAGGCCTTGGGTCTTGCCGAAGTCGAACGCCGCGACAGCCCTGTGCCCACCGTCATCATGCAGCGCGACGGCGTCCAAATCGGCTTCGCCATCAACGGCGGCGACGCCAGCAACGACGGCGCAGCCGTTCTGGTGACTGACATCGAGCGCGCCCGCCGAGAACTCCAAGCCAACGGCCTCAACCCGGGCGATTCACGCGTGGACGACCACAACGGCAAGAAAGTGAGCGTCTTCTTCCTAATCGCCCCCGACGGCCTCTGCTTCTACTTCCACCAACCCATCGATTAGACGGGCCCATGTGCCTCTGCCGATGGCCGGGCCGGCAATGTTACGTGCGGCAAGAGCTCGAAATCCCGCCGTCAACGCCGCGGCCTTCGAGGCTGTCCTCGTCTCCGGCTCGCTTGCCCTCCCTTGCCTAGGCCAAGGCCATGCTTGGCCAAGAGCGCATCGAGTCCTCTTTGTCCCCACCCCGTCTGCTTGGGTCCAAGGATCGCCCCCAGGGTTCCCCGCGGAATGGGATCTCGTTTGAGCGGAACCGTGGCGCTTCGGTAGGTGGGGCCGCTGCCGGTGGTGAAAAGGATCCCGTGCGGGCAAGGCCGCTCTCTCCACCCTTCACGTCGAAACAGCCTGACAAGCAGGCGCGGAGACATCCGGCTGCTCGGGGTTACGAGTGGGCGGGCGATAGAGCGGGCGCGAGCTGATCCTGCGGGGCCCAGGCTTGTGTCCCGGGCTGTTCCTTCCCAGTTGGCGACCCGGGAACGTCGTGGCCGCGAAGTCGGCGGAGAACGTTGGCTGGCACCGGCAGCGTTTCGATTCCGTACCGGCCAAAGACACCCTCGCGCTCCCCATCGGCCTCCAGCGCGTTTAATTCGTGCAGCACAAGCTCGCCCAGTTCGTGCATCACGGTGTCAAGGTCCGAGTCGTAGGTGGAGGTTCCTAGCTCTTCGCACACGCCCACCCAAACTTCGTCGTCGAGCTCGTACCGCATCGTGAGTCCAACCATCGTGGGCTGGGCTAGCTGCAGATTCAGAAAGAACGCCAGGGCGTAGCGAGGCTGGTCGTGTGGAGTCTGCCTGTCCATGAGCACTGACCTCAGACCCGCAGTCCGCCCTGTGCGGCTTGTGAATCGGGGCGTAGCTGCCCCGCCCGATTCCCATCACTCGGAGACATGCCACCCGTGGTCAAGGCCCGCGGGAAGCTGCTGCTCCCACATCCACCATACCGCGCGGTGCGGCGCCGGCGCCCTGGCGGCACGCACTCTGGAGTTCGTCCAACGTTGACGCCGCGATCCGTTACTTACCTTCGCCGCCCGCCCACGTCCTCCTCCCGCAACTTCGCCACAAACGACCCAGCCGTCACCTCCACCGACCCCACCGGAATCGGCTGATCCGCCGCCACCGCTTCCACCACGCGCGCCCCGTACGCCAGCCCCAGCGGCAACACGCCCGCAACCTTCAACGTCTCCGCCCGGTCAATCAGCCCATACACCAGTCGCCCACCCGAGCCATCCAGGCGGTCCCCCGGCCGCAGGTCGCGCTTGGCATACGCCAGCACCTCCGAAGTCGGCGTCTCCTTTGGCGAGCCCGACGACGCCCCCAGCAACGCCGCCTGCGCAATGCTCAGCGGCGTCTCGATCCCGCACAGGTGATATTCCCGAAACAGCGCCATCCGCTGACCGTCGGCCGAGACCCGCGTCCCGTGGATTCGCATGTCCTCTCGAATGTGCCCGACCTCAGACGTCGCCACCGCCCACACCCCATCGGCAATGTTCTCGGACAGCTCCGATTCCCCATCCGGCCCCACGCCATTCGCCAGGTCCACGACGCCAGCGCCTTCCAGCAAGCCGCCCGCCTCGCTAGGCGCGAACAGATCCGGCAAGTCATTCAGCCCCGCCGACGGCTCGTGCATCCCGCGTCGGTCCGGCGGCAGCCCCGTCATGTTCGACACCGCGCACATCTCGATCTGCGCCTTCGATCCGTCCCGAAATGAGTTGTACATCTGCGCGTTCAACCGCAGCCGCTCCGCCGCCTCCGCGTCGTACCCCAACCGCGCCAGCGCCCGCTCCGGGCCCCCGTGCCGGTCCGCCGGGTACCGCCGCGTACCCCGCCCAACCGCCACGATCTTCAGCCCCAGTGTCCTGGCCCAGTCGTACAACTCCATGATCGCCACCGGCTGATCGCCCGCCGCCAGCGAGTACACCACGCCCTGGCGTCGCGCCTCGCGCGCCAGCGCCCACCCGCAACTCACGTCCGCCTCAACCGTCACCATCACCACGTGTCGCCCCTGCCGCAGGGCGTTCCACGCGTTGCGAGCCGCCACCTCTGGAATCCCGGTCGCTTCCACCAACACGTCGATCGGCGCCGACTCCAGCACTTCCGCATCCGGCGCCAGCACCGCCGCCCCCGCTGCTACGGCCGCTCGCACCTCCCCGGCGCCCTCGCAGCGCCGCACCTGCTCCTCCGCCCAGCCGGCCGCCTCTAGAGCCTCCGCCCCGTTCCCCGCGTTCGGGTCGGCCACCGCCGCCAGCCGCAGCCCCTCGATCTGCGAAATCTGCGCCGCGATGCTCGTGCCAAACCGCCCCGCCCCGGCCAGCGCCACCGTCACCGGCCGGCCAGCCGCGACCCGCCCTTCTAGTCGCTCAAGCAGCAAACGCAGCATGCAACGGCACCCCGGAACGCAACGGCATCCGCCTCAACCATAGCCCTCCGGCGCGATAGGTTCAGGCAACCTGGCCAAATGCCCGCCGTACGCGTCCAGCGATTGCCTAGCGACTACAGCCTCACCCTAAATCGCCTAAGCTGGACCGTTATGGCCGACACCTCAATCGTCATCCGCGGCGCGCGGGAACACAACCTCAAGGACGTCGACCTTGAGATCCCCCGCAACAAGCTCGTCGTCATCTCCGGCATCTCCGGCTCCGGCAAATCCAGCCTTGCGTTCGACACCCTCTACGCCGAAGGCCAGCGCCGCTACGTCGAGTCCCTCTCCGCCTACGCCCGCCAGTTCCTCGGCCAGCTCGAGAAGCCCGACGTCGACCAGATCGAGGGCCTCTCCCCCGCCATCTCCATCGACCAGAAAGCCACCTCCCACAACCCCCGCTCCACCGTCGGCACCGTCACCGAGATCTACGACTACATGCGCCTCCTCTGGGCGCGCATCGGCCAGCCCCACTGCCACAGCTGCGGCGAACCCCTCGCCTCCCAGACCATCCAGGAAATGGTCGACCTCATCCTCGACTGGGACGACGACACCCGCTTCATGGTCCTGGCCCCCGTCATCATTCACCGCAAGGGCGAGCACAAGGGCGTCTTCGAGGACGCCCGTCGCGCCGGCTTCGTCCGCGTCCGCGTTGACGGCCAGGTCGTACCCCTCGACGACGCCCCAGCCCTCGATCGCAACCTCTGGCACGACATCGACATCGTCGTCGACCGCCTAACTCCCAAAGCCGAATCCCGCATGCGCCTCGCCGATTCGCTCGAAACCGCCCTCAAGCTAGGCGAGGGCTTCGTCACCATCCAGATCGTCGACGGCGACGAGATAACCCTCAGCGAGCGCCTCGCCTGCAAGAACGGCCACGTCAGCCTCGCCAACCTCGAACCCCGCCTCTTCTCCTTCAACACGCCCCACGGCGCCTGCCCCGACTGCAACGGCCTCGGCTCCAAGTTGGAATTCGACCCCGCCCTCATCATTCCCAACCGCAGCCTCGCCATCGCCCAGGGCGCCATCGCCCCCTGGGTCAAGGCCCACACCCGCGAGACCTCCCTCACCCGCCACGTCATCGAGGCCCTCGCCCGCAAATACGGCTTCCGCACCAACACCCCCGTCGAGCGCCTCGACCCCGCCATCGTCGACGTCATCCTCTACGGCGCCCCCGGCCAGCCCTTGGTCGTCCAGTACACCAACGCCGCCGGTCGCCGCCGCGCCTACGAGTTCGAGTTCGAAGGCGTCATCCCCAACCTTCGCCGCCGCTACGACAACACCGAGTCCGACTACATCCGCGGCGAGATCGAGCGCTACATGACCCGCCGCATGTGCCCCACCTGCCTTGGTGCTCGCTTACGGCCCGAATCCCTGGCCGTCACCGTCGGCGGCAGCTCCGTTCACGACGCCACCGCCATGACCATCCAGGCCGCCTCGGCCTTCTTCGCCGGCCTCAAGCTCGGCAGACGCGACGCCACCATCGCCGTCCAGGTCCTCAAGGAAATCAACGCCCGCCTCGGCTTCCTGGAAGCCGTCGGCCTCGAGTACCTCACCCTCGAACGCTCCGCCGGCACCCTCTCCGGCGGCGAGGCCCAGCGCATCCGCCTCGCCACCCAGATCGGCTCTGGTCTCGTCGGCGTCATGTACATCCTCGACGAACCCAGCATCGGCCTCCACCAGCGTGACAACGCCCGCCTCGTCCGCACCCTCAAAGGCCTGCGCGACCTCGGTAACACCGTCATGGTCGTCGAGCACGACGAGGAGACCATCCGCTCCGCCGACTGGGTCATCGATATTGGCCCCGGCGCCGGCGAACACGGCGGCACCGTCGTCGCCGAAGGCACGCCCGACCAGATTGAAAGCAATCCCCGCTCCCTCACCGGCGACTTCCTGGCCGGCCGCGAGCACATCCCCGTGCCGCCCGCCCGACGCCCCGGCAACGGCGCCCGCCTCACCCTCGAAGGCGTTCGCGCCAACAACCTCAAGTCCCTCCACGTCCGGTTCCCCCTCGGCTGCTTCATCTGCGTCACCGGCGTCTCCGGCTCCGGCAAGAGCACCCTGGTCGACGATGTGCTCTACCGCGCCCTCGCCCAGCGCATCTGGGGCAGCCGCAACGTCCCCGGCGAACACTCCCGCATCCGCGGCCTCGAACACATCGACAAAGCCATCGAGATCGACCAGTCCCCCATCGGCCGCACCCCCCGCTCCAACCCCGCCACCTACACCAGCGCCTTCACCCCCATCCGCGATCTATTTGCCGCCGTCCCCGAGTCCCGCGCCCGCGGCTACAAACCCGGTCGCTTCTCCTTCAACGTCAAGGGCGGCCGCTGCGAAGCCTGCGAGGGCCAGGGCCTCAACCGCATCGAAATGCAGTTCCTGCCCGACGTCTACGTCACCTGCGAGGTTTGCGAAGGCGCCCGCTACAACCGCGAAGCCCTCGACATCACCTACAAGGGCAAAACCATCGCCGACGTGCTGGCCATGACCGTCGAAGTCGCCCACGTCTTCTTCCAGAACATCCCATCCATCGAGCGCAAGCTCGGCACCCTGGTAGACGTCGGCCTCGGCTACATCCGCCTCGGCCAGCCCGCCACCACCCTGTCTGGTGGCGAAGCCCAGCGCATCAAGCTCGCCGCCGAACTCTCCAAGCGCGCCACCGGCAAAACCGTCTACATCCTCGACGAACCCACCACCGGCCTCCACTTCGCCGACACCCGCAAGCTCATCCAGGTCCTCCAACGCTTGGCTGACGCCGGCAACACCGTCATCGTCATCGAACACAATCTCGACGTCATCAAATCCGCCGACTGGCTCATCGACCTCGGACCCGAAGGCGGCGACGCCGGCGGCCAACTCATCGCCGAAGGCACCCCCGAAGACGTCGCCAACCAACCCACCAGCTACACCGGTCAATACCTCCAGCGCGTCCTGAACCCCGACACCCGCCGTCCGCGCCCCTCCAGCAACGGCCGCACCCGATCCTCTCGCCGCGCCGCCCGCAAGCCGGCCCCCGCGACTGCGTGACTCGTATCCAAGGACAGCGAACCATGGCAGCAGCAACTCCTCGATTCCAGGACCGCGGTGCAGTCGTCACCGGCGGCGCCACCGGCATCGGCGGCGCCATCGCCGAACGCCTCGCCGCCGAAGGCGCCTCCGTCCTCATCGCCGACATCAACCCTGAAGGAGCCGCCGAGCGCGCCGCCCGCATTCAGGACGCCGGCGGCACCGCCGCCGCCTGCACCACCAACGTCGGTGAACTCCAGCAGGTCCAGGCCATGATCCAGGCCGCCGTCGACCATTGGGGCCGCCTCGACATCATCGTCAACAACGCCTACCCCGCCCTGGAAGCCATGACCGGCGGCGCCGAAGACGTCCCGCCCGACGTCTACGACAGAGCCATGGCCGTCCTCGTCAAGGCCAGCTACCTGGCGGCCAAATTTGGCGTCCCCCACCTTCGCCAGGCCGGTGGCGGCAGCATCGTCAACATCTCCAGCATTCACGGCCTGCTTGTTGCTCCAGGCGCCCTCGTCTACGAAACCGGCAAAGCCGCCCTCATCGCCGCCACCAGACAGATGGCCGTTGAGTACGGCCGCGACGGCATCCGCGTCAACGCCATCGCCCCCGGCCACATCGTCACCGAAAACATCCAGCACGGCATCTGGGACGACAACCCCTCTGGCTTCGACTTCTTCACCGCCCAATACCCCGTCGGCCGCTGCGGCCGTCCCGCCGACATCGCCGCCGCCGTCGCCTTTCTTTGTTCAGAAGACGCCTCATTCATCACCGGCCACACCCTCGTCGTCGACGGCGGCCACTCCCTCCAAATCCAAGAAAACTTCGGCGTAGCCCAAGCCCACTACATCCAGACTCACCCCAACACCCAACTCCCCTATTAGCTGCCCTGGGAGTGCATTCCGTTCGTGGTGAGCCGGACAGACGTCTTCGGCTGACCGAGTCGAACCACACCCCCACGTCTTCGTCCAATCTTGCGTAGGGGCGGCGTCTCCGACCCGCCCGTCTTCCGCCCGCGCCCCCTGTTGTCCGGAGGTCCCCCGAGAAATCCCGCCTTCCGCGCACCACGTCCCCGTTCATAGTGAGCCTGTCCTGAGCTTGCCGAAGTGGCCGGCCCAGAGACCCCGGCGGGCCGAGTCGAACCACATCCCCGCGTCTTCGTCCAATCTTGCGTAGGGGCGGCGTCTCCGACCCGCCCGTCTTCCGCCCGTGCCCCCTGTTGTCTCGAGGTCCCCCGAGAAATCCCGCCTTCCGCGCACCACGTCCCGGTTCATAGTGAGCCGGCCCAGAGTCCCCGGCGGGCCGAGTCGAACCACATCCCGGCGTCCCCAGCCGGGACCCACCACCCCGGTCAATCCCGGCACACCATCGCCATCCCGACCACCGAGCCGCCCCAGGCGCTTCTTTCATGGAACCGCCGTCTCCCAACGCCAACCTCCCGCAGCCCCGCCGTCTCAGACCCGCCCACCTCAGCTATGCAGAGCCAGCTTGTCCTTGATATCCCCCGGATCCAACGACACGTCCCAGTCCCACCGCCCAAATCCGCCTTGCGCGTTCACCGCCTCGACCCACTCCGCCAGAAACCGCCGCTTAGTGCGATTCTCCTCGCTGTCCTGCCCCTTCACTTCCAGCACTAGGTGCACGCCCGAGTCCATCCTGATGATGAAATCCGGCCGGTACTTCCGCACCACCCCGTTGTGGATATACAGCACGTCAAAATCAAGATGGTCATTCTTCACCCAGGCCGTCACTGCCGGGTTGTGGTCCAGCTCAAACGCCTCAGCCGCTTCCCAGCTGCTGTCGTGCACGCACACGTTGATGTGGCTGCGCTTCGTCCGCGTGCATGGCCGCCCTGTGTACCAGGTCGCCATGTCGCCGGTTGACCGCACCGGCTGATCCTGATCCAGAACCAGTTCCAGCCGCTCTGTGTTCTCAAAGCGAATCGCTTCCCAGATGTGCTGAATCACCCGCGTCATATTCAGCGTGATCATCAGCCGGCGCCGCAGCTCGTCCCGTTCAAACAAGGTCGGCAGAATGCGGATCAGATCCGAGCGAATGAACGACTCCACCAGCCGCACCAATTCACCCAGGAGAACTGCGTCGCCGCCCTTCCAGTCCGGCTGCATCAGCTTGTATACGTCCGCGGCCGTTTGGAACACGATCCGCTGCGTCCGCGACTCCTGGGCCAGTTTCTCCAGATCAATTGCGCGCACCCGCGCGACGTCTGGCTCGCCATCGACCAGCGGCGCCAGTTCCGCCAGGCTCGCCGTCTGGCTGGCGTTCAACCGCAGCGGCTCAACGCGTCCTAGATCCAGCGACAGCCGCGGGCGGTACACCTGATCCACCCGAACCACGTTTGGCCAGCTGATCTCAAATTCGGTCCGGTCCGCCCGTGGCTCCACGGCCGTCTTGGGCGGTGTCGGCGGCGGGACCACCACGCCGGCGCCTTGATGCGGCAAGAAGGCGAACGGCACGCCGAAAACATTCACGAATTCCGGCTCGAACAGCCCGGTCTCGGGATCGACCTCGTAGGAAGTCCGCCGCAGTCCCCGCCCCACCACCTGCTCGCAAAGCAACTGGCTCGTGAACGCGCGCAATCCCATGATGTGCGTCACCGTCTTCGCGTCCCAGCCTTCCGACAGCATCCCCACCGAAATCACGTTCTGTATCTGGGCCCCCGGCTTGCCGACCTGCCCCACGCTGTCCACTTGCTGACGCAGCAACTCGGCCTGCTGCGGCTTGGTCTTCGCCCTCGTCGAACCGTCGCCGTCCACGAACGACTCGCCGCTGAATTCGCTCGCCTCCGCCCTCGCCAGCACCTTCGAATCGATGTGTAGGGTCCGCTCCGCATCGCAAAGTTCCTCGATGCGCACCCGCTCGGTGTCGAAGGCGTGCTTCACGCGCGCCGCCGTTTCGGTGCGGTTGGCCACGGTGATCATCACCGGCGGAGTCTCGGCGCCCGCCTCTGCCCAGGCCTGGGCGGTCTCCTTCCAGTCGAATCCCAGCAGGTTGTAGCCGTTCAGCACCAGGTCCGGCAGCGGATCTTCGGTCTGGGCGCGGCGGCTCAGGTCGGGCTTGACCTCGCGGTCGTTGTAGATGTGATAGAGGCGCGACTTGAAGGTCTTCGTGTCCGGCAAAGCGTCGTCGTGCACCACCACCCGCGGCGTTTTCACTAGCCCGGCCTCGATCGCGTCGTTCAGACCGAAGTCGCTCACGATCCAGCCGAACAGTGACCCCTCAGAACTGCGCCCACCCGTAGGCGCAAACGGTGTCGCCGAAAAGTCGTAGCAGGTCAGAATCCCTGGCGTGCGTGCAAGCCGGTCCAGGCCGCCGATCCATTTGGTTGCCTGCTCCCGTTCGGCCCTGCTCACGCCCCGTATGCGTGACGCGGCCGGCGTGCGCCAGGCATGGTGCGCTTCGTCGTTGATCACCAGCAGGTTGCGGGCGTTCGCCATGTCGCCCAGCACCCCGCGTGCGTAGGCCGCGTCGCTCTTGGCCCCGCGCTTGTCCACGCTGCGCTTGCGCTTCAGTTGCTCGTCGGTCTCCCAGTTCAGCGCATGCCAGTTGCGCACGGCCACCCGACCCCGCCGCAGCTTGTCCTGCAGGGCCGAGGGCACGACGTTGAACTCTCGGTAGTAGTTCGCCGGGTTGGAAGGCTCCAGCACCGCCAGCCGACGCCTGACCGTCAGCCCCGGCGCGATCACCAGCACGTCGCGCGAAAAACGCGTATCGCGCGGGTAAGCGGTCTTGTTCAGCACCTGCCAGGCAATCACCATGGCCATCACCACGGTCTTGCCCGATCCGGTGGCCATCTTGGCGCACAGCCGCTGGAACTCGCCCCCGTCCGAGGGAATCTCGATTCCCACCCGCTCGGCCACCGGCGCTTCCGTCAACCAGATCAGCGTCTCGGCCGCCTCCAACTGGCAGAAGAAGAACTGCCGCGTCTCCCGCTCGTCCCGGTCCCACCAGTGCTCCAGCAGCCGTCGCGTAACACCCGTCGCGCCCGGCCAGCCCGCCGCTCGCCAGTCGCCCACCCGCTTGCGAATCCGGTTCACCAGCGGCAGCGGCACAAAGTCGCCCGGATCCTCGTCCGTGGTGGCTGCCTTCGTCGCCACCATGTAGCCGCTCTCACGCCGGCTCTCCTCCAGCTTGAATTCGAACCGGTCCCGGTCATACCGCCAGTGCCGGGACGGCTCCTCATACGGCGAATTGATCACCAACTGATCGATCACCGTCGGCATCAGGCAGGCTCCCGGCGAACCAACGTCCCGATTCGGTCAATCAGATCCGGCAGATCCTCCCGAACGACCGACCACACAATGTCCAGATCGATGCTGAAATACTTGTGCACGATTCGATTGCGCATCCCGGTCATCTGCGACCACGGAATCTCGGGATGAGCAACCTTCGTATCCAGGCTGACGCGCGACGAGGCCTCGCCAATGACCGTGAGTTCCCACTGCACGGCGCTTCGACGCAGACGGTTTCGGGTGAACTCCGAGAACGTCAATCCGCGTGCGTGGGTGCGCGCCTGTTGCGCCGCCACGAGAATGTCGTGCAGATAAGCCGACTCCTCACGCGGCATAGACCGTCTGAGCCGATTCCAGGATCGTCCTGCGCCGGATGTAATTGTCGCTCCAGTCGACAACCGACCGATAGTCCACGAGTTCCACGTCTCGGCCAACCAGTTCGGCCAGCTCGCGCTCCATGCCCTCCGCATCGGCATACCGGCGCATAACGCCAGACTGGAACCGCACCAGGAATTCAACCGGATCGTCTGCCCCGACAACGTCCGGCGAAACGGAGTCGATCAGCGACAGTTCAGTGACTCTCCAGCGCTGGCAGAATTCGGCCAATCCGTCCGGCGAAAGGTCCAATCGTTCCTTCACGATGCCCACGCTCGCTCGCATACCGGGGCGCCTTCCCGTAACGCGCAAACCGCCGGGACTCGGTCCGCCCCCTCGAAAGTCCTGGGGATTCTCTGCATCAACTCAGCACATTCTATCAGCCTGCGGCCCTTAATTTCACGCTCGTCCACGTCGCTGTCAGGTCCGAAGTCAGTCTGTAGTACGGATCCAAACACGGAAAGTTCGACGATCCTCCACTTGCGGCAATAGGCGGAAATTTCATCACGCTACGTCTCAAGATATGCGTTCACGCGCCAACCAGCCGATCCGCGTCGATGTTGAAACCGGCCGCTCGCAACTCTTTGAAAAGCCCCATTCTCCATGCCCCGCGATCGTCCAGCGGAATGTATTCGACGCCCGCATAGTCCGACGGAATATCCGGCTTGCCTTTTGTCAGGGCGCAGACTCTATCCCGGCCAAGCTTTCCAATGAAGAACCCAAGCTCAAATATCACGTTCTGTCGGGCGCGAGCCTTTAGCTCAGTTTCGTCACTAAGCGAACCAGCGTCATCTGGTGTCAGTATAGCTACGGCAAATCCCACGTCGGAGTTGCTCTCGAACTTCTCGATGATCGTCTGCCCCTTACCCGGGAGCTCAGACAGGATCACAGGTTCAAGACCGACTTTTTCAAGGAATCTGGCGACCGACTCTTTTGCCCCTTCATCCCTGCCGTGAACGACGAATATCCTTCTACTGATGACTGCCTGTTGGCTTCGGTCGGTTGTCGCAGAATCCGTCACTGGCGCATTGTCGTCATCTTCCCAGTACTCCTCAATTTCATCAATCATTGACCTAACAATAGCCGCCGCCATATCTAGCCCCCCGAAATAGTAGTCAGAGTCAGACGCAGATGTTAATTCTTCATCGAATCCAAATGGCCTAGCATATTCAACACCATCGAAGTCACGAAGCTGCGTTGACTGGTCCCCAAAAGCATAGCGGATTGCTGCGCGGGCTCGCCTGAGCCATATTACAAACTCAGGATGATATGTTGTTGCAATCTCGGGAGAGTATACTGACTTTAGCTTTAAATCATCAATGCCGGCAAGAATCTTCTTCAAGCTCGTAACACTCTTATGCTTGGAAGGCTTGGTCATTCCTCAGACTTCCCAGATCTCGAATGCCCATTCAGTCACTGTAGATCGATTACCTTCAGGCTCTCGATCCCCCGATCATCCACAATCTTCACCGCCGCCCGCCCATGTTCACCTGCCTCGAATGGGAACGACACCGTACCCCGGTAAGCCTCGATCAGATCGGTGTCGATCTCAGCCTTGAGATTCCGACCCAGCCGCGCCCACCCGTCGCGCGCCCCGGCCATTGGGAAGAACACCTGCTCGGGAAACAGGCTCCGACCGTCGTAGTCCGGGTCCAGCATCCATACCGCAATGTTCTCAGCGCCGCCCGATTCCACGCCGCCACTCCGCGTATTGAAGTAGTCGAAGCCGTGCACCTCCACCTGCCACTTCCCAGCATCCTCGCCTTCGGCCAGCTTGCGCACCTCCACGTCAGGCTGTCCGATCAGCCAGAAGCTCTCGTTGCTGGACCGATTGCGCCTGAGATCGTCGGTCAGCAGGTCCGCGTTCATCTGCGCCTTGAGAAACTGCACGCCCGCCAGGGCGGGGTCCATTTCATCGATGTCTTTCGCCGCCTCGGGGTCGAACTGAAAGGCGGCGAAGACTAGGAGATCGGGATTCGGACTTAGCGTGCGGGCCTCTTCCCACGCCCGCTCGACCTGGCGCTGTTCTAAAGGCGCGTGGTTTGGCCCGAACGAAACCGCCACACGCTGCGGAGATTCCGCATCGTCTGCTTCGCCTATCGCGTGCAACCAGTGTGTGCCCGACTGCGGCTCTAGTCGGGTGAAGACCATTCGCTGCCCGGCTCTGCCGCGAATCCCGGTCTTTAACAGTTCGTCGCGCCAGTCCGCTTGGCGAGCGGTCTCCCCACTGCGAGCAAGGCTGGCGGTAGGCGACGACGAGTACCGATCTGTCGCTGCAGTCTCGCCAGAATCCTCGCGTACATCTGCAATTTTGTCGAGCGGCCGAACAGCCGGTGCCGGAACGGCTTCAACAGTGAACGGGCCTGTAACCCGGCGCTTGCTCGTGTCACGGAGCGGCTGATCGTAGAGCGACTCCTCCGGCGCGTGCCGTCTGATAGCTGAGTCAATCTCAGTCTGCGACATGCATTCCCTAATATCGGGATTGTTGGCAATCGATCCCAGTGTGACGTGTGGCGCGGTCTTGTACCGAAAGCCGCTTCCCACGCCTTCGTCCGGATGCGCTAGCTGATAGTAGTCAAAGAGCCCGGTCATTAGTCGCTGCCGTGCCAGAGTGACAGCAACTCGCGACGTGTCGCAGGTTATCCAGCGTCGTCCCCACTGCTCGGCCACATAGGCTGTCGTCCCACTGCCGCACGTTGGATCGAACACCAAGTCCCCCGGATCAGTGGTCATCAGGATGCATCGCCTGATTATCTCCTCGTTCGTCTGAACAACATAGACCATGTTTGAGGCACCACCAAGATTGTCCCACCAGTTGGTCAGTTCCTTATATTCGAAGTCAGAAAAATATCTCCTATAGTATAGGCCCCTGCCTACCGCTACAAGTCTTCCGCTGTTTCTTAGTTTCTCCATGCCAGGAACGGTGCCATCATCGGTCCTCACGGTCGTCTTCCAACAACTACCAGAACTAGGATTATAGGTATTCCCTTGGTACTCAAAAGGCAAACTTTGGTTACGTCTGACTCCGCCACTTTGCAGCGGATCAGGTCTGTAGAACTTGGCTCCTGGATAGTCTACGTTCACCCGCTCCGGATTTGATGAGTAATCGAATGAAGTTCCATTCGGCGACCCTAACGATGCTAAGCTAAATTCATCTCCGTCTATCTCGACAAATCGAAAGCCCTCCTGGCTTCCGATAGGCCTACGATGGTATAGCTGTCGATACTTGACTTTCCCGGTCGCACGCGGCGATCGCCCATACCAAAGTAGGAAGTCATTGACTGGGTCCAGAAGTCCGCTCTTTTGACTCCCTTTCTTCTTAACTGGAAATGTCACTATAAAATTATCTACTCCAAATACCTCGTCCATTAGCTCACGTACATGATGCATGTTCTCGTCCGATATCTGTACAAAAATGCTACCACTTTCAGCTAGCATGTCCCGAGCTAGCAGCAGTCGGTCACGCAGGTATGTGAGGTAGGAATGAATCCCTAGTTCCCATGTGTCTCGGAAGGCGCCGATTGTTTCGGGTTCGCTGCTCAGGTCTGTGTCTCGTCGATCTTGGACAATGCGCTTGTTGACGAAGGGCTGGAAGTTAGAGCCGTAGCTGATTCCATAGGGGGGGTCGATGTAGATCATCTGGATCTGCCCGCCCATACTCTCTTTCTCTAGCAGGCTGTTCATGACTAGTAGGCTGTCGTCCGCCATCAGCCGGTTAGTCCAGCCCTTGCGGTGCTGGTAGAACTGGACGGCTTGGCGCATCGGTAGGTTCTCTTCCGGCGCCTCGAACAGCGACGTCTGCCGCATGTCGTGCCCGTTTCGCCGCCGCACCGCATGGATTATGCTCTGCGGGTCGATACGCTCGTGCACGTGCAGCGAAACCGTTGGCACTTGGTATGACTTGCGCTCGGCCTTCCCGGCCCACACCAACTTTGGGTCAAGGTGGGGGTCGTGTTCGTAGGTCCGCTTTCCGGAGTCCGGGTCTGTGGCCCCTGTTACCAACCCCACTGGCGGATTGTTCACCCGCTCCTCCCCACGATGCCTGTAGCTCGTAATCTCACGCTTGGCTCCACGCCGCCCTGCCATTCCGCCCTCCGCGGCCGCCCAGCCCCGCCAACCCCCGGAGCCCCGCCCGCCGCATGCGAATGATAAACGTCCCGGCGACCCACCGGCGACCCCGCCCTACCGCGCCGGCTCCTAACTAGCCACCAACCCCTGGCCACAGACAACTTCCCATCCGTCCCCAGATAGTGTACACTAGCCGAGTAAACCTCGCAACCCCTCCCCAATGCCCACCGCCTCGCTCCTGCTCCTGCCGCTCAAACCCCTCCTGAGCTTGATCCCGTCCGTTCTGCGCCTGTTCCCTGTCCTGCTCCGCCCGCCTCCGATGGCCGCCCGCCTCTCCCCGCTCGCTCTGCTCCCGTTCGTGCCACGCCTGCCCACGTTCGCGCTGCGCCCCCTCGCGTTCCTGCCAACCCCGTCCAACCACCCCCGCCGCCATCCCGGCGTCCGCAGCCGGGACCCAGCAGCACCCAACAGTCCCGGCCCACCCAGCCACCCCGATCTCCCAACCATCCCAAGCTCGCCATACCCTCGATTCCCGCGCCCCCAAACCCCGCAAAAAAGCACCCCGCGCAGCCTCAAGAGTTTTTTGGAAAAAACTCTTACCGCGCGCGAGACCCCGACGTCCGCCCACTCCAGCCACCCTCAGCAGCGATCCGCCCAGCCCCCCACAGCGGCCGCCTCTTCCCGTCATCCCGGCGTCTTCAGCCGGGACCCAGCACCACGGTCAGTCCCAGCGCACCCATGCCCCCCCGGCCTCCCCAGCATCCCGAGCCCACCTCCCCCTCTTTTCTCACTTCCCACTTCTCTCCGCTCACTCCTTCCTCCCCGCCCCCCAGCCGTCGCAGTCCCGCCCCAAAAATCCGCCAAATCTCGCGACCGCCGGCCGGGAACACCCCTAAGGGGTTCCCGGCCGGCGGTCGCGAGTACCCCCAAAACGCGCCGCCTCGCTGCCCTATCCGGTCCCTCGCATCCGCGGCTGAACCTCCGCCACCGACACGCAAACCCGCGGAATCGCAATCCCCGGCCCCGGCCGCATCACCGTCACCACCGGCGCCAGGTGACCTCCCGAGTACGTCTCGATCGGAACCACGCTGTGGGCATACCCCCGGTTCGCCTCATGACCCGTCCGCGAGTCGTACCCCAGCCCCAGCGGCGACGCCTCCCCGCGCTGCACCGCCATCACGTCCAGCGGGTGCCCCCAATCCGCCACCCAAACCCCCTGGAATCCCGGCGGCAGGTCAACCCGCAGCAGCACCTCGCCAATCCACCCGCGCCACCGCCGTCCACCCTCCCCGCCGAAGTACGGCGAGTCGTCCAGCCACTGCGGCTTCGGATCCAGGAACCCCTCCACCGTGTACAGCCCCTCGAACTCCGGCGTCAGCTCGGTGCTGAAGAACGCCCGCTTCCGCGCCCTCAGCCCGCCCGCCGTCCCCAGGATCAACGGCAGTCGATTCCGCCGCGTGTAATGCCAGAACGTCAGCCCACCGTCCGCACGCCAATCCGGCCGCCCCGGATCATCCTGGAACCCGCAATCGCCCAGCAGCTCGCCCCGCCCGCCGAGAAACCGATCCCCCAGCCGCCCCTGCCGACCGGAGTTCACGTCACCGCCAATCGCAGCAACCTCGCCCTAACTCCAGTCGAACAGGATCTTCCCAGCGGTAGCCCTGTCGGCCAGTTCAAACGCCTCGACGGCGTCCTCAGGCCGGAACCGATGCGTGATCAGCGACTTGATCGGGACCTGGCGACGGCGCACGAAGTCGACCAGCCCTTCCCACTCATGCTGCTTGTAGAGCCACGACCCACGCAGCGTCACCTCCCGAAAGATGATCTGCTCGCTGGGCGCAATCGTCGGATCGTGACCCACGCCAACCTCCACGTACGTCCCCTGCGTCCGCAGCGCGTCCACCGCCGCGCCGCGCGCCGCCGGCTGACCACTCGTGTCGATCGATGCCGCCACCCCTTCGCCCCCGACCGCGTCAACGATACGTTCGATCAGGTCGGGATCGGAAGTGTCCAACGCCACCTGCGCCCCGCATTCCAGCGCCAGCGCCCGCCGCTCGGCGGCGGGATCCACCCCGATCACCGTCGCCCCCCGCGCCCGGCCCAGCATCACGCACGCCAGCCCCACGGGTCCCAGTCCAAATACCGCCAGCGGACGTTCCCCGGAGGCGTCGGTCTTTCGCAGTGCTCCGTAGGCCGTCCCCACGTTGCACGACAGCAGCGCGCCCATTTCGAAGTCGAATTCGTCGGGCAGCGGCAGCGCGTTACGCGCCGGTGCCAACAGGTACGCCGCGTTCGTGCCGTGCCGGTGCCGGCTGAAGTGCTCCGCGTCCGCGCAGAACATCCCCTCGCCACGACGGCAGTGCACGCAATGTCCACAGCCCACGATGCCGAACACCACCACCCGGTCGCCCACCGCCGGATACCCCACGCCCGGCCCCACCGCGTCCACGATCCCCGTGTTCTCATGGCCCAGCGCCCACTGACTCCAGCCGTACTCGTCGCGCGTTACTGCGGGCGTCCGGTAGTGATGCAGGTCGCTGCCGCAGATCGCCGACATCATCGTCCGGACGCGCATCTCGCCCGGTCCCGGCTCGTCAACCGCGGCGCTGCCCACCTCTACCCGCTCGTCGCCCGGGCACCGCACACACGTCATCTGGGGAACAGCGGCCATTGCGCTACCTCCGACCTGGAACCAGCCCGCTTATCATGCGCCTCGGACCCAGGCGCACCAAACGAGAAAGACGCGCATGGCAGACGTCGCCGGATTCCGGCTCATCGCTCACCGCGGTGCGTCTGCGGCCGCGCCCGAAAACACGCGCGCCGCATTTCGGCTCGCCGCCCTCCACGGCGCCCACGAGATCGAAACCGACACGCGTTATACGCGCGATGGCCGCGTTGTGCTCTTTCACGACCGGACCCTGCGTACCAAACTTGGCCGATCCGGCGCAGCCGAGGACTTGACGCTGGCAGAACTCCAGGCGCTGGATATCGGTGCGTGGTTCGACCGCACGGGAGCGGCCGCTCTGAACGACCCGGCCGCCGGCTGGGACGACGATCCTCCCGACCCGTCCGCGCCGGAGTACCTGCTCGGATTCGACGACTATCTCGATGAGTTCGGCGAACGCTTCCACCACAACATCGAAATCAAGGGCGAGTCGCCCGACCTGCCGCGGGCTGTGTTCGCGTCGATCGACGCCGCCGGCATTCGCTCGCGCTGCACGTTCATCTCGTTTCACCTGGCCCAGCTTGAGCGGCTGCGAGCGCTGGTGCCGGACATCATGGCCGGCTGGCTTTTCGCGCGCGCGGGCGACCCCTGTCCCTCGCCCGAGACTGTCGTGCACGAATGCCGCCGGCTTCGCCTGCAGCAGTGCAATCCCCGACTCTCCGCCCTGACCGAGCAACTCGTGTGGGCCGCGCACGACGCCGGCCTGGAGGTCCGAGCTTTTGGCATCCGTACCCCGGCGGAGTTGCAGCGGGCCGTGCGCCTAGGCGCCGACGGAGCGACCGTAGACTGGTTCCGGGCCAGCCGCCGGCTGCTTGTTGCCAATCAGCGCAACGATGGCGCGCGTCTCGGGGAAGGGCAACCAGCGTGGCACTGAGCGGGCGTACCTATCTGCCCGTCGCCCTGAACCTACAGGGGCAGTCGGCCGTGGTGGTCGGCGCGGGCGAGCCTGCTTACTTCAAGGCCTGCCTGCTAACCGACTTCGGAATCGCAACCACCGTCATCGCTTCCCCTGACGGCGCGGATCCGTTCGACGAGCGGCTGCAGGACATGCACGACGCTGGCGAACTTCGCCTGGAACGGCGGACCTACGAGCCCTCGGACCTGGACGGCCATCGCGTCGCCATCATTGCCACCGGCGATCGCGCTGTTGACTACGCCATCGAGGCCGACGCCCGCGCCGCCGGGCTGCTGGTGAACGTGGTGGACGATCCCGCGCACTGCGACTTCTTCGCGTCGGCCTACGTGCGGTATGGGGCGATCTCGATAGCCGTAAACAGCGGCGGCGCCAGTCCGGGCTTCACCGGCGCGCTCAAGGACGACCTGGCCCAGCGCTACGGACCGGAAATTGAGGAGCACCTGGAGCACTACCTGGCGTGGCGCCGCCTGGTCCGCGAGAGAGTCGACGGATTCCCGAATCGCGAGCGTCTTTGGCGCGGACTCCGTGCCGATGGCCTGTACGACCTGCTGCGCACCGAGGGCCCGGACGCCGCGCGAGCGCTTGTGGAAGCCAGGATCAACGCCTGGGCCGCCTCGCAGCCGTCCTCAGACGGTCGGAGCTAGATCTCCGCCTGGTCGCTCACCATCGCGGGCATCATGACCGACTCGGAGGTCCCGTGGATGACCTTGTTCGCGGCCGGCACCACCGTCACCAGAACCCCGCTCAGCCGGGCCTTGCCGTCCACCACCATGTAGTACGGCGAAATGCGTGCCCGTCCGGTCAGCGGACGGACCGCGTCGGCGTCGACGTCGTAGTAGCTCACTCGAACGCGCCGGCTCTGATGGAACTGCTGCAGGATGTACGGCGTCGAATCGAAGCTCGCCAGCGCGTTGTCCACGGCTGCGTCCCACGCTGTCTGATTGACGTCGTGCCCGATGGTCACGCCCCGACTGCCCCAGGCCAACTCCGAGAATCCCGACGGTTTCAGCACCAGCCGCCGCTCACGCTGCGACAACCCGCGCAAGTCCGACCAGTGCCGGATCCGCCGCTTCCCGGCCAAAAGCGGCGGATCAATCGCCGCTGTGGGTGGGATCGGCTGCGGATCGAGCAGCCAGGTCGGCGGCAGCATCCGGGCCAGCCGCGCCTGCGTGTCCTTCCCCAGGGCGCCGCGCCAGAACGTGTCTAACTCAGGGTGGTGGAACAAGTAGAACAGCAGCTTTTCTTCCAGGTAGCTCTTGAAGGGTGCCGTGACCGTCGCCAGCCGGTGCTTCATGGCGTAAATGACGAGATCGATCTTCGGGATGTTGGGCAGGTCGTGCAGTTCCAGAAAGCGGTAGACCAGATCTACCGATTCCCAACCGTCGCAGTTGCGCATCTGGAGAGCCTCGCCGTGCAACCGCAAATCGCGCGGGTGAACCTGGCGCGCGGGGAGGCCGGCCTCGCGCAAGGCCGTCGCGGCCCAACCCATCTCGGGGCGGTAGTCCTCGGATTCGTCCGCCACGACCAGCGCCACCGACGGGTCGACAACGCTCGCCGCGCCCCGCAGCGCCTCGGCCAGTCCGTCAATGATGCCGTCCGCCCCGCCCACCAACTCAAATCCCAGATCCTGGTATGCACGGCTAATGGCGCCCAATACCCCAAAGCCGCCAGGCACCGCGTCCAGTTCGGTGGCCATGAAACCGCCGCCGTCTAGAGCCATGAGGTCGGGGCGGAGCATGATGGGCAGGGCCGAGCGGTAGCGGCGCAGCCGCCCCAGTTCGCGCACGCGCTCCGGTTTTCCCTGTTCCAGGCAGTCGAGAACCCACTTGGGCGCGCGGCCGCGAGCGGCGCTTCCGTAAAGCCTGTTGGCCGCGGTGTAGAAGGCGAGCAGGTCGTCGCCCAGCCGTTCCAGTTCGGCGACGGCAGACGGAGATAGCGGGAAGGGACTGGGGGCGATCCGCCAGGGCGTGCGGGCGGCATCCGCCGGCTCGTCACCGCCCAAGGGTGCGGCCTTGCCAATTAGCCTGGCGGCTGCTCGCTCGTCCGTTGCCGTCAGGTCCGCCATCATGCTCGGGAGCGTCAAACGGGTTTGGTACTTCAAGGCCCGGAACCGCGGGAGTCTAACAGCGCGTCGGTAAGGGACGGATCAGGTCGCGGCCAATTCGGCAACACGTGCCTATCCCTGCGGTTCGTCACCTTTCTTACCGGAAGAGCCGCGGCGCATGTGAAACAATAGGAATATGTCGCGCCGTGCGACCGCGCGCGGGTACGAGCCCCGCCCCCACACCCCGAAAGCCCATGGCCTTTTTGCGACGCACTCCCACACTTAGCCGGACAGGCCTGCGACTCGCGGGTCTGGTTGCCCTGTCGCTGGCTGGAACTGTGCTAGTCGCCTGCGAGGCGTTCATCCAAACGGTGGAGCCAACGCCCACGCTCATCACGCGCACCGAGTCGGTGCGCCAGCGACCGATGGTTCCGGTGTCGCGCGGGCAACTGATTGAGGCCATTCGCACCACGGCGCGCGTGGAGGCGCTCAACCGCACGGAACTGGCGTTCAAGACGAACGGTCGAGTGAAAGCCATGTACATCACCCAGGGCGACGAGGTCAAGGAAGGCGACATCCTGGCCGAACTGGAGACCGGCCGTCTGGAATCGGACATTGAAAGTTCACAAGAGGCGCTGCAGAACGCGGAGTTGCGGCTGGATGCGGCCCGCACCCGCGCCAGGGACGAGCGGGCGGCGGCGCAGCGCGCGGTCGCCAACGCCGAGTTGGCGCTGGAGGATCAACGTACGGCCTTTATCAAACTCCTGCGTCGCGCTACGGCCGAGCAACTGGAGCAGTTGAAACTAGATTTGGCCTCTCGCGACGATCGCGGCGGCGCCGACCTCAGCATCGTCGAGGCCGAGGCGTCCCTCGTCCGCGCTCAGCGCGCGGTGACAAATGCCGAAGGCCGGCTGGCTGAAGTCAGGGCCGAGGCCGCCGGAGTCATTTCGCAGGCGCAGGCGGAGGCGCAAGCCCGTGCGTCCCTGGACGGACTCCGGGCCGACCTGACCGTGGCGATCGAGAACCTGCGCGCGCTTGAATCCGGAACGTCGACGACCGAAGCCGCGCCGATCGACGCGGCTCGCGCCCAGGTGGAGGCCGCCCTGGCCGCCGTTGCCACAGCCCGGGCCGTGCTGGTCAGGGCTGAGCAGGACGTAGTTAACGCCCAGGACGTCCTAGACAGCGTGGACGCAAATGTGCGCATGCCGGTGCTGGATGACATTCACCGGGTGAAGTCCGCCATCGTCGCCAAGCAGGCCGAGGTAGAAGTGCTTGCCGAGAATCTTCACGAAGTCACCTATCAGCCCTTTCCCCATGTCGTGCAGCAAGCCGAGGAGAACCTGGAAAGAGCCCGGCTGACGCGCGACGAGATCGTCAAGACCAGCTCACGTGCGTCCGATCAGGCAAAACAACGGGCTGCACTCGACTACCAGGCCGCGCAGCGCGCTTTCGATGAGGCCATCAAGCCGGCTTCGCCGGGGGAAGTCGCAACGGCTCGGGCTAACTACGACATCGCCCTCGCGGCGTTGGCTCAGCTCGAAACCGACCTCGCCGAATTGCTTGACGGAGGCACCGAAGCGGAAGCCGGCGAGCGCCTGGTGCAACAGGCCCGATCCGAGTTCGAAGTCCAACTGGCTACAGCATCCGCCAACCGCGACTTGGCCCAGCACAAGCTGCGAGATGCCCGGAACAGTCTTCGGTCACTCGTTGGTAGCGGGACTATCCAGCAGGCGGTGGAACGCGTGGCCGAGGCCATGCGGATCGACCAGAGCAGTTCACTTGCGGCGGCGCGGGCGCGCGTACAAGCGGCAACCGCCAGGGTTGACCAGTACCTGCGCGGACAAAGCGAGACGGCAGCCGTGGCGCGCCACACTGAAGAACTCCTGACCGTTAGTCTCAACGCGGAGCCCGACGCCGAGGCGGCGCTGGAGGCAGCACTCGCCGATCTGCGCGTGGCGGAGGTGCGCTACGAGGAGGCGACCGGAACACCCTCACTGGCCCAACTGCGGGTGGGGTTGAACAACGAGCGGGCGGCGCTGCTCGACTTCGAGGCCGCTATTGAAAACTTCGATCGATTCGAGCGCGGCGAATCGGCGACCGACTTCGAGTTGCAGATTCTCGAGAACGAAGTCGAACGCAGCCGCATCGCGCTGGAAGCGCTTCTCACTCAGTCCGAGGACAACGTGATCCGGGCGCCGTTCGACGGGCAGATTACGTTTACGCGCGGCCGCGCCGGTTCCGAGGCACGGGCGTTCAACGAAGTGATCGGGATTGCCGATCCTTCGGGGCTCATCATCGAGGTCCGAATTGCCGAACAAGACCAGTCCAAGATGTCGGTTGGGCAGCCGGCCGAGGTTGCACTGGACGCGTTCCCCGGCGTGAAGTTCGACGGCTCGGTCAGCGCCATTCCGCGCACAATCGTCACCCAAACGGGTCAGACCGTGCGCATTCCCGACGCGTTGATCGACGTGGATTTCGAACGCGACGGCGTGCAGATGGGCATGCTCGCACGGGTCAACATCACCCTGCAGGTCAAGGACGACGTGCTGAAGATCCCGGTCACCTCGTTGCGCGACTTGAACGAACGCACGTTCGTCGAGACGGTCGTCAACGAGCAGCGACGTAGCCTGCCCGTCGTCACTGGTATCCGAAGCGACAGCGAGGTCGAAGTCCTCTCCGGGCTTGAAGAGGGCCAGATGATCTTCGCCTCGCCCTAAGTAGGCGCTTCGGGCCATGCCGCGCATTCCCGTGAGGTTTCGGTGCCGCTAGCCATCATCCGCTTCGTCGCGAAGCGTCTGTTCAGCAACCGGGCGCTCATCAGCTCGACGGCTATCGGGCTGCTGGTCACCGTCACGCTGGCCACGTCAGTCCCGCTGTATGCCGAGGGCATCAGCGGCCTGCTGCTCCAGCGCGAGCTGCGCAAGCCGATCCCACAGGCGCAGCCGTCATCCAGCATCTTCATCCGGCACAAGGAGACGAATCCCGCTACGCCGACCAGTACCGGGGACTACCTGGCCTATGACCAGTTCTTTCGCTCGCTGATTCCAGAAGCTGTGGGCCTGCCCACGACTCAACTGATCAGCTATCTCTCGACCGGACGGCGGGGGATGCTGGACCTCTCGCCGCCCGAGGACGCCGATCTCTCCCAACCGCCGCGGCGATTCGGCTTCGCATTCCTGTTCTCGATCAACGGCTTCTTCGACAACGTAATTGTCTCCGAAGGCCGGCGGCCGACCGCCGAGACCAGCACCTTCATCGGGCCGGCTGGGGCCAGGATGCCGCTATTTGAAGGCGCCCTGACTAGCAACGCGCTGGACAAGTTGGGACTGCTGATTGGGGACGTGGTCGGCATGCAGTTCGCTGACCCGGCCACCGGAGACCCCGTCGTCATTGCCGTGCGTGTGGTAGCCCGCGTGATCCCCCGCGACGTCGAGAGCAACTACTGGCCCTATCCAGTCCGCGCGGCATTTGACGAAGGTGGGGTCTACATCGAGCGCGCGGCATACCTTGGCCCACTGCTCGACCACGCGCCGGCGGCCTTCAGCGAGGCGACTTGGTACGCCGACTTCGACATCGACGCCATTCGTGCTACCAACTATCGCCGCATCACCGGCGGCCTGGTGGTCATTCGAATCAATGCGAACGCCGTCTGGGAGGGCACTCGCCTCGAGAACTCGCCGGAGCCGATCTTCTTCGATTTCGAGCAGAAGCTCTTCTTTCTGACGCTGCTCCTGCTGATTCTCAGCGCGCCGATCGTTGCCCTGACGCTCTACTACATCATTTTGACCTCGGGGATGGTGGTTGATCGGCAACGCAACGAGATCGCCATTCTCAAGAGCCGAGGCATTGGCACGCTCCAGATCGTTGGCATCTATGTGATTGAGGGCGCTCTCATCGGCGGGATCGCCACCGGTGCCGGGCCGTTCCTGGGGGCACTAATGGCCCAGGTCATCGGCAAGACGTTCACCTTCCTGGTGTTCACCAACCGAGACCCTCTGCCGATCGACATCACCACCCGACACTTCGTATGGGCCGGTGCGGCGGCCGGGCTGGCCATCGTGGCCACGCTGCTGCCGGCCATTGGGGCCGCCCGCCACAGCATCGTCACGTACAAGCAGGAAGTCTCGCGCAGCACGGACAAGCCCTGGTTTCAGCGCTTCTTCGTGGACGTGATCGTCGTCGTGGGCGCGGCGTATGGCTACTTCACGCTGCGTCAGCGGGATCAGCTCGTCACGGTTGGCGAAGGCGGTGACCTGTTTTCCGACCCGCTGCTAGTCATCATTCCGATCATGTTCATGTTCGCGATTACCCTGCTCTTCCTGCGCTTTTTTCCGTGGCTGGTCGCGAGTCTGGCATTTGTAGGAAATCGATTTCTCGGCGTGTCGATGCACCTGGGGCTGCGCCAGATTGCCCGCGAGCCGCGGCAGTTCACGCGGCTAATCTTTCTGCTCGTCCTTACGCTGGCCATCGGGTCGTTCAGCGCTTCAATGGCTGCCACGCTCGACCGCAACTTCGACGACCGCGTCTACTACTCGGTCGGCTCGCAGGCGGACTTTCTGGAAATCGGCGACTACGATGAAGAGACGCAGGAGTGGTCCTTCCTCCCTGTAGAGCGCCATCTGGAGGTCCCCCAAATCCTGCGCGTCGCCCGCCTTTGGGAGAATGAGGACACCGGCTTCAGGCGTCCCGGCGAGTCGCTGCGGGTACCAATCAAGACCTACGGCGTCGACCCGCTGGACTTTGCCCAAACCGTGTGGTGGCGGGAGGACTTTAGCCCGTGGCCGCTCAACAGCCTGATGAACCAGCTCGCGCTCGACGAACAGGCGCTGATCGCCTCGCGCGAGAAGTTTCAGTCCGAACTGGGACTGAGCCTCGGCGACCCGCTGCGCATCGATTTCGGCAGTCCCCAAACCCTAGAGTTCTTCATCGCCGGCTGGACCGACATGTTTCCCACCCACTATCCAGAAGACGGGCCGTTCGTCGTTGTGAACCTGGACTATGTGGAGCGCAGCCTGGGGCAGACGCCGTGGACCGTGTTGGCGCATATCGATCCGGATGTCCACGCCCTAGAACTGCGCCAAACGCTGCTGCTCAAGCGCTTCAAGCCGCTCGACGCGCGAGACACCCGGGCCGAGATTGCCGCCGCGCGCGACGACGCTACACGGGTCGGCATCTTTGGCATTTTGTCCATTGGATTCCTGATCGCTGCTGTGCTCACCATCATGGGTTTCCTGATGTACTCGTACATGTCGTTCCGACGGCGGATGCAGCAGTTGGGCATCCTGCGGGCTATGGGTTTGTCGGTGCGCCAACTCGTGGGCATCTATGCGTTCGAGAACGGGTTCCTGATCCTGCTGGGCGTTGTGCTGGGCACGGTGCTGGGCGTGCTGACCGGCAACCTGTTCATCCCCTTCCTGCAGCTCAGCGTGGACCGGTTCGGTGATACGCCGCCGTTCGTGATCATCACGGCCTGGGGCGACGTACTGAAGATCTACATCCTCTTCGGCGCCGTGGTCGCGGTGGCGTTTCCCGTCAGCGCCTGGCTGCTGTCCAAGATCCGTATCAACGAGGCCGTGAAGTTTGGCGAGGAGCAGGGATGAGCGCGGCACAGGCTCCTGACCGTACCAACGGGGCGCGGCCCTACATCGTGTGCGACAACCTCGTGAAGATCTACAAGACCGAGGAACTGGAAGTGGTCGCGTTACAGGGTCTGGACCTGGAAGTCCGACGCGGCGAGATGATGGCCATCATCGGCAACAGCGGCTCCGGCAAATCCAGCTTGCTGAACGTGCTGGGTGGACTGGACCGGCCCACCGCGGGGCAATGTCGGGTGGGAGACCTGGACATCTTGCAAGCCTCCGAGTCCGACTTGGTCGACTACAAGCGCCATCACGTCGGCTTCGTCTGGCAACAGAGCTCCCGCAACCTCGTGCCCTACCTGACGGCCTTCGAGAACGTGCGCCTCCCCATGCTCTTCGGGAACATGCGCAAGGCCTCGGACCGCTCGCGCGCCCTGCTGCGGGCGGTCGGGCTTGAAGACCGCATGCACCACCGGCTCAGTCAGCTCTCGGGCGGCCAGCAGCAGCGCGTGGCCATCGCGATCTCGCTGGCCAACGATCCCGACCTCGTGCTGGCCGACGAGCCGACCGGCGAGGTTGATACGCAGACCGCCGGCCAGATTTACGACATCCTGCGCTATCTCAACCGTGAACGCGGGTTGACGATCATCATCGTCAGCCACGACCGCAACATCGCCCGCCAGGTCGATCGTGTGGTGGCCATTCGCGACGGACGCACCAGCACCGAGACCGTCCGCCGCGTGAGTATTCACGAAGACGGCGACGATCACACGCACGATGAGTTTGTAATCGTGGACGACACGGGCCGCTTGCAGGTACCGCAGGAAATGCTGGACCAACTCAGCATCCGCGGCCGCGCGCTGGTGGACATGGAAGGTGATCGCATCGTGATTCGCTCTGGAACCTCCGGCATCGCCACCGTCGCGGCGTCGCGGGCGGCGCCTGAACAGGACGCGGATACCCCAGCCCGGCTTGGAGCACCGCCGCCCGACCAGCCGATCATTCCCGCACGGGTGGAACTGGCCGCTCCGGTCGTCCCGTCCCGCCACCGCCCGACCCCCGCCGCACCGAAGCCTGCGAGCCCGGATCGCGCGTCCCCAGCGCCCGCCCGCCCGCGCGACGTCCCGGACGAACATCGGCCCTTCGCGCCGCCCGGCGGCGAAGAGACGCGGGATGACTGACGTCATCGGCGCGCCGCGGCCCGCCGCCGAGGAGCCCGCGGTCATCGTTGAAGCGCGCGATATCTCCCGCGTATTTCGAGTCGGGACGGAGGAGATCCGCGCTGTCGACCAGGTGTCCTGCGTCGCCCACGAAGGCCGTCTGATCACGGTCCGCGGCCGCTCCGGCTCGGGCAAGACGACCCTGCTCAACCAGTTGGGTTCACTCGATAAGCCTGACGAGGGCGAGGTCTATTTCCAAGGCCGTCAGGTCAGCCGGCTGCGCGAGTCGGAGCTTACGCAGATCCGCCGACACAACTTCGGATTCGTCTTCCAGTCCTTCGCGCTGCTGCCCGTGCTCTCGGCGTTCGAGAACGTTGAACTCACCATGCGCATAGCGGGTCGCTCAGCCCGCGAGCGAGCCACCCGCGCGATGGAAGTGCTGGAGATGGTCGGGTTGGTCGAACGCGCCGGCCACCGGCCGTTCGAGTTGAGCGGCGGTGAGCAGCAACGCGTCTCGATCGCCCGCTCCATCGCCAACCGACCGGCCGTGCTGATTGCGGACGAGCCAACCGGCGAGCTCGACAGCATTACGGGTCTGGAAATCATGCTGCTCTTTCGCCGGATCGTGGATACCGAGGGTCTCACGGTCATCATGGCCACCCACGACCCGGCGCTCAGCCAGTTTGCCGACGAGTCGTGGCTGATGGAGGACGGGCGTCTGGAACTGGCGGAAGGCGAACTCGACATCGACATTCCCGATCTGCGCCAGCGAATCGAGTTCGTGGAGGACTAGGCGCGGGGCGCGCTACCTGTGCGCGGCGGTTGACGCTTCGCTCGCGCCGTGTCGCATGATCCAGAGGCCCCACGCGGCTGCGCCAAGGGATATGCCCGCAAGCAACGCGCCTACCACGCCGAACCCGGCGGTCTCCAGAATTAAGCCGATAAGCGGAGTCAGTCCCAACCCCACGCCGTCCACCAGGAACTGGGTGATGCCCATCGCCTGACCTAGGCGCTGCGGCGGCGCTCGCTCGCTCAACATGATGATCACAATTGGCGAGCTGACGCCGGTGAACGTATACGCGACGACCAGCGCCGCGAAGACCGGCAGCCCCGCGGGGGCGTACATCATCAGTGTGCCAACCGCCCCGATGATCGTGGCGATCAGCAACGATGACGTCAGACCGAATCGATTCACGAAGGCGCCGCTGACGTACGTAAGAGCCGCCCGGCCACCAAGCGCCAGCCCCATGAGGATGCCAATGCCGCCCGGGTCCAGCTTCAACGCCTCGCTGCCGTAGAACGGAATCACGAATCCCCGGGTGGTGTTGTTCCATCCCCAGAGCAAGACAGCCAGGACCGAAACCTCCAGCACGACGCGTCCGATGCCAAGCGCCGGCCGCCGGGCGCGTGAGGCGGCTGGTGCCTCGCGCGCGGATGGAATCGCCGACGATTCGAGTGCCCGCACCGACGCCACACCGGCGGCCACGGCCACGGCCAGCACCGCAACCAACAGAAACGCCGCTCGCCAGCCCAGCAGAGTGGCGGCGCCTCCGGCCGCAATTGGCGCCACGAAGGCGCCAAACATGCCCCCCGACATCACCCGCGCGATGTTGCGCCGGCGGTCTGCCGCCCCTCCGCGCCGGGCCAGGTGCACCTGACCACCCGGTCCGACCAGTCCGGTGCCCGCGCCGCCGGCCACGATGCTCACGGCAAAGACCCACTCGTTTGGCGCGGCGGCTGTGAGCAAGGAAGCCAGGCCGGTGACCAACAGGCCCAGCGGCAGCAGACGGCGGGGCGACATGCGGTCGGCCAGCGGCGCGAGCACCAGCATGAATCCCCCACGTCCCATGCCTTGCACGGCCACCAGCAGAGCCGTTGTCGCCGGGGTGAGATTGAACTCGTCCTTTACCTCGCCGAGCACCGGTCCCATGGCGGCCATGGAAAAGAGCATCATGGCGTAGGCGAACCAGAGCGCCAGCAGGTCCGGATTCGACCGCGCGGAGCGAACGCGCGAACTGAGGAGCGCACCAATCAACGGCGTCAAGGCGGGGCGGTCGCTCCCAGGGGCGGCAATGGCGAGAGTCTAATGGGGCCAGCTCGTCTGCAAACGGCGAGAACCTGCCTGGCTAAGGGATGAAGGGGGTAGAGGGCGATAGCCGGGCGCGGCTACGACTCGCTGTGCTGTAGCTCCACACGCTGGCCGCCGGCTGTGGCGTGCTCGTCGAGGCCCAGCTTCAGTGTGTTCCAACTCAGTACGGCGCACTTGATCCGCACCGGGAACTTGCGCACGCCCTCGAGCGCCACGCCGTCGCCCAGCAGCGCCTCGTCCGGCGTGTCGCCGTCCAGCATCATGCCGCGGAAGCCTGCGATCACGGCGTTGACGTCAGCCAGCGGCTTTCCGGTCACCGCCGCCGTCATGATCGAGGCGGATGACTGGCTGATCGAGCAGCCGTGGCCGTCGAACGACGCCCCGCTAATCACGCCAGCGTCGTCGATAGTCAGCCAGAGTTTGATCTCGTCGCCGCAGAGCGGGTTGACGCCTTCCATGACCACGTTGGCGTCGTCCAGCGAGCCGCGGTTCCGAGGCCGCCGGTAGTGATCCATGATGACCTCGCGGTAGAGATCCTCAAGCGTCATCGAAAAACACTTTCGCGCGGGTAATGCCCTCCGCCAGGCAGTCCACCTCGGCGGCCGTGTTGTAGAGATACATGCTGGCGCGCACGGTGGCCGCGACGCCCAGCTTGCGCATCAGAGGTTGGGCGCAGTGGTGCCCCGCGCGTACGGCAATGCCATCGGCGTCCAGCAGGGTTCCCACGTCGTGGGGATGGACGTTGCCGACGTAGAACGAGATGACGCCGCCGCGCTCCTGGGCGTCCGGCGGTCCGAAGACGCGCACGTCCTCCAGGTCGCTCAGCTGCGCCAGCGCGTACGCCGTAAGTTGGTGCTCGTGTGCCGTTACGTTCGGCATACCGACCGTCTGCAGATAGTCGACGGCCGAGCCCAGGCCAATGGCCCCGGCGATGTTCGGCGTGCCGCCTTCCAGCTTGTCCGGCAGCCCCGTCCAGCTCGATTGGTGCAGTTCGACCACGCGGATCATGCTTCCGCCACCGAAGAGCGGTTCCATGGCGTCCAGCAGCGCCTCCCGGCCGTAGAGGGCGCCGATGCCCGTGGGCCCCAGCATCTTGTGACCCGAGAACGCCACGAAGTCGGCGTCCAGCGCCTGAACGTCCACCGGCACGTGCGGGATCGACTGCGCGGCGTCCAGCAGCACAGGCACGCCGTGCGCGTGCGCGATACGTATCAGGTCCGCGGCCGGTGTGATCGTGCCCAACACGTTGGACATGTGCGTGACCGTCACCAGCCGCGTCCGCGGTCCGAACATCCGCGCGTAGGCCTCCAGGTCGATCCGCCCTTCGGCGTCGATCGGGATGAAACGCAGCGCGGCGGCGCGCCGTTGCGCCAGCATCTGCCAGGGCACCAGGTTGCTGTGGTGCTCCATCTCGGTCAGCAGAATCTCTTCGCCCTCGGCGATATTCGCGTCGCCCCAGGACCGGGCGACCAGGTTGATCGCCTCGGTGGTGCCGCGCGTAAAGATCACTTCGTGCGGGTGAGCGGCGTTGATGAAGCGCGCCACGCTTACCCGCGCGGCCTCGTATTCGGCGGTGGCGCGTTCGCTCAGCGCGTGCAGGCCGCGGTGGATGTTGGCGTTGTAGGTTTCGTAATACGTCCGCAGCGCGTCGATCACGACGCGCGGTTTCTGCGATGTGGCGGCGTTGTCCAGATACACGAGCGGTCGCTCGTGGACCAATTCGGCCAGAATCGGGAAGTCCGCGCGAATCGCGACGGTATCCAGCCCGGCGGCGGTGGATGTCTGGACAGCCATGCGCCCTAAGTATCGACCAGGATCAGGACGCGCCCATCTTCAATTCTGGCCTCGTATGTCGCCACCGAACGGATCGCGGGCAGCGTGCGCGGCCGCCCCGTGGTCAGGTCAAACGTCGAGGTGTGCCGGGGACAGCGAATCAACCGGCGCGCCGGATCGAAGTCACCCTCCGTCAGCCACGCCTGGTCGTGACTGCATAAGTCGTCCATGGCGTACAAGTCGCCGTCGACGTTGTACACGCCGATCCGGCGCTCGCCCACCATGACCTGCCGCGCCATCCCCGGCCGGATGTCGGCGGCGGCCGCGACGTCGACGAACTCCGCCATCAGTCCGTGGCGGTGGCGTGCAGCTTCGCCCGCACCGCCGTGCGGACAGCCGCGCGGACGTCGTCGTTTGGAATCCGGTCCAGCACCGGCTCGAACGTTCCGTCCACAATCAGTGAGCGCGCCTGGTCGCGGTCGAGCCCGCGCGAGCCCAGGTAATACATGTGCATGGGATCGATGGTGGACGTCGTCGAGCCGTGCGTGCAGCGCACATCATCCGCCATGATTTCGAGCCGTGGAATCGAGTCCGCACGCGGCCCGTGGCGCAGCATCAGGTTCCGGTTTCGCTGGTAGGCATTCGAGCGCTGGGCATGCGGCTGCACCATGATGGTTCCGGCGTAGACTGAGCGCGCCGTGCCGTCGAGCACGTTGACGTACATCAGGTCGCTCACCGCGTCTGTCGTGCGGTGGTCCTGCAGCGTGTGGTGGTCGGAGAATTGCTGTCCAGCCAGATAGGCCAGGCCGTTCAGGCGCACGTTGGACCCCGGACCCGTCAGGGTGGCCGTGATCGCGCCTTTATGAAACCTGCCGCCCAGCGTCACGTTGGTCGTGACCAGGGCGGCGTCCCGCTCCACCCGGGCGTGTTGCGAGAGAAAGCCGCCGGCGTTGGCATCCCATGCCTGCACGTGCGTGTAGCTAAGCTTGGCGTTGGTATCGATGAACAACTCGACGCAGCCGTTGGCGAATCCCGGTGGCGCCGCGGGGCTTGAACGCCACCACTCCAGCACATCGGCAGCCGATCCGGCGCCGGCGGCGATCAGCGTGCGCGGGAAGATTGGCGTGCCGGCCGCATCCACGAGGATCACGATCGGCGCGCTGAGTTCCACGCCGGCAGGAAGCTGCACGAACGCCCCGCCGGCCCAGAGCGCCGTGTTGAGCGCCTGCAGCTTGCCCGCGGCTGGTGTGGCCAGTTCCGTACCCAGGCGCTCGGCAAGCACCGCGGTGTCGTTCCCGGCCGCCGCGGTCAGGCTGCCAACGGTCACGCCCGCCGCTCGGGCTTCGGGCGATGTGTGGAGCACCTCCACCGCAGTTCCGCGCTGCCGCAGCAGTACGCTGGCGTCTGGGAATTCGTCGGGCAGGTCGACACCGGCCGGGACGGCTCCGTTGGCCGTCGGCGCCATGGCGGCCCAGTCCACCCAGCTTGTGTCGGTGCGCCGCCATTCCTCGTCGCTCCAGATCGGGGCAGGCGTAGCCTGGTAGGCGCGCCACGCCGACGCGCGGCGGTCGCGCAGCCAGGCGGGCTCGCCGCGCACCGCGGAGAGGTCGGCAATTGCGTCTGGTGTGGTGGGTGTCATAAACGTGCACGGGGCGGCCTCAACCCAGGAGGGGCGGTCCGCGCCCACGCGTCCTGGCAATCCTGGTCGATAGCGCTAGCCGATCGAGCCTTCCATCTGGAGCTCGATAAGGCGGTTCATTTCTACCGCGTATTCCATCGGCAGTTCCTTGACGATCGGCTCAATAAACCCGCCCACGATCATTGCCATCGCCTGCTCCGCCGTGAGCCCGCGGCTCATCAGATAGAAAAGCTGCTGGTCGCTGACCTTGCTCACTGTCGCCTCGTGCTGGATGGCAACGTCACTCTCTTCAATGTCCATGTAGGGATAGGTGTCGGATCGTGAGCGATCGTCGATCAGCAGCGCGTCGCATTCCACGTTCGAGCGGCTGCGCACGGCATCCGGCATCACCTGCACATAGCCCCGATAGGCGGTGCGGCCGCCCTTGCGGCTGATCGACTTCGAAGTAATCAGCGACGACGTATCGGGCGCGGCATGCACCATCTTCGCGCCGGCGTCCTGATGCTGGTCTTCGCCGGCAAACGCGATCGACAGCACTTCGCCGTGCGCGCCCGGCTCCATCAGGTACACGGCCGGATACTTCATCGTCACTTTGCTGCCTAGGTTGCCGTCTACCCACTCCATCGTGGCGTCGCGGTAGGCCACCGCACGCTTGGTCACTAGGTTGAACACGTCGGTGGACCAATTCTGGATCGTGGTGTAGCGGCAGCGCCCGCCTTCCTTGACGATGATCTCCACGACCGCCGAATGCAGGGAGTCAGTGGCGTAGACCGGAGCGGTGCAGCCCTCAACGTAGTGCACGTAGGCGCCTGGCTCCACGATGATCAACGTGCGCTCAAACTGCCCCATGTTCTCGGCGTTGATACGGAAGTACGCCTGCAGCGGAATATCCACTCGCACCCCGGCGGGCACGTACACGAAGCTGCCGCCGCTCCAGACCGCGCTGTTCAGCGCCGCGAACTTGTTGTCGCCGTTCGGAATGACCGTGCTGAAGTACTCCCGCACGAGCTCCTCGTGCTCGCGCAGACCGGAGTCCATGTCCAGGAAAATGACGCCCTGCTCCTCCAGGTCCCCGCGGATACTGTGGTAGACGACCTCGGAGTCGTATTGCGCGCCCACGCCGGCCAGGAACTTGCGTTCGGCCTGGGGGATGCCCAGCTTGTCGAAGGTGGACTTGATGTCGGCAGGCACGTCATCCCATGAACGGGCCTGCCGGTCCTGCGGGCGGATGTAGTAGTGGATGTCGTCAAAGTCGATGCGCGAGAGGTCGGCGCCCCAGGTGGGCATCGGCTTGCGATGGAACTGACGCAGCGCCTCCAGCCGAAACTCCAGCATCCACGCCGGCTCGTCCTTTTGACGCGAGATTTCCCGCACCACGCTCTCGTTCAGGCCCTTCGGTGACGTGTAGACGGGCTTGAGATCGTCGTGGAACCCAAACTTGTAGGTGTCGAGTCCGACCTGATCGATGTCTTTGACAGCCATGGTTATGTGTCCTTGCTGGCCGTTGCGGCGCCGTAGCGCTCGTAACCCTCGGCCTCGAGCCGTTCGGCCACGTGCTTGCCGCCCGACTCGACCACGCGGCCGTCGATCAGGACGTGCACCCGGTCGGGCACGATGTGGCTCAGCAGCCGTTGGTAGTGCGTGATGATCAGCACTCCGAGTTCTGGGCCGCGCAACTGGTTCACGCCATCGGAGACGATCCGTAGCGCATCGATGTCGAGGCCCGAGTCCGTCTCGTCAAGTATCGCAAGTTCCGGCTCGAGCACCGCAAGTTGCAAGATCTCGTTTCGCTTCTTCTCACCGCCGGAGAACCCCTCGTTCAGGTAGCGCGCGGCGAACTTGGGGTCCATGCGCAGCATCCGCATTTTGTCCAGCAGCCGCCGCCGGAACTCCATGACCGGGATTTCAACCTCGCGGCGCGCGTTCAGCGCCATGCGCAAGAAGCTGGCGACCCGGACCCCCGGGATTTCGGCGGGATACTGAAACGCCAGGAACAACCCCAGGCGTGCGCGCTCGTCGGTGGCGAGGGCCAGCACGTCCTGTCCCTTGAAGCGCACCTGGCCCGCAGTCACTTCGTAGGCGGGGTGGCCCATCAGGGCGTTGGCCAGCGTGCTCTTGCCCGAGCCGTTGGGACCCATCAGCGCGTGAATCTCGCCGGCGGGAACGTCCAGGGTCACGCCGCGCAGGATCTCGGAGTCTTCGACGGAGACGTGCAGGTCGCGAATCGAAAGGGTGGTTTGGCCGTTGGTGGCTGGCATTCGCGTGCTAAACGTCTCCTGGTGCTGGTCGCCAAGACACACGGTCACGGCGACTCGGTAAACGGTGCGCGCCAGACTCCTAGCCGGGTCCAGCGTCTCTCTCCAAACCTATCATCGGCGCCCCGCGCGGCCAAGTTTACGCGGGTTTATCAGGTAAAACCTGCGCCAGGCCGACGGACCGCGCGGCAAGTCGTAGGCTTGGGCCGGTCAGCAGCGGCGTTCCGCCGAACCGGGCGGGCGCTACTCCGAGGGTGTCAGCAGCCATGCCGCCAAAGGTCCGTCGTCCACGCGCCGAATGGCAGGAACAGCTCGCACAAGGCGTGCGCGACGTGCGGGAGATCCCCGGGCTGACCGAGGAGCAGTATCAACACCTTGAAGCGGTCGCCAAGGAATACCCATTCTTCACGACGCCGTACTACCTGCAGCTCATCGAGACGATGGATGCCAGCGACCCGCTCTACATCCAGCAGATGCCGGATGCGGTGGAGTTCGAGAATCCCGACTTCCTGGAAGACGACCCGCTGGACGAGGAAGACGACATGCCGGTGCGGCATCTCACCCACCGCTACCCGGATCGGGTGTTATTCGTCGTTACGCACACCTGCGCCATGTATTGCCGGTTTTGTACGCGCAAGCGGAAGGTGGGCAAGAACCCGGTGCCGCCGCCACACGAACTGGAGGCGGTGTTCGACTACATCAGGGCGCATCCGGAGATTCGCGACGTGCTGCTCAGTGGCGGCGACCCGCTGACGCTGACGGACAACGCGCTGGAATGGATCATCTCGAACCTCTACGAGATTCCGCACGTGGAGCTGATTCGCATGGGAACCAAGATTCCCTGCGTGAACCCGCACCGGATCACCGACGAGCTGTGCGAGATGCTGGCGCGGTATCAGCCGTTTTATCTGAACACGCATTTCAATCACCCGCAGGAACTCACGCCGGAAGCACGTGAGGCGTGTGGGCGGCTGGTGGATCACGGGATTCCGGTTGGGTGCCAGACGGTGCTGCTGCGCGGAGTGAACGACGATCCGGAGACGATGAAGCAGCTGATGCACGAGCTGCTGAAGGCGCGGGTGAAGCCGTACTACATCTACCAGGCCGACCTGGTGAAGGGGACCAATCACTTTCGGACGTCGGTGCAGAAGGGCCTTGAGATCATGGAGGCGCTGCAGGGGCACACGACCGGGTTTGGGGTGCCGCAGTACATCATCGACGCACCGGGCGGGGGCGGGAAGATACCGGTTTCGCCGGCTCGGATCGTTGAGTTGACCGACGAGAAGATCGTGCTGCGGAATTACGAGGGCAACGTTTACGAGTATCCGGCGGCCGGCTACGACGCCGAGACGATTCCCGGGGCCGTTCCGGACTACTTTCCGGCGTTCAACGACTAGCTGACCGCGCGGCTTTGGGGGGTACTCGCGACCCACCGACCGCGAACCCCTTAGGGGTTCGCGGTCGGTGGGTCGCGAGATTTGGCGGATTTTTGAGTCGGTTCGGCGACGAAATTTTCGATCACGAGGTGGCGCGAGGCGGGGGCGGGCTGGGCGCGACGGGCTGCCCGCCGTGGTGGGTCGAGGCGGCAGGGCTTTGGCACCGTGGGGGTGACGGCACGGAAGCCCAAGGGCGGCGGAGGTGTGGGAGGTGGGTTACGAGAACATAGCAGCTATTGTACACTGAATGAGTCCAAGAGGCAATTGTACGAGAAGCGGAGTTGGGCGGGTCTGAGACTCGCCCTTGCGAAGAGGATGAAGAAGGCGGGTCTCAGACCCGCCACTACGAAGAGGGAGGAAGGTTGTCGTCGGCGGTGAGGAGGGCGGTGAGTTCGCGCCATTCGGCGGGGGACATGGCGACGTCGCGGCGGGTGACGGGTTCGCCGCGGAGGCGGCGGCGGACGACTTCGAGGCCCTTGGCGGAGAGGTTGGCGCCGCCGACGCGGTAGTCCATGAAGGCGGCGTAGGTCAGGGGCGCCCAGCGGCGGACGGTGTCGAGCATGACGGTGGCGTAGGCGCGGATCTCGAACTGGGCGTGGGCGTCGCTGCGCAACCAAAGGAAGTGCAGCAGGTTGTGCAGGTTCACTTTCCAGTACCACTGGGTGTAGAAGTTGAGCGTCAGATTCATACGGGCGAGCTCACGGGCCAGGCCCTGGCGCGACTCATCGCGCGCGTTGCCCTGCACGTCTTCGTTCAACATTTCCTCGTAGTGCTCGTAGGCTCGTTCGGCGTCGGTGCGCAGTAAGTCGAAGACACGCGCAGCTTCGTCTCCACTGAGGGTCTGGCCGCGGCCCTGGCGGTTGCTGGTGGATTGGGCGGCCAGGTGTTCGGGGGCCGGGACGTAGAACTCGTTGTCAAGAATCGAGTAGCGGGCCGAGTACTCGTTGACGCTGGCGGTGCGGTGCCGGATCCACTGGCGGGCGACGAAGATGGGCAGCTTGACGTGGTACTTGATCTCGCACATCTCGAAGGGGGTGGTGTGCGAGTGCCGCATGAGGTAGCGAATGAGGCCGGCGTCCTGGCGGGCGCGCTTGGTGCCGGCCCCATAGGAGACGCGGGCCGCCTGCACGACGGCGCTGTCGCTACCCATGTAGTCGACCACGCGCACGAAGCCGTGATCCAGCACCGGCAGGGGCTGATAGAGGATTTCCTCAAGGCCGGAGACGGTCAGGCGTCGGGTCGGTGTCTGGACGGCACGCAGGGCGTCGATTTCCTGCTGCTCTCGTGAGCTGAGCGGCATCAAATCGTCCAGGCAGGCGCGGGGGCGGCGCGAGTATAGGGGCGGCGTAGGCTCAGCTTGCCAGCGGCGGGGCGAGACCGAAGGCCCGCATGTATTCGCTACCGACCTTGGCTATCCGGACCTGCTGGCCGGCCGGCGCTTCGGGAATCCATTCCAGCCGGACGCGCTGGAAGTGCTGGACGGTGCGTCCATTCTCAACGACTTCCTGGGAGATGGGGTAGCCGAAGCGGTCCAGTCCACCCTGGGTCTCCCAGAACTGCAGGAAGCCGAAGTGGACACTGTGGCCGGTCTCGGGGAAGTAGCGGTGCTGGGGGACGCTGGGGAAGGGGGTGTCGCCGGCGAACGGACGGCGCGGGGCGGTGAGCGCGTCGTTGAGGAGCCCCAGTTGCGTCTCGTACGGCGTGCCGGCCAGTTCGGGGTGGTATTCAAAGCGCGCCCGCTCGAAGTACTGGACCGTGCGCCCGCGTTCGTTGAATTCCTCGGTGAGGGGCAACCCGAAGGCGGCCAGCCCGCCGCGGGCATTGAAGTACTTGAGGAAGCCGTGGCGCACGTTATGTCCGGTCTCGTCGAAGTAGATGGACTGACCGCCCGGCAGATCGAGGGGGGCGTGACGCTGAATCAGCGGGTAGTTGCGCACGACGGCGAAGCGGGTGCTGTAGAGCAGGCCGGCCGCCTCCGGGGTGCGCTGGTTGAAGCGGAGCACGAAGTTCCAGGCGCTTATCGTTTGCTGGCCACGCTGGCCCGTGAGGCCGACGATGATGAGGCGGCCGGTGGGCGTGCGGTGACTGAAGTCCAGCGACTCAAGTGTGCCGATCGATTCCTGGTACAGGCCGTGAAGGAGACTGGCGGAAAACTCGGGCGTCGACCAGGTGCTCAATGGCGAATCAGCGTCCCAGGCCCGGCCGTCGGGGTCGACGTCGACGACCGAACGCAAATATGGGATCGGGTCACCGCCGAATACGTCCTCGTTGCCTTCAGTTCGTCCATTCGCCGAGCTAAAGAAGTAGGCAAGGATGGGCTGGCCGGCGTAGGTCATCACCCGCCGGGTCGTGGCCTGGATGGCTGCGTTGGTTTCGGCTCTTTCGTTGTTGACGCCGAGATAGACCTGATCCTGGGTGGTATCGACGACGTCCCAGACCGGGTTGCCGGGCTTCAGCCCGTTCAGGGCGTAGGTGCGTGCGGCCATCGACTGGGCCTTGAGTGCCTCGGCGGGCCAGTCGTAGGGCATTTCGGCCGGCACGACGCCGAGCAGGTAATCCTCGACGCTCAGGGCGTTTACGGTGTCAATGAGTCCCTGCGGGTCGTGGTAGACGCGAAGTGAACCTCTATACACGTCGTAGTAGTGTCCAGGTGTGCCAGGGACCGGGTCGGTGAACTTGTAGTGCACCTGCAGGCGGGTCTGCGGTTCAAGGGGGACGACCTCGATCTGGCCGGAGAGATCAAAGTCGAGGATGTGGCCGCCGGCCGCGTTGAACAGGCGCACGGTGATGCGGTGGGCGCCGGGGTGGTCCAATAACCGCAAGCGCGCGCCCGCCGGCAGGGCATCGGTGACGCCCGAAATGGCCCACTGCCCGCCGACGCCAATGATGTCGCCAGCCAGTCCGTTGGAGGACGGGGCCGCGCCGTCGATCGAGGACGGGCGGTAGTCCTGGCTGATCAGAACCCGGATCTGAGTCTGATCGGTCGGGGAGTCGGTGATATCGATGCCGGTGTAGTAGGCACGGACGATCTGGTCGGCCGTCTGACCGGCCATCGCCCGTCCGCGGGCACCCCACTGGGACATGCCCACGCCGTGTCCCCAGCCCTGGCCTTCGATTCGAATAGTCTGGCCAGACTGAAGCGGGAGCACATCGGCGCCGGAAAGGGCCGGTGAGGCGACGGCCAACGCCAGCGCCACGACAAGCGCCAGCAGGCGAAGCGGCGTGACCCAGCGGCGGCCAAGCGGGACGCGGGCGCTCATGGGTTGGATGATTCCATGCAGGTCGCCGCGTTAGGCCATCCGTTGGTAGGCGCCGTAGTCGATCGGCGCTTCGATGACGAGCGGCTCGGTGGCTGTCAGGCCGTCGCGCGCCAATTCCGCCGCCGCGGACGCCGAATCAGCCCGCTTGGCTCGGAGTCCGAAGCTACGGGCCAGGGCCGTGAAGTCAGGCGGCGCGAAATCGTTGGGCATGGGGTCGTGTTCGAGCTGTTCGGCCTTAAGCCGGATGAGGGCCAGCGAAGCGTCGACCAGCACCAAGTAGACCATCCCGGTCGGTCGCAGGCGTGCGAGGGTGGCCAGTTCGCCGGCGAACATCAGCGCGCCGCCGTCGCCAGTTACAGCCAAGGTTGGACGGTCGGGACACACCAGCTTGAGAGAGAGGGCGCTGGGCAGCGCCCAGCCCATGCCGGAGAGCCCGTTGGGCACGAGGTAGGTGTCGGGCGCCGGCGCGTCCCAGTACTGGGCCAGGTAGAGCTTGTGCATGCCGACGTCGGAAATAAGCGCCGTGTCGGACGGGGCGGCGGCCCGGATTGCCTGGAAGAGCGGGTCGATGGCGATACCGTCGTCTGGGGCGTCGGCGGGGTGATCGGTACCCGGAGGGCCGGCCTGGAGATCTTCACGCGCGGTCCGGCGCGCTTTGGCGGCGCGGGCGGTGCCGTCGCGTCGACTCTTGGGCCGGGCAGCCGTAGCCAGGCGCGCCAGCATGGCGGCTACGTCGCCGATGATCGGGACGTGCGGCAGGGAGCCGTCGTGCAGGTCGTGGGCAGTGAGGTTGAAGCCGGCCGGACCGTCCCACGGCCAGATGAGGTCGACGCCGTCCATGCCGACGCCCAGCACCAGATCAGCGGCGCCGAGGAGTTCGAATACGCCGCGTGAGCCATAGGACGCCAGGGTGCCAGCGTGCAGCGGGTGATTGCCCGGAAACCAGCCGCGCGCCTTGACCTGGGTGACGACCGGAATATCGGCGGCGCTCACGAGCCGGGCGAAGTGTTTGGCGATGGCCAGCGTGCGGGCTTCGAGGCCGAGGACAGCCACCGGCTCTTTGGCTTCGGCCAGCCGCGCTTCGACTTCTGCGAGCTCGAGCGGGATGACGGGCGTAACCGGCGAGCCATTTTGGGACGGGGTGGGGGTTGACGCCGCCGGCAGTGTCGCGACCGAGCTTGGTACGGACAGGAGAGCCCCGCCGGGCATGCCTTGGGCGGCAGCCGACCATGCCGCGGGTACGACCGTGCCCACGTTGTCCGGGCTGACGCGGGCGCTGTACTTGACCGCTGGGGCAAACGCGCCCGGGATGTTGAAGACCTGGTGGCGCTGGCCGGCGGCTTCACGAGGCGTGACGTCAGCCGTCAGGCCGAGCACCGGGGAGCGTTCCAAGGTGGCCTGGGCGAGCCCGGCGAAGAGGTTAGCGGCGCCGGGTCCGAGCGTGCTGACGCAGACGCCAGGCCGCCCGGTGAGCTGGCCTTCGGTATCAGCCATGTACGCGGCGGCCGCCTCGTGGTGAGTCAGCGTGAATTCGACCCCGTGGCGCTGGAGAGCGTCGAGCAGGGGCAGCATTTCACCGCCGGTGACGCCGTAGGCTCGTTGGACGCCCTGATCGGCCAGAAAGCCGGCGATGACGTCGGCGACGGTTACGTCAGGCAAGAGCGGTGCGGTGAGTTAGGGCGCATGTTTTGAGTTTAGGCGACGAAAGGCTGAGGTGGATTCCTCTGTTGGTGACCGAGCCCGGGCGAGTAGGTCTGCAACGACGTGTCGAGGTTTAGGGGCCGCAGGCGAGTCGATCCTTAGCCGAAGGCACCAAGCTCTCGCCGGCTGAGACGTCTTGCGCGGACGGACGAAGCTCTCCAGACCCTCGAATTGATGGAGGCTCTGGTCCGTAGATTGGCTTTTTCGACGTTCGACACTGAGGATTCGGCTGAAGACAAGGCGGTTAGCCGTGGTGTGTCGTCAAGTCCACAGCCGATCGACCGCGACGGCAATTGCGACGGCCAATCCAGTTGCACTCAGCATCAAGCCGAGCATCCACTTGATGAGGCGTGCTTCCAAGGCGTGGAGGTCGGCGCGCAAGTCGGCCAGATCAGCCTTGGTCGCGTAATGCACGAGGGTGCGATCAAGTTCGTCGCGCAAGTCTTCGCGAGTGAGCGGGACAGCGTCCGCTGCCATGGTCGTCAAGTCCTATCCCGCCCGGCTATCAACTCCACGCCCTGATAGTTGCACTTGGATTCGGGGCCGGCAATTTCAACGGTACCAGGATCATGGGTGGCTTGGCTTCGGCGGCGTTGGATCCATGTCGCGCGGCCCGGCCCTTGGTTGCCTTTGGGTGGCGGATGGGCCGCGCACATTGAACTTCGTCTGAAGTTCTCGACGTCTGTCGCTAAGCGCTCAACTGAAGAATCGGACGATCAGTCCGGTGACGGCAGCAGCGGCGCCGACTGAACCGAGCACGGCGATCACCACCCAGCGAGTCTGGCTGTGGAGGTCGGACTTGAACTCAGCACGCGTCGCGTGGAGGTCGGCTCGCAGGTCAGCCAGGTCGGCCTTGGTCGCATAGTGCGTCAGCGCGCGCTGCAGTTCGTCGCGCAGGTCGTCGCGTGTGAGCGGGACAGCGTTCGCGGCCACGGTGCTGAACTCTCCTCCCGCCCTGATGTCGATCCAACATATCGATGGTTGCACTGAACGTGATGGCAGGCAACCGGAAAACGACCAGGGTCGTGGGCCGCTCTGACGTGACCGCGCTGGGACGAACGGACGCGGTACAGGCTCGGTCTTGTAAGGGGTCGCGTGTTGCCAGGCGAGTCGCCTCAGTTGGGCGGTGTTCATGGCGCCGGGAGGCAGGGTGCTCGGGTGGATGGGTTGCGTGGTTCGTGGTTCAACAAGCTCACCACGAACGGGAAGCGCACTGCGAATTGAGGGCGCAGTGCGAATGGGAGGTGGCGACGGATACTCGCGTTCGCGGGGATGACGGGTGGGGTCAAGGGCTGTTTTTATACTGGGTGACTGTCCCCGAGGCCGTTTGTAGGTTTGGTGCGCCTCATGCCAGCGCAGGTCGTTACGATTGACGGCCCTGTGGGGTCGGGCAAGAGCACGGTCGGGCAGTTGCTGGCCGAGCGGCGCGGTTACCTATGCCTGGACAGCGGGCTGTTCTACCGGGCGGCGGCGCTGGCGGTGCTGAGGGCTGGGGCGACGCCCACGGACGCCGTAGAGGTGTTGCCAGCGATCGAGAAGCTAGATTTGGAGTTCCGGCCTGAGACCGAAGGGGCGTACCGAACACGGGTGCTGTCCGCGGGCGAGGACGTGACGGAGGGCGTGTACAGCGCGGAGGTGGAGGCGATCGTGTCGGATGTCTCGCGGTTGCCGGAGGTCCGGGCCCACCTGCTGGGTGAACAGCGGCGGGTGATCGGGCAGGGCGGCGTGGTGGCGCTGGGGCGCGACATCGGCACGGTGGTCTGGCCGGAGGCCGAAGTGAAGGTGTACCTGGACGCCCCGCTGGAGACGCGCGCCTCGCGCAAGTGGCAGCAGCGGCGAGATGACGGCGAGTGCATTGACCTGAAACACGTGCGCAGCCTGCTGGAAACGCGCGACCGAATCGACAGCACGCGGGCGCGCGCGCCTCTGGTGGCCGCAGCCGACGCGGTTCGAATCGATTCGGGGAGGACCAGCGCGGCGGAGATTGTTGGGCAGATCGAGGACCTGATGCGGGAACGCGGTCTGGACGTCGGGGGCTGAGATGCGCCGAGACTCCAGCTGGGAACCGCCGTGGATCATTACGACGATCTACGCCTTCTGGCAGCTGCTTGGTCGCTTCGTGGTGTTTCCGTTCCTGTTCCGGGTCCGCGTGGAGGGTGTGCAGCGCGTTCCCGACGAGGGCGCGTGCATCGTGGCGTCCAATCACTTCACGAATTTCGACCCGATCCTGACGGGCTCGTACATACGGCGCTACCTGACCTTCATGTCGAAGCGCGAGATGGTGGAGTCGCTCACGGTCGGCTGGCTTTGCCGCGCCTGGGGGGTGCTGCCGGTGAACCGCGACGGCATGGACCTGCCGGCGGTGCGGCAGATGCTGCGCATCCTGCGAAGCGGCCAGGCGATGGTGATGTATCCGGAAGGCACGCGCAGCCGCGACGGGAAGTTGCACGAGCCGCGGCCAGGGGCGGCCTATGCGGCGATGAAATTGGGCGCTCCCGTGATTCCCGTGTCGATCTGGGGCACCGAAGCGTTTACCTGGCGACGGCGACTCCTGAAGGGGCGGCCGCCAGTGCATCTGCGCGTCGGTGAACCGCTGGACCTGGGACGTCACCCCGGCAGGATCCCGGCCGAGGAGCTACAGGCGGCGGGCGACACCATCATGCGGGCGATTGCCGCCGGTTTGCCGCCACGCTATCGAGGCCCGTATGGCTAAGGGCAGCTCCGGCGGGTCCGGTCCGGCGGCTCAGGTTGCGGTTGGCGCGGCGCTGGTTGCGATCGTGGGACGGCCCAACGTGGGCAAGTCCACGCTATTCAATCGCCTGATGGGCTCGCGCGTGGCCGTGGTGGCCGACGAACCGGGGACGACCCGGGACCGGATCTACGGCGAGATCGAGTGGCGTGGGCAGGGCCTGGCCATCGTGGATACGGCGGGCATCGCCTGGCGCGACCCGGCGCCGGTGGCGGCGCACGCCGAAGCGCAGGCGCGCCTGGCGGCGGCGGAGGCGGACCTGGCGCTGATCGTGACGGATGCGACGACCGGTCCGACCGAATTGGACGGCCGGGTGGCGCGCGAGGTGCTGCGGGCGGGACGGGCGCACCTGTTGGTGGTCAACAAGGTGGACGCGCCGCAGCATCGGGAGCGCGTACCCGAGTTCTATGCGCTGGGACTGGGCGATCCCATCGCCATCTCGGCGATGCACGGGACGGCGACCGGCGATTTGCTTGACGCGATTTCCGAACGTCTTCCTGGCACGGATTACCGGGCGGTGGCCGACACGCGGCCGCGGATCGCCATTGTGGGACGGCCGAACGTCGGCAAGTCCTCGTTGCTGAACGCGCTGCTGGGCGAAGCGCGTGCGCTGGTGCACGACGCGCCCGGGACGACGCGGGACAGCGTGGACACGCTGGTGGAATGGGAAGGCAACGAAATCTGGCTGGTGGATACGGCCGGCATCCGCCGCCGCGGCCACATATCGCGCGGCATCGAGCAGCACAGCGTGCTGCGGGCGATGCGCTCGATGCAGCACGCGGACGTGGGGGTGGTGGTGATTGACGCGCATGAAGGCCCGACCGCGCAGGACGCGCACGTGGCCGGATTTGTGCTGGACGCCGGCAAGGGTGTGACCGTGGCGGCGAACAAGTGGGACCTGGTGCGAGGCAAGGAGGAGGTGGCGCGGGTGGAGCACCATCTGGCGCGCATCTTCCACTTCCTGCCGCAAAGTCCGCTGGCGCGGATTTCGGCAAAGACGGGACGCAACCTGGATCACGTGCTGCCGATGGCGCTGGAGATTCACCGAACGCGGGCGCAACGCATTCCGACCTCGCGGCTGAACGCCTTCCTGCGCGCATGGGTGGGGCGTCGGGATCTGCCGTCGCGGCGCGGACGCGCGGCCCGGTTCAAGTACGCCACCCAGACGGGAACCGCGCCGCCGGAGTTCACGCTGTTCTTTTCGAACCCCGAGCACGTGCACCGCAGTTACGCGCGGTATCTGGAGAACGGATTGCGGCAGGAGTTCGGGTTTGACGGCACGCCGGTGCGGCTGAGTTTGCGGGCGTCCTGAGGCGAGCTTTACTGGTTTGACAGCGGCGCGGGTCGCGCGGAAGCTGGCGGAGTACCGTCGAGTTGTGGTGCGCTCCCGGTGACAACCGTCCAAGCCGTGCAGGTTGTTGGCCTTGTTCTCGGCGCGTACCTGCTGGGGGCGGTGCCGATGGGGTGGCTGGTGTGCCGCGTCGGCTTCGGGGTGAACATCTTCGAGCACGGCAGCCAGCGCTCGGGCGCGACCAACGTGTATCGCACGGTGGGTCGCGGCGCGGCGGTGATCGTGTTCGTGGGCGACACGCTGAAGGGCTTTGTCCCGACGTTGCTGGCCCGCCTGTTGGTTGGCGACTTGCAGTTGGTGCCCCTGATCGTGGCCGTGGTGGCCACCATGGGGCATAACTGGTCGATTTTTATCGGTCTGCGCGGCGGACGCGGGGTGGCGACAAGCTGGGGGGCCGTGATGGCCGTGGCGCCGCTGGCCGCGGTGATTGGCATGCCGATGGGTGTCGCGACCATCGCCATCGGCCGCTACGTCTCCCTGGGCTCGCTGGCCGGCGCGCTTGGGTTTCTGGTGGGGGCCATTGCGTTCTACGCGCTTGGCCTGGGCATTACCGGATTCCACGTGACGCTGACTGCGATCTTTGTGGTGTTCCTCACCACGCAGCATCTGGACAATCTGCAGCGCTTGTTTACCGGCAGGGAGCGCCGCCTAGCGCCATGGCCGGAACTGATGGGAAGCCGCGGCCCGGGCGACCACGGCAGGGACTGACCCCGCGCCATAGATGGCGGACCGTCGCGGCGCGCGTTCCGAACCTCTGGCTCTCGCGTTGCGTTTTCTGGCGTCGCGGTCGCGCTCTGAAGCGGAGGTGCGTGAGCGCCTGGCCTCGCGCGGGGTTGACGCTCAGGACATCGAGGGCGTGCTGGAGCGCCTGCGGGAACTCGGCTACGTGAACGACGCCGACTTCGCGGCGGCGGTGATCCGCGCGCGTACCCAGAGGCGAGCGCGTGGACGGCGACTGGTGGCGGAGGAGTTGCGAGCCAAGGGTGTCGACGAGGACGAGGCCGAATCCGTGCTGAACGCGTGCTATGGGGACGAGCTGGCGGTGGCGCGGCCGGTGGCTGAACGGCAGGCCCGCCGGTTGCAGGGGCGCGGGTTTGCGGAATTCCGGCAGCGCTTAGGCGCGTTTCTAGTGCGGCGGGGTTTCGAACATGCCACCGCTGAATCGCTGGTGACGGAGCTCTGGGAGACCTACGGCGCGCCGGACTGACGCCAGCGGCGGCGTCTGCGCCACGGTCCGCGGCGAGGACGCGCGCGCCGGAGGTTGACCGCCGCGCCTAGCGCAGCCGCGACCTGTTCCATGGGTACGCCGCGGTCGTCGCGACCACCGGCGATGCGGGCCGCGCGGCTGTGGAGCCAGACGCCGAGGCGGGCCGCATCGATAGCCGGCAGGCCTTGTGCCAGCAACGAGGCGATGGCGCCCGCGAGCACGTCACCAGAGCCGGCGGCGGCCAGGGCCGGGTTTGGCCGAGCAAGGATCCACACGCGCTGGCCGGCGCAGACAAAGGTTGGGGAGCCCTTGGCCACGACGACGGCACGTGATCCGGCGGCCAGGTTCCTGGCCGCCGAGAGGCGTTGGCGGCCTTCGGGCGGCGCAGTCAGGCGAAGGAGCCGCGCCAGTTCGCCGGGATGCGGGGTAAGGACGATTCCGGGGCCAAGCGTTTCGAGCAGGTCGGGTCGGTCGGCCAAGGCGTTAAGGCCGTCGGCGTCGATGACCTTGGGGGCGTCCGGCAGCTTGTCCAGCAGGCCGTAGACGAGTGCGTCGGTGGCGTCGCCGCGTCCCAGGCCGGGGCCTACCAGCAAGGCGGTGGGAGGGGCGAGCGCCGACAGAACTTCACTGGCGGTGGCGGCCGCTTGGCCGTCGGGTGACGCCGGAAGAGGGATGAAGGTGGCGGCGGGCGCACAGACGGCGGCGGCGGCGCAGGCCGGTTCGACGGATGCGAGGGTGACGAGACCGGCGCCGGCGCGTAACGCAGCAACGGTTGCCAAGGCGGCCGCTCCACGGTAGCGGGCGGAGCCGGCGACGACGGCCAGACGGCCGAAGGTGCCCTTGTGGCCGTTGAGCAGACGTGTGGGCAGCAGGCGACGAGCACTGCGGGCGTCGATGAGGGCGGTCTTGATCGGCGCGTAGGCCGCGGCTGGAAGGCCGATGTCGAGCGCAATCTGCCGACCGGCGAACTCGATGGCCGGGTGCAGCAGGGCGCCGAGCTTCACGGGACCTGTGGCCAGCGTGAGGTGGGCGCTAAAGGTGGATGGGTCGACGGCGCCGGTATCCGCGTCGATACCGCTGGGGATGTCGATGGCAATACGGGTCTGTTCGGGCACTGTGGGCAGTCTGGCCAGGATGTCGGCAACGGGACCACGCAGCGGCGGGCTACTGCCGATGCCAAGGAGTCCGTCCAACAGGCAGGTCGCCTGACGGATGTCGTGGGTGAGCGGGCGGGGATCACCGGTCCAGACGCGCCAGCGCACGCCGCGTGCGGTTGCGGCGGCGACCAGCGGGTCGTCGGGACGCTCGCGGGAGACCCAGGCCGTCACTCGTGCGCCGGTGGCGGCGAGGCGGGCGGCGGCGATGAGCGCGTCGCCGCCGTTATCACCTGGGCCAACGAGCACGACGACGGACCGGCCGCCCACGGAGCCTGTGCGCCGCAGGATCGCGGCGGCGATGGCCTGGCCGGCGTTCTGCATGAGGTTGACGCCGGGGGGCGCCTGGGCTTCCAGCGCCCGCATTTGGGCCGCGTCGACCACGCGGTCGAACGCCGCACCGCGACCCGCGCTGTGCGCCCCGATCACGGTGGTCAGTCCGCGGTTGCGACCACGAAGGCGATGGCGAGTTCGCGGCTGTGCGTGAGGCTGATTTCGAAGGCCGTCAGGCCCAATTCACTGGCGCGGGCGGCGGCGGCGCCATGGAGATGCACGGTGGGTTTGCCGCGACGGTCGTTCAGGACTTCGAGCTCGCGCCAGAGCACGCCGCGCATGCCGGTGCCGAGCGCCTTGGAAATGGCTTCCTTGCCGGCGAACCTGGCGGCCAGTTCTTCGGCTCGGCCACGGCAGTACCGCTGTTCGCGCTCGGTGTAGATGCGGCGAAGGAAGCGTTCGCCGAAGCGGTTCAGCGCAGCTTGGATGCGGGCGATTTCGATGGCGTCGACGCCAGCGGTGAGGCGGCGGCCGGTGGAGCTAATAGCCGGTGAGTTCCACGCGCCGGACGGCTGAACGGTATTCCCAGCCGCTGCCGAGGACTTCGATTCGACGCAGCCGGACGGGGGCAGGCCGGATTTCCTGCAAGAGGGTGGGCTGGTCGAAGGTGATCCACTCGCCGGCGGGGATTTCGCGCCCGAGCTTGACGCTGAGCCCGGCGTCGTTCTGGTGGTAGAAGCCGGTGGCCCAGATCTGCTCGCGGCCGTCGGCATCAAGGTAGGTGAGGCGCAGCATCAAGGGGTACTCGGTGCCCGCGGTGCCGCCGCCGGACAGGCTCTGCTGATCGGCGCGGACATCGGTGCGGAGGCGCAGATTGACATAATCGCGAACATCGCGGTCGAGATCCTGCACGATGCCGCTCTCACCGTGGCGGTCGGTGGTTCCATCCGGCGTGCGGCGCTCAAACCACACGGCGTCGGACTGCGCGTTGACGGTGCCGGCGGTTCCGGCTTCCGTCACGACGAAGATGTTCCAGGCCGAGCCGTCGGCCAGACGCTCGAGGAGGGGGTCGCCCAGAAGGTCGCGTTCGAGTGGAAGCGGTCCGGTGATGCTTCCACCGGGTCTGAGAACGAAACGTCGACCGGCCGGCGCCTCTACGACGTGACTACCTAGCCAGACCAGTGCCGTGCCCTGCCGAACGCTGAGATGCACGGTTCCGTCCGGCTCCATCTCAATGCGGTAGGTGCCTTCACTCAGGTCCAACCGGCCCTGGCCGGCGAGGACGCTGATGCGGCGATCAGGGGCGGCCGGGTGCAACGCCACGCCGATCTGTACGCGCCCCTGGAATAGTCGAAAGACGCTGTCTTGCAAGGCAGGGTTGAAGCGGCCGTACCGCATGCGCTGCACGGCGAGTTCCGTGTCGTTGTACAGCAGCACCGTGGAGCCTTCGCGGGTGCGCAGGAAGGCGCGGGAGCGGTCATCGGTGCGGAGGCGCGTGCCTTCGGCCAGATCGATCGGCGCGGCCATGCCCTGCCAGGTGGCGGTAGCCGGCGGCTGGACCAGGACGGTTCCTTCGAGCGCCGTGGCCGAAAAGGGACGCGATTCGCTGACGCCGCTGAACAGGGCGCCAAAGCCTTGGGGTACATACAGGATGGTCACGACCAGCAGGGCCAAGGCGACGAGCAGCGACACCCAGCCGAACACCTGCATCCCACGGTGACGCTCACGCGCCGGGATTACGGCCGCGCGCGTGTGCGTGCGGGACTCCGGGAGGTGTTGCATCACCTGACCCTTATGCGCGAATCGCGAATGCCGGCAAGTCGCCGGCGGGCGCCGACCACGCCACAGTAACGGATTCGACGACTGCAAGCGGCGGGCCAGCGTGCAACGCGCGGATGAGGGCGTCCAGCGCCGGGCGCGGGCCCTGGGCTATTATTTCGACGCGCCGACTGTTTGGCAGGTTGCTGACGTGGCCGCGCAGCCCGAGTCGTTGACCCGTGCGGGCGACGAAGTAGCGGAAGCCGACACCCTGCACGCGGCCGCGGACCGTTGCGTGCAGGCGTTGGGGGCATTCGGCTTGAGCCACCACGTCAGAGGAGCGCGGCCTGTTCGGGCGACGCGCGGGGCGGTTCGCGGTTGAGGTGTTCGTAGGCCAGGCGCGTGACGACGCGCCCGCGGGGGGTGCGGGCTATGAAGCCAGCCTGCAGCAGGAAGGGTTCGTAGTAGGACTCGAGGGTCGGGACGTCCTCAGCCAGGGTGGCCGCGAGGGCCTGGAGACCGGCGGGGCCGCCGTTGAAAGCGTCCATGAGGGTGGTGAGGATGCGACGATCCATGGCGTCGAGGCCGTGGTCGTCGACGTCCAGTTCGGCGAGCGCCTCAGCGGCCACGGCGTCGGTGATGATGCCGTCGGCCTCGACTTCGGCGAAGTCGCGGACACGTCGTAGCAGGCGGTTGCAGACGCGGGCGGTGCCGCGTGAGCGCCGCGCGATGGCCAGGGCGCCAGCGTCGGTGATGGTGACGCCGAGGATGTCGGCGGAGCGCTGGACGATTCGGGCGCATTCCTCGGCGCTGTAGAACTCGAGGCGGTGGACGGAGCCGAAGCGGTCACGGAGGGCCGAAGTGAGCGAGCCGGCGCTGGTGGTGGCGCCGATTACGGTGAAGTGGGGCAGGGCCAGTCGATAGGTTCGGGCGTTGGCCTTGCCGCCGCCGACCACGATGTCCAGGGCGAAATCTTCCATGGCGGGGTAGAGGATTTCCTCGACGGTTTTGCCCAGCCGGTGGATTTCATCGATGAAGAGAACTTCAGCGGCGTCCAGGCTGCTGAGGGTGGCGGCCAAGTCGCCGGGGCGTTCGAGGGCGGGGCCGGAGGTGACGCGCAGGCGGCCGTCCATCTCGTGGGCCACGATGTGGGCCAGGGTGGTTTTGCCCAGGCCGGGCGGCCCGCCCAGCAGGATGTGGTCGACGGGCTCGCCGCGCTGCTTGGCGGCCTGGATCATCAGGCGCAGTGCGCGCTTGACGCCTTCCTGACCGATGAACTCGTTGTCCGAGAGGTCGCGGGGGCGGAGGGTGCGGTCGAGCCGCTGGTCGCCGGCGACGGATTCGACGGCGACGACGCGTTCGGTCATGCCGGCCGGCCTCGGGATCCGAGGTCACGCAGGGCGGCGGCGATGCGGGCTTCGACGGACATGGGCTCGCCGATGGTCTGGTTGAGGGCGATGGTTGCCTCGGTGCGGGTGTAGCCGAGGCCGAGGAGGGCTTCGAGGACTTCGCGCGTGCTTTCGTCGTCGGAAGTTTCGGCCGCGGTCTTGTCCTCGGGGACGAGCTTGCCGCGGAGCTCCAGGATGATGCGGTTGGCGGTCCTGGCGCCGATGCCCGAGACGACTTGGAAAGGTTTGGGGTCTTCCTGGTCGAGCGCTTCGTAGATGCGTCTGGCGGGGTGGGTGGAGAGCACGCGAACGGCCATGCGCGGGCCGACGCCGTTGACGTTGAGGAGGGCCTTGAAGACGCGCAGTTCTTCGGGGGTCTCGAATCCGGTGAGCAGGGCGCCGTCAGAGGCCATGTGCAACGAGGTGAACAGGCGCACGCTCTCGCCCGGGTCGGCCAGCGAACGAGCCGGGACGATGACTTCGAGGCCAATGCCGGTACCGTCGGCGAGCACGACGAGGCTGTCGTCACGGCGATCAAGGACCTTGCCGTGCAGTTCGGCAATCACCGGACGCCGACCTGGCGTTCCAGGGCGCGCGCCTCGTACGAGTTCACATGGCAGATCGCAACGGCCAGGGCGTCGGCCGCGTGGTCGGGCCGCGGCGGGCGTTCCATTTCCAGGAAACGGCGCACCATTTCCTGCACGCTGGTCTTGTCGGCTCCGCCGTAACCGGTGACCGCCAGCTTGATCTCCGGCGGGGCGTACTCCTCGACGGTGACTCCGTGGTCCGCGGCCACGAGGTGCGCAACCGCGATGGAGTGCGACACGTCGACCGCCGAGGTCAGGCGGCGCGCAAAGCCCAGCCGCTCGACGGCGACATCGGTAATGGTGTGCCGATCAAATAGCTGCTGCAGGCCGTCGCGAATCCGCGCGAGCCGAGTTCCCAACGGCTGACCCGCCGGGGTGGTGAGGCACCCGTGCGTGACGTGGCGGAGTTGGCGGTCACCGTCGATCAGACCGAATCCGAAACGGGCCGTGCCAGGGTCGATGCCCAGCGTCAGCATTTGAAGCCCCAGCGCCGTGGCCGCGCCGGTGAACATGCGCCCATCATCGTCCTCGCCTGCGTCCAGGTGTGGACCGAGCGGGAGATATCAAGCCGCCCGGCTCACGCGCCAATCCGCGCGACCAGCGTATCGCTGAGTTCCAGATTGGTGTGAACGCGACGCACGTCGTCCAAGTCCTCGATTGACTCGATCATTCCCAGCACGCGCGCGGCACGATCGTCGTCGAGGGTCATGGGGGTCGTTGGGGCCATCGTGAGTTCGGCGGACGCGATGTCGGCGCCCTGCACTGCCAGCTCGTTCTTGACCCGGGCCAGATCGGTGGCGTCGGTGTAGACGTAGACCAGTTCGTCGGAGTGCTCCACGTCGATGGCGCCCAGGTCGATCGCGGCCAACTCCAGGTCTTCCGGGTCGTGGCCGTCCAGCTTGATCTCGATTGCGCCGCGCGTCTCAAACTGCCAGGAAACCGATCCGCTGGACGCCAGCGTGCCACCCAGCCGGTTGAGCGCGTTGCGAACCTCGGCGACCGAGCGATTGCGGTTGTCTGTCACGACTTCAATGAGCAGTCCGGCTCCGTCCACGGCGTAGCCCTCGTAGAGCAGTTCCTCAAGCTGAGCGCCGTCGGCCCCGCCGCCGCCGCCGCGCTGTATGGCACGCGCGATGGTGTCCTTGGGCATGTTGGCGGCCTTGGCCTTGGCAATAGCCTGTTCAAGGCGGAAGTTGCCGACCGGGTCCGGCCCGCCTTGCTGGGCGGCGATGGTGAGTTCGCGCCCGACCTTTGTAAACAGCTGGCCGCGCTTAGCGTCGGTGACGGCCTTTTGGCGCTTGATCTGCGCCCACTTGGAATGACCGGCCATCAGGGTTGGGACATCAAGCGATTCACCTAGCTCGCGAGTATAGGACAGTGGCCTGGCGCGACTTTGGGTGCGCGAGGGTCAGGAAACGGGCACCGCTGGGACCGGCTGGCTGCTTGACAGAGACTTCGTAGACGGCACGGAGTGTGACAAAGACTCGGCAAAAACGTGATGAATGGTGCCGCGAACGGCGAAGTCCACTACCTCCGCATTGCCCCCGAATTGGCGGAACAGGTGGACGACCGCATGCAGCAGCAAGGGCAGTCCAGGAGTGAGCTGCTGCGCGCTGCCGTGCTCCGATACCTCGACGAGTGCAAGTGGCCGCAACTGCTCGAATACGGCGAGCAGCGGGCGCGGGCGCTGGGTATCAGCCCGGAGGACGTCGGTTCGCTCGTGGAGGCGTATAGGGCCGAGGCCGCGCACGAATGAGGGTGGTGCTAGACACCAACGTCATCGCCACCGGCTTGGGCTTTCCTGGGAACGAACGCCGCGACCAGACACATAGTCGACGGAGAACTCTCGACCTAGTCGCCAGGTGCGTGCCTGGCGCTGCCTCGCCAGCGTGGGGTGGGAGAAATCCAAAAGGACCGGCTATGCCGACGACGAGCCCAACCAGCCTAATCGTCATCAGGACAGGAGCGACGATTGACGCGAAGGCGTCCACGCCTGCCCCTTACGCGTTCCGGCCAATTGTCCTCGCGGCGAGTCAAAGCAGCGGGGGGCTGTGGCTTGCGGCCTATTCCTGATCGCCGGGATTCGCGGTGGCATCCCGTGACCAAGGCGGCGGAGAGAGGAATCCCGAATGGCCGGCGATCGTAACTACCAGCAGGAGCAAGGACACCGCCGCGAGCGCGAAGTCGGCTGTCGCAATCGCAATGACCGTCGAGGATCGTTTACGCGCCGCTCGCAGGCCAGTCAGATACTGTCGGCGGTGGCGGGGAGGGTGTCACGAGGGCGCTGATGCGCCCGCCTCCTAGCTAATGGCAGACAGGCGGCGGCTGGCGTGTCGGCATGGACTGATCGGGGACTCGCCAGATTGACGTGGGCCACCTAGTCCGACACGTGCCATATCAACGCCAGCGGACCAGATTCGTGGCTGAACAGGTAGGGAGAGGTGCTCCGGGCGCGGATTCCGCGGATAGTGTCGCTACGGAAACTGTCGGGATCTTTGCTTGCAGGGAGTGGGGAACCTAAGCCAGCGAGACTGCCAGATTCGGAGAACTGCTGACGGAACGCCCGGTATCACGGGTCCTGGGTCAGATCTGGTCGCAGAATGGCAGTCCGATGGTTCGCATATCGTTCAACTGAACGGTCCGGTACCAGGGATTAATGCACCCGATGAAATTGTTGCCACCCAAGAAGAGACGGACTAACTGACCTCCCTTGAACAGATTGCCGGGAATAGGGCCCACAAGCTGGTTGTTCTGCAGGGAGAGCTGTTCGAGGTTGTCAAGACGACCGAACACGAGGGGAATCCTCCCGTGCAACGCGTTGTCACCGAGGTCGAGCCATTCCAACTGATCGAGATCCGCGAGTTGTCGCGGGATCTCGCCTTGCAACCGGTTCTCGCTGAGATCGATCCCGATGACCCGTCCGGCACGATTGGTCGTTACGCCGTGCCAGAGGCCGATCGGCGTGTCGCTGAGCCAATTGCCCTTGTGCAGCCAGTTGGGTCCGTCCATTGCCTCGTAGAGGGTAATCAAGACGGCTCTGTCCGGGGAGTCCGGGGAGTCCGGGGAGTCCGTCGCGGCGGTCTCATTGCTTTCGCAGAACGGCAGGCCAAGGTCGCCAAAGTCGTTGCCTGGAATGTTGCGCCAGGTATTGGGAACACAACCGGTCAGGGCATTGCCAGACAGGTCAATTCCGGTCAAGTTGGTCAAGCGACCGAGGTCCGGAGGGATTTCGCCAGTTAGTTGGTTGTACGACAGATCTAGATGTAGAAGGTTGGTCAGTTCCGCCAACTCGGTTGGGATTGATCCCTCGAATGCATTGTTGGCTAGCGCCAGGTAGTTGAGGTTAGTCAGGTCGCCCAACCAATCTGGCAGCGTGCCTTCCAGCTCGTTCCGGGAGAGCTCTAGCGACGTCAGGTTCGTAAGGTGTGCCAGTACAGCGGGAAATTCGCCCTGGAGCGAGTTTGCACTCAGTATGAGAGTCTCGAGATTAACGAGATCCGCCAGTTCGGGAGGAAGCTCTCCACGCAGGTTGTTTGCAAGAAGAAACAGATCCGTGACGCGACCGCTACGGTCAGTGTGAACCCCGTGCCAATGGCCGAGGGGCGAACCGCTGAGCCACTTGGTGTTGTTGGCCCAGTTGGGACCGTCGGTGGCGTGGTAAAGGGCAGCCAAGGCGGCCCTATCGCTGGCGACCGACCCGCGTTCCGTTGCGTCCGATTCGCTCGCGGCTTGTGCCCTTTCGCTGCCACATCTGGGCAAACCGAGGGTCTGCAAGTCGCTCGTTCGGCTAACTCGGAGCCAAGCGTGAGTGCATCCCGAAAAGCCATTGCCGGCCAAGAACAAACTTACCAGTGAATTACTCTGGCCAAGGTCGGCTGGGATCAGACCCGTCAGTCGATTGTCTTGAAGGTGAAGTTCTTGAAGGGTCGAAATGCCACCCAGCGCCGGAGGGATCGAGCCGGACAACGAGTTTTCGCTGAGGTTGAGCCACTCCAGCTGAGTAAGAGCGCCGAGTTCCGGGGGAAGTTCCCCCCGTATCTGGTTGGCACTGAGATGAATCCCGATTACCCGACCCGCGCTATTGGTGGTAACGCCGCTCCACTGGTTGAGCGGCGCGTCGCTGATCCAGTTGCGGTTGTCCACCCAGTTGGGACCGTTTGTGGCGTGATAGAAGGCAGCCAGGGCGGCGCGGTCGGCGGGTACCGCCGAGGTTGTCGTCGATTCCACGGTCGCGCAAAACGGAAGGCCGAGTAGGCCAAAGTCGTTCTGCGGAATGTCCCGCCAGGCGACTGGCAGGCAGCCCGCCAACTGGTTGTCGGCGAGGAAGACGTGACGCAGGCGCTCCAGGCGTTCGAGTTCGACGTGAATCTCCCCCTCGAGTCGATTTGCATTGAGACCCAGCCAGGTCAGATTCTGGAGATCGCCGAGCGCGGCGGGAATCTCGCCGTGCAGTTGGTTTTTGCCCAGGCTGAGGTTTTGCAGATCAGCCAATCGACGCAGCGAGTCGGGGATCTGGCCGACGAGCTGATTGGCGTGGAGTCCCAGGTACCTCAAGTAGCTGAGGCTGCCCAGCTCGGGAGGAATCTCGCCCTGCAGTAGATTGAATCCGAGGTTGAGGACTTGCAAGTTGGCGAGGCGGCTAAGGGAGGACGGGATTTCGCCCTGCAATCGGTTGCCCTCGAGATCGAGCGACGCCAGGTACGGCAGGTCACCCAGGGCCGCGGGGACGAAGCCGGAGAATTGGTTCGACGACAGACGTAACCGTTGCAGATACATCAAGCCCGACAGACTGGGAGGCAGCGGCCCTGTCAGTTGGTTCCCGCCGAGGTTGAGTTCTTCCAGGTCGGTGAGGTTGCTCACCTCATTGGGCAAGCTGCCCCGCAGCTGGTTTTGTGAGAGGTCGAGCCTGACAACACGGCCCCGTGGGTCGGTGAACACGCCGTACCATTCACTGATCGGGAAGTCACTCAGCCAGCGGTCGTTATTCGACCAGTTGCCGCCGTCGGCCGCGTGATAGATCGCGATCAGGGCTGCCCGGTCGGCAGCCGTACCCCGGGCATCGTCACAGAAGGGAAGGCCGGGAAAGGCCGCGTTGTCTCCGACTGACCGTATCTCCTCGCCACTCGTCGAGAGCGTGGTCGAATACGAGGTGAGACCGCCGCCGCCGAGGATGTCACGTAACTCCTCGGGGACACATCCGGAGAATTCGTTCTCGGCGAGATTTAGCCACTGCAGCACGGAGAGGTCTCCAAGCCAGCCGGGGATTTCGCCCTGCAGTCTGTTCGAGGAAAGGTCGAGGTTCTGCAGGTTGCTCAGATCACCGAGAGCCGGTGGTATGGATCCGGTGAGTTGGTTTCGAGCAAGCGACAGGGATCGGAGACTCTGGAGACTGCCGAGTTCGTGTGGGATTCCTCCGGTCAGCTGGTTTCCGGCGAGGGAGAGGAATTCCAGATCGACCAGGCGTGCAAGCGAAGCTGGAATCGTCCCTTGCAGTTGGTTTTCGGCGATGGTGAGGGATCGCAGCCTGGTTAAGTCGCCGAGTTCGTCGGGGATCTTGCCCGAAAGCTGATTTGCGGTGAGACCTAGAGCGACTAGTTCGGTCAAGCTACCGAGTTCGGGCGGGACTGGGCCTGCGAGACGGTTTTCATGCAGACTCAAGAATTGGAGGCTCTTGAGGTCTCCGAGTGACGGTGGAATCTGTCCACTTATCTGATTGTTCCAGAGCACGAGAATGGTGAGATTGGAGAGGTTGCCGAGCTCGCTGGGTAGCGGACCCTTCAGTTGATTCCAGAACAGCTGCAGTACCAGCAGGCTGCGAAGCTCTCCGATTTCCCCGGGGATGGGTCCACCGATTTGGTTTCCGGCGAGCGTGAGGAACTGAAGATTCTTTAGCGCACCGAGTTCGGGCGGCAGTTGGCCCGTCAGTTGATTTGCGTTGGCGCTTAGCCTGACCAGGTTCTTCAGTTGGCCGATTTCCGCGGGGATCTGCCCCGTTAGTTGATTGCCGTCGAGGTTGAGTTCCCTGAGGTTGGTCAGGTTGCGCAGTTCGAGTGGAACCTCACCTTGGAGTTGATTTTGGTCGAGCTTCAGGCCTGTGACGCGACCGTCTGCATCGGTGCTGACGCCGAACCACGTGTTTAGAGGCGCATCGCTGAGCCAGTAGCGATCGAGCATCCAATTCGGGCCACCAGTGGCGTGGTAGAAGGCGATGAGGGCTTCTCGATCAGTCTCGCTGCCTGAATGGGTAGGCGTGGGTTGAGGTGTTGGTGAGGGCGTGGCCGTGCGAGTAGGAGTCGAAACAGCGGTTGCCGAACGGGTCGGCGTGGGGTCGGGGCTTGGGGTTAGCGCGGCCGTGGGCGTCGGTAGGGACGACGGAGAGACTGTGGGGGACGGCGAAGGGGAAGCCGCGGGCGATGAACTCGTGGTGGGCGTGGGCTCGACGACGGAGGTCGGGGACGCGGTGGTCGTTGTGGCAGATGATCGCGGAGCGCTGGCTGGCTGCGGGTCGCATGCAAGCAGCAGCAGGGTTGCAGCCGGCAGGACAGCGAGCGCAAGTGCGGCGACGTCCTGTTTTTCCAATATGGCCCGCAGCGTGACGGTCGGAACGAAGGCAAGGCCGGTGGGCATGTGGGTCGCAATTAGGACTTCCCGCGCGTGACGCAGCAATGCTGGCACTCGTCTACGTATTCCGCGAACGAGGATCCTTTTGGCCGTGCTGCTAGCATCGCCGGAGACGAACGGTGGGCTTTGGGAGCAGAGACCTGGACGCGTCCGACCTGACTCGGTATGTGACGGTGGCGCTGGCTGCGCTGTTTTTCGGTGCGATGGTCAGCGGGGTCATCAATCCGTGGGCGCGGCCGCGGCCGGGGCGTGAGGTGATGCAGCTGCGAACTTCGTTTAGGGCGCGCATCCTGCTGAATCGCTGGTACCTGCTGCTGATCCTCGGAATATTTCTTGGGATTCGGCTGCTGCCGGGCACGTGGACAACCGAGGGCGCCGACGTGGTGTCATTGCTCCTGGTGGCGGGCTGGCTGCTGTTTCCCGTGAGCTACTACTTCACCGACCAGGGCGTCAGCCTGCACACGGGTCGCTTCTGGCCATGGGAGAGCTTTGACACCTACCGCCGCGCCGGCGGCGAGGTGCAACTGCGTCGATCGGCGCGGGGCGACGTGTCGCTCTATCTCAACCACGCGCAGCAGCAGGCCATCCTGCCGATGCTGCGGCGCCACGTCGCTCAGCGGCGCTAGATCAACCTCTCTCAGGCCACCGGGTCGCTGGTCGCGCTCCCGGCCTGGGCGCCGGATTCCCAACGGGTGTGGAAGACGCCGTCGCGATCCGTGCGCTGGTAGGTGTGGGCGCCAAAGTAGTCGCGCTGGGCCTGGATTAGGTTGGCCGGCAGGCGGGCCGAATGATAGGCGTCGTAATAGTCGAGCGAGGCGCTGAGGGCCGGACAGGGGATGCCGGCGACTTTGGCCGCGCCGACCACGGCGCGCCAGGCGTCTTGCGCGCCAGCCAGCTGGCGGGCGAACGATGGCTCGACCATCAGGTTTGGAAGGTCCGGGTCTACATGGAAGGCACCCTGGATCAACCCCAGGAGCCGCGCCCGAATGATGCAGCCGGCTTTCCAGATGCGCGCCATTTCCGACAGGTCAATGCCGTAGTCCCGCTCCAGGGAGGCCGTGCGCAGCAGCGCCATGCCCTGGGCGTAGGAGCAGATCTTGGCGGCGTATAAAGCCTGACGGACCTGGCCGACCAACTCGGGCGTCCTGGGCATCGTCTTGACCGCGCGGTTTCCGGCGGCGCCGACCCGTTCGTCCTTGCGGGCGGAGATATTGCGCGACCAGACCGCAGCGTCAATGGTGGGGATGGGCACGCCTAGTTCGAGCGCGTCCTGCGACATCCAGCGGCCGGTTCCCTTTTGCCCGGCCGCGTCAAGGATGCGGTCCACCAGAAAGCCGTCGCCGTCGGCGTCGCGGACCTGAAAGATGTCGGCGGTGATCTGGATGAGGAACGACTCGAGTTCACCTTCGTTCCAGTCGCTGAAGACGTCGGCCAACTCCGGCGGCGTGAGACCGGCGGCGTTGAGTACGGCGTAGGCCTCGGCGATCAACTGCATGTCGCCGTATTCGATGCCGTTGTGGACCATCTTGACGTAGTGCCCGGCGCTGGAGGCTCCGCAGTAGGCGGTGCAGGGGCCGTCGTCGGTCATGGCGGCAATGCGTTCCAGGACGGGTCGCATGGCTTCATAGGCGGCGGAGGGACCGCCCGGCATGATCGAAGGACCGAGCAAGGCGCCGGACTCCCCACCGCTGATGCCGGTCCCGAGGAACATCACGTCCGTGGCGCGGACGCGCTCGAAGCGGCGGGCGGTGTCCTGGAAGTGCGAGTTGCCGCTGTCCATGACTACGTCGCCCGGCGCCAGCAAGGGGAGCAACTGATCCAGCACGGCGTCCACGCCGCGTCCGGCCTGCACCATCAGGATGATGCGGCGCGGACGCCGCAGCGAGGAAACGAAGGCTTCGAGCGTGCGGGCGCCACGGACGGACGTGCGCGCCGCTTCGTCGGCCAAGAATTCGTCGGTGCGCTGGACGGTGCGGTTGAAGACCGTAATGGGAAAGCCGTTACGCTCGATGTTGAGCGCGAGGTTGCGGCCCATGACCGCGAGTCCGATGAGTCCGACGGAGGTGGACGCCATGGCAGGCTCCGGGAATAGCGGCCGCCTATTCTGGCGCATCCGGGTGGAGGCGCGGCAGCTTTGGCAGAATTGACTCGTGAGACCATGAGCACTCCAGAACCTTCAGCCGCCGAGGCCCGTCGAGCGCGGCGGCGCGCCGCGCGACACGAACGCCAGCGGTCCGCGCGCATGATGCGGCGTCTGCGGCTGGCCGGGTTGACGGTGCTTGGCGCCGGAGTGGTGGCGGCGCTCGCCGTGTTCGTCATCGCACTCGGGCGGGGGCCTGAGGTCGACGCCCCGGAACGCATCCGCATTGAGAACGAAGGTCGCCGGCATGTGGCCGAAGAGGACGGCGCTACCCACCAGGCCGACCCACCGGCCTCGGGCGACCACTATTCCGTCTGGTCCCGGTACGGCGTGTTCGAAGATCCGGTGGATCCCGGCTATTGGGTCCACAACCTGGAACACGGTGCGATCGTGCTGCTGTATAGGTGCACGGATGACTGCGCGCAGGTCAGGGCCGACATCGGCAAGGTCTACGCGTCGCTGCCAGACGGTGCGTTTGGCGAAGTGAAGCTGCTGGCCACGACGTACCAGGGAGACTTCGGCTCGCGGTTCATGCTGATCGCGTGGAACTGGCAGGAGCCGTTCGACGAGTTCGACGCGAGGCGGATCGAACGGTTCTACCGGGAGTTTCTGGACCGTGGACCGGAGCGGGCACCGTGAGCGGGGCTGGACAATTGATTGGAAGAAACAGGCGGCTTTGGCCTATGGTGGGCGGAACGGTCACCGCCCCAGACGCGTTCGGAGCGCCCTTGGATGATTGAACGAGAACCTTTCCTGATTCGCAATGGGTTGCGCATCTTTAGCGTCTTGGTGGTGCTGGGACTGGTTGCACTGATCGTGGTGGGCATCCGGTTCCAGATTGAGAATGCGGAGTTTGCGAACGACGAGCGGCGCTTTAGGACCCGGACGCCGAACGCGGCCGAGCTGAGGGCTTCATGCGACTTCTTTGGCGGCCAGTTCCTGGGGATGCCCTCAGTTGCGCCGGGCGCCGCCGCTGCCGGTCTGATGGAGGCCTGCAATCTTGGCGGAACCGCCCAAGCGTCCTGGCAGTGCCAGTATTTTGACGGTGCGTACAGCCGAGGCTCTTGCAGCGTGGATGTGGGAGCGACGCTACAGGCGATTCCGAGGCTGGCGGGCTAACGGCATCGCCGTGTGCCATTCGGTGACGGCCTAGGCGCCGGCAGCGGACGTGGGGTCGTGTGATACGCGGTTGGTTAGAGACGCGCACAATAGTCGGCCGTTCGAACGCCCCAGAGATGCCATGCACCCCTTGGACTACAGCCGTTCCTACCTGCGCTGGACTACGGCACCAGCGACGTCCGACGTCCGTACGCCGGGGCACATGCCCTACGGCAACAGCGTGCGCATCCTGCTGGACGCGCGAGCGCGCCTGATCGACTCGGTCTCCGGGCGGGAGGAGGAGTTCTACCTGATCGCTCCCTGCCGCACGGAGTGGATGTATCGGAGCGACTCCTGCATCCAGCAGCCGGGCGGCGAATACCGGTTGGCCTGGGCGCAAGGTAGGGATCGGGCGCTGCGTTTCAGCCGCGACCTGACCGACCCGGATCCCAAGCCAGCGGCCGTACCGATCGACGACCGCTATCTCGAGCTCGACTACGCGCTGACGCTCCTGCCACGGCCCCGACGGGCCAGCGACAATGCGGCGCTGGTGGCGGCAGCGCAATCGCTGAATCAGGTCGTCATCCAGACCGAGATTCAGAACGAGGCCGGCACGCGGCGCGCCGTGCTGGAATACCCCGTGAGAACGTTCAACTACCACCTCGAGCGGGTGCTGTTCCAGATGGACACCGGCCCGATGCTGTGGGCCGACCTGGATTCGTCGGAGGCAGACTCGATGTGCCGGCTACGATTGGCGCACACGGTGTTCAATCGTTTCGACCGGGCTGAGTTCGCGATCCGGGCGCCGACGCCGCACCTCGTCGATGGGCAGCAGGTGGGGCAGGTGGAGGACTACCAACACGTGGTTGCGCAGCCGGCCCGGCACGCGTTCTTCGTGGCGGGCTGATCGCGCGCGATGCGTCCGGCCGACGGAGCGGAACCGGTGCTGGGGGTGGTGGCGCCGACGCGCGCCGAACTGCATGCGTTCGTTGGGGAGGCCGAGGCGGGCCTTTCCGTGCCGGAAATCGGCGGAGGGCGCCGCTATCGCATCGGCGACGCGGAGTTCATTGCCTTCGTGACCGGCCAGGGCGCGAGCCGGACCGCCGGCGTTCTCGAACGCTGGCTGGAGCCTGGGCTGTTTGACGCGCTTCTCACTGTGGGCGTGGCTGGAGGAACTCTGGAGGGTCAGGCGCCCGGCGACTTACTCATTGCCAGCGGCGCGGGGCCGCAGTTCGCGCAGCCGACGCCGGCAAGTCCGCATTTGGTAGAGGCGCTTGCGAGCGGCCTCGAGGCGGTGGGGGAATCAACGCAGGTTGGCCCACTGGCGGCAGTGGACGGGCTGGCGCGGAGTGACGAGAAGCATCGGCTGGGCGAGTCCGGGTTCGTTGGGGTCGATATGGAAACGCAAGCGCTGTTGGCAGGTGCGCGTCAGGCCGGGATCCCCGCGGCAGGTCTGCGGGTGGTGCTGGATCCCCCGGAGCGCGACATCCCGCGAAGCGTGGCCGCACTGGCGGCGGCCCAGGGCGGACGGCTGTGGCCTGACATCCTGGGACTGGTGCGGTGGCCGGTGGAGGTGCGCGCGATCCTGCAGTTCAGGCGCGACCTGCGAGCGGCGCTGGCGGCCCTGCGCGCGGCCGGTATCCCGGTGGTTCAGGCAATCCACGAGGCGGGCTGAGAACCGGCCGTCCCGTCCGCGGTCCACCTGTCCGATTGCGGTTGTGCCGTACCATGTCGGCACGGCGGGCCGTCGCGTTCTTGTGGCGCCGCCGTCACGTATGTCCCGTAGCCCGCGCCCGTGGGGCCTTCCATGAACTGAGCGCATGAGCGAGCACGAAGCTGTTGGAACCGGCCTGGTGGTGGCCGGCGTTGTCATTTTCGTTGTCGCCTATGCGCTGATCGCAAGCGACAGAGTTCCAAAGTCGGCGGTGGCGCTGGGTGGCGGCACGCTGATGATCCTGATCGGGATCCTGGATCAGCACCACGCGTTCGAGCACATCGACTTGAACGTCATCCTGCTGCTGGTGGGGATGATGGTGCTGGCGGGGATCGTGCGCCACACCGGGGCGTTTCAGGCGCTGGCGATCCTGGCGGCGCGCTGGACCGGCGGCGAAGGGGTGCGTCTGATGCTGGCGCTGTCGCTGATTACGGCAGTGCTGTCGGCGTTTCTCGACAACGTCACCACGGTCATCCTGATTGCGCCCATAACGATATTCGTGGCGTCGCGCTTGGGTCTGAATCCGGTGCCGTTTTTTATCGCGGAAATCCTGGCGTCGAACGTGGGGGGCGCGGCCACGCTGATTGGAGACCCGCCGAACATCCTGATTGCAAGCGCGGGCGACCTGGACTTTGCGGTGTTTGCGGCGCATATGACACCGGTGGCCGCGATTTCGCTGGTGGTTTTGCTGTTTGTGATGCGCTGGATGTTCCGGTCGCAGGTGGTGACGGATCCTCAGCGCGCGGCCGCGCTGGCGGCGCTGGATCCCGCCGACGCTATCACGGACCGACGCGGCATGTACATCGGGCTAGGTGTGCTGGGGCTGACGATTTTTGGATTCCTGATTCACGGCGCGATGGGCTGGGAGCCGGCGACGGTGGCGGTTGCGGGCGCGGCGCTGCTGATGATTCTGACGCGGCCCGACGTGCACAAGGTGTACAACGAAGTTGAGTGGGCCAGCGTGCTGTTCTTCGTGGGCCTGTTCATGATGGTCGGTGGGCTGGTGGAACTGGGCGTTCTGGACGCCGTGGCGGACTTCACTATCGACCTCACCCAGGGGAATGTGGGGGCCACGGCCTTCCTGATCATGTGGTTGAGCGCCATCCTGTCGGCGGTTGTGGACAACATTCCCTACACGGCGACGATGCTGCCGGTGGTTCAGCGGCTGACGGCGGAAGGGTTGAACCCAGACAACATCCTCTGGTGGTCGCTGGCGATTGGCGCGGATTTTGGGGGGAACGCAACGATCATTGGGGCGTCGGCCAACGTGATTTTGGCGGGCATTTCCGAGCGCGAGGGCCATCACATTCGATTTGTCGAATTCATGAAGTACGGCATTCCGGTGACGTTCGTCGTGCTGGTGATCGGCACCTTCTGGGTATGGTTGCGTTACTTGGCGTTTGCCTAGGCGCGTGAGACGGGAGGCGCCCATAGGGCCTGACGAACAGCGACCGCTGGACACCGTGGAGTCGCGAGTCAGCGACCTACGGGCGCGTGGACTGATTGATGCGTACAGTGTGGTTCGAGCCGACGCGGAGTTCGAGGAGCTGGTGCGTACGGTCGAGGTCCGGCCGCAAGTGCGCACGGTGGCCGTGACGGACGACGACGATGGCCTGACCGGCATCATTCCAATGCGGGTCTTTTACGGCGCGCTCTTTGCCGACGTGTATCCGGGTGCGGCGATGGCGGACGTGACGTCGTTCGAGAGCGCGCTGCAATACGGGGACCACATGGTTCACCCAAACGCCGGCGAGATTATGCTTGAGGCTGAGTCGGTCTCGCTAACGGACACGCTGCACGATGCGTTCATTGCGCTGCACCGGTCAGGCCAAGCCGGTTTGCCGGTGGTTGACTCCGAGAACCATCCGGTCGGGTACCTGGATTTGCTGTCGATCCTGCCGTTGTGGGAGCAGCGAGATCAGCGCTGACTTCTCCAGCCAACTGGTTGTGAGGGCTGACCTGCCCCAGGACTTCAGGGCTGATTGACTTGACCGAGGCAGGCGTAGGTGCTTTAGATCAGCTTGTGGATGACTGCTGCCTCTCCATGCCCCGCCTATAGCGGAGCCCCATCTCGATGTATGTGTTTACAGAGCTAAGTCGCGTGTCCGTCCCCTGACCTGGCTTAGTAAGGATATCAACGAGAGCCGACAGGTTAGTTTCAGATCGAAACAGCCGAATGCTGTCGTGAGTGGTTGTGCCTCTGAACGTGGGGAAGCTCCGGACGCCTAGCTCGAGGAGCTCACGGTCCAGGCTTTCACCGAGTGCCGACTTGATTCGAGTGGTCCGCTGCCCTGAAACTCTCCGCAGGAGCTTTGTGGCTTCCCATCGGTCGATGGTGATCCACACTTCTTTGCTGCTCTTGAGGCGACGCTTCAGCACGCGGGCCACTCGATGGAGATCAGACTGCTTGGGCGCTGACATTGTTGGCCTCCTAGGCCTATTGGATCCACAGTAAGAATTTTAGGGTTATATTTTAACTATGGCAAGTGCAAGGCGATCAGGGCGTCAGAGCGCTTCCTTGAGGGCCTTGGCGCTGGCGGCGGTCATGCCGTCGACGGCGGTGAGTTCCTGCAGCGTGGCGGCGCGGATGCGTTTGAGGGAGCCAAACGTGCGTAGCAGGTTGCGCTTGCGCTTGGGGCCGATGCCGGGAATCTCGTCCAGAATCGAGCGGCGCCCGCGGGCCGTGCGCAGCTTGATGTGGAAGCTGACGGCGAAGCGGTGGGCTTCATCCCGCACCTGTTGAACCAGGTGCAGGCCCGGGCCGTCCAGTGGCATGAGCACCGGCCCTGAGCGGTCGGGGAGGTAGAGCTCCTCGCGGCGCTTGGCGATGGCGGCCAGCGGGATGCCGGACCGGTCCAGGCCGAGTTCCTTAAAGACGTCCAGGGCGGCGCTGAGTTGGCCCTTGCCGCCGTCGATCAGCATCAGGTCGGGGGTGACGCCCCACTCCTTGGTGGAGCCGGCCGTGGACTCTGAATTGTCGGGAAGCCGGGCGTCGGGGTCGAAGCCGCTGAGAGAAACTTCGGCGAGCGCCTGGGCGCTCAGGCCGGTTGCGGCCGCCCCGTCTGTTTCTTCGGCATAGCGGCGGAGGCGGCGTCGAAGCACTTCGCGCAGCGATTCGAAGTCGTCGTTGCCCACGCCACTGCGAACTTTGAACCGGCGGTACTTGCCGTTCTTGGCTACGCCGTCCTCAAAGACGACCAGGGAGCCGACGGCCAGCGAGCCCTGGATGTGGGAGATGTCGTAGCACTCAATGCGTCGGGGCAGGCGCGGCAGGTCGAGGGCCACGCCGATCTCCAGGAGAGCTTGCCGCCGCTTGCGCTCGCTGTTGAGCCATGTCGTGCGCTCCAGGTGCAGGGTCTCGGCGGCGTTGCGCGCGGCCATTTCGACCAGCCGACGCTTGGCACCGCGCTGGGGGCGGCGCACGGTGACGCCGGCGCCCCGTAACGACTTCAACCAGGTCTGGAGTACGTCGACGTCGGTGAGGTCGTGGGGCACGAGGACGAGTTGGGGGACTTCGGCGGCGCGGTCGTAGTACTCGCGAACGAAGTCGTCCAGCATCTCGGGCTCGGTCTCTTCGCCGGTCACGGCCAGTTCGTAGTGCTGGTGGCCGATGAGCTTGCCGCCGCGAATACGGAAGACGGTGGCCATGGCGTCGCGGTCCTGACGGACAGCGGCGATGACGTCCACCTGCCGCTCGCGGGCGTCAGGATCGGAGACTTTCTGCTCGGCGACCACTTTTTCCATGGCGGCAATGCGGTCGCGGAACCTGGCGGCTTCTTCGAAGTCGTGGGTGTCGGCGGCGTCCCACATCTGCTCGGTGAGGCGCGTCTTGACGTGCTCGTATTCGCCGCGCAGAAAGCGCACGGCGCCGTCCACCACGTCGCGGTACTGGTCCACGGTGACGTAGCGGGTGCAGGGGGCGTTGCAGAGGCCGAGGTCGTATTTGAGGCAGGGGCGCGGGATCGGTTTGGCCATGTTGATGTTGCAGGTGCGGTAGGGGAACAGCCGGTTCAGGAGCTTGAGAGTCTGGCGCAGGGCCTTGGCGCTGGTGTAGGGGCCGAAGTAGAGGGAACCGTCTTTGAGGATGCGGCGGGTGGTGGCGACGCGGGGATACGTCTCCTGCACCGTGACTTTGAGGTAGAGGTATTGCTTGTCGTCGCGGTAGGTGACGTTGAAGCGGGGGCGGTGTTCCTTGATGAGGTTGTTTTCCAGGACCAGCGCCTCGACTTCGGAGTCGGTGACGATGACGTTGAAGTCGGCGATTCGGGCCACGAGGGAGCGGGTCTTGTAGGAGTGGTCGCCGCGGCGGAAGTAGCTGCGAACGCGGCTGCGCAATGAGCGGGCCTTGCCCACGTAGAGGACGCGGTCGTCAGCGGCGCGCATGAGGTACACGCCGGGGGCTTCTGGCAGCTCCGCCAGCTTGCCTTCGATGGTGGAACGGACGGCTTCGCGGGTCATTCGGCCTACGGTGCGCCGCGGTGCGCCGTGCGCCGCGTCAGCCAATTCTAGGCAGTCCGAGACGTGCCGCCGGGCGGATAGAATCGAGCATTGCGCGCGGTCCACGAAGGAGCCTCGCCCGTCGAGAGCCAGCGCCCACTTCTGATCCTGATCTATCTCGGCATCGCCGTGGCGGCCGCGTGGCTGCTGCAGTTCCTGTGGGGCGTGCTGAGCCAGGCCGGCGTCTTTGTCGTGATGCTGCTGGTGGCCTGGATTCTGACCGTGGTGACGCTGGGACCGGTGCGCTTGCTGCGCCGAGTGGGCATGCCACGGCCAATTGCGGCGGCGCTGGTGTACCTGGTGGTGTTGAGCATCGCGAGTGTGAGCCTGTTTTTCGTGCTGCCGCCGTTTTTTGCGGAAGTGGGTCATGCGGCGGAGAGTCTGACTGAACTGGCCCGCGGCATTCCAGGTGGGCTCAGTAACCTGCAAATCTGGCTTACCGGGTTGGGCGCGCCGGATGACCTGGTGCGGACGGTCACGGAGGACATCAGCCACAACCTGGTGTCGATGGGACAGGAACTGGCCACCGGCGTCATCACAACGACGGGGACGATTGCTGGCGGGGTGGCCGCCACGATCGTGACGCTGATCATCTCGTTCTACCTGGTGCTGGGATGGGACCGGGGGGTGACCGGACTAGCTGACGCGCTTCCGCCGCACTTGGCGGCGCGTCTGCACCGCGGGGTGCGGGCGAGTGAGCACACCTTTGGGGCGTGGCTCGGCGGACAGTTCTTGGCGTCGGTTATCTGGGGTATCGCGGTTGTCGTGACCTATCTGATTGCCGGGCTGGAGTTCGGTCTGCTTGTGGCGGTGGGCACGGGGATTCTGTTGTTCATCCCGTTCTTCGGGATGATTGTGGGCATAGCCGTACCGACGATCATGGCGTTTGCCGTTCGTGTCGACTTGGCGATCTGGGTGGGAGTAGCTCTAACGCTGGTATCTCTGGGAATCGAGAACGTGGTGAAGCCGCGGATCATGGGAACGGCGATCGGGGTGAATCCCATCGTGGTGCTGTCCAGCGTGATCCTGGGCGGCATCGCCGCCGGGTTCTGGGGGATATTGTTCGGCATCCCCATCGGCGCGCTGCTGTGGACGCTCCTGCGCGGGGCGGCAAGCGAACTACTCAACTCGCAGCGGCGCGCGCCCGTGCCGGCGGGCGCGACGTTGGCAGCCGCCAGTGCGCCGGTGGCTCCGGCTTCGGCTGGACCAGATGCCTCTGTCCCTGAATCAGGGGAGGGCACGGATCCTTCGCCGGCGAAGCCAGACACGTCCAAGGACGAGGCCAAGCCATAAGGTCTATCTGGCGAACCCTCGCCTACATCCGCTCGTATTGGCCGCTGGCGCTGCTGAGCATTCTGTCCTGGCTGGTGTCGGCGGCCATGGATCTGATCGTGCCTCAGGTGCTGGCGCGGGTGATCGACGAAGGCATCGTGGCCGGCGATTCTTCGCGGCTGGCGGGGCTGTCGCTGCTGACGGCGGCGCTGATCGTGCTGCGCGGGGCCGCGCTGTTCGGGGCGCGGTTCTGTCAACGCTGGTACCAGGCAGGGATCAGCCGTCGCTTGCGGAACGAGGTCTACGACAAGCTGCAGCGCCTGCCGTACGCCTACTACGATCGGGTGGACAGCGGCGACGTGATCACGCTGGCGATCAGCGATACGCGGACCGTGCAGGGTTTCACCGGCTACGGGGTTATGGAAGCCGTGCGGACGGTGGGCATCTACGTGGTGATCGTGACGGGAATGCTGATTGCCAGTGCGCAGTTGACGCTAATGGCTCTGGTGGTGCTGGCCCTAATGGTGGCGGTGGCGGTGGTGTACGGCCGGGTCGTGAGGCCCATGTGGCGTGCCTACCGAAGCCAGCAGGCGCGTCTGACCCGGACACTGACGGAGAACCTGAACGGAATTCGGGTGGTCAAGGCCTTTGCGACGGAAGAGCGCGAGATCGAGGCGTTCGGCGCGGAGGCGGCAGCGATGCGCGTGCGCGCCCTGGCGCCGATTCGGCTGCGCGCGCGGGTGATGCCGCTCATGCTGCTGCTGACGGGGGTGGGCTCGCTGGTGGTGATCTGGGCCGGCGGGCTGCTGGCCATCGACGGGGCGATTTCGGTCGGCGTGCTGCTGGCTTTCTACTACTACTTCACGCGGCTGATTCAGCCGTCGCGGCGCCTCGGATTCATCGTGCAGCAGGTGGCGCGCGCGGCGGTCTCGGCCGACCGTGTGTTCGGGCTGCTGGACGAGCCGGTGGGGATCGCGAGTCCGCCGGGGGCCGCGAAGCAAGCGGACCTTGCCGGGCGGGTGGACTACGACGACGTTGACATTGCGTTCAACCGGCGCCGGGTTGTTTCCGGCGCGACGGCCGCGGTCAATCCGGGCGAGGTCATTGGGGTGGTTGGGCCCACGGGATCTGGGAAGTCCAGCCTGCTGAATCTGATCGCGCGTTACTACGACGCGGCGGGCGGCGAGGTGCGGGTGGACGGGCGGGACGTGCGCAGCTTTGACTTGCAGAGCCTGCGCTCGGCGGTGTCGATCGTGCCGCAGGATCCGTTTCTTTTTTCGGACACGGTGCGCAACAACATTGCCTACGGCAGTCCAGAAGCGAATTTCGAGCAGGTGATTGCGGCGGCGCGGGATGCGCAGGCGTACGACTTCATTCTGGAGATGCCGGAGGGGTTCGAGACGGTCGTCGGGGAGCGCGGCGTTGGGTTGTCGGGTGGGCAGCGGCAGCGGCTGACCATCGCGCGGGCGCTGCTGCGCGAGTCGGCGATCCTGATCCTGGACGACGCGACGAGCAGTGTGGATACCGAGACCGAGCGAAGGATTCAGGACGCGCTGCGCCGACGGGCCGGCGGGCGTACCACGTTCATCGTCTCGCAACGCATTAGTTCGGTGGAGCACGCGGACGAAATCCTGGTTGTGGACGACAGGCGGATCGCCGACCGCGGGACTCATGCGGATCTGATTGCGAGGCCCGGCTTCTACCGCGATCTGTTTGACCTGCAGGTTCGGCATGCAGAGGAGGCGCGCGCGGATCTGGCGGCGGCGGAGGCGGCGGGCGCATGAGGATGGGAATGGGCATGGGAATGGGGATGGGGACTTCCCAATCCCGTGGGACGTTTGTTCAGGAAGAGAGCGGATTCGAGGGTTTCGACCGGCGTGTCCTGTGGCGGTTGCTGGGGTACCTGGCGCGCGACCGTCGACGTCTGCTGATCGCCGCCATCGCCGTGCTGGCGGTGGCCGGGACGACCATGGCGCAGCCGGCCCTGATCGGTCTGGCGATCGACGACGGCATTCGGGCGGGCGACGCCGGGGTGCTGACGGTGGCCGCGCTGGTCTTTCTGGGCGTCACGGTGGGTCAGGCCGGGGCGACGGCGCTTCAGCTGGTGGTGAACGCCAGCCTGGGGCAGAACATGCTGCAGTCCATGCGGCTGGAAATGTTCCGCAAATACCAGGCCTTGCCGCTCGGGTTCTACGACAGGCAGATCACCGGACGGCTGATCGGCCGGATGGCGTCGGACGTGGAGCAGATTGGGGAGGCAGTCACCGAGGGGGCGATCGGGCTGGTGGCCGACGTGGCGATCCTGATCGGAATCCTGGTGGCGATGTCGCTGTTGAGCTGGGAACTGACGCTGATTGCGGTGGCGGTGTCCCCGTTGATGCTGCTCAGCGGCATCGTGTTTGCTCGGGCGGCGCAGGCCGCGTACCGCGTGATGCGGACGCGGACATCCACGTTGAACGGGGTGCTTGCCGAATCGATTTTGGGAATGCGCGTGATCCAGGCCTTCACGCGCGAGGACGTGAACGCGCGGCGCTTCGATGAGGTGAACCACGCGCAGGCGCGAGCACAGATGCGTGCGATGACGGTTACTTCTTCGGCCGAACCGGCAGTGGAGGTCTTTACGGCGATTTCTACCGGACTTGTGCTGTGGTTGGGTGGATCGTTCGTCTTGGGCGGGTCGGACACGGTGACGCTGGGTGTGGTGACCGCCTTTGTGCTCTATATCGAACGGTTCTTCGGTCCCGTTCAGGAACTCGCCACACGTTGGGGCTCGCTGCAGGCCGCCATGACGTCGGCTGAGCGGGTGTTTGAAATCCTGGACACCGACGAGACGATGCACGACCTGCCGGATGCCCGCGAATTGCCGCGCGTGCGGGGCGAGGTTCGCTTTGATCACGTGAGCTTTGCCTACGAGGCCGGCCGGCCGGTACTGCACGACGCCAACATCGTGGCGACGCCGGGCGACCGGATCGCGCTGGTGGGCGCCACGGGGGCGGGCAAGACGACCATCATCAATCTGTTGCTGCGGTTCTACGAGGCCACCGACGGCTCGGTCCGGATCGACGGTCACGACGTGCGCTCGGTCACCCAGGTCTCCCTGCGACGTCAGATCGGGCTGGTGCTGCAGGAGCCATTTCTGTTCAGCGGCAGCGTCCACGACAACATCGCCTACGGGCGGGCGGACGCCACGCGGGACGAAGTGATCGAGGTAGCCAAGGCGGTGCGTCTGCATGAGTTCGTGGACAGCCTGCCGTTCGGCTACGACACCCAGATCGAGGAACGGGGCGGCGGGCTGTCGACGGGGCAGCGGCAGCTGGTGTCGTTTGCGCGGGCGCTGCTGACTGATCCGCGGGTGCTGGTGCTGGACGAGGCAACGAGTTCGGTGGATACGCAGACCGAAGGCGTGATCCAGGACGCGATGGAGACCATGATGCGGGGCCGGACCAGCTTCGTGATCGCGCACCGGCTTTCCACGGTGCGCAACGCGACCGAAGTTCTGGTGATGGACCAGGGGCGCATCGTGGAACGCGGCACTCATGCGCAACTGCTGGCGAAAGCGGGGCTGTACTACAACCTCTACACGCTGGGGCTTGCTACCGGCGGTGAAGACATCGACGCTGCGGCGCTGAGGGACAAGGGCTCCCGGTAAGTCGAGGACACGCGCGGCTGATCGTCGTTCGCCCCGCGGGGTCGTCCCGAACGCCTGACGGGCGCTGGTCGTCGGGTGGGGGATTAAAGGGGGACCGCTCGCTCGCCAGCCCGTACCCCTATGGGGTACGGGCTGGCGAGCGAGCGGTTTGGGCGGATTTTTGGGGGCGATGAACGCGGTTCTGGGGACGCGGCGTCCGCGGGGCGCGCCATGCCACAGGGGCGGCGGGCGCCGCTCGGCGAGGGGGCGGGAGGCGTCTGGGGCGGGCGGGATGCCGGTCCGGTATCGAGTACGGGTGAGGTGGTTAGCCGGACTGCGCGCGGCCGGCGGGCTAGCCGGGCGGCGGGTGGCGAGGCTCAGGAGGACGGCGCGCAGGGCCAGGACGCAGCCCGACCAGAGACGACGCCAGGGACGGGGCGTCCGGGGTGGCGGACAGGGGAGCAGCGCGGGCACGAGGGATTTCCACAGGGGGAGGGCGGCGACACGCTCATTGTGCACTAATTGATTACTGAGCGCCAGCGGGCGTGGGGCGAGGCGGCGGGGCGGTTCGACGACTTGGACGTATGACCGTGGATCGCAGGTCCCAGGCTGCGCGCAGCCTGGGCCACCCGGCACCCGGCCGGCAGGGGCGCCGCGGGCGAGACGGGTACCCACAAGGGGTACCCCTACAAGAAGCCTGGGCCACCCGGCGTTCACCCTGGCAATCGGATGTGTTCACTTTGGCAGGCCAATGTGTTCACTTTGGCGGGGCATGTGTTCAGTTTGGGCCGGCATGTGTTCAGTTTGGGCCGACATGTGTTCAGTTGGCGGGGCCATGTGTCCAGTTATTGCCGACACCTGCCCGGTCGGGTCAGCAGCCCGCGAGGCGGGGACGCTGCTCGCTCGGCTCGGCGTAACAGCTGGGGCGTGCGGGGAGGTTCGACGACTTGGACGTATAACCGTGGATCGCAGGGCCCAGGCTGCGCGCAGCCTGGGCCACCCGGCACCCGGCCACTGGGTGAAGTGGCTGGTGGTTCGTGGTTAGTGGTTCGTGGCTAGGGACGAGGGGGAGGGGAGAAGGCGAGATCCCTCGGGGGAACTCGGGATGACAGTGGGAGGGGACCTGGGGATGACAATGCTTGGGCAGACTGAGCCGACATCTGAAACGCAGGCCGCGAGTTAGCCCGTGGGCTGGTCCACGGTGAGGTCGGTGGTGATGATGGCGAAGAGGCCCCGGGCATCGCGCACGGGAAGCGAGCGCGTGATCATCCAGACCTCACCGCCGCCCGCGTCGAAGTAGGGTTCGGTCCAGATGCCCGCATTCGCCGCGATTGGCTCGGTGAACCAGTCCTGAGCCTCGATCTGGTAGGCGGGCGCCGCGAGATCGGTGCTGGCATAGCCCTCGGGCGTGCGATAGACGTAGGGACTCGCCACGACGCGGCCGGAAGGGTCCAGCAGCGCGGCGGCACTGCCAAAGAAGGCCGGGTTCGCTTCCAGATAGCCCTGCAGGCGTTCCCGGTAGGCCGCGACATTGGGCGGTCGGTTCTCAAGCAGGTCGGCCGCGAGCGTATCCAGGGCCATCTCGACCGCGGCCCGCTGATCCTCGTGGGTCGAGTCGCTGGGGCCACAGCCCAGCGTGGTCACGAGGACGAGCATGGTGAGGAAAAGTCGCACCGAGCGGGCCATGGGACTAGTCCTCCGGGTGCACGAGTCCATCCGATCCAGCATAGCCCCGGCCGGCGCGATTATCGGCGGGTTATGAAGTCCCGGCTCGCGGATTGGTCGGTTTCCAGGCGGCGAACCAAACCAAGTCAAAGTAAGCCGGTACCGGATGGTTATGTGTATTGACGATGTGGTATGCTGATGGACATGAAGGCTATACAGGTGACATTCGACGAGGCGCTGCTGGAGCGGCTTGACCGAGATCCCGCGGTGCGGGAGCAAGGCCGCTCGGCGGTGCTGCGGGAAGCGGCGGCCGCGTACTTGGTGCGCAAGGAGGCCGAGGTCATTTCCGACAGATACCGCGCGGGCTATGGCGATAGCGCCGAGCTTGAAGCCGAACTGGAAGGATGGGCTGGCGAGGGCGCGTGGCCCCAGGACTAGAGGCCGGACCGCGCCGCGGCGAGATCTGGCACTACGGTTTCAAGCGGCCCGATAAGCGGCGTCCGGTCGTCGTGCTGACGCGGCAGGAGGTGCTCCCGCTGCTGCACACGGCGATGGTCGCGCCGATCACGTCGACGATTCGGGGTCTGCCGAGCGAAGTGATGGTTGGTGTGGAGGAAGGCCTGCGGCACGATTCCGCCGTCAACCTGGACCACGTGCAGACGGTGGAGCAGCGGCTCTTGCATCGCTACGTCGGCTCGTTGAGTGCGGCGAAGATGCGGCAGGTTTGCCGGGCGCTGGCCGTGGCCACCGGCTGCTTGTAGCGGGTGTCTCAAAGGAGCCTTGCTGACACGGACGCGCATGAGCGGTGGGCCTTCCGCGCGCGTCGGATGCTCGCAGGCTCGGCGCGCCGATCCGTTGCTCCCGGGCAGCGAGTGAAATGGTCCGTGAAGCATGCGCCCGACACGGCCACTTGCCCAAACCAAACGGTACGACAATCCTTCGGTGGCCGGGTGCACACGCCCCGGAATCTGCCCCGATGGGAGCGCTTCCCTGAGCCACGGTCGCGCCGTGGGAGGAAAGCGTGAACATGCGCCGTTTCCGGGCCGTGATCGTTGGTGTGGTGCTTGCTGCCGTCGTGATGGCGTCGATGGCCGCGCCCGTGGATGCCCAGTGGCCCACCACCTGCGTGGAGCTCTATGACATCGTGGAGGCCCACCTGGGTAACGATCGCAACGTCGGGATTTACCAGCGGGTGTTTGGCGGACAGGCCGAACAGGCCTGCCAAGACGATCACCGGGACGACGTGCGGGGCGTCTTTGCCTGGGCCTTTGACACAGCGCCGCAGGCGGGGGCGGCCGACACACCCGATCTGGCCTGGCCCACGGACTGCGTAGAGCTGAACGATATCGTTGAGGCGCCGCATCTGGGCAACGAGAACAACGTGGAGACTTATCAGCGCTTGTTCGGCGACCAGGCAGAGAGGGCCTGTCGCAACGACCATCGGCAAGACGTCCGGGGCGTCTTCGCATGGGCCTTCGACGGCGACGCCCCGGCCCCGGCGGCGCCCGGGGATTTCGTCGCCGTCAGCACGAGTTGGTTGCACACCTGCGGCTTGCGGACCGACGGCGCAGTGGAATGCTCGGGCAGCAACAGGGAAGGCCAGGCGACGCCGCCGGCCGGGGCGTTCGCCGCCATCAGCGCCGGGTACTTGCACACCTGCGGGGTGCGGCCTGACGGCACGGTTGAATGCTGGGGCTATAACCGTGATGGCCAGGCGACACCGCCAGCCGGGACGTTCGTTGCCGTCAGCGCGGGTGGGGTCCACACGTGCGGGGTGCGGCCCGACGGCGAGGTTGAATGCTGGGGCTACAACGGTGAAGGCCAGACAACGCCGCCGACCGGAGCGTTCGCCGCCATCAGCGCCGGGAACTATCACACCTGCGGCGTACGGCCCGACGGCGAGGTCGAATGCTGGGGCCGTAACGGTGACGGCCGGGCAACGCCGCCGGCCGGTACGTTCGCGGCCGTCAGCGCCGGATACTCATACACGTGCGGGGTGCGGCCCGACGGCGAGGTCGAATGCTGGGGCTATAACGGTGAAGGTCAGGCAACGCCGCCGGGCGGAGCGTTCGTAACCGTCAGCGCCGGGACTCGGCATACCTGCGGGATACGGCCCGACGGCGGGGTCGAATGTTGGGGCGTTGAAGCTTTTGGTCAGCCTCCCCCCGGGACGTTCGTGGCCGTCAGCGCTGGGGGGTGGCACACCTGCGGGGTGCGGCCCGACGGCACCGTTACTTGCTGGAGCTTTTTCGACGATAATTAGCCTGGGCTGCTCCGGGGGGCGTTGCAGTCTTTGGAAGGTACCTGTGTGAGCCTGTTTCAGAAGTCCACGGAATACGTTCGCCCCGGCATCGTGTGCGGGGCAAGCTGCGAGCCCTTCGGCAGGCTCAGGACAAGCTCTGTCGCAGGGCCGTGGCTGCTTGCTGAAAGTTTCGGCAGATGACCGACCAGCTCGAACCAGTCCAGGCCAACCTGCACCATGAACTCATTGCGCCGCGCACGCGTGCGGACGCCTATCCGACGCTGGTGTTGCTGCACGGGCGTGGGGACAGCGCGGCGGGGATTGCGCCGTTGGGGTATGAGTTTGAGCGGGACGACTTGTTGGTGCTATCGGTGCAGGCGCCGCTGGAGCTGGGTGGGGTGATGGCAGGCGGGTATGAGTGGTACCGGCTGCGTGAGCCCAGACGCCTGGACGAAGCGACGCTGCGGGCCAGCCTGGATGCGCTGGCTGAGTTTCTGGACACGGTCAAGGCGAGCTATCCAGTCGATCCCGAGCGCGCCGTGCTGCTGGGGTTCAGCCAGGGCGCGGTGATGTCGCTGGGGGCGCAGGCGCTGCAGCCCGACAGCGTGGCCGGGGTGATTGCACTGAGCGGGTACTTCCCAATCGAGGCGGAACCCGAGGCCGGCAACCTGGTAGGCCGGCCGGCCTTTGTGGCGCACGGGGTGCATGACGACATCATTCCGATTGAGGCCGGTCGCCGAACCCGCGACCTACTGGAGCGGCACGGGGTGGACCTGACGTATCGGGAGTACCCGATGGCACACCAGGTGAGCGCGGAGGAGATGGCTGAGGCTCGAGACTGGCTCAATCGGCTGTTCGATCCCTCGACAGACAGTTCAACTAATTGATCGACGGCCTCAATTGATCAGACTACGCGCAATCGACGGGCGAGGGAATCCGAGCATGAGGGCGAGGCGGGCCTGGTTTATTGGGGAGGACTGAGACCTCGGAGGAGTTGGGGGTGTAACCAGGTATGACAGCGATCAAGTCCAAGCTCAGACGTAAATCACCCTTCCATGAGCCAAGAACCCACACGGAAGCGCCGAACACAGCTGTCAGACGTCGTGCGCCCGAACGTGGTCAAGCCGCAGGAGTTTGCCCAGGCACTTCTGCGACCGGCGTCCAAGCCCTCGCCGGACACTCCACCGACGGACTGGGGGGTTGCTCACGTGAGCGGACCAGGGCGTAAGCCGGGGGCCGGGCGGTGAACATGGCATGCCCACCTACAGGATTAGCACGACGGTGCATGAGGGGGTTGCGTCAGCGACCATTAGGCCCAGGATGAAGGGGATCAGGCGGATGGAGGCGATGGCGAGTTCTCGCCGGAGCCATTGCGAGTACGGAGTCTTGTTGTTCTCCTTCGCACTCGTAGGTGCCGGTTGTGTCCCGGCGCTCGTCCAAATGACTTTCCGACTACTTTGTCGTGATGGCTTTGCTCTTCGAGATCACCGATATCGACGCCCGCGACTAAAGGCGCTGACTAAGTCTAGACAGCTTGGCGGTGCTGTCAATACTCGTCTTGGCGTGGGCAGCACATGGCGAGCGCGTTGGCCACATCGCGTTTATTTTAGCTCTAGCCTTTTACGAATTCCACAATCGAGAGTGCAATGGGCGAGATGAATGCAATTATTGCGAGCACAACAGTAGGTGTTGACAGACCACGAGTACGGTAGACGAGGCCGTAGGAATCGACACTTACGATCATTACTTGTCGGAGCATTGGTAGGTCTGCGAATACAGGCCATGCGATGAGCGGTTTAACGAGCACAGCGGAGTATTGCATCTGCCGTACGCAGTGGTAGCCCTCATCAAGGCGTCGTTCGATTTCAATGTCAATAGCATTTCTGCGTGCTTCTGGTTCGGTGGCTAATCTCATCGTGTGCTCCTGAGCATACGTGTGGGCCGTCAATCTACCGGCCCCAAAAACTCTTGCCAAGGTGGTGGCTTTACATAAGCATGATTTTTAGCCATGAAATCCTCCAATTCGTATAAGTCGGGAACGCACCATTACGACACAGGTTTCAGTCGGACAGCGAAAGGGAAGAAACATGATCGGCTCACAAGCATCGTTGATGTCCTCAATGCCTTTCCTTCAGAAGAGGCAGCGACCGCCTACCTGATCAAGAAGCGCTGGCCCCTCGGCGTTACGTGTCCTAAGTGCGGGTCTATGGGCGCTGCTACCGAGTTAGCGAGCCGTAGCTGGTCAAATGCGGCAAATGCAGACAAAAAACGTTGATGCGCAAGGACACACTCATTGAGGACTCCAATTGCTCTGTTTGCCGTGGCGTGACGCCGATTCACGCGCCGTTTCGGCCCATTGCCGTCACCTGTCCACTGTGGGTTTTTGGGCTGCCGTGAGCTTAAGCTAGAATTGGTTAACCGACCGGAGTGGGCGGCGTGATTAGCGAAGGAGGGGTGCATCGTCCTTGAAGTATTTTAATCCTAACGGTCGGCCATTTTTGCCCGATGTTCAATCATCGGTGCCGCAGCCGACCGTTATTTCGTTTAAGGACTAGAATTTTGCCCAGCGCCACGCGCCGGACGTGCTGGCATGACTTCCTAGGACACATCGCCTATATCGCCGACAATGGCGGTTGCCGGAACTGTTTACCCGGATTAAAGGGATTAATTCGATGGCAGCCGACCAGACGGTGCGACTTCCGGGTGACAGCGTTCGCCATGATGTTTATATCCTCCGGCAGGAGATGCATCAGCGGTTTGACGGTCTGGCTGAGCGTGAGGACGAGGCGCATGCGCAGATCGGAGCGCGGATTGACGCGCTCCAGTGGGACGTGAACGCGCTCCAGTCGGACCTAAAGGAGATCTTGGCGCGTCTGTCAGCGCCATAGGGCCGAAACTCCTGTCGCACATCGAGCCACTCGAAGTAGATGCGCTGCGTTGGTGTGGAATCACTTATGCTGCCGTGCAGGGCTGTCGGGCTGACGGCTGACAAGACTGCCACTCACCGCTCAACCGAGCGAGGCCCGCCAGTCCCGCGCCTAGACTGGTCCCGGGCAGCCCCGTTCTCGAAGTAGTGAACCGATTTCGGCTTAGAGCTCTTAGGGGCTGGTCCATACAGGTGAGGAAGTCCCCTGACTGGGCCGTATCTACCCAGGCAGCACAGCGCGCTTGATTCGACAGGCGTGGCATAGTCGGGTAGGCAGACGAGCATGCAACCGCGCCTGGCGGTGGTGCGACCTGCAGGAGGGACGTATGGGCCGTGTCGGCGCGGCCACAGTGGCCACACTCGCTCAGAACATCGAGGCCTACGAGGAGCGGAAGGACGAGATGGAGAGCGAGCACAGGGGCAAGTGGGTCATTTTCTACGACGGCGACTACATCGACAACTTTGACGACTTCCAGGACGCCGCCATGCTGGCGATTCGCAAGTGGGGGCGCGGTCCATACCTGATACGGCTGGTTGGCGAGCGTGAAGCCGTCATCCCAACCGCCGTTCTTCCTGGCCCCGCGCATGGCGCGAGTTAGTTGCGGCACCACCGGGCCTCGAGGTCTCGTCAGCCGCGGCGCCCGACTACAGGTTGAGGTTGGGTTCGATCCGAACTATCACCAGCCTGTTGGACGCCCGGCAATCCCAGACGACCGTTACACAGCCTTAGTTGATACCGGCGCTAGCATTTCCTGCATCGACGAGGAATTGGCAGAGCGGCTGAGTCTCCCGAGGCATGAAGACGTGGGGATGGTGTGGGGTGTCGTTGGTGAAGGGTATCGGGCGACTCGCTACATGGCTCACCTGTACCTGCCGGGCTTTCCCCACGTGTATTACGTGCCAGTCAGGGGGCTCCCACTTGCTCAGCGGATTGAGGGCGTGCACCTGTTGCTGGGTCGCGATCTCTTGAAGCACTACTGGCTGAACTATGGCGGGCGGAGTGGGGACGTGTTTCTGGACGATTCAACGGCCGGGCAGTAGTCCAACTATTGAAGCCGCACCCCCGGCCTTGACGGTCAAGGTCGGGGGTGCGACCCGCGGTCACTTAGCCGTGAGCCCCAGTTCGTCCAGTTGCGGGGTGTCGATGGGGGATGGGGATTGGAGCATGAGGTCGATGCCGGCTTGGTTTTTGGGAAAGACGGTGACGTCGCGGAGGTTGGCGGTGTCGCCGAGGATCATGGCGATGCGGTCGAGGCCCATGGCGATGCCGCCGTGGGGCGGGGCGCCGTATTGGAAGGCCCGGAGCATGTGGCCGATCTGCTCCTGGATGCTGTCCTCATCGAAGCCCATGACCTGGTAGATGCGATGCAGGTGCTCGGCGCGGTGGGCGCGGATGGAGCCGCCGCCGATCTCGTGGCCGTTGCAGACGAGGTCGTACTGCTTGGCCGTGGCCCTGGCGGGGTCGGTGTAGAGCAGGTCGAACGAGTCGTCGGCGGGCGAGCAGAAGGGGTTGTGCGAGAAGGTGAGGCCACCGGTCTCTTCGTTCGGCTCGAACAGCGGGAAGTCGATGATCCAGCCGAAGGCCAGGACGTCTGGGTCAATCAGCCCCAGCTTGTCGCCGAGGGCCAGGCGTAGCTCGGCGAGGGCGGCGTTGGCGGTCTCAATCTTGTCGGCCACCAGACAGACAAGATCGCCCTGCTCGGCGCCGGCCGCGCCGGCCAGGGCGCGCAGGCCGTCCTCGCCGAAGAATCGTGCCAGCGGCGAGCGCAGGGTGCCGTCGCTGTTGAGGGCGACGGTGGCCAGGCCGGCCGCGCCGTGCGCCTTCACCACATCTTGCAGCCTGTCCACCTCGCGGCGCGTGAAGGCCGCTGAGCCGGGCGCGACGACGGCCTTGATGACGCCGCCCGACTGGACGACATGGTCGAAGACGCGGAAACCGTGGCCGGCGGCCGCGGCGCTGACGTCCACCAGTTCAAGGCCAAAGCGCAAGTCCGCTTTGTCCGTGCCGTAGCGGTCCATGGCCTCGGCATAGGTGATGCGGGGGAACGGTTCCTGTAGGAGTCGCTTGCTGGAAAGCTCGCGTGCCAGCTTGAGATAAAGGGTCTCGATGAGTTCGAGGATGTCCTCGCGCTCGACGAAGGCCATTTCGATGTCGAGCTGGGTGAACTCGGCGGTGCGGTCGGCGCGCAGGTCTTCGTCGCGGTAGCAGCGGGCGAGCTGGAAGTAGCGGTCCAGACCGGCCACCATCAGCAGCTGCTTGAGTTGCTGCGGGGATTGCGGCAGCGCGTAGGCCTGGCCCGGGTAGTGGCGGCTGGGCACGATGAAGTCGCGGGCGCCCTCGGGCGTGCTCTTGACCAGCGTGGGGGTTTCAAGTTCAAGGAAGTCCCGCTCCCAGAGGAACTCGCGCATGACGCGGGTGATGTTGAAGCGGAGTTCGGTCAGTTCGCGCATGCGTTCGCGCCGCAGGTCCAGGTAGCGGTGGGTGAGGCGGACCGACTCGTCGATGTCGCGGTTGGAGGTGACTTCGAAGGGCGGCGGTTTGGAGGCCGCCAGAATCTCGACTCGTTCAATCTCGCCGACTTCGATCTCGCCGGTTGCGAGGTCGGGGTTGGTGGTTCCGGCGGGGCGTTTACGGACCTGGCCGGTTACGGCCAGTACGTACTCGGCGCGCACGCGGGAGGCCGCTTCGTGCGCTTGGGCGTTGTCGTCGCGGTTGATCGCGACCTGGGTGACGCCGTAGCGGTCGCGCAGGTCGATGAAGATGAGGCCGCCCTGATCGCGCCGGCGGTTCACCCAGCCGTTGAGGACGACGGACGAGCCGGCGTCGGTGCGCCGCAGCGCGCCGCAGGTATGGGTGCGGCGTGACCAGGGGGATGCAGGCAAGGTTTCCATAGGGACCTCCGAGACGACATGAGGCCGCGGATGTGCGGCTAGGTATTCAGCGAGGTTGCGATTCGCTCGGCCGCGGACCGCCAGAACGCGACCTGCCGGGCGCGCGGCGCGCCCTGCAGGGCGGAGACTTCCTCGGCTTCCAACCGCTCGAGCTCCGTATGCCGGCCGGTCATGAGCAGGCCCAGCTTGGCGAGGGCGTAGGCGTAGTCGGCGTGAAACTCCAGCATGTAGGCGAGGATTGAGCCGGACGTGCGTTCCATGCGGGCGACCGCCGCGGAATCCGATAGGAGCCGCGCCAGGTTGGACAGCGGGCGCTTCCAGCCGCCTCCGATTCGGACCTCGACCTCAATCGGGTCCAGCCCCTGGTTGGCGGCCAGATCGACCCAGCGCTGGGCGAGCGTCTCCAGGTCAAGTCCTTCGATGGGCGGCGGGTGTACAAGGGCCTGCGCGACGGCGGTCCAGTCAATGTCGATCTCAGGATACAGAACGCGACATTCGTCCTGGACCTGGCGTGTGACGTGCGGGCTGTTGCCCAGGTAGGCCAGATAGCGAGGCCGGGGTTCTTCGGCCGTGGCTTCGGCGACCAGCCAGGCCGCCTGCACGCGGCGCACGCTGCCATCGAGATTGCGCTGTTCCTCCGGGTGCCATCGCACTGACGCGGGCATAGCGTCTCCAGGCCGCGAGGTGATTGCCGCTAGTTTTTGCCTTGCGGGGCCATGATGATGCTCAAGACGCGCCCATCCTGTTCGCGCGTGATGTCCCGCTCGATCACCCCGTAGGGTTCCAGGCTGGTCTTGACTCGTTCCAGAACCCGCAGCGCGACTTCGGGGTGGGCCAGTTCGCGGCCGCGCATGCGCACCCAGGCTTTGACCTTGTTGCCTTCGAGCAGGAACTTCTCGAGCCGCTTGATCTTGAACTGGATGTCGTGGTCGCCGGTGCGCGGGCCGAATCGGACTTCCTTTACAGTGCCGGCTTTCTGCCGCCGCTTGTTCTCGGCCTGGCGGCGGTTCTGCTCGTAGCGGAACTTGCCGTAGTCGAGAATTTTGGCGACTGGGGGTTGCGAATTGGGGGCGATCTCAACCAAGTCAAGGCCGCGCTCTCGCGCCATGTCCAAGGCAACTGGTGTGGGGGTGATGCCAATCTGTTCGCCGTCTTCGGCGATGAGTCGGACTTGGCGAATGCGAATCTGTTCGTTGATTCGGGGGCCGCGGGGACGCGACCGCTGGTCAGCGCGAGGCGATGGTGAACGCAGGGGCAACTCCCAGAACTGGTCGGCGAAGAGCCGGCCGCCGCATTCACGCTAGCATAGGGGTATGCGCCCTACAACGCATTTCGTCCCGGCGACTGCCGGGGCACACCCCCCGTGCCCGCGGGAGACAACGATTCACCGAAATCCATGGCGCTGGCTGTTGAGGTAGGGCAGGCCGCCCTCAGCGGCGGCGTCGCGCGGCAGGAGAGTTCCCGCGTCCACGCTCAGCGCGAGCCCGTGGACCGCCCGGGCCTCGGCGATCTCTATCTTCTGATCCAGGGCGGCAGCGACCAGCAGGCCGCGTCGTTTGGCCAGGCGGTGGCCTCGAGCTACTACTCCGACGAGTCAGAGGGGATCGCCAGCGCGCTTATCCAGGGCATGCGCCAGGCGGCGCAGAGCGTGTCGCTCGAGCTGGATCTGGTGAGTCCCGGCGAGACGCTGGGAGCCACCGGCGCCGTCCACGCCGACGACCAACTCTATCTGGCGCAGGTGCTGCCGAGCCAGGTCTTCGTCCTCCGCGACGGAGTCCTCAATGCGCTGCCGGAGGAGCCGCCGCCCGCGTATTCCGGAGATCCGGTGCCCGACCAGGACGTTGAGATCTTCCGCGTGGAACTGGACGCCGGGGACGTGGTGGTGCTGGCATCAACGGAGTTCCGTCGGGAATTGACGGAGCGCGAAATCCAGGGGCTGCTCTATGGCCGCTCCGCCCAGCGCGCCGCGCATGACCTGTGTTCGATGGTGGCGCAGCGCGGCGGCTCGAGCTGCGACATCGTGGTGCTCAGCGTGGGCGCCGAGACGCCCGCAGCGGTGGCGGCACCAGCGGCCGATGCGAGCTGGATGTCGGCAGGCCCGGCTGATCCCATGCCCACCAACGGACTGGCCAGCCGTCCGCAGGCTCCGGCGACGCCTGAGTCTCACTTGGAGCAGACGGCCTATCCGCGCGAGCGCCTGGCAGGCGCTCCGGTGCAGCGATCCCCTATCCAGCGGATGGTGGGGCTGCCGCTCACGTTGCTCCTGATGATTCTGGTGCTGCCGGTCATGGCAGTTCGCGGCCTGGTTCGTCTGGTCACGGGACGCTCCGACCCGGCGCCGGCGGCCATGCCTCCGCCGCCCACGACGACGCCGGCCCCGGCCGCCGGGGTCGGCGCCCCTGTGGAAGACGATTGGGCAAGCCTGCGCTCGCTGCGCGAGGCCGGACCGCGCGCCGCGGACAGCCTGCGGGCATCACCGTCGCAGTCCATGCCTCCGCTGAGCGCCGTCGGCCAGCCGCTGCGGGGGGGCCAGGACCCGTTTCGCTACCGGCCGCGGCGCTCGTTGCCAGGCCCCGGCACGCTGCTCTTCGCCATCTCGCTGGTGCTCGTGGCCGTAATGGCCGTGGTACTGATATTGCGCAACAGCGAATCGGCCCCGGGTTCCGCGGACGCCGCTTCGGCCGAGGGCGCGCAGGCCGGTCAGTCGGGCGTGGCCGCCGAGACCACGCTGTCGCCGGCAGTCGGCGCGGAGCGCGCGGCCACGCTATTCGCGGATGCGGAAGCGCGCTACCGCGAAGCGTTGGACCGGGGCCCTGAAGAGAATCGCGCGGCCACGCTGCTGGTTCTGCGGGACGCCAAGGACCTGGCGAATCAGGCGCTGACGGCGGATCTGGACCGCACGCTGGCGCCCGACATCAACCGGCTGCTCAGCCAGATTGGCCGCGAAGAGGATCGCCTGAACCGAGTTCGCAAGCTGGTGACGAGCGCCACCATCGGGGAGTTCGACAGCGCCGGCGTGGGCAGCGCGGCCGAGCAGATGGATGTGCGCGTCGACTCCAAGTACGTAATTGACGCCACGACCGGGCGCGTAGTGTCCTTCGTGACCGCCAAGCAGGGCGTCACGGTGCTGCGCAAGGGGGACGTGGTCAGCAGCATCACCGTCCAGGACCCAATCGCGGTTGTGAACCGGGCGCTGAGCGTGCTGGTGCTGGATAGCCGCTACAACCTGGTAAGCCTGCAGCCCGACCAGAATCCGCGGCTCTTGCGGATCACCGGCACCGAGGCGTGGCGCACGCCGGTTGCGTTCGACAACTTCAACAACAACTTCTACATCCTCGACCCAGGCGCCAACGCCATCCACAAATACCAAGCGACGGCCGGCGGGTACGAGGTCGCGCCAAGCCCCTACGTCGTGGCGAGCGCGGACGTCGACCTCAGCAGCGCCATCGACCTGGCTATTGACGGTGACATTTTTGTGTTGTTGTCGGACGGGTCGGTTCTGCGGCTCCGCGGCGGGCAGCAGGTGCCGTTTGAGATCAGCGGCCTGGATGGGGACACGCTGAGAGCTACGCGGATATTCACCGAGGTCGACACCGACAGCCTCTATCTGGTTGATTCAGCCAGCAAGCGGATCGTGGAAATCGACAAGCGGGAAGACTCGGAGGGCGCGTTCGTGCGGCAGTTCAAGTACGCCGGCTCGGACGACTTCTTCACCGACATTCGCGCGATCTGGGTGAGCGAGATTGACGGCAAGTTGATCGTGCTGGGTAAGGACTCGATCCGCCAGTTCGTGCTGCCGACGATTCAGGACGACGCGTAGACCTTGGTGCCGGCTGATTCCGGGCCGCTGGCCGGCAGTGCGATGGGGGCAGGGTGCGATCCGGCGGCGAAGGTCCGCAGCGGCTGCGGAGTGCCGGTCAGGCTACGTGTCAGCGCTGGACTTCGTGCCGCCGCACATGTGGGAGCGGGGAACGGGAATCGAACCCGCGTTTTAGGCTTGGGAAGCCCATGTTGCACCACTCAACTATCCCCGCCGGCCGCCGGCCCGCGCGGCGCACCTAATGTGACGGCGTGTACGCGGGGCGTCAATTCGTGGGTGCGTCCGGGTAACCGTTCGGCCCCGGTCGGCTATATTGCCGCACCTTCTCCGAGTGTCCCACGCGGGGCCAGCGGTTCCGTCTGAGAGCCAGCATGCAAGACATTCGCTCGGTCGCGAGCCGCATCATTGACAACGTCGCCACGGTCATTGTCGGCAAGCGCGACGCGATCGAACTTGTGGTTGTGGCGATGCTCGCCGACGGCCACATCCTGATTGAGGACGTGCCGGGCGTCGGCAAGACCACACTGGCCAAGGCCATCTCGCGATCTGTCGGTCTGAGCTTCAAGCGCGTCCAGTTCACGCCGGACCTGCTGCCCAGCGATGTCACCGGGGTGACCATCTTCAACCAGAAGACGCGGGAGTTTGAGTTTCGGCAGGGACCGGTGATGGCCCAGATCGTGCTGGCGGACGAGGTGAACCGGGCTACGCCCAAGACGCAGTCCGCGCTGCTGGAGGCCATGGAGGAACGCCAGATCACGGTGGACGGGACGACGTATGCGCTTCCCGAGCCGTTCCTGGTGCTGGCGACGCAGAACCCCATCGAGTACGAGGGCACGTTCCCTCTGCCGGAGGCGCAGCTGGACCGCTTTCTGATGCGGGTGAACCTGGGCTACCCGGAGCGTCAGGACGAGTTGCAGGTGCTGGCGACCCGGCAGCGTGAGCAGCCTATCGACGATATCCAGCAGATCGTAACGCTGGAGGAGGTCTTTACCGCGCAGGAAGCCGTGAAGGACGTGTACGTCGATCCGCTGGTCTCCAACTACATCGTGGATATCACCCGAGCGACGCGTGAGCACGCCGACGTCTATCTGGGCGCCAGTCCGCGCGGGAGCCTGGGTCTGTTCCGCTCGGGCCAAGCGCTGGCGGCCGTTGCCGGGCGGGATTATGTGGTTCCGGACGACGTGAAGCGGCTGGCCGAGTCGGTGCTCTCGCACCGCGTGATCGTAAGCCCGGCCGCGCGCATCCGGAGCGTGGACACGCGCGCCATCGTGGCCGGCATTGTCGACTACGTTCCGGTGCCGGGCGCGTCAGCCGCCTAATTGATGGCGCGGGAGATCCAGGAGATTGCCCTGGTCGCCCGCCGCATCGAGCCGTGGGAATGGTGCGGCGTCGCCGCCACCGAGGTCGGTCTGGTGAGCGCAACCTTGGCGCATGGCTCCGAGCCGGCCTGCGTGGATGCGCTGCGCGCGGCGTCCACGGCGGCCCGCAACCGCTCGCGCGGCGCCCAGCGCCTGCACACACGCCGTACGGCTGGACCTTCGGTTGCCGCCGCCGGCTGGAGCGCCGCTCAGATTGCGGGCAACGGACTCGAGCAGCTGTGGGAATACCTGATGACCGGCCGGCAACGTCTGGACATCCCGCTGGACCGCCGCGCCGGAACGGAGTTCCAGGAACGAACATGGAACGTCCTGCGCGGAATTCCCTTTGGCGAAGTCCAGAGCTACGGCTGGGTCGCCAACGAGTTGATGCAGCCGGGTGCCACTCGGGCGGTGGGAACGGCCATTGGCGCCAACGAGCTGCTGGTGTTCATTCCCTGCCACCGGGTTGTCGCCGCCCGCGGCCTGGGCGGATACTCCCGCGGCCTGGAGATCAAGCGCCGGCTGCTGGAACACGAACGCTCGTGGCCGCGTACGGCACCGCTGTTTGCCGGGTGAGCCTGCGGTCCCGAAGATCCGTTTCGATGGGCCAACTAGGCCCAGGCCGAAACGTCGAGCCCGATATCAACGGCGCGGGCCGAGTGGGTGAGTGCGCCGACCGAGATGTCGTCCACGCCGGTCTCGGCGTAGGCGCGCACGTTTCCCAGGTGGACGCCACCACTGACTTCCAGCCGCGCGCGTCCCGCGGCGCGGCGAACCGACGTTCGCACCTCGGGCACCGTCATGTTGTCCAGCAAAATGGCCTCCGCCCCCGCCTCCAGTGCTTCGTCCAACTGGTCCAGCGTGTCCACCTCGATTTGCACGCGGACTCCGGCCGACCCGGCGGCCTGCACCCCTCGCATCGCGGCGCTGACGCCGCCGGCTGCGGCGATGTGGTTGTCCTTGATGAGGATCGCGTCGAATAGCCCGAATCGGTGGTTGACGCCGCCGCCCATGGCCACGGCGTATTTCTCCAACGCCCGCAGGCTCGGCGTGGTCTTGCGTGTGTCGAGGATGCAGGCGCCGGTTCCCGCGACCTCGTCGACGAACGCCCGCGTCAGCGTGGCGATGCCGCTGAGGCGCTGGAGGAAATTGAGCGCGGTGCGCTCACCAATGAGCGCCAACCGCGCGTTTGACTCGACCAGGCCCAGCACTTCGCCGGGTTCGACCTGCGTGCCTTCGAGGACGGCGTCGTCCACGGCCTCCGAATCGCCCAGCTGCCGGTAGACCTCGTGCACAACCGGCATCCCCGCCAGTGTGAGCGGCTCACGCGCGGTCAGGGCTGCGCGGAGGCGCGCATCCTCCCGGACCACGGCCTGGCTGGTGAGGTCGCCGGACCCCAGATCCTCGGCCAAGGCGAGCGCCACCGCCTGGTCGATAGCTTCCGGCGGCGGCGCCGGCAGCTTCACGTGCCGCTCGTCACGCCGCGGAAGCGGATGCGCAGGTTCGCGTAGTCGACATCGCACGGCCAGGCTCCGTTGTATCGGTAGAGCTGGCAGCGAACCACGCCCAGATCATCGATGTGCACGCAGGCCTGGTAGCCCTCCGGGTACGTCATGCTGATGTATTGCCCGCGCGCCCCGTCGGTCTGCGCGTTGATGTCGTAGGCGCCGTCCACCGGCGGTTCCACGTACCAATCGCCTTTCGGCAGCGTGATAGCGCCGGGTTGGAGAAAGATCTCCGGGTCGCTGGTTTGCACGTGCATCTGGGTTTGCCGAGTACGGTCGAGCTTCTCGCCGAAAGCGTACCCCGGAGAACCTCTGGCCGCCGTAGCCATCGTCGAAGTCCGGTGCCGTTCTGGGAGGGGACGAGTCTCGCCGCGGGCGTGGCTGGCCGAGTTCTGGCAAAGTACGCGGCAGGCCAGAGAGTTGCGGGGCGCCACATCCTGAAGGCACTCGAAGCAGCTTGAGCGTGAGTGGAGGCTCGGCAATGGCGTTTGATCCTGCCCCGTATGCCGAGATTCGGCGGATCGTCGTAGGCGCCGCGAGCCAGGTCATCCTGGGCAAAGAGGCCGAGATCGAGCGCATCCTGGTTGCCCTGCTGTGCCGCGGCCACTTGCTGCTGGACGACGTTCCAGGCACCGGGAAGACGATGCTGGCCCGGTCGATTGCGATTGCGCTGGGCGGCGTGTTTCGGCGCATCCAGTTCACGCCCGACCTGTTGCCGAACGATGTGACGGGCGTGTCGGTCTACAACCAGAAGACGGGCGAGTTCGAGTTTCGTCCCGGACCAGTGTTTGCCAACGTGTTGCTGGCGGACGAGATCAATCGGGCGACGCCGCGGACGCAGTCGGCGCTGCTGGAGGCCATGAGCGAGACGCAGGTCAGCGCGGACGGTCTATCGCGCCCATTGCCAACGCCGTTCATCGTGCTGGCGACGCAGAACCCGGTTGAGTTCGAAGGGACGTTTCCACTTCCGGAGGCTCAGCTGGACCGTTTCATGATGCGCCTGTCCCTCGGCTATCCCTCATTCGACGACGAGCGCAACGTGCTGGCCGGCCAACGACACGGGCATCCAATTGACGACTTGCAACAGGTCACCGACCTGCAGACGCTGGCGGACCTGCAGCGCGGCGTGGGCGACGTTCACGTTGACGAGACGGTCACGGAGTATCTGCTGCGCTTGGTGCGGGCGACGCGCGACCGTCCTGAAGTGGCCCTAGGCGCCAGCCCGCGGGGCTCGCTGGCTTTGCATCGCGCCGCGCAAGCGCTGGCCGCGACGCGGGGTCGCGGCTTCGTGCTGCCGGATGACGTGAAGGAGTTGGCGCCTTCCGTTCTGGCCCATCGCGTACTGGTATCGGCCGAGCACTCGTTGCGCGGCGTCACTGCGGATGCTGTGGTGCGCTCGCTGATGGAATCGACCGAGTTGCGCCTGGTTGACGAGGACGGCGAATAGCGGTTGTGCGCCGGCGAGACCGCTCCGAACCCGTAGCAGTCTTTGAGGTGAAGGGGCTGGTTCGCTGATGCTGGTGGCGGTGACCGGGGCGGCAGGGTTTGTGGGCAGTCACGTCTGCCGGGCGCTGCTGGAGAGTGGACATGGCGTGCGCGCGGTGACGCGGCTGAATGGCGTTTCGCGGATGCCCGACGCGCTGGCCGACAAGGTGGAGATTCGGCCGGGTGACGTGAGGGACCCTGCTTCCCTGTCTGCAGTTCTGGCCGGCGTGGATGCCGTGTTACATACGGCGGCGGTGATCAGCGTGGACGACGGGCGTTCGGCGCGTTCGGTTGTGTCCATCAATGTCGAAGGGGCGCGGTCGGTTGCGCAGGCCTGCGCGGATGGCGGAATATCGAAACTGGTCCACGTCAGCTCGATTCATGCCTATGGCGGGTTGAAAGGTGAGACGCTGGATGCGGCGCATCCGCTGCACGCGTCGGCGGCGCACAGCTACGCCTACTCGAAGGCACAGGGCCAACGCACGGTGCTGGAGATTGCAGGCCAGACATCGCTGAATGTCTCGGTGCTTTGTCCGTCCGGGGTGATGGGGCCGGGCGATTCGCGGCCGAGCAACGTGGGCGGCATGCTGCTGGCGATCGCGCAGCGGCGGTTGCCGATGCTGATCAAGGCCGGGTACTGGTGGTGCGATGTGCGGGACGTTGCCGATTCGGCCGTAGCGGCGCTACCCGTTGATGATCGAGGTGGGCACGTGTATCTCACGCCCGGGTTCTACGCGTCGTTCAGCGACCTGGCGCGTATGTGCTCGGCCGTGGTGGGCCGCGACGTCGGGCGGCCGGTTATGCCGATGGCGTTGGCGGTCATGGGACTCCCCTTCATTCAGCTGTATGCACGAATCCGTCGGCAGGCGCTGCTGTACAGCCGGGAGGCGCTGGACTTTGTGGACGACTGTCCGGTGGCGGTGGACAGCGGGCCGGCGGAGCAACGTCTGGGCTATGCGCCGCGTGCGCTGGGCGAGACGGTGCGCGACACGCTCGGCTGGTTCAGGCAGACCGGCACGCTGGTCGCGTGAACATGGACGGCAACCTCTTCATCTGGATCTGGCTGCTGTTGCCGATTCCCGTGTTCGCTGCTGCGCTGTCGAAGTGGGACCCGGTTGGGCGGAGAGGCGGCCGAGGCGTTGGGCCGCGGCTGGATGCCAGGGTCGGCTGGTTCGCAATGGAGATTCCGTGTCTGTTGGTCTTGCCCGGCATCTACCTGACGAGCGGCAATCACTATCTGATCGGGACGCTGGTTGTGCTGCTTTGGATCGGCCACTACACGCATCGGACGCTGATTTGGCCGTGGTTCATTCCGCGTCGGGGCGCGAAGATTCCAGTCACGCTGGCGCTCTTTGGTCTGGGATTCAACGTGGTGAACGGGTATCTGATCGGATCATTCATCGCGAACGTGTCACCCGATCAGCTCGGGCTGGCCGACGGCATTCGATATGCGGTTGGGGCGGCGATCATGCTAGGCGGCGCGACGTTGAACATCTGGTCGGATTACTCGTTGCGCGCGCAGCGGCTGCGCAGTAGGGAGCGCTATGTGCTGCCGCGAGGCGGGGCATTTGAGCGGGTGTCGTGTCCGAACCTGTTGGGAGAGATTGTGGAGTGGTCGGGGCTGGCGTTCATGACGTGGTCGATCCCGGGGCTGGCGTTTGTGTTGTGGACCAGCGCCAGCCTGATTCCGCGGTCGATATGGCGTCACCAGCAGTATCAGCGGATGTTCGCCGACTATCCGCACCAGCGGCGGACGCTGATTCCGTTCGCGAGGCTGTCACGGCAGGTGGGTTGACAAGCGTGGTGGTGACTTTGACCAAGCCGCGATGGATTGGGCTCGGGCATGCCTAGCCTGATCATCTTGACGGTGGTGCTGCTGGGCGCGGCGTTCTTCACGCGGTTTACGTTTCTGTTCCTGGCGTCGTACTTGTTGATCGCCATACTGGTGCTCACGCACCTGTGGGTGTGGCGGATGCGGCGCGGGCTGCGGGTGCACAGGGAATTCGCACCGCGGGTCTTTCAGGGAGAGACGGTCAGCGTCACGGTCCACATCGAAAACCGCTCGCTGCTGCCCGTGCCGTGGCTGAGTGTGCGGGAGGCGTTGCCGACCCGGATCGCGACGTACGACGCGCTGCGGCAGGTGGTGCGGCTGCGGCCCAAGGGGTCGGCGGAGATCAACTACACCTTGCCGGCGACGCATCGCGGCTATCACCGGCTGGGACCGCTGCAGGTTCGGTTTGGCGACGTGTTTGGCCTTGCCAGCCAGGACCTGCTGATCGACACCGCTGAGTTCGTGATCGTGTATCCGCAGATCATTCCGATCGAGGCTTTCCAGGTCGAGTCGAATACGCCGTTCGGGGACATGCGCTCGCACCAGCGGATCTATTTGGATCCGATCCGGGTCGTGGGGGTGCGCGACTATGAGCCGGGCGACTCGCAGCGCCTGATTAACTGGAAGGCGACGGCGGCGGTCGGGCACCTGATGGTGCGGAACCTGGAGCCGGCGGTGAGCCACGAAGTGCAGATTCTGGTGGACCTGGACCACGGCAGCTACAGCCGGATGTGGCGCGGGCCGGCCTCGGAGATGGCGGTGACGGCGGCGGCCTCGTTGGCGACGTTCATGCTGGAGAACCGGCAGAGCGTTGGGGTCGTGGTGAACGGGCTGGATCCGATTTACCTGGGCGGGGTGCGCGGCGGGTCGCACGAAGAGATGCGGGAGCGGATGGGCGGACGTATCCCGCGGGTTCCCATCGGGCGCGGGCGCGGGCACCTGATGTCGTGTCTGGACTTGCTGGCGCGGGTGGAACTACTGGCGGGCGAGAGGGCGGGGCAGGCGATCACGACGGCGGGCGGATCGCTGCCGTGGGGCGCGACGTTGATCGTACTGACGGGACTGCGATCCAACGAGTTGTTGGCGAGCCTGACGGCGCAGCGCAAACTGGGCCACCGAGTGATCGTGGTGTTTACGGACGGGTCAGCGGCCACGCTGGCCGCCGGAGCCGCCCGAGCCGCTGGCCTGACCGCGTTTGCGATAACGGACAAGGACCACGTACGTGTCTGGCGAGACGACCGAGCGGCCGTTTAGCCGGACGATCCTGGGCGCGATCGCGACCGTCTGCTTTGGGCTGTTCGGCGCAGGGCTGATGCTGTGGATGCAGACGATCACGGTGGGCGCGGACCGGGCCTACGCGTTTCTGGTGATCATGACCCTGGTGTTCGTGGTCTCGATGGTGGTGGCGGCCTACGGCGGGCGCCACTCGGCGTCGAGCTACAACTGGAAGCAGTGGGCGGCGCTGGTGGTGCCTATCGTGCTGCTGGCGCGGATTACGACGTTCTTTGGCGCTCCGCGGGATCCGCGCGATGGACCGCTGGAGATCGTCGGCGGGCTGCTGGACCTGACGGCGCTGATGCTGATCTTGATTCTGTCGCTGACGTGGATGGCGGGGATGCGGGTACTTCGGAACATCGAGATTCTGCATCCGCAGCGCTCGGAGATTCCGCCGTCGAAGCGGTCGCCGCAGTACTACGAATGGCTGAACGACCGGGGGCGGTACGTGGACCGGTCGGCGGCGATTGGCGAGCTGACGTCGCTGGCGGCGACGGCGGGCGGGCTTCTGGTTGGGCTGACGGCCTTCAACGTGGCGGTGGGGTCGGAGACGCAGCAGGCGGGCGTGGTGCGGACGTCGCTGATCATCATGGTGATGTACTTCGTGAGCGTGCTGCTGCTGCTGAGCTACGCGAACCTGGTGCGGCGGACCTCGCAGTGGTCGCTGGAGCTGGCGGCGCAGGCGCCGGGGCTGACGGGCACCTGGATTCGCTCGGCCATGTTTCTGCTGGTGGTGGCGCTGGTGGTGGCCATGCTGATTCCGGCGGCCGACACGGACCTGTTTGCCGGAATTGGTCTGCGCATCCTGGATGGAATGCTCTGGGTGGCGCGGATCGTGCTGGCCATTGGCCTGCTCCTTTTGAGCCTGCTGGCGCGGCTGATCGCACTGCTGCGTCCGGGGGGTGGGGGGACCCCGGAGCCTCTGCCGCCTGAGGAGCTGTTGCAGGCCGACGGCCAGGGAATCGACTTCGGATTGTTCCTGGCGGCGCTGATTGTGCTGTTGGTCGGCGGGTTCTCAATGTACTGGCTGTTCCGGGCCGTGCAGCGGAATTACCGACGGGTATCGGCGCAGCGCGCCAGCCGGTCGGTGCTGGGTCACCTGTTGCTGGTGCTGCGAGCGCTGCTGGCGTCGATCCTGGGACTGTTCGGGTGGACGCGCACGGTGGCGCAGGCCTTGGGCGCGTCGGTGATGGCGCTGGCCGGGCGGCGAGGTGCGATGCGGGCCAACCTGGCGGCCGTGCGTCGAGAGGGAGGAGGATCCGTGCGCCAGCAACTGCACGCGATCTACGCGGAGACGGTGGACGAGGCCTCGGCGCTCGGGGTGTACCGGGGACCGTCGGTAACGCCGAGCGAGTACCGGGAGCGGCTAGCCGAGCGCTGTGCTGGGGCGACTTCGGCGGTGGACGGTCTGACCGAGATGTACACGGCCGCCCGCTACGCGCCGGAGCTTGGACCGCAGCACGGAGTGGAACGCGCGCGCCGCCTGCAGGCCGACGTTGCCCGGGCCCTGCAGGCCCCGCCGGATGACTGAGGACCTGTTCGCGCACGCCGGCGCCGAGGCACAAAAGGCGGCGATGCCGTTGGCGGCGCGGATGCGGCCGCAGTCGCTGGACGACTTTAGCGGCCACAACGAGCTGGTGGGTCCGGGCGCGCCGCTGCGGCTGGCGCTGGAACGCGACGAGATGTGGTCGGTGGTGCTTTGGGGATCGCCGGGCACGGGCAAGACGAGCCTGGCGCGGATTGCGGCGGCGATGACCGAGCGGCGATTCGTGGAGCTGAGCGCGGTGTCGGCCACGGTGCGGGACGTGCGCGGGGTTATTGCGCAGGCGGCCAGCGACCGCGATCTGTACCGCAAGCGCACGCTGGTGTTCCTGGACGAGATCCATCGGTTCAACAAGGCGCAGCAGGACGTGCTGCTGCCGGCGGTTGAGGACGGGGTGATTGCGCTGTGGGGCGCGACGACTGAGAACCCGTACTTCGAGCTGAATGCGCCGCTGCTGTCGCGGATGCGGGTGCTGCGCTTGCAGCCGCTGGAGGTCGAGGACCTGCGGTCGATTGTCGAGCGGGCGTTGGCCTCGCCGGATGCGCTGGGGGCGGGCGCGCCGAGGTTCGACGAGGGGGCTGTCGAGCAGGCGGTGGCGGCGTCGGGCGGGGATGCGCGGGTGGCGCTGAACTGGATCGAGTCGGCGGCGGCATTTGCCAGGGAACGTGGGCTGGACACGGTGGACGCGGAGGTGGCGACACAGGCGGCGTTGACGCGGCAGGTTCGCTACGACCGAGCGGCGGATGAGCATTACGACACGATTTCGGCATTCATCAAGAGCGTGCGGGGCTCGGATCCGGACGCGTCGCTGTTCTGGCTGGCGAAGATGCTGGAAGGGGGCGAAGCGCCGGAGTTCATTGCGCGGCGGATCGTGATCCTGGCCTCGGAGGACATCGGGAACGCCGATCCGCAGGCCCTGCCGTTGGCGATAGCCGCAGCGTCCGCCGTGGAACGGCTGGGTCTGCCGGAAGCTCGCTACGCACTGGCTCAAGCCACGATTTACCTGGCGGCGGCGCCGAAGAGCAACGCAGCGGGACGGGCGCTGGGGGCGGCGGAGCAGGCGATTCGCCGGGGGGCGAACCTGGAGGTTCCGCTGCACCTGCGAGGGGCGGCGCACCCGGGTCTGGCCGAGGCGCACGGCCAAAGCGTGGGGTACCGCTACCCGCATGACTACCCGGGCAATTGGGTGGCGCAGGAGTACATGCCCGGCCGTCAGCGGTTCTACGACGGGCGGGGCGGCGGCGAGGAGCGGGAGCTCTGGCGGCGCTTGGAGCGGCGAAGGCGGGGGGCTGAGCGGGAGTAGGACTGCCTGGCTCCGGCGGCGTGTTGGCCGATGGCTCGGGGCTGTGGTCTGGCGGCGCGAGACGGGGCGGCTGTTGGGCGCTGAATTGAGGGTCTCGCGCGCAGTAAGAGTTTTTTCCAAAAAACTCTTGAGGCGGCGCGGGGTGCATTTTGGCGGGGTTTGGGGCGCGCTGGGACCGGATGATTGGGTGCCCGTGTCTGCCGGCATGGTGGGTCTTGGGCGCGGGCGTGACGGGTCGGGGATTGCGCTGGGGGCGATGGTGCCGGGGGGGCGGTGTCCGTGGATTCGACCTGGCTCACCACGACCGGAGGGCCGGGCCTGGCTGTGGATTCGACCAGGCTCCTTCGACGAGTTCAGGGCAGATGCACCGCGAACGCGGGTGTGGGATTGGTCGGTTTGATCGTGGTTCGTGAGGCTCGCCACGAACGGAATCAGGCGAAGGGCGAGCGGGATGGGGTTCAGCACAGAATGGAGCAGGGTGACGAGAAGCGGGAACGGGTTCAACGAGTGTGGGGGATCGGCGCGGGCGGTTGTGGGCATGGAGGCCAAGGGTTGCAGGAACATTGGGTCTAGTGTACACTATCTGAATACGATAGGCAGGTTTGGCGGGTGAGGGGTTGAGGCTGGCGGTTGTGTGATTCGACAGGCCCTACGGCAGGCTCAGGACCGGCCCGCCTGGAACCCGGGGCGTCACGAGCGGAAGAAGGCGGGTCTCAGACCCGCCACTACGAAGATGCGGGGACCGGGGGTTGGGGGTGGTGCAGTGCGGGTGGGGCGTCAGTGGCGGAGGGTCCCAGGCTGCACGCAGCCTGGGCCACGAGCCCCGAGGTGGGTTCGGTGCCGGCACGCGGTTGACGGTATGATTATTTGCGTAGGTAATTCATACAAGATCCGACATGCGGATTTCGGAGCGCGGGCAGATCACGATTCCGAAGGACTTGCGGGACCGCTTTGGGTTGACCCATAACGTAGAGGTGGAGGTGGTTCCGACCGAGCGGGGACTGCTGATTCAGAAGCGTGCGGCCGCCGAGCATCCGGTAGACCGCATCACTGGGATTCTGGGTGGCGACTGGGACGTCGACGAGTACATCGAGGAAATCCGGGGACGTTGATCGCCGCCGTCGACACAAACGTCCTTCTGGACGTCTTGAATTTCGCTTCACCGCACCATGAGCGATCGAGGGAGTGGCTTCGGACGGCCTATAACGATGGCGCAATTCTCGTCTGCGATGTCGTGTACGCGGAACTGGTGCCGGCTTTCGGCGACCGAGCTGCGCTAGATGGGGCGCTGCGGGAGATCAACGCGATGGTCTCGCCAGTGGATACGTCCATCGCGTACGAGGCCGGGTTTCGCTGGATGCGTTACCGGCAGGCGGGCGGACCGAGGATGCGAATCATTGCCGACTTCCTGATCGGCGCTCACGCGCTGGATGCCGCCGATACCTTCCTGACGCGGGATCGCGGTTTCTACGCGACGTACTTTCCGGATTTGCGAACTCCTCAGGCATAGTTTCAGCTGGCCGGGTTGACGGTGCCTGGGCCGCAGGGTGGGATTGCGGTTAGAGGGGGTTGCGCCAGCGGAGGCCGGGGAAGCGGCTGAAGTCGGTGTCGTTGGTGTGGACTTCGGCCTGGTATTCGATAGCCAGGGCGGCGATGTGGGCGTCGGTGACGAGGTTGCCTCCGACGCCGGCGGCCTCCAGGGCGCGGCGCACGATGGTGAGGTGCTGCCGGCCGGGGTTCAAGGGGGTGACGTTGGGTGAGCGGAACCAGGCTTCCACAAAGTCCAACGCCTGCTCTGGCGTTGTGGGGTGCTCACGCGTGCCAGGGTGCGTGAGTAAGCGCAGAAAGCCAGTGGTGACTACCCAGGGGATCCCAACTCGTTCTGTCCCGTTGACCAGCCCTTCCCACCAACGGCGGGACGGGCGGTGGAGAGGCGCTCCGCCGTTGTAGGCATAGACGAGCAAGTTCAGGTCAGGGACTATCAGTCGGCTTGCTTTTCAAGGAAGGCTTGGACTTCAAGCTCATCGTTGAGTTGATTGAGTCTGAGCGGGTCAACGCCAGGGCGAAAGCCGCCGCGGAGCGGTCGGACACGAAACACTGGCCGATCCTCGGGGGCTTCTGGCGCCAGGCCGCGGCGGAGGGTGTCGTTGACGACTTGCTTGAACGGGACGTCGAGCAGCTTCGCCTGCTGCTTGAGGGCGTCGGCGAGGTCGTCGTCGAGAGTTAGCGTGGTTCGCATGGAGACATCACAGCATCATTGACATGTGGTGTCAAGGTGTCTGTTGGATCGCCCGGGTGCGGTGGGTTGGACGGGGTGGCAGGCAATCGGTGGGATGGCGAACTCGGGATGCATACGTGAACGGGGTGGTTGGACGGGCTCACCATGAACGGGGGTGCGCGAGGCGTGGTGGTTGCTGCTGGATCCCGGCTGGGGACGCCGGGATGACGGAGGGTCTCAGGCTGCGCGCAGCCTGGGCCACAAGATTGCGTTAGTGACTATGGTCATGACTATGGGATGATAGGGGTCAATAGGGCGGGCGGGAGCGTGGGATGGATCTGGATGCGGGCGGTAGAACGGCAGGGGTGCGGACGATGAAGGCTTCGGAGTTCAAGGCGAAGTGTTTGAAGTTGATGGATGAGGTGGCGGAGACGGGGGAGGAGATTGTGATTACGAAGAACCGCCGGCCGGTGGCGAAGCTGACGCCGCTGAAGCAGCGGCCGAAGACGCTGTTTGGCATGGGCCGCGGGCGGATGGAGATCGTCGGGGATCTGGATGAGCCCCTCGGCATCGTGTGGGAGGCGGAGCAAGGGCTGCTGGACGGCAAATGATTGTGCTGCTGGATACGAGCGCGTTGCTGTGGCTGTGGGCTGGCGATGCCCGGCTAGGCAGGCAGGCGCGGGAGACGATCGACATTGCACTCCACAATGAGCGACTTGCGGTGTCGGCGATTTCGTTTTGGGAAGTCGCGATGCTGAAGGACAAACGGCGATTGGATTTCCCGGAAGACGTAGGCCTGTGGCGGCGAGAGCTTCTGGGGAACGGACTGATTGAGATTCCGGTTACCGGTGACGTGGCAGCAAGAGGGGGCGCCTTGTCGGGAATCCATGGCGATCCCGGGGACCGTCTGATAGTGGCCACTGCACTTGAGGGGCATCGGCTGATTACCAGCGATACGAGGATCCTGTCGTGGGCGGGGACATTGGATCGGCTGAATGCGCGGGTCTGATGCCGAGTTCCGGCTGGGATTGGCGAAGTACGGGCGGAACGGGGTTTGGGCGGTCGTGGATTGGGTCTTGACGATGAGTGCGCGGGAAGGATGCCTGCGCTCATCAGGCCCTGGAGGGGTTGGACGTGTCGAAGGATGGAGGTAGCGCGGCGGGTGAGCGGACGATGTCGGCGACGGAGTTCAGGGCGAAGTGCCTTGGGCTGATGGATGAGGTGGCTGCGACAGGGCGGGAGATTGTGATTACAAAGCGGGGGCGGCCGGTGGCGCAGCTAAGGCCGATTCGGCCGGTGCGGAAGTCATTGTTCGGTCGGGACAGGGACATCATCAAGATTCACGGTGACATCACCGCGCCGATTGACGTGGAGTGGGACGCCGAGACCGGCAAGAACTGGGTTGAGCCACTTGTGCTCGGCCGGGTGCAAAGACCGGACTCGGCTGATAACCGGCAACCGGATCGTCGTGGCGGCGGCACCGAAGGGGCTGGCTGTGTCGACTGATGGGCAGGCGGTGACGGGCGAGCGGTGGATGACGGCGACGGAGTTCAGGGCGAGGTGTTTGGGGTTGATGGATGAGGTGGCGGAGACGGGATGGGAGATTGTGATTACGAAGCGGGGGCGGCCGGTGGTGCGGCTGGTGCCGATTCGGCGGAGGCGGGGTGCGCCGTTTGGGCTCTATCGGGAGGAGATTCGGATTCACGGTGACATTGGGGCGCCAATTGATGTGGAGTGGGAGGCGGAGGAGGACCCGTATCGAGTGTCAAATCCGTAGCTCAACTCGCCAAGCAGGACCGCAAGGCATTGAACGGCTGGAACTGTAACAAGCCAAGTGATATTCAATCCTTAACAGTTCTGCTGTCCTTTGGTAGTTATCCCGATAAGAGCCACTATCTTCTGAATTCACCGACGCAGATGTCTGGCGAGCATCGCCGGATCGGTTCGTGGTGCTTGAGCCGTTGGTGAAAGGGCGTAAGCAGCGCTCGTTGGGCATGTAACTCGACGCATGGTCGCAGCTACACTTCACACAGATCTTGTCGGCTTAGAAGGCTTCTATGGCTACGTGCGAAATTCTTGTTCACTAGTGTGGAATACACTTTACCTCTGGGTTGATCTACCAGTCTTCGATCTCCAAAGTCTTGCTGCAAATCGCGATCGTTGGAGTAGAGGAGACGCGCCCCACTCACCTGGGCTAATGCCAGCACATGCGGATCATTTGAGCGGTGCCGGCCGGCATTGCAAATCTGCCGCTCTTTGGCGTTGACTTCGTCCTCATTCACAACCCTCATCTGTCGGGCCAGAATGGCCTGGGTCGCCCAAAGTCTGAAGTCGGGTGAGTGTCCATCGAGTTCCGCATACAACTTGCCACCCACTACCAAAACACCACGGCCATCGGTGATCCAGTCCAGAAACTTTGCGGCCGCTGGCGGTGGATTTTCGCCAAACACTTCAGAGGCAACGTTGGCGTCGACTATAGCGCACATGCGTCAAGCGCTCAGCTAGGCTTGCTGTGCTTCCAAAGTGACCGGCGAACCTCGTCCATGAAGAACCTACGGTAGCCTGGTGGCGCTCCCGTGATGTTGCCCTGATCGTCGATTCCCAGGGAGTGAATACGGACGTCGAGTTCGTTACGCTCGAAGAACAGGATTGATACGTCCTCGGGTTTCAGGTCTGTTTCGCCATCCCGTACATCCATGCGAATGCGGTCCATGAGGTGGTCGCTGTGGGTTTCGACAATCAGTTGCTTGCCGGTCGCGACGACCTCGCAGAATATGCTGCCGAGCGCGGCTTGGGCGCTGGGGTGCAGGTGGACCTCGGGCTGTTGCAATAGGAACATTGGGGAGGAGTATGGACGCAACAACTCGGTTATCAGAGGCAGCACTTGGCTGACTCCATACCCTACGTCGATCAGGTTGCGCCAAGGGCCCTTGAGCCTGTTACCAAACTTGCGAACCTGCACTTGAAATGGCTCACTATCCCTTTTGCCCAATGGCCGGATGGCTATTTCGTCGAATAGGCCGGCGCTCTTACCGAAGCCCTCAATCTGGTCTTTGAGATACGTCCACTCCTGCTTGTTGCGAAAGAACAGGTCAGCAAGGTACATGGGGACATAGTCGCCTTCAGGGTCTGGCGTGATTCGAGACGGGTCATAGGTGCGACGAGGCTTGGATCTGATAGGCGAACTTGAAAACGGCCTTGCTTCGGAGAAAGCGCTATGTGAGGAGAAGATTATCTCTTCGATGAGTTCTATATCGGATTGCCCGACCCTTGGAGATCCCTCGATCGGATTCAACAGACTGTTTTCTGCAAAGTAAGAGAAGAATGCCATCATGTTATAGGAAAACAGACTAACACGGCGATTCAGAAAATGTTCTCGGCCTTCCCAAGATCCCCTGTTCGTTCCGGCGCGAAGATTGTCAGCACCGTCTGAATCAGAACTCCTTTCAATCCAAATATCTGGAATTTCTATGCGGGTTCGTGCCGGTGAAGGCGTGGTCCCTTTCCTACCGAAGGTAACTTCGAAATGGAAGAGTTCATTGGTTGACCTGTCCAACTGAAGTCGGCTGATCTTTTCGAATCCTGCTTCGAAGGTCTCGGCTCTGCTACCTCTGGAGCCTCTGTGGTGAGAAATCTCGTCGAAGCTGCCTAGGTCGTAAGGTTCTTCTTTGAAGTCTGGACTCTTCCCACCGGCAGCTACATCCCACAGGATCCGGATCATTGCCAAAAAGGATGTCTTGCCGGTGCTGTTATCTCCAACGAGTAGGGTCAGTGGGGCCAGTCGGGCGGACTGTTCTTCGCGGAAGCAGCGGTAGTTTTTGAGGGTTATGCGGTCCATGCCGTGAGGCTCCGCTAGCGTCTGGTCGTCCGGGACTGTCCGACGGGTGGATGTCGCCGATTGACTAGGTTGACACGGGAGGGTTTGAGCGTGGGCTTGCCGGCCGAGGCGACCTGGGTTCCGTCCATATGGGCATGTTACAGGTCGGGGTGGACTGAGGCGGGGAGGATGTGATTCCTGGCTGGATCTGAGGTGGCGGGGACTGAAGAGGGCGGCCACAAGGGCCGCCCCTACGAGGAATCGACGGGCGCACCTACAGGTTTACGGGTTCGGTTTGGCCGGAGAGGGTGGATTGGAGGAGGGCGTCTAGGGCGCCGATGATTTGGAGGTTTTGGGGGCCGCTGGTTTCGGGTTCGGGGCCGCCGTTGATCCAGTTGCCCCAGCTCTCCATAACGATGACGTCGAGGGGTGGGCGTTCGTCGCCTCCGTCGATGGGCACATTTTCCAGTTCGCCGGAGCCGGCGAGGATTTGTTCGACGCCACCGAAGCCGTGGGTGTTGCGGTAGACGAGGGCGTCTTTAGTGCACTCGATGCGGAATTCGTGGGCGCCCTGGCGGGAATCTGAGGTTGAAACCATGGCGACGCGGGCGCCGCTTTGGAAGGTGAGTTCGGCGGTGGCGGTGGACTCGCGCCGCCAGGTGGTGGCGGGCGGGCGGAAGCTGTGGCCGGCAACTGAAACGATGGGCTGGCCCATCATGGAGATGACGGAGTCGATTTCGTGCACGGTCATCTGCCAGAGCTGGGAATGCTCGGAGTCGGGGTACTCACCGCCGCGGGGTTTGTAGGTGACCATGTGGCCGACCTGGGGTTCGCCGTGGACGCGCTGGGCAATGAGGCGTCGCATGGTGCGCTGGCCGGGCATGTAGCGCCACTGCTGGTTGACGACGACTTTTAGCCCGGCGGCGTTGGCCTTGTCCTGCAAGGTCTTGGCGGCGGGAAGGGTGAGGGCGTAGGGCTTCTCGACGAGGACGTGCTTGCCGGCATCGAGGGCCTGTCCAACCAGTAGTTCGTGGGTGCGTGCCCAGGTGGCGACGACGACGGCGTCGACCTGGCCCTTATCCAGGGTGTCCTGGAGGGAGCCTGAGGCGAGGTCGCAGGAGAGGCCGGCTTCGTCGATGCGTTCGTGGAGCAGGGGGAGGTTGATGTCGACCCAGGCGACGAGGTTGAAGAGCTCTGGCAGGGCCTGGATGGAGCGGAGTTGGGAGCGGCCGCGGCCGGCGCCGACGATGGCGACGTTGATTGGATTGGCCATACCTGGTTGTCCTTAGCTCCGCTGGGGGGTGCTGGAAGTGTCATTCTCGCAGGTTGGGAAGGGTGGTGCTTGGAAGGTGCCGCCCGAAGGTGGCGGCTGGGTGATTTGGAGGCCTTGACCGGAAGACGCCTCACCCCCGGATCGAGTCCGGGGCAGGCTCTGACCCTCTTCCGCAGGAGAGGAACTAAGACAGCGTTGCCGCAAATCAGGTGACGATCCGGCGCGGTGCTATGGGGTGGTGGGTTGCTCGGAAGACGGGCGGGTCGGGGACGCCGCCCCTACGCAAGATTGGGACGGGGACGCTGGGGTGGTTGCTGCATCCGGGGGTGTGGTTCGACACCGGTCTCCGAAAGACTCCGCCCCGGCTCACCACGAACGGGGGTGGGTGAGCCCGGGGACGCGTGGAGGGTCCCAGGCTGCTCGCAGCCTGGGACCACGGGACGACGGAGCGGCTGACCTAGGCGATAGCGGCGCGGGCGGTTGCCAAGTCTTCGGCACCTAGGCGGCGGATCCATTTGCTGTCGTTGCCGCAGCTGACGAAGAGCATGCCCTGGCGGATGCGCTGGGCGGCTTCTTCGCCGTCGGCACAGGACATTCCGCAGAATGTTCCGGTGTTTTTGGCGGCCTGGACGACCTTGGCGTAGGCGGCTTCGGCGTCGGTGCCGGCGACGTCGGGCTCGAGCTGCATGGAGCGGCCCATGTCGGCGGGGCCGATCCAGCAGCCGTCGACGGTGGGTTCGGCGAGGATGGCTTCGCTGTTGGCGACGGCCTGGGCGGATTCGATCTGGACCATCATGAGGATCTGGTCGTCGGCCCACTCGATGTAGTCGGACCCGTAGCGCTGGGCGTGGGTGGCGCCCAAGGACCGGACGCCGCGGGGCGGGTAGCGAACGGCTTCGCCGGCGCGGCGGGCGTCATCCGCCGTATGAACCATGGGGACGACGATGCCGAGCATGCCGGCATCGAGGGCCTGGCCTATCTCGGTGACGTTGTTGCGCGAGACGCGGGCAAAGGGCACGGAGCCGCCGGCGACGATGGAGATGAGGGCGTGCTGGAACAAGGACCAGTCCCAGACCCAGTGCTGCTGTTCGAGCATGACCCAGTCGTAGCCGAGGCGGGCGCAGATTTCAGTTGAAACGGGGGACTGGAGGCCGCAGCTGATGCCGATGGCGGGTTGGCCGGCGGCCATGTTGGCTTTGGCTTGGTTGATGTACATGGGGTGCTCCAAGTCGCGAGCGACTCTCGCTGGGGAGGCCCGTGGCTTATCCGTTTCCCGCTGGGGTTGGGATTAGGGGCCAGTCGGTGGGCGGAAGACCCTCTCCCACGGGGAGAGGGGAAAGATGGTGGCCTTGTCGAGGGGATGGTAGTCGGGGGTGGGGGTGGTGGCTAGTGGGTGGCACCGCCACTCTTGCTGGGGTCGGTGGCGGAGGACGCGAGGGCAGCTTCGGGGGAAGCGTGCGACGCAGGGGCGGGGATGGTGGGTCGAACGGGGTGGCTCTTGTAGGCCGGGTTTGATGGTTGCTGCTGGGTCCCGGCCGCGGACGCTCGGATGACGGAGGTGGCTGGGGTGCGGGGGGTGTGGTTCGACAGGCTCACCACGAACGGGGGTGCGGCGGGGGCGGAAGAGGGCGGTTCGCGAACCGCCCCTTGTATGTTGCAGAACCCTCGGATCGTCCGGGGGAACTCGTAGGGCCGGGACAGCCCGACCGCCCCTTGGTCCAGTGAGACCGTTTCGTAGCGTGGGCGTCCCGGCCCTCACGCTGGCTCAGAGCCCGAACAGTTGCCTGGGCCGTCAGCACGAGCCCGAATTTACAAGGCAGGGCAGGAAGCCAGCGTCACCTGGAGGGTACCGAAATGGCCCACCCGTTGTTTGTTGGTCTGGATGTCGCGCGCGATCAGCTGGAGGTGGCGGTCTATCCGACCGCCGCGGGCTGGCGCGTGCCCAACACCCCGGCGGGCCACGCGCGTCTGGTGCAGTGGGCGCAGACCCACCACCCCGCCCGCCTGGTGCTGGAAGCGACGGGCGGCTACGAGCAGGCCGTGGATGCCGCCCTGTATGCCGCCGGGTTGCCGGTGGTCGTCAGCAATCCGCGCCAAGTGCGCGACTTCGCCCGCAGCCGCAACATCCTGGTCAAGACCGACCGCGTGGATGCGCAGGTGCTCGCGCGCTTCGCGGCCGAGGTCCAGCCGCCCCTCCGGCCCCGCCCCTCGGCTGCCAGTCAAGACCTGCACGCCCTGGTCACCCGCCGCCGCCAACTCCTGACGGATCGGGTCGCCGACAAGCAGCGGCGCCCCTTGGCCCGGCCCAACGTCCAGGCCGACATCGACGCCCACGTGGCCTGGCTCTCCGAACGCCTGACCACCCTCGACGCCCAGATCGCGGCGGCCCTCCAGGCCGAGGCGGCTCTGCGCGCCCGGGCGACTTGGCTCCAGAGCATCCCGGGCATCGGCCCCACGGCTAGTGCCACCCTGCTAGCCGAACTCCCCGAACTCGGCACCCTCTCGCGCCGGCAGATCGCCGCCCTGGCCGGAGTCGCCCCCTTCAATCGCGACAGCGGCACCTGGCGCGGCCGCCGCGGCATCTGGGGTGGGCGCGCCTCCGTCCGCGCCGTCCTCTATATGGCGACCGTCGCTGCCACGCGGGCCAATCCCGCCATCCGCGTCTTCTATCAGCGGCTCATCGCGGCCGGCAAGCGGCCCAAGGTGGCCCTCACCGCCTGCATGCGCAAGCTGCTCATTCTCTGCAATGCCCTGTGCAAGCACGGGACCCTCTGGGACCCCACCAGGGCCACCTAGGACTTGCCCGACCAACACAGTTGCTACGAAGATGCGGGGATCGGGGGCTGTAGCGCGTCCTGGACACGCTGCTTGCTGACAGGCTCGGTGGAGAGGCCCTGGACGATGGCTTGCGCGAGGCCGGCGTCCTCGGCTGCCACGCTGTTGGGCGTCGATTCTTGGAGGGTTACGAGGAGTTCGTCGCCTTCGGCGATGTCCACGGGTTCCAGAGGAACGAGGGCGCCGCCGGTGAATTTGGCTCTGATGGTTCTGAGCATGGAGCTGTCTCTGGGCCCGGGAGTGGGCGCTCTTTGGATGCTAGCAAAGGGGGTGGCACAGCCACTCTTGCTGGGGTGAGTGGCGGAGGACGCGAGGGCAGCTTTGGGGGATGGTGGCTGGACGACGAGAACGGGGCGAATGGGTGGCACCGCCACTCTTGCTGGGGTGGGTGGCGGAGGACGCGCGGGCGGCTTTCGGGGAGGAGTGCGACGCGGGGGCGGGGATGGTGGGTCGAACGGGGTGGCTTTTGTAGGCCGGGCCTGTTGGTTGCTGCTGGGTCCCGGCCGCGGACGCCGGGATGACGAAGGTGGTGGGGGTGCGGGGGATATTTCGGTTAGGTGAGGGCGGATTTGGGGAAGGTGGCGTAGGCGCTGACGGGGACGCCGTAGCCGCCGGCCTGGCCGAGTCGAAGGTCCATGGCGGCGCCGGCGAGGGCGCGGGCGGTTTCGATGGAAATGTCGAGCTGGTCGATGAGGCGGGCTTCCATGGCGTTTTGGGCGATGCGGAGGGCCTGGGTGAGGTTGTCGTGGACGCCGACGGTCATGACGTGGGTGGGGGTTTCGAACCAGGGCCAGTCGAGGTGCTGGCCGGGGGTGAGTGCGAGGTGGAGGTCGATTTCGGCGTCGATGTTGACGCCGGAGTGGGCTTCGCCGTCGCCCATGGTGGCGTGGACGTCGCCGATGGCGAATAAGGCGTCGGGCGCCCAGACGGGAAGGTGGACGGTGGTGCCGGCGGTGATGTCGTTGAAGTCGAGGTTGCCGCCGTGGATGCCGAGGCTGAGGGCTTCGATGGCGCCGGAGGCGGGGGCGACGCCGAGGGTTCCGACCATGGGTCGCACGGGTAAGGGCACGCCGGCGACGGTGACGGTCTGGTTCTCCACATCGAAGGGTTGGATGGAGGGGGGCACGGGGTGGTCGCCGAGGAGGCCGGTTCCGGGGGTGGTGGCGACGTAGCCGCGAGGGCCGAGGCGCAGGGCCTGGATGTGGACGTGGAGGGTGTCGCCGGGTTGGGCGCCCTGGATGGCGATGGGTCCGGTGGCGGGGTTCATGCGGCCGGGGATGCGCTTGGCCAGGTAGGCGTGGATGTCGAGGTCGTTGCAGCCGCGGTCGTAGGCGTCGCGGGCTTGGACTGTGAGGAGGGCGGGCGGGGCGACGTGGGCGATGGGGGGAGTGGTGGGATCGAACGCGTAGATGACGTGGTCGGCGGGGATGCGGAGGCGTTGGGGTGGCATGGCGGGGTGATTGGTGGGGGCGCGGGACGCTAGCACAGGCGCCGGGGCGGGGGTGGGAGATGAGAGTTGGATGAGAGATCGGGATTTGGGCGTGGTTGCGTCACATCCGTTACGGAACGAACGCTCTGATAGGCGGTTTACTCAGTCATCCGGCGGGAGGACCCGCAGGAAGCCGGCCGCGGACAACGAAGTCCGCGACCGGGACGCCAGCGAAGGACGTGAAAGGGCCAGCGGGCGATGACTACCGAGATGGCAGCGGACACGGTTCAAACGATGGCGATGGGGCGGCAGGCCGAGGCGGGCGCCCGGATCGCTGATGAGTTGATGCTGGATGAGGTGGTGTGGGTCGAGGACGGCCTGGACAAGGTTGCGCGACCGGCGAAGCGCAGGGGGCGGAAGTCCAGCCGAGCGGCGCAGCGTGCTCCAGCGGCGCAGCACGGCGGCGAGGCGGCGGGCGACCCGGTGCGGCGGTACCTGAACGAGATTGGTCGGATTCCGCTGCTGTCGGCGCAGGACGAGGTTCGCCTGGCGAAGGCCGTGGAGCGCGGCGACGAGCAGGCGCGTCAGCAGATGATCAGCGCGAACCTGCGGCTGGTGGTGAGCGTGGCGAAGAAGTACACGGGTCACGACGTGCCGCTGCTGGACCTGATCCAGGAAGGCAACAGCGGGCTGATGCGGGCGGTGCAGAAGTTCGACTGGCGTCGCGGGTTCAAGTTCAGCACCTACGCGACGTGGTGGATCCGGCAGTCGATTACGCGCGCGATCGCGGAGCAGTGCCGGACGATCCGGCTGCCGGTGCACACGCACGACCGGCTGGCGAAGACCTCGCGCGTGCGACGCGACCTGCAGCTGACGCTGGGTCGGGAGCCGACGGATCGGGAGATCGCCGCGGAGGTGGGTTTCAGCGAGGAGCAGATGGCGCAGCTGAACCGAGTTGCGCGCGCACCGGTTTCGCTGGACGCGCCGGTGGGCGAGGACGGCCAGACGGCCGTGGGCGACATGATCGCGGACGACGAGGCGGAGGAGCCGCTGGAGGAAATCGCTGACAAGATGCTGACGGAGCACCTGTCGGAGGCGATGGACCAGCTGGAACCACGCGAGCAGGAGGTCCTGCGGCTGCGCTACGGCCTGGGCACGGGGACGCCACTGACGCTGGAGCAGATTGGCCAGCGGTTTGGCCGCACGCGCGAGCGCATCCGACAGATCGAAGGGATGGCGCTGCGGAAGCTGCGGCGGCCGAACATGGCAGGGCATTTGAAGGCGTTCATGGCGTAGGGATCGACGGCGCATCGGCGGACTCGGGGGCTCGTGGGAGAATCACGGGCCCCTGAGGGTTTCCGGAGGTGCGGGCTGGCTGTTCCGTTGGTTTGGTCGGATGGGCATGTGGGGCATGCGCCGGTGTTGCAGACGGTGGATGGGCAGGTGTATGACCATCCGGAGACGCCGGCGCGTCCGGGGCTGATTCGGGAGGCGCTGGAGGCGGCGGGGGTGGTGCGGTTGGTGGCGCCGACGGCTCATGAGGATGGGCTGCTGGATGCCGTGCATGAGCCGAAGTACCGGGAGTTCATTCGGGATACGTGCGCGCAGCTGGACCCCGAGGCGAGCGTGACGGCGGTAGGGGTGTCGCTGGATCCGGGGGTGCTGCAACGGTCGGACCCGGCGGAGCGGGCGGCGTATTACTCGTTTGGGCAGGACGCGCCGTTGATGCAGGCGACGTACCGGTCGGCGCGGGAGGCGGTGGACGTGGCGCTGACGGGGGCGGACCTGGTGCGGGAGGGCGCGGCGGACGTGTTTGCGCTGTGCCGTCCGCCTGGGCATCACGCTGAGCACGACCGGATGGGCGGGTTCTGCTATTTCAACAACGCAGCGGTGGCGGCGCACATGCTGAGCGGCGACGGGCGGGTGGCGATTCTGGACGTGGACTATCACCACGGGAACGGGTCGCAGCACCTGACGTATACGCGGGACGACATCCTGTATGTCTCATTGCACGCGGATCCGCGGTTTGCCTATCCGGGGTTTTCGGGTCATGCGAACGAGCGGGGGCGTGGGGCGGGTCTGGGATTCAACCTGAATTTTCCGCTGCCGCCGCATATGGGAATCGACGCGTACCTGGAGGAGTTGGACCGTGGGTGCGAGGCGATTGCCGCATTCGATCCGCGAACGGTGGTGGTCTCGCTGGGATTCGACACGCACCGGGAGGACCCAATCGCGATCCTGGGGCTGTACAGCGAGGACTTTGGAAGGGTGGCTGAGCGGATTGCCAGCCTGGGCACGCCGCGACTGCACGTGCTGGAGGGCGGGTACGCGCTGGACCGGCTGGGCGAGTCGGCGGTGGCGTACGTGCAGGGGCTGGCCGGCGGGCCCAACGACGGCCAGGCGTAGCGTTGGCGCGATCAGGCTGACGCGGGTCTGACGCGGCTAGAATCGTTTATCTCGGTCCGGCAGAGTCAGCCGTGGTTCGTATCGATGGGATACGGGCGGGCGCCGCAGTTGTGAGCCGGCTAGCTCCAGGGAGACACGGATGTCGCTGAGCATCTATCTGAACTTTGACGGCAACTGCCGCGAAGCGTTTGAGTTTTACCGGTCGGTTTTCGGCGGGGACTTCTCGATCGTGCAGACGTTTGGCGACGGCCCGCCAGACATGGGAGTACCCGAGGAGGCGAAGAACCAGATCATGCACGTCTCATACCCGATCGGGTCGAGCGTGTTGATGGGTAGTGACGTGATGCCTGAGTTTGGCCCTCCGCACGTGCAGGGCACGAATTTTTCGGTTTCCTACATGACGGAGAACCGCGAGCAGACGGACGAATTCTTTGCGAAGATCTCCGAGGGCGGGACGGTGCAGATGGCGCCGGCGGACATGTTTTGGGGCGCCTACTTCGGGGCCTGCACGGACAAGTTTGGGATTACCTGGCAGTTCAACTGCGAGCACGGGTCGCCAGAAGCGCCGTAAGGATTTCCTGAGCCGAACCCGACAGACTTCTGGAGGCCTGCTCGCCGTCCGGCTCGCGTACGACGGCGATGCTAGGTTGACGGACAACGACGCCTCTGGCGGATTGCGACTCTAACAGGCGGCCGCCCCGCCAGAGGGGACGTTGTACCGATTGACGGGAGGCGGCGAGGTAGCAGTCTGGCGGCGTGCGCGGCCCGAGAGTTGGGCACGCCAACCGGCTGAGCAGCGGCCGAGAACTACACCTGGTTTTCGAACCAGAGGGGGTAGCCGTCGGGGTCGGTGACTCGGAATTGGAGCATGTCGTAGACCATGCGTTTGGGTTCGGAGGCCTGGATGCCGCGGGCGACGAACTCGGCGTGGAGGGCGCGGGCGTCGTCGCAGAGGATGTAGAGCTCGGCGGCCTGGCCTTCGACGGGGGGCGGAACTTCGCCTTCGGCGATTTGGATCATCAAGCTGACGGGTCCGCGCTTCAGGCGGCACCAGGCGATGCCGTGGGGGCCTTCCCATGAGGCGACGATTTCGAAGCCGAGGCCGTCGCGGTAGAAGGCGAGCGAGCGTTCCATGTCGGTGACGCAGATGAGGGGCCAGATGGTCCGTAGGGACATGCGAATACTCCGGTTCCTAGCCGAACGTGCCGTCTTTGCGTTGGTGGAGCCAGATGGGGTTGCCGTCGGGGTCGGCGATCATGGCGTTGCGGCAGGCTGGGGTGTCGCGCATTTCGTGGAGCACCTGCGCTCCTGCCTCACGCGCTTCCTGAAGGGCGGCGTCCACATCGTCGACGGCGAGCGCCATGAGCACCTGGGGCGGGTGCTGGCCGACGTGGGCGGGGGTGACGGCCAAGGTGGTGGCGCCGGCCTGGAACTCGCGCCAGTCGTCGTCCTGGATTCCGGTGGCTGGCAGGCCGAGCACGTCGCGGTAGAAGCGCGACGTCGCATCGACGTCGGAAGCGAGCGTCCAGATGAAATCAACGCCTTCGACTTGCACCTCGAGGCTCCTTCGAATGCCGGACGTCAGCTCAGGGTGCTGGGGTCGATGGGGCGCTGGGCGGCGTCCGAGGCGTAGGCGGCGAGGGCGGCGCGAAGCACGGTGGTGGAGTCGTGGACGTCCATGCGAGGCTGCCGCCCGGCGATGATCCCATCAATGAAGTCGCGCGCGGCGCCCTTGAATCCTTCGATCCAGTCCATGGGGACCTGGTAGCTGATGGTTTCCGAGCCTGTATGGAGCATTACCGGCGGCAGGTCGAGCATTTCAGCGCTGCAGCGGGTGACCCAGATCAGGCCTTTCGCGCCCTGGATTTCGAAGAAGTCGTCGAGGGCGTAGTAGGGCGCGCGGATCCGCATCTCTGGCGCGCTGGAGTACTCGAAGACGGCGAGGCAATTGGCGTCCTTGAACCGCCAGACGACGACGCTGGGCGCATCGACCATGTAGTCGTCGGTGCGAGTGACCGTGGCGCTGACGGTGGCGGGCTCGCCGACCCACCACATGGCGGTGGCGTACTTGTGGGCGCCCTCGTCGTAGAGCAGGCCGCCAGGGTTCAGCACGGGATCGCGGCGCCAGGTGAGGGCGTCGGGCGCCAGGGGGAGCCGCACCGATTTGGCCTCCACGCTGGTGACGACGACGCGCATGCGGACCATGTTGGGGTCGCCGATAACGCCGCTGGCTATGAGTTCCTTGGCCTTGACCAGGGGCGGGTAGTAGAGAAAGTTCTCGGTTACTCGGAAGAAGGTGTCTGCCCTGGCGGCCGCCTGGGCGACGCGGGCGGCTTCCTGGAGGTTGCGTGCCATCGGCTTCTGGCAGGAGACATGCTTGCCGGCCTCCAAGGCTGCGACTGACTGATCAGCGTGGAGCGGTGTGGGAGTGAGTAGCTCGACGGCGTCAATGTCGGGGTCATCGAGCAATTGGTCGTAGCTGGTGTAGATGCGGGGGTTGATGCCCCATTGGGCCGCGCGCTGTTCGGCGCGCTCACGAGCCGGGTCGCAGAGCGCGGCGACCTCGCACTGGTCGTGTTCCAGATAGCCGGGCGCGTTGAGTCGGGAGATGGTGCCGCAGCCGACGATGGCGAGTCTGACCTTGGTCATCGTTGGCGCTCCAGATCCGGGTTCATGCTCAACTCAGGGCAATGGCCTGCGCCATTTGGGCTGGGACGTTGCCGGATGGCTGTGGGGCATGGTCAGCCTAGCGACTACCTCGCGTCGATCGCGGCCGCCATCTGCTGGAACGACTCGTCGGACAGTGAATGCAGGTGAAACCAGTTCTGGGCGTGGCCCAGGCGGTCGTTCAATTCGTTCAGGTTGGCGAGCACGGCTTTGACTTCGTCCCAGGTGCAGCCGATGTCGGACGGCCGGTAGCGAACCTGGCAGGCGTCGAGCAGCGCCTTGGTTTCGTCGAATCCCCACTCGTAGACGTAGGCGTTGATGAGGGCACCGAGCGATACGACCTCGGAGTGGATGAGCTCGTAGCCCTGGACCCACTCGAAGGCGATGACGAAGGTGTGGTCGACGCTGTGGGAGACCTTGAGGTCGTGGGTGGGGACGTCGTAGCGCTCGCGGTTGACCTCGCTGGCGATGCGGAGGGCGTCGTCGTTGGGGCGGCCTTCGGCGTCCAGGCCGGCGGCGAACTCCGCGCAGCGGCGGCGAATCCAGGCCATCGTCTCGTCGGCCGCGGCCTGGTCCCAGGGGACGGCGTCGGGGCGGTTGTCGGCCCACCAGCGCCAGGAGCCGACGTGGCCGAGGATGCAGATGCACTCACCCATGCCGGCGCGGTTGAGATGCGGGGGCGCGGCGGCGATGACGTCGAAGTCGAGGAGCAGGTACTCGGGCGCGATGGTGTCGAAGTAGAACTGCCAGATCGTCTGACGGCGGATGGCGATGGGTGCCTGGAAGATGGCGCCGGTGGAGACGATGGTGGGGATCATGATCAGCGGCTTGCCGAGCTTCCAGGCCGCGACCTTGCCTACGTCCAGCGCGTTGCCGCCGCCGATGGCAAGGATGATTTGGGCGTCGGGGAGGCGCTGGATGAGGGCTTCGAGATAGTCCTCGCCCATGCCGCCCTGGAACTCGAGCGCCCGCGGCGGATTGGGTAGCAACGGCCCGGCGATCGCCCAGGCGCTGGGCGAGGTGATGGCGATGTAGTCGGTGAACTCAGACCCGTGCGCCGCCAGGATGCCGCGGCCATAGCGGGCATCCCAGGTGCGGCTGTCGAGGTTCATGGGGGTGGTGCTGGTTGGGACGTGAGGGCATGATACGCGGATCGCGGTCATGAGCCGCCGGGCGGGTACGCGGGGTGCACGACAGGTCCTTGCCGCCAGCTCGGAGTTGTTGGGCACCGGCGCAATGTCGGGATGTGTTGTCGGGTACGACAACGACGAGGAAAGGGCCTGGGCCGCGGGTGAGCGACTGCGTGTACATATTCCTGGACGAATCCGGGAACCTGGACTTCAGTGCGCGCGGGACTCGCTACTTCGTGCTGACGAGCGTGAGCATGGAGCGACCGTTCCCGATGTACAGCGCACTTGATGCATACAAGTACGACTGCCTGGAATACGGATTGGCGAACGAGCGATTCCACTGCTCCAGCGATAACAGGCATGTTCGAGGAAGGGTGTTCAGCATCATCGGCGCCCACCTCGCCGAGATAGGCGTGCACTCGCTGATTGCGGAAAAGCGAAAGACCGAGCCAACGCTAACCCGTGACGGACGACTCTATTCCGAGATGCTCAGTTGTTTGCTCAGTCGCGTCGTATCGAGGCCAGCGAATTCGAAGCTCAGAGAGGTGACTGTGATAGCCGATGTCGTTCCACTGCGGAGCAGACGTCGGGCAATAGAGAAGTCTGTAAGGTCGGCGCTGTCCACGACACTGCCGAAGCGTCCGATCTTTCGCGTCCTGCACCACGACTCGCGCGCTCACTATGGGCTCCAGGTAACGGATTACTTGTGTTGGGCCGTGTTTCGGAAGTACGAACGAGGCGAGTCGGGCTTTTTTGACCAGGTTCGTCCGGCAATGCTGAGCGAGGTCGAGTTCTTCGAAAGTGGGACAATGCGTCGCACTTAGCGCGCATCCAGAAAGAGCGACCCCCCCGACTACTCCGTTTCCGGAGAGAGCCCCTTGGGCTCTTGTCATCGGGGGGGAACCTTTGACGACAGTTTACTACAGCTTGGACCACGCGCGGTTCGTCAGCCTCAGTTGGTGGCCTTGAAGACGACCTGGCGCATTTGCCAGTGGATTTCGTTTGAGGCGGTCGAGGAGGCGAGGTCGTCGAGCTGGGAGGCCAGGTCGGAGCGGTCCTGGGGGGAGAGGTCGGCGTGGGGATTGGCGCCCCAGGCGTCGAGGTTGAGGCGAAACATGATGGCCGTGGCCCCGGTGGCCACGGGGTGGGTGACGAGGCGGCTGGAGACTCGACGAAGCCCCGGGACGCGACCGAGGAGTTCAACGCGCCGGCCGACGTAGAGGTCACTGCCCTGGCCTTGGAGCATGCGCTCGGCCGCATCGAGGTAACGACGGAAGGTCGGCTGGGTGGTCTGGATGTCGGCTGTCTCATCCACCAAGAGGAGGCCAGCCGGGCGCAATTGCGAGGCCCAGGTACGCAAGGCGCTCCCCGCGTTGGCGATATGCGGCAGCAGAAAGTGGCAGAACATCACGTCCGCAGCCGCGGTGGGGAACGGCGCCTGGGTGACGTCGTGCTGCGCGAAGATGACACCATCGGCCGGAGCGCTGCGCGCCATGGCCAGGAAACGGTCAGAGGTGTCCAGGCCGACGGTCTGGCGGGCCTTGAGGGTCTCAGCTATGACGCGGGTGGTGAAGCCGGGGCCGCAGCCGAGATCGATTGCGAGCCTTGGCTCGGGGGGCACGTGGCTCAGGGAACTCTTGATCTCAGGGGCGAAGAGGTAGGCCAGCAGGCGCAGGCGTTCGGCGGCGGTGTCGTCGTCGCCGAAGGCGTAGGTGGGGTTGTTCACGGGGGTGTCGCCAGCGTGGTCAGCGAAGCTGAAGGTGTTTGGGGCATTGTCTCAGAGAGGGGTGGGGCGGCCCGACCTGGTAGATAGCAAGTCGAGATTCGAGTGCCTTTACCACAGTCGATGAACGTTGTAGCCGTCGAAGGGCTCCTCGTTCGATACGAGAAACAGGTTTCGTGACAGGGACTGTGCGATGAGCATCCGGTCGAACGGGTCGCGGTGGGGGCCCGGGAGCGACCCCGCATTCGCGGCATCCGCAACGGTGACCGGCAGCTCTTCGAAGTCCTGGCTGGCTATGTTCCCAGCAATGTCGAGCGCGAGCGCCTCTGCGCCCGGTAGCTTGCCGAGGCGATGCTTCGTGGCAATCTCCCAGGCCGACGCCGCGCTGATGAGAACTGTGTTCTCTTCATCTGCAATTGCTCGCCTTGCCCGCGGCGACAACTTTGCGCTTCCGGCGAGCCACCAAATGAACGCATGCGTGTCGAGCAGCAGCCGCACCGCTCAATCGCCCTCCCATGCGGCCAACTCTTCCTCGGGCAGTGGGTCGAAGAAGCTGTCGTCAAGCGTGATGCGTCCCTGCATGGCACCGAACTTCCGCTTGCCTCGCCGTCGACAAGGGACGAGCCGCGCAACCGGCGTGCCGTTGCGAGCGATGGTGACCTCCTCGCCGGCTTCGACTTGCGTCAATAAACGCGACAGGTGGGTCTTGGCTTCGTGGACATTAACGACCGGCATCCGCGGTGCCTCGCCGGCTGAATTAGCTAATCATATGACTAATCGCCATGTCGCGCCAGACGAGCGGGTGCGGCAGCATCCGGAGCCTACGCGACCCGGTTAGCTAGTCTGGCTATATGACTTCAAGCAGGAGGCATTCGGCCGCCGTGGTCATGGCGCTGGCTTTGCTGGCTCTGCTAGCGCCATCGCTGGTGACGAGTGCGGCGTCGTTGGTTGGGGTGATAACGCCGCATGGGCATGAGGGGCACGACCACGTCCACTTGGCGGGGATGCTGTCGGAGGCTGATGCGGAGGGGGCGGAGGGCGCGTCGGGTGAGTTTCCGGAGCAGTCATCGCCGTTTCCGGTGGGGGTGATTCCGGCGTTACTGGCGGTTGTGCTGGTGGTGTGCATGTTGCAGCGGGTTGGGATGGACCTGTGGAGGGCGCGTTTTGCGGTTGTTGGACCGCCGCGACCGCCGCCGCGTCTGGCCTTGCAGTAGATGGATTCCATCCGCGTGCACGTGTGCGCGGACGACATGCGCGAATCCCCTGGTGGTGACAAGTGCCGCAGAGGAGCGCGCCGAACCTGCGAGGTTTGTTCATGCGTATCTGGAATCGCCTGCCGCGCCTGAGGCGGAGCTTGCTGACGCTGGCGTTTGCGGGCGCCGGGCTGGCGGCAGCGGCGGGCGCTGCATTGGCGCACGAGGGACGTGAGGTGCTTGGCTACACGTTTGACGTCGGGTTCCTGGTGGAACCGGCGTATGAGGGCCAGCCGAACGGGGTGTATCTGTCGGTGACCCGGACGAGTGGCGATCACCACGGGGGTGGATCAGGTCAGGCGGATGGCGCCAAGGCGATGGCCGCTGAGGGACATGCGCACGACAAGTACGTGGAGACGTCGGACATGTCGGTGGAGGTGACGGCGGAGGTCGATCCGATCGACGGGATCAACGTGCACGTCAGGCCGACCGGCTTTGTGTTCGCGCCGGAGAAGTTGAATAAGGCGGACGTTGACGGCGAGGGGCACGCGCACATCTACGTGGACGGCGAGAAGGTGAGCCGGGTCTATGGCGAGCGGTTCCATCTCAAGGGCGTTGGACCGGGCGAGCACGAAATCCGGGTGACGCTGAACGCCAACTCCCACGGCGAGTACGCGGTGGACGGGCAACCCGTGCAGGCGATGACCCATGTCAGCGTTCCACCGATGCCGCCCGCGCCGAAGGAGGTTGGGCAGGTTGAGGCGCCGGCGGGAATGACGGTGGAGATCAATCTGGAAGCGGACCCGTTGGGCGGCGCGAACCTGACGGTGATGCCGCAGGGCTTCACGTTTGCCCCGTCGAAGGTGAATGTCCCGAACGTGGCGGGTGAGGGTCATCCGCACGTGTACGTACATGGGGTGCGGCTGGGGAGGATATACGGTCCGTATAAGCACCTGGGCAAGCTGGCGCCCGGAATGAATGAGGTCCGAGTCACCCTGAATACGAACATGCACCAGGAGTACGCGCACAACGGGGTGACGATCGAGGCGGTAGCGACAATCCATGTGCCTGACGCCGGTGCAACCGAGGGGATGCCGATGGGGGCCGGCGAGCAGGCGCAGGTAGGCGTGAAGGGCCTGGCCAACGGCCTGGCGGTGGAGGTCACGCACCTGGCGGCGGACATGTCGGCCTCGGGCGTTATCCGGCGGATGGCGCTGACGCCGCTGCCGGGCAAGGACGGAGGCTACGTGGCCCCGTTTATCCCCACCGTGCCGGGGCCGTACCGGTTCCGGTTTGTCGGCACGATTGACGGGTTGCCCATCGACGAGACATTTACGTCGGGCCCCGGCACGTTCGATGACGTGCGGTCGGCCACGGAGGCGCAATTCCCGCGGCCGGTGCCTAGCGCGCGTGAGATTGCCGGTGTGGCCACGGCGGCGCAGCGGCAGGCGCGGGACGCGGCGGACGCCTCGGCAACGGCGCTGACCATTGCTGTTGCCGGGCTGGTGATCGGCGGCCTTGGATTGGTAACCGGCGCTGGGTTGGCGCTGTACGCGTTCCGTCGGCGTAGTGCTGCATAGCGGATTCGGTCTCCGGCGGAGGCTCGTGTTCCGCCGGGGGCGTCTGGCACTGGCCGTCTTGGTCTCGCTGACGGCGCTGGCGCTGGTTGCCGCGCCGGCCGGGGCGCACGCGAACCTGGTGCGCGCGTTGCCCAGCCCTGGAACGGCGGTCGACCCGGCGCCGCCGGTGGTCTACGCGGAGTTCAGCGAGGCGATCGATCTGGGCTATAGCCGGCTGGAGGTGCTGGACGCCGACGGGGAGGCGGTGACCAGCGGGCCCACGGAAGCGGACCCGACCAGTTCGGCGGCGATGCTGGTTCCTGTGGCGGACTTGCCGGACGGCACCTACGTGGTGGTCTGGCGAACGCTTTCGGTGGTGGACGGGCACGTAATACGTGGATCGTTCGCGTTTGGGGTGGGCGAGCCGGTGGCCGCGGACGTGGCGGTGGCGGTGGCATCGATTCAGTCGAGTCCGGCGGCAGCGGCGTCGCGCGGGCTGCTGTTCATGGGCGTGGCGATGTTGATCGGCGCGCCGCTGCAGGCGCTGGCGCAGCGACGTGGGGCTCCGCCAGAGCGGCGTCGGGTCGTCGAGCGGCGGACGGCGCTGTTGTTGCTGGGGGCGGGGCTGCTGGCGCTGGCGGGGCAGGTGGGGTTGCTGGGAACGCAGATTCTGATTCTGGGTGGCGACTCGCTGCTGGCCGGATTTGGGGAGGTGTTTGGAGCCGGGCAGTGGGGTGTGCTGTGGATTGCACGAACCGTGGCGCTGGTAGTGGCGCTGGTTCTGGCGGATCAGGCCAGTTCGTTCGAGGCCGGGGGGCGACGCGGTGTCAGCGGCTTCGTTGGCGTTGCGTTGGCCGGCGTGGTGATGGCGGTCACGATTTCGCTGGGCAGTCACGCGGCGGCGCTGATCGATGTTGCGCCGGCGCTGGCGGCGGACCTGATCCACCTGCTGGCGGTGGGCGCCTGGGTGGGCGGCTTGCCGGTGTTGCTGCTAGTGGTGTGGGAGTCGCGGAGGACGAGATCCGAGGATGGCGCAGCCGCGGATCTGACGGAAGTTGCGGCGAGATTTTCCGCCGTCGCCACGGTGGCCGTGGGCTTGATCGTTGTGACTGGCGCGTATAGCGCCTGGCTGCAGGTGCTGGAGCCATCGCGTCTGTGGAGCACGGAATACGGCGCGCTGCTGCTGGTGAAGTTGGCGCTGGTGGCGCCCCTGCTGGCGCTGGGTGGGGTGAACCTGGGATGGACGCGGCCGCGGCTGGCCGTGGCCGGCGCGGTAGGGGCTCGGGCGCGGAATGCGCTGCGGACGCTGGTAATCGCCGAGATCGTGCTGGCTGGCGCGGTGTTGGTCGTTGTGGGTTTTCTCACGGAGCGCGAACCGGCGCGCCAGGTCAGCGGCGACGTTCCGCTGGCGGTGGAGGGCGCGGCCACATCCGGCGAGACAAGGGTGCGCATGCGGGTGGTGCCGGGGCGTCCGGGTCCGAACCGGCTGGAGATAGAGCTCGGACCGCGCCAAGGCGACCAGGCGGACACCGACGTCGAATTGCAGTTGCGGTATCTCGATACCGACTTGGGGACGACTGTGGAACGTCCCGTGCGAAACGAGGACGGGGTCTTCGCGGTGGAGACCGAGGCGTTCACGCTGGCGGGTGTGTGGCAGGTGCTGGCCATCGTGCGGCAGCCGGGGGCGTTCGATGCCCGGGTGCCGGTGCGCCTGGAAATCGGCTCACCGACGGCGGGAGGCGTGGCGGAGGTGGACGTTGCGGCCGCGGCGCGGCTGTGGGGTCTGGCGCTGGCCGGCATGGGCTTTATTTTGGCGGCGGCCACATTGGCGCGCCAGGGCTGGGCGCCGCGGCTGCGTCGTGTGGGGACGGGAGCGGGCTTCGCGGCCATCCTGCTGGGCGCGGGGCTGCTGATCATCGGTCCGCAGCAGCGCGTCGCACCGTCGGCGGTGAACCCCATCCCACCGGATGACGCCTCAGTCAGCGCCGGGCGGGAGATCTACGAAGCCGAGTGCGTGAGCTGCCATGGGCCGGCGGGTCGCGGCGACGGTCCGCTGGCGGCGACGCTGGATCCGCCGCCGCTGGACCTGGTGATCCACGTGCCGCTGCATCTCGACGACGCGCTCTTCGGCTTCGTTTTCAACGGCATCGAGGGCACGGCGATGCCCGCGTTCGGCGAGCGCTACGGCGAACTGGATACCTGGCACATCATCAACTTCATCCAGACCCTGCCGGAGGCCGCCCGGAGCTAGGAGCGGTTGCGGCGGCGGGCGGTCCAGGTGTGCGCGGCCACGGCCGCGAAGAAGCCGCCGATGACCAGGACGCTGGGCCAGACCCAGTTGGTGGGGGCCAGGTCCAGCGGGTGCGTGAGCTTGGCCGGTCCGAGGGCGCTGGAGATGTCCAGCACCAGCTTCCAGTGGATTTCCTCGGGACTCTGCTCAACGAACTCGTAGACGGCGCCGGACTCGAAGGCGGTGTATTGGGCGATGTTGACGCCGTTCTCAAAGACGGAGACGCGGACTTCAGCGCCCGGAATGCGCGCGCCGGTGGAGACGTTGCGGAGGTCAACGGAGTAGTCGAGCCAGCCTTCGGCCCAGTTGGCGAAGGCGCGCACCTGGTAGGGACCGGTCGCGCCGGTGTAGACGAGGTCGCCGCCGTGTGCCAGCGCGGGCGCGCCCGAAGCCGCCCAAAGAAGGATGAGCGCCGATAGAAGGCGCGCGAGGCGACGCATCAGCGCAGCGGCGGCCCGGCTACGGCGGCGATGGCGGGTTCGAGTTCGGCGGCGCTCACGAGGCCCTCGAAGCGCGCGGCCAGGCGACCTGACGCGTCGATCACGAACACCCAGGGCTCGGTTTCCAGCTGCCACTCGCGCGCCGCGTCTCCCCACACGAGGCGTCCCTCGGTGCGTGCAACGCCCAGATCGAACGGCTCGAGATGAATGAAGCGCACCTGATCGCCAAAGTCCTGGACAAGGCTGCCGACGACCGCCGTGACCGGCCCGCACATTTCGGAGGTGCAATAGCCGGGCGTACTAAATGCCACCACAAACGGCTCGCGACGGGACAGCACCCCGGCGACCGAATGCTCGTATAGGGCCGGCAGGGGCGGGTCGGCGGTCGTCAAGAGGTCGAGAGCCGCCACGTCGTTGACCGTTGGGTGGGCGGAGGAGGGCGCGGGGTCTCCGACACGGGGGGTTGAGGTGCGCTGGCCGACCTGGAAGGCCGTTGACGCAGAGAAGGTCGAGCCATCGGCCGGATGGACCTCCAGGTCGGCGCGCCACAGGCCTTCCTCGAATTCGGCGTCGGAGACGAGGTAGTACGAGCGCGACGGGTTGTGGACATGGATCTGGCCGTCCTCGTGGACGTGGTTATAGCTGCCGCCGGCGACGTACTCCACGGCGGGCGCTTCGAAGCGGAACTCGTCGCGTTCACCGATCAAGCGCAGGAAGCGAACCTGGATCCGTGCGCCAGTGACGGCCGCGCCGGCGCCGTCCACAACCACGAACGGAAAGCGATGCGGCCCCGGTAGCACTTCGTTGAGGGCCAGGAGGACACTGATCCGCGGGTTGGTTTCCGGCGCTCCGCAGGCGGCAACCAGTCCGGCCAGTGTCGGCGCACCTACGGCCAGCGCTGCCAGCAGCGTTCGTCGCGAAAGCGCGGGGGCGTGCCGCGCCCGCAGCCGACTGGAGGGGTCAGAACTGTCCACATTGGCAGTCTAGCCAGTCAGGGGCCGTGGCTAAGCTGGTAGGTTGCGGGTCCCAGTCTTGCTCGGGCCCCGATGTCAGACCAGCGGATTTCGGCCAGCGACCAGGATTATCTGCGCGCGATTTACGACGCCGGCGGACATGAGCGGCGTGTGGGGACCGGGGAAATCGCAGGCGAACTCAAGCTTACTCAAGGCGCAGTCACGGTGGCGCTGCAACGCCTGCATCAGAAGGGGCTGGTCGATTACGTGCGCTACCAGGGGGCGCGACTGACCGCCGAAGGTGAGCGCCACGCGCTGGAGATGGTTCGACATCACCGGCTGATCGAGCGCTTCCTGGTGGAGTTTCTGGACTACGACTGGAACGAGGTGCACGAAGAGGCGCACCGCCTGGAGCATGTGATTTCAGAGGAGATGGAGCGCCGCATTGCCGCGAAGGTGTCCGACCCGACGACGGACCCGCACGGGGACTCGATCCCGAATGAGGCGCTGGACGCGCTGCAGGCCGACGACGCGCGCCAGCTGACGTCCGCGCCGGATGGGACGGAGTTCGTGGTGGCGCGGGTGCGGGACCGTGATCGGGCGGTGTTGGAGTACCTGCAGGAAATCCAACTGGTGCCGGGGGCCCTCGGAACCGTGGTTCGGCGCCTGCCCTTTGAAGGTCCGCTGTTGATTCGGATCGGCGCAGACGAAGTGCCAATCAGCCAGACTGTCAGCGACAGCGTGTTCATCCGGGACGCATAGCGTAGGCGGCCACCCGAAGGTAGACGTGGTTGTTGGCGATGGCCGCGGTCTTCTGGCGGCCTAACGGATGGCGGCGGCTCGGGCGGCTTCGCGGCCTTGGGGTGTAAGGCGGAGTTGGTCGCTTTCGAGAACGATCAGGCCGCGTTCGGTGGCGGTGTGGACAACTCGGTCGGCGAATTCGGGCGGCCAGCGCATGTGGCGTTGCATGTGGTCGGGGCGGCTTTCGTCGGCTTCGGTGGACGTGCCTTCGTGGGTCGCGAGGTGGATCAGCAGCATCTGGCGGGCGAAGGTCCAGCGCTGGTGCTGGCGGCGTCGGGCGGTGGCCAGCAGGCCGCGTTGGGGCGCCAGCAGTAGGACCAGCACGAAGGCGATGCCGACCACGGTGGCCATGGCCCCGGCGATGTTGGCGTCGAGAACACGGGCGAGCCAGTAGCCGCCGACGGCTGACACGGCCCCGATCGCCACGCTGAGTCCCAGCATGCGGGGCAGGCGGTCGGTGAGCAGGTAGGCGGCGGCCGGCGGGCCGATCATCAGTGCGACGACCAGGATCGAACCGACGGCGTCGAACGCGCCGACGGCGGTCACCGACACCAGCCCCATCAAGCCGTAGTGGACGAGCGCCGGCGAGAAGCCCAGGGCCGCGGCCAGGGCCGGATCGAAGGTGGCCAGCTTGAGTTCCTTGAAGAACAGGGCGGTGCAGGCGAGGTTGACGAGCAGGATGGCGCCCATGACCCATAGGGCAATTGGTCCCAAGTCGACGCCAAAGGGTGTGAAGCGGTTGAAGGGCGCGAAGGCGATCTCGCCCAGCAACACGGCGTCGCTGTCCAGGTGCACGTTGCCGGCCAGGCTGGAAATCAGGATCACGGCGATGGAGAACAAGGCTGGAAAGACGAGGCCGATGGCGGTGTCTTCGCGCACCAGGCCGGTGCGGCTGACCGCTTCGACCAGAACTACCGTCAGCAAGCCGACCAGGGCCGCGCCGACGATCAGGATTGGCGAGCTGAGGTCCGCCACCACGAAGAACGCCAGCACGATGCCCAGGAGGACCGTATGGCTGATGGCGTCGCTCATCATGGCCATGCGTCGCAGCACGAGGAATGTGCCTGGAATGGCGCAAGCGGCGGACACCACGATGGCGACCAGCAGGACGTCGATCTGGGCCGAGGTCATACGGCGTCGCCGGGCGCGCGCCGGGTCCTGGCCAGCCGCGCCGCTTCGGCCAGGCCTTGCGCCGTCAGCGACCAGCCGCCACCGGCGTGCCGCTGGGCGAGGCCCTCCGCAGCCAGCTCACTGAGCGCACGTTCCACGACAGCGCGACCGCGGACGGCGTGCAGGGCGCCCACATCATGCGGACGGGTGGCATCCGAACCGTGTTGGGCGGCCAGCGCCGCCAGATCGGCCAGCACCGATTCCAGCGCCAGCAACCGCTGGCTCCGCCAGGCGCGTATGCGGGCCCACACCAAGCCGCGAGCGGGCGCGAACAGGAGTGACACCGCCACAAGGCCGGTAGCGACCAGCACGATGGTGGGGCCTGTGGAAGTCCCTGCCGTCGTGCTCAGCAGTGCCCCAAGCACGCCGGCCGCGGCGCCAAACAGCGCCGAGAGCGTGACCATCACGCCCAGGCGGTCGGTCCACTGGCGGGCGGCAGCGCCCGGCGCCACGACCATCGCGCTCATCAGGACGACGCCGACGGTCTTGAGGCCAACCACGATTGCCACCACGAGGAGGCTGGTCAGGAGCACGTCCAGCCGCCGGGTCGGCATTCCCAGGGTGGCGGCAAAGTCCGGGTCGAAGCTCAGAAGCTTGAACTCCTTCCAGAGCAGCAGAACGCCCAGAAGTCCCAGCGCGCCGACGGCCGCCATGGTGATGACGTCGCTCTCGAGCATTGCGGCGGCCTGACCGAACAGGAAACGGTCCAGGCCGGCCTTGCCGGCCGCGGGTTGGCGCTGGATGAAGGTCAGCACGACCAGCCCGGCCCCGAAGAAGACACTGAGCATCAGGGCCATGGCGGTGTCGGTCTTGATGCGCGAAGCGCGGACGATGCTGACGATGGCCACGGCCGCCAGCCAGCCGGTCAGGGCCGCGCCGATCATCAGGACAAGCGGGGCGCGGCTGCCGGTGATCAGAAAGGCCAGCGCCACGCCGGGCAGGGCCGCGTGCGACATCGCGTCGCCCAGCAGGGCTTGCCGCCGGAGTACCGCGAAGGCCCCGAGGGCGCCGCTGACGATTCCGAGGGCGGCCGAGCCGAGCGCCACGGTCCGCAGGGTGTAATCCAAGAACAGATCGCCCAGGACGTCCACCCGTATCGCGTCCTTAGCCGCGTCCCGAAGCGCCGCTCATGGGGACATGTCCTGTCCGGCGCCGTTGGTCCGTCCGCCGATTCCCGCCACGCGCCCGCCGTAGGTGAGGCGCAGGTTCTCGTCCGTGAACACTTCATCCACCGGTCCGGCGGCAATTCGACGGACGTTTAGCAGCGTGACTTCGTCGAAGTACTCGGCCACGGTCTGCAGGTCGTGGTGCACAGCCACTACCGTCTTGCCCTCGGCCCGCAGCGCGCGCAGCAGATCCACGATGGCCCGTTCGGTGGTCGCGTCGACGCCCTGGAACGGCTCGTCCATCAGATAGACCTGCGCGTCCTGCACCAGCGCCCGCGCCAGGAAGACCCGCTGTTGCTGCCCGCCTGAGAGCTGACTGATCTGGCGGTTGGCGTAGGCCTGCATGCCCACCTGGGCCAGCGCGGCGGTCGCGCGCCCCCATTCGGACGGGCCGGGACGCCGTACCCAGCCGAGGCCGCCGTAGGTGCCCATTGTCACGATGTCCAGCGCGGTGGTGGGAAAGTCCCAGTCCACGCTGCCGCGCTGGGGCACGTAGGCCACCAGCCGCCGCTGTTCGGCGTAGGGGCGGCCGAAGACCCGCACCTCACCAGCGGCCGGATGAAGGAGGCCGAGCACGGTTCGCAGGAGCGTGGTCTTGCCGGCGCCGTTTGGCCCCACGATGGCCATCAGCACGCCCTGGGGAACCTCCAGATCCACGTCCCACAAGACCGGCCGCTGCTGGAAGGCCAGCGTGACGTCCGTGGCGTGCACGGCGAGGGCCCTGCGCCTGGGTAGCCCGACGCTCACGAGTTCGCCAGCGCCTCAACGATGGTGTCGATGTTGTGGCGAATCATTCCCAGATAGGTGCCTTCCTCGGTTCCCTCCTGGCCCATGGCGTCGGAGAAAATCTCGCCGCCGATGATGACGGTGTGCCCGCGGGCGCCGGCGGCTTCGATCACCGCCTGCACGCCCTGGTCGGGCACGGACGACTCGATGAAGACCGCCGGGATCCCGCGCTCGCTGATGAACCGCGCCAGTTCCTGTACGTCGGCGGTACTGGCCTCGCTTTCGGTGCTGATGCCCTGCAGGCCGCGCACCTCCAAGTCGTAACGTTTGGCGAAGTAGTTGAACGCGTCGTGCGCCGTAACCAGCACCCGCACGCGTTCGTCGACTTCGAGCGCGCGGGTCTTGACGTACTCGTCCAACTCGCCGATTTCGGCGATGTAGGCGGCGGCGTTGGCCCGGTAGATCTCAGCGCCGTCAGGGTCCATGGCGATCAACGCGTCGCGGACCGTTCCCACCACCGTCGACCAGAGGTCCAGGTCGAACCAGATGTGCGGGTCGTAGGCGCCTTGGAACTCCGGCGGCGCCAGCAAGCGTGCACGGTCGATGTCATCGGTCACGCGTATCGAATGGACACCCAAGTCGCCCATTCGTTCCAGCACCCCGGACATGCCGGCTTCTAGATGCAGACCGTTCCAGAACACGGCGTCGGCCGATTCGAGCCGCGTAATGTCGCTCTCGCTGGCCCGGTAGAGGTGCGGATCGACACCGGGCCCCATAAGGCCCTGCGCCTGCACGCGGTCGCCGCCGACGCGACGGACCGCGTCGGCGATCTGCCCGATGGTCGTGACCACTCGCAGCGGCCGTCCGTTCTCGCGCGCCACAGGCGCCGGGCCGTCGGCTGTGGACGACACCTTCGCCGTCGAACCGGCGCCGCATGCGGCCAGCGCCAACGCGGCCAGGAGCAGACTGGCCAGCACCCGCGCCGCACGCGTCGTCATCCACTTCACCTGTCGATCACCGTTGAAGTTCGAGGCCGACGCCGAAGTTCCAGCGGTCCGCCGACCGATTTCGCCTATCTAAACAAATGTTTTTAGCAAGGTCAAATCGGCGGGTGGTATGTGCGTGCCAACTGACTGCTACGTAGCCGACCGCCGCCGCGAGGCCGGGGCGGATTCGCCGGCGGCGATGGCTAGGAGGGCGGAGAGGGCGGCGAAGGCGAGCATGGTGAAGGCGGTTGCGGTGAAGTCGAGCGCGTCGATGACGATGCCGAGGCCCAGGGGAGTGAGCACCACGCCGATGTCGCGCAGGAAGGCGTGGGTGCCCAGTGCGGCGCCCAGGCGGTGGCGGGGGGCGCGGTCCACCACGGTTGAGGTGACGGTTGGAATGGCGCCGCCGCCCAGGCCGAAGGCCAGGCCAAACAGCACGTAGGTGGCGGCGCTTCCGGCCTGGCTGACCAGCACGCTGACCAACCCCATGGCCAGCGCGCTCGGCACGTAGACCCACAAGCGGCCATAGCGGTCGGACATGGCGCCGGCCACGATGGCGACGGGGAAGCGCATGACCGTGGAGAGCGAGATGGCCAAGCCGATCAGGAAAGGTTGCAGATTCAGGACTTCGCCGCCGAAAAGCGGGTAAAAGAAGGCCTTGAATCCAAAGATGGGGACCGCCAGAGCCATGGCCATGCCGTTGACGAATAGCAGCCGGCCCGGGGAGTAGACGGCGCGGCGGACGAAGCGAGCGGGGCGGAAACGGGCGGGGGGCGACGGGTCAGCGGCGCGTGCTGGGGGCGGGTCGTTCTTTACATAACGTGTCACCAAGAACATCCCGGTGAGGATTGCGACCACGGTGATGAGCAGCCCGATACGCCAGTGCGCCAGGGTGGCGACCGCGCCGACGACCACCGGGGAGAGAAATCCGCCCATCATGGTGGCCGAGCTGACGGCGCCCAACATGCGTCCGCGTTCGCGCTCGGGCGCGCGGCGCGCGACGTAGGCCTGGGCGGCCGCGCTGGCGGTGATGGACCCGGCGCCCTCAATGACGCGGCCGACCAGGAGCAGCCAGTAGACAGGGGCCAGCACGGTCACGATGACGCCAACGATGGCCAGCGCCCCGCCGGCGTAGAAGAGCGGGTGCAGGCGGACGCGGTCGACCATGGCCCCGATCGGCAGGTTGATAACCAGCCTGGCGAACGCAAAGCTGGCGATGAGCGCCGCCAACGCCGTTCCGGCGGTATCCGAGAGGTTGAAATCGCGACTGATCGGCGCCAGCACGGACACAATGGCGCCGTTGCCAAAGGCCACGGATACCGTGATGGCCATGGCCGCGAGGATGTCGCGCGGCAACTCCAAGACCGCGAGCCAGGGCAGGCGGCGTTTGGGCGGCATTCAGGGCCCGCCCTGCATGCACATTACGCGACCCGTACGGCGCCTCCGGCGTGCGGTGCGGCACCGTCAGGACGGGACATTGACGATCTGGTTGGCGATGGCTGAGTCGTAGCCGGCAAATACGAGCTGGAGGTTGCGGCGGGCCTCGGCCAGGGTGTGGAGCGGCGGGGCGTCGCCACGGACGGCGTCGGCGAGTCTGCGAAAGATTGGATCGAAGCCCAGCTCGTCGGCGTCGGGCGTATCCAGCGCTTCGGTCGTTTCGCCGGTATGCAGGACGGCTTCGTTGCGGTCGAGGCGGATCGAGCCAAGGTCGCCGTGGACTTCGGTGCAGCCGGCGGCGCTGGTGGCGCTCCAGGCCGCCAGGACCAGCGAGGTGGCGCCGCTGGCGTGGCCAAGCATGACGGCTGCGGTGTCGTCCACGTCCTGCTTCTGCACGTGAGTTCCGACACGGGCGCAGACCTGCGTGATGGGGGACTGCACCATCGCCTCGGCGGTGTAGAGGTTGTGGTAGCCGTTGTCGAGCAGGGCGCCGCCGCCGGCATCCTCGCGGCGGCTGCGCCAGGTCGGGTCGTAGGCCGCCGCGCCCACGTACCAGCCGCTGCCCATGTGCTCCATGCGGAACATGAAGGGGCGGCCGATGCGTCCGGCTTCGATGGCGGCCAGGGTGGCGGCCGTGCTGGGCCGGTTGAGGTAGTTGTGCATGATCCCGGCCGGGATGTCGTTTTTTTCGACCTCGGCGATGATCTCGTCGGCCTGTTGCAGCGACGTGGCCAGCGGTTTTTCGCTGAGAAAGGGCGTGCGGGCGCGAGCGGCTCCCAGGCAGACCGGTGCGTGAAAGCGATGGGGTACGGCGATGTCCACGGCGTCCACCAGACCAGAGCGCAGCAGGTCACGGTAATCGGTGAAACGAGTCGAGGGCGGGACCTCAAAGCGGTCGCCGATAAGGTTGAGGCGCTCGGGCGTGGGATCGGCCACGGCCGCGACCTGCCAGATGTCCGGCATTCGCTCGAGCACAGGCGCGTGGCCCTGTTCCATGATGCGGCCGCAGCCGACGAGGCCGATGCGGAGGGGCATGTCGCTCAGGCGTTCTCGCCGCCGAGGTCGAAGCCCAGGCGTTCGGTGAGGTAGCGCGAGTTGGCTTCCAGGCTCTGGCGCGGGGTGGTTTGGGAGCGGTCGAGTTCCACCGTCAGCCAGCCGTCGTAGCCGGCTTCGCGCGCCACATCCAGCAAGGCGGGCAGGTCCACGACGCCGGTTCCCAGTTCGCCGAAGAAGGCGATGCGCGGCGCGTGATCCTGGGCGCTGGCCAGTTCCGGCGTCTCGACGTCCAGTTCGGGCACGTAGTCCTTGATGTGCATGTAGGTGAGGATGTCGCGATAGCTGGAGGCCACTTCCACGGGGTCGTCGCCGGCCTTGGCGATGTGAGCGGGGTCGAGCGCCAGCTTGACCAGGTCGGTGTCCACGGCGTCGAAGAAGCGGGTGATCTCATCGCGCTCCTGGATCACGGTGTTCCAGTGCGGGTGCATGCCGGTCACGATGCCTAGGTCGCGGGCCGCAGCGGCGACTTCGGTTGCTCCGCTGGCGAATTGGCGAATGTCCGCATCGGTGGGCGTACCGTCGCGCCGGGCGGGTCCAATGACCAGGCGGTCGGAGCCCATTTCGTGCAGGAAGTTGACGATGGCGAGGTTCTCGGCAATGGCCTCGCGTTGTTGTGCCGGATCGTGCAGGGCGCCGCCGCCGTACAGGGCCGACAGCCGCAGGCCGCGCGCCTGGAGCATCGCCTGGAAATCGTGCGCGCGGCCGGCAAATTCGGCGACGACCGTGCCGAAGGTCTCGGTGCCGGCGTAGCCGAAGCTGCCAATATCATCCAGCGCTTCGACCATGTGGTCACCCCAGGTGATCTGGTGGCATGAGCAGCGAAAAACGGCCACAGGACAACCTCACAATGCGCGGGCGCCGAGGAGCGCCGACCACGGCGGGGCGAACCTACGCCCTGTGGGTCTGCGGGGCAACTGGGGTGGAGTTTGCGGGGCCGGCCGGGCGCTTCCGGTGTGTGCGGAGAACGCGGCGGCGGCTTGAGTACGTGGTCCTGCAGGGCGGTTAGCTGCGGTACCCTAAAGCCACGGTCTGGTGGCACGAGAATGTGGCAACCTGACCGCGGGCGGTGAAGACTTGGAGACTCCCCACAGGAGGGGCGCCGTGAGCACCGCCATTATCGAGCAACGGGTCAGCGTAATCGAAGCCGAGCGGAAGCACTTGGCCACGAAGGCCGACTTGCTGGCCCTGGAGACACGACTCACCCGCTGGATTGCCGGCTTGGGCTTTGGCGTGGCGGGGACGTTGATCGCCGTGCTGGTGGATCGGTTCGCGGGGTAGGCAACCGGGGTTGCGGCTGGTTCGCAATCGGCTTTCGTGTCGCATTGACACGCTAGCTAACTCAGTTCGGATCACGATGATTGGCTGCCGACCGCTCATCTGAGGCTGGCGTCCGTCACGATGCAGGCCGTTCGGCGGTTCAATATGCGCAGACGACGCCGCTCGGGCGATCCTGAGCCCCCGTAGAGATCTCGAGACCTGACGCATGCACGTGACCGACCGGACACGGCTACGCAAGCAATACGCGGACGACGCCCGGCTGGCCGTGCGGATTGAGACGCATCGCCGCTACAGCGAGCTCCCTGAGAACATTCCCGAGTGGGTGTTGGGTCTGCTTGCGCCAAAGGTTGGCGATTTGGTGCTGGATGCAGGCGCCGGGAGCGGCGCCTACCACCCGGAGTTGCGTAGGCGTCAGGTCAGAGTCATTGCGGTCGAGCGCGAGATGGGAATGATTCGGTCGGCAGCCGATTCGTCGGCGGCATTCGTGGCCGGGGACGTTGCGGCGTTGCCGCTGCCGACCGACGCGATCAATCACAGCATGGCGAATCACATGCTGTACTACGTGCCTGACATTCCCGGGGCACTGGCGGAGCTTGCGCGAGTCACAGTATCCGGCGGGGGCGTGGCCCTGACGACGAACGGCAACCGGCGCGAATCGCCGCTGCAGCGGCTTCACCAGCGTGCGGCGCGCGAGCTGGGGATCGACGCCGAGGTAGAGATCGCGTCGGACCGCTTTGGCGCGCACAACCTGGAGCAGGTGAGGACCGTGTTTCCGAGCGCGGAGGTTCTTGAAAAGGTGAACGCGTTGGTGTTTCCGACGGTGGAACCAGTGACGGCGTTCTACGCATCCGGACCGGTGGACGCGGTTCGTGAGCCGACCGCGGACACGCGCCGCGACTTGCTGGTGCGGGTGCGTGAGCTGATTGAGCAACGGATCGCGGCCGATGGCGAGTTTCGGGTTCCCAAGCGGCTGATCTGCTACTTGGCGTTATCCCCTTAGGGCGGGAACGCCAGAATCGCCTGTGCCACTATCGGGCCTGAACCTTCGCGGGTCAGACGAGGTCAGAACGTGGCAAAGGGACTTGACGGCAAGGTGGCCGTGATCACCGGTGCGGGGCGTGGCATAGGCCAGGCGATTGCGGAGCGCTATGCGGCGGAGGGTGCCGCGGTGCTGGTGTCCGACGTGGACACCGCGGCGGCCGAGGCAGTGGCAGCGGGGATCAATGCGGCTGGCGGATCGGCTTGCGCACAGACCGCCGACGTGCGGGTGCCGGCCGAAATCGCGGACATGTTCGACGCGGCCGAGGCCGCCTTCGGCCCGGTGGACATCGTGGTGAACAACGCGGGGATCGGCGGGGCCTCGGCCATCGCCGAGCAGACGATGGACGCGTGGGACAACATGTTTGCCATCAACGTGCGCGGAGTCTTCCTGGGGGTGCAGGAAGCGGCCCGGCGGATGCAGCCGCGGGGCACCGGCATCATCATCAACATTGCGTCGGCCGCCGGAAAGATCGCGCGGCCGTACATGGCCTGCTATTGCGCGACTAAGCACGCGGTGATTGGGATCACCCGCTCCACCGCCATGGAACTTGCGCCGTATGGCCTGCGGGTCAACGCGCTCTGTCCCGGCATCGTGGATACGCGGCTGTGGCGGGAGGACCTGAACCCGGATCTGACTGAACTTGAAGGCCGTGAGAACGAGTCGGCCTGGGATGTGCGGGTGGCGGCGGTCCCGATAGGCCGCTACCAAGTCCCTTCGGACGTGGCGAACGCGGCCTACATGCTGGCTAGCGACGACGCGTCGTACATCACCGGGATTTCGCTGAGCGTGGACGGCGGGATGGTGCTGCATTGAGCAGGGGTCCGGTGCCTGAGCCGCTCTTCGAGACGTTCGTGGTTGGGAGCCTGCCGCGGCCGGTTTGGGTGCGGGAGCTGATCGAGCGGCGGAAACAGGGTGAGGTCAGCCCGGCCGCCGCGGCACGGGTGCTGGACGATGCGGTGCCGGCGGCGATCCGGATGCAGGAAGCGGCGGGACTGGATTACGTCTCGGACGGGGAATGGCGGCGCGAGAGCTACGTGAAGGTCTTTGCCGACGCCGTGGCCGGGTTCGAGCCGGACCTGATCGTCGGTGCCCGCGGGGCGGCGTATCCGGCGGTGACCTCGACGTTGCGGCAGGAGCGGTCCATTGCGCTGGACGAGGCGCGCTTCGTCCAGCGGACCACGACACGGCGGACGCTGACGGCGGTGCCGTCGCCGTACACGATCGCGCGGCGCATGTGGAGCCCCGATCATTCGACCGGGGCGTACGCGACGCGCGAGGACTTCATGGAGGCGTGCATTCCGATCATCAATGGCGAGCTGAAGCGCCTGACTTCCCTGGGGGTGGATGCGATTCAGCTGGACGATCCGTGGCTGGCGCTGCTGGTGGATCCGGAGTACCGGGCGCGGGTTGGGATTGACGACGTCGACCACGAGATCGAGATGGCGGTGCAGGGCGTGAACGGGGCGGTGGAGGGCGTGGAGCATCCATTGATCTCGGTGCACCTGTGCCACGCGCACTCCAATCGACAGCACAGCACGCGCGGGCCGTATGACCTGATTGTGGGCGCGCTGGGCCGCATGAACGTGCATCGGTTTGCCATGGAGTTCGCCACGCCGGATGCGGGCGGGATCGAGGTGCTGGCGGAGTTTCCCGAAGACAAGCTGCTTGGCCTTGGTGTTATCGACCACACAGACATCAACGTCGAAACGTCGGAGACCGTGGTGGAGCGGGCTGAAGCGGCGATGCAATACGTGCCCGCCGAGCGGCTGACGCTGAATCCCGATTGCGGGTTCGCACCGTCCAGCATTAACCCAATGGACCTGGACGAGGCGTTTCTGAAGCTGCGGGCGCTCTGCGACGGGGCCGAGTTGCTGCGGCGAAGGCACGAGAAGTGAATCAAGAAGACTCAGATTCTCGAAAGGAAGCTTGTTCGGAGACTGCGGACGATCGTCGCCGAGCTGAGCGAGTGGCGGCTGTCGCCCGCTTCCGGCGGCGCCGAGCGAAAATGAAATGCCTCAAGATGACCATTGACGAGATTCTGGCTGCCCGCCATGAGGGGCATCGCCACTAGCAACGCGCCTACGGCATATCGCGGTGCGAGATGGCTGTGCGAAGGCGCCAGAGGGCCTGGATGCTGGCGAGGGTGAGGAAGGCGGCGGATGCGGCGGCGGCGTAGTCGAGGAGGTTGAGGCCCCAGCCGAGGTAGGCGATCAGGAAGGGGTAGTAGACCATCCAACTCTTGACGCTGAACGGTAGGGGCATGCGGAAGCGGTCGGCCAGGTAGAGCAGGATGTTGGCGAGCGGGTAGGCCGCGGCGTAGGCCACGCCGATTTCGCCTCGCAACGCGCCCACGGCTACCAGTCCACCTATCACGGTGAGTTCGCGGACGTGGTCGCACACCTGGTCGAGGAGGGCGCCGAAGTTGGAGGCGAGGCCGCGGGCGCGGGCCAGTTCGCCGTCCAGAAAGTCGAGGGCAAGCGTGCCGATGAATAGGGCGAGCGCGAGACGGGGAAAGGGAACGATCAGGGCCGCCACAGCGAATCCAAGTGGAATCTGACTGAGCGATAGCGCGCTGGGATGGACGCGAGCGAAGGCCAGGGCCTTGATTACGGGCCGGACGAGGTAGCCGCCGAGCTGCCGCAGCGGGGCTAGCAGCAGGCGTTCAAGGGTGGAGTAGGAGCCGGGGGCGGGATGCGGCGAGCCCTCACCCCGCCCTCGCTCGGATGGCGAGGGCGGAGGTGCAGGCCTGCCAGGCACGGCGGTCTACCAGGCCAGTTGGTCGGCGAAGTAGGCGCGCAGGCCGTCGGCGGCTACCCGCTCCTGCCGCATGGAGTCGCGTTCGCGCACGGTGACGGTTTGGTCGTCGAGCGAGTCGAAGTCGACGGTCACAGCGAAAGGCGTGCCGGCCTCGTCTTGGCGGGCGTAGCGGCGGCCGATCGAACCGCTGGCGTCATAGAAGATCGGCCAATTGGCGCGCAGATCGTCGGCGATGCGGGTGGCCAGTTCCACCAGCGGCGGCCGGTTGCGGGCCAGGGGGAAGACAGCGACCTTGAACGGGGCGAGCCTCGGGTCAAGATTCAGGGACACGCGGGGTTTCCCGGCGACTTCCTGCACGGTGTAGGCGTCGGACAGCAAGGCCAGGGCCGCGCGGTCGACGCCGGCGGCCGGCTCGATCACGTAGGGGACCACGTGGGCCTTGGCCTCGTCGTCGAAGTACGACAGGTCGGTTCCGCTGGCTTCGGCGTGGCGCTTGAGGTCGAAGTCGGTGCGGTTGGCGATGCCTTCCAGTTCGCCCCAGCCGAAGGGGAACTGGTATTCGATGTCGGTGGTGGCCTTGGCGTAGTGCGCCAGTTCCTCGGCGTCGTGGGGGCGCAGGCGCAGGCGGCGCGTATCCAGACCCAGCTCTTTCCACCAGGCAAAGCGGGCGTCGACCCAGTCCTCGTGGGCCGCGTCGTCCTGGTCCGGCTGGACGAAGTACTGCAACTCCATTTGCTCGAACTCGCGGCTACGGAAGATGAAGTTGCCGGTGGTGATCTCGTTGCGGAAGGCTTTGCCGATCTGGGCGATGCCGAAGGGCATCTGAACCCGGGCGGTGTCGCGCACGTTCTTGAAGTTCACGTAGGTGGACTGGGCGGTTTCGGGCCGCAGGTAGGCCACGGAGGCGTCGTCTTCCACCGGACCCACGAATGTCTGGAACATTGTGTTGAACATGCGCGGGTCGGTGAGTTCGGCGCCGTCGTGCGGGCAGCGCCCGTCCGACACGTCGTCTTCGCGGAAGCGGCGGCGGCAGCTTGGGCACTCCACCAGCGGGTCCGCGAAGTGTTCGATATGGCCGGACACTTCCCAGATGCGCGGGTGCATGAGGATGGAGGCGTTGAGGCCGACGACTTCGGGGCGCACGTGCACGACGCGCCGCCACCAGGCGTCTTTGATATTGCGGATCAGTTCGGCGCCCAGCGGTCCGTAGTCCCAGGTGCTGGCGAAGCCGCCGTAGATCTCGGAGCTGGGAAAAACGAACCCTCGGCGCTTGGCTAGGGAGGTCAGGGTTTCAAGGTCGGGAGCGGGCATAGCAGTCCTCGTGTGTGAACAGGGTCATGGGAGTGCCGTGCGAGATGACGGCACCTCGTCGTCGGTGTTACGCCCCGGGCGTCGGCCGGGGCGCGGGACCCACGCCAGCACGTTCAAGCAGGCGGGCGGACGAGATCTCGCGCTCGACGACCGAGGTCGCGTAGGCGCGGAGGGCGGTGCGCAGTTCCGCGCGGGTGCGCGGGTCGGCGCGCAGGCGGGCCGCGCCCGCCAGTCCATCGTGTGCGATGAAGCGCAGGGTCTTCAAGGTGTCGACGCTCAGGGTGTGGCTGGCGTGGTCGCGGGAACACTCGGCGCAGACGACGCCACCGGTGCGGGGGGCGAAGGCATGGGCGCCCGGTTGAAGTGCCTGCCGGCAGACCGTGCAGCGCCAGAGTTCGGGGGCGTAGCCGTGCATGTCCAGCAGGTTGATGGCGAGGGCGGATAGCAACGGTTCGGGGTCGGCGGCCGCGCCGTTGAGCGCGCGCAGGAACGCGGTGAGGGCGGCGTAGGCGTCGGGCGCCGCTTCGCCGTCTTCGCTGAGGCCGTCCAACAATTCGACTGCCCAGCCGGCGGCGGCAAAGGCCGCCAGGTCGCTGCGGAAGCGTGGGTAGGTTTCCAGGCTTTGCGCCTGCGTGAGCACATCCAGGTTGGCGCCGACCACGCCCATCAGGCGGACGCGGGTGAATAGCTCGATGTGGGGCGCGAGCTGACTGGTGGGCCGCCGCGAGCCGCGCGCCACCAGGCGGCGGCGTCCGAACTCGCGGGTGAAAAGCGTGACGATACGGTCGGCGTCGCCCAGATCGCGGCGGCTGAGCACGACGCCTTCGGCTTTGTAGGTGCTGGAACGCTGAAGAACGGCCATGGGCAAGCCTAACGCGGGTCGGTGGCTTCGGACGGGCTGACGGTTGGGCGGCTGATGACGTCGACGGTCTCGAGGCGGGGACCGCGCATGCGGCGGACGCGCAGGAGCCAGCCGTCGTGCGCGACGGCGTCGCCGGACTTGGGGACCGCGCCGAGTCGGTGCATCAGAAAGCCGGCGACAGTGGAGAACTCGCCCGCGGGCAGGCGGCAGCCGGTGGCTTCCGCCAGACGGTCCACGCGCAGCGCGCCCGACACGACGAATCGGCCGGAGCCGAACTGCTGAACGTCTTCGAGCGGGGTGTCGTGCTCGTCACGAATCTCGCCCACGACTTCCTCGACCAGGTCTTCCAGCGTGACGATGCCTGCCTGCGAGCCGTGTTCGTCCACGACCAGCGCCATGTGGGCGCGGTCGCGCCGCATGGCCACCAGCAATTCGCCGACCAGGGCGGTAGCGGGTGTGATGTGGAGAGGGCGAATGGCGTGTTCCGGCAACGGCTGGTCCATAGCGGCAGGGTCAATGGCCAGCAGATCCTTGACGTGAACGAAGCCGACGATGGCGTCGGGGGTATCGCGATAGAGGGGGAAGCGCGAATAGCCGGTGGTTACCGCCTGGCGCTCGATCTCGCGCACGGACATCCCGGCCGGCACCACGTGGACGGCCGAGCGCGGGGCCATGACATCTTCGACCGGACGGGCGGCGAAGCGTAAGGCGCGGTTGGCCAGCTGCTGCTGGGGCGCGCTGATTGCGCCGAGACGGCGCAATTCGCCCAGCATCGACCCAATCTGGTCGGGCGTGTAGGCAGTCGCCAACTCATCGCGCGGGACTACGCCAACGGCGCGGATGGTCAGATTGGCCAGCTCGTTCAAGACCCAGAGGACGCCGCGTACGGCGTTGGCGTAGAGGCGGAAGGGCAGGGCGACCCAGAGCAGCGTGCGCACAGGGTCGGCGATGGCGATGTTCTTGGGCGCCATCTCGCCCAGCACCATGTGCAGGACGACCACGATGGTCAGGGCGATGATACTGGCCAGCGCGTGCAGCGGCGCGCCGGTGAGGCCGATGCGGTCGGCAAAGGCCGCCTCCAGCACGTCGGCAATGGCTGGCTCGGCCACGAAGCCCAGGCCCAGGGAGGCCATGGTGATGCCAAGCTGCGCGCCGGTGAGCATGAACGAAAGTTCGCGCATGGAGGCCACAGCCAGACGTGCGGATCGTCGGCCGTCAGCGGCCCGCCGCTCCAGTTCTCCGCGTCGGCTGGCGGCGGCGGCCGTGATCGCGACTTCGGCGCCGACGAAGAATCCATTGACGACGAGCAGCAAGAGAGCTACCAGGAGGAGGATGACGGTCATCGAACGCTCCGGCGCCGGGTGGAAGGTCTTTCCATGCGCACTCGATCGATGCGCCGTCCGTCCATAGCGGCCACGCGGAAGGTCCAACCGCGGAACGACACGGCGTCGCCAACCCGCGGGACGCGCTGCAACAGCGTCAGCACGAGTCCGGCCAGCGTCTCGAAGCGGCCCTCGGGCATCGCGAAACCGGTGGCCTCACTCAGCTCGTCGCGTCGAATCCGGGCCGCCACGTCGTAGGCGCCGCCGTCCAGCGACGTGACCAATGCGGGTTCGGGCCGGTCGTACTCGTCCTCGATGCTGCCCAGCAGCTCTTCCACGATGTCTTCCAGCGTGACGACGCCGGCGGCCTGACCAAACTCGTCATGAACGATGACCATGGCGTGCTGGGCGGCCTGCATTTCGAGCAATAATGAACGCAGGTCGCGGGCGGTCGGTACGACCAGCGCGCGCTGTGCCTTGACGGAGACCGGCGTGGCGGCCCGGGCGGAGGCCGGCAGCGCCAGGACGTCCTTGACGTGAGCGATCCCCACGTATTCGCGCCCTTCGGCATCGCGGATCGGGAACCGCGAATAGCCGGTATCCATTGACAGGCTAGCCAGGTCGGCCAGGTTGGCGGTTGACGGAATCGTCACCACCTGCGACCTGGGAACCATCACGTCGCCGGCGCTGGTGCGGCCGAGACCCAGTGCGCGGTCGAGCACTTCGTACTCAACGCCCTCGATGGTGTTCTCACGTGCGGCCCAGCGCAGCGCCTCACGCATCTCTTCAAGGGACTGAAACCCCTCAAGCTCCTCGCGCGGGGCCAGCCCGACCAGCCGCATCGTGGCGTTGGCCATGGCGTTGAGCAATCGGATGACGGGCGCGAAGAGCGTGTTGACCAGCATGGCGGGCGGCACGAAGACTCGGGCCGTGGCCATGGGCCGGGCGATGGCCAGGTTCTTGGGAGCCAGTTCGCCAAGCACCATTTGAACTACCGTGGCCACGATGAGCGCGGCCGCCGCCGTCATCGCCGCCAGCACACCATTCTCGATACCCGGAATCCAAGCCAGCAGAGGCCGCAGCAGCGGTCCGATAGCGTTGTCCACGACGAAGCCGAGCACGAGCGAGCTGACCGTGATGCCGAGTTGGGCGCCGGAAAGCTGAAACGACAACGATTCAAGCCCGCGCCGGACGGTGCGGTCGCGGCGGGCACCCCGAGCGGCAGCGGTCTCGACCTCGTAGCGGTCAACCGCCACCAGGGCGAACTGCGCGCCCGCGAACAGGCCGTTAATGGCGATCAGACCCAGGAAGACCAGGAGACCAAACAGGATGTCGATGACAGGTCTCCCGGGTTAGGCCGTGGTGGTCAGGCCGCCGGGCCTCGTGGTAGGCCGACTAGGCGGCATTGCCATCTTCGTCGAGCCGGGTGACCTCCAGGCGCGTGATGCGGGTGTCCTTGACCGCGTGCACCCGCAACACCGCACCGTTGACGTTGACAGATTCGCCGACGGCCGGCACACGACCGAACGCGCTGAAGGCAAGGCCGCCCACGGTGTCCACGCCGTCGGCGGTGAGGGTGAGATTGAGTTCGTCGTTCAGGTCGGTGATCGGCAGGCCGGCGTCCACGACAAGGCGGCCCGGGCCGAGCGGAACGATTGGGACGTCGGGGACGTCGTACTCGTCCTCGATCTCGCCGACGATCTCTTCCAACAGATCCTCGATCGTCACCAGCCCGGCGGTGTCGCCGTATTCGTTCACAACAATCGCCATGTGCAGGTTGTCGCCCTGCATCTCGCGGAGCAGACGGTCCACGTACTTGGAATCCGGGACGAAGAGCGGCTCGCGCGCCAGGGAGCGGAGGTCCGACGTCTGGGTGGGTTCCAGCAGTTCGGCCAGGCCGTCGCGCACGTGGATGACCCCGATCACGTTGTCCAGGTCGCCTTCGTAGACCGGCAAGCGGGAGAGGCCGTGTGCGTGCGCGGTGCGCAAGGCGCCACGCAGCGTCGTTTCCGTACTCACGGCCACGATATCCGGGCGCGGGGTCATAACCTGGCGTACGACTCGGTCGCCCAATTCGATCACGTTGGTGATCATTTCGATGTCGGTGGCGTCGATCGCGCCTTCGCGGGCGCCTTCCACCGCCTCGATCACGGCGGCGTCCTGCGGGCCGGGGCCGCGCCAGGCCTCCTGCTCCGTCGGCGACAGCAAGCGCTCGAACGGGCGGCTGGCCGGCCCGAACAGGACATATTGCGCGTAGATCAGCCACCAGAAGCGGCGAGCGATCCGCAGGGGATGGCGCTGGGCGAATATGCGCGGGGTCACACGCGCGCCGCCCGCGTGCAGGATGGTCAGGACGCCGAGCGCCAGCACCACGCCGCCGGGCCGCGAACTCAGCAAGATTCCGAGTTCCTCGCCGACCGTCGTGGCGGCCAGGGCGGCGGACGTGAAGATCAGCACGGCCGCGCCGATCCTGGCGCTGGCCCAGAACCGAAAACGGTTGTCGAGCAATATCCGCAGGCGTCGCGCGGCGCGGGGTTCGGTGCTGTCCAGCGACTCCAGCGCGGTTTGGGAAAGCTCCAGCGCCGCGTTCTCGGCCAGCACCAGCAACGTGCTAACGACGGTCAGCACGAGAATGAGGGCAAGTCCTACCCAACTAACCGGATCCAAAAAGGATCCACTCCCCTGCCGCGCGGCACAGACGGGTGCTCACGCCCAGATGTCGGCCGCCGCCTGGCAGCGGCGCCGCATCGCGATCATTCGAATAACGCGGTAATGGACTCATCATTGTGGACCCGGCGGACCGCCTCCGCGAACAATTGGGCGGTGGCGACCTGAACGATCTTGCCTGTGTGGACGCCGTTTCGCAGCGGAATGCTGTCCGTGACGAACACTCGCTGAAGTCCCGAGCCTTCCAGCATGGGAAGGGCGCCGTTGGCAAAGACGCCGTGGATCACGCAGGCGTAAACGGCGTTGGCGCCCCGATCCAGGAGTGACCGCGCGCCTTCGGCAAGCGTTCCGCCGGTAGAGATCAGGTCGTCCACAAGGACCGCCGTGCGCCCGGAGACTTCACCGACCACGGTAAGCGTCTGGATCTCGTCGGGCGCCATTCGATCCTTGAAGACGACGGCAAGCGAGGAGTCATCCAGCCGCTGGCTGAAGTCGTGGGCGCGGGCGACGCCGCCGGCGTCTGGCGACACGACGACGAGATCGTCAGAGACGACGCGGCGAAGGGCGTCCGCGAGCAGCGGCGAGGCTTGCAGATGATCGACCGGGATATCGAAGAACCCCTGCACGGCGGGCGCGTGCAGGTCCAGAGTCATGACGCGGTTGGCGCCGGCCGCTTCCAGCAAGTTGGCCACCAGCTTGGCCGTGATGGGCTCGCGGCCGGTGGACTTCTTCTCCTGGCGGGCGTAACCGAAGTAAGGAATAACGGCCGTGATGCGCCCGGCGGAGGCGCGCCGCAGCGCGTCGATCATGATGAGGAGCTGCATCAGGTGCTCGTCCACCGGCGCGGAGGTGGACTGGATGACGAATACGTCGGTGCCGCGCACGTTCTCGTTGATCTGAACGCGCGCCTCGCCGTCGGGAAACTGCTCGAGCCTGACCGAGCCCAGCGGTTGGTCGAGGCGCGCGGCGATGTGCTCGGCCAGAGCCCGATTGCTCGAGCCGGCAAAAACCTTGAGTTCGCCGTCCAGTGTCTTCGCCTCGTGCGGCCCGATAGGTGGGGGCGCCAAGCCCGCACGCGCACTCACCGGCACATGATATCCGGCCTGAGGGCAGGGATTCGTGGTTCGTGAGTCGTGGCTTGTGGTTGGCGGCGGGGGTGTGGTTCGACAAGCTCCCCACGAACGGTAGGGCGACCGAGCGTGCTCAGGTACGGCGGCGGAAGGCGGCGTTGGCGGCGGCCAGGCGTTCGCGATCGTCGCAGCCGATGGTCTCGTCAAGGTCGGCGATCTGATACCCGGCGACCCGCTGGCCGTCGGCGATGGCCAGGTCAATCAGGCGGGTGAGGTAGCGTTCGCCCGAGGCTGGACTGGGTTCGACGCGCGGCAGGGCACGGCGCAGCCAGCCGGCGCGAAAGGCCGCCGGACCCGCGTTGACGGTGGTGAGCGCCAAGTCGTCGGGTGTGGCATCGGCGGTTTCCACGATGCGGTGTACCAAGCCCTCGCCAGCAAGGCGCACGCGGCCAAAGGCGCCGGGGTCAGGGACATCCGCCCAGGAGATGGCCGCAACGCCATCGACGCTCAGCAGGGCGTTCACAACGCCGCGCACCGTGGACGGACGCACCAGGGGCGAGTCTCCGTAGAGCGCGACGACTACGCCGACGGATGGGGGAAGGGCGCCAAGACCGATTTCCACGGCGTAGGCGGTGCCCCGGCCATCGGGCGGTTGTTCCACGGTGACCGCGCCGTCCGCCGCGGCGCCAACGTCCATGCCCGGTTGAATGACGACCACGAGCGGATTGAGGCCGGCGGTCCGCCCGGTTTCCACCACGTGGGCCAGCATGGGGCGGTCGGCTACGCGATGCATCACTTTGGGCACGTCGGAAGCAAAGCGCGTGCCGCGCCCGGCCGCCATGACGACGCCGGCGGCGGCGTTACCGGTTTGGGCGACCGCTTCGTTCATCGGCTGGGGAGGAAGGGTTCGAACCTTCGATCACGGATCCAAAATCCGTTGCCTTACCACTTGGCTACTCCCCACGGGGAAAGCGTAGGCAGGCACCTGGGGGCGGTCAAAGCTGACTGTTGGCGGGATCGGGCGGGGACAGGAAGCGGGTGACACGGGTCCACCAGCCGCGCGTTTGGAGTTGGGCTTGGGCATCGAGCGCGGACGCTTGGGAGGGAAACAACCCGAAGCAGGTGGGGCCGCTGCCGGCCAGCAGCGCCGGGGCCGCACCGGCGGCTTCGAGCGCACGCAGAACTTCGGCGACTTCCGGGACCAGCCGGATTGCGGCGGCCTGCAGGTCGTTGGTGAGCTGGGCCGGCTCGAACTGACCGCGGCGGATGGCGTCGGCCTGTTCCACGGTCGCGTCGCCGTCGGACCACTCGGATCGGCGCAACTCGGCGTAGGCGTCGCGCGCGGAGATCGTGACGTGGGGCCGAGCCAGCAGCACCCAGCGTCGCGGGACCGGGGGCAGCGGGTGCAATTCGTCGCCGCGGGCCAGCCCCAGCGCGGTGCCGGGACGCAGGAAGAAGGACACATCCGCGCCGAGCGTCCGTGCGGTTTCGGCTACGGCGGAGGGGTCGGCGTTCCACAAGCGGCGGAGTCCCAGCAGGACGGCGGCCGCGTCCGTGCTGCCGCCGGCCAGCCCGGCCGCGACGGGGATGCGCTTGTCGATCCGGATGTGAACGCCGCGCATGGTTCCAATGCGCGCTCGAAGCTCGTGGGCGGCGCGGAAGGCCAGGTCGGAGGTGGGGTCCAGTCCTGCAACTGCGCTTTCGCCTTCGATCGTGAGCGCCGGCGTCAGGTAGACCGTGTCGCCGAATTCGAGGGCCTGGAAGATGGTGACGAGCTCGTGATAGCCGTCGTCGCGGCGACCCCGGACTTCAAGCCCCAGGTTGATCTTGGCCGGCGCGGGAATGGCGAGGCGGGTCACGATCAGTCGACGGGTGGGTGGCTGCGGGTCAGTCCCACGGCGGCCATGACCGACTCCTCAACCCGGCGCATCTCCTGCTGCCGCGCGTCGTCGTCGTGGCCCAAACCAGCCAAATGCAGCAGCGCGTGCGTGAGCAGGTAGCCGAATTCGCGTTCGACGCTGTGGCCGAAGGCGGCGGCCTGGGACTTGACGCGCTCAAGCGAGATGGCCACGTCGCCAGGACGCCCGGTGTCGCCGCTGGGGAATGCCAAGACGTCGGTGGGTTCGGCCCGGCCGGCAAAGGTCTGGTTCAGGCGGGCCATGTCCGTATCGTCAGTCAGGCTGAGTGCGACCGCGCCCGTCATGCCCGTACTTTCTTGCACGGCAGCGGCTATCGGATCTACCAGCAGCTTGAGGTCCGGTGGCCAGGCGAGACCGTCGCCCGGGTCGATACGTAGAGTGCGGGCCGCGCCGGTGGGGGCGGGCGGGTTAGCCGCCGCTGAGGAGTTCGCCAACGAGCGCATTCACCGCGCGTCCGTCAACGGTTCCACGCTCGCGCAACCTCGCCATGAGCGGTCGCATGACCTTGCCCATGTCCCGGCGGCTGGTTGCGCCGACTTCGTCGATCACCTCGCGCGCGATGGCTTTCATGGTGTCGTGGTCGATCTCGGCTGGCTGGTAGGCGCTAACGATTGCGCGCTCGGCACGTTCGGCGGCGGCCTGCTCGGGGCGTCCGCCGCTGACATAGAGTTCGATGGCTTCGTCGCGGCGGCGGATGTCACGCTGGATCACGCGCACGACCAGGGCGTCGTCCATGGACGCGCCGGATTCCTTGGCCTCGTACTTGATCTGGGAGATGAGGGTGCGCAGGATTCGCAGGCGATCGGCGTCGCTGCTGCGCCGCGCGGCCCGCAGATCCCCGGTGAGGCGGTCAATCAACGCCATGCGGGGTTGGGTCTTGGGTCGGCTAGAGGGCGCGGGCCTCGGCTTCGGCCGCCTTCAGGGCCGCTCGCCGGGCTTTGCGGCGCTTGGTGGCTTCCTTCTTCTTGCGCAGCACGCTGGGCTTGTCGTACGCCTTGCGGCGCCGCGTTTCCGTGATAATGCCCTCTTGCTGCACTTTCTTGTTGAAGCGGCGCAGCGCCGCGTCAAAGCTCTCGTTGGCGCCGATGGTGATATGAACCAAATGCCCCCCCAATTTGCACGGGTAACAAAAAACCCGCCGTCGCGGCGGGTGCTGGCGGGTCGGTCAAGTCGGCTGTGCGATCTTGGTCAGGCACCTCCTGATGACCCACCGCCCGCTGATCGCGCCAAGTATATGCGGTGCCGAAATAGCTGGTCAACAGAGGCGGACATCCTGAGCCGTGGCGCGCATGGCTGACGTGAACTGGGCGGCGCTGGCCATCGGCACGCCGCTGGCACTGGTCTTCACGCTCGGCGTGCGGACGCTGGCCGCTCGCCGCGGCTGGATGGACAGGCCGGGAGCGGCGCGGATTCATGCCGTGCCGGTGCCTCGGTTGGGCGGCGTGGCCATGTACGCGGCGTTCGTGATCACGGTGCTGGTGGTGGCCTGGCCGTTGGATCGGCAGACGCTGGGGTTGCTGTTGGGCGCGACGCTGCTGGTGGTCTTCATCGTGGTGGACGACCTGCGCGGGCTGCGGCCGCGCATCAAGTTCCTGGCTCAAGTCGCGGCCGCGGCGGTCCCGCTGCTATTTGGAGTTCGCATCGATGCTGTGAGCAATCCCTTCGAGGCGGGCGTGATTCTGCTGCACGTGGTGATCGTGATCCCGTTCACCCTGTTCTGGATTACGGGAATGATGAACGCCATCAACTTCGTGGATGGGCTGGACGGGCTGGCCGGCGGGGTGGTGACCATCGCGGCCATTGCGCTGGTGGCGCTATCGCTGCGGCTGGGCCTGCCGGAGACCGCCACGCTGGCGCTGGCGCTGGTGGCGGTGGTGCTGGGTTTCCTGCCGTTTAACGCCTACCGGTCGAGCATCATCATGGGCGACGCCGGCTCGAACTTCCTGGGCTTTGCGCTGGCGGTCATCGCGATCATGGGTCCGGCCAAGCTGGCCACCGCGATCCTGGTGCTGGGCGTTCCCATTCTGGACATCGCCTGGTCCATCGGGCGGCGACTGGCCAGCGGGCGGGGGTTCGCCGACCGGGACGCCGAGCATCTGCATCACCGGCTCTGGGAGGCGGGCGTGCCGCAGCCGGCCATCGCGCTGATGTACTACGCGCTGGCGGGCGTGCTGGGCGTGATTGCGCTGCTGGTGGAACGGCTGGACAAGATATTCGCGTTTCTGGGTCTGGCGGCGTTCCTGGCGGCGCTATTGGTCGTGCTGAGCCGGGTGCCGCGGCGTCGCGGAATCCCGCGCCGGTAGTCCTGCGCAAACCTGTTGGAAGGGCTGTTTGTTGGCCCTATGCTAGGGTTGCGTTTGACGGAGGCCCCTATCGTGAACCCCGAAATCCATCCCGAGTACATGGAATGCCGCGTGACTTGCTCGTGCGGCAACATGTTCGAAACCCGCGCCACCACGTCCTCAATCCACGTGGACGTGTGCTCCAGTTGCCACCCGTTCTACACGGGCCAGCAGCGGCTGGTGGACTCCACCGGTCAAGTGGATCGGTTCGAGCGGCGTCGGCAGAAGTCCCGCGCCTAACCGGCCAGCGCGGCGGCCTTGCCCCGCCGCAGCCCCAGCGTGAGTCCCGCAGTCCCTATGTCCGCGCCGTCTGACGGCAGCAACGAGCTGCGCATCAACTACGGCGGGCAGGCGGTGCTGGAGGGCGTGATGATGCGCGGCCGCCGGTCGGCCGCAACGGCGGTGCGGCATCCGGCCGGGCACATCGTGCTCAAGACGGAGGAGTTGGATCCCAACCGACTCTCGCAGCGGCTGCGCCGCGTGCCATTCGTACGAGGAATGGTGGCGTTGTGGGAGATGCTGGCCATCGGGCTGCGCGCGCTCAACTTCTCAGCCAACGTGCAGCTGGCGGAGGAGGAAGACCAGGACGGCGGTCCCGGCGGGGCCGCCGGCGGAATGATGACCGGCAGTCTGGTGATCGGTCTGGTTGTGGGCGTAGGACTGTTCTTTGTGCTGCCGCTGGTGCTGACCTCCTTCACGGACGGTCTGGTCGAATCCGACTTCGTCAGCAACCTGATCGAAGGCGCGGTTCGCATGGCGGTTTTCGTGGCGTACATGGCGCTCATCGGACTGATGCCGGACATCCGGCGCGTCTGGATGTATCACGGCGCCGAGCACAAGACGATCAACGCGCTGGAGGCCGGGCAATCGTTGACCGTGGCGAACGTGCGGCGGCAGGGACTGGCGCACCCGCGCTGCGGCACCTCGTTCATCGTGACGCTGGTGGCAATCTCGATCATCGTATTTGCCCTGCTGGGGCGCCCGCCGATGGCGATTCGCGTCGTTTCCCGGATCGTGCTGCTGCCGCTGATCGCGGGCGTGGGCTACGAATACATCATGCTGACGGCGCGGCATCAGGGTCTTGCCATTGCCCGCTGGGCATCCAAGCCCGGCATGTGGTTCCAGCGGCTGACCACGCGCGAACCCGACGACGACCAGCTGGACGTTGCGATTGCCGCCATGGATCACGTACTGGCGCGCGAGGACGCGCTGGCGGACCTGCGGCCGGCCGCCGTGAACGCGGTTGTGGTCGATGATTGACCGGCTGGCCGAGGCGCGGCGCCGTTACGACGAGCTGACAGCGGAGCTCGCGTCCCCGGGTGGAGCGCTGGACTCGCGGCGCCTGGCGAGCGTGGGCCGGGAAATGGCGCAACTGGAACAGTCGGCCCGTCTGCACGACGAGCTCAGCGCCGCGCAGGCACGGGTGGATGAAGCGCGCGAATTGCTGGAGTCTCCCGATCCAGAACTGGCGGAACTGGCGCGTGACGAACTCGTTGAGGTGCAGGCGGAGATTGCGGAACTCCGGGCCCGTGCCGTGGACGTGCTGGTAAGCGACGACCCGGACGACGCGCGCAACGCCATCGTGGAGGTCCGTGCGGGAACCGGCGGCGAAGAGGCGGCGCTGTTCGCGGGCGATCTGCTGCGCATGTATACGCGCTACGCGGAGCAACTGCGGCTGAAGGTGGAACCGCTGACCGTAAGCGGCACGGACCGTGGCGGCGTCAAGGAAGGCATCCTGCGCGTGGTCGGGGCTCGGGCGTTCGGCGCCTTCCGATTCGAGAGCGGCGTGCACCGCGTGCAGCGCGTGCCGGTCACCGAGGCCGGCGGCCGCATCCACACCTCGGCGGCCAGCGTGGCGGTGCTGCCCGAAGCCGAAGCGATCGACATTGAGATTCCGGAGTCGGATATCCGCGTGGACGTCTTTCGTTCGAGCGGGCACGGCGGCCAGAGCGTCAACACCACGGATTCCGCGGTACGTATGACGCATCTGCCCACGAACACGGTGGTCAGCATCCAGGACGAGAAGTCGCAGTTGCAAAACCGGGTGAAGGCCTTGCAGGTGCTGCGCGCGCGTCTGCTGGAAGACGAGCGGGAACGTCAGGCGGCCGAGCGCGGCCAGGCTCGGCGGGATCAGATTGGCAGCGGCGATCGCAGCGAGAAGATCCGGACCTACAACTTTCCGCAGGATCGGATTACCGACCACAGGGTGGGCGTCACAGTGCATAACTTGCCGTCAGTGCTGGATGGGAATCTCGACCGGCTGGTCGATCCGCTACGGCAGGCGCAGCGCGACCGGGAATTGGCGGGACTTGCCGACGGCAACGCTGGCTAGCTCGCTCGCGGATGTGCGCCGCGCGGTCATCACGCGGCTGCGGGTGGCGGACGTGGACTCGGCGGTTCTGGACGCCAACGTTCTCATCGGCCACGCGCTGGGTGTTGCGCCGGAGCGTGTTCCGCTGCAGCTGGACGATGATCTGGACCCTGAGGTCCTGCGAGCAATTGAGGCTGTGACGGCGCGGCGCGAGCGGCGCGAGCCGGTCGCCTACATCACGGGAACCAAGGCATTTCGTCGGCTGGACATCATGGTGAACCGGAACGTGTTGATCCCTCGCCCTGAGAGCGAGTTGCTGGTTGAGGTGGGACTTAACCTCTGGGATGCGTGCGACGGAGCTGCCGCCGTGGACATCGGCACCGGCAGCGGAGCAGTTGCGCTGGCTCTGGCCGATGAGCGGCTCGGGCGGTGCGTGCTAGCCACGGACCGATCGCACGCCGCGCTGCGGGTGGCCTCGGGCAACGCGCAGCGCATGCAGCTGGCGGATCGGGTTGGGTTCTGCCTGGCGGACGGCGCGGCGGGCGTGGACCTCAGCGGCGCTGTCGTCGTGGCGAACCTGCCGTACATACCGTCGGCTGTTCTGGGCACGCTCCAGCCGGAAATTTCGCGCTGGGAACCCGCGGTGGCGCTTGATGGGGGAGCGGACGGCCTGGCTGTGATTCGGAAGCTGGCCGCCCAGCTTGGGCGCACCCAGGCGCGCGCTGCCGCGTTTGAGATCGGGTGCCGCCAGGCCGGCGTCGTGACCGAGCTATTGCAAGGCGCCGGGTTTGCGCGTACGACGGTTTACCGGGACCTGGCGGGCGAGCCGCGAGTGGTTGCCGGAACACGCGTAAGCTGAGCAAAGGCGGCGGGCCGGAGGCTGTTGGCAGCCTCGTGGGAGGCCGCGCCTGGGAGGATTCCGCGCAGCGTGCCAACCGAGACCGACCCGCCGCGCAGCGGCCTGCTCTTCCTGGTCACCGCGCCGTCGGGCGCCGGGAAAGACTCGGTCATCGGTGTGCTGCGTGACCGCGACGTGGACATGGCCTTCGCGATCACTGCCCTGACGCGTGCGCCTCGGGCGGGCGAACGCGACGGTGTCGATCACTTTTTCCTGAGCACCACGGAGTTTGAGGCGCGTCTGGCGGATGGCTGGTTCCTGGAAACGGCCAGTGTCTACGGCCGACGCTACGGCACGCCACTTCACCAGGTGCGTGAGCCGCTGCTGGCGGGCACGGACGTGATCGTGCGTCTGGATGTCCAGGGCGCGCGTGAACTGAAGCGGCGCTATCCGGGCGCGATTGCGATCTTCGTCGAGCCGCCCTCCCCCGAAGAGGCGGAGCGCCGAATGCGCGCCCGAGCCACGGAGACACCGCAGGAGATCGAGCGCCGACTGGCGGCGATGCGCGACTACGAATTGACGTTCGCCGCGGAAGCCGACTACCGCGTGGTCAACGCCACGGGCGACCTGGTCCGCGCGGCCGATCGGGTCTGGGAGATCGTGACTTCCGTGCGTCGGACGCCGGAGCGAGCGTCGGTGGCAACGGCGCTGGCCCCCGTCAGGCCTGGCGACTAGGAAACGTGAACACGGCCGCACCGGTCTACGCCGAAGTCATCGTGGCGGCCGGCGACGTGCGTGGGGACCAGACATTCCACTACCGCGTGCCCGACCGCCTGTTGGGGCGGCTGCAGCCCGGCCAGTTGGTGATGGCGCCGTTCGGTTCGCGGCAGCTCCCTGGAATAGTGACGGCGCTGGCCGACACCTCGCCGGTGGACGAGACGCGTGACCTCCTGCAGCTGGTCTGGGAGCCGCGCCTGATCGGTCCCACGCAGCTTGCGCTGGCGCGCTGGGTGGCGGCGCGCTACGGCGCGCCCCTGCGGGCGACCCTCGACCTCGTCGCACCGCCGCGTCTGGCGCACCACTTGCACGCCGTCTATACAGCGGCGGGCACGGACGAGCCACAACAGGATCTTTCGAGCGGTGAGCGACGCGTGCTCGATCTGCTGCGCGAACGCGGTGGCCTCTCCGAAGCCGCCCTGCGAAGTGAGCTCGGCAAGACCGCTGCAACCCGCGGCGTGGCACGCCTGGTTCGTCTGGGTCTGGTTGACCGGCACGTGAGTCTGCGACTTCCGGAACCGCCGGCGGAGCGGCTGGCCGTTGCCTTGCCGCCGCCGAACGGCGAGTTGCCGTCCGAGCTCTTGCGGCGCGCGCCCAAGCAACACGCGCTCTGGGAGCACCTGCGGCGTGCCGAAGAAGCCGTGCCCATTGCCCAGGCGCTCCGCGAAGTCTCGGCCTCCCGCCCGTCCCTGCAGGGTCTGGTGGACCGGGGGCTGGCGCGAATCGAGAGCCGCTGGTCGGCCCCGTATATCGTGCCCGCTTCGCAGAACGGGAATCCTGACCACAGGACACCCGATCCGGAGTCCTGGCCGGCGTTGGCCGAAGCCCTGGCATGCGATGTGCCTGGCACCGTAGTGGCGCAGGGCGCCGAAGCCGACCGCTGGCCGCTGTACGCCTCGGCGATCGAGCGGGCAACGGCCGCTGGACGGCAGGCCTTGCTGGTGGCGCCGGATGCGGCCACCGCCGCGGAACTGGCCGACTGGTTTGCTGTCAGGCTCGGAGCGACCGTGGCTGCCACGACTGGCGCGCGCACGCCGGCGCAGCGAGTTGCCCTGTGGCGCTCGCTGCGGGCCGGCGAGATCGACCTGCTGGTTGGAACTCGGGACGCGACCTTCGCGCCGATGACCCGCCTGGGCCTTGTGATCGTGGAGCGCGAGGAGGACGCCGGCCACAAGCAGCGCGTCGCGCCGAGGTATCACGTGCCGGTCTGCGCCGCGAAGCTGGCCGAGCTCTGCGGCTGCCCGTTGCTGCTGGGTACGGAGACGCCGCGAGTGGCCACCTTTCACGAGGTTGAGACCGGCCACGCCCGCTTAGTGACGGCCGGGCCCGCCAACCAACTGCGCGAGTCGATGAACGACCAGTACTCCAGCTGGGGGGTGCGGCGATCTTCGCGCGACGCCGAAATCGTGGACACGCGTCGGGCGCCGACGGTGGGCCGCTACGGAGCAGTCTCGCGCGCTTTGTACGAGGAGCTGCGCGAGACCCTGGCAGAACGAGGCCGAGCCGTGTTGTACGTCAACCGGCGCGGCATGGCCGCCCTGACCATCTGCCGGACCTGTGCCCACGTCTTCGAGTGCCCCCGCTGCAGCACGGGTCTGGTACAGCATCGTCAGACGCGGCAGATCGTCTGTCACCTCTGCAACTGGCGGGGCGCGGCGCCGCGCTGGTGTCCGGTCTGCGAGGGCGACCGCCTGCGCCTCTGGGGCTACGGCAGCGAGGCCGTCGCCGAGGCGGTGGCGCGTCTGTTGCCGCGCACGGTCGTGGCCCGGATCGACAGCGACCGGTCCGCGCACGAGATGGACGCCGACGTGACGGCCTTTGGCAGCGGCGCGGTGCAGGTGCTGGTTGGCACCCAGCGGCTGCTGGGCTACGGCAAACGCCTGCGGGCCGACCTGCTGGGCATCGTGCAGGCCGACATCGGGCTACAGTTTCCCGACTTTCTGGCGCCGGAGCGCGTGTTTCTGACACTTTCGCGTCTTCGACATCTGACGATCGGCGGCGAACCACGCGCACGTACAGTGGTGCAAACGATGATGCCCCAGCACCACGTCATCCAAGCCCTGCAAACCAGCAGCTACCTACGCTTCTTCCAAACGGAAATGGATCAGCGGCGGCGTGACGGACTGCCTCCGCTGCGTCCGCTGATCAAGGCGGCGTTCGGACACGCCAACGAGGCGCGGGCCGAGGAGGAGGCACGGCGGGCGCGACGGGAACTGGATACCGTACTGGCCGCCGGCCCGCCGCTGGACCTGGACGTGCTGGGACCGGCGCCGGCCTTCGTGTACCGGCAGCGCGGTCAGTACCAGTGGCAGATGCTGTTGCAGGGCGCCGACGCGGAAAAGGCGCTGCCGCTCTTTCATGGCGGCTGGACACTGGACGCCGATCCGCTAGACTTGACATAACTACCTATGGCCGTTCTCACAATCCATCCCGTCGATCATCCAATGTTGCGGCGTAAGGCCAGTGGGATCGGGCGCGTTTCGGCGGGTCTGCGGACGTTCGTGGCCGACATGTTCGAGACCATGGACGCACATCGAGGGACGGGTCTGGCCGCGCCGCAGGTCGGGCGACCCTGGCGGGTGATCGTGGCGGATACGGGATCCGAACGCTTGGTGCTGGTCAACCCGGAAATCGTGCGCGCCGCCGGCGCCGCCGTGGCCGACGAGGGCTGCCTGAGCCTGCCGAACTGGTATGGGCCGGTGGAGCGAGCCACCGACGTGACGGTGAAGGGTCTGGGCCTTGACAGCAAGCCGGTCCGCCGTCGACTGCGGGACCTGGCGGCCCGGGTGGTGCTGCATGAAATCGATCACCTGGACGGCGTGATCTTTACCGACCGGCTGGTGGATCGGGAGAAGCTGCGCTTCGTCGATCCTCGCTCGGCCGAAGCGCAGCGGCTGCGCGCGTCGTAGACGCCATGCGGGTCGTGTTCTTTGGCACCCCGGACTTCGGGGTTCCGGCGTTGCGCAGGCTGACGGATCGTTTCGGGGTGGCGCTGGTGGTCACGCGGCCCGACCGTCCGGTGGGCCGGGGCGGGCGGCTGACCGCGCCGCCGGTAGCCGCAGCGGCCCGCGAGCTCGATCTGGACCTGTTTCAGCCACCGAACCCCAACCAGTCAGCCGCTGTCGAGGCCATTGGCTCCTACGCGCCCGACGCCGTCGTGGTCGTGGCGTACGGGCGGCTGCTTGGCCGGGCGTTGCGACGTCTGGCGCCGCCGGGTGCGCTCAACGCGCATCCGTCGCTACTGCCCGCCTACCGCGGCGCATCACCGATTCAGGGGGCGCTGGCCGACGGCGCCGGCGAGACCGGCGTGACGTTGATCCGACTCGTGCGGGCGCTGGACGCCGGGCCGATCGTGGCGGTGCAACGAACGCCCATCGATCCTGAAGAGACGGCCGCCGACCTGCACGCTCGGCTGGCCGACGTGACGGCCGACCTGCTCGTTCGTGTGCTCCCGGGTTGGGCTGCGGGAGAACTGGCCGAACAGCCGCAGGACGAGGCGCGAGTCAGCCTGACGCGTCCGCTGGAGCGCGCGGACGCCGAACTTGATCTGCGCCGGCCGGTCCGCGAGTTGTACAACCGCTGGCGGGCGTTTCAGCCATGGCCTGGAACACGGGTTCGGGCGGGTGACACGTTCTGCGCGTTGCTGGATGTGGGCATCAGCGCCGACCGCCTCGGCCCCGGCGAGGTGCGCGTGGGCGACAACGCCGTGCTGCTGGGCTGCGGCGATGGAGCACTGAAGATCAGCAGCATTCAGCCGGCCGGGCGGACGCGCATGGACGCGGCGTCCTTCGCTCGCGGGTACGGGCGGCTGCTGGGTGCGCCCTGGGGCCGTCCCTATCCAGACGCGCGGCCACCGCTCATCGAGTGACGGGAAGCTCCGCTACGGTGCCGAACCGGCCCGGTGATACGCTTGATTCCGAGACGCGCCGCGTACCGCAGCGACTGCGCGAAGAGGCTCGCTAATCGTGTTTTTCCCCTTCTTTGACCCGTTGTACCTCCTCCTGATTGCCCCGGCCTTCATCCTGGCCATGTGGGCGCAAAACCGTGTCAAAGGGACGTACAGCAAGTACTCCCAGGTCATGTCCAGTTCGGGCATTCCGGCCCACATGGCGGCCCGACGCTTGCTTGACGCCGTGGGCCTGTACAACGTGGAGGTCAAGCGAGTGCCTGGCGAACTGACCGATCACTACGACCCGACGAAGAAGGTCCTGCGCCTGTCCGACGGCGTATTCGACAGCAATTCGCTGGCCGCGGTGGCGATTGCCGCGCACGAGGCCGGCCACGCCATGCAGGACAAGATCCGTTACCCGTTCCTGGTGCTGCGGACCGCCATGGTGCCCATTACCACCTTTGGGTCGCGTTTCGGCTACTTCATGCTGATCGGCGGCTTCCTGCTGGCGCTGTTCACGGGCGGCGGCGAACTGGGCCTTGCGGTGGCCTGGATCGGCTTGGCGCTCTTCAGCACGGCCTTCGTGTTCGCCCTGATCACTCTTCCGGTCGAGTTCGACGCCAGCCGGCGGGCGATCCAAATGATGGAAAGCGTGCACGTCATCAGCGGGGCCGAACGGCTGCATGCCAAGAAGGTGCTGGACGCGGCGGCGCTGACCTACATCGCCGCGATGTTTGTGGCGCTGATGCAGGTGCTCTACTTCGCCCTGCGCCTGCTGGCCCTCTCCGGCAGCCGCGACTAGCGCCCCGGCGCTCGCATGAGCGGTCCTCCGGACTCCGCGCCGGACCGTCCGCCGATCACCGCAGTTTCAGCGCAGGCCCTGCGTGAAGCACTGTCCGGCGAACCGTCCTACCGAGTCGACCAGGTACAGCGCGCGGTCTATCGGGAAGCGGCCACGGGCTTCGAACAGATTTTGACGCTGCCGGCCGGCATACGCGCGGCGTTGCGGGAGCGGTTCCGCTACGAGGCACTTCGAGAGGTTCGCTGCGAGACGTCGTCCGACGGCACGCGCAAGGCGCTGTTTCAAACCGTAGACGGGGCGGCCGTGGAGACGGTGCAGATGCCGACGGAGCGATCTGAGGCGACGACCATTTGCCTCAGTTCCCAGGCCGGCTGCGGCTTGGGCTGTACGTTTTGCGCGACCGGCGCGATGGGTCTTACCCGCAATCTGTCCGCGAGCGAGATCGTTGACCAATTCCTGCACTTCCGGCGGCGTTCAGATGCGCGCCGCACGCCGGACCGGGCGGTGTTCATGGGCATGGGTGAGCCCTTGGCCAACCTGCGGGCGGTGGAGGCGGCCGTACGGACACTGGTTGACCCGACGGCGGTGGGGCTGAGCGCGCGCCGGGTCACCGTTTCGACCGTTGGCCTACCTAGGGGAATCTGGGCCATGGCCAGGTGGGGGCTGCCCGTGAGCCTGGCGATTTCGCTGCACGCGCCCGACGACGACGTGCGAACCGAGCTTGTTCCGGTCGCCCGGCGCTTTCCGCTCGACACGCTGATGGAGGCAAGCCGGCACTACCAGCAACAGGCGCGCCGACGCGTGACCTACGAATACACCTTGCTGGACGGGGTGAACGATGGGCTGGCGCAGGCCGCGGACCTGGCGCGTCTGCTACGGAGCCAGCGTTGTCACGTGAACCTGATCCCGTTCAACGCCTATCCAGGCGCGCGCTACCGGCCGACGCCGAGACCCGGCATCCGGGCCTTTCGCGACGCACTGCGCGAGCGCGGTCTGCGGGCCACGGTTCGGCGCACTCGCGGGCGTGACATATCGGGTGCCTGCGGGCAGCTGCACGCAGGGGCGCTGGCCAGCGGGTAGTTGTGGTCGCGTGTCCATGCGAACGCAGGTGGTCACCTGCGTGGCGTGCACGTCTGTCTGGTTCGGCCTATCTTCGGGGCGATATGAGCCACCGTGGCGATGCGTCAGGTGAGGCACAGGACGGTTCGGCCAACGCCTAAGCAGCGCCCTGGGGCGCCGGGAACGGCACTGTGAGCCAGGTGCTGATCGCGCCTTCCATCCTGTCGGCCGACTTCGCGATGCTGGGGCAGCAGGTCCGCGAAGCGGAGGTCGGCGGCGCGGACTGGATCCACGTCGATGTCATGGATGGGCACTTCGTCCCGCAGATCAGCTTTGGAGAGCCGATCGTACGCGCGCTTCGCCCGGTCACCTCGCTCCCGTTGGACGTGCATCTGATGATCGAGCCGGTGGATTCGCAGTTGGAGGCGTTCGCGGCGGCGGGCGCGGATTCAATCACCGTCCACGTGGAGGCCACGCCAGATCCGGCTCGAACGCTGCGGACCATTCGGGACCTGGGCGCCCGTCCGGGTCTGACCCTGCGGCCGGGCACGCCGGCCTGGGCCTTGTGGCCTTACCTGGAGCTTGCCGAGATTGTGCTGGTGATGACCGTAGAGCCGGGGCTGGGCGGGCAGGCCTTCATGCCCGAGATGCTGCCCCGCATCGAGCAGGTGGCCGAGCGTCTGGATGCGCTTGGCGGGGAACGGTGGCTACAGGTCGACGGCGGTCTGAACCCGGCAACCGTAGGGTTGGCCGCCAAGGCCGGAGCACAGGTCATCGTGGCCGGGTCGGCGGTGTTCGGCGATTCTGCGGGCGTTGGCGCGGCGATCAGCCGCCTGCGCGAGGCGTCTGGGAGTTAGCCGAGGCGGTCGAACGTGCGAATGCAGCGCGTGCAGATCTTCAGGCGCTGATAGCGCCCGTCAATCATCAGCCGCTTCCGCTGCACGTTGACCGACCACCTCTTTTGCTTGCGAGGCGCCTTGCGTTCCCAGCGGCCAGACGCCGAGTGGCGAATGTGGCGGCCGAACTGCGGGCCCGCTTCGCAAACTTCACAGCGTGCCAAGGGCGCACCTACTCCTTTGACGCAATCCTTACCACGTTCCTAAGATCACGCTTGACCATGCTAGCACCGTGAGAAGGCGGCCCGGTGTGACGATGACACATTCGCAGACCGAGGCTTCCGACCTGCGCGATGGTCGGCGGTTCATGCACGCGGTCGAGTACAGCCTGCGCTGGCTGGAGATCAATGCCGAGGCCATCGACCGGCTCAACGTCTATCCGGTGCCGGACGGCGATACCGGCACCAACATGGTGCTGACGCTACGCGCCGCCATTCGCGAGGCTACCGACAACCCGTCGAACAACGTGGACGCCGTAGCGGCACACCTGGCGCGCGGCGCGTTGCTGGGCGCGCGCGGGAACTCGGGCGTGATCCTGTCGCAGATCATCCGCGGCCTTGCCGAGGGACTTGAGGGCCACCGCGAGTTTGGGGTCGCCCAATTTGGCACGGCCCTGGAGCGCGCCTACCAGGTCGGATACAAAGCGGTCACCAATCCGGTGGAAGGCACCATCCTCACGGTGGCGCGCGACGCCGGCGAGGCGGCCCAGGCGGCCCAGGCCCACGTGGCGTCGGTGGAGGATCTCATCGCGCAGGTCGTGGACGCTACCCGCGAGTCGGTGGCCAACACGCCAAACCTGCTCGATGTACTGGCCGAGGCCGGGGTGGTGGACGCCGGCGGCCAGGGCCTGCACGTGATCTACGAAGGCCTGCTGCGATCGCTACGCAACGAACCGTTGCCGGAAACGGCCGAGATGGATCGCGCGACTGACGTCTTCGCCGCGTTCGCGGATGCTCACCAGACCGACGAGCACGGCTTTTGCACCGAATTCGTGGTGCATGGCACCGACCTGGACACCGACGCGATGCGGGCCGAGTTCGCATTGATCGGCGGGTCGCTGCTGGTTGTGGGTGACGAAAGTCTGGTGCGCGTACACGTGCACACGGAACAGCCCGGAGACGCTATCACTACGGCCATGTCCTACGGCGAACTGGATCAGCTCAAGGCCGACAACATGGATATACAGCAGGCACGGAATTTCGGCGCGGCGCTGGCGGAGGCGCCTGAGCCTCCGCCGCCGGCCAACGGCGTGATCGCGGTCGCCAGCGGCGACGGCCTGGAAGAGGTGTTTCGCAGCCTGGGCGTGGACGTCGTGCGCGGCGGGCAGAGTATGAACCCGAGCGCCGGCGAAGTGCTGGAGGCCATTGCGCGCACGCCGGACGACTGGGCGGTGGTGCTGCCCAACAACTCCAACATTTACCTGACGGCTCGGCAAGCGGCCGAGCAGTCCGAGAAAGACGTGCACGTGATTGCCACGCGCACGTTGCCGCAGGGATTCTCCGCGGCTCTGGCGTTCAATCCGGCCGATTCGTCGGAGGACAACGCCGAGGCCATGAGCGAAGCGGCCGGCGACGTAACCACGCTGGAAGTCACGCAGGCCGTGCGCGACGCCGTGCTGGACGGCAACCCCGTCGCCAAGGGCGAGTACATGGGGCTGCTGGATGACAAGTTCGTCGAGCGCGGCGAGACCCCGCACCCGGTCATCATGCAAATGCTTGTACGAGTCGCGGAAGACGAGCCGGAAGCGCTGACGATTTACGTGGGAGAGGCGACGCCGCCCGCGCAGGCCGAGGAGCTGGCGACGGAGATTGGCGAGCGGTATCCGGACATGGACGTACAGACGGTGGCGGGCGGCCAGGACCACTACGACTACATCATCGCGGTTGAATAGCAGCCTGATTCGCTGATGGCGGCCGACCTCGAGCCGGCGCTGGCGCGGGAAGCGCGGCGACTTCTGGAGGCCGAGGCGGCGGTCGGATACAACGATTCCGCGACCCCGCGCGGACTATCGCGCTGGATCGCGGGCCAGGGTCGCAACGTGGGGTCGCTCGGTCGCCTGTCGCAGTACTCGCGGCTCCGGCCGCGCACGCGTGAGGACCTGGCCCGGGCCGTGCTCGCGGACCTTGGAATGCCAGGGGCGTCGCCTGCCAGCCTCCGGGACGCCGACGCGCCGGTCACGGTGCTCCCGGGCGTGGGGGCGACAGCCGAGAAGCGGCTGGCGGCGCTGAGTATTCAGACGATTGGCGATCTGCTGCACCACCGGCCCAGGCGCTATATCGATCACTCCGCGGTCGTTCCGATCGCGGAGGCGGAGCCGGGACGCGAGGTCACGGTGATCGGAGACGTGGTTGAGATCAGGGCGCGACCGGCACGGTCCGGACGGGTGCGCGTGGTCGAGGCGGCCATCGCGGACAAGACGGGGCAGATTCTGGCGGTCTGGTTCAACCAGGTGTATCTGGCCAAGACCCTGCGCGGGCGGCACAACGTGGCCTTCGCCGGACGGGTGGAATCGGGCGCCTACGACCGCCAGTTGACCAGCCCGGAGTACGAGCTGGACCTGCACCGTATGGTGCACGCCGGACGCTTGGTTCCGGTCTATCCGCTCACGCGCGGGCTTTCGCAGCGGCAGTTACGCCGCTGGATGGCGCTGGCGGTCGAGGACTACGCCGCCGCCGTGCCCGAGACGCTGGACGCCGAGCAGCGGCGGGCCCACGACCTGCCGGATATCGCGACGGCCGTCCGCCATCTCCACTTTCCGGTGGACGCCGCCGCCGCCGAGGCCGCCGCACGGCGCTTCGCGTTCGCGGAGTTGTTGGTCTTCCAGCTTGCAATCCTGCGCCGCCGCAAGACCTGGCGTGAGAGTCAGCCGGGACGACCCGTACGCATTAACCGCGACGCATTGGCGGCGTTCGGGGGGCAATTGCCGTTCAAGCTGACGGAGGGCCAGCGCGTGGCCGTGGCCGAGGTGTTGAACGACCTGCGGCGCGAACGGCCCATGAGCCGGTTGCTGCAAGGGGATGTCGGCTCCGGCAAGACCGTGGTGGCGGCCGGCGCGCTGCACGCGATCGTTGGCGACGGCTGGCAAGGGGCCATCATGGCGCCCACCGAAGTGCTGGCCGAACAACACGCCGCCACGCTGCGCGACCTGCTGACCCCGCTGGGCGTGCGGGTGGAGTTGGTCACGGGCAGCGTTCCGGCCGCGGAGAAGCGGCGCATCTGGCGCGACGTGGAGCGCGGCGGCGTGCACGTGGTGGTAGGCACGCAGGCGATCATCCAACGCAGCGCCACGTTTGACCGGCTGAACCTGGCGGTGGTGGACGAGCAACACCGGTTTGGCGTGCAACAGCGCGGCGAAATCCGGTCCAAGGGGTACAACCCGCATCTGCTGGCCATGTCGGCGACGCCGATCCCGCGCTCGCTGGCGCTGACGTTGTACGGCGACCTGGATATCAGCGTCCTACGCGAGCTGCCAAAGGGAAGGCGGCCGGTGAAGACGTCGTTCGTGCCGAACCACCGGCGCGGCGACGCCTACTCGTTCATTCGGCGTGAGGTGACGGCCGGTCGCCAAGCGTTCATAGTCTTTCCGATCATTGAAGAGTCGGAAAGCCTCAACGCACGCGCCGCGACCGAGGAACACAAGCGGCTCACCCGGGGAGCATTTGCCGACCTGGCCGACGACGTGGGGCTGCTGCACGGGCGCATGAGCGCGGCGGCCAAGGAACGGGTGATGCGCGGATTCCGCGACGGCCAGATCAAGATTCTGGTCAGCACGTCGGTAATCGAGGTGGGGATTGACGTGCCCAACGCTTCGGTGATTCTGATCGAAGGCGCGGAACGCTTTGGCCTGGCACAGCTTCACCAGTTGCGTGGTCGAGTGGGTCGCGGAGGCCAGGCGTCGTACTGCCTGCTGATGAGCGAGACCACGGACGCGACGGAAAACGCGCGGCTGCGCACGCTTCAGACGGTTCGCGACGGCTTCACGCTGGCGGATCGCGACCTGGAACTACGCGGTCCGGGCGACGTGATTGGGACGCGACAGAGCGGGGCCCTCGGGTTCCGGTTCGCTACGGTCACCGACCTCCCCACGATTCAAGAGGCGCGTGTCGAGGCCGAGGCGCTGATCCGCGCGGATCCCGAGTTGGAGCGCCCGGATCATGCGGGGCTGGCCGCCGCGGTGGCGCGGCTGTTGCAGCGCAACGAGTGGAATTGAGGACCACGTGGCGGCTCGCGGACGCGGTCTGACGATCACCACCGGCCTTTGCGGGGGGCGTCGGCTGCGCGTCCCGCCGGGGATTCGCCCTACCACGGACCGCGTGCGGGCCGCCGTTTTCGACGCCCTGCAGGGACCGCCGCCTGAGCGCGTGCTGGACTTGTACGCCGGTTCGGGGGCATTTGGCATCGAGGCGTTGAGCCGGGGCGCGGCGTACGTGTGTTTCATCGAGCGCAGCCGGCGGGCGGCGGCGGTCATCCAGCAGAATCTGAATCTGCTGGGCTTGCGCCAACAAGCTGAGATCGTGGTTGGGGACGCACGCCGCGCGGCGCGCGCGCGCGGCGCTCCGTTTGGGTTGGTCTTCGCCGACCCGCCCTATGCGGACGATCCGTGGCTTGTGCTGTTCGATGCGCTGGAGACGCCCGGCATGCTGGCGGACGACGCCTGGGTGGTGACCGAAACCAGTAGCCGAAACGGCGCGCCGCTTGCTCCCTTTGGCTGGCGCCTCCTGAAAGAGCGCCGCCACGGTGATACGACGTTCGCGATCTTCGTCCGTGAGTTGCGTGCCCGTGCGCAGCGCCGGCCTGACGAGCCGCCGCTATAATGCGCGGCGTGTGTTGGAAGGATAGGCCGTGCGCGCGCTGTTTCCCGCTACCTTCGACCCGGTCACCAACGGCCACATGGACATCCTGACCCGCGCGGCCGGCGTCTTCGACTCGGTAGTGGCCGGCGTCTTCGAAAGCCAACGGGACGACACGCTCTTTACGGCGGACGAACGTCTGGCGCTGCTGGACACCGCCTTGAACCACATCCCGAATGTTGAAGCGCGCGTCTACTCTGGCTTGACCGTAGACTTTGCGCGCAAAGTCGAAGCTGGCGTGTTGGTTCGCGGCCTGCGAGCCGTGTCAGACTTTGAGTACGAGTTCGCGCTCTCAGCCATGAATCGACGGTTGCATCCCGACATTGACACGTTGTTCTTGCTGTCAGCGCCGGAGCACGCCTTCGTCAGTTCCTCGCTCATTCGTGAAATCGGGGCGCTTGGCCGTTCGGTCGAGCCATTCGTCCCGCCAAATGTCGCGGCCGCCGTCGGCGCAAAGTTCGCCGTACAACCTAGGCGGAGGTAGATCGCCATCGATCTCATTAACTTGATTGAGCGTCTGGAAACGCTGCTGCGTCATGCCCAGCGCGTACCGATGACGCACAAGGTCGTCATCGACGAGCGCGCCCTGCTAACCATCGTGGATGAAATGCGTATCCGAATTCCCGAGGAGATCCGGGAGGCGCGCCGGGTCATGCGCGCGCGTGATCAAATTCCGCAGTCGGCCCAGCTGGAGGCCGAACGCATCGTCCAGGAGGCGCGCGAGCAGGCCGAGCAGATGATTCGCGACGAGGAGATCGTGAAACAGTCCGAGGCGCACGCGCTGCACCTGGTCCAGGAGGCCGACGAGCGCATGGACGCGTCGCGCGAAGAAATGGACCTCTATGCGCTGAGCATGTTGCGCGACCTGGAAAGCCGGTTAGAGTCGCACCTCACCAGCATTCGCCGCGGCGTCGCCGCGCTGGACCAAGACGACGCGAGTCCCGTCGAGTTTGACGAGGAACCCGCGTAGCTTGAGTTGAGCCTCTCGCGGGCTTGACCGAAAGGTCGCCTGTGGCTGACTACATCTTTAACGTCGCGCGGTTGCTCGGACAGTCTTCCGGGCCGGGCTGCCCCGCCGAAGTGGACGCCCCGGCCGACGTGATGGACGTGCCGGAACTCATCGGTCCCGTGCGGGGCACGGCGCGTTTCACGCGCCTCTCGGACGCCGTCCTGGTCACTGGGCGGATGCGGGGGCTCGCGCGAGTGCCCTGCGCCCGCTGCACCGAGGACCTGGACATCGAGTTGGAGTTCGCGCTTGACGATCAGTTCGTGCCGCGCATCGACCCCGTGCGGGGCGGCCTGGTCGACCAGGGTGATCGCTGGCAGCTCGATTCGGGCCACAACCTCGATCTGTCGCACGTGTTGGCCGAGGGCGTGATCAGCGCATTGCCCCCGCGCGTGGTCTGCGCCGGCCAGTGTGAGGCCCCGTGGAGTGAGCAGCGTGCGGGCGGGCCGGCAGTTGATCCGCGGCTGGCGCCCCTGGAGCGTCTGCGCCGCGAAATGTTCCACGAAGACGGCTCATCTCATGGATAATGGTGGGTTATGACTCCTCTACCTAAGCGTCGGCTCACCCGTTCGAGATCGCGTTCGCGACGCCATGCAGCGCGTGCGCGCCTGCCGAATCTCGGGCGCTGTCCGACCTGTCACCGGCTGGTGATCAGCCACCAGGTGTGTCCCTTGTGTGGGAACTACCGCGGCAATCTGGTCATCGAGCCTTCCGACCAAGCCGTCAAGTACCGATAACCGGGACAGCCGGTTCCACCCACCATGGCGCCTGAACAGGCCCGGGCCGCGTTTGTGTTTCCGGGCCAGGGCTCACAGGCGCCCGGGATGGGCCGGTCCCTGCGCGAGTCGTCGGCCGCCGCCCTGGCGGTCTGGCAGGCGGCCGACGCAAGCTTTGGCGCGTCACTCAGCCAGCTGACCGGTGAGGGCGGCGCGGATGACCTGCGGCCCACGGACGTCCAGCAGCCGGCCATCGTAGCCGTGTCGGTGGCCGCGTTCGCGGCCTTCAACGAGGCGCTTGGCGTTGCGGGCGCTGCCATTGGTCCCGACTATCCAGTGGACACCGTGGCGCTGGCCGGTCACAGCGTTGGTCTGGTGTCGGCCGTCGTGGCCGCCGGTTGCACGCCGATCGGCGAGGCGGTGGCCCTGGTACGTGACCGCGGGCGGTTCATGACGGCGGCGGCGCAGGAGAAGCCGGGCCGCATGGCGGCGGTGCTGGGCCTGGAGACGGACGCCGTTGAGGACCTGGCGGCGCATATCCGCGCCGAGACCCCCGGCAGCTATCTGGCGGTCGCCAACATCAACGCGCCGGGGCAGGTCGTCGTAGCCGGCGACTTGGGCGCCATCAATCTGATCGTGAACGAAGGCCGCCGGGCCGGCGCGCGCCGCGTAATCCCCCTCAACGTGAGCGGCGCCTTTCACTCGGTGGCGATGCTGCCGGCCCGTGAGGCGATGCGCGACCGCTTGCTGGCAGTTGGAATCGAGACGCCGGCGGCGCCGGTGATCAGCAACATCGACGCCGCCCTGCTCACCGACTCGGCGGCCATCCGGGCTGAGCTAGCCAACCACATCGCCGCTCCGGTTCGCTGGCTGGACGGTATTCGCTTAATCGAGGCGCTTGGCGTGCGGCACATCGTGGAGTTTGGACACGGTTCGGTCCTTACCGGCATGCTGCGGCGCACGGTGAACGGCATTGACCTGCACAACGTGAGCGACTTGGATTCGGCCCAGGCGGCCGCCGCTGCGCTGACCCATGGGTAGTGACCAGCGCCTGGCGGGCGCGCGCACGCTCGTCACCGGCGCGTCAGGCGCGCTCGGGCGGGCATTTGCACGTCGTCTGGCCGCGGAAGGCGCCGACCTGGTCCTGCACTATCGCGCCAATGCAACCAAGGCCGACGAACTGGCCGCCGAGATTCGGTCCAACGGCGGAAGCGCGGTCGCAATCGGCGCCGACCTGTCCACGGTGGAAGGCGCGGAATTGATTGTTGACCAGGCGCAGGCAGCTCTGGGCGGTCTGGACGTGCTGGTCAACAACGCCGGTACGACACGCGACAACCTCTTGATTCGCATGTCTGACGAGCAGTGGGACACGGTGATGCACACCAACTTGCGCTCGGCATTCGTCTGCTCGCGTCGCGCGGTTCGCGGGATGATCCGCCAGCGTAGTGGGCGGATCATTAACATCGCATCCGTGGTCGGTCTGAAGGGCAACGCCGGCCAAACGAACTATGCCGCCGCCAAAGCCGGCCTGATTGGCTTTACTCGCGCGCTGGCGCAGGAAGTTGGCAGCCGCGGGATCACCGTCAACGCCGTGGCGCCGGGCTTCGTCATCTCACCGCTCACCGACGTGATTCCCGTCCGGCTGCGCAAGCAAGCGCTGGGCGCGATCCCGCTGGGACGCTTTGCGCAACCGGACGACATTGCGGGGGCGGTGGCGTTCCTTGCATCGGACGACGGGGCCTACGTCACCGGTCACGTGCTGACCGTTGACGGCGGCATCTCAATGGGCTGACCCATGTTTGAAAAGGTGCTCGTCGCTAACCGAGGCGAGATGGCGGTGCGGATCATTCGCGCCTGCCGAGACATGGGCGTACGCACCGTGGCGGTGTATTCCGAGGCCGACGCCGATGGGCTGTCTGTCCAGATGGCGGATGAGTCGGTCTGCATCGGACCGGCGCCGGCGGCGGCTAGCTACCTCAACGTGCCGCACATCATTGCCGCCGGGCTCAACACAGGCTGCGACGCCGTGCATCCCGGCGCCGGGTTTCTGGCCGAGAACGCCTACTTCGCCGAAGCCTGCGAGCGCTACCGGATCAGCTTCATCGGCCCCACGCCCGAAAACATGCGCATGATGGGCGAGAAGACGCGCGCCCGCGAGGCCGCCCTGGCGGCTGGCCTGCCGGTGATTCCGGGATCCGACGGCCCTGTGGCCGATGTCAATGAGGCCAAGACGATTGCCCGCGAAATTGGCTTCCCGGTCATGCTCAAGGCGGCCGGCGGAGGCGGCGGGCGCGGTATCCGACGCGTGAGCGACGTCGACGAACTTGTCACGCTCTTTCCACTGGCCCAGGCCGAGGCGCGCAGTTCGTTCGGCAACGCCGACCTGTACGTCGAAAAGCAGATCGAACGTTCGCGCCATGTCGAGGTGCAGGTGCTGGGCGACGGATCCAGCATGCTGCACCTGGGCCACCGCGAGTGCTCGATCCAGCGCCGATTCCAGAAGCTGATTGAGGAAGCGCCCGCGCCGAGTCTTAGCGGCCGCCAGGGCGACCGGGTTGCGCGCGCGGCGGTTCGGCTGGCGGAGTCCATCGACTATCTCGGGGCCGGCACCGTGGAGTTTCTACTCGACGATGAGAATCGCTACTACTTCATCGAAGCCAACACCCGCATTCAGGTCGAACACCCGGCGACCGAAGCCGTCACGGGAATCGATATCGTCCGGGCGCAGCTTGCGATCGCGGCTGGCGAACCAACCGGCCTGCGCCAGCGCGACATCCGGCTGAACGGGCACGCCATCGAGTACCGGGTGCTGGCCGAGGATCCGGAGCGCGACTTCCGGCCCGATGCCGGAACCGTCACCGACCTGCGGCTTCCGGGCGGACCCGGGGTGCGCGTGGACACCCATCTGTTTGCCGGTTGCGAGGTGCCGCCCTACTACGACTCGTTGCTGGCCAAATTGATCGTGTACGGCGACTCGCGCGACGAGGCCATCCGGCGGTCACGGCGGGCGCTGGGCGAGACGCGGGTTGAAGGACCCGCGACCAACCTGGACCTGCACCGCGCGATCCTGCAGGACCAGCGATTCGTCTCGGCCGATTACGATCTCGGCTACGTCACGGGTACGCCCGTGCCGCTTGCGGAATCCGTCGGCTAAGCCGATGGCCGCGCGACGACGACGGCGTGGCCGGCGGTTGGCGCGCGAAACAGCCATGCGATTGATCTACGAGGCCGACATGGCGCAACGGCTGCCCAACGAATTGCTCCAAGTCCGGGAGCGCGAGCTGCGCCTGGACGACGAGACCGCCGCCTACGCACGCGTGCTCGTGGAGGCTGTGAGCGCGAATCAGCAGCACCTTGACACTGCCATCGGACGGCTTACACCCGCCTGGCCAGTCAATCAGATGGCTCGGCTGGACGTTGCGATCCTGCGCATCGCGCTGTCGGAAATCGACGCCGGCGAGACGCCGGTAGCCGTGGCAATCAACGAGGCCGTGGAGCTGGCCAAACGCTACTGCGCCGAGGGCGCCGCCCCGATGATCAACGGAGCGCTAGGATCGTACGTGCGACAAGGCGCGGCGTCCGCGGCGCCTAACCAGCTAGGCTGATCGCATGGCTGAAGCCGACCAGGCGCTGACCAACCCCGAAGAAGACCTCGGCGGCGTCATGTCGCTGCGCGAGCACCTGAATGAGCTGCGCAGGCGGATGACGATCGCCGTGCTGTCGGTCATTCTGGCCAGCTTTGTGGTGTGGCCGTTCAAGGACTTTGTCTTCCACTTTGTCCAGTTGCCGCTGCCCCGCGGCGCCGTGCTGCAGCAGATCGCCGTGACCGAGACGCTGTTCACGTTCGTGAAGATCTCGTTCATCGTTGGGTTTGGCCTGGCGAGCCCGATCGTGGTGTATCAGGTGCTGGCGTTCGTCGCGCCCGGCCTGTATCCCCAGGAGCGGCGCTGGCTCTTCATGAGCATCCCTGCCATTGCGCTGGCCTTCCTGGCCGGAGTGTCCTTTGCCTGGTTCATCGTGCTGCGGTTCACGGTCGGGTTTCTGGCCGGGTTCGCGCCCGCCACGATCGCCACGGAGTTCACAGTGGATGGCTGGGTCTCGTTTGTGCTGCGGATCTTGCTGGCCGTTGGGCTGGCGTTTGAAACGCCGTTTGTGATTTTTGCCCTGGCCAAGATTGGTCTCGTCACCGCCGACAGCCTGGCCCGACAGCGGCGCTACGCCATTGTTGCCATCGCCATAATCTCGGCCATCATCACTCCGACGCCGGACCCATTCACCCAAGCCTCGGTCGGCATTCCGCTATACGCGCTCTACGAGGTCGGGGTCATCCTGGCGCGCGTGGCCGTGCCTACTGACCGAGGCGACGGCGAGCCGGAAGCGGACGCCGAAGGCGAAGGCTCGGTTCCGACGACGGCCTAGCGCGCCTCCGGTCCTGAGGACGGCGTGGCCGGCAGCCTGAGCCCCAAGTTCGCTGCTGTGCGCTGAAAGTCCTCAGGTGGCGCCGCCGCCGCCAGCCAACGCCTGCCCGCGGCATCGTCGAAGCGCAGCGTCCACGCGTGCAGCATGAACCGTTCGGTCCCAGACGCCTGCCCGCCGTAGGTCTCGTCGCCCAGGATTGGGTGGCCAATGGCCGCCATGTGCACCCGGATCTGGTGGGTGCGGCCGGTCGTCGGTCTGGCTTGCACCAGCGCGGCCCCGGCCGCGCGGCCCAGAATCCGGTAATCGGTCACGGCTGGCCGACCGCGGTGCACCACGGCCATGCGCGTGCGGTGCGTTGGATGGCGGCCAATCGGCGCGTCGATGCGTCCGCGGGGCGGCTCGGGCGCGCCGCGCGCGATTAGGAGGTATTGCTTGCGTACTTCCCGGCGCTCAAACGCCTGGGCCAGGCGGGTGTACATGGCCGGGGTTCGTGCGATCAGCACGACGCCCGAGGTGTCCTTGTCCAGGCGGTGCACGATGCCGGGCCGGCGTGGATGTCCGACGGCGCTCAACTCCTGGTAATGCGCGAGCAACCGGTGCGCCAGCGTTCCGCTACCGGCGCCCGCGCCCGGGTGCATGACGATGCCGGCCGGCTTGTCGACGGCGATGAATTCGTCGGTCTCGATCAGGCGGACGATGGGCCCCGGCTCCGGCGCAAGTTCCTCCGCGACCGTCGGCACCTCGCCCTGCACGATGTCGCCGGGCTGCAGCCGTCGAGATGGCGCACTTCCCCGCCCGTTCACCGTGACTTGGCCGTTGCGGATCAGCCGGGCCGCTCGCGAGCGCGTCAGGTCGCCCACCGCCTCCGCCAGGAACACATCCAGTCGCATGGCGCGCGCCACGCCTGCATAGGTCAACTCGAAGCGTTTCTGACCGCCAGCCATCGGATCCGACGGCTATCCCGCGTGCTGCGGTCTTCCCCCTCTCCCTGTGGGAGAGGGTTGGGGTGAGGGTCTTCGCCCCTGGTTGATCACAGAAGGCGCCGCCTTTGCGGCCTACCCATCATTCTCCGCCCGCGACCGCACTTCGATCTCCCCGATGGACACGTACTTCTGGTGCCCGCCGTTCGCCAGCAGCCGAACTACAACGTAGCGGGTGAGTTCGGTCGGAATCTCAATGCGGACACTGGGCGCGGGATCGAGGTCGGCCTCGCGAATGAATTTCAGGCCGGAGGGGTCCTCGCGCGGATCGACCTCGCGTGAGGTAAAGACCTGGACCCGCCGCGGATAGCTGGCCGCCGGCTCGTCCGGGTGATTGAAGATGTCGATGGTCGCGATCGGCGTCCGCAGGTTGAGTTTCAAGACCACATCCTGCGGAAACAGGACATTGGCCGAGCGCCAGGCGGGAAAATCGGTTTCGATCAGGCCGTCCACCAGCGCCTCGGGACCGTGACCTTCCCGCGCTCCGGCGGGTGAGAACGCCCGCCCGCCGACGGCGGAAGCCGAGACCAGCGCGCCGCGGCTGCGGTCGGCGCCGTCGAACAGCAGCCGCATCTTCACGGCCAGGTCGCCGCGCAGGTCGCTGCCGTTGCTCACGATGAACAGTTGCACCGCCATCAGCAATGACAGGGTGAGCACAATCGCAACCGGAATCCAGTTCACGGAAAACACCTTGCGCCTGAGCGAGGTGCGGTCCAGTTCGGCCCGGCGATCGAGCTGCCCATGGCAGACGTCGCAAACGTAGCCCCAGTCCGTTGCGTTGAGCGCCTCGTCGCAAAACAGCCGGGCGCAGCGGTCGCAGCGCTGTGAGGCCACGCGGGTGGGATAGACGGTGCAGCGGTAGAGCGCCAGTTCGCGCGCGCTCTCGGCAAAAATGCGCCGGCTGGGCGGGCGCTTTGCCGGATCGTCGACCCCCAGTGCTGGACCCATCCGCCGCCGTTTCGCTGCGCGTGTGACGGAGTCCAGGAGCCGGCATCCCGGCGGCGCGCGTGTGCCGCGCGCCGCGAAGCGCAGCCATTCCCCAATATACTCGTGTCAATCAGCTAGCCGCCGGCACGCACCGCGCAGACCCGCCGGCGCCCTCCCCTACGGTGCCGTGTTCAGGCGTAACACCAATGTGCTGCTGGAGATCGCCGAGACCGTCCTCCTGGCCGCCCTCATCTTCTTCGGCACCCGCCTCCTCGTGCAAAATTTTCTGGTCGAGGGCCCCAGCATGTCCCCGAACCTTGCCGACTCTGAATTCCTGCTCGTCAACAAGCTCTCCTACCTGACCGACGAGCCCCAGCGGGGCGACGTGGTCGTGTTCCGCTCACCCCGCAATCCCGACGAGGATCTGGTCAAGCGCGTCATCGGGCTGCCCAACGAGTTTGTGGAAATCCGCGATGGTCAGGTCTACGTGAACGGTCATCTAGTCGACGAGTCGAGCTACTTCAGGGGGCCGATTGGCCGCGACACGCCAGCCAGGCGCGTACCCCAGGGGTCGTACTTCGTGATGGGCGACAATCGTCTCCAGAGTCGCGACTCGCGAGATATCGGAGCCGTGCCGCGGGCCTCAATCGTCGGGCAGGTCTGGCTGGTCTACTGGCCGCCCGGCAAGTTTGGACTCCTGCCCGACGCCTTGCCCACCCTGGCGCCGGCGCCGCAACGCGCTCCCGACCTACCGCCTGCGGGAGCTGCGGGCCGCTAACCGGGCCAGGCGTCGACGAGACGCCGCTTCGTCTGATCCAGCGTCTCCGGCATCACCTTCACGTCGCCCGTCACCGGCATGAAATTCGTGTCGCCCGCCCAGCGCGGCACCACGTGGAAGTGGAGGTGGCCCGGAATCCCCGCGCCCGCCGCCGCTCCCAGGTTCATGCCCACGTTATAGCCGTCGGGCTCGAACGCCTCCTGCAACGCCACCCGCGCCTGCACCACCAGCGACATCAGCTCGCCCGCCTCGTCCGGCCGCAACTCGTCCAGGTCCGCCGCGTGCCGGTACGGCAGCACCAGCACGTGCCCGTTGTTGTACGGATACAGATTCAGCGTCACGTACCCCAGCCGCCCCGCATGCACCAGCAACCCCGGCAACTCCCCGGCCTGCTCCACCGGCACGCAAAACGGACAAGCCCCATCGTCCCGCTTCTCGCCCCTGACATACGCCATCCGCCAAGGACTCCACAATCGCTGCGAAGGCACCAACAACTCCGGCCCGACTGACGGCCGCACGACCGCCCCAAACGCTGGCCGTGATCTTACCGACGGGGCACGGCCGCGGCCGTGGCGCGCTGATCGGCTGAACTTTCCTCTCGGACCTTCACCTGGCGATAGGGGAATCCTTGTCTTTCGTGGGAGCACTACTTGGGTTGTGACCGGCTACACCGCCCAAGGCGCCAACGTCTGGCTCAACATCCAAATGAGCCGACGAAGATAAGATCAGAGCGAAGAGTCTCGAGAATTTGCAGTGACGTTAGCTTGGTATTAGATCGGCCTCATCTGCTTGTCCGCGCGTTGCTCGCACTTGTGCTGCTGCTCCTGGTTGGACTGAGCTCGGTGGGGTGCACCGAAGCAGCGACCTCCGACGGGGCTCGCAGCGGGTCACAACTGCCGACCGCTACGCAGACATCCAACCCGTTGTCTACGACTCCGGTGATGGCACGCGGCGCTGCCAGCCCTTCTACCCGACCTGAGGCGACCACATCGGCACGTCCGCAATCGGTCGTTGCGCAGCGGCCGGCCGGCACGGCCAGTCCGACGCCGACGACCTCGGTGGCGTCCAACGTGCAAATCATGGCGCCTGGGACGGTGGCACCAAGCACCGCGGCGCCACCGACGGACAGTGGCCTGGCGGCTCAGGCGCACGGGAGGTGGCCCCCCGCATGTGTCGCGCCGAACTATTTTCTGTATGCCGAGTTCACGTCCCCCCTGCATCAGCGTCGGGGGGCGGTATTGCGGGAAACCGAGCGAGGCGTTCAGGTCGCGCTGCAGTGGAGCCCAGACGGATCGGAAGTCCTCTTCGCGAGCGGCGCCAAGGTCTATGCGGCAGCGGCTGATGGATCCCGGCTGGAGCGGCTGATCGACGCGTCCGGCCCCTCCTATCTGGGCAAGTCCCGGTATGCGCCGCAGGCGCTGACCGCCGTGGCCGTGACCGCCAACGGGGAGCGGGTCGCCTACGCGGTGTGTCTTGAGTACGCGCTGGATTGGAAGAACCCGGAGGATCCCGAGGTGGCGCGCTGCGTCCGCGTCCGACGATCCGGGATCGTCAATGAGGACGATGGGCGCGGCTGTTCCGAGCTCCCGAAGGTGACCCGCGACTATGTAGCGGGGCCGCTTCGGCTCACGCCAGGCTCTTCGTTCGAAGAAATCCGGCTATGGGACCGCACCAGTCAGACGACGATTCCGCTGGCCGGTGGTTATGCGCCGGCCTGGTCGCCCGACGGCACACGCCTGGCGTTTCTGTCCTGGTCCTACCCGGGGCCAGGACTGTTCGTCGTGACGGCGGACGGCTGGGAGTTGCAGCTGCGCGCCCGTGGCAACTTCACCCGCCCGCCGCGCTGGTCGCCGGATGGGCGGCAGTTGGCCGTGGTCGAGGGGCCGGCGAGAAACGCCACGCTCTACGTCTTGGAGCCCGACGGCACGGGCCGCCAGCGGCTGTCGGAGACGCGTAGCGATCCGGCGTGGTCGCCGGACGGGTCGCGGATCGCATTCGTGCGAGCCGAGAGTGCCGAGTTTGCGCTCTACACCATCGCGCCCGACGGGACGGACGAGCGGCGGATCACGGCCTATCGGAAATCGCCTGATTGGTGGGACCAGTCCGTGGCGTGGTCGCCGGACGGCTCGATGCTGCTGTACGGGTGTGGCGGGATCTGCGTGGTCACGCTGGACGGGCAACCCGTGGGGGAGCGAACGCTCGCGTCCCGGAAGGGCTACAGCGCGGCCTGGTCGCCGGACGGAACCCGGATCGCGATCCTGACTCTGGACGGAAGGTGGAGCGACGATCCGGTACTGGTCACCACGGCGCCCGACGGCGCCGCGCCACAAATCTTGGTGGCGCACGACGACCAGCTCGGTCTGCTGGGCGTTGGCGTCCATGGTGATACCCAGCCGGCGGATGTGTCTGGATGTACGTCAGGGACGGCGGTTGCATCGCCGGCGGCCAATCCCGGGCTGGTAGGCGACTGCGAAGTGCTGCTGCGGGCCCGGCCGGTTTTCGCGGGGAGTGTGCCGGCGGCCCTGAACTGGAGTCCCGAACGGCCGATCGGGGAGTGGGGCGGTGTGGTGGTGGACGGGACTCCGCCACGGGTGGTCGAGTTGACGTTCCCTGCATCCCGCGCCAACGGCCGGATTCCCCCGGAGATACATGGGCTGTCGCAGCTGCGCGAGTTGGATTTGCGCGGTCTGTATCTGGGCGGCGAACTTCCGCCGGAACTGGGCGAGCTGAAGAACCTCCGAGCCCTGCGCCTGTCTCACTCCTACATCCACGGTCCCATCCCGCCGGAATTGGGTCAGCTGGCGCAACTGGAGGAATTGTCGCTGTGGGACACGTATTTCAGCGGCTCGATTCCGCCCGAATTGGCCGGTCTGCGTCGGCTGCGATCCTTGGGGTTTGCCTTCAGTCCGTTCCTCGTGGGTTCCATCCCGCCCGAATTGGGCCGGCTGGCGAGCCTGGAGCGCTTGAATCTGAGGGGCAATGGGCTCACGGGCTCTATCCCAGTTGAACTGGGCCAGCTGACGAATCTGCGCACGCTCGTTCTGAAAAGCAACCAGTTGACGGGGCCGATCCCGTCCGAACTTGACGCGCTGACGAGGTTGGAGCGCCTGGAACTCGGCGGGAACCAGTTGACGGGCTGCGTGCCGCCGGGGTTGCGAGACCGCCTCGGGCTGGCGGACTGCCGGTAGACCTCGCCCTACAGCTCCCGCGTGAGGTTCTCCGATCAGCGCTCGTACTGCCGTTGGTGGCCGGCTCGCAATTGCTACGATTCCCACACATGAGCTTGCAATCGCACTACAGCCCCGTCGCCCAGGCGATGGAGCAAAACCCGCTGCGGCCCAGTTGGACCATGCAGCGGCCCGGCCTGATCAGCCTGGCCTACGGGTTCCCTGACTCGCAGAGCTTCCCCTACGAAGAGCTCGCCGAGGCCACCGCCGGCCTGATGGCTGCCCACAACGCCGAAGCCCTCCAATACGGCCCCGTCTCCGGCCCCGAACCCCTGCGCAGCTTCCTGGCCGACTGGGTCGGCACCACCGAGGGCCTGGACGTCGGCCCCGACAACATCATGATCACCAGCGGCGCCTCACAGGGCATCGCCCTGGCAGCCCGCCTGCTCGTGCCGCCCGGCGGGACCGTGATCGTCGAGTCCCCAACCTTCATCGGCGCCCTCTGGTTCTTCCGCGGGCTGGGAATCAACGTCGTCGGCGTGGACACCGACCACCTGGGCATCGTCCCCTCCGCCCTGCGCGAAACGGTGACCAACCAGCGTCAATCCGGCGCGCCGGTCTCCCTCGTCTACACCATGCCTACTGTCCACAACCCCGTCGGCTTCAACGCCCCGGTGGAACGCCGACGCGAGCTAGCCGAGGTCGGCGCGGAACTGGACCTGGTCTTCCTGGAGGACGACGCCTACGGCGACTTGATCTTCGACGGCGACCGCCCGCCGGCGCTCTATGCCATTGCCGGCCGCGAGCGCGTCATCAAGCTCGGCACCCTTTCCAAGCTCGTCGCCGGCGGCATGCGCCTCGGCTGGGCCATTGCCGAGCCTGACGACATCTCCCGCATGTGCGGGCTCAAGGCCGACAGCGCCACCGGACCCTTCGCCGCCTGGGTCACCGGCGCCTACCTGCAAAGCGGCGCGCTGGCGCGGCGGCTGCCGTCGCTCTTGGACCTCTACCGCGCGCGCCGCGACGCCATGCTCGAGGAACTGGCGCCGTTAAGGGACGTGGGCTGCGACTGGATCACGCCCGCCGGCGGCTTTTTCATCTGGCTGGAGCTTCCCGAGGGCGCCGACAGCGAGGCCATCCGCGAACGCGCCGAAGAGAACGGCGTCACCTACCTGGCCGGCCACCACTGCTTCGCCGACGGCCTCAACCGCCGCTACATCCGTCTCGCCTACAGCTACATCCCCGAAGACCAACTCCGCCAAGGCACCCGCCGCCTCGTCCAAACCCTCCGCGCCGAACTCCCGCCTTCCGGTTCGATCTAGCGCGTCTCTCTCCCTCTCCCTTGAGGAGACCTCTGCATCGCCTCCGTCATTTGTATGTTGCGGCAGCCTCACCCGGAATCCAGTCCGCATTCCCCCGCCTCCCGATCTTCGTAGTGACGGCGCCTCAAACCCGCCCGTGCTCGGAACCACCAACCCTTACCGTCTACGAGGTGCCCGGTTCCTATCCATCCAGGTCGAACCAGTCGTCTGCAAGTCTCAAAGTTGGACGCTGCGGCTGAAACTCTTCTTCCGATGAAACCCTCAGAACTACGAGCTACTTTCCGACGTCGTACTCCCGCCAGTCGGGAACGTGAGCGTTCATCAGCGCCTTGAACAGCTTCCCATGATTCGGCACGCGCAGGTGCAGCAGTTCGTGTGCGATCACGAAGTCCTGAAACCCTTCGACTTGACCGTCCAGGTCGCGTGCCAGGGTAATCGTCCCGGCGGTTGAGCAGGACCCCCACTTGCGTGTCATGTTCCGGACACGTACGCGACGCGGAATGACGTTGAGGCGCTCCGACCAGTAGACAACTCGTTGCCGAAGACCCGAGTTGCTGCCGTCAGGCGTCAGCATCGGTTGCTCCGCCGAGAAGGATGACCAGCGTGTGATCAACTATTCGCCCCCGCTCGCCACTCTCGACTCTCAGCAATGGGTAATACAGCGAGGCTCGCAGCCGTCTTTGCTCGTCCACGTTGACGGCGGCGTTAGGAAAGCGACTGATGAGCGTCTGGGCTTCTTGAGCGAAATCCATGGCGTTCACTTCGGCCGCTTGCAGGGCACGGTCGTCCTTCAGAGTCCAGAACACAGAAAAGGCTCTGGGAGGCAGGGCGCTGTTCTTCGCGGCGGATACAGCGTCTTCCTTATCTCTGGCGATGGCTTGCAACATGTCCATCGCCGCAAGTCCAGTAGTTGTGCGGTCTTCCAGACCCTTCAGCACTTGTTCTGCACGTTCCTTCAGAGGCCGCAGCACGGCCTCCAGATCCGGCTCGCGTTCGACCTCGGTCTGAAATCCTCGCACCAGATTGAAGACTTTGGCTTCGTCAGAACCGGGTTCATTCCGAATCGCGGCGAGAGTGCGAATGTCAAAGGTCACGGCCTTGGTCAGGTTGCCCAGACCGTGCATCGTGGCCGAATCTTCGACCAGCCGCTGCGTCTTGTGGGCCAGGTCGGGTACGAATTCGGGGCTGTTGGAATAGGCGCCGCGGACAACCGCGTAGAGCTTGGCAAGCCGTTGGAACGGACTGATGTAGTCGCGCAACTCGGCTGATGGCGACAGGATTTCCCACAGCGCTTCGAGTTCCTTATAGGCCGAGTAGAAGTCCTCCCTGGCTTCAGGCGACAGAAAGCGGCCGAACACGATCTCCTCAAGCCGCGCGTCATCGTCGGCCCTCGTTACGTATTCGGCGCTCGGCTCGGCCGCTTGGAGCAGACCTTCTGAGTCGTCCCTCGGAACTTCCAGGTATTCCGCTCGGGCTCTGGCCATCTTGGTTCGAAAGTCCTGCATCAGCAGGTCCAGGTCCTCGATCACGCCGCTGACGTCCGACGTATCGAACTGCAGTGCCTTCTTCAGGTCTCGCAACACGCCCACGAAATCCACGACAAGCCCAATGCGCTTGCCAACGCCGTTCGCGTCCACGTAGGGCCGGTTGACACGCGCGATGGCCTGCAGCAGAACGTGGTCGCGCATCGGCTTATCCAGGTATATGCAGTACAGCAGGGGCGCATCGAATCCGGTCAGCAGCTTGTCGGTGACGATCAGGATCTTCGGGTCGTCGCCCGCCTTCTTGAACGTCAGCCGAACGTCCTTCTCCTGTTCCTCAGATAATTGCAGCTCAGCGACAAGCGGCCGTTCCACAATGTCATCGGTGTTCTCCGAGTACACCGGCGCGGTCCACTCCGCGGGCAGCAGCTTGTCAAGTGCCCGCTTGTACTTGGCGCAGGCCTCGCGGTTCACGCCCACCAGGAACGCCTTGTAGCCCAGTGGAAAGACGTTCTCCTGGAAATGCTGGGCCACAAACCTCGCGACCTTCTCGATGCGGTCGTCGGCGTTCAGGAAGGTCCGCAGGCCAACGGCTCGGTCCAGCACGCGATTGAGCTCGTCGACGTCCGTCACGCCTTCCATCTCCGCCAGGGCCAGGAACTCCCGGTCGAGCTGGCCGGCGGGCACCGTTATCTCGCTCGGTGCCAGCATGTGGCGGATCGGCAGCGTCGTCTCATCCTCGATGGACTCGGCGATGGTGTACTTGTCCAGGTAGCCCAGATCGTCGTCCGCGCCGAATATCTTGAAGGTCCCTTCGCCGTGCTCGGTTCGCGCGATAGGCGTGCCCGTGAATCCGACGATGGTCGAGTTCGGCACCGCCGCCATGAGGTAGGTGCCCAGTTCCCTCGCCACCGATCGATGCGCCTCGTCGATAAACACATAGATGCTGTCGCGGACATTGGCGTCCTTTTCGATGCCCTCGAACTTGTGAATCATCGAGATGATCAGACCTCTCCGATCCGCGGCCAGCATCTCCCGCAGCTGAGCCTTAGAGTTAGCCCGCGCGACGGCAATGTCCTGCTGCTGCATCTCGCCCAGCAGCCGCTCGACCCAGCCGGCGAGCTGGCCCTCCAGTTCCCGGCGATCCACCACGACAACCACCGTCGAAGCCCCAAACCTGTCCTTGGATTCCAGGATCAATCGGGCGGCGCTGAGCAGCGTGAACGTCTTCCCGGATCCCTGGGTGTGCCAGATCAGACCGCGGCGCTTCGCCGGCGCCGCGCATCGTTCGACGATCCGGTCGACCGCGCGACGCTGGTGCTGGCGCAGCACCGTCTTCCGCGTCTCGCCGTCCTCCACGTAGAACAGGATCCAGTCCCGCAGCGTACGCAGGAAGTCCGTCGGCTCGAAAAACGACTGGACGGCGAAGCGATAGCTCTCCTCGGGAGTCTCCTTCCACCGCGCCATATAGCGGCGTGACAGGTTCCAGGTGACGCCGTACCAGTAGTCCAGCAGGTGAGTCACGTTGAAAAGCTGCGCCGCGCCCATCAGTTCGGGCGTCTCGACCTCGTAGCGCCGCAGTTGTGTGACGCCCCGCTCGATGGCGTCGGCGTCCGTCGGGTTCTTGTGCTCGACGATGGCCACCGGCAAGCCGTTGACCACGAACATCACATCGGCCCGGTTGCCCTTGCGGGCCGGCGGTTTGAGCCGCCATTCCCAGGTCACGTGGAGGACGTTGGCGCCCGGTTCGTCGAAGTCGACGAGCCGCACCTGCCGGTGGCGCTGCTCGGCCTCGTCGTACCACTGCCGTTCGCCCCGCAGCCAGGCCAGCATCCGCCGGTTGCCCTCAATCGTCGACGGAAGCGCCTGGATGTTCTCCACCACCGAGCGGACGGCGTCGTCTGTCATCCAGGGATTGAAGCGGCGCAGAGCCTCTTCCAGCACGCCGCGAAACAGCAGTCCAGCCTCGCCCCCTCGTATAGTCAGGGCATTCTTGGGGGAGAGCGAAGTCCACCCGACCTCCGCCGCATGGCGCACCATCGGAAACTGGACGGTGCCGGCTTCGGTGATGCTCAGACGCGCCACAACCGCCCCACTTCTTGCTGAGCCCCTGCGTTAGTCATATTCTTAGTCAAGCACTTGGCTGAGGTGCCCGAGGAGTCGGCAATGGCAACGGTCAACGTCCACGAAGCCAAGACCCACCTGTCCCGCTTGTTGGCGCGGGTCGAGGCGGGTGAAGAAGTCACCATCGCCCGCAACGGAAAGCCCGTGGCCCGGATGGTACCGGCGCGAGAGCCGGGCCGCCCCCAACCCGACGTATTCAAGGGACAGATCGTCGTTCCCGACAGCTTCTTTGATCCCCTGCCGGAGGACGAACTGAAAGCGTGGGAAGGCGGATAGCCATACGGATACTGCTGGACACCCATGCGTTCCTCTGGTGGCTCACGGACAGCAGCCGCCTGTCCGAGGCGGTGCGCCGGAATATCTTCGATCCGTCAAACGACAAACTGATCAGCGCCGCCTCGGCCTGGGAAATCACCACCAAGCACCGGCTGGGCAAACTGCCGGGCGCCGACCCGATCGCCTCCGACATTGCCGGAGCAATTGCCGCCCAAGGCTTCGAGGAACTGCCGGTATTTGTGGCGGACGCCGCCCGCGCCGGCGCGCTCCCGGGACCCCATCGCGACCCCTTCGACCGTATGCTCATCGCCCAGGCGTTGTCACGCAACCTCGCGCTCATCTCCAACGAATCCATCTTCGACCGCTACGGCATTCGCCGCCTCTGGTAAAGCGCCGCCACCTATCGATGACACTCCCCATATGTCCCTATAGGCCCCGTCGAAGACTACGCGGTGCGTTCTGCAATCAGCGCCCGCACGGTGGGGACCAGATCGTTGGGAATCTCCATCACCGTCTGCGTGGAGTCCTCGAAAGCGGCCTCATCTTCAGCGACCGCTTCATCCTCTCTCAGCGAGTCGTAGTGCTGAAGAAGGCGATGGACACGCTCCTCGTCCCATCCAGGTGGAAACCTGGTGGTGTTCTTCATCGTCCCCTCATTCTCATGCGTCGCCGAAAAGCCGCGAGCGGTTTGCCCCTCAACTCGTATGCCGTGATGACGAAGGTCCAATCCGGATTGCGGTCGGGCACATAATAGATGCCTCGTAGCTAGCGTCCGCCAAGAGTCTGCCCGATCGCAATACGCGATCCCTCCCGACCGGGTCGGTCTTCTCCGGGTGATACCAACACATCCTCGACTTCGCTTTCCTCAACGCCGTGGGAGAAGATATGCGGCAAACCTGTTTCACGGTCGATATAGAATCTAATCCGCACAGCCGCCACCTCCGACCACTGCCTCGGCTAGTTTCACGCCGAACAGCACCTCTCCGCCTCCCCGATTCAGGAAGGCCCACACCGTCATGACCGCCTTCCGGCGTGTCCCGGTCGTCTCCTTGAACTCCAGCGTCCCGAACTCACCCGCTGCAACGAGAGCTGTGACTTCGTAGAGCCTCAAGGCAGAGACCTTGTACTAATTCAGTAATTAACATCATCATGGAGATTGAGGTGGCGTGTTAGGTTAAAGAGAATGGCCTTCGTTTCTTCAAAGTATTTCTTGGTTACCATACGGCTGGGTCGAAACCCGTGCTTGTGAACAACAGAATTGCGTATTACGTTTATATCTGTACATTTCAATCGTATAAGAAGTGGAATCATTCTCGTATCACTCAGACCTCTGATGCTACATTCAGGCGTGTCCTGAGGCTTGAGGGATGCAATTCTTGCTTCAGACTTGTCTAAATCCGGCACTGAATGCTGACCAGTGACTTCACCCAGAAAAGTCTTCCGCATTTTGTCAAAGCCCCATTGCCTTGTCTTACGGTCAAGTTTCCTAGATAGCATATTCATCCGATCTAACTTATCCGAATGTTTGGGGTTAGGGTCTGCGGCAAAAGGTTTATACAGGAATTCGACTCGCAGGAATAGGCTGAAGAACATCTCATACGCTATAGACAAGTTGAGAATACAGTACATGTACTGCTTGCGCTCAAAAAGCTGATAACAATCGAAGACAAGCATCTCGTGGCGCTCGTTTGCCGTGTCACCAACAATGCGAAACGACTTCTGGCAGATTTCTTTAAGACACTGTATGTCTTCCCCCCATATAGGTTCAAATGTTCCAATATCAGATGGCCGGTTGAATATGCACCTATAGCCGCAAAACGGACAATCTGCGGTGACGTTTTCATAGTTTGCATAGATTAATCTGACTGCTGGAATCATGGTGCTTCTCGCATTGAGTTGCAGAGGCTCGATTTCTCAGACTGTTGCTGCACCCAAGAATCAAACGCCCCTACCCGCATCTCTCCCGTCATCAGTTTGTGCAGCAGTGCCTTGAATAGCTCCTCTAGCACGGCGCGCTTCCGGCGGCGCAGGTCGATCTTTCGGTCGATGGCGTCGAGGATGGCGACAATATCGCGTTGCTCGTTGAGCGTGGGTGGTAACGGAAGCAGGAGACTGTCGATTGCTGCCGTGTTCAGGTTGAACTTCCCATCTGAAGCTGAGATCGCTCTCGCGGCCACTATGCTGGTTCCCAGGTCAGAGGCGAAGAATGACGCCGCAAAGTGGGGAACCACATAATCCAGCCTCACTCTTGCGCGAATCAGATACGACGCAAACAAGGCATTGGTAGGATGTCCTTCGTAGACGGCACACGAACCAAGGCGATCTAGGACCCCATTTGTGCGGATGAAGATCAAGTCACCGTGTTCAAGTTGGTACCTCGCGGCATCGTTGCCCTCAAGGGCACAGTATTTGAGGTCGTCCGAGGAAACGCGCTGCGGCTCGATGTTCGGGATGCGAAGCACGGGGTGCTGAGATACCTCGTATATGCATCGCACTGACGTACCGTATTGGAGCTTGTCGCGCACGGACGCAAAGTTGACGAGTTCCCAACTCTCGGGCATCGGCCCGATCTCCGTCTCATTCTGCGGCTCGCCCCGCAGCCCGCGCGTGAACAGCGTCCGCATTGCGACTCGCTTGAGGTTCGTTGCCGCATCTTCACATCTATTCTGACTGAGCATCGCTGCACGTACGCGATTGAGGGCATTAGCGATTCCGTACTGGTCCGACAAAGGCGGCAAGGGAATTGCTTGGCTCAGAACGTCAGAATCCCTTACCGCTGGATAGCTCGCCCCTGTCTGCATCGCGGCGATTCCCTCAGTCACGTCATCAAGCTGCATGACGAAATAGAGGAAGTCGGAATTAATGATCGTAGGATTCGGTCGAAGAACGGAGAAGGCGGTCGATACAATCTCGCCGTTAAGGGACGGCGGTATCTGGGCGATTCGCCGTAGAGTGGGGCGGACGGTTGCGAAGATGGTGTCGCCGGTCTTCACTATCTTGCGCGCGCGGCTTGGAGCGTTGTCCGCCGAGTGCTCCACATCGGAGACAATTCTGAGTTCTTCGCGCGAGACTGCCGACACATCGACATAACGAATCAAGCGGCGCGGGTCAGTACGAGGCTTCCAAGTAGCTCCTGGGACTGTCACTTCCCCAAGGGGACGCCACGTCCACGTATCACTCATTGCAGGCGCACCAGCATGCTTGCCAGTGATGCGTCGATCTCACGAGCCTCATCATCGAGACGCTGCATATCGGCGATGATCTCCGAGAGAGGGCGCTGGTCCACCGTGTCCGTCTGCCCGACCCACCGACTTGGACTGAGGTTATAGTCGGCTTCCTGCGCCTGCTCGCGCGTGATGACGGCGACCTCGCCTTCTACCGGCTCGCCCTTCAGGAACATTGCCGCCAGAGGCCGGATGTCTTCATCCGGGATGTAGTTCTTGGGGCGACCCTTGCGCACGCGCCGGCTGGCGTTCAGCAGCACGATCTTGTCCCTGCGCGCCTCCGGCTTGCGCTTCGCGAGCACGAGGATGATCCCGGCGGCGCTGGTGTTGTAGAAGAGGTTGTCCGGCAGCAGGATCACGCCGTCGATCAGGTCCCGCTCGACGAACCACTTGCGGATGTTGCGCTCCCGGTCCTCGTGCTTGCTCCCTGAGCCGCGCGTGACCGCGCCGGTGTCAAGCACCACCGCCGCCCGCCCGCGCTCGTTCAGGCAGGCCAGGGTGTGCTGCAGCCAGGCCCAATCGCCCTTGCCCGTGGTGACGCCGCCGGTGCCGCGGAACCGGTCGAACGGGTCGTTGTCGAACACATCGGGGTTGAATGGTTGATTCCACATCGGATTGGCCACCACGACGTCATGAGTGGCGATGCGGCCGGCGGCGTCCTTGAATTTGGGGTTCAGCATCGTGTCGCCGCGCTCGATCTGGACTTCCATGTCGTGGACGATGGCGTTCATGTGGGCCGTTGCGTAGCTCTCGGCTTGCAACTCCTGTCCATGGAGCCTCAGCGGGACGCGGCTGGTGGGATCGAGCTCGCGGGCGGCAAGTTGGAGCTTCACCAGCAGCCCCGCCGAGCCGCAGGCGAAGTCGTGGCAGTTCTGGCCGGGCCTCGGCCGCAGGATATGCGCCATCAGGAATCCGACCTCGGTAGGCGTGAAGAACTCGCCGGAACTGCGGCCCGAGCCTTCCGCGAACTTCCTGAGCAGGTACTCGTACGCGCGACCGAGAAAGTCGGGCTGAACGTCGGCGAGGCCGAGGCGGTAGCGCGGGTCGGAGAAGGTCTCGACGACCGCGGCAAGCCGGGCCGGGTTGATGTCACGCTCGCCATTGCGCTCGGACGCGAAGTCCACCAAGTCGATCACCCCGGACAGCGACGGGTTGTGACGCACGATCGCACGCACCGCCCGCGTCAGATGCTCTCCGATGTCGTTGGGTCGGGTGCTCCGTCCCCGGTCGTCGCGGGGCCACTCATGCGAATCCCTGCCGCTGACGACGCTCCACCTAGCCTCCGGCGGCAGGTAGAACCGCAGCAGGCCGTGGTCGCTCTCCGCGATCTCCTGCGCGACCGCTCGATCGTCGAACTCCTCGGCCAGCCGGTCGATCTCGTCGTCGAAGACGTCTGAGAGACGCTTGAGGAAGAGCAGTGGCAGCAAGTAGTCCTTGAACTTGGCCGCGTCCCTCTCACCCCGGATGGAGCAGGCCGCGTCCCACAGCATCTGCTCCATCGGTTTGGTGGACGGGGCGGCCGCCTGCCGACTTCGCGATCGGCGCCGGGTCACGCGCACGGCGGACTCGGTCTGGCGGATAGCCGCCTCGGCGGTGTCGACGCCCGCTTCATCGGCAAGCGCGGCAATAGCTGTCCGCGCCGCCCTCTGCGGCATGGTCAAGCCACCCTCCCAGCGATTCACCGTGGCAAACGCAACCCCAAGCCGCTCCGCAAGTTCCCCCTGCGTCAGCCCCATCTCGGCGCGAACGGCCTGTAGAATCGCCCGAACAGTCTGATTATCTGTTATGTCTGTCATATCTGCACTATAACATACACTCGCTTATGCGGCCAAGGGAAGTGGCCGGCCTCGCTCACAGGATTAGTCCGAGGCGACGGAGTCTGCTCGCACCTACAGGATCGACGTTGGCCCTAAAGCGGGTGTTCTCGACCCACTTCCAACCAGCCAAGCGCCGCGCGCGCAGGCATGGTCCGCTCAAGCTCGCTGAGACCGTGATCCCTGGGAAACGCGGCTAGCCCGCGCTGGCCGCTGCGGCGGCCACGGCGCTCAGCCCCACGGGCGCGACGGTCCACTCTATCGCCGCGGCGGCCCAGGCCAGGCCGGCCCCAAATCCAACCATCAACACTAGGTCGCCCGCCTGAATCCGCCCCGCCTCCAGCGCCTCGCAAAGAGCGATCGGGATGGACCCAGCCGAGGTATTCCCGTAGCGGTCCGCGTTCACAAATACCCGATCCATGGGGATTCCCGCCCCCCGAGCGGCCGATTTGATGATCCGTAGGTTCGCCTGGTGCGGGATGAACAGATCCACGTCGTCCGGCCCCAGCCCCGTCTCGTACATCGTGCGGCGCGCCGCCTCGGCGGTGGCCTTGACGGCGAACTTGTACACCTCGCGCCCGTTCATTTGCAGGTAGTGCGCGCCCGACTTGATTGTCTCGACCGTGGCCGGCTGGTGGCTGCCGCCGGCTGGCTGGATCAGCAGCGGCGCTCCCGCCCCGTCCGACCCCAGCACCGTGCTCAGGATGCCGCCCGGCCCGTCCGTGGCCTGCATCACCACCGCGCCCGCGCCGTCTCCAAAGAGCACGCAGGTCGAGCGGTCCGTCCAGTCCACCACCCGCGACATGGTGTCCGCCCCGATCAGCAGAACTGTTTCGTGCGCGCCTGATTCGATCAGGCTGCGCGCCACAGCCAGGCCGTAGACGAACCCGGCGCACGCGGCATTGATGTCGAAGGCGCCCGCCCGCGTCGCGCCCAGCGTGTCTTGCACCAGGCTGGCCGTTGCTGGGAAGCCATACTCCGGCGTCAGCGTGGCCACCACCACCAGGTCGATGTCGTTCGGATGCACGTCGGCCACCTGCAGGGCGTGCTTTGCAGCGTCCCGTGCCAGGGTGAACGTGGACTCGTCGTCGTTGGCGATCCGGCGCTCGCGGATCCCCGTGCGCGACACGATCCACTCGTCCGACGTGGCCACCAGGCGCTCCAGATCCGCGTTGGTGCGAATCTGCGGGGGGACGCACATCCCCCAGCCGGTTATCGTCGCTGCACGACTCACGCAAGGCTCCGGTGGATAGGGACGCGGGTCGCTATCGTATGGCGAGCATAGCCGCCGATAGCCTGGCAACGCGACTCCGGCGGCCAAACCCCGTCCCCCGGATGCCCGTACGGACGGATCGCCAACCCCCTGCCCCGATTCCCGCCCTCTGCAGAGGCGCTTCGCCAACCGCCTTCCCCAATCGCCGCCCTCGGCAGGAGCAGCTTCACGCAGCGTCCTCGCTCTCCCCCAGAGCGCTCTCCTCACGAACCGCGAACCGCCGCCGCTCCCTCGTGTCCGGACCGGAGACATGGTGAATAGGTGTTCGATCTGATCCCGAATGTGTTCAGTCTGACCCCAGATGTGTTCAGTCTGACCCCAAATGTGTTCACGCTGCTGCCGAATGTGTTCACGTTTCCCGACAAAGTGTTCACGCTGGCCTGACGACGTGTTCGCCCTGGCCTCGTCCGCTGTAGCGCATGTCTCCAACGAGGTGTAACCCATGTCCCCGACCGATGGTCGCTATATCCCCGGCCTGCACAGTTGTAGGGGCGTCGCTCGTCGGTGCCCACGGACAGGCGCCCCAGCCCGCGCAGTCTTGCCAGTCGTGCTCAACACGTGTACACTGGGCCTGGGTCCGCCGCATCCATCCTTGGAGTCCTCATGCCCCTGCTTGGCCTCGTTCTGGCATCTCTCCTCGCGACCTGGAGTCTCCCCTCGCTCCGCTGGCGTCCTTCCCCGAGCTCCCGCGCCCCTGCCATTGCTGCGTCTCGCGCCGTTCCCGCGCCCTCGGGAATCCATCGCGGGCGCCCCGCGCCGCCACCGGTCCATCCGGTCCCTGCGCGCCTGTCCCACCAGCCCGCCTCGCCCCACCTGCTCCAAAAGGCGTCGCGAATCCCCCAAAAAATCCGCCAAAAACTCTCTCTCGCCAGCCCGACCCCCATAGGGGGTCGGGCTGGCGAGAGAGAGTTCCCCCCTTTACCCCCAGGCGCCGAGCCAACGCAGCCGGTGGAAACCCGGCCTCTGGCGGCTGCGTTGATACACTCGTTTGGCCACGAAGCGCGTCGTCCGCGCGGCGGCTTGCGGTGATCGGAGACTGCATGTCGGAGCGGGTTGTCGTCACAGGCATTGGTGCCGTGACGCCGCTTGGGATGACGACCGAAGACACCTGGCGCGCCACGCTGGACGGTCAGAACGGCATCGGGCCGATCACGGCGTTCGACACCACCGGCTTCAGTTGCCGAATCGCAGGCGAGGTCAACGACTGGGACGCCAACGCCCTGCTGGGCCGGCGGATGGCCCGGCGCACCGACCGCTTTTCCCAATTCGCCATCGTGGCCGCGCGCGACGCGGTGGCGGACGCTGGGCTGGAGATCACGGAAGCCAACCGCGATGACATCGGCTGCTTTATTGGCAGCGGAGTGGGCGGCTTGCTGGTGTTGGAGAAGCAGGTGCATACGCTGCGTGACCGCGGCCCCTCCCGCATCTCCCCCTTCCTGATTCCGGAAATCATCGCCAACATGGCGGCGGGCATGGTCGCGATCGACTTGGGCATCGGGGGACCGAACATCGCCATCGTGACGGCCTGCGCAACCGGCGCGCACTCGATTGGCGAGGCCGCGGCCACCATCAAGCGCGGCGCGGCCGACGTAATTCTGGCTGGCGGCACCGAGGCGGCGATTGGGCCGATTGGCCTGGCTGGTTTCTGCGCGGGACGCGCCCTCAGTACGCGCAATGACGACTACCAGCACGCATCACGGCCGTTCGATCAGGACCGCGATGGCTTTGTGGCAGCGGAAGGCGCCGGTGTGTTGGTCCTGGAGAGCTATGAGCACGCCAGCGCGCGCGGCGCGCCGATCCATGCTGAGATTCTGGGCTATGGGCTGAGTTCCGACGCGTTTCACATCACGCAGCCGCCGGCCGCCGGCGACGGCGCGGCTCGCTCGATGCGGGGGGCCCTGAAGGACGCCCGGCTGGACGCGTCCGCAGTCGACTACATCAACGCGCACGGCACGTCGACGCCAGCGGGCGACCTTGCCGAAACCAACGCCGTCAAGCAAGTGTTCAACGGCTCCGGCGCCACGCTGCCGGTCAGTTCGACGAAATCGATGATGGGGCACCTGATCGGGGCGGCCGGCTCGGTTGAAGCCATGTTGTGCATCCGGGCGATTCGCGACGGCGTAATCCCTCCGACGATCAATTACGAGACGCCCGACCCGGAGTGCGATCTGGACTACGTGCCGAACGAAGCCCGCGAGATGCCGGTCAAGCGCGCGATGTCGAATAGCTTCGGATTCGGCGGCCACAACGCGACGCTGATCGTCGGCGCGGTCTAGGCGGTTGGGCCTATCCCGGACCCGGTCGAACCTAGCGCCGACGTGGGCTATGCCCGGCGTGTCCGCGCGGTTCTGGATGCGATGCGGCGGCTCGATCTGGCGGAGCTCGAGGTTCGCATCGGCGACGAACGGGTGGCGGTGCGCCGCCCCGAACCGCGTACAGCGGGTGCCGGACCGGTGCTGCCGCCGGCGGCGATTTCCCCACCGACGCCTCTGCCTTCCGGCACACCGGTCACGTCACCGCTGGCCGGCACCTACTACGGCTCGCCGCGGCCGGGCGCTGAGCCGTTCGTGCGCGTGGGCGACCAGGTGGCCGCCGGTGACGCGATCGGGCTGGTGGAAGCCATGAAGGTCTTCAACGAGATCACGACCGACCACGCGGGCGACGTGGTAGCCGTACTGGTTGAGAATGGCGATACCATCGCGGCGGGTCAGCCCCTGGTCATTGTGGATACTGGCGCCGGATCGTGAACGGACGGCTCGGCGTTGGACTCGGAAAGGTAAGGCAACAGTGAGCGTGCAGGCTGGTCGACGCATGGCGGGACTGGTGCCGCGGCAGGCGGTTTCTGACGGCGTGCTCGTCGTCGTCTTCGCCCTCCTTATGATTCCGGCGGCGCAGGCCAAGATCGAGGCGGACCCGGTCCCCTACACCCTGCAAGTGCTCTTCGTGCTGCTGACGGGCCTTGTGCTGGGTCCCTGGCGAGGCGCCGCCGCAATGCTGCTGTACGCCGTCATGGGGTTCGCCGGTCTTCCCGTGTTTGCGCGCGGGGGCGGCCCGGCCTACTTCCTCACCCCGACCGCCGGGTATATCTACGGGTTCGTGGTCGCGGCCTTCGTGACCGGAATGACCTCGCAGATGCTCCACGCGCGCTTTGACGCGGCGATCGAGGGTAGTCGCGGCGCGATCCTGCGGTTTGTACGGATCGATCTGCTGGCGGCCTTGGCCGGGGTGCCGTTCATCTATCTCTTTGGCGTGAACCACCTGGCTCTCTACTATGTACTCGCCACGGACGAGTTGAACCCTTGGGGCAAGGCTTGGTCCGCTGGCGCGGGCATATTCATCTGGTACGACGTCTTGAAAGCTACCATTGCCGCCGCTCTCGTTAGTAGCGCCGGTATGCAAAGAGAGGGACTCCGTGGGAACGGTTGAGCGTGTGATTGCCGTGGTCTCGGACAAGCTCGATGTGCCGGCGGATGAGATTTCCGCGGACTCTCGCTTCGTGGACGACTTGAACGCCGACTCGCTGGATCAGGTCGAGCTGATCATGGCGCTCGAGGACGAATACGACCTGACGATCCCGGACGAGGACGCCCAGAAGCTGATGACGATCAACGACGCGGTTCAGTACATCAACGAGAACACCTAGGACCGGCCTCTAGAGCGTCAGTCGCGAGGCCGGAGCGTCGGCCTCAAGTCCACTGCTTGACGGTGCCCGCGGTTCGCTGGGCCGCTTGGTTGCGGCGTCGGCTAGAGAGTCCTGAACTGGCTGAGACTCGCCGCCGATTGCGCCCGCGGGCAACAGTTAGTCAAACCGAGGTTCGTGTGCACGCGAGAGCCTGTCGATCGCGTCACGCAGCTCCTCCAGCGCGCGGGTGCGCTGGCAGGTGGTGACGGGCTAGAGCAGGCCAGTGCTTACGGCCGACTGTGCCCAGCCCAGCAGGCCGCCGCCGACGATCCCGAACGCCACCGTGGCGCCGGCCGTGGCCGCGATCACTGCCGAGTGGGTGTCGGCCACAACCGCGCTTGCCGGTACCGACCCTTCGGCTGCCGGGACGCTCTCGTCCGCATCCTGCATGAACATCATCACGACAACCCGCAGGTAGTAGAAGGCCGAGACGACCGACGTTACGACCAGCACAACGGCCAGCCAGCCGAAGTTGGCGTCGACGGCGGATTGCAGGATGTAGAGCTTGCCCAGGAAGCCGGAGAGCGGCGGAACGCCGGTCAGCGAGAGCATGAAGATGGCCATGGCTACGGCCGGTAGCGGCGCTCTCTGCGCCAGACCGCGGAATGCCGAAATGTCGTTGCTGCCCGTCTGGGTTTCCACCACGTAGGCCACGGCGAACGCTCCAAAGGTCATGAAGGCGTAGACGAAGCCGTAGAACAGCACCGACGGGATGCCGATAAACGTCGCGGCGTCACCCGTCTGGCTAACCGCGGCCAGCCCGACCAGCATGTAGCCCGTGTGGGCGATGCTGGAGTAGCCGAGCAGGCGCTTCACGTCGCTTTGGGCAATGGCGGCCAGGTTCCCCAGGATCATCGTCGCGGCGGCGATAACCGCCAATGCGATGGCGATGTTGGCGGCGAGCGGCTCAAACGCCAGCGTGACCACGCGCGCCAGCAAGGCCATGGCGGCGACCTTGGGGCCAACGGAGATGAACGCGGCCGCCGGCGTGGGGGCGCCCTGGTAGGCGTCGGGCGTCCAGGCGTGGAACGGCACGGCGGCGACTTTGAAGCCCATCGCCACCAGGATCAAGCCCAGAGCGAACAGCGTCCACGGGGTTTCTCCGTGGGCCATGAGCCTGGCGGCCGTTTCCGCCAGGTTGGTCGTGCCGGTCAGGCCGTAGGTCCAGGCAATCCCGTAGACCAGGATGGCCGAGGCGAACGCACCGAGTGCGAAGTACTTCATGGCGGCTTCCAGCGACTCGCGCCGGAAGCGAGTGAGGCCAACGAGCACGTAGACCGGCACCGCCATGGTCTCGATGGCAATGAAGGCGGTCGCCCAGTCGGCCGCGCCGACCAGCAGCATCATGCCAAGCAGTGAGAACTCGAGCAGCGCGGCGAAATCGGTCAGCGGCGCGGTCGAGAACCGCTGCGCGGCGAACACAATGGCCAGCGAGGCCAGGATTAGGAAAAGTGTGCGGAAGAACGTGGAGTAGCCATCGACCACAAGCTGGCCGGCAAAGACCTGGACGGCGGCGTTGTCGGCGGGCGCGCGCATGAACATGAACAGCGCGGCCGCGCCGTTGCCGAGAAGCGCCAAGCTGACGCTCGTCCAGCGCCGGTCGCCGCGCGTAATCGCGGCCCACAGCAGCAGCGCCAGGGCGGTGCCCAGCACGATCAACTCAGGAATGACGTATCCGAGATCCGCAGGTTCGATCATCGTTTACCCGGCCAGCCCGGCGGTGGTGGCGCTCAGCAGGCGCACGAACGTGTCCGGCAGGATGCCGACCCAGACGACGAGCACGCCCAGGCCAACGAATGTGACGACCTCGGTGCGATTCACGTCCGGGATGGTAGCCAGCGCCTGGTTGCGCAGCCGGCCCAGCGCAACGCGCTGGAACATCCAGAGCATGTAGGCGGCGGCCAGGATCACGCCGAGCGCGGCCAGAACGCCAACGCCGGTCGCGTAGTCGAACGCGCCCACCAGCACCAGGAACTCACCCACGAAGCCGCTCAACAGCGGCAGCCCGAGCGACGCCAGCATGAAGAATCCGAAGAGCGCCGTGTACACCGGCATGCGCGGCGCCAGCCCGCCTAGTTCGTCGATGCGGCGGGTGTGCGCGCGCTCGTAGATCACTCCGACGGCAAAGAAGAGCGCGGCGCTTACGACCCCGTGGCTAAGCATCAGTACCAGCGCTCCGTCGATACCGGTCTGGGTGGCGGTGAAGATGCCGAGCGTGACAAAGCCCATGTGGCTGACGCTCGAATAGGCCACGAGCTTCTTCAGGTCGGGCTGAACCATGGCCACCAGCGCGCCGTAGACGATGGCCACCAGCGATAGCGCGACCATCAGCCCGCGGGCTTCGTCCACGGCTTCGGGCGTCATGGGTAGCAAGAAGCGCAGGAAGCCGTAGGCCCCCATCTTCAGCAGCACGCCTGCCAGCACCATGCTGCCGGCGGTTGGCGCTTCGACATGCGCATCCGGCAGCCAGGTGTGGAACGGAAACATGGGCACCTTGATTGCAAACGCCAGGAAGAAGGCCACGAACACCCAGCGCTGCAGCACCTGCGAGGCCCCGGCCATTTCTTCAGGAATCGCCTCGATGTCAAACGTGCCGGTGTTCAGGCGGAGGGCCAGGATCGCCACCAGCATCAATACGCTGCCGGAGAAGGTGTAGAGGAAGAACTTGACCGTGGCGTAGATGCGGCGCTCGTGCCCCCAGACCCCGATCATCAGGTACATCGGGATCAGCACCATCTCCCAGAAGACGTAGAAGAGGATGAAGTCGAGGGCGACGAAGACGCCGAGCATTGCCGTCTGGAGGGCGATCAGCGCTACGAAGAACTCGCGCTCACGCCGGCGGATTGTCAGCCAGCCGGCCGCTACAACCAGCGGGCCGAGGATGCCGGTCAGCAGGACCATCAGGATGGACACGCCGTCCACGCCGAGCTTGTAGGAGATGCCGAGCGCGGGAATCCAGGGCGCGGTCTCCACGAACTGATAACTGGCGGCCTCGTGATCGAACGTGACCGTGACGATGATGGCGAGTACGGCCTGCACGAGGCTGGCGCCCAGCGCCCCGAGGGCGATGGCGTTGCGGCTGCGCGCCAGCACGATCACGGGCAGTCCGATCAGCAGCGGCAGCCAAAGCGCCAGGGAGAGGATCGGGAAATCGAGGGCGGCTTCGCCGGTTGTCATGCCGTTCATCTAAAGAGCACCAAGCTGCCAACGGTAAGCACCAAACCGACCACCATCAAGAGTGCGTAGTTCTGGGCCTGGCCGGTCTGGAGGCGACGGACCTGACCGGCTGTGAAGCGCGAGAGGTAGCCAACACCGTTGACGATGCCGTCGATCACACCGGCGTCAAAGCCCCACGAGAGCATCGCCGTGGCCCTGGTGAAGGCCACACCGAATCCGTCGCCGATGTGATCCATATACCACTTCTGACGGAAGAGCGTCTCGGCGCCCGGCGCGACCCGGCGCGCCAGCGCGGGGATGCCCATCCCTCGGCTGTAGGCGCCCAAGGCCAGCAGCAGGCCGCCGCCGGCCGCCGCCGTGGAGACAAGCGCGAGGACAAGTGTCGCGGGCGGTCCAGTACCTTCCAGGTGAACGATTCCGGCCGCATGCTCAAGGTAGCCGTGGATGATTCCGTGCTCCGGCGGGATGCCCAGCACGACGCCCGCAAGCGCCGCGCCGGCTGCGAGAACAATCAAAGGCAGGGTCATCACCCAGGGCGACTCATGCGCGTGGGCGTGCAGCTCCGCGTTGCGGGGCCGGCCATGGAACGTCTTGACGATCAGGCGGAACGTGTAGAACGCAGTCATGACGGAAACCGCCAGGCCGGTCACGAAGAAGACCCAGTAGATACCGGCGCCGTGATCCGCGGAGAGCGAGCTACCGGGATCGGCGGTTGCCTTGAGGTGCGTGAGGGCCAGAATTTCATCCTTACTCCAGAACCCGGCCAGCGGAAAGATCGCGGCCAGCGCCAGCCCGCCCACGATGAACGTGGCGTAGGTGACGGGGAGCTTGCGCCACAAGCCGCCCATCTGGCGCATGTCCTGTTCATCGTTCAGCGCGTGGATCACGCTGCCCGATCCAAGAAACAGGAGGGCTTTGAAGAACGCGTGCGTTGCCAGGTGGAAGATTGCGACTGTGTAGGCGCCCACCCCCACCGCCAGAAACATCAGGCCGAGCTGACTGACGGTCGAGTAGGCCAGCACGCGCTTGATGTCGGTCTGCGTGAGGGCAATGGTGGCGGCCAGGAAGGCCGTGAAGGCGCCCACCGCGGCCACCAGCACCAGCGCCTCGGGCGCCAGCGAGTAGATGGGGTTAAGGCGGACGACCAGGTAGACGCCGGCGGTGACCATGGTTGCGGCGTGGATCAGCGCGCTGACCGGGGTCGGGCCTTCCATGGCGTCGGGCAGCCACACGTGCAGCGGGAATTGCGCCGACTTGCCCATCGCGCCGATGAACAGCAGGCACGCGATGGCGGTGACCATGCGTGCGTCCGCAGCGCCCAAACCGTCGAAGATCTCCCGGTAGCGCAGCGTTCCGAACTCGTGGAACGCCAGAATGATTCCAATTGCGAATCCGAAGTCACCGATTCGGTTGACCAGGAACGCCTTGGTGGCGGCCGTGTTGGCGCTGTCCCGCTCGTACCAGTACCCGATCAGCAGGTACGAGCACAGCCCCACCATCTCCCAGAAGATGAAGAGTTGGAGCAGGTTGTCCGAGATGACCAGCATGATCATGCTGAACACGAACAACGGGATCCAGGTGAAGAACCGCGGCTTGTTCGGGTCGTGGGCCATGTAACCGACCGCGTACATGGAAACCAACGTGCTCACGCCGGTGACGACCAACAGCATCACGATCGTGAGTGCGTCCGTCAGGAACGCAATCTCGATGTTGAAGCCGCCGCTGGCGATCCACTGGTAAAGCACCGACGAGTCTTTGTCGGAGCCTGCGCTTTCGATCCAGAGCGCCACCGTGGCCGCGAACGATCCCAGAATCGCGAGCGTCGAAACCCAGCCCGTCCAGCGCGGGCCGCGCCGCCCCGCCAAGCCATTGACCGCAAAGGCCAGTAACGGCAACAGGGGAATGATCCAGGGCGCGTTCAGCATCCGGACGTCCTCACACGTGACAAAAGCACTTTCACCCGCTCAGGCTGTCGAGTTGGTCCACGTTGACAACCGGATACACCCGGCTGAGGGCCACCAGGATCGCCAGCCCGATCGCCACTTCGGCGGCGGCAACGGTCAGCGAGAACACCACAAGAATGAATCCCGCCTGATCGTTCAGGTAGGCGGAGAAGGCCGCCAGGGTGACATTGGCACCCTGGAGCATGAGTTCGATACACATCAGCATCACGATCGCGTTGCGGCGTATCAGCACGCCGGTTGCGCCCAGGGCGAAGAGCAGGGCACCGACGACCAGGAAACCGTTCAGCATCATCGAGCGGACTCTTCCAGCACCGGCTCGGGCTGACCGCTCTGCGCATCAGCTTCGTCTGCGGCTTCGCCGCCGGCTGCTTGTGCGAAGTCGGCCTGCTCGTGCGACTCGATGCGGCGCGCCAGCACGATGGCGCCGATGGTCGCCGCAGTCAGCATCACGCTGGCTGCCAGGAAGGGCAGCGTGTATTCGTTGAACAGCACCACAGCCAGGGCCTGCGTGCTGCCGCCAAGTTCGGACACGGTGGCGGGCGGGAAGGTGCCCTTGATCGATTCGCTGATCTCTGGCGTGCCCAGGCTTACGATCACCGCCTCGACGGCCAGCAGAATCCCCAGCGGGATGCCCAGCCAGATCTGGCGGTGCGTGACCCGCTCTTCGGGCAGGCGCCGCATGTCCAGCATCATGAGTGTGAATAGGAACAGCACCACGATGGCGCCGGCGTAGATGGCGATCTGGGCCACCGCCAGGAAGCCGGCGCCCAGGATCACAAACAGCCCCGCCACGTGGAAGATAACGGTGACGAGGGAGATGGCCGAGTGCACGGGGTTGCGCGCGGCCAGCATGATGACGCCGGCGGCGACGGCGGCAATCGCCAGGTACCAGAAGGCGACGGTGGTCTCGAGGTTGTCAGCCATACCGTTCCGTAGTCCTGGCCGCCGGCCCCTGGGAACCAAAGGTTCGGTGCACGTGATCGTCCGCGTCAGCCACGTTCGAACCAGTTCGCGATGGCGGCGCCCGGCCCGATGTTTTTCTGCTCGACCTCCCGGTTGGCCTGGTCGCTCTCGTAGATTTCGATCATCTTGAGGCCGTCAATCAAGAGGCCGCGGCGGTCTTCGGTGATCAGGTGAAAGTCGTGCGTGCGCTGCAGCGCGTCGACCGGGCAGGCCTCGATGCAGAAGTAGCAAAAGACGCAACGGCCCACGTCGAAGAGATAGCGGTCGACGAAGCGCGTGCCGTCGGCGTTCTCGCTGGTATCCACGCGGATGACGTCGTTGGGGCAGGCGGTTTCGCACAGGCCGCAGCCCACGCACGTCATGCCGCCGGTCACTTCGTCGCGACGCATGCCGACCTGTCCGCGAAAGCGGTACGAGATATCCCGCAACTGCTCGGGGTAGAGGACGGTCGCCGGCTTGCGGCCGGTGACCATCAGCATGGTCTTCAGTCCCTTCATCACGCCAGAACCGAGTGGCATTCGTTAGCTCCAGGCCATCCGTAGACCGGCCGCGATGAGAAGGTTCACCACGCCGATCGGAATCAGAATCTTCCAGCAGAAGTTCATGAGCTGGTCGTAGCGGAATCGCGGCTGCGTGGCCCGCAGCAGGAAAAACACAAACATGAACACGCTGCATTTCAGCACGAACCAGAACACGCCGGTGAGCCCTTCCAGCCCGGGAATCGTCCAGCCGCGCCAACCACCAAGGAATAACGTGGTGACAAGGGCTGACATGAGCAGCATGTTGGCGTACTCGGCCATGAAGAAGAAGGCCCAGCGCATACCGGAGTACTCGACGTGGAAGCCCGCGACCAATTCCGACTCGGCTTCCGGTAGGTCAAACGGAGCGCGGTTCGTTTCGGCCACGGCGGCGATTAGGAAGAGCAGGAAGCCGATCAATTGCGGAACGATGAACCAGAGCCCGGCCTGCGCGTCCACGATGTCGATCAGGCTCAGGGAGCCGCTGTAGATGATGACGGCCAGCACGCCTAGACCCATGACCAGTTCGTAGCTGATGATCTGCGCACTCGAGCGCAGTGCTCCCAGATGGGCGTACTTGCTGTTGGACGACCAGCCCGACAAGACGACGCCGTAGACGCCAAGCGAGCCCATCGCCAGGAAGAACAGGATGCCGACGTTGAGATCGGCGATCCACAAGCCGATCGTGCGACCAACTTCAACTTCAGGACCGAATGGGACGATGGCCCAGGCCGCCATGGCCGGCACGACCATCATCACGGGCGCGAACCAGTAGATGCCCTTGTCGGACTTGGCGGGGATCATGTCTTCCTTGATCCCCAGCTTCAGCCCGTCGGCCGCAGTCTGGAGCGTGCCGCGCCAGCCCACGCGGTGTGGGCCAAAGCGGGACTGCATGCGGCCAAGCACCCAACGCTCCAACAGCACCAGCGGCATGGCGCCAATTGCAAAGAGCAAGAAGACCGCCAGGACCTTGATTATCAAGATCAGCCAAGCCCAAAAGTCCATGCTCAGGCCTTGCTCACGCGCACGGCAGTGCCGTCGGGGGCTCGCGGGTCAAGCTGACGGGGCGCTGCTTCCAGGAATCGGTCGGGAAGGCTCACCACGCCCGACGGTACGCGCCGGGCCACGAGCGCCTTCAAATTGACTTCACCGCCCGCGGATGCCACGTGCACTCGGTCGCCATGTGCGATCTGGAGTCGCTCGGCATCGTCGGGATTCAATTCGGCCACCGCGTCGGGAAGCATCACGGTAAGGCTGGGTGCGTGCCGTCCGGCCACGCCCGCCGTATAAAGGTGTTGCTCGGTCGCCAGCACCAGCCTGTCGCCATTCAGGGGCGGTAATTCGGCGCCATTCATGGCGACGGCTCGGCGGGACCCCGGAATTGACGGTGGCATGGAGAGCGTGGCCAGCTCGGCTGAAATCGGCTCGTGGCTGCGCCAGCCGAAGTCGGCGCCCATGGCGGCCGCGATGCGCGCCACGACTTCCCAATCCGGTCGAGCCTCGCCCACGGGAGGAATCGCCGGCTCGAGCCGACCCAGCCGGCCTTCGAAGTTCGTGAAGTGGCCGCCTTTTTCAGCAAACGAGGCGCCCGGGAGCACGACGTCAGCCACTTCGGTCGTTGCGTTCATGAAGATGTCTTGCGCGATCACCAGGGATGCGTCGCGGAGGGCCGCGCGCATTCCGTCGGGATTGGCGGCGCCGCCCACAACGTCTTCGCCCATCACGTAGAGCGCCTGCATTGGACCTTCCACGAAGTCACCGAACGGCAGGCCCGGTTGGTCGCTGAGGGCAACGCCCCAGGCGTCGGCAACCTGGCTTCTCGCGTGCGCATCGGAGAGCGGGCGGGCGCCGGGCAACAGGTCGGGCGCCATGCCCACGCGGAAGGTTCCGACCGAGTTGGCGCGCTCAGGCAGGGGGAACAGCTTCACGCCGTCGCGCGCCAGCGCCAGATTGGCGGCGGCCTGCGCGATCTTGGCCGCCCGGCCCAGCGTCCAGATGCCGGTGTCCCAAGCGACGGCCACAGACTCCGCTGAGCCGACCAATCGGCTGATTTCATCAAACGTCGCGGCGTCGACGCCGGTCATCTGCTCAGCGCCGTCCGCCGGACTGCCGGCCAACGCGCTGAGGAAGGCAGCTTCGGCGCCCGGACGCACGCGCGCCGTGACATTGGCGAAGTCGTCGAGACCGCTGGCGAGTCGGGTGGCAACCACCAGCTTTCGGCCGGCGTCACGGGCCGCCTGCTTGATGTGTGCCCCCACCACGTTATGCGTCTGCCCAATGTCCGCGCCTACGACCAGGATCAGGTCAGCCGCCAGCAGTTCGCTCTGCGTGTGGGGTCCGACTTCGCTCCCCAGCACCGCGCGTAGCGTGCGGGCGGTGGCGTGCAGGCCGCTGTCCTGGCTGTACACGTTGTTCGTGCCAAGCACCGCGCGGGCAAAGCGCTGGAGGGTGTAGTTGTCCTCGTTGGTCGTGTTGGGCGATCCGACCACACCCACGGCGCCGGCGCCGTGGGCGTCCAGTACGTCGCGCAGCCCGGTAGTGATTGCGTCCAGGGCCGCTCGCCAGCTCACCGGCCACAGCACGCCACCGCGGCGAACCATCGGCTGAGTGATTCGGTCCTCGCTGTTAACGAAGGAGTGGCCGAAGAAGCCCTTCGCGCAGAGGATGCCGCGCCCCGGGTCTTCCAGGCCATTGGTGCGCGTTCGAACCACCGCGCCGTGTCGCGACTCCACCAGCAGGGAGCACCCGACGGCGCAGTGAGGGCAAGTGGACGCGGCCTTTTCGGTTTGCCAACTCCGCGCCGCGTGTTTGAACGGGCGGCTCAGCAAGGCGCCGACCGGACACGTCTCAATGCACATCCCGCAGCGTTCGCAGTCCATGAACTCGTGCTGTGCCGGGGCGATGAAGGTCCCCACGCTGCGCTCCACGAAGTCCAGGGCGTGCACGCCGATCTGCTCGTCGCACATGCGTACGCAGCGACCGCAGAGGATGCAGCGATTGTGGTTGATGAGGATGACCTCGTTGAGGATCTCCTCCGGGTGCGCCTTGGGGACGGTTTCGTAGGGACTTTGGTGAATCTCCTGGTCGAACACCTCGTCCTGCAGTTCGCAGGTTCCCGCCTGGTCGCAATAGGGGCAGTCCAGGGGATGGTGCTGGAGTTGCAACTCAATCACGTGCTTGCGCACGTCCCGGATGCTTTGGCTGTTGGTTACCACCGTCATGCCATCGCCGGCTGGCGTGGTGCAGGAGGCTATCGGACGCGGCGGCCCGGGTTGCACCTCGACCACGCACATGCGGCAGGCGCCGTAGGGCTTCAATCGCGGGTCGGTGCAGAGGGTCGGAATCTCGACGCCAATGGACTCACAGGCTTGCAGCACGGTCGCGCCGCGCGGCACCTGCACCTCAACGCCGTCGACCGTGAGCGTGACGGTATCGGAATTCATCGATCAACCTCACCCAGCACAATGTCGACACTGCCGATGATGGCCACCACGTCGGCTAACAGGGTGCCCACGCTGATTTCCTCAATGATGCTGAGATTGACGAACGACGGTGAGCGCACGTGGCAACGGTAGGGCATGCCGGTACCGTCGCTGACGAAGTAGAAGCCCAACTCGCCCTTCGGGTTCTCGATGCCAAAGTAGGCCTCGCCCGGCGGCGGTTGCACCCCGTGCATGACCAACTTGAAGTGGTTGATCATGGCTTCCATGTCCACCGGCACCCGACCGATGTCCGGCGGCACGACCTGGGGCAGGTCCACGTTCGACGGCGCTTCCAGCGGCAGGTCTCGCAGCGCCTCCACGCACTGGCCGATGATCCGGCACGACTGGTACATCTCGTTCAGCCGAACCAGGTAGCGAGCGTAGACGTCGCTCTCGGTAAAGACGGGGACCTCGAAGTCCACGAGATCGTAGGCCGCATACGGCCGCGCCTTGCGCAGGTCCCAGGCCACGCCTGCGCCGCGCAGGACCGGGCCGGTCAGCCCGTAGCTGAGCGCCTGTTCCCGCGTGATGATCCCGACATCGCGGGTGCGCTCGACGAAGACCTCGTTCTCGGTGAGCAGCGCGTCAATCTCATCCAGCGTGTAACCAATGAGGAAGGCTTCCACGTTGTCCAGCCACTGGTCGCCGACATCGTGCGGCCCCGTGCCACCCACGCGCATGAATGAGGTTGTCAGCCGCGCCCCGCAGGCTTCCTCGAAGAGATAGAGAATCTTCTCGCGCTCCCGCAGCGACCAGAGGAACGCTGACATGGCGCCGATGTCCAGCCCGTGGGTGCCTAGCCAGATGTGGTGGGCGGCCAGGCGGGACAGTTCCGCCACGGCGGTGCGCAGGTAGCGCGCTCGCAGGGGGATTTCATCGGTGATGCCCATCAACTTCTCGATGGCCATCAGGTAGCCCATGTTGTTCGAGGGACCGGAGGTGTAGTCCATGCGGTCCGTGAGGGTGATGCCGCCGCGGTAGTCGTGGACTTCCAGCAGCTTTTCAACCCCGCGGTGCAGGTAGCCCATATCGGCGTCGCAGCGGCGGACTTCCTCGCCGTCGAGTTCCACCACCAGGCGCAGCACGCCGTGCGTGCTGGGATGCTGCGGCCCCATGTTGAGGATCATGTTGTCCCCGCTGCCGCGCTCCAGGTCGACGCGTGAGCCGGCCATGCCGGATTCCACCGTCATGCGCCGTTCGCCTCGTCCACGTCCGCCCAGAAGTCATCCGGGTCCAGCTGGCCAACGAGATCGTTGCGGTGGGCATCTTCGGGGAAGGTTGGGCCTTCCACGGGATACTCCTTGCGCAGCGGATGGCCCTCGTAGCCCTCGGGCAGGAGGATGCGCTTCAGGTCCGGGTGACCCGTAAACTCAATGCCGAAGAGGTCGAAGACCTCGCGCTCCAGGTATTTGGCTGAGGCGTAGGCGTCGGTCGCGGAGGCGACGGTCGCCGCGTCGGCCAGGCGCACCGTCACGCGGGCGTAGAGGTTGTTCGTCAGCGAGCGGAATTGCCAGACCACCTGGAACTCGCGGCCGGCGTCCAGCGGCCAGTGCACCGCCGTGACGTCGACAAGCTGCTCGAGTCGCAGCTCGGGGTCATCGCGCAAGGCCGGCAACAGCGCGGCGAGCGCCTCGGGCGCCACCTCGGCAACCGGATCCCCGTGATCAACCCGGCCGGCCAGGTAGGCCGCGCCGGCGTGATGCTCGATTCGATTCAGAAGTGCCTCAGGCTCCAAGGTTGGTTCGGCCGCGGGTACGAGCATCGGCTAGCGATTCCAGTCCAGGGCGCCCTTGCGCCACTCGTACACGAACGCCACGGCCAGGATCGCGATAAAGGCCACCCCGGCCCCGAACAGGGACAAGCGGTCGTCGATCATGTTGAAGTAGAGCGCCCAGGGATAGAAGAAAAGCAGTTCGACGTCGAAGATCAGGAACGTGACGGCCACGAGGTAGAAGCGGATGTTATGGCGGCCGCGGGTGTCACCGATGGGCGGCATACCGGACTCGTACGCCTCGACCTTGACGGCGTACTTGCGGCGCGGCTTGAGCAGGATCGTGCCGAGCAGGCTACCGACCGCAAAGAGGAAGGCGACAGCCATCAGAAGGACAATCGCTACCCAGCTAGGCATAGGTGCGTTACGCCTGTCCTCTCGTCGTGCGCGGCCGCGTTGTGATCATTTTCACAAACTCCGCGCATCATACGCGCCAATGGTGGCGCTCGCGAGCCGACGGGGCTGTAGACACTCCGTCGCTCACCCGCCCAGAGAGTATGAGAGGTACTCGACTTCCACCGCCAGATCGACGTTCGAGAGCTGTACGTGTTCCGGAACGCGCAGCTGGGTCGGCGCGAAATTGAGGATGGCACGTACGCCGGCCGCCACCGCGTGGTCAACGACTTGCTGCGCGGAGCCGGCCGGTACGGTCACGATCACAATGTCGATCCGCTCGTCCCGCACCGCACGGGCCAGGTCATCGACGGCGAGCACTGGCTGGCCGTTGACGGCCGACCCAATGACGGCCGGGTCGCAGTCGAAGGCCGCGACGACGTCAAACGCCTGATTCTTGAAGCCCTGATAGGCCATGAGCGCCCGGCCCAGATTTCCAACGCCAACCAAGCCGATGCGCCAGCCGCGGTCGATTCCCAGAATTGCGGCCAGTCCCTGTCGCAGCGGACGCACGGCGTAGCCCACGCCCCGCTTGCCGAACGAGCCGAAGTAGGCGAGGTCGCGCCGAACCTGGGCCGCTGTGAATCCGGTGAGGGACGCGAGCGTCTCCGAGGAGACGTTGGGCTGCCCATCCGAATGAACCGCGCCCAGGACGCGATAGTACGTTGAAAGCCGCCGGACCGTCGTCGGCGGCACGGGGCGATGCTGGCTGGTGTCGTCCATCCGCATCACGGCTTCGCAAGCCATGCATATCTTCGCAGCCCCTATAGGATGCACGTTTTTGGCGGCGCGGTGGAATCGGCGTGGTTGACGAGGGCGGATGTACCCCTAAGCTCGCGGATCGATCCGAGACGGCCAGACAGCCTGTGCCGCAGCCAGTTCCTACACGTGAGTCCCGATGAGTTGCGTACGCGTGGGCGTGGATGTCGGTGGCACGTTCACCGACTTTGCCGTCGCTGCCGCCGGCCGCTTGCACGTATTTAAGGTTTCCAGCACTCCGCGTGACCCGGCCGTGGCTGTACTGGATGGACTGAAGCGCGCGGGGGTTGAGTCCGACGGCACCGTGGTGCACGGCTCCACCGTGGCCACCAACGCGGTGCTGGAGCGCAAGGGCGCACGCACCGTACTCGTCACGACCGCCGGCTTTCGCGATGTGCTGGAGATCGCACGCCAGAACCGTCCCGCGCTCTACGCCGTCGAACCACGCAAGCCAGCGCCGCTGATTGAGCGCCGGCTTCGGCTGGAGGTCGATGAGCGCGTGGGTGCGGACGGCGTCGTCCGTCGTCCACTGGAGCGGGCGTCGCTGGATCTCCTGACGGAGCGGGTGCGCGATCTGGAACCCGAAGCGGCCGCGGTCTGCCTGCTCTTCAGCTTCTTGCGCCCGTCGCATGAACGGGCCGTGCGGGCTGCACTGCGCCGAGCCGGCGTTAGCTGGATATCCATTTCGTCCGAGGTGCTGCCAGAGCATCGCGAGTACGAGCGCACCAGCACGACGGTGGTTGACGCCTACGTGGCGCCGGTGATCGGCCGCTACATCCGTCGCCTGGAGCAGGCGGCCCCCGGCCAGCTCTGGATCGTTCAGTCCAGCGGCGGCGTTCTACGTTCGTCCGAAGCGGTCGCGGCGCCGGTCCAATCCGTGCTCAGCGGGCCGGCCGCGGGGGTGGTTGGGGCGCGTGCCGTGGGCGCCGCTTCCGGGTTCGATCACATCGTGACCCTGGATATGGGCGGCACGTCCACCGACGTGGCGATCTGCCCGGGTGAGCCGCTCCGCCGCACCGACGCAACGGTTGGCGGACTGCCCGTGGCGATCCCCATGACCGACATTCACACGGTGGGAGCGGGCGGCGGGTCGATCGCGGCCCGCGACGAGGCCGGCGGACTGCGCGTCGGTCCGCGCAGCGCCGGCGCTCAGCCAGGCCCGGCCGCCTACGGCCGCGGCGGCGTGGAAGCCACGGTGACCGACGCCAACGTGGTGCTGGGCCGGCTGATTTCCGACGCCACGCTGGCTGACGACGTGGCGCTGGACGCTCACGCGGCTGCGGCGGCCATTGACCGGCTGACGCCGGCCGAGTCCCGCTCAAAGGAGGCGCGCTTGCGGGCCGCGGCCGGCGTGGTGGCGGTGGCGGACGCGCACATGGAGCGCGCGCTGCGCGTGATCACCCTGGAGCGTGGCTACGACCCACGCGATTTCACCCTCGTAGCGTTTGGCGGCGCGGGGCCGCTGCACGGCTGTGCGCTGGCGGAGCGCCTGGAAATTGACCGGGTACTGGTTCCACGCTACCCAGGCGTGCTGTCGGCATTGGGTGCGCTCGGCGGTGAACACGTGCGCGAATACGCGGCCACGTTGCTGCGCCCGGCGACTGCCGCCAGCGAGCGGGTGCTGACCGCGGCGTTCAGTCGGCTTGAACGGACCGCGCGCCGCGACTTCGCCGGCGCAGGCCGGCCGCGATTGCGCCGATTGCTGGACCTGCGATACGTCGGGCAGTCGTACGAACTGACTGTGCCGCTGCGGGGGCGAAACATTGCCGGCGCTGTCCGCGCCTTTCACAGACGACACCACGAGCGGTACGCACACAGCCGACCGGATGCGGCTGTCGAAATTGTGGTAGTTCGGCTGAATGCCTCGGTCAAACAGCCGCCGCTGCCCGAGGTGCGTCCGCCGGCTGACGGACGACCACATTCTCGGCGCACGCCGGTCGTGGTGGATGGCGAGACTAGGTCCGCCCGTGTATTCCGCCGGGCCGACTTGCCGGTAGGGTTTCGCGCGCGCGGGCCGTTGCTGGTCGTGCAGGACGACGCCACAACTTGGACGCCGCCCGGCTGGCGGGCCGAAGTGGATCAGCAGGCGGCGCTGGTATTGGAGCGAAACTAACGTTCGCGACTGAGGCTCGGCAGTAAGCTACCGAAGGTTTCCAGCTACCCCCGCGCCCCTGTACCCACGCCCATGCCGGTGATTGAAGTTCGTGATCTGCGCAAGGCCTACGGCGACCTAGAGGCCGTGGCCGGCGTTTCATTTGACGTGGCCGAAGGTGAGGTCTTCGGGATGCTCGGGCCCAACGGGGCCGGCAAGACAACGACTGTGGAGATTCTGGAAGGCCTGCGAATCCGCGACAGCGGTCACATCAGCGTGCTGGGGCTGGACCCGGCGGCGTCCGGTCGCGAGTTCAAGCGGCTGGTCGGCGTGCAGTTGCAGCAGGTGGCGCTCTATCCCCGCCTGCGCGTGCATGAAGTCATCAGCCTGTTCGGGTCCTTCTACGAGCGGCAGGCCGATACCGACGACCTGATCGCGATGATGGGGCTGGAGGATCGGCGTAACGCACGCATCGCCGAGCTCTCCGGCGGCCAGGCGCAACGGCTTTCCGTGGCGCTGGCGGTGGTGAACAAGCCGCAGCTGGTCTTTCTGGATGAGCCATCAACCGGCATGGACCCGCAGGCGCGCCGGAGCCTGTGGGACACCGTCGAAGGATTCAAAGCCGATGGGATGACGGTGGTGCTCACGACGCACTACATGGAAGAGGCCGAGCGGCTCTGCGACCGGGTCGCGGTGATGGATCACGGCCGGATTATTGCGCTCGACCGCCCAAGCGCGCTCGTGAGAGCTAGCTTTGCCGAGGACGCCATCGAGTTCGTCTCGAACGACGGGTTGACGGTCGACGATCTGCGCGACCTTGCGGCGGTGACGAGCGCGGCGTCGCAGGGATCAGCCCACAGCGTCTTCAGCAGCGACATCCCGCAAACGATGGGCAGCCTGCTCGAGCTCGCGCGAGAGCGAGGGGCACCGCTGGACGGGATGCGCGTGCGCCACGCCACGCTTGAGGATGTGTTCCTCAAGCTCACCGGCCGGACGCTACGAGATTGAACGCCTTTCTCCCGCTGCTCCTGACGAATTACCGCGACTTTGTGCGCGACCGCACCGCGCTATTTTGGACGCTTGCCTTCCCGATCCTGTTCATCGGGATCTTCGGCATCGTGCTGGGCCGCGGCGACGACGGCGCGAGCTATGAGGTTGGTCTAGTCGTGGAGGACACGTCGCCCCAGGCCGCCACGCTCAGCGACGTGCTGGCGGGGTTTGAGGCGCTGGACCTCACCAGAGGTGAGCGCGATACGGAAATCGCGAGCCTCGCGGACGGCGAGCGGCGCGCCGTGGTGGTTGTTCCTCAAGGCTTTGGTGCTTCGATCGGCGCCGGCACGCCGCAGCCGCTGCAAGTCCACTTCGACCCGTCGCAACAGACGAACCAGCAAGTCGTCATTCCGGTGCTGCTGCGTGCGTTCGAAGTCGCCGATCGCGCCCTGACGCAGACGCGTCCAGTGGTGACCGCTGACTTCCAGACGCTTCAATCCGAGCGGTTGCAGGTGATCGACTTCATCATGCCCGGCCTGATTGCCATGAGCGTGATGAACGGTGGCGTCTTCGGCGCGATTGCCATGGTGTCGCTGCGCGAACGCCGGGTGCTGCGGCGCCTCTCCGCCACTCCCTTGCCGGCCTGGGCACTGGTGGGGGCCGACGTCGCCTTCCGCATGGTCGTTGTGCTCATGCAGACGGTGCTGTTGGTGTTTCTGGCGGTGCTGATCGGCGGCGTGGCGGTCAAGGTCGAGAATCTCCCCGCCCTGGCGGGCGTGACGATGCTGGGCGGGCTGGCGTTCGTGGCCATCGGGTTCTTCCTGGGGGCGTTCGCCAAGACCGAGCAAGGGTTCTTCCCGATTGCCCAGGTGGTCACGTTTCCGATGCTTTTCCTTTCTGGGATCTTCTTTCCGCTTGACAGCATGCCGGACTGGATTCGCCCGGTGGTCAGCGCCATGCCGCTGACGTACTTGGGCGATGCGATGCGGCAGCTGATGGTCGGCGGTGCGCCGGTGCACGCCATGGCGCTCAACTTGGGCGTGCTCGCGGCCTTTCTGGTGGTTTTCTTCGGCTTGGCGGTGCGCTTCTTCAAATACGAGTAGCGAGCGCCGGCGTCCTCAAACACCCACGGCGCGTCGCAGCGCCCGGACCTCGCGGAACAGCCCGGCCGGGTTGAGGCCCACGGTATCGATCATGTGCACTGTGCCGGGATTGCGTCCGATTGTGCGCATCACCTTGCCCAGGTCGAGACCACGTTCCAGTCCCACGTGGAGCGGCATGCTGGGCTCACGACCAGGGGCCGTGTTGTGCCAGCGGATTTCGGCCATCCGGTCCGCGAAGCGGGCCATGTAGTCCAGTCGGGCTTCGAACGCCAGCCGGTCGCCGTTCACGGCGTGAAAGGCGCGGCCCGTGTGCAGGGCGAAGCGCACGGTGGTGGTGGCGTCAAGCATGGCCAGCACGCTGTCCAGCCCATGAAGCACCTCCCCATCGCCCGCGTTTTGCACCGCGATGGGCAGGCCGGGAAACAGGTTGTGAATCGTCTGGAAGCTCTCACGCAGCACATCGATGTGCTGCGAGTCGGCGGTCATCCGGCGCCCGGGATGCGTGACGTACATCTCCATGGCATGGCGCTGCTCGAAAAACTCGATGATCTGCACGAACTGCCGTAGCGCGATGCTTCGGTCGGTGGCGCTCGGATCCGTCAGCGACGGCCAGCGGCGGCTGGACGCATCACGAAAAACGTTGAGGTGAAAGCGCATGGGCGCAGCGTCCAGAATCTCGACGAAGTCGGCGTCGAAGAAGGTCCGCAACCCGAGCTCGTACATGTACGTGTCGAGATTCAGTTCCACGACCTGGAACTCAAGGCGAACCGCGACGTCCACGATCTCGCGCAGCTGCATGAGCAGGCGGCGACGGTCGTGCGGAACGATGCGGGGGTTGAACCCCAGTTTCAGCTGCGGCATTCAGCGGTGCGGCGTCGAACGCGCCCGCGCATCGATGTGCATCGGGCCGCCAACGTCGCGTGAATGGGGCCAGTGGGCCGCATCACGGCTCCCACAGGCCTGAGGATATGTATCGGTCGCCGCCGTCCGGCAATACGGTGACGACGCACGCGCGCGGCTCGCGCAGGAGGATCTGGCGCACCGCGTACAGATAAGCGCCGGAGGACTGGCCGGCGAAAATCCCGGCGCGTGCCAGTTCGAACGACAGTTCTCCGGCGGCGTCAATGTCGATCTCGACCCAGGAATCAACGACCGAGCGGTCGAGGATTTCTGGCTCGATATGTCCCTCGCCCAGTGGCTTGAGGCCCTCGACCCCTGGAAATACCGGCGGTAGGGCCCCTACCACTTCCACATCGGGTCGTTCTTCGCGCAGCCGCCGGCCTACGCCGGTCACCGTGCCGCCGGTCCCGACGCCGCTAACGAAGTGCGTGAAGTCCTCCGGCGCCTGCGCCAGGATTTCGATGGCGGTGCCCTCGTAGTGGGCCAGCCAATTGGAGTCGTTGCTGTATTGGTCGGAAAAGAAATAGCGGTCGGAACTGGCGGAGTAGCGTCGCTGAACTTCGCGCAGGGCCTCGTCGTAGCCGAGCACGGCGTCGGTGATCACCAAGTGGGCGCCGTGAGCGGTGAGCCGCTGTCGCCGCTCGCGGCTGGCATTGGCCGGGATCACGATTTCCACCGGATACCCCAGCGCGGCACCAAACATGGCGTATGCGATGCCTGCGTTGCCCGAGGACGAGTCCAGGATTGTTTGTCCTGAACCCAGTTTCCCCTCGGCTACGGCGTCCAGCAGCATGCGCGCGACGGGGCGGTCCTTGATAGATCCTCCGGGGTTCATGGACTCGAGCTTGGCGAGAACCAGCGCCTCCGGAAACTCCGCACCGAAAATCGGAATCTCGACCATCGGCGTATCGCCGACGAGCTCGAAGAGCGGATGCGCCCGCGCGGCGTCGGTCAGAGCCATGGCGCTTCGGCCTCGATCCGCGCGCGGCCGCCCATGTAGGGCCGGAGCACTTCAGGAATGGTGACGGTTCCGTCCGGTTGGTGGCCGTTCTCGAGTAGGGCAACGTAGGTTCGCGGCAGACCAAGGGCGGTGCCGTTGAGCGAATGCGCGTATTCGGTGCGTCCCGATCCAGGTCGACGGATGCGGACACCCGCCCGACGGGTCTGAAACGCCTCGCAGTTCGAAACCGACGACACTTCCAGCCAGTCGCCGACACCAGGCGACCAGACTTCCAGGTCGTATTGCCTGGCCGCGGCGAACCCGAGGTCGCCGGTTGGCACTTCGCGGACACGAAACGTCAGACCGAGGTGCCTGATAACCGCCTCTGCTTCACTGCGCATGCGCTCAAGAGCTGCGTATGAGTCGCCGGGCGTAGTCACATTGAATAGCTCAATCTTGTCAAACTGGCGCACGCGGCGCAGCCCCCGCGTTTCGACACCTGCGGCGCCGGCTTCCCGTCGGAATGCCGCAGCGTACGCCACGTACTTGGCCGGGAGCATGGCGGCATCCAGCGTTTCGCCCGCGTGGTACTCGGACAACGCCACCTCGGCGGTGGGGCTAAGCCACAACCGGCGATTGTCGACCGCATACGAATCCCCGGCGAACTTGGGCAATTTGGCGGCGTTGGTCATCGCGGTTTCGGTTACCAGCGCCGGCAGGTAGAACTCACGGTAGCCGTGCTCCCGAACCTGAAAGTCCAGCATCCACTGGATCAGGGCGCGCTGGAGTTGCGCCCCGGCACCTCGAAAGATCCAGAACCCGGAACCGGATACCTTGGAGGCCCGGGCAAAGTCGAGGATGCCCAGATCTTTGGCGATTTCGTCGTGAGGCGGCGCGCGGTTGTCAGGCCGTGGCGTTCCACTGCAGAAGTGCACCTGGCCGGGATCATCCGCGTCGCCGACCGGCGCCGATGCGTGCGGGAGCATGGGGATTTCCAGCAGCAGCTGGTCTAATTCGGTCTGAACCTGGCTCAGCTCAGGCTCGCGCGCGCCAAGCTCCGCGGTCAAATTGCGCGTGCGTCCGATCAGGGTCTCGCGTTCACTGCCGGATGCCTGGCCGATGCCGCGCGAAACCTTGCGGCGCTCAGCGCGAAGGCTCTCCACCTTGGTCAGCAGTTGGCGCCGCTGGTTGTCCAGCCTGAGCAGTTCATCCAGCGGCAAGTCGCCGCCACGCGTGGCGAGGCGCTCGCGGACCAAGGCCTCATGCTCGCGAATGAATCTGAGAGGCAGCATCGGGTCGCCAGGGCCGTGTGGGCGCGCCGCCGTCAGGGCGGGGTGCAAGGGGTGCCAATTCTACGAACGGTCGCGGAGCTGCGGAAAAAGGATGACCTCCCGGATGTTCGTGACACCCACAAGCGCCATGACCAGCCGGTCCACGCCAAGGCCCAGGCCGCCCGCCGGCGGCATGCCGTGTTCGAGCGCGAGCAGAAAGTCTTCATCTACCGGCGTCGCGTCCTCGCCATGGTGAGCCGAGGCCTGCTCTGCCATGCGGACACGCTGTTCGAGCGGGTCATTGAGTTCCGTGTAGGCATTGCCCATCTCCATCCCGTTGACGAACAGCTCGAAGCGTTCGATGTACCGCGGATCGTCGGGGCAGCGCTTGGCCAAGGGCGAGGTTTCGGCCGGGTAGCGCTCCAGGAAGGTCGGCTCGACCAGCGAAGGCTCCACGAGCTTCTTCATCAGTTCGTCCAGCAGCTTGGCGCGCGGCCAGGAGAGATCGACCGTGACTCCGTTGGCTTTGGCCGCCTCGATCAGTGCCGCCGGGCTGCCGTCTGCTTCCAGGTCCACGCCAGCGTGCGTCAACAGGGCGTCGCGATACGTCACACGGCACCAGGGCGGCGCGAAGTCGAGCGCGCGGTCGTCGAACTGCGCGCGCGTGGTCCCGTGAACGGCTTTGGCGGCGGCCGCGACCAGGTACTGCGTGAGTTCGCGCATGTCGCTCAGGTCGGCGAAGGCCTGGTAGCACTCCAGCATCGTGAACTCGGGGCTATGCGAACTGTCGATTCCCTCGTTGCGAAAGTTCTTGCAGATCTCGTAGACGCGCTCGTAGCCCGCGACCAGGAGGCGCTTGAGATACAGCTCGTCGGCGATGCGGAGAAAGTAGTCGCGGTTCAACGCGGTGTACGAAGTGACGAATGGTGTGGCGGCGCCGCCTCCGTAGACCGGCTGGAGTGTGGGCGTCTCGACTTCCAGGAACCCGTGGGCGTCCAGCGTGCGCCGCAGGGCCGACACGATGGCGGTGCGGGATTCGAAGCGGCGGCGGACCTCGTCGTTGGCGAGGATGTCGAGATAGCGCTGCCGGAATCGCAGTTCCGGGTCTTGCAGGCCGTGCCATTTGGCCGGCAAGGGGCGCAGGGCCTTGGCGGCAACCTGCAGGCGCTCCACGCGCACGCTGGGTTCGCCGGTGCGGGTGCGGAAGAGTGGGCCGCCGGCTGAGACGAAGTCGCCCACGTCCAGCATCTCCAGCGCGTTCCGATAGGCGTCCGCGCCCAGTGCCTGCTGATTTAGGTAGAGCTGAACTTCGCCCGACCCGTCGCGAAGTTGAGCGAAGGACGTGCGGCCCATTCGGCGCAGGCCGACAAGGCGACCCGCGACGTCCACCTCAAGCGGTGGGTCGTCGTCGACGCGAGCGACGGCGTTGGCGGCTTGGTGCGTGCGCGGTGGCCTGGCGGGGTAGGCGGTGCCCTGGGAGGCTTCGATCCGGTCGAGCTTGGCGCGCCGTGCTTCGAAGAGCCGGTCACCCGCCGCGCCGGAAGGCTCGGCGCCCGTGTCGTCGCTCAGCTGATCTCCAGAATCTCGTGCATGTTCGGCCCGCGGGGCGTTTTCACCGTGACCGACTCGCCGATCTTGCGGCCGACAAGGGCCTGGCCCAGCGGCGATTCGTTGGAGATCTTGCTGGTGGTGAGGTCAATCTCGTCGGTGCCGACGATGGTGTATTGGCGCTCGCCGTTCCCGGACCTGAGGCGCACGGTGGAGCCGATGCTGACGGTGTCCGACGAGTGCTGGCTGATGACGACGGCGTCCTTGAGCAGCCGTTCGAGCATCATGATCCGGCCCTCGATGAAGGCCTGTTCGTTGCGGACCTCGTCGGATTCGTTGCCCTCGTTGAGTTCGCCGAACTCCTTGGCTTCGTGGATGCGCTTGATGATGGCGGGGCGCTGCTCGGTCTTGAGGTCTTCCAGCTCGGCCATCAGGCGCGTGCGGCCATCCTCGGTCAGGAACTTGGTTGCCACGGCGCCGCCTTTGTTTCGGTTCAGTGGGGCCGCGTGCTGACGCCAGCGTGCGGGCCGCCTGGGGGAGGTGCCCGAATTATAAGAGAGGACGCACTTAGCCGTCCGGGCGACCGACTCCCGTGAAGGTGAAGCGGGTTTCCATCAGGTACGCGCCTTCGCCAGGCTCGTCGCTGGCGGCGTCCCAGCTGCGTTCGGTTCGGATCATGTTGGGCGCCACGACGCCAGCCGCCAGCGCGCGGGTGCGGGCCAGGTCCGGCCCAGCCTGCTCGACGTAGGCGCGGGCGGCGCTGAGCGAAGCGAAGCGGCGGCGCTCCGTAGGACCGTGTATGACGTAGCCGGTGATGCCGGAGCGTGCGTAGAGCGGCCGTAACAGGAGCTCGACCTGCTCGACCACCTGGCTGGCGGCCGCACCGACGGCGCTGGCAACGCCGGCAAGCTCAGGCACCTGGCATTCGGCGTGCAGGCGGGCGGCCACTTTCGGGAGCCAGGCCTTGGCGGGCGCTCCCAGAGCCACGATGGGGTCCGTTGCCTCGAGCCGTACGTCGAGCGGGTCCTGTCGGTGGCTGCGCGACAGGGAGCGGTCCAGGACGAAGCGGCCCAGGCGGTCGTCGCCTTCGGCGGCGCGCGGGTCGAACTCGGCGATGGCCCGGCGCAGCACGCCCTCGCCAAGGCGGCGAACAACCAGTTCGTGGGTGCGGGCGAGGAAGGTGTCCAGGTCGACTCGGCTCTCACGGGCGGCCACGCGGCAGGCGCGCACGGCGGTTTCCACGTCGAAGCCCTGGAATTCGCCGCGGGCGTGGAGGACGTCGGTGGGGGTGAGGCCGATGCGACGCACGAGGCCGCGGGCGATCAGGGCGCGCAGGTTGAGCAGGCGGGCGTCGGCCAGCCCGACGCGTCGCGCCAGCGTGGTTACGTCCAAGGGACCTTCGCGCAGGGCATCGCAAACGGCCTGCTCGGCTGGTGTACGAACGGCGTCGTCGGCGGCGCCGTTGATCGTCAGGAACTCCCAGACGGGGACTAGGCGGTGGGTGACGTCGTCGCGGTCGATTCGAGCCAGGGCCTCGGATACGGATGGGTCCGCGGCCGCGGCGGCGGCGAGCGGTTCGACCCGCTGAGGTCCGACGCTGAGGTCCAGGGGGTCGGCCAGGATGCGGCTGTCGCCGCCGACGCCGAACGAGCGCACGTCAGCCGCGCGGACGGCGGTGCGCCAGTCGCTGATGGCGGCGCCCTCATCGCTGATCTTGGGTCGGCCGTCGCGAAGGAGGGCGACGTCGGTGGTGGTGCCGCCCATGTCGACCACGAGCGCGGCGTCGCGGCCGGTGAGGCGGTGGGCGCCGACGGCGCTGGCGGCCGGGCCGGAAAGCAGCGTTTCGACGGGCCGGGCCTTGGCGAATTCCAACGGCATGACGGCGCCGTCGCCGCGGACGACGGTGATCGGGGCGGCGATGCCGCGGTGGGCGACGCTGCGGTCGATGGCGGTGAGCAGGCGGTCGACATGGGGGATGAGCCGGGCGTTGAGGACGGCGGTGGTGGCGCGGCGGACGGAGTTGAGCGAGCGACCGACGGTTCCGCCGGTGACGACGGGGCGGTCGGTCAATTCGGCGACGATTTCGGAGGCGCGGATTTCGTGCTCGGGGTTGCGGACGGAGAGGTAGCTGGAGATGGCGAAGGCGTCGACTTGATGGCGCCAGCGGTCGACGGCGCGGCGCAGGGCGTCTTCGTCGAGGGGGGCGCGCTCCTCACCGAAGACGTCGTGGCGGCCGGGGATGAACTCGAGGGCGGCGGCGTGGATGCGGTGGAGGAGGCCGTAGCGGCGAAGCATGGCCTGGTCGTAGCCGATGAGGAGGGCGCAGACGCGGCCGCCGAGGCCTTCGATGGCGGCGTTGGTGGCGAGGGTGGTGGAGAGGGTGACGAGGCTGATCTGGCTGGGAGTGATGCCGCGCAGGCCTTCGATGGCGGCGGAAATGCCGGCGGCGAGGTCGGCGTGAGTGGTGGGGGTTTTGTGCCAGGCGACGACGCGGCCGGTGGCGGAGTCGAGCGCGACGGCGTCGGTGTGGGTGCCGCCGGTGTCGATGCCGAGGATGAGGGACATGGGGTGATGGTCGCGCGAATCGGGCGATTGTGCATGTCGGGTGGGGTGGGTGGGGCAGGGGGCTTGCGTGCGCGTAAGAGTTTTTTCCAAAAAACTCTTGAGGTGCGGCGGGGTGGTTTTTGGCTGAGTCGGGGACGCGCCAAGCCGCGCGTGACGACGGGCGGATCGGGGTGTGGCGTGGGTGGGTGAGGTCTGGCCAGGGCGATGTGGCGAGGGCTGGGTTGCGCGGAGCGGTGCGGCAATGGGCGGTTTGGGGGATTGGATGGGGCTGAGGGTGGGTGGCGGGCAGCGGGGATTGGGTGGGGGTGAAGGGGGAGCTATCTCTCGCCAGCGCGAATCCCCAGAGGGGATTCGCGCTGGCGAGAGATAGCTTGGGCCGGATTTTTGGCGGGTTGGCGATGAAGGTTGGGGCTGTGCGGGGGCGGCCGGACGGCGCTGGGAAGGCTGGGTGCGCGGACATGGCGAGGGGGTGGAGTGGGGGCGTCGCGAGCGGAAGAGGCCGGTTTGAAACCGGTGCCTACGCAAGGTGGGGAACGAGCGGGAGCGGCGCCGGTGCGCCAGGAGAGACCTTTGCGTAACCCCGGGGTGGTTGCCCGGAAGACCCTCACCCCAACCCTCTCCCAGAGGTAGAGGGAGTAAGAGCGGCCGCGGATTCGAGCGGAAGAGGCCGGTTTGAAACCGGCCCCTACGCAAGATGGGGAACCAGCGGGAGTGGCGCCGGGGCGTGAGGGGGGCGAGGAGTCGGAGGAGGCGGGCGAGCATGGGGGGCCGGGGGAGGGATTTGGGATTGGGTGTTTCTAGTGTACACTAGATGATTACGATAGGCAAGGGGGGAGGGGAAGGAGTGAGCTGAGAGTAGTGAGCGGTGAGAGGCGGAGTAGGAGGTTGGGAGGACTTGGTCAGGGTGGGTTGCCAGGGATGGCTTGGGTGCGCCGATTCTGACCGGGGTGCTGGGTCCCGGCTGGGGACGCCGGGATGACGGGGGGAGTGGGCTTGGGATGCGTGCGGGGTCGGGGTGACGGGTTGCGCTGGGATAGATCATGGCGCTGGGTCCCGGCCGGGGACGCCGGGATGCCGGGGGTACGGAGGGCGCGGGACGGAGGTTGGGCGCGGCTTGGGATGTGTTCAGTCGGTCGGGGCGATGTGTTCAGTTTCGGGGCCGATGTGTCCAGTTTCCGGCCCAATGTGTCCAGTTTTTGGGCGGATGTGTTCAGTTTCGAGGGGATGTGTCCACTTTGGCGGGCGATGTGTCCAGTTTTCGGCGGTGCGCCTTGGTTAGGGATGGGGCGCGGACGGAAGGCGAGATTCCTCGGCTCCGCTGCGCTGCGCTCGGAATGACAGAAGCGGCGGGGGAGGTGTTCGGTGAAGCTGGTGAGCGGTGAGAGAAGAGGGGGCGGTGCGCTAGGGCTGCGGGCGTGGACGGGATGGCAGGTCGCGCTGGGATTGATTATGGCGCTGGGTCCCGGCCGGGGACGCCGGGATGACGGGGGAGGTGGCACGTGATTGGTGGGTGGTGGGGAGTGGCTGGTGACGAGGGTGAGTGTTGGGCCGCCAGGGTCGGAGGGTGGACCGGTGCCGGTGATGGGGGATGCCGGCAGTGATGGCAATGCAATCAACGCAGGCACCGCATGCGTTGCTGGCAGTGCAGGCAATGCTGGCGGAGATGGCGTGGTCAACGATTGGCCGGCGGATCGGGGCGGAGGTGGTTCGAGAGGCTCGCCGTGCCCGGGGGAGGCGGAAGCGCGGTTGAATCGGGGGAGCAGGGAGTGGGGAAAGGGAGAGAAGCGCAGCCCTTGTAGGCGCTACTAAGGGACGCTAGCTTAGTCGGAAGAGCGTCGCACTCGCATTGCGGAGGTCGTGAGTTTGAATCTCATTCGGTCCACCAGGCTGAACGAGCCTAGCAATTCCAATTCCGTTGATGGGAAACCACGGATCTAGTCTAGGAAGCCAAATATGGCCAGATTGAAGCGACGGAACCAGAGAAATACCCGGCAGCGGCGTCTCCGTAAACGCAAGCCTGCTGAGTCGCACGAAACGGCCACAGTGTCAACCTCGCTGAATGTAGCGGCCACTTCACCTGCCGTCTGGAAAGGCCCAGCCGGAAGTATTGGCGTCTATATCCGCGAAGAGTCGAAGAACACACTGTCTGCTTACCGCAACCAGCCGAACCTCGTGCGTGAACACGCGAACCATGAGGAAGACACGGCCAGGGGCGGCTATGCGCACCGGCAGCTGTTCGAATTGGTACAGAACAGCGCCGACGCACTAGTCGGTTCGGGCCGTGGGCGTATCTTGATTCGGCTGACGCCCACGCATCTCTACTGCGCTGACGAGGGGCGCCCGATCGACAACGATGGCGTGCGCGCTCTTATGTTCTCGCACTTGTCGAGCAAGCGTGGCACGGCGGAGATTGGACGTTTCGGCCTAGGCTTCAAATCTGTGCTGGGTGTGACTGACACGCCCGAATTCTTCAGCCGCTCAGGGTCGTTTCGCTTCGATCGAACGAAAGCAGCCAACCAAATACAAGCCATCGGCTTAGCCGCAGAACGATATCCAGTCTTGCGCCTGCCTGAAGACGTTGATCCGTGGCAAGCGATGAAATCCGATCCAATCCTCCAAGATCTTATGGCTTGGGCCGTGAACATTATTCGCCTGCCACTTAAGTCGGAGGCTCACCAGGGCCTTGCTAAGCAGATTGAAGATTTTCCACCAGAATTTCTCCTGTTTGTAGAACATGTATCCAAGCTGGAATTGCTGAACGACGAACAGGGATCCACTCGCGAGTTCAGCCTGAATCATCGTGGCGCCAAGACCATACTCGATGATGGAACGCCAGAGACAATGCAAGTCATACTCCATGATGGAACCACAGAAAACGAGTGGCTGATCACGAAGATTGTTCACACGCTGTCTCCCGAAGCCAAGAGCGACAGCAGAGCGTTGGATGATGCGAACGAGGTTCCGCTTACGTGGGCGGCTCCAATCAGGCGCCTAAATGAGCAAGGGCTGTTTTGGTCGTTCTTTCCCACACTGTCCAGAAGCCTGCTATCCGGCATTCTGAACGCTCCTTGGAAAACCAACGAGGATCGCCAAAACCTCCTGCCTGGCGCCTACAACGATGAGCTGATCGACGCAGCCGCCGACTTAGTCTCCAAAGCACTGCCTTCTCTTTCAACGGAAGCTGATCCCGCAAGGCATCTTAGCGCGCTACCCCGAAGGGAAGAATCTGGTGACTCAAACCATAGCAAGCGGCTTAGAGATCGACTGTATCGGAGTCTGTGCGATCAGCCAATTGTTCCCGATCAGGAAGGCGAGTTGAAGCAAGTGACGGACATTTCTTATCCCCCCGCTTTTGCCAGTGGACGGTCCATAGATCTAGCCCCATACGAACGCTGGTCTTCATATGAGCATCGGCCGTCAGGATGGTTACACAACCGTGCACTAGCATCAGACCGTATTGCGAGACTGGAAACCCTATATCGTAGCGCGCGCAATCGGGAACATCTCCGCTCACGGTTGCGATACTCGCTTCCCAGATCGAACACTTCGCTTCCCAGGTCAAGCGTCGCCAGTTGGTTGGAGTCGCTTGCAGAAGACGCAGCGTCTGAAGAACGGCGTATCCAAGCCTCGATGGCCGCGGTCCAGACGGCGTCCCTGATACCTGTGCATATACGAGAACACGGAGAAATAGGCGAGATTGTGCTTACTTCCAATGGTGAGTTTGCAGCTGCTCGTCCAGGCTCCGTTTTTCTGGGGCGCGATGACGAACCGGGCATGAGTAGTCTGGTTCATCCGGAGTTGCAGAGCGACCCCGACACCCTGGATGCACTGCGTGCGTTAGGCATCGAATCCATCTCTTCTGAGAGCAAGTTTAGAGACGCAGCTTCCACACTGTTACGAGACACATCTCCGGGGGATGTGCCCGAGTCAGACTGGCTTGCGTTTTGGCGGCTCGCTCGCGAGATAGACCATCGGATAGCGGCTCACATCATTGAAGACACTTCTGCCGACTGGCGAAACTGTCTCGGTGTTCGAACGATTGCTGGAGAATGGCGATCGCCCTTTCATACCTTGCTGCCCGGCGGAATCGTGCCTGGCGACGGCAGCAGAGACTCGCTCGTCGCCATCGACATCCAGTTCCACGAGGCTGATTTGCGGCTCCTGGAGTGGCTAGGTGCGGTTGAAGAGCCGCGAAAATCTCACGAATTGTCGCAAGCCATGTTCGGTGGCATTGCGACAGTCTATCGGCAAGAGTTCGTGAAGTTCGCACAACGCACGCTCGGGCAATCCCCACGCGAAGACATGCTGAACTTTCGCGCTCCCGACACGAGCGGCCCCCTGGATGTGCTGACCCTGCTCTCCCGCGAGGGCTGCGCTCGATACACATGGCGACTGCTGGACATTCCGGCCACCTACGAGCCATGGACCATGCGGCACGACACTCGGACCATTTATCCACAGCTACAGTTTCCCTCGCCTGCGCTGGCAATGCTCCGAAAATATGGGCACATCAAGACAGACAATGGAATTCACAAACTCTCCGACGGACTAGGAGATCCGCCACAGAACCGAGTCGTCCTGCACAAGCTGTTGTCGCACCCACGGCATGCTTCAATTCGCATAGCTTTCGACATCCAGACCGAGATCGGTGCGTATGTAGATCCGATTGGGGCTGAAGAGTCCATCTTGTTGATCGAGGCATGGCCTGGATTAGAGCGTCATCTGTCGAGCGAACAAACCAACCGGCAGCTTATCCGCTGCGACGACTTTAATGCCTTTGGCAGCGCATCGGGCGACGATGGTGGCAGCTGCCTTGCCGTAGACAGCACTGTCTACCTCAAGCGCCGTACTGCTGAACACGATGAGCTTGGTTGCGTTCTCCGGGAGATCGGACGACAGGATCTCTTAGAGCGAATTGACGAGATCATCAATTACCGGACTCCTGAGCAAGTACAAGAAGCCCGGAATGCGGTCCGGCAGCATGGGACTGACGAAGCGCGACTGCTTGCCGCCGTAGGGGAAGCTGAACTTCGACGCCTTCTGCCGGCAGGGTTGATAAGCATCCTCGAACAGACTCAGGGACCATTGACAGGGATTCAGACTGCCCAGGCCGCTATTGCCACGTTTCATACTGGCGCGCTACGGGAATACCGGAGCGCCTTGAGTCACCTTGATCCTCCCAAGCAGTGGGCTGGACGACCCCGGACAGTCGAATTCGTTCGCTCGCTGGGATTTGGTGAAGAGTGGGCTGGACAGCGCAACACGCGCCGAGATCCCTACATCCAAGTGGATGGCCCATACTCGCTTCCCAAGCTTCACGGCTATCAGCGGAAAGTCGTCGGAAACGTCCGACGGCTGCTCGAGTCAGACGGTGCCCTCGGTCAGCGCCGCGGCATGATCAGCATGCCCACGGGTTCGGGCAAGACGCGAGTCGCTGTCCAGGCCATCGTGGAAGCCATGCGAGAGGACGGCTTCCGCGGCGGCATCCTCTGGGTAGCCGACCGCGACGAGCTGTGCGAGCAGGCCGTTGAAGCGTGGCGCCAGGTCTGGGCCAGCGAGGGCGCGCAAGCGACTCAGCTGCGGATTTCCCGAATGTGGGCTGGGCAACCACCGCCACTGCCAAGCTCTAAACTGCATGTCATTGTGGCGACTATCCAGACTCTGAATGCCAAGATAAGTAGACAGACCGACGCCTATGAGTTTCTGGCGGATTTCCAAATCCTGGTTTTCGATGAGGCTCACAGATCTACCACACGCACGTCCACGCAGGTTATGCAGGAGCTCGGGCTAACTCGCTGGCAACGATCCGATGAACCATTCCTCCTCGGGCTAACCGCCACTCCGTATCGAGGACACAGTGAAGAAGAAACCAACCGTCTTGTAAGCCGGTACGGTAAGAATCGTCTGGATTCGGGTGCATTTGTAAGCGATGATCCGGAAGACGTTATTCGTGAACTTCAGGATATGCGCATATTGGCTCAAGCCTATCATAGGACCATTGAGGGAGGCACATTCTCTCTGTCCTATGACGAACTGAGGCAGTTAGAAGAGACTCCATGGCTGCCTGACAGTGTTGAACGACGGATAGGAGATAACACCGGCCGCACGCAACGCATTGTTGACGCCTACTTGGATTACATTCATCGCGTCGATCCCGACTGGCCGACCCTTATCTTTGCCACGTCAGTCGATCACTCACGAGTCGTTGCGGCATTGCTCAGTTCAAGAGGTATCAAGGCTCGCTCGGTGAGCGGAAAGACCGATGCAGCTACTCGCCGTCGCGTGGTCGAAGAGTTTCGGGCTGGGGACGTAAAGGCACTTGTGAATTATGGGGTTTTCCGCGAGGGATTTGACGCGCCAAAGACCAGAGCTATAATTGTCGCGCGTCCAGTCTACAGCCCCAATCTTTATTTTCAGATGATCGGCCGAGGACTACGCGGTGTCAAGAATGGTGGCAATGATCAATGCCTCATTCTCAATGTTGAAGACAACATCGAGAATTTCGAGCAAAAGCTGGCCTTCACGGAACTGGATTGGCTCTGGGCGTAAGCCGACGGACATCGCAGGATCCGGAAGACTCGGACCTAACAGCATGTGAAACTACGACTGGGTCCATCGAGAGTGGAGTGGCGAGGCCGTAGAGTTTGAATGACCCACACGGACGGCGACAGTGGTGCCTCAAAGAACGGGGTTCGCGATACGGTTGGCCACGGAGGGGGACGTACGGGGGCTGCTGGGCTAGATACGGGACCTGGCGGTGTACGAGAAGCTGACGCATGAGGTGGTGGTGACGAGGAGAGCTTGCGGACTTCGCTGTTAGGTGAGGCACCGTCGGCGGAGGCCTTGCTGGCGTTTGCGGATGGCGAACCGGCGGGATTCGAGGTGTACTTCCACGCATATTCCACGTTCCTGGCTTGGAGAGGCATGTAGCTGCACTGCCTCCACGTGTTGCCTGCGTAGACCGTGTGACGGTCGTGTCGGGGACGCGACCCCTACGAAAGACAGGACGGTGGGCGATCAATCACGAGCGAAAGAGGCCGGTTTGAAACCGGCCCCTACGTAAATCCGGGTGGTTCGACGCGGGCCGGTGGGTACACCGGTCCGGCTCACCATGAACGGGGTGGGCTGGGGATGGGTGTAACCGGAAGAGGCCGGGTTGAAACCGGGCCCCATTCGGCAAGCTGAGGGCAGGCCCCTTCGACAGGCTCAGGACAGGTTCTACGCGGGAGGGGACGAGGGCTGGGAGAATGGTGGGGGACATATCGGTGGAACGGGGGTGACGGCATGTCCGACTGGGAGCGGTGCCCGGCGGTGGAACGCCGTCCCGGCAAGCTCAGCGGGGCCTGGACGTTCGCCGGAACCCGGGTGCCGGTGTCCGCCCTCTTCGAGAACCTGGAAAGCGGCGCGACGGTCGGCCAGTTTCTGGATTGGTTCCCGGGCGTTGAAGCCTGGCAGGTTCGAGCGGTGCTGGAACACGAAGCGGAGGCCCTGCGAGTTCCCGCGCGCCTGTGAGGATTCTCTTCGATCAGGGCACCCCCGCGCCGCTGCGACGTCATCTGGACGGTCATGTGGTGGATACGGCGGCCCGGGGGAAGGAGTGAGCGGAGAGCACCTGTGTTGGGCGTCAAGGGTTAGGGCATGGTGGGGTCCCAGGTGGTCTGCTGCCGGCAGAGGGCGTTGCCGAGGACGAGGAGCTTGCGCAGGCAGGCGACGAGGGCCACTTTGGCCGGCTTGCCGGCGGCGCTGAGGCGCTGGTAGCAGGCGCGGAGGCTGGGGTTGACGCGGGTGGCGGTGAGGGCGGCCATGGAGAGCGCGGTGCGCACCTGGGCGCGCCCGCCCCAGCAACTGCGGCGTCCGCGCCAGGCGCCGCTGTCGCGGTTGAAGGGGGCGACGCCGACCAGGGCGGCGATCGGCTGGCGGGAGCAGGCGCCCAGTTCGGGCAGCTCGGCCAGCCAGGTGGCGGCGGCCACGGGGCCGATCCCGGGGATGCTCCGCAGCCAGGCGGCGCGCGCCCGCAGCGTGGGCTCCGCCTGCACCAGGGCGGCCATTTGGCGGTCGACCTGCGCGAGGGCCGCGGTCAGCGCGGCGGCCACGGGGTCGAAGCCCAGGTCCAGGTGGGCCCGGTCGTGGCGCCGCCGCTGCTGCTCGGCCGCGCGATCCGCCACCAGTTGGCGACGCCGGCGGCTTAGGTCTTGCAGGTCTTGGACCACGGCGCTGGGCTGGGGGCGCAGCGGGGGCCGCACCTCGGCCGCGAAGCGGGCCAGCCAGCGGGCATCGAGGTCGTCGGTCTTGGCCAGGACGCCGTGCGCGCGGGCGAAGTCGCGGGTCTGGCGCGGATTGACGCGGACGACCGGCAGGCCGGCCGCGCTCAGGGCGCCGACCACAGCCCGCTCGTAGCCGCCGCTGGCTTCCAACACGATGCGGCTGGGCCGCCGCGCCTGGAGCTGCCCCTGCCAGCGCCGCAGGCCGCCCCGCGAGCGCGGCACCGTCCACGTCGCCCCCGTGGGCTCGACGGCAATGTCCAACTGGGCCTTCGCCACATCAATCCCGACCGCGACGTCCGTGTGAGCCGCCATTGGGTACCCTCCGACAACGCTGGCCCCACGCCCTGCCTTGCCGATGCGGGCTCGTGGTCACGGCCCCGGTACCTGTTCGGGCTCTGGGCCAGCGTCAGGGCCGGGACGACCTTGCTCTCGTACGGTCTCCAACGACCAAGAAGTGATCGGTCTGTCCCGGCCCGTGCACTGTCACCCTGGGAAATCCAAGGCGTCGGGAACATACAAGAAGTGAGAGAAGAGACGGAGAGGACGGTGACAGCGGAGGTGCGCCGGGTTGGTGCCGAGACCGCCGAGGTGGTGGTGAGCCACGGCGTGGCGGCGGTGCCTGCGTGGTGGGAGAGGCAGCGGCGCGGTGCGACTGGCCGAGGCGCGCCGCTGGGCCGAGGCAGACGGTATGATTTTTGAGGTAGGGAATTCATACGGGGTGTCTCATGCGGATTTCAGAGCGGGGGCAGATTACGATTCCTAAGGTGTTGCGGGAGCGCTTTGGGTTGAATCAGAACGTTGAGGTGGAGGTGGTGCCGACCGAGAAGGGGCTGCTGATCCGGAAGCGGGCGGCGGCGGAGCATCCGGTGGATCGCATCGCGGGGATCCTGACGGGCGACTGGGATGTGGACGAGTACATCGAGGAGATTCGAGGACGTTGATTACGGCCGTCGACACGAACGTGCTGCTGGACCTTCTGAACTTCAGGTCGCCGCACCACGCGCAATCGCGGGAGTGGCTGCGGGCCGCCTACAACGATGGCGCCGTGCTGGTGTGCGACATCGTGTATGCGGAATTGGTGCCGGCCTTCGGCGACCGGGCGGCGTTGGACGGATCGCTACGAGAGGTCAACGCTCTGGTTTCCCCAATCGACACGTCGATCGCGTACGAGGCTGGGATGCGCTGGATGCGGTACCGGCGAGCCGGGGGACCGCGGACGCGGATTATGGCCGACTTTCTTGTTGGGGCTCATGCGTTGACCGCTGCCGATTGGTTCCTTACGCGCGATCGTGGCTTCTATGCGACCTACTATCCGGAGTTGAAGTCTCCGCAGGGGTAGTTGCGGCGCCCGGGTTATGGGCACACACCTGTCCGAAAGCGGCCGGTCTGAGGCCGGCCCTCTCGAAAGGCAGTCCGACCAGGCGGACTACGGTGCCTTAGTCGCCGTTGATGTCGAAGGCGAGGAGGTGGTAGTCGGTGGGGTCGTGGGTTTCGGGGCGGCGGGGGAGTTCGAGGGCGGGGATGGTGAGCATGAGGTTGGCGGCGAATTCGATGTCGGAGGGATTGAGCAGGAAGTACTCGGAGAGGCCGCTGGCGCGGTCGCGGGTGACTTCGACGGCGTTGCGCATGGCTTGCACTGAAACGATGCGACTGAAGCGGATGCGAAAGGTGCGTTCGCCGCTGAAGTAGACGTGCTTGGTGGTGATGGCCATGGTGCCGACGCCACGGTCGACTACTTCGTCGCGTTCGACGGGGGTGCCGCGGGATTGGCCGACGCGGATGGAGACTCCGCGGGCGACGCGGACGCTGGTTCCGGCGGAGCGCCCGATGATTTCGCGCTTGATGCGTTGTTCGGCGTAGCCGACGTTGGGAAATACGTAGAGCAAGTACTCGCTCTTGAGGAATTTGAAGGGGAGCGGCTGGTAGTGGGACCAGTCAACGTCCGGAAGTTTGTTGTCGTCCAGAATGTTGATGATGTTGTCGCGGCGCTGGAGTTCGAGGCGTCGGGCGCGCTGTTCGGCTTCGCGCTGGCGCCGCTGAATGGCCTGTTTGCGCTGCCGTTCCTGTTCGCGGGCCTGGCGCTTTTCTTCTTGCCGCTCCTGATGTTCGGCCAGGGTTTCGCGGATCCAGCCGATCGGGGGCACGCGAGTGGCCTCCGGGGCACTTGGGGAATTTCTAGATGGAGGGCAGCGTAGCACCGGGCGGATTGCGGCACGGAGATGGGTCGGGGAGTGTGGCGAGGTGCCACACTGACGGTTGAACTGGGATATCGTCAGGGGAGACTTGGCTACGCGATGCCGACCGTATGGCGCGACGGCCCATATCGGTTTTTCTTCTATGCCAGCGACCGCACGGAGCCGGAGCACGTGCACGTTGAGCGAGACAATCGCGTGGCCAAGTTCTGGCTGGCCCCGGTGCGGCTACAACAAAGCGGCGGGATGCGGCGCTGGGAGATACGTCGAATTGCGCGGATGATTGAGAAGAATCAGGCATTGCTCCTGGAGGCATGGCATGGGTATTTTGACGATTGACGTCAGTGTTCCCGCTGCCGAGAGCGTGGAGGTGACCGACGACACGCTGACGGCGGAGCTTTCCGATGGACGTTCGATTTCGGTTCCGCTGGCCTGGTATCCGCGGTTGGTGCACGCAGCGCCGGACGAACGAGGCAAATGGCGTCTGATCGGCGACGGCGTAGGTATTCATTGGCCTGATCTTGACGAGGACATCAGCGTTGAAGGTTTGCTGGCCGGCCGGCCTTCGGGCGAGAGTCAGAGGTCATTGAGGCGGTGGCTTTCAGCCCGTAGAACGGCTCACCAGTCGACTTGAGCCCAGGCTCACCGATGAGGTGGGCGCGTGGCTTACGGCGGTGATCGGCGGCTGGTGGGACGTCGAGGCTTGTCACTGATTCCACTGGCGCTGACCCGTGACCGCGGTGCGTGCCTGCCCAGTTGTCTATATGCGGCGGATCACTTCCACTCGTCGTCGGGGGGCCAGATGTTGGTGGCGCCGAGGCCGGCGCCCTGGAGGCCTGAGTCTTCGGTCCAGTCGGCGGTGGCGTCGCGCCACTTGATGAAGTGGGGGGCCTGGGTGTGGGCCTTGAAGGCGTCTTCGTCGACGTAGATCTCGTACAGCCAGATGCGATTCGGGTCGTTGGCGTCCTGAATGACGTCGAAGCGGAGACAGCCGGGCTCGTCGTTCACTGAGCCGCGGGCGTCGCCGATCATTTCTTCGATGAAGCGGTCCTTGTAGCCGTCTTTGATCTGGATGGGGGCGACGATGACGAACATGGGGGGCTCCTATTTGCGGGACGCGGCACGGGGCCGTGAGCGAATCGTACAAGCAGTGGTTCGTTGTCTGTGGTTGGTGACGAGGGGCCGGGCCGGAGGGTTGTGCGCTGTCCAGGGTATGGGCGGCCTGGAGTAGGATTTGAGAGGCGAAGGTCTCGGAACTGCGGGGCGGATGCAGTAGCCGGGATACGGGCGGCTCGTGCCAACTGTGTCGGAACTCAGGCGGCGCCGGGACACCGTTCCAAAGCACCGGCCTCGTAAGGAGCGCAGACGCCGTGGGCGTAACGTACGTGACCGCCGTGGTGCGGAATCCGGCCGAGCCGGAGCGAAGCTGGGAAGGGTTGTTCCTGGTGGACACCGGGGCCATCGATTCCCTGGTTCCCAGGACATGCCTGGAAGCCATCGGGCTCGGGCCCAAAGGGCAGCGGATCTATGGGCTGGCCGACGGTAGCGAGGTGCGCATGGACATCACGACTGGGGACATCGAGTTCATGGGCGAGGTGGTGGGTTCGACGATCGTGATCGGCGACGCTGACGCCGAGCCGCTGCTGGGTGTGACGGCGCTGGAGTCGGTGGGGATCGAGGTGGATCCGCGAAATCAGCAACTCAAGCGGTTGCCGAGCGTGCGGCTGAAGTAACGGGAGGTGGCTCGTGGTTCGTGGGACGGCGCAGCAGGCTGCTGATCGCCCGTCAGTTGAACGGTATGGGCGTGACAGCCGATGAGACTTCACTACTACCCGGAGACCGATAGCCTCTACGTTGAGTTCAAGGACGGGCCAGGCATCGAGACTCGCGAGGTGACGGACGGGCTTAACGTCGATCTTGATGCTCGCGGCGAAGTCGTGGGATTCGACATCGACCATGCGTCGAAGCGACTTGACCTTTCGACGTTGGAAACCGAGGCGCTACCGCTGCGCGCAACCAGGTCGGTCGCCTGACGGCAGGGGCGCGGCCAGCGCGACAGGACAGGTAATCGGCGCTGGCACTTTTGCGCCGCGGGCAGCCCGTAGTTTGCCTACACCGTGAGGTTAGCGGGAGCGGTGTTGGTAGTTGGGGGATTCTTTGACGAGGACGACGTCGTGGGGGTGGCCTTCGTCGACGCCGGCGTGGGTGACGCGGACGAAGCGGGCCTTGGTTTGCATGGCGTGGATGTCGGGGGCGCCGACGTAGCCCATGGATGAGCAGAGGCCGCCGACGAGCTGGTCGATAAGACCGGCGGTGGGGCCGCGGTACGGAGTCTGGGCTTCGACGCCTTCGGCGACGAGTTTGGCGGCGTCTTCGACCGCATGCTGGCCGTAGCGGTCGCGGGTGGCGAGGCGTCGATCCACCATGGCGCCGATGGAACCCATGCCGCGATATTCCTTGAAGCGTTCGCCCTGCCGATACACGATTTCGCCGGGGCTGGCGTCAGTACCGGCCAGCAGGTTGCCGATCATGACGGCGGAGGCGCCGGCGGCGACGGCCTTGGCGACGTCGCCCGAATAACGAATGCCGCCATCGGCGACGAGCTGGACGCCGTGTTCGGCGCAGGGGTCGGCGCAGTCGAGGATGGCGGTGAGCTGGGGTACGCCGACTCCGGCGACGATGCGCGTGGTGCAGATGGCGGCGGGTCCGATGCCGACCTTGACGGCGTCAGCGCCGGCCTGGATGAGGGCGCTGGCGCCGCCGGCGGTGGCGACGTTGCCGGCGATAACTTCGATGTCCAGGTTGTCCTTGACACGGCGAACCATGTCGAGGACGGCGGAGTGGTGGCCGTGGGCGGAGTCGACGACGAGGACATCGACGCCAGCGTGGGTGAGTTCGCGGGCGCGGTCGAAGGCCTCGTTCTGGACGCCGACGGCGGCGGCGACGACGAGACGGCCCTTGTCGTCGTAGACGGCGTTGGGGAATTGCTGTCGCTTGGCGATGTCTTTGACGGTGATGAGGCCGCGAAGGATGCCCTGGTTGTCGACCACGGGCAGTTTTTCGATGCGGTGTTCGTGGAGGCGGTGCTGGGCTTGCTGGAGGGTGGTGCCGACGGGGGCGGTGACGAGGCCTTTGCTGGTCATGAGGTCGGCGACGGTGCGGGCCTGGTCGTGGGTGAAGCGCATGTCGCGGTTGGTGAGGATGCCGACGAGGCGTCCGTTCTCATCGGTAATGGGGACGCCGGAGATGCGGTAGCGGGCCATGACGGCGTTGGCTTCGGCGAGGGTGGCGGTGGGGGGCAGGGTGACGGGGTCGACGATCATGCCGGACTGGGAGCGCTTGACTTTGTCGATTTCGCCGACCTGGTCGTCGATGGTGAGGTTGCGGTGAATGACGCCGATGCCGCCGGCGCGGGCCATGGCGATGGCCATGGAGGCCTCGGTGACGGTGTCCATGGCGGAGGACACGAGGGGCACGTTGAGGGTGAGGCGGGGCGTAATGCGGGTGTGGGTGGCGACCTGGGTGGGCAGGACGTCGGAACGGCCGGGGACGAGGAGCACGTCGTCGTAGGTGAGGCCTTCGACGATGCTGCGGGTGGATGTGACGGACTGCTCTTCGATGCGAACCGGGTTTGGATCAAGCGACACGCAAGCGCCTCCCTGCGACATGGGTTGAGCCGGGCCCACAAAAAAGACCCCGCGCCAGGTGGGCCGGGGTCGCTACGCGGGAGGGCGGCGCGCAGCCGGGGCCGGGTGCTGGAGACACCCGCCGGCGACGTGGATCACCTCTCCTCATCGTGTGGATATGGTACACGCTCGGACGGATGTCAGCGGCACCGGACGTTGACATTGATATTGATGAAGCCATGAACGCTCGGTGCCACGCCGAAGCTATGCAGGTCGCTCAGCAGGAATACGCGCCAACCGACGGCATGACACCTTAGGCTGTGCGTTCAAAACGAAAGGGTGGTGGCCCAACACCACAGCCGCCAACTCCCCCAATACCACCACCACCGCCCGGCCCCTAGCCCCCAAAGTCAAAGTAGGTCACTACCTGAGCTACGCACCACACCACCACGTCAGGCGTGCGCCAGGCGGCGTGGCAGGCGATTGTCCGTGAGCACGAGACGATCCAGGAGCAGCGCTTGCAGGTCGCGCCGCAGGCCGGCGTAATGCGGCTGCCACCAGAGATTGTGCAACTGCCCTGGATCCTGCTGCGTGTCGAATAGCTCCCCATACGGCTGGCCCGGATATACCGTCAGCTGGTGGCGGTTCGTCACCGCAGTACGTAGCCGCAGCCCCAGGTAGTCCTCGTCGTTCTCCACTACCACCGCTGGCTGGACCGACGTCACCCGTCCCTCCAGCAAGGGAGTCAGGACCTGCCCCGGCCACGGCGGCAGCATGGCCGGCGCCACCGGGACCGGGGGCACCGTGCCCTCCGGAACCGGCACGCCAGCGAGGTCCAGGACCGTCGGCGCCACGTCGAGCAGGCTCACGAGCGCGTCACTTTGCACACCGGCCGGAAAACGACCGGGCCAGCTCCAGATCAAAGGGACGCGCAGGATCCCGTCGAAATGAAACGGGCCTTTGTTCAGCAGCCAATGATCGCCCAGCATGTCGCCGTGGTCCGCCAGGAACACGACGACGGTGTTGTCTCGCAATCCCAGGCGGTCGACCGCCGCCATCACCCGGCCAACCTGCTCGTCCACAAAGCTGACCATCCCGTAGGTCAAAGCGGTAATCTCGCGCAGTTCGTCGTCTGGGATGTTCGTCGGCGCTACTCGGCCGCTTGTCGGCAGCCCCTCGGCATATGCCTGCCGGAAGTGCGGCGCCAGCTCATCCAGTTCGCCGACGCGGCGCGTAGGTGGTGGCACGTCGTCTGGCGCGTAGGCGGATTCCCAGGGGCGCGGCGGGCAGTAGGGATGGTGTGGATCGGGAAATGAGCACCAGGCCACGAAGGGGTGTTCGTTTCTGGCGTCCGCAGCCGCGGACTCGAGGAATGCAATCGTGCGGTCGGCGCACCAGGTGTTGTAGTGCAACTCCGCCGGCAGCGCCATCGTCCAAGCGTGCTCGGCGCCGGTCCGTGGTGGTTGCCCGGCGGATGGGTGCAGTAGCCGCTCCGCGCCGGGGTGCTCGGTCCGGAGCCACTGCAGATAGTGACCGTAGATACCTCCGCCATGGCCGCCCGTGAAATCGGCTGTCTCCAGCCCGTAATACGGCGACGGTAGGTCAGTAATCCGTCCACTACGCCACAGGTCACGGGCCTCCGGGAAGTCCGCCGGATCAACGTCTGCCTCCGAAGCACCAGTCGGCAGCCCATACACCCGCAGATGAATCTTGCCCACGCTGTGCGTGCGATAGCCGGACCGCCGCAGCGCCTCCGTGAACGTCGGAATACCGGGATCGAGGTCAACCCCGTTGGTGCGTACCCCGTGACCGCGCGGCGTCAGCCCGGTATGAAGCGTAGACCGCGACGGCATGCACAGCGGATTGGCCACGTAGGCCCGCTGGCAGTGGATGCCGCTAGCAGCCAACGCGTCGAGGTGCGGTGTCCGCAGAACGGGATGACCGGCGCAACCGAGATGATCGGCGCGCTGCTGGTCGGTCATCAAGAAGAGGAAGTTAGGCCGTGCAGCCATTGCCGACGCCCGCTCCCCGGCTCTAAGCAACGCGCTCGGTGCGCTGCGCGACGATCTCCGGATCGAGATCGAATCCCAGCCCCGGCCCGGCAGGCATGTACAGAATGCCGTCCCGCACTTGCAGTGGATTCCGCACGATTGGATCGCGGTCGAGGTCCGCGTTGTTCTCGTGAAAAGTGGTGTTCTTGATAGCGCCGTAGAGGTTGGCGTGGGCAATGCCCCAGTTGAAGCCGAGCGCCGCTCAATACTCCTCAACCAGGTGGCGCCGGAATTGCTTCATGTCCCACTCGATACCAAACCCGGGACCGTCGGGCGGCGCAATATGGCCATCCTTGACCGGCGGGGCATTCATCGCGCCCAACTCTTCCGCCTGCTTGGCCAACCCTAGGCCGTCACCGCCGACCTCGTGAAAGGTCGTGTTGGTAATCGCCATCTGCAGGTGAGCATTGACCGCTCCAAAGAGGCCGCCATGCCCGTTCAGTTCGATATTCGCGCCGTAGCACTGCGCAAAGTTGGCGCTCTTCATCGTCTGGGTCACGCCATGCATCCCGGTCGCGCGGATTAGATCCGTCGCCTTCAGCAACAGCCGCTGACACGATCCTTCCATGTCGGCTTGCATCGGTTCGTGACCCATCACGGGCATGGTCAATGCCGCGCAAAGCTCCTGCAACTGGAGGATGTTCTCCTCGTGGATCGGCTCTTCCAGCCAGACGTAATCCAATTCCTCCATCAGCCGCCCGATCATGATCGCTTCTTCGAGCGTATACGAGCGGACCGGATCGTTGATGAGGTCATAGTCCGGTCCAACATGCTCCCGCAGCCCCCGGATGATCGGCACATCCGCCTTGCCGCCTTTGTAGCTGTGAATCTTGTAGGCAAAGATGCCCGCATTCTCGCGGCCCGCCTCGATGTGCCGCTTGTAGCCATCAAGGTCAGTGTCGCCGCCCATCAGATAGACGGCAATACGGTCACGCACCTTGCCCAACAGGTTGTAGACCGGCTGGTTGGTCGCCTGTCCCGCGATGTCCCACAGGCAGTGGTCGAAAGCGGCCGACCACGCATAGGGACGATACAGCCAACGCCGCGCCACCTCGAACTTCTGGAAGAAGTGCTCGCGGCGGAACGGATCCTCGCCAATGGCCATCCCCCGCAAGAGATCAACCATGTCCTTCGCTTGGTCCACGCCTTGCGTGCACTGGGCAATGCTCTCGATCCCGTCATCGGTACGGACAATGAGAAATGGATGATGCTCCGTCCGGGAGGTCGGGAACCCTTTGTGGGTGTATTGAATACGGCGCAGACCCGGCACCTCGACCAGCCGATGCTCCACGCCACCGGGCCGCTCGAGGATACTGAGCTTGATTTCCGTGATCTTCATGGCACTCTCCTCATTTTTCTCGCAGGGTCGGCACCGCGCCGATCGTCATGCCTTTACCGGCGGAAACCCTCTCCCCCTACGCTAGCTCCCGGCCCGCGCCACCTCCGCGGCCGACACGACACGCTCGGTACGCGCCTGAACGCGGTCCCAGTCCGACTCAAAACCTAGGCCCGGCTGCGTCGGCATGTGCATGTGGCCGTCCACGACCGGCAGGTGGTTGGTCACGATCGGATCGGGCGTCCGCTCCCAATGCTCGCAAAAGGTCGTGTTGTGGATCGCGCCGTAGCAGTTGGCATGCGCGAAGTACCAGCACACGCCCCCGGACGTAATCTCGATCTTCATCCCGAACGCCTCGGCCAGCCGTGCCAGGTTGAGCACGTCGGTAATGCCCCCGCGCCACGTAATGCTCGCACGGATGATGTCGCAGGCCTGCATAGTGACGACCTGCGCCGTGGACCAGATGCTACCGGGCAGGTACTCGGTAGCCAGGATGGGAATGTCTAGCTCGCCCGCTAGCCGCTGCAGTCCGCGATACTCGTAGGCCGACAGCGGCTGGCGCAGGGTCCTGGGTCAGTTTGAGGTGTCAGCAGCGAAGCTCTCTCCGACAGAGGGAGGCGCACAGGGGATCGAGTTGGCGCGTGGGGCCTCGACCGGAAGACGCCCGAATCCCTCGACAGGCTCGGGACAGGTTCTGCCTCTCCCCTCGGATCGGGGGAAGATTGGCATCCCCACAGATCAGTTCTAAACTCTCACAGTTGCTCTTCGAGAGAGCGGCAGAGAGTCGACGAGTCACTCCGCGGAATGGTGTCTGATCAAAGTGATCCACCACCTGGCGCAGGATTTGATGGATAGAATGGTGCCTGGCCGAACGTGTGTCGCGTGCGGCTTGTGGTGGGCGTAGCTCAAACGGTTAGAGCGTCTGGTTGTGGCCCAGAAGGCTGGGGGTTCAAGTCCCCTCGCTCACCCCCGGGACGAAGGATTGAGGTAAGAGAATTGAGAAGTGAGAAAAGAGAAGCCAGGAGTCGTTAGAGGTTGGTGGTTGGCAGGTTGATGCGGGAGATGGGGGCGCAGGATTTGGACGCGGTGTACTGGATGAGGCGGACGAGTAGGGCGCGGGCCAAGGGGTCGGCGCGGCCGGCCTGACTGAGGCCGAGGGTGGTTACGACGACTTTGCCCTTGCCGTAGTTGGCCTGGGCGGTGATGGCGGCTTCGTTGCCGAGCCAGCCGCGGAAGGTGCCCATAAGGACGTCGCGCGGGTCGAGACCGTCGAGGGCGGGAATGACTCGGGGCGCGGCGCTGGGGACGAACGGGGTGCTCATGAGGGGTTCGGAAAGGAGCCCTTCGCGGAGTTCGGGCGCGATCCAGTCGAAACCGGTGGACCAGTGCGGCTTGTAGCGGCCCTCACGGGGGACGGAGGGAAGGAAGGGTGTGTCGGCGAGGTCGGCGATGACCAGGGCCGGCAGGCCGCCGGCGACCATGTCGAGGGCATCGGCGCCACGGCCGCCGGCAACTACGACGGCCTGGGTGCGGACGGGCTGGGTGAGGGTGGTGCAGCCGGCTTCGGCGAGGGCGTTGGCGAGGGTGGCGACGCGGTTCTGGTGGGACACGCCGGTGAGGTAGATGCGCAGCTTGCCGTTGATGGTGGCGGCGTCGGTGGGGACGACGAGGATTTGCTCCTGTTGTTCGAGTAACAGGCCGGAACCCTGAATCGACAGGCCGATATCGAGGATGCGGGCGGCTTCGATCAGTGGGGCGGTGAATTCGAAGTCGTCAATGACGGTGGGTTCGACACCGGCGGGGATGGGGATGGTTTCGCGGCGGCGGGGTTCGCCGGAGACGCTCCAGACAATTTCGGCTTCGCCGGCGGGGCGGGGGCCGGAGACGATGGCCCGGACGGATACGGGGCTGCCGCCCCAGGCGGAACCGGGCAGGCCGTCGATCAAGGCGACGGTCTCGTCCGCGACCAGACGCATGGCCTGGACGACGGGTTTGGGGCGGGCCTCGAAGTCGGCCAGGCCGTTGACTTCCCAGCCCTGGTCCATGAGTTCGGTCAGGACGAAGCCGGAGAGGCCGGCGGTGCTGCGCAAGCGGGCGATCTGCCGGCGAAAGCCCTCGGCCTGAACCTTGCGAGTTGCGGCGGTGAGGTCGTCGAGGGATTCGAAGGCCTGGCGGGCGACGGAGTTCTCGAAGCGGGCACCGAAGCCGGCCTGATCGAAGGCCAGGTCAGGGGTCCAGCTGCGTTGGGACAGGAGCCAGGGGTAGGAGGGCTTCCAGTCCTCGGGCAGGCCCCAGATGCCGAATTCGCTGAGGGCGACCGGGCGGTTGGCGGGGGCGTCGGCGTCGGCTCGTTCCCAGAGGTCGGGGGGACGCGAGGCGAGCCAGTCGACGAAGGCGCCGAACTGCCGCGCGCCATGGGGGTGGGCGGCGTACGTGTGCATGTCGGCCAGATCGGTGTCCAGATGCAGGGCGCCGAGCATGGCGGAGTTGTCGATGACGAGGCGGGTGGGATCGGATTCACGGGCGACGGCAACCCAGCGGCGCAGGCGCTGGCGATGGTCGGCCTTGGCGGCGATGTCGAGGCCCCAGCCTTCGTTGATTACGGAGCGGGCAATGAGCGAGGGGTGGTGGGCGTCGCGGACGGCGGAGTCGCGGAGCATGTGGACGATGTCATCGTCCAGCCAGTCGGGGAAGTCTTCGTTGGGCAGTTGTGGGCTGCCCCAACTGGGGGGTTCGTACCAGACCAGCAGGCCCATGCGGTCGGCCAGGGCCAGGTAGCGGGGGTCGGGCAGCTTGACGTGGCAGCGGACGAGGTTGAGGCCGGCGTCTTGCGCCACGCGGAAGCGGCGGGCGAGGGCGTCGTCGCCCGGGTAGGCATAGCCGGTGACGGGGCTGTAGTCCTGGTCAAGCGCGCCGCGCAGGTAGAGGGATCGGCCGTTGAGGCGGAGTTCTTGCTCGTCGGATTCGATGCGTCGGAACCCGGTGGTGAAGCGGCGGGTGTGGGTAAGGCCGTCGGAATCGAGGGTGACGTCGATGTCGTAGAGGTTGGGCGCGCCGGGGGACCAGAGGTTGACCTCTGGCCGGTGGTGGAGGATTTCCAGACCGGTGCTGAGATCGCCGGTGGCTTCGGCCGTCCAGACGGGGGTGGGGCTGCCGGATTCACGGACGGTGAGGCTGGCGCGTCCGTGGGTGTTGGGGCTGCCGAGGACGGTGAGGCGTAGCGTTTGCAGGTCTTTGGCGAGGTCGGTGCGAAGGCCGGTGATGTGGGCGGGCGGGCGCTGGTGGAGCCAGACGGGCTGCCAGAGACCGGAGCACTCGCCGTACCAGTGCTGTTTGCCGCGTGGGATCCAGGCGGCGCGGGTGGGGGGGCTGCCGGGCGGAGTGACGATGCCGGGGGCATCGACCGGCGTGTCCCAGACGCGCACGGTGAGGGTGGCGGTCTGTCCGTGGGTTTCCGGAGGGAGAATTACCTGGAACGGCAGGTAGCCGCCGCGGCAGGAGGCGACGTGTTGGTGGTTGACCCAGACATCGGCGAGCCAGTCGGCGGCGCCGAAAACGATGACTACCTGGTGGCCGTCGGGAGGGTTGGGGATCTGGAGCTGGCGGCGGTACCAGTAGTAGGCCGGGCCGGTGGGCGGCTTCTCAAGGATGAGCTGGGGATAGACCGGCGGTTCGATTTGGGCGTCGAAGCGAACGTCGCGCAGGTTGGGCGAGTTGCTGACGCCGAGTTCCCAGGGGCCGTGGATGAGGGTGCGACCCGAGGCAGTCACCGTCTGATACCTTGAGTCGCGGTGGCCGACCAATACTCACAGGCCGGGGACGGGCCCGGTTCCCAGCCGCCAGGCGACTCCTTGGAGCGCCCCGCCGACGGCACGTATGTAGGTCTGGCGGTTGCCGCGCTCCTGATTGCGAGCGTCCTGTTCATTTTGCTCGTGGACCGCAGCCTGCGGCGTCCGCCCGAGATGCCCGAGGTGCTACGTCCAACGGCGAGCGCAGCTTCGGCGACCCCCGGGGCGCAGGCGCCAGCGGTGATTCCGGTGACGCCGGAACCGATCGTGATCGACCTGAGAGTTCCCGAAGGGCCGTTCGAGCGACCGCCCACGCCCACGGTGGTTCCGGTGCATACGGAGGCACCGGCGCGGTATTTCCTGGTCACGGTGCAGAGCGGGGACACGCTGGCGGCGATTGCCAGCCGCTACGGGTACGGCTTTGAAGAGATAGCCGAACTGAACGGCATCGATGAGCCGTATCTGATCCAGGTGGGCGACGAGTTGCTGTTTCCAAATCGCTAGGCGGGTGGGGCGTTCGCCGGGGTCAGGCCTCGGCGCTGCGCTGGCTGGAGTCAGTCTGGTCTGAACCTTCCGGATCTTCCTGATCCGCCGGCTTGGCGTCAGACGGCTGGTCATCCTCAGCGGCGGGTTCGGGAGCGGGTTCCGGCGACGGTTCGTCAGGCTCGGTGGCGGACGTAGCCGGAGCTTCGGGTTCCGTCGCTTCCGTCGGCTGGTCGCCGGCCGCGGCGTCGCTGGATTCGGGCTCCGCCGGCTCGTCGGCGTCTTCGGGCTGGTCGGCGTCCGCGTCCTCGGCTGAGGCTTCAGGGGTGGGGGCGAGGCCGGGGTCGAGGGCGATGAAGCGGACGGGCCAGGCGGTGACGTCGGCGGCGGGCGCGGGCAGGGCCATGAAGGCCATGCGCTCGGTGCTGAGCTGTTCAGTATTCACGAGGCCGCGCACGACGGGCACGTCGGTTTCGAGCAAGGTGCCGAGGATTACGCGCTCGTCGTCGGTTTCCTGTTCGCGTCCGACACATACGCCGTCCGCCAGCGCGACGAGCTTGGCTCCACGCACAAACAGCCACTGAGCGGCCTGGGCCGTAAAGCACGGAGTGACGTGGTCACCGCGGGCGGCGATTACGACGATGTCGCGGCTGCGCAGGTTGCGGTCAAAGGCGTTTTCCAGGCGGTCGGAATCGATGTCTGGCGCGTCGACCGTGACTTCGATGTGGGCGACCAGGCCTTCGCCGAAGAACGTCTCAGGGGCCAGATCGACCAGGTCGGACCCCCAGCGGGCGTAGCGGCGCGGGGCCAAAACGTGGGTTCCGACGTCGGCATCCATTTCGATCCGGTGCACCAGCGTCCGCGGCTGGCCCGCGCGCTCAAACTCGTGCGCGGTGAAGCCATTGGCGGCGCCATGCCGGAGGACCTTGGTGCAATCAATGACGCGGCGTGACATCAGCCTCGGGATGGGATGGGTGGCGGTTTGGTCGATGGTGGGGCGCGGGGGCGTGCCCCGTCAATAGCTGATTGGCCTCAGCCAATGGTCAGCGGCTCGCCCCAGCGCGATTCGCGGACCCGGATGGACGAATTTCGGAAGGCTTGCCGGTAGAAGTCCAGGCCTTGGGTCTGAAGGTGAACGGGGATCAGTACGCGCGGGTTCACGATCTCGACGAAGCGCCGCAGGTCGGGGCCGCTGGCGTGGCCGGAGGCGTGGAAACCGGCCGCCTCGGCCTCGGATTCCGACGCGCCGCCGACGAACTCCAGACCTAGCAGGCTTGTCCAACTCCGGAGGCGACGCATGTCGAGTTGGGACTCTTCGTCATACGGCTCGCTGGAGGAGTAAATCCAGGCGCCGGACGACATTTCGCCGAGGTCGAGCAGGCGGGTGACGTCGAAAAAGCTGAGGCAGAGGACGTAGGCCCCGGGGTTCGCACGGATGTCGGGCGGAGATACGAGCGCGTTAGCGAACTCGGCGGTCACTTCGTCCTGCCAGGCGGTGGAGGTGGCTCGCCGGTCGTCGTAGATCAGCAAGCCGTCCTGGGCCGACGGCAGGGGTGTTGCCAGATCGACGGTGTGCATGGCTTTGAGAAGGAGTGCGTCTTTCATGAGGACGACGAGCTGGCGGTTGGCGTGGCGGGCGGCCGCCAGGAATGTTTCGAGGCGCTCGATGTTGCGGGGACCGAAGTCGGCGACGACCAGAGCGTCGGTCTGGTGGACGCGATTGAGGGCGCCAGCGCGTACGTCCTCTTCCGATGCGCCGCGGGGCCTGGCGGCCTGGGTGCCCTCGCAAATGAGTGCGACCAGGTCAAGTTCGGCCAGTGCATGGGCGAATGCCCAGGTCTGGTCGGCATGGCGGCCGTGCATGCGGATGTCGCCGCTATAGCCCACCCAGCCGGCCGACGTCTCGACGGCGAAGCCGTGGGCGCCGGGGATGGAATGGTCAACCGGGAACGCGCGGACCTGGTGGCCGTCAATCTCGGAGACGCCTGTGGCTACGGCGGTCGTGAGGGGTTCGGGGCCTGCCTTGGCATAGCGCCGTGCCCAGTAGGCCGCGGCGTCGGGCATCCAAGCGTTGCCGTCAAGGACTTGCCAGGGGCGTTGCCGAAAGGGGGTCTTGGGGTCCGTAACCAAGAGGTCGTCCTTGGGCGTGCGGAGGCGGTAGAAGACGGTCTGCGCGTCATCGGTGCTCTGTCCGCCGTCCTGCATTGCCTTGGCAATCACGGCCGTCAGGGCGCCAGTCACGACGGGAATGTCGGGGCGGAGGAGCGAGATGTAGCCGACATGGTCGGCGTGGGCGTGGCTGAGGAGAACCGCGCGCGGGTCCACGTCGTCGCGGTAGGCCGGCCGGTCACGCAGACGGCTCCAGATCGCGGCGTGTTCCGGCAGCGCGTTCAAGTCGTTCCGGTAGAGCCCTTCCAGCGGGGGCAGGAGGTCGGTCAAGAGGTAGTCCGACAGCCCGCGGATGGTGCGGGGCCTAAGAAACTCCTCGAAGTACTTGCCAAGCGCGCCGAACGACATGCCGAAGTCGAAGAGCACGTGCCAGTCGCCGTCTTCGAGCAGGAGCTTGTTGCCGCCGATTTCGTCGGCCCCGCCGTAGGCCGTGAAGCAAACGGTCATCAGCGGCTTGCGGCGGCGAGGGTTGGAGGCGGTAGGTTCATGGTTCGACAAGGTCACCACGAACGGGAGACAAGCTCACCATGAACGGGAGGCAAGCGGTTCACGCGGGTGGGGGCGGGGCCTCAAGCCGATCCAGCACCGCGGGATTCTGAATCGAGCGCGGGCGACCGCCCCGGATGACCGCGGCGGTGCAGCGCAGGGCGCTCTCGGGCCCCCAGGCCGACGATTCGCGGGAGTGGCCGGCCGAGTGCGGGGTGACCAGCACGTTGGACATCGCCAGCAGCGGGTTGTCTGCGGTGACCGGCTCGATCTCCGTCACGTCCAGCCCGGCGCCAGCGAGTTGGCCCGCGTCGAGCGCGGCGACGAGGGCCGCCTCGTCGATCAGGGGGCCGCGGGCGGTGTTGATGACGAAGGCGGTGGGCTTCATGCGTTCCAGCGTCGAGGCGTTGAGGCAATGACGAGTGGCCGGGTTGAGCGGCAGGTGGACGCAGAGGAAGTCTGCCGCCTGCAGCACGTCGTTGAATCCGACGAGTTCGACGCCCAACTCTTCCGCTAGCGAGCGGTCGACGTACGGGTCGTAGGCGATAACGCGCAGACCGAAGGGCTGACAGCGCGCGGCCACGGCGCGGGCGATGTTTCCGAAGCCCAGCAGGCCAGCCACCTGACCGCGCAGTCGCGGCCAGGGATTGGACGGGTCGATGAGGCCGGTGCGACTGGGAGCGGCCGAGCGGCTGAGATAGATGGTGCGGGGCAGCCGCCGGTAACAGGCCAGCAGCAGCATGAGCGTGTGGTCGGCGACTTCCTCAATGCAGAGGTCGGGGGTGTTGCCGATCATGACGCCGTGGTCCGTGGCGGCTTCCAGGTCGATCGGATCGACGCCGGTCGTGCAGGTCACGATGGCGCGCAGGCCTGGGGCGATGGCGAAGTCGTCGGCGGTGAACGAATCGAGGCCGACCGCGCCTGCGGTGGCGCGCTGCAAAGCGGCTCGGCGTGTCTCCGGGTTGATCATGTCCGCAACGTCAACTTGACCGCCGGCCTCCTCAACGACGTGGACATAGGGGAGGAAGCGGTGGGCGTGCTCCAGGGGCACGAAGACTCTGGGCAGGTCAGCCATCGGTCGATCCTCTCTGGCCGGCGGTTGTGGGAAGGCGGGCGGTGGTCATAGGGCTTCGACAGCTTCCGATCCGGTGAGCAGATGAATCCAGGTCCGGCCGGGACGGAGTGCAAGCGGGGACCCGTCCGGATTCAGGAACTCGGTCACCGCGGTTTCCGACGGTCGGCGCCAGATTCCGTTGAAGCGCGCGCCGTCGCGGAAGACGGATACGGGGCCCTGGCCGGTGGTGCCGATCCAGAGCGACTTGTTGCCATAGGAGTCCTCGTCGAACTCCGTGAGTCGCGCTGGCACCCACTGTGCCACGACGTTCTCAAACACAAGGGCCTCACCCGTGTGAGCGTCGATGTCGAGCGCGCCTCCCAGCGAGCGGCGCCAGTGGCGCGCGGAGTGGTCGAACACGTACTCGGCCTGGAAGGCGTTTCGAGGCCCGGCGGGAATGGCGAGATGGGTGAGCGGGCCGAGCTTGGGTTCGGCGTCGTAGAACCGGAAGCCCTGGATTTCTCGTCGCTTCGGGTGGCGCCGAGCGCCGACGTCGCGCAACGCGGGGACGCTGGCGTACATGTTGAACGGGGCCGGCCGGCTGGATATCCGGTAGTAGGGGCGGGTCTCGTCGTAGAAGAACTGATCCACGTCCGCCGCCGGAGACGAGCGGAGGTCCCGCATGACCGGCGGGCTTGCACCTACGTGGGCAAAGAGCGCGTCGAACTGCTGGACGAGGTCGCGATCAACGAACCTGGCACTGCGGATGGGGCCGACCCGCTCCAGGTCGCTGTCCAGGAAGAACGCGGTGTAGCGGGTGACGGAGCCTTCGGTTATGTGCTCGTAAACGACGGCGGCTGTGCTGAGTCCGCTCTGGGGCCGGGCCTCGGGTGCGTTGTCGATCTTGATCGCCACGACGCGCTGGGCCCTGGCGCTAGGGCTGATTTCGAGGCCCGTCAGCAGTGAGCGCAGGGGTGGGCGAGTAGGCGTGGGAGGGGGCGTGGGCGTTGGCTCAGGTGTCGGCACCGGCGTTGTCGGTACAGGAGTCGGTGTAGCCGTGGGCGCCTCGGTCTGCACTGGCGGTGGGCGGGTGGGGCGCGGCGCGGCGACGGTTGCTACCGGAGTGGCGGGCACCGGAGCGAGCGGGGCGGTGGACGCCGTCGGCGCGCGGGACGCGGTGGCTGGCTGCGCACCGGCGACTGCCGCGGGCGACGGCGTGGCCAACGACGGGACACGCGCCGTGGATGTTGCAGGGGGCGCCGGAGGTGAGGTCGCGGCGGCCGCCGCCGTGGGGGTTGGCGTTGGTGGCTCAGCTTCGCCGCAGCCAGCGGCGAGAAGCGCCGTTCCGCCGGCCAGGAGAGCTACCATGCGGCGCCTGGTGACGCGCGCCGGATCAGGCATGCGGGGTGCGTGTCTTGCGGGCTGGACGGTGGCGCATTACTACAGAATGCGCCGGGCGCGGTGGGCGGTGCAACGGAACTATGCAGCGGCACGTTGGATGTCCGGGCGCTTTGGTCGCGCTTCCGGCAGTTGCGCAACGGTCGACGGCGACCTGGTTGACTTGTGCTGCGAGGCTATTGCGAGCAGAGACGGGGACCGACCGCACATTCCCGGGGGCTTGACTCGGGATCGTGGCGATCGCGGACACCGCCACGGGAGACGTTGCTCCCGACGGTACTGTCCAAGACGACGCTCGTGGCGCCCTTTAGAATTGGGAATCGTGCACGCGACAAGACGGGCGGACAGGGGACGCCGGAATGTCAGCGGTTTCAATAGAGGAACGTGTCGGCCGTCTTGAAGGCGGCTACGAACACGTGGCGACGAAGGTGGATCTCGCCGAGTTCACGGCCGCCACGCAGACCGAATTCGCTGACTTCAGGTCAGAGATGCAGACTGAGTTCGGTGAGTTCAGGTCGGAGATGCGGACCGAGTTCGGTGAGTTCAGGGCGGAGATGCGGACCGAATTTGGTGAGTTCAGGGCGGCGATGCAGGCTGAGAACGCGGAATTCAAGGCGACGATGGAGTCAGAATTCAGAGAATTCAGGGCGGCGATGCAAGCCGACAACGCGGAATTCAAGGCGACGGTGGAGTCAGAATTCAGGGAATTCAGGTCGACGATGGAGGTGGGCTTTGGCGAATTCAAAGCGGCGATGCAGACCGGGAACGCTGAGTTCATGGCGGAAGCCAAGCAGTTCAGGGCGGCGATGCAGGCTGACAACGCAGAGTTCAAGGCGGCGATGCAGGCGGTACTTGCCGACCAAAGGACCGCGACGCAGGCTGACATCAAGGATCTTGAACTTCGGCTGACGGCAGCCATCAACCAGGTTCAGATTCGCGCGATGCAGTGGACGGTGCTGGTGGTCAGCGTTGCCGCCGGCGTCCTGGTTGCGGTGGACCGGCTGTTGGGGCCCGCGACCGGCGGCTGATTCGCGCGATCGTCGGGATGCCTCGGCCGTCTTTCGAGACGCTAAGGCTGGCCGAAGACACGGCGGCAGGCGGCGGCGACGCGGGCGGCGCCTTCGTTGATGGGTAACGCGCGCAGGTCGTCGTTGAAGATTTCGACGCCGGCCGGACCTTGGTAGCCCGCGGATTGAAGAGCGTTGGCGATGGCTGGGAGGTCAATCACGCCGTCGCCGGGCAGGCGCCGAACCGAGTCAGCCAGGGTGTCCACGCTGCCGGGTGGGGCGTCGTTGAGGTGCACGTGGTTGATTACGCGCCCCGCCGCGGCGATGTCCGAGAACTCACTGTCGCCGCAGTGGAAGTGGTAGGTGTCGAAAAGGATGCCGACGTTCACGCAGCCCACGCGTTCGATCAGATCCAGCGTTCCCGGAATGCCGGAGAACAGCTCAAACGGCTGCTCGGGCCAGATGTTGGGTCCGATGAACTCGAGGCTGAGCGCCACACCTTCGCCCGCGGCGGTGTCAGCCACGTCGCCGATACGCATGGCGAGCAGGTCGAGCGCCTCGTCGCGGGGCATGTCGGTCCGGTTGGGCACGACCACGGCGGTGACGCGCGCACCCAGCGCGGCGCCGAGCGACGCGTTTTTGGCCACTGTGTCGAGGCTGGCGTCGAAGTCCGCGTGCGGGCCGATGATCTGGGCGCCGGAGCCCCAGGCGCCGGGTTGAATGCCACGGGACTCGAACGCTTCGATGACGGCGTCACGGCCGGCGGAGGTCTCGAGGGTACGTGCGTTCGGCATGCTGAAGTCTGCCGCCCGAAAGCCAGCGGAAGCGGTGGCGTCGAGGTAGGCAATCAGGTCGCTGACCTGGGCGACCGTGGCCGGGTGCAGCGCGGGGATCAACGAGGACATGGGTGTGGCCCTCCCAGGCCTCCGGGGCGCAGGTGGCCCGTGATGGGTGGTTCCACGAAGGTATGGGTCAGCGGCGGCGGCCGGTTGCGCCGTGCAGTGCTTCGCGAACGACGATGTCGTCGATGAGGCGCTCAACGGGCGCCAGGTCGTCGGTGTAGACGGTGTCCGCGCGGTTGACTTCGCGCAGCTCCCAGGGACGGTCGGCGATCTCGGCCAGCCTGGGGTCGCCAACTGCGCCGGCGCGCACCTCGGCGTCGGTTACGGGCCGCAGCGAACCGAATACGAGGCTGTTGTTGAAGCCCGATGGCAGGTCGATCACATATACGTGCGGGAACACCGAGCGCATGGTTTCCGACAGCACCTCCACCAGCCGGAAGTCGGTGGCGGTTCGACCGGCGTTGAGGGCCAGCACGCCCTTCTCATTGAGGTGGTCACGGGCGGCGATGAAGAATTCCTGGGTGACCAGATGGAACGGGATGTAAGGCTGGCGGTAGGCGTCCACGGCAATCACGTCATAGCGCCGGTCCACGCGCTGGAGAAACGTGCGACCGTCTTCCGCGTAGGTCTTCAAGTTGGGTTCGTTCATGTCGAAGTACTTGCGACCGAGGTCGATTACGCGGTCATCGATCTCAACGCCGTCGATGGCCACGTCGTCCCCGTAAACCGTGGTGTACTGCTTGGACACCGTGCCGCCGCCCAACCCGATGATCAGGAGTGAATCGACATCCTGCGGCTGTTGGCCGCCGATGATGGGGGCGAGCAGGAAGTAGTCCCAGGGACCGTTGGTGAGCAGGCGGTCGGGGTGATAGATCGAGTGGGTGCCGATGCCCTCGTTCAGGACCAGACGGCGGCCGACGGCGGGGTTGTCGATGACCTGAAAGAACTGCAGCGCGGACTCGCCTTCCAGCACCAGGCCGTCGGCAGGCCGGACCGGGCCGGGGTTCACCGCGACCCAGAGCACGATGAGGATGGCGAGCAGCGCGGTGTACAGCAGCCGGCGCCGCAGGCGCGTGGTGGCGATGAGCGCCAGACTCAGCAGCAGCACGGCGAAGATCAGGAAGGTCGAGCGCGTGCCGACGGTGGGGATGAGCAGCAGGACCGGGATGAAGGCGCCCAGGATGCTGCCGACGGTGCTGACGGCGAAGACCTGCCCGGCGCGCTTGCCGGCCTGCCGCACGTCGCTGGTGACCAGGCGGATGGCGAAGGGCGAGACCATGCCCAGCAGCGTGAGCGGGACGGCCAATAGGAGCAGGACCCCGACCAGCGAGCCGAAGAACAGGCCGCCGTTGAGGGAGGCAATGGCCTGCGAGGACACGGAGAGGGCCGGCTTTGACAGGAAGGGAATCAAACCGACCAGGAATGACGCAATTCCGACGATGTGATAGAGGGTGTCTTCGTAGGGGCGCTGGTCAGCGAGGCGTCCGCCGATCCAGTAGCCGATGGACAGATAGAGCAGCGTCAGGCCAATAACGACGGCCCAGATGATGATGCTGGTGCCAAAGAACGGCGCCAGCAACCGCGAGGCGCTGATTTCCACGGCCAGGACGGACATGCCGGAGAAGAAGGCAACCGTGAGAACCAGCCAGGTGCGGGCGTTCCCGATGACCTGCGGCGTCGGCGGTTCGGTCGAGTTGGACACGCGGCTCCTCAGCTCAGCGTGGGCGGCGCGGGGGCGATGCGGGCAGCATATTGTCCCTAATGCGGGCACCCACAAGGGGCGCCCCTACGGGAGCGTGGGCGGCGCGGGATCCGATACGGGCAGCATGTTGTTGCGGACGGTGCTAGAACCCGAGCACCTGGCCGTGCCAGCGCGGGTCGGTCGCACCGATCCGAGCACCCGTATCGGGATCGAGCATAACCCCTTGGGACCGCGAAAACGTGGTAAACGGCAGTTCGCGCCGGACCGTGTGCCCCCGGTTTTCGAGGTCGGTCAGCACGGCGGGATCGAATCTGTCTTCGAGCATCAGGTCGTCGGTGTCCTCGTTGTGATACCAGCGGGGGGCATCGATGGCGGCCTGCCAGTGCATGCCGTGGTCGAAGACGTTGGTGATGACCTGGAAGTTGGTTTGGACCTGGTACTGCCCGCCGGGCGACGAGCCCAGCAGGACCAACTGGTCTTCGCGCCGGACCATGTAGGTGTTCAAGGTATGGATTGGGCGCTTGCCGCCCCGGAACACGTTGGGGCTGGCGGGATCGAGCGAGAAGCCCCGCATACGGTTGTTGAGAAGGACGCCGGTGCCAGGTACCACGTAGGCCGAGCCAAAGTTGGTGAATACGCTCTGGATGAACGTAATTGCGTTGCCGGCGGCGTCGACGGCCGAAATGGCGGTGGTGTCGCCGCCGACCGCACTGGGATCGCCAGCCGATACGTGCTGGGCGGCGCGGACGGGGTCGATGGCCATGCGGCGCTGGGCCGCGAACTCCTTGCTCAGCAGCCGATCCATCGGAATGCGGTTCCAGTTGGGATCGCCGACGTGCGCGAGGCGGTCGGCGAAGGCGGCTTTTTTGCACTCGGCCATGATGTGCAGGGCGTCGGCGCTGCCGAACTCGAAGGCGGCGAGTTCGAATCCCTCGGCGATGTTGAGTTGCTCGAGCAGTAGGAATCCCTGCGAGGGCAAGGGCTGTTCCAGGACTTCAAGCCCGCGATAGTAGGTGCGGAGCGGTGGGAGGATCTCGCACTGGTAGGCGGCGAGATCACGGGGGGTGAAGGCACCGCCATCGCGCGCGGAGGCGCGAACGAGCGCATCGGCGAACGGTCCCCTGTAAAAGGCGTCGGCCCCGCCGTGGGCGATCTGCCGGAGGGTTTCGGCGAGGTCAGGCTGAATTAGCAGGGAGCCGGGTTGAGGCGGCGCGCCGTTGGGCAAAAAGCTGCGCACGCTGGCGGGGTATTGGGCAAGCGCGGGGCCCGCGTTGGCGATGGCCTGCGCGGTGTCGGGATCGACGGGTACTCCTCCATGGGCGTACTCGATCGCAGGGCCGAGGGCATCGGCCAAGCTGATCGATCCGTAGCGGTCGAGAATCGTCTGCCACGCGCTGACGGCGCCCGGGACGGTGGCGGCGTTGATGCCGTACGGCGGGATCTCGTCGCCGAAGTCGTCAACGGTGAGCCCCGCAGGTGAGGGGCCGCTGGCATTGATTGCGTCGGGATCCTCAGCACCGGCCGGCAGACAGAGGGCGAATACATCACCCCCGACGTGGTTGGTGCCGGGTTCAACCACGGCAATGACCGCCGCCGCGGTCACGACGGCGTCAAAGGCGTTGCCCCCATTGCGCAAGGCGCGCAGGCCAGCCTCGGTTGCCAGGGGATGCCCGCTGGAAATCATGGCGCGCGCTGCAAAGACCGGGACGCGCTGCGTGGTCCAGCGCGGGTTGGCGGTCACGCCTGGAGGCTCCGGTTGGTTCGTCGCGCGGCGTAGGCGGCTGGTGGAATGGCGCCGACCTAGGACACCGTGTGCATTGGCATGATGACGTGGCTGAAGGACGGCATGTCCTCGCCGTCTTTGTCTACCTGGCGGACCAGACCCGGACTGGTGGCACCGGCCAGCGAGAGCGATACGCGCTCGGACGCGACCGTGCCCAGGCAATCGGAGAGGAAGCGGTAGTTGAAGGCGATCTGGGCGTTGGTGTTGTCGCCGGAGACTTCGGCTTCAACTTCACCCTGATTCTCGCCCAGTTCCGCCGAGTTCGCGGACAGGACCAGGCGCCCACCGTCGTCGTTGCCTTCGATGCTGGCCCTGATGACGTTCTGGCCGTCGCGGGCGAAGAGGGCGGCAATGCGGGTGGCCTGCGTGACGGCCGCGGTGTCCGCGACGACGCGGGTTTCCATGTTGGCGGTGTCGGGAATCAGCTGATGGTAGGCCGGGAACTGGCCGTCAATGAGCTGCGACACGAGCGACACGGCCCTGGTGCTGAAGCGCACCGAGGAGGCGTTGGCGGTGAGCCCGATGGTGACGGCGCCAGGGTCGTCGGCCAGGATGCGGGACAGCTCCACCATTGCGGCGCGCGGCACGACGATCTGGGTGGGTTCGGAGAGGCCGGTCTCGGCGGCGGCACGGCGGACCGCCAGGCGGTAACCATCGGCCGCGGCAAGTTCCACATAGTCGGGGCCGAACGTGAGGCTGACGCCGGCGAGCACGGGCCGGCTGTCGTCCTGTGCCGCGGCCACGACGACTTGCTCGATGATGGAGGTCCAGACGCTGGTGGGCATCTCGAGTTCGCGCTCGGCATCGGCTTCCGGGATGGGCGGGAACTCGTCGGCGTCGATACCCTTCATCTTGGCGCGGAAGCGACCGGAGGAAACCATCAGGGTGTCGGTTTCGGCGTCCAATTCCAGCGTGACGATGCCTTCGGGCAGCTGGCTGATGAAGTCGGAGAGCAGCCGCGCGGGGACGCTGATGGCGCCCTCGGTCTGGATGCTGGCGCCGGTCCAGACGGAAATCGCCATCTGTTGATTCATGGCCGCCAGTTTCAGCCCGCCGTCTTCCGTAGCCAGGAGGACATTGCTGAGCACGGGGAGCGGGCTGCGGGCCGCGACGGCCCGGCTGACGAGGTTTAGCCCTCGGTTCAGGTTTTCTTGCAGACAGGTGAGGTTCACGCGGCAATCTCCGAAGTCGTGGCCAACGAACTGTTGATGCGTGCCCAACCGGCGAGCGCTATCGCACATGTTGGGCGCCGCAGTGCGGGGATACTAGATGTAGTGTCGAACGGCGGTCAATCCGAGGCCGGGTGTTAGCGGCGTCCGGGTTCGACCGGCGTCGCTGGTAGGCTTGCCTGAAACGCCCAACCGGCGCGCGGGCACGGAGCCACTGGAAAGGAACTCGCTTGAGCTTGCGGGTCATCGTCGCTGAAGACGAAACAATAATTCGGCTCGACCTCAAGGAGCGTTTGGAGGCTTCGGGCCATCAGGTGGTGGGCGAAGCGGGGGACGGCGAGAGCGCCGTGCGGATGGCGCGTGAACTGCGGCCCGACCTGGTGGTGATGGACATCAAGATGCCCGGGCTGGACGGAATCGAGGCGGCGCGCGCGCTGACGGCCGAGCACATTGCGCCGGTGGTGCTGGTGACCGCCCACGGTGAGCGTGAACTGGTGGAACGCGCCAGCGACGTGGGGGTGATCGGGTACGTGCTGAAGCCCCTGCGCGATCGGGACCTGGAGTCGGCGATCGCGGTCGCGATCTCCCGCTACGGGGAATTCGAGGCGGTAAGCCGCGACGTGCAAAACCTGACGGATCAACTGGAGACGCGCAAGGTGGTGGAGCGGGCCAAGGGATTGCTGATGACGCGGTTGGGGCTCTCGGAGCCAGACGCATTCAAGCGGATTCAGAAGCTGAGCATGGACCGGCGCCGCTCAATGCGCGATATTGCCGAGGCGATCATCCTGGCGGAAGAGATCTAGGGCGAGGTCCACTCGACCCCGATGAGGGGCGTCCCGGACCCGGGGGTGCGCCAAAGAATCCCCCGATCGCTCGGAGCGCCGTTGCTGGCTCTTGCGCTGCTGACGGCCGGACTGTTGTTCACCTACAGCCGGCTGATCTTCGAAGGTCTGGTGCTGGCCGGCTACGACACGCAGACCTATTTCTATCCCTATTGGGCCGTGGCGTTCGACGCGTTGCGGTCGGGCCGAATTCCGTTGTGGAACCCGGACCTGTTCATGGGCGCGCCGTTCTTGGCGAATCCGCAGGCGGCGGTTTTCTATCTTCCGAACTGGCTGTTGCTGGGTCTGAGTGCCGAGCGAGCCATCAGCGTGGCGCTGATGTTGCACGTGGCGTGGGCGGCGGCTGGAACGCTGGCGCTGGGGCGGGTTGCGTTGCGGCTGGGCTGGGCGTCGGCGGCCACGGGGGCGGCGGTGTTCGCGTTTGGCGGCTATTTCGTCGCGCAGTCAGGCCACGTAAACCAGGTCTCGGCCACGGCCTGGCTGCCCTGGTTGGTGCTGGCGCTGGACCGCGGGGTGACAGGAGACCGACGGGCGTGGCTGGCGCTGCCGCCGGTGACTGCCCTGATGCTGCTGGCCGGACATCCGCAGGTGGCATACATGAGCCTGCTCTTTGGGCTGGTCTACGCGGTGACTGTTGGTGGCGCGGGAGGCGGCGCAGCCTGGCGGGGGCGGATTCTGGGGGGCGCGCGCGGGCTGCTGGCGGGGGCGGCGGCCGGAATCGGCGGGGTGTTGCTGGCGGCCGTGCAACTGCTGCCGACGCTGGAACTTTCGCGTCATGGCATCCGGTCGGGCGGGTTGCCACTGCCCGAGGCCGCGTCGTTTTCGCTGCCGGGCGAGGAGTTTCTGAGCGCGGTGCTGCCGACGTTCAGCGCCTTGCCCTCAAGTACTGAATTCGTTGCGCATATTGGGCTGAGCGGGATCATCCTGGCGGTGCTGGGCGTGGCGGCACGGCCGCGACGGGTGCGGACGGCGCTGTTGGTTGCAACGGTGGTCGTCACGCTGATACTGGCGGTTGGGCCGGCCACGCCGCTGTACCCGCTGGCACATCGGTTGGTTCCGGGGTTCGATCTGTTCCGCGTGCCGCCGCGCTGGCTATTGCTGGGCATCCTGGCCGCGGCCCTGCTGGCGGCGCAGGGGGCCGAGTCGCTGGGACGTTTCCGGTTTGCCGTAAGCAAATGGCGGCGAGGGGCGGGCGCCGGGCTGGGATTGGTTGCGGTGGGGCTGCCACTGGCTGTCCTGGGCGCGGTGCATCCGGTGAGCGAGGACGTTTCGAAACCATGGATCGTGGCCGGGCTGGTGTCGCTGGCGGTGCTGGCGGCGGCGTATGCGTCGCCGTGGGCGTGGGCGCGCTGGGCCGCGGCGGCGGTGGTGGTGGCGGAATTGGTCGTGGCTTCAGGCCCCGGGCCCGTGCGTTTGGCGGTGCCGGCCGAGGCGTACGCAGCCGATCCCGACGTGCAAGCTGCGCTGAGCGCGAACGGTTGGGACGGTCGCGTGCTGAGCCTGGCCAATCCGTCGTTCGAGATCAGCCAGCCGGTCCGTGCTCAGATTGCCGAGGCGTGGTTCAACCGTCTGGGCGAACGCTCGTATCGCGAGTTGCTGGTTACTCTCAAGAATTCCGCGATCCTGAACCCGAACATGAGCATGGCCTCTGGCCTGGCAACCGCGGACGGGTATGACGGTGGAGTATTGCCACTGCGCAGCTACGTGGAGTTTCGCGATCTGCTGTTGCCCGGAACAGGCGCGACGCCCGACTTGCTGATCCAGCAGGCGATCACGGACATCCCTTCCGATCGCGTGCTGGACGGACTGGCGGTGCGGTCGGTGATGCGTAGCCCGGACACGATGCACCTGACGGACGCGGCGATGCTGGATCTCAGCTCCTGGCGGCGGATTGACGAGGCCGGTCGCCGCGATGAGCTGTACGTGGATGACGTGGTTGGAGTGGCGGTGGTGATCGATGCACCGCCGGACGTAGCGGCCGGACCGGCGGGCCGGGTGGAGTTGCACGCGTCGGACGGAGCGACGGTGACGCTGCCGCTGACCCGCCGCGCCGAGCGCCCGGAGCGGGTGGTGTTGGGGCCAGGGCATCTCTTGTCGGTGCGCCGGGGGCTGGACCGGCCGGCGTATCTAAGCCGTGCCGCTCTTGCGGCCCCGATTCACGTGACGCGGGTGGTGGTTGCCGCCGATGGCCGGCCGTTTAACTTGCGGGCGTTGGCGCTGGTGCACTCGGACGGTGGGTCGACGCCGCTGACGCTACGGTCCGAGGCGGCGGCCGTGAGCCAGCGTGCCGGCGAGGTGGTGATTACACGACGGGGGACGTCCGTACCGCGGGCGTGGCTGGTTACGGACGTGCGGCTGGCGCGAGACGAGGCAGAGGCCCGTGATCTGATTGGCGGATTTGACTTTGCTCCAGATCGAACAGCGGTGCTGAGGGTCGCAGCCGACATCAAGTCCCGCTGGGGTGCGCCTGCCGATGCGGCCCGCGCTATTGGCCTGCTCCGACCGTCTGCGACCGCGGGACAGGTGGGCGCGGAGTCCACCGCTGAGCTGGGGGCGCTAGTTTCGGCGGGGACCGTTGGTGGGGCGGACGCTGAAACCGTCGAATCGCTCGTAGAGGAGCCTGAGCGCGTGAGCCTGCGCGTGCGAACTTCCGGTGCGCGGTTGCTGGTGCTGCCGGACGCACCGTATCCGGGCTGGCAGGCGCACGTGAACGGGGTCGAGCAGCCGGTTTGGCAGGCGAACGTGGGGCACCGCGCGGTGCTGATCCGAGAGGCGGGCGAGCACCTGGTGGAGTTCAGCTACCGGTCGATTCCGTTCGAGGTCGGACGGGTCGTCTCGCTGTTCAGCCTGGGGGCCCTGTGCCTGGGCGCGGTCGCGGTGCGGGTCCGCGGCCGGCGTCGATAGCCGATGTACGCCGTTTACATTGCGCCGTTCGGGTTTGCGCCGAAGAACACGACAGGCCGCCGCGTGATGCCGATGGCGCGCGCGGCCGCCGCGGTTGGACACCGAGTGCGCGTGATCGTGCCGCCCTACGACGACCCCGCCACCTATGGGCGCGAGTGGGAGGACGACGGGGTGGAGGTGATGTGTCTGCCGCGGCCGCGGTTCGACGGCATGGCGCTGGTCGGAACGGCCTGGACGCAGTGGCGACTGGCGCGAGCGGCGGCCGACCTGGTGGCGGAGTGGCGGCCGGACCTCGTCCACGTCTTCAAGCCCAAGGCGGTGTCGGGGCTGGCGCAAGTGCTGATAGCGCGGCGGCGCGACCGTCCGGCCATCGTGCTGGACCTGGACGACTGGGAAGGCCGGGACGGCTGGAGCCGCAACGAGGACTACGCGCGGCCGCTGGTCGAACTTTTCGAGGTCCAGGAGCGCGTCGGGATGCGGCGCTGCGAGGCCTTTACGGCGGCCAGCCGGCTGCTGGCCGAGCGTGCGGGCGAGATGGCGGCTGATCGGCCGGCGCTGCACATCCCGAACGGGTTCGATCGGGCTGCCTACGAGACCTGGGCGGCAGATCGGGTGGGCAGCGCCTTTCGCCGCTCACTGGGCATTCGGAGCGACGAGCGCCTGATCCTGATCTACACGCGATTCTTCGATTACGACCTGGAAGACTGGGCCACGTTGATCCGAAGCATTGCCGCGCGCTCGGCCGAGGCGCGTTTTCTGGTGCTGGGCGCGGGGAAGTTTGGGCAGGAGCGGGATCTAGCCGCCGACATGCGCATCGGCGGGCTTGCCGACCGCATGTCGTTTCTGGGCTGGCTGCCCTTTGCGGACATTCCGTCGGCACTGGCGGCGGCCGATCTGGCGCTGATGCCGCTGGCCGACACCGTGGCCAACCGGGCCAAGTGCTCACCGCGCTACGTCGACCTGATGTACGCCGGGGTTCCGGTGGTGACGACGCCGGTGGGAGAGGCCCTGACCTTCATCAGCGATGGAGAGACCGGGTTTGTAGCAGCCGACGCGTCTCCGGAAGCGGTTGCCGAGTCGGTGCTGCGGGCACTCAGGGCCGAGGGAGCAGCGCAGGTGCGCGGCAGGGCCCGGTCGCGGGCCGTGGAGGAGCTCTCGTGGGAGCGGCTGACGGCACCGCTGACCGGCCTGTACGAAGGCGCGGTTGCGCGCGCCGCGTTGGCGCGAGCCTGATCAGCTAATCGGCGTCGTCAGGCCGGTTCCCGGTGTGGCGGTGGGCGTGGGCTGAGCCTCGGGGGTTGGGGTGGCGACGGCACCGCCCGGTCCGATGAGGGCCTGGCCCTGGGGCGCCGGAACCTCGCTTACTTCGCGCTGAAGTTCCACGGTCAGAACCGGCGGGGTGACCTGGGTGATTTCTATGCCCGGGGGAACGGTGATGACGGGTCGAAGCTGGTGACGTCCGGGGCTCAGGTTCGAAAGGTCCAGTTCAGCGACAACATCGCCGGCGCGCAGCTCCTGCAGCGTCTCGACCGACCCGCCGACGACCACCTGGACCGAGGGCTGCGACACCGCGGCGGCCAGGTTGGGTTCGAGGTTGACTGCGACCACGGCGGCCTGGATGGTGGACGTGTCCTCCAGGGGTTCGACCACAACGACGAGGGCCGCGGTCGGCTGGTCGCTCAGCACCCTGACGCCGACCGGGATGTCGAAGGCGACATCGCCTTCGACATCGCCGCGGGCGCCGTCGATGTCGAGTGGGACGGTGCTCACGCCGCTGACCCGTTCGATGTCCTCGGGCTGGCCCTGGATCTCGACCGTGGTCGGCACCACGCTGATGTCACGGACGAAGAAGCCGGGCGCGACGCTGCCGGTGAGTTCGGCCAGGACGGGCACTCGCTTGCGGCTGGTAATGCGAGTGATCGGTACACGGACCTGGGCGGTCTGGGGGTCCAGGTGGACGTTTTCGACTTCATTGCCGCTGCGGTCCGTTGGCACCAACAGGGCCTGGGTTGAGACGTCGCTTGTCGCCCCTTCAAGGCTGAGGTTGGCGACGACGGAGGCAACCTCGTCGACGTCGGAGGCCCCGCCGCTCACCTGCACGCTGGTGGGACTGGAAACGACCTCATTGAGTTCGGTGCGGTAGCCGACGGCCGGGGCGCTCTCCAGCCGAGCGGTCACTTCGAACGCGCGAACTTCGAACGGGTCGATCTGCACGGTGACCGTTTCGGGCGTGACCCGGACGACCTCCGCGGCCGCGTCTGCCACGGCCACCTCCACCGGGATTTGGTGGACGCCGGAGCCGATGCCCGCCAGGTCGACGCGCGCCGAGAAGTCGCGAACCGTCAGCAGATTCAGGTTTTCTTTCGGTCCGCCCACCGTCACGCGGACCGGCTCGATCGGGCTGGCCAGCACCAGGCTGGGGCCGAGGTTTACTTCGTCGACCTGAATGTCGTCATTGATGAATACCTGGGCGTCTGGATTCTGCTCGATGGTGAGAACCACCCAGACCACCGCCGACAGGGTCAGCGCCACGAGAAATCGCACGCCAAAGGTGCGCGAAAAAAAGCGGCGCGCGAGGATGATGTGGCGCGCCCGCCGGCGTCGGGCGGTGTTCACCTATTCCGCGAGATCCAGGCGGGCAGCCCCTGGAGGCCCGCGCCGCGAGTCTGGACCCGGAAGGCCGTTTCGAGCCGGCGGCGCAACTGGTCCGGCGTGAGGTGACGTTCGAGGCGTCCGTCCACGGCCATCGAAATGCCGCCCGTCTCCTCGGAAATGATCACGGCGACGGCGTCGCTTGCTTCGGTGATGCCCAGGCCGGCGCGGTGCCGGGTACCCACGTGATCCTGGGGGCCCAACTCGTCGCTAAGGGGCAGCATGACGTGCGCGGCGACGACTTCCGTGCCGTTGACCAGGATCGCTCCATCGTGCAGTTCGGAGCCGGGATGGAAGACGGTCACCATGAGGTTCCGCGACAGGCTGGCTTCCAGCCGGGTGCCGGTGCTGGCAAATTCGTCCAGCCCGCCCTGGCGTTGCACGACGATCAGCGCGCCCCAGAGGCGGGCCGAGAGTTCATCGGCCGAGGCGACTACCTCGCCGATCATCTGTTGCGTCTGCTCGGGCGTGACCATGCCAAACGGATGCGCCACGAGCGTTCCGGTGCGGCCAGCGCGTTCCAGCAGGCGCCGCAACTCGGGCTGAAAGACCACAATGAGGCTGAAGGCGGCCACCAGGATTCCCTGTTCGAGGATCCAGTTGACGAGTTCCAGTTGGAGTACGCGGCCAATTACGAACACGGCCACGGCAATGACCAGCAACCCGCGCAGCAACTGGTCGGCCTGAGTTCCGCGGATGAGGGTCAGGACAGCGTTGAATAGGAGGGCGACCAGCAGGATTTGAATAGCGGCGCCAAAGTCAAACTCACCTGCGAGGTACTCAAGCTGTTCCACGAGAGCCGCTAATCGTCAGCGCCGACGGTATTTCAGTCTACCTACGCTCCCAGCTCGTTAAATGCGGCGTCTCCGCGCATGATTGCCACCAGCAGCGCCTTCTGGGCGTGCAGGCGGTTCTCCGCCTGATCGAACACCACCGACTGGGGGCCATCCAGGACGGCGTCCGTGACTTCCTCGCCACGGTGGGCGGGCAGGCAGTGCATGAATACCGCGTCCGGGCCCGCGAGCGCTATCAGGTCGTCGTCCACGCGGAAGGGGGCAAAGACTTCCTGGCGGTGCGCGGCCTCGTCTTCCAGACCCATGCTGACCCAGGCGTCGGTGTACACGACCTCGGCGGCGGCCACGGCGGCCCGCGGGTCGTTGCTAATTTCGATGCTGCCTCCACATTCGTCGGCCATGTCCTGGGCGCGTTCCAGCACGTCGTCGTCAGGTTCGTAGCCGGCGGGTGCGGCGACGCGGACGTGCATGGCGGTCAGGGCGCCGGCAAAGAGCAACGAGTTGCAGACGTTGAAGCCGTCGCCTACATAGGCCAGCCGCCGGCCCGCGAGGCCGCCCAGGTGCTCGCGGATGGTGAGCAGGTCCGCCAGGGCCTGGCAGGGATGCGTGAGGTCGCTGAGCCCGTTGATCACGGGAATTTCAGCCCAGGCGGCCAATTCCTCGAGTGTGCGGTGCTCGTATACGCGCGCCATGAGCGCATCGACCCAGCGTTCAAGGTTGCGCGCGATGTCCGGGATCGACTCGCGCACGCCGATCTGGGTGTGCTCATTCATCAGGTCGATTGCGAAGCCGCCGAGTTGGGACATGCCAACCATGAAGGTGGTGCGTGTACGCAAAGACGCCTTCTCGAAGAGCATGGCGAGGCTGCGGCCGGCCAGCAGGTGATGCGGCTGGCCGGCGGCCTGCATTGCCTTGAGTTGGGCAGCACGATCCAGCAGGCGCCGGAGCTGATTGGGCGACAGGTCGGCCAGGCTCAGGAAATCCTGGCCGCGCAGATCAGCGACGGTGTCGTGCGTGATCAATAGACGTGCTCGAAGGCGACGCCGGTGTAGTACGCCGCCAGAATCTGCTCGCCGTTGGCGCCGTCAGCGGCCATGGCGTTGGCGCTGCGCAGCGGCAGTCCGACTCCGTGGCCCAGCAGGGTTTGTCCCTGGCTATAGGAATCGTCAACGGCTACCGCCCAAGGTTTGATCGGACCGCCCCATTCCACATGCCAACTCCGGGTGCGGCCGTCGGCGCGTGAGAAGTACACGGCGTGGATGGTACTTCCCTCGTAGGTCAACACGCAGCCGCGCGTGTCGTGAACCGCGTCCCGCAGGCGGGTGCCCGACAGTTCGCGGGCGTATCCGTGATAGACCTGATCGCGGGTGTAGAGCGTGGGGGTGTTCCGGGTGGAGGCCGCCACGTGGAACAGGGCCCCGCGTGTCCGGCTTGCATCCCGGACTGTGTAGGCGTAGGTGCGAAACGCGATGGCCGAGGCCCGCAGCGCTTCCCAGGGAATCGTGTCGTTTTGCTCGACAAGGCCCGCGAGGTAGTCGCTCATGGGCAGCGTGTTCACTACCCAGGCGCTTTGGAAGCTGGGCAGCCAGGCGAATTCCATTGATCCCCGGTAGGTCCGCTGCGGGGCCGTTTCTTCCAGCCGCAGCAGCGAATCCTCCACGGGATCGATGAGAACTTTGCCGACCGTATGGACCTGGGTGCTGTCGGGCAGGTCGATCACGTGCATCTCGTTGGGGATGTCACGGTGGATGCTCACGCGCTCGTCCTGGCCCAATTGGGCCAGGACTGCGCCGCCTTCGTCGCGTATCTCCAGTCCCGCGGTCGAGAAGATGGTGGCTTGGTCGACCCCAGGGTTGTCGTCGCTGATGTCGAGAAGCCCGACCCGAACGTCGGGCGTGGCCAGTTGGGCCGGTGCGCTGACGATTGGCGCGCGCACAGCGCGGGCGGTGAACCACTCGCCGCCGGTCTGCAAGTCCGGCTGGAGCCGGAAGGGACCGGGGACCGCCGGCATCTGGACCGCGATGTCGAGCGTGGCCGAGCCGCCCGACGCAATGTCGTTGGGCAGCGGCGTGAGGGCCGGCGTGGCGCGAACGGACGGTGCGCTGGAGTCGGCCCAACGCACGCCGACCTGCACGGCGTCGTCGCCAGCGGCCGCCCAAGTCTCAGCGCCGGTGTTTTCGACCGTGAGCCGCAGTGAGGTCGAGTTGCCGGGGGCCTGAGGTGCAAGCGGATCGACGCTGTAGGTCGCGTCGATCGCGTCGGTGAGGGCTGCCAGGAAGGTGCGCCCAATAGGTTCGATCTGGATCGGTACAGCGCGCGTGGCCAGAAAGCTCAGCTTGCCGCGCTGGAAGAACTGCGCGGTTATCCCGCCGGCCTCAGGTACTTCCTCGGAGATGGGCAGCCCCAGCAGATCGGCTCGGCCCAGGCTATTCCACAGCTCCAGAAAGCCGAACCGGACCGAGTGACGGGTCTGCCAGACGAATTCAACCGTCGGTTCACTACGAAACGGGGCGATCTGATGAAAGTAGCGCTGACCCGACACCAGTTCGCCCAGGAGGGCGGGTTGCACCTCGTACGACGTGCCGGCGTTCTCGGACCAGTGCTCCAGCATGAAGTTGGCATAGAGCTGCGCCGAGCGGCCGTTGCGTTCGAAGCGCTCGGTGAGGGGATCGCCGACGATCGCGACACCGCCCACGCGCTCGACGAAGCCGGCGAAGAGCGGATCGATGGCGGCGTCAGACGATGGGGCAATCTCCGCCAACACGCGCACGGCCGGCGCCGTGGCGAGGCCGGCCGCGCCGAGCGCGGCGGCGTGGCCGAGGGTACGTCGTGAGAGTTGTCGTTGCATGGGCTCTCAGGGTAACGGCTAATCGGTCCGTTACCGTTACAAACCGCACCAACGCAGTTCGTTGCGCCGGACGCGGAGGACTCCGGTGGTACGGGCTGCGCCGGGGGGCGACGACAACCCAGACGCTCGACTTAACGTCGGCATACTGAACGTGTGACGCAGCGCGCCGGTTTGCACATCTACCTCGACCACGCCGCCACGACGCCACTGGATCCGGCGGTGTTCGAGGTTATGCGGCCGTACTTCTGGGCCGAGGCCGGTAACCCCTCGAGCGTGCACGCGCCAGGTCGGCGCGCACGCGATGCGCTGGACACGGCACGTCAGCAGGTTGCGGGTGCGCTGGGCTGCAAGCCCGGCGACATGGTCTTTACCAGCGGCGGAACCGAGGCCGACAACCTGGCGGTGATCGGCACGGCCCTGGCGGAGGCGGCACGCGGCCGCCATGTCGTGACGACGGCGATCGAGCACCACGCGGTGCTTCTTGCGGCTCGCTCGCTCAGGATGCACGGGTTCGAGGTGACCGAGCTGACCGTCGATCAGGCGGGCCGGGTTGATCCGGCTGAGCTGGAGGCCGTCGTTCGTCCGGACACCGTTCTGGTCAGCATCGGGCTGGCGAACAACGAGATTGGAACCATTCAGGACATTTCCACGCTTGCCGGCATTGCGCACGCCGCTGGTGCGCGCCTGCACACGGACGCGGTGCAGGCGGCCGGGCAACTCGACATAAATGTTGATCAGCTTGACGTCGACCTGTTAAGTTTGTCCGCGCACAAGCTCTACGGCCCCAAAGGGGTCGGCGCGCTGTACATGCGCGAGGGCGTGAACGTAGAGCGACGGGCTTTTGGCGGAGCGCAGGAACGCGACCGCCGGGCGGGGACCGAGAACGTGCCAGGAATCGTGGGGCTGGGCGAAGCCGTGGTCCGCGCGGAGGCCAAGCGCGAACGGCGGACCGCGCACATGCGCGGGCTCAGCACGGCGCTGATCGAACGTGTGACGTCCGGGTGTGCGGAGGTGTGCGTGACGGGGGCTCCGGAGCGGCGGCTGCCAGCCTTTGCGCCGTTTGCTTTTCCGGGCATCGACGCCGAGTCGCTGTTGATTCGCCTGGATCTGGAAGGGATTGCGGTGTCCACCGGCGCGGCTTGCACATCCGGTTCGCTGGAGCCGTCGCACGTGATCGAGGCGCTTGGCCTGCCCGCGGCCTACCGGCGCGGTTCGCTGCGGTGCACGGTGGGACGGGCTACGACGCCGGATGACGTTTCCGAGGCCGGCGACGCGATCGTGCGGCAGGCACGGGCGCTGCGAGCCGTGGCGGCGCCGGCGGGAGTTGTCTAGACGTGGACGTGCTGTTTGTGATCCCTCCATCGGTATATCTGGGCCTGCTGCTGGCCACGTTCGTGAGCTTTACTTTCCACGCAGTGGTGGGTCGGCGGCAGAACTCGGGGTTCTTTTACTGGCCGTTCGGCGTCGCCGGATTCGCCGGAGGTGCGGTTGCGGCCGGCGCAATTGGCGCAACGTACATGGCGATCGGCGGCCTGCCAATTCTCGGGGCTTTCGTGGGGTGCGTGGTGGGTTTGCTGGTTGCGCATCTGGTGCTGACGTGAGCGGGCCAGCGCCGGGCGCCGCGGCAGTCTGAGCGCGGGCATTGCCCGCCGTGCAACTGTGCTAATTTTTTTGCCTACGCCGGATTCCAGGGAGTCGGATAATGGTTGTCCGATTGGCCAAACTGACCCTGGGATTTGTGATCGGGCTGGCGGCGGGCTACGCGCTTTGCGTGATGCGCCCAGCGGCTGAGTCGGATCAACCAATGGAGGACCTCCCATAGCGCCGGCATAGCCCACGGCTCGCACGTTCTCTAAGGCTGATCGGGAGGCAGCTTCCGTCGGTCTTTCTTTGTTTCGCGAGCCTGGCCCGCCTGGGGACCGCACGATGACTACCGCTGAAATCCGCGACCACTACCTGAAGTACTTCGCCGAGCGCGGGCACCGCGTGCTGCCGAGCACTTCTCTGGTGCCGGTGGGTGACCCGAGCGTGCTGTTGACCTCGGCCGGGATGCAGCAGTTCAAACCGTACTTCAGCGGCGAGCGCCCTTCGCCCTATCCGCGCATCGCGACGGTGCAGAAGTGCTTCCGGACGACTGACCTGGATGAGGTAGGCGATCTGAGCCACCTCACGTTCTTCGAGATGCTGGGCAATTTCAGCTTCGGCGACTACTTCAAGCTTGAAGCGATCACCTGGGCGCGCGAGCTGGTTCAGGACGTGATCGGGATCGAGCCGGACCGGGTCTGGGCCACGGTCTACGAGGGCAGCCCGGGCGTGCCGCGCGACGAGGAAGCGGCGGACATCTGGGCGGACCTCGGGCATCCCCGCGAGCGCATTGCTTATGCGGGCGAGGACAACTTCTGGGGGCCGACCGGCGACAGGGGCCCGTGCGGGCCAACAACCGAGATTCACGTCAACCTGCGACCCGATCTGCCCGACGTGGGGCCGCTGGCGGCACCGGAGCGCTACCTGGAGATCTGGAACCTGGTGTTCAACCAGTACTTCAAGTCGGCGGAGGGTGAACTGACGCCGCTGGAACAGCACGGCGTGGACACGGGGGGCGGCCTGGAGCGGTGGGCCGTGGTGCTACAGGGCGTGAACTCGATTTACGAGACGGACACATGGTGGCCGCTGCTGGGGGCGGCGGCCGGCCGTGCGGGCCTGGAATATGAGGCCGAGCGCGAGAGCGGGCGATCGCTGCGGGTAATCGCCCAGCACAGCCGGGCGGCGGCGTTCCTGATCGGGGACGGCGTGATGCCGGGCAACGAGGGTCGGGGTTACATCCTGCGCCGCAGCATCCGCCAAGGCGTGCGGCACGCGCGGCAGCTGGGTATCGAATCCGACGCCCTGGCGCCCGTGGTGGATACGGCCATCGACGTGATGTCGGAGGAGGGGTACGACGACCTGCTGCCGCGGGCGGACTTTATCCGCAACGTGGTCGGCGACGAGGAGCAGCGATTTCGCCGGACCCTGGACGCCGGGGTGGCGCGGCTGGACGACTTGCTGGCCTCCGTGCCGCCGGGCGGGCGGGTGGACGGCGCGCGAATGTTTGAGTTGTACGACACCTTCGGGTTTCCGCCCGATATCACCAAGGACATTGCGGCGGCGCGCGGCGTGGGCGTTGACAAAGCGGGATTTGACTCGGCGCTGGCGGAGCAGCAGGCGCGGAGCCGGGCGGCTCAGTCCGGCGGGCAGACGCTTGAACTGCCGTCGGGCTTCGGCGAGACCGCTTTTCTGGGCTATGACTTCGCGACCGAAGGCGAAGGCACGATCGTGGCCCTGGCTCGCGGTGGGGAGTTGCTGGACACCGTGGCCGCGGGCAGTCAGGTCATGATCGTGCTCGATCAGACGCCGTTTTATGGCGAGGCCGGCGGGCAGGTCGGCGATACCGGCGTGCTGGAAGGCCCCAACGGGGCCGCCCGCGTGACCGACACGCTGAAGAATCCCGAAGGCACTGTGGTCGCGGTCGCGGAAGTGACACGCGGGCACCTGACGGTAGGCGAGCGCGTGCGGGCGCGGGTCGACCGCGAACGGCGTTTCAACATCATGCGCAACCACACGGCGACCCACCTGTTGCACGCAGGGTTGCGCCGCACGTTGGGCGATCACGTTCGACAGGCCGGCTCGCTGGTTGCGCCGGACCGGCTGCGTTTCGACTTCACGAACCCAGCGCCGGTGACCGGCGACCAATTGCGTCAGACTCAGAGTTGGGTGAACAGTCAGATCCTGTGCGATCACTCGCTGGTCACTGAGCTGACCGAGGTGCAGGCGGCCGTCGAGGCCGGGGCCATGGCGCTGTTTGGAGAGAAGTACGGCGAAGTGGTGCGCATGGTCCGGCTGGGCGAGGTCAGCCGTGAGCTCTGCGGCGGCACGCACTGCGTGTCCAGCAACCAGATCGGAATATTTGCCATCGTGCAGGAGTCCGGCATCGCCGCGGGGATCCGCCGGATCGAGGCCGTCACCGGCGCCGGCGCCGTCACCTTTGTGGAGCGACACCAGGACTTGCTGGCCGGGATTGCTCGTCAGCTGGAAGCGGCGCCCGCCGAGACGCCCGAGCGCGTGCAACGGCTGTTGGATCAGCAGGCGGACCTACGTCGTCGGTTGCAGGCTGCCGAACGATCCGAAGCCCGGCGGCTGGCGGTCAACCTGGCGTCCGGATCGGTTGCCGTGGGGCCGATCTCGCTGGTAGCGGCCGATACATCGGTGGGCAATCGTGACGCCCTGCGCGGGCTGACCGACGATTTGCGCCAGCGGCTGGCGGCGCCCTGGGTGATCGTGCTGGCGGCGACGATCGAAGGACGTCCGGCGTTCGTTGCCGCGGCGTCGGACGAGGCCGTAGCGTTGGGCATGAACGCGGGCGCGCTGGCTCGAGCAATGGCGACGACGGCGGGCGGCGGCGGCGGCGGCCGGCCCGGTCTGGCGATGGCCGGCGGCAAAGACCCGTCGCGTATCCCGGCGGCACTGGATGCGGGCCGCGCCTATGTCGCTGACGTGGTAGGCGTGACATGAGAACGGTACGGGACCGGCGCCCCGACTTCGTGCGGCGAGTCTCAGTCCCGGACGACCGGACCGGACGCCGGCGCGTGTATGGCGCGCCCCGCTCGAACGAACGCCCATCCGAGGCGTCCGGCCAGCGTGCGGTGTTCGAGCGGGTTCCGGCCGACCCATCTGCGGAATCCAGGCGCGCGAAGTCTTCGCCTTGGGTTGTTCCCTCTCCCCGTCTTTCGGAGACGCTCATGTCGTGGCGGCCCGCGGCGGCCGTTGCCGGCGCGCTGGCGGTGGCGGCGCTGCTGCTGGTCGTGGCGTTTCAGTATTTCGTGGCGCCGTCCAGCACGATCGTCGTGATTCCGCAGGCCAAGCGGTTGCCGATTGAAGCGACGATTCGCATCGACCCCGACGCCGGCGCGTTGGACGTGGAACGCGGCATTGTGCCGGCGATGGTGATGGACGCCACGGTAGAGGACACGCTGACTAAACCCACGACGGGGCGCCGGCGCGAGGCCGAAGGGGTTGCGAGGGGATTTGTCACGGTTCGGAACCGGACGCGCCAGGCGGTGGTGCTGCCGGCCGGCTCGCGGGTGATGACCGCGGACGGCACAGGCTTCCTGACGGATGCCGAATTCCTGGTGCCGCCCACGCTCCAGGTTGGGGGACGGGATGTGCCCGGGGAAGCCATCGTGGCGGCGACGGCCGAGGCGCCCGGCCTGGCGGGCAACGCGCCCGCGCTGGCGATCACAACGGTTGACGGACCGTTTGGCGGGGCGCTGGAGGCGTTCAACCCGCAGCCACTGCAGGGCGGTTCGGAACGCGAAGTCGCGCTGGTGTCCGAGCGCGATCTCACCGACCTGGACAGCGTGCTGACGGAGCGTTTGCAGAGTGCGGCCATCGAGCATCTGCGCCGCGACCGTCCGGCCAACCAGACGCTCATCGTCTGGTCGCCGGCTGCGGGGAATCCGCAGATTCTCAAGCATGAATTCAGCGCCAGACCCGACGAGCACGCCGCGGACCTTTCCCTCTCCATGGAAATCCGCGCGCTCGGAACCGCTTTCTCCACAGAGGATCTGGAAGCTGTCTTGCGGCAGCGCCTGCGGGACTCGCTGGAGGGGCAGGCGTTCGAGATCGACTCGGTTCGCGTGGTCACTACCGAGGTGCTGGGCGAACGCCAGGGCGTGCTGGACTTGCGCGTGCAGGCGATTGCCGAAGCGGTGGACACGATCAATCACAACACGGTGCGCGAAACCGTGGCCGGGCGTTCGCTTGGCGAAGGTCTGCAAGCTCTGCGGGCGCTGCCCGGCGTCGACCGCGTGACTGTTACCCACGACCCGCCCGACACGTCCAACTTTCCGAGGATCGGGTTTCGCATCGATGTCAAGGTCGAAGCGCCGCAACCAATTCCGACCCCGTGACCCCGAGCCGCCGCCACCCGCCCTTGGACGGCGGGCTGGCGCGCTGGACCTGGGGGAACGCCGGGTTGGCGTAGCGATGACGGATCCGGGCGGATCGTTCGTGACCATGCGGCAGGTTCTGAAGCGGACGGGCGGTAGCGGCGACCGGGAGGCGCTGGGCGCCATTCTTAATGCGTATCCGAGCGCAACACTTGTGATCGGTCTTCCGTTGAATACGGACGGAACGGAAAGCGCACAGGCCGCACGCAGCCGCCGCTGGGCCGCTCAGCTTCTGCGAGGTCGCAGCGAGCCTGTCATCTGGAAGGACGAGCACTTGACGACGCAGGCCGCCCGGCGGGAGGGCGCAGGCGACGCGGACGTGGACGCGCGCGCCGCGGAGATTCTGCTGCTGGATTACCTCAGGAGTCAGACGTCATGCTGAGCCGCGTGAACGCGATAACCCAAGCGTTTGGCATCGGCCTGCTGACGCTGGCCGGGGCGCTGTTGCTGACCTACTCGGCCGCGGCCCGGTTTGCCGAATCGCCGGCATCGATCGCCGCACGCACGGTGCCGTTCACGATTCCGGTGGGGGCGACCGCGTCCGACATTGCGCAGGGGCTGCGCGAGGCGAGCCTGATTCGCAGCGATCTCTTGTTTCAAGTGCTGGTGGAACGGCGCGGGCTGGAAGGAGCATTTCGCCAGGGAACCTTTCTGCTTCGGTCGGACATGACGCTGGATCAGATTGTCCGCACGCTGAGCACGGCCAGCGCCGTGGATCAGACCGTGACTTTCCCGGAAGGGTGGCGGTTTGAGCAGATCGCCGAACGGCTGGCCGACCAGACCGAGATCGACGACCTGGAGTTTCTGCGGCTGGCGCGCGAGGGGTCGGCGACGTTCGGGGCGGAGTTCGATTTCCTGGCGGGTATGCCGGCCGGGCAGTCCCTGGAGGGCTATCTGTTCCCGGACACCTACCAGATCGACGGGTCGTCAAACGCGCGGAATATGATTCAGCGCATGCTGCGTCGGTTCGATGAGGTGGTGACGCCGCAGATCCGCGCGGATGCGGCGGACAACGGGCTGTCAGTGCATGAGCTGCTCACGCTGGCGTCCATCATCGAGCGCGAGGCGGTGCTGGACGATGAGCGAGCGTTGATTTCGGGCGTGTTCCACAACCGACTGGCGCGGGGGATCCCGCTGCAGGCCGATCCGACCGCGCAGTATGCGATTGGCCGTACGGGGCCCGGGGCCAGGTGGTGGAAGCCCGACGTCAACGGCGACGACCTGCGCACGCAGTCTCCGTACAATACGTATGTGGTCAACGGGCTGCCGCCGGGGCCTATCGCCGCGCCCGGCCTGGCCTCGATAATCGCGGCGGCCAGACCTGAATCCACGCCCTACCTGTACTTTGTCGCGCGCGGGGACGGTTCGCACGCCTTTTCCGAAACGCTGGAGGAACACACACGCAACATCGAGCGCTATCTGAACTGACGGCCGCTCGGACTGACCGGCTGGCCGCGCGCCTGGACGAGCTTGGCGTGGACGCCATGCTGGTGGGCGGCGAAGCCAACCGGCGCTACCTGAGTGGATTCACGGGCACGGCCGCCACGCTGCTCATATCGGCGCAGGACCGGCGGCTGGTGACCGATTCCCGGTACACGGTGCAGGCGCAGCAGCAGGCCGCGGGGTTTGACGTGATCGAAAACATCGACACGCTTGGCGTGGTGGCCGCGTGGGTCGGCGAGCGAGGCATCGGCCGGCTGGGCGTGGAGTCCGAGCACACGTCGCTGAAGCAGCATCGCGAACTGGTGGAGCGTCTGACCAAGGAATCGCAAACGGCGGAGGTCAAGCCGCTGGACGGCCTGGTCGAAGCTCAGCGAATCGTGAAGGACGCGGCCGAGCTTGCTCTTCTGCGTGAGGCGGTGCGGCTGGCGGACGACGTGATGGCGGCGGCGGGTGAAACCGTGGCGGCCGGCATGACGGAGCGGGAGCTGTCGCTGGAGCTCGAGCGCCGAATACGCGAAGCCGGCGACGGCCCGTCGTTTCCGACGATTGTGGCCGGCGGGCCGAACGCGGCCATGGCGCATCACGCGCCGGGGCCGAGGCCCATTGGCGCAGGAGAGCCCGTGATCGTCGATTTGGGCGTGCGCCTGGACGGCTACTGCTCCGATATCACCCGGACGTTCACCGCAGGTGAGCCCGATGCCAGGTTCGACGAGATCTACGCCATCGTGTTGGAGGCGCAGGCCGCCGCGGAGGCGGGCACGCGCGCCGGCATGACGGGGCGCGAGGCCGACGCGCTGGCACGTCAGGTGATAGCCAACGCGGGCTACGGTGGAAATTTCGGTCATGGAACCGGGCACGGCGTGGGGCTTGAGATTCACGAGGGGCCCACGCTTTCCCCACGGGGAGCAAACGTGCTGGCCGCAGGCGCGGTTGTGTCGGTCGAGCCGGGAATTTACCTGCCGGGCTGGGGCGGCGTGCGGATCGAGGACCTGGTGGTGATCGGCGCCGATAGCGTTGACGTGCTCACCCAGGCTCGCAAGTGACCGGCGCCTTCAGCGCGGCGCACACACCGACAGACGACCACTAAGGAGGCCGGGGCGTGATTGACGCGGGCGAACTGAGGCGGGGATGGGTGCTGCGGATCGATGGCGCTCTCTGCCAGATCATCGACTTTCAGCACCAGAAGATCGGCCGAGGGTCGGCCAACGTGCGGCTGCGGATGCGCGACGTTCGCAGCGGGTCGACGACGGACCGCTCCTTTCAGGCTTCCAAGCGCTTCGAGCGCGTGATCCTGGACACGCACAAGGTGCAGTACCTGTACCGCGATGCCTCCGGCTTTCACTTCATGGACATGGACACGTACGAGGACATGACGCTTTCCAAGGACGCCGTTGGCGAGGCGGCCCAATACCTGACGGATGGGCTGGACCTGGAGATCACGGCGTTCGAAGGCGCGGCGCTGGGCGTGGAACTTCCTATAAACGTGGATATCGAAGTGGTGGAGACCGAGCCCGGCATCCGCGGCGACACGGCTACGGGCGCCACGAAGATGGCCAAAGTTGCCACCGGGCTGGAGGTTCAGGTTCCACTATTCGTGGCGACCGGCGACGTGCTGCGCATCGACACGCGCAGCGGCGAGTACCAGACGCGCGTCTGACGGCCGCGTGAGGCGTTGATGACGACCGATCCGCAGTGGGACGCAGCGCTGGACGAGGATGTGCCGCGGCTGGCGCGGTTGCTGCGGGAGACCGGCGCGGAGGAGATTGAGATTGGCGACGCCGCGCGCACGATCCGGGTGCGACGGGCCAGCACGTTGGGCGTGTTGGCCGTCGAAGCGGCAGCGGGCGACGACGGGGAAGCGGCGGACGCGGATCTCGTGGTTGTGACGTCGGAGCAGGTTGGCGTGTTCATGGCGCTGACCGAACCCGGCGCGCCGCCGCTGGTGCGGGTGGGCGACACCGTGGACGAGGGGCACACCATCGGATACGTGGACGTGCTGGGCGTGGCGCATGATGTGTGCGCGCCGGAAGCCGGCGTGATCGAGCGGTTGCTGGTGCGCGACGGCGAGGTTGTGGAGTACGGCCAGCCGCTGGCGGAGCTGCGACGGAGCGTGGACGCGGACTAGCGGACGAGCGTCAGCCTCGGTTTGAATCGCTCCCAGATGCGCGGAACGTCGCGGCGGTCCCAGGAAACCAGGGCCGATGAGGCGGCGAAGATCGACGAATAGGTTCCGATCATGAATCCGGCCGCGAGCGCGATGACGAACAGTCGGATGGTGGGGCCGCCCAGCACGATCAGCGCCAGCAACACCAAGAGCGCGGTGAGCGAGGTATTGAGCGAGCGGGTCAGGCTCTGATTGGCGCTGAAGTTGACGGTCTGCTCGAAGCTCGGGCGCTGCGCGTCGGCCAAGCGAAGGTGACGCTGACGGTTCTCGCGAATGCGGTCGAAGACGACGATCGTGTCGTTCACCGAGAAGCCGATGACCGTGAGGATTGCCGTGACAAACAGGGCGTCCACCTGAACTCCGACGACGTGGCCCAGCAGGGCGAAGAGTCCGAGCAAGAACAGGGCGTCGTGCAGGAGGGCGCCAATGGCGGCGAGGCCCAGCACGACCGGCCGTTCCATGCGGCGGAAGGCCCACATGATGTAGAGCAGGACGAGCACCGACGCCACCGCGACCGCGATAGCCGCCGCGCGGGTGAGTTCAGCGCCCACAACCGGACCAATGGTGGAGAAGCTGAGCTCCTGGCCGGGTCCGGCCCGCTCAACAATGGTGGCGACCAACGCGTTCTTGGCTTCGATCTCCAAGGGCGGCGTGCGCACCAAGGCTCCGTTGTCTTCGGTCAACTGGACCGTTGCCCCCGGGTAGCCGCCGTCAAGAGCGGCCGCCTGGACGGCCTGCTGGGTGATCGCCTGGTCGAAGCGCAGCCGGATCAGCGAGCCGCCGGTGAAGTCGATACCGGGTTTGAGGCCGCCGGTCAGCAGCGCGACGACGCCGGGCAGCAGCAGCGCCAACGACAACAGATACCACCAGCCGCGGCGGGACGTTATGGCGAACATCAGGTCTCGACGCTTGCGCCAGCGCCGAAATAGCGCGGCTGGGTGAGCGCCCGCCAGGTGATGGCCAGGCGCAGCAGGTTTCGGCTGACCGTGATGGCGCTGAACATGCTGACGGCCACGCCGATGGCCAGGGTGACCGCGAAGCCGCGCACGCCGCCGCTGCCGAAGCCGAAGAGCACGGCGCAAATGATGAGGGTGGAGATGTTGGAGTCACGAATCGAGGTCCACGCGCGGTTGAAGCCCGACTCGATGGCGCCCCGCATGGCGCGGCCGGCGCGCAGTTCCTCGCGGGTTCGCTCGAAGATCAGGATGTTGGCGTCCACGGCCACGCCGACGGACAGGATGAAGCCGGCCAGGCCGGATAGCGTGAGCGTGACCGGAATGAGCTTGAAGACCGCGAAGACCACGGAGGCGTAGATGACCAGGGCCACCGCGGCCACGACGCCGGGCACGCGGTAGAAGGCGACCATGAAGATCAACACCAGCAGCGCGCCGACGAGGCCAGCCCGCAGGCTGGCTTCCAAGGACTCCTGACCGAGCGTGGGGCGCACGCTGAGCGTCTCGACGACTTCCAGGGGGACGGGCAGCGCACCGTAGCGCAGCTGGATGGCGACGTTGCGGGCTTCGTCGGCCGTGAATGAGCCGCGGATGACCCCGCTTTCGCGGATCGCAGCTTCGATCCGCGCCGAACTGATGACCACGTCGTCAACCGTGATGGTGAGGACCTCGTTGAGGTGACTGGCGGTGTAGGTCTGGAAGCGATTGGCGGCGTCCGGTTGCAGGTCGAACTCGATCATGGACGCGCCCAGCGAGTCGAAGCCGACGCGGGCATCCCGCAGGTCACGTCCCCGCAGGACCGTCTGCGAAGCGTCGGCGGGGAGCAGGGTTCCCTCATCGATGAAGTCGAAGCCGGTGTTGATGACCAGCAACTGGCCGGTCTGGCGGAAGAGGCGGATGGCTTCTTCCGGATCCTCGACACCGGGTAGCTCGACGATCAGGCGGTTATCGCCCTCGATCTGAATGAGCGGCTCGGCGACGCCGAGCGCGTTGACCCGGTTCTCGATGATGCGCTTGACGGCATCCATATCGCCGTCCTGCAGTTGCTGCTCGGGCGGCGGGCTGGCCTGGAAGCGCACGTGCAGGCCGCCCTGCAGGTCCAGGCCCTGGCGGAAGCGCAAGTCGGACAGGTCGCGCCCGGCTACCTCGATCGGCAGGCCGGGCGTGCCGGGCAGCGCCACGTAGAGGGCGAAGACGAAGATGACGGCGATGAAGGCCAGCGTGACCCAGAGGCGTCTGCGCACGGAGTTAGCGATCTCCCACGAAACCAGCGCTGATCATACGCCCCGGCGTTTCGGAGGCCGACCCTGCCTGTTGGAACCGGCGGGACGGTCTCCCGACGGGCCGGGGCGTGGTGGGCGAATTGGTGGGGGTGAAGGGGGGAACTGTCTCTCGCCAGCCCGATCCCCATAGGGGATCGGGCTGGCGAGAGACAGTTTGGAGCGGATTTTGGGGCGGGCCGGTGGTTCGGGCGCGGGCCGGCGGCAGGCAGCATGGGCCGCGAGACGCTGCCGCGCACGGGGCGCACGCCGCCGGAGGGACCGCGGCGGTTCATCGCTGGATCCAGAGCGCGAGGGGAGGCGGCGGGCGGCATACCTGGAGATGTGAGAAGCGGGAGGCGCAGGAGGCGGCTGGGAGGGTGGGCAGGTGGCGCGGCGCATGACGGATAGGACGTGGGGATGGCAGGCCCTATTGTACACTTGTTGAGAACGAAGGGCAAGGCCGCGCGCGGGCTGGGGGGACGGTCTGGGGGGCTCGCAAGGGTGTCTCGTTCAGGGCACAGACTGGGGCCGGGGTGAACACCTGTTCACCAGATCCTGCCCAAGTGTCCACGCTGGGCCTGAATGTGTTCACTTCTTCTCCGAATGTGTCCAGTTTTTCCCCAAATGTGTCCAGTTTTTCCCGAGATGTGTCCACCCTGGATCCGGTCCGCCCACCGCGCCAGGGCGGGGGCGCTTCGGGAGGCACTCCTGCACGGGCAAGGCTGTGAGTAGCGACGAGGGGTGCGGGGTTGGCTGGGTTCAGGGAGGGCCGGGGCGCGATCCGGGCTCCGTAGGCGTCAATCGCCTGGGGGACGGGCATTGACGTAGTGGGCGCTGCCGAGGTTGCGGACGAGGCCCTTGATTTCCATGACGGCCAGCAGAGCCGAGACGCGGAAGGCGGGCAGCGCCGTCAGCCGAGCCAGTTCGTCGATGTGCAGCGGGTCGGTGGTGAGGTGCCGCAGCACGGCTCGCTCCTCGGTGGTTGGTTTGACCAGTTGGGGCATTTCAAGCTGCTCGGGGCTGACCGCGATTTGCAGGGCTTCGAGCACGTCCTCGGCCGAGGTGACCGCGCGGGCCTCGCCGCGATTGATGAGTCGGTTGGTCCCGCGGCTGGCGGCGGCGAAGACGCTGCCGGGGACGGCCAGGATTTCGCGGTTCTGTTCGATGGCGTAGCGGGCCGTGTGCAAGGCGCCGCTCTCCAGCGGGGCCTCGACGATGATGGTGGCGAGGGACAGGCCGCTGATGATGCGGTTGCGCTGGGGGAAGTTCTCGGGCAGCCCGCGCATGCCGACGGGATACTCGGTGACGATTGCGCCGCGCTCCAGAATGCGGGGGACGAGCCGGCGGTTGGCGCGGGGGTAAATCTCGTGCAGGCCGGTGCCCCAGACGGCGACGGTTGCGCCCTCGGCGTCCAGCGCGGCGCGATGGGCTTCGCCGTCAATGCCGGCGGCCATGCCGCTGACGACGCAGATGCCAGCGCGGGCGAGAGTTCCGGCCAGTTGGGCGGTGACCTGTTTGCCGTAGGCCGTTATGCGACGCGTGCCCACGATGGCGACGGTGCGCTGGTAGTCGGCGCAGGCCAAATCGCCCTTGACATAAAGCAGGGGCGGCGGGTCAGGAATCTCGCGCAACTGCGCGGGGTAGGCCGGGTCGTGCCAGGCGATGGCGCGTCCGCCGTGTTTGGCCAGCGTCTCCAGGGCGTCGTTGGCTGACTTCTCACGCCGAGCGGTCTCGACGCCCTGGGCGACTGCGGGCGAGACGCCGGCCGCCTGCAGCCGGGCGGCGCTGGCGCTCCAGGCGAGGCTGAGGTCGCCAAAGGCGCGGATGAGGCTCCACAACGTGGCCGACCCAAGCCCGGGAACCGAACTCAGCGCCACCCACGCGGCCAGGTCTTCCGGCGTGCGCCCGGTGGGCGCAGGTAATCGGTCGGCCGCGAAGAGAGACGGGGACTCGCGGCTGGCCATGGTGAAGCTTAGCGTCGGAGCGGCGGTTGGTGAGGGGTAGGTACGGCGATCTCGGGGAAGTGGGCAGAAGGCCAACTCAAGCCTGCCAGCCGGTTGCATGCACTTTCACCTGGGCCAGAGTGCGGCCGGCCACGTGGCAAATGTGCAGACCGCGTCGGAGCTCGATTCGGCCGCCGACTGAGGTATTGGCTCTCAGAAAGAGGTTCGTCGGGTTCGGTGGGCAGGACGGTCGGCGTCGCTTCCAACTACCGAGGAATCCTCGGTGGTTGGATCTTGCGGCCACCGCTCGACGAGATGTCGCAAGTATGAATTGCTGCCGCAGACTAAGCGCTCGCGCGGGGTGCAGATTGCCAATTGGCCAGACCAATTCCGGCAGCGACATGACTCAAGATCCGACAGAGGCTCTCACGTACAGACTGAGATGGTCGAACTCGCGGGAGATGGCTCAACCGCCCTCAGATCGAACCTGTGCAAATTCTGCACAAGTTGCCCGAGTCCAGCGGCGCCAGCGCACGAGGCGTCGGACTCTAGTTCCGAGACCGATTGCGACGATGGATTCGAGCTGTTGTGGCCGAGGTGTCGTTTGACTCGGTGCGCCAGCGGTTCGAACTGCTAAGGAATCCTTAGGAGTTGCCTCGTTGTTCAACTCCTCTGGCGGCCGTCCGGTGGGCGCCGAACATTGGTCGGCCGCAACGAGAATCATGGTATCGCGGCTGGCCATGGTGAAGCTCAGCGTCGCCGGGACTGCGTCGGCTGTGTTCTTTTGCTTCAAGCCGCCTAAGAGAACAGGCTGCTCGCTGGGATAGGAACTTCGTGCGACGGCGGCAACCAGTGCGTCGACGTGCGCAGGTGATGTGCTGTCGACGTCTACAGGCCATCAGTCGAACCGACACGCAGCGCCCGGCTGTCCGGATGTCGGTGGCGTCTTACGCCTCTGTGGCCAATACAGCTAGACCTGTGGGGGCGTGCACTGGCACTTGGGACGACAAGACTCGGAGGTTGGGGCGAGGATTTAGGTTGAGATCTCGATCGCGCTTCGGACGATGCAGGCTTACGAGCGGGTAGGCTATGCCGAATGCCACCAACTAGTGTCAGCCAGCTATCATTCACGCTTGACGATTCCTGTGAGCGCTGCGAGAGCCAGTGTGACTGTGCCCCAGCCAACAAGCTTCAAGAGCCACAAGTAGGCCAATACGAGCCAGGCAAGCGATCCGCCAGCGACGGTATCGACACCCCAGTTCGACTCGATGCCCAAGTCGACAATTGGCACGAATATATCGAGTGCATGGATGAGCGGATGATATGCGGAGACGGTGTCCACGGACCTGCTAATCAGACCTGCTGCTTGTACGCAGATCAAGAGTCCCAACACATAGAGGAAGAGCACGAAGCCAACAACTAGCGGTCGCCATGCCTGCCATCCATAGAGCACTGATAAATCTAAGAATTCGTCCCATCGCTTGCTCCACCATGCCTCTAGGATTCTCCGGCGAGCTCGGCGCTTGTGCACAAGCACTTTCGTAGCCTTCCGTTCCTGACCGTTGCGTCGAAACACGGCCGCAAGCTGATCGAATGGCTGCGGGTTATACAGCGGTTGGCGATTTATCCACTGTAATCTAGTGTCGACATCTTGAGGCGAGCTTGGAGAAATACCATCGTACTCGAATCCGTCGAGTCGAAAGAAAGGATCGGGTCCAGTGAGCACTGCGTGATCATCGACCAAGAATGAAGTTTTTGCTCCTATGAGATCGACTAATCCGGGCGCTCCAAAGCTCGTGTGACTAATCCACAGCGATCCCACACGAGCTTCCTGGAGGGTCAGAGCTATACCGCCCGGGTTTTCGAACGTCCCACCGGAACAGTTCAGTTGGCCAATAATCTGCGCGCCTAGCAGGTGGACCGAGCCAATTGCGTGGAAACCTACCGTGTCCGATTGAAGTTTGTTCAGGAGAACGCTTTGACCAAACTGAGCATTGTCGGCGGCGAGTGCCGTGTCCCCGGGGTTTTCAAACCTGCCTCGTGAGCACCTCAACTCGCCGCTGATCCGTGCATTCAGAAGGCTTACTTCACCGATGGCATGAAATCCTGCATCCAGCCTCACTCCGCCTCGTACATCCAGGCCATCGGCAGCTAACGCAGTTGCACCCGGGTTTTCGAAGCGCCCACCGGAGCAGGCTAGCTGGCCACTGACTCGCGCCCCCAACAGCCGGACCGTACCCATGGCGTGAAAGGGGTCGCCACCATCCAATGGCTCGTTCAGGAACACGCCTACGCCTACTTCTGCTCCATCCAACGAAAGTGCCTCGCCACCAGGGGTGAAAAAACGACCACCAGTGCAGTTCAATTGGCCGGCAATCCGCGCGCCAACTAGCCTGACCGTACCTGCGGCTAGAAAACGATTAGTTCCATCCTGAACTTTACCAAGGAACACACCGGCGCCAACAACTGCAGCGTCTGCAGCCAGCGCGACGTTTTGGGGGTTTTCGAAGAGTCCGCCCGGACAATTCAAGCTTCCACCAATCCTTGCGCCTAGCATCCGAACAATTCCTGTGCAATGAAAAGACTCGTCTAGGCTTACGTCTCCCCCGACTCTCAATTGATCTGCGATGATCGCTATTCCAGCATCACCAAATATTCTTGATCCAGAGAGGCTAAGAGAGCGGTCAATCCTAGCATGGCCCAGAAGAAGTGATCGCTGAATATGGGATCCAATAATCCCTAGGAATCCATCCAGGAACGCACCAGTGGCGTTGATGGATACAACAACCGAAGAATCCAATAGCAGGGATCGTATGCGAGCATTAAACACAATGAACGGATCATCGAAAGTGCACCGACTAAAGTGCGCTCCAATTGACAGTTCGATGTGACTAATATCCACCGTGCTCGTCACGCGGGCACCCGCTATTTGAACCTGTCTTATTCCTGGCAGTCCGCTCGCTTCGGCTCGCATCAGTAGCTCTGCCAGAACCTCTCCACGTATGGATCGCTCTTCGCCCCAGGCGTCGGCCGACTCGAGTTGGCGTGGATCGCCATCGCCAAAACTGAACGGTTTACCGGCCATCACGGCGCTCCACACAAGGCGCTCAGGTCCAGTGAGGTGGAGATCGTCAGGAGGTTCCATGTCGGGAAGGGCTATCTCTTCAGGCACGCGTGCTGCTTGACGGTAGCAATCGAGTTGCGTCTGAGACTAGGAAGTCATCCACGCTTCGTGCACCAAGTTCACATGAATCGGGGGCATTGTGGACCCGTATCGGCCTACACCATGCTCCTGGCGGAACATCGAGTACTGCGCGGAGCAGGATCAGTCCGGTCGTACTTCGAGACGGATGGCGCTTTCGCCGAGGTCGCTCATGACTTCGGCAAGACATTGAAGCGTCCGTCCAGGGCGCGGATACCGGCGCGGACTTCGGTCTCGACCGAGCGAGTGTCAGCGCGCAGCCAAGCCGCCGGCGACACCATCAGTGCGGCCAGCGCACCCGTGGCACATTGCACCGTTCATAGGATCGGGATCAAATCCGTACTCATAGCAGCAGGCTGCACCTCTGACACCGCGCGTCGAGCATGAGTGGTGGGTCACTTTGATCCTGTCATTCCCGCAAGGGTCGTCGGTCACTTGGGATTGTGGGCGGACGGGCGCAGGTCGCTGTAGCGGAGGTCAGGGTCCGGCTCGAGTCCGACGCGATTGCTTGCGGATTGTCGCGGTCGGAGGCCCAACGCGCCGGGTTGTAAAGGATGTATTCGCGAATCTTCAGCAAGGATTCGTCGCTGCGCACGACGTGTTCGTAGTAGTTGCGCTGCCATAGACGTCCGCGGAATGGTGGCCAGTTCCGGGTCTTTACCGCTCGGATGTAGTTGACCGTCGTCAGGGATTTGTATGCGCCGATGACATCGCCCAGGCGTATCCGATTCTTTGCTGTGTCTGCGGCATCTTGCCCACGGGCACCCACAAGGGGCGCCCCTACACGGGACTGGCCGGTGGCCGGGGGATCTGGGGGTTGGGCACCCACGAGGGGCGCCCCGACAGGAGGCTGGCTGGTTGGTGCGGCATCGGGGTGTTGGGCACCCACAAGGGGTGCCCCTACACGGGACTGGCCGGTGGCCGGGGGATCTGGGGGTTGGGCACCCACGAGGGGCGCCCCTACCGGAGATTGGCAGGTTGCCGCGGCATCTTGCCCTTGGGCATCCACAAGGGGTGCCCCTACACGGGACTGGGCGGTGGCCGGGGGATCTGGGTGTTGGGCACCCACAAGGGGTGCCCCTACGGGAATGCCGGCAGGTTGGGCGGCGGCGGGAGCGTTGGCGGACTCGGTGGGTGGAGACCAGTCGATGAGGATGATTCCGTGCAGATGGTTTGGCATGACGACGAATGCGTCCGTTTGGATGGTCGGAAAGCGCTGGGGCAGTTTCTCCCAGGCCCGGCCGACCATCCGGCCCGCCTCGTTCAAGCACATGCGTTCGTCGCTGATTTCGCCGAAAAGGCAGAGTCTTTCCTGCACGGTGATGGATACGAAGTAGGCGCCCGTCTGGGCGTAGTCATACGCCTGTAGACGGAGTGATCGGCGGCGCCCCGGGCGCTGATTAGTTCGGTTCAGGAAGGAATATCCTCTTCGCGGTGTGCATGCCAGATCGTAATCGCGCAGGGGTGCGGGCCAAAAGGTGCCCAGACGCGTGCAGCGAGGATTGAAGAGGGCACCCACAAGGGGCGCCTCTACAGGAGTTCGGCATCTTGCCCGTGGGCACCCACGAGGGGCGCCCGTACCGGATTGGCACCAGTCAGGGTTTTTGCCAGCGCATGACGGTGAATTCGGGGATGCGGTACCAGTCTTCGAAGCGGGGGTTGTCGCGGAGGCTGTCGTCGGGTGGGGCGGGTTCGAGGAAGCGGCGGAGGCGGAGATTGGCCGAGAGGTAGGCCTGCATGTAGGCGCTGAGGGGGCGGTGCCAGTTGACGACGTTGTGGCCGCGCCAGTTGAGGGTGATTGGTCGCTCGTCGACGTACTGGTCAACGGGCCGGAAGAGGCGGCGGCCGTCGGGCGAACGTTCCCAGCCCGTGGAGGCTGTGATGAAGCCGAGGTTGGCGGCGACGAGCTGTCCGCCGGGTTTGAGGACGCGCGCCGCTTCGGCGATGGCGGAACGAAAGTCAGGAACATCCACCCAGACGATGTAGCTGACGACTAGATCGATTGTGGAAGAGGCGATTGGAAGTGCGGTGGCCGGGGACCTGACGACGGCGCTCTGGCCAGCTGATCGGTGACGGGCTGCCTGGACTATGGGCCAGAAGAGGTCGAGCGCGATGGTGCGGGCGCCGCGCTGGGCGAGCATGCGGCTGAATCGGCCTTCGCCGGCGCCGACATCGAGGACGAGTCGCCCTTCTAAGTTCCCGCATTCCTCAAGCATGACCGAGTCGAGCAGGAGGGTGCGGCTTGGGTCGCCCTGGTCTATGAAGCGGATGTATTCGGCTGCGAATGCCTGCCAGCCGCTGTCGTCGTTTTCTGCGGGCATCAGCATCTGGTCAGTGAAAAAGGGCGGTCATTATGCCCGAGTGACGTAAGTTGGCGTCCGTCGGCGCAGCGAGATACGTTGGCAGGTGACCTGGACCTGCAAGCTGGCGACTTTTCCGTCTAGCGAATGTGAGCTAGAGTAGCCATATGAAAAGCGCCAGTGTAAGCGAAGCTAAAAACGGTCTGAGCGCATTGTTGGATGAGGTGCGCCGCGGAGAGACGGTGCTCATCACCCATCACGGCAAGCCGGTGGCGAGGATCGAGCCGTACCAGTCATTGGGTTTGGCGGATGACGAGGCGGCCGCGGCACTGGTGAAGCGAGGTGTTGTGAGTCCACCGAAGACCCGACTCGACGTGAAGAGATTCCTGGCCAGGCCCCGTCCGCGGCTTTCCGATGGTCTGAGCGCCAGCCAGATCGTTGTGGCGGAGCGAAGCGAAGGCCTCTGAAGTATTGGGACTCCTCGGCTCTCGTCGCCCTCTTGGTGGAAGAGACGACAAGCGCTGAGCGGCAAGCGCTGCTCGAACAGGATGACCACATTGTGACTTGGTGGGGCAGCTTGGTTGAGTGCGTGTCGGCGCTTAGCCGGGTCCATCGCGAGGGTCGTTTTGATGCCGGAGAGCTTAGCCAATCCCATAAAGACTTGCAGACTCTCAGAGACGCGTGGCTGGAAGTGCAGCCGACGGAACGGGTACGTCGACGGGCTCTGCGGCTCCTAAGGGTGCATGCCCTTCGTGGCGCCGACGCCCTGCAGTTAGCCGCAGCCCTGACGGCTGCCGAGGAAGATCCGGCGAGCCTTGAGTTCGTTAGCAGTGACGCGCGGTTGTCGACCGCCGCGGAACGTGAGGGGTTCAAGGTCCTCTAATCCGTTTCAACGCGCACGCTCGTCGCAGCGTGCGACTGTCGGACGCGAAGTCGTTACCCAGTAGTCCCACTTGACCCGGGGCACCGCGTCGACCTGTGGCGCGGAGTGCGAGATCCCAATGATCCGGAGGCGCCTGCTCGTAGCGGTCCGGTCGTGAAAGGCCTAGGCTCGTTGCGTTCCGATGTGTCAATAGCGCCGGGTGGGAAGCCGATGCCTGATTTTCCTGTGGTTGATGCCGCCGGTTCGCCCTATGAGTGTGGGCGGGCGCATGGGATGGCGGTCGCGGAGATGGTTCGGGCGGAGGTTGAGGCCCGGCTTGGTGGGCAGGAGCAGGACGCGGCGTTTCGGCATGTGGCGGGTGTACAAGCGTTTCTGAAGGGATGGGCGCCGCATTTGCTGGATGAGGTTCGTGGGATTGCGGATGGAGCGGGAATCGATCAGCGAGCGGCGTTGTGGTTGCAGTGGGGGATGCGGGCGCCGGAGGCGTGTACGGCGTTTGCGGTGGGGCCGGAGTTCACGGGCGACGGGACGGTGTATGCGGGGCAGACGAAGGACACGGGACCGGGCGCGAATGAGCGGTCGATTGTGCTGAAGGTTCGGCCAGACGGTCGGCCGGCGATTCTGAGTTTCAGCTACGCAGGACACCTGGCGCAGATTGGGATCAGTTCGACGGGAGTTTCGCTGTGGGGGATGTCGCTCTATATCGACAGTCCCGGCGGCGGCAGCGGCCCGCTGCTCAAACGGATGCTGCTGGAATCCGACAGCGTAGCCGCGATGCGCGAACTGGCCGGGGCTATAGCGGACGACAACAGTGGCGCGTTTGGGTTCAGCGACGCCGCGGGTAACGTGGGTGTGCTGGAGCAATTGCCGGGGCGTCAGATCTGGCTGGACGGCGGGCGCGACGCGATTGGGCACGCGAACATGATCGTGTCGCCGGAGCCGGCGGATCGAGTGCTGGACTGCTATCCGACGAGGTGCCCGAGTGCCGGCGCGCGGCACCACAGGGTGAACGAGGCGTTGGCCGAGCGACGGAGCGCGTTCGACGTGGCGGCCGGTTTCGCCATCCTGTCGGACCAGCGGGATCACCCGAAGTCGATCTGCCGGGAGACGACGGAGGTGGACGGCATCCTGACGAACTCGGCGATCGTGGCGGAGCCGCTGGCGGGACGGCTGCACGTGACGTATGGGCCGCCGACGCGGGCGGCACCGCAGACGGTCAGCCTGCAGTAGAGGGATCTCGCTCTACCGATCGATCTCCGGACGTGGGCGGTCGATGGCCTCGCGAAACTCGTCTAGGACCGTCTGGAGTCTCCTTGGTAGACGGTCACGTTCGGCTTCGTTTAGAGGGCGGTGGGTGTCGAGGGTGACGGTGTCGCTGTGGTCGGCGGGGTAGGGCGGGCTGGTGATGAAGAGGACGCGGGCGGGCCTGTCGTTGGCGGCGGCGAACTGGAGGGAGTGGCCGGGGAGGGTGATGACGGACTGGCCGGCGGCTGCCGCGATTTCGCGGGTCTCGCCGGACTGGGGGTCGTGGGTGATGGCGCGGATGCGGCCCGAGAGGACGTAGGTGACTTGCTCAATGGTCAGGTGGGCGTGGATGCCGTAGGTGTGGCCTGGCTGGATGTCGCCCTCGGCGAGGGCCAAGTGGGCGCAGGGCGAGATGTCGATGGGGTGGACGGTGATGCCGTCGGGGGCGGTTAGGGGCGGTCCAGCCCGTCTCGGTCGTGCTGCCTTGACAGTGGTGCCACCTGGGCCCATCACAGGCGTACTGCTTGAAAAGCGGCCTTTGGCCCAAGCCTATGCAACCATCGTAGAACCACAGCGTTCTTATGACTCCCCCGCGCCCTCCGCGGTGCGCGCGATGGTGTCAAGCTTGTCAATAACCTCCGGGTCGATTTCATCAAGAGGGACATGGTCGGCCAACTCGTAGAAGCTCTTCTTCTGCATAGCGTTGGGAAGATCTAGGACTGTAAAGTACTTTTCAAACATAGGAGTAAGGAAATCATCACTCACTTTAGTGTCAGCGCTCCATGGCGACCCGCGATTCAGGGTAACCATCGCGGCTTCGATCTCTCGGATTGAGCTACGCATTGCACGCAATCGACGCTCGACTTCCCCGTGCATGAACAGCGTGCCTTCGATATCCGAAGCTGAATGTCGAGCATACGCTTCGAGGGTATGATGAGTGCACATATAATTCTCAATCTCACGGCGTTGCCAGGTCAGTAGATCAAGGTATTGTTCATTTGTATCGTAGTGATCGAGTCGGTCGAAGAGCGCGAGACCTCTCAGGTCTGGGAGCGCCTCGCGCAGGCCGTGGTAATGCCGTTGGGCCGAGGCTGTATCGTTGCCTACGTAGCGCACAAAAGGTCTTTGCAAAGCTCGAACAGCGTCGACGTGATCAATTCGTCTGGCGAGCGCTTGCAAGATTGCCAAGTCGGTGGAGCCTTCCAGATAAAGGACCCATCCTGTTTGCTCGGCCTGATAGTAGTCTTCGAATCCGATGTCTCTGAGTGACTTCAGGACTTGGCTTCCACGATCGTCAATTCTGTGGGGAGCGCCCACGAACGCCACCACAACGTCGCGACCGGCGGCCTCGTTGAGCAGGACTTCGGAGTGGCTAGCAGCAATGATTTGATTGTCATTCGCCTCAGCTACGTCAGTTATCAGTTTGTATATCTGGCGTTGGCGCAGAATCTCCAGGTGAGCGTCTGGTTCATCAAGCAAAAGGACAGCTCCCGGATTGGCGTAGAGGTATGCCAGAATCAGTAGTGTCTGCTGCAATCCTCTGCCGCTGGATGAGAGATCCAGCAAAGTCCCATGCTCGCGGTACTGCATTGTGATTTCGCCGCGTTCGGGGATATAGTCTGGTGAGCCAAGCCGGACTCCAAACAATTGGTCGATTTGATTCTCCAACACTGCCCACTTCTCGAGTTTAGATTCCCAAATTGAGAAGCATAGATTTCGGAGCACCTCTGCCGTACGGCCCTCGCCAATGCGAACGTTGACTGCGCCATGGTCTAGTCGCGTTTCCGTGGCCGCCAGGCCGGACATGGGCGGAAGATACGCAATGTGAGTGGAACCTGCTTCGTCGGGTATGGGCATTCGGTTCGGGGAGCTTCCTTCCTCCAGTCGAAGCGGACGGCAATAGAAGGACTCTTCATTTGCATAGTCGAACTCAAGGCCGCAGCACCATGACTTTCGTTCGTTGTTGCCTTCTACAATGACATCGATGCGAATATTGCTTGTTTTCTGACCAGCTTCTGTCCTTTGGACATTGCGGACCCGACGTTCCCGCCAAAGGAGGTTTGCAACCGGAACTGGAATTGCGATGAGATCGCGACGGTTGACGGTGACTCCTGGACGGCGTTCGGGCGCGCTTCGGCCGGCACGCTTTTCGTTCCAGCGCTTAAGGCCGATGTCCCAGAGCGCCAACGCTTGTATCGCCGAAGTCTTGCCCGAGTTGTTTGGTCCGATGAAAACAACTGGATTGCCCAGCTCGATTTCGACTTCATCGAAGCGCTTGAAATTCCGTACGACGACCTTTGTCAGCATCCCCGTGTGTCCTTATCGCTTTCCGAAAACACAGGTGCGCGAACCCGGCAGTTGCCCACAGGCGCGTTGGTGTGCCAAGCCCGTGGGTTCGGCGTGGCTGTCGTGTTGTTTTCGAGCGTCTTCAGATTCGCATCCGCTGGCAGCTAGTGAGTCTCCTCGGCTACTGGGACGCCTTCGAGGAGGCCGGCTTGGTGCATTTTTTCCCAGCGTTCGAGGAAGGTGGCGTTCCATTCGTCGGTGAGGGGGTTGTGGAGCATGTCGCGGAAGACTTCCCAGAAGACGATGATGCCGTCGGCACCGGCCTGCAGGGCGGCGTTGGCCACGTCGACCGAGCGCACGAGGGCGGCGGTCACGTAGGGCCGCTGTTCCCAACCAGCGAGCATGTCCGCGCATTCGCGCACGTGCCAGACCGGGTCCACGCCCACGCCCTTGTAGGGCTCGCAGAAGGGCAGGATGTGAGTTGCGCCGGCCTGGGCCACGACGGCGGCCTGGGTGAGGTTGAAGGTGGTGGTGCAGAAGGTCTCGACGCCCTCGGCGGCCAGGGCGGCAAAGGCTTCGAGGCCCTGGATGGCGCAGGGGATCTTGATGATGACCTGGTCGGACAGCTTGGTGAAGACGTGGGCCACGTCCAGCAGTTCGGCCGTGGTATGCCCGTCGACCTCCACGACCACTTGCTTGTCGGTAATGTCCAGGTAGCGGCGGATGACTTCGGTGAGCTGCCCGTATTTCTGGGTCATGTCGTCCAGGACGACGGTGTTGGTGACGATGCCGTAGCCGCCGCGGGGCAGCCAGACCTTGAGGTCTTCGGGGTCGCCGGCCAGCCAGATGGCGGGGCCGCGTTCAGTGAGGCGGGCCTGGGTGACGGGGCCTACGTCCGTCTCCACACCGTTTGAGGTAATTGTCATGCCAGCCATTACAGTTGCTCCCCGTCCACCAGTTGCAGTCCCACGCCCAAGGTTTTTTCAGTGTCGAGGAATGAGATTCGCCAGTCGGACGAGCTGACGATTGGGGCGGTGCCGCCGATGCCGTATTCGCCGCTGAGGGTGTCGAGCGTGGCGTCCATGGCGTCGTCGCGGAAGGCGACGTGGTGGACGCTGGGGCCGTGTTCGTGGAGGTGGGCGGCGAAATTGCTGACCTCGTCGTTGGTCGGGCAGATAATTTCCAGGTAGCTGTCAGTCTCGCCGATCTGAAGGGCGGCGTAGGCGTTGCCCTCTTCTTCGGATTCCCAGATCTTGAAGGGGGTCATGCCGAGCTTTTCCTGGAACAGGTCCAGCGCGGCCTCGCGGTCGGGCACGACGTAGGCGATGTGGTGAACGGCATCGAACATGGCGGCCTCCAAGGGCGGCCTACAGATTTGGGCAAAGTGTACGCCCCCGAACCGAATGGCGAGTGGTGCGGCAGGCCTTCAGCGGACGGAGTCGGCGCTACTCGATGAAGGTGCGCCAGGGGTAGGAGGGTTCGGGGCCGTCGGCTTCGTCCTCGAGCGCTTCGAGGTTGAGGTCGTCGATGCCCAGGCCGGGTGCGTCGCTGAGGTGCATGTAGCCGTCGTGGATCTCCATGGCTTCGCCGCCGACGCGGCGGCGGAGTTCGTATTCGGGATAGGCGGTTTCGAGGACCTGGAAGTTGGGGGTGACGGCGGCGATCTGCATGGCCATGGCGGCGGAGACGGGGCCGCCGGAGTTATGCGGAGCGACCTGGACGTGGTAGGTCTCGGCGGCAGCGGCGATCTTGCGGACTTCGGTGATGCCGCCGGCGTGGGTGAGGTCGGGCTGTATGAAGGCGGCGCCCTGGCCTTCCAGGAGTTCGCGGTAGTCCTGGCGGCTGAAGAGCTTCTCGCCGCAGGCGATGGGGGTTGCCATGCGAGGGGCCAACGCGCACATGGCCTTGACGTTCTCGGCTGGAATGGGTTCTTCCAACCAGACCGGACGGGATGGGGCCAGGGCCTGGGAGGCCTCGATGGCGAGGCGCGGGGTTAGGCGCTCGGCGCATTCGATGTGAATCTCGAAGTCGGGCCCGGTGGCGTCGCGGATGCCTTCTACGAGTTCGGCTGCGAAGCGGATGGCGGCAACGTCGGTTCGCTCGCCGGGTGAGCCGAAGGGCGTGACCTTGACGCCGCAGTAGCCCTGGTTCTGGGCGCGGACGGCGCCGTCCACGTGCCCGGCCACCGAGTCCAGCCAGCGCGAAACGCCGCCGGCGTAGACGCGGACCTTGCGGCGGACGGGTCCGCCGAGCAGCTTCCAGACCGGGACGCCGAAGCGTTTGCCCTGAAGATCCCAGAGGGCGCCGTCGATGGCGGAGACGGCGCTGTTGACGATGGGACCGCCGCGCCAGCCGGTGTAGAGGTCGCGCCAGATCAACTCGATAGCCGAGGAGTCGCGGCCCAGCAGGCGAGGGGCGAACTGCTGGATGACGGCGGCCACGGCGCGGCCGCGGTCGGAGGTGGAGCCTTCGCCCCAGCCGAAGAGTCCTTCGTCAGTCGAGACGCGGACGAATAGCCATTCGCGCCAACGCACGTACTTGATGACGACGTCGATTCCGGTGATCTTCATGCGCGGACCGCCTGGAAGGGTGACTTGGCCGGTCGGACCGGCGCTGCGGACGAGGGGCAGATGTCGTTGAGGACGCAGCCATCGCAGTCGGGCTTGCGGGCGTCGCAAACGCGGCGGCCGTGCCAGATGACGGCGATGCCGGCGAAGATCCAGTCGTCCCGGTCCAGCGTGTCCGTGAGATCGCGTTCGATCTTGACCGGGTCGATGGCACGGCTGAGGCCCAGGCGCTGCGACAGCCGCTTGACGTGGGTGTCCACGACCACGCCACTGGGGATGCCGAAGGCTTCACCGAGGACTACGTTGGCGGTCTTGCGGGCAACGCCGCGGAGGCGCAGAAGCTCGGGCATGGTGCGGGGGACTTCGCCGTCGAATTCGTGCAGCAGTTGGGCGGCGGTTTCGCGAATGGCGCGGGCCTTGCTGCGGAAGAAGCCGGTCTGGCGGATCATTTCTTCAACCTCGAGCTGGGGAGCGGCGGCCAGAGCCCGGGGGGTGGGGTAACGACGGAAGAGTTCCGGCGTAACCCGGTTGACGGTCACGTCGGTGGTCTGGGCGGAGAGGATGACGGCGATGAGGAACTGAAACGGATTGCGGTAGTTCAGTTCCGCGGCGGCTTGGGGGTAAAGGTCGCGCAGGCGGCGGATGATCTCGGCGGCGCGGGCGCGCCGGACGGCTTTCGACTCGCGCCAACGGCGGATGTTGAAGGCGCTGCTCTTGGCCCGCGTGGTCCGACGTTTGGCTGCCATAGCGGAAGGATATCCCCGAGACGGCGAGGCGGCTATGCGCCGTTGGGTCCTCGTGGCGACGGGGGCCGGTCGGTTCGGACACTACACTGAACGACGTGCGGCTCGGGCAGAGGCGGGGTGCATGGTCCCGAGAACATGAGGCTCCAGCGGGCCGCGCTGCGCGGCTGATGGCGCGGCGCGGGGCGCGTACCGTAGGAAAGGAAGTGGGCATGCGGTCGGAACGACACATCACACGACGCCGGATGCTTCGCCTGGCTGGGGCCCTGGGCCTTGGCGCCGGAGGAACAGCGGTGCTGGCCGCCTGCGGCGAGCCTCAGGTTGTCGAAAAGATCGTGACGCAGACGGTCGAGAAGATCGTCGAGGTACCGGTTGAGCGGATCGTCGAAAAGATTGTCACGGTGCAGGTGGATCGGATCGTCGAAAAAGTTGTCACGGTGCCGGTCGAGCGGATCGTCGAAAAAGTTGTCACGGTGCCGGTCGAGCGGATCGTCGAAAAAGTTGTCACGGTGCAGGTGGATCGGATCGTCGAGAAGGTCGTCACGGTCGAAGTCGAGAAGGTCGTCACAGTAGAAGTCGAAAAAATCGTTGAGGTGCAGGTCGAGAAAATTGTTGAGAAGGAAGTCCCGGTTGCAACCCCCGAACCAGAACCCTTACGAGAGAACGTCGAAATCCGGTTCGTCACAGACCACGTCAGTGGTCCGCGCGGCGCCGCCATGCAGTGGGGGCTGAATCGACTCGCCGAACATCGGCCGGACATCTTCGTGAACCTGGAACCGACTGGCAGCTTGATCGACACTCTCGCGATGCACTTGGTCGAGGGCACTGCGCCGCACGTGGCGCTGCTCTCACAGGCGGACTTCCTGTACTTCCACGAGGCAGGCGCGTTCACGGAGATTTCCGAGTTATTGCCGCAGATGGGCGTGGTGAAGGAGGACTACTACTTTGTGCCTGACTCCTACACGCTCAACGGCATCGACCACTCATTTCCGCAACCTAGGCTTATGACGGGACCCCAGTTTGGGATGCCGTTCCAGATAGGGATCAGCGGGTTCGTGGCCAACATCTCACTGGCCGAAGACGCCGGCGTCACGCTGCCCGACACCGAGAACTCGTGGACCTGGGACGACTGGACCGAGTGGGATGCGCGGTTGACGAACCCTGACACCGGAACCTTCGGCACCTGGGCGCGCGACGACTACGAATTCCAGTACATGCCGCAGATGTACTCGAACGGACTGAAGAAGCCGTTTAACGACGGTCTCACGAAAACCATGTTCGATCAGCCCGAAGCGCTAGAAGCCTGGGCATATTTGATCGGCAAGATCTTCGTACATCAGACCGCGCCTCCTTTTGATGAAGTCGCGGATTTGGGCGGTGAATACGGCAATCCGTTTGGCGCTGGCAGGATTGGCATTTGGCCGTCGGGCCGCGTCTACTCGACCGGGTTTGCGATTCCGCGCATCGGGGACCGTTTTCAGTGGACGCTACTGCCCTCTCCTGTTGCGGCGCGTAGCGGGCCACCGGCGCACGCCTGGTCGGAGCAGCCAAACCTGGTGACGACCAGCGCTGCGCGTGACGGATTGGAAGAGCAGTCCACGGCTCTGGCAGTCTTTCTCGCTGGTGAGGAATACCAGGGCCGGGTTGGCCTTGAGCGCGGGCATATGCCGGTGCACAAGGCTGCCATTGGTGCGCCGGAGTCCATTGCGCCCCCTCCCGAAGGCATGAAGTGGCTAAAGGTGTATGCCGATCGCCCCAACAACCGCAGCCTCTTTCCGTTCAGCACTTGGAGGGACTGGTGGGTACGGCACCGGGAGCTAGGCCGAACAGGCTGGATAGGCGAGCAGTCGCCGGCTGAGGCGCTGGAGGCGTGCCAGGCGTGGGGTGTGGAGCATTTCTCGGGGTATGAGGGACCGAAGCCGTACGTGCGTGAGCCGGTGTATCCATAGGTGGGGTTGGGCCGGCTGGAGAGGAAGCATCGAATGGTGGATGCGAGGAGGCCGCCGGGTTTGGGACCGCGGGTTTCGCGGCGGCAGGCGGTGAGTCTGCTGGGGCGATTGGGACTGGGAGTTGGCGGGGCGTTTGCGCTGGTGGCCTGTGGCTCGTCGGGCGGTGTTGACGAGGTCGTGGCGCCAACCGGCGAAGGGACCGAAGCGACGCCAGCCCATACGCAAGCGTCGGTCCCGATAGGGAACCTGGACGCAAAGGCTGACACGCCGGCCCCAAGCGAACTGCCGGCTCAGCGCCGCTCTGTGGAAGTTTCCTTCGCGACCGCCAGCAGAGCCGGACCGCGCGGCGCAGCGATGAAGTGGGGATTAAGGCGCTTTGCCGATAAGCGACCAGACATCATGGTAACGGTGGAGCCGGAAGATGGCGTCCCGACTCGCCTTGTGGCTGGCACGGCGCCGCACGTAGCCCAGATGCAACAGGGGGTTTTTTTGCCCCTTTTGAGTGAAGGCGCGTTTGTGGAGATATCTGGCTTGTTAAGTCAGATGGACGTGGTGAAAGAGGACTACTATTTTGTCCCAGATACTTATACGTGGAATGACCTCGACCACTCGCTCCCGTCTCCAAGACTCATGCAGGGGCTGCAGTACGGCATGCCATTCCAGATTGAAATCAGTGGGTTTGTCGCCAACGGCACGCTGGCCGAAGTCGCAGGCGTGAGCCTGCCACACAGCGAGAACTCATGGACATGGGCCGACTGGTCCGAGTGGGATGCCCAGATGACAGATCCTGACGCAGGCACCTTTGGAACGTGGGCACGTCAGGACTATCACCACCAGTACATGCCGCTGATGTACTCCAAAGGGCTTAGGAAGCCATTTGATGACGGCCTGACTAAGACGATGTTCGATCAGCCGGAAGCGCTGGAAGCCTGGGAGTACTTAATCAGCAAAGTTACTGTGCATCGCACATCGCCGGCACATGATGAGACGCCGGAAGTCTCGGGCGACTATTCCAATCCTTTTGCCGCGGGCAAGATTGGGATTTGGCCCGGGGGACGGGCGTTCTCAACCGGCTACGGTCTTGCAAAGATCAAGGAACGTTTCCGCTGGACACTGCTGCCGGAAGCTGTAGCCATGCGCGGCGGTCCGCCCGCGCACCTCGTAACTGATACACCAAACCTGGTCAGCAGCAGCGTCACGCGCGATGGGCTGGAAGAACAGGCGACCGCGCTGGCCGTGTTTCTGGCAGGTGAGGATTTTCAGGGCCGTGTTGGAATCGAGCGTGGGCATATGCCGGTGCACAAGGCGGCCATCGGCTCGCCCACGTCCGTGGCGCCTCCGCCGGACGGGATGCAGTGGCTCAAGGCTTACGCAGACCGCCCCGCCAACCGCAGTAGGTTTTACTTCGGCACATGGTGGGAGTGGTGGCAGCGCAACCGGACACTGGGGCACAAAGGCTGGACGGGCGAGCAGTCGCCGGCGGAGGCGCTCGAGGTATGCCAGGCGTGGGGCGTTGAGCACCTGTCGAGGTATGAGCATCTGAAGCCGTTTGTACGTGAGCCGGTGTATCCCTAGGTGAGATTGGAACGCATGGCGGACACGACGCGGGTGGCTGCGTCGTGGAGACCGACGGATCGAGGGCCGCTGGTTTCAAGGCGGGCGGCGCTGCGCCTTCTCCGGCGATTGGGGCTGGGAGTCGGCGGGTCAATCGCATTGGCGGCCTGAGACTCGCCAGGCAGTGGCGGTGAAGTCGGGACGGATTTGGAAAGAAGGACCGAAGCGACGCCTGAAGATGCGCATGACTCGACGCCGGCCGCGGAAACGGCTAGGAGTCATGTTTCGGCAGCGATGATTGATCAGCCTGCACTTCGCGAGTCTGTCTTAGTCGAGTTTTCGACCGACAGCATTTACGGCCCTCGTGCTGCGGCCATGCAGTGGGGGTTGCGGCGCTTAGTTGAGATTCGGACCGAAATATACGTCAAGCTTGAGCCGAGCGAGAATCTCCAGATTCGATTCTTGGCAGATAATCTGCCACATGTTGCGCTCGTGCATCAGCATGATTTCCTGAGCTTTCGTGGAGACGGGGCATTCACTGAAGTGAGTGACTTACTTGAACAGATGCACGTTGATAACGACGATTACTACTTCCTTCTCGACACACATACATTCAACGATCTTGATCATTCATTTCCGCCGCCGCAGACGATCAATGGCCCGCAGTACGGAATGCCGTTTGAGTTTGAGATTAGCGGGTTCGTGGGAAACACCTCCCTGGCAGAGCAATACGGTGTCGATTTCCCTATCAGCGTAGATTCGTGGACCTGGGACGACTGGACGGAGTGGGACGCGAAGATGACTGATGCTGACGCTGGCACCTACGGAACCTGGGCGCGACAGGATTATCAATACCAGTACTTGCCACAAATGTATTCCAACGGACTCAAAAAGCCCTTTGATGACGGCCTAACGAAGACCATGTTTGACCAGCCGGAAGCGCTGGAAGCCTGGGAATATCTGATCAACAAGATATTTGTACACCGAACGTCGCCGCCGGCCGATCATATCAAGACAATTTCGGGCGACTACCAGGATCCGTTTACGGCCGGCAAGATTGGCATCTGGCCTTCAGGCCGAGTCTATTCGACCGGTTTTGCACTGCCGTTCATCAAAGATCGATTCCACTGGACACTGCTCCCAGCAGTAGTGGCCGCACGGGGCGGCTCGCCCGGGCATGGAGCCGACGCGGAACCAAACCTGATTACGCGCAGCGCTTCTCGCGACGGGTTGGAGGAGCCTTCGCTGGCGCTGGCCGTGTATCTGGCGGGCCAGGAGTTCCAGGTCCGCGTTGGGATTGAGCGTGGGCACGTGCCCGTACACAAGGCGGCCCTGAGAGTGCCGGAATCTCGTGATCCGCCACCAGACGGAATGAAGTGGCTGAAGATCTACGCCGACCGGCCGGACAACCGTGGGCTGTTCCCATTTAGCTCTTGGCGTGATTGGTGGATCCGTTACCAACGGCTTGGCAAGGCCGGCTGGGACGGCACACAAGCCCCGGCCGAGGCGCTTGAGGCTTGTCAGGCGTGGGGCGTGGCGCACCTGTCGCGGTATGAGGGGCCGAAGCCGTACGTAGCTGAGCCGGTGTATCCGTAACCGCACTGGTCGTGCGGCGCGTCTCGGCTGAGCCGGGCCGAACCCACGATGTCCGCCTCAAAGAACGTGGTGTGTAGCCCGTGGCTCTTGGAGTGGCATCGTGCGGCCTCGATCAAGCGAGGCGAGATTTTCACCCCCACAACAGCGGCGCGGTGCCGGGCCAACAGGCGGGCCAGGTGGGCCTGGCCGCAGCCGGCGTCAAGCACTTTGCGACCCGCGACATCGCCCGCCAGACGGAGCAGGCGGCGAGCCAGCCTGGACTGGAGCAGCCTGAGCAGTCCTTCGCGGACAAGGCTGACGTAGGCCTCGGCGTGTATCTCGTAGGTGTCCAACTCAGCGATGCCTCATCCGAATTCGGGACGATCCGTGGTGGCCGGGGCGCGGCGGACGGCCTTGGATTCGCGGCAGCAGCGGATGGCGAACGCGCCTTTCCTGGCGCGGGTGGAGCGGCGTCTGGCTGCCATGCCGGAAGGATATCTGGCGGGATGGAGAGGCGGCCATGTTGTCTTGGCGCTCGTCTGTAGCGGGCAGGTACTTCAATGCAACGCACTAGACTGGCCACTGGACGGCTCTTCGGGCTGCGATGCAGTAGCGCCTTCAGAAAGGCTGGGTCTTGGCTTCCAAGCGACGCGTGACTCGGCGTCGAATGCTAGGCCTCGTTGGTGCGCTGGGCGTTGGAACCGCGGGCGCAGCCGCCCTGGCTGCTTGCAGCGAGCCTCAGGTAATAGAAAAGATTGTGACCCAGACGGTCCAAAAGATCGTGACGGTTCCAGTCGAGAAGATTGTGACGGTTGAAGTCGAGAGGGTTGTCGAAAAGATAATTGCGGTTCCGGTCGAGAAGATCGTCACTGTGCCGGTGGAGAAGATCGTCACGGTCAAAGTCGAGCGGATCGTTGAGAAGTTGGTCACGGTAGAAGTGTAAAAAGTTGTTGAAGCTCCGGTCGAGAAAGTCGCGACGGAGGTTGTCACGCCGGAGCCAACACCGGTACCGCCGTACGGGGAGATCCGATTTGTGACCGACCACACGGCTGGTCCGCGCGGCGCGGCGATGCAGTGGGGTCTAGAGCGCTTCGCCGAGAAGCGACCGGATGTCTTCGTGAAGCTGGAACCGGCCGCCAACCTGATCGACGACTTGGCGATCCAGTTCGCCGCCGGGACGGCGCCGCACGTGGCGCTGCTCTCGCAGGCGGACTTCCTACGCTTCTATGAAGAGGGCGCGTTCGCGGAGATCACCGAGGAACTGGCGAAGCGCGACGACTTCGTCCCCGAGGACTACTACTTCCTGCCGGACGCGTATACGTTCAACCACATCGACCACTCGTTCCCGCCGCCGCCCTTGATGACAGATCCGCAGTTCGGGATGCCCTTCCAGATCGGAATCAGCGGCTTTGTGGCCAACCTCTCCCTGGCCGAGGCGGCCGGGGTGACGCTGCCGGACAGCGACGGCGGGTGGACCTGGGACGACTGGACGGAGTGGGACGCCAAGATGACCGATCCCGACACGGCTACGTATGGCACCTGGGCGCGCGACGACTACGAGTTCCAGTACATGCCCCAGATGTACTCCAATGGCATGGCCAAGCCGTTTGACGACCGGCTGACGAGGACGATGTTCGATTTGCCCGAGGCCGGGGAGGCCTGGGAGTACCTGATCAACAAAATCTTCGAGCACAGGACGTCGCCGCCGGCCGACCAGTGGAGGGAGCTGGGCGGTGAGTACGGCAACCCGTTTGCCGCCGGCAAGATAGGCATCTGGCCGTCGGGCCGGGTGTACACGACTGGGTATCCGGTGCCGCGCATCAAGGACCTGTTCCAGTGGACGCTGCTGCCGGAAGTGATCGCCGCTCGCGGCGGTCCGCCGGGACACTCCTGGCAAGATCAGCCAAACCTCGTGACGAACAGCGCCGAGCGCGACGGCTTGGAGGAGCAGTCCACGGCGCTAGCTGTGTTTCTTGCGAGTGAGGAATACCAGAGCAAGGTTGGCACCGACCGCGGCCACATGCCCGTGCACCGCAATGCCATCGGCGCCCCGGCCTCGCTGTCGCCGCGCCCCGAGGGCAGGAAGTGGCTGAAGGTCTATGCGGACCGACCGGACAAGCGCAGCCTCTACCCCTTCAACACCTGGCGTGAGTGGTGGCTCCAGCACCGCGCGCTGGGCCAGATGGGCTGGGTTGGCGAGCATTCGCCAGCCGAGTCCCTGGCGGCCTGTCAGGACTGGGGTGTTCAGCACTTGGCCTCCTACGAGGGTCCGAAGCCGTTTGTGAGTTCGCAGGTGTATCCGTAGGTGGGGTTGGGGCGACTGGAGAGCGAGCGAGAGATGGTCGGTGCGGGGCGACCAATGGGTTTGGGACCAAGGGTTTCGCGGCGGCGGGCGCTGGGGTTGGTGGGGCGGTTGGGGTTGGGTGTTGGCGGGGCGGCGATGGGCGGGGTGTTACAGAACCCTCAGATTCGGACCGCCGCGGCCGCCGATCACGCGGCTGCCCTAGACGAGCCGGCGGTTGTTGCGGAGCGACGGCCTTACTCGGCGAGCGTCGAAGTGCGCTATGCAACCGACAACTTCTTGGGTCCGCGCGGTGCCGCGATGCGGTGGGGGCTGGAGCGATTTGCCCAGATGCGGCCGGACATCAACGTCCGCGTGGAGCGGGTTGGCACTTTCGCAGCCAATCTGAGGCAGTTCCTTGGTCCGAAGCCACCGCCTCCTCCGCTCAGCGTGTACACGGGCGATGCTCGACAGATTCAGCGCGCACTTCAGCGTCGAGATCCGGAGCCGCCGCCTCACGTGGTGTTGCTCTCGCAGGCGGAGTTTCTGCGCTTCGTCGACGAGGGCGCCTTTGCGCCGATAGACGACTGGCTGGCTAAAAGTTCCGACTTCGCGCCGGAGGACTTCTTCTTCGTGCCCGATACCTTTAGCCACGACAAGCTCGACCACTCGTATCCGCAGCCCGTGATGTCGCCGACCTACCAGTATCGCCAGTTCGGGTTGCCGTTCGAGCTGTCGATCAGCGGGTTTCTGGCCAATGTGTCGCTGGCCGAGAGCGCGGGGGTTCGGTTGCCGGGCAGCGAGAAGTCGTGGACTTGGGACGACTGGACGGAGTGGGACGCGCGGATGACCGACCCCGAGACCGGCACCTTCGGAACCTGGGCGCGGGATGACTACGCGGGCCAGTACATGCCGCAGATGTACACGAACGGACTGAAGAAGCCGTTCGACGATGGTCTGACGAAGACCATGTTCGATCAGCCTGAAGCGCTGGAGGCGTGGTCGTATCTGATCGACAAGGTCTTCGAACGGAAGACGTCGCCTACAGTCCGTGAAGCCAGGGCACTGGCCGGTGAGCACGGCAATCCATTTGCCGCCGGGAAGATTGGCATCTGGCCAACCGACAAAGTTGGCTCAACTGGTGTCGAAGCAGCCCAGATCAAGGACCGCTTCACGTGGACGCTCTTGCCTGAAGTTATCGCTCCGGGTGGCGGGCCACCAGGGCATTCATGGTCGATGCGGGCAAATCTGGTAACAGTTGGCGCGTGGCACGAGGGCAGCGTTGAACAGGCCGTGCATCTCGTGCTCTATCTCGCGGGCGAGGACTACCAGGGCCGGGTTGGCGTTGAGCGCGGGCATGTGCCGGTGCACAAGTCCGCGATCGATGAACCGGATTCCGAAGCGTCGCCGCCGGAGGGGATGAAGTGGCTGAAGGTGTACGCGGACCGGCCGGATAACCGGAGTCCGTACCCATTCGAGGGCTGGGAGACGTGGTGGCGGCATCACAAGGGACTGGCCTGGAAGGGATGGTTTGGGACGCAGTCGGCCGAGGAGTCGCTGGCGGCGTGCCAAGCATGGGGCGAACGGTACTTCTCGTTCTACGACGGACCGAGACCGTTTGTGCGTGAGCCGGTGTATCCGTAGCGGCATACAGTCAACGGCGCATCTCGGCGGAGACGTCCCCGGTTCCTAGAACGTCCCGCCGGCGATCTTTGGTTTCGTGGTTTCGTTTGCTCGCGGTGTATATGCACATGCCCGCGATGGCTACGACCGCACGAGTTCGAGGATCATCAGTGAAGGAACCGAGACACTTGGGGGAGCCGGGTTCTGCGGGGCGGGTCCAACGTCCTCCAGCGTGCGCAGGAGGAACCCGCTCGTCCGGAAGGCTGTCACGAGGTCTTCAATCGTTTGGTGGTAGTAGGGCGCTTCAAAGCCCACGCGCTCTATGCCGAAGACGCGGCCAATCGACCCGGACGCGAAGTAGGTTTCGAGCTTGCGCCGTATCACGGCCGAGTAGGGGTTGTTGAGGGACAGCAGGAAGCGACCCTCTGGTTTGAGAACCTCGCTCGCCGTGCGCAGGAGACCCATGTGGTCCGCAACGCTGTCGAGCAGCATGTTCGCGGCGACCAAGTCAAATTGCTCCCGATAGGCGGGGAGGCCACGTGTGAGGTCCGCCTCCAGATACCTGATGTCCAACCGGCGGCTGTCGGCATGGCTTCGCGCCGCCTCGATCAAGCGCGGTGAGACGTCAACGCCAACGACGTTGGCCCCTTGCCGGGCGAACAGGCGGGCCAGGTGACCCTCGCCACAGCCGGCGTCGAGGACCCTGCGGCCGGAGACATCGCTCGCAAGGTGGAGCAGCCGGCGAGCAAGCCTGGACACGAGACGCCCGAGTGTTCCGCCGCGTACGAGGCTGACGTAGGCCTCGGCGTGTTCGTCGTAGCTGTCCACGTCAGCGATGTCCCTGTGGCGCCCTTGACGATTGATTTTGTCGGATTCGACTGCCCTCGCGTGCCCGACAGCCGGCCGGCCGCTCGCGTAGAATCGGGCGCGCGCAAGGCGGAGTCGGAATCGTAGCTATAGCTCGCTGTAAGGCAGCACCCGAACGGATAGCACGGCGGCGGTTGTTGCGCGCCGTGTCCGTATCGACTCTTGTGGTTGTCGGGGGCGTATTGAGCGCCTGCATGGGGGATCCGTCGCGGGACGACCAGGGGTATTACAAGTTCGCCCGCATTCGATCGCGGGGAGCCTATGAGTACGACCCGCAGGAGCGCGAGCGGCTGCGGCAGGAGTACAAGGCGAGCGGCGGTTCGTAGGCGCGCCACGGGTCCAGCGCGGCCACGGGTTCAGCGGCGACACCGAGTATAGGTGCCGGCTGGCGTGCCGGAATCCGGTTCCAATGGCGCGGACGCCAGCGGTTCGCGGGGTGCGGATATACTTCCTGGTCATAGCAGAGGCTGCTTTCGCACTCGCGAGGTTCTCATGGGTAGTGACAGGTCACGACTGGTTCGGACGGCACCTTCCGCGGGCACGCGAATCGAGCGGCGCCGACTGCTGGTGCTGGGCGCCGCCGCTGTGGTAGCCGCGGTTGGGAGCGCGGCCTGTGGCGCGGAAAACGAAGGCGCCGGAACGCGCGACAATCCGTTCCCGTATAGCGAAGAGCGAACCAACCGGCTGCGTACACGCATGTAGTCCCGCGGCGCGGCTACAGCGGCCGCGCCTCTTAGGTGCGGAGCGTGTCGAATCGTCGGCTGCTGCGGTGTCAGCTTTGCCCGCCATTTGTAGACAGGGCGTCGACGCCGGAAGCCAGCATTAAGGTCGAAACCCGGCGCCTGAGCGCCGGGTCTCGATTCCGCAAACGTCCGAAGTTCGGACGCTCGTTGGGATTACAGCCGTGGGAAGCCAAACTTCTCACGACCATCGTTGAGCTGGTCGTGCTGACTGGCGAGGACCGTGCGCACCAGGTTCTTGGCCTCTTCAATCACCTGGTCAACCGTCTTGTCACCCAAGTAGGCGGCATCCGGGGTCTTGCGCCACTCGTACATCTCCCACCAGGCGGGGAGCGCCATCATCAGGTGGCGGTTCACGTTGTCAACGTCGGCGTAGGCCTTGAGCCACTCCATGCCCTCGGGCGGCGGCGCCTTGGCCTCGACCGAGTCGAAGACGCCGCGGTGCATGGGCAGATGGCCTCGGTCAATGGCCACTCGACCCTGGTATTGCGGACCGCCCAGGAACAGGATGAGGTCGGTGGCCTCCTCGATCGTGCCGAACCGCTCCGCGCCGTTCGTGACCAAGTGCGGCTGGTCATTCCACTCGTGAATTTCCGTTCCGAGCGACGCCAGCGGCATGGGCCCCAGCGACCACGTGAAGCGGTCCTTGATGCGCGGGACGTGGTAGCCGGTGGTGTAGACCACGGAACTCAACCAAGACCACACCTTGCCGGCAGCGAACGGGTTTCCGAACTCGCCCGCCAACCGCTTGTTGTCGGCGAGCGGGAACGAAACGTTTTCCTTGTGAATCAGCCCCACGGAAAAGTTCAGACCGAAGTCCCCGCCGTCGTCGAAGACGATCAACTCGGTCTCTTCCGCATTGCGCATGGCCTTGGCACCCGACATGAACGCCATGGGACTCCAGTGGAACTCGTAGCCGTTGTGGGCCCAGGTGCCCCACTGGTCCTTCTCGACGTCCGTCACTTTCTTGCAGGACTCGAGGAACTCGTTCTCGTAGGTCCAGCCCTCGCTGGGGAACTCGACCCCGGCTTCCTCACCCATGGTGGTGTTCATCACAATGCCGCCCAGGGCGCCCTGGAAGGGCATCCCGAACTGCGCGCCCTCGATCACCTTCGCGGGGTTGGATCCCTCGTCATGCGCGTGGTCGTGGTTGACGGTGTACAAGTCTGGAATGAAGTAGTAGTCCTCAGCGATGTAGTCGTCACGCTGGGCCAGGACGTCGTTGATCTGGGTGAAACCACCCTCGTTGACGAAGGCGCCAAGCATGCCGCCGTCGAGCATGGCCACTTCGGCCTGGGTGCCGGCGGCCATCTGCAACGGGAACACGCTGGTGGCGTAGTCGGCCGGCTGCGGGATGAACTTGACGAAAATGTCGGGCCGTTGGCTGGCGTACTCCTTGAGGCCCCATTGCATGGCTGCGCCACGGGGACCCGAGGTGTGGTCGCCGACGTAGCTCAGCGTTACGCTCTCGCGCTGGGGCGGCGCCGGTGTGGCTGCCGGAGCGGCAGTTACCGCCACCGCGGCGGGCGCAGGCTCAGCTTCGGGTTCCGACTCACCACAGGCCGCCAGGATGGCCATGCCGCTGATGCCAACGGCGCCAACTCCCGCGCCGCGCAGGATGGTGCGCCTCGATGGGCGATTGCTCATGCTGTCCCCTCCGTGAAGGCAAGGCCTTTAAACTCGCAGCAGACCACCTGCCGCGATCCCTGGACGACGCTCCAGCACCGGCCGGAGCACGCGCCGCCGGTCACCGCTTGCCTCGGTGCACCGTGCTTCGCGAGGGCAGCTTGTTTTATTTGGAACTACCCGTCAAGTGTCTTATCGTGTCCAGAACTGCTCGTGGAGTGTCTTGTTGCGACTAAGACTAGCCGTCACGAGCCGGGGACGAGATTGCTTCTGTTCTGGACGGACGCGGCGCCTTGCTGCTCACCGGCGGTGGGCGCAGAGCCGGACGTTTGCGTCAAACGGCGACTATTGAGGCCTGACTCGAGGAGCGGCTTGAATCGTGGAGACTTGTAGCTGGGACCCCTGCGAAGGGCGAAGCCTGCTGTGCCGGTGACGGAAACGACCGCGATGGTCCAGCGACCCAAGGGCGATCCGAGGAGCGTTGGACGTCGGCGCATGCTGCTGGTGGCGACGGCTGCGGTGAGTTCCTTCGCGCTGGCGGCCTGCGTTGACAAGCCTCCACCGAGTGAGGTTACGCCGTTCGCGTTTCCGGCCGTGAGCGCGGGCCAGAAGGACACGGCGCAGTTCGGCGCTCGCAGCGGCCCGACGGTTCCCTGAGATTGACCTAACAGCCGCAGGAAGCGCGCGCGAGATACGCGGTTGATCGGCCGCCGGCGCGTCAGAGGTCGCTACACTGAAGTCTGTGACTGTGATGGGTCGCCATTGGAATCGGTGCGGCGGGTGAAGCACACCAAATGAACCGTCGCACGCTGCTCTTCGCCGGGCTTGGGGGCGCGGTCGCGGCGGCTCCCGCCGCGTTCGTCGCCACCCTGCTTGCGAGTCGGTCGGACGGCCTGCCCGCGGGCGCCACCGTTGGCGGGGTTGACGTTGCCGGACTCAGCCCCGAGGAAGCCGTGAAGCGCCTGGAAGCGACTTGGCGTCCGTTTCTGGACAGCCCCGCCGTCATTCGGTTGGACGGTCGGGTGTGGCGGCCATCCGGCGCCGCCATAGGTCTGCGGGCCGACTTTCATGCGCCTCTGCGCGAAATCTTTGCGTCCCAAGGGGCGGACGGCGTGCTGGACCGCATGGCCGCCGCGCCAACGGCGGCGAATCCCACGACGCCGGTCGTTTCCTACGACCGCGAGACTGCCCGCCGGTACTTGCAGGCCCTTTCCGCCGGTTTCGACCAGCCGTCAGCCGACGCCGCATTGCAGTTGCGTAACGACGGGCGAGTGAGCTTGACACCTGGTCAGGTGGGGCGGGTGGTAGACGTGGAGCAGGCGCTGCTAGACCTGGAAGCCGGCCTGGCCCGCCGTGCCGTGAGTCACGTGGTCGATTTGCGTTATCGCCAGGACGAGCCGGCCGTGTCCACGTCCGACGCCGAGGCGGCGCTGGAGACCGTTCGCCGGCTGATCGGGGCGCCGGTGTGGCTTATGCACGGGACGGGCGGCTGGACACTGGAACCGGCGCAACTGCAGGGAGCGCTGGTCATTGAGCGTGCTGACGCCGGCATCACTCCGAGCATCGAGATTACGCGTTTCAACGACCTCTTCCTCAAGATTGAGGACACGCTGACGGCCGAGCCACGTCGTGGCGTCTTCGACTTCGATGAGGCGCAGGATCGGGTGCTGGCGTATCAGCCGGGCCACCCGGGTCAGCGACTCGATCGACCCGCGCTGGAACGCGCCATTCTGGAGGCGGTGCAGCGGCCCGGCGAGCGCCGCGTGGAGGTTCCGCTGATTCTGCTGAACAAGGAGTTCGACACCACCACCAACGTCCTGGGCATTAAGGATCTGCTGGGCGTCGGCTCGTCCATTTACAAAGGCTCACCCGAATACCGCGACCACAACATTGCGGTGGGCGCCGCCAAGCTGGACGGCATGGTGGTGCGTCCGGGTGAGACGTTTTCGTTCAACGAGCGAATTGGCGATTTCACCAAGGCCGAAGGCTGGGTGGAAGGCAGCGTGATCGTGGACGACCGGACCGAGCGGGGGATCGGCGGCGGCATCTGTCAGGTCTCCACCACGCTGTTTCGCGCCGCGTTGGCCGCCGGGCTGCCGATCGAGGAGCGCTGGCCGCACCTCTACCGTGTCCGTTACTACGAGATGGGCGCCACTCCAGTTGGCTATGACGCGACGATCTTCTCGCCCGGCATTGACCTCAAGTTCACGAATGACTATGCGCATCCGATCATGCTGCGCGCGTTGATCGACCGGCGGCTGGCAATGCTGGACTTTGAGATCTGGGGCGGCGCGGACGGCCGACACGTCACCCTGAGCAAACCTCGCCTGTGGGATTGGGAAGACCCACCGCCGGACGAGGGCATCGTGAATGCGGAGGAAGAGCCGGATTTCGAAGATCAGGTGGAGTACGCCAAAAAAGGGGTCAAGGCTGCGATCACCCGCACCGTGGTGCTCGCCGGCGGTGAAACCCGCACGGGTTCGTTCCACTCCAGATATGAGGCGTGGCCCAATCGGTTCGTGGTGGGAATTGACGAAGCGAGGGCGCGGTTTCCGGCCGCCTTCAACAAGTGGGTGGACGCGAATCAGGAAGAGGCGGCGCGCTGGGGCGCGAATAAGGTTCCGGGCGTGCCTGCAGACCCGGACGCTCCGTCCGGTTAGGCCTGTGCTTCAGGGACCGATGTTGAAGGTGAGCACAGGCAACGCTGCCTGACGCCAAGGCTTTCGTTCGGCGAAGCGCCTGGTGCGATTTCGATGCGGGGCGCGAGGTCGCGGTGCGGGAAACCTGTGTGCGCCGGACGGCTCGGTTGTCGCCATGTGGCGATACGATGGGAGTGCACGGGGAGTGGCGCAGCCTGGCAGCGCGCGGCGTTTGGGACGCCGAGGTCGCGAGTTCAAATCTCGCCTCCCCGACCGGAGCTGAGCGCAACACGCACCCAACGGGGATTCCATACCTCGCGTCGTCTGTCGCCTATGAATGCGGGTTGGCTGAACGCCGGGCTGTGAGTCTGCCCTAGCGGTCCCTCTCGAGGCGCGGCTCGATCTCGGTCCCGTGGCCGTCAACGGCGCGCAGGCCGAAGGTCCAGGCGCCCCAGGTGGCGCCTTCGATGCCTGCCTCGGGGCTATCCAACTTGAGCTGCACACGGTTCCAGCCGGCGCGTAGGTTGACGCGCTGCATTGCGTTCTGAAAGTAGGCGTGGCGGCCCAGCGATTGCCACGGGCCGGAGGCGACGCGCAGTTGCAACTCGTGCGCCCAGCCGAGGTAAAGGGCGGCCGTGGTTTCAGCGTTTACGTGCAGCCATGTCTGCGCCAGGCCAACCGCAGGCCAGGTAACTGAATTGCCAGGATCCGTGGGCCGGAACGCCAGCCCGAAGTCCACGAAGCCGTGAATTTCCTCGGCGGCAACCCAGCGCGCGATCTGCCGGTCCCCGTGTCGCCAGGGTGAATCGCTTGGGTAGCCAGTTCCTTTGAAGACTGCGCTCGGGTCGTCTTGGTCGGCAGCTGCGTCCAGCGCCGCGGTCTGGTTGGGATGGAACGGGCCAAGTACTCGCCAGCGCGGTTCGGACTCCGGCGCTCCGGTGGCCGCGAAGGGCAGTTCGGTGCCACGCAGTAGCTGGTCCCATCCAGCCATTTGGACGAAGGGACGGTGCGGCGGTTCCTGGTACCAGTAGGCGGTGCTGCAGATGTCGTTTGCCATCGATCCGAAGCGAACGTGGATGGAGCGGCTGAACGGAATGGCGTCGGACGCGAAGAAGCGGTAGGCGGCCAGCGTGTGCCTGGCAAAGGCCGGGCCAAGGTCTTCCTGGGCGTAGTAGGGCACGCCCTGGTCCATGTGCGAGGACGGCTGATGCAACACGCCGCCGTACGACGCGCCAAAGCTGTCCTCGCCGCCGCCACCACGCAGGTAGGCGAAGGTCCCTTCGGACGCGCCGGTTTCGTTGGCGATGTAGATGTTCTCCGCGCCGGCGTGCGACCAGCGAGCACGGCCATCGCGCACGGCTACGCCGTAGTTGAAGCCGAGGAAGTAGCCGCGGCCAACGGTGTCCAACAGGAGATAGTTCCGCCCGAAGGCCTCGCACGGGTTTTCGCGTCGGAACTGGGCGTGGAAGCGCAACGGCTCTTCCAGCGAGCCGTCTGGGTAGGCGTGCCAGTCGACGAACAGGATTATCCGGGGTGGATCGACGTCCGGGCCGGCCTCGGCCTCGATGCGTGCGCCGCGGGCAAAGGGCATAGGAAATGTGGCGGTGTAGCCGGCGTGGGCTTGCGAGATCAGGTATCGAGAGTTGAGTGGGTACGGCGGGAGCCCGTGGAGCTGGCCGAAGAAGTCGCCGAGCGGTGCTTCCACGGCAGGTGTGTCGGAGCCGTCCCAAAACATGCGCAGCACGGTCTGGCGCTGATTGCCGGGCGACGGCCGCCGCACCGTGGCGACGAAAATGCGACGGATGCAGCCCGCGCCTTCAAGGTTGGCCAGGGTCATCGGTTCGCCCTGCGGCAGGTTCTGATGCGTCAGCACGCGGTTGGGGATGAAGCGGGTGGGGAGGTTGAGGTGTGGGAAATCCATGCGACAGGCTACCCCCTCGTTTTGCGACGGCGACTAGACGCGACAGGGCGCGGACGCTTCCGGCACCGGGCGTCGTGCGTAGGATGCTATGCTTAGCTAAGGTTAGCTAGGTACTCGTGGGGATGTTGTGCTAGTCGATATTCATGAGGCGGAGACTCAACTCGCCAAGCTGGGTGAATTGGCGTGGCAGGGGGAGGAGGTTGTCATTGCGCGCAATGGTGAGCCCTACTTGTGTCTGGCGCCGTACCGGGGCGTGGCCGGTCCGCGGCGGCCCGGCGACTGGAAAGGTCAGGTGTGGGTGGCGCCGGACTTTGACGAGACGCCGCAGGACGTGATTGACGCCTTTGAAGGCACCGGAGTCAACGACTTGGTCTAGCCGTGACACAGGGAGGTCGTTGCCGGAGGCCTCGGTACCTCTGGCGCTTGGCGTACAGGGTGATAAGCTGTCCGATACCTTAGCTAAGGCTAGCTAATCCTGGGCGGAGGAGTGCTGTGCAGGTGAACATGCATGAGGCCAAGACCCAACTGTCCAAGCTCGGGGAGCGAGCCTGGCAGGGGGAGGAAGTGGTGATAGCCCGGGACGGCGAGCCGTATCTGTACCTCCTGCCGTACCGAGGCTCGGCCAAGCCGCGCCCGTTGGGACTGCTCAAGGGCCAGATCTGGATGGCCCCGGACTTTGATGAGACGCCGCAGGACCTGATCGATGCCTTCGAAGGCACAGGGAGCATCGACCCTGAGTAGCGTAGGCGGCCAGCGGTTGCTGCTGGACACCCACGCTTTGCTGTGGGCGCTAGAGTCGCCGGGCGTACTGGTCGCGCCGGCCCGCGAGGCAATTGCCAACCCACGCAACGCGGTGTACGTCAGCGCCGCCAGCGTCTGGGAAGTGGCTATCAAGCACGCGCTGAACAAGCTTCGCGTACCGCCAAACCTCATCGAGTCGATTGGGACCGTGGGGTTCAGCGAGTTGCCCATAACGGCCTTCCACGCCGAGCAGGCGGGGAGTCTGCCGTTGCTGCACACGGATCCGTTTGATCGGATGCTGGTGGCGCAGGCTCAGGCGGAGGGGCTGATTCTGGTGACGAGGGACGCGAACATTCCCCGTTACGGGATTCGCACGCTGACAGCCTGAGGCTCGCGCCGCTCAACGTCCCGACAGTAATGCGCTGCCGAGCGAGCGATTCGAACCCGACTAATTCAGCAGGCCGCGCAGATAGGCCAGGTCCTCGACTTCGCCGCGCTCGCGAAGGGCGATGGCTTCGGGGGTGTATTCGCCGGCGCCTACGGTGCCAATGACCTCCTGATCGGTCGTGTATTCGGTGTGAACGGTAATGGGACCGTTGAAGCCCCAGGCTTTGAGCAGCGTGATCGCTTCGGGCCACTCGGCGGCGCCTTGTCCGAGTAGCACGAAGCCATCGGCAAAGCGTGCTCGACGGTCGGGTCGCTCGTCGGGGAAGTGGCGCGCGTCCTTGCCGCCGATGGCCGAGAGGCGGTCGCGCAGCATGGCCAGACCGATCTGGACGTCCTCGCCATTGATGGCCAGGTGGCCGAGGTCCACGTAGGCGCCAACCTGCCGCGGGTCGTGGTCCTGCAGGAGGTGGCGCATGCCGGCGCAGTTGGATCCCAGGCATTGGCCGCTGTGCGTGTGATACATGGTCTGCACGCCGGTTCGGCGGCTGAGACGCTCGAAGCCATCCAGCCGGCGGCGGGCGAGCGACCAGAGTTCCTCGAACGAGTCGCCCGGATTGAATTTGAAGTACCCCATCTTGATGCGCGGCACGCCGGCCGCGGCCGCGGCCTCGAACAGCGTCACGGCGTCGGCGGCCTCGGGGTCGATGAGGTCGGTGGAGGACGAGATCATTGAGCAGTCCACGCCGAGCTCCCGCCAGGCGCGCACGGCGCCCGGCAACTCGTCGGTCACGTTGTCGGCATTGATGGCGTGACCGTCGCGGACGGCGAGATCCAGGCCGTCGTAGCCGAGGTCGCTCGCGCGTTCGCCCAGTTGGTGAACGCTCAGGTCGTCCCAGAACTTGGTGAACCGAACCAGCTGCATGTCCACTCCAGCGCGCGACGTGAGTGGCCTAGCATCCCACGGCCGCGAAAGCGTTGCCTGTCGGCGGAGGCTGCACGTTGAAAGGGCAAGCGGTTTACCATGGCGCCGTCGACGCGCAGCCCACGAGTGCCCACAGCCCAGCGCGATGTCTGAGACGCGACAGCAGATTCTGATCCTCCATTTGGCCGAACCCGACCTGGGCGCTCCGACGGTGGCCTGGGCGCTCTACGACGGGACGCGTCCGGCTGGTGATCAGCAGATGCAGGCCGGGGACCAGGCCGAACCACCGTACTCGTCAGTCATGGATGCGATGCATGACGGCTGGCGCGTGCTGCAACTGCCCCAGTTGCCAACGTACCCGCGGGGAGCGGAGCACGAATCCGGCCCGCTTCCGTGGGAATATGTCCTAGAGCGTTCTGTCTCCCTGGAGCTGGCCGATGACAACAACCACTCCGACTAGCCACCACCTGCGGGCGATCGACATGGCGCGGTTCGTCACCGACGGCTTTGTGGAATTCGGCGATCTGGTCCCTGACGAGTTGAACGCGCAGGTCCACCGCGATGCGCTGGCGTACCCCAAGAACCGGGGCTACGACCCGAATAGACCCAATGAGTTCTGGGACTTCTCCGACGCGGTGTGCGAGGTTTTCGATTTGCCGGCGGTGCAGGGCGTGGTTGAGAGCCTGGTGGGACCCGATGCGGTGCACGACCATTCGTTCCTGCACACGGTCGCTCCCGGCAAGCGTGAGGCGCAGCGCTGGCACGTGGACTCCAGCCTGGCCGTGGACCATCCGCGGCAGTTCGACATTCTGGTTTGCTACTTCCCGCATGACGCGCCAGCCGAGATGGGGCCGACGCTGGTGCTTCCCGGCTCGCACGTGCGCCGCGTGAGCTACCACGATGTGACGCGCTACAAGAACTTTGTGGGACAGCGCCAGCTGACGGGTCCGGGAGGCCGGATCGCGTTCATGCACGAGTCGCTGTGGCACTGCGCCCAGCCGAACCAGACCAACGAGTGGCGGTTCATGTTCAAGATTCGCTACCTGCCGCGGGTACCGCAGCACGGCCTGTTCAATACCGACGGCTGGGATGACGCGGAGATCGAGGCGTTTTACAACGACGCGAGCCGGCAATACCCGTGGTCGGGCGACGGGTTTGTGGCCATGCGACAGGCTTGGCGCACGTGGTGGCGCTACCTGGCGGGAGCGGCGTAAGGACGCTTTGCCGGATTAGGCCGGCGCCGACGCAACTTTCTGTGCAATGACCCCGTACCAGAGGCGGGGCACACCGTCGAACCGGATCTTGTCGACGGCTGCGCTCATCGCGTCGCTTAGCTCAGCCAAGCTGATGTCGCGCGTAAAGGTGAGGTCCCTGGCCATGCCGCGCACGAACTCGGGATAACGGGAAATTGCTTTCAACGCAGCCCTGGTGAGGAAGACTTCGCGGTCTTCCTCGTGCACGACGCGGAAGCCGGCGTCCTCGATCATCTGCTTGTAGTCGTCGGGCGACCGGTAGGCCAGCGTCTCAATGCCGCGCTGGCGCTTGGCGCCGGTCAGCCGCACGAAATGCAGCTTCCACTCGCCGTGGCCTCGCATTGAGTTGCCAACCGCCATGGAGGTGGAGGTAAAGGAGCTGTTGATGGACAGAAAGGCGCCGCTGCGGGCCACGTCGGCCAGGGAGGCAAAGACACGGCGCTGATTGTCTTCGCCTTCGATCTCGTGGATGGCGTCGTGAATGCTGACGGAATCCACGCCCGCTGGCGGCAGGTACTCCTCCACTGCCGCGCGCACGTCGCGCGCGTCACCGTGGACGAAGGTGACGCTGACGTGCTCGTTCCCTTGGACGGCCGCGCTGGCGATTTCGAGCGCTTTCTCGTCTCGGTCGAGCGCGATCACGCGTCCGCAGTAGCCGCGGGCGGTTGCCTCCTCGATGATGAGTTGCGGGACGAGACCGGCGCCCGTCGCCACGTCCAGATGCACAAACGGATTGGGCAGCTTGTCCAAGAGACGCGCGACCAGGTCTCGATTGACCTTGCGGTACTCGGGTATGGCCGAAAAATGGCCGAAGTGAAGGTTAGTCACGCGCGCGGCGTTACCGTCGTCTGCTGGACTTGAAGGATACGGGGCATGGCCATTCCACCGGGACGAAGGGCTTCGCGCTCCACTTAACGGCGCGCGCGTCTGGCGGCCAGCATGTTAGCGGATACGGCGCTGTTGGGTGACGGGGATATCCCCCGGCGGCGGGTTCGGTACGATCAACGCGGCCAGGTTGACCGTTGTCGTTGGCGTCGCACGCGCCACGCGCCACTGGTCGGCGGCAGTCCTGTCGGCGGGGGTAGCTCAGATGGTAGAGCGCTAGCCTTCCAAGCTGGATGTCGCGGGTTCGAATCCCGTCCCCCGCTCCGCTCCTGAGGTGGGTGTCGGGTTTGTGCGCTCACAGGTGCGGTCGTCGTGGGCAGCTCGAAGAGAACCGCGTCGAACCAGCCGGGGCCCGAGCGTCACAGCTGGGCAGTGGTCGGACCCTAGGTGTTAGCCGTGGCGCGGCGTTCGGGTGAATGGCGAGGACGATATCGGCGCGCCGGATGCACTTCCCACGCCTGCTGTTGAGATGTGTCGGCCCCCATCTCATCTGGCGTTCACATGGGAGTTGCGCCGCTACTCTTGATTCCTACGATGTACTTCTCGCATGGAAGGCGTCCGTTTTCCTGTCGGCTCGGGGCGCGGTTGCCGAAGGCCGGGAGCAGAGCAACGCCTGGCAATATGGGTCGATGGCGGAAGCCGGAATCGCAGAGTTGCGTTGCGCGTGGCCGCCGTCAAGGACTCGCACACCTGATAGCGCGGCGTGCAGCGTGACGTGGACTGCGTCCAGTGGCGTTCAGTTACCGTCGGGTCATGCTCAAGACCATGATCAAGGCGTCGCGAATCAGCTCTGTGCTTCCAGCCACTCGAGGTTGAAGCGACAGATCCAACATCCATATGCGCAGAGGATGGTTCCATCGCCGAGTACCAACAGAGAAGAGTACGTGGCGCGCTCATCGATGAGTCGTGAGACCGGCCACGTCTTGCAGTCGTCGTAGCTGACCCGAACGGTCATATCCTTGCGCGCGGCCGGACCGATTTCGCGAGTGTGAAGTTGGTTCACACCTTCGAAACTCGCCGGGTTTGAAAACAGGATGCACCCTGACTCGCCATCCGAAGGGAAGGCATATCGCGTCAACGCTGCGTGGCAGCGACCCTCTATAAGCTGCTGGTCGACACCGAACTCGGTGAACGTCTCGCCGCCGTCCCGGCTGATGCACCACGAGCGATACCCCAGTGACCGAGGGTCATGGTTGCGGTTATTCATGTATACCGATCCGTCGGCCAGCTCGACGATGCACGCTTCGCCAACGAAGCCCTGGGAGCTGCCGCCCCACTGCCAAGTCTCTCCATGGTCGTCGCTATAGATCACGGCGTTGTGGGCGTCTTCATCGAGGACCTGTGCGATCTGTCCAATGCCGTCGTCATAGACGGCTCCGAGTGCATCGTGCCGATACACGATGTTGTGCTCGGCGGGATCAACTTCCTCCCAGTGCCCGGTGAAGTATCGCGCGGGCACTATCAGCCGTCCCCGATGGGGGCCGTGCTCAAGCTGGATACCGCCACCAATGAACCAGGCCAGGCCCGCCCCGGGGTAGGTGTAGAACTGATCGGTTATGTCAGTCGCCGTCCAAGTCCAGCCATCATCCAGGCTCCGTTCAACCGTCAGGCGCGCGCCCATCTGCCGAGCCTTTTCATAGTTGGCGATCAGCCAGCTCTCGGACGTGGGCCGGCCTTGGTCGTCCTGCAGCGGCCAGGTCCCCTGCGTGAACACGAAAATCTCACCCGTGGTCCGGTCCACAACACTGGCTCGTAGGCCCCGCTTTTCAGGCTCCCACCAGTTCCGTTCTTCCAAGTCCCAGGTTCGACCACCGTCGACGCTCCGGAACCGAAGGTGCAGCCACGGGAACCCGTGATCCGCGCCACCGGGCAGTCGCGCTCGTGGAAGCATGAACCCGAAGGCAAGGATCGCTCCCGAGTTGGACAACTGGAGATACACGTTCTCCTTGGTTGCTTCAGGTTCCGGTTGCCAAATGCGCACTCGCTCAAAAAAGGGAGTCATCCGCGAATTCCTTAGAGAGTTTGTTTGGCTCGTCGCCTTGAATATATCGCAGGGTCGGCACGGCTTTGACGTGCGCTTGCGCCGGAACGTAGGTCGGCTGGATTGATCCGACGATCGGACAATGAGAGTCGGATTCAAATCCAAGTTGTCCATCTCGGTCGCAACGTCACCCCAAAGCCAGACGCGAGATTATCTATGCCCTAGAGCACCGTCGCCAGGCGGTAACTGTGCGCGTGTCGCTTAGGGTCGACGCGAAGCAAGCACAGCGCTTACGCTCAGCTTCTTGCCAAGGAGAGGAGCACTGGTTGGTGTACCGTCTTCCGCTCCATTGGCCCCTACCCAGGGGGCCTGGGTCATTCCCGCGTGATTTGGACGTGTCGCAATGTTGGCGTACAGGTCCCGCGCCGCGGCTCGCTCGACAGTGATCCTCGACATCCTGCATGCTTGACGCATGCGAATGGCCCAGTACGGCATCTCCCACGATCACGCGCACGACAAGGCACGCGTGTTGCAGCAGAGTGCGGAGGTCGAGTTCGTCGGGGTGTACGAGCCTGACCAAGAAAAAATAGAGCGTCTGGGCGGTCAGGACGAGTACGCGGGCGTCCATTGGTTCGCCTCGAAGGAAGAGATGCTCGAGGACGAGAGCATCATTGGTATTACCGTCGAGGGCGAAATCTTCGAGAACCTCGGCTTCGCGCGCGAGGTGGTGGAGCATGGCAAACACGTCTGGCTGGACAAGCCGGCGGGTGACAATCTCGCCGCCTTTGCGGAGGTGGTAAACATTGCCCGCCAGCGCAAGCTGAATGTTCAGGTCTGCTATATGTGGCGCTACCACCCCGGCTTCCGCTTCATCATGGACTGGGCTACGTCCGGAAGACTTGGCGCCATCTTCTCCATTCGTGGCCGCCTATCCTCCGCGCCGGGCAGCGCGGATCGGTGGAAGCTGTGGGAGTCACCCGGGGTACGCGCCGGTGGCATCATGTTCATCATGGGCGGTCACCTCATCGACATCATCGTTTCGATTCTGGGGCGGCCGCGGCAGGTGTCCCGATTCCAGCGGCACGATGCCGAGAGCGTCTCGTCCTTCGGGGCGAACCAATGGACGCCCGATCCGCCGTGGTACTACAACAACACGGCCGCCATTCTCGAGTACCCGCAGGCCATGGCGTCACTCGAGTCGGCCAACATGGAGATCAACTCGTGGGAGGCTCGACGGTTCGAGGTGTACGGAACCCGCGGGAGCGTGATCATGGAGCCGTTCGAGAGCCGGCGAGGTAGCCCCCCGCCCTCGTTGCGGCTATGCCTGGACGAGGATCGCGACGGGTACGCCAAGGGCTGGCAGACGGTGCCGCTGGCACCGGACACGCGCTACTTCCCCGGCCTCGCGGCGCTGCTGGCCACCATACGCGGCGAGCAGCCGCCGGATCGCACGGTGGAGCACGAGCTGGTGGTCCAAGAGACCCTGTTGCGCGCTATCGGGCTGGCCTGAGCCGCGGCACCGTGGCGGTGGCGATGCCGCCTACGCGCACACGGGCTCGGTGCCGCGCCAGCGGATGATGAAGTCCTCGGGATCTGCGGCAAGCCGCGCCCGTGCGTCGTACCAGAGCTGCGCCCACGCCTCCGGGTCCCGAAGCTCGCTGGAGGGATCGCGCCGGCTGCGGGCCACGAAATCCGGGAACGCCGGGCGACCGGTTGGCTGGCCGGTTGGGTTGTAGCGCAGGTCGAGGCTCCAGCGCACGTGATCGCTGACGTTGGGTAGGGAGTCGTGGCATGTGTGTTTGTGAAAGATGATCACGTCGCCAGGTCGCGTCGGCACCGGCGTGATGCGATCGAGTTCCAGGAGTTCGTCGGGGATCGCGACGTGCGGGGGGGAACAGTGGGTTCGCAGCGCGCTCAGATGACTCCCCGGAATCACTCGCAGACACCCGTTCTCGACGGTCGCCTCCGAGAGCGAGATCCAGACGGTGAGCATGTTGGTGCCGTCGGCAACGGGATCCACCGCGGCGTTGTCCTGGTGCCAATTGGTCGCCCGGACCAAGACATGACTCGCGCCCTCCGGAAGCGAATGTTCGGGCGGCTTGATGCGTACGTGCTGCACCGGGTTGGAGGTGATCTCGGGGCCGATAACCGACTCGACGAGGTCCAAGACCCGCTCGTGCGTGAGGATGTTGAAGACCGCTGGACCTAGCCACATAGGCGTATCCAGCGTGGTCCCCCTGCTGGGCAGACAGCAGTCGAAGTATGAGGCGTGGTCACGCCCGGTTTCCTGGTAGAGGCGAATCATGCGGTCGCTGAATGCCAGATCGTCGTAGGTTGAGGCGATCTCGCCGCGGTCGCGGAGTTCGTGCGCCAGACGGTCGAGCACATCTTCGTACTCGGCAAAGAGCGGATCGATCAGTTCCGCTGGGTCCAGCACGCCTTCGACGCGAAGGTATCCGTCATGTTCGAGTCGTTGCAACTGCTCGGCAGTGAGGACGTGGTTCCCGGACCGCGCAATCTGGCTAATGCCTTGGCTCATGGCAGACACGTCCTCATCTATAGCGGATCCTGACCAGGCTGATTTTGACTCAAGCGTAGCGGCAAGGAGAACGTAGCACGCCGCAGCTCATCCCGGCCGGCAACGACACCGTGCCGGAACTCCGAGTGCTTGGCCGGTTCGGTTCGCAGCCGGCGGCTAGCCCAGCAATCGAAGGCACACGCGCTTGGTCGTCGAGTTGCTGCTCGGAGCGGGCTACCTCGGGCAGGCTCAGAGCCGCAGGTGGACTTCGGGGCCACGCTGAGCGCAGCAGCGGCCGCATGATCTTCGTCGCGCCGGCGATCCCAGAATCCGGACCCGTTCAGGGCCGTCACTCAGGGCCGACTGGCCAGTTGTGGGTTGCCTGGCGTCCGAGTCGACCTCAAGGCGGCCGGCTTGTGGGCTTTCCAAGCCCACAGGTATATCCCAGGGCATCTCCTTAAGTGCCCGTCGGCGTCGTTTCCGGGCGCCGCTGATTCCGCGCGTTCCGCCGCACCGCCTCGAACATCGCTCCAAAGCGGGCGTCCCTTTCCCTGCTACAATCTCGCTTCGCCGGTCGGATAGTTCAAGGGCAAAGCTCATGGACAGCGGGCAAGGTGAAGCACGATCAGTTGAAGTGCCGAAAGTCTTGCGGCGTCGGAGGTTGCTGGTTCTGATGGGGGTGTCGCTTGCTTCGGTTGGGCTGACCGCATGCGGTGGTGGTGGTGACGGCAACGCAAGTCAGACTCCAACACCGTACTCATTTCCTGGTAACACCGACAAGGACAACATACACTCTTCGTGCATACCGGGAAACCCCGGATGCTAAGTTCAGTCGTAACAAACCGTAGTGTAACTAATGACGGCGGCTTCCTTGGGCTTCCCGGATTGTTTTGGAACCTGCGGTCATACCCGAACTCAGGCCATTAACGGTTGTTGTAGCTACGTCTCGAGCGTCGTTCATTTAGGACCTCAGAAATCGTTTCGCAGGGCGTCGCTGGTGACGCGAACCTCGCTATCATCTCGTCCCTCCGTGCCGAGTTTTCGATGGCTTAGATCATGTATATCTGGCAATAATATCCACCATATAGATACGTCAAATGGGGACCTATGGTGCCGGAAATTTCTAACGCTGTCAGGGGTTTAGATTGGAGATACTGAATGGTGGATTGTGGCGGAGAGAATCAGGCTACCGTGTAGGAGGCTCAGACATCCAAGCATATGAAGGTCGCGCTGTAATGGGATGTTATGAATAGGCATCAGAGCAGATGTTACTCAGAATGAATGATCTGTCCGTGGACCTGACACGCTATGAATACATTGGACTTAGTGCCGGGGTTTTGGTTGACCACGTGGCGCTGCCCGCACATCACCTTTGTCGCAGGGACAGAGATACAGCGCTACTTGTCGCCCTACGAAGTGAGCAGCCGCCGTGCGGCCGCGGTGGCGATGCCGCCTACGCGCACACAGGCTCGGTGCCGCGCCAGCGGACGACGAAGTCCTCGCCACTGGCGGCCAGCCGAGTGCGTGCGTCGTACCAGAGCTGGGCCCACGCCTGCGGGTCCCGAAGCTCGCTGGAGGGATCGCGTCGGCTACGGGCCACGAAATCCGGGAACGCCGGGCGACCGGTGGGCTGGCCGGTTGGGTTGTAGCGCAGGTCAAGGCTCACACGGAAGTGGTCACTGACATTGGGGCCGGAACCGTGACAGGTGTGTTTGTGAAAGAGGATCACGTCACCAGGTTGCGTTGGCACCGGCGTGACGCGATCCAACTCCAGGAGCTCGTCGGGGATAGCAACCGGGGTTAGACAGTGGGTTCGCAGCGCCCCGCGATGACTCCCCGGAATCACTCGCAGACACCCGTTCTCGTCCGTCGCCTCCGAGAGCGAGATCCAGACGGTGAGCATGCTCGTGCTGTCGGCAACGGGATCTACGACTCCGTTGTCCTGATGCCACGGGTTCGCCCGGACCAAGACATCGGTCGCGCCCTCCGGGAGCGCACGTTCGGGCGGCTTGATGCGCACGTGCTGCACGGGGTTGGAGGTGATCTCGGGGCCGATAACCGACTCGACGACGTCCAAGACGCGCTCGTGCCTGAGGATGTTGAACACCGCTGGTCCCAGCCACATATGCGTATCCGGCGTAACCCCCCTGTTGGGAAGACTACAGTCGAAATATCTGGCGTGGTCACGCCCGGTCTCCTGGTAGATGCGAATCATGCGGTCGCCGAATGGCAGATCGTCGTAGGTGGAGTCGATCTCGCCACGGTCGCGGAGCTCGTGCGCCAGACGGTCGAGCACAGCTTCGTACTCGGCAAAGAGCGGGTCGATCGATTCCGCTGGATCCAGCACGCCGTCGACCCGGAGGTACCCGTCATGCGCGAATCGCTGCAGCTGCTCGGCAGTGAGAAAATAGTTCTCGGCCCGCGTCACTTGGCTCATGACCTGGCTCATAGCAGATATCTCCTCATCGAGCGGATCCTGTCCAGTCACACTAAGAGCAAAGCGAGACCTTAAAGGAAATATAGCATGCTGCAGTTCAGCCCCATCGGCAGCGACGCCGAGCCAGAACTCCGAGTGCTCGGCCGACTCGGTGTGCAGCCGTCGCCTGGACCAGCAATCGAAGGCATACGCGCTTGGTCGTCGAGTCGCTGCTCGGAGCGGGTTACCCTGGGGCGGGCTCAGAGCCGCAGGTGGACTTCGCGGCCATGCTGAGAGCAGCAGCGGCAGCATGATCTTCGTCGCGCCGGCGATCCCGAAGTCCGGAGTCGTCCAGGGCCGTCACTCATCGGCGAGCGGCCAGCTGTGGGTCGCTCGGCGACCGAGTCGACCTGCTAGCGGCCCGATTGCGGGCCTTCCAAGCCCACAGGAAAACCCAGGGCACCCACTCAAGTGCCCGTCAAAGCTGCTTCCGGACGCCGCTGACTCCGCGCATTCCGGCGCACCACCTCGAACATCGCTCCAAGGGGGCATCCCTCTTCCCGCTACAATCTCGTTTCGTCGGTCGGATGGTTCGGGGGCAAAGCTCATGGACAGCAGGCAAGGCAAAGCACGATCGGTCGGTGTGTCGAAAGACTTTCAGCGTCGGCGGTTTCTGATTCTGATGGGAGTGTCGCTGAGTTCGGCTGGGCTTGTCGCCTGTGGTGGTGGTGACGGGACCGCATACCCAACACCGTTCGCATTTCCTGGCACCAAGGAGGGGCACGATGCGTGTGTGGCGAACTGTTCGGGGGGGCGCTAGGCACGGTGTGCAGCCGGTAGCGATCGATGGTCGAACTCAAGGACGACCCGACGGCTAGGTAAGCGTGGGGGCCGTTCTTGCCGCAGCATGATCCGACGATGTCGGACGATCAGGCGGCCACGCCCTAGCGTATGCGGCAGGCAAACCCGACTAGCCTCGCGCATGTGGGCGCCATCGATTTCTGGTGTCGCCGAGACTTAGGTTCGAGACCCATCGCCCACGCCCTTGGTGAACGCTTGGCCTACCGGCTCCTCCAGGTCCAGCGTTCCTTCTTCAAGGCAGGGCAAACCTCAGCAGATACTTGACCGCCACGACGGGAAAGCTCCGATAAATGCAACTGTTGAGCGAAGGGTGATGTAGGAAGTTGCTTCAGATGGGGGGCACCTTCTGGACAGGCCGCCGTCACGATTGCGATCTCGAGACGCGTCGCACTGCCTTCGCTCGACAGTGATCCTCAACGTCCTGCATGCTTGACGCATGCGAATGGCCCAGTACGGTATCTCCCACGATCACGCGCACGACAAGGCACAAGTGCTGCGGCAGTGTGCGGATGTCGAGTTCGCCGGCGTGTATGAGCCGGCCACGGAGAAGATCGAGCGTCTAGGCGGTCAGGAGGCGTACGCGGGCGTGCATTGGTTCGCCTCGAAGGAAGCGATGCTGGAGGACGAGAGCATCGCTGCCATTGCCGTCGAGGGCGAGATCTTCGAGAACCTAGGATTCGCTCGGGAAGTGGTGGCGCATGGCAAGCACGTCTGGCTGGACAAGCCGGCCGGTCATGATCTCGGCGCCTTTGCGGAGGTGGTGGACATCGCCTGCCAGCGCAACCTGAATGTACAGCTCGGCTATATGTGGCGTTACCACCCCGGCTTCCGCTTCATCATGGACTGGGCCACGTCCGGAAGACTCGGCGAAATTTTCTCCATTCGTGGCCGCCTGTCGACGGCGCCGGGAAGCGCGGATCGATGGAAGCTGTGGGAGTCACCCGGGGTGCGCGCCGGTGGCGCCATGTTCATCCAGGGCGGTCACCTTATCGACATCGTCGTATCGATTCTGGGGCGTCCGCAGCGGGTGTCGCGATTCCAGCGGCACGATGCCGAGAGCTTCTCCTCGTTCGAGGAGAACCAATGGACGCCGGATCCGCCGTGGTACTACAACAACACGGCCGCCATTCTCGAATATCCGCAAGCCATGGCGATGCTCGAGTCGGCCAACATGGAGGTCAACTCGTGGGAGGCTCGACGATTCGAGGTGTATGGAACCCGCGGCAGCGCGATTATGGAGCCGTTTGAGAGCCGGGGGGAGAGCGCCCCGCCCGTGTCGCTGCGGCTATGCCTGGATGAGGATCGGGACGGGTACGCCCAGGGCTGGCAGACGGTGTCGGAGGAGATTCCTGCCATGAGCGAAAATACGCGGGCCGGCCTCGTGGCGCTCCTTGCAACGATACGCGGCGAGCAGCCCCCGGATCGCACGTTGGAGCACGAGCTGGTGGTCCAAGAGACCCTGCTGCGCGCTATCGGGCTGGCCTGAGCCGCAGGGCCAGAGGACGATGAAGTCCTGGGGATTGTCGGCAAGTCGCGCCCGTGCGTCGTACCAGAGGTGGGTCCACGCTTCCGGGTCACGCACTTCACGGGCGGGATCGCGTCGGCTGTGTGCCACGAAACCCGGAGCAAGACTAGGTTACCCCCCACTGCTTATCTCTCCGGACAAATGCGAGAGTTAGGCGAGTGCTACACTCTGCGCGTAGTCGCAGCTTGAGAGGCCGTTTCCAATGATGCGCGCTGCCGTGATCGGACTTGGTCGCGTCGCTAGCACGTGGGACGAGGAGCGGGCCAAGTACGACGGCTGGCCTCTGCCACACGCTCACATCGGGTGCATGGCCGAAGTGCCCGAGATCGAGATCGTTGGCCTGTGTGATACGTGGCCTGAGCAGCGTGAGGCCGCCCGGATGAAGTGGGGTATCGACGCCCTGTTCGAAGACTATCGTGAGATGCTGGAAAATACGCGACCGCAGATAGTCAGCGTGTGTACTTCGATGAAACCACGCAAGGACATCATCCTCGAAATCGCAAACGGCGACTATGGAGTAGAGGCGATCTGGGCCGAGAAACCACTCACGTACTCCCTTGCCGATGCTGATGAAATCATCCAAGCTGTCCGAAAAGTAAATATCGCGTTGGCCGTGAACTGTACGCATCGCTGGCGCGATGCCTTCACCCAGGCGCGCGAAATGATCGATGCGGGGTATATCGGCGATGTGCTCCACGTGTCGGGAAATCTTGCTTGCGATCTCTCTCAAAATGGTAGTCACCTCATTACCCGCCTCACGATGTTTACCGATTCCCCGATCGCATGGGTGGCCGGCGAAGCCGAGTCAGACCAGGCGATCGAGGGAGATGACGACTTTCGTGGAAACGGGTACTTCGTATGCGAAAACGGCGTACGCGGAGACTTTCGGGGCATGCGTACCGGCGGGCTGGAGATGACATACGACATTACGGGCAGCGAGGGAATGTTCAGGTTCACCGAAGATGGCCTGGTAGCAGACCTATGGGTAATGGACGAAGGCCTCCCAGGTCAGCGGGGCGCCGCGCCGGCACGTCACATGTTCAGACCAATCCACAAGCCGAGAGCAGCGGGAGTACACGCACTCTATGACCTGATGCACTGCATTGAAACAGGCGCCGATTCTCGATGCACGGGCGAGGATGCACGTGAAGCTCTGGAAGTCGCAATCGCTGTCCGAGAGTCACACCGGCAAGGGGGAGGCCGGGTTGACCTTCCGATTGAGGATCGAAGTCTCGGCATCGTATCGCGTGAGGTACTGGCACATCCGTTGCCACGCGCCATCGAGCTTGCGCGTGAAGCAGCCAAATGCGGCTAAGGCATGGGGATGAAGCAATGGCCACGTTAAAAGTTGCTGTCATTGGCCTTGGTCGTATCGCAAGCACCATAGATGACGAAATCGAAAAATACGACGGTTCGGCCTTGCCCTACGCACACATCGCATGTCACATGGCGGTTCCAGAAGTCGAAGTTGTTGGAATGTCCGACACGTGGGAAGAACAGCGTGAAGCCGCTCGGCAACGATGGGGCTTTGACGGACTATATGCCGACTATCGGCAAATGCTTGAGGAAACTCGGCCGGACATCGTAAGCGTATGCACCTCGGCCAAACCGCGTGGGGAAATCCTGACCGCTATTGCCAACGGCGGATATGGCGTAAAGGCCATTTGGGCCGAAAAACCAATCACGCTGTCCCTAGCCGAGGCTGACGAAGCCATCGAAGCGTGTGCGAATGCCGGCATCGTACTCGCGGTCAACTGTACCCGTCGATGGCGCGACGACTACCGGCAGGCCCTTGCGTTACTGCAGGATGGGATCATTGGAGACCTGCTGAATGTCCAATCGAGAGCCCAGAGCGGTCTATCGCACAACGGCAGCCATCTGATCACTACCCTCACCATGTACATGGCCGGTCGAGCAACCTCCCTGGTGGGAGAGGCTGATATCGATGCTGAGCATCCAGATGATGACTTCGCCGGCAGCGCTGTCATCTCTTTCCCCGGCCACGTCCGAGGTTACGTGCGAGCATTCGCAAATGGACCGGCCGAAAACTCCCATGACATCGTGGGCACGAATGGGGCAATTCGGATCCTCAATGACGCCCGTGAGATTGAGTTGTGGACCCAAGAACCAGGGATCGAGAATTTTGCCAGCGAAAAGGGCCTCGGGGCGTTCGGCCGCCGCTTCTTCCCGGCTCCGCGCAGGCGTCGGAGCGGCGGCGTAAACGCGATCTATAACATGATCGACTGCCTGGACTCGGGCGACCAGCCACATTGCAGCGGCGAAGATGCTAGGGAAGCATTAGAGATCGCCATTGCCATCCGCGAATCCGAACGCCGGCACAACCGGACGGTCAACCTACCGCTAGATGATCGCGGTCTAAAGATTATTTCCCGAGAAGTTGTACGCAGTGAGTTGCCGCGAGCTATCCTTCGCCAACGTGAGGGAATGTCAGCGGCGGCCTGGAAAGAATGGCAATCCCAGCGCGTCTGAAGGTTAGGATCTCAGGCACGAGCGCCAGCACACATTGACAGCCCTTGCACTAAATTCACAGGTGATGAATCGAGCTGGCGAGACGCATAGAAGCAAATCAGCAGCACTCGTGCCTTTACTCGTCATACTCCAGGTAGTCGAACTCATCAGATGATCCCGTAGGAGTCCACCCGAGTTCCTTCTTTGCCGGCGTCGTATCACGCCACCGCCATTGATTATCAGAAATGGCATCGAAGATCCGGTAACGCATGTGCTCCGGCGCACTCAGGCATTTGTCGATCATCTGAGTCGTGTCAGCATGACTCAAGTATCCCGAGAATTGCCGCCGCGTCACTGGTCGGTCCGAAGCAGACACGTTTCCAAGTCGGATAACGATGATCGACATGTCATGGTTATCAGCGAAATAGCGCGCGCAGGACTCGCCAAACAGTTTCCCGACGTGATACGGACTCGTAGGACGTGCAGCCCAGTCTGAGTTGACCATGGGCCACTCCTCGGGAACTTCGTCAAAGCGTCCCGCCGATATCAACTCATAAGGAGAATTCTCATCCCGTTCGTACCCGTTCATCGTGCCACCGGTACTCATAAAGACGACCCTGGCCACCCCAGCTTCTTGTGCGGACCGGAAGACGTTGACGGTGCCATTAACGGTGATGGCCATCGTTTTGGACCAGCAGTCGTCGCAAGCGCGGGTGCCGCATGGGCAGTGAATATCATCCGTGTACGCTGCTAGGTGTAGCACCTTGTCCATATTCTTGAATGCAGGTCGGATTGATTCCAAATCGGAGATATCAGCCTGAATGCACGGTATTTCTGAAACAGGACGTCGGTTAAGTGCGCTGAAGTTATATCGGTCACCGAGGGCCGCGACAGTAAGACGGCCAACCAAGCCACTCGCACCGGTGATCAAGACTTTCTCTTTAGCCATCTTGGACTCTCCTGACACTATGAGCGTGAGCGCAAGGAGAACATAGCACGCTGCAGCCTGCAGCCGTCAACAACGACGGCAGCGGCTTGGAAACATAGACTGGCCGACGCCCGAGGGCGTCGGCCAGTCTACGCAAGGACGCGCGATGCGCCTCTATGACCCTAGCTGGGCAGGGACTTTATGTATGCCTCGTATGCGTCGTATTCGTCCTTCGTCCTAGTCAGAACCTTGTCGGACACCTCAATCATCCGTGCCATGCTCTCATCCGCGGTCTCCTCGCCGGCAAACCCCGGATCCGCTGCGCCCCACCAAGCCGCCCATTCCCACCAGTGCGGGTGCGCGCCCTGCCAGTTGCGTTGGTCGTCGCGTTCGGCCATGAGCTTGACGTGCAAAGTCCCGTAGTTGTCAGGCGAGCCAGCGTTGATCGCAGCGCCGTCAAAGATTTCCTTGAGTACGGGTGTGCTGCCCCGATCGATTGCGATGCGCTCCTGAACGACGGGTCCTGCCATGAACAGCATCCACTCGACAGCTTGCTCTGTGCTGCCGGCATTCCCCGCCGCATTGGTCACCATGTGCGGTTGACCGATGTACGAGCCGGGAATTTGTCCTCGCGGTCCTTCAGGGGGCACGACGAGCCCCCAGTGGAAGCGGTCGCCGACCCGGGTCACCGTTCCGCCGACGCCGCCATTGTGCCAACCGTAGAGGACTTTTCCAGCCGAAAACGGATCGCCGAATTCACCAGAGAAATTGCCGGCATCTGACGGCAGGAACGCGTACTTGTCTTTGTGAATGGAATCGATCGCCAAGCGGTACCCTTTGTCACCCCCGTCATCGAAGCATTCAAGGTGCGTGCCGTCCGCGCTTCGAAAGTGGTTCGTCCCGTTGTCGCTCAGGCCGAACAGCCAGCCACCCCACGTGAGCGCAGGATGCACGTGCATCCACTTGCCCCAATCGCCCGTTTCAGCGTCGGTGGCCTTCTTTGCGTTCTCGACGAAATCTGTTGTGAGGCCGAAACTGCCCTCTGATGGTTCGGGGATGCCCTTGGCCTCGGCCATCGTGTAATTCATAGTGAGACCGGTGCACGCACCCTGGTACGTCATGCCGAACTGCGGGCCCGTTATGGGTTTATTTGTGGGGGCCGGCATAGTGTTGTGAAAGTTCACCGTGTATTCATCCGGTGAGAACCACCAGCGCGTCGGATCCCAGTCCGGGTGCTTGCGCGTTTCTTCGTTGATTTGCGTGAAGCCTCCCGCTTGAACCCACTGATTCACGAACCCGCCGTCGAGCAGAGCAACCTCGGACTGTGTCCCAGCCGCAATCTGAATGCCGAAGGCTTCCTGATAATCCCCACCCTGCGGCTCAAACTTGATCGGAATGTGCGGGTATTGCTCCGCGAACCTCTGAAGGGCCCATTGCATCGCCGAACCCCGTGGACCGGACGTGTGGTCATGGGCCACCCGGACTATTGCCGTCACGGCTTGCGGCTTAGCCTCGACCTCAACGATCTTCTCTTGGACGACGACCTTCTCGACCTGCACTTCCCTCGTAACGATCTTCTCGACGACGCGATCGACTGGCACTTCCTTCTCAACGATCTTCTCGACCGTCACAACCTGGGTTTCACCGCAGGCGGCCAGGGCCGCCGCACCCGCCACGCCCGTCACGCCCACGACGGCGCTTCGTAGCGCACGCCTCCGCGAAACTAATAGGTTCATCAGTCCCTCCCCTGGGCCTCAACAGCTTCCGGCGCGATCATGCCCTACCCCGACCGATCAAGCTCAATATGCTGCTCGAGAAGTCAGAGCCGAGATATGCGCCGTTTCACGAAAGACGAAGTACCCTAGCACAGACAATTCCGGCTCGAATGGAAGTGCTTGTCCGTTTCGGTGGCTTGCCTGTCTCGGGCGATGGGCCGCCAGGGCAAACGCTCGCTGGGAAGATCCTGCCAGAAGCGCGATTCTTCGATAGCCGGATATACGGTGAACGTGACCCGAATTCGACCACCAAGCGCACTGACGCGACGCAGGTGGTACGGGGCTAGCGCGCCGCAATTGATGAGATCAAACTTCAGGTTGTGTGGCCTCAGCAGCGAGCCGTTCTGAAAGCCAGCCGATCTCGAACAGTGGCACGGTGCTTTCGTAGGACCGTGGCCGATCGCCGGGACGCCGGCAAGAGGCGTCCACATCCGATGCAGGACCAGCCATACGGAATCCGGCAGCTCAGGGCTACGTCAGATCCGATCCCAGCGCGCCGGTTGCGGGTTCACTCGAGCCGACCTGTGCATCACGCCGCCAAACTATCGAGGGTCCGGCATGTCAAGGCGAGACTGGCGGGGCGGCACGGGTTGAGACGGCCCATGCAGATTGATCTCGAGCGCTGCGCACGTTACCTCGTTATGCTCCGTGGCGAGAATTTCAGGCACGTTCTGTCAGGTTAGATTCCGGCAGTAGGGGCCGCCGTCAACGGTATGTCTGGAGCGCTCCCGGTCACCCGCGGCTATGTGGTTGCTCCTCAGCCGCCGCTCCGGCAATTGATTAGCGTCTCGTTCGCGCTCCCGCAGCCGGAGTTGGTTCCCGCGCTCCACGCCCGCGACATCCGCAGCCGGTTTCGGGGCGACGCCGTGGCTGCGATGGATAGCTTCGGCGCGGACCTCATACTCTGGAGGGGACCACCTCCTGGCACCGGATTTCTGAACTACGCATCTGCGTAGCGCCTAGTTTCCGCAGTGGCAGGGCCGCACAATAGTGGAAACGTCGTGACCATACCCAACCGTGGCGATCTTGAGGCGGCCCGACAGCAGCTTGATCGCGCGGAGCGTCGCATTGAGCGCATTGCCGAGCGCACATCCGTCGACCTCCGGCGGCTCTTGGACGATGTTGAGGCGGCGCGGGTGTCGGTCGCCGATCAAGATGCGGGGACCGTCGACTTCGAGAACGCAGCCTATGAGGCACGGCTGGCGCCCGAGAGGGCAAGGCACTACGCGCTGCTCGAACTGCGCGCGCGGTGTCTGGAGGCCGAATGGGAGATTGACCGGCTTTGCTCCGCTCCGGGGGCTCTGGGCGCTGCCACTACCGGCGCGCAGCTTCGACGCCAGGTCAAGGCGGCACGGCCACGTAGCGACGGGAATGTCGGCGATCTGGTTCGGGCGGAGCAGACCCTGGCCAAAATCCGGCACGAAGCGTGGCAAGAGATCGCCGGTCAAGCCGTTGACCGCCCGGAGAAGGCGACACGGATCGTCCTGGCCGCTGGTGATTCGACGGTCCCCGCCGGCGGGCTCAGTCTGCTGGTCGAGGCGTTGCTCGGGCTCGGCCGGCTACCTGTCGTGTCAACCATTCCGGCCGCTACTTCGCAAGGCGACTACGTCTTGACTCTGGACGGTCAGTGCTCACTTGCAGACGAGTCCTACCGCATCACGAGCGGCGACACGGGCACCGCTGTCACGGCCAGATCCCAGCGTGGACTCCTGTATGGCTGCGTGGGCCTGGTGGAAGCCATTGCCCGCGACGGGCGGGCGACTACCCCGCCGGATGGGGAGGCTCCGGTATTCGACCTTCGTGGGACGATGTTCTGGCCGCCGGTCGGCGGGCGGCATGGTGAGAATCGGCGCACGACCGCGCTGTACGGGGAACCCCAATACGCGGCTCATCCCGATTGGTTCTACGACGCCGCTCAGTGGCTTCGCTTCTTCGACCGCGCCCTTCGCTCGCGCCTGAACCTCGTGGTGCTGTGGCACTCGCACTTCTTTCCATTTCTCATCAAGATGACGGATTACCCCGAGGGCCGGGAGCTATCCCCCGAGCGCCTGGGGCGCAACATGGCGACGTTTCAGTGGGTCATCGACAGAGCGGCGGGCTTCGGGCTGCGCCTCGGCACCATGAACTGGAACATCCACCTCTCGCGATCGTTCCGGAAGGCGCACGGCATTCCTATCGATGACCACCCGTTGACCGAGTTGACCGAGGACTACACGAGGGCGATTACGCGCGAGTTCCTCGAGACCTATCCGGAGATCGGCGCGGTTGGGTTCTGTCCAGGCGAGCAAGTGTCCGGCGATAGCGCTGAATTCCTGGAGCGAACCCAGCTGCGCGCCCTGCGGGAGTTTCACGAGGCGACCGGCCGATCGCCATTGCTGCTCGTACGCAACTGGTCAAGTGGCCCGCGGGAGGTCTCTTCCGCCGTTCGCAGGTCTTGGGGGGGCGAGGCCTGGATGGACACCAAGTATCAAGCGGAGTTTCTCGACATCAGCCGGCGGCCTGATCCCGAGGTAGCCGAGGCCGTGCAGGACGGAGACCTCCCTGTCTACGGCTACTTCCACATGCTGTCGAACCTGTGGCCGTTCACGTTTGGCTCCGCCGAGCACGTGTATGACTGCCTGCACTCGCTGGACGAAGTCGGCGCACGGGGCGTGGTTTTCCATCCGCTCAACGTCGAGGGCTGGCCATACACATGGGAGCGACGGGACGACAAGCTGATTTCAGGGAAGTTCCGCGCGGACCCGGAACGGTTTCAGTTCGACAGGGATTGGATCTGGTGGAGCGCATTCGGGCGCTACGCATGGAACCCGCGTCAGCCGTATGAGCAGAACCTTTGGCTCAACGAATGCGCGCGCCGATGCGGGAACCGTACGGCAGGGGGGCACCTGTACCGAGCCTTGGAGGCCGCCGCCGCCATCATGCCGGCCATCGGAACGCAGTTCTGGGTGCGGGGATGGGACCACTGGCGTCCCCAGATCAACGGACTCAACTGGGGAGGCAGCGCGCGTACCCAACGTCCCAGTTCACGCTATTGGGTGGACGTCGGTCGCTTGCTCAAGGATCGTCCCCGTCACCATCTGGTCGCTGATATTCCTGCCTACGTCAATCACCAGCTCAGAGGGACGCCGCTCGCCGAGGGGCGCACTCCCATAGACACCGCCAACTCCATAGTCGCGGCAGCGGGCACGGCCGGCCGGCTGATCGAACTTGCCGCAGTGAACGCTGAGCGCGGGCATCACGAAATCGAAAGCGTGAGGAAGGACATCGAGGTGCTTGGGCGTATCGCCGAGTTCTGGCGCCGTCGTATCCACGCCGCCATCGCCACGGAGACGTTCGTGGCAACGCTTGACGAGCGATTTCTCGCTGAGGCCGAGGGGCTGGTCAGGGAGTCCGTCCGGCGATACCGGCAGGTCCACGACCGTCTCTTGGCACACTACGAGATGCAGCCCGCGCTGTGTTCCCATGCTCGGCTGCGGCCGCGGCACCTCGACAACCTGCTCGGCGAGGCGGAGAAGGAAGCGCAGAGGTTCCGCCAGGATTGGGCGCGACTCGGAATTCTCTTGGCCACCGGGCCGCAGGCCGTGATGATTCACGCTGGCGGAACCGCTGCCGACTTTGAACGGGGCCTACGGCGAGCGCTGCGACGCAGGCGTCGCGGGTTGGCTGTGATGGGGGGTCGAGTTCCTCACAACCTCTCACGCTGCCGGCTCATCACGCTGTCGCACGATATGAGCGCGCTGCGAGCCGAGGAGGGGCAGCGCGTGCTGGATTGGGTTGGCGAGGGTGGGAAGCTCCTCCTCTGGTGCCTGAACGAGACGAACTGGGGCGCCGACGGAGCCGTCCTGCACGATTTCTTCCCGGCACGGTTGCGCATTGCCCCGCACAAGCCGGCGGGGATGCTCTGGAGCGACGTCGATCACCCGCTGCTTGCAGGCTTGGCTGGCCGCTCATTTGCGGAGCAGGGATCCAGGGTGTCGCAGCAGCTCGTCGCCGACTATGCCCCCTCCTGGGATGTGCTGGCCGGAGCGAACGGCGCCGCATTCATCGTGAGCCACCAGGTTGGCTCCGGGGAAATCGTGGTTGCGCAATGGCCCGCAGGTTTCCGCGACACGCAGATGTTGGCGAGTTTCGTTGGCAACACGGTGGCATGGGCGGGAATCTGACCGACCCGGTATGACCGGCCGCTGGCGCAAGCATTGCAGAGGCTCGCGCCCCGGCTGGTCCCAAAGGCTCTCAGGCGATCAGACCGTGCTGTCAGCCGACGCGCGCCGGACCGTATTTTCGGCCGCTACCCCGCCCGCCGCTCAATCGGGGTCGGCGTCCTCGGTGAACTGGAAGGCGTAGAGCTCGGCATCGCGCAGGTGGAATGTGAGCCGCAGCTCGCGATGGGGCCAGCTTGCGTCACCCCCGCGCTCTCCCCAATGCACAGCGTGCCGGATCGCATCCCCCGCAACAGGCGTGCAGGCTTCAGCTTCGAATCCCGGCAGCGCCTGGCCGCTCGCGTCATGCACCGCCACTCGCAATTCCCCGCCAGACGCCACGTTCGCGTTGACCGCCAGCCGGCCCGCGCCGGGGCGGAGGGGGCGCGTGGTGAGGGTTCCGCCCGCCGCTCCCGCGTCTCGCGAGACAAAGCCCTCGCGCCGCACCTTGGCAAGGCCGATCGCCGGGGGCTGCCGCCGCCCCGCCCGCAGGTCCTCCATGAAGGGCAGCCGGATATGCGCGTCCAGATACGGCCAGGCCGTATGGAAGATGCCGGTACCCGCGTAGTAGCAACCCCATTCAGCGCCCATAGGCAGCGGGAACGTGATACCGAAGATCATGGCCGCGTCGAAGCTGCCCGGCTCGCCCGGCGCCAGGATCGGTTGGCGGTTGCCGGCCCGGTGCCAGTGGATCAAGTCGCGGCTCGAGACGAGTTGTACGTGCACGGGCCCGTGCTGGTTGGCGCCGCCCAAGCGGCTGCATTCGAAGGCCGGCTCGAAGACCCACAGGAAGCCCAGCAGCAGGTCGCCGTAGCGGTGCACCAGAATCTCGTAGAACTCGGCGCGGTGATCTTCCGGATGGTCGTACAGGAGGTGCGGCCGGGCCGCCGCCAGCCGCGCCTCGGCCAGATCGTCGTCCCGCGGGTCGGGCGCCAGCGCCAGGACCGGCTGCGTCCACTCGGTGAAGGGCACGCCGCCGCGGCCGGGAAATCTGCCGCCCCGGATCGGCGCGGACGTGGCAACCCCCACGCAGCGCCGCCACCAGCGGCCAAGCCGTAGGTGCGTCTTGAGGAAGATCGCGTACTTGGCGGAGGGGAAGCCCGGCGGGCCGAAGTCGGCATAGGTGTCGCGCAGCTTGGCGCAGCTCACCGCGTCGCCGTGCTCACGCCCGCGAACGACCGGATTGCCCTCATAATCTCGCCAGCGCAGGCCGTCCGCCGAAAAGCGCACCCCGTGGGTACCCATACCGTCCTCGTCGAAGCCCAGCCAGTTGACCGACTTGTAGCGCAGCTCGGGCGGCTCGACGTGAGACATTTCGACACAGTCCAGGATGGGCCCACCGCCCGCATCGGCTGGCAGGATGTTGTTCGCGGTCGAGCCCTCGTACTCGACCAGCCCCAGCTCCGGCCGGTCCAAGTGGACCCCATCTCGCGAGGTCGCGTAGCACTTGTAGCGTGGCGCTCCAGTCTCCCCGCCGGTCGAAAACAGGACCTGGCTGGAGTACCACAGCTTGTGAAGCTGCGCTTCCGCGTCGTATACGGCGACCGGGTTAGCGACCGTGCCGTGCCCCGGACGTTCCCAGGGCGTCTCCGCCGTAAGCACCGGGGTCGGGTGCTTGGTCATGGCGTGGAGGTGCTCCTCGACGCCCTCGCTCTCCGCGATCAGGTAGTCGTCGACGAAGAGTTGCGGCTGAGTTCCCACTGGCACTGCCCGTAGCAACATCTCGACACCTCCGGACGCGCGCGAGTCAAACGCACGTAGGCGAGCCAGCTCAGACGAAGTGTACGGCGACGCAACGGAACTGAGGGCGACGCCGCCCAGGGAACGAGGGCAGTGGCCCCAGCGACTGGCTGGCGCAACCTGCGTCGTTGACTGCCACGGGCGCCAAGCGTAGGGTCCGACGCCGGCTGGACGGCGCTGATGACGTGCCCGCGGAAGCTGAGGCGAATCCGATGTCTGCAAAACCGGTGCAGGTTGGGACACGAGTCCAGCTATTCGTTGACGACTACCTGATCACGGAGAGCAAGGGTCTCAACGAGCACCTCCACGCTATGACCAAGCACCCGACCCCGGTGCTTACGGCGGAAGCGCCCTGGGAGCGGCCCGCCAAGGGTGGCCTGGCTGGACCCGTGAACGTCACCTACGACCCCGCCACGGGACTAACCAGGCTCTGGTACAACAGCCGAGGCACTTTCACGGCGGGCATATTGCCGGGCGAGCCGAGCCTTGCCTGTTACGCAACCTCGTGCGACGGCATCAACTTCGAGCGCCCGGACCTGGGCCTGGTCGACTACGACGGCTCGACCGCCAACAACATCCTGGGCGACAGGTCGCGCCCGGCGAGTTCGCAGATGCCTGCGCCGGCCCCGGGCTCACCCGCGGCCAGACGTCCCGGCGCGGGGTGGGCCGGCCCGGGCCACGGCATGCTCTACTGCCCCGAGATGAGCCGGGTGGAGCCGCCGGACATGCGCTACAAGACGGCCCACTACATGGGTGAAGACCAAGACGGTCTGCATACCTACGGCGTCTGGTTTTCGCCCGATGGTCTGCGCTGGAGGAGCTTCGAGGGTAATCCGGTGCTGCGTGGGCGGGATTGGGGCGACGTCGTCAGCTGCGCCAACCTGCGCGATACGCAATCCCGTTTCGATGCGCCGGGCTTTCCCAGCGCCAAGTACGCGCTGTTCCACAAAACCCACGTGCAACTGGGTCCGTGGCGGCGACGCTGCTTTGGGGTAAGCACGGCCGAGACGAACTACTGGGAGCCGAATGGCGACTCGTTCGAAGAGCAGGAACGTCACATTGGCCGAGTGCGCAAGCGCTATGTCGCGCATGGCGGCGGCAACTCACGTCCCCCCTTCACCGAGTGGAGCACGCCGGCGCTGGTGCTGACGCCAGATCAGCGCGACGACGAAATGGCCGAGGAGCGCCTGGCAACCGCGGCGCCGGTGCTGGTGTACGACCATCCACACGATCATCGCTGCGAGTTCTACGGCGTGAACGTGTTTCGCTGCGGCGACCTTTTCCTGGGTTTGCTCTGGATCTTCGACGCGGCGTTCGAGATGAGCCGATTCGGGGGCTCCAACCAGGTCGCGACGGTGGAGTTGCAGCTGGTGTGCAGCCGCGACCTGATCCACTGGCATCGGGCCGGCCAGCGCCGGACGGTGCTGGGACGCGGCGAGCCGGGGAGCTTCGACAGCGCCATGATCTTCTATCACTCGCTGCCGGTCAGCGTGGGCGACGAATGGTGGATCTACTACGCCGGCTTCGACACCGCACACAGTGGGCGGCCGTACTTCGACCCGCATATCCGCGCGCGCTACTTGGACGAAGCGCGTGCCGGTGCGCGCCGCTTCCCCGCGATCGGGCTGGCCAAGGTCCGACGCGAAGGGTTCATCTCCCTGGACGCGGGCGCTGACGGCGGCACGCTGGTGACGCGTCCGATTACGCCCGGAGGCACGCGGCTCGCAGTGAACGCCGACATGGGGCGGAATGGCACGCTCAACGTGGAAGTGCAGGAGCCAAGCGGCCGACCGCTGCCGGGCTTCGAGGCGAGCGCTTGCACCGGGCTGTCGGGCGACGGCCTGCGACAAGTGGTTCGCTGGGGCGAGCGCCGCGGTGACGCGAGCTGGCCCGACCGTTCGGTCCGTCTGAAGTTCGAGTTGCGCGACGCGAAGCTGTACGGCTTCTGCTTCACCGGGGTGTGAATCCCCTGCACAGCCGCGGCCGAGATGAGCACCGTGCGTTTCTGCATCTCGGAAAGATGACGGCCTAGGACGACCCGGCGCCCACTGCGAGTAGGCCGGTCGAGCTCGTGGCCGGCGAAGTCAGGTGGCCGACGGATGATCCGGGGTCGCAGGCGTCCCCGTCGGGCTCGCCAGCGCCATGGCTTGCGGCCCCTGTCGCGACACGAGAATGACGGTGGGCTCGTTTGGGGCCACATCAAGCCCCCGCGGCAGGACGCCGTGTCTGGCCCGAGACCCCCGAGCTTCTGGTAGATGCACTCGACTCGCTCGGTCGCGTTGCAGCCTACGCTGTGATCCGACGTGGAATTGGCGCACGGCGCTCGGAGGTCCATGTGAGCGTGACGATGACGGCGATCGCGATGAAGGCAGCACGTTGGGCCGTCTCGCTCGGCCTCATCCTCCTCACCGCGACTTCGATCTCGGCATGTGGCGAGTCCGAAGATTTCAAGTTCGAGCCACGAACAAGAGACTCGAAGTGCTTCTCTTACGTTGGATCGTGCTGACTGGAATCATGAGATAGGCGCGACCGGCGCCCGGTTGCTGGCAACGTCGTGTCGCCAGTAGAGCGCCGGGCTACCTGCACGGTTACGAGGCGCGTATCGCTCGCGGGATCCTTCCAGGATGCACGGCGCTCAGGCTCACGTCCTTAGCCGATGTTTCACGACGGATGGTCCAGGCAGTGCGCGTTACCGGAGACCTTGCGGACTTGCTGCTGGCACGCCGACGGCCTTCGACAGGTGGTTCGCTGGGGCGAGCGCCGCGGTGACGCGAGCCGGCCGGACCGTTCGACCCGTCTGAAGTACGAGTTGCGCGACGCGAGGCTGTACGGCTCTTGCTTCACTGAGGCCAAGGCGTAATTCCGCCTGGCGCGCCGTCGATGGGCGCGTGGCGATCTCTGCTGGTGTACGGGAGGCGCGGGCCGCCACTGGTGCGATGACGGCCCGAATAGCGTCTCCTGGCTTCGCAACGGCACCGAGAACGGCCCGTCCGCTCAAGGAAGCGTATGCTGGCCTGGACCAGCAACCACTCGGCCCGCTCAACGACGGTAGGCGCTACGTGCACCAGCGGGGCTAGTAGGCATCCTGGCGCTAGACTCTGGCAAGCGATAGATACCCCACTCGAACCCAAATGCACGCGCACTCGCCGCTCCGGCTCGGTCTGGGTAGAGGAGGCGTTGATGCGAGCAACTACTGACCGCTCTGGCTCGGTACGCGGAGAGGTGGCGTCGACGCCGGCGAGCCGCTCGCGGACCTACGGCCGTCGTCATCTGATAGCGACCGCCGCGCTTGCCCTCGGTGTCGCCGTCGTGTCCATCGGTGCGGCCTGCTCCGTTGGGGACGACTTCAAGTTCGAGCCGAAGACCTTTGGCAGCCACGCAGGGTGATCGTCCGCTGGCTCCAAACGGGGGAGCTGAGTGGGCGATACGCCACGCCAGCGGCTCTGATACGCGCAGAACCTGTACTCCAGCGGCCATGTCGGCGTAGGCCGACGCCAGCCTGCTCGATCACAGCGCAGACCACTCCATAGCGGCACGTATCGGGGCCACCCGGCGACCCTGGCTGGTCACGTGACAGCTCCTGTCCGCGAAAGGCAGGCCGCCAGGGCGCGGGGTCTCCCGATGAGACGCGTACGTGACAGGCGCCGTCCGGCAGTTGCCGGACGGCGCCTGTCACGATCGGCCTTACACAGCTTCTCGCGAAGCTCCTTGGGGCCTAGCGCACATTCGTGTAGGGGAGTTGCGCCGCAAACGCTTGAAGCGACTCGTAATTCTCGTGCGTCCGCGCGAGGGCCCTATCCTTGGTCTCGACGAGTCCCGCGATGGCGTCACCCACGGACAGCTCGCCGGAAAACGCCTTACCCACAGGGTGCGGGGCCTGCCAGATCTCCAATGGGTTGGGATGCCCCATCTGGCTAGGCTGGAGATCTGTCCAGTTCGCCATACCAGCGGTCAACGCGTTTGCGCCCGGTGGCGCTGCCTTGTACTCCGGCGAGTTCAAGGCAGCCCTGGTGATTGGGAGCGAGCCGCGCTCAATGGCGACGCGGGTCTGCACCTCATCGCCGCCCATGAACACCGCCAGCTCAACCGTCTCCTCGAGCGTGCCGTTCCTCGTGGCCGCACTGGTGACGATATGCGGTTGGCCGTCGAACGCCGTCGGACACGCGCCTCTCAGGCCCTCGGGGTTGGCGCCGATCGTCCACGAGAACCTGTCCTGGATCCGGCCTATGGCAAACCCGACCGCGCCGCCCATGCGGTTCCACAAGATCTTGCCGGCCGAGAATGGGTCGCCAAACTGACCTGAGAGGGTCTTTCGTTCCTCGCTCGGAAACAGCGACTGGTCCTCGAGCGCCATGTTCACGCCCGCCTGGAGGCCCCGTTCGCCCCCGTTGTCGAACGCCCCGAAATGGGTGGCGTCTTCGTTCCAGTGCAACATCGCGCGTGGATTCTCGTTGAAGGCCATCGCCCAAAAGACGTAGGCGCCCCAATGGGTGTTGCCATGCCCGCCCCATGTATCGGTCTCCGGATCCCGTGCCTTCATGTTCGCTTCGCGGAACTCCGTCTCGATCCCCCAACGGCCGGTGCCGGCGCGGTCGGAGCTCACGGGGACGTCGATTCCCGCCTTTTCGGCCAGGGTGAGGTTGTAGGCATAGTTCTGCATGTTGCCCTGGTACCCCACCCCGAACTGCGGACCTGACACAGGTTCCGCGCCGTCGTATCGGGTGTTGCGGAGATTCAGGGTGAAGACGTCCGGCTGGGCGTACATGGCCGTTGGGTCCCACGCATCGTGCTTGGCCAACTCATCGTTGATCTGAGTAAAGGCGCCGCCCTGGATCCAAATCCATGCGAACCATCCCGACAACAGGGCCAGTTCACCCTGGGTGCCCGCCACGATCTTGATGTTGAAGGTCTCTGTAAAGGCCGCCGGTTGCGGGACGAACTTGACATTGATGTGCGGGAACTCCTTGGCAAAGCGATCCAAAGACCATTTCATTGCCGCGCCGCGTGTACCGGACGTGTGATCGTGATGGAACTCGATGGTGGCCGTCTTCCTCTCGGGCGGCTTCTCCACCTCCACGGTCACGATCTTCTCCTGGATCACGACCTTCTCGACGATCGTCTGGACCGGCACTTCCTTAACGACGGTATCGGTCTGGACCACGACCCTTTCCACCGGCACCTGCTGGATCACGACCTTCTCAACCGGGACTTCCTTGATCTCCGTCCGCGTCACAATCTTCTCGACCTCGACTTGCTCTACGACGATCTTTTCGACCGGCACTTCCTTGGTCACTACCTGGGTTTCGCCGCAGGCGGCGAGTACCGCCGCACCCGCCACACCCGTCACGCCCACGACGGCGCTTCGTAGCGCACGCCTCCGCGAAACTAATAGGTTCATCAGTCCCTCCCCTGGGCCTCAACAGCTACCGGCGCGGTCATGCCCTACCCCGACCGATCAAGCCCAAATCGCCGCTTGTGCAGTTAGGGCCAAGCTATGCGCCGTTTCACGGAAAACGAATTATTCTAGCACGGACAATTCCGACTCGAATGGAAGTGCTTGTCCGTTCCAGTGGCTTGCCTGTCTCGGGCCGGCCGACTTCATGAACCGTGCTCGGGGACGGCTAACTCACCGTCACGCTCGGTTCGCAACCTGGGGATTCGTCGGCGCCCTGGCCGAAGTGCGCGACGTCAACACCACCGACATTCGGGACGTCGCGAATCCCGATCGACCAAACTGCCAGCGTGCGGCTGGAGGCGGGAGGGGCTGGTGGCCCGCGCGGTCTGCAAGACCGTTGCGGCGTGTGGGCCAGAGTTCTCCTTCGGCAGTCGGCTACCGAGCACGATTTGCGCATTGTGCTGATACGTCGGGCGGTCGGTGCACACGTGACGACGCCACCAGATTCGCAGGGGGCGTCGTGCCGAAATCAACAGCCTAAGAACGTGTGTGCTTCGCGGACACCGGGCGTGGCTGGGAACGCGCGCATGTCTCCTTCCTGGATGGGAAACAGCGCCGCTCGGGCTCCCGGCGCACGGTCGAGAGCTACTCCTGGATGCTGCTAAGGCTTCTTCGCACGCCTGGGCAAGTCGCCGAAGGAGGCGCCCAGCCAGGACGTCTTACCCTTCGGGCACAGACGGGGACCATCAGGCCACGAGCCGTCCGCGATCGCTGGCAACGCCCGCATCGCCTGCCTGAGCTCGTTCTGCAGGTTTCCGATCTGGAAGGAGATGGTCAGCGCCAAGCCGTGTAGCCGGCTGGATTGGCCGCGGATTCGGCCGAGTCCAGGCAGCGGTCTCTCGGCGGCGCAAGGCTGGAAGCTCCTCGCGGTAGTCAGCGACGCGGCGGTCGGCCCGCGCGACTGGGCCATCGTCCTCACGCTCTTGCTCACCGGGCGGCGGCGATCGGGGGTGATGAATCTGACAGGCGGCTAACTCACCAGTGATGCGGAAGCCGCGATGTTTCGATACCGGGGCCAGGGCGGAAGACGCGGCCAGCGCGAGCTGCCGTGGCCGCAGTCACCAAACACGCCGGAAGTACGTGGCACTAGCGCCAGGACCGCTTGCACGAGTCGCGGGATTAGCGCCCACGAGTTGCCATGGTTGTGACTGAGGCGTTCCTAAGCGTCAAAGGCGCCAGTGACCGCCGAGGCCGCACCGCACGGCCTTGCCGGGCACGATGCAGGCGCTAAGGTCTTGCGCCGGCCCGGCAACGTTTGTACCTGCCGGCAGCGGGCGCCACTGACTGTGCACGGGCAACTCGGTCGGTGACTCGCCACTTCCTCGGGGCCGTGTTGCAGGCCGGGTTATCGTTCGCGATGCGCGCTGTCGGATTGGCTCGGCCGCCGGCTGCGACTGGGGGCCTCGCCAGGGGAGGCGGTCCGCAGGCGGTGAAAACGTCGGGCGGTGCGCGGCCGACGGACGCGAAGGGCTTGTGGGGATTGACTATAATTGCATGCGTACCGGACTCAGACCTGTCGAGAGCGCGACTTCAATCCCGCAGGATTGGTGTGGGGGAGAGATTTGGGCCTGCAAACCTTTTTGGCCAGAAGTACCCATTGACTGTGCACGGAATCCTGTTCCGAGAGCGGGCGAAATCGCGACACGTCGACCGTTGGATGACTGGTCGGTTAGTTGCGAACGTCGGCTCTACAGGCGATGAATGCGCTGAGCGTAAGGCGGACATTTCTTTGAACATAGACGGGGTCGGGGGCACTTGGATGAACAGCGAAAGACGAGCTCGATGAGCGCACGTGTGAAGTCAGCGGTACTGGTTGCCTGCATCACGCTGATGGCGGCTGCGTTGTCAGGCTGCGGTCCCACGTCCTCGCCGGCTGCCGAACGAGAAGCCGCGACACCCGCTGCAACGGTCGTAGCTGCGACCGCTGCAAGTCCGTCGCCCACGGTCACAGCAGCGCTCGTAGCTACGGCTCGTCCGGAGCCTACGGCGGCCACGCCCTCTGCAACTCCCGAACCCACGGTCACCACCGCGCCAGTCGTAGTCACGCCCACCGCAACCCCTGAACCCACGACTACCGCCGCGCCGGTCGTCACTCCGACGGCAAGTCCGGAGCCGACGGCTACTGCCGCGCCTCCGGTAAGCACGCCAACAGCAACTCCGCAGCCTACGGCCACGGTTGCACCGGAGTCCGAGGCCGGCGCTCCGCTGGCCTTCGATCCCCTGGTGACACGCGGCACGCTAAGCAACGGATTGGCCTACTACATCAGGCATAACGAGGAGCCGCGCGAGCGGGCCCATTTATCGTTGGTCGTAAAGGCTGGCTCGATCCTCGAAGAGGAGGAACAGCGCGGGCTAGCTCACTTTGTCGAGCACATGGCCTTCAATGGCACCGAGCGCTTCGCCAAGCAGGAGATCGTCGAATACCTCGAGTCGATCGGCAGCACCTTCGGAGCCGACCTCAACGCTTCGACGGGCTTCGACCGCACGCTGTATTTCCTTGAGGTTCCAACTGACGATCCGGAGATTCTCGAGACGGCGTTTCAGATTCTCAGCGACTGGGCCTACGCCATAACGCTCGAGCCGGAAGAAGTGGAGCTGGAGCGCGGAGTCATCCTGGAAGAGTGGCGCTTGCGGCGGGGTTTTGGCGCGCGCTTTCAAGACAACTGGTTTCCGCTGATCTTTGGCGACTCTCGCTACAACGAGCGGAGCCCAATTGGACTGCCCGGGGTCATCGAAACCGCACCGCCGGAGCGCCTGAGGGAATTCTACGAGCGCTGGTACCGACCTGACCTGATGGCCGTCATCGCCGTCGGCGACTTCGACACCGAGCTGATCGAGGCAAAGGTACGACAGCACTTCGCTCCGCCTCCCGAGGGAGAAGCCAGCCAGGCGAGTGCCGCCGTCGGATCTCCGACCGATCGGCCTCTCTATAGCGTGCCCGAGCACGATGCGCCGCGGGTGAACGTGTTCAGTGATCCCGAGGCACCGAGCACGCAGTTGTTCCTGCTGCGCAAGATTCCTCCGGAAACCGGCCAAAACCTGGCGGCACTTCGTCGCATTGTGGTGGACCGGCTTGCTTTCATGATGCTGAACGCTCGACTCTTCGAGCGTAGCCAGGTCGAGGATCCCCCGTACCTAGGGGCCGGCGGCTCGCGGGGCCCCTTTGTCGATCCAGTGGACCTCGTGCAATTCGGGGCATGGGTGGAGCAGGACGGCGTTGAGCCCGGGTTTGCGGCCCTGCTGGAGGAGACGCAGCGCGCTCGACAGCATGGGTTTACCGAGAGTGAGTTGGCCCGAGAAAAGATCACGCTCTTGAGTGCCGTTGAGCGCGTGTACAAGGAACGGGATCAGCGGGAATCGACAGATCTGGCCCGGGAGTATGCGGACCACTTCCTCAGCGGGATTCCGGTTCCCGGCGTGGAGGCCGAGTGGGAGTTCTACCAGGAGCTGCTTCCGCAGATTTCTCTGGCCGAGGTCGACGACGTGGCGAGCTCGTGGGCCGAGCCCGGGAACACCGTGCTCTTGGTTATGCGTCCCGAAGGAAGTGACGGCAAGTCGGATGATGATTTGGCTTCTGAGTTGCAGGCACAACTCGCGGCAGCCGACATGCTCGAAGTCGAGCCATACGAGGACGAGTTCGAGGATGTGCCGCTGTTGGCAACACTGCCGACGGCGGGAACTATCACGGATGAGGAGCAAATCGAGTCGATCGACGCCGTGAAGTGGACGCTGTCCAACGGCATTACCGTGATCGCCAAGCAGACCGACTTCAAGAATGACGAGATTGTGTTTGGCGCCTTTAGTCCGGGCGGGCACTCGCTGGTCGCCGACGCCGACCACGTGTCGGCACTGTACGCGGACCAGCTGGTTGCCGGCAGTGGCGTCGGTGAGCATGACAACGTGGCCCTGGACAAGCTGCTGGCCGGCAAGCGGGTTTCGGTATCCCCCTACATCGGGGAGCTGTTCGAGGGATTCAGGGGCCGCGCCTCGCCGGAAGACATGGAGACGCTGTTTCAACTGATAACCCTGTACGCCACCGCGCCGAGGTTGGATCCGGTCTACTACTCGACCTACGAGTCGAGCCTGCGCAGCGTCGCCGAGACTCGCGCCGATCAGCCGGACGCCGTGTTCTCCGACGCCGTGAACACGGTGCTGAGCCAGAACCACTTCCGCAGGCGGCCGCTGACGCTTGAACTGCTGGAGGAGCTCAGCCTGGAGCGCGCGGAAGCCGTGTACGCCGACCGGTTTGAGGACCTGGGCGACGCAACGTTCGTTTTCGTGGGCGCCTTTGACTGGGAAGCTATACGCTCGTTGACCGCCACCTACTTGGCTAGCTTGCCGACGAGCGGTCGTGTCGAGCAGTGGCGGGACGTCGGGGTCGATCCACCGACGGGGCTGGAGGACCATGTCGTCCGCAGCGGCATCGAACCGCGCAGTCGGACGATTGTGGTCTTTGCCGGAGAAGCGATGTTGAGCCGCCACGAAGCGCTGACGCTCACGGCAGCGGCCGAGATGCTCACGATCCGTCTGCGCGAGCGATTGCGGGAGGAGCTCGGCGGTACCTATAGCGTCGGTGCGAACGCCAGGTCGACGCTCTTACCGGACCCCGAGTACCGGATCTCCATTGGTTTCGGTAGCGACCCCGCCCGAGCCGAAGAGCTCTTGGCGGAGGTGTTCGAGGAACTGGATTGGCTGCGCGAAGGCGGCGAGCAGGAGTACCTGGATACGGTGAAGGAGCTTCTGCGTACGCCTCGAGAGGAGCAGTTGCGCGACAACGGTTTCTGGCTCGGTCAGATCCAGACGGTGACGCAGCGGGGTGAGGCGTTCACTGCGACTACCGGCTTCGAAGACCGGTTGGACGCGCTGACTCTTGAGGAAGTCGCCGCCGCGGCTCGGCGCTTCCTCACGGAGGACCGTTACGTGCAGGTGGTGCTGCTGCCGGAAGACGCCTGATGCTCCCAGGAGGATTGTCCGTTCGCTTGTAGCCCAAGCTTCCGACGATCCGAGACGGTCGTTGCAGACAACGTAGCCCAGGCAGGAGGCCGAGATGAGATTGGCGGTTTCCGGAGAGCCGACGGAAGAGACTCTAGCCTTCGGACGCCAGATTGGCGCTACCGAGTTTGTGGGAAGCCCGGGACTGCCAATCGAGCGGGGCTACTACCGCTTTCAGGATCTGATGCTTGTCCGCAACCGGGTTCAGGACGTCGGTCTGCGGTACGACGTCGCGAGCATGCCCGAGGAGTGGACCTACAAGATCAAGCTGGGGCTCCCGGGCCGTGACGAGCAAATCGACAGCTGGCGCCGCTCGATCGAGAACATGGGGGCTGCGGGCTTCAAGGCCATCGTCTACTTCTTCTCGCTCCGCAGCAGTATCGGCCACTACGGTCTGAGGACCTCCAGAGCGACGCCGGGACGGGGCGGCGCCAAGGTCACGACGTTCGATTACGACTTGATTAAGGACGCCAACGAAGACTTTTGGAAGGCGCCGCTGGACCGTGGGGTGCGGGTGACCGACCAGCAGGTTTGGGACAACATCACCTACTTCCTGGAAGCCGTGATCCCAACCGCCGAGGCAGCTGGGGTGAAGCTGGCTCTCCATCCGGACGACCCGCCGATATCGCCCATCGCGGGCGTGGCCAGGGTGTTCCGCAGTCACGCGGCCCTGAAACGGCTGATGGATATCGTGCCCAGCGACTCGAACTGCTTGACGTTCTGCGTGGGCACAATCTCGGCAATGCCGGAGGACGTCTTCGACGCGATCAGGCATTTCGGACCTCGGAACAAGATTTGCCTGGTGCACTTCAGGAACGTCTCGGGCCCTGTGCCGAAGTTCGAGGAGACGTTCATCGACGATGGGCACGTCGACATGCTGGAGGCGATGCGCCTCTTTGGGGAAGTGGGTTACGACGGGCCCTTCGTTTATGACCACGTGCCGGAAATGGTGGGCGACTCTGAGCGGCAAGAACAAGCGGTCGCCTTTGCCCTGGGATATATGAAGGGACTGATGAAGGCAGTGGGCGTCGACCGGTAGGCACCGGACATACGAAGCCCTGTCTCTGAACGCGATTGAGCCTAGCTGTCCTTGATGCGGCGTTCGAGCCGCTGAAGGGCGTCCTGCGTAGCGCGAATCTCGCTCAGCAACTCGTCGCGTGACACGGGGCGTTCGAGATCGCGGAGACGTTCGAGTTTGGCTTCGTCAAGATTGTTGATGATGATTGCAATGAAGAGATTGAAAACGACGAACGTACCTATCACCACGAAGCTGACGAAGTAGATCCAGGATAGCTCGTTCATCTCCATAGCATTAAACATGATATCCGTCCAGCCTTCAAGGGTTATGATGTTGAAGAGCGTGAGCAGTGATCTGCCAAGATCACGCCAGTTTTCCGGGTCGTGTTCACCGAACAGATGGTATCCGATGATGGCGTAAATGTAGACGACGATACTCATGAGAAGCATGACGTGACCGACGCTTGGTATCGAGCTAATCAACGCCGTTACGATCAGCCGCAGGTCCTTGATCGTTGACACCAACCGCAGCACTCGCAATAGGCGTGCCAGGCGGACGATCATGGCGAATTGTCCGGTTGCCGGGATTAGCGCAAAGACAATCACCAGGAAGTCGAACACATTCCAGCCATCGCGGAAATACCCGGCGACACGAGGAGATGCCGCGGTCATCTTCAGGATTGCTTCCACGATGAATATGGCCAGGGTTATGTGATGTCCGATATCGATCCAGTTGCCAAATGCCTGATCGACTTCGGGCGAAGTCCCGACGCCCAGCAGGACCGCGTTGAGGATGATGATGGATACGATGGCCGCATCGAATGTCGGAGCTTCGGTGATGCGACGAGACAGGGCTATTATTCTGTTCATGGCCATGATCCTACGTCTGGTGCGACGTAAACTTGGTGGCGTCCCTGGCTGATCTGAAGCCGCTCGGCGACACGCGCGCGGCCATTCGTGGTCGTCAGGATCTGATTGGTCGAGGTGTGTCTCGGGCGAGCCGGCGGCCATCGTAGCAGACCGGTCCCCGGCCTAAATCGGTGGCGGCGGTTCCCTGAGAGGGGCTTGCGGGTGCACGCCCGACCCATGAGGCGATGACGAGTAGTGTCTCTGGTGATGTCGACGGCGACCCAGGTGTCGACAGAGCCACGTTCTTGAACGTCTTGCCGTTGACGAGCCGGCACTAGCGGATCGTCGCGAGCTCCTATGTGGCTGGTGACAGGCGTCGGTGGTCGGCGGGATGGTTGCAAAGTCAAGTGCAACGTGCGGCTGTAGCGTGCGCCAGTGCGGTTGTCCAAGGATGTGGAACGAAATCTTCAGCGGTAGTGCGAGCGAAACCAGAGGTTTTGGAAGGCTCGTTCTATCGAGGAGCTGTGCTTTCACTCGAACGTTGTCTACAAGTTACATCTCATTGAAGTCTGGCATCTGTCCTTGCGGCTAAGAGGCCTTCAGCGACCCTGCAAAAATCGCTGTGGGACGCTGCGATTCTCGTATTGGCCGCTCTTATTGACCGGGCGCTCCCGAAAGTCACAGATGCCTTTCACTCTGTTGTACGGATGGGGCCGGCTATCGGTGCGTTGGAGCGATTGGCGCCGCAGTCTCCTCTGGCGAACATTGTCTGTTGGGCGTTGGCATCGACGGGATGATGAGTGAGAACGGGTCGAAGGAATCGGTTCATTGGTGGCTCATTCTCAAGCCCGCGCACAGCGTCGTGACACTGGGCCGGTGGGCGGACGCGCCGCCCGCTCGGTTTGCCCTTCAGCGGCCCGAGGATTGACTCCCGCGTGCGGCACTGCCGGGATCACAGCCCGTGACTATCGTTGAATTCGGGACTTGAGTCGGGCACGATCTGGGAGGGACTACCGAAGTCCCGACGACCGAGGCCCACATGCTCAGGCTCAGAGGGCAGTAGAAGTTGAGGCAGGAGAATGACACGGCACACAAGCGAGACGATCAATCTCGGTTCTCAAAAGCATCTCTTCATTGATTTCTCCCTCGCCGATCAGGTCGAGGGCGTCCGGCTGCGAGTAAACCCGCCGCGCGTTGGCGGGGTGGCCATTCACCGGGATCGAGCCTGGGAGCACCACCTCCACTTTCCGAATACCGTGATCGACGACGACGGTCTGGCGCGGATGTGGTATGCGTCCAGCCAAATGGGCGCCGGCAATCTAAACACCATTCGCTGGGGATATGCCGAGTCACTCGATGGCATCCACTGGCGCAAACCGAATCTGGGCCTTGTAGAAGTTGACCGCGTGAGCGCGAACAACCTCATCCCGGATCCGGCGGGAAGCGTCTTCAAAGACCCCACGGCTCCCCCGGAAGAGCGCTACAAAGGCTACTGGCTTAACCGAGGCCGAGACGCCGGCCCGACCGGATTCGGTTTCTTCACGTCAGCCGACGGCTTGCGGTTCAGGCGTAAAGGCGGCAACGGCGTTGAGCTGATCGGGGATACGCAGAACCAAGCGTTCTGGGATGAGCGAATCGGACGCTACGTGGCCTATTTGCGAAATTGGGTCCCAACCGGTCGAGACGAGGAGTGGCTGAGCGCCGTTGGACCGTGGCGGCGCGCGGTCGCGCGTTGGGAAACGGATGACCTGACGTCCCGCGACGGCTGGCAGCTGACCGATTCGCCGGTCCGAATGAGAGGCACCGCGCTGCTCACCAGCGAACTTCCGACGGTGCTCGCATTGGACGATCTGGACCCACCCGACATGGACATTTACACGCCCTCGGTCGTCAAGTACCCGGGATCCGACGACGTGTACATCTCGACGTTCTCGGCGTACAAGCACTTCACCGAGGCCGAAATCCTGGACGCCGAGCCGCGCGAAAACGATGGCTTGATGGAGATTCAACTGGCCGTCAGCCGCGACGGAATCACCTGGGACCGCCCGGACCGTCGGCCCTACGTTCGCATCGAGCCCGCCGGGCCCCGATCGCAGATGGTCTACTCGGCTCTCGGAATAGTCATCCGCGGCCACACGATCTACCAGTACGGCACCGCGTACGACCAGTCGCACGGGCTCAAACGCACGAACAATCCAGGCGGGCAGGTCATTTGGACCGAGCAGCGCCTAGACGGATTCGTCGCCGCCGAGGCGGCCTACGGTGGCGGCGAGATGATCACGAAGCCCGTCGTCTTCAGCGGCAATCGCCTGGAACTCAACATCGATGCATCGGCCAGCGGCGAGGCCCGGGTTGAGCTACAGGATGCCGAGGGGCGGGCCATCGAGGGATACACACTGGACGCGTGCGACCGGGTGCTGGGCAACCACATTCGGCAGATCGTGACCTGGCGCGGCGACTCGCGGCTGCCCGCAACGGCCGGACAGCCCCTGCGCCTGCGGATCGTGATGCGCGGTGCTCGGTTGTACGCCCTTCAATTCGTGGCTGCGTAGCGCAAGTGCGCGCATTCCATGTCGGCCAGGTGCGGCGGCCCGGCAAGGTCTCAGCGGCTCTTGAGGCCCAGGGCCTTTATGTTCACGGGTAACCCGGCGAACATGACGACCACTTCGTCCGCGACGGCGGCGAAAAGCTGGTTGACCCGCCCCAACTCGTCGGCGTAGACCCGTCCCAACTTTGTAGCGGGAACGACGCCGAGTCCTACTTCGTTGCTTACAACAATCCAGGACGAGTCGCCGTTCTCGTAGAGATTGAGCAGGCGGCGAGCCTGCTCTGGGATGTCCGGCCCGGCTTCTTCCTCGTCGCGACCCTGAAGCAACAGATTGCTCACCCACAATGTCAGACAGTCGAGCAACACCGTGTCTACGGCAGGCAAGCGTGGTCCGAGGGTCGTGACCAAATCGAGCGGTTCCTCCAGCGTGTGCCAGTCCGCCGGTCGCTCGGCTTGGTGCGTCTGGATGCGGGCGGCCATTTCCTCGTCGCCGGCTTCGGCCGTGGCCACAAACAGCACGCGGCCGCCGTTCCGCGCCAGTTGCTGTGCAAAGCGGCTCTTCCCGGCGCGAACGCCGCCCAGCACCAGGGTCAGGCGCTTGCTCATGCCGGGTCTGGGTCGTCAGCAGCCGAGAGGTGGCTGGTGTCGTTCCAGCTTTCGAGGACGCGGCTGCCGGCGTGATCGTTGATGATCGCAAGCGAGGCGTTATCGATTCGGAACTTCCAGAAGTCGGCGTCGGCCAGATCCAGCAGACAGACCACAAGGGCGCGCAGCGATCCACCGTGTGCCACGACCAGAACGTTCTCCCGAGCGTCGAGACTCGCACTCGCGCGCGTGCTGAAGCGGCGTACCCGGTCGAGCGCATCGGCTGCGCCCTCGCCGCCGGGCGCGGACCATCCCAGGTTTCCTCCGGCCTCGATCCGCTCGGTGAGCACGCCGGGAAAGCGGGCCTCGACCTCCTCGAGGGTGAGACCTTCCCACTCGCCGTACGAGAACTCGCGAAGGTCCGAATCGGGAGTGATCGCAAGGTCTCGGCCAGCGACGATGATCCGAGCGGTTTCGGCCGCGCGCGGCAAGTCGCTGGAGTAGACCGCCGAGAACTCGACACGTCGAAGCCGCCCGGCCAGTTGGGTTGCCTGGCTGCGGCCCTCGGCGCTCAGTGCCACTGCCATGTGCCCTTGCATCCGGCCAATTCGATTCCACTCCGTCTCGCCGTGTCGTACGAGGTACCAGGTGCGCATGCGTGGGGGTTGCTTGCTAGAAGGGGAAGTCTACGAGTATCGGTGCCGTGCGAATCAGGATGACTCCGAGGAGCAGCACCGTTACCTCGGCGACTTCATTGGTGGCGCCGTAGGTATCGCCGGTCATGCCGCCGAGCATCCGTCGAAACCACCATCCGAGTCCCAGGGCGAGACCAGTCGCGCATGCCAACAGCAGCAACCCGGCAATGCCAAGTAGCAAGCCACCGGCAACCGCGGCCGTGACAAAGGCGAACGCGAGTTGACGCCAGCTGGATCCGGCCTGAAATGCCGTGCCCAGACCCTGCGATCGGACATAAGGGAACACGCCCATCGTGGCGACGATGGCGAAGCGTGACAGGCAGGGAAACAGAACCAGGACGGCAGTTCGTTCCCCGGCCGGGATGCCGACCACAAGCGTCCACTTCAGTAACAAGAGGCCGACGCCGCCAATCACGGCAAACGCGCCGACGTGAGAGTCGCGAAGAATCGCCAGCCGGGACTCGCGGTCGTGGCCACCCAGTAGGCCGTCGCATGTATCCAGAAACCCCTCGGTATGGATGGCGCGCGTCAGCACCAGGAGGGCCGCAATCAGCAGCGCACCCATGACCGGTGGAGGGAGCACCTGGCCGGCTGCGACATCCAGCCCGGCAAGCAGGCCACCGAGCCCCAGGCCGACGAGCGGAAAATAGGCTCTCGCGGGCCCCATCGGCCCGGTGTGAACAGACGCCACCGGCAACACGGTCAGGAAACCGATGGCCAGCCGGAGGCTCTTCACGTGGACGGTTTAGCGGGATCCGCCGGCTCCCGATCCGAGAGTCCGGCTTCGTCGAAGGTGGCCATTTCAGACAGGCAGGCGGCGGCGATTTCAACCAGGCCTGTCGCCAGCAGGGCGCCCGTGCCTTCGCCCAGCCGCATATCGAGATCGAGCAGGGGCCGCAGGCCCAGGTGCTCAAGCGCAATTCGATGACCCGGCTCGGCCGACAAGTGGCCGGCGATCACGTAATCTAGAACCGTGGGGCACAGGCTGTGCGCGATGAGGCTCGCAGCGCCGGAGACGAAGCCGTCGAGAATGACCGCCCGCCGAGCCAGCGCTCCGCCGAGAACCACCCCGGCCAGCACCCCGATCTCGAAGCCGCCAACCTTCGTCAGCACGTCCAACCCGTCGGCGGGGTCCGGCCGATTCAAATCCAAGGCCCGCTGGACACAGGCGATCTTGTGCTCAAGCTCCGGATTTGTGCGACCCGTGCCTCGCCCGGTGGTCAGTCCAGGCGACGTGCCAGTCAGAGCGGCCGTGATGGCGCTTGCCGACGTGGTGTTTCCGATGCCCATGTCGCCGGTTGCGATGATCTGCGCTCCCCGCTCGGCGCCGGACACGGCGAGGTTCACGCCCGCCCTGATACATGCCGCTGCCTGGGCACGCGTCATGGCTGGTCCGCGGGTCATGTCTTCGGTGCCCCTTCCGGCGGCCACCACCTGTAAGTCCGGGTGCGGGTCCAGGGGCGTGGCAACGCCCGCATCCACTATGACCAGCTCAACCCCGCGAGCGCGAGCCATCACACTGATCGCCGCGCCGCCTGCCAGGAAGTTCAGCACCATCTGGGCCGTGACCGCCTGGGGATATCCAGTTACGCCCTGCGCCACCACTCCGTGATCGGCGGCCGCCACGATGAGCGTGGTCTCTCGGACGGTGGGTCGCGCGGTTCCGAAGATGCCCGCGAGTTGGATTGACAAGTCTTCCAGCCGACCCAGGCTGCCCGGTGGCTTGGTGAGTTGTTGTTGACGCCGCGTCGCCGCTCGCCTTGCCTGGGTGTCACCCGGGCGGATGTTGGCGACGATGTCGTCGAGGGTCATGACTGGAAGTCAATCCCCCGCTGGGCGCGGATGTCCTGCTCGCGGCAGCGGTGCTTGATCGGCTTCATTTCAGCGACCGGATCCGCGCAATTGATCAGCGCCTGCGGATCTCGATCGCTCACGGCTCAGGTGATGCCTGGCCCGGTTGCCATGGCGCCGGCCGACAGGCGGTGATGCGTTCCTCGGCCGGTGCTGCCGTTTGCCCCGGTCGCCGGCAAGGGCGATTGGTCGACGTCAGCCGGAGCGATGAGGCTGATGGCTAACGAACCAGTGGCCGGGTCGCGATAGACGGCTGACCGCACCCCGAAGGCCGACTCGATGATGTCCGGGACCAGCACGGCTTCCGGCGATCCCTCGGCGAGCACGCGGCCGTCGCTGAGCAGGATCAGCCGGTCGCAATACCGGGCCGCCATGCTTAGGTCGTGGATGGCGGCCACGGCCGTGAGGCCCTCGTCCACTAGCCGACGCACGAGGTCCAGCACGCGCAGCTTGTGCAGCACGTCGAGATTGGCGGTGGGTTCGTCCAGGAGCAGCACACGGGGTTGCTGTGCCAGGGCGCGCGAGACGAAGACCCGCTGACGCTCGCCGCCGGACAGGGTGTCCAGCGTTCGTTCGGCGAACTCCTCAGTTTCGGTGAGCTGCATGGCGTCGCGGGCGATCTGCTCGTCGGCCTCACCCTCGATCTGAAATCGGCTCAGGTGCGGGTAACGCCCCATCAGCACCAACTCGCGCGCGGTGAAGCCGTGCGTGTAGGGCGCAATCTGCGGAACCAGGGCCAGCGTGGCCGCGACTTCCCTGGACGACTTGGACTTGAGGTCCACGCCTTCCAGCCGGACTTCGCCTTCCTGCGGATTGAGCACGCCCGCGATGGCGCGGAGAAACGTGGACTTCCCCGCACCATTCGGACCGATCAGACCGACCAACTGCCCGTGATCGGCTTTCAATTCCACGCGATCCAGGAGCGCCTTGGCTTCGACGCGGAAGCTGACGTTGTCTGCCTGAAGAGCCGTGTCTGTGTCGGTCCGCATCATCGACTACTCCGCTAACGAGAAGGGTGGGCTCTTGGAGTCGCCGAGGTCGTCCGGCCACAGGATCCGGGCCAGGTCCTCGGCCCCGCGAATATTCCAGAAGGACAGCGTGGTGAAGTGCTTGCCCTCAACCAAGTAGATGGCCTCGTTCTTGACGGCGGGAAGCTCGGCCAGCGCCTCATTGTCCAGCAAGCTCTGCCTGAACTCCTCGGCCCCGAACTCCACCGGTTGGGCGATCACGATCACCTCCGGGTTCATGGCGATCACGCCCTCCAGGCTGGTGGTCTGATTGCCGTCGATCCCGGCCTCCGCGGCGACGTTCAATCCGCCGGCCGCGGAAATGACTCCGCCTTCGGTGGAGTCTTTGCCGGCTGTCCAGATCTTGTCGCCGAACTGGGTCAGGGCCAGCACGCGCAGTCGGGTCTCAACCTGGCCGGTTACGGCGATCAGGGCCTGGTAGCGCTCGCGAACTTCGGTAGCGAACGCGAGCGCCCGCACCTCTTCTCCATAGATGTAGCCCATCAGCAGGATGTTGCTGATCCTGGCCTCGGGGCCTTGCTTGAGCTCGGTTTGGATCACCGTAATCCCCGCCTTCGACAGGGCAGCAACACCGTCCGCCGAAAAGAACGGGCTGGTCACGATGATGTCCGGTTCCTGCGCGATGATCGTCTCCGGGTCGCGCGAGATCTCGGTCTTGTCCTGCAACAGGGACGCGACATTGGAGTACGTCTGGTCCTTCGATGCGCCACCAACGGCCACCAGCCGATCCAGCGGAACGATGGCCAGCGTCATCTCGTCGTGCCCAACGGAGGCCGTGACGATGCGCAGCGGCTTGAACGGGATGCTGACGATGCCATTGAGTCCCTCGACTTCGCGGGGCCAGCCGAAGTTGGTGGGATCCACGATGCCGTGGACGCCCTGGAACGCCTGGGCGTAGGCCGGTGCGGCAGGCGTGGCTTCCTGGGTCGGGGCGGGCATGGCGGTGGCATCGGGTGTTGCGGTCGCGGCCGCGCCTGGCGTCGCCTCGGCGGTTGGCTCGGCCGTTGGCCTGGCGGTCGGTGCCGCTGTCCGCGCTGGCGCTGGCTCGGCCGTGGCTTGCAGTGTCGGGCTTGTCGTAGCGGCCGGTGTCGTAGTGGCTTCGACGCGTGCGACGTGAGGCGTCGCAGCCGGCGGTAGCGCCGCGGTCTGTGCTGGCGGCGGGGCCTCGGCTTCCGGCCCGCACGCTGAAAATGCGAGCGCTAGAGCCACGGACAGTAGAGGCAGCACCGCGAAGCTACGAAGTCGCCGCATTGAAACCATGAATCCTCTCAGTGGGCCGCGTTTCACAGCGCATAGGCCTGACGCTTGTTGCGGATCAGCAGGAGGATGAAAAACGGGGCGCCCACGAAGGCCGTGAGCACGCCCACGCGAAACTCCGCCGGCTGGACGATGGTGCGAGCAAAGGTGTCTGCCACGATCACAAAGACCGCCCCGGCAATGGCGCTCAGGGGGATCAGCACCCGGTGATCGGGGCCTAACGCCAGCCGCAGGATGTGGGGTGTGACCAGGCCAACGAAGGCGATGGTCCCGCTGACGGCCACGGCCGCGCCGGTAGCCAGGGCGGCGGCCGCCAGCAGCAGCACGCGCGTCAGGCCGACGCGTATTCCCAGGGCGCGCGCTTCGTCGTCGCCAAGCATCAGCAGGTTCAGGTCGCGAGCCCTCAGCAGAATGACGGCCGTGGCGCCGACGATCAGTGGCGCCGAGATGTGGACGTGCTCCCAGGCACGCGAATCCAGGCCGCCCGCCAGCCAGAACAGGATCTCGCGCAGCGCTTCGTTGTCGGGCAGCAGAATGATGATTGCGGACACGACCGCGCCCAGAAAGGCGTTGACCGCAACGCCGGCCAGCAGCAGTGTGGCCATGGAGAAATACCCGCCAACCGCGGCAATGCCGTAGACGAGAAACGTCGCCGATACGGCGCCGACAAAGGCAAACGCCGGCAGCGCCAGGAAAAAGAGCCCCGTGAGACCGCTGGCGATTGCAATCACGGCGCCCAGCGCCCCACCCGCGGAGACCCCGATGATCCCGGGATCAGCCATCGGGTTGCGGAATAGACCCTGCATCGTGGCCCCGGCCACCGCCAGGGCCATGCCGACGAAGGCGCCGACCAGGATCCGCGGCAGCCGGATCTGCTCGATAACGAGGTGCTCGGTGCGGCCGACCTCGGCGGTTTCCAGGCCGATGAACGAGAGCACAATGGCCGCCACGTGCCCGGCCGGGATGTTGACCGGCCCCAGGCTCAGCGAGATCAGCGCCGCGAGCAGGGCGAGCGCTCCGAGAAGTGCGCCGCCAACAGCCAGACGTATCGCAATGCCAGCCTGGCGGAATTCACGCATCGACGTCAGTCGAGCGGCCTCTCGCAAGCCCTACCTCCAGCGAATCTCCGCTGAAGACTAGGGCTTCCGTGTGCCAGGCCCTGCGACCCGACGCCCGAGGAACCCTCTCTTTGGCGGAGAGCGGTCACCTCTCGTTCAGGCAGGTCTCCTGGCTTACGGGCTTAGGTCAGTCGCCGGTCCCTTCCCATCGATCCCTCGACAGTGGGCTCCGGCCCCGAAATCCCGCTTACAGTGGCGCAACCGCGGCGGATTTTCACCGCCTTCCCTATTCTCCCTAGGGCGGGCACCTGAACGAACGATGCGTTACTAAGTTCGGTCGGTTGGGAGTGTTGCCGCGAGGTCGAGACCTGTCAAACGGCTTCCCGCGGAGACCATTGAGCCTGTCCCTTATCGGGCCAGCCCCGCACGCGAGGCTCTGCCATGGCGGGTTCCAGCGGTGGCTGGTCGATTCCACCAGCGACGGTCCAGGGGCCTTACTCTACTTCGACTCCGTACAATTTGACAGCGCGATTTTGGCTCTCGTAGTATTCAGGGTGTGTGCGGGATTCACGACACACGGTCCGGATGTGTGACTGGCGCTCGCGGTCATTCTGAGGAGGAACCCATGATTGGTCCGGTAACCCGACGCCGAATGTTGCTCGCAAGTGCTGGGGCGGCCCTTGGATTGGCGGGCACCAGCCTACTCGCGGCCTGCGGCGAGGAAGCGGCCGAGGAGGAGCCGGCATCCCCGGCCGCGCCCGCAGCTTCCGCCGCGTCGCCAGCCCCGGTGGTCGAACCGGCTGCAGCACCGCAGGCGGGGCCAGTGAATTTCCGGTATGTGACCGATCACACGTCCGGTCCGCGCGGCGCGGCGATGCAGTGGGGCCTTAGCAAGTTTTCCCAGACCCGGCCCAACGTCAATGTCCGCTTCGTACCGCAACCCTCGCAATACGAGGACGTGTTCGCCATCCAGATGGCCGCCGGTACGCAGGCAGAAGTCGGCATGCTGAATGGCGGCACCTTTAACCATTTCGTCGCGGCCGGCGGCTTCTCGCAGATCAACGATGCTCTGGACAAGCATCCGGATTTCAACCCCGAGTTCTGGTACTTCAACGCGGACAGCTACACGGTCAACTACGAGTACGGGCAGGCGAACGGTGAGCTGCCACCTCAGGTGATGGAAGGGCCGCAGTACGGCATGCCGTTCCAAGGCGGGCTGAACGGACCCGCGCTCAACATGACCCTCGCCGAGGAGTACGGCATCGAATTCCCGTCCCCTGGCTGGTCCTATGAGAACGAGTTTCTGGAGGGCGCTAAGAAGGCCACCGATCCTGAGAAGGGCACGTGGGGGAACTTTGGCGTCCACCAGAGTTTCGACTTCAACTGGGGGCCCATGATGTTTGCCGATGGCGCTCGCTCACACCGGAATGCGAGCGAGACCGAGCTCTATGTCTTTGAGAATGGCGGCGACACCGGTTTCCAGTTTGCCGTTGACCTCATTCACAAGCACAAGGTCGCGCCGCCTGCCGCCATTGCGAAAGAGATAAGCGGCGAGTTCGGCGACCCAATGACTGCTGGAAAGGCGTGGGTCAATCTTTGGTGGGCCGGCTATACGGGGTTCTTCATACCGCGGATCAAGGACCGGTTCCAATGGTCGCTCTGTCCGCAGCCTGTCGGGACGACCGGCAATCAGGGCCACTGGTGGTCGAGCACGGGCAACCTGGTGACGAGTGCGGCCACGACCTTTGGCGTAGTCGAGGAGGCCGCTGATTTTTCGCTCTTCACGGCCGGCCCCGTATTCCAGGACCGGATTGCCATTGAGCGCGGCACGTTCCCGATCTTGAAGTCTTCCCTCGATCTACCGGAGACGCTTGCGGCGCCGCCGGAAGGCATGAAGTGGCAGAAGACCTTCATGGAGTACGAGGACAAGAAGCCCATGATGATGCAGCTCCCGAACTTCTGGGAGTTCTTTGAGTGGCGAAACTTCGCCGAAACGGCTTTCATCGGTGATAAGACGGTCGATGAGGTTGTGCCGCAGATGCTGGACTACGCCCGGCGGGATCTCATCTCTCAGCGGAGCCAATACGACGAGAATCGTGAGAAGCTCGGCTTGCCGCCGCTCGCGTAGCTGGGACGTCGTTTTGTAACGGGCGGGTACCACAACCCGCCCGTTACACGTTTGATGCGACGCCTAGCGTTGCGACGCGCGGCCCCTGCGGTTCGCGTAGCGCGATCACCACGGGTCGGAGTCCTTGCCGATGCTTTGGGCCGCATGGCGCGGCACGAGCCGCGGGGCGTGGTGTCCGCGTGCGCTTGATGGAGCCCGTCAGCCTGCCCGGTCTATCGCCTTGTCCGTCCCACGGTGGTCAGCGGTCGTTCGTAGCCTTTGCCAGCCTCGCCATCATGCGTCGATAGCGTCGCGCCATCTCCGGACCCCGCTCGGCGAGGTACGTTCGCTCGGCCTGTCGTGCCCCGGCGGGCGAGGGAGGCATTGGCACTTCGATCTCGGCGCTGGTGATCTGATCCACCCCCCATTTGTAGGCGACGACTTCACCCTTGCTCACAATCAGATTCACGCCCACATTGGCTTGCACCACGGGCACGCCGTTTTCGCGCCCCCGTGCCAGCACGGCTTCGTTCTGCCACTTCTTGCGTGAGCCATAGGAGGGGATCAGGATGAACTGCGCCCCGTCCAACACCAGCGTTCGGCTGATCGACGGGTTGGCACGGTCGGCGCAGATCACGATGCCGGCGCGTCCCAGCGCCGTATCGAAGGCTCGGAGCTTCGTGCCGATCCGGTTGAACGACCAGGTGGGATGCGTGCCTTCTGCAAAGTACGTCTTGTGATAGGTCCCGCGGATCTGCCCATCGGGTCCGATGAACGCGGCGCAGTTGTAGACCTCACGGCCCACCCGCTCGGCGAAGCCAAAGCACAGGTTGACGCGCAGCTCGCGCGCCAGGCGTCGAAACCGCCGAACATAAGGCCCGTCACGCGGCTCGGCGATCTCGTGCATCAGCGCGGCCTTCTCGGGGTGCGCCACCACGTCCATGACCACGTAGCCCTCGAGAAACCCTTCCGGGGCTACGATTAACTCGGGCTCCTCACGAGCGGCTTCACGCACGTACGCCTCGAGCTTGTCGGCGTTGGCTGGCTTATCCCACTTCTTGGGCTTGATGGAAAGCGCCGCGACTCGAACGGTCCGATACATTCCTGCGTACTCCCTCCGCGCGGGCGCAATCGGGCACGGGTCGTGGCACCCGTGTGCCACCATCGATGTCTTCAGATTGCGCGCTACGCCCAGCCCCGTCGGCCCAGGAGCAATGGTAGGCGCGCTGTCAGGAGGGCTTCAAGTCGGCATCGTGCAGAGGCCGGCACGGATGAGCGCCGGGCTACTACCGCCCACTGCCTCACCCGGGCCCACGCCTTCCTCCGGCAGCCCGGGGTCACTATCCAGGCGGTCATAACCTAACGCGCCTTCACCTACACCACGGCACTGTGGAACGCCTGGCTCGTGTTCAACCGCCGTACCGGAGCTTCTTCCAACTCAAGGCGCTTCACGACCGGTTCCACCGCCGCCACAGGGCCGCTTACCACTTGGTGGGCTCGGTTGTCCGCCGCAATGCGCAGACCCAGGCCGTTTGACGCCACGTTCGCCTCACGCAGCAGCGCCGCCACCCACGGCTTCGAACCAAAGACCACGGCCATGGCGCCTGCTCCCGGCAGCGCCGTGAGCACGGCGCCGCGCCTGGCCACAAACCGCATCCCATCCTCCAGGCTGAACACGCTCGCCGCCTGCGCCGCCGCCAGCTTCCCCAGACTGTGTACCATCGCCACGCTCGGCTGTATCCCCATGCTCGTCCACGGCGCCGTCAGCGTTCCTTCCGCGAACAGAACGGCGACGAATCAGGTCAGATGATCCCCAGTTCGCGCAGGCGCGCGTCGCTGCCCATAGGGGATTGGTACTGGTGGTGGAGCAAATGCTGCAACTTCCTCACGTCCAGTGCTCGCGGCGTCGTGCCCGTCCTAGCTGCCAGCGCTGCTGCCGCGCCTGCCGCCTGTCCCATGAGAAAGATCATCCAGCGCGCCCTCATTACCGGCGGTTGGATGATGGCTGCTCGTCCCGTTACCAGCAGGCCCTCGACCCCTCGCGGTAGGAACTGCCGGTAGGGGAAGTCGAATCCGTCTATACGACCTCGACTCGCCTCGCCTTCTTTGGCGGACCTGTTCTCCGGGTCATCGCCCACGAAAACCACGTCGTCATAGAGTCGCCCCTCCTGGGCATCTGCTGTCGTCACGGGACACTCGCTCACGATGCTGCGGCCGCCCCGTGAGTGAAAATAGGACGAGACGACGTGAAGGTATGCGTCCTTGAAGCCTGGTATGTGCTGGCGCAGGAAGTGGGACGTCTCAAAGATGTAAGCGCGGCAGCCCACCTCCAGCGACGTCATCACCGCGGCGTCTCCGCTCAGATGGCTTTTCCCTCCCTGTACCCCCACCAGCGCGCCGACAATGCCGTACTTCCCAATTCGGATCGGATCTCGTACCGGTTGCGCGCCCGACACGCTCCTGAAGAGGCCGTGGTCCATGAGGATGCTGCCCAAATCGTCGACCTTGCGGATGATCTTGTATTCGCCCGACTCCCAGGCGGGCCTGAAATAGGAAACCAGTCGGTTGAGGCGTCCCACACCTCGTCCAAGCTCTCGTTGGAAGAGAGCCTTGGCCCAGCGCAGGTCCTCCCGATTCGGCTCGCGATTGACAACCTGGGCCTCGTATTTCTCCATGTCGACGTTGGCCATGGCGAAGTACATTCCTGGATGGCCGTAGGTGCTGCAGGTATCCACTGGCGCACCCGCTCGGCAAGCCACATCGGCGTCGCCCGTGGCATCGATCACCACGTTTGCGCGGATGGCCTGGGCGCCTGACTTATTCTCGACCACCAGCCCCGTTAGCTGATTTCCATCCATGATGGGGTCAGCCGCGTAGGCGTTGAACATGAACTGAACGCCGGCCTCCTGCATCATCCGCAGCCACATGTAGATCATGACTTGGCTATCGCGGAAGTAGTGATTGAGCAGCGGCGCGTTGCAGTACGCCTCGCACCGGCGCACGAATTCGCCCGGAATCCCTGGCAGGCCGTCAGGCATCGTGTCGGGCAACTCCAAGTTCGGCGCGCCGCCTATCAAGCCTGGTCCCGTACCTCCCCCAGGAAAGCCAAAGCGATCGACGACCATCGTCGTGGCTCGGTTCCTCGCGGCGGTTACGGCAGCCGTAGCTCCCGCGATTCCGCTGCCGACCACGAGAACATCCACATCGGCCACGATCGGCACGGACTTCTTGATCTCAACGGTTGCGCTCATGTCAGCCTCTCCCTTGATGCACAGTAGCTCGCAAACGCGATCCGGCTGCCTTGGCGGCCATCCGCCCGTCAGCCGTGTCTCACACCTCTGTGGCCACTACATCTAGGCGATGAGCTGCTCGATGTTCAATCGCGCGACCGTGAGTTTTTCGCTGTCTCGTATCTTGCCAACGGCATACAGGCAGAGCACCGTCCCATCGGCGGTCACGGCCAGGTCGGAATACCGGCACGCCCTGGTGTCGATGAGCTTCGAAACCGGCCAGGTCCGTCCTTCGTCCCGGCTCACGTAGATCATCATGTCCGCCCCGCCGGGGATCAGGCGATTCACGCCGACGGGGTGCGAGAAGAGCAGCACGTCCGGATGGTTGTCGGCAGCCGAGCCGTGTCGGGCCAGTCCTACGTGGACGGGTCGGCCGCTCAGTTCCTCATGCTCGCCGAGTTCATAGAATGTCTGGCCGCCATCCCGGCTGCGGGCGAACGTCCGTCCATCCCTTCGGCAGGTGTTCCTCCGATAGTTGACGTAGATTTCGCCGCCCGAGGTCTCCACCAGAGCGACCTCATCCGATCCTTCCGGGAGCACGGCGCCAACGGTCCACGTCTGTCCATGATCGTCGCTGTAGAGCAGGCCGCCGCGTACGCCGGGCACCTCTCCGGGTTCGCCCTCCTTATAGAGAAAACCCGGAATCACCAGCCGCCCGCGCCGCGGCCCGGCCATTAGCTGAATCCCATGCACGTTGTTGTTGGGCCAGCCGGTCCAGCCATCAGGATTGGGCATCGGATCGACGTGTCGCGCCTCGGACCACGTCAATCCATCATCGGTGCTCTGGAGGATCCCGAACCCGCCTCCCCGCTCGGCGTACGTGCTGAAATAACCAAGGTCATCCCGAACCTCGGCGGGGATGTTCCAGAAGGTCACGAAAATCGTGCGCGTAACCCGGTCTTCAACAATCGCCCCAAGAAACGTGTACTGGCCTTTCTCCGCGTGGATGACCTGCTGTCGCGACCAGGTCTTGGCGCTGTCCTCACTGCGCGCCGAAAGGATGTCGTTTTCATGGCCGCCGTCGCTCATTGAATCGTGGCGCCGGGAACACACGGCCACCACGTTCCCGGCGCCCGTGACGATCAGTCCGGGCATGTTGACGCCGAAGCCGTCGTAGTCGTGATAGTGCAGGTTCGTGAAGTCCATGGTGATCTTGGCGCGCGCCAGTCGCCCTCGTTGGGACCGGTCCGTCCCAATGACCGCCACGAGCATCGCATTAGGGTCGCGGGTGCTGGAGTAGAAGTTGGCTGTCACTCCAAGCGTATGCAGAGTGTCCGATTCCAGGCGCTCGGTTTGTTCGGACAGGCCTTCCTTGGCGGAAACCTCGGTCGGTGCTGCGGTGCGTTCCCAGTGGTACGCGGGCGCCTGGGCGAGCGTGTCGCCCTGACCGGGGAAGAACACATCAACGTTCTCGACCAATGGGCTTGGCACGGTCGTCTCCTGACGGCAGCTGCCGAACGCACGATGACCTCATGGTAAACGGCTGCCCGAGATCCCGTTCCGACCCGAGTCAGCTGGCGACTGAGCTTGCCTGCAACTCCTGAATGGCTCGACGCAGCCCTTCGCCGGGGTCCGCGTCGCCCAGGAGGACGTCGCGCACGAGCGTGTTGCCCAGCAGTTGGCCTTCGGACAGCGAAATGTCGTAGAAGACCGCGTTCTCGAGCAGGTGGACGAGCACATGCTCGTCGTCGCCGTGTAGCTCAGGCATGAGCCGCCGAATGGCTGCCGCTTCAACGCGATAAGGCGGCAGGGACGATTCGGGCGCAATGACCGAATACAGATGCCGCAGCGCGTCGTATGCAACGTCCGGATCCTTAGCCGATTTCACCACGCTCAGCAGGAACGTTCCGGTTGGACTGCGTCCTGAACCAAAGTTAGGAAACGGATAAATCCGGTTGTTGGTACCGAATTCGCCCGCTTGCGAGAAGACGACGGTCGCGAACTGCATGCCCCAGGTTCCAGCCTGGAGGTAACGGCCTAAGTCATAGCTGCCGACCGGGAGCAGTTCATGCCTCTGGGTCAGATCGCGGTAGTACTCCAGCACGTCGCGTGCCTGGGCGCTCTCAAGCGGGGAAAAGCCGCCGCTGGCATCGCGCAATCCGCCGAGCGCGGAGAGCAAGGCCGCGGTCACGGATGGAATGACGATGTAGTCGCCCCGCGATGTTGGCTCCGCGAGGACGACGCCGAGGATTCCACGCGTACCGGTTCCGCCGTCGGGGGGATCAGGCACGTGGAAAGCCTGTGCGGTCTCCAGGTAGGCCTGTGACGTGAATGCCTGAAGTGTCGGGTCCGGCAAAGCAATGTCGCGCTCGGCGGCAAGATCGCCGTTAACCAGCGTGAAGTCGGGTGAGACCGCGAACGGCAGTCCGAATTGCACGCCATCACGCTGCCCGCTCTCCAGGGCGCCGGGCCAGAAGTCCGCGGCGTCGAAATCGGGATCGGCGGCCAGGTAGTCGTCCAGGGGCATGAGCTGATCGTGAGCAACCAGGTCATCGAGATCCACGTTGAAGTAGGTCATGACCTCCGGTGCGGAGGGTTCCGCGGCCATTAGTGCGCGGCTCATGAGCCAGTCGGCCGATTCGTAGCGGTCGAGCGGGGTGGCGTCGAAGTCGTAGCGCCCCTCGGAAACTCGACCGGCCTCCGGCAACGAATTTGCGAACAAGGCAAACAGCCTGCCGCCGGCGATCTCCAGCGGCAGCGCACCCACCTGGACCTTGCGCTTCTCACCGGGTTTGGGAAGCGATGGCCCCGATTGCGGAGCGCGTTCGGTCACGGTGGCGGCCACGGTCCGAGCCCGCTGCAGCGCGGCATCCAGGTCACTGCGGCCGGTGCCAGGAGTCGGAGTCGTCTGCTCGGACTCTGACTCGCCGCAGGCAGCCAGAGCCAGCACCGCCGGACCGGAGGCCAGGATGCGAAGTGCGGAGCGACGCGAGAAGATTCGCCTTTTGGTGCGGCGCATCAGGCGACCGCCAGGTTGCGTCGGTGGATCCAGCCAAGCGCCGCCGCGACCAGTGCGCCAATCGCAAGCGCGATCGCGTCCAGACCGGCGGCTGTCCGAAATGGCGCAAAGTCGATCTCGTAGATCTGCCAGGCTAAGGAGCGAATCAGGAGCCAGAAAATGACAGTTAGTCCCACGCCGCTTCCCGCATAGTGTGCGAGGTCACGCCGTGTCAGACAGTCTTTGGCGGCTGCGGCGGTCTTCCACTGAATTCGGCGCTGCAGCGCGGCACGTCGCGCGTCAGGCGTGATCCCCATGGATCCCAGCGTCTTCACCGCCCACAGACTCGCGGCGGCATGGCTGGCCGGGCTCCCGGCACCGAACGAGCCTCGTCCATACGACTGGCCTTCGGCCGCGACTTCCAGCGCAATGTCGCGCTCGACTAGCGGACGGGCGTAGGCCGCGGCGTCGAGACGAGAGACATGCCGCAATGTCCAGTCGAAGATCGGCGCAAAGACCGTTCGCGCCGCCGCTACGAGAAGCAGCGCGCCGGGCACGATAACCGCGAAGACGAGCGCGATGGCGCCGCCGCCGTACGCCAACAGCGCGGCCAGCGAGGTGACGACAATGGCCATTGCGATAACGAGCGCGATCTCCAACCTGTGGGCGCCATCGGGCGTCAGGTCGCGAAACGTGCGGTGCGCCCCGCTGCGGCGCCAGTGGTTTCGCTCCGCGCGTCCGGCGACCAGGCCAAGAGCCGCGACGACCGCGACCGAAACCGGGACCATTGTGGGGAGTGGCGACGTCTGATCGTGGTCAACCGACTGGGCGGCTCTCCGCACCTCAGCCACGGTTCGTCCGTCCGTGACGTAATACGGGCGATCGATCTGGCCAACGCCCACGACGATCGCGAGAGTGACCGAAATCGCGCCGAGTGCGGCTGCCAGGCCCAGTGTGAAGGCGGCGACCGCCAGGACGCCGGCAACCGACACATGACGAACCGGCGCAACGGCCGCCCGGACACGTCGCAAGTAGCGGCGTACGTCTGATCGCGCCTGCCTGTCGGGCACGCCGATGTGTCCGAGCGCCACCACGGCCAGGGCCTCTTCCCGCGGGTCGTCGACGGGGCCGCTCAACCCTGCGGCCGACTCGACGAAATGACCGGAGGCTATGAACGTCCGCGCGAGTGCGCCCGGACTCTTGCCCACTTGACTCCAGCGTTGACACGCGCGCTCGTGCAGAGCGTGGCCGACGATCTGCAGATCCAGGAGAGCTCGTGCTCTCGGGCTTGACGCCTCGCTTCGCTGGAGTTGCCAAAGGGCGATCGCGTCGGCTCGCCAGTCAATACCCTGATCGGACGACGCCGGAAACAGGATCGCGACAAGTCGCTCGATCACCGCTGGCGCTCCTGCCTTTGTGGGGACTCTTGCAAAGACTTTTGAACGGCGCTGGCAATCCGTTCCAGTGACGCCGCTTCGTCAAGTGCCAGCTGGCGGCCAGCGACGGAGAGCGTGAATAGACGCAACTCAGGTCCCTTGGCGGAGGGACGAAGGCCGGCATCCTCGATGAGTTCACGCCGAACGAGCTGTTGAAGAGCCTGGTAGAGCGCCGCGCTTGAAGGCTTGCGCCCGAACTGCTTGGAAAACTCCTGTAGCAACGCATAGGCGTGTGAGGTGTGGCCAGGCATTGCGCTTAGGGCCAGCAGCGCCCAGTAGGCCAGGCTACCGAGACGAAGGTGGTCGGGCGGCGACATTCGAGGTAGGTTGCTCTCCAGTATACCGTAAAGCAGCATAGCAGCAATAAGGCGTCCGTGTGAATGCACAGAGGCCTGGACGTGAACCAATGTGAAAGCCTCTGTCGCTCAGGGGTGCCGGCGGTTAGCCGCGTGAGGGCTCGCTCATCTCCTCGCGCGCCTTGCGTACGAGTTCTGGCAGGTGGTCGTCGTTGGCCAGGCGCTGTTCCAGGTGGCGCATGCGCTTCGGACCCGCGGTGCGGATCATGGCCTCGCCGTAGGCGCGCTCGATCCAGAACCGGGCCGCGTGCCCGATGTCCCGACGCAGCTCGTCCAAGTCCTCCTCGGCAAAGCGCTCGGACACGTTGATGGTGAACATGCGCCGGCGGGTTCCGCCGCCGAAGGATGCGTGCTTGAGGTCCTGGTTGAACATCAGCACGTCGCCGGGCTTGGTTTCCAGCGCCACGGCCGGCATCTCCTGGCCCGATACGCCCACGCGCTCCGCCATCGTCCAGGCCCTCTGGCTTGACATAATGTCCTGGAGGCCCTCGGCGTAGTCGTCACCGCGATGGTGGCTGCCGGGGATGACCCGCAGGCAGCCGGAATCGCGGCCTACCGGATCCAGGTAGAACGCGAACTTGATGTTGCGGTACTTGCTGCGCGCATACCCGTCGGAGTGCCAGCGGGTGTCGCCCACGTAGAAGTTGCCGTCGCTGCCCGCGTAGTTGTAGTCCTCGCCCACCAGCTCGCCGGCCACGTCGTCGATCCGCGGGTCGTCCAGCAGCCCGCTCAGGTACTCGCTCTGGTCGATGAAGGGAACCAGCGCCGAGCGCTGCTGATAGTCGTGAGCCCGCCCGTGATGGCCGCCGCCGCGCTCGGCCCAGAGGCGCTCGAACTCGGCGGTGATGGCCTCCGCTTCCTCTGCGAAGCGTCCGGCAAAGCCAAGGTAGCCAAACGTCTCAAAGAAAGCGCGCTGCTGACTGGTGAGCTTCATGCCCCGGCTCCGGCAAAGGACTGGTCGCGCACCGCAAGTCTAGGCAAGTGCAACGTGCGTCGCGCATCGGGGTGGTGCTCTGAACGCACCGTCCGGCGCAGAATCGGAAGCTACAGCCTGGCTTCCTTTACAACTTCCAGAATCCGACCTCGCAACGGCCTCGACGCCCCCAGCAGTTCGTGCAACCTGCAAACCACTGCTGCCTTGTCCGGCACCTTCCAATCGGGATAAGCACCGATTCGCCACTGAACATACGCGCGCAGCGCATCCGGCCGGACGAAGAGTGACTTCGCGGCCAGCAGTTCCATCAGAATCGCCCGCCGGTGAGCGTAGGCGTGACTCCGCCCCGCCAGCTTGTGCGTGATCTCGACTTGCTCGTGCAGCACCGCCAGATTGGCTCGCTCTGGGTGGTCGTCAGCGAACCGCGCTGGGAGATAGATGTTGCCGGCCTCGTCGTACATGGCCAGGTCGGCCTCATCGGGCCACGGGTCGCACACGAAGTACCGGATGGTGACTCCGTCCACCTCGCCAGTGCGCTCGCCAGTGACGCCTGCTTTGATCGCATCGACGAGCCGGATCAACTCCGGGTGCGGCAACCTGAGCCGGCGTGGCGTCGTAGGCATGTCTGACATCCCGACGAACTGATTTGACCCTCTCATCATCCCGCCTGGCCTACCCACCCCGCCAGAGCCGGTGTTGGCCACATCCGAGGCGCGCTAGATTGATGGCACGGCTTGGCCATCTACAGGGGCGTCAGGCATGGGGCATCGGCCTCACGAACCGGGTCACCGCCCAGGCCGTGAACCATGAGTGCGACCGAGCAACCTCCCCCCATCGAGGTCCGCAACCTCAACAAGCGCTACAAGGACGGCCCACACGCCAACCGGGACATCTCGCTGACCGTCAATTGGGGCGAAGCGCTCGGTGTTCTAGGTCCTAACGGCGCAGGCAAGACCACCCTCGTCCGGCAGATCACCACGGAACTCATACCGACCTCGGGCCAAGTCCGCGTGGTTGGGATTGACGCCGTAGCAAATCCGGACGACGCGAAGTCGCGCATTGGGGTGGTTCCGCAAGAGGCGCGGCTGTTCGACGGCCTCTCTGTGTATCAACACCTCCGCATTTTTGGTGTGCTGCGCGGGCTGTCGCGGCGAGATGCACGGGAGCGGGCCGACGAATTGGTCGAGGACCTCGACCTGACGGCCCATCGTGACTTCTCCAGCGAACGCCTGTCAGGCGGCCTCCGACGTCGGCTGCTGGTCGGCATTGCCATGATGGCCGAGCCCGACGTGCTGATTTTGGACGAACCCACGGTCGGCCTGGACGTTGAGTCTCGCCAACGACTCTGGGAGGTCCTGCAAAGCTACCGACAACGCGACGCCGCCGTGCTCCTGACCACCCACTACATGGAGGAGGCCGAGACGCTTTGCGACCGCATCGGCATCATCCAGGACGGGCGCCTGATCTCGCTCGACACCATCGCGAACCTGCGGGCCTCGATTGGCCACGAATACAAGCTGGTTTACGAGACTCCCGAGGGGCGCCAGACGGTCTTCGGCGACGACCACCTGCACCTGGCCGCCCAGCCACGGTCGCAGGGCATCGACGAGTACGCGGTGATGCGCACGAGCCTGGAGGACGTGTACCTGGCGCTGACGCAGCAAGCACGCGGTGAGGGCGAGGCCGATGCGGCCGAATGAATCGCCCAATCCGACAGTGGAGCCTAGTGGGCAACAGCTGCTGCTTGTCCGTCACTCCCGGCCCTGTATCTCTGACGACATGAGCTACAGGGATTGGCCACTGAGCGACGAAGGCAGGAAGCTCGCAGTCGGAGCGGCCGAATTCATTGCCGAATTCAGGCCGAGCCGGATCTGTTCAAGCGACGAACGCAAAGCCCTGGAAACAGCAAGGGTCATTGGGCAGCACTGCGGTGTCGAAGTTGAGGTTGAGCCTGACCTACGCGAGCACGATCGAACCGGTGTCCCGTGGCGAGACTCGGCAACGCGTCAGCGGGAACTGAAAGCACTCTTCGCGAATCCAGGCGATGTCGTCTTCGGTCACGAGTCAGCGAGTCAAGCGCTGCGTCGGCTAACTGCGGCTATCAACCGCGTAGCAGTGCGGACTCCCGGACCCTGGGTGCTGGTGACGCATGGAACGATCATGGCGCTGTATCTGGCCAAGTTGACCGGCCGCGCCCCCATGGAAATCTGGTCGTGCCTTCGGATGCCGACGGTCGCATGGGTGGACTGTAGCAACCACCGGCTCGTAAACCTTGTTACCGACTTTCAAGTCAGACATCTATTGGGTACCAAGTTCGATGCCGCGAACTGACCGCCTCAGCACACCCGGACCTCGCAAATTCGTTAGCGATTCGCTGGCGGTGCTGGAGCTTCATGCGCTGCCGATGATCCGTCAGTGGTATCTGATCGTGCTGGGAACCCTGGTCTTCCCGATTCCCATGTTTTACGTCTTTCGTTCGATAGCTCCGGACGATGCGGCCGTCTGGCAGCGCCTGCTGGCTGGGACGCTGATCTTTGGCGTGGCCTTCAGCACCGCCATGCTGGTCGGGCAGCAGATCGTCGCGCAGCGGTTCATGGGCCATCTGAAACTGGTCATTACGATGCCCGTCTCCAAGGCCGCCTTCGTTGCCGGAACGCTGGCGTACACCGCGGTGTCGGGAACGCTGTCCGCCCTGTTTCTGTTGGGCTTCGCCTTCATCGCCGGCGTCGAGATCTCGCCCACGTGGGCCCTGGCCCCTGCACTGCTGCTGACCGTCCTGGCGCTAGCTGGCATCGTGCTCTTCGTAATGAGCTTCGCGCCGTCGCTGCCGGTCGGGAACATCCTGGCCAGCCTCATCGCCATTGTGCTGGTCATCATCTCCCCGGTGTACTTCACGCTGGAGTCGGCGCCGCTGCTGTTGCAGTGGTTTGGCTACGTTTCACCGCTGCGCTACGCGGCCGACGCCATCGCCGCCGCGCTTGGGGGACGTGTGGACGTCTGGCTGGAACTGGGCGTGCTGGCGGCCTATGCGCTGGTCGCCCTTGGCCTGGGCCTCTGGCGGCTGCCCTGGCGGGAAATGTAGTGACAGTTCGCTTGACTGGTGATGGCGTAGGTGAGGATGCTGACGCTCGTGGAACGAGGCGCGATCATGTCCGTCTCCGCGATGCCCACAAGCGACCGTGTTGACCCACCAAATCGAATACCATACAATGGCCGTTGCTAAAGCGTTAAAGGTGGACTGAAGAATTCAATGCGTGGATTCAAAAGGCTTGAACAGATAGCCAAACAGATAAAAACTGATCAAGAGAAAGGCATGAAACCTGCTCCAGATAAAGTGTCAGTGAGAGAATTTATAAGATGGTTTGGATATGAGAGGAGAAGTAAGTATATCGTAAATAGGATTAGAAATAAAATGGAGGAGCTGGATATACGGACTGTACCTGATTTCGAGTTTGTGTACATCGACACTAGAATAAGATTTGAGCTCGTGCTCGATGAAGACAGTGAATCCGAGACATCAGACGGACCAGACGACCCCACTGTGCGTATTGGGATACTAGTCGCAGCAAACCAGATCCCGACCTCAGTGAAGCCGGATAAGCCTCTTTGTGTAGCAACGACTTTGATGCAGATGAAAGACTACTCTCAGTTGCCAGTGATGGTTAATGAACGTGATGTAAAAGGAGTAATAAGCTGGAAGTCAATTGGGTATAGACTAGCATTAGGTCATGAGTGTAATCTGGTCAGGGAGTGCATGGATCCTGCGAGTGAGATCCCGATAGATGCTCCTCTCTTCGATGCCATTGGGGATATCTCGGAATATGGATACGTGTTGGTCAGAGGTATTGACAGATCAATTACAGGCATTGTGACGGCAAGTGATGTTGGGCATCAATTCATGCAGCTCACCGGACCGTTTCTGGCTATTAGTGAGATTGAAGGTCATTTACGCAGGCTTCTACATAGAAAATTTACTGTTGATGAGTTGAGGAAATCATCATTAAAGCACGAGGATAACAAAAGTATTGAGGGTCTGGCAGACATGACATTCGGTGGCTATGTGTGTCTTCTAGAAAGTCCGAATAATTGGTCCCGTCTAAATCTGTCAGTTGACAGGAGTACGTTTACAAAGCACCTGGATAGAGTTAGGAAAATCAGAAATGATGTGATGCACTTCGATCCAGACGGTCTTGAACCGGAGCACGAAATGACACTTCAGGATCTAGCAAGATTCTTTCGAGATCTTGTTCGCATGGGGAAGATCTGAGATAAAGAAAAATTGCAAATTGGGAGCTATGAGGAAAATTGAACTTGCCTTCTGCTGAGAAGTAAGCGTTATGCAATCGTACGGCGGCCTTTGGGTAGCTATCAGCTATATGATCACTTGATAGCGGAGGGGTAGAGCTCAGCGTTACGCATCACGAACCACAGCCGCCGGTGGGGAAAGAAGTGCGTGTAGACAGTGCCGGAGTCGGCACCTTGCGGTGGGGGCATGGGCGGTGTCGCCACGCCGAGAGCTAAACTGAGTCAGAAACAAACAGGGGCGGGATAGGAAAAACCGGATGACGGTGGACTTGACCGCCATCGAGATTGAGCGTCGGCTGACCGCGATTGAGACCACGCTCCCGACGTTGGCAACCAAGGCCGACCTTCAGGCCATGCGAGCCGAGTGGAAGTCCGATCTCCACAGCTTGACCCGCTGGATGGTCGTTGCTGTGCTGGGGTCGGTAACAGCCGCGGCCACCATTACCGGGTTAATCGTTCGCTTCCTCGGTGCCTGAAGAGGCCTGAGCCGGGGTAGTGGTCCGTCGGGATTGGGCTGACTACCTGTCGTCCGACCGCTCGACGGCGAGGGAGTAGGTCTCGGCGTTGCGTATTATGAACCGCAGCGGCGGGTGAGGGAGGCTTCAGCGCAGAAGCCAACCTTAGTCTCTCGTCTGATCTGCGGTCCGAGACTATCTAACTAAGCGTGCCCAGGAGAAAGGCCGGAGCTAGCGATGCCTAAAGGACCGCCAATGAAGCGCGCAATCCTAACTACCGCCGCTGCTGTTGCCGCCCTGCTCGCACTCACTTTCGCCATCGTTGTTGTGGCTGCCTTCGGCAATACCGACGTGCGGCCCCTTACGACGAGCAGGGGAACGATCACGCTCACTATGTTCTTCGTCGCGCTGGTCGCCCTACTCATCGCCGCAGCCGCGGCTGAGTGGACGGGCTGGGCACGGCCAGGCCGGCGCGACGCCAGTCCCAACCACCGCGCCACCGCCGACTCCTGGAAATCCCCATCACAACGCGTGCCTCCCGCGCGTCCTCAGATGACGCATCTCAGGCCGGCGGCCCGTTCGCCGTCGCATGCATGGCAGTCAACCGGGTGGCCGCGCCGTTCACGGGCACCGTTGGCGCCCAGCGCAAACCCCACGGCACGGCCGTCCGCGGCAGCCTCGCCTCCCGTGCCTGATCCGGTGCCCCAGGCTGTCGAATCGCCGACCACGGTCGTGACTCTTGCGGCGGCCTTGGAAGCCTCCCCGAGATCTGATAAACACCGGCGGCGGCTGGTGCGGAAGTTTCGGGAGGCAGCCCGGGTTGCTGCTGCCCCGTCCGAGCCTGACCCACTGTCGACGCCAGAACCCAGACCTGAGGCTGGCCCGCTTCCCTCGTCCGAACCCGCCGAAGTGCTGCGCCAAACGGCTGACCCTGCGCCAGCGGTGGAACGCCCTCCCCGTCAGTCCTCGTCGGGCCGGGTACGCCGTCACCTTACCTGGCTGATCCAGCGTCAGCGTGGACGCTGCGGCATCTGTGGGCAGCCTCTCCTACAGCCTCCGACTGGCGACGTTGTTCACGTCGACCACATCGTTCCCCTGGTTCAGGGCGGTTCTGACCAGCGGAGCAATCTCCAAGCGGCTCACGCGGCTTGCAATCTCGCCAAAGGCAGCCTCGGCGCCCGACGGCCTCCGCCGGGATATTCCTCGACCGTACTCCCACCGCACTGAGGCGTCCAACGGAGTCTCGCTACTACGCCATGGACAAGGTGGTGCTTACTTAGTCGTCTCCAAGCCTCGACGTCTCAAGTCCGGCTTCGCTCGTTTCCGTGAGTTGCCATCCAGGAGTGGACCGCAAGACGATGATGTCCCTGCCATTCTTCTTTATTGCGAACTCTGGTCCTGGATATTGTGTTGTAAATGGGTCGACAGGCTTCTTGCGCCTTACAAGATACCCACCTTTGATTTGTAAGTAGATAGGACTTCTAAAGACTGTCTCAGTACACGGTTCGCCTTTCCTGTTTCGTCTGGGAACTGCCCACAGTTCGTCGATGCCATCGATAACCACCTCCTCTTCAGGCACTCGTGATCTCTTTAGCCTGATTCGTTTCCGGATAGATACAAGAACCACAATGATCTTCGCCCCGAAAATCCTCCGGTGATGCGATCTCCCGGTTGTCTGAGATGCCCAACGCTCGAACATCCTATCAATAATCTTGGACTCTCTTGTGAAGCGCTTGTAGTAAATGCGATGTGCCTTTCGTTTCCTAATCTCAAGCCTACGTAACTCTGGTTCTATGGCGCTAGCATGTAAACCATGCTGTTCTTGCTTCAGTTTGTCGATTTCCTCATCTATTTGACGCATTTCGCACACGAGCAATTCGTCAATCAGCTTCATCTTGTGATATTTTATCTCCAGGTAGATTTCCCAAGATAAATCTCTTATTTTTTGGAAATTAGAAATGGCAAGGAGAATCGGACCTACGATCAGGCCGCCGATCACGGTAACCGATACGCCCACAAAGAAATCGGTAGACATATTGACCTCCTTCCTAAATTATTATATTCCTTAGAGTAGTTGCAAGCGGTGTTTCAGATGGTTGATATTGCTCAGCATCAAAGCTGACAAATCGTACTGCTTCCATGTTAGCAAACCGCTTCGCCATGACATCAAGAGCTTGATGGTTGTTGTCGATGAGCACGAATCTCCGACCAAGCTCATATGCAGCTTCACCAAGAGTCCCGCTGCCCGCGAAGAAGTCGAGCACAGTATCTCCAGGCTTCGAGGATGCCTGAACTATGCGACGCACAATTCCGAGCGGTTTCTGTGTGGGGTATCCCGTGCGTTCTTTCCCATTCGTTGGAACGATCGTGTGCCACCAAGTGTCCGTCGGAAGCTTTCCGCGTGCTGCCTTCTCAGGTCCTACCAGTCCCGGTGCCATGTACGGAATGCGATCCACTTCTTCAACATTGAAAAGATACTGCTCAGGATCGCGTACATAGACCAAGATGGTGTCGTGCTTAGGCGGCCATTTCTTCTTTGTGCGGCCACCGTAGTCGTAAGCCCAGATCACCTCGTTGAGAAAGCACTCGCGTCCAAAAATGCCATCGAGTAAGACCTTGGCGTAGTGAACCTCGCGATAGTCGAGATGAAGATACAAGGAACCTGAAGTGCTCAGAATCCGGTGGGCTTCTTCAAGTCGAGGCTCCAGGAATGCCAGATAGTCATCAAATTCGTCATCGAATTCGCGTGAAGCGACTTTGATTGAGCGATAGCGTTGTCCCTTGAATCCGGTTCTGTCACCGCTGGGATCGCGGACTGTTCGCAGCTGTGTCCGGGCCTGCTTCTTTCCGGTGTTGAACGGTGGATCGGTATAGATGAGATCGACGGATTGCGGCGCCATCTTTCTTAGGATAGGGAGGTTGTCTCCGAAGTAGACGGTTCCCAGGTATCCATCGTTGCCATCGATCTCGCGTACAGGCGCTGCGGCGAGGTCACTCGTCATATGGACGGATGGTCCTCGGTCAGCCGCTCAACGAGCCAGGGCTCGGCAGCCACGCCGTACCACTGGTGCTCGCCGGGCTGGACGTCATGCACCAGGCATTCGCAGGCGTCGAGCAGCTCGTAGGCGTCGCGCGTGATTGCCACGTGCTCGTATACGTTGGCTAGCCCGCGTGCCCCGTTCAGCGGATCCTGGTCGCCGGTTTCGATCAGGAGCGGGCGCGGCGCGATCAGCGCGCCCAGGTCGCCCATGTCCACGGCTTGCCAGAGGCCGGGCACGTAGTTACAGCCGCAGTTGCTGTTCAGGTCCAGGAGCGAGTCGCGGTAGCCGTAGAAGTAGCCACTGACCACCGCTGCGCATATACGGTCGTCCATCGCCGCTAGCCAGAGGGTCTGCAGGCCGCCTCCGCTCAGGCCGGCGCAGCCGATGCGCTCCGGATCGCAGTCGTCGCGTGTCAGCACGTAGTCCAGCAGGCGCATCAGGTCCCAGGTCCACATGCCGGTGACGGTCTGGCCCATCGAGATGGCCGCGTGGTTGAGCGGGGTGCAGGTGGACCGCATGAACGTGTCTTCGTCGTTCTCCTGGCCAACCGGTTCGCGGCGTTCGCCGAAGGCGCGGGCGTCGGGCGCGAAGACGATCAGCCCGGCCTGGGCGAAGCGCTCCGCATAGGCGCCGTTGTAGCGATCGATGGCGTCGGCCACGGCCGGAATGTCGCGTCGGCCGGCGGTCATGTTCTTGCCACCGCTGCCGTGCCCGTGCGGCGCGATCACGACAGGACGGCGCTCGCCTTTCTTCAGGTCGTCTGGCAGCAGCGCGTAGAAGGGCATGACCACGTCAGGCTCGGTATGGATCTCCATCCGCTGCCGCACGTAGCCGTCGCACGCCACCGACTCGGTTACGACAGGCTGCGGATCAGCGTGGCGCATGCTGGCGATGCCTGTAATGGCGGAGAGGTGCCGGCGCGTGGCCGTGCGCCAGGCCTCGAAGGCTGCCGGGCTGCTGGTTTCGGCCGGCATCTGGCGCGCCTCGCGGTCGAAGCGCGCCTGCAACTCCGAGTGCGCCGGAAAGAAGCGCGTGGCGGTGGGAACTCGCGGCTTAGCCATGGGTCAGTACTTTAGGCTCCCCCACGACAGTGCGCGAACAGATCGGGGTCCTCTGCGCAGCGCCGGCGGGCCCTGCGGCGGGCGTGGGGGTGAAGGGGGGAACTGTCTCTCGCCAGCCCGCCCCCATAGGGGGCGGGCTGGCGAGAGACAGTTTGTGGCGGATTTTTGGGCGAGACGGCGAAGGGGTGGGGGGCGGACACCAAGGGCGAGGAGGGGATGGATTTCCGCCTGCGCGGGAATGACGGCGGGCGGGTGCGGGAATGATGGGGGCGGGTCGGCGCAGGGTCAAAGCGAGAGGCGTACCAGCGGATGGGGTGCGTGGGGCGCACAGGAGCGGCGGGCAGGTGGGGTGGGACACGGCAGGACGGGTAGGGGACGATGGGCCTAGTGTACACCAGATGATTACGAGGGTCAAGGGGGACCCTGGCGGGCGGCCAGACCGGGGCGAGGGTGAACAGGTGTTCGGTTTTGTTGCGGATGTGTTCAGTTCAGGCGGAAATGTGTTCAGTTTTCGACCAGATGTGTTCAGTTTGGGCTGACGAGGTGTTCGACTTGGCGCCAGGCGGCGCGGTCTGGGCGAAGGCGAGGCGCTGCCAAGACGTGATGGGGCGCGGCGGGTGAGATTCCTCGCTCGGCTCTGAGGCTGCCGCAACTTACGAGTGACGGAGGGGGCGCTGCTCGAAGTGACCCACTACCTAAGAGCGCGCCGGCGCTACGCCCGCCCGCGCGACTTCCATACCGCGAAAGGGTTCTGGCGCGTTGCCAGGGGCAGTGCGACGCGACGTTGGACCCGTTCCGTCTCGAAGATCGCCATCGCCATCTCGAGCGCGGCGGTGGCGCTGCGGGCGTTGGAGGCCGGATCGCGGCCTTGGGCGCACGCAGCCATCAAGTCTTCCACGACAAGCTGATTGATGCGCTGGCCGATGGCGGCGCCGGAGAGCTTGCGTCCCTGGCGGTCGTACACGGGCGCATCAATCGGCGTCCAGCGCGCGCCGGACTGGTGGGGGCGCACGGCGGGCAACGGGTAGAGCGCCACCTCGGCGCCGCCGTTGCGGATGGACGCTCCGCCCCGGGTTCCCCAAACCTCAAGGCCCACCGTCTGCGTGGCCGCGGCCGGATCGGCGAAGGAGTGAAAGGTGGCCGTGACGCCGCTGTGGAACCCAAAGGCGCCAAACACCTGGTCGCCCGCGAGGGGGCCAATCCCTTCGGGCCCGTGGTGAATGTCGGCCGCGGTCAGTGCGCGGCCGTTCTGGCGAACCTGCCCGGCAACCCAGGCCACATCACCAGCGATGGATCGCATGAGGTCGAACACGTGCGTGCCCAGTACAAAGACGTCGTGCGCGCCGCCACGGGCGTCGCACTTGCCGTGGCCGCGCATGACTTGCAGATCGCCGATGCGGCCGTCGCGAACCAGAGCCCGCAGGAGGTCCAGGCTGGGCAGGTAGCGTCCCCACTGGTGGGCCACGGCGATCCTTACGCCGGCGGCCTCGGCGGCGGCGATGACCGCGTCGGCCTCGGCCAGCGTGCGCGTCATCGGCTTCTCGACGTAGATGCCCTTGACGCCGGCGGCGATGCAGTCGTGGAGCCACTCGGCGTGCCGGGCGTAGTAGTGCGGGCAGATGCTGACGAAGTCCAGATCTTCGGCCGCCAGCATCTCGCGATGGTCCGCGTATGTTCGCCGCGCACCGCACTCGGCCGCTCGCAGCGCGTGCGCCCCAGCGTCAGGATCGGCCAGCGCAACAATCTCGACCTGCGGCAGCCCGACCCAGGCCAGGTGGATGCCGTGTCCGTAGGAGCGCGGGTGCGTGCTGTCGCCGATGACGCCAACCCGATACTCAGGCATGCGCGAGGGCCTTATCTTCGGACAGCGGCGTGACAGGGGCCGAGGGTTGCCCGCGGGGCCGCGACCGCACGTTGCGCAGTCACTCGACCGACCCTGGCGCCCACATCACGAACCGGCCACGTTGTGAGGCTGCCGCAACATACGAATGACGGAAGGTCATGCAAGGGTCTCCGGCTCGGAAGGCGGATGGTCGCATCCGCCTTCCGAGCCAGCTCCGCGACCGCGTCACAAGCGGCGGCTTGCGCGCGGTGCGCCAGTCATGCTTGAGCTATGCGCACTCAATCGCAGCCCCGGTCTGTCCCGGTACTCGCGTGTCCTCCATCTGACGCAGAATCACGTTCCCAGCCTCGGCCATGGCGGGACCGACCTCGTCGGCCGCGAGTTCGCCGGTGAAGCCCTTTTGCGCGGCGCTGCCCCAGGCCCCCTGCCATTCCTGCAAGGCGTAGAAGGGGTACAGGTGGCGGTTGTCGCACATGGCCATGTTCTGCCCCAACACCTGCATGTTTTCCGGCGGCGGGGCGTGCGCGGCCGCGTAATCCTTGTAGGTGTGTCGGTTGTTGGGCGCGTGGCCTCGATCGATCGACACGCGCTCGGCGTAGTACTGCCCACCAAGGAACAACACCAGCTTGGTGGCCTGTTCCACCACGCCCAGGCGGTCCGACGAGCGGGTGACCAGATACGGCTGGTCGTTCCAGCCATGGCCCGACTTACCGGTCCGCGGCGACTTAGGTGAGGGCATGAGGCTCCAGGTGAAACGGTCGCGAATGCGCGACGCCGCATACCCGGTGGCATAGACGCCGCCCGGCGCGAACCCAACCAGGCCGGCCGAGAACGGATCGCCAAACTCGCCGGCCAGCGTCTTGCTGAGGTCGCGCGAGTACGCCACCTTCTCTTTGTGGATGCTGTTGACGGCCCAGGCCATCGCCTCGACAGCCGGGGCTTCGTCAAACGGCGTGTGCGTGAGGTCGTCGTTCACGTATTTGTCGAGCCCGTTGGAGTAGCAGAGGGGCAGATAGGCAAACTCCGAGCTGGTGGGCGGATTCATGCCGAATTGCTCTTCATCGCCCGTGGTCAGCCGGCGTGCGTTGTCCAGGATGTCGTCCCAGGTCCAGTCGGCGGTCGGCGCGGAAACGCCGTTCGCCTCCACCAGGGTGACGTTGTAGTACCAGCCGCTGACGCCTGGCTGGAACGACAGCCCGAACATGTCGCCGTAGATGCGGTCCGGCGCCGGGAATCGGTGGTCCCAATCGTTGTCCGTATAGAGGTCCGGCAAGAAGTAGATGGCGTCGAAGTCCACCCGGAATTTCTCGGCGTGCTGCTGCGCGACATCCGTGATGTTGACGAACGCTCCGTCGGGCTGGAAGTTCGAGAAGACGAACTGGTTGCCCAGCAAGACCTCCGGCGCGACCCCGGACGCCAGCAGAATCGGCTGCTCGCCGCCCGGCCGATGCACGACCTTGACGCCGATGTTGGGCTCGAGCTGGGCAAATTTCTCAACACCCCACTGCGTGGCCTTGCCGCGCGGGCCGCTGGTGTGGTCGGTGGAATAGTTGATCGAGACGAAACTCTGCTGCGGCGCCGCCTCCATGGCCGCGGTTGCCGCCGGCGCGGGCGCCGCGGCGACCGGCGCGGGGGCGGGTTCCGCCGGCTCGCCTTCGCCACAGGCGGCCAACACCAGCGCGCTGGCCGCGCCGCCGCCGGCGACGGCGAGCAGACGGCGGCGGTTGATCTGCTTTCTCGAATACATGGGGTCTCTCCCTCGGGCATGACGAGACGCCAAAGCTCCGAGTATTAGGTATCCGTATGTTTGGACATTGAACTATTCATACCCGCTGTGTCAACTGCTCCTGAAGCTGACCCGAACCGGATTATTTCCGCGGCCGCCCAAGCGTCGGCCGCAGCGTGTGGGCAGCGCCGATCACGATGCTGTGCTGGTTGGGAACGGCGAACGCTGGCCGCGGGTCGCCCTCGATCCCCAGTCACGCCCATAACCAGTGCGTGGCCGGCGTTCGCCCAGCGATCCGCCAGGAGCTGGCGCCGACGGCCGCCGAATCGAGGGCGGCCCGCGATGGAATCCCTCGTCGCGGGCGCAGCGTCGTCGCTCGTCGGTCAGAAACTCGCGCTTGCGCGCGCCGACCGTGCGGGCTCGCGCAGGAGTCGGGCCAGGTAGCCGCCGGCGGAACATGTGGAACTTAGCTCCGGAGGCGTTTCAGAGGACGCGCCGCACGCACGTTCGACTTACGCCGGCAGCATCCGCACCCGCGCACGATCGGCCGCAAGCCGCGCCTGGAGCACCGCCAGCAGCATATCCGTCAGCTCGTCCTGATCCACCGGCGTCGCAGCACGAACCTGTGCCGCCCATTCGGGTCGAATGGCCGCGGCGCCCGTCATTGCGCCGGCCACCGAGCCGCCCATGGCGCCGATGGAGTCGGCGTCGCGGCCGAAGTTCGGGGCCATGAGCGCCAACTGGTTGGGGTCGCCGTCGGCCAGCAGCAGCAGGGCCAGGGCCACGGCTGCCGACTCGCGGGGGTCCACGGCGTTGCTGTGACCCTCTTCGGGTTGCTGCGGCCATTCCCAGAGGTGGTCGGCGTAGTAGGCGGCCCGGAACGCGCCGAAGTCGTGGGTCCTCAGGGCCAGGTCAACCGTGGTTTCGATCGCTGCCGGCATGTCGCTCTCTGCGTCCAGATGGCCTTTCGCAGCCTCGATCACTGTCGACGGATCGGCGTTTGGTGCGAACGCCGCCGCAGTGGCCGCCGCCATGGCCAGGGCGCCGTCCTGCGGCGAGTCGCGATGGACCAGGCTGGTGACTTCGTACGCTTCCAGCACGGCCCGGCGCGGGTCGCCGGCGTTGCTGATGCCGATCGGCGAAATGCACATGGCGGAGCTGGAGCTGAGCAACGCGACCCGCCGACAGTCGTTGGCCAAAGATTTGCGAGAAGCGGACTGGGCTAGAATTGCGTGCTTGAGGCGGCGACGTGCCTTCGGAGCAATCGCCGGGGTCACCCGCGGCTCGTCATGCGCAGGGGACACATCGATGCAGGGAATACGTGATCGAAAGCTCGGCCGTCGCCGTCTGCTGGCGGTCGCAGGGCTAGTACTCGGCGTCACCGTCGCGTCCACCGTTGCGGCCTGCGCCGAAAGCGACAAGTTCAATTTCAAGCCGCGAGGCACGGAGTCGCCAATCAGGCACGGCGGCTAGGGCCCGACGCCCCGCGCGCATCTCGGGTACCGGCTCGGAGGTCAGTCGTCTGTTCGAGTCGAGGCCCAACACACACGACAACGACATCAGGCCGCTTTGTCGTAGCAGTCCGCGCTTCAGTGTGCCCACGAGGCGGCACGTAGTTCTGCGGCTGGGGTCATCGTGGCGTCGGGACAGCCCGCCACCCGGCCAAATACGCGATGAAGCCGACGCATCGGCGGCCACCCGGCCCAATCAGCCTGGCCGAATCGGGTTTTCCGGCCGTCCCTAAGATATGAGAGAACCGGACTGGCTAGAATTGGGCGCTTGGAGCTTCGAAGGGCCTTCGCAGCAATCGTCGGGGGCACCAGCGGCTCGTCATGCGCAGGGGACAGTTAGATGCAGGTAGTACGTGATCGAAAACTCGGCCGTCGTCGTCTGCTGGCGGTCGCAGTGCTAATGCTTGGCGTCACGGTTGCATCCACCGTTGGGGCCTGCGCCGAAAGCGACAGGTTCGAGTTCAAGCCGCGAGGCACGGAGTCGCCAATCAGGCACCGAGGCTAGGTCTCGACGCCGCGCGCGTATCGATGGGCGTGCCGGATAGGCCGACGGACCTCAGCGCTTCGTGGCAATCGCCACTCCACCAGACATCGCCCTGTGGGCTGACGCACTAGGTGTGTACCGGGACACTCTCCGTTCCATCCCAGATGGCGCCGAGTTCCCAGACGTCCAGCGAGGTCAGGCTTGCCTGGCCAATCACGTCGAAGGTCGCGCTCGGCCGTGCCTTGCTGCCAAAGACGTGCAGGCCCAGGCTGTCGGACCGCGTCGGGTAGATGCGACTGGTCGCAACCCGTCCGTGGGCAAATACCTCGACGACCGAGGCGTCGAGGAATACGTGCAGGCGCAGGGGCGTGTCCGGCGGCCGATGCAGCGGCCCGCCGCTGTTAGGGCGATCGGTCGACAGATCGAGGGATGACTGCTCGCAGTCGATCGTGAGCCGGTCGTCCGCGAAGTTGTATTCGATCCGGGTCTCCTCCGCGCCGTCCGGGGAGCGCCGGACGGCCAGACCAACCGTGCCATTGGGCGCGGGCGTGAACTCGGCCAGGATCTCCAGCTGCGCACCCGCCACGCCCTGGATCTCGTGGATCGAGTCATGCGCCAGCGCGATGGCGCCAACCGCGTGGTGCGCGCCTCGCAGCGCTCGCAGCTCGGGTACCGGCTCTGAAGTCAGCCGGCGGTTCGCGTCCAGGCCCAACACCCGCGGTAACGACAGGAGGCCGGACCAGCCGGCCTCGGCCTGAGCTTCGCGCGTGCGTCCCTCCCGGATCCATCCCCAGGCGAGGCGTCGGCCCTGTGAATCGAGCAGTGTCTGCGGCGCCGCGTAGTGCGTCCCAAGGTCCACACGGCCTCGGAACTCACCGTGGTACCGGTGGTCGACATACGAGCCGACAAAGTACGGAAACCACGATTCCGGATGCGCATGCACCATCAGCACGTGCTGGTCACCCAAGGGGAAGAAGTCAGGGACTTCCCACATCGAGCCGGTCAGGTTGGCGTCGCCGGCGCACATCAACCCGAGGTACTCCCAGCGCACCAGGTCCGGCGAGCGATAGAGGGGCAGGGCGCCGCCGACGCCTCGCACGCCGCAGCCGATCACCTGGTACCAGCCATCGTCTTCCCGCCAGACGCAGTGGTCGCGCCAGCCGGGCACCTCCAGTCCCTCGGGCGGCGCCGGGATGACCGGATTGGCGGGGTGCTTGGTCCAGGTGAGCAAGTCGTCGGCGCTCGTGGCGATGCAGCCTTTCTGTGGCATCACGCCCGTGTAGATCAGTGTCGGCAGGCCATCGTGATCCACCGCGCAGCCGGAATAGCACCCGGTCGGGTCGGCTCCACCGGGGGTCGGCGCCAGCGCAATGGGCAGGTGCTCCCAGTGGACCAGATCGTCGCTGACCGCGTGACCCCAGTGCGCCCCCGGCAAGGACGCGCCCTGATTGGGAAGTCCCGAGAACATGCCCGGCGAGAACTGGTAGAACAAGTGGTAGCGCCCGGCCCACTGAAGGACGCCGTTGGGGTCGTTCATCCAATCCGATGGCGGCAGAAAGTGGTACCGCGGCCGCTGCGGATCGCTCATCATGCTGCTTCCTTGGTATTGCGTGTGCCGCATTGCGGCGGAGCGTGCGAAGCCAGGGCGCCCGAACCCGTAACGGGGCGCCATTTCGACGGATTGCGGCCGGCCCGCGAGTTCGTGTCCTGCCCCGCCCCGCCAGCTCCCAGGCCCGGATCGCGCGCCGCGCTGTGCGCCTGGGCCGGCGACTGCGCCTGCCTGGGTTGGTTGATTATGCAAATTAGGATTGTTAGCCTTCCAACCATTCTAGCGGCACCCTCCCGGGTGCTTGATGCGAAGGTCGCATGGAGGTTGCTGTGCCTCGAATGATGACGAGACGCCAGCCGCTGGTCGCGGCCGGTGGGGTGGCGCTGGGAGCTACCGCCGGGATGGTGCTGGCTGCTTGTGGTGAGGCAGAGGTCGCCGAGACTCCCGCTGAGCCGGCGCCAGCCGCGCCAGCCGCGCCAGCCGCGACCGCTGCCCCGGCCCCTGAGACCCAGCCACAGATGAAGGCCGTGGAAATTGAGTTCGTGCACGACCACGTGTCGGGACCGCGCGGAGAAGCGATGAAGTGGGGGCTCGCGAACTTCGCGAGCCGGTACCCCAACATCCGTGTCCGATTCGTATCGCAGCCGTCCGACTTCGTTGATTCGTTCGCCATCCTGCAGGCCGCCAACTCGCAGGGCGAGGTGGCCTTGCTGAGCGGGCACTTTTTCATGTCGTGGGCGGAATCTGACGCTTTTGTGCTAATCAACGACGCCTTGAGCAAGAACCCTCGATACGACGCAAGTGCCACGTATTTTGCGCCTGATGCGTTCACCATCAACTTTTGGAATCGAGTGCCGTCGTCGCACCTCGAGCCAATCTCAGGTCCGCAATATGGCTTGCCGTATCAGGGCAATTTGTTCGGCTACGCGTACAACACCACCTTGATGTCGAACGCGGGCGTTGAGTTTCCCACCGCGGGCAACTGGGCACTCGAAGGGGAATTTCGTGACGCGCTGCGGCAATGCACCGACGCCGAGCAGAATACGTTCGGCTGCCAGGCGACCGCCGGAGGGTGGCCCCACAATCTGACCATCCCTCTGGCGATGGCGGATCGGGACGACCTGATGCCCATGTACAACAGCGACGCTTCACGCCTCGAGGTTTACGACGACGGTGGGGATCGAGGCTTGCGGTATCTCGTTGATCTCATCCAGAAAGACAAGGTCTCGTACACGCCGGAGCACAGCCAACAGCTTAAGGGCGAGTTCCAAGATCCGTTCTCGGCCGGAAACGTGATGACGTTGTATTCCGGCGGTTCGGTGCAACACATGGTGAATCGAATTAAGGACCGCTTCGAGTGGTCGATGGGTCCGGTGCCCGAAGGCGGAAATGGTACGCCGCATCCAGTCGTCTTCGATGGACAGCCGCACCACGTCACCAGCACGGCGCGGCGTCGGGGCACGGTGGAGGAGTCGGTCGAGCTCATCAATTTCTTCGTTGGGCCTGAAGTTCAGACGCGCATCGCCATCGATCGCGGGTCCTTCCCCTACAACAAGGAGGCGCTTGCGTCGCCCGAGATGGCCGCGGGGCCGCCGGGGAACCACGGCATCTGGAACGACTACGCGCAGCGCACGGATCACCGGCACCTGCAGTGGGCCCACCCGCACTGGCCTGAGATGTGGGGGCTCTATCGGTGGGACAAGACGGTGACCGGTGAGGAGTCGGTTGATGAGGCCATCGCCAGGGTGAGCACCCAGGCGGACAAATTCCTGGAGAGAACGCACGACGATTGGGCGTCGCTCAAGCGATATGCGGAGGCCGCGTCCTGACAAGCTAGAAGCATCGGCGCGACGGAATTGGCAAAGCAGCCTCCTCGGAGGCTGCTTTGCTTATGCAGACCATGCTTGCGGGTCGCACGGCGATGGTTCTTACCGTAGCTGCAGCCGTCGGTGTCATGCCGGGCCGTCCCACAGCCGCTGGCGGGCACGGGTTGTACTGAGCGGACGCGATCCGCCAGCGGACACGCCGCGCGCATAGGGCCCGCGCCTACCCAAGCAGCGGCCGGCCCGCGGCTGATGAGGACTTAGACGAGAAGCATCTCGCTCCGCGCGCGGTCCGCTTTCAACCGCGCGCGGAGTACCTCCAGCAACGAGTCCGCCAACTCGTCCTGATCCACGGGCGTCGCGGCTTGCACCTGGGCGGCCCACTTCGGTCGAACGGCCGACGCCCCCGACATGGCCCCGGCCACCGGGCCGCCCATGGCGCCGATGGAGTCGGCGTCGCGGCCGAAGTTGGCGGCTCGGAACGATGCAAAGTCGGGGGACTTCCGGGCCAGGCTCACGGCGGTATCGATGGCTGCGGGCACGTCGCTTTCGACATCCAGGTTGCTGACGGCGGCCTCCACAACCGACTCGGGATCGGCGTTCGGATCGAAGGCCGCGGCGGTGGCGGCGGCCATAGCCAGGGCGCCGTCCTGCGGCGAGCCGCGATGGATCAGGCTGGTGACCTCGTAGGCTTCCAGCACGGCCCGGCGCGGGTCGCCCGCGTTGATGATGCCGATCGGCGAGATGCACATGGCGGAGCTGGAGCTGAGCAACGCGACCCGCCGACAGTCGTTGGCCAAAGATTCGCGAGAAGCGGACTGGGCTAGAATTGCGTGCTTGAGGCGGCGACGTGCCTTCGGAGCAATCGTCGGGGCCACCCGTGGCTCGTCATGCGCAGGGGACATATCGATGCAGGGAACACGTGATCGAAAACTCGGCCGTCGTCGTCTGCTGGCGGTCGCAGTGCTAATGCTTGGCGTCACGGTTGCGTCCACCGTTGCGGCCTGTGCCGAAAGCGACAGGTTCGAGTTCAAGCCGCGAGGCACGGAGTCGCCAATCAGGCACCAAGGCTAGGGCCCGACGCCCCACGCGCATCTCGGGTACCGGCTCGGAGGTCAGTCGTCTGTTCGAGTCGAGGCCCAACACACACGACAACAACATCAGGCCGCTGTGTCGTAGCAGTCCGCACTTCAGTGTGCCCACGAGGCGGCACGTAGTTCTGCGGCTGGGGTCATCGTGGCGTCGGGACAGTCCGCCAACCGTCCAAATGCGCGATGAGGCCGACGCATCGGCGGCCACCCGGCCCAATCAGCCCTGCCGTACCGGGTTTTTCAGAACTTCCCTAAGATATGAGCAGACCGGACTGGGCGAGAATCGGGCGCTTGGGGCGGCGAAGGCTCGTAGGAGCAATCGTCGGGGCCACCCGCGGCTCGTCATGTGCAGGCGACAGTTAGATGCAGGTAGTACGTGATCGAAGACTCGGCCGTCGTCTGCTGGCGGTCGCAGTGCTAATGCTTGGCGTCACGGTTGCGTCCACCGCTGCGGCCTGCGCCGAAAGCGACAGGTTCGAGTTCAAGCCGCGAGGCAAAGGGCTCACCTCCGGCGCTCGCTGACGACTTTTGGATGCACGTTCTGCTCCAGCAGCATGGTGGCGTGTGTGTGCCGGAGGTCGTGGAACCGAACGTCAGGCAGTTCTGCGATTTGAAGCAAGCGCTTGAACGCACGGTGCAGATTGCGTGGGTTGATCGCCCCACCGTCCGGAACGGTGAACACCAAGCCGTAGTCGCGATACGCCGCGCCGAGCATCAGGCGGGATTCCGCCTGCGCTGCTCGGACGCCCCGCAAGAGTTCAATCGCCGCGGGGGATAGGGAGATCGCGAGGCGACCTCGGGCGGTCTTGGGCGGTCGGAGCTCGTAGCCCATTCCCCGCACGCGGGCCAGCGCCTGAACCACGCGCAACACGCCACCGTCCACGTCTACGGCACTCAACGGCAGGCCGAGCAGCTCAGACCGGCGCATCCCCGTCAACAGAGCCAAATGCACGAGTGGCCCATACCGCGAGAGGTGGCATGAGGCGCAGAGTCGTCTGACCTGCTGGCGGTTCAGGACTGCAAACTCTCGACGTCTGGCGACGGGCGGTTCAACCGCGCGCGATGGATTGACAATCAGCAATCGCTACTGCACGGCTCGCTCGAGCGCGGCGCGCAGCACCTGAAAGTGGCTCCGTACGCTGGCAGGGGCCAAGCCGCCGCGCCCGTCGAGGCGCCCATCGGTGCGCCAGTGATGAAGCATGGCGGCGATCGATCCTGCCGAACAGATTTGTGTACTCCCTCGTGGCGGAGAGGGTGGGACTCACACATTCGAGTTACGCGTAGATGCGGCTCATGGCTCCCACACCTGATGCGACCGCGTGCAGCGAGACCCGTATTGCACTCAGTAGCCCTCAGTTGTCGTCAAGGCATGATCAAATCCATGATCAAAAAATCGTGCACCGGAGAGACCCTAGATCGTTCGCCGGTTCGGCAGGACTACGCCCGTCGATTCTGAGTGATCTTTAACAGCGCCGCGCACGGTCAACCTCCGCACCACCTCCTATTACGAGAACCGCAGCTCTGGACCGCTCCGTCGCCTTCGTGTCTAGAGATCGGACCCCGGAAGGCCTGATATCGCCCCACGTGCGGCTTCCACGTTGGCGGCGCTAAGCCGGATCGACATCGCTAGGGTGACGCGTCGGGCACCAAGGCCTCCCTCGGCTGCTGCCTTAGAGAGCTGGGTGTCGATTGTCTGATCAGCCGCGACTCGCCGCGCGTTCTCGCCGGCACGTCGTGATGACGCTTCCTGCCCGCCGCCCTCACTATTGCGCGCGCGGGTGGGTGCGAATCCTAGATGTGGAGCCTCCCAGGATCGCGTGTGTCAGCAGTGACGGCTTACAACGAGAATGGCCCTCGGATCCAGACTGACGCCGTGTTCCTCGTCAACTGCTGGATGCCGAGGACGCGACGAGCGTGGCCGGGAGCTCGACGTCAACTGGTCGATGTTCGAGCACACTCGTGGTCAGGGCCTCCAGGGTGTACATGTTGACCACGGACTGCGTCAGTGGGACGACGGGCTCCGAGACTCCGCGCGCCACGTCGACAAAATTCTCCATCTGCAGGCGGAAGATGTCGGCCGACGGAACCTCATATCGGTCGTACAGTCCCCTACCGTACTGGTGCTCGATAACCGTATCGTCGTACGGTCGCCAAGCCCTCTTCACGTACAACCTTCCCTCGCTGCCAGTAATGCTCAAAGCCTCGCTTGTGTACGCTTGCCTGCTACTTTCTACGACGCCAATACAGCCACTGTCGTATTCGATCAATCCGAATTGACGGAAAATCGTGCCATACTTCTCGCTCAATCTTCCGCTGCAGAAGACGCTTACCGGTCGAGCCGCCAGCAGACCGGCGTCGGCAGGAATTCCTTCGCTGCTGCCGTTGACACCAAGCCCGGTCCACCGACCCCCTGCCGCGACCGATGCGAAATGATTCGCGGCGTTGACCGCATAGCAGGTGGTATTCCATGGGGTCCCGCCGGCACGCTCTGTGTCATGCGACCAATTTCGATCCGGGTCTGTTGGATCATCCTCCTCGGGATCGAAGTTGCTGAACGTGGCGCTCACCGAGTCCACCCGGCCGATCTTGCCCGCGCCGACCAGTCGCTCGAGCTTGGCAATAAGCGGGTGGTGCCGGTACATAAACCCTTCCATGAGAACCGCGCCTGCCGATTCGACTAACTCGGCAATCTCCAGGGCGTCCTGACCGGTGACGGTCAGTGCCTTCTCGCACTGAATGCTGCGTGCGCCGGCGTTCAGACAGCGCTCAATCTGCTCCCGGTGTTGACTGGGCCACGTCACCAATACCACGCCGTCCAGATCGTGCACACGGATCATTTCCTCGAAGTCAGTATAGAAAGCCTCGCACCCGTACTCTGCGGACCATTCCTTAGCCACAGCTTCGCGGATATCACAGCAAGCCGCGATCCGTGCCTTATCCGACGCAGCGGCGGCGCGACCATGACGGTAGCTGATCCCGCCGCATCCAATCAGTCCGAGGCGAAATACATCTTGATCGCCCTGCGTCATCAGTCCTCCGTTTGCCGGTTTGACCGCTCAGCTCGAACTCGTTACCGGTTCAGCGGGTATTCTATCGCCGCAATCGGCGCGGCGTGGCGAAAACAAGACGGCGACTGCGGCGGCGCGATTCGACAGCGGGCGAGACCGTTATGCGTTCGCGGAGCAGAAGAGGCAGCATCTAGCCCGGTGACTGTGTCACCGCCGTCGTTGGCGGGTGGTCGTGCCTCAAGATGTGGAGCCTCCCGGGATCGCGTGTGTCAGCAGTGACGGCTTACAACGAGAACGGCCCTCGGAGCCAGACTGACGCCGTGTTCCTCGTCAACTGCTGGATGCCGAGGACGCGACGAGCGTGGCCGGGAGCTCGACGTCAACTGGCCGACGTTCGAGCACACTCGTGGCCAGGGCCTCCAGGGTGTACATGTTGACCACGGACTGCGTCAGTGGGACGACGGGCTCCGAGACTCCGCGCGCCACGTCGACAAAATTCTCCATCTGCAGGCGGAAGATGTCGGCCGACGGAACCTCATATCGGTCGTACAGTCCCCTACCGTACTGGTGCTCGATAACCGTATCGTCGTACTCGGCCCAAGCCTTCTTCACGTACAACCTTCCCTCGCTGCCAGTAATGCTCAAAACCTGGCTTGCGTAGGCTTGCTTGCTACTTTCTACGACGCCAATACAGCCACTGTCGTATTCGATCAATCCGAATTGACGGAAAATCGTGCCATACTTCTCGCTCAAACTTCCGCTGCAGAAGACGCGCACCGGTCGAGCCGCCATCAGACCGGCGTCGGCAGGAATTCCCTCGCTGCTGCCGTCGACACCAAGCCCGGTCCACCGACCTCCTGCCGCGACCGATGCGAAATGATTCGCGCCGTTGACCGCATAGCAGGTGATATCCCATGGGGCCCCGCCGAAACGCTCTGTGTCATGCCGCCAATTTCGATCCGGGTCTGTTGGATCATCGTCCTCGGCATCGAAGGTGCTGAACGTGGCGTTCACCGAGTCCACACGGCCGATCTTGCCCGCGCCGACCAGCCGCTCGAGCTTGGCAATAAGCGGATGGTGACGGAACATAAACCCTTCCATGAGAACCGCGCCTGCCGATTCGACTAACTCGGCAATCTCCAGGGCGTCCTGACCGGTGATAGTCAGTGCCTTCTCGCTCAGAATGTTGCGTGCGCCGGCGTTCAGACAGCGCTCAATCTGCTCCCGCCGTTGACTGGGCCACGTCGCCAATACCACGCCGTCCAGATCGTGCACACGGATCATTTCCTCGAAGTCGGTATAGAACGCCTCGCACCCGTACTCTGCGGACCATTCCTTAGCCACAGCTTCGCGGAGATCACAGCAAGCCACGATCCGTGCCTTATCCGACGCAGCGGCGGCGCGACCATGCCGGTAGGTGATGCCGCCGCATCCAATCAGTCCGATGCGAAATACATCTTGATCGCCCTGCGTCATGAGTCCTCCGTTTGCCGGTTTGACCGCTCAGCTCGAACGCGTTACCGGTTCAGCGGATATTCTATCGCCGCAATCGGCGCGGCGCGGCGTGTCGAGAACAAGACGGCGACTGTGGCGGCGCGCTTCGACAGCGGGCGAGACCGTTATGCGTTCGCGGAGCAGAAGCGGTTCGCTCTCCCGCTGGGCCATTCGATGGAATGGCTGGAACAGGTCATCGTGCATCGCATTCCGCCCCGGATCACCCCGTACCATATGCTTGCGATCGTCTCGGTACACGACGCATTACTTTAGGCGGCGTCAACGCCACGCGGCTCAACCAGTAGGGACTGACAAGGCATGAGCTTCAGGATCGGGATCATCGGACATACCGGCCGGGGTAACTACGGCCACAGTTTGGACATGGCCTTCGTGGGCGTCGAGGGTGTCGAGATCGTGGCCCTGGCCGACCCAGATGACGAAGGGCGAGCGGAAACCGCCGCCCGCACCGGCGCCGCCACGGCGTACGCGGACTACCGCGAGATGTTGGATAGGGAAAAGCTCGACATCGCCGTGCTGGCTTCGTCAGAAGTCGGCGACCACCGCGAGCTCGTTGTAACGGCGGCCGAGGCGAGAGCCAACATCTACCTGGAGAAACCGGTAGCTGCCGCACCGGAGGATGTTGATGCGATGATGGCAGCTTGCGACCGGTCCTCTGTGCTGTGCGTGGTAGCCCACCCTTGGCGGGGCCATCCGCCGATCCAGCGAGTGGCAATCGACCTCATCAGGTCCGGCAAGATCGGCGAGCCGAGGCTCGCACGGATCTATGGCAAGGGGGGCGAGCACGGAGGCGATCCGATGTTCCTTGACCTGTATCCCCACTTCTTCGATTTCCTGTGGCAGCTCTTTGGTACCCCGCTGTGGTGTCACGCTCATCTGACCCAGGACGGCCGCACCTGCGAGCCCGCCGACCTCAATCCCGGATGGACTGGAGTAGGGCTCGTCGCCGGTAATGGGATTAAGGCCTACTACTGTTTCGAGGGAGGCTTCGCGGCGGAATACGAATCGTACCGGGGCGACGGCATCGAGACCCCGTATCGCATCGACATCCACGGCACTGCGGGCACGCTGTCGCTGCCAGGGCCGATGGGGAGAGGACCGGACATCTTCTTTCATCCGCTGGCGAATCCTGGACTCATCGGCGACGACCGCTGGGAGGTCATCCCCTCAGAGCCGCCGCCGGATCAGCATAAATGGGTGAACGCGCATCGGCGCATGGCCAGGTCCATGATGGACATGCTCGAGGGTAAGGGGCCGGAATGGGAGTTGGTGCAACTTCCCGACGCGAAGCGCCACCTGGAAATGGCCATGCTGGCCCACGCGTCACATATGCAAGGTGCGCGAGTGTCCCCGCCGTTGCCAGACGGTAAGAACCCCTTCGACCATTGGACGGCGTAGATCGGTAAACCGCCGCTGTCGGACCCCAACGCCCCTTGCGCCGGGTCCGTAGCGTCGATAGCGACGGCCACCGGCGCGCCGGATAGCCAGATGGCCCTCCGAATCCTCTTGGCTTTCGACACCACGCATTACGTGGCATTGCCGTGCCCGCTGACTCCTTAGGCGTGTACCGGGACACTCTCCGTTCCATCCCAGATGGCATCGAGTTCCCAGACGTCCAGCGAGGTCAGGCTCGGTTGGCCAATGACGTCAAAGGTCGCGCTCGGTCGTGCCTTGCGGCTGAAGACGTGCAGGCCCAGGCTGTCGGACCGCGTGGGCTGGTAGAACAGGTGGTAGCGTCCGGCCCACTGGATGAGGCCGTCGGGGTCGTTCATCCAGTCCGATGGCGGCAGAAAGTGGTACCGCGGGCGCTGCGGATCGCTCATCATGCTGCTTCCTTGGTGTTGCGTGCGCCGCATAGCAGCGGAGCGTTCAGAACTAGGGTGCCCGAATCTGTGACGGGGTACAGCCTTGACGGATTGCGGCAGGACCGCGAGCACGACTCCCGCCTCGCGCCGCCAGTCCCGCCCTCATCTGATGAAGGACCCGCGCAGCGGGGAGGCTCTTGCCCAACCACCGGCGGGCCTCTTGGGGGCTCATCGAGATCCACTCGCCTGCGCCGTGCCGGGTGAGCACCGTCGTGAGGGACTTGCGCCTCGAAGCGGGCGGCCGGCCGCACGAATGTGCGCCGCCGTCTCCCATGCCCAATCGTGCACCGAGCGGTGCGCGCAGGTAGGCCATTGCGCCTCCTGAGGTTGATTGATTCTTTCTCCTGGGATTGTTAGATTTTGAACTCTAGCTGTTGCTGGCGCCCCAGGGTGCCGCTTGCAGAGTCCCAATGGAGGTCAGGATGCCTCGAATGATGACGAGACGCCAGGCGTTGGTCGCGGCCGGTGGGGTGGCGCTGGGAGCTACCGCCGGGATGGTGCTGGCTGCTTGTGGTGAGGCAGAGGTCGCCGAGCCCCCCGCTGAGCCGGCGCCAGCCACGCCGGCCCCGGCCCCGGTGGCTGAGCCCCCGCCGCAGAAGCAGGCCGTGGATATCGAGTTCGTGCACGACCACGTGTCCGGACCGCGTGGCAATGCGATGAGGTGGGGGCTGGAGCAGTTCGCAAGCCAGTTCCCTGAAATCAATGTCCGGTTCGTCGTTCAACCGGCTGACTTCGAAGACTCGTTCGCCATCCAGCAGGCCGCCAATTCGCAGGGCGAGGTCGCCTTGCTTAGCGGGGCCTTCTTCATGTCGTGGGTAGAAGGTGGGGCCTTCACACAAATCAACGACGCCTTGAGCAAGAACCCACGATATGACGCGAATGCCCAATTCTTTGGGCCTGACGCGTTCGCAATAAACTTCTGGAATCGAGTTCCGTCGTCGCACCTCGAGCCAATCTCAGGTCCGACATTCGGTCTGCCCTACCAGGGCAACATGATTGGCTACTTTTTCAACGTTGACATGATGACCAAGGCGGGCATCGAGTTTCCCACCGTAGGCAAGTGGGGGATCGAGACGGAATACCTTGAGGCGTTGAAGAAGGGCACTGATCCCGAAATCGGTCAGTGGGGTACGCGAGGGTTAACCGGTGCGTGGCCCCACGGCCTGTTCCTGCCGATTGCGCTGTCGGATCGGGACGACCTAATGCCCGTGTACAACAGCGATGCCACGCGCTTCGAGGCCTACGACGAAGGCGGGGATCGAGGCCTGCAGTTCATCATTGACATGGCCCGCAAACACAAGGTCTCTTACCCGCCCGGGGACTACCGAGAGATCGCGGGCGAGTTCGGCGACCCGTTCTCGGCCGGCAGGCAGATGATCTGGAATGCCGGCGGTGCGGTGGGCACACTGGCAAACCGGATCAAAGACAGGTTTGAGTGGTCAATGGGTCCGATTCCGGAAGGCAGAAACGGTGAGCCGCATCCGAACAACTTCGACGGACAGCCGCATTTAATCACCAACACTGCGCAACGTCGGGGCACGGTCGAGCAGGCGGTCGAACTCATCAATTTCTTCGTCGGGCCGGGAGTTCAGGGACGCATCGCCATTGATCGTGGGTCCCTCCCCTACAACAAGGAGGCGATCGCCTCAGCCGAGATGGCGGCGGGGCCGCCGGCGAACCACAGTCTGTGGAACGACCAGGCGCAGCGCACCGATCACCGACATCTGCAGTGGGCGCACCCCAATTGGGCGGAGATGTGGCCGATTTACAGGTGGGACAAGACCTTTCTTGGTGAGGAGACTGTAGAAGAAGGCCGCTTAAGGGTGACCACCGAGGCGGATAAATTCCTTGAGAGGAACCACGACAACTGGGCGTCGCTCAAGCGATATGCGGAGGCGGCCTCCTGACAAGCTAGAAGCAGCGGCGCGACGGAATTGGCGAAGCAGCCTCTTCGGAGGCTGCTTCGCTTATGCAGACTCTTCGTGTGGGTCGTACGGTCGCGGGTTCATACCGGATCTACAGCCGTCGATATCATGCCGGGCCGTCGCGCAGTCGCTGGCGGGCACGGGTTGTACTGAGCGGATGTGATCTCCCAGCGGACACGCCGCGCGCACACGGCTCGCGCCTATCCAGGCAGCGGCCGGCCCGCGGCTGATGAGGACTTAGACGAGAAGCATCTCGCTCCGCGCGCGGTCCGCTTGCAACCGCACGGTGAGGACCTCCAGCAACGAGTCCGCCAACTCGTCCTGATCCACGGGCGTCGCGGCTTGCACCTGGGCGGCCCACTTCGGTCGAACGGCCGACGCCCCCGACATCGCCCCGGCCACCGGGCCGCCCATGGCGCCGATGGAGTCGGCGTCCCGGCCAAAGTTCGCGGACATCAGCGCCAGTTCGTTCGGATCGCCGTCGGCCAGCAGCAGCAGGGCCAGGGCCACGGACGCCGACTCGCGCGGGTCCACCGCGTTGCTGTGGCCCTCTTCGGGTTGCTGCGGCCAGTCCCAGAGATGGTCGGCGTAGTACGCGGCTCGGAACGAGGCAAAGTCGGGGGACTTCCGGGCCAGGCTCACGGCTGTATCAATGGCCGCGGGCATGTCGCTTTCGACATCCAGGTTGCTGACGGCGGCCTGCACAACCGACTCGGGATCGGCGTTCGGATCGAAGGCCGCGGCGGTGGCGGCGGCCATGGCCAGCGCGCCGTCCTGCGGCGAGCCGCGGTGGATCAGGCTGGTGACCTCATACGCTTCCAACACGGCCCGGCGCGGATCGCCCGCGTTGATGATGCCGATCGGCGAGATGCACATCGCCGTGCTATTGGAAATCATGTTGCCGATGCCGGCCTCGCGGGCTCTGACCCCGCCGATTGAAATCTTGTAAAAGGAACTGGCCACCGGCGGATAGAACTTGAACGGGTTCATGCGCTCGCGCCACACCTGCGCCCAGGCCGCCGCGTTGACGTTGCCGTTTGTGCGCCTGATGGCCTCGCAGAGCATGTGTTTCAGTGCCGAGTCGTCGGTCCCCGCGCCGGGCTGCAAGCCGCGGTGTTCCTTGAGGGTGGTGACCTCACCAAAGCGCTCCGCGATGAACTCGTAGTGCAGCCCTTCCGTCGGACCGCCCATCGCGTCGCCCAGCAGCCCGCCCACCAGGCACCCCAGGATCTTGTCGCGCAAGTCAGTCATGCTCGTCTCCGTACTGGCCCCTGCCTTGCCGCCCAAGCTACACGCCCGAGGGCGGGTCGCGCTCAGCCGTGGCTAAGCTCCTCTGGCGTCGCGCGAAGCTCCGATTCGGCAAGTGAAACGCCTGGACCTTGATGCGCTAACCGGCGACTACGGTCACCGATTGGGCCGGCTGACTGGCGCCCAGTTGCAGGCCGCCGTCGATCGGTTCGACCTCGGTGGGCTACGTGGCGCCGCGCCGATCCCGGGCGGGCAATTCGGTCAGAACGTTCACGTCACAACCGAATCGGGCGAGTGGATTCTGCGCGGCTGCCCCCACTACGACTGGCAGTTTCCCAGGGAGCGCTACTTTGCGCGCCAGATCGCCACCCGCTCGCGTATTCGCGCCCCCTGGCCTTACCTCATCGAACCCAGCCGCGAGATCTTCGGCTGGAGCTACGCGCTAATGCCGTACCTGCCCGGCCTCCAACTCTCGGATCCAGCCGTCCGTGCGCGGCTAACTCCGGCTGAAGAGACAGCAATCGCTCGGGCGCTCGGCACCGGTCTCACAATGCTGCACGAGCTGACCTGGACCCATGCGGGCGCATACGCTCTCAAAGCGGACGACGTTGTGCCCTACGCAGTCGGCCACCGCGAGCGCGTCTTGGGCGAGATCGACGATCTGGTGGCCCAATGCGGCCGTCTCAACTCTCTGTCGGACTCAGATCTGCGCTGGCTCCGCCGGCTCGTCAAACACAACCAGACCGCGCTCGATGTGCCCTTCCAGCCGACCTTCGTCCATCACGACTTCACCACGTCCAACGTGGTCGTCAGTCGCGGTTCAACCGCTTGGACCCTTAGCGGCGTTTTCGACCTGATGGAGACCTACGTCGGCGACCCTGAAGAGGACCTTGTACGAGCGTTGTTCAACTACATCTCGCGCCAGCCCGGGCTGGCCCGCGATTTCCTGCGCGCCTACGTAAGTCGCAAGCCGTTGCGCGAGGACGCGACAAGGCGACTTCGGTTGTACATGCTGCGCGACTGCCTGCTCATCTGGGAGTTTGGCCATCGATTCGGCAAGGAATGGGTGGCAAGCTCACCCGACTTTCGGGAGTGGGCTGAGCCGCTGGTAGACCAAGACTTCACGGCAGTCGGCCGAAGCCCCTCAAATCAAGTTTGGGTGTAGAGTTCCGCACCGGAAGTACCCTCCCCGCTGGTCCGAAAAATGCTCGACTTCACCCACTCCTTCATCACCTGGACCACCCATCCCAAGAAACCCCATCCGTATTACCGCTGGGATGGCGGTTTCGTCGGCGACCTTGGCGACGTCTACCGCGTGCGAATGCAGGTCGACTCGACCATGGACATCGTCAATCCTTCTGGATCGTCGATCACCCACTACCTCAACTATCCCTGCCGCAGCGAGCTCACCATTGCGACCGAGCAGTTCTTCATGATCCCCAGCGGCGAGTGGCGGGCGGTCTTTACACGCGAGCACGGCGTGCCGATCGCGCGGGGTCCGTCGGACGTCCCCGAGCCCGTCGCCCGCAGGCCGTGGCCCGAGCGCTACGCGGACATGGAATTCCGCCCCGTCACGCTCCCCGGCGCTGATCGTCTCCTGGACGGCCACGCCGTCAACGAAGCCACCCAGGCCGGGGCCGTCATCAACGGCCAGACCACCTACCGCGACAAGGCCACCGGACTCGATATTCGCATCGAGTTCCCCATCCGCCTCATGAACCTCCACCCCGACTCCGGCAAATTCCAACTCTGCTGCGGACCCGTCATCCTTCCCGACATGGCCACCTGGGACGGCGCAGGCGTCGACCGCGTCTTCCTGGCCGAGGTTGCCTTGAGCGAATTCGACTACGTCGAGTTCATCCTCCGCCGCGAAATCGAGCCGGCCGAAAGCGAAAAGGAATGGTTCCACCAGGTCCGCGGCCGCGACCGCCTCGAACTCTGGGACCCCGACAACCCACCGCCCACGCCGCTCAAGCTCCAGCGACCCCGCCCCCACGTCTACCACGAAACCTGGGCGCTGGCCGCGGAGAACGTGGTGCTGCGAGCGCCCTAGCCCGATACCGCAGGGCCTGAGACAGTCCGAACCATGATGGAACACGGTGGATATCGAGCCGCAATCAGATACGACGATGAGGCCGGTTTATTCCACGGCGAGGTGGTCGACACCCCTGACGTGATCACCTTCCAGGGCACGTCGATTGCGGAGCTGCGGAAGGCATTCAAGGACTCGGTGAACGAGTACCTGGAGGTCTGCGCCGAGCGAGGCCGCAATCCCGAAAAGGTGGCGTCGGCACTCTAGTCGTTCTGACTGCGAACCGGGCGGGCGATACGACGACCGTGCGGAGCTAACAGCAACCGTCGTCCACGTACGCGTCCGCCTCGATCTCCAGCACCGACTCGCCGCCAACCAGGCTCGTGCAGCCGATAAAGGCCGACACCGGCATGGTCTTCCCGAACGACTCCAGGTGCGCCCGCCCCACCGCCTCCGCGTCGCGGTCGATGTCGGTCAGGAACACCCGCGTCCGAACCACGTCATCCAGTGTTGCGCCCGCCTCGGCCAGCGCTTTCTCGATAATCCCGATCGCGTGCTTCGCCTGCGCATAGGCATCGCCCGGCGCGTCGGGATGCTCCGGCGGCAGCGGACCCGTCGTTCCGGCGATCCACACGTGCGGACCCACCCGAACCGCCCGCGAATACCCGATCACCGCCTCCGTCGGCTTGCCTGACGAGATGCACTGACGTTCCATGTCCGTCCTCCTGGAGATTCCGCTTCCGCGCATCGTGGCCGTCGATCCGTCCGGCGCGCAATCCGGGTCAGGCCGCGTTTCGTACTAATCCGGATCGACCGACCCCGCTACGTCAGCGAATACGCGTGCAACCGGGCGGCACCGTGAATGTGGAATCTCAGGCAAACCTGCCGCCGATCGCAGGCGCCGAGTTCCATGCCCTGCCAGGTAGCCCGCGCCCGCACGTTGTCGACCTCCAGCGGCACGCAGTCCTCGCGGCTGAATCCCGGAATCACCTCGCCGGTTTTCGCGTCCAGCACGTCCATGTCCACCCAACTCCGACGCGCAATCACCTCCGCCACATTCACGGTCAAACGAGTATCCTGCCCGATCTCCAGCGCCGTAGTTTCAACTGACCCTGAAATCTCCCCATCGATCGTCTGCATGCACGTGAACCCATCCAGCCGCAGGGTCGCCAGGCCCAACTGCGTCAGCCGAACTGATCCACTCTTCCCGGACCCGAACTCTTTGGGATAGTTGCGCGGCGGCCAGAGGCTCCAGTCCTCGCCCTGCCCGCTGTAGTAGATGTAGATGGTGTCGTCCTTGACGATTATGCGGTCGCCCACCACCAGGAATCCCGCGTCCCAGGCGCCCCGCTCGCCGCGCGGGACCAGCTTGTCGGTCAGGCAGACGCGCGTGAAGTGCTCGCCATCCGGGCTGATCGCCAGCCGCAGGTCCGCGGCGTACTGCCCGAAAACCCCAAGCCCGTTCGGCACATACCAACCGAACTCGTAGACGGAAATCCACCCCTTGCCATACCGGTCCAGCGTCAGGAAGTGATTCTCCTGCTCCAGCCCGTCCTTGGGATCGAGAAACGGGTTGTCGGGACTGGGCGTGAACTTCTCGATGCTTGGCCCGTAGGCGATGAACTTGCCCCGGACCATACGTGGCCCCGGCTTCGCCGCCGGCACGCGCTCCTGCCAGATCAGGATGTACCGGCGATCCGGGTCCGTGGCCTCCTCGTCCAGCGCCAGGACCACGATGTCCGGACCGTGCGCCAACGCCGGCAGGTCGACCTTCGGCCCCTTGGTCCAGTGAATGCCGTCCGGCGAATAGGCGGCGTGGGCCGGCTCGATCTTTTCCAGGTGCTTGGTGACCATCTTGAAGCGGCGGACCGGGTCGGGCTCCGTGGGATCGCGAATCACCGCCCCCAGCATGTCCCAACAGATGTTGTTGTCCTTGGATCCGTTGAACTCGTAGAGCCCCAGCTTCGGCTTGATCCAGCGGACGCCGTCCTCGCTGTATGCGTAGCCCATGCGCCGCCAGCGCAGGCGCTCCTGGTCCGCGCCGGTGTACCAGCACTTGAAAAGCCCGTCGTCGGGGTCATAGAGCACCGTCCGCACCGACCACACACTGGCTCGCACGGCGTCCCACTCATCCAGCCGCCCCACCGGAAGCACCGGATTCGCCGGATGCTTCGTGGCCTCGCACACCCGCTGCTCCAGGTTGTGCGCGGTGGCAACCTCGTCAAGGTCAAGAAACAGGTGCTTGCCCATCTGACTGGACCTCCTCTAGCCCGGTTTGCCTTTAGGCTACGGCGCGGGCGTGGGCGTGGACTGGTACCCGGCGCAACTCACCGCGCTCACCCCGCCGCAGCGCTCCGGTGCGATAACCGAGTAATAGTCCTGGCGCACCAGCTTCTCGTCTCCGCCGCAGGCGGCAACAGCGATGCCAACCAGGACCACGGCAACCGCCACGCACACGCGAAGGTGCCTCAAGCTCGTCGTCTGATGGCCGGTCATGGTTCGTGCGTTCTACGGCAAGCGCTGCCTGCATGAACCTAGCACGGGACGGGACGAGCTCTCGCTCCGGCTGCGTTCGACTCGACGCCACGCCGAGTAGACAGCCACCTGCTCCCGTTGCTCTCGCGGCACATGCTGCCGACAGCCCGACCCCAAGAGCGCCATAGGCAAAAGCCCGACCATACCGGCTTGATTGTCAGATTGCTCGACCCGCGCAAAGAAGCGTGGCGGACTCACCCGCATGGCGCACGCAAGTACCTTCCAGTGGGCGGCCGTTTGGCAGAGTGCCATGAATATTCAGGCCAACCAGAGACTTAGCAGTGTCGGCTCCAGCCAAATGAACCCCAACGGTGTTATGCGTCCCGAAACTCGAAAAGCTCCAGGACGCGAGACCCGTGATCTCAAGTGGAAGACCTTCGCCTAGCTTTCCCAGTTCCTTCAGGGGCTGGGTGATCCGGCTGTCGCCAAGTAGCGGCAGGAACACAAGGTGATCAGTGATCTTTAGCATCCAGCATGTCAGGGGCGAGCTCACCAGTGAGATGTCCTTCAGGGCAACGTCGTCCGGAGCCCCGATGACGTACTCGCCGAGAGCGCTGTGCTTAAGCGGATCCATGAGACGCTCTCGAATGGGCGCAAGGGCACTGCCCCGGACATAGGAGTATCCGCCGTGCTGTCCTAGTAGGGCGAATGTGGCGAGGTACGCCGACTTCAGTGAAGACGCGGCAACAGCCTTGGCGTCAGGGATCCTAATAGACATGGTGAATGTCCGTGATTCGGAATTCTCCAAGTCCTGCCAATCTTTTGCCGAGAATCCCGCGAAGGGTGGACTAAGGGCCTTGCCTTCGCGAGACAGCATGAACGTGTCCCGCTTTCCGTGGATGTTCACAGTGACGCCAAACCGCTCCCGCGCGTTGATTGCGGCCGCCTGATCAATGCTCCTCCCGGCCTTTGAGTTGCAGTGCCCGCAGGTGAGACAACGCTCCCTGCCGCCAAGTGCCTTGATAGGAACGTGCTCCAGCGTGACCGTCCTGCCGGAGGATGCCTGCTGGCGAGTGAACCTCCTAAAGCAGATCGGACAGACGGTGTTTCCGCGGTCAAACAGGCGTAGCCGCCTGCGCCTGCCGGTTTTTCGGGACATGCGAGGAGATGACGGGCTGGTAGAGGATATTGGCCAGACTATCAAGGGCTTTGAGTAGAATCCTGCGGTGCTCCAAAGTCTGGTCTAGTTCACTGACTTAGGCCGCAAGGTCCGACCGGAGGACGCGAATTGGCGGCACTACGTGCGAAAATCAGAATCGAAGCCACCCCCGGATGCACTGCACATGACCGCCACCGCACCTGAATTGAACGTCGTTGGCACCAGCCCGATCCGCCATGACGGCGTGGACAAGGTCACCGGTCACGCGGTCTTCGGCGTGGACGTGCGTATTCCCGGCATGCTGCACGCGCAGGTCCTGCGCAGCCCCCACGCCCACGCGCGCATCACCCGCATCGACGCCTCGCGAGCCGAGAACCTGCCAGGCGTCCTGGCCACGATGACTTCGGCCGACATGCCCATGGCGCCTGCTGAAGGCCCCCAGGCCTTCGGCAACGCCATCCGCCTCAAGGCCATGAACGTGATGGCGCGGGACAAGGCCCTCTACCACGGCCACGCCGTTGCGGCCGTGGCTGCAACCTCGCACCATGTTGCGGCCGAGGCCGTGCGGTTGATCGACGTGGAATACGAGATCCTCGACGCAGTCCTGGATGCCAGATCCGCCGTCGCCCCCAACGCCCCCATCCTGCACCCGGACCTGCGAATGGAGACCGCCGGCGCCTTCGCCGACACCCCGGGCAACATCGCCAAGCACATCGTCCTCGAAGAGGGCGACATCCAGGCCGGCTTCGCTGCCGCCGACGTTGTCTTGGAGCGCGACTTCAGCACCTCCACCATCCATCAGGGCTACATCGAACCCCACAACGCCACCGCCTTCTGGCGCGCCGACGGCACCCTCGAACTCCACTGCAGCACCCAGGGTCACTTCGGCGTCCGCAACGAGATCAGCCAGATGCTTGGCATCCCGATCTCGAACATTCGCGTCGTTCCCGCCGAAATCGGCGGCGGCTTCGGCGGCAAGCTCACCAACTACGTGGCCCCGATCGCGGTCGTACTGGCCCGCAAGTCCGGTCGACCCGTCAAGATCACCATGGACCGCACCGAGACCCTGCTCGGCACCGGCCCCGCCCCCGCCGCCTTCATCCGCGCCCGGATCGGTGCCACCTCTGACGGCGACCTCACCGCCGCCCAACTCGAAATGCACTTCGAGGCCGGTGCCTTTCCGGGCTCCTCGGTCGGCGGCGCGGCCAACTGCGGCTTGGCGCCCTACCGGCTCGAGAACTTCCGCGTCGACGGCTACGACGTCGTCGTCAACAAACCCAAGTCCCAGGCCTTCCGCGCGCCCGGCGCACCCCAGGCGGCCTTCGCCGTCGAGGGCCTGATCGACGAATTGTGCGAGACCCTCGAAGTGGATCCCGTCGAGTTCCGCCTCCGCAACGCCTCCGGCGAAGGCGACCTGCGCCCCAACGGCACGCGCTTCAACGACGTCGGCAACAGCGAGCAACTCCGCGTCGCCCGCACCACCAGCCACTACCAGTCGCCGGTGTCGCAGCAGAGCGGCCGCCTCTGCGGACGCGGCGTCGCTAGCGGCTTCTGGGGCAACGGCGGCGGTACCTCATCCGCCACCGCGCGCCTCAACGGCGACGGTTCCGTGACGCTCCTCGAGTCCTCCCCCGACATCGGCGGCACGCGCACGTCCATCGCAATGCAACTGGCCGAGACCCTGGGCATCGGTGCCGACCGCGTCCATCCCCGCATTCCCGACACCGACGCCATCGCCGAAGGCGGCAACGCCGCCGGCAGCCGCACCACCTTCGCCACCGGCTGGGCAGCCATTGAGGCCGCACGCGACCTGCAACACAAGATGCGCGACGCCCTGGCCGACATCTGGGACGTGGCCGGAACATCGGTCCAGGTGTCGCCGGATAGGTTCGCCGCCAACGGCTCTTCAGTGGACTTCGCCGAGGCCGCCCGCCTGATCGTTCGCGAAGGCGAAGCCCCCGTCGGCGTCGCCACCACCACCCCAACCCTCCCCGGCCCCTCCTTCGCCACGCATATCGTGGACGTCGCGGTCGATCCGGAAACCGGCAAGGTGGACGTCCTCCGCTACACCGCCGTGCAGGACGTGGGCAAGGCCGTCTACCCGCCGTATGCCAGCGGCCAGATCGAGGGCGGCATCGCCCAGGGCATCGGCTGGGCCATCACCGAGGGCTACACCTACGACGACGCCGGCCGCATGACCAACACGTCGTTTCTCGACTACCGTATGCCCACTACGCTTGACGTCCCCAACCTGGAAATCGTCATGGTCGAGTACCCGAACCCCGGCCATCCCTACGGCGTGCGCGGCGTCGGCGAACTGCCGATCGTCCCGCCCCTGGCTGCCCTCGCCAACGCCATCCACAACGCCACCGGCGGCCGTATCCGCCATCTTCCGGCCTCGCCCGTGCGTGTGCTGGAAGCCGTAAACAGCTCAGCAAGCGCATAGCGCGCAGACCGACCCTCACGGAGGACCGACCAATGCCAGCCGACCTGCCCACCGCAACCCTTGGACGCACCGGACTTGACATAACCCGTCTCGGCCACGGCGCCATGGAAATCCGCGGCGCGCCCCGCGGCCGCGACGTCAGCGACGACGATGCCAGCCGCATCCTGAACGCCGTCCTCGACTCCGGCATCACCTACATCGACACGTCCAACGATTACGGCCGCAGCGAAGAGCTGATGGGCCGCTATATCGGCTCGCGCCGCAACGACTACTTCCTGGCCACCAAGTGCGGCTGCATTCCCGGCGGCGGTGAGCACATCTGGACCCGCGAGAACATGTTTCGCGGCCTCGAGGAAAGTCTGCGACGTCTGGGGACGGACTACGTCGACGTGATGCAGCTCCACAACGCAACGGTCGCGCAGTGCGAGACCGAGGGCGTGGTCGACACGCTGGAGGAGATGCGGTCGCAAGGCAAGGTCCGATGGATCGGCGCCTCAACAACCCTCCCGGACCTGCCCACCTACATCGAGTGGGGCGTGTTTGACGTCTTTCAGATTCCGTATGCGGCCGTCCTGCGCGAACACGAGGAATGGATCACCAAGGCCGCGCAGGCCGGCATCGGCACGGTGATCCGCGGCGGTGTCGGCAAGGGCGAACCGGGCGTGGGCCTTGCCAGCGCCGATCGTTGGACCGCGTATGAGCGGGCCGGACTGGATGACCTGCGCGAGGAAGGCGAGAGCCCCACGGCTTTCATGCTGCGCTACACCCTGGCACACCCCGACGTCCACACCATCATCGCGGGGACGCTCAATCCCGATCACCTGGCCGAAAACGTAGCCACCGCACAGCGCGGCGGCCTTCCGGCGGACGTCTACGCTGAAGCCAAGCGCCGGCTTTCCGAGGCTGGCGAGTCGCCCGCCGCCGCTAGCTGACCGCGAACGTCCACGGGAGCCAGGGGAACAGCGCGCCTCGGTCTTGGTTCTATCCCGCGCCTAAGTCCAAAACCTGCTGATCACCGACACAATCGCGCCGGTAACCGTTGCCGCGGCCAAAACCGACCCGACCATCCACTTGATCAGGCGCGTTTCCAGCGCGTGCAAGTCCGCCTTGGTTGCAAAGGTAGGCAGTGTCGCCTCGAGCGTGGCTTCAATCCTGGTTAGCCGACGCTCAATGTCGAGGGCGTTTAGCTCGGCGGTCATCGGTTCCTCCGTGCACGAGGATCCCGGGTCCCCGCGGTGCAGACGATGGTGTGCCCGCCGCACCGCCCAGCAGCCAAGCCTGCAAAATTATAGCGGCCAGCGGACCCCATCGGGCCGGCGAGATGAAGCGCTACAGCGCTTCTGTCAGGGCTCTCTGGCACGGCAAGTAAGATCTACCTCTCATGCGCTTCGGTGATCTCACCTACCTAGAAATCCGCCGCCAGGCGAAGTCCGGGTGCCTGGCGGTTCTACCCACGGGTTGTACCGAGCAGCAGGGGCCGCACCTCCCTGTCGACTTCGACACGTGGTTTGCCGAGCGGCTTTGCCTGGCGGCGTCCCAAAGGGCCGCGGGCAAATTCCGGGTTCAGTCGCTCGTGCTGCCGGCGATTCCCTTCGGTCCTACGCCGGAGCATCGGAACTATGGGGCGGGCTACGTCGATGTCCCTAGCGAGCTCCACAACGATCTGATCTCTGCAACCTTGACTTCGCTCGCCGAGCAGGGATTTGAACGCATCGTCGTCTGGCGCGGCTGCGGCGGCCACGACCTGCGTGGCGCCGTCCGGGAGTTCAACCAGGCAACCCCGCACAAAGCCCAGGCGTTCTTGCCTGAGCACCCCTTCCACGACATCTGGTGCCGTCTTGGCGACCCGAACGTGCCGGGTGGTCACGCCGACAGCTTCTCAACCTCGATATCGCTCCACCTGCGCCCCTCGACCGTGCGTATGAACCAGATCACCGATCCAGCTCACCCGCCGGTTGGCTGGCAGGACCCGGACTTGGACTTTGCGCGCTACTCCTCCACCGGCGTCATCGGAGACCCAACCCACGCCAGCGCCCAGCTTGGCGCCAAGCTGTGGGCGGCCTCTGTGGACAGCGTCGCGGAAACCTTGCAGGCAATTGCGTTAGGGACGGTGCCCACCGAGAGCGCCTGATGACGCGTCGAGTGCGGCTTGGGGTGGCGGGTCAAGAACATGCTGAACCCGGCCCACGCTGAGCCCGGCTTTCTGCTTGAGGCTCGCTCGGGTTAGCCCGCGAGCTCCGCGCTCACCAGCGGTAGAACCTCGCCGTCCTCCGCGTGGCGCCCCAGGGCCTTCTTCGAGAAGACCAGAGCGCCGTCGACGATCACCTCAAACACGCCCCCGCCGGAGGGCATGAGGCTCATCTCCGCCACGTCGGATCCATGCTCACCCAAAATCTCTTCCGTCGCACGGACGGCTTTAGGGAGATAGTTTCATTGGCTGCAGTATTCAATCGAGACTCGGGCGCCTCGTCCCATGTTGCGCTCCCTCGTGCGAGTGATGAATTAGGCGTACGCTTCAATTGTCGCATGCGCGGTCCCTTGGCTCACGTTCACCACGAGCAAGGCTCATGAAACTGCTCGGCGCCGCCAGCGGACTGGGGCCGACGCAGCGTCAGATTTGCGCCGCCGGGTAGCCCGCACTTGACTGGAGATGGGGCAATGGGAACTGACGTGACTGACCTCGGCTCGCGCAAGCACCTGTTTATCGACTTGTCGCTGGCCGACCGCGCTTCGGGCGTGGCCCTGGGTGTGAACCCGCCGCGGCTGGGCGGTATCGCCATCGGGCGCGATCGCGCCTGGGAACACCACATCCACTTCCAGAACACCGTCCTGGACGACAACGGCCTGGGCCGCTGCTGGTATCTCGCGTCCGTGATCCGCAGGGGACTCGAGTCCGCGCGCTTTGGCTACGCGGAATCCGAGGACGGGCGTCATTGGCGCAAACCCAACCTCGGGCTGGTCGAACTCAACGGTCGTCGTGACATGAACCTGATTCCGCCCAAGCCCAAGCGGACCAACGTGTTCATCGATCCCACCGCGCCGCCGCCCGAGCGCTACAAGACCTTCGGCCTGAGCCTGGACGACGACCCGGGAGCGATTGGCTACGGCGTCTTTGCCTCGCCCGACGGCTATGTCTTCAAGGAACTCGGATGCAACGGCATCCGGCGGGCAGGCGATACCCAGAACATGGCCTTCTGGGACGACCGGCTCGGACGCTATGTGGCGTACTTCCGCGGATTCTCAAAATACCCGGATGGTCGACTGCGGCGCGCGGTGGCTCGCTGGGAGACCGACGACCTGACCAGCCGTGACGGCTGGGACCTGCACAACGAGGAGAGCGACCGGCAAATCGTTAACCAGCTGCCGATCGTGATCGCCTGCGATGACGACGATCCACCCGACATGGACATCTACACCCCATCCGTCGTCAAGTACCCCGGCGCGGACGACGTGTACCTCGCCACCATGTCGATGTATCACCATTTCACGCCCGACGAGATGGATGACGCCTTGCCGCCGCGCAACGATGGCCTGATGGACATTCAGCTCGCGGTCAGTCGAGATGGAATCTCCTGGGCCCGTCCCGATCGCCGACCCTACGTGGGCATCGATGCCGAGGGGCCCGGCCAACGCATGTGCTATTCGGCACAGGGTCTCCTGGTCCGTGGCGACACGGTGTTGCAGTACCACACGGCTTACGACCAGTCCCACGGCCACAAGCGCCAGAACAACCCGGGCGGCGTCATTCGCTGGACCGAACAGCGCCTGGACGGCTTCGTAAGCGCCAACTTCGCCTACACGGGTGGTGAACTGGTCACCCGACCGCTAACGTTCGGCGGATCTGCACTGGAACTCAACGTGGACGCCTCGGCCTCGGGCGAGGGTCGCGTGGAAGTCCAGGACGCGGAGGGTCGCCCGATCGAAGGCCGCACGCTTGCGGACTGCGACCGGGTGATGGGCAACTACCTCCGCCACCAGGTGTCATGGGGCGGCGAGTCCAACCTCGGCGTCCCCGCCGGCACGCCCATCCGCCTACGCTTCGCCCTGCGTAGCGCCCGCCTCTTCGCTCTTCAGTTTGCCCAGGCAGTCGCATAGGCGGACGCGGTCCTAGTGTGGCTTGGCTGCGTTTCCGGCTCGGTCGATACGTCGAAGAAGCCGTAGCAAGAATCCTCTGAGCGACGGGTCCCTGGTAAGCCGAAGGGCTTGGCCTGCCCTAAGTGAAGCTTCCGTGGGATGGCCGGTCTTATGCAGGCTGCTGGCGAACCAGGCCAGCGCTTCCGGCACGACAGGGGGATCGACTCCCAGCTTCAGGGCCTTGCGATAGTGCGGAATCGCCTGCGCTTCCCTGCCGTTGTTGTCATGGAAGAGTCCCAGGTCGTAGTGCGCCCGGGCCTGTTGGCTCCGCGACGTAGCCTGATCCACCGCGGCCGTAAGCGCTGCCAGGCTCCGGCGCTTTCGGCGCGGCTTCGCCGAGGTCAAGGGTTGCATTGCAGGCAACTTCTCCGCTTTGCCGGCTCAGCGTTCAATCAGGTCTCCGCAGGCTGACGTTACGACGGTCCTGGCCCCGCAGCGCGTCCCCTGAGCGGAACCTCCCGCAGGAAGATCGTGACCACGAACGCAATGCCCAGCGCTACCGCGACCACGACAAAGACGGTACTGATCGCCGAGGCCAGGGTCTCCTGAAGTGTGGCGATCAGCTGAGCGAGGATCGCCTCGCCCTGCGGACCTCGCTCCGCGAAGCCGGCCCGAAGGACTTCCAGGGCCTCGGGGTTGACGAGAGCCTGCGGGTTTTCCTCCATGCGGGCCAGCTGATCCTGCGGTAGCGCCTGCCTTAGAGCGGGTGGAAGCGAATCCCGGAGTCCGGCGGCAAACCGGTTCGCCATTAAGGATCCGAGGACTGCCAGTCCCAACGCGCCCCCGATCGACCGGTAGAACTGCGTCGCCGACGTCACCGCGCCCAACTGGCCGACGGGCGCGGCGTTCTGCACGGCGATGGTGAAACTGGGGAACGTGATACCAAGCCCCAGGCCCGTCAACATGATGCTGGCCACCGCCTGCCCGAAGGACGTGTCGGCGGTCATTCGCGAGGTCAGTACCACCCCGCTGGTCATGATCGCGATCCCGATCAGCCCTTGCAGCCGGTAGTGGCCGCCCAGCCGCGATAGCGCCTGCCCGGACAGCGCGGCGGCGACCACCATGCTCATCATCATCGGCGTCAGGAACGATCCGCTGCTGGTGGCCGAAGCACCCAGCACGCCCTGGAAGAACAGCGGGATGAAGATGATGGACCCAAACATCGCAAAGCCCGTGATAAACACCGCCACCAGGGAAATCCTGACCACCGGATTCGCATAAATGCTCAGCGGCATGATCGGATCGTCGGCCCGACGTTCCACTGCGATGAAAGTCACGGTCATTACGGCCGCGAAGATCAGGATGCCGACGATCTGGAGCGACAGCCACTCGTATTGCACCCCGCCCAGCGACAGGCCAATCAGCAGCGGCACGATCACTAGCACCAGCAGTGCCATGCCCGCGTAGTCAAGGCGAACGGTCCGGCGCTCGGGTCGTGTGTTGGGGAAAAAGCGAATGAACAGGGCGATGACCGTCAGGCCCAGCGGAACGTTGACGTAGAAGATCCAGTTCCAGGACAGGTTGTCGGTGATGAAGCCGCCCAACGTTGGGCCGATGACCGACGAGAGGCCGAACACCGCCGCCACCACCCCCTGGTACTTGCCGCGTTCGGCCGGCGGAAACAGGTCGCCCACGGTGGTGAACGACAGCGCCATCATGCTCCCGCCGCCAATGCCCTGGATGGCCCTGAAGGCGATCAGCTGATCCATGCTCTGGCTCACGCCGGCCAGCACCGACCCGACCAGAAAGACCGTGATGCCGCCCAGGAAGAAGACCTTCCGTCCGTAGAGATCCGACAGCCGCCCCACGATTGGCACACTTGTGGTCGACGCCACCAGGTAGGCCGTCGTCACCCAGGTAAACCGGTCGAACCCGCCCAGGTCGGCAATGATCCGAGGCATCGCCGTACTGACCACCGTCTGATCCAGCGACGCCAGGAAGATCGCCAGCATCAACCCGCCCATCGTCAACACCACCTGCCGCCGCGGCAACGGCGTGTATGACGCTAAGGGCGGGGAAGCCGCGTCGGCTCTCACGATTGAGCGCTAGTGGGCCTGTGCGTCAGGGCTTGTGGCCAGTGGTATGTGGGCCCGTCGGTCAGTCGTGGAAATTCAGCGCGTGCAGGCGCGCCGCGCCGCAGAGGTGAATGCGCAGGCGGATCAGGTCGTCGTCCAGGTCGGCAAGCCTTCGGTCGCGCCAGATAACCGGCTCGCGCAACCCGTCGCGGTGCACGGGCTGGCAGTCATCGCGCCCGAAGCCGGCCAGGGGCTCGTCGCTATCCGCCGGCAGGACCTCAACCTCCGCCCAGCTGCGCGACGGCTGCACATCGCTGAGGTTGATTGAGAGCCGCCTGCCGCGGTCCCTCAGCCTGAAGGGCTGCGTCACGACAAATCCGGGCGTCTCACGGTCAATCGTCTCCAGGCAAGTGAAGCGGTCGATCGGTAACGTCGCCAGACCCATATAGGAAGGTCGCGACGCGCCGGTGTTGCGGGCGTGCGAGTGCGCCGGAATGTTGCCGGCGGGCCAGCTGTTCCAGTCCTCGCCGTTGCCGCAGTAGTAGAGGTAGAGCTGCTGCTTGTGCTCCACCAGCTTGTCAGCGATGACCAGCAACCCGCTGTCCCAGGTCCCGCGCGCACCTCGGCCAATCAGCGTCTGGTGGGGCTGCACCCGCGTGAAATGTTCGCCGTCGCGGCTGACCGCCAGGCGGATGTCGGCGCAATACTGGCCAAATCTGCCGATGCCGTTGGGCGCGTACCAGCCGTACTCGTAGGGCATCACGTACTGACCGGCGTAGGGGGCCAGCATCAGGTAGTGGTTCTCCTGCTCACGGCCGTCGTTGGGGTGCAGGATGGGGTTGTCAGGGCTAGCCCTCAGGTGCTCCACGTCCGGTCCGTAGGCCAGGTGCTTGACACGCACACGCTCCGGGCCGCTCTTGTTATTCGGCAGCGCGCCCTGCCAGATCAGCTTGAAGCGGCGGCTGGGATCGGGGTCCTGATCGTCCTTGACCAGAGCCGCGATGTCGGGCGCGGTCCCGTCCCATTCGGGCAGGTCGATGCGCGTCCGCTCGGACCAGTGGATGCCGTCGGGTGAGTAGACGGCCCAAATGCCCCCTGCGTGTTCGTTCGGCTCACCCTTGACGATCATCTGGTAGCGGCGGGCTGGATTGTCCTCGTCCAGGTCCTTGATCACCGGACCCCAGGCCATCAGACAGATGTTGTTGTCGCGACTGCCGTGGTAGTCGTAGAGGCCCAGGCGGGGCTTTTCCCAGTGGACGCCGTCGTCGCTGATGGCGTAGCCGGTGCCAAACCAGATCTCCAGGCTCAGATCCGTGCCGGCATACCAGCATTTGAAGATGCGCTCCTCATCGTCGTACAGAATCGTGCGGCTTTCCCAGGGCCGGGCCTGCAGGCCGTCCCACTCGTGCGCATCGCCCTGGGCCAATACCGGGTTGCTGGGGTGCTTGCTGGCCTGGCAGACGCTGTGCACGACGTTGTGCCGCGTCTGCACGTCAGCCAGGTCCAAAAACAGCACGCGCTGCTCAGGCATGGTCAGGCTCCTTCACGGCACGGGCGTCCATTGTCATGGCGCCAGACTGAAGGCGTGCAGGCGCGCGGCCCCGCAAAAATGGATCCGCAGGCGGACCGCGTCCTGGCCCAGGTCGGCCAGCTGCCGCTCACGCCACACCACGGGTTCCCGCAACCCGTCGCGGTGCAGCGGCCGGCAGTCCGCCCGGCTGAAGCCAGGCAGCGGCTCGTCGCTGTCGGGCGGTAGGACCTCAACTTCCACCCAACTGCGCAGCGGCTGAACGTCGCTGATGTTGAGTGAGAGCCGGCTTCCGCGCTCCTCGGCTGTGAACGCCCGCGTGACAACGTATCCCGGGGTTTCGCGGTCAACCGTCTCCAGGCAGGTAAACCGGTCCAGCCCAAGCGTCGCCAGGCCCATTTGCGACATGCGTATGGCCCCGGTATTTCGCCAGTGCGAGTCCTCTGGGATGTTGCCGCCCGGCCAGCTGGTCCAGTCCTCGCCATTGCCGCAGTAGTACAGGTAGAGCCGGTCGTTGTGCTGAACCAGCTTGTCGGCGATCACCAGCGAGCCGCTGTCCCAGTCGCCGCGCGGGCCGCGGCCGATCAGCGGCTGGTGGGGCTGCACACGCGTGAAATGTTCGCCGTCGCGGCTGACCGCCAGCCGGATGTCCGCGCAGTACATGCCGAACCGTCCCGTGCCGTTGGGTACGTACCAGCCGTACTCGTACGGCATGACGTACTGCCCGGCGTAGGGCGCCAGCATCAGGTAGTGGTTCTCCTGTTCGCGACCGTCGTTGGGATGCAGCACGGGGTTGGCTGGGCTGGCCCTGAGGTGCTCGACATCCGGGCCGTAGGCCAGGTGCTTGACGCGCACAAGCTCCGGGCCGCTCTTGTTATTCGGCGCGACGCCCTGCCAGATCAGCTTGAAGCGGCGGCTGGGATCGGGGTCCTGGTCGTCTTTGACCAGGGACACGATGTCGGGGGCTCCGCCGTCCCACTCTGGCAGGTCGATGCGCGTCTGCTCGGACCAGTGGATGCCATCGGCTGAGTAGCCAACCCGAATGCCCCGCTCGCGCGGCGGGCCCTTCACGATCATCTTGTAGCGGTGTGCCGGGTCGTCTTCGTCCAGGTCCTTCACCACCGGCCCCCAGCCCAGTAGGCAGATGTTGTTGTCGCTGCTGCCCCGGTACTCGTGCAATCCCAGCTTCGGCTTCTCCCAGTGGACCCCGTCCTCGCTGATCGCGTAGCCGGTGTTCCACCAGCGCTCCACGCTGACGTCGGTGCCGGCGTACCAGCACTTGAAGAGGCGCTCATCCTCGTCGTAGAGAATCGTGCGGCCTTCCCAGGGCCGGGCCTGCAGGCTGTCCCACTCGTGGTGATCGCCCAGCGGCAGAACCGGGTTGTTTGGGTGCTTCTCGGCCTGGCAGACCGCCTGCACTACGTTATGCCGCGACTGCACGTCCGCCAGATCAAGGAAGGGCACCCGTCGCTCACTCATGGTCGCTGCCCCATTCCCTCATCGAACCAGGCTGTGATGGCGTGCAAGCGCGCGGCGCCGTAAAGGTTCACGCGCAGACGCACAGTGTCCTGCGGCAGGTCGGCCAGACGCCGGTCGCGCCAGACCACTGGTTCACTCAGGCCGTCGCGATGCAGCGGCTGGCAGTCGTCCCGCGTGAATCCGGGCAGTGGTTCATCCCCGTCCGCCGGGAGAACCTCCACATCCGCAAAGCTGCGCAGCTGCTGCACGTCGCTGACGTTGAGTGCCAGCCCAGCGTCCCGGTCGCCGATCGTCAGCGGTTGCGTCACCACGAATCCCGGCGTTTCTCGATCCACCGTTTCCAGGCACGTAAGCCTGTCCTTTGGCAACGTCGCCAGGCCCATGCGCGACACCCGGTTCGACCCGACCTCGCCGGTGCCTTTCCAGTGCGAGTACTCCGGCACGCTGCCCTCCGGCCACTGCGTCCACTCCTCCCCGTTACCCACGTAGAAGAAATAGAGTCGCTCGTCGTGCTCCACCAGCTTGTCGCTCATCATCAGCGCCCCCGCGTCCCAGGTCCCCCTGGGGCCCCTCGCGATCAGCGGCTGGTGCGGCTGCACCCGCGTGTAGTGATCCCCGTCCTGGCTCACCGCCAGCCGGATGTCCGAGCAAAACATCCCGTGCACGCCCGTCCCGTTTGGCGCGTACCAGCCGTACTCGTACGGCATCACGTACTGCCCCGCGTAGGGCGCCAGCGCCAGGTAGTGGTTCTCCTGCTCCATCCCGTCGATCGGATCCAGGATCGGGTTGTCCGCAATCGCCGTCAGCTGCTCCACGTCCGGCCCGCAGGCCAGGTACTTGGTCCGCACCATCTCCGGACCCGGCTTGTTGCTGCGACCCAGCCCCTGCCACACCATCTTGAAGCGACGGTTCGGATCGGGGTCCTGGTCGTCCTTGATCAGAACCACGATGTCCGGATCGGGCCGATACCACTCCGGCAGGCGGATCGAGGCGCCGTCGGTCCAAGTCACCCCGTCCGGCGAAACGCTGATCCAGCAGTCGTCTGGTCGCTCGTTGCTCTTGACGATCATCTTGTAGCGGCGGCTCGGGACATCGTCCAGGTCCTTGACCAGCGGTCCCCAGCCCTTCCGGCAGACGTTGTTGTCGCGGCGGCCTCGGTACTCGTGCAGGCCCAGCTTCGGCTTCTCCCAGTGCACCCCGTCGTCGCTGACCGCGTAGCCGGTCCACCACCAGCGGTCCATGCTCAGGTCGCTGCCGGCGTACCAGCACTTGAACAGCCGTTCCTGCTCGTCGTAGAGAATCGTGCGGCCTTCCCACGGGCGGGCCTGCATGCCGTCCCACTCATGCGCGTCGCCCAGCGGCAGCACCGGGTTGTCGCGATGCTTGGCGGCCTGGCAGACCGCCTGCACCACGTTGTGCCGCGATTGAACGTCGGCAAGGTCCAGGAACAGCAGGCGGTTTCCCGGGGCGAGGAGGCGCGCATCGCTGGTAGACATGTGACCGACCTTTCGCGCGATTGCCGCAGTCTGGCTGTGTGGGTCAGGACCAATGGGTTGCCCACCGGCCGCGCGGACTCACCATAGCGCGCCGGCTGTCCGAACCTTCGGCTTCTGCCTGTGCGGGGCGGCAGTGAGACGCCGTAGGGCGCCGTTTGAAACCGTCCTCTTTAGGCGGCACATTCGCCAAGGAGGTTCGGCGCCGCGCCTGCTAGCGTGAGACGGCACCTGGATCAAGCCGGATATCGCCGTGACCAACCGTCCTGACGATGGATCAGCGCCGCCCGCTCCGAAGCGGCCGGTCACTATCGTCGATTACGACCCGACTTGGCCGCAGGCCTTCGCGGAGGCCCGGGCCGAGATTCTCGAGGCCGTGGGGCCTTACGTGGAGTGCGTCGAGCACGTGGGCAGTACCTCCGTCGAGGGGCTGGCTGCCAAGCCGATCATTGACATCCAGGTCGGCGTGAAGGACTGGCACGAAGCGAGAGTCACCATCAAGCCACTGGGCGCGCGCGGCTGGCTGTTCCGTGGGCAGAACGGCATTCCACGCCGCCACTACTTCGTGAAGCGCAACGCCGCCGGACGCCGGACGCATCACTTGCACATGCTGGAAGTCTCCTCGGACCGCTGGCATGGGGCGCTGGACTTTCGCGACTATCTGCGAGCGCATTCCGACGCGGCGTGCGAGTACGCTGCCCTCAAACGCCGGCTCGCGCGCCGCATCTACCGCGACGCCGGCGAATACACGGAAGCCAAAGCGCCCTTCGTCCAGCGCATCCTGGCCCAGGCCCTCGGCAAGTCACGCTAGCGCCTGCGGCTGGTCCCGACTGCGGCTGGAGGTTCGTGTTCTGTCTTGCGGCGGCTTCAGACCGAGTGGCTCTTTCTATTGCCTGCGTTGAACAAACTTTCCGTGCCGCTGACCAACGACCAGTGAGCCGGATTGGCTAAAGCCCTCAGGCCGGTCGACAAGCTCATGCGTACGTCGCCGTCGCCACGGGTCGAGATCGGCCTCGGGGGGCGAGGTCGTGCTCCTCGTTTGGATCGGCGACCACGTCGAACAGGCGCACCTCGCCGGTCTGGCTGAACCAGCTGTGTTGACGTCACTCGTTGACGCTCTCACGGGCTCTTGCTAGCCTTCCGCGATTGAAAAGTCTGTCTTCGAAAGGGTCGGTTTGAAATGAGGTTCGCAGCACTTTCAAGGCGCAGGTTAATCAAATCGCTTGGCGCTGGCGCCCTTGGCGCGGCGGGCGCGGCACTGGTTGCCGCCTGCGGCGAAACGCCGGCGGCCGAAGTTGAGACGATGGTCGAGAAGGAAGTTCCGGTTGAGCGGGCCGCAACCAAGGAAGCTGTCAAGGCAGTCACGGTTGCGCGGACGGTCACGCGGCAGGTTCAGGCCGAGAAGGTCGTGGAAGCTCAACCGACGCCACAGACTCAGACCCTCCAGTTCCAGACCGACCACACCTCCGGTTCGCGTGGTTCGGCTGTCGCATGGGCCCTCGCGCGATTCTACGCCCAGAACCCCAACATCATCGTTCGGTACGTCCCAGCGCCAACCGACGTTTCTGTCGTGTACGGCACAATGGTGGCGGCCGGTTCCCTGCCGGAAGCCGCACTGATGAGCGGCTGGTTCGCCACGGGGTGGTACACGGCCGGCGCCTTCACCAACATCGACGATGTTCTGGCCAAGCAGGACGGCTACAACGCCCAGGACTGGTATTACCCCGGCGATTCCTCCGGTGTGGACTTCGCCGACACGCTGCCGTACGGCCACCTTGACGGACTGCGCGGCAAGCAGTTCGGCATGCCCTACCAGGGCAACACCAACGGTCAGCACATCAACCTGCAGATCATGGAAGAAGCAGGGATCCAATGGCCGACACCGGGCAACTGGCATCTTGAGCAGCAATTCCTGGATGACCTGCGCAAGGCCACCGATCCGGACACCAACACCTTTGGCATCGAGGTTGGCGGCGGCAACGGTGGGTCCTGGACGCAGTGGAACCCCTGGGGTTGGGCGTTGGCCGACGATCCGAACATCATGTACCGCAGCGCCGACGGCATGCGCACAACCTGCTGGGACTCCGGCGCCGATCGGGGCGTGCGGCTGGCGGTGGACTTGATCGCCGTACATAAGGTGTCGCCGGCGCTCGGCGAAAGTCGCGAATTGGCCGGTGAGTTCCGCGACCTGTTCTCCGCCGGCAAGCTGCTCACCGCACGCAACGGCGGTGCCGTCGGCAGTACGATCAGCCGTGTCGCCGATCGCTTCCCGTGGTCAATGGCGCCCATGCCCGAGGGTCCGCGCGGCCCCGTGCCGCACGAGATCACCGAGCAGCCGCACATGATCGCCAACACGGCCCAGCTGAATGGCACCACCGAGGCCTCCACGCAGTTCGTGCTGTTCATGGCCGGCCCGGAGGTTCAGGGGCGCATCGCGATCGACCGCGGATCGATGCCCTTGCGCAAGGATGTGATGGCGTCGCCTGAGTTGGCCGCGGGTCCGCCGCAACGTCACAGCATGTGGAAGGACTACCTGGAGCAGCCGGACGCTCGCCACCGGCAGATGGGCTATCCGGCCTGGCTGGAGTGGATCAACTCCTGGCGCAACGTGGACGCCGCGCACGCGGGCGACTTGACGATCGATGAATTGATGGAGCGAAGTCTTACAAGGGCCGACCGCGTCCTGAGCGACAACGCCGAGTCCTATCAGGAGCTGAAGGCGTACATCGCCAACGTCTGATCCGTCGTCTCGATTCGCACCCGGCTGACGGGAGGCCGCTCGTTCGAGCGGCCTCCCGGTCGTTTAACCAAACCTACAACGAGTCCTAGCTCAAGTCCCGTGGCGCCGCGCCGAATCGGAACGCGAACAGCGAGCCGTAGGTCACCTCGATATGCAGGCGTACGCGCTCGCCCTGAACCCGCCCCAGCCCCGAATCGCCGCGCCAGCTCACGGGATGATCGATCGCGTCGCCCTGAATAGGATCGCAGTCCTCCAGCGAGCGACCGGCAATGGGGCCGGCTTGCGCCGTCCGCAGGCCCACTCGAATCGAGCCGGTCTGATTCAGCCTGGCGTTTATGAACAGCCGCGGTTGCCTGGCATCTACAGGCTCCGTCACCAGCTGACCGGTTTGGCGGCCCGCCACCAGGCCGACGAAACGGTCGACGCCAAGCAGGAACGACCCGATGGCCGCGATTCGGTGAATCCGGCCATGCGCCGACTGCCGCCCCATGTACCAGAACCGTAAGTGCCGCCCCTGGCGAATGGGCGGGTTGTTGGTCACGTTGAGCCACGTGTCGTCCCACTGCCCGTCCGGCCCCAGGTCCAGGAACGGCTCGCGGCGCGGCCGGTGCCATCGCACGCCGTCCGGGCTGGAGGCCAGCGTCACCCAGATCTTCTCCACTTCGGTGTCGTAGAGATCCACGAACGCCAGATAGCGATTCCCGTACGCGAATGGACTGATGGAGTAGAACTGCGTGCCGGGCGTATCCCAGTCGTCCATGCGCAGCACGGTCTCAAAGTCCGACCAGGACAGAAAGTCACGACTGGTAGCACGCGTGATCAGGCGCTTGTAGGGCATCCGCGAGCCCAGCGGTTCGTTCGGAACCTCGGCTTCCGGGTATTGCGGAGAGGACACCGCGCCGGTCACCTTTGGACGGCGTGTGTAGGCAAGGTAGTGGCCGGAAACCGGGTCCTTCATGGCCGAGTGACGGTCGCCGGCTAGCGGCATCATGGGCGCGCTCGTACGACTCCAGTGGATGCCGTCCGGGCTGAACAAGCCATAAATCCCATTGCCCTGATCGGTATCGAAGGCGTGATAGGCCAGCAGCTTGTAGCGGCGCTCCGGAGCGCCTACCTCATCCACGATCACCCCGTGGCTCTCAAAGGCCCGCAGGCCGGCAAAATCGTGAGGCCAATACACGATGTTGTTATGACGCGAGCCGTGCCATTCCACCGCATGCAGATCGGGCTTCTCCCACGTCAGCCCGTCATCGGACACCGCATAGTTGAAGACGTTCCGGTCAGACGCGGCCTCAACATCGTCGTCGGCACTGCGGTACCAGCACTTGTATAGGCCCTCCTCACGGTCATAGAGCACCGAGGACCAAAGCCCGGCCGCACGTCCCTCCCAGGGCCGGTCCGGGCGAATCACTGGGTCGTGCGTGCGTCGCTCGGGCCGCGCCAGGACTCGGCGCAGGTGCCACCTGGCATCGATCTCCTCGTCGTCCACAAGCAGATGCAGATCAGGGTCGTACATGGCGGAGCCCCCCTTGTTCAAGGACTGGAGTCAATCTCGAATCCCTTGTCTTGAGCGATGGCCTTGAAGCCTCGGTCGACGATCTGGCGCCCATGTCTATCGGCCGGCCGGCACGAACCGTCCGTGCGGCTGACCGACGACGAGTGAGCCGTTGCGGCTGAACCCTTCGGGGCGCTCGACGAGTTCCTGGGCGAGTCGGCTTCGCCAGGGGGCCAGGTCGGCCTCGGGAGCGAGGTCGTGCTCCTCGTTCGGGTCGACGACGACATCGAACAAGTGCTCGTCGCCGGTCTGGCTGAACCAGATGTACTTGTGCCGGTCGTTCACGATCCAGTGGTTGCCGTCGGCTTCCCGGTACTGACCCGCGTGCTCGCCATGCAGGACGTCGCGCCACTCGGGCGTTTCCCCGCGCATCCACGGCAGCACGCTGCCACCTGTGACCGAGTCGGGGATTTCGCAGCCGGCCACATCCAGCAGCGTCGGCATCACGTCCTGCAGACCCACCGGCGCCGCCACCTCAACCTGCCTCGGCAACCCCATCGACTGCGGTGCTCGCGCCAGGAATGGGACACGGACCGAGGCCTCATACGGCCACGTCTTGGCGAACAGGTGGTGATCGCCCAGCATCTCCCCGTGATCCGACACGAACATGATGAACGTGTCGTACAGCAAGCCGCGGTCGCGCATGTACTGGAACAGTCGGTTGAGCTGCATGTCGACGTGATTGACGAGGCCGTAGTAGCCGGCCCGGCAGTGGTGCATGGGGCCAGGATCCAGGTTGAGCCGGCGGCTCCATCGTTCGACATCGTCCGAGAGCTCGGGATCGAGGCCACGGCGCGGCCCCGGGAACGGTGGAACCCAGTCGCCAATGACGGGTTCCGGCAGGTCCATCCGATCGTAGCGGTCGAAGAAAAAGGCCGGCGGCGTGAAGGGCGGATGCGGGTCCATAAACGACACGTTCAAGAAGAATGGGACCGTTGGATCGCGCGTTTCCAGAAAGTCGATCGCTCGCGACGCGGTCCAGAAGGTGAGCGTTTTTTCCTCCGGCAGATGGGTCGGTCGGCCGATCCAGCCGTTCGAGGTCGCCCCGTTGGCCATGGCCCAGCGCTCGAACGGGGCCTCGCCGCCCAGCCAGGTGAGGTAGTCGTTGTTGACGCTGCGCGAGCTGTTGGCCAGGTCCATGGCATCGAAGCCAAAGCGGCGCCTCGGCGGTTGCAGGTGCAGCTTGCCGCTCATGTGTGTTTCGTAGCCCGCGTTCCGCAACTCGCCCGCCAGGGTGGCGGGCGGGTCCCATTCCGGCTGCGAGGTCATCCCGACCATCCCGTTCGCCGCCGGTGCCTGGCCGGACATCAGCACGCGACGCGCCGGGATGCAGGACGGGCACTCCGTATAGCCACGGCGGAAGTGGGTACCGGAGGCGCCAATCCAGTCCATGGCCGGCGTTTCCACCACTGGATGCCCGTCCAGCCCGAGGGCATCACCACGCTGTTGGTCGGTGACGATCAGCAGGATATTCGGACGTGTGTCAGACATCAGAAGTGGCCCCTCCGGATGAAATCCGATCTGCACCATCGCGACTCACTGTATCGACTCGCGGACGGATCGCGAACGAGGGCCGTGGCAGCCGCACCAGCCCGACCCGGCGGATCGGGCCCTCAATCGCGAGGTTTCGTCGGCCGGGTACGCATGAGACCGGCACCGGCGTGTCCATGCTCTTGGGAGCATTTGGACGAGGCGTGCAGTCGCCGACGTGCGGTCATGGGCCTGATATCTGCGTGCTACCCTCCCGGCGTTGATGGAATGGTTGCCCCACGCGGCTCCTTTACGGTGCGTCGCATCGGCTTCGGAGTCAGGGTGTCAGGGAGGTACGTGACTGTGAGAATCGCACCGAATCACATGACCCGCCGGCGACTGCTGCGTGCCGGCAGTGGTCTCGGTCTCGGCGCAGCCGGGGCGGCGGTGCTCGCCGCCTGCGGCGAGACGAAGATCGTCACCAAGGAAGTCCCGGTTGAAACGACCATAATCAAGGAAGTCCCGGTCGAGACGATTGTCACGAAGACGCAAATCAAGGAAGTCCCGGTCGAGAAGATTGTCCAGCAGACGCAAATCAAGGAAGTTCCCGTCGAGCGCGTGGTGATGCAGCAGGTTGAGGTCGAAAAGGTCGTCACCAAGGTCGTCGAGGTTGAGAAGGTTGTTGAGAAGGTCGTTGAGAAGATTGTCGAGGTCGAGGCGGCGCCGCAGCCGATGGCACAGATCTTCGCCTTCGGAACCGACCACACGTCCGGCCCGCGCGGGGCGGCCATGCAGTGGGCGCTCGATCGATTTGCACAGGTGTCTCCGCACCTGAACGTCAAGTTCGTGGCCGCGCCGACCGGCACCGATCAGGTGTACGGCGTGCAGTTTGCTTCCGGCAGTCAGCCCGAGGTTGCGCTGATGACCGGCTGGTTCGCCGCCGGCTGGTACGCGGCCGGCGCATTCGTGCAGATCGACGATCTGCTGCGCAAGCGGGACGACTTCGACCCGAACGACTTCTACTGGTACCCCGACACGGCCACGCCCAACTTCCAGCACACGCGGCATGATCCCAGAACCGGGATGCGCGGTCCGTCGTTTGGCATGAACTTCCAGGGCAACATCCAGGCCCTGGCACTGAACCTCTCCATGGCCGAAGCCCTGGGCATCCCCGAGCCGAAAGCCGGCAGCTTTGGCGCGTTGGCCGAGTTCGAGGATGCCCTTTTCAAGGCGACTGACCCCGAAACGGACACGTTCGGGATTCGGCCAACGGGGTACTGGTTCAGCCTCTTTGCATCCATCGGCTTTTCCCACGCGTCGGACCCGGAGCTGATGTGGTACAGCCAGGACGCGACCCGAACCACGTTCGTTGATTCCGGGGCCGACCTCGGCCTGCGGAAGTTGGCGGATTGGCTTCTGGTGGACAAGGTGATCCAGCCGAGCGAGATGAACAAGGAGTTGTCGGGCGAATTCGGCGACCCGTTTTCCTCCGGCAAGAACCTGTTCCGGCAGGGCGGCGGCCCGTTCGGGTCGCAGGTGGGTCGCATCAAGGACCGCTTCAAGTGGGCGCTGTCCCCGCTCCCCGAGGGCCCTGACGGTCAGCCCGTGCTGCAGCAATTCAGCGATCAGCCGCACTTGATCACGGCTACGGCCGACACGCGCGGCAACGTTGAGGGCGCCGTGGAGTGGGCGGCGTTTCTTTCAGGGACCGAGGTGCAGACACGCATCGCCGTCGACCGCGGGTCGGTGGTCGTTCGGAAGGACGCCGCTGATTCAGACGAAATGGCGGCGGGACCGCCCGAGAACCACGCGCAGTTCCGCGAGTGGCTGAACGTCGAGTCGGCGTGCCATCCCCAGTTCATGTTCCCCAGCTACATCGAGTGGCACGTGAACAGCCATAGCTCCGCCATTGCCAACAAGATCTGGCTCGGCGAGCTGACGGTGGATGAGGCCATCCCCCTCATGTACGAGGCCGGTGACGCCATTCTGGCCGAAAACGCCGAGCGCTACGCCGAACTGCAGACCTACGTGAACAACGCCCCGAATCCGATCTAGGCGAATAGGACGAGAGGACCGAGGTACACCCGCTGCTGAGGCGATCGATGGCCCCTCATCGGGGCGATTGATCGGACCCGGCGTGGTGTGGCGACAGCAGCGGGCGAGGGATCATTCCCTCGCCCGCTGCTTGCTTCCATGATCTGACGAAATGGCGGACATTGCGGTGCGCCGGAGTCGGCACTGACCACCGCACCGAGGATTGAGCCGTCCGCGCGACGCTACGGGGTACGCCGCGGCTTGAATGCGTCCCGAGGAGATTCATTCAACGTAGAGAATATTTGGACGTGATTCAGGCATTGATCGCGACCCTTCCGGATGAGATCCGTTCTGCACCATCGCGACTCACTGTTTGACTCGCGGACGGCTGCGCGCGGTCGCGCTTGACCGCACGCGTGAAGTTGGGCTATATCATTTCGAACTATTCAGGCACGAATCGTAACGGCGAGGCTCCAACGAGCCGCCACGCTTGGCACGGGGCGGCCCCGCGGAAGGTGGACCCGCATGACAGCACGAATGTCTCGACGCCGAGCACTTTGGCTCACCGCGGCTGGAGTAGGAACTGTTAGTGGGGCCGCAATCCTTGCCGCATGTGGTGAGACGCCCTCGGAATCGACGGACGCAGCGTCAGCTCCAGCGCCCGCCCAAACCCAGGCTGCTACGGCGGCTGCCGCGCCGCGGAGCGCCGTGAGCCAGGCCACGCCTGCCCGCCAGGAGGTGCGCATTTCGTTTGCCACCGACCACGTCTCCGGTGCACGCGGGAAGGCCATGCAGCAGGGCATGGCGGACTTCGCGAGCCGGTATCCCGAGATCCTGGTCCGGTTCGTTCCCATAGGCGGCGACTACCACGACACGCTCTCGATTCAGTTCGCGGCGGGGTCGCTTGATGACGTCGTCCTCTGGTCGGGGCAGTTGCTCTACGCTTGGATCGACGCCGACGGCTATCTGCTGCTTAACCCGCTGATGCAGAAGTCCGGGCTCAGCCCGTCCGACTTCGTGCCGTGGAACAACATCTGGACGGACGGGGACGATTGGTGGGCATTCCCGTTCCAGGGCAACATCACCGGCACCGTCTACAACGTCAGCATGTTTGACGCCGCCGGCGTCGACCGCCCGCAGAGCGGCGACAACTACGACGTGATGCTTGAGAACGCGCGCCGGTTGACCGACGAAGACGCGGGTACCTTTGGCATCTGGGTCCGCGACCATCCGATGTGGTGGGGCCCGTACATGTTCTCGGACGGCGTGGCGAGTTGGCGGGATGGGCGCAGCACGCTGATCAATTCCGACGTGGCCAAGGAAAGTTTTCAGTGGTCGGTGGATATGGTCGTCAAAGAACAGGTCTCGTTCGATCCCGGGTCCCGCAAGGACTTCGCCTCCGAATTCGGAGACCCGTTCAGCACCGGCAAGCTGGCCATGAACCCCGGCACGGTCGCGCGCGCGACCGGAAGCCTGGTCGGGCGCATCAAGGACCGGTTCAGTTGGGCCGTGATGCCGGAGCCGGTATCGGCTCGCACGAACGAGCGGCGGCACGGCGTGAACGGCCAGTCGCACATCATCACGCGTGGGGCCGAGCGCCGTGGGCTGACCGAGGCGGCCTGGGAGCTGGTGCAATACCTCTCGACTGACTTCGCGCTCCAGTTCGTTGCCATTCCCGCGGCCCGCGGCAACCTGATCACATACATGCCGGCGTTCGACGACCCCCTGTATCGAGCGCCGCCGCCCGAGGGCATGGAGCTGTTGAAGGAGTACGTCAATACACCGGGTCCGCAGGATCATCAGTTCTTCGACAACTGGGCCGAGTGGAACAGCGTGATGCGCAAAAACACCCAGTTGCCGTTCCGAGACGAGCAGGATCCCGGAGAGGCTCTGGACATGGCGGTGGCAGCGGGTGACAGCGTGCTGGCGACCGGTACGCGCTTTCCGAAGACCGATAACGTTTGAGAGACCTAGACTCTCGAGACTGTTGTCAGGATCGCGACCCCTGATGGGGACCGCGGACCGCTAGGGAGAGCCATGTCGTGAGCGACCCACCGGCAAACGCGCGCAGGCCCAACGTCCTCATCGTTCTCTGCGACCAGCTCCAACGCGACTTCGTCGGCGCCTACGGGCATCCGCTGGCCCGGACGCCGCACATCGATCGGTTAGCGGCCGAGGGCGTAAAGCTCACGCGTGCCTACGTGCCCAAGCCGCAGTGCGCGCCGGCTCGAGCCTCAATGTTCACCGGTCGCTACCCGCATCAGCATCGCCTGATGATGAACGGCGCCTCGATTACATGGCAGACGCCCGCGGGGCCGCTTGCCAACCGGCCGGCGTTGCCCGAGTCCGTGCCCTCGCTCGGACAAGCCTTCCAGGCCGCCGGTTACCGTCTCGGCTACACCGGCCCCTGGCACATGGGCAACGACGAGACCCCGCAACACGGCTGGACGGACTTCTGGCGAACCTATCGCTATTGGAAAGACGGGCGCGACTTCTACGTGCAATACCTGGAGAAGCTGCGCCTGGACCAGGTCTTTCACACCGAGCATCAACACGCCAACATGGCCGCTGCGGCTCGGACCGACCAACGTCAGCCTTCGATGCCGACGCAGATTCCCAGCGAACACACACGTACGGCATGGGTGGTGGGTCAGACCTTGGAGTTTCTCGATAGCCGCGATGCCCGCCCCTGGCTCTTCTGCTGCTCGATCAAGGATCCCCATCCCCCCGTGCTGCCGCCCCCCGAATTCGCCGATCTGATATCTCCCAACGACGTCCAGTTCGTGCCGTCGTGGGTCGACGACCTGGAAGGTAAGCCGGCCCTGCAGCGCGACTCCGCCAGCGTGCGCTGGACCGCCTACATGACCGACGACCAATGGCGCCAGTACATCGCCCACTACCACGGGCTCAATGCCCACATCGACACGGAAGTCGGCCGCCTGCTGCGTGGGCTCGACGAGCGCGGACTGACCGACGACACCCTCGTCATCTTCCTCTCCGACCACGGCGAAATGATGGGCTCGCACCACATGGCCCACAAAGGCCCCTACATGTACGAGGACGTCTACGCGATTCCCTTCATCGCCCACTGGCCCGGGCATGTTGAGGGCGGTCGCACCGAGAGCGGCTTCTTTTCGACCGTCGACTTCACCCCCACCATCGGCGCCCTCTGCGGAGTGCCCGTCGATGGCGGTGCCGGCCTCGATCAGTCAGCAATGCTCACCGAAGGCCAACCCGGACCTCGCGACGCCATCTTCGCCGAGTTCTACGGCCAGGGATCCGAAGCCGAACGCGGCCTCATGGCCATCAAGTCAATCCGCACCGACCGCTGGAAATACAACATCTACCTCAACGACCGCTCCGAGCTCTACGACCTCGCCACAGACCCCCACGAGCTGACCAACCTCATCGACCATCCCGAGCACGCGGCCACGCGTAGCCAACTGGGCGAACGCATCCTGCGCTGGCTGCGTGACACCGACGATCCCCTGGCCGGCACGTTCGCAGACGCCATCGCAGCCGCGGGCACGGCCAGGACCTAGCTCAGGTCAGTCGCCCTCCGGACTCGCACTGGCCACAGCGCGAGACCTACGTTCGCCGAGTTCGGCGACACGATTCGGCGCCAAACCGCACCAGCAATCGCGACGACCGGGATTCCGGCAAGTCCCAGGGCACTGCCGGCGCCATGGCGCGCCCCTGCGCGGGTAGCGAGCCCGGTAGGCTGCGATGAATGCCGCATCCGCTGTAACTCGCACGGCGACGACCCTCGCCACGCGCCCGAGACGCGCTGCAGCCTCGCGGTCCCGGCGGTCCTGACCAGCGTCGCAACCGCGGTATAGAGTATTGAAGTCGCGTCGCCTACCATATATAGTTCTGACACGGTGCGGAGTGTCGCTGAAGGTCATTCTGGCAACCAAGGAAAGAGTTAGTAATGTCCAATGAAGTCAGTTTTGCCCATATTTTCCAACTGATCGGCGAGAGTATGGGGGGGTTCCTGCCCTTCCTCTTAGCCGCGCTAGCCATCCTCCTCGTCGGCTGGATTGTGGCCAAGGTCGTTTCCACCGTGGTTCGGCGCGGCTTGCGGCGATTGCGATTGGGGGAGCGCCTCAATCGCTGGACCGGTGGTGCCCCCGGCGCTGTTGACATCGAGGGCGGGATCGCGCGAATCCTGTTCTGGATCGTCATGGTCGTAACGCTGGTGGGATTCTTCCAAGTCCTGGGCTTCAGCGTCGTCACCGAACGGCTCAACGAGTTCCTCAACCAGATATTCGCGTTCACCCCACAGCTCCTTGGTGCGGCGATTCTCCTTTTGATCGCCTGGATCGTGGCGAGCATCGCGCGGGTGTTGGTTAGACGTGCGCTCGAGGTCAGCCGCTTTGAAGATCGGTTGCTTGACCGTGATGAGACGGCTGATGTGTCCGCGACACCAATCTCGGCCACCGTCAGCGATGCGGCCTATTGGCTGACCCTGCTCCTCTTCCTGCCCGCCGTCATCAGCACCCTGGATCTCGAAGGCCCGCTCGGCCCGGTCCAGGGAATGATCGACAACGTCCTGACAATCCTGCCAAACATCCTGGCTGCCGCCTTGATCCTGGTCATCGGTTGGTTGGTGGCACGCATCGTCCGGCGCGTTACCGCCAGCTCTCTGGCCAGCGTGGGCGTTGATCGGCTCGGCGCGCGCGTCGGCCTCGGTGCAGACGTGGGGACCCAACGGCTTTCCGAACTCCTCGGCCTCTTGCTCTATGTGCTCATTCTGATCCCGGTGCTGATCGGCGCGCTGAATGCGCTGCAACTTGACGCCGTCACGGCGCCGACCAGCAACATGCTCGACGCGATCCTAGGCGCGGTGCCCAACATCTTTGCGGCCGCGCTGGTGGTGGCCATCGCCTTTGTGGTGGGGCGGCTCGTCGCAGGGCTCGTCGAGCGCCTGCTGGCCGGGGTCGGATTCGACCGAGTGCTCATCTGGCAGGGGATTGGGTCGGATCAAGCGACGGTCGCCTGGACGCCCTCTCGCATCGTTGCGACGCTCGTGGTGGTGGCCGTGACGCTGTTCGCCGCGATCGAGGGAGCGCGGCTGCTTGGATTTTCGGAACTCGCTGAGCTCATCTCGCAATTCACGGTCTTTGGCGCACAGATCCTGTTTGGGCTCGTGATCTTCGCGCTCGGCTTGTTCCTGGCTAGCCTGGCCGCGCGTGCCTTGAGCGGGTCAGGTGTAGGCAACGCCGCCCTGCTCGCCGTCGTGGCCCGTAGCTCAATTCTGGTTCTGGCCGGTGCCATGGCGCTGCTGCAGATTGGCATAGCCGACGAGGTGGTCCTCATCGCCTTCGGCCTCACCGGTGGTGCTGTCGCTGTCGCCGCGGCCATCGCATTCGGCATCGGTGGCCGCGAAGCGGCCCGAGGCTTGGTCGATGAGTGGCTGCAGCGCTTGAGACAGCGCGGTGATTAGCCGCGGCCGCCGAAGCTCACCCCACCGCGCACAACCGCCACCCACCGTCATTCCGGTAAGAATCGGAATCCAGGTCCCCTACAGCTCACCTCACCTCGATCCCGTAGGCCGCTGCCCGCTAGCCCCCGGCGACCGCCCTTCACTGGCCACTGGCGACTGACCACTACCGGCAGCCCCTCGCCGGCTGCCAGTGTGCGTGGCAATTGCCTCCCGTTTACGTTCAGTGTACACTGAACCTGATGTCTCTGCAACCTGGAATTCGGATGTCCACCGGCCGCCCGCCGCTCCGCGCCGCCGTTCCCTCGCCTGGGGGGCGCCCGGCTGCGGGTCAGGAGTTTCTTAGAAGAAACTCCTCGTTGCACCAACCCGCCCCGTTCCGTGCTCCCGGCCGCCTGTCCCGCGCCTCTGGCTCCCTCACCCCGGCCCCTGGACTTAGGATTCACACCGGCAGTCGGAGCGTTGAGCGGGGGCTTTGATGGCCAAGGGTGACGCTGGCATGACCGACAGGCCGCCGGCGTCCTGGTTCGAGACCTACCTGTGCGGCGAGCCGATTGATCTCAAGGGTCGGGCCGGTCTCCTGCTGGACAACGCCCTCGTAGAAGACCGCTGGAATATCTCCCGCAGCTTCAACCAGCCGGCCAAGTCCTGGCGCAATCCGGTGGCGGTCGCGGACAAGCCGTGGGAACCAAGCGGGCTCGTCCGTCCCTCCGTCTTGTGGGACGACGCCGCCGGACTCTTCCGCATGTGGTACACGATCCAGTCCAACCGCTGGTTTCCCCAGGGCCACGGCGCGCGCGGACCGACGCCGGACGACTGGCAGGGCAAGGTCATCGGGTACGCGGAAAGTGAGGACGGCATCACCTGGCACAAGCCGGCCGTGCGCTCCTACATCGGCTACCCGGATACCAACGTCGTTTTCAGAGGCGCCTACCAGACCGCCGCCAGCCTGCGCGTGAGCTTCAACCGGCCGAGCACGGGCCAGCCGGGCCGATTCATCCTGAGCTACGGGGACTATCACCCCCGGCATGGCCGCTGCTTGTGCTTCGCCTACTCGGACGACGGCGTCAACTGGCGCTACGACCCCGCGAACCCCGTGTACTGGCCGGTGCAAGACACCGCTCTCGTGCTCATGCATGACGAGGCCAACCGGCGCTGGCTGTTCTACACCCGACCCAATACCTATGCAGGCGTCCAGTCGCACTGGGCGGGCCTAACGCAGACGAGGCGCAACCTCAAGCGCCGGGCCGCCGTGGCCGTTGGCGATACGCCCTACACCCTTGGACCCGTCCGCGGCCTGCGCTGGCCCGACGAGGGCGAGCCGCCCGACTGCGACCTGTTTCTGGTCAATCGGGTTGGCTCGCACTACTTGGCGTTTGTCAGCGGCCTCGACAACCCGCCCCAATACAACGCCCAGATCTACCTGGCGTCGAGCTTTGACGGCCTCAACTGGGACCGGTTGCCCGACAATCCGCCGGTTGTCCCCCGTGGCTCGGCCGGCCAGTTCGACTACGGCCAGGCGGAGGGAATCACCCACGTCGTCGATCGAGCCGACATGCACTACCTGTTCTATTGCGGCTCGCCCGGCGCCCAGAAGACGCCCAACAACGAGTACGCCGTCGGACTGGCCAGGGTGCGGCGCCATCGCTTCGTGTCCCAGATGGCCGGCGACGAGGGCGGCTACCTGCTGACGCGCCTGGTCCGCGTCACCCACCCGCATCTGCGCGTCAACCTGACGCTGCCCACCACCGTGGGCGCCCGAACCGACTTCCAGGCCGAGCTACTGGCGCCCGACCAGCGCGGCGTTGCCCACCCCGTGCCCGGCTACACCTTTGACGACTGCGTCACCCCACCCATCGACGGCCTCGATGTCCCCGTCCGCTGGCGCGAGCACGGCGACCTCGGCCCACTCCTCAACAAACCAGTCATGATCCGCTTCTTCCTCCGCAACGCCGGCCTCTACACCTTCCAATTCACCCCCACCTAGCCGCCCAAGCCAATCCGCCGTCGCCGCAAGTCCGAGTGTCTGCCCCCACTCACTCCTTCCGCACCCCCGTTCGTGGTGAGCCGGTGCGCAGTCCGCGAAGCACCGTGTCGAACCACCACACCCGCCACCACCTAACCCAACAAAGCCTCTCGCCATCCATGCACCTACGCGCCGGCCGGCACAGACCTCCCGTGCGGCTGCCCAACCACCAGCACCCAACCTACTCAAGCAGTCCCCGCTTCAACACGCGCCGGCCCCCCGTTCGTGGTGAGCCCCCGTAGTCTTACCGAGAGCCTGCCCCGACCCTGTCGAAGGGGGCGTGTCGAACCACAGCACCGATTCCTTCAGTCAGCCCGGCGCAGAAGCCCCAGATCACCTGCTCGCTGCGGTTATTCGAGCAGGACGCCCGGCAGCATCTCGCCAATTGCCCCACCCGCCTTACCCACTTACCATGAACGTAAGGAGCGAGCCATGCTTGTCAAGATCACCTCAAAGCGTCAGGTCACCTTTCCCAAGCGCGTACTGGACGAACTAGGCGTGGGACCAGGCGACCGGCTGGAGCTGCTGGAAGGACCCGACGGGTATGTCCTGCGCCCCAAGCGGATCGACTATTCCAAGCTGGGAACCCTCAGAGACAAGATAAAACCCGGCACTCCACCCTTCGACATCCGCAAGTTCCGGGACCAACGGGAGCAAGGGCATGGCCCTTCGCTACGGCGTTGACACGTCGATCTTGGTCAGATTGGTCGCCAGAGAGCCACAGGGGGACTTCGAGCGCTGTGTGAGCCGGCTTGGCGCCCTGGTTGAGGAGCGGGGATGCGAGATATTCGCGTCCAACCAGGCCATCGGCGAGGCCTACGCTGCACTCATCCACCATTACGACCTTTCCAGCGCCGACGCCCGCGCCGGGCTTCTGGAAACGCTCACCAGCGGCCTCGTCGCCCCGCTGAACGGGCGGGCCGTGCTGGACGCCCTCGCCGCCACCACCGGCCCCGGCCTCTTCGACCGCATCATCGCCAACGACTACTCCCAATCCGGCCTGGAGACGCTCACGCTAGACCGGCAGATGGCCTCGCTCCCCAATGTGTCCACCATGTCTCCGAACCGGTGTCCATGATGTCCCCGGTCTACACATGGGAGAGCCTGTGTTCGGTGTCAACCTCCTCTAGGAGACGCCGATCTTCACCCTCTCCGAGGGGAGAGGCAGATTCGGGCGTCTTCGGCCGAAATCGGTGAGGGGTCCGCCGCGCAACCACCGCCCCATGAATCACGCTCGTTGGCGTTCTCACTGCACACTTCTTTCAGCTCACTCCTTCCCTAACGCTCCTACCTCACGCCCTCGTTTTCAACTCGGAACAAACATCCCATGCACCTGCCCAACCACCAGCCTGCCTTCCTGACTGAACCCCTCCGGCCGCTCGGCCAGCTCCTGCGCCAGCCGCCCTCGCCACGGCGCAAGATCGGCCTCTGGTGCCAGATCCCGCTCCTCGTTCGGATCATCCACCACGTCGAACAAATGCTCTTCGCCCGTCTGGCTGAACCAGATGTACTTGTGCCGCTCGTTCACAATCCAGTGATTGCCGTCGGCTTCCCGATACTGGCCCGCGTGCTCGCCATGCAGCACGTCCCGCCACTCCGGCGTTTCCCCACGCATCCACGGCAGCACACTCCGCCCCGTGACCGATTCCGGAATCTCGCAGCCCGCCGCGTCCAATAGCGTCGGCATCACGTCCTGCAGACCCACCGGCGCCGCGACCTCAACCTGCCTCGGCAACCCCATCGACTGCGGAGCCCGCGCCAGGAACGGAACGCGGACCGAGGCCTCGTACGGCCACGTCTTCGCGAACAGGTGGTGATCGCCCAGCATCTCCCCGTGATCCGACACGAACATGATGAACGTGTCGTACAGCAAGCCGCGGTCACGCATGTACTGGAACAGCCGGTTCAGCTGCATGTCCACGTGACTGACCAGCCCGTAGTAGCCGGCCCGGCAGTGATGCATCGGCGCCTGGTCAATGTGGAGCCGGCGGCTCCATCGCTCCATGTCCTCCGAGAGCTCCGGATCCATCCCGCGCCGCGGCCCCTCAAACGGCGGAACCCAGTCGCCAACCACCGGTTCCGGCAGGTCCATTCGGTCGTAGCGGTCGAAGAAGAACGACGGCGGCGTAAACGGCGGATGTGGGTCCATGAACGAGACGTTCAGGAAGAACGGTGCCGTCGGATCGCGCGTTTCCAGGAAGTCGATCGCTCGCGACACCGTCCAGAACGTCAGCGTCTTCTCCTCCGGCAGATGCGTCGGACGTCCAATCCAGCCGTTCGAAGTCGCGCCGTTCGCCATCGCCCATCGATGCGGCGGGGGCTCCCCGCCCAGCCAGGTCAGGTAATCGTTATCGCGGCCGCGCGAGCTGTTCGACAGGTCCATCGCGTCAAAGCCAAAGCGGCGCCTTGGCGGTTGCAGGTGCAGCTTGCCGCTCATGTGCGTCTCGTAGCCGGCGTTCCGCAACTCGCCCGCCAGGGTGGCGGGTGGATTCCATTCCGGATGCGAGGTCATCCCCACCATCCCGTTCGCCGACGGCGCCTGCCCCGACATCAGCACGCGACGAGCCGGAATACACGACGGGCACTCCGTGTACCCCCGGCGAAAGTGCGTGCCCGAACCCCCGATCCAGTCCATCGCCGGCGTCTCCAACACCGGATGCCCGTCCAACCCCAGCGCATCCCCTCGCTGCTGATCCGTCACAATCAGCAAAATATTCGATCGTGCGTCAGACATCAGCCGTGCTCCTTCGCCATGCGACACTCGCGGCTCGCCGTTGCACCGACTCTAAACCGCCAGCCAAGCCGCCGCGACAGGCCGCATGCGACGGATCCGCGCAACACACAGATGGCCCTACCCGTTCGTGGTGAGCCGACCGGGAGTCTTCGGACGGTCGTGTCGAACCACACAACCCTAGGCACCCAACGCACCCAGGCGACCCTCCCCTTCTTCCTTCTTCCCCCCGTCTACAATGCAGCAGGGCGGTTGTTGGCGGACTGTCGTCTCCCTGCCGCCTCATCGGCGGGCTGCGGAGCCCCCTCCTTCGGAGGACCCGATGGACACCGGCGCGACCCTGGATGTTGGAACCTTTTTGACAGTGGCGGTCACCGGTGCGGCGGCATTGGGCGGACTGATCCTTGCGCTCTTTGCCTGGCTCCGCTCGGACATTCACGACCTTTGCCAACGACTCAATGGATTCATCGACAGTCACGCACCGGCCAGGCTGGATCCCAGCGAGACGTCGACGCTCCGCAACCTCGTGCGCCAAGTCCTGCGCGAGGAACTCGCCAAACCAACCCCCACCCCCGATTCCACCTGACACCCCCTCGTCTCCTCCGCCTCTCGACTCTCACCCCTCTCAGCTCACTCCTTGTATGTTCCCGAAGCCTTGGATTTGCCAGGGTGACAGTGAACGGGCCGGGACAGACCGATCACTCCGTGGTCGTTGGAGACCGTTAGAGAGCAGGGTCGTCCCGGCCCTGACGCTGGCCCAGAGCCCGAACAGGTACCGGGGCCGTCAACACGAGCCCGCATCTGCAAGGCAGGGCGTGTGGCCAGCGTTGCCGGAGGGTACCCAATGGCGGCCCACACGGACGTAGCGGTAGGGATCGATGTGGCGAAGGCCCGGTTGGACGTCGCCGTCGAGCCCACGGGCGCGACCTGGACGGTGCCGCGCTCGCGCGGCGGCCTGCGGCGGTTGCAGGGGCAACTCCAGGCGCTGCGGCCCAGCCGCATCGTGCTGGAAGCCAGCGGCGGCTACGAGCGCGCCGTGGTCGTCGCCCTGAGCGCGGCCGGTCTGCCGGTCGTCCGCGTCAATCCCCGCCAGACCCGCGACTTCGCCCGCGCCCACGGCGTCCTGGCCAAGACCGACCGCATCGATGCCGGCGTGCTGGCGCGGTTCGCGGCGGAGGTCCGTCCCCCGCTGCGCCCCCAGCCCAGCGCCGCGGTCCAGGACCTTCAAGACCTGAGCCGCCGGCGCCGCCAACTGGTCACGCACCGCGCGGCCGAGCAGCAGCGGCGGCGCCACGCCCGGGCCCACCTGGACCTGGGCTTCGACCCCGTGGCCGCCGCGCTGACCGCGGCCCTCGAGCAGGTCGACCGCCAGCTGGTGGCCCTGGTGCAGGCAGAGCCGACGCTGCGCGCGCGCGCCACCTGGCTGCGGAGCATTCCCGGCATCGGCCCCGTGGCCGTCGCCACCCTGCTCGCCGAGCTGCCCGAACTGGGCGCCTGCTCCCGCCAGCAGGTGGCGTCGCTGGTCGGGGTGGCCCCCTTCAATCGCGATAGCGGCGCCTGGCGCGGGCGCCGCAGTTGCTGGGGCGGGCGCGCCCAGGTGCGCACCGCGCTCTACATGGCCACCCTCACCGCCACCCGCGTCAACCCCAGCCTCCGCGCCTGCTACCAGCGCCTCATCGCCGCCGGCAAGCCGCCCAAGGTGGCCCTCGTCGCCTGTATGCGCAAGCTCCTCGTCCTCTGCAATGCCCTCTGCCGGCAGCAGACCACCTGGGACCCCACCATGCCCTAACCCTTGACGTCCAACACAGGTGCTCTTCAATCGCCATCCCGGCGTCCGCGGCCGGGACCCAGCAGCAACCAACGCCCTTGGCGTCCCGCGGCCACCCCGTCCGACCAACCCTCGTTGCCCCACCGTCCCTACTCCCTGTTTCTCTCAACGCTCACTTCTCTTAGCTCACTCCTTCCGCACCCCCGTTCGTGGTGAGCCGCCCCGTAGACTTTCGGAGTGCCTGCCCTGAGCTCATTGAAGGAGCCCTGTTGAACCACTTCGCCGGCTACCCCGTCACCATCTGCATCCAGGCTGATCAACCAGCTCTCCCGGGACGACCCGTGGAAATCCGCCCCGGCGAAATCTACGTCTTCCGGGGCTTCGGCATCCCCCAGGCCGCCGTCCAAGTCAGCCGTCCGGTACAGTTAATGACGCACGCGCCGGGCCGCATGCCAGTGACCGACCACCGCGACGCGGAGTTTCAAATCTCCTATTGAGCCTCCCATAGGCACCCTCTGTTGTCTCCAAGAACTGAGAAGCAACGACATGGCAACCTATAACTATTCTGAGATTTCAGACTTCGAGTTTGAATCTCTTTGTCGCGACCTCCTACAAGCCGAGCTAGGACTGACACTTGAACTATTCGCTCCCGGTCCTGATAGCGGGATCGACATCCGATACGTCGGACGACCCAACGGCGAGCGCAGGGACCTCGTGGCTCAATGTAAACGTTGGGCTGATGGTTCGTACAGAGACCTCTTGCGGTACCTCACCAGGGTTGAACTACCAAAAATCGAGGCATTGGGCCCGTCCCGATACATCCTCATGACATCCGTAGGACTCAGTCCTGCTCGAAAAGACGAAATCGTCAATGCTCTGCGACCTTGGATCCATTCGCCATCGGATGTCTTCGGCAAGGATGATATCTCAGGTTTGCTAGCTCGCCACGGCGAAGTGGAGCGTCGCCATATCAAACTCTGGCTTACTAGCACCGAAGTGCTTGACGCTCTACTCAATAACGACACCTATATTCGCACCGAGGGAGCAATTGAGCGTGCAAAGCGACAGCTGCGACTATGGGTTCCAAATCCGAGCCTAGAGCGAGCACGTGAGATTCTTAATTCCGCTCGCGTCTGCGTTATTTCGGGTGCACCTGGGATAGGTAAGACCATGCTTGCAGATGTACTCCTCACGGTATATGCGACTCGAGGTTACGAACCAATTGTCATCTCTTCCGACATAAATGAGGGTGACCGATTATGGCGTTCAGACCGGAGGCAGATCTTCTACTACGATGACTTCTTGGGACGTGTCACTTATGGAGAGCTTCAGCTACGCAGGAATGAGGAATCACTCCTAGCACAATTCATTGAACGGGTCAGAAATAGCGAGAATAAGAGGTTAATACTGACGACCCGGGAGTATATCCTATCTGAGGCTACTCATCGGTATCAGCGACTAGGTGACGTTACGTTCGAGGACTTCAAAGCAGTTGTTTCACTAGGCGACTACACCGAGCAGATTCGTGCGAAAATCCTATACAATCACTTGGTATTTTCCGGGCTGAGTAGGGAGTTGAAAGCAGCGCTCGTTCCGGACCGACGATACTGGGACGTAATCCGTCATCGAAACTATAGCCCACGAGCCATTGAGCACGTTGTAAGTCTAGCCGATACTCGCGATTTAAGCCCAGAAGATTTCGTGGCTAATATCCTTGGTATCTTAGATAATCCTAATAGGGTGTGGAATTCTATTTTCGATAATCTGTCGATAATGGCCCGTCAGATTCTACTGGCCCTGGCTAGTCTACCGAATCGTGTTCTGCTGCGACATTTGCGAGCCGCTGTAAGGAGTGTGTCAGGCAGCCACTTCGATCCAGGGGAATTTCATAGTGCGCTGGCAATGTTGGAAGGTACATTTGTACGCATCGAACGGCCGCAGACTGCGTATCAAAGTGGGGACAGGGTCGTCGAGGTGAGGGATCCATCGGTAAGTGACTATCTGTGGACGCGACTTGAATCGGTCGACGGCGAAGCAGAACGGTTGCTTGATGGGTCCGTATTTTTTGAACAGTGCATGATTCTCTACACTGGACGGCAGAGTTCGATGTCGCCTGGCACCCAACAAGGCTACCTTGGTGGACAGCGAAGTCGACGACCTGTGATATTGGATAATGCAATGCTCGCTGAGAAGGCATTCGATCTAATTCAGAGCGACAGTCCAAAGTTGACGAATCGAGTGGGCCTGTATCCTGACTACTCGACTCAAGAGGCATCGATCCTTGAGCGAAGAGCATCGTTTTTGGTCGGAATGCTAAACGATAACAATAGCGATCACGTGGTGACTCAGTCGGCTGTGTGCGCACTGAATGACTGCAGTAAGGCATGGATGGTCGGGCGTGGATCGGCGACGGGTGGTATACAATTGCTTCGGACTGCTGTGAGCGTGGCCGATCATCTATCCGCTGACGATGTTCAGCGTGCAGAGCGGGCATTTCTCCACTTTGTCACTAATCGTCTGGAGGAGACGGAAAAGTTTACGGTGCTGATACATTTGGCGGATCTGTCGCCAAGAGTCTTTGTTCCACCGAATCGGAGTATTAATTCGTGGCGGACTGAATTTAGAGAATTGGTGACATATCAAGAAAGCTGGCTGTTGTGCGATCTTGATGACCCTGATTGGATTGAGCAAGAAATCAATGCTCTTGAGGACGTAGCGGAGGCTATGGGAGAAAACATTACGTTACTTTCGGAGCAGGCCGAGGAAAGGATCATGGAACTGCGTGCGGAGCACGAGTATGAGCCGGATGATGATGAATGGAGAGGATCCTCAGTAGCTCCTCGGGGAGAAGGAACGATGAGCGAGATTGATGCGCTCTTCCAGTCGTTGCTGTAGGCCCTTGTCCAAATTCGCGTACACCAGAGCTTGCTATGCACCGCGTGAGATTCCAGCTTCGGACTCGATTGCAATGGTTTTGGCCAAAACATGATTGAATTAGTCGTGCTAAAATAGGTGTTGAACTAATCTTCAGTCATCGATTGTAAATCCCAGGACGGTTCTTCTTTACTCGCTAGAATCTTGCATCTAAACCAGTACCAACTTGCATTTGCTTGCATTGCAGCACCATCTGGGTCAGGGAATAGAGTGGCGAAATTGATATTCATCCGATCTAGATCGGCGATCGCAGTACAGATTTCGTTCTCAGACGAACATGGAATCTCATAACGCTCTAGGTACCAGCCGATCTCTCTAGACTCCAAATAGTTCTTGATATCTGTGTATTCTCTGTGTTCCAAATTCGTAAATACTCCAACCTGCGCTCGCTGTCTATGTAGTTCGAATCTAGTATTATTGATGAGCTCAAATTCACCGTCAACGAATAGGCCTTTGGGGCACGAGAGTTCCCAAACGGCCACAGGGAGATTAGAAGTCTGGATCGAGACTTCGGGAAAGCCATCCAATATAGATGGATTATCAGAAGTAACTCGAGTTGCAAACGCCCAAAATGCGGCCACGAATGGACTCTGCGACCAATCGAGAAATGGAGTCTTTAGCCCGAAGTGCCTACTGAACGCCCATTTGTCAGGTACACTTTTTTGTGTGTTGTCATTTAGGAAGTCGGGCAGGTCTGGTATGCGAGATGCATATTCCATGAAAATACGTAGCGAAAAGTCTCGCGTGGGCTCGTAGTCTACACTTCTGAACATCTCAAGATCTCTCGCATCTGACGGGGCGTTATTGAGCCGTTCTATGTATCTCTCCCAAGTTGATGACAGATTCCATCTGGGGTCTGGCTGGCCTCGATAGATCCGGGTTGCATTTGGCTTGCCTATGACGGGCCTCAGGGCTTGAATGTAGTCGTCCCACGATTCGCATTTCGTGACCCTGGTCCCAGATTCTTCTGTTGTGCGATTCGGCAACCGTACATTCCTTGGCAGGGGCGAAACCGAGATTGATTCTACCGAGCCATGAGTCTACAGGCGGCTGGGATGCATCAGTCTCCGCTGTCGAAGCGCGCGGACGTAGCACAAGGGGCGGTGTACCTGCAGGCTCTCGGAACCGGACGCACCGCAGGTTCGGACGTGGGCAAAGCGTGTTGTGGAGACCATCTTATCCCAGGCGCATGGCTCCTTAGTCGGCTGTTGTCTTTGCTTCGATCTGCGCCGTGTCTATCCCTGCCCCGTGGCCATTGCTGTTCACCGCATGATTGGCGCGGCGCGAGATAGCCACCTGCGAATTCTGAACATCCGACGAGCTGCCGAGTCCGCCTTGCCGAATCCAGCGACTACCACCCGCCTCCCGCCTGTACGCCGAAGCCGATGCGCTCCATGCCTGCGACCAGCTAGCCCGCTGGCAACGCTTGTTCGATGTCCACGTTGCCGACACCGACCAGGCGTTTTTCGTGGCCGAGGTGGATGGCGATGTCGTGGGGCTGGTTCGGGTCCAGGCCTTGGAACGATCTGAGGTGCCCGATGTCCCTGCCCTGACGTCTCGACGCTACGCGGGGTCTAGGAACTCGTCGTCCCCATACCGGTCAGCGCCGCGGTATCGCCACCGGCCGCATGCCGGAAGCCCAGCGCTGGGCCCGCGACCGCGGCCCCACGCAGTTCGAACTCAGCGTCGACGAGTACAACCAACCCGCCCTTCGCCTCTACGAAGCGCTCGACTAACGCGTCGGCAGCCATCTCACCAAGCAGTCCGCCACAGAGTCAATCCCCTCGTCTCCATCGCCCGCACCGCCCCAAGCCGGTCGCATTGCCACTAGCACAGCGCGTTGATCGCGTGGCTGTCAGTTACGAAATCGGCTGACGTTCCCGCGGTTCGCGACAGCCGTACGTCGCGAACGAGTGAATCAGAACCCGGCTCCCGAGTCCAATCGAGTCAGCAAGGCAGCGGCGATCGCACCAGCTGTGCCAACCACATTCAGCACAACGACCAGCAACAATCCAACGATCCAGACCTTGAGGTTCGCAACGTCCGCCTTGGTCGCGTAGTGGCGCAGTTCCCGGTGCATCTCATCGCGGAAACGATCGAATTCCTCGCGCAGCTCTGACCGTGTCAGCGACGTGCCGCCGATGCTCGAGTCGGCCATCGTGAAGCATCTCCTCATATGTGGCGCTCGCCCCGCCGATTGAAGAATCCCTCTGCCGCCCGAACGATTCTCTCGCTCAATCCTACCCAGGCCAGCCCAAAGCAACCCACGACATCGCTGACGCCTGATTCCCCTTTTCCATCGAGGGAGAAGACCGGGCTGAGGGTGGCTGCCGGCGCTAGCACCGACGCCCAGCCAGCAGCAACCCACCCCACCGCAGCCGCCTCTCACTCCTTCTGAGAAGGTCCCCAATCACCACGTAACCCGAAACGAAATCGACCGCCTCGGCCCCGCGCGCCCCGGTCTGATCCACCTTGCCTCTAGCACTCACCCAGTGTACACTATTTGTGTAAGACCCGCAACCCAGGCCTGAATGCCCGTCATCTCCCTCGCGCCCAACCTCCTCCAACTCCTTGTGCGCCTCCTGCGACTCGTGCTCCCCTTCCCACGGTTCGCACCGGCCCCTTCCCCGCGGCCTTCCCTGGGCCCGCCGCTGTGCTCGCGACGAGCCCGACCAATACGCAATCACTCGACCCGGCGCCCCGCGTCGTTCGGCGCCCGCGTCTGCCTCGCCCCCGCCAATCCGCTGAACGCCAGCCCCATACCTCGACCTGCCGCTAGCCCACTTTCCCCGTCCCCCGACACGCCCAAAACCCCGCCAAAACACACCCCGCGCCGCCTCAAGAGTTTTTTGGAAAAAACTCTTACCGCGCGCGAGGCGTCCGCTCAACACCCCGCCAACACCCCCAGCGTCCCCGCACCCTCTCCAGGCCCCTCCGCCGGTCACATGCCCCATGCCCAGGGGACCTGCCAGCCCATCCCCGTCGCGCCTATGGGCCGACCCGCCCTGCCGCTGGCCCCTCCCTCGGCGCGGTCGTTCCCGGCGTCCGAAGCTCGGAATCTCGCTCAAAAAAATCCGCCCAAACCGTCTCTCGCCAGCCCGTCCCCTCTGGGGACGGGCTGGCGAGAGACGGTTCCCCCCTTCACCCCCACGCCTCTGCGGCCCACGCCCACCCCGCCGTCCATGTACGCTCTCAGTCAGGTTGACCGTCACCCCCGAAAGTCGGTCCTGACATGCCAGCCCTCGCGCTCACCGGCGGCGCCCCCGTCCGCACCCAGCCCTTCCCCGCCTGGCCTGTCTTCCCCGAGCAGGACATCGCCACCCTGGCCGACCGACTCCGCGCCGGCGACCGCTCCGACGACGACCCCGTCATCGAGTTCGAACAGGCCTTCGCCGCCGCCCACGGCGCCCGCTACGGCATCGGCGTCAACAGCGGCACCAGCGCCCTCGAAATCGCCCTCCAGGCCCTCCGCCTCGACCGCGGCTCCGAGGTCATCGTCTCCCCCATCACCTTCTTCGCCAGCGTCTCCGCCATCCTCAACGCCGGCCTCGTCCCCATCTTTGCCGACATCGACCCCGACACCTACAACATCGCCCCCGCCGCCATCCAGGCCGCCATCACCCCCCGCACCGGCGCCATCATGACCGTCCACTTCGGCGGCGTCAGCTGCGACATGCAGCCCATCCTGGCCATCGCCCAACGCCACAGCCTCGCGGTCATCGAGGACGTCTCGCACGCCCACGGCGGCACCTGGAACCACCGCGGCCTCGGCTCCCTCGGCGATGCCGGCTGCTTCAGCTGCGGCAGCGGCAAGAACCTCTCCGCCGGCGGCGGCGGCGTCCTGATCACCAACGATCCCCTCATCCACGAGCGCGCCAGCGGCTACGGCGAGCTCAACCACCCCCGCCGCCAGCGCCGACGCGAACTCACCGGCGTCCGCGAGACCCGCCCCGTCACCGAGGAGTTCTTCCCCTACGCCTCAGGCAACCGCCGCCTCCACCCCGTCCACGCCGTGCTCGGCCTTCCCCAGCTCTCCCGCCTGGACGAGCAGACCGCCCGCCGCGACGCCAACGGCCGCTACTTGGCCGGTCTGCTGGACGACATCGAGGGCGTCACACCCCGCCGGCAGGATGCCTTCGCAACCCGCGCCGCCAATCACCTCTTCGTGCTGCGCTACAACGCCCAGGCCTTCGGCGGGCCATCCCGCGTGCTGTTCGTACAGGCCCTCAACGCCGAGGGCATCCCCTGCCAGATCGAGTACCGCCGCCCCATGCACCGCGCCGACCTCTTCACGGACCGGGACGGCGAGCTGAGTCGTGTCTGGCCACGCGGCGACGGTACACCCGACGTCGACTACGCCGCCATGAGCTGTCCAAACGCGGAGCGAGCCTGCGCGGAGGAGCTGGTCACGCTCCCAACCCGGGTGACGCTCGACACCCGGGACGGCATGGACCAGATCCTGACCGCAATCGAAAAGATCCAGGCGCACCAATCCGAACTGGCCACGTACGTGCCGGAGGCACCGGCAGGGCGCTCCCAATGGTCGATCTCCGGCAGCTAGCCATATGCCTGGCTTGGGCGCCGAAATTGACCGTCGCCGACTACGGTACTAGCCTCGTTCGAGCCCGAAGCATGACGGGTTCGCAGGTCCGACATCGTGGGGAGGGAATGGCATGAGCTACCGGCCGCTGGCTGACGTGCGCAAGGACCTTCGGGTCGAGTGGTACCGGTGCCCCGTCGGAGGCGCCAAGCTTCGGGAACTTTCCAGGCGCAGCGATCTGCAGGGCTGGTACCAGGCTGGAGGTCACCTGGCGCTGTTTCTCCAGACCGGCGCCGTCACCTACTTCTTCTGGCTGCAGCAGATCTGGGTGGGCGTCGTCATTGCGCTGCTCTTCCACGGAACCGTGGGATCGTTCTTGCGCGGTGTGGCGAGTCACGAGCTTGTCCACGGCTCCGTCTTCCGAACCAAGATTCTGAACAAGATCTTCTTGTACTTCTTCGGTCTGGTGGGCTGGTTTGATTCCTTCGACTACGCCAGCAGCCACACCTATCACCACCGCTACACCCTGCACCCCGAGGGCGACCGCGAGGTTCTGCTTCCTCTCAAACCGACCGTCGGCAAGACCTTCCTGCTCCAGATCTGCACGATCAACCTCTGGACGCAAAAGGGGCGCACCTTTGGCCGAGGCGGCGGCTTTCTTCCCACGCTTATCGCCACGATCCGATCGGCCATAGCGACGCCGGGGTCTCCGGACACGTCCAAGTCGGAGTGGTGGAATGCCTTGAACCAGGACCAGCCGGACCAGTACCGCCGATCACTCTGGTGGTCGCGCGCGCAGTTGGCCTACCACGCAACGGTATGGGCGGTATCGATCGCGACCGGCCAGTGGATCTGGATCTTCCTGGTGAGCATCTTTCCGTTCATCGCCAATTTGGCTTCGTACCTGGTCAGCATGCCGCAGCACTGCGGTCTGAAGGACAAGGTCCCCGACTTCCGCAAGTGCGTGCGCTCGAACACCCTGATTCCGATCCTCGAGTTCCTCTACTGGCGGATGAACTGGCACCTGGAGCACCACATGTACGCCGGCGTGCCCTGTTACAACCTGAAGAAGCTGTACCAGGAAGCCGCGCACGACATGCCGGAGCCGCGCACGCTACGAAGCGCGTGGCGTGAGATGCTGGACACTTGGGAACGCCAGCAGACCGACCCGGACTACCAGTACGACACCCCGCTGCCCGCGACTGCGCGGCACGTCCGTGAGGACGAGTCCAATCAGTTGGAGAGTTCGATTGGCGACCTTGCGCCGAAGGGGTTGAAGTAGCCCGTGGCATGCCTGAGTCCGTCGGCGGCCACAGAGCCTGAGTTCGAAGCTGCCAGATTGACCATCACAGACCTCGCGACGAGCCTCATTCGACTCCGAAACACGACGAGTTCCCTGGTTGAAGGACGTGGGGAGGAGAGGGCATGAGTTACCGGCCGCTGGCTGACGTTCGCAAAGACCTCCGGGTCGAGTGGTACCGCTGCCCCGTCGAGGGCGCCAAGCTGCGCGAGCTCTCCCGCCGCAGCGACCTCCAGGGCTGGTTCCAGGCCGGCGGCCACCTGGCGCTGTTTCTCACGACCGGCGCCATCACCTACTTCTTCTGGCTGCAGCAGATCTGGGTTGGCGTTGTCATCGGGCTGTTGTTCCACGGAACCGTGGGATCGTTCTTGCGGGGTGTGGCGAGTCACGAGCTTGTCCACGGCTCGGTCTTCCGAACCAAGTTCCTGAACAAGTTCTTCTTGTACCTCTTCGGTCTCGTGGGTTGGTTTGATTCCTTCGACTACGCCAGCAGCCACACCTATCACCACCGCTACACCCTGCACCCCGAGGGCGACCGCGAGGTTCTGCTTCCCCTCAAGCCGACCGTCGGCAAGACCTTCCTGCTCCAGATCTGCACGATCAACCTCTGGACGCAGAAGGGCCGGACCTTCGGCCGCGGCGGCGGCCTCTTCCCCACCATCATCGGCACCGTCCGGTCGGCCATTTCGACGCCCGGCTCTCCGGACAACTCCAAGTCGGAGTGGTGGAACGCCTTGAACCAGGACCAGCCGGACCAGTACCGCCGCTCGCTCTGGTGGTCGCGCGCGCAGTTGGCCTACCACGCAACGGTATGGGCAGTATCGATCGCGACCGGCCAGTGGATCTGGATCTTCCTGGTGAGCGCCTTTCCGTTCATCGCCAATCTGGCTTCGTACCTGGTCAGCATGCCGCAGCACTGCGGCCTGAAGGACAAGGTTCCCGACTTCCGCAAGTGCGTGCGCTCGAACACGCTGATTCCGATCCTCGAGTTCCTCTACTGGCGCATGAACTGGCACCTGGAGCACCACATGTACGCCGGCGTGCCCTGCTACAACCTCAAGAAGCTCTACCACGAAGTCGCCCACGACATGCCCGAGCCGCGCACCCTCCGCAGCGCCTGGCGCGAAATGCTGGACACCTGGGACCGCCAGCAAACCGACCCCGACTACCAGTACGACACCCCCCTCCCCGCGACCGCACAACGCGTCCGCGAGGCTGAGTCGACGTCGCTGGAGAGTTCGATCGGCGACCTCGCACCGAAGGAGTTGAAGTAGCCAGTGCCGCCGATGCGTGCCCTGCAGCCTGTTTTCCCCAAGTTGGAAATGCTGGAAGTGGCCGTCGCTGACCACGCAACTAGCCACGTTCGATTCACAAGCATGAAGGGTCTACAGGTCCGTCCACGCAGGGAGGGAATGGCATGAGCTACCGGCCGCTGGATGACGTACGCAAAGACCTCCGAGTCGAGTGGTACCGCTGCCCAATCGAGGGCGCGAAGCTGCGCGAGCTTTCCCGGCGCAGCGACTTCCAGGGCTGGTACCAGGCCGGCGGCCACCTGGCCCTATTCCTGCTGACCGGCGCTCTCACCTACTTCTTTTGGCTGCAGCAGATCTGGGTAGGCGTTGTCGTTGGCCTCTTCCTCCACGGCACCGTCGGCACCTTCTTCCGCGGAATTGCCGCCCACGAGCTCGCCCACGGCTCGGTCTTCAAAACCAAGATCCTCAACAAGATCTTCCTCTACCTGTTCAGCCTGCTGAGCTGGTGGGACGTCTTTGACTACGCCAGCAGCCACACCTACCACCACCGCTACACCCTGCATCCCGAGGGCGACCGCGAGGTCCTGCTTCCCATCAAGCCGATGACCGGCAAGACCTTCCTGCTCCAGATGTTCACGATCAACATCTGGACGCAGAAAGGACGCACGTTTGGCAGGGGCGGCCTGATCCCGCTGATTCTGAACACGATTCGGACGGCCATGGGCACACCGGGGCTGCCGAAGAAGACTACGTCGGAATGGGTTAACGCGCTGCACGAGGATCAGCCGGACCAGCATCGGCGGGCGATCTGGTTTGCACGTGCACAGCTGGCTTTCCACGCGGCGGTAGTCGTGGCTTCAGTCGTGACCGGCCAGTGGATCTGGATGTTCCTGCTTACGTTCTTCGCGTTCACTGCCGGCTGGGCCGTGTACATGGTGGGACTGCCCCAGCACTGCGGCCTGAGGGACAACGTGCCCGACTTCCGCAAGTGCGTGCGCTCGAACACACTGATTCCGATTCTCGAGTTCCTCTACTGGCGCATGAACTGGCACCTCGAGCACCACATGTACGCTGGCGTGCCCTGCTACAACCTCAAGAAGCTGTACCAGGAAGTCGCGCACGACATGCCGGAGCCGCGCACCCTGCGCAGCGCCTGGCGGGAGATGTTGGACACCTGGAACCGCCAGCAGTCCGAGCCGGACTACCAGTACGACACGCCGCTGCCGGCAACCGCCGGACAGGTGCCGCTCCAGGAAACCGATGCACTGGAAAGTTCAATTGGCGACCTGGCGCCAAAGGGCCTGCAATAGCTCTGTGGCCGTGCGCCTCGACCCCTCCGGCCACCGGTCGGTGCGGGTCGAGGTCCAAGTCCCCGGGCCGGCCGAGAGAGTCTGGGCAGCCATCGCCACCGCCCGTGGAATCCCCGCTTGGTTCGCGCCCACAACATTCGAACTGGGACCCGACGGAACGCCCCACCGCATCACCTTCAGCTTCGCCCCCAACAGCACTGACGCGGTCACCGTCACTGCCTGGGAACCGCCGCGCCGCTTCGTCGTGGAGAGCCCCAACTTCATATCCGGAGGTCCATCGGTAACCACCAAGTGGAACGTTCACGATGACTCCGACGGGACATGCCAGCTCCGAGTGGAGCACCACCGGACGGTCGCGGACAGCGACGAGTGGGACGCTTACCTGGAAGGCGCAGAGTCCGGCTGGCCAGCGTTCTTCGAGAACCTCACATCGCACCTGGCGTCGACGCGAGAGATCCCGGACACGCCCGTCTAGCTACTAAAGGTCGTCTGACTTCGAATCCCGCGTTGAAACGCGAGGTACTCGTCCTTGCTCATCGGCGCTTCCCACGAGGCCAGAATTGACTGCGCTTGGTCGGCATCGCCGCGCAAGAGATCAATGGCAGTCATTGCCAACGTCTTCCCAGGGCTCAGGTACGCCGCGACCGGGTCGGCAATTGCCCAGTCCGCGCCGTGACCGCTTCCTGACGCTCCCGTCATCGAAGGCTGGATCGTGGGCATGAGATGGCTCACATCGCCGGTATCAGTGCAGGATCCGCTGTGGCCTCGGTATCCCACGCATTCTTTGCCAAATATCTGCTCAACGTTTGGGATCACGACATCCGCGAGTCCAGGATCATTTCGTAGCGGCAGATACCCGGGGAGCGTATCGACGACGGCATGCGCGCCAAACGCCAGGGCGCCGCTATGGATGCATCGGTCAACCAGCGACCCGGCCTGGCGGATCGCTTCGGCCGTCTTGCCGCGGACGTTCATCTCGAGGACGACCTCGGACGGAACCACGTTCACGAGATCGCCGCCGCGCGTGACGATGTGGTGGACACGTACTCCGTCGTCTTCGCGGAAAGTCTCGCGCTGAGCGTCGATCGCATCCATTGCCAGCGTGGCCGCCTTGAGTGCATTGACCCCATCCCAGGGATTGCCAACGTGGGCGGCCTTGCCGTAGAAGAAAACCGTCTTGGCGACCAGCCCGTTGAGCGATTCCCAAAGCTCCACCGGCTTTTCGCCCTGCTTGGGCGCGCTGGTGTGGATCATCATTGCCAGGTCCACGTCATCGAACTCGCCCAGCCGGATGAGCTCGGGTTTGCCTCCGATGAACTCAATGGCACCTTCGTCAATGAGGTGACGCCGGTAGGAGAGTTCTACGAATTCCTCCGCCGGCACGGCGAAGAACACGATCCGGCCCGACAGTTCGGACAGGATACGGTCGTCGGTCAGCGCTACTGCCGCAGCTACTAGGCCCGCGATCTGCGCATTGTGGCCGCAGGCGTGGGCGGCGTGGGAGTCTGGGTTGGCGTGGGGGTGGCCAGGAACCACGATGGCGTCCAGTTCACCCATCAGGCAAAACGTTGGGCCGGGCCGTCCGGTGTCCAGGGTGGCTTTTGCCCCGGTGACCGCCAGCCCCGCGCGAAACGGCAAGCCGAGCCGTCTGAACCACTGCTGCACGCGTTCGGACGTCGCATGCTCTTTGAAGCCGAGTTCCGGTTCGTGCAGGATCTCGTTGCCGAGCGCGAAGAGCGAATCGCGCTCAGCCTCGACACGTTCGTCCACGATCTGCTTCAGCCGGTCTAATTCGTTCACAGTTGCCTCGCTTCATCTGAATGGGCGTCGTGGTTGTTGGGGAATGCCGGTCGGCGATCCAAGCCCGGTTGTCGTTGACTCATGGGCCACCTACAGGCTGGGTCTGCCGCGACTCGGCGGCGGCCCGTACGGCAGCCGTGAATTCAAGTACACGTGCGCCGGCTTCCGGCTCACAGGGTGTCGGCGCTTCGCCGCGAACGGCGCTCATGAAGGCGTCGGCGAGCAGCGCGTAGGCGTCCACGGTCACGCCGTTGTAGAAATCCACGGCCCAGTCGCGGCTCTCCGGCATGGGCGGCTTCGTGGCGTGGCAGGTCACTGTTGGAGAGCCGATGGCAAGCGGCTCAGTGGACAGCCAGCCCTCACTGCCGTATACCGAAATCGTCCCGAGCCCCGGGTGCTCGGGTAGGTCGTACCCGGTCAACAACGTTCCGTACCCGCCCCCGCTCAGCCGGAACGACACGGCATTCGTGTCATCCACGTCGAACGATTCGCCATGCACCTTGCCTGCGAACGCCGAGACTTCGGTGAACTCCTGGCCGGTCACCCATCGAATCAGGTCGACGGTGTGGCAGCCGAGAAAGTTGAGCCAGCCCCCGCCTCGTTCTCTGGAGAACAGCCAGCCGCCGCCGAATGTCTGCCAGCCTTTCACGAGCCGGTCACGGGCGACGAACACGGCATTCACCGCCCACACCTCTCCGATTAGATCGCTTCGGATGAGGTCGGCGACATAGCGGATATGCGGCGCCATGCGGTTTGAGAATGCGCAGACGAACTGCACGTCGCGCGTGCGCGCCATCGCCGCTAGCTCAGCCAGGTCCGTTGCAGCCACCGCACCGGGCTTCTCATACAGCACGTGGGATCCGGCTTCCAAGGCGACGCCGCACGCGTGCGGAGACCGTCGCGGTTCGAGCGTGATGAAGGCGGCCTCAGGTTGTGCCGCGTCGAACAGCTGTTCGGGTGACGGCAACACGGCGGCGAGTCGGTCGCCAAACGCCGCGCGAGCTTCGGCCTCGGTCTGTCCGGTCGGATCGCTCAGGTAGACGCGCCCAATGTCGTCGCGGTCGGCGAGCCGACTAATCCATCCAGCCACGTGCCAAGCCGTTGGCTCAACGACGAGGGCGACGTCAAGCGGCGTCATGCTTCAGCCCAACCGCCCACGGGGTCGCGGCCGGCATCGCGCTGCCAACGAACGAGGGGGTGGCCGCGATATTCCAGAGGGTGACTCACCCGACGACCCGTGACATGCGACTCCCAGGCGGCAAACACCATTTCCTGAGCCGCACGACCGTGCTCACCGCTTGACGCGTGGTCGCGATCCTCTCGAATGGCGTTCAACATTTCGGCATACATGCCCGCCAGTGGACGGAGCAGGGCTTCGCGGAGATCGATGGGTCGTCCGTCGGCTCCGAATTCCTCGGCCGGAACGGGTACCCGCTCATAGCTGTGGCCCAAGGATGGAGTCATGTACGGGCCCCGGAAGCGCCAGAGCGAGTAGGGCGTTTCACCGCGGATGATGACCTGACCCTCCGTGCCGATCAGATCGATGCCGGAGCCGAGACCCTTGAATGGGAGGTGGGGCCACTGGCCCAGAAGCGCACGCACAATCACCCCATTTGCCGCCCCGAAGCGGATGTCCGCGCGATCGCCAAGCAGGGGGCCTTCCTCACGCTGACCCGGCCGGCCCTCGTCGCTGCTGAGGTGGACGTCGTCCAGGTCGGCCAGCCGACCGCCTGCCATGAAGTCGGCCGAGCACCACTCGACATCGCCGGTGAAAATTCGCGCCCAATCGAAGAAGTGCGTACCAACTTCCATGAGTTCGTACGCGGCCGTTCTACCGCTGGTAAAGCGGACTTCAACCGCGACGAGTTCCCCGAATCCCCAGCCAGCCTGCATCAGAATCTTGGCCACCTCGTTGTACGGACTCACTCGGCGCTGGTGGTTGATGGCTAGCTTTACTCCGGCCTTTTGACACGCCTCAACCATGCGATCACAGTCACTCAGCGTTAGCGCCATGGGCTTCTCGCACAGTACGTTGACGCCTGACTCGGCGGCCTCAAGCGTTGGCTCAACGTGATGCGGCCCCTGGGTTGCGACAATGGCCATGTCCAGACCGGCACGACGGCACATCTCCCGACAGCCGGCGTACGTTTCCACGGGTCCATAGCGCGAACTGAACGCCTGGGCGGCCTGCGGACGAATGTCGGCCACCGCTACCAGCTCTGTTTCGTCAGCCAGACGTAGGGCGTCGGCATGATTACCGGCCATTTGTCCGCAGCCCACGATGCCGACTCGAAGTGGCGCCATACTGCTACCCTTTAATCCCAGTCAACGCAACACCTCTGATGAAGGTGCGCTGCGTGAAGAAGAACACAATCACAATTGGAAGCATGGCTGCCGTTGATGCAGCCATCATGAGTTCCCAAAACGTGCCGCTATATTGCGACACAAAGAATCGCAGCCCGAGGGCGACGGTGAAGTTCTCCATCGAACTCAGGTAGATCAGCGGATCGAGAAACTCGTTCCAATGACCGATAAACGCAAACAAAGCGACCGTGGCAATTGCCGGTTTCGAGAGCGGCACGGCGATTTGCCAAAAGATCCGGAATGAACTCGCGCCATCAATTCTGGCTGCCTCATCCAGTTCCAGGGGCAGCGTCAGAAAGAATTGGCGGAGTAGGAACACCGAGAAGGCGCTCCCAAAGAGGCTGGGGACAATCAGTGGAAGGAGGGTGTCAATCCAACCGATGCTACGGAAGAGTAAGAATGTCGGAAGAAGCGTGACGTGCTTGGGAAGCATCATTGTCGCTAGTACGAGGAGGAACAAAAATCCACGTCCCCGAAATCGGAATCGAGCAAATCCAAACGCGACGAGAGCTGAACTGAGCGTGAGCCCGATCGTGGCCGTAAACGTGACAATTGCGGTATTGGCGAAGAACCGACCAAAAGGCAGAGCATTCCAGAAGTCTGGGTAGTTCTGCAAATGGACTGGCCAGGGAACAATGATTGCCGGCACGGTAAAGATATCCTGGGGACGCATCAACGAGGAACGAACCATCCACAGAAACGGAATCACAAAGAACGCACTTCCGACTATGATGACTGCGTAGATAAAGGTATATTGAACGAGAATCAACACACGGTAGTGTTTTCGACGAATCCGAACGGAATCCCGCTCTCCATTAGGCTCGGAGCGGACAGCTCCGAGTTCCACGGGACGCGCCTGGACGCTCAAGTTACCTCGCCTTCGTAATAGACCCAACGTCTGGCCGTGACAACCTGAGTAATGGTGAAGACCAGCACGATGACGAAGAGCAGCCACGCCAAGGCGGATGCATAGCCGAGGCGCAAAGCCACGAATGCTTTGTTGTATAGATGCAAGACGAAGAACAGCGTGGCGTCGCCCGGTCCGCCCGCGGTGATGATGAACGCGTTGGTGAAGACCTGGAACGATCCCACGATCTGGATAATGAGCACAAAGAAGATCGCGGGCGTCATCATTGGAATCGTGATGTGCCACAGGCGACGTATGCGTCCGGCGCCATCAATGGACGCGGATTCATAGAGGCTCTCAGGGATGCCCTGCAAGGCGGCAAGAAATATCACAATGGTGCTGCCCATGCCCCAGAGGCTGATGATGATAAGCGCCGGCATGGCAAAGCGCGTATCCGCTAACCACTGGGGACCCGGGATGCCAAACAGCTCGAGGAAGTTATTGAGTAGACCAAAGCGAGAGTTGAACACCCACGACCACACAATGGCTGTCGCCACGCTGGCCGTCACTGACGGTAAGTAGTACATCGTTCGAAAGAGCGCCTGTCCCCAAACCTTTTGATTGAGCATGAGGGCGACGAAAAAGGCCATTGCCATTCCGAGCGGTATGTGACCAGCCATGTAATACACGGTGTTCCACAGGGATATCCAGACCTTTGGGTCTCCGGCAAACATCTCGGCATAGTTGTCAAAGCCGATGAACTCCGGCGGTCTCACAAACTCAAAGCGCATAAAGCTGAGCACCAGCGACGCAAGCGTCGGCCCGATGATGAATACCACCAAGCCGATCATGAAGGGCGAAATGAAGATGTACGGTTCTACATCACGCCATCTCGGCCGCAAACGTGGCATGAAGCTAGTCTTTCAACCGAACCGTGATCGCGAGCGGTCGGATGAGAGCCTGGCCTGGTGAGCAAGCGTCTTCGTGCCGATAACTCTCCAGGCCAGGCCAGCGAGACAACCTACTGCGCCAGAATCTGATCGCCGTTCCTGATCATGTTTGCAATTGCCTCGTCAAGCGTAAGTTCTCCCGTCAGTGCCGGGGTGATGTGATTGCCAATCTCTCGGAACCACTCCAGCCAATTGGAAGTCACATACTTCAAGTCGGTCGCTTCGTCGCGCGCGACTGGCACAAGATCAAGCGAAGCCGGCGGGGGATCACCCGCAAGGTAGTTGGTCAAGAGTGCCTCGCGCGTACCTGGCGGATATATCTGGTTATCGCCGACAAACTCAGCTGCAACTTCATCCGTTAGGAACTTAATCACGGTCCAGGTAGCCTCAACTTCGCCTGCCTGTGTGACACCGGACCATGCGACCTGATTATAGACGTGGCTTCGAATGCCAGTTTGAGGATTCGTCGGCCGCAGGAAGAGGTCCCAATCAAACTTGTCAGCGATTGTTTCGCGGCCGAACGGGATGTAACCCGCATGTCGATAGAATAGTCCGACAGTCCCAGTCGCAAACACCGCGTCCTGGTTGCCCAGGCTCTGATCCCCGACGGGGAAGGCGACGTCGTGCTTTGTATACATATCAGTGAGGAACTGAAGCCCTGCTCGCGCTTCTTCGGTATCGAGCGTTGTGTTAAGACCATCGTCACTCAGGTAGTCGCCACCGGCGCCGCGCACCCAGGACAGATAGTGCGACTCCCAATTCGGGGGAGCGTGGTGACCCCACTCGTCGGTCTCCTGATCGCGGAGCTGCATGGCACGTTCTAGGTACTCGTCCCACGTCCAGTCAGCCGTGGGCGCGGCAACCCCTTTGCGCTCCAGCATGGTGATGTTGTAAAAACCCATTTGGGCGACTTCCAGGAATGGCAGCCCATACACGGAGTCGCCCTGTCTGAGTCCGGACGCAAGCGGGTAGTAAATGTCGAGATCAACGTCGTCCTTTTCAATGAAGGGTCTGAGATCAGTCCAAATCTCCTGCGCCTTGAGAATCGTCCAACCCGCGGTGTCTTTGATGTTGGGAGGATCGCCTGCCGCCACGCGGATGAAGAAAGTGTCCGTCGAGTTTGTCGTCGGCTTGTGATCCATGATGATGTTTGGGTGGTGCTCAGCCAGCCGCTCCGAGACGAATAGCATCCAGGCCCGGTGCGGCTGACGGCGCGGAATCCCGACGTACGGAGTCATGATCTCGACGCGCTGGAGCGTTGCCTGTGGTGGGGCCTCCACGATCTTTTCGACGACCTTCTCGACGACCTTCTCGACTTCGACGATCTGAGTGACGACTTTCTCGACTTCCACCTGCTGCGTGACCACCCGGTCGACTGGAACTTCTCTGGTGACAATTCGATCAACAGGAACTTCCTTGATTTCTGTCGTCGTTACGATCGTCTCGACCGGGACCTCTTTGATCACGGTCGTTTCGATGGGCACTTCCTTGGTGACGACTTGCGTCTCGCCACAAGCGGCCAAGATAACAGTGGCCGTCCCTCCGGCAAGCATGGCGATCAAGCTGCGTCGAGAAACGCTGCGATTGACTTGCGACTGAGCCATCGGCCTGCCTCCCCGAGGATTGCGATAGGTGACGGTTGCCAGATGGTGACAGTGTCAATCAGTGTGGTTGAACGATAAACCACCGGCAAACAGATGCTACAGGTGCGAATTGCTTGCTGTCAAATGGCTTTTGCTAGTCGCTGCCGTTCAAGCTCGATTCCCGTACGATCAGGCGCGGCTTGGTCACGATGCTGTGCCCGTCCCAGGCGCTCGGGTCCTGGAGGACATCCCGCAAGATGCGCGTGATCGCGCGCACGTACGCAGCATGGGGCTGCACGACCTGCGTAATACGCGGACTTACCAACTCGACCAGCGGGCTTTCGCCGATTGCCACCACGGCCAGATCGGCGGGCAGCGCTACGCCTTGCTCGCGTGCGGTTCGAATCACACGTAAGGCCGCAACGTCGGAAGCTGCCACGATTGCATCGCATGTCTGTACGCAGCTGGCGAGTCCCGTTTCCGAATCGCCGCTGCGCTGCGTTACATCAGCGATCGTTTGAGCCATCGGCTGTAGGCCCGCTGCCTGCAGCGCCTTGAGGTAGCCCTGAAGCCGCAGGCCAAGTAGCGCGGTCGGTCCGGTCGCTGCGGCAGGCTCGCTCACCAGGGCAATCCGGGTGCGGTTCCGGGCGGTGAGATGTTCAGTTGCCAGCTCGGCCATGCGCACGTGATCCGCTGTGACAAACGGCACTTGGGCGCCGGGACGACGAATGCTCACTGCTATGCAGGGAAGGCCGGCCGCGTGAACATCTTCCAGCTCGTCCGTGCCCGGCCACGCGGGATCGCGATCGCCCATGAGCACGATCGCGTCCACCTGCTGCTCAACCATGGTGTGCAGCGCTTCCAGTTCGATCTGCGGATCCAATCCGCCGTCCATGATTTCCAGTTGATGCCCCAGGCACTTGACCTCAGTGGCAAGCGATCTGAGGAGATTGGCCGCGTTTGGCACTGAGAGGGCCGTGACAATGCCCACCGCGTGCCTCCGGCCGGCTCTCAATTGGCGCGCAATTCGATTGGGCCGATAGCCCAACTGCTCAGCAACCGCTCGCACGCGGTGCCGCGTGGAATCGGGGATACGACGAGCCCGATCATTGAGCACCCAGGAGACCGTCGTACGGGACACGCCGGCGGCGGTGGCAACATCGGCCAGCGTGACGCGATCGCGAAGCCGTTGTCCGCTTTGTCCTTTCGCCACGACGCTATGACCTAATTCGTGGCGAAGGAGGCGCGGCGCCAGCGGGGCCCTGGTGATGCCGGGCAACGACACAGAAACGTGGCGACGGCTTTCACCCTACGCGTCCTCTGTCTGTAGTCCGCCGTCGACTTGGCCAAGGAATACGCGCGTCAGGATGTCGGTTTCCTGGATCGATTGGGGCGTGCCGGCGTGAACTAAGCGCCCCATGTCCAGTACGTAGGCCCGGTCCACGATGTCGAGGACGCCCTTGATGTTGTGCTCCACGACCATGATGGTGGTATTGAGCTTCTCGCTGATCTCCGCGACCTTCTGAAACACTTCCTTGACCACGATGGGCGCCAGGCCGAGCGTGGGTTCGTCCAATAGCAGCACCTCCGGACCGGCCATCAGGCCACGGCCCAAGGCCAGCATCTGTTGCTGTCCGCCAGACATCTGGCTGGCCAGGTCGCGGCGCTTCTCGTACAGCATTGGGAAGAGGTCGAGCACGGCGTCCAGGCGGCGCTTCTTTTCGGCAGCGTCGTTGAGGTACAGGCAGCCCATTTCCAAGTTCTCTTCGATTGAAAGATGGGTGAAGACTCGCCGACCCTGCGGCACGAACGCAATGCCCTGGCGCACGATCTCGTGGGTTGGCGCAACCAGCCGTTGCTGACGCCAGTACACGTCGCCACCGACAACGGGGGCCAGCCCCATTACCGCTTTGAGCACCGTCGACTTCCCGGCGCCGTTTGGACCCATGACCGCCACGACCTCGCCCTTGCGGACTCCGAGTGAGACCTCGGTGAGGGCGCGGACCTGCCCGTAGCGAACTGAGATATCGACCAGCTCGAGGAGCATCATCCCAGCCCGGCACGCATGCTAGTTACCCAGGTAGGCATCGATAACGTTCGCTCTGCTGAGCACTTCATCGACCTCGCCTGCGGCGAGGAGAGTGCCGCTGTCCAGCACGAAGAGGTGGTCCGCCAATTCGCGCACGATATCCATGTTGTGGGAGACAAAAACAATGGTGCGTTCTCGCTCCCGCATTTCCTTCAAGATGGTCTTCACTTGCTCAAGCATCCTGGGAAAGAGACCGGCGAAGGGCTCGTCGAAAAGGTAGATTTGCACGTCCATCGCCATGGCGCGGCCGATTTCCAAGAGCTTTCGCTGGCCGTAGGAAAGGTCCTGGGCCATTGCGTCGCGTTTCTCCCACATGCCGACGCTCTGCAAGATTCGGCGGGCCTCGTCCTTGTGGCGCGGTTTCGTTCGTTCCAGGAGCGAAGGAAACAGGCGGCGGTCCGTCAAGACCACCATGATGTTGTCCCACACGGTGATCTGGTCGAAGAGCCTGACCTCCTGGAATGTCCGCGTAATTCCGTGGTCCGGTGTTTCGTGAGCCTTCACGACACGAAGGCCGACGTTGTCGATGACGACCAGCCCACCGTCGAGCGGAAGCATGCCGCTCAGCAGGTTGATCAGGGTCGACTTCCCGGATCCGTTCGGCCCCACGATGCAGGTGATCCATTCCCGCAAGATGGACATCGTGAGCTGGTCGATGGCCTTAACCGCCCCGAAGCTCTTCGATACTTCACGCGTCTCAAGGGCGAAGACGCGTGGATCAAGCTGCGTGCTCAAAGCTTGAACCTCCCTACCAGTCCCTGGGGCCTGAACAGCATTAGTAGCACCAGGAGGATGCCCAGGATCACCTGTCGAATCTGGCCGATGAACTCTGACGGCAGAAACGGGACGAAGCGCATGCCTTCTTCCAGCATCACGAAGGTCATGGCCCCGAGTAGCGATCCCCAGATGCTGGCCAGCCCGCCCAGAATGACGATGGAGACCAGGAGGACCGACTCCAGAAGCACGAACGAGTTCGGGTCAATGAACGTGCTCCAACTCGCGAGGAGGGCCCCGGCCAATCCGGCCATCATGGCCGAGATGACCCAGATGGCGAGCTTGTAGTCGGTTGCGTGGTAGCCGAAGACTTCAATTGCCTGCTCGTCCTCGCGAATGGCCGTGAGCACTCGTCCGAATGAGGACGTGACGATGAGCCAGGCGATCAGAACGACAAGCGCAAGTAAGACAAGGAGCAGAGCCAGAAACTCCAGTTCGCCTTCCAGAGTCCACGCGCCGATGGCCGGCCGGGCGATTTCATGAATGCCGAATGCGCCTCTGGTCAGGCTCCGCCAACTTAGGAACGTGGTATAGGCAATGACCGCGAATCCGAACGAGACCAGGACGTAGATGTCGTCGCGGAATCGGTTGAAGGCGACGCCCACCACCAGAGCCACCAAACCTGCAAGAAGCACGCTTGCCGGCAGCGCGGCAAAGAACGGCCAGCCGAATGTCGGGATGGCCTCCGTTCGAAGCTGCTCATAGGAGGCGCCCGAGGTCAGCACGGCCATGGCATAGGCGCCGATGCCAAAGAAACCGATGTGCCCGACCGACAACAAGCCGGTATAGCCGACGACCAGATTGAGGCTGACGGCCAGAATCGCCCAGATGGCGAAGACGCTGGCGACCGTGATTGCGAATCCGCCGCCGCGCCAGAGCATGAATGCGACGGCCCAGCTTATGACGATCAGGTTGGCCCACAGTTCGATGTTGCTCCTGGAGCTCCGCCACCACGACCCGGGATCGCGCCTGAGTTCCCGCAGGCCTCGGAGGGCTCCGGTTGCCATGGCCATTGAGCTACTTCCTCGGCACCAGGCCCTGCGGCCAGAACGACAAGAACACGATGAGCACGATGAAGGAGATGACGTCCCGCCACTCGCCGGCCAGGTCCCAAATGCCGAACTGCTCAAGCATGCCCAGCGCAAAGCCTCCGACAATCGCCCCATAGAGACTGCCGATTCCGCCCACCACGGAGGCGATCCAGCCCTTCAGCAGCAACAGCAGACCCATGCGGGGCTGAATCGCGGTGTCGTGGCCGCTCACCAGCCCGGCTAGGGCCGCGTACACGGCTCCGATGAAGAATACGACGGCAATGACGACCGTGGTGTTGATACCGACCACCTTCGCCACTTCTTCGTCGTCGCCGATGGCCCGAACCGCCTTGCCGAAGGCGGTTTTTTTGACCAGGAACAGGAGGACGCCGAAACCGGCCAGCGCCAGGCCGACGGCGAAGACGTTAAACCCCTTGATATTGGCGCCACCAATGGTCCAGGGATCGCTCCCGAACGTGTCTGGCAACGGCCGCGGCGCGCTCCGAAACACGATGGTGATAAACGCCGTGATGGCCAGCAGGATGCCCAGCGAAGCCACCAGCATGATGAGCGGTGAGTTGGCTCGCTCCCGCATCGTCACGTACAGGCCGCGATACAGCGCGAGGCTCACCGTCCCCGACAACAGACAGGCGACGCCCCAGCTCAAATAGAGGCCCAGGGCAGGCGTGATCGCGACCAGGATTCCGACGATCGCGCCCAGGACGACCGCAACCGATGCCATCGCCACCAAGGGCGCGCGGCCCGTTCCGGTAAGTACGCGCCGGTAACCGCGGTTGAGGCCCCACGTTGCCAATCCGGCTACCAGGACCGCTACCAGGGGGCTGAGGAGCACGTGCAGATTCGCCGGGTTGGCCAGAACCAGGCCCGTGTAGACACCGAACGCTGCCGCCAGTAGTCCGCCGACGACCAGCAAAACTGTCGGATTCATGCGCAGATGCAGTCGGCGATAGAGCAAGACGTGAAGCGCCCACGCGCCGACGCCCGCGGTGACGACCGCAAACAACACGTTGACGGGTCCGCTATTGACCGCGTACTGGCCGCCCAAGACGTCGTGGGATCGCAGGTAAAAGACGCCGTAGGCGCCCATCGCGGCGGCCGCGCCGTAGTACAGGTCAAAGAACCAGACGGTGCTGTAGACCATGGTGAAGCCCATGGCCAGCAGCGCGTACACCGCCCCCACCGCAAGACCGTTGAACGCGAACTGCAGGGCCTGGTCGGGGGATTGGAGGATCTTCCAGCCGACATACGCCACGATGGCGGCTGTGAGAACGGTGGCCAATAGCCGGCTCTGATGATCCCGAATCCTCAGCAGATTGACGAGCGAGACATCCCGGAGTTGGGCCAGGCTCATCGGGTGCCTTGACCCGTGCCTGAGGCCGGCGAACCCGTTGACCGCAACTGGCGACTAGACGGCTCAGGCGATCGGGCGAACAAGACCGTGCGGCTGGTCCAGGGCTGCCGGACCAACCCCACGGCCGTATGGATCACTCGACTGAACTCAGCTGCTCGGGGCGGCGCCGAGGACTTTATAACCCCCGTTGTCCTCGGTTCGTTCGGCGACCGGCAGCACCTCCAGCACCGCGTTGGCCAGACCCACAACTTCGCCTTTCTCGTCGAAGCTGTAGTTCTCGCCGATCGTTCCGCTCCAGGTGATGTCGTACAGACAGTCGCGGAACCCGTCCGCGTCCTGGTCGTCACCGGTCTTCTTCAGGCACTCGGCGGTGATGTAGATGTTGTCGTACGCCGACCCCAGGAACCAGGGCAGCGTTACGTAGTCGTACTTCTCTCTGAAGGCTGCCAGTACTTCCTGGGCCTTGGCGTTGGCCGGGTCCAGGTCGGGCGTAATCGCCTTCACGCCCGTCGCGGCTTCGCCGGCGATATCCAGTGCCGTTGTTCCGATCGGCACGACGTCAGAGTAGATCGGTCCGTCATAGCCCAGCTCGCGAACCTGCTTGATGATGGTGCCGCCGCTGGCCTCAGCTTGCGCGGCAATGTGCAGCGCATCCGGATTCGCGTTCAAGAGCTTGCTCAACTGGGTTCTGAAGTCGGTCGTGTCCGATGGGTAGCTCTCCGCGCCCACGATCTGGCCGCCCAGCTTCTCGAACTGCGCCGTGGTGGTTCGTCGCACGCCTTCGGCGTAGTCGGTGGATTCGTTGATGGTCGCCAGATTGCGAATCCCGTCGGCCCAGAGCACGTTCCCTGTGTCCACGCCGACGGTGGCGTCGCTCAGCGAGGTTCGGAAGATGTAGTCCCCCGCCTCGGCAATGTCAGGGTTCGTGGCCAGTCCGGAGAACATGACTACGCCTTCCTTCTCAGCCAGCGGCGCGGCCCCCAGCATCGCCCCGCTGCACGAAGTTCCCAGGATGATCTTCACGCCGTCGACGTCGGTCAGCTTGTTGTAGGCGGTAATCGAGTCCTGCGCGTTGCACTTCGAGTCTTCGACGATGAGCTCGAGCATGCGCCCGTTGATGCCGCCCGCGGCGTTGATCTCCTCCACGGCCAGCTGCTTGGACTGGACGGCCACCGTGCCGTAGGTCTCACCGGCGCCGGTGACCGATTCCATCACGCCAATCCGAAACGGTCCCTTCTCTTCTTCTTCACCGCACCCCACGGCAGCCAGCGCGAAGACAGCCACGAGCGCAATCGAGGCAATTCGTTTCCTGGTAAGCATTCCCATGCAACTCTATCCTCCACCCGACGCTATTCGGGTAGGTTATACCGCTTCGGCCGTTTGACTCGCAAGAATCTAAGGACTTTTCGCGTTCCGCTAGGTGCTTATCTGCTTGTCCTGAGCGTGTCGCGAGACCGCATCAGAGGAGGAGAGGCCGGGTGATCCGCGGTACACGGCCCACGCGCCAAGGGCACGCGGCACGCTGAACGCCTGCTTCGACCCTTTAGTAAAATGCCACTCCGCACCTGACCCGTGGTCGCGGTTCCGGGTCTACAAGTCAACGGGGAGCGCTGGCGATGCAGACCGTGCCTAGAGTTGTGTTCACGCCGGAGGGCGCAGCGACGCTTGACTCGATCCAGGTCGGTGACCCCGCGCCCGATCAGATTCTGGTTGGTATCCGCAAGACGCAGGTCAGTGCGGGTTCCGAGCGCAATGCCTATGAGATGTCACGATCGAGTGCCGCCGCTACCGGCTACACCGCGGTCGGCGTGGTGGAAGAGGCTGGCTCCGACGTCACCGACTACAGGCCGGGCGAACGGGTGCTCATCATTGCGCCGCACCAGGGCGCCGACCTCGTTGACGTAGGGAGCCTCACAAGCTGGCGCGGGTACGCCGGCCGCATCCCTGACGGCGTCACGGATGCAGAGGCGACTTTCGGCGTCCTGGGCGATGTCGCGCTGCACGGGGTCAGGCGCGCCAAGCCATACCTGGGGGAGTCGGTGGCAGTGTTTGCTCAGGGCCTCGTGGGGCAACTCACCACGTACTTCGCCGCGCGGGCCGGGGCTTACCCGGTGATCGCGGTCGATCTCATGGATGAGCGACTGGAGCACAGCCGGCGGAGCGGGGCGACTCACACGATCAACGCGGCCCGCGACGATGCCGTTCAGGCGGTGCACGATCTCACGGGTGGCGGGGCGCGCGTGGTCTTCATGGCGGCGCGAAACCCCGCGGTGTTTGCGGACTGCCTCAAGGCAGCGGGGCACGGCGCCACGGTTTGCCTGTCAGGTAGCCCGCCCGGCACCGTGGAGATCGCGCTCCAGCCCGAGATTCTGCGGCACGAACTGGACATCCTGGGCAACTATTCGCTCGACTATCCGCCCGAGCCGTACCACCGCTTCCAGTGGACCCGCGCCGCCAATCGCGCCTACGTCTTTGATCTCATCGCGCGGGGCGAGTTGGACGTGGATCATCTGGTGACGCATGACGTGCCCTCCAGCCAGGCGCCCGGGATATACGAGATGATCGCGCGCGGGCCTGAGGGGTGGCTGGGCGTGCTCTTCGACTGGACCAACCGGGCCTAGCGGCCGGCATGAGAAACCCGAGATAACCAGCGACGCAGCTAGTATCTGAACAACCTGGCTGAGCAGGACTATCGTGGAGGCAAGCAGCGGTACTACCACATGCTGGGCTTCGGGCGTTTCGAGTCGGCCACCTGATTCTGTGCGGCGTTTGACGAGCTGCGGCAGTACTTCCCTGCGCGCTGTCGAGGCGGCCCTTAGGTCCCGTTGCCAGAGCAGCGCCGGCTGTTCCTCGCGCGCTGGCACGGGCTGATTACGGAGATGGCGCGGCCTATACAGCGTCGACCGTGAGGCCACGTCGCCTCGCCGTACACCGTGGTCTCAGATCCGACAGAACCGCACGCGGCGCTATTGTCGGCTTACGCGAATCTGTTCGTATACCGCGACCCGTGGCACGTGGATCCAGATGCGGGCGCCTTCGCGGCGCGTCGTAAGCTCCTGCCCGCTGAACGCGCTGGCCTCGATATCGCCGTCCGTACGGATGCCGAGTTCGAAATCCGCCAGCGGCGCTACCCAACGCACCGAACCGCGTTCCAGCGCATTGATGCCGACATTGGTCAGGTTCAGTAGCCAGCCATCGTCGGTCCCGTCCACTTCGAGGCGGAGTGATCCAGTCACGTTGCGGGACATCGCCGGTGGATCGCCGCTCGCGGCCCAGCGGATGGCTTGCAGGATCAGATCGTCGGCGTGCTCGGACACGGCCCGCAGTTCTTCGTCGGCGATCGATCCTGCGAAATAGGCTACGCGGCCCTGTCCGATCTCGCGCACCGACAAGAGCGGCGCCACCGGCCGGCCCGGCCACATCACCCGCCGGTTATACGGCTGGGTCAGCAGCTTGGCTTGGTCCTTCGCGAGAATCTCAGCCACGAGCTGACAGTCCTCGGCGTACTCGCACTCCAGGTACCAACCGCTGGGTCCACCGCGCCCGCCACTCCGACTCCCAAACGTCAGGAGCGCATTTTCGAGGCCCTCAGCGATGGCGTGCCCACCCTTAACGCGTGCGTAGTGCATCCCGTACGCGTTGCCCGTCAACGCGGGAATGGGAAGCTGTGAATCTGTGTAAACGTCGCGCCGGCCTGAGGAGATGCCCGCCATGGCTACGTAGCGCGCACCTGTCAGTGCTTCCATGCCCGCGTCCCTCCGGCGATCACCGCCCGGGTCAAACAGGCCCGAGCGCCCGAAGATGACCGCTCCGCCACCGGCCTCAACAAATGAGCGAATCGCCGCGATCGTCGCGTCGGTCAGTCCCGGTGAGTCCGGCACCAGGACGCACGCGTGCCCGTCGAGCGCGCCTGCCTCTACGGTCTCCTCAGTCTCCACCTGGTAGGGAATCTGGTGTTCCATAAGGAGTCGGTTGATTCCCTGCAGCGCCGGCTCCTGCTGGTCCCGGTAGCGGGCCTCGGATGCGTGCGAGTGCAGGAGCGCCACGTGCTTGAGCGGTGTGGCTCCCAACCGCTCGGTCAGCATGGCGGTGAGATCGCCCATGAGTTTTCTGAAGCCGGCCTGATGGTGAATATCGAAGTCGAGCGTGCCCATTTCCCGCAGCAACGGTGGGTTTCGATTGGCCACCGCTTGCGCCATGATCACCTGGGCCTCGATGAAGGGACGGAAGCTTCCGGGGTGGAGACCGGCATCGTGCTTGTACTCGTCGAAGCAGGGATAGCCCCCATACTTCTGCGTGATCTTGCGCTGCAGCGCGAGGTCCGACAGGTTGTTCGTCCACCACCAGAGAAACTCGGGTAAGGCGCCGTCAAGGTAGGCTCGGTGCTCGCCCAGCACGCCGCTCCACAGCTTGCCCTGTAAATACGCCGTGCCAGGGCGCTCGCGGTCCAAGATCTGGCGGTTCGTGGCGACGAACGAGCGCGTGTTCTCGCGCACGAATTCGCCCAGCATGCCCGGCATGTCGCCCACGCGCTCGCCGTAGGCGCCACCATAGAACTCGGCCTCCTCGTAGCCCCATGAGCCGTGCGAGAGCACCTTGCTCTCGTCCACGCCTGGGAGGTCTCTCCCAAATAGACGCTGGAACTTCGCCCGGCAATAGCCACACCAGCAGCCGACGGGGAGCTGGTCGAAATATATGATGTCGATCGGGTATTTGCTCACCACCTCCTCAACCTCGGCAAATACGTAGTCGCGGTAGGGCGAGACGTAGCACACCGTGTTGCGCGGCGAACCATCGGGACCTTGCGCCAGCCAGTCCGGGTGCTGCTTGAGCTGGTAGGCGCAGCCAGGCACGGTGCCTATCCACATGACGCCAAACGCCAAATCTCGCTTGCCGCACTCATCGACCAATGCGCCAATGAGGTCGCCACTGAGGCCTGATGCTTGTGGCGTGATGGCGCTGTCCCACAGGGCATACCCACCGTGCTGCAGGCCGAACATGAATGTCCCACAACTGAACGCCTCAGCGCGGCCGACTTTGTAAGCGGCGTAGCCGGGATCGGCGTAGTCCTCGCCCGCCTCTACCCAGTCAAAGAACACTGCCCGCCCGGCGAGCTTCCGGCGGGTCTGCATTCGTAGCTCGAGTCCGTCCAACATCGCCTGCCCCCTTGTGTCTCGCCGGCGCCTAGTTCCATCCGGCCATTGCGTACCGAAACGCAGGGTCCACAGGAACTCCAAAAGCAGGACGCATTCCCTGAACCCGCGTCTCTCCTAGGCCTTGATTCCCGTCAGTGCAATTCCTCGAATGAATTGTTTCTGGGCGAAGAAGAAGAATATGATCATTGGTGTCACACTCACCACCGAAATTGCCATCAACAGATTGATGGTGTCTACGTTCTGTGTGAATTCACCGACATACGTGCCCCCTCCGAACCCGCGGAAGAAATAGATGCCGACCGGAAGTGTCAGTTTGTCCGCGCTATTGAGATAGATAAGCGGACCGAAAAAGTCAGTCCAGTGACCCACAAACGAGAACACCGCGACCGTGGCCAGCGCCGGCCGCATGTTCGGTGCAAGAACACGGAACAGAACGCCCAGCGAACTGGCACCGTCCGTGTAGGCGGCCTCATCGAGTTCCCTGGGCAGGGTCATGATGAACTGGCGCAGCAAGAAGATGTAGAAGGCCGTTCCGAAGAGGTTCGGAACCATCAGCGGCCACCACTGGTCAATCCAGCCGATAGCGTTGAACATCAGGTATTGCGGGATAATCAGCATGTGACCGGGCATGATCAGCGTGCCAAGTAGGAGGAAGAACTGGACACGACTTCCCGGCCATCGAAACCGCGCAAATCCGTACGCGACCAGAAGGCTTACGAAGACTTGCGCCAGCACACCAAACACTGTGATCATGAGCGAATTGCGAATCCACAGACCGACTGGATGCTGATTCCACATCTCTGCATAGTTTCCCCACATGATGGGATCTGGAAACCACTCGATCTGCCCAATGATCGACGGGATATCTTTCAATGACGTAGAGACCAGCCAGTAGAACGGAAAGATAAACACTCCGCTCCATGCAATGAGCGTCGCATACATCAGGAAGCGTGAGAGAATGCGCACAAGGCGAATCCTAAACGGCGTCGCATTTCGCATAGTCGCTGGCAACTCGGCGTTTCCTTCGCCGGGACGTGAGGTGACGCTTGAAGTGACTGTGCACAATGAGGGCGTGCTCGACTGCTCGCGTGCAATGGTGTTCTTGTTTGAGGGTGAGCCCGGTCCCGGGCAGGGCCGCCAGGTCGGCTACCGCATTGTCTCGGTGACCGGCCGCGAATCGACTGTGGTCGAGTTCACTACGGTTATCGAGCAGGGGGAGACCACGCTGGTCGCCTTGGCCGATCCTTTCGGTCACCGGACTGCCGCCAAGCGCGATCGTGGCGAGTGGTATACGGCGGCGAAGATTCCCCTTCGCGGCAGCTGACCTCTCGCCGTCGCTGGGCCCGCGCTATACGCTGCGACCCCAGGAGGCAGAACATGAGCACTTCAACAGCAGGGCGAGTTGAAGACCCCTCAGGCAAGGGGAACGACCCAAGCTGGGTGGTTACGCCCAGTCCCGTGGAGGCCCAGTTGCGGCGCTGGGCGAAGCAGCACGCACACGTTTGCAGCTTGGACTCCGTGCGAGGCTTTGCCGGATTCGAGACGTTTGCGATCACGCTTGACGCCCAGACGGCCCAGCACGACGATCTGCCTGCGCTGCTCCTCATCCAGCCCCACGGCCACGAGCCGGCGCAGACAATTGGGTGTCTCGACGTGCTTGGTCAGCTACTGGATGGCCGGGCGCTTGACGGAACCCCGGCGGCGGCAGCAGCTGCGGATGTACTGGAGCGATTCGTCGTCGTGGCCGCGCCGCTGGGAAACCCGCACGGCCGCAGCCGCCACCCGACCGTTTGTTTTACCGAGGCCTATGACTACTGGACGAGTTGCTACATCTCGAATGGCAAGCTGGTCGGACAGGAAGGCAAATGGCCGCCAAAGCCCATCTTCAAGACCTCTGAGGTCGAGATCGAGGAAACGTACGGTCCAGGTCTGCGGCACGAACAGATCGACGCCGAGACGTGGGTCGATCCATGGAGCTACGTAGGCTCGCTCGACCAGAACCCGACCAGCCTCGCGAAACTCATACGCCGGCAGTTCGATCAACGTCGAGTCATGGCAGTTCTTGACCTTCACCAAAATCCCCAGTTCGACACGGTTGAAGCTTGGGTGCCGGATCTCCCGTGTGAGCCGGGCCGGAGTCTTACCGTGGAACTGGCGAACGCGATCGAATCGCGCTGGATCAGTGAGGGCTACCATCGGGGTCATCCGCATCCATACGAACCACGTGGACTCCCGCGCGCTATCCACGAAGATCCGCGCCAGAATCACCCGGCCGTCGTCACGATTGAGACCGGCGGCGGCTGCGGCTATCGCAACGCGCTTATGACCCCGGATGTCCAGCGTTCTGCCGGTCGCAGTGCCATCTGGGCGGCATTTGACTACCTCATCGCGGTCGTATGAGCTACTCGTGGCTAGAGTTTCTCCGACGGTAGACATCCGCCCACGGAAACAGAATCGTGCCGCAGCGGGACGCTCGCGTGGTCCGGCTTTGGACATGATGAGGCAGCGGCGATGACTGCCGCTGGAAGGCCAAGGGATCAGGTGTGCGTGATCACGTTCGACGGTCCTGGAACCCGGCCGGAGATGCGGACCGTGCCTCGTCCGGCTGCGCCCGACCGCGGCGCGCTGATACGAATTGATGCCTGCGGTGTGTGCGGAACCGACCTGCACATTCTGCGTGGCCACTGGCCGGGAGAACTGCCCTGGCCTCTCACGCTGGGGCATGAGCTGGCTGGCGTGGTGGAAGAGATCGGTCCGGGGCTGACCTGCGACTACATGGGACGGCCGCTGCGCGCGGGCGACCGGGTGATGATTCCGCCGCTGATGGCCTGCGGGGCTTGTCAGTACTGCATCCACTACCCCACCCGCGCGAATCGGTGTCTGAACCCCACCTACTACGGGCGCAAAATCGGGTTCCAGCGTCCGCCGCACCTCTGGGGCGGTTGGGCCGAGATGGTGTTCATTGACCTGGAAGCGTTTCCAGCAACCAAAGTCTTCCGATTGCCCGATGACATGCCCATCATGGTCGGAACCCTGGTGGAGCCTTTTGCTTCCGTGACTCGCGCCTTCAATCGTGCGGCATCGCTCGGGCTCGAGGGATTCAAGGCCGGGGACTCGGTCGTCATCCAGGGGTCGGGACCAATCGGCGTGCTGGCGCTGATCGCGGCAAAACAACGGGCCGCAGGCAAGGTGGTCGTGGTTGGCGCGCCGGAGGCTCCGCGACTGGCGCTGTGTCGCGCCTTCGGAGCTGATGCGACGGTGTCGATCGACCTACACCGTTCATTGGAGGCGAGGGTGGCCGCAGTGCGGCATGCGGTGGGAGGGTTTGGGGCTGATCTGGTCGTGGACTGCAGCGGCGCCCCGCAGGCGGGTCCCGAGGGCATTGAGATGTTGCGCGACGGCGGCACCTTCGTGGAAATGGGTCAGTTCACCGACGCCGGCAGTATCGATACGAACTGGCACCGGATGTGCGTGAAGGAAGTGCAGATTTTGGCCAGCTGGGCCTTCACGCCCGACGAGGTTGCTCAGGCGATGCGCAACCTGCATGCCATTCAACACGACTACGACTGGTCACAGATGCAGCGCATCTTCCCGCTGTCCGAAGCCGGTGTGGCGGAGGCAATCCGCAGCGCGATGATGATGGAGTGCGTGAAGGCCACGATCACGCCCACGGACTGAGACCACCAGCGGCGATAGCTGGATTGGGACGACGAGTCGGCGCCAATAGCCGTTGCAGCCCGACCGCTCGCCCGCCGAGACCGATTTCTATGACCGTTGTCCTGCCGTTCAATCGCCGAAGCACGGCATAGGCCCTTTGACGATGGCTGCCGCGGGTTCGAATCCCGTCCCCCGCCCCGATCAGAAGCGGGCCGCTGCACGATTTGCGAGACCCTCCCGGCGCGATGTAGTCTTTCGGTATCGATCGATTCGAGCCAGAATGTTCATGGCAAGGAGTTTGCACATGAGGTCAACCATCACGCGTCGCCGGTTGCTCGGCGGCGTCACTGGAGTAGCTAGCGCGGTTGCGCTGGCGGCCTGTGGCGAGACCCAGGTCGTGGAGAAGGTCGTGGAGAAGATCGTCACCCAGGAGGTGATCAAGGAAGTTCAGGTCGACCGGGTCGTCACACAGATCGTTGAGAAGGTCGTGGAGAAGGTCGTTGAGGTGCAGCCAGAGGCCCGCACAGTGAAGTTCAACTTCGAAACGGACCATACGTCCGGTCCTCGAGGCAAGTCGACGCAGTGGGCGATTGAGCGGTACAACCAAATCAAGCCAAACACGATCGTCAAGTTCATTGCGCAACCGGACAAATTCACTGAAAAGATCAATATTCAGGCGGTCGCCGGCACTCTTTCCGAGATCAGTCTGCTCAGCGACAGGGTGTTCCAGCAGTGGGTTGACGCCGGAACGTGGCTGCAGATCAACGATCTGCTAGCCAAGAACCCTGATTTCACGCCCGCCGAGTACCACTTCTCAGGCGAGGTGTATACGGACAACAAGGAGCCGCCCGGCCCGCTGCCCTACGACGACACGATGCGGGGGCCGCAGTACGGCATGCCCTACCAGGGCGCTGGAATCGCGGCATTCGTCTACAACGTCGAACTCCTGGATGCCGCGGGCATTGCGGCGCCCACGGATGGCTGGTCCTACGACGACATGCTCGAGGGCGCCATGAAGGTCCGCAACCAGGAGACGGGCGTTTGGGGACTCAATTCGGGCATCTTGGGCATGCAGCACCAGTGTTGGGGCTTTAACGGGCTCCAGAAGTACGTCGTGGGTCCGGAGGGGCACTTGGTCTTGGGCAACTTCCAAGGCCCCGGGAGGGACTCGCTCCAGAGAGCCTACGACTACATTCACACCTTCGATGTGCAGTTCAGATCGGAGATGCGGAAGGAGATCGGCGGCGAATACGGCAACCCGTTCAATGCGGGGTTGCAAGGCTACGACCACGGGCGGGGCCGCAGCACGGGCTTTAACCTGACCCGGATTGGGGATCGGTTCCGCTGGGCGCAGGCCCCGAAACCGCGTGGGCCGCACCCAACGTCAACGGGCGACAACGAGTACGTCGATCAGCCCCATATCGTGGCCTCCACGGCCACGATCACGGGCACAGAAGAGCAAGTGGTCGACTTCGCGGTCTTTATGGCAGGCCCTGAGGTCCAGGCGCGCAACGGCATCGACCGGGGCTTCTATCCCTGTCGGCGCGGCGTCCAGAATGATCCCGCCGCCGTCGCGCCGCCGCCGGAGCGCATGGAAGAGATGTATCTGATTTACGAAAAGTGCCTGATGCGGCCGGGCGGCATCTACGTACCCGGATCGCCCTCAGGGCGCGGCGAAGTCGAGGGCATGTGGGTGCGACCCGTTCAGAAGTTGTTTGCTGGCGACATATCGGTCGACGAGACGGTCGAAGTCGCCGAGAAAGACGTCAGCGCGCAGATGGCCAAATACAAGGCAGATCTGGACGCCGGTCGCGTCAGCCGTTAGCCAATAGCACGCTGCCGTCGCCGGCCCCGCTTGATCGCTTGGATTCGCGGGACCGGTGGCGGTGGCGGGCGACCGTGACATGATCACCGCCGCCAGAAGGTGCGATGCCGGATGAACGATCCATTCTTCGAAAACGTCGATGTGTTCCTGCCCGGTCAAGGCGACACGCTGACTCAGGCGCCGGCCTATCACTGGGAGCGGACCGCGGCGCCGACCGAGGTTTCCGCCAAGGAAGGCCTGTCCGAGCAGACCGAACGCCGGTCTGACGCTCTGCACACCTATGGCGTGACGGCCAACTTCTATACCAGCACCCGTGATCCCAATTCGGTGCTCGTGGCGGTGATTGGGACGGACCGCGCCGAACGAAAAAAACTGGCGCGCGCGAAGATCACCATGGACTTCACGAACCTTCACTACCACGACTTCGATGGGTTCGGCATCCATCTGCCAGGGCTGATTGTCACGGATGCCGGGAGCGTCGTCGCCGTATGCCAACGGCGCCACGGGGGAATGGGTGACGGCGGCCACGAGAACGATGTCCTCATGTCGCGCAGCGCGGACGGCGGCAAGACGTGGTCTCGGCAGCGGGTGATCTATGCGAAGCAGGGTCAATACACGTTTCTCGGCGCCATCGTCGAGGACCGTATCTCGGGCACGCTCTTGGTTGTCGGTTGGAACATGCCGGCGGGCGTTGTCGACGACCTTGGCTACTTCAGCACCTATGCCGAGCAGGGCGGCGGGTTCTGGGTCGTCCAGAGCACCGACGATGGATTGACCTGGTCCGAGGCGCGGCATGTCGACCCGAAGCCCAATCCTGACGGGTGGACCGGCTGGCCCAACAACAGCGTGCACGGGATTCAGCTCGTCGCCGGACCGAACCGCGGGCGGCTGGTGATCCCGGCATTTCTATATAAGGCGGGCGAACCCGGAGAAGTCCCCGGCGTGCGTGGCGGGCTACTGTATAGCGACGATCATGGCGAGACGTGGACGGTTGGCGCCGTGCTCCCCGAGGGCTCGGACGAGGTGTCGCTGGTGGAGACCGCGGGCGGCGAAATCTACGTCAGCTATCGGAGGAATACCTGCCGAAGGGACGGCCGCACGTTCGCCCGCAGCCGGGACGGCGGCGCGAGCTTCTGTGAACTGGGCGAGCATGAGGATCTGAGCGGCCGGCCCGTCCACGTGGGACTGGCTCGTCACGGCTCGGCCGCTGACAACCATCCCGATGTGCTGCTCTTTTCGCACCCCGTGGGCGTGAATCATCGGATCCCCGGCGGGGCGGACATGATGATCTACGTCAGCCAGGATGACGGACGTACTTGGCCCATGTCGAAACTCATTGACAAGAGACCGTGTCGATACTCGGACCTGGCCGTAACCGCGGACGGCACCGTGCTATGCATATATACGGTAGGCGAGATGCGAGACAGCGAAAAACTCACGCTCGCTCGCTTCAACCAGGAGTGGTTGTTTGCCTAGTCAGGTAGAGAGCCGTGTCGGCACGTCGGTCGTAAAGCCAGATGCCCCACGGCATGCGTGGCTCTTAGCCTGCGCCTGCACGCGAGGGTCGCAGTCACCTACGTGTGTTCAGTGCCCCTGCTGTCAACTCAGCGGTCGAAGACGTTGTTGTGAAGGATGGCGTTATGCGCTGGTCGAATAAGTCGAATAAGTCGAATAAGTTGACCAAACATGTTACGGGCGCGGTGCTTGCGTTGTTGACGGCCATGGTGGTTGTGGGTTGCGAAGCAAGCGATGAATTCGAGTACATGAAGAGTGAGCGGCAGATGATTCGGCAAGGTAGGTACGGTGCCGGATTGAGCGATGCCGATCGGCAGAAACTCCAGGAAAGCTACGCGAGTAACCAGCTGTCTAAAGCGACGCCGACCAGCGGTGGCGCGGCGCCCTAGATCCGGGAGCCACGGCGGCCAGCGGCTCTAGACGTCCTGGACCGGCAACTGAACGCGCAGGCCGCCCTGTGCCTGTGACTGTAGCGCGGCAAGCATGATCTCCAACGACTTGCGGGCCTCGCGACCGCTGGAGGACGGTGTGCCGCCGCCGCGTATGAGACTCACGAGCTCCGAAACGCAGCCAGCAAACCATCCATATGTATGTTGAACTCTATCCAGCGGATCCGTGACTAGGTGGTGATTACCAATGTCAACCGTTATCGAAATTTCATCGCCTGGAAACGTCCGGCCCCTAATGCAGCCTTTTGCACCGTAGATATCAGTATCGAACACCTGCGGCATCGTTTTGCACATGTTCCAGAATGCACGCGCACCATTGTCGAATTCGACCAGCACGCTGAGGGCAGGATCCGTTTGGGGATCGTGACCGCCATCGCCTGCATAGCGGGGCCCGTACAGCTCGAGCCCCGGCTCAGGTACCGCGTAGACCGCGAGCGGATTCGCGGCTGCAAACCATACGATCGTGTCACATATGTGCGTGCCAGTCCGGAACAACATCGCCCGCGGCCCGCCTTGACTCGCGACGATCCGCTGTACCTCGCCGATGGTCCCTTCGTGGATCAAACGCGCAACCTCTAGCCACGGTGACATCCAGCGACGGGTGTGGTTGACGAGCATCGGTATGCCCGCTTGCTCGGTGGCGGCTATCATGCGATCGGCTTCGGCAAGCGTAGTTGCAATCGGCTTTTCGCAGAGAATCCCTCGTACACCAAACTCAGCGGCGTCAACTACGATTTGAGCGTGTGCGTGGTCGCCGGTAACGACGCTGACGATGTCGAGATCTTCCGTGGCCAGCATTTCGTGATAATCGCTGTATACGCGGAGATCAGGAAGTAATCCAGACCACTGCCTTCTGAAGTCAGCGGTCCTTTCGGGACGAAGGTCGCAGCCCGCGACGAGCTCCGTTTCTTGGACCCAGTAGTAGGCGCACGCATGGGAAACCGGCAGTCGGACGCCCATCCCGGCTTGGGGCGCCCACTCCGGCAACCGCGCTGCGATGCCAGATAGGCCAATGATGCCAGCCCGCAACTTGCTCGACATGGGTCCGCCTCCGGCAGTTTTCACCAAGGCTGGCCAGTTGCTTCCGCGTCGTCAAGGGGGACTTTCTCCCGCCCGAGAGGACTGGCTGCGCGCGGACACGAGCCCACGGTTCCTCTATCTATCCCTTGATTCCGGTCAGGACAATACCTCGAATGAACTGCTTCTGTGCAAAAAAGAACACCACAAGGATCGGAGCGACCGCGATCACGGCAATCGCCATCTGCAAATGCAGCCTCGGTACATCGTACAGACCGCTTTGAAAGAAGCGCATCCCGACCGCGAGCGTCATGCGATCAGGTGACTGGAGATAGATGTACGGATGAAAAAAGTCGTTCCAATGAAGAATGAATGAGAACACGGCGACGGTCGCGATCGCTGGCTTGCTCAAAGGCAGCACGACGTTCCAGAAGATTCGGCGTCTTGAAGCTCCATCAATGGCCGCGGCGTCGTCGAGGTCCCTCGGGATCGTCAAGAAAAACTGCCGCAGAATAAAGATGTAGAACGCAGACCCGCCTAGCATCGGAACTGTCAAAGGAAGCAGAGTATCCAGCCAGCCCACGTCACGAAACATGATCACTTTTGGAATGATCGTCACGTGGTCCGGCAACATCATTGTGGAGATTACAAGGATGAACAGCACATCGCGAATCGGAAAACTGGTGCGCGCGAATCCGAATGCGATTACCGCACTCATGAATGACATTACGACGACACCGAGAAGAGTCACAATGGTCGAGTTAGCGATCCACCAAGGCATTGGACCGGTAGTCCACACTTCAGCGTAGTTTTCCCAGTTAGCGGGATTGGGGAGTAAGGGTGGCGGGTCCTCGTAGAACATGTCCAAACTCATGAGTGAGGACCTCAACATCCACGCGAACGGGAACCCATAGGCCACGCTACCGAGCAGAAGCGCTGCATAGATGCAGGTCCGCCCTAGGACGCGGTATGCCTGAACGCGATTCGACCGAACAGTCATCGAGGCTTGTGCTGCACGGTCTTGGGATGTCATTTGCCTTCTAAGGAGCATGTCTCAGCGTATCCTCGTCTGGCGTATCACGACGCGGCTGACAGATCAGAGCCGACAGCCGGTGCTCTGGTCATCGCGACGCGGACCGCCCAGACAGAGCTTCGACGCCTGCAGCCTCGTATCCTGTCGGCCGCGGTCCACACATCCAGCATGCCGCGGGCGGCGGCAAACACGATCGAAGCGTTCGTCGTTTCGTATATCGTCCTCAAGCTTTTCGTCTGCACTGACTCCGTCGAGCCTGTCATCGACAGACCCAACTAATGTCAAACAAATCTTGAGGAATCTTCCTAGGATTCCGGTGCATCGAACTCATAATAGACCCACCGGCGGGCAGTAAGAAACTGCAGCATCGTTAGGAGAAGTATTATGAGGAAGAGTATCCAGGCTATCGCCGATGCATAGCCCATGCGGAAGTATTCGAACGCGGCACGGTACAGGTGCAGCAGAATGAACAAGGTGGCGTTCGCCGGGCCTCCGTTGGTGACAATCAACGCGGTCACGAACACCTGGAATGAACCAATGGTGGCGAGTACTAGCGTCAGAAAAATGGTCGGCGTCATCATTGGCACCGTCACGTGCCACATCCGACGAATTGGGCCCGCTCCATCGATCGAGGCTGCATCGTATAGATGCTCTGGGATGCCCTGAAGCGCTGCGAGGTAGAGGATCATCGCTGACCCAACGACCCAGAAGCTCATGATGATAAGACCGGGCAATGCCCAGGTCGTGCTGGTGAGCCACGGTGGACCAGAGATTCCGAACACAGCGAGGAATTGGTTTAATAGGCCGTTGGGCTGCAGCATGACGATCCAAAGCATCGCAGTCGCCACGCCTGCTGTAACAGACGGGAGGTAGAATAGCGTTCGAAAGATAGGCATGCCTCGCACATTCTGATTCAGCAGCAGTGCGATGAAGAATGCGATAAACATAAGCCCAGGGACGTGAATAACGGTGTAGTAGAATGTGTTGACGATACTCCGTATGAAGTCTTGATCTCGACCGAACAGCTCCGTATAGTTGTTGAATCCTACGAAGACGATATCGCCGCGAAACTTGTAGTTGGTCATACTAAGATAGAGTGAAGCTGCGAAAGGTCCAGCCGTAAAAACTACAAACTGAATAACCCATGGAAGAACCCAAAGGAATCCGCTCCACGTCTGCCAGGTGCTACGTCGCACTAGTAGGTACGGATCGGAGGTCCCGAAGGCAAATCGGCACGGCTGTTGCCGTCCGTCGGTTCGACAGATCGCGCGGACGTGTTACGGCGAGATCGCGCGGACGTGTCACTGCGGGTGGATTAGCTAGGCCCGCTCTCGCACACTCGCTATGAACCTGTTGGATTCCTGGACAGCTCTCTCAAGCGCTTCGCGCGGCGACTTCTCGCCAATCCACGCAGGCTCTACCTCTCGGCCAAGAACTGCCCACCACTCGCGCCAGCCATCCCAATAGTGCAGGCCATAATTCTCCTGGCTTTGAATGTTGTCTCCGAGTAGGCTCATCGTCTGTGGTAGGAAACGGCCGGCGATGGGCTTCAGCCACGCGTCGCTTGCAAGGATCTTCTTGTGGACCGGCATGGCACCGCGCCATTGTGCGACGAGCTGCTGAAACTCTTCGCCGCCGATGAAGAAGCCGAGCTCGACGGCATCCTCGACGGTGCCGCGGCTTACTGAGAAGCGTGGAATTGCCTGTCCGATTTCGTGGGTCGAGTATGCGCGTTTGCCCAAGGGCGACATCGGGTCGGGCATGTTATCCCAGACAAACCGGTCCTTGATCTGATTCTCTCGAGAGCCCGGCGAGTGAATACCGGTTGGGTACATGCCGACCTTCCCGGCTGCGAAGGGGTCAGTGATACCTTCCGTCGCTAGCCCCGTGATCTGCTCCGGCGCGGGTGCGATCTTCAGGTCGTGAATGGCGTTCATGTACCACTCGAACGCTGCCATCCCTCCCTCGTTGTCAAACCCGACGCCTTGCGGTGGCCGGTCTTTGTCAGAAAACAGCCAGGCGCCATTCTGCGAAATCCTCGGGAGCCAATCGAACTCTTTCCCGTTGCGGTGGTAGGTGCCAAATTGATCCTTGTCGGCGTCAGTGAGCTGCTTCGCCGAGTCAATGTAGTTGTCCCAGGTCCAGTCCACGGTTGGCGCTGGCAAGCCGGCACTTTCGAAAAGGTTAATATTAAAAACGTGACCGCTGACAGCATCAAAGAACGGGCACATATAGAGGCGGCCGTTCAAGGTCAGATATTCGAGGTCAACCTTCTCGGGCTGTTGGCGCCAAAGGATGAGATAGTCATCCAGATTTATACCAAGCTTGGCGGCATAGTCATCCAGGACCACAAGGTCCTCGTAAAAGGTGCGAACCTCGTTGCCACTGAACAAGAATAAGTCGGGGGCCGTGCCAGCCGCCATCATCACCGGAACTTTCTCTCCAAGAAAACCAGGGGGGAGCGGCTCTGTCTTAATCTGAATGTAGGGGTGCTGCTTGGCAAACAGCTCAAGACCGTAGGCCATAGTCTCTCCACGTGCTCCGGAAGCCCAGTAATTCATAAATCGAACGGGCTCGCCAAGCGTACGCCGGGGCGTGACCTCCTTCACAACCTCCTTCACAACCTCCTTCACAACCTCCTTGGTAACTACCCGATCGACCGGAACTTCCCTGGTGACGACCTTCTCGACTACGCGCTCGACCGGGACCTGCTTTTCGACGACCCGCTCGACCGGTACTTCTTTCTCCACGATCTTCTCGACCGTGATGACTTGCGACTCGCCGCAGGCGGCGAGCACGGCGGCGCCGGTCAATCCAAGGGCGGCGCCGGCAGCTGTGCGTAATACGTTCCGTCGCGCGATTGCACGAATCATGGGTTCCTCTCCAGGGTCAAGGGTCACCTCAGGTTCCAGGCACACGTCATGGCCGCGCACCGTGCATCGCCGACCATTCTGAACGATACGATATGAATGGTTCGTTGTCAAAAATTATTGAGACGAAGTAACGTGAGACCCTTGGATGATCGCTGTTGGAGGCGATAAGCGACCTCGGGAAGCCGCCAGCGTGGCGGCCCGCGACCGACCCACGCGTTCGACCAGCGCTGCCAGCGCTTCTATCTGGCCGCAGTGGCTGGTCTCCTGAAGGACCTGTCTAGCCCCACCACGCACCTGTGCACCCCGGCCGAGCAATGGCGCTGCATCCGCCACACGAACCTGCTGGAGCGGACCTTTGGCAAGTCCCGGCGGCGGCTCAAGGTGATCAGCCGGCATCCGGGCGAGGAACCTGCGTCGCGCTGGACTGGGCCGCGCTCGCCCGCCCGGGCGCCGGCTGGCGCGGTCTGCGCCAACATCCCGCAGGGGCACCTGCCTGACGACATGGTCGCGATGCACGCGCGCATCCTGGGGCGCTCCGTGCGTATCCTGGGTACGAACGCGGCGCGGTGCCCGACGGGCAATGACCTGACGCGCGAGGGCGCCCGCCGCTAGCTCCTGCATCGCCAGCGCCAACCGCGCTCTGTCGGCTTCACGGGCCGTACGGGTAGCCGCCGATCCTGGCGCCAAGCCGACTGGCACGACCGGTCGTCCTGCCATGTGCGTGTGCGGCCCGCCGGTAGCTTCCGTCTGCCGCCTGTCTCCGAACCCCTGGGGCCATGCCCGTAGGTATGCTACCGCCGTCCCTGTACGCCGCCCGGTCTGATGAAGGAGCCGAACTGTGCCCGCTGAGTTGTTCGAGACGGTGGACGTATTACTTCCGGGGGTTGGCGAGACGCTCAACCAGGCCGTGGCCACGCATTGGCAGGCAAGCGAGAGCGTGAGCGCGCAGATCTATCTGGGTCAGCGCGGACAGGAGGAGGTCATGCTCCACCTGTCGGGCCTGACCGTCGATCAGCGGCGCCTTCTAACCAAACGGCCCGTGATCGTCGATGCCGGGTGGGCGCATCACGTGATTGACGGATATGGGGTCCGCATACCTGGAATCCTCGTCACGCCTCGCGGCACGGTCATTGCGGTCTGCCAACAGCGTGTGGGCTCCCTGGCCGATGGCGGACACGCGACGAATGTCCTGGTGACGCGTAGCGAGGACGGCGGCAGGAACTGGTCGCGACAGCAGGTGCTGTTCGCGGAAGCGGGAATCAATACGTTTCTCGGCCCCATTTTGGCGGACCGCTTCACGAACGATGTATTTGTCACGTTTTGGAAGCTGCCGCAGGCGGAGGGCAATGGCCTGGGCTACTTCGCTCCCTATGCCGAAATGGGCGGCGGGTTCTGGATGGTGCGAAGTTCGGACGAGGGTCAAAGCTGGTCCGAGCCTTACTTCGTCCGCCCGGTGCCGAATGCGGAGGGCTGGGTCGCCTGGGTGAACAACTCGTCGCATGGGGTGCAGCTGGCTCGAGGACCGCGCGCCGGGCGGCATGTGATCGCGGCGTTTCTCTTCAAGGCCGGCGAGGAAGGGCAGGCCCCAGGGGTTCGGGGCGGCCTCGTGTACAGCGATGATCACGGCGAGACGTGGCGCGCGGGCGCTGTCCTACCCGCGGGTTCGGACGAGGTCACCCTGGAGGAGACGGAAGACGGGGGCCTGTATGTGAACTACCGGAAGAATCATCCTTACTACAACGGACTGCGCTGGTTCGCGCGCAGTTCCGACTCCGGGAAGAGCTTTGACGAACACGGGCAGCACGAGGAGCAGGTGACACCGTGCTGCCACGTCGGGCTTGTGCGTTACTCGAGCACGGACGATGGCGGCGAGAACGTGCTGCTGTTCAGCAATCCCAGAGGACCGAGCCGGAGCAACCTGACCATTCGGCTCAGCCGCGACGACGGTCGGACCTGGCCGGTGTCGCGAACCGTAACCAGCGATTTGGCCGGCTATTCGGACCTGGCGGTCTTGCCCGACAAGACGATCCTCTGTATCTGGGAAGGCGGCCAGCAGCGCTACCACGAGAAGATCAGCGCGGCGCGGTTCAATCTCGACTGGTTGCTGGCCGGTGAGGCTTAGACGGCTGCCGACGTAGGCCATCGCACCGTCGTTGGGTAAGAACTGGAGGCGGGGGGGGTGCTCAGTTGGCAGGTTACTAGTCCGTCACGCTGGCCGACGCGAGTCTAAGTTCCGTCCGCTGCTGCTCCGGCGCTACCAGAGAACGGGCGCTGGATATTGAGCAATCGCAGGGTCCGGCGTGACAATCGTCATGTGGTGCAGGATCGCCTGCGCTACAAGGCCTCGGTCGAACGGGTCCGAGTGGAGCGGCGGTAGCAACACGTCGTGCGCGGCCGTAGCCTCGTCGAAGGCCAGATGATCGACCTGTAGCCATTGGCGTCGGCCGACTACGTAGCGCGTGGGTGACTCCGGCAGAGGGAGGCGACCCAGTCGGTGCTTGATGGCGATCTCCCAGGCTGACAGGGCGCTGAGATATACGTCGTTGGCGGGGTCACGACAGCTTGCCCGAGCCGCCGAGCTCAACTGCGGATGATCCGTTGCCAACCAGAGAAACGTGCACGTGTCGAGCAGTAGCCTCATGCTTGGTCGGAATTCCCGCGAAAGGCGTCGAGCAGGTCTGGCGGGAGTGGCTCAAAGAGGCTAGGAGGAATCGTCATGCCACGGTCGATTCCTACCGGGCGCAGCTGCTTGGGAGACTTGGGCAGCGGTCGGATCTCGGCGATGGGAACGTTGCGCCGGCAGAGGACAACCGTCTCACCATCCTCAACTCGCTCCAGGTAGCGTGAGAGGTGCGTCTTCGCGTCTGCTATGTTGACTCGGATCATGGTCGCATTCTAGACCAAGTACATGACCAAGTCGAATACGGGCGTTCAAAGTCAATTCACGAAGATGAGGAATAGAACATCCAGCAGGGTCGAACGGGTGATGGACGGTCTGCACGGCTGGCGCGCGCTGGTTCAGATTCGTGTGCAAGCGCGTGTGTTCAAGCATGGTAAGGCCGACAGCGGCAAATGGGCCTACCCGTTGCCAGGGAACGGTTTGTCCGGAGCGCGCGTAGTTATTAGTGGACGGCTCCAGGAGATTGGACCATGAGGGCGGCCTATGACGGATGAACAAGCTGTTCTGCGCTGTCAGAACGGTGAGCACGAAGCGTTCCGCCATCTGGTGGATCGCTACAAGGACGTGCTCTTTGGCACGGCGTTCCTGATGACTGGGAACCGATCCCTGGCCGAAGAGCAAGTCCAGGAGGCCCTCCTCGCCGCTTGGCGGGGCATTCCGGGCTTCGAAAGCGGGCGGCCGGTCAAACCCTGGCTTGTCCGCATCTTGGTGAACGCGGTCGTGTCGCAGCGCAGACGGCGAGCGATCGACACCGTTCCCCTTCAAAACCACAGCCACGCAGACGACCGCCCCCATCCCGGCGCGGCGGTTGAGGCGCAACTCGACCGCCAGGCAATCCGAGAGGCCCTGGATGGGCTCAGTCCGGACCACCGGCGGGTCGTCGTCCTGCGTTACTTCGCGGACCTGACGGTTCCCGAACTGGCCGAAGCCATTGGCGTGCGGGAGGGCACAGTCAAATCCAGGCTAAGCCGAGCACTCGGCCAGCTTCGAGAACAGTTAGCAACGGGCGGCGCCAGAGAGGCTTACGGCCATGGCCAGTAACTACCCCACCGACCAGGACATGGAACGCGAGCTGCGCGAGCACTTTGAGGCCGAAGCGCAGGACCTCCGCGCTCCGCAGGACCTTTGGGAATCGCTGGAAGACCGCATGGATCTTCAGCCCGCGCGGCATCCGGTCACGCAGGTGCGCCGAAGGATCCTCGGGGCGCTCAAGCAGAACTGGTTTCCGGTGATGGCAACCGGCGGTGCCGTGGCCGTGGCGGCCTCGGCAGTCATCGTCCTGTCCAATGCGAATGTCGAAACCCAGGTCGTCACGAAGGAAGTGGCGGTCGAGAAGATCGTCATCAAGGAGGTGCCGGTCGAAACCGTTGTGACCAAGACCGAAGTCAGGGAAGTCCCGGTCGACCGGGTTGTGACGCAGGAGAAAGTCGTAACCAAGGAAGTCCACGTTGAGGTCGAGAAGGTCGTGACGCAGTTCGTCCCGAAGGTGGTCGAGGTCGAGAAGGTGGTCACGCGCGAAGTGATCGTCGAGAAGGTCGTCGAGAAGGTCGTCGAGAAATCCGTTCAGGTTGAAGCTGCGCGCAGGGCGCCGCCAGCCGCCACGGCTGCTCCTCAGGCAGCCGCGCCGCAAAGGGCCGTAACGCCTGCGCCTGCGCGGCCTCCGGCCACGACGTTCCAGGACTACGGTCGACAGCCGTTCGTTGCGACTGCTGAGGACGCAGTGTCGACGTTCAGCCTGGACACGGATCGGACGTCGTACCAGTTGGCGCTGTCGTGGCTGCAAGAGGGCTACGACATCGAGCCCGACTCGGTTCGGGCCGAGGAGTGGATCAATGCCTTTGACTATCAGTACGAGGCGCCGGCCGACGACTGGGGCTTTGCGATCAGCAGCGACGTTGCGATGCACCCGCTGGATGGCAACAAGCACCTGGTACGCATCGGCTTCCAGGCCGCCGAAGTGCCGGATGACCGGCCGCTCAACGTCACGCTGGTGCTGGACGCGTCCGGGTCGATGGGTGACGGCAATCGCGTGGACATCGCCCGCGCGGCGGCGGAGGCCATCCGCCAGAGCCTGCGACCGCAGGACAGGGTGGCCGTGGTTCACTTCACCGAGAACGTGATCCACGACCTCACGGTGACGCATCGGTCGCCGGACGATGGTTCGATCCAACGGTCGATCCAGCGGCTCGCGCCGCATGGCAGCACCAACGTGCAGGCCGGTCTGAACCAGGGCGTTCGCCTGGCGGACCGGATTCGCCAGGAGCGTCCCGAGGCCTACAACTACGTCATCCTGATGTCGGATGGCGTGGCCAACGTGGACGCGACGAATCCATTTGCAATTCTGGAATCGGCGTATGACCGCAATGCGTTGAATCCGCTGCGGTTGATCACCATCGGGGTCGGCATCAACAACTACAACGACGTGTTGTTGGAGCAACTGGCGCAGCATGGCAATGGCTGGTACCGCTACCTGGACGACACCGGCCAGGCGCGGGCGACGTTCAGTCGCGATAACTGGCTGGCGCTGTCCACGCCCTTTGCCGACCAGACGCGGGCCCAGGTGACCTGGGATCCGGACCTGGTGAAGTCGTGGCGGATCATTGGCTACGAGAACCGGGTGACGTCGGACGAGAGCTTCGCGGAGGACCGCAAGGAGTTTGCGGAGATTCCGTCGGGCGCGGCGACGACCGTCTTCTACGAGCTGGAACTGCACGACCGCGCGCTGGCGCGCGGCGGGCAGGACGTGAAGCTGGCCAAGGTCGAACTGCGCTGGGTGGTTGCCGAGACCGGGCAGTCGCGGTCGCAGCAGACCGAGGTGCGCGGACGTCTGGACACCAGTCTGGCGTCCGCGGGCGATCCGCTGCTGCAGCTTGGGGCCATCGTGGCCCTGTCGGCGGATCGGTACAGCGGGCTGTACGACGATGCGTACGTCGCTGAGATCTCTCGCGATTTGACGGCTCTGGAGGATCAGTTGGCGTCGTTGGACGGCCGCCTGGGTGGTCTGGGCGCGTACCAGGACTTCCGGTTCATGCTGGAGCAGATGGCGGAGCGGGCACGCGCGCAAGCGCCGCCGGCAAATTCGTCAGGCTATAGCCGCTAGCCAACGGCATCCGCTGCGGGGCGCCCACGACTCGGTCGTGGGCGCCCCGTCGGCGCTTTGGGGGTTCAGGCGCCTGAGCGCACCGCCTGGACGGATGCTTCGAGCGCGGCGACCCATCCGTGGGCGTGTTCGATGTCGCGGTGCGGGTGGACGGATAGGCGGATGCGTCCCTGCGTGCCGTCGTGTCCGTAAGTTGCGCCCCAGCCGCGGCGGCGCAGTTCCAGGTAGATGCGTTCCACGTCGTCTCGATCCGAGGTGAAGTTGACGACGGCGAGTAGCGGGCGAACCAGGAGGCGCAGGCCTTCAATGCGTTCGATGCCTTCGCTGACGATGCCCACGACATCCATGAGCCGGCGGGCCGACTCTAGGTAGCCCTCGCGGCCGAGGTGGCGCATGACCGACCAGGCTGCCGCGGCGTGATCACCGGGCTTGGTGGCGGTGATGGTGTGGATGCCGGTGACGTGGGCGGGGATTGCGTCCAGCATTGAGGCGTCCCTAATCAGGAAGAAGCCGGTGGCGACGGGGAGCAACCCCAGCTTGTGGCCGTCGGTCATCATCGACGACACCCCCGGCAGGCTGAAGTCGAACGGGGGTATGGGGTAACCCAACTCCTGCAGGAACGGCAGCGCGAAGCCACCGAAGGCGGCGTCGACGTGCAGGTAGAGACCCTTGCGTTGGGCGAGGTCGGAAAATTCCTCGACCGGATCGAGCTGGCCGTAGCTGCCTTCGGGGGCGGAACACACCAGCGCAACCGTGTTGCGGTTGAGCAACCGCTCCACCTGCCGCATGTCGGGGCGCATGGCGTCGTCAACGTCGACTTCGCGGAGGCGGAGGCCCAGTAGCTCGGCACCCAGCCGGAAGCTGTAGTGGGCGGTGGTTGGCAGGACGACTTCGGGCTCCGACTTGGATCCCAGGTTGCGTGCCAGGCGCAGCGCCAGCAGGTTTGACTCGGTGCCGCCGCTGGTGATAAAGCCGACGGCGTCGCGGTGTCCCAGCAACGAGCCGAGCATGCGCACGGCTTCTTTTTCCAGCAGGTCGGCGCCGGGGTTCATGTCGCGCGCCCACTCGACGAAAAAGCTCCCGGCGGCGAGAGGGCGTATCCGTTCCGCGATCTCGTGGGGCGGGCCGACGTAGCTGACGCCGAAGTTTCGTTCGACGGTGTAGGGATCCTTGCCCAGACGCGCCGCGACCTCGGCCAGGACCTCGGACTCGGGCGTGCCGTGCTCGGGGAAGTCCAGCGGCGGCGGCATGGGAATCGCGTGCCGTTCCTCAGTTCGGTCGAACTCTCGGGCCACCGGGTGCTCCCTTCGGCTCAGTCAGACCGGCGGCTGCGTCCAGCCACCGGTGCGTTGCCGCTCACCTTATGGCAGGCGGCGATTTGATGTGAAGCGACGCGAGTCCACGGTCGGTCAGACATCTATGGGTCCGGGGAGTCCGGGGCCGCCGGCTGCGAGGTAGCCGCGGCTGGCGCCCGAGAGGGAGTCGCTAACCCAGAATGAATAGAGATGCCCGTCGTGCAGGTGGAAGCGGAACTGTACGGGGCGTCCAGTCAGTGACGACAGATCCTGGACACCGTTCCAGGTCAGGCGCGTACAGGTTGCGTCGCCGGCAAGGCGGCGGCAGTTGGCGAGTGAGAACGGTTGAATGACGTCGCCGCGCTCGTCCAGGATTTCCGCCCGCAACTCACCCTGCGGGGCGTCGAGATTGACGAAGAGGCGCGAGCCGCTGAACGTGACCAGCCGGGTGGCAAGCACGCCGCCGCGGCTGTCGGTCTGCATAGATGCGAAGCCGTCGCGGCGCAGCGTGGCCAGGCCGGTGTGCCCGCCGGCGTACATGGCGTTGTCCTGCTCGTAGGCGCTGCCCGTCTCGCCAGTCTTGAGCACGGATCCCTGGCCGGAGAAGGCCCCGTAGTAGAACCAGAGTTCGTCGCCGACCACCAGGCATAGGCCGCCGCCGGCATGGATGTAGCCGTAGTTCCAGTCGTCCCAGCGGCGACTGGACGCAATGAACGCCTCGCGGTGCGGGCGGTGCCAGTGAAAGCCGTCGCGGCTGTAGGCGAGTTGCAGGTCGTTGATCTTTGGGCGGCTGACACGCGCGGCGTCGGGATTTTCCGGTCCGTGAAAGATGGCAAACGCGCCGAGCAGGATGCTCTCGTAGGCGACGGCGTTGACGTCGTAAAGCTGCGGGCGGATTCCAATCTGCGGATCGGGCCGGTCGAGCCGGTCGGCGCGCGCCCAGCGGACCGACTGATCGGTATTCCAGCGGGCGGCCTGCAGGAAGTCCGGGTGCTCGAAATACAAGCGCGCTCGTCGGTCCCAGCTTAGGCGGATGCTGAAGACGAAGCGGCGGCGGAACGGGTTGTAGAAGAAGCTGGAGTTGTCGCCGCACTGCGAGGTCGGGCCGCGCGCGTTCCAGTGGATGCCGTCGGGGGAGGTGTAGATCAGGCCTTCGTGACGTTTGGGATGGCGCCAGAAGATGAACATCTTGAACCGCTCGGGCGGTTCGGCGTCGGCGTCGAGCCAGACCAGCGCGCCGTCGCGTCGCCAGTCGGGCGGATGCGCGATCACCGCGTTGGTACCCGGAACCACGTCCAGGGACGGTCGCTCCCAGTTGACTCCATCGCTGCTGGTGGCGAGAGCCGTGCCGTCGAACCAGCCGGCGTGGTACCAGAGCTTGAAGGTGTCATCGGCCGGGTCGAACCAGGCGCCGTCGTTGAAGGGGGCGGCGACCGGGCAGTGGCCGCGGTTCAGCTCCAGGTCGGTTTCGGGCGAAAGGACGGGCGCGGACTCGTGGACCCGGGCTGCGTGGTAGACGCGGCGCAGCGAGGTGTATTCGATCAGGTAGTCGTCCACGAAGAGCTGCCGGCCCACGTCGATTGGGATCACGCGTGGCGGATTGGCCAGATACGGAACCGGCAGCGGATCGCCACCGGGTTCAATGCCGCGGGGCGGCCACTCGGCGGGGAGTTGGATGCCGTTGTAGAGCGTCAAGTTGGTCGCTTGAGGCTGCGGTTCAAGGGTGCGTTGGTCATTGGTCGGCGGCGAAGCGGCGGAGGACGTTGGCGGTGACTCGGGAGACGGTGTTGTCGTAGTTGTTGTGGGAGAGGCAGCCGCGCCAGGCGATGGAGCCGACGGAGAAGACGCCGCCGCCGTTGGGGGTTTCGAAGTAGACCATGTCGGCCCGGACGAACGCGTGCGGGCGGTCAGGCGGGGATGGGGCGTCGGGCAGCATGCCGTCCTTGCCCTGGGTGAACTCGAGGCGCTCGTCGATGAAGGCGGCGTAGCGTTCGGAGTGGCCGACTGACGAGGCGAGCAGCAGGGCGTGCGGTGGGCTGCCAAGGCCGTAGTCGAGACGATCCATCTCGTAGCCTGCCGCGCCGTGGCGGACGACCAGTGAGGGACAGTCGCCGATGGGTTCGTCGTCGCCGATGCCATCAAATACGAAGGCCGCTCGGGGATCGAAGCTGTCGGGTTGGCGGACGTAGTGGGTGCCGCGGTCGAAGCCGGCGGCGCAGGAGCCGATACCGACGAGACCATTCGGCGGCACGCCCCGGTTGCGCCAGGTGCCGCCCGGCTCGCCGGTGGTGCTGTGGACGCGTTCGGCCGGCGGCATCTCGAAGGGCCAGCTAGTGCCCCAGCGGCGGACTTCGGCGATGTGGGGGCGATCGGCGTCAATGGTCGTGACGCCGAAGAAGCCGTTGCCGCCGAGGTACATCAGGCGGCCGCCCCGGTCCAGATAGGAACGCATGCCGGCGAGCATGTCGGTGGTCCAATACTCGTGGTGCGAGCCGGTGAGGATGACGCGGTAGGGCGACAACAGGTCGGCGCCTTCGTCGTGCAGGTCGTGGTCGGTGATGACGTCGACCTGGTGGCCGGTGGCTTCCAGCCAGTCGACGAGATAGAGGTCAGCGGGGAAGCGGGCTGGGGCCGCCCAGACGCGGTAGCGGAACTTGGGCCGCATGTTGAGGATCGGGCGAAGGCGGGAGACGTGGGTGGTGCCGGATCCGTCGGAGTGGCGCTCGTAGAGGCCTGGCAGGCCGTTGGCGCGGATGTAGGCGAACTCGGGTCCGTGCAGATCCGGGTCGGCGTTGGGCACGCGTTCGTGGTCCCAGAACCCGCCGTCGATGTCGCGGAAGTTGGCGTAGACGACGTAGGTCAGAGTTGGCATCAGCACGGCGATGCGGGACGTGGCGGTTCCTCGGGCGGGGCGGACGCAGAAGGGCAGGTAGTCCTCGTCGTCGCCGGCGCGCAGGCGGGCCGCGTAGACGCCGCTTGGCAGACCGGGCGGAATGGTTAGCTGGAAGTCCGATTCCCAGGCCACGTCTTCCACATCGTCGTCGTGGAAGTGGATGGCGCCGTATTCGCGGGGGGCAAGGTGGAAGCTGGTTTCGGCGCCGGTGAAGTTGTGGCCGGTGACGCCGCGGGTGGGCATGTTGACGGCTTGGCCGTGGAGCTGGTTGGGGCCGGTATCGGTGACTCGGTAGCCGGTGATGTCGAGGCTGAAGTCCCAGGCGGCTAGCAGGTCGCCTGGGCTGGCGGCCGTGTTGGGGTCGGCGAGCGCCGTCAGTTCGTCGGCGGAGAGGGCGCGGTTGTAGAGGCGGGGGCTGTCGAGCTTGCCGTTGTAGGGGGCGGCTATGGGGCCGGTGCGCCCTGGTGTGCCGGCGGCGAGGGCGGCAAAGAGCAGCGGGCTGCCGGGCGGCGCCGTGACGTTGAGGGCCGTTGTGTCGTGGGTGGTCAGGGCACGGTCGGTGGCCACGGGCCAGCGGCGTAGGGGTTGCTGGATGAGGACGACGCGGCCGCTGGGAGCGTGGTAGCTGGCGCCTACGAAGGTCCAGACGCGCTCATGGAGGGGCGCGCCGGTGGCGGCCAGGACGGGTGGGTGCTGCCCGTCGGCCAGGCGGAGGCATAGGTCGCCGTCAGGACCGATGACCAGCGCGAAGCCCTGGGGCGCCGGGTCGGCGGTCCAGCGGGTTACCAGGCCCTGGTGGCCGTTGGCGGGGATTGTGGGAAAGACCCAGGCGGCGACGGTGAAGCTGGTGAGGGCGTCGAGCGCGGGGTGGGCAGGGACGTGGACGTAGGAGCCGCTGTGGATGGGCTTGGAGCGGCCGGGGTATTGGCCGTTGATGGCCGACGGGACTTCGCGTTCCTTGAAGCCGGGGCCGTCGGGGGACTCGTCGCCGTGAATGAGACGTACCAGGTCGGCGCGGAAGCGGGGGTGTTGGCTGCTGACCATGAAGCGGACGGTGTCGCCGGGGGCGGCGCTGAGGCGGTCGGTGTAGCCGACGAGGTTCATGTGGCCTAACCCTTCACCGTGAGCGCCGGGGTCCGCGCCGGACGCCGGCTGGGGTGTGAGTGTAGGCGCTGCGGGGGGCTGAATTGGGGCCTCGCGTGCGCGGTAAGAGTTTTTTCCAAAAAACTCTTGAGGCGCGGCGGGGTGCATTTGGGCGCCTGACAGCGGGTTTTCGGGGCACCGCGAACGCACCTGCCGAGGGCGGTCCGCGAGGGTCTGCGGGCAACGGGACGTGCCGCATGCAGGGGCCGGCGACGAGCGTGACGACGGCCGGGAGTCATTCGGCGTGGGGTGGCTCTTCGGGCGGGGCGCTGAGCGACAGCGAGGCCGAGAACGTCCGCGAGGACGCGGGACAGCAGGCGAAGCAGACTGTGGGCCAGGCTCGGCATTGGTGGAATCTCCAAAGGGTTGCGAAGCGTGTGCGCCTAGTGTACACTGTCGGGGTACGAACTGCAATGGACGGCATTTCGGTCGGGCGGACGCCGGGATCCGGCTCAACTTCGGAGGAGATTTCGTGCTGATTCCGCCGCTGGACGGGACGATTCGGGTTACGAGCGTGTTTGGGGCCGATCGGGGGAGTTACCGACATGGCGGGCTGGATTTGGCGTTGGCGGCGGGGTCGGTGTATCGGCGGCCGGTAAGGGCGCCGGGGGCGGGCGAGGTGGCGGCGGTGTGGACGACGGAGCGGCCGAGCAGGCGGGATGCGGCGGTGCGGGATGGGTTTCCGTATGGGAACGCGGTAGCACTGCGGGATCGGGAGGGGGTGCTCTGGCGGTTTCTGCACTTTGACGAGCCGCCGACGCTGGTGGTGGGTGAGTCGCTGGAGCCGGGGCAGATGCTGGGGTTGTGCGATTCGACGGGGAATAGCACGGGGCATCACCTGCACCTGGACGCGACGCCGGGCGGGCGGATCGATCCGGAGACGTTTCGGGTGGTTGGCGAACGGGTGAATCCGCTGGCGCTGTATGCGGACGGCTATGCGCGGGCGGTGGGTTACGACACGCAGGTGTTTCGTCGGCAGATCGTGATGGAGTCGGGCTGGAAGCCGCAGGCGGTGAGCCGGGCGGGGGCGGAGGGGATTGCGCAGATCATTCCGCGCTGGCATCCCTCGATGCGGGGGCGGACGTTCGATCCGTTCGCGTCACTGGAGTACGCGGCGAACCTGATGGCATCCCACATCGACTACCGCGGCGGGGACTACCGCGAGGCGCTGGCGGACTACAACACGGGCCGGGCTTCGCGGGGGAAGTTCCGGGACGAGGGGTACCGCTACGCCGACTGGATTCTGGAAGGACTGGACATGGCGACAAACCGCGAACTGGATGACCTACGAGCCGACCGCGACCGCAACCACAACCGCAAGATGGCGGCCCTGCACCACGTCGGAGAACTGGTGCAGGCGGCCCGTCGGGCCGGCGAACAGGCGTTCAGGCCGCCGGACTGGCGGGCGGTGATGACGGCGGAGCGGTTCTATCACGATCCGGACGCGGCGGGGTGATTGCATTGCAATCACTGATTGAAATCGCACTGTTGCCTGCATTGCGGTCAACGCATGCGTCAGCAGCACGGCAGGCGGAGGGTTAGTCGATGGCGAGTATCACGGTGCGGAACCTGGACGAAGACTTGAAACAGCGGCTGCGGATTCGGGCGGCGGCGAATGGGCGCTCGATGGAGCGGGAGGTGCGGGAGATTCTGTGGGCGGCGTTGCGCGAGGACGAGGCATCTGTCGACAACCCTGGAACGGCGATGCATGAGTTGTTCAAGCCGTTCGTTGGCGTGGATCCGTTCATTCCGCCGCGGGAGCCGATGGGCGACCCGCCGCGGTTCGACTGAGGTGGCGGGCCGATGATTGTCCTGGACACGAGCATTGTTTCGGAACTCACGCGGGCACGCCCGGCGCCCGAGGTGCTGGCCTGGCTGGACCGGCAGGACGCCGGCCGGTTGTTCGTGACGGCGGTGACCGAGGCGGAGATGCGCACGGGGATCGCGCTGCTGCTGGGTGGATGGCGTCGCGACGGGTTAGCGACGGCGGCGGACCAGCTGTTTGGCGAGATGTTCGGCGGGCGGGTGCTGGCCTTTGACGCGGCGGCCGCGCAGGCGTATGCCGAGATCGCGGCCAACCGCCGCACCGCGCGTCGGCCAATCAGCCAGGTGGACTGCCAGGTTGCGGCGATTGCGAAGTCGCGCGGGATGGCGGTGGCGACGGGGGATGCGGACGTCTTTGCGGGCTGCGGGGTTGAGGTGATCGCTGCGTGGTCGGGTGGGTGAGCGGTCGGGCTTCGGCAGGGATCGGGCGTGGGTCCTACGCCCGGTCTCGATCCATGCAGATGGGCAGTCTCAGGGTCTGAAGATCGATATCCACGGGCGGCGACCGTTGGAGGCCGGGCGGGCGGCAGCCCGTGAGATCGTTGCCTTCAAGGCGCAGTACTCGAAGAGTCGGAATCTGGCCGAGGCCACTGGGGATCTGACCCGTCAGGCCATTGCCGACGAGCTTGACCGACTCGAGCTTCGTGAGCTTCGCCAGTTCGGGCGGAATCTTGTATCCCGCGAGCTTCGCGCCGCTCAGGTCCAAGACCCGCAGCTCGGTAAGGCGACCCAACTCTGACGGAATCGGCCCAGTGAGCTGCGTATTGCTCAGGTCCAAGACTCGCAACTGGGTCAGGCGGCCCAGCTCCGACGGAATCGGCCCACGAAGCCAGTTTCGACGTAGATTGAGCGTGCGCAGTTGCGTCAACTCGGCGAACGTCCGCGGAATCATTCCGGCTAGGCCGTTGCTCGACAGGTTCAAGGTCTGAAGTTCGGTCAACTGACGCAGGTCGATCGGTAGCGCCCCGCGCAGCCAGCGCTCGGAAAGATCGAGTTCGAGCACGCGAGGTGGCGTGCCCCCCACCGTCACGCCGTCCCACGCAGCCAGGGGACGGTTGGCGCTCCAGTTCAACCGGCCTTCAAAATCCAGGACATCGCGGACCGCCAGAAGCGTCTGACAGTCAGCAAGCAGGCCCGGGTTGTTTGCCGGCTCTGGGACCGCCGTTCCCGATGCGCAGCTAGCGAGGTCCACAGGTCGCTCTGCTATGCGGGTGCTGACGGTGACCCATTGCTGGCTGCTCTCTGACCCGCAGTCGCGGACAGGAATCAGTGGGTGGTCTTTATCCCCGCCGAAGATCGTCCGCCACAGCCGATCGAACGCGTTGCGGTTGGGCGCGACGTAGTCCGTGTTCACCCGTACCACGGGACACAACTGCCCACCGTCGGGCGCCATCGTGTAAAGCACGACATCGCGCATACCGAAGCCGGTCACAACAATGCGCCTGCCGTCTGGCGACCAGGCCCCCATACTGCCGCCGGGCAGTGCCGGTGTCCGGCCCGTCGGCCGCCCGTCCGTCGCCACCACGCAGAGGTGCTGGCCGCACGTGTATGCCAGGTGCCTCCCGTCCGGCGACCAGGACAGGGTCCGGATCCAGACATTGCCAACGGTCCAATCTCCTTGCGCAATGGTTGCCAATTGGCGCTCATCCGTCCCGTCCGCCCGGATGGCCGCGAGGATCACCTCGCCGCCGCCGACCCGCGCGTACGCCAGCCACTGGCCGTCCGGCGACCAGGTCGGAGCGCTGACCACGCCGCTAACCAGGCGACGCGGATCAGACCCATCTGCTCCCACCGTGTACACGACCGGCGACCGTGCAACACGACCAACTCGCGGATCACTCGTGGCCGCCGTCACAGCCAGCCGCTGCGAATCCGGCGACCACCGCGGCGCCGCGTAATACCGCTCGCGACGAAGCTCGATCGCCTGCTGCGTCGATCCGTCGGCCGCCATCACGATTAGATTCGCGCCACTCAGAAGCGCGAGCCGTTCGCCATCGGGAGACCACGACGGGAAGATCCCGGAGTCATACCCATAGGCCAGTCGCTTGGACCATCCACCGTCAATGTTGGCGCGGACCAGGTCATATGCGCGCTCCCCGTACAAGTAGGACCATTCGGAATCGCCCCTGGATTTTTCGAATCGGCAGCCGGAGTAGGCGAACTGCCGGCCGTCTGGGGCCACGTCAAACGCGTGCCAACCCACCGTCGGCTCGGTGTCGATTAGTCGCACCTCGGAACCGTCCGCCCACACGTGATACAGCCCATCCACCCAATAAAACACAATGGACGAACCATCACGGCTCCATCTGACGAAATTGCCGCGCACCGCGTCCACGAAAGGATCGCAACGTGGAGATGGAGGAGGGAGGCTGGTGCGCGCCACCTGCGGGGCATGGCCGGAAACTCCGGATTCCAACCGCCCCTCCTGCGGCCCGCACCCGAAAGCGACTGCCAGGAACAGCAACACTAGCGAGGTCGTCAGCACAGCCCGCCTGCAGCGCACGCAAACGCCGGTCGCCGTCACGACCTGCTCAGTCCGTCTGGTACAAGCGCATAGATCTCCATCAGGTTCAACGGATGTTGGCCTCTGGCGGACTCTGAATTGTCGTGGTCAAGACTATTCTGTGCGTTACGGTCACTCCCAAACCGAGTATGGACTGTCGGAGACGAGGGCCGTAACCATCCACTGGCGGTTCCCGATTCGGCGATCCAAAGTCCATTGGTCGCTGAGCCGAGATCTCTGGCACCCGCGCTATGTGCGGACTGACTTTCGCCGCGTCGCTGTACGCCGGTGCGCTGCTGCGTAGATGCACCGGGCCATCGGGTGCGGCGTTGGACTCTTAGGGATCGAGGCAGAAGGGTGGGTGGGAGTCGACGACCAGGAGGAAGACATAGCCTTCGACGCACGTCGCCTAGCGCATGACGCCAACGAGATAGTCGGAGAATGCGCGCGGGTACTGGGCGGTAATGGCGGACGAGCGGCTCTGTCGCGATCCGGAGGGGGTGGGGTGATTGCGTTGCAATCGGTGCTTCCAAGCGCGCTTTTTCCCGCATTGGCGCCCGCGCTCGGATTGGCAGGTGATGGCGAGCTCCCGAGGATTAATGTTCAAGGCCAGTCTGATCAGACCGCGTCACGGTCAGGCCGACATTCAACCTTTGGTAGAATTCCTTGGATGCCTACGGCAATTGTCAACCGATCAGGGCGGGGAGGACCGGGTGTTTGCACAGCGGCTGCGCCTGGCGCGGAAGAAGGCGGGTCTGTCCATGCGCGAGCTTGCCACGCGAATGTCGCCGTCGGTTTCGGTTCAGGCGATCAGCAAGTACGAGGCCGGCAAAATGATGCCGAGTTCGCGGGTGCTGGTGGGTCTGGGCCGGGCGCTTGACGTGTCCCTGGACTTTCTCATGGGTGGGCAGGTCCAGGCGCTTGAGGGTATTGAGTTTCGCAAGCACTCGCGCACCTCGGCCAAGGATCGCGCACGTGCCGAAGTGTTGGTGACCGAGCAAATCGAGAACTACCTGGCGATCGAACACATCCTCGACATTGAACCGCCGCCCGACCCGTTCGACGGCCTACGATCCGACCAGGTCCAAAGTCTGAAGGAATCCGAGCACCTGGCCAACCGGCTGCGCGCCGAGTGGAACCTTGGCTTCGGTCCGATCCCCAGCATGACCGGCTTGCTGGAATCCAGGGGGTTCAAGTTGATCGAAGCTGACCTGCCCGAACGATTTGACGGCTTGGCCTGCACCGTCAAGCGTGTCCGTGGCCAACCTGACACGGAAGCGATCGTGATCTCCAGCCGGACCGGGATCGAGCGTCGTCGTCTTACCTTGGCGCGCGAGCTGGCGCAGCGCGTGATCCTTGACGCTACTGGTATGGCGATCCGACGCGAAAAGGCATTAGACAGATTCGCCGCGGCGCTACTCGTTCCCGCCGAACACCTGCGGGAGCAGGCTGGAAGCAACCGTCACGGCATTACGTACACCGAAATGGTCCGCCTCAAGCACGCCTACGGCGTTTCAGCGGCCACCATGCTGACCCGCCTACGCGAAGTCAGCGTCGTGTCAGCAGCCGCGCTCGACCGCGCGTTTCGCGGCTACGCACGAGCCTGGCGCAAGCGAGAACCGGCGCCTATCGAGCCGACTGAGGGCCTGGGCGCTTTTGAACAGCCGCACCGCTTCGAGGCCCTGGTCTGGCGGGGGCTTGGCGACCAACTCTTCGCTCCCGTCCGAGGCGCTGGGTTGCTGAGGCGCTCGCTCCGTGAAGTCGGTGATGAACTGCGCGGCCCGAGCGTTGAGGTGTTTGAGGAACAACTTGAGCATCCCCGCGACGACCAGCATGTGGTCCCGTACCTGGGGACGTGGGCGGTCAAGAGCGCCGGCGTTCGGAGGCCAACGTCGACGCACATGACGCAGTCGAGCGCCATCGCCGCCGCGCGCGAAATCGCCATCAGGGATCGGTCGGAGTTGATCATCCACGATCGACAGGGTCGGATTGAGTCCCGGACCAGCTACGCGGCGCCTGATGTCCACGCCAGGGCTGAGGTGCAAGGAACGCGACAAGCTGACGTGAGAGTTCCTGAACTGGCAAGCCGTCATACGGCGTGACTCGCCCGGTCGTCATTGACGCGTGCTGTCTGATCGACCTGCACAAAGTTCAACTGCATGCGTTGGCGCTGGCCCTGCCCTATCGATTCGTGATTCCGGCACCGGTCCGACACTCGGAACTGCTGAATCTCACTGATCCGGAATGGCGCTATCTGGACGCCGCCGGACTGGTAACGCAGGATCCTCTACTCGAACACTTAGCCGAAGTGTTGGATGCCTGGGGCGAGCACGCCGGACTTTCACTGGTCGATTGCGCTTGCCTGATTGCTGCGCGGCATCATGAGAACAGCGTGCTGCTCACGGCCGATAAGCGCCTGCGGCGAGTGGCCCAATCGGAAGGCCAGCGCGTACATGGCGTGCTGTGGATTGTCGACCAGCTCTACGCCGCCGGCATATGCGGCGCCGCGCGCATGGTGAACGTCCTGGAACGCTGGAGCGACGATTCCGAGGTGTTCCTGCCACGTCAGGAAATCGACCAGCGGCTGCGACGGTTGCTTAACGCTCCAGGAGCCGTGTGACACCGGGACTGGTTGACTCGCGCAATCCGGCGATGAGCACTCTAGAAGGGCTGAGCGGGGACGAGGCGCCGGTCCGCAACCTTGGGACGGCCATCCGTGAGCTGTTCAGGCCGCTTGGGGGCGTCGATTCGGACATTCCGCCGCGGGAGCCTATGCGTGATCTGCCACGATTCGATTGAGGCGACGCGGCGAATGATCGTCCTGGACACCAGCGTCGTTTCGGAACTTGTGCGCGCGAGTCTGGAGCCTCGGGTGCTGGGCTGGATGGACCGGGAGGCTGCTCGCGATCTGTTTGCGTCAGCGGTGAGTGAGGCTGAGATCCGAGTCGGGTCTGGGCTGCTGTCCGATGGACGACGTGGGCGCGTACTGATCGCCGCAGCCGTCCGAGTCCAGGGCGAGCTGTTTCGGTGGGCGCATCCTGTCCTTTGACGCGGCCGCCGCCTGGGTGTACGCGGACATTGCGTGACTTCGAACGCGCAGCGGGTCGCCCGATCAGCCAGTTCGACTGCCAGATTGCGGCGACCGCGTGCTCGAACGGTATGGCGGTGGCAACCCGTGATGTGGAGGGATTCAGCGGCTGTGGGATTAAGGTGATTGGTCCGTGGGAAGGCGAGGTAGCCGTAGACGGCTCTTAGGTCTGTCGGGCTCTGGTGACCCTGGCTCCGCTATGGCGATGTCGATCTGACGCGGTGGGGCTGAACCCTGGGCTAACCTGCGCTTGGGACGTGTCGGAAACTAGCCGCCTAGGCGTGGCGCGGAGCGAGCGGATGCAGATCGAGCGTCTGGAAATCCGCAACTATCGTGTCTTTCGCCACGCCATCTTCAGCGACCTGCCGCGCATGACGGTGGTCGTGGGCGCCAACGGGACGGGAAAGTCGACGCTGCTCGACGTGTTCAGCTTCCTGAAGGATGCGGTAGTCCAGGATGTCGACGCAGCCGTTGACAAGCGCGGTGGCTTCTGCGAACTGGTGAGCCGCGGTCAGGCAGGGCCAATCGGAATCAAGCTCGACCTCCGTGACGAAGGTGGTCGATTGCTCACCTACGAACTTCAGGTCGGGGTCGGCGGGGAGAGCGCGGTCGTGGTCCGTGAGGTCTTACGGTGTCCTGAGCCCGGCGATGGGCAGCCGCAGTTCTATCTGAGTTTTTCGCATGGGCAGGGAATGGTGGGAGATGCAAAGTCATTCGTCCCTGCTGAAGTCGTACTTGACGATCCCGAGCTACACGTATTCAGCGACCCGAGCGTCCTCGCAATCAACGTGTTTGGGCGGCTTAGCGAGTTCCCCACGGTTTCAGAGCTTCGGGGTCTGATCGACAAGTGGCACATCTCAAACTTCCACATCGACGATGCTCGTCCAAGCGCCGAAGCCGGCTATGCCGAGCACCTCTCCACGCGCGGCGACAATGTGTCTCAGGTCGCGCGGTACCTCTACCAGCATCACCCTGAGCGCTTCCGGCAAGTGCTCGACGCCATGAGCCGCCGGATCCCGGGCATCGACAGCGTTGAGGCCAAGCCCACCGAGGACGGGCGGCTGGTGCTGCGCTTTCAGGACGGCAGTTTCAAAGACCCTTTCATTGCCCGCTATGTTTCCGACGGCACCATTAAGATGTTCGCTTACCTCGTGCTGCTCTACGACCCCAGGCCTCACCCGCTGCTGGCAGTCGAGGAGCCTGAGAACCAGCTCTACCCCGAGTTGCTGCACGAGTTGGCGGAGGAATTCCGCGACTACGCGCGGCGCGGTGGCCAGGTCTTTGTTTCCACACATTCGCCCGACTTTCTGAACGGGGTGGAAATCGACGAGGTGTTCTACCTGGTCAAGCAGGACGGCTATACCAGTGTGCGGCGAGCGTATGAAAGCGAGCTGTTGCGAGACCTGGTGGACGAAGGCGACTTGCCGGGCTCGCTGTGGAAGCAGGGGTTGTTCGAAGGCGCCAGTCCTCGGTGAGCCGAGTCGTCTTCTTGCTGGAAGAGCCGTCCATGAAAACGCTGCTGGACGGCTTGCTACCTCGGCTCTTTCCCTGCCTGGATTTTCAGTGCGTCCCGCACGAAGGCAAGCAGGACCTCGAAAAGAGCCTACGAATCAAGTTGCGCGGATGGCGTGAGCCGGGCGTCAACTTCGTCGTTCTACGAGACAACGACGGCGGCGACTGCCGGGCCCTCAAGGAACGGCTGCGCGAGCTGTGCGGCCGGAATGGTCGCCCTGACACGTTGGTCAGAATCGCCTGCGAGGAACTGGAAGCCTGGTACCTGGGCGACCCGGACGCCCTCGCCGACGCCTATGGCGAAGACAGCCTCCGCGGGATAGGTGCCCGCGCCCGCTTCCGCGACCCGGACACGGTGGCCAAACCCTCAACCGCCGTCTGCGAACTTGTGCCCCAGTTTCAGAAAACCGACGGCGCGCGCCGCATGGCGGAACATCTGTCCAGGGAACGCAACCGCTCGGCCAGCTTTCAGGCGCTCATGCAAGGGATCGAGAACATCTGGCAGGGCAGGCGCTAGCTGTACTACCTACACACCCAACCCGCATCTACCGCCATCAGACTTCATCTTCAGGCGATCGATTGGGATCTCGGGATCGTCGCGCCATTGGCTAGAATGCCCGATCCCTAGCAAGCGAGTAGCGCTTGAGTGGCTGAGGCAATCTCTCAAGCGGGGATTGTGCAGATAGCGTGGGATGGGCGGCTCGACGCTGAGCGCAATTACCTGTACTACGCGGCGTTGACCGACCGCTACCGGCGGCTTCATCAGCTCTTGATTGCGGCTGTTGCCGCAACTTCTTTCTTTGCCGGCTCAAGCTTCGTGATCGACGTCCTGCCGGCCTGGGCCAGCGCGGCCCTGGCGATGCTGGCGTCGCTGCTTGCCCTGGCCCTGATCACGATGGACCCGTCCATGAAATCGGCGAAGGCCGAAAGCGCCAAGCAGCACTTCAGGTCGATAAGCGACGAGTGGAAGTACCTGTGGTGGCACCAGTACGACCCCGACGCGGGAGTCAAGGCCCGCATGCTCGAAGTCAGATCCATGTCAGGACCCGCGGTTCCGGTGGCGATAGACGACAAGCTGAACGACCAGTGTCACGACCGGGCTATTGCATTGGTTAGGGCGGAGTACAGCGTGCAAGCCGCGTGACGCGCGAGAGCCACGACGACTCCGCACCACGCAGTGGCACTGCTCCACGACCAAAACCGAACCCACCGCCACCGAGGCCGCCGCCCAGGCGAAACAAAGCCTCGGTCGCGAAGGATATGGCTGCACGCGGAAGTCGCTCGAAAGGGCCTGTCCGCAACCTTGGAACGGCGATCCATGAGCTGTTCCGGCCGCTTGGCGGAGTCGACCTGGAGATTCCGCGGCGGGAGCCGATGCGCGGGCCTCCGCGGTTTGACTGAGGCGACCGGTGAGCGATCGTCCTGGACACCAACGTCGTTTCGGAAGTTATGCGCGCGAGTCCAGATCCCAAGGTGCTGGGCTGGCTGGACCGTCAGGACGTCCACAGTCTGTTCGTGACGGTGGTCACGGAGGCTGAGATTCGAACCGGTATCGCGCTGCTGCTGACTGGATGGCGGCGCGATGGATTAGCCGCGGCCGCCGACCGTACGTTCGACGAGCTGTTCAGCAGTCGCGTCCTGCCTTTCGACGCGGCGGCCGCGCGGGCGTATGCCGAGATTGCGGCCAGCCGGCGCGACGCCCGTTGTCCCATCAGTCAGGCCGACTGCCAGATCGCGGCCATTGCGCGCTCGCGCGGGATGTCGGTTGCGACGCGCGATTTCGAGGACTTGGTGGGCTGTGGGGTTGAGGTTGTAGATCCGTGGTCGGGCGGGTGAGCCTGCGTCGTTCGACGTGAGCTGGGTGCGAGCCTCATGCTGGCTCTTCTTTGTCAGGCCGAGGGCTGGGAAGCGGTTTGGGAGGGCCCGGCAGACCCCTGAAGGAGGCGTAGGCCAATATTGGCCTGGAAGTCCAACACGAACATCCGCCTTCGCACTCGCGGCTTAACGCCGGCCACGGCGCGCGCAATCCTGCGCCTGAGTCGCCTCACGCCGCCGCCTCACAGTCGCGGACCGCAACGAGTGGGTACTCGGCTTCCAGGCCAAAGATCCGCCGCCAGAGCCGCTCGCCCACGTTGCGGGTGGCTTGGTCGTACCGCGCGACTACCAGGAAACACACTTGCCCGCCGTCGGGCGTCATGGTGTAGAGCGCCTGGTCGCCCAGCTCGAGCCCGGTGACCGCAATGCGCGTGCCGTCCGGCGACCAGGCGCCCATGTTGTCGCCAAGCAGCGTCACGGGCGTCCGCCCGACGAATCGGCCGTCTGTCTTCACGACGCACAGGTTCGGGCCGCATGAGTACAGTAGGTGGGCCCCATCCGGCGACCAGGCGAGGGTCCGAATCCAGGCATCGCGGGGGTCGTCCGCAGCTCGGCCCGTCCGCCGAGCATAGGCCCAACCCCAATCCTCAATCGTCGCCACCCAGCGCTCGTCCGTCCCGTCCGCCGCGATGGTGGCCAGTACCACGTCGTCCCTGTATACACGCGCGTAGGCCAGGCGTTGGCCGTCCGGCGCCCACGTCGGACCGCTCACCACGCCCGCGGCGAGTTCACGTGGGTCGGAACCGTCTATCCCCACCGTGTAAACCGCGCGTGGGCCCGGAATGCCACGGGCCCTCCGGTGTTCCGGTATCAGCGCCGTTACGGCGACGCGTTGCGAATCCGGCGACCACTGCGGTGGCGCTGTCTCCACGGCGCCGCCGGTGGCGATCTCCCGCTGCTCCGAACCATTGACCGCCGTGACATTCAGATCCGGTCCGCCGCTACCAAACACGATCCACGCGCCGTCGAGCGACCACGAAGGAAAGCCCCCGGGATCGTGGGTTCGCGCGAGAATCTTGGGGGCCATCCCATTGATGTTGGCGCGGGCCAGGCGGAACACGTGCCGGTCAACGTCAAGACTGTGGCAGGCGGAGTAGACGATCTGCCGGCCGTCGGGAGACAAGTCGAAAGCGTGCCAGCTCTCGGTCGGCTCCGTGTCGATCAGCCGCACGGCCGATCCGGCCGCGGCCGTGCGATACAGCTTGTCCGCCCACTGAAAAACGATGGACGATCCGTCCCGACTCCACCGGATGAAGTTGCCCCGCTTCTCAGGCAGGAACCGCGCGCAAGGCGGTAAACGCGATTCCCTGGGATAGCTGAAGTAGTCTGACCGAACCGGGTCGACATTGGTTGCCGATTCATCCGGCGATTCGCACCCGGCCACGAACATCACGAGCAAGAAAGCGAACCCTGCTGCTGCGAAACTGAGCCACGGGTGCACGCGCAGCCCAGCGGCCGCCACGACTTGCTCACTCCGTCTGGTACAGCGCATAGATCGCCATCAGGTACGACGGGAGGGGACGCTCAAGAGCGTTGCGAGTAGATTCAATAGCCTGGGGCGGGTTGGGCGGCTCAGCGAATGCTCATTCAGGGCTCAGGGCTCAGGGCTCAGGGCTCAGGGCTCAGGGGTCAGGGGTCAGGGCTCAGGGCTCAGGGGTCATTAAAAAAGATGTTCGGTTTCGGTCGGGAATTGTCTTTCGTGGGAAAGACATCTCCGTGTCCCCACGACCGGCACTCGACCTGGGTTTCCTGCTCGCAGCCGGCCGAGATCGCAAGGATTAATAGCGCGACGACGGCCGTCATTGCCATCCGTTCGCGGTGCGAGCGAGTGTCCGTCGCCATCACGGCGATATTTCCCCGTCCGGTAGAGCACATAGATCGCTATCAGGTCCAAGAGGTGGGGACCGTAGTCGCATTCTTGATTGCTACATTCAAACCTATTCTGCGTATTACGATCCAACCAGACCGGGTTGGGGTCATCAGGATGATGGTGCTGCTACGGCACCTTCTGGACTCGCGCTACATCGATCCGGACTCAATTCGTCGCCGAGCCGAGATCCTTGCGACGCGCCATGGGCCCTTCCAATTGCGCTCGGACCTGTGAATCCCTGTGCCTGGCCTGCGGTTTGTCCCAGCCTTACGGAGGGCGCGCTTCAGGCGGCTACGGGTCCAGGCGGAAGGGGGGGTAGCGGTCGGTTACGAGGATCAGGGCGTAGCCCTGGACGCGGGCGGAGTAGCGGCCGACGCCGACCAGGAAGTCGAAGAGGGCGCGGGGGTAGCTGGCGGTGATGATGACCATGATCCAGCCGAGCGCGGCAGCTATGAGGGCCAGGATTCCGAGGATTGTCAGCACCACATAGTGCGGGATGGCCAGCAGCCACTTGATGAGGGGCAGCCAGCGGTTGAGGTCGGTGTCGGCGTCGGGGTAGTCGACGTCCAGGTGGACGGCCTGATGGTCGTCGGTGGCGGGGTACTCGTCGCGCAGGGCGAGGGAGTAGATCTCGATGCGGGCGTTGAAGCGCCAGAGTTCCAGGTTCCAGTCGAACCACCAGCGCGGGTATTTGCGGCGGAACACGAGCATGAAGACGAGGGGCACGGTGGTGTAGGTGGTTACCAGCAGGCCGAGCAGGTAGACGGGCAGGATGAGGATCCAGCGGAAGAGGGTGGTCAGGCGGTTGAGCGGCTGGTCGGGGTACTCGACGGAGAACTGGACAGGGTAGTCGGACTGGTTGCTGGCCATGCGGGCCCCCACATCGGCAAGCTGTCAGACGTGAGTATACTCCCAGCCCGAAATTGTAGTGTCCGGGCCGGACGCTACCGGCGCCGGGTCTCTCAAGGGAGCAAGCGCGACGTGTCTACAGGTCACTTGATGTCGGCCACCGTTGCTGGCTCTGGGCGTGCTACGGGGGCGCTGCTCACTGGGCTTGGGTGCTACGGGGCAGAGCCACCCTCACCCCAGCCCTCTCTCTCAAGAGACCTTTGCAAAACCCTGGCGTGAGGCGCATGGTGAAGACCATCTCCCCCGCCGCCGCGGGTCGTAGCTATGCACCGGTCCACCCATGCGCCAGAACTCATCGACGCGTGGCTGCCGCCGCGGGTGGGCCGCAACGGCCGGCTGGAGCGGCTGACGCAGCTGATTGACTGGGCCCCGCGGGAGGCGCTGGTGGCCGACCTGCACGCCGCGCCAGTCGGGCGGCCGAGTTATCCGCCGCTGCTGATGGTCAAGGTGCTGCTGCTCCAGCAGTGGTACCAGGCGTCGGACCCCGCGATGGAAGAGGCGTTGTGGGAGCGCCTGTCGTTCCGGCGCTTCGTGGGCCTGGGGCTGCAGGACGACGCACCGGATCACTCGACGATCAGCCGCTTCCGCACGCGGCTGACGACGGCGGGCCTGGCCGAGCCGCTGTTCGCGGCGGTGGAGCAGCAACTGGCCGCGCGCGGGCTGCTGGTCAAGCAGGGCACGCTGCTGGACGCGACGGTGGTGGCCGCGCAGGTGCGCCGCCCGCAAGGCGGCGCCACCGGCGCGGGCAGCCCCAAGGACCCGGATGCGGCCTGGGCCCGGCGGGGCCCGCAGGCGCGCTTCGGCTACAAGCTGCACCTGGGGGTGGACGCCGACTCGGAACTGGTCCGGCGCGCGGTGCTGACCCCGGCGAACGTAAACGAGACCACGGTGGCGGACGGGCTGATCGCGGGGGACGAGGGGGCGGTGTATGGGGATGCGGCCTAAGGCACGCACGCGCGCAGCGCCCGGCTGCGGGCGCTGGGGATTGCGGATCGGCTGATGCGACGGCCCACCAAACATCAGCCGCGGCTGGGACCAACGGCGCGCCGCCGCCACGCCCGGATCGAACCGGTACGACGGCCGGTGGAGCACGTGTTTGGGACGTTGAAGCGCTCCTACGGCTACCAGCGGGTGCGCTACCGGGGCCTGGCCCGGAATACGACCGAGATGTGGTTCAAGCTGCTGGCCTACAACCTGCGCCGCGCCGACCGCTTGCTGGCCGGCGCCCCCGCGCCGTCCTAGGCGCACTGTGCCCTCAACCCGGCGCAGTGGGGGGTAGGCCGGGCTCGGCCGGGCGGCGACCCGAACGGCCCCACGCATCGCCACCCTGTCGCGGGTCGGGGACCGACCCGCGGCGCTGCTCAGGGCGCATTATTCAAAGGTCTCCTGTGAGGGGGCGTCGCGCGCTCGAGCCCTTTCCTACCCAGCCGCCACGTACGACATGTCAAAGCCGCCCAACGACGTCAACGCCATCGATGGCGCCTCCAGGGAAGGTTCGCCCGCATGTATCCACGCTTCGATCTCGCCACGGTGGCCCAGGCGTCGCAGCGCGTTCCAGGCGGGCCAGTAGTTGGCGCGGCCGACCAGCGGGCTATGAATGTTGGCCGCGCTGCTGCTGGCCCAGAAAAACAAGCTCTCGGCGCCGGCGCCGTACAGCATCGCCACCATGCGGCGGTAGTCCTCCGGGTGCATGTGGTACGGCATCACGTTCACGGCCAGCCTGCACGTAGTGCCACGAGTGGCTGCCACAAACGGCTCCACCTGTGCGGCACTGCTCCAAGTGTCTTCCTCCGTAGGCAACGCCAGCGGTGCGGGGCTGTACGGAATCAACGTGTCGACCAAACCCTCGCGCGCCCAGGCGGCCACATCGAGGCCGAAGAACAGGTTGTCCGCCTCGACCCCAAGCACGAATGCGGTGATGCCCAGCCGCTTCTGGCGCTCGGCCTCGTCGGCCGCCACGTCCATCGCCTCGCGCACGCGTCGCATGAAGCTGGTCATCGCCGCTGCCCGGTGCGCAATCCAGCGTGGATCGCGCTCGTCAAGCTCGCGCGGGTCCTCGCCGTATTCGGCTTCGAAGCTCTCAATCAGCGGCGACTCGTACATCAAGTACGGAGGCCGCCGGTTGAACATGATGCACACACCGTCCACCGCGTAGCGGCCGACGAATTCGCGCAAGAGCGAGATGACGAAGTCCTGGGTTTCGCGGAAGGCATAGGAAATCCGCGGCCCCGGCACCCGTTGGCGGTCCACGCAGCGGAGCTCAGGATGATCCTCGTAGAAGCCTCCGTGCGTTGGCCCGTACCCGATCGGATACCGCCAGGCTCCGGCCCGATAGCAGGCGTGGAACTCGAGGCCGATCTGATGCGCGTATTCAAGTCCGACTTGAACCTGATCGATGCCCTTTTCCCGCAAGATGTTCCAGCTCTCCGCGAGGAGCCGGCCATACACGCGGGGATAGTCCGCCATGGAGAGATCTCCCTGCGTTCGCGCGATCTTGGTGGGATACGCCATTACGTCGCCCCTACCCACTTGCCAATAGACACGGGAGAAGTCGCTCTCGCGGAAGGGTTCGAGCTGCCTACGGATCGCCTCGGCGCTCGTGGGACGGTAGTCCTGTAGATTGCCGTCCATGTCGTTGAAGCAATACAAGCGCCGTCGGTCCGGATCGGCGCGGTCGGCCTGCAGGGTATCGACCTCCGCCTCGGACAGGGGCACCAGCTTGATGTAGGCAACACGCACCGGCCCGCACTTGAATGCGCCGGGCTGATCGCCTGGGACGACGCGGATCGCGAGCTGGCGGATCACGAGCTGCTGCCTGGTCAGATCCACGGTTTTCCAGTAGATCTCGTGAAGCTGAGTCCGCCGAAAGTGATAGTCAGTGCGCCGGCCGCCGGTGGGATGTTCGCCGAGGGTGCGATGTCCCGGCGGAAGCGGCCACTTCAGGATCGAGAAGGTGGAATCGTGGCTGAGCCTGACCAGGAAGTCCGCGATCTCACTCTCGTTCGCGTTCGTCGGATGGATCCCGATCGAGACGGCATGCCAGCCGGTAACGTTTAGCGGATAGGTGACCTCGGGAGCCACGGTCTCCGGCCCGGCACAGAGCATAGTGCCGGCGAAGTCGCTCGTCTCGTACGAAACGGTATGCCAGCGGCAGCGCTGCGGCTGCGGCGAGATGGCCTGCGCGGGCTGGCAGACGTCCATGTCCGCCATGTAGATCGGGTCCGCCGCGAAGCCCCGATCCGCGATGAAGTCTCTGTACCTGGCCCGTTCACGGTCCGCCTCGCCCACGACTCACCGTCCTTTTTGCCAAGTCATCCGCCACGGGGTACTGAGATTCAACGGTGAAAAGCGCGGCCCGCGGTCGGCCGGGTCGTCCCGCGCGCATCTATCCTCGGGATCGTCGCGGGACGGGCCGCGCCGGTGGGCGCAAGACACGACATTCGCACCCGATCAGCTAGCCGGGCGCCACGAAGCGCATGTTCCAGCCGTCCAGCGTCCGCAGGGCGATGTGTGGCGCGTCGAGCGTGGGCTCGCCGGCCCGCATCCATGCCTCGATCTCTTCGCGATGACCGAGCCGGCGCAGCGCGTTCCACGCCGGCCAGAAATCGGCCCGTCCGACGCGTGGGCTGTGGATGTTCACGGCTCCACTGCCCCAGAAGAACAGATCCTCGGCGCCGGCGTCATAGAGCATCGCCGCCATGCGCCGGTAGGCCTCCGGGCTCATCTGGTAAGGCATGACGTTCATCACCAGCCTGCACTGAGTGCCCTGCACCGCTGCGACGAACGGAGCGATCTGCTCGGGCCCCTCCCACGTGTCCTCAGCCGTCGGCAGTGCCAGCGGCGCGCCGCTGAAGGGAATCAGCGTGTCGATCAAGCCTTCGCGCGCCCAAGTCTGGACGTCCAGGCCGTAGCGTCGGTTTTCCTCAGGCACGCCCAGGACCAGCGCGGTGATTCCCGGTCGCTTTGGCCTGCCGCCCGCCTGCGCCGCCTCTTCAACCTCGTCGCGCAGGCGCCGCATGAATTCGGTCAGCACGGTAGCGCGGTATGCAAGCCAGCGCGGCTCATCATCTGGTAGCTCCCGAGGATCATCTCCATGCAGTTCGGTGAACTTCTCCACCAGCGGATGTTCGTACCAGAGATATGGAGGTCGGCGGTTGAATTCCATGCAGACACCGTCGACTGGGTACTTGGTAACAACCTCGCGGAGGATGCCCACCACCAGATCCTGAGTCTTGGGGAAGGCATAGGAGACGCGCGGGACATCCTGCCCGTTGCGATCCTTGCAGCGAAGCTCCGGATGCTCCCGGTAGAAGTGGTCATAGCGCCGGTTGATCCCGACGGGATAGCCCCAGCCCCCGGCCCGGTAGCACGCATGGAATTCGAGACCCAACACGTGCGCATAGTCCACGGCCACCCGGAACGGATCGATCCCTTGGCGATCAAAGCTTTCCCAGCTCTCGACCTTGAGCCGGTCGTACACCCGTGCGTAGTCGTCCACTCGGGTCATGCCGGTATTGCGCCCCACATCCGAGGGGTATTGCGTCACATCGCCGAGGGCCGCTTCCCAGTAAACGCGTGCGAAATCCGTGTCGCGATACGGCTCGAGCTGACGACGCACCTCTTCCTCAGTCGTCGGACGGTAGTCCTGCATCCACCCCCGCACATCGTTGTAGGCGAATAGACGGCGCGTGGCCGAATCGTGGCGGTCCGCCAGCAGCGTGGCAACCTCCTGTTCGTTCAACGGGATCAGCTTGATGTAGGCGATCCGTACGGGACCACATCGATGGGCCCCTGGCTCCGGACCCGGGCTGACGCGAATCGCAAGCTGGCGGAATGTGATGCGCTGCCCAGTCAAGTCGGCGGTCTTCCAATAGATCTCGTGCAGGTGGGTGCGGCCGAAGTGCCCACCCGTCGGGGGCCACGTGAGCGTGGTATAGGCCCGGTCCCCGCTGAGCTTGAGCAGCGCTTGGTGGAAGTCGCCCTCGGACTGGGACGTCGGGTGGATGCTGATCGAGATCGCATGCCAGCCGCTGAGCCGGAGCGGATAGGTCGCCTCGGGAGCCACGGTCTCGGGACCGGCGGCAAGCATCTCTCCCGCGAATTCCTCAGATTCGTACGGGATGGTGTGCCAGCGCCCCAGTTGAGCATCGCGACCGACGGCGGAAGGCGGCTCGCAGCGTGCCAGGTCGGTCAGGTAGATCGGATCGGCCGCGAGCCCCCGGTCGGCGCTCGACTCGCCATACCTAGGTTGACCGCCCGGCGTCATCGGACCGCCGCCATTGGCCCGGGTTACGATGCCCTAACCGGGCGCCACATAGGCCATGTTCCAGTCGTCGAGCGTGCGCAAGGGAATCACCGGCGGCTCCAGGCTCGGCTCACCCGCGTCGATCCAGGATCGGATTTCGTCGTAATGACCAAGGCGCCGCAGCGCGGTCCACGACGGCCAATAGTTGGCGCGACCGACACGCGGACTGTGGATGTTGGGGCCGCTGCCGCTGGACCAGCAAAAGAGATCCTCCGAACCCGCCTGGTACAGCATCGCGGCCATACGTCGGTATTGCGCAGGGCTCATGTGATAGGGCATGAGGTTGACCGCGAGCCTACAGGGCGTGTCCCGCACGGCAGCGACGAAGGGCTCGATCTCGGATGGGTCCGACCAGGTGTCCGACGCCGTCGGCATGGCGAGGGGCGCCGGGCTGTACGGGACGAGAGTGTCAATGAGCCCCTCTTCGGCCCAGGTTGCCACGTCCATGCCGTACAAGAAATTGTCCGCCTCCCGTCCGAGCACGAACGCCGTGATGTTGAGCCGCTTGTCGCGCCCGGCATTCGAGGCGGCGGCGTCCACCTCGGCGCGCAGACGTCGCATGAAATCCGTGAGCGCGGCGGCGCGAAACTGAAGCCAGCGCGGATCATCGTCCGCGAGTTCGCGAGGATCCTCCCCATGTGCCTCCCGAAACCCCTCGACAAGCGGCGCCTCATAGCACAGGTACGGTGGTCGCCGGTTGTACATCATGCAGACGCCGTCGACGTCGTACTTCGTGACAACTTCACGGAACAGAGACAGCACGAAATCCTGCGTCTCACGATGCGCATATGAAATGCGCGGGATCGACCCGCCGTCCTTGGAAACGCACTGCAGTTCGGCATGTGCGCGGTAGAACCCTTCACGTCGCCCAAACATGACGATCGGGTAGGTCCAAGCCCCCGCGCGGTAGCACGCGTGAAACTCCAAACCGATCTCGTGAGCGTACTCAAGCGCAACCTGGTATTGGTCGATGCCTTGCTCTCTGAGACTGTTCCAGCTTTCGATATTCAGCCGATCATAGGTCCGCGGATAGTCTGGAGCCGCCAAGTCGCCCATCGTACGTGCAATGTCGGTCGGATATGACATCACATCCCCTCCGCCCATTTCCCAGTAGATCCGTGAGAAATCGCTGTCACGATACGGCTCAATATGACGGCAGATCTCTTCGGCCGTGGTCGGACGGTAGTCTTGCAGCATGCCGCCGATATCATTGAAGGCATAGACTCGTCGATTGTCGACGTCATCTCGATCGGCCTGAAGCCGCTCGACTTCGCGGTCGCTCAGCGGTACCAGTTTGATGTATGCGATTCGTATTGGGCCGCACCTGATCGCCCCCAGCCGGTCGCCCGGCCCGATGCGAATGGCAAGTTGCCGAAAGACAATCTGCTGGTCGGTGAGGTCAGCCGTCTTCCAATAGATCTCCTCAAGGATGGTGCGCTTGTAATGGCCATCGGTTCGTGGCGCGTCGGATCGCTGCTGGCCAAGGGTGAAATGACCCGAAGGCAGCTGCCAGGTCAGAATTGAGAACGCCTTGTCGGTGGTCAGCTTCACGAGGAACTGCGCGATGTCGCTTTCAGTGTGCGAGGTGGGATGGATGCCGAAAGATATGGCGTGCCAGCCCTGAAGGTCGAGCGGATAGGTGATTTGCGGCGCCACACTTTCCGGACCCGCCGCTAGCATCACCCCGCTGAAATCGTCGGTAGAGAACGGTATCGTGGTCCAGTGCCAGGGCTCGCGATGCTTGGAAATCGCTTCAGCAGGCTGGCACCGGTCGAAGTCGGCGATATAACTTGGATTTGCCGCCAATCCATGGTCCGCAAAAAGATCCACCAACTCGGCTGTCATACCAACTCCATTCGACCCGTCTCGCTCGTGGGATCCGGCTGCCCATGACCCGTCCGGATGCCGCGCGATGGATGTGCAGTCACGACCTCAATCAAACGCCAGGAAACGCCCCGATTGTTCGCATTTGTCAATTGCGTGCTGCGCCCGACATCCTCTGACTTACGAGGCAACGGCACCGATGCGCGGGACATACGTGTTCACGAACCGCCGGGCGTCGGGGTGGGAGTGCCCTCGTAATCGTAAAGCCCGCCGACGGGCTTCGAGTATGCGGCGTCCTGGCCTCGCCCAATACCCGATGGCTTGAACTCGTAGTCGTCGCTGCTCGCGCACGCAGGCAGTAAGCCGACGAAGAGAATCCCGGCACCTATCCAGCAGGCGAATCTGTGGATCCGTCTCGCGCTTCCGATCGTGCTGGCCTTGTCTGATGCAGTCATCGAGGTCGCTCCCAGTAACATCTCCATGCTGAGCCATACGCGAAGAGATCTCTTCGCGGCCATTGCTCCTCTCGCACGATTGAGATGCCTGGGGTCATGCAATTCGACATCGGTTACCTCCCGTGTGAGAGAGGACCCCTGCCTCAGACACGTCATCCGAGGCAGGGGCCTTCGATGTCGACCGTCGGGTCTCGTTCCCTTCTGTGCTTCGGGGCAGATCGGTCCGATCTAAACGAACGTGAATTTCCTGACCCATCTCTGATGAGCTCTGATCTCACTCTGGTGGTTGTCAAACCAGTTGTCCATGATGGTGTTTGTTCGGTCGAGCCACTGGTCAACCCCCTCTTCGCCGTTCAGAACGGTAGGGAAGTTGCGCCACAGGCGAAGCTGCTCCTCATAGCCCTTGATCGACTCTTGCATGGCGCGCGTCTGTGGCAGGTTCCACCCCTCCTTGTACCACACATAGTTCTCGGGCGGCGCAGCAAGCAACTCCGGCATATCGAAAACCTTCTTCAGCACCGGCGCGCTGCCACGATCGACCGTAAACCGTGTCTGCACCTCGATTCCGGACCAGAACATCAGCATATCGGCTGTTTGCTCGACGACGCCGTGCACCTCGGCCGCGGAGGTAACCAAATGGGGCTGGGTAAAAAGGGTGACGGGAGACTCGAAGTTCGGCCCTTCGCCCAGCGGACCCAAGGAAAACCTGAAGCGGCCGGCTATTCGGTTAACGTACCTGCCATCAGTGCCCCAACCCGTGGCTTGGAGCGTATTGCCGGCGGAGAACGCATCACCGAACTCACCAGCAATTTCGCGCCCTCTATTCTGCTCGAATGCCACCTTATGCTTGTGAACCAGATCAGCGAAGTAGCGAACACCCTTGTCGCCGCCGTCTTGCACCACTCGAAGCGTGGTGTTGTCCTTGTCGCGCCAGTAGGCCATAGGGTCGTCGTGAAAGGCGAAACACCAGCCGCCCCAGTAGGCCTGATTGTTCATGAATGCCGTATTGAGGCCCCAAGTTCCCTTGTCAACATCCGTAGCCTTGGTCATCGCGTCCAGGTACTCTTGTTCCAGGCCCCACCTTCCCTTGGTGGGCCACTCGATGCCGTTCTCTTCCATCATGTTGAGGTTGTAGTAGATGCCGTGCACGTTGCCTTGATACGGCAGTCCATAAAGGGGTGCTGAATCGAGCGGCCGGTTCTGGTTGATCGGCAGTTCGTCCTCGGCGACCGTGGCGAAGGTGTCGGGATCGAACCACCAGGCCTCAGGGTCCCAGTCCGGATGCCGCCTGAGCGGATCATTCATCAACGTGAACGCGCCCGATTCGACGAAGTGGTGCAGAAAGTGCCCATGCATGAGAGCGATATCCTCTTGGGTTCCGGCGGCCATGCGGATCCCATAGGTGCCGTACATATCGCCCGGATTGGGGCGGAAGTTCACATTAATATCAGGCCGGAGCTGCGCAAAGCGATCCAGCGCCCACTTCATCTGTGCCCCGCGAACCCCGGAGACGTGATCGTGTCCGAACCGAATGCGGACGGGCGGGCGCTGCGGCTGCACTTCAACTTCGACGATCCTCTCCACGATCTTCTCGACCGGCACCTCTTTCACCACGGTCTGCGTGACGATTTTCTCGACCGGCACCTCTTTCACCACGGTCTGCATGACGATTTTCTCGACCGGCACCTCTTTTGTCTCAGTGCGGATGACGACCTTCTCGACGGGGACTTCCTTGACCTCGGTCTTGGTCACCACGGTCTCAACCGGGACTTCCTTCACCACAACCCGCTCGACTGGGACTTCCTTCGTGATGATCTGTGGCGCGGTCTCGCCGCAGGCCGCCAGCACCGCCACGCCCGTCAATCCCAGCGCCGCACCGCCAGTTGCGCGCAAAACCTGCCGTCGTGTCATCGTCGGACGCATATGGACCTCCCAAGGCACTCGTCCCAACCTCGCAGCGCAGTCAGCGGCGTGTTACAGCGCAGGCTGGAATTTCGGAACCTGAATATACGGCGGCGAGAAATTTGGGTCAAATGGTCGATCAGCCTCAGAAGGATTGTTACCGAGTGGGAAGGTGGTGCCTCATAAAGCCGGTTACCGCAATTGGAGACCTTTGCAAAACCTTGGCGTGAGGTGGATCGTGGAGACCATCTCCCCCGCCGCCGAGGGTCGTAGCTATGCACCGGTCCACCCATGCGCCAGAACTCATCGACGCGTGGCTGCCGCCGCGGGTGGGCCGCAACGGCCGGCTGGAGCGGCTGACGCAGCTGATTGACTGGGCCCCGCGGGAGGCGCTGGTGGCCGACCTGCACGCCGCGCCGGTGGGCCGGCCGAGTTATCCGCCGCTGCTGATGGTGAAGGTGTTGCTGCTCCAGCAGTGGTACCAGGCGTCGGACCCCGCGATGGAAGAGGCGTTGTGGGAGCGCCTGTCGTTCCGGCGCTTCGTGGGCCTGGGGCTGCAGGACGACGCACCGGATCACTCGACGATCAGCCGCTTCCGCACGCGGCTGACGACGGCGGGCCGGGCCGCGCGGCTGTTCGCGGCGGTGGAGCAGCAACTGGCCGCGCGCGGGCTGCTGGTCAAGCAGGGCACGCGGCTGGACGCGACGGTGGTGGCCGCGCAGGTGCGCCGCCCGCGGGGAGGCGGCGCAGGCGCGGGCAGCCCCAGGGACCCGGACGCGGCCTGGGCCCGCCGGGGCCCGCAGGCGCGCTTCGGCTACAAGCTGCACCTGGGGGTGGACGCCGACTCCGAACTGGTCCGGCGCGCGGTGCTGACCCCGGCGAACGTAAACGAGACCACGGTGGCGGACGGGCTGATCGCGGGGGACGAGGGGGCGGTGTATGGGGCTGCGGCCTATGGCACGCACGCGCGCAGCGCCCGGCTGCGGGCGCGGGGGATCCGGGATCGGCTGATGCGGCGGCCCAGCAAACATCACCCCCGGCTGAGCCCGGCGGCGCGCCGCCGCCACGCGCAGATCGAACGGGTGCGGCGGCCGGTGGAGCACGTGTTTGGCACGTTGAAACGCTCCTATGGCTACCAGCGGGTGCGCTACCGCGGCCTGGCCCGCAATACGACCGAGATGTGGTTCAAGCTGCTGGCCTACAACCTGCGGCGGGCGGACCGCTTGCTGGCCGGTGCCCCGGCCTCGCCCGAGGCGCACTGCGCCCTCGCCCAGGCGCGCAGGCCTGCGGGCAGGCCCCGGCGGGCGACGACTTGCGTTCCCCCATCCCGTCGCGGGTCGTGAGGCGCCCTTCGGCCCTGCTCAGGACGCATTATTCAAAGGTCTCCCACGTGGGAGAGGTCGATCAGGATGCCGAGCTGGTTCATCTCGCGGATCGCGGCGAGACCGATGCGGCTCAAGCCCTCATCGGTGCGCTCCCAGCAGCCGTCCCCGAACAGATTCCGCTCGTTGTAGGTGAGCTGCACGATCCGCACGCCCAGTTCGTGGAAGAGGCGAAAGCGCCGCACGTCGTTCTCCACCGGCGTCGCGTTCTGCCAGCCCAGGATGATGCCCGTGCGCCCTTCGGCCTTGGCCGCGTGGATGTCGGCCACCCGGCGCACCGGTCGGATGTAGTCCGCGTAGTCGCTGAACCAGCGCAGCCAGCTGGTGGTGATGTCCAGGGTCTCCTGAAAGCCTTCCCAGATCGCCGTGGTCGCGTTGACGGCCCTCACGCCCCCGTCGCGCAGATCGCGGAAGATGCGCTCCTCGCCCCCAGTGGCTAGTGTCGAGACCATCGATCACAACCGCCTCGTCGAACAGGCGGTGCCCTCCGGAACTCGGCGACGATCGCTCAGCCGTCACAGCCGCGTCGCACGCGAGGCTGAGACCGACTCACTTTTCCGCACCGCCCCATGTACGTGGCCGGGCCGCACAAGCTACGCGAGCGCCCCGTGCCACCAGCCTGCGAACGCGATCATCGGAGCCGCTCCCAGCGGCGGGTTGGCTGACTCAGCGCGTGCCCGCCGCGACCCGTTCCAGGTAGGCCTCAGCGCCTGCCGCAACCCACTGCGTCCATGGCGTCAGGAGGAAACGGGCGCCCAGATCCAGGTAGTGCCCTACGTTGGAGTCGGAGACCATCGCGCCGGCCGACAAGATCGGCCAGTTCGGCTACGGCGACGTGTGGACCTTCACGGCTATCGACGCGGACACCAAGCTCTGCGTGTCGTGGATGGTGGGCGACCGAACGTCAGAATCGGCGCTCACGTTCCTGACCGACATCGCCAACCGCGTACCCGACCGTTTCCAGCTCACGACGGACGGCGCGTCGATCTATCAGAACACGTACGTGGACGCCTTCGGGCCGATTGTGGACTACGCGCAGCTGCAGAAGCTCTACGCGGCCACGGTCGATCAGACCGGGCGCTACAGCCCGGCAGCTTGCATCGGGACCAAGACGGCTGTCATCACCGGCACGCCGAACCCCGACCACATATCCACCAGCTACGTAGAGCGCGCCAACCTGACGATGCGAATGAGCATGCGCCGGTTCACGCGCCTCACCAACGGCTTCTCAAAGAAGGCCGAGAATCACGCGCATGCCGTGGCAATCCACTTCATGTACTACAACTTCGGGCGTTACCACCAAACGCTGCGTTCGACGCCTGCGATGCGGGCCGGAGTGACCGATCACCGATGGTCCCTAGAGGAAATCGTTGCGCTGGCAAACTGAGACACTACCCGCGGCTCCGGCATTGCCACGGTATCGATCGATTCGCCATTTACGACCTACTCGATTTGCAGGTTGGTACCAGCGGGCACATTGAAGGCGCGAAACACGCCGAAGAGCGTGGTGGTGCCCACCGGAAACTGGAAAGCCGGATTGCGCGGACGCAGCTGGTCGTCGAGTTCCGTCGCGAACGCCAGCCGGGTCGCCACCAGCGTGTCGGAATCGACCCTGAAATCGACGGGTCCAACCTGGTTCTGCCCGGCGAGGATGCCGAGGTTCCACGCGCCGCCGGCCAGGCCTCCGCCGCCTTGGTCGTCCGCATCGTCGAAGGCCTCAGCGTCGAACTCGCCAGTCCGGCAGGGACAACGGTGAAGGCGGGAACACAGGTGCAGCTCGTTGCCGAAGTGTCGGGCGCCGCCGCGGATGCCCAGCTCAGGTACGTGTGGGGCCTGCCCGATGGTGACGTCGAAACCGATATACCAACGCTGGACGTGACCCTCGCCGAGCCCGGAGTCGCGGCCTTCGGTGTGACGGTATTCGACGACCAGCATGGCGAGGAAGCCGACGCCATCGTCGAGCTCCTCGTCCAAGAAGTGCCGCCTTTGATGCTGGCCATCACGGATGTTCCGGATGTCGTCCCGCAGGGGCGAAGTGGTCACGATACGGATCTCGATTGCCGGAGGGCTGGTCGAGGGCGCCGACGGCGAGATCTTCCCCTATGAGCTCACGGTCGATTACGGCGATGGCTTGACGCAGGAATTCGTCGTCACCGAGCCCGACCTGCAGATTGAGCACACCTATGCTGACGCCGACACGTACACGCTGACCGTCGTGGCCACGTCGCCCGATGGTCAGCGCGCGACGGTCTCCGCCGAGTTCGGCGTGCGTGGAGCGTTCACCGTCGTCATGGTGCGCCCTCTGCGCGAGGAATTCGTCGTTCTGGCGAACGAGGTCGTCATTGAGGTCGAAGGCCGCACCGCGCGCGTGGTCGCGTTCAGCTATCAAACCGAATGGGCTGGCTACGAGGGATTCACGATAGATTCCGCGGGGAATACGCAGACGTTCAGCGTCGAATGCGTCAACCACACCACGGTTGAGCACCAGGGGGATGATCTGGTCGATGACCCGGAGGCCGGCACCATCACCGGCACGATCAATCTTCTGTGGACGCGGCTCGATGTCGGCAACGAGTGTCCCTTCGGCGGCATCGATGACGTGCAAACCCGAACCGCCGACGTCGACATAACGATCGTCGACGGCCAGGGCAGCGGCCGGTTCCTGAGCGAGGAGGCTCTGCCGAGATTCACGTTCGTTCTGGAACCCAAGACGAATTGACCGTCCGGCCCGCAACCAGGCCCGGTCGATGCTCAGACGGCGCGTGGGGTCGAGGCCGGCGCCAGGCGGGCGTGTCCCGAACCTGGATTGGCGCCCAAGAGGATGCCGTTTGGTGGCGAGAGCCAGAATCGAACTGGCGACACATGGATTTTCAGTTAGCCCAGCCGGAGCGCTGTGCCGTCTTGAAGTAGACCCCGAGCGAAACGCGTTCAGTTATCGGGTGAAATAAACGGGGCGGATCGGACCCCGGCGAGGTTCTGACCGCCGTGTATCGTCACTACGATGCGCGTCCGCTTTCCGGAGTGACCTGGGCTTCTGATCCGCGGTACGTGCCTAGCTCGCACACCGTTCGCGCCGAGGCGGTAATTGAGCGCGACGGCTCGATCCTGCTCATCAAGGTCGACGACGCCGGGTTCGTTCACTACAGCCTTCCTGGCGGCGGCGTCGAGGCCGGGGAGTCCGTCCGGGGGGCTTGTTCGCGAAGTCCGGGAAGAGACCGTATGTGAAGTGGCCATCGGAGACCTGTTCTTCGCGCACGCGTACACTCCGGAGCCGACCGCCGACATTGACGCCGACGCGTCGGCCCTCCTTCGCCGCCCTGGATCTCGTCGATGGCATGAAGGTCTTCACCCTCGCCTTCCCCGTCTCCAAAGACGTCAACAGCCCCGGTACAACCGATCGGAACTGGTCGAGGAAGTGGCGCACTAGGCAAGGCGGCGCCGACGGGGTGGGACAGGCTCGACACGGGGCCCGCCGGCTTCGCACCCATGGCACGTCGCGTGGGGCGCTGGATCTGACCCTTGTCCGCTAGTGATCCGCGCCGATTCGGGCCAGTTCCCGTGGAAGCCACTCCGGATAGCGTAGTTCCATCGGCGCCGGATCCGGCTCACCCAAGCCGGCCTGCGTCCGCGCCTGCAGCAATGGATGTGCGCCCCGACCCATCGGAAATCGCACTCGGCGCTCGGTGAAATGCGATTCCCACGCCCCGAGCAGCATCTCCATCACGGCCAGGCCTTCTTCGCCGCTGTTCTCGTGCGGTCGATCTTGATCGAGCGCATGGACCGTCTCATCGGCCATCCACAAATCGCCTCCCGGCTCATCCAGGTAGTCCACCCCGTGCAGGATTCGGTCGGCGGGCGTAAGCTCCAGCAGTTCCCAGTTGACGTCCTCAACCCGCCAGTCGCGCCCGCGGCGCACCTGCATGTTCTGTTGGTTGTAGAGGCAGATGGCGCCGTCTTCGCCGTAGATCTTGATGTGGCCCCAGCCGCGGTTGGACTCGCTGCGCCGGTGAAACTCGGCAAATACGGTCCCGCCACCTTCGAAGTCATACACCGCCGAGATGTTCTCGCCCGCAATCCACCCAAAGCCGTACGGTCCGGCGATCACGTCTTCCGGACCGGTGGGTTCGCCAGCGGTGGTGCAGATGGCCGAGACGCTGCGCGCCCGGCCAAGGAAAGCGCGCGTGCCATTCAGGCGGTGGGTCCCGATGTTCATGAGGTCATAACCGCCGTAGTAGCCCTTGCCCCGGAGCTTGATCGTCGTGATCGGTCCGATCTCACCGGCCTCGATCATGCGCGTGGCTACTCGAAAAGGTGGCGTACAGCGGAATTGATGGTGAACGGCGAGCAGCGTGCCGGTTCGAGCCGCCTCAGCCACCATGCGATCAGCATCGTCGAGACTGGTGGCCATCGGCTTTTCCACATCGATCGCGCGCGGCGGTCGGTGCGCCAAAACCCCCATCGTCAACGGTGCATGCAGATCGGTGCGTGTGGGAATGCTGACGATGTCGGGGTCCTCCCGGTCGAGCATCTCTCGGTAGTCACCATACGTCCGCTCCACTCCGAGTTCCTGTGAGGCGTGCGCCAGCCGTGCGGCGTCCATGTCACACAGCGCCACGAGGTCGATACGTGGATGCTGACGATAGGCGCGGCCGTGCTTGAGGCCACGAGGGCCAACACCGAGGATTGCCGCACGATACGTCGCCATTTCCACACCTCCAAGTCGCAACCTGGACCTACCAGCGGATTAGGTCGAGCCGTTGCGGACCGCTTGCCGCCGACTAGCGCGACACGTCGCCCTTGTCGAGCCCTTCTTGCCAACGGGCCAGCATGCGGTTGACTTTTTCCGCCGCATCGAGCATGGACTGAACCGGATCGGCTTCACCGACAAGCGCTTTGTCCAGAACCGGCCGCCACTCGGCGCGCAGCTCCAGAAAATTGCCGCCCGGCACGTACCACTGGTCGTGCCGCACGTAGGGCGACTCGGGGTAGGTGAACAGATGGTGCATTCCTTCGGGCGGTGGCGCCGTGGCCGCCGCGTCGTCCGCCACGGCCTTGAAGCACGGCATGTGGCCACGGTCGATCCCCACACGGCCTTGCACTTCCGGCCCGGCGAGGAAATGGGCCCAGGCCACGGCCTGCTCTTCCACACCGGTCGTGGTGGCGGACCGCGCGACCAGATGCGCCTGGTCGTTCAGCACGAAGTTGGCGTGATCGGTCACATTGCCCCAAACCATTGGAGCCAGTGACCACCGGAACCGGTCCTTGATCCGCGGAATCGCAAACCCGGTGCTGTAGACGCGCCCGCCGATCCAGAAAACCTGATTGCCGGCCGCGAACGGACTGCCGAACTCGCCCGCCACGTCGGGCCTTTGTTCGGGAGCGAAGGCCACCCCATGCTCGTAGATCAGATCGACAATCCACTTCCACGCCTGCGGGCCGTCGCCGAGCGCCGGTCCCCACACCTGTGCGCCATCGTTGCCCCGGGGGCGCTCGGCTTGGTCGTTGTAGCCAAACGCGGCCGGAAATACGTAGAACTGCTCGCCACGATCCGAGTTGAGTCCGTAGATCCCGGCGTCAGGGTCGGTTACGCGCTTCGCCGCTTCTAAGAGGTCGTCGTAGCGCCAGCCCTCCACCGGCTCATCCACGCCCGCCGCCGCCAGCGCGTCGATGTTGTAGAGCATCCCGCCGATCACTGTCTGGAACGGCATCCCATGCTGCGGTCCGTGCATCGTGCGATCGTACGGGTATGACTCGTCCTTGTTATCGGAGTACGAGTCCGGGATGAACCAATAATTGTCCGGATCGTGGTCGTCGCGTTTGTCCAGCAGGTCGTTGATCTGTAGCCACGATTCACCTTCGATGTGCCGCTGGTAGGTGCCGCCGTTGAGCAGGTTCACCTCAGACAGCGTCCCCGCGGCGGCCTCGATCGCAATCTTCTCGTAAAAAATGTTGGTCTGTGGAATGAACTTGATCTTGACGTCGGGCCGCAGTTGCTCGAACCGTTCGATCCCCCAACTCATCGCCTTCCCACGGGGACCGGACGTGTGATCAGTGGCGAATTCGATCTTCACGGTTCGCTGGACGGGCGCGGCCTCCACCATCACTTCGCGCGTGACGATCTTTTCGACGACCCGCTCGACTGGCACTTCTTTTTGGACAATCTTCTCCACGACCCGCTCGACCGGGACTTCCTTCTCGACGATCCGCTCGACGGGCACTTCCTTCTCAATGACCTTCTCCACCGTCACAACCTGCGTTTCACCACAGGCAGCCAGAGCGGCGACGCCCGCTGCGCTTACTCCCACCCCGCCGGCGATTCGCAGCAACTGTCGCCGGGTCATTCGCGAGTCCTTGCGCATATCGAACGCCTCCCCCTCCACGCGCCGCATCCACTCGACGCCGTAAGCCAAACTACGATGCGGGCACGAAAACTTCAACCACGAATCTCCCGGCCTCAAATCATCCCTGAGGCACCGCTCAGCTAAGGGAAGACGCCGGACAATGTCGGTCTCTTCCGTCTCCGCCTCTGCCAGATCGACTCTGTGAACCCCGAAGCTACCCCGCGCTCGCCGTGGCGGCCGCCACGGCCTTCAGCCCAACCGTCGCCGCCGTCCACTCGATCCCCGCGGATGCCCAGGCCAGCCATGCCCCGCACTTGATCCGCGGCTCCCGCTCATTTGAGACCTTTGCAAAACCCTGGCATGAGGTGGATCGTGGAGACCATCTCAGCCGCCGCCGCGGGTCGTAGCTATGCACCGGTCCACCCATGCGCCAGAACTCATCGACGCGTGGCTGCCGCCGCGGGTGGGCCGCAACGCCCGGCTGGAGCGGCTGACGCAGCTGATTGACTGGGCCCCGCGGGAGGCGCTGGTGGCCGACCTGCACGCCGCGCCAGTCGGGCGGCCGAGTTATCCGCCGCTGCTGATGGTGAAGGTGCTGCTGCTCCAGCAGTGGTACCAGGCGTCGGACCCCGCGATGGAAGAGGTGTTGTGGGAGCGCCTGTCGTTCCGGCGCTTCGTGGGCCTGGGGCTGCAGGACGACGCGCCGGATCACTCGACGATCAGCCGCTTCCGCACGCGGCTGACGACGGCGGGCCGGGCCGAGCCGCTGTTCGCGGCGGTGGAGCAGCAACTGGCCGCGCGCGGGCTGCTGGTCAAGCAGGGCACGCGGCTGGACGCGACGCTGGTGGCCGCGCAGGTGCGCCGCCCGCGGGGAGGCGGCGCAGGCGCGGGCAGCCCCCGGGACCCGGACGCGGCCTGGGCCCGCCGGGGCCCGCAGGCGCGCTTCGGCTACAAGCTGCACCTGGGGGTGGACGCCGACTCGGAACTGGTCCGGCGCGCGGTGCTGACCCCGGCGAACGTAAACGAGACCACGGTGGCGGACGGGCTGATCGCGGGGGACGAGGGGGCGGTGTATGGGGCTGCGGCCTAAGGCACGCACGCGCGCAGCGCCCGGCTGCGGGCGCGGGGGATTGCGGATCGGCTGATGCGACGGCCCACCAAACATCAGCCGCGGCTGGGACCAACGGCGCGCCGCCGCCACGCCCGGATCGAACCGGTGCGGCGGCCGGTGGAGCACGTCTTTGGCACGTTGAAGCGCTCCTACGGCTACCAGCGGGTGCGCTACCGCGGCCTGGCCCGCAATACGACCGAGATGTGGTTCAAGCTGCTGGCGTACAACCGGCGCCGCGCGGACCGCGTACTGGCCGGCGCCCCGGCCTCGCCCTAGGCGCACTGCGCCCTCACCTCGGCGCGGTGGGCTGTGGGTAGCCCTCGGCGGGTGGCGACCCGAGCTATCCCGCCCCGCGTGACCCCGTCGCGGCCCGGCAGCCGCCCCTCGGCGCTGCTCAGGGCGCATTATTCAAAGGTCTCTCTCAAGGGAGAGGGCGCAAGAGCGACACACCCACGGATCACTCGATGCTGGACTCCGTTGCTCTCTCAAGGGCGAGGGAGGAAGGGCGGCCTGGCCGTTAGGGGTCGATGCGGAAGGGTGGGTAGCGGTCGGTGACGAGCAGGAAGGCGTAGCCTTCGACGCGAGCCCCGTAGCGAATGACGCCGACCACGAAGTCGAAAAGCGCGCGGGGGTATTGGGCGGTGATGATGACCATGATCCAGCCGATGACGACTGCCACCACGGCCAGGATCGAGAGGATGATCAGCACGACATAGTGGGGAATGGCGAGCAGCCACTTGATGAGCGGCAGCCAGCGGTTCAGGTCGGTTTTCGCGTTGGGGTACTCGATATCGAGATGGACTGACTGGTGTTCGTCGGTCGAAGGGTAGTCGTCACGCAGGGCCAGGACGTAGGTCTCGATACGGAACACGAAGCGGGTGAGTTCGAGATTCCAGTCGAACCACCAGCGCGGGTACTTGCGGCGAAAGACGAGGATGAGAACTAGCGGAAGCCAAATGATCGGGGCGTAGATTGAAACCGTATCGGGATTGTCGAACTGGCCGCTGTTGACGAAGCCGGGGATCAGACCGGCGACGATGAGGATGGGGATGGCCATGATCAGCCGGAATAGCGTGGTGAGCCGGCTGAGCGGTTGGTCCGGGTAGTCAACTGAGAACTGGACGGGATAGTCGGACTGGTTACTGGCCATGTGCTTTATCTTCTTCCGCCACGCTAGTGGACATAATGATACGACGGGGCCGAAATTTCTGCCCGGCTGGCGGCAGCTGGTGAAGTGGCTGACCTGGGGTGACGACACCTCGCCGGCGCGTGCGGGTTGGGCGCTGGTGGCGCACCATGCGCGGGCCTTGAATGATTGCGTTGCGCACAGACAGGGAGCCGTCGGGTGACGGGCCGTGCTGACCGTCCGCTGGTGCTGGTGATCGAAGACGATCTGCGGTACGTGCGGCAGCTGCGCGCGGACCTGGCTGTATTCAATACAGATTGAGCCGTGCAACTGCCGGGCGGTTGTTGCAGGCACAGGCGAGAGAGTCCCGGAACTGGCTGTCTCCAAGGATCCCGATGTCGTAGTCCTGGATCTTGGGCTGCCCGACATGGACGCGCTGGCTGTGTTCGCGCAGTTGCACGATATCGGCGATGCGCCGGTTGGTAACGACCGTGCGAAAGAACGATGAGAACATCGCGCGGGCCCTGGACGCTGGGGCCGACGATTACCTGTCGAAGCCATTCGATGCTGAGCAGTTGCTGGCGCGACTGCGGGGTGTGCATTGGAGGACGACCGGGACAGCGGCCCGAACCAAGTGTTCATTCCGGCGCAATCGCTGGAGGAGGTCCGGGGCCGGGGTCCGCGCGCGGCCAGCGTCTGCCGCGCGTGCATGTGCGGACGGTACGGGGGTTTTGGGTACAATCCTGACTATCCACATTATCTCATGGTCAGGCGGATCGCAGACTGCGCTCGTGGGGGCGTGATTTCAGACAGTTTGCCCCGTGGTACAATTGCATTCATATGGCTTAACCGGAATGAGTCAATGCTAAGTCGCCATCCCGCCATTCAGCCCGGTTCCTGGTCATGGCTGCTGCCCGGCATCGGCTTATTGATTCTTCTGTTCGCAATAGTATTCTGGTGGGGTGCCGTATTCGGCACCCAGATCTTTAGCCTTGTCTTTCCCCAAGTTATTCCTCCGGAGTCTATCCTCGGCGATCTGAATCCAGATCGCGATGGAACGCTCGCAAATGCAGTATCAACAGCAGCGTTCTTGGCATTTGCAGTGCTTGCCTTGGCAAACGTCGTAACAGGCTATCGTCGGAAGTCTGGTTTGACTATCGTCGGCGGGTGGATCGTGTTGACAATGACAGCTACTATTTTGGCGGCCGAAGACTTTGATGCGCTGATAATAAGAAGGCAACATATCATCCCAGTCGGGGCGTATCAGGTCCATTGGATGTTGTTGGTAAGCCCACTGATTATTGCGTTTCTAATTGCGATGTTGTTTTTCATTCTAGATGTTCGCCAATCAGGCGAGGTCCGTGTCTTTTTGGCACTCGGAATTTTGGTCTGGATACTAGCTCTGCTGTACGATGCGGTACCTGACTTTCTCGACGACAGGTTTGCTTGGACAAAGGCCATAGCTAGTCCGATCGAAGAGACTCTTGAGTTCGGCGGCGTGTTGCTTCTGGGACTAAGTGGGGAAATGGCCTTGCGCAGGAGAAGTGTTGGATTGTTGCGACCACGCCTTCTCCTTTCACTATTAATTGGAAGTCTGGGAGCGGTAGTGCTGCTTGGCAGTCTGGTCATTGCACTTGTGTTCCGTGCGCCATTCGTCAGCGCGCTCTCTGGGTCTGTGTCGGATGGAAACTTTTACATTGAACTAGAAAATGAAATGTCAGCTGTACAGGAATTGCGCATGCCCGAGAGCCCGATAGGCGAAGTCAAGATTCGAATGTTCAATCAGAATGCACATGGTCGTACGGGGATTATAACCTGGCGGGTTATTGAGGGAGGTCTAGTTGGAACATTCTTGCGCGAGGGTCGACTCGAAGTGGTGCCCCGCCACTACGTGACAGCGTGGGACTACGTGGGCTTAAGCACTATTGAATTCGATCCTCCGTTAAGCGGCGAGCGGGGGCGACTATTAGGTCTGCAAATTGTAGCGGATGTCGACGAGGAGAGCCGTCTTCGCGTTGCTGCGACCAAGGCGAACTTGTACGCCGGAGGTCGGCTCTGGGTTAATGGCGAGATCACGTGGCCGGATCAAGACCTTGAGTTTGTGGCGTACAGCGCGGCCGAGCCAACCCGCAGCAAGCTGCAGGCCGTCTGGCGGACCATCAGTTCGGACTGGCTCTGGCCGGTGTTGCTTGTGACGCTTAGCCTTGCCCTTGTGTTGGTGACATTGATTCCAAGCCTAGTCTTAGCCAGGCTAGTGCTGCCAGTGGCCTCACGTCAACGGTGATTCGTAGCGCCGAAGTTAGATGGACTCTTAGATGGTTGGTCGCGAGCGCGACTCCCTGATTTGTTTGTCCTGTCGGCACCGTGTTTGGGTCATGGTCTGACGCGGTATGTATTCTCGGTTGAAGTTGCGGTAGTTCGGGCCAGTCGGTGCCTGCAGCGCGCCAATGCCCTTAGTGGAGCAGGATACCCGGGTCGGGCGTGCGTGTTGCAGGTTGCAAGCGCTACGAATTGTGGGCCCATGCAACGAAGAGGAGACGATGAGCTATGGGACGTGCTGACCGCCTGCTGGTGCTTGTGATCGACGATGACCTGCGGTACGCGCGGCAGGTGCGGGCGCATTTGGCGTCGTGCGAGTTTGAAGCGGTCTTCGCTGGCACGGGTGCTGGAGGTCTTGACCTGTGCGGCAGCGCGAAGCCTGATGTGGTACTGCTGGATCTGGGGTTGCCGGACGTGGATGCGTTGACGGTACTGCGGCGGGTTGGCGCGAGGTGCGACGCGCCGGTGGTTGCGATGGCGCTGGCGGAGGACGATGAAGGGATAGCTCAGGCCCTGGAGGCGGGCGCGGACGATTACCTTGCGAAGCCGTTCGACGCGGAGCAGCTGCTGGCGAGACTGCGGGCGGTGTTGTGGCGGGCTCCGGGGGCGGAGGTTGGGGCGCCGCCGCCGTTTGCGTCGGACGGGCTGTGTGTGGAATTTGCGGCGGCGGAGGTGACGGTTGCGGGGCGGGCGGTGGCGCTCAGCGCCTCGGAGTTTCGGCTGCTGCGCTTCCTGGCGCGCAACCGGGACCGGGTGTTCACGCCGGCTCAACTGGTGGAGGAGGTCTGGGGGCCGGAGTATGCGGGGGATCGGCACCTGGCGCGGGTGTATGTGCGGCGGGTGCGGGAAAAGATCGAGCCGGACCCCGGCGATCCACGGCACCTAGTTACGAGGCCGGGGGTGGGTTACATGCTGCGAAAGCACGGCTGACGGCCGGGCCGTGGAGCGAACGCGCACGCTGGTGACCGGGCCGCTCGTGGGACGGGTCGGGCGGCTGGTGCTGCTTGGCGCGGTGCTGTTCTGGTGGGGCGGGGTCGTTGTTCCGAACCTGGTGAGTTTGGCGTTTCCGGAATGGTTGCCGCCGGAGGCGATTCCGCGTGATCTGAACCCCGACATTGATTGGGAGGGGCGGCTGGCGAATCGTGTGTCGGCGGCCGCGCTGCTGGCTCTGGCCGTAGTCGCCCTCATTGCCGCGGAGGTCAGTAGGAGGCGGGCCGCGGGATGGGTTGCCGTGGCCGGGTGGACCGTTTTGGCCGGTACGGCGGCGTTTTTGTTCTGGGAGGAGACCTCGGACTTTCATGCGACGGAGCTTCCGGGCCTGGCACGGGGCGTCTTCAGCGAGGACGTTCTTTCCCAGGCAGGAACGTTTATCTGGGTCCTTATGGCCATTCCGCTGATCGCGGGATTCCTGCTGGCGATGGCGGGGTTTTACTTCCGGGGATTGCGCAAGAGCGGCGTGCGCAGGCCGTTTGCCTTGGGGCTTGGCGCCTGGCTGCTTGCCCTTCTATGCGAAGGGACGACGCCGGCCTTGATCAAGGGCCGGGCCTATGGGCTGATGGTGGTTCTGGAGGAGACGCTGGAGTTTGGCGGCACCGTGCTTCTGGCGTTGAGCGCTGTCGCCGCCTGGTCGCAGCGCGATGCGTTGGCCGGCGCCTTTCGCGGCCGCCGTTTGGGCGTGCCGCTGATTGCGTCAGCCGCGGCTGTAGTCGCGCTGGGGGGCCTGTTTGCGGCGTTGGCGTTTCAGGTGCCGATGGTCGACGCACGTGCAACTGGTGGGCATGAGTTCTATTGGGTGAGCCTGGCGGACGGGCAGTCGGTGGCGCAGGAGTTCTCCATGCCAGGTGCTCCGCTCGCCGGAGCGAGTTTGCGACTGGCCAATAGGGACCCCGAGGGCCGGCCCGGCTCCGCTGTCTGGCAAGTGGTGGATTCGCCGGTGGGAAGTTCCGGTGATGTGCTTCGGCATGGTCGGGTTGAGGCACCGGCTGGAAACCTGCCGAAATGGGTGGACATCGACGTTCCGCTGCTGACGGCGACTGAGGGGCGGCGGCTGCTCCTGCAGGTGGCGGCGGAGATTGAGCCAAGGGCGGCCCTGCGTGTCGGCATGGTGCAGGGCAATCGGTACGAAGAGGGGCGGCTCTGGGTTAACGGGGAGCTGACGTGGCCGGACCAGGACATTGAATTCGTCGCGCACGGTGCCGTCGAGCCCACCCGAAGCAAGCTAGGGTCCCTGTGGAACCTGATGTCGTCGGATTGGCGGTGGGCAGCGCTGTCGGCCGAGGCGCTGCTGGCCCTTGTAATGGTGACGCTGATCCCGGCGATGCTTGTGGCAGCCGTTTGGTGCGGGCGGCGGGTGGGTGGGATACCATCGGGGTTGCGCTGAGGACTGCTTAGGGGTCGCGTGATGCCGGCCGTTGACTCCCTGACCCGGCCCGTCGAGCGGGCGCCCACCATTCGCAAAGTCGCGCCCTACCTGGTGGACTGCGACTGCCACCACCTGTGGCACAAGATCGACGACATCTTTCCCTATTTGCCACGGCAGTACGTGCAGGAAATCAAGGACTTCGGGTCCATGTTTCCGAACGGCGGCTGGACGAATATGCCGAACTCGCACGGCTACCGGACCGACCACGACGTGGACGAAAACACGGACTTTGCCGAGTTCACGGTGCGCGAGCACCTGGACCGCTACGACATCGACGTGGCGATTCTGACGGGGCAGATGGTCTATCCGACGGTGGGGATGACGAATCTGGACTACGCGGCGGCCATCTGCCGGGCGCATAACGACTGGACGATGGATCACTGGGTGGCGAAGGACCCACGGTTCCGCGCGACGCTGGCGGTTGGGCCGAACGACCCGGTGCTGGCGGTGGAGGAGATCGAGCGGTTGGGCGATCACCCGGCGGTGGTGGGCGTGATGTTGCCGGCCGGCGGACGCCATCCTTACGGGAACCGCATGTATCACCCGATCTACGAGGCGGCGGAGCGCTATGGCCTCACGGTCATGACGCACTTTGGCGGGGAGGGGCGCGGGCAGACCAACCCGCCCACGGCCGCGGGCTATCCGACCTACTACCTGGAGATGCGCATGGCGCGTCCGCAGATTGCGCAGGCGCATACGGCCAGCTTGATCTGCGAGGGGGTGTTCGAGAAGTTCCCGACGCTTAAATGGGTGTTCGTGGAAGTGGACACGTGGTGGATCCCCGGCTTGCTGAACCATTTCGACGCCGACTGGAAAGCGGTGCGGGACTACACGCCGTGGGTGAAGCGGCTGCCCAGCGAGTATTTCCGCGACCACATCCGGGTTGGTACGCAGCCGATGGAGCAGCCGGGTTCACGGGCGGACCTGCACTGGTTCCTGGAGCAGGCGCGGGCCGACGAGGTGCTGGTGTACGCCAGCGACTTCCCGCACTGGGACTGGGACGCTCCTACCTCGGTGGCGCCGGACTTCCCGGCCGAGATGCGCGCCAACATTTTTGGCGAGACGGCGCGCGATACGTTCAGGCTGTAGCCGTCGGCTGAGGTTGCACAAGGTGCTGGGTAACGGCGCGTGACAGCCGCCACGTCTGACGAGGTCGTCGTTTGCGCGCTGGCCGATTTACCGCCGGGCGAGCGGTGCGAGGCGCGGGGGGCGCTTAACTACGGGGTGACGGTCTTCAACGTGGGGGGCGACCTGTACGCGCTGCTGAACCACTGCCCGCATCGGGGCGGTCCGCTGTGCCGGGGGCGCATACGTCCGCACCCGGTTTCGGAGCGGGTGGGGCACTGGGACTTTGAGCGGGAGGGGGAGATTCTGCGGTGTCCGTTTCACAACTGGGAATTTGACATACGAACTGGGCAGGCGCTCTACGACGAGCGGGTGCGGGCGCGGATGTTTCCTGTTGAGGTGCGCGACGGAGAGGTGGTAGTTCGGGTGCGCGACAGGAGGCGGGGCGCCGCCGGATAGCGCAAGGTCGCATGCAAGGGTCGTGATCACGGGCGAACTGTGTTAGCAGGACCGTGAGAAACCCACCACGTTTAGTTGGGCGCGCGTGCGACGATTGCCGAATTCCGGGCGGGGATCGGCTAGTCCAGCCGAGTTGGAGGTCCGTAACGAATGGCCCAGGTTCTTAACGGCAACGCCCCGATCGTGGTGGTGCGCGATATCCACAAGTCGTTTGGGGACGTGCGCGCGTTGGATGGGGTGAGCCTGGAAGTCGAACGGGGGACGGTGCTGGGATTGCTGGGGCCTAATGGGGCAGGCAAGACGACGCTGGTGCGCATCCTTACCACGTTGCTGGATCCAGACGAGGGTTCGGCCACGGTGGCCGGGTACGACGTGCGGCGCGAAAAGACGCAGGTGCGGCCGCTGATCGGGCTGGCGGGGCAGTCGGCGGCCGTCGACGACACGCTGACGGGGCGCGAGAACCTGGAAATGGTGGCGCGTCTGTACCACATGGGGCGGGCTGCCGCGGCCTCACGCACGAGCGAACTGCTGGCACGGTTCGATCTGGACGACGCGGCCGACCGTCCGGCCAGGACTTATTCCGGCGGGATGCGGCGGCGGCTGGACCTGGCTGCCAGCCTGGTGGCCGATCCCGAGATGCTGTTCCTGGACGAGCCGACCACGGGGCTGGATCCGCACGCGCGGCTGGAGCTGTGGGCGGTGATCCGTGAGCTGGTCTCGACCGGGACGACAGTGCTGCTGACGACGCAGTACCTGGAAGAGGCGGATCAGCTGGCCGACGAGATTGTGGTGATCGACCACGGGCGCATCATCGCCCAGGGCACGGCGGCGGACCTGAAGGCGCGGTCGGGCGGCGAGCATCTGACGGTGCGGGTGAGCGACCTGGCGTCGCTGGAAGCGGTGCGACAGGTGCTGGAGGCCGAGGGCGACGGGCCAGCGACGGTGGACGAGGCGGTCGGAACAGTGTCGGTGGCGGTGAGTAACGGGCCGGCGCGGTTGGCCGGGGTGGTGCGGCGGCTGGACGAGGCGTCAGTGGCGATTGCCGACATCGGGCTGCGCCAGCCGACGCTGGACGAAGTTTTCCTGTCGCTGACCGGGCATCGGGCGGCCAACGAGTCGGCCGACACGCCCACGGGATAAGGATGGGCTGATGGTGGTTTCGATGGACGCGTTGCGGGTGGAGGCGCGCTACGCGCTGGGCGACATCCTGCAACTGTGGAAGCGCAACATGCTGGCCTACCGGCGGCAGCCGGACTTGCTGGTCTTTTCGACGATCCAGCCGGTGATGTTCGTGCTGCTGTTCGCGTTCGTGTTCGGCGGGGCGATTCAGACCGGGCCGGTGGATTACATCGACTTCCTGCTGCCGGGGATCCTGGCGCAGTCGGTGCTGTTCGGGTCCACCCAGACAGGGGTGGGACTGGCGGTGGACGTGACCAGCGGGATGATCGATCGCTACCGCGCGCTGCCCATGGCGCGGTCGGCGGTGGTGGCCGGACGAATCTTGGCCGACACCACGCGGAACGTCTTTGTGGTTGGCCTGATGCTGGGGGTCGGGTTTCTGATCGGGTTTCGATACCACGGGACCGCGGCCGGGGCAATTGCCATGCCGTTGGTGGCGGTGTTGTTCGGTCAGACGTTCTGCTGGATCTCCGCGACCATCGGCACCAGCGTCAGGCGGGCGGAGACGGCGCAGGTGGCGTCGTTCGTCTGGCTGTTCCCGCTGGTGTTCGTGAGTTCGGTTTTCGTGCCCGTTGAAACCATGCCCGACTGGCTAAAGGTCGTCGCCGAGAACAGTCCGGTGACGCACACGGTCAACGCGATGCGCGGGCTGGCGCTGGGCACGGATTTCTGGGACCCGCTGGTTAAGGCGCTGGTCTGGATGGCGGGGATCATGGCGGTGTTCGTGCCGCTGGCGGTCTGGCGGTATCGGTCGATTCAGTAGGGAATACTGGCTCGTGGCTCGCGGTTCGTGGCTAACTGTGATTCCTATGGGCCTTGTTGAGAGATTGGAGCGTCCTCAATCGGTCGAGGCAAAGGAGATTTCGAGCCGGGGAGGCCCTCATGGCAAATGGTCCCCGTGCTTCGTGGCGGATGTCCCTGGCACGCTGGCGGTGAGAGCGCGGCTCAGCGTCCAGCCTCCAAGGAATGCCTGGTCAGCCAGCAGCTGCTGGCGGTCCACATCATCTCGATGTTGCGTGTCTCTCACGGTGGCGATGCCCGGCCGACGCTGACTGAACGACCGCACGGCGATCACGACTAACCCGCCGCGGAAACGTCGTCGAGCAGGCCATTCCGCACGGCCCAGAGCACCAGGCCTTGCATGGACCCGACTCCGAGTTTGCGCTGGATGCCGTAGACGGCGTTGCGAATGGTGACCGGCTTGACGCCGCGCGCCTGCGCGATCGCGGCGTAGGACATGCCCTGCGCGAAGGCCACGAGGATCTCTCGCTCGCGCGGCGTGAGCCCGGCGGCCAGCGCCGCGTCGCGGGGGCCTGCGGCGCCGCGATTCTCCGCGAGCACTCGGCGAATCGCGGCGGCGGGGACGCGCAGTTCGCCCCGGGCCACACCGCGGACGGCGGACAGGAACCGCTCCTGATCGGTCTCTTTCTGGATGTATCCCGTCGCGCCGGCGGCCACGGCATCGACGACGGCGGCTTCCTCGGTCGAGGCGGTCAGCATGAGTACCTGGGTATCGGGAGCGGACGCCATGATTTCGCGGCACGCCTCCACCCCGTCCATTTCCGGCATGAGTACGTCCATCACCACGATGTCCGGCGACACGGCAGCGGCGACGCGGATGGCTTCCGCGCCGTTCGCTGCCTGGCCAACGACCTCGAACTGGCCGGTCGCCTCCAGGACCTGCTTGAGGCCGACCCGCAGGATGGAATGGTCGTCAACGATCATCACCCGGATGCGCTGGTTGGTTGACATACTGAATTGCCAGTTGACGACGGGCTCCGCTTGGTCGAGAGTATTGCGTTGGTCAAAGTCTTTAGCGAGATTGAAGCAGCGTTGCTTGATATCGACTCCAGTGTGCGTCGCCTGCGCTTCGTCATAAAAGCGAACGGTGCGATGTCGGTGCTCGCCGCGGAAGGTGCCGGCGCCCGGAGTTGTCCGCGGCGAATGAGCTAGAGGAGACGCGTGATGCGAAGGCTCCGGATGACCTGCGCAGCGGTGGTTCTGGCGGCCGCAACCATTGCGGCACTTTCGTCGGTGGTATTTGCCCAGTGGCCGACGACGTGCGTTGAACTCAACGACATCGTGGAGACGCACCTGGGCAACGACAACAACGTGGGAATCTATCAGCGGGTGTTTGGCGACCAGGCCGAAGCGGCCTGCCAGAACGACCATCGGGATGACGTGCGCGGGGTGTTTGCCTGGGCGTTCGATGAGGCCGACCTGGCGACGCAGACTGTCCTACCCGACCTGGCCTGGCCGACGGACTGCGTGGAACTCAACGACATCGTTGAGGCGCACCTGGGTAATGACAACAACGTGGGAATCTACCAGCGGGTGTTCGGCGAGCAGGCCGAGCCAGCCTGCCGGAACGATCACCGGGCGGACGTGCGAGCCGTCTTCGCCTGGGCCTTCGACGACTACAGCCCGCCACAAGTGGCTTCCGAGAGGTTTGTCTCCATCAGCACGGGTTCGTACCACACGTGCGCGCTGCGGACCGATGGCTCAGTGGCCTGTTGGGGTGATGACATGTATGGCCAGATGTTTGGCCAGGCCACGCCGCCGGCGGGGAGGTTCACCGCCGTCAGCACGGGTTGGGAGCACACCTGCGGCCTGCGACGCGACGGCGTCGTTGAATGCTGGGGCAATGACGATGACGGCAGGGCGACGCCGCCGGCCGGAACGTTCACCGCCGTCAGCGCTGGCGACCGGCACTCCTGCGGGGTGCGGTCCGACGGCGCGGTGGAGTGCTGGGGCGATGACATGTATGGCGCGGCGACGCCACCGGCCGGAACGTTCACCGCCGTCAGCGCCGGGCCCTGGCACAGCTGCGGCGTACGAACCGACGGCGCGGTCGAGTGTTGGGGCTTTGACCCTGACGGCAGGGCGACGCCGCGGGCCGGAACGTTCACCGCCGTCAGCGCCGGGCTCTGGCACACCTGCGGGGTGCGTCCGAGGGGCTCCGTCGAATGCTGGGGCGTTCCCTACAGCGGACAATCCACGCCGCCGGGCGGGACCTTCGCCAGCGTCAGCGCCGGGGCCGAGCACACCTGCGGCGTGCAGACGGACGGAACCATCGCCTGCTGGGGCCGTGACGATGACGGCGAGGCGACGCCGCCGGACGGGACGTTCGCCGCCGTCAGCGCCCGTGACTACCACAGCTGCGGCGTACGAACCGACGGCACGGTGGAGTGCTGGGGCCGAAACCATGGAGTGCTGGGGCCGTGACCATGCAGGCCCGGCCAGCCCACCCTCCGGATAGTTCGCCGCCGTCAGCACTGGTCAGGTCCACACGTGCGGGCTGCGAGTGGACGGCGCGATCACATGCTGGGGTGACGACTCGCTTGGCCAGCCTCCCGCCGGGACGTTTATCGCCGTCAGCGCCGGATCCCGGCACACCTGTGGGGTGCGGACGGACGGAACCCTCACCTGCTGGAAGGCTGTTTACGATCCCTAGGCCACGCCGGAGCCGTCACGGTCGCGACATGCCGGCAGCCGCGTCGCTGAGTCCTGCCTCAGCCGGAATGAAGAGGGCGTGATCCTACGTCGATTCCGGGTCGTAGTCGTGGGGGTGGTGCTGGCGGCGGTCGTGGCGGCGGTGGGAGCCGTGCCGGTGTTGGCGCAGTGGCCGACGACGTGCGTTGAGCTCAACGACATCGTGGAGACGCACCTGGGCAACGACAACAACGTCGGCATCTACCAGCGCGTCTTTGGCGACCAGGCCGAAGCGGCCTGCCAGAACGACCACCGGGGCGACGTGCGCGGGGTGTTTGCCTGGGCCTTCGACGAGGGAGGCCAGGTGATGGCAACAGATCTCCCAGAGCTGGCCTGGCCGACGGATTGCGTGGAACTTAACGACATCGTTGAGGCGCATTTGGGCAATGACGGCAACGTGGCTATCTATCAGCGCGTGTTCGGCGAGCAGGCGGAGGCGGCCTGCCGCAACGACCATCGCGAGGACGTGCGGGGCGTCTTCGCCTGGGCCTTCAACGACTTCAGCCCGCCGGCAGCGGCGTCCGAGAGGTTTGTCTCCATCAGCACGAGTTGGGCGCACAGGTGCGGGGTGCGGACCGATGGCTCGGTGGCCTGCTGGGGTTATGACCGGCATGGCCAGGCCACGCCGCCGGCGGGGAGGTACGCCGCCGTCAGTGCGGGCTGGTTGCACACCTGCGGGCTGCGACGCGACGGCGTCGTTGAATGCTGGGGCTATGACTTTTACGGCCAGGCGACGCCACCGGCCAGGACGTTTGCCGCCGTTAGCGCTGGCGAACGGCATTCCTGCGGGGTGCGGCTCGACGGCGCGGTGGAGTGCTGGGGCGGTGACCGGTTCGGCCAGGCGACGCCACCGGCCGGAACCTTCGCCGCCGTCAACGCCGGGGCCTGGCACACCTGCGGGGTACGAACCGACGGCGCGGTCGAGTGTTGGGGCTATGACTCTGACGGCCGGGCGACGCCGCCGGCCGGAACCTTCGCCGCCGTCAACGCCGGGGCCTGGCACACCTGCGGGGTACGAACCGACGGCGCGGTCGAGTGTTGGGGCTATGACTCTGACGGCCGGGCGACGCCGCCGGCCGGAACCTTCGCCGCCGTCAGCGCCGGCGAATTCCACAGTTGCGGGGTGCGACCGAACGGCACGGCGGAGTGCTGGGGCGATGACCGATATGGCCGGGCGACGCCGTCGGCCGGGGCGTTCGCCGCCGTGAGCGCCGGTCGCTATCACAGCTGCGGGGTACGACCCGACGGCAGGGTGGCGTGCTGGGGCCAGGAGCTTGCCGACCTGATCGCGCCGCCGGCCGGGACGTTCGCGGCCGTCAGCACCCGCGGCTATCACACCTGCGGCCTGCGGACCTCCGGCACCGTGGAGTGCTGGGGCAATGGCGACTGGGGACAGGCCACGCCGCCGGCCGGAGCGTTCGCCGCGGTCAGCACCGGGGCCTTGCACACCTGCGGGGTACGACCCGACGGCGCGGTCTCCTGCTGGGGCCATGACGGCCGCGGGCAATCCACGCCGCCGGGCAGGACCTTCGCCAGCGTCAGCGCCGGGAGCCAGCACACCTGCGGCGTGCAGACCGACGGCACGGTCGCCTGCTGGGGCCTCAATGATTACGGCGAGGCGACGCCGCCGGACGGGACGTTCGCCGCCGTCAGCGTCGGAACCTGGCACACCTGTGGCCTGCGGACCTCCGGCGCTGTCGCCTGCTGGGGCCGTGACAATTCAGGCCAGGCCAGCCCACCCTCCGGAGTGTTCGCTGCCGTCAGCGCTTACGAGCACCACAGCTGCGGGGTGCGACCCGATGGCACGGCGGAATGCTGGGGCGATGACCGATATGGCCGGGCGACGCCGCCGGCCGGGGCGTTCGCCGCCGTCAGCACTGGTCAGGTCCACACGTGCGGGATTCGAACCGACGGCACGATCACATGCTGGGGCGACGACTCGCTTGGCCAGCCTCCCGCCGGGACGTTTATCGCCGTCAGCGCCGGATCCCGGCACACCTGTGGGGTGCGCACGGACGGGACCCTCACCTGCTGGAAGGATGTCTACGATCCCTAGGCCACGCCGGAGCCCTCACGGTCGCGACGTGCCGGCAGCCGCGTTGCTGAGTCCTGCCTCAGCCGGAATGACGAGGGCGTGATCCTACGTCGATTCCGGGTCGTAGTCGTGGGGGTGGTGCTGGCGGCGGTCGTGGCGGCGGTGGGGGCCGTGCCGGTGTTGGCGCAGTGGCCGACGACGTGCGTTGAACTCAACGACATCGTGGAGGCGCACCTGGGGAACGACAGCAACGTCGGCATCTACCAGCGCGTCTTTGGCGACCAGGCCGAAGCGGCCTGCCAGAACGACCACCGGGACGACGTGCGCGGGGTGTTTGCCTGGGCCTTCGATCAGGCTGACGTGGCGACGCAGACTGTCCTACCCGACCTGGCCTGGCCGACGGACTGCGTGGAACTCAACGACATCGTTGAGGCGCACCTGGGCAATGACCACAACGTGGAGATCTACCAGCGGGTGTTCGGCGACCAGGCCGAGCCAGCCTGCCGGAACGATCACCGGGAGGATGTGCGCCGAGTGTTTTCCTGGGCGTTCGGCCACTCGGTCTCCCAGCCGTCGCGTCTTGCGTTCCGATCGAATCGCGACGGGGACTCTGAGATCTTCGTCATGAATGCGGACGGCTCGCAGGTAACACAGTTGACGTACAACGACGTTGCCGACGGTTGGCCCACTTGGGCGCCGGATGGACGGCGGCTGGCGTATCACTCGCCGCTCGACGGCGATTACGAGATCTATGTCATCGGCGCGGACGGGATGGGAGAGACGCAGGTGACTTACAACGAATATCTCGACCTGCGTCCTGCGTGGTCCCCCGACGGTGCCCACATCGCCTTTGAGTCAGATCGCGACGGAGACCGCGAGATCTTTGTGATGAACGCGGACGGGACGGGTGTTCGACAGCTGACCGACAGTGACGGCGAGGACATGATGCCGGCGTGGTCGCCGGACGGTACCCGCCTGGTGTTCATATCGGATCGTGACGAAGACGACGGCGACCGCGACCGCGAGACGGAGATTTACGTCATGAACTCGGACGGGACCAATGTGACACGGCTCACCCACAGCGATGGTTCGGACGTGTCGCCGACCTGGTCTCCAGACGGCAGTTTCCTCGCATTCTCGTCGGATCGTGTTGGCGACTTGGAGATTTACGTCATGAACTCGCACGGGACCAATGTGACACGGCTCACCTACAGCGATGGTTGGGACGTGTTGCCGACCTGGTCTCCAGATGGCCGTTACCTGGCATTCTCGTCGAATCGTGACGGCGACTGGGAGATTTACGTCATGAAACCGGACGGGACCCGCGTGACACAGGTGACAGACAACCCCGCTTCCGACGTGCACCCAGCCTGGTCGCCAGCAGCGCCGTAGTCGCATGCAGCGGAAGACAGGCTGAGCGTCTTGCCGCCGGCTATTGGGGCGCTTGGCCTCTGCAAAAGGAAGCATTGCGGTCTGGGTCAGCTTGGATATCAGCCGCCGCTGCCAGGCGGGCAGATACACACCCATTCCTGCGAACTCGGTCAACGCCTTTGCGCACACAGCTCTTGAGGAACCGTAGCCTCCCCGTAACGGTGGCACGCGATTGATCCGCTGCGCCTTTGCCTACCGACTCTGGGTGTGGCGACAGCTGTCGTGTCCGCATCGGCGCTGGCGTTCCCGACGATTGGAACCCTAAGTCTCCGCATCGATCCAGCTACGTCACCGAGGCGAAATTGGAGAGTGGCAATTGCCCTCAAGTAATGTAGCACTCCTATCTGCCGCGAATGTGCTTCTTCGAGGGTTAACCTTCTCGAAGGCATGGGGCCAGTGGTCCATTGTTTAGCCTCTGTACAGCTGCACTTGACGAGAACACAGGGGACGGGAGGGGAAGCAATAGAACCGTGTGTTGTGTGTGGTTTGCCTCATCTAATACGAAGCATATGCCCCCGACAACAGAATGATTGCCAGTTGACACCGGCTCCGCTTGGTCGAGAGTATTGCGTTGGCCAATGTCTTCAGTGAAGCGATGGCTGGGCGACTCGCCTACGATCCAAGAAGATGGAGGGATGCAACAGTTATGCGGGCTGAGTAATTGACCCAATGCCGAGGGAGGTAGCGATTTCTAAGTTCATAATCTTAATTGGCGGTCTGGTCATTAGCATGGCTGCCGTGTTCATGTTTCTGGCCAGATGTTCCGAACTGACGCCGGAGCCTCCTGGACCGCCACCGCCGGAGGATGCCCTGCTGTGGGAGTTCAAGATACCCCAGACGGAGGCGAACAGCTTTCCCGGGATAGCCCCAACCACAAGGGGTGGAACGCTCTTCCTCGTCTCGCCCCTGGGCCAGGTCTATGCCCTGGATGCGAAGTCCGGGCAGCTCCAGTGGCAGACCGAGCTGGACGACAAGCTCTACCCGCCGCCCGTCGTCACGGCCTCAAAGGTATACGTGAACGGCGTACTGGACTACTACACCCTCGATGTGAACACCGGAGAGCTGCTGGAAACCAACGAAGGGCGAGGACCGCGGCACACCGATCCGCCGGACCCCGAAACCGGACGCACCTACCGGCTGGACGTAGGTCTCCCCCCCGGAACCAGAGTACATGCCGTGGACGCGGCGACCGGAACCTCGGTCTGGACCTACGATGTCGGTTCCATCATCCCGGCGGCCCCAACGCAGTCCGGCGGAACCGTGTTCGTCCAGTCGTACGAAGGAGTCCACGCGCTGGATGCATCAACAGGGGAGCTCCTGTGGGAGTCCGAGTGGGAATACAGCCTTGACTACCCGCCGCACGTCGTTGACGGGATATGGCCGGTAGCGGGCGATGGAACCGTGACCGCCCTGGACGCCAGAACAGGAAAACCCGTCTGGTCCTTCGAAGAGGACCACATCAGGAGGGTGGCCGGCGCGGACGGAATGGTCCTGGCCGCAGGCACCTTCGGTTTCTACGGAATCGAGGCCGCGACCGGGAAGAAGAGATGGAGACTGAATAACGACTGGCAAGTGTTCCATGTGACGGTGGCCGATGGCGTCATATATTCCCACACATTGGGAAGCGACCTGCACGCCCTGGACCTCCAGACCGGAGAACCTCTCCGGACCCAGAGAATCGGCTACTTCACCGGTCCTGGCCGCTACCACGTGGCCGACGGAGTGGTTTACATAGCTCACAGGGAGGGCGTCCGCGCCTACAGGGCGCCTGCAATCGGGGACACTCGTCCACCAGCGGAAACGCGCACCCCGACCCCCACACCCCCGCCGGACGGGAAGGGCCCCCCGCCTCAGCGAAGCGACATGCTCTGGCACTTCGACACCGGTCAGACCAGCACCGTGGTCCTCTCTCCCACCATAGTCCAGGGACGACTCAACGCCGCCACTGAAGGAGCGGTCTACGCCCTGAACGCGCAGACGGGAGAGCTGCTGTGGAGTATCGACTTGGACACCGAGCTACAGCCGCCGCCAGTGGCCGCAGGATCAACGGTATACATCGAGTACGAGAGAGGCGACTACTACGCCCTGGACGCGGCCACCGGAGAGCATCTGCTCATCAACTTCGAGGAAACCGGCCGTATACGAGGCGTCGAACTGCGTGACGGCGCTGTCCATGTGACAGCCGTCCTTCCCGACGGCGAAATTGTAGTGGGCAGCTATGACCCGCAGACCGGGCAACTCCTCCGGGAAAGCCGACAGAAAAGAGACTACGTCCATTTCAAGGTAACGGTCCTCGGCAACAACATCTACATAAGAGACACAGGTCCAGGACGAGATGGGGGCATGATCCATGCCTTCGACGGCACGGAGGGAAACCTGCGCTGGAGTTTCAAGGCGGGGGAAACCATCTACGATGCGCCGGCAGCATCGGACGGAAGAGTCTACCTCAGGACATACGGGAGAATCCACGCCCTGGACGAGGCCACCGGCGACGAGATATGGAGCTTCGAAGGTAGACACCAATTTGCCGGCGACGGCGACACGACGCCGGGCATTGCGAACCCGCTCCTTGTCGAAGACGGGGTGCTGGCGGTGGCCGAGGTGCGAGGCGCCCTGCACGGGCTGGACGCGGCCACCGGCCAAGCCCTCTGGTCATCCCGGCATGGATACGCCTACGCGGTGGCCGCCGCCGCGGACGGCACTCTGTTCGTCGGAGGCAGCGATGGTTTTCACGCGCTGGATGCCGCCACCGGAGAGGAGATTTGGAGCATAAGCAGGTCCTGGAACATCTTAAACGCAACCGTGGCGGACGGCGTCCTCTACGCCTACTCGGGATGGGGATATCTACACGCCCTGAACGCCCGCACCGGAGCACCGATCTGGACTACAAACAACTGCTGCTACGGACTGCAAGGCGGCGGATACACATTGCAGGACGGGGTGCTCTACCTGGCAGACAAAGGCAACATACGCGCCTACCGAGCGCCCGCAATCACAGACACCTCTCCGCCGGTGGTAACACCCACTCCTACGGCAACGCCTACGCCGGAGCCGACGGCAACGCTTACACCTTAACCCACGGCAACGCCCACACCCACTCCTACAGCCACACCCACGGCAACGCCTGATCCCCGCATCACCGAGATGTCCCTGGCTGTAGAGGAGCAGAGGCCAGCCAGAAGCGTAGGCTTCACAGCGTCATCAGGACTCCTGATAGAGCGAGGGAGGCTGCGCGTTGGGGAGGCGTTGACAGTTGCAGTTCTCGTGCGGTGCGAAGCTGGATCGCTTGAGGTAGCCGGTCGACCGGCGCCGTGTTTCGCAGAAACAGATGAGGTCACATGGGTCTCGGCAGACGAGTCCGTGGCGACTGTAACCCAAGGGTATATGGACCACTTTGCGACCCAGTCAGGCGGCATTGTGCGGGCTGTAGGAATAGGAGCGGCAAGCGTGACAGCCTACTTCAACGGGCACTCCACGTCCCTCGATCTCGATGTTGTTTCGGGTGTGGATATTGGCGCGCGGGCTAATTGGGACCGTCCTGACGATCGAGATGGGAAGCAAATCCACTTCGTGTACGCGGTTCCGATCGGCGACGAGAACCTGGAGTATGACCGCGACGGGGACATTGCCCTGATCGCGACCTGGATGCAGGAATGGTTGAGGGAGCGGACCGGCATGGCCTGGCGATTCGACACGCATGGTGGCGAGATCGACGTTAGCTTTCTTCCAATCCGGTTTGCCGCGTCTGACCTGGATGACCTGGGTACACATTTGGAGGGAATCATTCCACAGTTCAGAGATGCTCTGGAGGCGCGGGAGGGAGGGCAATTGGACCCACAGAAGAAATACGCCGTACTCTTCCACTACGACGGCGCTGAAGGAGTCTTTGGGCCCGCGGGGATCGTTGGTCAACAGATAGCTGTAACACTCATCCAGGGGCCGTTCCACGAAAATATCGCCGCAGTAGCAATCCAGGGGTTGCTCCACACCTTCGGTGCCGTTCCCGACTGCGCCCCTCACGTCACTGGAGGCAGCCACGTGAATGACAGTGATTTAGATATCTTGCGCTCAGGTGGGTACGTAGATGGCGTGCTTGATTGGGGTAATGACGATTACTTCAGGCACGACAACGCGGGATGTCTGGACATAGAGGACAGCCCCTATTGGGACAGAGAGTAGCTCTTCACAATCTCAATTGGGTTGGACAGCCCGTCAGTCGGCGCGGCCGCCGCCGGGAGCGCCGAAGCACCGCGCGGCATCTGGTCCAACGGCACCACCGTGTTCGTGGTGGACAACGTCAACCCCAACGGCATGTGGTTCGACGGCCAGGTGCTTTGGGTCGTGGACGACACCGACGACAGCATCTACCCCTACAACCTGCCCGACGCGCAGCCGGACAACGCCCCCGCCGACGGCGCCCCATGGGCTCAGAGAGCCATAGGCCCCGAGGACCGCTTCGCGTTCCGGCGAACACAGGTCGAGATCGAGACGGAATCACGATCTACCGGAGGGACCAGTTGGTTCCATGTTTGCCCTGCACACCAGAAGGGGCCGCCCGGACACTACAAGGCGTACGTGAATGCCGGCGACCGGAAGGTCGCGGAAGTCCACCACGCGATCCCCCAGTCGCGATTACCCAACCGGCGTCAACTCGTAAATGTAGCAGTAGCAAGACCATCCCGGACATTGAGAACGCGTTCATTGTGGGGGCTCCAACCCACATTCCCATATCAACTCTGCGGACTCAGACGGCTCCGGGAAGGAGGTGAGGATGGAGACGATAGTCAGCCTCATTCGTGATTCAGTGTCGATCAACAGTGAGCGAAGAGCGTTGGCGGCCCAACGGGGATTTCGCGCGGAAAGCTGGACGTACCTCAACCTTTGGGAATTCTCAGGCCGCGTATCCACGTACCTGCAGGACCAAGGAATTGAATCTGGGGATCGGATTGTCCTGAAGACGCCCAATTCCCCAAGATGGGTCGCTGCCTACCTGGGTTGTCTGTGCCTGGGGGCTATCGTCGTCCCTCTCGACGTCAGGAGTTCCAAGGACTTCGCTTCGAGCGTGATCGAGTAGACCGGACCAACGCTGGCCTTTTCCGAATCGTCGTTGACGGGCTGTCCATCCCAACGGTACAATTTGTCGGTCTCAACCGCCTTACGGCAGGGTTTTCTCAGACGGATGGCGACGTTACATCCGAGAGCATCGCAGAGGTAGTGTTCACGTCCGGCACCACCGGGAGGGATCGAGCATGAGTATTGAACAAACTAGAATCTGCCACAGGTGCCAGCGAGAGATCCGGCGCGAGGACAAGTTCTGTCCTCAATGCGATGCTGACCTCGACGGGCTGAAGGACGACAAACAACTCATTTCGGCGGGCCTGACCATAGCCTCTTTCATTATCATACCCATCCTTATGGCGTGGCGCATTGAGCTTAGTGAGAGATACATTTACCAGTCCTTCGGATTTGCATACGTCGGCGTCGCTATGTTGATCGCACTGCTGTTGGCGATGTGCGCGGCAGGATTGGCGATTGTCTCGTTGGCCGTGCGTCGGAGAAACCGCTCAGTCGCCCGCGGCATCTTCAAAGGCATTTTGGCCGGGCTATTGCTCGGTATAGGGTCCTGCACCGGATCCTTCGTTGTGTTCTATTAGATAGAGGAATTCCGCCATTGTAGTTCCAACGCCGTAAACCGCCCCTCTGTATCGCAGAGGTAGTGTTCACGTCCGGCACCACCGGGAGGGATCGAGCATGAGTATTGAACAAACTAGAATCTGCCACAGGTGCCAGCGAGAGATCCAGCGCGAGGACAAGTTCTGTCCTCAATGCGGTGCTGACCTCGACGGGCTGAAGGACGACAAACAACTCATTTCGGCGGGCCTGACCATAGCCCCTTTCATTATCATACCCATCCTTTTGATGTGGGCCTATTCTATTGGTGAGAATAAATATTACGTGTCCTTCGGACTTGCATACGTCGGCGTCGCTGTGTTCATCGCAATGCTGTTGGCGATGTGCGCGGCAGGATTGGCGATTGTCTCGTGGGTCGTGCGTCGGAGAAACCGCTCAGTCGCCCGCGGCATCCTCAAAGGCATTTTGGCCGGGCTATTGCTCGGTATAGGGTCCTGCACCGGATCCGTCGCTGTGTTCTCTTAGATAGAGGAATTTCGCCATCGTACGTGGCGTCACCGAGCTTCAGACCACGCGGATCTGGAACGAACACCGACGACGCTTGATCAGTCGCCTTGCCCGGTAGGGCGCGGCCAAGCCACGGTGCGGCACAAGGGCGCCCATGCCGTCAACAGTCACCTGATTTCGGTCGAGAAGCAGCACTCCGGTTCTGCGGCCTGCGTAGTCTGGACGACCTGCCGCTCAACACGGCGTTCGATCACTACCTGGTGGCGCTGCGTCGTCGCGACCATTGGGGCCCCGGTCTGTGCTCGCGGAGCGATGTGCGTATGGGCAGGCCACTCCGCCGGACGGGACCCTGACCGCGGTCACGTCCGGGTCTCGCTGTTCCAGCGGTAGGCAGACCGACCGGGTCGTGCTCTGCCGGGGAAGCGCCGCTGACGGGCAGCAGGCAGATTGACGTCCACTACACTCGGCCGATTCCGTCGCCGCTGGGGAATAGCCGATGTCTGCGTTGCGGGCTGTGACGATTGCGAATAGCGACCTGGGCGGGGCCGGGCATGGGTTGCATCGGGCGTGGCTGGCCAATCCGGACGTGCGGATGGTGGCGCTGGCGGATCCGGTTGACGGGGGTCGCGAGGAACTGGCGGCGGCGTGCGGGGCGGAGCGGACGTATGCGGACTACCGCGAGATGTTGGAGCGGGAGCGACCGGACATCGTGGTGATTGCGCGGCATTGGTATGACGACGGGCGGGTTGAGGAAACACTGGCGGCGATCGAGGCCGGCGCGAAGGGCCTGTATGTGGAGAAGCCGCTGGCTCCGTGGCCGGACCAGGCGCGGGCGGTGATGGACGCGGCCGAGAAGGCGGGGACGCACGTGATCCTGGCGCACCGCAGCCGCGAGCACCCGGGCATGCAGGCGATCCGGGCGCGCGGCGAGGCCGGTGAGTGGGGGCCGCTGACGCGAATTCGCGCAATGGACAAGGGCGACCACCGGGTGGGCGTTGAAGAGTCGATGATCCACGCGCCGCACGTGTTTGACGGCATGCTCTACCTGGTGGGTGAAGCGCCGGTGCAGGTGTCGGGCCTGGTGTTGCAGAACGGGCGTCCGGCGACGCGCGCCGACGCGATGGGTCGCACCGAGAACGGGACCGGGCCGATCGCGGGCGACCGGATATCGGCCACGTACCTGTTCCCCAGCGGAGTGATTGGGACCTTTGAATCGGTGCCGGTGGGCGACGGGTCGTACGGCTCGGACCGGCTGGGCGCGGACTGCTACTACCAACACGCGCTGGTAACCATGCGCAACCAGCCACGCGGGCAGTTCCACGTGTTGCCGCGTGGCGACGTGTTCCCTATCAGGGGCGACCTGGGTTGGGAGGAGATCGACGGCAGCGACGGCTGGGCGCCGGACGGCGTGGAGACGATGACCTGGAGCAATCACGTACATGGCTGCGAATTGGTGCGGCTGGTTCACGGCGGCGAGGTTCGGCCGACGACCTGCACGGGTCAGGACGCGCTGATTGGCGTGGAGATGCTGGTGGGGGCGTATCGCTCGCACCTGGAAGGGCGGCCGATTGCGCTGCCGCTGGAGGATCCGACGAATCCCTGGCTTTAGGGTTTGGCCGGATTTTCCTATCGGGCTATTCGTCAGGATTGAGGACGGTTCCTTGAGGTCTGGACGTGACGATGCCGGCTAGCGCTGATGCCGTCGAGCAATTGACCAAGGCGTTGGAAGCGGTTCCGCGACTGAAGGAGTTGGCGCGACGGTCGCCGGAGCGGGTGGTTGGTTCGCGAGAGTTTCAGCAGTGGCGAGAAGATGCCGTCGACTCGATTGCCGACATATACGGCGAGGAATCGAGCCAGGCGAGGTCGCTTGCGAGTGTTCAGTATTCCCCGAGCAACTTCTATTTCGGCGCGTCCAATGCGACGTATCGCGAGTACTACTTTCGGGGTCTGGATTCGGCGGCTGCGATTCTGAGCTCAACCATTCGCGAGGCAAGTGCGCGCGGGGACGGAAGCGATCAGTCCTGACGTCGATCCAGGTTTCGGACCGCGGGTGATGGACATGCCGCGGCTGGCTCGGGCCTTGAGGCTGCTGTCGATAGCGGTGGCGATGTTGGGCGTTCTGACGGCTTGCGATTTTCCGGCGTCGGACGGCGCGGATGCGGCGCCGGTTGCCACGGCTCAGCCAACGGTCGTGGCGACGGCAACACCCGAGCGGCCGGTGGCGCAGACCCTTCCGACGGCGACGCCTGTGGCGACAGTAGCGGCGGTCGAGACGCGCGCAGAGCGCCCTGGGTTGCGTACGCCCACTGCATCCAGGACGGCAGCAACGAGTTCGTCGCCTAAGCCGACACCGGCTGAGACGGCAACGCCAAGTCCCTCGCCGACGCCGACCCAGGCCGTTACGGCAGTGCCGAGTCCCTCACCGACACCCACGGCTTCCGAGCAGCCGCCGCCGACGCTGGACGCGCTGGCCGACGAGTTGCGAGGAATCGTTCAGGAAGGCATCCGGCAGGAGTTTCCCGAGTTTCCTGGGGTTGAGACGCAGCCAGTGCACGTGATTCCGTTGGGATTGCCGGTCGTGACGGGGGTGTATTGGTGGGTGATCACGGACGGTCCGCAGCCGGCCAAGATCACCTCGGGGGGCGAGGTGGACAACTTTTTCCACTTTGTGGCGGTCTTCATGCGAACCGCGGGCGGCGAATGGAGCGAAGTGGACCGGCTGGAGATCGAGAGCGCGCCGCAGCGAACGCATGTCGAGGTGTTGACCACGGGGTGGGAGGCGCCGGGCGGCGAGGCGTCGGTCTGGATTGGGGTGCGCGGCGGAACGGGAGCGCACGCGGGAACGCTGGATGTGATTGGGTTCGACGGTACGACACTCAGCACGGCGCTCTCGCGGATCACCCAGCGTCAGTACCTGAGCGAGTTCCTGGACCTGGACGGCGACGGGCTGCTGGAGGTGGTGCTCAACGATTCGGACCCCTACATCTTCTGCTTTGCGTGCGCCACGGAGCTCCAGCGGGTGGCCCTGTACCGCTGGACCGGCGCGCTGCTCGAGCGTGTGGAACTGCGCGCGCCGCCGGATCAGGGCGACGAGCGGGTCGAGCGCGTGGTGGCGCTGGCGAAGGCGGATCTGTGGCGCGAAGCGGCGGCCGCGGCTGTCGAGGCGTCGCGGGCGTTTCCGGACAGCGCGGACGTTCGCTGGCTCTCGATTCTGGTCAATTGGACGGCAGTGGCGCGGCTTAACTATGGCGGGGCGTCGGGACAGCCTCTGCTGACGCTGGTATTCGCGGGCGAATATGCGGCGGCAGCCGATCTGATGCGGGCACTGGAGCCAGCCCAGGCGTTTGCGCTGGACGGTCCGCTGATCGCGGGCACGGCGGCGGAGCAGGACCTGTCGACGATGGCGGTGCAACTGCTCGACTACACGGAGCGGGCCCTGGCGGTGGCGCCGGAGCGCGCCGACATCCACGCGGTGCGGGTGCTGGGATTGGCGCTGGCGTCGCCGGACGACCTCGGCGCGGCGCGCTCAGCCCTGGCGGAGGCGGCGACGCTGGCGCCGGACGACTCGTTCTTGCAAGCCAGCCGCGACTTTCTGAGCAGCGTGGAGCGGGCACCGGGCGCGCCGATTGAGCCGCCAGATGAATTCCTGGCGCTGCTGGACGGACCGTCCGCCGCGTTCTTTGCCGAGGGCTACACGCTGGGGAGCGGCGACCGCGGGCGCAACGTCAAAGCCGTGCATCAGCGGTTGGCGCGAATCCCGGGGTTGGACTTCGTGGACCCGGGACGCTATTTCGACGTGTATCACGAACCGACGCGGAAGGCCGTGGTGGCGTTTCAGCTGGAGCAGGGGCTGGAGCCAAACGGCGTGGTGGATGCTGAGACTTGGGAAGCGCTGGAAGCGGCCTACCACGCTGAGCCTGAATCCAGCCAGGTGACGCCCGCGCCGAGGACCGCCGGGATCGAAGTTCCAGCGTCGGGCCATCGCGTCTTCTACAGCCTCGTTGCGCCCTCGTCGGCGGCCCCCGTCCGAGTCGAGTCTCAACCGCAGCCTGCCTCCGACGCTTCCGCGCAGCAGCCGGCGCATGCCGAGGCGGGGCAGTCGGTGGTCTACCTGACCTTTGACGACGGGCCGCATCCGAGTTTCACGACGCCGATCATGGAGATCCTGGCGGGTTACGGCGCGCCGGGCACGTTTTTTGCGCTGGGGGCGCAGATCACGCAGTACCCGGAGTTGACGGCGACGTTGGCAACCAATGGGCATTCGCTGCAGAACCACACCTACAGCCATCCGGCGCTCAATCGAATCAGCCGGGAGGCCTACGTGGACGAGGTGACCAGGGCCGACGCGGCGATCCAGGCGGCGGTCGGCGAGGCCGCGCTCCCGACCATCTGCCTACGGCCGCCGTACGGCGCCATCGACAGTGCCACGGCCTCGATCGCCGCCGAATTGGGGAAGTCGATCGTGATGTGGGACGTCGACCCGCAGGACTGGCGGCAGCCTGGCGCGGATCAGATCGCGCGGCACATCCTGTCGCACGCCTATCCGGGCGCGATCATCCTAATGCACGACGGCGGCGGCGGACGCAGCCAGACGGTGGCGGCGCTGCGGACGGTGCTGGCCGAACTTGCGGCGCGCAGCTTCACATTTCGAGTCGTTCCGGCGTGCGATCCCGCGGGATAGCGGCTCACGGTCGGGATCGCTGGCGATAGCGAGGCGGCCTGTCCCGGCGCGCGGGTCGCGTCCGCCGGAGTCGTTGTCGACGGAGCCTTAGACTGTCCGGCGTCTTTTTTGTCGGCGTCAAACGAGGATTGGGCCTGGTGGGCGAGAAGGTGTTCGGTCGAGTCACCCTGCATCCGGTGCTTGTGTCCGCGTTGCTGGCGGCGGTGGTGGGGGCGCTGGTGGGAGCGGTCGCGTCGGTGGCGCTGGGTGGCAGTGAGCCGGAGGGTGTGGCCGGGGCGGCGGAGCGGGCGTTGATCGAGCGCTTTTACGAGGAGTCGTGGAATAGCGGCGACATCAGCCTGATCGACGAGCTGTTCACAACCGACTACGTGCTGCACATGCAGGACGGGCGCACGATCGGTCGGGACGGGTTCAAGATCGAGATCCCGGAACTGCGCAGTTCGTTTCCCGATCTGAGCATCACGGCGGACGAGTGGATCATGGCGCCGGGCAAGATCATTGCGCGCGTGACGTGGCGCGGCACGCATACGGGCCCGGGATTGGGGATCGAGCCGAGCGGGGCGAAGTTCGAGGCTTCGGCCATTTACATCTACCGGTTCGAGGGCGACCGGATCGCCGAGAGCTGGGCCATGTTCGACTCGCTGGGCTTCCGCCAACAGCTTGGGCTGCTGTAAGGCCCAGGCTGGCTTCTAGTTGCGGCGCTTCGAGGATTTCGCGGCGCGGCCGGACTTCGTGAACTTCCTCACAATCTGACGGCGAACCCTGCCGGACTCTGGGTTCAAAGGCTCGAAATGGGGTGCTTGGTAGATGTTTGGACTGCTGGCCAGCTTCGCTGGGAGTTGGCGCCGGTCGGTGGGCGTCATTGCCGCTTGGGCCGTTGTCGGCGTGATCATCATTCTGACGGCGCCGCCGCTTTCCGAGGTGACGACTAACAACCAGGAGGACTTCCTGCCGGGGGACTCGGAGTCCCGGCGCGCCATGGAGCTTGTTAGTGAGAAGTACCCGCGCGGACAGGGTGTTCCGGCCATCGTCGTCTTCCACCGCCCCGAGGGGTTGTCGGACGCGGATCTAGCCGCTGTAGCCGAGGTTGACGCAGCGTTACAGGGGGATGGCGCGCCGGACGACATCGAGTCGGTGCTCTCGCTCAGCGGTTCTCCAGAAGCGGCCAGTGCGCTGCTGGCGCCCGACGGAACGACCGTCACCACGATCGTCACGATCACCGGCTCGCCGGGCGAAGAGCGGTTTGGTGAGGTGGTGCAGTGGATTCGCGAGCAGGCGCAAACCGGCGTCGAGGACGTCGGCCTGACCGTGGCGCTGACGGGGCCGGCGGGAATCGTTTCCGACGCCGTGAAGGTGTTTGGGACCTTCGACTTCCGGGTCACTCTGTTCACCGTGTTGCTGGTGCTCGTTCTGTTGCTGCTGATTTACCGCTCGCCGGCGCTGGCCTTGTTGCCCCTGGTGGGGGTGGGCTGGACGCTGCTGGTGGCGCAGTCGCTGGCCGCTATCCTGGCCGACAGCTTTGGGTTGTCGCTCAACGGCCAGGTCACCGCGCTGATGTCGGTGTTGATGTTCGGCGCCGGTACCGACTTCACCCTCTTTGTGGTCGCGCGCTACCGGGAGGAGCTGCGGCGGCAGCCGGATCGCTGGCACGCCATGCAGGTGTCGCTGCGGCGAATCGGTCCGGCCATCGCCTCCAGCGGGGGTACGACCATCGCGGCCATGCTGGCGCTGCTGCTGGCCACGTTCGGTTCGTTCCAGGCCATGGGTCCCGTGCTGGCCATGGCGATATTCCTGATGTTGATCGCTGGACTGACGCTGATCCCGGCGCTGACGGTGTTGCTGGGCCGCGCGGCGTTCTGGCCGGGCCGGATGCACGTGACGGGAACCGAGCGCTCGCGCATCTGGACGTGGGTGGCCAACACGGTGACCCGGTGGCCAGTGGTCACGTTCGCGGCCACGCTGGTGCTGCTGGTGGTCTTCGCGGCCGGCACGCCGAGCCTGAAGCCGAGTTTCAGCTTTATTGACGGATTCCCGGATGAAGCCGAGTCGAAGATCGGCGCGCAGATCCTGGACGACAGCTTTGGCGCCGGGGAGCTGGCGCCTACCAACATCTTGGTCAGCACGACAGACGTTGACGGAAGCCTGGTGGACCTCGACCGCCTCACGCAGGCCGTGGCCGCGGTGCCTGGCGTCGTACGGGTGAGTGGCCCCACGCGACCTACAGGCGATGCGCCCGCGGTCGACGCGGCGGCGTTGCAGGCGGCGATTCCGCAGCTGCCGCCGGCGCTGCGCGAGGGGCCGCCGAGTGGGCCGCCGGGCGGGGCCCCCGCCATGGGTGCACCAGCAAACGTCGACCCGCAGATGCAGGCCGTGCTGGCTACATACTTCGCCGGCCGACGGTTCGTCTCGCCGGATGGCACCACGGCCCGGCTGGACGTGGTGATGGCCGACCATCCGTACGAGGTGCCCGCGATCGACCGCATCATCGACATTCGTGCGGTGGCGCGGGCGGTCACGTTAGGTACGTCACTGGAAGGCGCCGAAATTGTGGTCGGCGGACCGACGGCGCTGCAGACCGACGCACGGGCTGCCGTGAACCGTGACATGGCGGTGGTCGGCCCGATTGTCATTGCGATGATCTGGCTCATCCTGCTGTTCCTGCTGCGGAGCGTGGTGGCGGCGAGCTATCTGCTGGGCAGTGTTGTGCTGAGCTTCCTTTCGGCGGTGGGGCTCTCAGTGGTGATCTTCCAGAACATCATGGGCCACCCAGGCGTCGGGTATCAGAACGGCGTGTGGATGTTCATATTCCTGGCCGCGCTGGGGGCGGACTACAACATCCTGATTATCTCGCGGGTACGCGAGGAGATTCGTGAACGTGGCCTGGTGGAAGGCGTTCGCGTCGCCGTGGCGCAGACCGGCGGCGTGATCACGTCGGCGGGGCTGATCCTGGCCGGTACGTTCTCGATTCTGACCACGTTTCCGCTGCGGGACATCTACCAGCTGGGGTTCGCGGTCGCGCTGGGCGTGCTGATGGACACGTTCATCGTGCGGGCGCTATTCGTGCCGAGCATCGTGCTGCTCCTGCGGCGCTGGAACTGGTGGCCCTCGCGAATCGGAACCGCGCCGGTACCGGTACCGGTACCGGTTCCAGTGCGGGTTGCCGAGTCAGAGCCGGAAACCAAGGTTCGCTAGCGAGCGGCGTGAGGTCGGCGAATGCCCGCCGACCTCTCGCCGTTTTCGATCGCTTGTTCTATGCCGCCTCAGCCGGATGTGGAACCAGCGCGCTGCGGGTGACGCGGCCGGCGTCCTGCTGAACAAACGCGTCGTTGATGTCGGTCAGGTCGAAGCGGCTGGCCAGCATCTGATCCAAGGGCAGGCGCCCGGATTCGCGGGCGACGAAGGCCAACGCGCCGGCGAGATCGCGCGCCCGATAGTGAGCGACGCCAATCAGCGTGACGCTGCGCATCACGGCGGTGGACGGGTCAAATGCCCCGGCCCAGCCCACATTGATGTTGCCGATTTCGACGAAGCGACCGCCTGGGGCGGTCATTTCAACCCCTTCGGCAACGACCCCGGGGTGCCCCACAAGTTCCAGGGTTACGTCGGCGCCAAGGCCGCCGGTCAAGTCACGCACGGCCTGCACGCGGCTCTCGGGCGAGTCCGCCTGATTGAGATCGATGGTGGCGTCGGCGCCGAAGGCGCGAGCCAGTCGCAGGCGTTCGGGAATCCCGTCGATGGCGATCACCGGGCCGGCGCCGCGGGCCTTGGCCACGGCGGCGGCGTACAGCCCCAGGCCCCCGGCGCCCTGGATGGCCACGCTCTCGCCGGGGCGCACCTGGGCCCGGTCGAGGCCGGAAATCACCTGCGCCAGGGCGCAGTTCACGCTGGCCACGGACGCGTCGGAGAGCCCGTCAGGCACCCGGAACATGGTGTGTCCCGGATACAGGTAGTAGTACTGCGCGAAGGTGCCGCGGAAGTGCGGCCAGTGGCGAACGCCGCGCAGGCGCTGGCGCTGCCGGTAGGGGCAAGCGTAGGGGTGGTCGCCAAGACAGACGGCACAGCGGCCGCAGGGGTCAAAGTAGCGAAAGACCACGCGGTTGCCTTCGCGCACCGGCTGACCGGCGGAATCCGTGGTCACGCCCGTGCCCAAGCGGAAGATCTCACCGATGCCCTCGTGTCCGAGCGCGTAGGGCATTTCGAAACCGCGGCCGACCAGGTCGGCGTCGCCCCGCCAATAGTGGAGGTCCGACCCGCAGATGTTGGCGAGCCGCATCTTGAGGACGACGGCCCCGGCAACCGGGTCGGGAATCGGGTAGCTATGGAAGGTGAACGGCTCACGAATGCCGTGGAAAACGGCCACGACGCCTTCAGGGTCAGGGGCGGTCAGGCAGACGCCTCCTCGAACAAGCGTTCGCCGCGTTGCAAGCGTTGGGCGATCTGAAACGTTTGACCTTGGGAACGGACGGTGGGCGCGTGCGCCGCGAGATAGCGGGCGCCGGCCACGAGGGCCAGGGTGGCGTCCGCCGGCTCGTCGATCAATTCGGCGTGGTGGATGCTGGCTTCGACGGCCTGGATGGTGTGGAAGTTGCGGTCCTCGCGCAACAGGCCGCCGCCGACTGCTTCCAGCAGGTCCGCTACAGGGGCACCGCTCGCTCGGTAGTCCACGACAAGCTTGGCGGCTTCGTCGACCCGCTGTTGGCGGTCCAGGAGGTTCGGTAGCTGTTCCAACAGGTCGGGGCCCGGCGCCTGGCCGTTGGTCTTGGGCAGGCGGGCGGGTGGGACGTTGAGGAAGCGGTCCAGGTAGACGCTCATGGCCGCGTCGTACACGCCGCGGACGAGTTCGCGGGAACCTGATCGGGCAAGGCCGCCGCGCACGGCGTTGGCGAACGAGAGGGTGTGCAGGGCGCGGTCCCAGTCGCCGAACTCGTTGGTAACGTGGAAGCGAGCGACGCGGGTGATGGCGGCCTGGGTGACGGCGTCGGCGAGTTCAACGGGATCCACACCGAGGCGGAGCGCGGCCGTGAGCGAGTCGGCGATTGCCTGAGGATCCTCGCCCAACACGGTTTCAATGAGCGCCGCTCGGCCGTGCCACTCGATTGGCTCCGCCTGGGCCGCCAGAATGTCAGGCAGCTCGCGGAACGTCTCTTCCAGAATCTCTACCAAGTCGATTGGTCGGCGCCAGGCGTTGGATTCCTCCATGCGTCCGGCGTCGGCGTAGCCACGGGCCAGCGAGCCGATCACGGTCTCCGCCAGGTCCCAGCCGGCGATATCGAGGGCCTCCAGCGCCTTGTTGGTGAAGTCGAGCACATGGCCGGTGGACAAGTAGCGGTGGTCGGTGGCCGCCGCGAATAGCATGTCAGCAAGCGTGGCCTGATCCAGCCCGGCCCGTACGGCGGTCAGCAGGCAGCGTTCCGCGCCGGTGGCGTCGCGAACGTCTACGAACCGTCGGAACCAGCGTTTGAGCGTGGCCGGGTCGCTGGGGGCGTCCGGCAGCGGCCCGACCTCAAACCGCGGGGCGGAGCCGGAGGAGTCACCGGCCACGTTGGCGAGCCCGTGAAAGAGCGCGCGGGCGTGTTGCTCGCGCGGCAGGTAGGGCAGCAGATTCATCATGCAGGTCAGGACGGTCAGGCCCTGTCCCCAGCCGTCCCGCTGGTAGCGGGTCCCGAACTCCAGCCCGATGCGGAACGGTTCGCGCGGGTCGGCGCCGCCCTCCAGCAGCGAGACGGCGGCCTTGGCGATCACCAGCGACAGGTTCTGTTCCAGCCCATCGCGCAGGCGGCGGCGGTGATGCGCCAGATCGTCGCGGCCGTTGCGCAGGTCAACCCAGACGTCGTCATCGATCACCTGGGTGGGGAACGCGGGCACGTCATCGGCCCACAGGTCGAAGGTGCCGCCGGTCGATAGGTCAAAGCGGGCGTGATGCCAATGGCAGGTCAGGATGCCGTCGTCCACGCTGCCGCGATCCAGCGGGAATCCCATGTGGGGGCAGCGGTTGTCCAGGGCGTATACCGCGTCACCGTTCCGGATGAGCACCAGGGTGCGGTCGCCCGCGCGCACTCTGTGGCACGACCCGGAGGTGATGTCGCTCAAACGCCCGGCGTAGGTCAATCCATCAGTGGTCATGGTCGAATCTCCAGCCGTGCGGTCTCCAATACTGCGGCGGATGGGCGCGGTTGCCAAAGGCGGCCTCGCGGGCGGGCGTGGATTGCCGGCCTGCATAGCGTGACGATGGCGCTCGCGTGCGAGGGAACTGCCACGCGAGCCGGGAGGCCGGTACGCCGCTGGCCTAAACTGCGAGCAGGGCGGCAGGAGTCACACCACCCCAACGGAGGCAGACCGTGACCGCCATCTCGATGGACGACCGAGACCGGCTCAGCCGCTTGGAAGGCGGCTACGCCCACTTGGCGACCAAAGCGGACCTGTACAAGGCCATGGGCGATCTGGAGACGCGACTCACGAAATGGATTGTCGGCTCGATGCTGGGATCCGTGAGCGCGGCTGTGGCTATCGCCGTGGCGGTGGACCGGCTGGCTGGATAGCGCGAAGTAAGGGTGGTTGCTTGATGGGTACTATTGAGCTTGCAGGATAGCCGCGACGCCTACGGCTGATACTGCGCGAAGGGCGGGAAGAGTCAGACCTATCCTTGGGGAGGGGAGACCATGACCGCCGTCTCGATGGAAGACCGAGACCGGATCAGTCGGCTGGAAGGCAGATACGACGGTCTTGCAACCAAGGCCGACGTGGCTGAGTTGAAGGCCGAACTCAAAAGCGACCTACACGCGCTTGAAGCCCGCCTAACCAAGTGGATGGTTGGATTGATGCTGGGATCGGTTACGGCGGCCGTGGCTTTCGCGACCGCGGTTGACCGCATTGCCGGCTAGCGTCCTGCGACGGTTCAGCCTGATCCCGGGGGCGCATGGCGTCGGACGTCGGCTTGGTCAGATGCGGACGAGACGCGTCGTTCGTCGTATACTGAGGCATCCCGTGCGGGTTTCCCGCCGGGGTTTTATTGTGCATGGCGGACGTGGCTTTCTGCGTCAAGCATGGAGCGCGCGCCTGACCGGACGGCCGGCTCACGGCCTTGGAGATGGAAATGCCTCGCCGAGGTGATCGTCTTGTGATCACGCTTGAATGCCGGGACTGCGGTTCTCGCGGCTACGTCAGTACCAAGAACCGTCGAAACAGCCCTGACCGGCTTGCATTGCAGAAGTACTGCCGCGCGTGCCGTACGCACACGGCTCATCGCGAGACGCGTTAGCGAGTGCCCGCCCATGATGTCAACGCAGAGCCTGCGTCAAACGATTCGTCGCGCGCAGGCTACGCGTTTTGTTCGCAGCGCCTACCAGGAACTGCGGAAGGCCCAGTGGCCGACGCCCGAGCAGACCATGCGACTGACCGCGCTGGTGCTGGCGATCAGCGTGTTGATGGCAATCGTTCTTGGGCTGGCGGATCTGGGGTTCGACCGCCTGTTCAGTCTGATTACCGCCTGAGGGAAGGCGCTGGAGCATGATGGCCGAAACCAGCCGCGCATCCACCCAAACCGCCGCCGACGCGCCGGAACAGGAAGTCCCTGCCGAGGCCGAGTGGTACGTCATCAACACCTACTCGGGCTACGAGGCCAAGGTCAAGCACAACATGGAGCAGCGGGTGGTCTCCATGGAGGCCAAGGACAAGGTCTTCAAGATCGTGGTTCCCGAAGAAGAGGTTGAGGAATCGCGGCACGGGCAGCGACGGACCGTCAAGCGCAAGATGTACCCGGGCTACGTGCTGGTCCAGATGCTCATGGCCGACGACTCGTGGATGGTGGTGCGCAACACGCCGGGTGTCGTCAACTTCGTGGGCGCGGACGTAGGGTCCGGCCACAAGCCCATCCCACTGCCGCCGCACGAAGCCGACACGATCTTCAAGCAGATGGAGGGCGAGGGTGAGCGACCTGAAGTCCGCATCCAGATCGGCGAGCGGGTCAAGATCATCGATGGGCCGTTCACCGACTTCTTTGGCACGGTGGACGAAGTGATGGAAGACAAGGAGCGCCTGCGGGTGCTGGTTTCGTTCTTTGGACGCGACACGCCGGTCGAACTGGACTTTCTCCAGGTCGAGAAATCCGGCGGCGGGTCGATCATCTAACCAGGCGGCTGACGAACCATGGCACGACGCGTCCTCGCCACAATCACGCTCCAGTTGCAAGCGGGCCAGGCCACTCCGGCCCCGCCGGTCGGACCCGCGCTGGGCGGTTACGGCGTGAACATCATCGAGTTCACCAAGACCTACAACGAGCGCACCCGCGAGCAGATCGGGTCCGTGATTCCGGCGGAGATCACGATTTTCGAAGACCGCTCCTTCACATTCATCACCAAGACGCCGCCGGCCGCGGACCTGCTTCGCAAGGCTGCGGGCGTGGACAAGGGCTCCGGCGAGCCGAATCGCGAGAAGGTTGGGGCGGTGAGCGCGGCGCAAGTCCGCGAAATTGCCGAAGTCAAGATGCCGGACCTCAACGCCTACGATGTGGAGTCGGCGATGAAGATCGTGGCCGGAACCGCCCGGAGCATGGGCATTGAAGTCGAGGATTGAGCATGGCGCGACATAGCAAGCGGTTTGAGCAGGCTCGGGCAGCGGTGGACCGCACGACCCAGCACAGTCTTGGGGACGCGATTGACGTATTGCTGGGCCTTCCAATGGCCAAGTTCGATGAGTCCGTGGAGTTTCACGCCCACCTGACCGTTGACCCCACGCATGCTGATCAGCAGGTGCGCAGCACCGTCACGTTGCCGAACGGCACCGGCAAAGAGCGGTCCGTCATCGTGTTTGCCAGCGGCGACCGCGCGCAGGAAGCGCGCGACGCGGGCGCCGACGAGGTGGGAACCGACGAACTGGCCGCGAGAATCCGCGGCGGCTGGCTGGATTTCGAAGCGGCCGTGGCCACCCCGGACAATATGCGCATCATCGGACCGCTGGGTCGCATTCTTGGGCCGCGCGGTTTGATGCCGAACGCTCGCGCCGGCACGGTGACCAACGACGTCGGTCGGGTCGTTCGTGAGCTCAAGGCCGGACGTGTTGAGTTTCGGGTGGACCGCCTGGCCAATTTGCACGTGGTGGCCGGCCGGGCCTCGATGGGGCGTCAGGCGCTGATCGAAAACCTGCGCATCCTGATCGAAGCCGTCGTGCGGGCACGTCCCAGCGCAGCCAAGGGTTCGTATGTCAGTACAATGAGCATCTGTTGCAGCATGGGGCCGAGCATCCGCCTGGACACGCAGGCCACGATGGCCCAAGCCTCGGCGGCCGTGGATTAACGCAGGAGTCGAACCGACCCACACTCTCACAACTGCATAGCCGGAGACAGCGGGCCAAGCAATCTCTCGCGTCGAGAGAGCCCGCCGAGGCGCGAACGGACTATCGAGCGGTAAGCCGATCCGGCGCGCCGCTCGTTTCTTGTTTCGTCGTACGCAAAGGAGGAATTGCCAGTGGCGACACGTGCGGAAAAGGCCGCCGTGATAGACGCTCTTACCGACCAACTGACGTCGGCCCCGCTCAGCATTGTGTCGGGGTTCCGCAACCTGTCGGTCGCGGATCAGCAGACGTTGCGAAGCCAGGTACGAGAGTCGGGCGCGACCATTCGGGTGATCAAGAACAACCTGGCGGCTCTGGCGGCCGACAGGGCCGGTATTCAGGGTCTGGACGCTCTACTCAGCGGGCAGTCGGCGTTCACGTTCAGCGGCGAGGACATTCCGGCCGCTGCACGGGTGCTGCGTGACTTTTCGCGGCAGCATCCAACGATCGAGGTGCGTGGCGGCGCGCTGAACGGCGAGGTTCTGGATGGAGAACGGGTGCTTCGCATTGCTTCGATCCCAGGTCGCGACCAACTCAACGCCGAGGTGGTGTGGGCGATTGGCGCACCCATCTCCAACCTGGTGCACACACTGGATGGATTGATCTCTGGTCTGGTCTTCGCGCTGCAGGAGCGCGTTGACCAACTACAGGCCGCCGAAGGAGGCGCGTGATGGCAAAGGTAACGAAGGACGACATTCTGGAGTCGCTGGACTCGATGACGGTGCTCGAGCTCTCGGAGCTCGTGGAGGCGTTGAAGGAGAAGTACAACGTCTCCGGCGCGCCGATGGCCGTGGCGGCCATGCCGGCCGAGAACGGCGCGGCCCCAGCCGAGGAAGAGCAGACGGAATTCTCGGTAGAGATCACCGGCGCAGGTCAGCGCAAGATCCAGGTGATCAAGGCGGTGCGCGAAATTACGGGTCTGGGTCTCCGCGAGGCCAAGGCGGTCGTGGACGCTGCGCCGGAAACCATCAAGGATGGCCTGACGCGCGAAGAAGCCGACGCCATGGTTGCGAAGCTCGAAGAGGTTGGCGCTACCGTCGAAGTGAAGTAACGCTCAACGCGGAGTCAGGGCGCAGGGTGGCAAACCGCCGTCGGCGTTCCGTGAAAGATCTGGATGGCCGGGCATGATCGACGCCGTCATCGTGGCCCACGGACAGGCGGACGTTGCGAGCCGCGCGGCTCGCAGCATTCGTTCGTCTGGCGCCGTCGTGCAGTCGTTGACGATTGTGGACACCGCTGGCGATCCGGCGTTGGCCGCATTGGCGGACGAGGCAACGCTTGACACAAGGGTTCTGGCTCGACCCGACAACCCCGGCTACGGCGCGGCTGCGAACGCCGGCGTCAACCTGGGGCGGGCGCCGCTGGTGCTGGTTGCCAACGCCGACGTGTGGGCGCATCCCGGTGCTCTGAACGAACTAGCGCGCGCGCTGGATGAGGCGCCAGACGCGGCTTGCGCCGGGCCGTTGCTGCTGAATACGGACGGCTCGCCGCAGGACTCCGCGTTCGCCTTCCCCGGTTTGGGTCAAGCCGTATTCGATCTGCTCCCGCTGCCGGCGCGGTTGCGAGGATCCCGCCTGAACGGGCGTCTCTGGTCGAAAGGTTCCGCACGGGACGTTGGGTACGTGCTGGGCGCGTTCATGATGATGAGTCGCCGGGCGTTGGAGCTCGTGGGCGGGTTCTCGTCCGCCTACTGGATGTACGCCGAGGAAGTCGATCTCTGCCGGCGGTTTTGGGACGACGGCTGGCGGGTCCGTTACGTTCCAGCCGCCCACGTGACTCACATTCGGGGGTCGACAACCTCTGCTCGCGATGGCGACATGTTGCCGCAGCTCTTTCGTAGCCGGGCGCGTTGGTACCGACGGCATAGCGCGAAGCCGATGGCCAAAGCCGCTATCGCTTTGATGTGGCTGGTGCTCGGCGTTCGCGCTCGCTTGCCCGGTCCCCGCCGGCGGGCCTACGCCGCGGCGCGGGCGGCGCTGCTTTCGGATTGACGGCGATGACAGCCATCAGCGCGATCGTTATCGCCCGCAATGAAGAGGCGAATCTGGGCGACTGCCTCGCTACCCTCGCCTGGGCCGACGAACGGCTGGTCATCGACGCATTCAGTACGGACGGGACCACCCAGGTGCTGCCGCCGGACGTTCGCTTGATCGAGCGCAGCTGGACCGACTTTGCCAATCAGCGCAACGCGGGGCTGCGTCTGGCCGTTCATGATTGGGTGTTCTTCGTTGACGCCGACGAACGGGTTCCACCAGACCTCTGCCAGGAAATCCAGGCACGGGTGGGAACGGAGGCCTGCGCCGGCTACTGGGTGCCGCGCCGCAACCGGATCTTTGGCCGTTGGATGCGCGGGGCTGGCTGGTGGCCCGATTACCAGTTGCGAATCATGAACCGTCACAGCGCCGCCTACGTGCCTGATCGGCCAGTTCACGAACTGGTGGAAGTCAGTGGGACCGTGAGGCGGATGAAGCATCCGCTCAAGCACTTCAGCTATACGAGCGTCGACCAGTTCCGCGCGCGTCAGCGGGCCTTGGCCGGGCCCGTGGCCGAGATCCTATTCCAGTCGGGCATGCGGCGACGTCCCACGGCGGTTGCGCTCCAGCCCATGCGTGAGTTCTGGCGGCGGCTCGTCAGCCAACGCGGATATCAGGATCGAGTCGTGGGCCTGCTGCTGGCGGTCTTGATGGCCGAGCACGAATGGCAGGTCCAGCGGGCGCTCCGGGCGCGCTGGAACGCCGAGAGCAGGAATGTGTCCACGTGAACTCCGCGCCGCTGCAGTCGGTTTCGGCGGTGGTCGTGACCTGGAACTCGGCTGCCGATATCGGGTCCTGCCTGATGTCACTGATTGGTGCAGGCGACGAGGTTCCTGGTCCGCTTGACATAACTGTGATTGACAACAATTCGGACGATGCGTCAGCGGATATCGTTCGTCAGCGATTTCCACACGTCCGGCTGGTGCAGGCTCATCGCAACCTGGGGTTTGGCGCGGCTGCCAATATCGGAATTGCCGCGGCCAGGGGCGACGCGGTGTTGCTGATCAACCCCGACGCACATCTGGCCCCCGGCGCTCTGGGAGCGATGCTGGCGCACCTGGGTAGTAGGTCTGACCTGGGCTGCGTGGCTCCAATGCATGCGGCGGACGGCAAGCCGCCGGCCTCACCTGCCCGCCGACTGCCCACGCTGGGCGCGGCGGTGACTGACGGGACGATCGTCCAGCGGTTCGTTCCGAAATTGCCGGCTCTGCGTCGTTACTACATGCAGGACGCGGTGGACGATGATCCTGAGTGGCTGACCGGCGCCTGTCTGTGCTTTCGGCGGGCCGCCCTGGTCGAGACTGGAGGGTTTGACGTCGGCTACGAAATGTATGCCGAGGAAGTTGACCTGCTGCGTGAACTTGGGTGGCGTGGCTGGCGCTGCGGCGTCACGCGAAGCGCGAGTGTGCAACATCGAGGCGGGGCGAGCTCCGAACAGGACCCAGTGGCCCGTGAGCGGCGCTTCTTTCACAGCCGCTACCGCTACGTGACGAAGACCTGGGGCTGGCCGGTAGCCGCCCTCCTGCGTCTGTTCGTCGCGAGCACGGGTGTGCTGCGTCTGGTGGAGCAGGTGGTGCGACTGCTGCGACCTCAGGCGCGCACCGACGCTCGGCGCGAGTTGCGTCAGATCGCGGCCGTCACTCTCTGGCAGTGGACCGGGTGGCGACGCTAGCCGCGGAAGCGGGCGTCAGGCCGACCCGACGGGTTCTCTTCGTTACGGGCGAGTTTCCGCCGCGTACCGGCGGCGTGGGCGACCACGTTGTCCGGCTGTCGGAATCGTTTGCGACGAGTGGGATGACCTGTCACGTAGCTACCGAATCCCGGTCCGAGGACGATGCGGCGGCGCACGTTTACTCGGTCGGAAACCGATATCCGATGCAGGCGCTCTCGAACACGATTCGCGTGGCCAGGCGCCTGCGGCCGGACGTAGTTCACCTGCACTATCAGGCTGGAGCCTTTGCGCGGCCGGGCGAGATGTTTGGGCTGGCCCGGCTCCTGCCCCGCCTTACGGCCGCGAGTCGTCTGGCCGTGACGTTCCACGACCTGCTTCAGCCGTATCTGTTTCCCAAGGCCGGTCCGCTGCGGGCGCGGGTGGTCCGCGGCCTGGCTCGCTGCGCGGACGCGGCAATTTACGTTGATGAATTGGACCGGCGGCGTGCCGTCGAGCAGGGCTACGGCGAAGCAAACAGCCACTGGATTCCAGCCGGTCCCACCATCGAACCTCCGATGGACGTCGACGACCGGTCCGCTGCCCGGAAGCTCCTGAGCCTGGATGCCGAGGACTTCATCGTCGGCTTCTTCGGCTTTCGGCAGCTCAGCAAGGGCGTGGGCGTGCTAGCCGAGGCCCTGCGTCGTCCCGAATTTGCGGGACGGCGGACGCTTCTTGCCCTGATTGGGGCGGCGGCGCCGCCAACCAGTCCGCGGCGCGCCGAACCGCCGGTCCCACCAAGCACGTTCGATCGTGTGCGCCGGGTTGACACGGGCGAGCAGCCGCCCGGAACGATCTCGCGCTGGCTGGTGGCCTGCGATGCGATCGCGCTGCCATTCCTGGACGGTCTGTCGGCGCGCCGAGGCTCGTTCATGAACGCAGTGGCGCACGGCGTCCCGGTCGTCACCACGGCTCCGCCGCTTGAGGGAACGGTTGACGTCCGCGCGGACGAGACGGTGTTGGTAGCGCCAGGCGACGCTGCGGCGCTGGCCGCCGCGCTGGCCGGGATTCGCGACAACCCGGAGCGCCGCCGGCGGTTTGCTCGAGGTTCAAGGGCCGTTGCCGCGCGCCACACCTGGTCGCAGATCGCCCGGCGCACGCTTGCCGCCTATGACCATCCGGGCTAGCGAGGTTGCCGCCGCCTGGCGAGGGCGCGCGGAGCAGCTGACGTGGCCCATCACGCCCATGGTGGGGCTGCTGGCCGTGTTGGTACTTGGGGCGGTGCTGCGCGGCCTGGGACTACAGCAGCTGGGGGACTTTGACTTCGATGAAGTCGCGTCCGTCTGGTACGCGCGCTCGGTGCCGCTGGACATCATTGCGGCCATCGCTGAAGCGCCCTTCGAGCATCCGCCGCTCTACTACGTGGCGCTCCACTACTGGGTGACCTGGTTCGGCGAACAGGAACCGCTGGTGCGCTGGTTATCGGTTCCTTTCGGCCTTCTGCTAATTCCCGCCACCTACCAACTCGCTCGCACGTACCTGCGCCCCTGGCCGGCCGTGTTCGCCGCCGGGGTGGTGGCTGTCTCGCCGCTACTGATCTTCTTCAGCCGCGAGGCCCGCATGTATGCCGCGGCGGCGCTGTTCGGCACGCTGGCGCTCTGGCTGTTCGAGCGCGCGATGCGGCGCGGCCGGCCGCGCGACTGGCTGTGGCTGGCGCTCACCATCGTTGTGGGCGCCTACGTGGACTACACAGCCGCGCTGGCCGTGGTGGCAATGAATCTGTCGCTCCCCTGGCGCTACCGCCAGCAGCGCCGCCGCGTGCTGGTGTTCATCGCGATCGAGCTGGTCAGCCTGGGCGCCGCGCTGCCCTGGGTTTTGTTGGCGCGTGGAGTCCAGGACAGCCTTCCGGCGTTTGGAACCGGCGGCCTGGGTTTGGGCGTGGTCCGCGAGGTGGCGACCAGTGCCTGGTTGGACGTATCTGTGGGCGACGCGGCGGTTCGCGGCGGCGGACGAGCCGGCGCGCTCGTGGCTGGAATTCTGGGTGCGCTGGCTGTTGGCGGTGCCGCTTTGGCCCTGGTGCGTCGTGTCGCCGGTCTGTTGCTGGCGAAGGTTGCCGCGGTTCTCGGGTTCCTGGCGCTCTTGTTGATCTTCGATAAGGAATATCAATCGCGCTACCTGCTACCGGCGATACCCGCACTGGCAATCCTGGCCGCCGTTCCCTTCAGCCTGGCGCCGCGCCGGTTCTGGGTGATGGCGCCGGCGGCGGTAATTGTGGTCGCTGCCCTGGCGGGTCCGATCTACGCGTCGCGCGCCTACTACGACGACTACCGACGGGGGGATTACCGCTCGATAACCTCCACCATCGAAAACCTGGCCCGACCGCGGCGGCCTGGCCGCGACGAAGGCAAGTTCAGGGACGCGGTGGTCTTGGCCGGCCCCTGGCAGGGGTGGTACTGGCGACACTACTTCCCGGAATTCCTGCACAAGGTCGACGTGTGGTTCTTGCCCGACGAGGTACCGCCGGCGGTGACCGCCAAGGAGGTCAACAAGAAGCTCCAGCGCGCGGTCGACAACCATCGCCGGCTATGGGTGGTGCTGGCTGGGCTGGAACAGGCCGATCCCGAGGGACACGTGGAGGGCTGGCTTTCCTCGCAATGGCAGGCCCGGTCAGAGATCTATCGAAACGGTGTCCTCCAGCTCTACATGACGAACGTGCTGGACCTGGTCGACCGTCGCGGGAACGTCAGACTCGACCGCGATTTTTCGATCAACCTGATTCAATACAGCGGCGCGCGAGCCGATCAGGGACCGCGCGAAGCGGGCGACGGGGTGCGCTTCACCGTGTTTGTCCGCGCGCTGCGTCCGATCGACTACGACCTGCGTGTGCGCGTCTGGCTTCGCACGCCCAGCGGCGTAATCTATGCCAAGGACCTTTACGCTCAGGATCGCTACCTGCGACGTACGTCCGAGTGGCAGCCGCGCGAAACCCATCAACTACGGACCGCCCTGTGGGTGCCGGCCGAGGCCGAGACGGGGACGTATCAGGCTTTCGTCGCGTTCCTTCGCCCGGATGACCGCCCACTCACGGTGGTTGGACGGCTGGCCAAGATCGCTCACCCTGGCGTGGACTACCTCTGGTTGGGCCCGGTGGATATTGTGCCCCCAACGGTTCCGCTCGCCCACGAGGCCGAGTTGCGCGAGGCGCTGGGCGGGCCGATTCGCTAGTCGTCGTCGCGTGAGGTGAACATCGAAACGCTGATACCGCCGCTCAGAGCCAATACGCCGACATAGACGGCTCCTCCCGCCGTCGCAGCAGGGATCCATGCCACGTCGCGCAGCAACCAGATCGTCAGCGCCAGGCAACTGGCGGCCAGCAGCGGTCGGAGCGCGGGTTCCAACAGACGCCGCAGGAGCTGGTCGCGCCGCAGAATCCAGAGCAGCATGGCTACCAGCACGACTTCGCTGGCGATCGTGGTCACGGCCGCTGCGCGGAAGCCATAGACGGGCACCAGCGCCAGATTGGCGCCAACGTTGAAGAGCGTGGTCACCAGGAAGGCCGGCGTGAGCCACCATTGGCGATCGAGGGAAATGACCACGTACTGCAGCGTTCCATTCAGGTAGCTGAGTGGCAGGAACCAGATCAGGATCGCCAGGGCCTGCGCCGTAAACGGCAGAAAGTCCTCACCAAGCAAGGCGCCGACCAGAGGCTCGGCGTACGCAAACAGGAGCACGACCGCGGGCGCCGCCAGCGAGATCAGGACGCGCCAGGTGCGCGCCGCCCAGCGGCCCAACGCCTCCGGGTCCTCGACCGCCCGCGCCATGAGCGGAAACGCGGCCAGTACAACGGCAGCTGGAATGGCATTCAGCGCGTTGATGAACTTGTACGCCGCGTTGTAGTGCCCGACCACGGTGGTGCCCTGGATCGCCTGCAGAACCAGGATGTCCACTTGGACGAACGCCGTAGCCAGCAGACCGTTGAGCATCAGCGGGAATCCGGCGCCCAAGAGTTCGCGCCGGTGTCCACGGCTGTGCCTGCCGGTGCGCAGAAGGCGGAACCCTACGGGCCGGGCCAGCGCCAGCACCGAGGCCGTGCCTGAAACCATTCCCGCGACAGCCAGCCCGATAACTCCCGCCCCCGCGCCCAGCAGCAGCAGGCCCAGCCCCACCGTGAGGGCGGACGTGCCGGCAGCCACCAGGCCCCGGCGGTCCATGCGCTCCCAGGCGCCGTAGACCGAGGCGTAGGCTTGGCCCAGGGCGCCGGGCAACAGCCCGGCAGCCAGAATTGCCGCCGTGATGACCGTGGCGTCGGACACGGAGCCCGTGGCGCGGTAGATCAGCGCCAGGCCGAGCATGAGCGGCACGCTCAACCCCACCAGGCGCAGACGGATGGCCAGGCCCGCGCCGAAGAGCGGGCGGAGGTCGGTATCGCGTCGGGCGATGTCGCGCGTGAGCACCGTGCCCAGGCCGAAGTCGGTCAGCGCGCCGAAGTAGGTGAGGAGGTTGATCGCGAAGGCATATTCGCCGTTTCGCTCGGGACCGAGGATGCGCAGCGCGACGATCCAGAACACCCAGAACACGGCACGGTCGAACCCGCTCGCCACGAGGGGCGTTAGGGCGTTGCGCGTGAATCGGCTACGCGCGGCCGCTTCGGAACGCAGCTGCGGAGGAGCGACGGGCCGGCCGCTCAGCACGACCATATACAGCGCCGCCAGCGCGGCGATCACGGACCCGGCAATGACCAGCGCCGGACCCCAGGCGGCCTCAGGCATTTGGTGAGGGGAGGGGGCGGGCCCGGGCCAGGAACAGGACCACCGTCATGGCCGCAGGCCCGCCACTACATCAATCGGAGTTGCGGCCAAAGTGTGACGCGCCCCGGCCGAATTCTTTTTCGATCCGCAGTTGGGCTACCCTGAACGTGACGATGCCCTCACTGACCACCAAAGCGTACGACTGTCAGGACTGCGGTCGGCGCTACGACGTACCGCTGCGGTTCTTCGAGACCTCACGGGGTCCTAGCGACCGCGGCTGTCCGAGTTGCGGAAGCCGCAACCGCCGGCGGCACCGTAGCTTGTTCTCCTATCTTCGCGACGCGTACCTGACCTACAGCACGACCTGAGCGGTGACCGGAACCGCCGGCGTGCCCGGCGCCACGCTCGGCGGCATCCTGGATTTCAGCGACGACGACTAGGCCGCGCGAGCACTTAGGGCGCGCCCCTACAATCGACCATCTCTACCCACGGCGACCCGCATGATGCAAAGCCTGTCCCCGACGACCCAGCGACTGGTTTGGGGTCTCATGGTGGCTGTGGGCGTCTTTGTGCTGTTCCTGCTGTTCGAGCGGATGCTCGGACGATTCGGTCTGGACTTTATCGTCTACTTCGAACCGTCGGACCTTCGGGAGGATCGACGGCTGCCGCTGGACGGGCGCGAAAGCCCGGAGTTTGCGATTCGCACCGTCGCGACGTTCGACGAGGCCGCATCGCGCCAGCCGACCACGCTGATGGTCCACGGCGATGCACAGGAGGAGGTGGACTTCGACGTGGTGCGCACCGAGTTCGAGCGCGGCACGGTGGTGATCGTCGTCAACATGACGCCCGAAGAACTAGCGCCGCTGGTTGATCCAGGAATCACGGACGTCGTAACCGTCAACGAGCCGCTCCTTGCGCCCTTCTACACCCTGATTGCCAAGAATGAGGAGCAGTGTCCGGCGGGGTTGCAGCCAGGCTGCGGCGCCTATTCAGTGGAGGCACGCAACTTCACCGGCTTCAGCGACCTGGCCAACCACGCCCGTGATGCGCTGAACGTCCGCCTGCGCGCCCTTTTAACGCCGACCGCGGAGCCGGTGCCGGCGCGCTGAACAGGCGTAGCCTTCTTTCGTGTCTGCGCAATGATCTCCGGGTGTTTAGTGAGCAACGATTGCGCTACCCTTAACCCAAGCGCTGGCGGCGACGGGCGGACTGCCTGACGGCGCGACACAATTGGGCGCACTCGTTCGTCCGTTGGCACGGCGAGCGAAACGCAGGATATGACGATGACCGAGTCAATTGTGACAGCGGCCGCAGCCGTGGCGGCGCTCGTTGCTGCGGGTGGCGCGTTTTACCGGTGGGGCAAAGTCGAAGAGGCCATCAACGGCCTGCAAAAGTCCGACGACCGGCTCCAGGCCAGTATCGATCAGGTTCGTGAGGATGTCCGTGAACTCCGCATGATCCTGGTCAACCAGCAGCGGAGCGACTAGCGCCGCGGGTTCGGAGTTCGGGTAGGCAACTTCAAGCAGCCGCCGAAGCCCCGCGGCTTGCTGCCGGCAACTGGCCGCTAGCTCGGGCGCGAGACCTCGCAGGGACGTCCGCTGCGCGCGGACTTCAGGGCGGCGACCACGGTGGCCACAATGTGACGGCCCTGCCGGGCGGTGAGCAGCGTGTCGCCGCCGCTGTCGAGAGCGGCCAATAGGAGGTCCACCTGGCGTCGGTTGGTCTCCTCGTCGGTCCGACGGTTGCGGTCGTCCTCGGGCGTCTGTCCACGTGTGTGCACGGCGACTTCCGGGCGCGGTTCCGCAATCACCAGGGCGCCGGTGGAGCCGACCACGTGGACCCGCAGTTCGCCCACATTGGGATGGCTGGGGCGTCCGATGCGACCGATGCAGAGCGAACCGATGACGCCGCGCTCCAGTTCCAGGGAAACCGTGGCGACGTCCTCCACCCCGCGCTCGGCGTGGCGCCTGAAGAACTGGGCTGACGCTCGGCCGAAGGCGCGCAGCGCGTCCAGCCCCAGGATGTGCCGCATGTAGGCCAGGGGGTAGATGCCCTCGACCGTCAGTTCGCCTTCGCTGAGCCACGAATCGGGGATTTCCTCGTCCTCGTCGGAGTCGAGCAGCACACCGGCGTCCTTGGAGAAAAAGAAGTCGACGTGGATCGCCCGCGGCTCACCGATCTCACCCGCGTGGACGACCCGCCGCGCCTCCTCGATGGCGGGCTGCGTGTTGCGGTTCCAGAGCAGGAACTGCACCCCGGCTCGTTCCACGGCTTCCACGATGGCGTCGCAGTCGGCGATGGTCGGCGCCATTGGTTTGTCCTGAACCACATGCAGACCGGCCTCGGCCGATCGGACGCTGAGCCGTGCGTGGCGCGCCGCCTCTGACGAGACCACACCGATGTGTGGTCGATGCTCGGTGATAGCCGCGTCGACGTCCGGCTGGTACGCCACGCCCAGATCGGCGGCCAGTTGTTCGTTTCGTTCGTGCACCCAGTCGGCTGCGTTCGGTTCGTCGGCCACGCCGACGACCTGGAAACGCGGGTGGTTCCTGAACGCCAGCGCAACGTACTCGTGCTTGGCGGCGCTGAGCGCCAGCACGCGGTACCGCTCAGGCGAGCTCATGGCCGCCCTCCGAGAGGTTGGCGGTTTGCCCGGACGCGCCGGACGCGGCCGCGGCTTCCGCAACCTGGAGCGCCGCCACCGCGTCGGCGCCGGATACCGAAGGATTGCGCCCTGCTGCGATCGCGTTGGCGAACTCGTCGAGTTGGGCCCGGACGGCCGACGCGCGCTGATCGCTTACATACGCCTGCGGGCGGCCGCCTCGGTAGACCAATTGCACGTTGTGGTGATCGTCGGCGTAGGCCGAGCCCAGTGACCCGATCAGTGTCAGCGAGTAGTAGCCGCTGCCCAGCGGCAACCCCGTCGCCACGCCGCAGATCGCCATGGCGCCGGACGCGAATCCCAGGTGAATTTGCAGGAGCTCGGGCCGGGCCTGGGCGTGGAGGTGCGTCGGGCGTTCGCCGATGAGCCAGAGCGCCTGGTCGATCTCGTGTACGCCTTCATGCACGCACAGGCCGCCGCTGAGCGCCGGGTCGTGTTTCCAGCCGCCCGGCGGTCCGGGGAAGCGACGCAGCCAGCGGTGGCTGCGCAACATGCTGGGCCGGCCAAGTTCGCCGGCCGCCAGCGCCCGGTGCACCTGCACGTTTGCCGGCACGAACCGCAGCGTGTGGGCCACCATCAGCCGCACGTCAGCACCTTCGGCTGCGCGCTGGACCGTTGCAGCCGACTCCGCCGAAAGGGCCAGTGGCGTTTCGACCAGCACGTGGCGTCCCGCGTTGATTGCGGTCAATGCGATGTCGGCATGCGAGGCGTTCGGTGTGTTGACGACTACGGCGTCGAACTCGCCGGTGTCCGATTCAAGGAGCGATGCCAGGCTGCCGACATGTGCCCGCACCCCAGCCGCGCCTGCGGCGGAGCGGGCCGCGTTCGGATCTACATCAACGGCGACCGTCAGTTTGCACAAGTCCGAGGCGGCGGCCGCGGCTGCCAGAGCCGCTGCGTTCCGACCACACCCAACCAGCGCCAACCGGATCACGGGCGCGCCTGCCTCCGTTGCGTAGGGGCGGATTCTAGCGCCGCTCATCCGCCTCGTGCGCGTAAGTCCGGGTTGAACGCTCGCACACCGTCCGCATCACAGCCGATCTCGCCGCTCGTTCTACGGGTGTATCTGCCGCCGGCGGAGCCTCACGCTTACCTGGCGCTAGACTTTCGGAGTCGCGGAACGATGCACAACCCCGCCAGAACACCATGAATAGACTCAACCGTCGCCGCGTGCTGGGGGCCGGCCTGGCGAGTGCGGCTGCCCTGCTGGTGGTTCCGGCGGCGGCCGGCGCCGACGTTGCCGCCGACTTCTTGCCAACTCTGGAGCAGGGCGCGGGCAGCGCGCCCTGGGGCGTGGCAATTGGGCCCGACGGGCTGATCTATGTCACCGACTCCCGGCTGCACCAGCTTGCGGCGCAATCGCCGGATGGTGGAATCGTGCGCGTGCTGGCTTCGTCCGGCTCGGGTTCTGGGCAGCTGCGGCGTCCGCAGGGCGTGGCTGTATCGCCCGAGGGCGAGGTCTACGTTGTCGACGGCGGTAATCGGCGCGTGCAGGTCTTCGACCTGCTGGGTGAGCTGCGCCGTCAATGGGGCCGCCGCGGGTCCGATCCAGGTGAGTTCGACGCGCCGCGCGGTATTGCACTCGATGCATTCGGCGATGTGTACGTGGCCGATGGATTCAACGACCGCGTGCAGAAATTCAGTAGGGACGGCGAGTTCTTGCTGGCCTGGGGTGAGCGCGGGCGCTCGCCGGGGCAGTTCAGCACACCGACCGGCATCGCAGTCGGAGCGTCGCAGACGATTTATGTGGCCGATACGTTTCGCGACCGCGTGCAGGCCTTCGATCCGGACGGATCATTCGTCCGCTTCGTGACCGAACCGTCGGTCACTAGGAACCCTATCGGCCTGGCCGTGGATTCGGCCGACCGTCTTTACATAACAGAAGACGTCGATCATCGCCTGGTCGTTGTCGAAAGCGACGGGACGGTCGTGGGAACCATCGGTTCGGAGGGTCGTCTGGATGGAGAGTTCCAGTTCCCACGAGGCGTTGCCGTAGACGAGGCCGGCCGCGTGTACGTGGCCGACTCACTGAACCATCGGGTGCAGACCTTCCGTACGAGCCTTCAACAATTCGCGCCGCCCGCGGAAGCGGCCGACCTCGCCATAGGTGTGGCGGCTCGGGCGCCGTTGACCTCCTCTACCGCACACAACCTGACTAACTGGCTGGTGCGCCTGGACGGTCAACTCCGAGTTGCGCCCTTTGCGGCTTACTTCACCGCAACGGGCGGAATCGACCGCTGGGGATGGCCGATCTCAGAACCCGTACAGGAAAGTGATGGAGAGGTCTCGCAGTTCTTTCAGCGTGGGGTGATGGACTGGACGGCTGACGCCCACGACGGCCGAGCGGTGGTTCCTCACCCGGTCTGGGAGTTCCTGGGCGGCGGACGTGGCGGCGCGCCGGACCTTGGCGTCGAGGCCGACGTCACATCGGATCAGCCTGGCGAGGTAGTCGGGACCTGGGGCCATCGTGTCTCAAACTTCGCCATCGACGGTACGGAGATCGGATTCCTCGAGTTTTTCAACACCTACGGCGGCGAGGCCCAGTTCGGCGCGCCCCGGACCGACGCGCGGCCGGACACCGGTGCCGCGGGCACGTTGTATACGGACGACGCACCGTTGGGCGTCATTCGCCAGTATTTCCAGAACGCTGTGTTCGAGTTTGCCCCGGACCGTCCCCAGCCGGTGCGCCTGCGCCTGATCGGGGAGTTGCTGCGGGATCGACGCTATCCGGGCTGGAGCGAGTTGACGGCGTTCACCGACCAGTCAGCGGTCCAGAAAGGCCAGAGCGTCGAGATTCCGGACCTTCGCGGCTAAGGGAAGTAGCTCTCGCAGTTGTCCCGCACGAACGTCGGGTTGCCCTGGTCGTCCAGGTGGGATTGGGTCGATTCGAGCAGGCTGTCCTGCACGAAGTCGCGGATTGCGTGCAGGTCCGGTCGCAGCAGGTTCGCACCGTCCAGACCCTGCTCCGGAACCAGCAGGTCATGCCCGCGCGCGTGGACGGCCCATGAGTTGATTCGTTCCTGCGGAATGGCCAGCAACAGGTTGCCCAGCGCCGGGACCCTATCGATCGGGAAGTCAGTCTTGAACGCCCCGCTCAGGCTGGCGATCAGGCCCGGCGCGTTGACGAGCAGCGCGGGAGAGAGTGACTGCTCGCGCAGCGCCCGCACCACCTGCTGTTGCCGGCAGATGCGGGCAAAGTCCCCGCCGCTGTCGTACTTGCGCGAGCGCCCGTAGGCCACGGCCTCGCGCCCGTTCAGCGTGTTCCAGCCTTCCTCCAGGATCAGTCGGATTTCTTCTTCGGTTTCCAGGTAGATGAAACGCTCGTCGAACTCCCGGTTGGACCAGACTCGAACCCCGCCCAGCTGATTGATGATGGCTTCGACGCCATGAAAATTCACCAGCAGCCAATGGTCGATGTGCAGGCCGGTGACGTAGCGCAGGGTCTGCTTGAACGCGTCGATGCCCTGCCGCTTGTACACCTCGTTGATGCGCGAGGAGTGCCCGTCGCATGCGCCCAGACATAGATCGCGCGGAAGGGATAGCACGAAGATGGTGTCGGACGCCGGGTCGATGCTGACGATCATGATCACGTCGGTATTGCCCACGAAAGTCTCCGCCTGGTCCACGCCCAGCACCAGCAGGTTGAGCCGCTCGGTCGGCTCGGGTGCCGGCGCGACGGCGTAGGCGGGTGGCGCCGTGGTGGGTATCGGAGCGGGTGGCGCCGTCGCCTGCGGCGCGTTGTTCGGCTGCGTCGGCGTTGCTACGGCGGCGGTTGTCCCGCCAGCCTCAGGCGTCGGTTGGTTCGACGCACGCGGCGCGGCAACGATGTTCGGCGGCGCGGATGGCGCCGACGTGACGGTCGGAGGCGGAGCCGTCGCGGGGTCGCCACAGGCCGAGAGCGCCATCAGGCCAACCAGTACAACGCCTACTCGGCGTAGGCTGCGCTTCAATGCATTTCGCATGGATTTGACGGTGCGGCTGAGGTCCAACTCGGTATTTGCAAGTATCACGGACTGCGTGATCCCCTCCCGTCACGCATCGGTCTGGACGAGCACCGCGTGACGCGGTACGACGCCGACAAGCATCCGGTGGACGTCGACCCTGCGTTTCGCCGGGACTTTCAGGACCGGATCGTGCGGTGGTACCGACGGGCAGGTCGCGAACTGCCGTGGCGCTCGATCACGTCGCCCTACCAGGTTGCCGTATCCGAGATCCTGCTCCAGCAGACCCAGGCGGCGCGGGTTGCGCCGGTCTTCCAGGAATTTGTGGCCCGCTGGCCGCGCGTTCACGACCTGCACGCGGCGCCGCTGGCGGAAGTCAAGGCGCTTACGGACCCGCTGGGTTATCACATCCGAGGCTTCTGGCTGAAGGAACTGGCCCGGATCGTGGTTGAACGGCATGGCGGCGACTTGCCGGACTCGCTGGCAGCCCTGCGAGAACTTCCAGGTCTCGGACCCTACGCAGCGGCTGCCGTGTACGTCTTTGGCCTGCGGCGCCGCGCGGCCTTGCTGGATACGAACATTGCACGGGTGCTCACGCGCGCCGTGGGACTGCCGGCGGACGGCTCGGTCTACCGCGACAACCGGCGGCTGCGAGATCTGGCCGAGCAACTGGTACCGGCGCGGCGGCACTACGACTACCACCAGGGCCTGATGGACCTGGGCGCAACCGTCTGCTTGTCCCGCTCACCGCGCTGCGACGGCTGTCCGCTGCGACGCATGTGCCGCGCGGTCGTTGGCGGGCCGCCGGCCGCCGTCTGGCAGGAGCACGGCGTGGTGATGGCGGCGGAGCGAACCGTCGGGTACCGGGTGGGGTCCAGGGCGGCCGTCAATCCGGCTCAGGACGGTTCGAATCGTCGGACATCACGCCAAGATCGCTCGCAGTAGCCCGCCGCGACAGCAATTGGCGCACCGCCGTGGTCACCATGTCCACCGGCGGCGGCCGACCCAATCCCTGCGCCTTGCCGCCGGTGTAGACCGGGATCGCCAACGGCGTCACCGTGCCGTAGATCCACGCCTCGGTGGCGGTGAAGATGGTGACGCTTGGGGTGCTCACGCCGAGCGCCATCTGTGCGCTGGCCGAATCGTTGCCGACGAAGAGATCGCTGCCGGCAATCAGAGCGCCCAGCTGCCCGAACGTTGTACGGCTGTCAAGGCTTGTGGCCGACTCGGTCATTGCTCGCAGCACGGCCGCGATGGACGGGCTGTCGGAAGCAGTTCCGACGAGGCACACGCGGGCGCCCCGGCGCTGAATCAGCCAGTCGGCCACCGCGGCAAAACGCTCCGCGGGCCATCGTTTCGTCACGTCCACGGCACCCGGGTTCACGCCACCGCCCGGCGCGATTACCACCCGCAACGCCGTGGAGTTGAGGTCGAACTCCTCAGCGAGCCGCCGTGCGGCTTCTACGTCGTCCTGGGTGGGCCGGAACACGCACGCGGCGTCCGTCGGGTTCAGGCCCGCCATGCGGGCCACGCTTCGGTAGGTCTCGACCTCGTTGTCCTCCACGCCCACCGACACGCGTGTGGTGTGGGCGAATCCGCGTAGTCGGCTGTCCAGCCCGATGCGGTAAGGAATCCGCGCGAAGTACGGCAGCAGGGCCATGGCCGGCGACCGGTCCAGCACGAACCCCGCATCAAACCCGCGCTCCCGCAGCCTACGGACGAAGGCCCGATACTCGGCCGCGTCGTATCGTCGCGGTGTGCCCAGCATCCCCATCGGCATGATCTCGTCGATGTCGGGGTTGTTGGCGAGCGCCGGCGCGGCGTAGTCGCCGACCGCAAATGTGATGCGAGCGTGTGGCAGCCCCCGTCGCAGCGTGGCCGTGAACCCCGTGGCTCGCAGCACGTCCCCCAGGGCCAGCGGTTTGATGACCAGCACCGACATCTGCGGTTTGGGCGGCAGCGGCCGGCCTTCGGGCGTTTTGGGACGAATAGCCAGCCGCGTCAGCCAGCACAGGGCCGTGATGCCGGCGGCGCGCGGTCCAGTGCGCCGGCGCCAGTCGTCGCGGAACGTGCCATGCGGACGGAGACGAAAGCTGCTCATCGAGCTGCCCAAAACACTGTTGCTGGCAACGTCTTCCCGCCTCGCCCCCGGTCCAGGTGACCGAACGAGCCTACAATCGCCCGCTTCGACGGGTCCGGACGCGCGACGAATGCCCGTTTACGAATACCACTGCACCTCCTGCGGCCGCCGCTCGTCGCGGCTCTTCAAGACGCTCGCCGCCGTAGTCCATCCCGACTGCCCGCACTGCGGTCAGTCGACCCTGAGGCGCTTGTTCTCTCGGCCCACCCTCATGCGTGGCGAACGCTCTGAATCCGATGACTTCGGTGGCGATGACCTTGGAATGGACGATGCCGCGCTGGCCGAACTGATGCCAGGTCTGGAGTCTGGCGACCCGCGCAGCCTGGCCCGCATGACCCGCCACATGTCCGAGGAGATGGGGGAGGACATCCCCCAGGAGTATGAAGGTGTCCTGAATCGCATGGAGGCGGGCGAGATGCCGTCGGACGAGGAGTTCGACGCCGTCGAGCCCGACGACGGCGATGCAATAGACAGCGACGACCATTAGTACTCGGCTGGTTGCGCTCGACGTTGATGGAACGCTGGCGCGGCACGGCTCGCCGATCGATCCAGACGTGCTGGGTACGCTGCGCGAGGCTGCGGACCGCGGCGTTCAGGTCGTCATCGCCACGGGCCGTGGCTGGCTGAACATGCGCGACATCGTGCCGCTGCTGCCGCCGTCGGCGTATCTGGTGCTGAACAACGGGTCCAGCACCCGGGTCGCGGCGGACGGGCGCTTACTCGATGCGCATGAGATTCCCTACGCCGTAGCCAATCGCGCACGCCTAGCCTTTCGCGGGGCCGGTCTGCCGGTTATCTGGATCGAGTCGGCCACCTCAGGCAACCGCTATCTGATTGACGGTGACTGGCGGACCTGGACGCCCTACCGCCGCTACCTGGACCCCAAGGGAGCATGGGTCTGCCGTCTGGAGCATCCCGAGCTGGCGCCGCCGCCGGCACAGATTTTTGTCCTGGCGCCACCCAAGCTTGGACCGGCCCTTGAACATGAGCTGCGGTCCACGCTAAGTGACCGCGCTTCCGTTGTTACATGGCGCAGCCGTCGTCTGGAATCAGTTGGGCTGGAGATCCTGCCGGCTGGAGTCACCAAGGGCGCGGTCGTGGCGCAGCTTGCTGATCGTCTGGGTGTGCAGGCGACCGAGGCTCTGGCCGTTGGGGACGACCTCAACGATCTTGAAATGCTTGAGTGGGCCGGGCGCGGGATTGCCATTGAAGGCTCACCGCCGCTCTTGCTGAAAGCAGCCGACGCCGTCATCCCGAACGACAATCACAGCCTGCGGCGCGTGCTTGAGGAGCTTCGCGGCGTGTAAGCGGCGTCCCGCCGCTCGGACCCAAACCAGCGGCCGCCTGACTGCTGCCGCTTAGGATTGCGGTTGATGCGACCAACCTTGATCGTGGTCAGCGGTCCGCCCGCTTCAGGCAAGACGACCCTCGCGCACTCGCTGGCCCGGGCAGTGCATTGCCCGGTCATCTGCCGCGACGAAATCAAGGAGGGGCTGCTGAACCGCGGTCTAACTGAGTCGACCTGCCCAAAAGCCGGCGATGCGGCCACGCAACTCGCCACAGCGGCGTTTTTCGATGTGATCGAACTCCTGATCCAGCGCGGTGTCACCCTGGTAGCTGAGGCGGCGTTCCAACACCGGCGCTGGGCGCCGCGCCTCATGGCGTTGAGTGAGTCGGCCGACGTCCGAATCATCAATTGTGTGATCGACGTGGCGGTCACTCACGAACGCCGCGTCCGGCGCTGGCGCAACGAGCCGTGGCGCCGACGCTTCCATGCCGATCCCGACTTGGACCAGATGGCTCGGATCGAACGGCGCGAGGTTGTCCTGCCTCCCTATCAGCCGGTTCGGCTGGATCTGCCGACGCTGGTCGTCGACACTAGCAACGGTTACCGGCCACAGTTCGACGCCATCGTGTCGTTCGCGCGGGGGTAAATGCGCGACCGTTCGCGTCTGGCACGCGTGGCTTGGCTGCCTGCTGGGCCGGACAGACCCAGTGCTACGATTCGATCGCATGCGCCGACGTAGCTCAGTTGGTAGAGCAGGGCTTTCGTAAAGCTCAGGTCGTCAGTTCGAGTCTGACCGTCGGCTCCGAACCGGTCTGGACGGCCTCCAAGTCCAAACGACGGTACGTAGGTGGCCCAGTCCTTTCGTGGCATCTCGGGCGCCGAAACCCTCTGGCCGCTCCAGGCCGGGTGGTCTGTCATGTCACCAACGAGTGGGGCCCGAGCCTAGGTCGCCCGTCAGCTGCCGCAGGTGCCGCGTTAATCTGGGCCGAATACCTGCACGAGCACCTCACGTTCGCTAAACCACGCCACCGATTCCTGCACCATGCCGAAGGTCAGCGTGTAACAGCCGGGCACTGACGGAGCCTTGACCAGGCCTTCAAAGACCACCCCGGAGCCGCTTGGGACCGTTAACCAGGGGAGCATGAACAAGCGTCCCTCCAGCTCCGAAACGTTCTGTTCGCTATCGAGGGCCGTCCAGCGTGAGCCAAGTCGATAGGTGCCATCCCACGGCATTGGTCCCAGGTTCACGGCACTGACCTGGAGAAATGCCGCTTCGCCGGCTCGAAGGCACACTGGCTGCGCTAGCACGCGGAGATCCGCCGAGTTGAGCGCTCCGGCTTGCTGCTGAGCCCCGATCTCTACTTCGGCCATGGCGATTTGCTCGCTATCAGCCATGAGTGCCAGTCGATACCGACCCGGCGAGGCCGGAGTCTGGGCATGGACCAATGACATTGCCTGCGCGGTGCTGTTGGGAGGAACGAGCGGCGGGACGTGCAATCGAAACGACTGGCGGCTGTCAACAGTGCCGTTCCCTCGACGCCAGACAAACTCGCCGGACCGAGTACGGCGGCCGGGTGGAGGCTGCCAGGGGACTTCAGCTCGGTTGCGAAGGATCACAGGTACGACAATGCGAGCGTCAGGGAGAGCGACTCGCAGGACAGGTTCAACCTCGACGTCGGTCCATGCAGTCTTGAACGAAACGCCGTCGGGCCCGAGGTGATTCACCACAAAGCGGCCCGTATCGAACTCCCTGGCGGCCGGCCGGAGATCTTGAATCACAGCCTGCCAATCCTCGGTCTGCGCCTCGGAAAGGTACTTCCGGTCGAGGACGATGGATCGCACGCCGAACGCCACGAGCGACTCGGCCACGAGGCGCCGATTGGTCGCGTCCGTCCAGTCCACGAGTCGTGCCAGGTAGGTCGTTCCGCGTGGTGTGTACCCCGAGTAACCGCTGATCACTGCTTGACGACCGCCGTTGAGCGACCACCACATCCGGCGCATGAAGGCGTCGGGTGTAAGGAAACCAGCGCCCGACGGGACGAACGCAACTGCCCCGTCTGACGACTCTGCCAAGGCCGCTTGCAACGCGCGGTCGTCTGGAGGTGGGCCTAATTTTGCAGGACTGTGCGCAAACTCCAAGGCAAACAGGGCCAGAAGCGCCGCGGCTACTGCGTGCTTACGCCAGCCTGCCATCCGCGGCGACCGGGTGAGTCGATCGACAGCTATGGCCGCCAGAAGGGCTATGGGCAGAATCATGCCCGCGGCGAAGAGCAGGACGATTCGAAGCGACGAGAAACCGGGGACCAGCGCGTGGGCGGTTGCAAACGGCAGCGAGTGGCCCGTCAACCGGTCGCTCCACCAGAGTTCCGGGCCCAGAGATAAGACGAACAGGAGCCCGCCAGCGCCCGCCAGCCCAACGACAGACGATCGGGTCCGTGCGAATCCGATACCCATGACGAGCCCCAAGACCGCGAGGACCGTTGGAATCACGTTCGGAATAGGGGGCGGGACGCCTCCGAGGAGGCCTGAGACTGTCCGAAACCAGAGCTGAGACTCCGATGCCGAGGACATATACAACGGGAGTCTCGCGCTCAGCTGCCTTGCCTCGTTCAGAGACCGAATCTCCTGGTTGTCCAGCCAGAATCCGAGGTATCCCGCGAGCAACGGAAGAAAGGGCAGCGCAACAACGACGAGGCCCACAATCGATTTGGCCAAGAGCCGGCGGTCAAGGCTTGGCGATCCACGAAAGAACAGTGCTGCGGCCATGAGCGCCAGCAGCGTGACTAGTGAAATGAACCCCAGATAGATGCCTGTTGCGAACTGGACAAAGACACAGAGCCAGGCTCCACTCAACTTCCACCAGGTAGGACGTCGCAGAAACGAAAACCAGAACGCCGCGGCCAGCGGCGTCCACCAGAACAACTGCATGTGCAGGAAACCGGAGAAATCCTGTTGCACTGGTGCGAATCCGAATACGAACCCCGCCAAGATGGCCGGCCACCATCTACGGAGAAGAATCCAGGCCGCGATTGCCGTAGCGGTGGCGTTTAGAACTGGGCTGACGATTACCAGAAAGTTGAGACCAGCGATTGGACCAAAGAACGTGGCTACCGCCGCGTAGATCGGCAGTCCCCCAAGCAGCAGGTGGGTGTAGAACAGCGAGTCACCCATGCCGAAGAACCCGAGCCCTTCGAAAAACCGGTGCGGCTCAGTGAAGAGGCTGGTGCGCTCCCACTCGAGCGTGTAGAGATAGAGGAAGTTGTCGATGGTGGCGAAGTGGATGCGACCATCTGCGCTAGGCCGGAGCGTGGTCAGCGCGGCGCAGACATATAGCAGCGCGGCAGCCCCAACCTTCAGGCCCCATTGGGTGGGCGCTGCGAGCAGTAGACCCGACGGTAGTCCAAGCAAACGATATCTGGCTGGATTCATCGGTCTACTTGCAGTGGGCATGTGTGGTTTGCTCACCCACTTTCAGCACAGCCGCCAGAATCTCGACTTCGCTGGTCCGAGCGGGTCTTCTTCGACCGCACTCAGCGGAAGCGAATGTAGACCGCGGAGCGGGCTTCGCCTTCACGGCGCCTTCGAAGACGAACCCTGGCTCTGACGCCATACTCGTCCAGGTGTCGGCGCGTTACAGGAAGCGACTCGAAGGTCTGCCAGGGGGACCATCGGCCGGTAGACGGGACGGCGACGTTCGTCGCACCGTCGGACCTGAGAATCCTCGTAACTGTCCGAGTGGTTCGTACGGGTGGGATGGGCACAGACCCTAAGGTTGGCTCGCACACGTGGCGCCGAAGATCGGGCCGACCGGATCGGCGGTCGCTGCATGGCTGACTTGCGTCCCCGGGCCCCGAAGCCTGCCTAGCGGATGAAAGCGGTCGGAGTTCGCCGGCGCTCGAAGGTTTCCGTGAGATCCGCCTCGCGAATGGCCTTGGGAATCGGGCGGGTCCACCAGGTGGGCGCGTTGGGGAACGGAAACACGTCGTGCCAGGCCAGCACCAGCGTGCGCCGTGCGTCGGTCGTGTTGGGCCGCGCCGCGTGCATAACCCGGGCGTCGGCAATCACCATGTCGCCCGCGCGCACGGGCAGGTCGACTGCGTCGGATGCTGCACGAACGCCGGGTGGTCTTCGTGATCGTCAACCGCCTGAATCTCGGCTTCATGGGCATTCGGCAGGGTGTCGTGCAACTCGATCCGCTTGAGGTGCGTTCCCGGAATCACTTGCAGGCATCCGTTCGCCAGCGTCGTGTCCGTCAGATAGACCGAAAGAAAAATCTTGGTCGGCCACGGCGTGGCGGCTTCCGGGCTTTCCCAGTTCATGAAGTCCTGATGCCAGTAGAGCGGCGGCCCGTGCGGCGGCTTGGAAAGGATGATCACCGCCCCGGCGGACGTCAGGTCTTCCAGCTGCAGCGCCTCACAGGCGGCACGCAGGTCCGGGTAGGCGAGGAAACGCTCGGCAATCGGGTCGGGGAACACGCGCTCCGAAAGCTCACGCGGCCGCTCGTCCCAGCGGCCAGGTGAAGTCACCTGAATGTCGCTGCCCTGGTAGCGGTACTTCGGGTCAACCTCGTGGTTGGCAAAGTACTTCTCGGTCCACGCCCGCAATTCCTCCAGCATCGGCTCGCCGACGACCTCCGGAATGACGGTGTAGCCGTCGTTCACCAGTTCGTCGCGCTTCTGAAGCGCCTCGGTTGGAGTCAGGTGCATTGCGGCGTGTCCTTCAAAGGCTGCGTGTGCCCCGTGAGATGCAGGAAGTCTACGCGAGTGCAAATTACGCGGGGCTCTCGTCTGGCGGACGATCTGCCAACTCAGCCCGTTGTCCGACATCCCGGCGGCGGGATTGCACGGTACCAACGGTCGACTCAACCTTCTACGGGCACCGGCGAAGGCTTCGCGTTTCGCCGTGACTCGGCAAAATCTGTACCTAGGCGAAGTGCGCTCCCCTTCGTGTCGTGTTGTGTATGGGGAGCGAAGGAGGCTTCTATGCGCAAGACACTGAGCCGTCGTGCAGTTCTCCGCGCGACTGGTGCTGGTTCCATCGGCGTCAGCGCAGCGGCAGTCCTTGCGGCTTGCAGTGAGTCGGAACCGGAACCCGCTCCGGCGGCAGCCGCGGCCCCGGCCATGACCGAGGCCCCGGCAATGGCGGAGTCCATGCCGCAGACGGAGCCGGTCACGATCCGCTACGTCAGCGACCACACGTCCGGCCCGCGCGGCGCGGCCATGCAGTGGGGCTTGCGCGAATACGCCAAGTTGCGGCCGAACATCAACGTTCGCTTCGAGCCGCAGCCGGCTGACTACCGCGAGCTCTTCCCCTTGCAGATTGCGGCGGGCACGCAGGGTGAAGTGGCGATGTTGGACGGCGGCATGCTGGGCGCCTTCGTCGCCGACGGCGGCTTTACCCAGATCAACGACGCGCTGGACAAGCGCGACGACTACGACCGCAACAATTACTACTTCATCCCCGACCTCTACACGGTCAACTTCGACCACTCGCACTCCGAGGGCGGCTCGGTGCCGACCGTGATCGACGGCGATCAATTCGGGCTGGCCTTCCAGGCTGGCACTGGCGGCATCCTGATCAATATGGACCTCGGCGAGTGGGTCGGAATCGAGCCTCCCAGCGAGGGCTGGAAGTACGACGCCGAGTTCCTGGAGTCGGCCAAGAAGGCCACGGACCCGGACACGGACCTGTGGGGGACGTGGGCGCGCAACGACTACGAGTTCCAGTGGGCGCCCATGTGCTTTGGGGCCGGTGGGCTGGCCTACCGCAACGCCGACGAGACCGGCCTGGCCGTCTTCGACAACGGTGGTGACTGGGGGCTGAAGTTCGCCGTGGGCCTGATCCACAACGAGCAAGTCTCGTTCCCCGACTCCGAGGCCAAGCGCGTGGCCGGTGAATTCGGCAACGCGTTCGCCTCCGGGAAGGTCTGGTCATGGCTGGGCGGCCGCGTCTACACCTCCGGGTTCGACGTGCCGAGGATCAAGGATCGCTTTAGGTGGTCGCTGGGCCCGATGCCCATCGGTCCGATCGGCGAAGAGCGGCACTCCTGGAACGACCAGCCCAACCTCATCACCAATGGCGCCGAGCGGTTGGGCAACGTTGAGGAGTCCGTGGACCTCACGGTATTCCTCGGCGGCCCCGTGTACCAGGGGCGCGTGGCGATCGACCGCGGGCACATGCCCATGTTCAAGTCGGTGTTCGACACCCCCGAAGCCGTCAACCCGCCGCCCGAGGGTATGCAGTGGCTCAAGAGCTACGCCGAGGCGCCGGAGAGCCGCCATCTGATGATGATGCTGCCCAACTGGTGGGAGATGAACGAGTGGCGCAACGCCTTCGTTTCCGCCGCCTTCCTGGGCGACGTGCCGGTCGACGAGGCCATCGCCAGCTCTGAGAAGTGGGTGTCCGACTCTCTGGAGTCACAGCGTGACGGCCTGAACAAGGCCCGCACGAAGTTCGGCTTCTCGGCTCTGTAAGCGAGCCTGCGCTCGCGACCGCCCGGCGGTCGAAGCTCCCGCGGCCCGGCGCGTACGCGCCGGGCCGCGGTGCATCTCAGGCGTGCCTGACAGTGGTCAACCCGGTTGTACCCAAGTTCCGGGCCGGCGTCCCGGCAGCTCTTGTGGCCGTCAATCGCCGGTCGGCAGTGAATTTTCGTTGACCAATCGCCGCAGTGCGCCTATGATGAGTCCTTGCCCCGCGATGCAAACCGCGAGCGGCCCACAGCCTTGGGCTCACGAGCTCGGGCTGCGAACCTTGACAAGTGAAGATTTACGCGAAAGCGTAAAGCTGCAGTTTTGCCGGCCTAACGGAGATCAAGCTATAACGGGCGCTTGGCGGATGCCTTGGCGTCAGAAACCGAAGAAGGGCGCAGCAGGCTGCGATAAGCCACGGGGAGCCGCGAGCAGGCTTTGATCCGTGGATACCCGAATAGGGAAACCCGGCGGGGGTAATGCCTCGTCACCCGCGGCTGAAGGCTTTCGAGCCGAAGTAGGCCCCGGGCGGGTACCGGGGGAACTGAAACATCTAAGTACCCCGAGGAAAGGAAATCAAACGAGATTCCCTGAGTAGTGGCGAGCGAAAGGGGAACAGCCCAAACCGCCTTTGTGTAAGGCCCACGCCGTTGCAAACGCGGGGTTGTAGGACCTGGTGGACACTTGTGGGAGTGTCACGCAGTTATCAAGTTGCTCACTAGCCGAAGGGGTTGGAACACCCCGCCAAAGACGGTGAGAGCCCGGTAGGCGAAAGTGAAGCAACCTGCGACCGGTGTTCCTGAGTACCACGGGACACGTGTAACCCTGTGGGAATCTGGGAGGCCCACCTTCCAAGGCTAAGTATTTCTGGCGACCGATAGTGAACAAGTACCGTGAGGGAAAGGCGAAAAGTACCCCGGAAGGGGAGTGAAATAGAACCTGAAACCAAGCGCCTACAGACAGTCAGAGCGCTATGCCGACTAGAGATGCAGCTTGCGTGGCGAGGCGTGGACGGCGGTCTTCGGACTGCTGCCCGCGCAGCAATGCGTGAGCTCGCGCCTCAACATGACGGAATGCGTGATGGCGTGCCTTTTGGAGTATGAACCGGCGAGTTACGCTACGTGGCGAGGCTAAGGATCTTTGGTCCGGAGCCGTAGGGAAACCGAGTCTGAACAGGGCGATCAGTCGCGTGGAGTAGACCCGAAACCAGGTGAGCTACCCGTGGCCAGGATGAAGCGTAAGTAACATTCCGTGGAGGTCCGAACCCACCAGAGTTGCAATTCTGGGGGATGAGTTGCGGGTAGAGGTGAAATGCTAAACGAACCTGGAGATAGCTGGTTCTCCCCGAAATAGCTCTCGGGCTAGCGTCGGGCTTTGGTGTCGTGGAGGTAGAGCACTGGTTGAATGCGGGTCCCAACGGATACCAATTTCTGTCAAACTCCGAATGCCACGGCACGCGCCCGGCAGTCAGACTGTGGGGGCTAATCTCCATGGTCAAGAGGGAAACAACCCAGACCGTCGGCTAAGGTCCCAAAGTTCCTGCTAAGTGGGAAAGGAAGTGGGGTTGCAGAGACAGCCAGGATGTTGGCTTAGAAGCAGCCATCATTGAAAGAGTGCGTAACTGCTCACTGGTTTAGGAACCCCGCGCCGAAGATGTAACGGGGCTCAAGCAGGACACCGAAGCCACGGACTCGCGCACTGCGCGAGTGGTAGGGGAGCGTTGTACAGGCCGCGAAGGTCGAGCGTGAGCACGGCTGGAGCGTGTACAAGTGAGAATGCCGGTATGAGTAGCGTCAATGCAGGTGAGAATCCTGCACCCCGAATGTCTAAGGGTTCCTGAGGAAGGTTACTCCGCTCAGGGTTAGTCGGGCCTAAGCCGAGGCCGAAAGGCGTAGGCGATGGACAACAGGTTTATATTCCTGTACCACCTGGCCAGCGTTAACAGCGAAGGGGGGACCCGGGACGGTACGTTGAGCGTGCTGATGGCTATGCACGTCCAAGCGCGTAGGAAGATGCCGCAGGGAAATCCACGGCGTTAATTTCGAGACGTGATGGGAAGCTCAAGGGCAACCGCGAGCAACTCGATGAACCCGACCCGGCAAGAAAAGCCTCGTAGCGAGTTGGCCTGGTGCCCGTACCGCAAACCGACACTGGTAGACACCGGCGAGAACCGGAAGGGGATCGGGACACGGTCTGCTAAGGAACTCGGCAAATTAGCCCCGTAACTTAGGGAGAAGGGGCGCCTCGGTAGGGTGACGGTGCTTCGCGCACCTGAGCTTGAGGAGGTCGCAGTGCACAGGCTCAATCGACTGTTTATCAAAAACACAGGTCCCTGCGAAACCGTAAGGTGATGTATAGGGGCTGACGCCTGCCCAGTGCCGGAAGGTTAAGGCAACGGGTTCACGCCCGGAACCGAAGCCCCGGTGAACGGCGGCCGTAACTCTAACGGTCCTAAGGTAGCGAAATTCCTTGTCGGGTAACTTCCGACCCGCACGAATGGCGTAACGAATTGAGCACTGTCTCGGCAGACCACCCGGCGAAATTGCAATGCCCGTGAAGATGCGGGCATCCTGCGGCAGGACAAAAAGACCCCGTGGAGCTTTACTGCATCTTGGGATTGAGTCGCGTCTGCGCATGTGAAGGATAGGTGGGAGACTGTGAATCCGGGGCGCTAGCTTCGGTGGAGTCACCCTTGGGATACCACCCGTGTGCAGTTGCGGTTCTAACCCGTGACCGTAATCCGGCGCGGGAACAGTCTCAGGTGGGCAGTTTGACTGGGGCGGTCGCCTCCTAAAATGTAACGGAGGCGCCCAAAGGTTCCCTCAGGCTGGATGGCAATCAGCCGTAGAGTGCAAAGGCACAAGGGAGCTTGACTGCGAGACTTACACGTCGAGCAGAGACGAAAGTCGGGCTTAGCGACCCTGCGGTTCCGAGTGGAAGGGCCGTGGTCAGCGGATAAAAGTTACCCCGGGGATAACAGGCTAGTTGCGCCCAATAGTTCACATAGACGGCGCAGTTCGGCACCTCGATGTCGGCTCGTCACATCCTGGGGCTGAAGAAGGTCCCAAGGGTTGGGCTGTCCGCCCATTAAAGTGGCACGCGAGCTGGGTTCAGAACGTCGTGAGACAGTTCGGACTCTATCCGCCGCAGGTGTAGGAGGCTTGAGAGGGCCTGTCCGAAGTACGAGAGGAGCCGGATGGACGGACCGCTAGTGCACGAGTTGTCGCGCCTGCGGCATCGCTCGGTAGCTATGTCCGGTTTGGATAAGCGCTGAAAGCATCTAAGCGCGAAGCCAGCCTCGAAACTAGGCCTCCCACTGGACTAACCAGGTAAGACCCCAGCGAGATGAGCTGGTTGATAGGCGGCATGTGTAAGCGGTGTGAGCCGCTCAGCTGAGCCGTACTAACGGTCGAGGGCTTGGTAGCTGTTAGGTCGGCAACATTGCAGCTTTGCGCGACGCGTCGTCAGGTTTCCCGGTGACCTATGCGATGAGGCCACACCTGTTTCCATCCCGAACACAGTCGTTAAGCTCGTCAGCAGCGACAATACTGCCGGGGCAACCTGGTGGGAAGATAGCCCGTTGCCGGGAAACCTGACGACGCGTCCGCATCCACTCGTTTCCAGCATCTCTCGCCGGAGATACTGCGCCATGGTCGGGGGCGCTTGGCGTCCCGAGCGCTCTCAGCGTGCCCATGACACCCGAACAACAAAAGCCGCTGCGCGGCCAGGTCGCGCTCGTCGCCGGCGCCACGCGCGGCTGTGGGCGCGGCATTGCCGTTGAGCTTGGCGCAGCTGGCGCCACGGTCTACTGCACCGGCCGCACGACCCGTCAGCACCGTTCATCCATGAACCGACCGGAGACGATCGAGGAGCCGGCCGACCTGGTGGACGCCGCCGGCGGGTCAGGAATCGCGCTGCGCGTCGATCACACCGAGCCGGCACAGGTCGAGCGCCTGATCGACCGCATCCGACAGGAACAAGGCCGCCGCCTGGACATCCTGGTCAACGATGTGTGGGGTGGCGACGATCTGACGGCCTGGGGCCGCCGGTTCTGGGAGCAGTCGCTTGAGAACGGCCTGCTCATGCTCCGCCAGGCCGTCCATTCGCACATCATCACCAGCCGCTACGGTCTGCCGCTCATGCTTGAGCGCGGAACCGGCCTGGTCGTCGAAGTAACCGACGGCAACACCTTGCGCTACCGGGGCCAGCTGTATTACGACCTCGTGAAGACGTCGGTCATGCGGCTGGCGTTCGCGCAGCCTCAGGAGTTGCGCCAGCACAGCGAGACCAACCGGATAACCGCGCTGGCCGTCACCCCCGGCTATTTACGTTCGGAGTGGATGCTGGACCACTTTGGAGTGTCTGAGGAGTCCTGGCGCGACGCCATTGAGAAGGACGCTGACTTTGCCGTCTCCGAGACGCCCCGCCTTATCGGCCGCGCCGTGGCCGCGCTCGCGGCCGATCCCGACGTGATGCGTTATGCCGGGCGGGCGCTCACCAGCTGGGACCTGGCCAAGGTTTACCAGTTCTGCGACGTGGACGGGCGGCGTCCGGATTGGGGCGCATACACACCCGTCAACTGAGGGCGAAACACCAGCCGCGCCCGAAAAGCAGTCGTATAAGTCGCCGCGAAGTTGCCATACTTCAGGCGACACCTGACTGGACCCGCAAACGTTGGCCGAAACTCCATCGCCCGAGACCGTTGACCTCCACGCGTTCTACCAGCGCATGGCACAGACGGCCGACACTCTGCCCCAGTTGTACGACGCCATGGAGGGCTGGTCCGAGGTCGTGGTCCGCGACAACCCGATCCTCGAATGCCAGAAGGGCTGTGCGCGTTGCTGCATGCACCAGGTGCTGGCCGGCGAGCACGAGTGGGGGCACATCCACACCTGGATGCGCGAAAATCTATCCAAGGAGCAGCGCCTCACGATCATTGGGCGTGTGACCGAACAGATGGAACGATTCGGCAACCCGCTGGGCCGCTGGCTCAAAATGCGGAATAAGAACCCGCGCGCTTTCGTTCGGGCCGTGGGCACGGGGTTCCGTACCGAATCCACGCGCTGTCCCATGCTGGGGCCTGACAATCGCTGCGAGGTCTACCCGGTGCGCCCGTTTGTCTGCCGGGCCTACGGCCGCGCCCGCATGCCCAGCGGCCACGCCATGATCTGCGAGGTCTTTGCCGGCCGCTTCCGCCAGCAGGAGCGCACGACCACCGACATCCCGATGGAGGACATGTCCGTGCTGTCGCCCAAGTATTTTGATCTGGGCGGGCGCCAGAGTGCGGACGACGGCCTCTACACGCTGCTGGCGATCCACCTGCTGCGCAACCGCACGGCGTCAGGCGACTTGGCCAAGCAGCCAACGCCGCTCAGCGCCGAAAAGACCTATCCGGTCGTTACCAGAGACGATTTCCCTACTCGCCGCTAGGCCGCCGGCCGTCCGAGCTGCGAGGCCTCCCGCGCTCTGAAGGGCAAACGACCGCCGCCCCGCATTCCCGAGTGGGATTGCGGGGCGGCGGTCGTTTCTGCCTGAGGCTGGCTAGAAGCCGCGCGACGGGTCCCTGCGCGAGAGCCCCCGCGCCTTGGCGTAGTCGTCCAGGCTGAAGCCTGGCGCCAGGTAGCCCATCCGAGTGGCTTCCTCGGCTTCCAGGATCTTCCTGGCCGCGTCCGCGACTTTGTCGGCGATCTCCAGCGGAATCGTGCAGACGCCGTTCTCGTCGCCGTGAACCAGATCACCGGGGTTGACGTCCATCCCATCGATGGCGACCGGCACCTGGGCGCGAATGATGCGGTTGTTGGCGTGTGACGGGGCCAGCCCGCGCGCGAACGGCTTGATGCCGGCCCCCTTCACCCCCTCCAGGTCGCGCAGCGCGGCGTCGGTCACGATGCCGTCCGCGCCGAGCACGTGAGCCAGGGTGGCCATGCCGTCGCCGGCGTGCACGGAGTGCGTCGGGTCGTCGCCGAAGTCCTTGATGACCAAAACCACCGGGTTCGGCGTTTCGTCAACGGCCTCCCACATCTGAAACATGCCGTCTGGGCTTTTGGGCGCGTCCTCGCTCATCGTGTCGCCCAGCGCGGTGACGGCGTAGCCCAGCATCACGCCCATGTCCGGGGCCAGGTAGTCGATGTTGGTTCCGGTAAAGCCCAAGGTGTTGGGTCGGACGCCAAACGTTTCAATGGCGTTCAGAATCGTCGGCGTGTCGATCTCGCGTAATTCGTCAAGCTGCGCCTGGGTCAGGGCCACGGCGACCTCCAGAAAAGTACGGCCAGAACGTGAGGATATCCGACGGCGGGGCTACGCTTCAGCGCCAGCCAGTTTCTGATAGGCGTCTGGGTCGAATCCAAAGATCCGAACCTCGCCGTCCGCGAGCACGGGGCGACGAACGAGGTTCTGGTTCTCGAGCATCGACTCCAGCGCCTGCGTGTCATCGATGCTGTCGCGCTCAATCCCCAACTTGCGGAATGAGGGACTGCGCGGGTTGATGACCTCGCGTAACGAATGCGACCCGCCGATCGCCCGGATCTCGTCCTTGGTCAGCGGCTTCCGCGCGTAGTCACGCGGCTCGTAGGCCACGCCAGTTGCGTTCAAGGCCGCACGGGCCTTTCGGCAACTCGTTCAGGTGCTCTTGAAGTAGAACGTCGGCGGCGCCACCAAAGACCTCCTTACGCGTCGTCCCACTGCAGGATGATCGATAGCCAACCAGCCGGACCGCCTCTGATCATGGCATACAGGTCCACGGCCTTCGTGAACGGCTTGCGGTGCGAGATCAGCCGGTCAACCCGGAACTCGCCGCGCGCCATCGAGTCCAGGATGTACTGCCGGTTGGCCGCGCGCGTCCACTGGAAGAAGTGGTATGGCTCGCGCGGGTACATCGACTGATACGTGCCGATGATCGACAGTTCCTTGCGCAGCAATTCCACCTGCAGGCCGATTTCCACCGTGCCGGGCGGGCTACCCGTCATGGACACGATGCCGCCGGCTGCCGCCGCCCGCAGGCAGTCGGGCAGGATCTTGGGCGTGCGCGTGACCATGAACACCACCCGCGCGCCCCCACCGGTGAGATCCTGAACCGCCGCCACGGCGTCCTCCCGCTGCGCGTTGACCGTATGCGTCGCGCCCGACCAGCGGGCCTGGTCAAGCCGTTCGTCCAGCAGATCCACGGCGATCACCGGATGCGCGCCGGCCATACGGGCGAACTGCGTGACCATCTGGCCCAGCCCGCCCTGACCAAAGACCGCCACCGAGTCGCCAAGACCGGGCCGCGCGCGGCGAACGCCGTGCAGCGCCACGTCCCCCAGCACGACGAAACTGGCGTCCTCATCGCTGACGTCATCAGGGATCAGGCCGGCGTAGGCCGGTTCGTCGGGCAGGTCGGGATCGATGGTGATGAGACCGGCGCCCTGGTGAGGTAAACAGGTGAGAACGCGGTCACCAGCGGCGTAACCTTCGACGTCGCTGCCGACCTCGGCCACCAGTCCCACCAGCGCGTAGCCAGGCTCACGGCGTTCCGTGGCGGACAGTTCCAGGATGTTCAGTTCCGTCCCGGCGCTGACCAGCGATCGAGACGATTGAACCAGAATCTGATTGGACGCCGGATCGGGAACCTGAATGTCCTCGATCGCGACAACGCCGCCTTCGCGGAAGACGACCTGAGGTGTCGTGGTTGGCACGGGCGATCCAGGTGACGGCGGCCGCCCCCATCATGCCCCAGCCCGCGGGCGGCGCCCAACCTGCGGCGGGCGCCTTGGCCGGGCGGTAAGGTTATTGCCGAGCCGTAGCCGCGCTACGTAGGAACCGTCCCATGCAATACCGCGTATTCGGGCGAACCGGCTGGCGCGTGTCCGCTATCGGACTGGGGTGCTGGCAGCTCGGCGGGCAGTTGGGCGCGGTTTCCGAGGCCGACGGCATTGCCACCGTGCACGCCGCCATCCAGGCCGGCATCAACCTCTTCGACACCGCCGACTCCTACGGACCACGCCGCAGCGAGGAGATTCTCGGCAAGGCCCTCGCCGGCGGCCGCCGACCGCACGTCTTTGTCGCCACCAAGGTCGGCAACCTGGGCCGGCCCGACGGTCACCCATTCAGCTTCACCACCCCCGAGCACATCTACGCCTGCTGCGACGCCAGCCTGCACCGCCTGCAAACCGACTACATCGACCTCTACCAGTGCCATATCCGCGAGCACCCGCGCCACGACGTCTTCCTGGAGGCCTTCGAGCGCCTGCTCGAAGCCGGCAAGATCCGTGCCTATGGCACCTCCTCGTTCTTCCCCAGCGAAATCGAGTTCTTCGACAGCCACGGCCGCTGCCACGTCGCGCAGATTCCCTACAGCGTGCTGGAACGCGACTACGAGGCCGACGCGTTCGCGCTCTGCCAGGAGCGCAACATCGGCGTCTTGGTCCGAGGCCCCCTGGCCCAGGGCGTCCTATCCGGCAAATTCGCGCCCGACCACCAGTTCGACGACCCCACGCGCTCCAGTTGGAACACCGGTACCGCACGGGAGCGGTTCCTTGAGCGGGCGGCCGCGGCCGAAGCTCTGCGTCCGCTGTCAGGCAAGGGCCGCGGCATGGCCCAAATCGCGCTGGCCTTCGCTATCGCCCACCCGGCGGCCACCTGCGCCATCCCGGGCGCACGGTCGCCCGAGCAAGTCCAAGCCAACGCCGCCGCCGCCGACCTCACGCTCACCGACGACGAACTCGCCACCCTCCGAGCCATCGCCCCGCCCGCTTAGGCAGCCTGCGCGCTCAACTCCCGTCTGGTTCGATTTCCCAGTAATCCCGACCGGCCTGCGCGCCGCGCCGCAGCGGATTGATCGTGGCCGATCCGGCCAACCTGCGGTCCACGTAGCGTGACCGTCGCCCGTCGTCCCGTTCGGGTCGAATCCCCAACCGCCTGGTGGCGATGATCCGCGGCACGGCCGCGCGCGCCTCCACGTAGAAACACTGCTGGTCGAACTGCCGGCCCGTCCACTCCGCCACCGTCAGCCCCATCGACCGGCAAAGCAACGTCTGCCCGGCGCACAGCCGCTGCTCGGGGCGCCGCGAGCGCCCGTCGGGCGCCGGGTTCAACCGATGCATCACGTCCAGCGCGACCTGCGGCGAGCGCTCGTCCACAACAGGCAGCCCCGCCTTGATCAACACCGCCTCAGGCCCCGTCCCGCAGCTCACGTTCAGCGAGGCTCCCGCCCGCGAGTGGTACATGTAAATCGTCCCCGGCGGCATCCACATCGGCTCGCGGCTGGGCGTACGCCCCAGGTACGCGTGGCTGGCCGGGTCGGCCAGTCCATAGGCCTCCGTCTCCACAATCTGAACGCCCAGCCACAGCCCGTCCACCCGTCGCCGCAGCACGCAACCGATCAGGTCGCGCGCCACCGCGTCGACAGGCCGTTGAAAAAAGCTCAGGTCCAGCAGCGAACTAGGGCGTGCCAGAGGGCCGCCGATCCGAGTCGCCTACACGTCCCGGCAAGCCGCCAGCGGCCTGCGTCGCAGGCGTCTCCTACCAGTCCGTTCGTCCGCCCTGGGGAACTTCCCGGCGCTCGTCAAGGTCCAGGCGGTCGTAGTGACGCCGGATGTCCGTCCGATGACCCTGCCCGCACTCCTCCAGGAACTCGCGAAATCGCGGCCAGTCCCAGTTCGAGCCCTCACGCGGCTCGTCGGTGGCCATTTCGCGGTTGAAGTCGTCAATGGCTTCTGCGGACAGCGGTCGCATCTGCGCCTGCACCCAGGCCAGCACTTCCTCGTCAGTCGGTCGCGTACGCAGAGCCTCGATGAATTCGTTGGTCTCAATCCCCAGGAACTCCAGCATCCAGACCGTGCGTCCCTCGCGGACCACGTACTCCCCCATCGTGCCGGCCAGGTCCGCTCGCCCTTTGTCGATCGAGCGCGGCAGGAACCCAATCCCGCCCAGCTTGTCGTAGCCGCTCCGAGGAACGTCCTTCGTCAGGTCCACGGGCATTCACTCCTAGCACGAACCCCGGCACCGTAGCACGGCGTCGGTCCAGGTCCGTTGTGGCGGCGCCTCCGTCCCTTGACTCAAGAGAGTGAGCTACCCGAAGAACTCGAATTTCTGCGGCAAGAACTCTAACGTGAGGCCTCCGCGCCTGCGCTCCGTGATTCAGAGGCTCGAAGCGTGGCTTGAGCGGCAACGGCGGACGAAGCCTGCGGTGCCCTCCAAGACGATCCCCGGCGCTCATGCTGTGCCTCGCTGCGTGTAGGCGCCTCGGTGGAGGATGCTGGCGGGCTGGCCGAGCACCAGAACATTCTTGCGCCTCATCCTGGACCTGGCCTCCAGACGGTCGGCCTGAGCACGGGAGAGCAGCAACGCTGCCGGTGAGCCGCTGAGCTCCCTACGCCTCAGGAGCCGCAGCAGCGCAACGGTCCGCACCGTGCGAAACCTGACCCCGAAGGGCAGGTTAGAGACGAGCGTGCAGCGGGCGGGCAGCGACGTGTAGTCGAAGTCCTCGAACGCCGCGTTGGCCAGAACCGTTCGGCGGTCCGCAAGCCTCGTGCAGGCGGAAAGGTAGGCATCGCCATCCACCTCAAGCCCGATCCCGAGCGCCGCACCGTACCTGTCGGCCGCCATCCCCAGGATGGTGCCTGTGCCCATGAAGGGATCGAACACCGTGTCTCCGCCGCGCACGCCCGCCACCGTAAGCAGCCCGCAGGCGAGGTGGCGCCGCAGGCTGCCGGGCCGCCCGTCCCTTTCGCCGCCCAGGTTGCTGTATAGCTGCAAGCCAAGCACTGCCTTTTTGGCGTCGGCCTTGCACACCAGGCGAATGCCGTCGCGCTCGGATCGTCGCCATTTGGGTAAGGCTGCAGCCACGGCGCCGCTCACAAGCCGGTCAAGCTCATCCCGGCGTATGGACGTGCGCCCATAGAGCTCGGTCGTGATTGAGAAACGGCGGACGACCGTCCTCTCGGCGAGCGGCAGCCACCGGAGCACGGAATTCTTCAGACGCGCGCTGTCGAGACGCCGCGCCATTTCCTGGGCCGCGTCGGATCGCCGAGTCGCATTGAACTCTGCCAGCGAGCCATGGACGGTGGCAGGGGTCTGGAGCCGCACGGACTCGAGTACCGGCGCCGCTGGCGCAACGAGGGAGGAGTCGCGGTGGTGAAAGGCCACGTGGGCTGCGACGCCGAGGCCCCGCAACTCTCGCAGCGTGGCAAAGGCCCAGCCCGGCTGGGTGGTGAGGAAATACGTTGCCTTCAATGGGATTGCCCGAAGACCGGCCGCCCCAACTGTAGACGCGGTTGTCCCGCCGCCTGGGTGCGACTAGTGCCATTGGATAGGTCCAGGACAAACCCCACGGTCGAGAGATGCTCGATTCCTACCAGTTTGGTGGAGACGGGGGGACTCGAACCCCCAACCCCCGCCTTGCAAAGGCGATGCTCTACCAATTGAGCCACGTCCCCTGCCTCGATTCTACGTGCGCCTGGAGCCCACCGAAACGCCGATAGGTCGGGCGTATACTGTGCCATCGCGACGCTGGGTTTCTGGGGAACCTAGCCGCTCGCGGGCTCTTAGCTCAGTCGGTTAGAGCGCGCCTCTGATAAGGGCGAGGTCCGTGGTTCGAATCCACGAGGGCCCACCGCTATAAAGTTGCGGCGGGAGGCGATTCTGGCGTCAGCAGCACTTCAGAACCCCCGCTACGAGGCGCACGAAAACCCGCCCCTGCTCGCCTCGCTGGGTTACGGCCTGCAGTTCAGCCTTATAGCCTCCGCCACCCTCCTCGTCACGCCAGTCATCGTGGCCAATGCGTCGGGCCGCGACGACGCCTACCTCGTCTGGATGGTCTTCGCCTCGCTCCTCGTCTGCGGCCTGTCCACGATCCTGCAGGTCCGTCGGCTCGGCTCGGTCGGCGCCGGCGCCGTCCTGCCCATGTTCACCGCCGCCTTTGCTATTCCGTTTTGCATCACGGCCGTGGTGGATGGCGGTCCGGCCACCCTCACCACCCTCGTCCTCGTCTCGGCGGTCATCCAACTCGCCGTCTCCAGATGGCTGGTCATTCTCAGGCGAATCGTCACGCCCACCGTGGGCGGCACCGTGATGATGATTCTGTCCATCACCCTCGCCTCCGTCGTATTCGGCCTGCTGGACGACGCGTCGGAGACCGAGCCGGTGGCTGCCCCTCTCACCGCGCTGGCCACCTTGGTCATTGTTGCCGCCCTGGCTCTTCGCGGATCGGAACTCCTGCGTCTCTGGGCGCCGCTCATCGGCATCGTCGGTGGCTGCGTCGTCGCCGCCATCTTTGGGATCTACAGCTTCAACCGTGTGCTGAACGCCCCCTGGGTGGGCCTACCCGATTCCGCGCCCGGACTCGGCCTCGACTTCGGTCTGTCGTTCTGGACCCTTCTGCCAGGGTTTCTGTTCCTCGGCCTCATCATCTCGATTCAGGCCAACGGCGCCGCCATAGCCGCGCAGCGCGTCTCATGGCGTGACGACCGAGCCGTTGACTTCCGCCAGGTGCAGGGCGCCCTGGCCGGAACTGCAGCGTCCAATCTCATGGCGGGGCTCGCGGGCACGGTTCCCAACATCATCAATCCAGGCTTCGCCGCATTTGCCCAGATCACTGGTGTCGCGTCCCGTCGCGTTGGCTACTTCATCGGCGGGATCCTGATCGTCGTCGCGTTCCTACCCAAGGCATCCGGGCTGTTGGCCAGCATTCCCGGTCCGGTCATGACGGGCTACCTCATCCTCGTCACCGGAACGCTCTTCGTTGACGGCGCACGCACGGTCATCCAAAACGAGGACAACCGGCAGAAAGTCGTCGTGGCCGGCATGTGCTTCTGGATTGGTGCGGCCTTTCAATTCAACCTCTTCAATCTGCCCGACCTCGGTCCCGTGTGGGGCGCCCTGTTCAAGAGCGGAATCACCACCGGAGGATTCGCCGCCGTCGTCATGATTCTCTACCTGGAGCTCACCAATCCCCGGCGGATGCGGTTTGAGTCACGGCTCCACATCGACGCCTTGCCCGATCTCAACAAGTTCGTGGCCGGATTCGCCGACCGCCGAGGCTGGGATCAGCCAATGAAGGACAGGCTCAGCGCCGTTTCCGAAGAGACCCTCCTGACCCTGGCCCCACTGGACCTGGAGCTGAGTCTGGACCTTGACGAAGAAGATGACGACGAGGACGAGGACGAGATTCGACGACTCGTCGTCGTCGCCTCCAGCGAAGGACACATCGCCGAACTGGAATTCATCGGCGGCGGTGACGAAGAGAACATTGAGGACCGCGTGCGCCAACTCCAGCAGCACGACTCGGCGATTGCCTCCGAGGGCGAAATCTCCCTGCGCCTGCTCCGCCAATACGCCTCATCCGTCAGCCACCAGCAGTATCACGGCACCGACATCATCACCGTCCGAGTCGACCCTCCCTAGACTCGCTGGTCGATCGGAATCTGTGGGTGACGGGCAGTTCACACACGGCGCACTCCGATTGGCCACGCTGGCGGGGTGGTGCCGCCCTCGCCGTCGGCTCGACGACGGATAGTCTTGTTCTCGAAACGACGCAATATCCAAAACTAGATTCCCGGTCGTTTTCGCTGTCGCAAATAGCGAGACCGGCAATGCCCTCCCGTATGCGCGAGGGCCAGCCCATACGGCCCTGACACGGCGTGGCTTGTCTCCCGAATGGCGCCACCGTCCTGCTGCGTTTCCAGGCTGTGAGGGTCCCTCGCTGACCGTCGGTCAATTCGGTCGCTGCCGGTGAGTGATCGCCCGGAGCTAGCCGGATTCGGCCTCGCTTGCTACTGTTACGCCCCAGAAAAGCCTGTTGCGGTTGCGTGCATGCCTCCAGCAAACGTCAGGTCGGTGGGCGGACTTCTTCCCCCATCCGTGGAGCGGGGGCTGAAGGACCGCGCAGCCCTCAGCGCGTCCGCAAAGCTGAAACCTTCAGTACAAACTCGCAGGGTGCCGCGCCGCGTGCTCGATCGGTTCCGCGGCCTGTTGGACGCGATCTCGTCCAAGCCCCAAGTCTTGATTGCCGCAGCTCGGTTTAATTCGTCCCGCACGCCGGTTTTTTCGCCGTGACCCGGTAGGAGAGGGGAGTAGCCGTGACCACGATCGTGCACCTGTTTGGGCAGCGCCGCCGCACGCTCTTGCTAGTCGCGGCGGCAGCGACGCTCGGCATCTTCCTTGCTCGGCCGGCCGTCGCACAGGCGGAGGGCGTGGACGCAGAAACCGCCTACGTCCTCAACACCTTCGCGTTCCTGGCCTGGGGCGCGCTGGTCATGTGGATGAGCGCCGGCTTCACCATGCTGGAGTCCGGTTCCGTTCGGACCAAGAACGCCTCCATGATCTGCCTCAAGAACATCGGCCTCTATTCCATCGCCGGGCTGGCCTACTTCATCGTCGGCTACAACCTCATGTACGGCGAGATCGTGGGCAACTTCATCGGCACGTTCAAGTTGCTTTACGGACCGTCGGCCGAGGAGATCGCGCTGATCAAGGGTGAGGGCGATGCAGCGGCCGTCGTCGGCGGCGAGAATGCCTACTCCAGCATGTCCGACTGGTTCTTCCAAATGGTCTTTGTCGCCGCGGCCGCCTCCATCGTGTCCGGCGCGCTGGCCGAGCGGGTCAAGATCTGGTCGTTCTTCCTGTTCACGCTCGTCCTCACGGCCATCGTCTACCCCATCGTCGGCGCTTGGACTTGGGGCGGCGGCTGGCTGGACGGATTGGGGTTCCAGGACTTCGCCGGCTCCACCATCGTGCACAGCACCGGCGGTTGGGCGGCACTGGCGGGCATTCTGGTCGTGGGGCCCAGACTGGGTAAGTTCCGTAGCGACGGCACGGTCAGGGCTACGCCACCCTCGAACATCCTGGTGGTCACGCTGGGCGTCTTCATCCTGTGGCTCGGCTGGTTTGGATTCAACGGTGGATCCCAGTTGGCGCTGGGGAGTGCGGCCGACGCCATAGCGATGAGCCACGTACTGGTCAACACCAACCTGGCCGCGGCGGGCGGCGTGGTGGCAGCCCTGCTGGTGTCGCGGCCGATTCTCGGACGGCTCGACCTGTTCGGCGGTCTGAACGGCGCGCTGGCCGGTTTGGTCTCGATCACCGCAGGCCCCGATATCGTCGATCACCACTGGGCCATCATCATCGGCGCCATCGGCGGCGTCCTCTGCGTGGCCGGCCTCAAGCTCCTGGAGAAACTCCGACTCGACGATGTGGTTGGCGCGGTACCGGCCCACTTGTTCGCCGGCGTCTGGGGAACCCTGGCGGTCTGCATCGCCGCTGGCGGCCAGTTCCACGTGCAGCTGATCGGCGTGCTGGCTATTGGCGCGTTCGTCTTCGGCGTCTCCTGGGTGCTCTGGCGACTGATGGACTTGACTATCGGGGCCCGCGTCTCGCCGCAGGTCGAGCGCCTCGGCCAGGACGCCGGCGAACTCCGCATCGAGGCCTACCCCGAGTTCGTCCTCATGCCCGAGGAATACGAAGAAGACTGACTCCAGGGCATGCGCGCCTGCCGCGCATGGCCGTTTCTACGTGAGCCGCTTTCCGTTTAGGGAAGCGGCTCGCGTGCGTTATGACGGAATCAGTCCATCCTGAGGCTGTGTCCAGGGTTCGGATGGCAGGTGGGCCAGCATTTTGGCGCGCGGGAGGGCCATGTTCGCAACCGGGACATCGATGATCACCGGCGCTTTGCGGTCCAGCGCCAGTGGAAGCAGCGTTTCGAGCTCCAGGGGGTCGTCGGTCCGCATACCAACGGCGCTGAATGACTCGGCAAACGTGACCAGGTCCGGGTTCAGCAGATCCGTTTCGTACGTTCCCCCAAAGAAATCTTCCATATCACGGGCCACGTTGCCGTAGGCGTCGTCTCTGAACACGACGGTAGTCACGTTGATTCCGTACCTGACCGCTGTCGAAAGCTCGGTTGCGTTGAACATGAACCCGCCGTCCCCGCTGACGCACAAAACGGGGCGGTTGGGCTCAGCCACCTTGGCGCCCAGCGCAGTTGGAAATGCGCAGCCGAGATTGAAGGAGTACCCGGAATCGATGTACGTCTTCGGGCAATTGACCTGATAGTGCGTGCGAGCGTAGTAGCCGAACTGCGAGACGTCCCAGGAAATGAACGAGTCCTCCGGAATGCTGCGCTGGATGGCTTCCATGATTGGGTACTGCGGTTCTTTGTCTCCGATGTCGTAGTAGGCGATGAGGCCGCGCGCGGCGGCTACCGCTTCAACGGGCGACAAACGATCGCCCGCACCGGCCGCAATGAGGATGGGCAGCATGGCTTCGATAGTGGCTCTGGCGTCGCCATGCAGCGGGAGGGTGTTGGATTGGACCCGCGTGAGCTCCGTGTCGTCGATGTTGATGTTGACTAGCGTTGCGGCGTTGCCGGCTGGATTGCCCATTGAGAAGCGCGCGCCTATTCCTATCACGACGTCGGCTGACTGCATCACGTCGAACAGTTGGTTCATCTCGTGCCGCTCGCCGGCGGGGCTGACGCACGAGCCGTACGACAGCGGATGTTGGTCGGGTATGGTTCCTTTCCCGCCGCTCGAAGTGATCACCGGAATATTGGTTACTTCGGCCAATCGGACGAGAGCTTCTTCCGCGTCTGACCGAGCCACTCCGCCACCGGCGAAGATTACGGGGAGCTGGGAGTGGGCAATGACGCGGGCGGCTTCCCAAAGGTCTTCCTGGCTCGGCACGATGCGCGAAAACCTGGCCGGCTCGCGCAATTGGACCTCATCGCGCTCCACCCCGGCTTCGGGTGGAATCTCAAGCAGAACCGGACGCGGCCGGCCGGTACGCATCTGTCGGAAGGCTTCGCATACGGCGTCCGGAATCTCTCGTGGCGTCAGTGCCTGCCGCTGCCACTTCGTGACGGGCCGCATGACTTCGCCTTGGTTCAAGACCTCATGAATCGATCCGAGGTCTTTGCCCATCTGACGGCGAGGGATCTGGGCGGCAATGGTGAGCACGGGGACCGACCGAGCGTAGGCCGTGGTGAGGCCCGAAGCAGCGTTATAGAGCGCGGAGCCTGGAACGACCAGGACCACGCCGGGCTTTCCTGAGGCGCGCGCAAAGCCGTCGGCCATGTGGGCTGCGCCTTGTTCGTGACGGGTTGTCATAAGGCGCAGGCCGGGCTCATCCCGGATTCCGGCAATAATCCCGGACGTGTGGATGCCGCCGATACCGAAGACCGTCTCCACCCCTTCACGAACGAGCGACTTCGCGACTGCCTCACCGCCGCTCATCCTGGGCATGTCGTAGCTACTTTCTGCGAACCCGAAGGGTCACTCGCTCGCGAAGGTGCCGAGCCCGGCGTGTTGGTTCGGCGGATTCGCAATCTGAAGGTGAGATCTGGCGAATCCAGGTCGTCACGACCTCAACCGCGGATGCCTGGTCCCACTTCGTGCAAAAAATGCGCGAAACGTTCGGATGCTGTCAAAGAGGTGCTCACGACCGGGCGGTGGAGGCGCGATCAAATGGCCGCGCATGGTCCGAATCGGTCGGCGGCCGTCACGTCCGGCAGCGGGCTCGTTCCCGATCGGGCGGGCTCAGCGGGCCGCCCTCGGAGCGTGGACATTGGGAGCATGCAGAATGAACCTTCGCATGAATGAAACGGCGATTGGCCGCCTGGTGCGCTGACCCAGGCGCACAGTAGTCCGATAGACTGTTTCGGCGGTATCGGTTGAGGCTCGTCGGTGCCCGAAATGCTTGGAGTTGGCGCTACGTGCGTCGACGTGCACTTGTCGAAGCCTACGGCAATTGGGATCTGGTGAAGTAGCAAAATGGACTTTGAATCCTATGATATTAACCAGCTTTTCTATGACGAGATGTTTCATTCAAATGGAGATCCTCGCCGGCACTACCAGGGCCTACACAGGACGCTACGTCAAACCTCGCTCGCGGACCTCACCGGCCTTCAGGAGCAGGTTACCGGGTCCTTCTCAAGCGAGGGGATTTCGTTCAAGGTATACGGCGACGAAGAGGGTGACGAGCGCATCATTCCGGTCGACTGTTTGCCACGTGTAATTTCGGCAAGTGAATGGCGCCAGCTTGAGATTGGCCTGACCCAGCGCCTCAAAGCGCTCAATCTCTTTCTGGCCGACGTCTACGGCCCGGCCCGAATCGTCGAGGATGGAGTGATCCCGGTCGAAGTGGTGCGCGGCTGTCCGCAGTACCGGGTCGAGATGCGTGGGTTCGAGGCCCCGCACGGGGTATGGGTCGCAGTCTGCGGAAGCGACCTCGTGCGTACGAACGAGGGCTTCAAGGTCCTCGAGGACAACCTTCGTGTTCCTTCAGGCGTCGCCTACATGCTTGCCAACAGGAAAGCCGTCAAGGCCAGTTTCCGCCGCCTGTATCGATCCTCTCGCGTGCAGGACATCGAGCACTATGGGCGCGTCCTCCTCACAACGCTTCAGGAACTCGCCCCCGGTGGGATATCCGATCCGTCGATCGCTTTGCTGACCCCCGGCGTCTATAACTCGGCCTTCTACGAGCACATGTTCCTGGCCAGGGAGATCGGGGCGGAACTCGTCGAGGGGCGCGATCTCCTGGTTGATGACGGCGTCGTCTACATGCGCACCACGGCTGGGTTGCGGCGGGTCGACGTGGTCTACCGGCGTATCGACGACGACTTCCTTGACCCGGTGGTCTTTCGCGAAGACTCGCTGCTTGGCGTCTCTGGGATCATGCACGCCTACAAGCTTGGCAACGTCACGCTGGCCAATGCTCCCGGCACCGGCGTCGCGGACGACAAGAGTGTATACGCGTATGTTCCAGACATGATTCGCTACTACTTATCGGAAGAACCGATCATAGCTAACGTCCAGACTAATCTGTGCCGGACTCCCGCTGGACTCGAATATACGCTCGACAATCTGGACAGCCTCGTGGTCAAGCGCGTCGGCGAGTCCGGCGGCTACGGAATGTTGATCGGACCGCATGCCACGCCGGCCGAGCGCGCGGCCTACGCCGAGGAAGTTCGAGCCGACCCCGCCGACTTCATTTCACAACCCGTACTCGCCCTGTCCAGGTCGCCCTGTCTCATCGATGGCCGCATTCAACCCCGGCACGTCGACTTGCGCCCCTTTGTGCTCCACGGCCGCCAGACCCGCATCGTGCCCGGCGCGTTCTGCCGCGTCGCGCTGCGTCGTGGGAGCTTGGTGGTCAATTCGAGCCAGGGCGGCGGCGGCAAGGACCTCTGGGTGCTGGAGAACTAAGCCGCATGCTGTCGCGCAGCGCCGAGGGCCTCTACTGGTTGGGCCGCTATCTGGAACGGGCCCAACACCTCAGCCGTCTGCTGCGCATGCAGACCGAGGCACTAGTCGACCGGCCGGTTGAGGAGATTCACTTTGGCTGGCTACGCATCTACGGAAGCCTGAACCGCCAACCGCCGGTTGGGGACATCGAGCTTCTTGCTCAGGACGACTACACCCTGGCCGATTCGTACACGCTTGCGGATGACCTCACGTTTGAACTGTCCAATCCGGATTCGGTGTGGAGCGGCATTGCCAACGGGCGAGAAAGCGCCCGACACGTCCGCCACTGCCTTAGCGCCGAAATGTGGACCTGCCTGAACCTGGCCTATCTCCGCATCCAGGGTCTGAGCATCCAGGATATTTGGGTAACGTCGCCTGAGCGCTTCTACGCCGAGACGGTGGCCGATATCGACACGTTCACGGGCGTGGCCGCGGCCACGATGTACCGCGATGAAGGCTGGCGCTTCATGCAGCTGGGTCGTTTTCTTGAGCGCGCGCAGCTGTCGTCCGCCCTTCTCCAGGCGCAGATCATGGCCGCCGAGCTCACGCAGGATGTCTCCGAAGCCGCCTGGTCCAGTCTGCTTCGTCTGTACCACGCGCTGGAGATCTACAACCGGACCTACAGTCTCGCGGTAGAGCCGCGTCAGGTCCTGGACCTGCTGGCTACTGATCCCAGGTTGCCCGATTCCCTCAGCCGCTCCCTCGAGATGCTCTCGGCGGAGTTCGCCGCCACCGAGCCCAGTCCCAACGAACAGGCCAACAGTGCCGCGCAACGGCTCGTGGGGCGTATGAGCGCCCTGGTCAACTATGCCCGGCTCGATCGGGATGATCACCAGGCCCGACTCCAGCAGGTGAACTCGCACAGTCGAGAACTGCACGATCTGGTAGCGGAAACCTACTTCCACTATCCGATCCAGGACGTTCCGGTCCGCTGACCCATGGCGGGCCCCATCCGCTACGAGATCCAGCACCACTCGCGCTACACATACGCGGCGCCGGCGCGCTACTGCGTCATGCGGCTCTGCCTCAAGCCGCGTGGCGACGGCGGTCAGCGGCTCTTGAGATTCGAGGTGACCACCGACCCGGCGGCCACTGTCAGCGCCGAGATCGACGCCTTCGGCAATGCCAGGCACGTGCTCAATCTCCATCGGGAGCATGCGGGCCTTGCCATATCGGCGTCGTGCTCGATTGAGATTCGGCCAAAGGCGCCGCTGCCGGAATCGCTGGGAACGGACGCCTGGGCGGCGATCCACGCCGATCGCGATGCGTTCGCCGACTGGGACTTCACGCGACCCAGCGCCCTTACGACGCCGTCTCCAGTTCTTTCGGCGTTCACTCACCGAATGGACACTCGCCCCGGATACGATCCGTTGGTGAGCCTGCGGCGCTTGTCGGACACGCTGCATCACAGCTTTTCCTACAGCCCAGGCAGCACCTCGGTGATTTCTACCATCGACCACATTCTTGAGACGGGCCACGGCGTCTGCCAGGACTACGCCCACGTCATGATCGCCATCGCGCGGTCCTGGGGAATCCCGACTCGCTACGTCTCCGGCTACCTGCACGTCACCGGCAACGGTGAACAGCAGGTACCCGCGACCTTGTCCCATGCCTGGGTTGAGTGCCGGCTGCTCGGCCTCGGCTGGGTCGGCTTCGATCCCACCAACCACACCCTCGCCGACCAGCGCCACGTCCGCCTCGCCGTCGGCCGCGACTACCAGGACGTCACCCCAACCCGCGGCGTCTTCCACGGCGGCGGCCAAAGCTGTCTCGACGTCAACGTCCGCATGCGGCCGCTAACGTTCCCTGAGGCTCGATCTTCTGCCCGGGGACCCCGCCAGGCACAGCGCCCCTCCGACGCGCCGCCGGGGGCGCAGTCTTGACGGGATTGCGATGACGCCCGAAACGTCGGAGTGAGGCGACAAGAGTCGCAGCGATGCCGAGGCCGGCCGCACGCGCTGAACGTCTCCAAACGGTCAGCCCGAAACGAAAGGCGCCACCAGGAGCTCGGTGGCGTCGCTTACGGACACGCCAGCGGCGTGATCAGAATGGTCCAGTCCGTGTGCGGATCAACGCTCAGGCCAACTTGCCCCTCTGGGATGCCGAAGTAGTCTGAGTCCTGGTAGCCGGGACCCACGTGGACGATGTGGTACGCGCCGCCCGACCAGCTGCCGCCGCCCCGGGGATGGTCCACGTTCACGCTCACCTGGCCCTCCTCGTCCGGCGTGGGGCGGATCACTTCGAAGATCCACAGCCCCGCCTCCATCTCGATCACGACCTCCTCGCCGGCCGCGCCGTTCACGGTCCAGAGCTCCTTCACCTCGGAGGTTAAGGAATGCTCGGTCTCGCCAAGGCTGGGGTTCATAAACCAGTACACGGCATAGGTCGCGCCGAACGAGTTCCAGATCTGGGCGGCCGCGATCACAACTGCGGCCACCGCCACCACCGTCAGGGCAATCCGCGTGCTTCGAGCCTGCATGGCTAGGTGATCTCGTCCGGGCACCAGCGACGCAGGATGTCGATCGACCAGGCCCGGTCGCCCCTGACCTCGAGCTTCATGGGGCCTCCGGGAAACGTGCCGTCGTACTCCCGAGCTTTCGGCCATTCGTCTGGATCCACGATCGTGAGCACGTTCATGAAGCTCGTCCAGCTGGCGCCCGCCGCCGAGTTGTAGCTCGTGATCGCGATTGGGGACTCGTCCGAGGCCCCGAGGAACTGATAGACGCCTGGTCTGAGCGTGAAGTTCTTGGTCTCGCCGGCCTCGCCCTTGAGATGAATCACGGTTTCCGCGACCACGGTCGCGACCTCGACATCGGGCGCGCGGGTGTGCTCCCGGGTCGTGAACGTGTACACGCTCATGGCCACGCCGACGGAGTTCCAGATCTGCGTCAGCGCAATCAGGACCAGGGCCCCCGCGATCACCGCGAGCGAGATGCGCGTGCCTCGGGTCAGCATGGCTACCCTCCTTTGGCGGCCGCGAGCCGCTGCGTAATGCGTGATCCGCGGCTAGTCATAGCTCGCTCCTATCGTCGCCAGAGCCGCATGCCAGCCGTCGCCGATACTAAGGGGTTCAGGAGCGCGATGAACTGCCAGATCGCGTCCTGCTGGATACTGACCGATTCGCCGTCACCCAGCATGAGGAGGCGAATCCAGTAGGGCAAGAACCAGACCGAGAGGCCGTGATTCACATGGGCCAGAAGGCGAGCGCCGAAACGCTCGTTGGCGGTCGCGCGCCGCGAGGCACAACGCCACGAGCCCCTGTGGCCCGCTCGCGGTCCCTCGCCGGCTGTCTGCGGGCACAGTGGTTGCCTTGTGTGTTCAGATAGTGAACACTGGGCATGACGTTTCCGCAACTCGGATTTCGAATGTCCCTCCACCGCCCCCCGCTCCCTGTCGCCGCTCCCTCGCCCGGTGACGCCCTGCCGCGGGTCCGGAGTGTCATTCGGCAAGCCCCGCCTGGTTCGCACCGCCGCCGCCGCTTGTCCGGCTTCGTGCCGACCGTCCACCTTGCCTTGCCTCGCCCTGCGGACCTCGCCAGCCTGCCGCTCACCGCCGCCGTTTCCACACCGGATGACGCCCCCCGGCGCCTCAAGAGTTTTTTGGAAAAAACTCTTACGCGCGCAAACCCACCACATTTCGCGCCCCACGCCCTGCCCTGCGCAAGTGCCCTAGAATCGCTCGTGAGCGCCACAGACCACCCGCAATCCGCCGGTCTGCTGTCCCTTGATCTCGGCGGCCTGAACAACCAGCAGCGCGCCGCCATCGACCACGTCCACGGCCCGCTGCTGGTCTTCGCGGGCGCCGGCTCCGGCAAGACCCGCGTCATCACCACTCGCGTCGCAAGCCTCATCGCATCCGGCGTCGCGCCCTGGAACATCCTGGCGGTCACCTTCACCAACAAGGCCGCCAACGAGATGCGCGAGCGCATCGTGCAGCTGGTCGGCCGCGTGGCGGGCGGGGTGCACGTGGGCACCTTCCACGGCCAGGCGCTGCGCATCCTGCGGCGCGACATCCACAACCTGGGGCGCGAGCCGGAGTTCTCCATCTACGACGCTGACGACCAGCTGCGGATGGTCAAGCAGGCCATGAGCGACGTGGGAATCGGCCTCACCACCATTAGCCCCGTCGCCATTCGCAACGCCATTTCACGCGCCAAGGACGAACTGGCCGATCCCTACGTCTACGCCGAGCGCTCCGAAGGCTACTTCGAGGAAGCCGTCGCGCAGGTCTACCACCGCTACCAGCGGCTGCTCGACGGCGCCAACGGCGTCGACTTCGGCGACATGATCGCCTTCTGCGTGCGCCTCTTCAGGGAGTTCCCCGACCTGCGCGCCTTCTACCAGGACCGCTTCCGCTTCATCCTGGTCGACGAGTACCAGGACACCAACCGCGCCCAGTACGAGTTCGTCCGGCAACTGTCCTCAGACCGCGGCAACGTCTGCGTCGTCGGCGACGACGACCAGAGCATTTACACCTGGCGCGGCGCCGACATCCGCAACATCCTCGACTTCGAAGGCCAGTTCCCCGCCGCCAGGGTCATCCGCCTGGAGCGCAACTACCGCTCCACGGGAAACATCCTGGAGTCCGCCAACGCCGTCATTTCCAAGGTAGCCACCCGGGCCGAGAAGACTCTCTGGACCGAGCGGGAGGATGGCGAGCCGCCGGCCATCATCGAGGCCTTTGACGAAGAAGACGAGGCCCGCCAGGTCGGCAATCTGATCCGCGAACTGCGCGGCGAAGGCATCCCGCGGCAGGACATCGCCATCATCTACCGCACTAACGCCCAGTCCCGGCCGCTGGAGGAGTGGTTCGTCCGGCAGGGGCTGCCGTACCAGCTGGTCGGCGCCACCGAGTTCTACGGACGCCGCGAAGTGCGCGACGTGTTGGCTTATCTGCGGGCCGTGGCCAACCCGCGCGACCTGGTCAGCTTCGAGCGTATTGCCAACACCCCGCGCCGCGGGATTGGCGCCAAGACCCTGCAGGTGCTGCGCGAGTGGGCCGAGCGCAGCAGCCGCTCATCAGGCGAAATGACGCGCCTCCTGGCCGCCGACGCAGATTCCGGAGAGCCGGTGCAGTCCACGCTCGACAACCCCTTCGCTACCCGCGCCACCCGCGCCCTGATCGAACTTGGCCGGCTGCTGCGCCGCCTGGATACGCTGGCGGACGAGCTGCCGGTAGGTGCTCTGGTCAACGCGGTGGTGCGCGAATCGGGGTACGACGACGTGCTGGATAACGATCCCGACCGTCCCGAGGAGCGCTGGGAAAACGTCGTCGAACTTCAGACCGCCGCTTCCAAGTACGACGGTCTTGGCCCGCGCGAGAGCCTGCGACGCTATCTCAGCGAGGCCGCCTTGGTGTCGGACGTGGACAGCCTCACGACCGACAGCGACGCGGTCACGCTGCTCACGGCCCACTCGGCTAAGGGCCTCGAGTTCGGCGTCGTGATCCTGGTGGGTCTCGAGGAGGAATTGTTCCCCCACGTACGCAGCTACGACGAACCGGCGCAGATGGACGAGGAGCGCCGGTTGGCCTACGTGGCGCTCACGCGCGCCAAGGACCGCTTGTTCCTCACCTACACGCGCCACCGCTCCGGTTGGGGCGCGCCGGTGCGGTTTCCATCGCGATTCCTGCAAGACATACCGCCCGAGCGGCTCACCTATCGGCGGCGGCTTGACGCGCGGCCGTCAGTCCTGAGTACCGGATTCGCCGCTCCAGCGGATGAGGAGGAGCCCCATCCGCCGAAGGAACGCACCTACCGGGACGGCCAGCGCGTGCGCCATCCGGTCTTTGGCGAGGGCCTGATCGTCGCCGGTCAGATCACCAACTTCGACGAGGAAGTCACCGTGATGTTCGAGGGCGATGTTGGCCTCAAGAAACTGGCAGTCAGCTACGCCAAGCTCGAGGCCGTGTCCTGACCGACCAGGCGGCCCGCTGGGCGTTTGTCTTCGATTTCGACGGCACCATCTCGCCCAACGACATGGGCCACGTCATCTTCGACGCATTCGCCGATCCCACCTGGCGAGACATCGACGACGAGTGGATTCGCGGCGAGATCCCCACCAGCGAGCGCGCCCGCCGGCAATTCGCACTGGTGCAGGCGACCGAACGCGAGTTCCTGGAACTCATTGAGCGACATTCCATCGACCCGGCATTCCCGCCGCTGATCGCCACGCTGCAAATGCAAGACATCCCGGTCCAGGTCGTCAGCGACGGCTTCGACGCGTACGTTAGGCCCATGCTGGCACGGGCTGGCCTGGCAGACCTGCCGTTCCAGTCCAACGGGCTGTCGTTCAGCAACGGCGCCATCCAGCTGGAGTTTCCCCACGAACGTCCAGGCCACGACCCGCGCGGCGGCTGGAAGGCCGGACCGGTGCAGGCCCTCCAGACTCAGGGCTGGCGCGTGGCCTACTCGGGCGACGGCATGAGCGATCTGGCCGCCGCGCGCGCGGCGAACTTGCTGTTCGCCCGCGCCCAGCTGGCAGACCGGTGCCAGTTCGAGCGCATTGCCTACCATGCATTTGAAGACATGCGCGACGTCCACGACTGGGTGCGCGCCAACCTGCCGCAGCTCTTGGGGACCGAGTAAAGCCGAATGACAATTCGCGAACTGGCCGAAGTCTTCGAGCGCATCGACGGCGTTTCCGGTCGCAACGCCATGATCGAGATCCTTGCCGAGCTGTACCGGCGGGTCACGCCCGAAGAAGCCGCCCAGGTCACGTACCTCATGCAGGGCCGCCTGGTTCCCAAGTTCGTCGACCTCGAATTCGGCATGGCCAGCCGCCTGCTCCTCCGCTCGATCGCCCAGGCATTCGAGGTCGAGCAGGACGAGGTCGAGGCCGCTTTCCGCGAGGCCGGCGACCTGGGACTCGCGGCGGAGGCCCTGACCCCCGTTGAGTCGATAACTGCCTCACCGCCACCTCCCCGGGGTTGGGGACGGGCGAGGGGCGCAAGGCTCGGCCCGACTCATCGGCCGCGTCCCTTCGAACAGGGCCGGATCTATTGGCAAACCGCGGTTGGAAATCCGTCCTGGTGGGCTATTCGCCAGCGGGCGCTCGCGCAAGACTGGGCAAGGAACGTCTCCGTCGGCGGCGCTTTTGCGCGCCTGCGCGAGGTTGCCGAGGCGGAAGGCGCCGAATCGCAGGAGCGCAAAGTCGCCGGTATCGCCGCCCTGCTGCGCGATCTGGACCCGCGCGCCAACCGCTACCTCCCGCGAATTCCCATCGGCCGCCTGCGGCTGGGTATCGGCGATCCCACGTTTATGGATGCGCTGTCGTTCGCGGGCGTCCGCGACAAGTCCGACCGCAAGGCCATCGAGCGCGCCTATAACCTCACCTGTGATCTGGGGTTGACGGCCCGCGACTATCTGCGAGGCGGGGCCGAAGCCATGGCCCGCGCCCAGGTGCGCGTCGGCAACCCGGTCCGCATGGCCCAGGCCGCCCGTATGTCCAGCGGCCAGGAGATCGTCGACAAAATCGGGTCGGCCGCCGTCGAACCGAAGCTGGACGGCTTCCGCGTCCAGATTCATCGCGACGGCGACCATGTCCGCATCTACAGCCGCAATCTCGAGGACATGTCCCAGATGTTCCCCGACGTGTCGCAGGCCGCCCGCGCCCACCTGAAGAAACCACAGGTCATCATCGAGGGCGAGGCCATGGGTGTGAATCCCGAAACCGGTGAGTTCCTGCCCTTCCAGGTCACGACCTCGCGCCGCCGCCGGCACGGCATCGAGGCGGCGGCCAAAGAGATCCCGCTCCACGTCCACGCCTTCGACCTGCTCTACGACGGCGATAACGTGATCGAACTGCCCTTCACCGAGCGACGGCGCCGGCTCGAAGAGATCGTAGAGAAAGAGCGCAAGGACCTTCAGGTTTCGGAGTGCATCATCACCGACGATCCGGAAGCAATAGACGTCTTCTTCAACGAGCAGGTACACGCTGGATTCGAAGGCGTCATGGCCAAGCGCCTAGACTCCGTCTACCAGGCCGGACAGCGCAACTTCAACTGGATCAAGTACAAGGCCAGCTACTCCTCTGCCCTCTCCGACACCCTCGACTGCGTGCTGATCGGCTACTGGCGCGGCCAGGGCAAGCGCACCCCCTGGGGCATCGGCGCCCTGCTCAGTGCCGTCTGGGACGCCGACGAACAGGTCTTCAAGTCCATCGCCCGAATCGGCACCGGCTACTCCGACGAAGAATGGGTGCGCATCCGCGAAAAGCTGGACGAAATCGCCGTTGCCGACCGTCCCGCCAACGTCCACTCCGAGGTTGTGCCCGACGTGTGGACTAGCCCCGAAATCGTGGTGGAAGTGCTGGCTGACGAGCTAACCCGCAGTCCCATGCACGTGGCGGGTCGCACCGACGACGAACTCGGCCTGGCCCTCCGTTTCCCGCGCGTCATCGGCTTCGTCCGCGAGGACAAGGGCCCCGCCGACGCCACCACCGTCGCCGAAGTGCGCGATCTATTTGCCCGCCAGGGCGCGAGCTAGGCCTCTAGGCGGCGAACGGCCCCCGCGCCAGCGCTGCCGTCCTTGCGATCAAATCGCTCAGCCGCAACGTTCCGATCCCGCTGACAATCGTCTCAACCCGGTCGTGGAAGTGTTCGGTCCATTCCGCCGCCACCACCTCCGCGCCCTTGGTCGCACCCAGAATCGATCCGGCCGTGGCGCCGTTGCAGTCCGTGTCCTCCCCGCACTCCACCGCGATCCCAACCGTCGCCGCAAAGTCCCCGCGCCCATACGCCAACCCCAGCACCACGAAGCAAGCGTTGTTAATCGTGTGAACGAAGTTGTAATGCCCGTAGTTCTCGTCCACTCGCTCCCACGCGTCCTGCCAGTCCGCGTACTCCTCGCTCCAGGCCAGCGTGTTCGTCAGCGCCGCGTGCAGCCGGCTCTTGGCCGGAATCTGGTCCATCCCGGCGCGAACCGCCTCCAGCGGATTGTCCAGGCTGAACGCCGCGGCGATCGTTGCGGCGGCCCACATCTCGCCGTAAATGCCGTTCTTGACGTGAGACAGCGCCGCGTCGCGAAATGCCAGCGCCCCGGCGGCTTCCGGCCGTCCCGGATGCACGTAGCCCAGCACGTCGGCCCGAATCTGTGCGCCGATCCACTCGCGATACGGGTTACGCGCCGTGGCCGCCTCGCTGGTCGGCAGCCCCAGCACCAGGTTCCGGTACGCGGCTCGCTCAGCCGTGTACACCCTCCAGTACGGGAGCAGTTCCAGCCACGCCTGACCGAAGTCGGCCGTCGTCACGCCGGGGCCATAGGTCTCCAGGATTTCGAGCGCCAGGATGCAATAGTCGATGTCGTCGTCGCGCGGCACGCCGTCGATGCGCCCCTGCGCTGAATACACCGCCGAGGGGTGCCACGCGCGTCCCGTCGGGTTCGGTTCCAGGTACGGAACGTAGAAGCGCAGGTCGCCAATGTCGGCGGCGTCCAGCAGTTCTCGAATCTCAGCCCGCGACCAGCCTTCCACCGGCTTGCCCAACGTGCAGCCCGCGCAGCGCCCCACCCAGGCGCCGCGCAACCGCCGTTCGTAGTCGCCGTCGTCTGCCGGCGGGATGGGTCGAGATACCGGACGCGCGGCCTGAATCGCGGCCAGATCGCTCGGTTCCGCGAAGGGGAAGTCAATTCGTGGCGGCGAGTTTTCCAACCGGGCCAGGTATGCCTCGGCGGTGGCCTCATCCATCGACAAGACATCAGCCGATTCCACCTCGGCGTGAACGTCCTCGATGTCGCGGCCTTCCTCGTCGAGTTGAATCAGCTCGTCCACCAGCGTCTTGCGCAATGACACCGCCGGATCGTCGGGTCGCCGACGCTTGAACTGGTCCACCAGCTGCTGGTCAATCTGCTCCCGAAGCTTTGCAATTTTCATCAAGCTGCTCATCCCGCCGCGCCTTCAGCCGGGCGCGGCGCCGCTTGGCCTTGGCCTGTCCGGCCTGGGATCCAGCGTAGAGCCGCCAGCACGGCAATTTGCGCCACGGCCAGCAGCATGAAGGCCATGTTCAGCCCGGCAACGTCGCCCACGAAGCCGGTCACCGGATTGCCGATTGCCGCCGCGCCAAACGAAACGCCGAGAATGACGCCGGTGCCTATACCCATGTGGGCGGGGACCAGCCGCTGCATCAGGAGCACGGTGGGGGTGAAGCCGGCCCCGATCAGCGCGCCGACGAAGGCGACCGTTACATACGACGAGGCGCCGACCGGCAGCAAGGCGAACGCGGTCACTGCTGGGACCATCAGCAGCGATGAGTAGCCGATCATGCGGCGGACCCCCAGGCGGTCGGCCAGCACGCCGCCGCTGAACGCGCCGGCGGCGTGGAATCCCAGGTACACCGCAAGCATCGATCCCGCGAAGCCCGGGTCGGGTCGGTCCGGAGAAACGAAGAACGGGATGTAGATGTTGAGGCTGGCATAGGCCCACCCGCGGACCAGCGCGACGACCAGGACCGCCGCGAGCGGGGCGCCGATGCGGCCCAGCGAGCCGATACCGCCATAGCGTTCCGTGCTCCTCGTGCTGGAGAAGCCACGCAGACCGAGAGGAATAAAGGCGGCCACAACGAGCGCCGGCAGAGCCAGCAGCGGCATCCAGTCCAGGCCACTAGCCGCGAGAACCGCTCCGGCCGCCAGCGGCGCCACAGTGAAGCCCAGGTGCCCGCCCAGGAAGAACGTGGAAACGCCGGCGCCCTTGTGCTGGCGCGACGCCTCGTTGGCGATGGCGCCGCCCTGGGGGTGATACCCGCCCACCACGATGCCGGCGGCCCCAAGCAACAGCAAGAGCGCGCCATAGGACGGCACGAGTGGGACGAACGCCACCAGCACGGCCATCGTTGCGATAGTGCCCGCCGCCAGCCAGCGCCGTCCGAAGCGGTCGCCGAGGTAGCCGAAGATCGGCTGCGACGTGGAGGACGTAATGGCCCAGACGGCCGACGCCACGCCCACGATTCCCAGCGACAGCTCCAGGCGCTGCGCCAGAAACGGATACATCATCGTCGGCAACTGCGCCGTGAAGTCCACCGCGAAGTGCCCCAGGGCGACCGTGGCAACCCAACGCCGGGCGGAGTTGAACCAGGAAATCTGTTGGCCCTCTCCCCTAAGCGCGGCCGCAGGCGCGTCCGGGCGCGATGGTACATTCGAGAGTCGTGCGCGCCGTACCCCCGCGGCGCGAATTCCCCAGAAGTCGGAGCCGTTTCCGCATGTCCGACACCGACCACAAGTGGGTTTACCTGTTCCGCGAGGGCGCCGAGTCCATGCGCAATCTGCTCGGCGGCAAAGGGGCCGGCTCCGCCGAGATGACCCGCGCAGGCATACCCGTGCCGCCGGGCTTCACGATCACCACCGAGGCTTGCCTGGTCTACTTCGACAGCGGCCGAGATTTTCCGGCGGGGATGCAACAGCAGCTTGATCGCGCGCTCTACGACGTGGAAATGCAGACCGGCAAGCGCTTCGGCGACCCTTCCAACCCGCTGCTGGTCTCGGTGCGCTCGGGCGCCCGCGTGTCCATGCCGGGAATGATGGACACGGTGCTGAATCTCGGGCTCAATGCTCAGACCCTTGACGGCCTTACCGAACTAACGGGCGATGCGCGATTCAGTCGCGACTCCTATCGTCGGTTCGTGCAGGGCTTCGGCTCGATTGTGCTCGGACTCGAAAGTCGAGCATTCGAAGACATCATTCACGACCACAAGCAACGCCTGGGCAAGGCCGAAGACCCAGAACTAACCGCGGCTGAGTGGGACTCGGTGACAGCCGACTTTAAGAGCCTCATCTTCGACGAGACCGGCCAGCGATTCCCCGAAGATCCACACGAGCAGCTTGACCGCGCGATCAAGGCCGTCTTCGATTCATGGCACGGTCGACGCGCGGTGGACTACCGCAACTTCCATCGCCTGCCGCATGACTGGGGCACGGCCTGCAACGTACAGACGATGGTCTTCGGCAACATGGGCGAACGCTCGGGCACGGGCGTGGCGTTCACGCGCAATCCCAACGACGGCGACCCCGAGCTATTCGGCGAGTACCTTCTCAACGCCCAGGGCGAAGACGTGGTGGCCGGTATACGCACGCCGGAACAGATCAGCACGTTGCGCGAGACGCTGCCTGAGGTCTACGGCGAATTCCAGGCCTACGCGCACGCGCTCGAAGCCCACTACGCCGAGATGCAGGACCTCGAGTTCACCATCGAGGACGGCCGCCTTTACATGCTCCAGACGCGCGCCGGCAAGCGCAGCCCGGCCGCTGCTATTCGTATCGCCGTGGACATGGTGCACGAGGGCAAGATCGACCGTGAAACGGCGGTGCGGCGCGTCGAGGCCGAGCAGGTCAGCGCGCTGCTGCACCCCCGCATCGACAGTTCGGCGCCTGTCGACGCCATTACGCGTGGACTCAACGCCTCGCCGGGTGCCGCGACGGGCGAAGTCGTCTTTACCGCCGACGATGCCGCGGCGCTGGCCGAGGAGGGCCATCCGGTCATCCTGGTGCGACCCGAGACTTCGCCGGACGACTTCCATGGCATGGCCGCGTCCCAGGCCATCCTCACGTCACGCGGGGGCGCGACCAGCCACGCGGCCATCGTGGCTCGGCAGCTTGGGCTGCCCGCCGTTGTCGGCTGTGAGGTTCTCGAGATAGACATCGACGCCGGCGTCTTCCGAGTCGGCAGTACGGAAGTTGCCGCCGGCGCCACGATCACCATCGACGGCACCCTGGGCAACGTGATTCGTGGGGAAGTGCCGCTCATCCCCGGCGAGATGACGCAGGAACTTCACGAGCTGCTCAGTTGGGCGGACGAGATCCGTCGACTCCAGGTCTGGGGAAACGCCGACACCCCCGAGGAAGCCGAGCTTGCACGCTCCTACGGCGCCCAGGGCATTGGCCTCTGCCGAACCGAGCACATGTTCCGCGAGGGCGACCGCCTGCCCATCGTGCAGGACATGATCTTGGCCGAATCCGAAGCCGAGCGCCGACGCGCCCTGGATCGGCTGTTGCCCATCCAGCGCGAGGACTTCGTCGGCATCCTGCGGGCGATGCACGGTCTGCCGGTCATCATTCGGCTGCTGGACCCGCCCCTGCACGAGTTCCTGAGCGGGGTCGAAGACGAACTGACCAGCTTGGAGCAGCAAGGGGCCTCGGAGGCCGACATAGCCCTGGCGCGCCGTAAGGTGTCGCGGGCCGCCGAGTTGCACGAAGTCAATCCCATGCTGGGCTTGCGAGGCTGCCGCTTGGGGCTGGTGTATCCCGAGGTCTACGAGATGCAGGTCCAGGCCATTGTGGAGGCCGCCCTGCAACTCAAGGCCGAGGCCGTGCATGTCCTGCCGGAGATCATGATTCCGCTCATCGGCCATATTTCTGAACTCACCACCATCGAGACCCGCCTGCGGTCCACCGCCGAGCATGTGCAGCAACGCGCGGGAGACCGGATCGAGTTCAAGTTCGGAACCATGCTGGAAGTGCCGCGCGCCTGTCTGACGGCAACCGAGATCGCCGGCGTCGCCGAGTTCTTCAGCTTCGGAACCAACGACCTTACCCAGACCACCTTCGGCATCAGCCGAGACGACGCGGAAGGCCGCTTCCTGCTCAAGTACGTGGAAGACGGCATCCTGACCGACAACCCGTTTGGCGTGCTCGACCGGGACGGCGTCGGCGAGCTCATGCGTACCGCCACCGAGCAGGGACGGGCCGCACGTCCCGACATCGAGGTCGGAATCTGCGGCGAGCATGGCGGCGACCCCTCCTCTATCGACTTTTGCGAGTCGCTGGGGCTGGACTACGTCAGCGCTTCTCCGTTCCGAGTACCGGTGGCCCGCATCGCCGCCGCGCACGCGCGCTTGGAGCAGGGCTTCCGAGACCGGTAGCTCGAGCCCAGGTTTGCCCCGAGCCCCTAAGTGAGCGACTTCGTGGCAAGGCGGCACCCAGACGCGTCGGAGTTCCTGGCGCGAGCGCAAGGATTCCTCGTGCGGCGAGAGGCCGAGAACGTGCTCATGCTCGGCGTGGCATCCAGCACCTCCGCGGCCGAGCACCTGCTGACCGTCGAGCGAGGCCGGGACTGCGTCATGGCGGGGCTCCAATCCGGGGCGAATCTCATACTTTCCCGCGGACCTGCGAGTGCCGTTGACGCGCTTGTTGAGCGACTGATCGCCGACAACGCTTCGCTACCAGGGGTAACCGGTCCAGTCGAAGAGGCAGGCCGGTTTTCGGACCTATGGCGCGCGCGGACGGGTCGGCGAACGCGCCTTCACATGCACATGCGCGTCCACGAGCTCACCGAGGTGGTTCCGCCCAAGCGTCCGTCAGGCGAATTCAGACCGGCCGCCGTGTCGGACGTTGCGCCACTGGCTGCGTGGGCCGACGACTTGCACGTGGTGCTGCGGACCGAGGATCCGCCGCTTGGCGAAGAGAGTGTCAGGAAGCGGATTGGTCAGGGACGAATGTACGTCTGGGACACCGGGGCACCTGTGTCCATGGCCGCCTGCGATGGGCCCACGCCACGCGGCATGAGGATTAACTTCGTCTACACACCACCGGAACATCGAGGCCACGGGTACGCCTCGGCATGCGTCGCGGACTTGAGCCAGCTGTTGCTCGACCAGGGATGCCGCTTCTGTGCGCTATTCACGGACCTGGCCAATCCCGTTTCCAACCGGATATACGCGCGATTGGGCTATCGACCGGTATGCGACTTCGACGAGTACACCTTCCAGCGGTAGGACCCACCGAGCAGGGACGCTTCGCTAGCTCGGCCATCGATGCCGGGGTCGGTGCTGCGCGTCGTTGCCACTCTCGCGCGCCTTGAGAGGGTCTACCCCGCCGGCAAACCCGTACGACTTTTCTGGCCCGGTCGTGCCTTAAGCTCGGCTTGAGATGGCGACGCCGGTAGAGGAAGTCAAGGCCCGGCTGGACGCGGTCGAATACATCGGCCGTGACGTTCGGTTGCAGCGCGCCGGCCGCAACTGGAAGGGACTGTGTCCCTTCCACAGCGAGAAGACGCCGTCCTTCTTCGTCTTCCCCGACCGCGGCAGCTACAAGTGCTTCGGCTGCGGCGAGGGCGGTGATCTGCTGACGTTCGTCATGCGCCGCAACCGCATCGAATTCCCGGACGCATTGAGCGAACTCGCGCGCGAGGCCGGCATCGAGATCCAGCGCGGACCCGCCGACCCCGAACGGCGCGGGCGCCAGGCCGCGATGCTGGCCCTGCTGGCCGAGGCGCAGAAGTTTCTGCACCGGCAACTCCTGGATTCCCCGGCCGCCGAGGAAGCCCGCGTCTACGTGCGGACGCGCGGGCTGGCCGACAGAACGGTCGAGCAGTTCGGGCTGGGCTACGCCAGCGCACACGGATCGCCGCTTCTTGCGCATCTCCGCAAGCTCGGTTACAAGGACGACGCGATCGAGGCTGCGGGTCTGGCCCGCTCGGACGAGCGCGGAGTTCGCGACTATCTCTTCGACCGGCTGATTTTTCCCATCTGGAACCGCTCTGGCGAAGTCGTCGGATTCGGCGGCCGAACCCTGCGCGACATCGAGCCGAAATACCTGAACACCCGAGATTCCGAGGTCTTCACCAAGGGCCACCTCCTCTACGGTTACCACCTGGCCCGCGACGCCATCCGCCAGGAGCGAACGGCGGTGGTCGTCGAGGGCTACATGGATGTGATTGCCGCGCACGAGGCCGGGTTCACCAATACCGTGGCCTCAATGGGGACCTCGCTTACGCCTCAGCAGGCGCGCATGCTCACCACCTCCGGCGCGTCGCGTGTCGTAATTGCCTTGGACGCGGACGCTGCCGGCGCGGCGGCGGCTCGGCGGGGCCTGGACGTGGTACGTGAAGAGAGCGTGTATGAGGCAGAGACTTCCGTTGAAGTCCAAGACCTGGGCGGACCGCGTCGGGCCAGCATCTCAGGGATTGGGGGGACCGTTGATGTCCGAGTTCTTATCCAGCATGAGGACCGTCTCGCAACCGACATTGGTATCGCCGAGTTGCCCGCTGGCGACGACCCCGACTCGCTGGTTCGATCCACCCCGCAGCGCTGGCGCGAGCTGATCGCCGAGCCCACGCCGCTGGCGGACTTCGCCTTTCGCTGGGCTGGCGGACAGCACGATCTCACTGGGCTGCGTGGCCGCCGGGCGGCGATGCGCGAGCTGCTGCCCATCGTGACGAACATCAAGGACCCGGTGGTTCGCGCTGAGTACTTCAATCGATTGGCGGATCTCAGCGGAGTGCCAGCGGACGAGTTGCGACGGCTGGCCGCACGGGATGGCCGCCGCGGTGCCCCCCGAGCAGCGGTGCGGGACCAATCTGACGTTGCTCCAAGTGATTCCTTGCCCAGTGATCCACTGGAAACTGGCCTCCTGACTTTCGTCGCTCGTGCCCACGGGGCGGCTGTCGATCTAGTTGGCCGCCTGGATCCGATGCTGCTCAGTGATCAGATGGCGCGGCATCTGCTGAGACGTATAGTGACCGATGCTCGCGAGCACCATGAACTGGACTGGGTGCGGATTGCTGCATCGCTCGACCCGACCTCTCAGGAGTACCTAACCGCCGTTCGCCAGCTTGCAGATCTTGAACCTGGCGATCTGGAAACCCTGAGCGGCGACCTTCAGTTTGTCGTGATGCGACTTCGCAAGCGCCGCTTGCATCGTGAACTGGCCGAAACCGAATTGGCCGCCGATGGCGGGGCAGGCGAACTAATAACCGCCCGGCGTCAGGAGCTACTCATCGAGATGGCCACCCTTTACCGTGCTCAGCAGGAATTCATGGGCATCCGCAGCTTTGCGGCAGGCTAGCCAGTACCTGAGCGGCGCCGACCACACATTCGGGCCGGCAACCTGTTATGCCCCGTTTAGCGCCTGGTCCAGGGCGGCCGCCAGGTCCGACTTCGGGCGGAACCCGATGATGCGTCCGACTTCCGCGCCGTCGTTGAATACCAACAGCGTGGGAATGCCGCGCACGCCGTATGTGCCTGGCGTCATTGGGTTGGCGTCGACGTCCACCTTCGCAAAGGCGACCCGGCCGTCGTACTCCTCGGCCAATTCGTCCACAATCGGGGCGATCATCTTGCACGGACCGCACCACTCGGCCCAGAAGTCCACCAGGACGGGTGTGGAGGATTCAAGAACCTTGGCTTGGAAATCGCTGTCGGATACAGCTTCGGGCGCTGCCATTGAATCTCCTCGGAAAACCGAAATACGTGCTGATTCGAGCGTAGGCAGACCGGTGCGTGAAGTCAACGGATGTCCGCCACGGTGACCGCCCCTCGGTTTTCGGTGGTGATCCTGGCAGGCGGACAAAGCCGGCGGATGGGCCGCGACAAACGCGCGCTGCCGTGGATCCCGGCGCCCGACGGCTCACAACGAACGCTCCTCGGCCACGTCGTTGCGACGGTGTCGCGGCTTACGGAAGACGTCGTGCTGGTCGCAAACGACGATCCGGGCATAAGCGGCGTGCGCGTCGTAGGTGATCTGTACTCGCGCTCTGGCAGTTTGGGCGGCATTTACAGCGGGCTGGCGGCCGCGGCGCACAACCTGGCCTTCATCGCGGCGGCGGACATGCCCTTTCTCAACCCAAGCCTGATTCGCGATCTCGTCGGGCGCGCGTCTCGGGCGGACGCAGTGGTACCAGTCACCGACGGCCGGCCGGAGCCTCTGCACGCGGTCTATCGAAAAGCGCTGCTACGGCCAGCGCGCCGGCGCATCGTGAGCCGGGAGTTGAAGGTAGCGCCGGTGTTTGGTGCAGTGAAGACCGTGTGGGTTCCGGAGGCGAATGTGCGCCGACTCGATCCTGACCTGCGCTCGTTTTGGAACCTGAACACGCCGGACGACTACGCGCGCGCCTTGGCGCTGGCCAGCAGTCACGGCTCCTGAATCGCCTAAACTGGCGGCCCTGGTTCCGCGCGCCGAATACCAATTGACCTCGACCTGACAACGTTTCGTCTGCGAATCCACGACGCGGCGGCGCGTCCGCTGCGGGTGAACCGCGACGAGTCCGGCTCGCTCGTGGAAATCCTGCGGACGGATTGGCCCGACGTGTACGAGGACGAGCAACGCCCGTTCGCACAGACGTATTTCTCAACCACACCGACGGGCCTGGCGCGCGACGAGGACGAGTGGCACGTCCACCGGCACCAGGAAGACCGATTCGTCGTGGCCGCCGGCGACATCATTCTGGCGCTCTGGGACGGGCGTGAGGGGTCGACGACCGCTGGCACGCTTGACCTGCTGCCCATGGGCCAGTCGCAGCCGGATGGCGCGCAGTACACGGTGTTGATTCCCAAGCTCGTCCACCACGGCTTCATGGTTGCGGGCGACCGTCCGGCGATCCTGCTGAACTCCCCGACCCAGCTCTACAACCCCAGCGACGAAGGCCGCGACCCGTTTAGCGACGTAGGCGCCACCTTCGACGACGGCCGCCCATTCAACTGGGAGGCCGTTCGCGAGGTGCTGCACGGCTAGGGGTAAATGCCTCTAAGTTGGGTCGCCTCGGCCACTCTTCCAACCGCAATCTGGTACGCCGCTTCGCGAAGATTGACGTCCCTGGCCTGGGCCAGGTCCCAGACCTGCTCCGCAGCCTGCCGCATGTGGTCCGAGAGGAGCTTGTTGATTTCCTCCCGGCTCCAGAAGAAGTGCTGCATGCCCTGCACCCATTCGTAGTAGGACACGGTAACGCCGCCGGCGTTGGCCAGGATGTCCGGGACTATCATTACGCCGCGGTCGTTCAATATGGCGTCGGCCTTCGGCGTGACGGGCCCGTTCGCGCCTTCCACGATCAGGCTGGCGCGTACGTTGTCGGCGTTGCCCGCGTGAATCTGTCCTTCGATGGCGGCGGGCGCCAGCACGTCAACGTCAAGTGCCAGCAAGTCGGCGTTCGAGATGTGCTCGGCGTCAGACAAATCGGCCAGCCAGCCGCCGCCCGTCACGTGTTTCGACACCCGCGACACGGCAAGCCCGGTCGGATCGTAGACCCCGCCGCTGCTGTCGCTGATGGCCACCACGGTAAAGCCCGCGTCGCTGAAGAGTTGCAGGGCATTGAGGCCAACGTTTCCCGCACCCTGGATGGCAACGGTCCCTGCGACCGGCCGATCCAGCCGTTCCAGGATGGCCTGGGTAGCAACCAGCAGGCCCTTGGCGGTGGCCTGTTCGCGTCCTTCGGACCCTCCAATGGCAACCGGTTTGCCGGTGACCACGGCGGGCACCGAGTAGCCCACGTGCATGGAATACGTGTCCATGATCCAGGCCATCACCTGCATGTTGGTGCCCATGTCCGGGGCCGGAACGTCGCTGTCCGGACCCATCAGCGGAATGATTTCGGTGGCGTAGCGGCGCGTGAGGTTCTCCAGTTCATGCCGGCTCAACGCGCGCGGATCCACGGTCACGCCGCCCTTGGCCCCGCCGTAGGGCAGGTTCATCACGGCGCACTTCCACGTCATCCACATGGCCAGCGCCCGGACCTCGTCCAGGTCGGCACTTGGGTGGTAGCGGATACCGCCCTTGGCCGGGCCGCGGGTGACGTTGTGCTGGACGCGGTAGCCGGTGAAGCAGGTGATTGAGCCGTTGTCCATCTCGACCGGGAAGTTGACCGTGAGCTCGCGCTTGGGGCAGCGCAGGACCTCGCGCAGGTTGGGGTCCAAGTCGATCTGATCGGCCGCGCGGTCGAACTGGGCTAGCGCCGCGGCGTAGGGGCCGTTGGCGGGCGCTGCCTGGGGGCTCATTGGGCTGCCTCCGTCGGTCCCGACGGTGTTTGGAGTTTGGTTGAACCGCTGTTATTCATCCTAGTCGCTCGGGGGCTCGGCGACGGTGCTGGCGGCTGTGGCGCTGGCGTTTTTGGGGGTACTCGCGCCCGCCGGCCCGCAACCCCCATAGGGGGTTGCGGGCCGGCGGGCGCGAGATTTGGCGGATTTTTTGCGAGCGGCGTTTGAAGGTTAGGGGCGGCTGGCGGGGGAGGCGGGGCAGGGGCGAGGGGGCGGTGGGAGAGAGTCATCCGGGACTTTGGTTGCAGGGACGGCAGGCCTATCGTACACTGACTGAATACCATAGGCAATTGGGGCGTATCTCGACAGGTAGCGAGGGGGCGGTGTGGCTGTCCTCAGGCCGAGTCGAGCTCGGCGCGGATGAGGTCGCTGACGGCGCGGGGGTTGGCTTTGCCGCGGGTGACTCGCATGACCTGGCCCATGAGGAACTGTAGGGCGCGGCCTTTGCCGGCGCGGTAGTCCTGGACGGCCTGGGGGTTCTCCTGGATGACCTGGCGGGCGATGGTCAGGAGTTCGTCCTGGCCGCTGATCTGCGGGCCGCGGGCCTGGACCAGGGCCCTAGCCGTCTTGCCGGTGGCGAACATTTCGTCCAGAACTTCGCCCGCCATTGTGCTGCTGACGGCGCCTTTCTCCCGCAGGGCGAGGAGGGAGGCAACTTGGGTTGGTGGGACGGGGATGTTGGCGGAGCTGCCTGGGGTTGGGTGCTGGGCTGACGGCCGACCCTCACCCCGGCCCTCTCCCTGAGAGGGAGAGGGAGGAAGAGCGGATGGATTTCCGCCCCGGATGGAGTCCGGGGCAGGCTTTTCGCGGGATTGGCGGGGGGCGGCGTGGGCGTTGAGGGCGCGGCGGAGTTCGTGGACGATCCAGGTGATGGCCTGGTCGGCGGGTGCGCCGGCCTTAAGCACGGCCAGGGCGTAGTCGGTTAGGGCGCGGTCCTGGACGAGTTCGGCGACGTCGTCCCGGGGCGCGCCTTGCCCGATCAGGTCAGCGGCGACGTGGTCGGGCATGCGGGGGAGGCCGGCGAATAGGGTGTCGACGCGCTGGCGGGTGATGTGTAAAGGCGGCAGATCGGGTTCGGGGAAGTAGCGGTAGTCGTGGGCGTATTCCTTGGTGCGCTGCGACCGGGTGGTCCCCGACGTCTCGTCCCAGCCGCGGGTTTCCTGTTCGATCGGTTCACCGCGCTCACGCCGGGCGGTCTGGCGCTCGATCTCAAAGGCCAGGGCGCGGCCGAGCGCGCGGAAGGAATTCATGTTCTTGACTTCGACCTTCACGTCGCCGATCGGCACGCCCTCGGGCCAGACAGAGACGTTGGCGTCGATGCGCAGCGCGCCGTCCTCCATGTTGGCGGTGGATACCCCGATCCAGCGCAGCAGGGCCCGCAACTTCTCGCCGTAGGCCATGGCTTCGGCGGGCGTTTGGATGTCGGGCTCGCTGACGATCTCCATTAGCGGCGCGCCGGAGCGGTTGACGTCGATCAGGCTGGCGGGCGCGCCGTCGGCGGCGGTGACGTGGGTGAGACGGGCGGTGTCCTCTTCCAGGTGGACGCGCGTTATGCCAATGCGGGTAGTTTCGCCGTCGACCTCGACGTCAAAGTGTCCGTTGACGCAGAGCGGCAGGTCGTACTGGGAAATCTGGTACCACTTCATCAGGTCGGGATAGGCGTAGTTCTTGCGGTCGAACTTGGCGTATTCGGGGATATCGCAGTGGAGCGCCAGGCCGGTGCGGATGGTGTGGTCCACGGCTTCGCGGTTGATGACCGGCAGAACGCCGGGCATGCCCAGGCAGATGGGGCAGACGTGGGTGTTGGGCTGGGCGTTGGCGTAGTCGGCGGCGCAGCCGCAGAACATCTTGCTCCGAGTCCGCAGCTGGACGTGGGTCTCGAGCCCGATGACGACGCGGTAGGTGGTGGCGCTGGCGGTCGTCATTGGGCGTCGATGGCTTTGACGGGTGCGGGCAGGTCGCCGCGGGCGTGTTCGAAGGCGCGAGCCGCCTGAAGGAGTCGGGATTCGGCGAAGGGCGGGGCGATGAGCTGCAGACCCACCGGCAGGCCGTCCACGAATCCGCAGGGCACGCTCATGCAGGGCAGTCCGGCCAGCGAGGCCGGAAGGGTCATGATGTCCGACTGATACATGGCCACGGGATCGTCGAGCTTAGCCCCCAGGTCAAAGGCCGGCGCCGGCACCACAGGTGCCGCGATGACGTCTACTTCCTGGAAGGCCGTCTCGAAGTCGGACTTGATAAGCGTGCGCACTTTCTGGGCGCGAATGTAGTAGGCGTCGTAGTAGCCGGAGGAAAGGGCGAAAGTACCGATCATGATGCGCCGCTTGACTTCCGATCCGAAGCCCCGGCCGCGGATGCGAGCCATCATCTCGTCAACGTCGGTGGCCTGCGGGTCGGAGAGGCCGTACTTGACGCCGTTGTAGCGGGCCAGGTTGGCGCTGGCCTCGGACGGGGCGATGACGTAGTAGGTCGGCAGGGCGTATTCGGTGTGCGGCAGCGAAATCTCGCGCTCGGTAGCCCCGGCGCCGAGCAGTGCGTCGATGGCGGCGCGGACGGAGTCTCCAACCTGCGGATCGAGGCCTTGGCCGAAGTACTCGGGCGGTACGCCGATACGGAGCCCGCTGATATCCCGTTTCAGTTCGTCGGCGTAGTCCGGCACAGGTTCTTCAGCGGACGTTGAGTCGCGGGGGTCGTGCCCGGCCAGGGCGCTCAGTAGGAGCGCGGCGTCGGTGACGTCCTTGGTCAGCACGCCAATCTGGTCCAGCGACGAGGCGAAGGCGATCAAGCCGAAGCGCGAGATGCGGCCGTAGGTGGGCTTCAGGCCGACGCAGCCACAGAGCGCGGCGGGCTGGCGGACAGAGCCGCCGGTGTCGGATCCGAGCGCGGCCAGGCACTCGTCTGCGGCCACGGCGGCGGCCGAGCCGCCGCTGGAGCCGCCGGGCACCTTGTCCAGGTCCCAGGGATTGCGCACCGGCTTGTAGGCGGAGTGCTCGTTGGACGAGCCCATGGCGAACTCGTCCATGTTGGTCTTGCCAAGCGTCACGGCTCCGGCCGCCTTCAGGCGGGTGACAGCGGTGGCGTCGTAGGGCGGGATGAAGCCCTCGAGGATTCGCGAGGCGCAGGTGGTCTCGACGCCGGCGGTGCTGAGCACGTCCTTCAGTGCGATGGGAAGTCCCAGCAGCGGGCCGTCGTCGCCCGAGGCTCGACGAGCGTCGGCCGCGGCGGCCTGATCCAGGGCCATGTCGGCGGTGACGGTGAGATACGCGCCGATCCGGCCGTCTACAGCTTCTATGCGGTTGAATAGAGACTGTGTGAGTTCAACCGAACTGAACTGCCCGGCGCCCAGGCCTTCGGCGGCCGCGTGCAGCGTCAGCCGATACAGGTCATCCGTCACCGCTCAGGATCCGTCCAGCACGGGCGGCACGCGAATCTGGCCGTCCTCAACGCGGGGGGCGTTGTCGAGCACCGCGTCAAGTGGGAGCGACTCGGCGACCACGTCGTCGCGCTCGACGTTGCCCAGCGGAATCACCTGGGCGGTTGGCGGAATGTGGTCCGTGTCCAGTGCATTCAGCGCCTCAAAGGCTTGCAGGATTCGACCTAGCTCGCCGCGCAAGCGCTCGCGCTCGTCGTCGGCCAACTCGAGACGAGCCAGCTCGGCGGCATGGTCAACCTGCGAACGGTCAATGGACACGGGGTTGCTCGGGTAGGTGGAAACCGGGGGCGATTATAGGAAGGGTGAACGGGTGTCCAGGACCGTCGCAGCGAGTGGCTCGTGTCTATGGCGAATAGTCGAACTGGGGTTCCCAGTCGCCGGCGCCGTCGCGGAGGAGGTCGAAGAGGTGCCAGACGCTGCAGTAGGAGTCGCCGGGTCCGAGGAAATCGGAGGCGACGCGGGTGATCGAACCGTCAGCGGCCTTGTGAAAGACGGAGACGCCAGGCATGGCGTTCGAGCCGAAGTGCTCGTCTTCCGACTCGAAGCCCATGTCCTTGAACAGGGTGGAGCCGGCCGCTGAGAACATTCGGAAGCGCCAGCCCCGTTTCTGCCGGAGTTGCTGCTGGGTTTCGACGCTGTCGGGCGAGACCACCACGAAAGCCGACCGATCCTCGAGGTGATGGATCACGCCGTTGAACCCCTCCGCCCACATCGTGCAGTAGGGACACCCCGAGCCCATGTTGTGGATCAGGATCAGGTCGGACTTGTCGCCGAACGTCTCGGAAAGCCTGATCACGCCGTCAGGCCCGCGAAGCTCGTAGTCCTGTACCGGCTCTGACGGCACCCGGCGTCGCATGTCCTTCAAGCGCTGCTGCGCCTTCTCCAGATCGGCCCAGGCCGCGGCCAATTCTTCCTGTAGATCCGTCGGAACTGTCACCGTGATTCCCTTCGAAGTGCCCTTGTGCCGGCAGCCGGTCCAGCTTCCTCAAGTGTAGGAGCGCGGCATGGCCGCGAAGTGGGGACTTCAGGCGCCGCATGAAGCTCGCGTTTCGTAGACGCGCGACTGCGTCTATCCAGCGTAGGATCTTCCGCGACGTCGCCGAGGTGTATTTCCATGGTCACGACCGGTGAGCCGGACCTGGTTCAGGATGCCCCGATTGCGGTGCATCAGTCGCGCCGACTGTTTGCGAGCGACGCCCCGCACGCGCACTACTCGGCCAGCCTGGCGCAGCTTGCGAGCGGGCGGCTGGTGTTGGTGTATAGCTGGTCGCCGGCGATACAGCGTCGCAATAGCGGCGTGATGTTGACGTCGCGCTCCGACGACGACGGCGCGACCTGGACGACGCCTGAGGCGATCTACGCGCGGCCCGGCTGGGACTGCATGCACTTGGGCGGGTTGATGCCGTTTTCGGACACGAGGCTGCTGCTGGGACTTGGGCGCATACAGATGGACGCCAGCCTGCCGGGCGACGAACCCTGCACTGGCTGGTATCTCAGCACGACCTGCTCGGCGGACGGCGGCGAAACCTGGGCGCCGGAAGGGCCGGAGGTGCGGCTGTTTCCCGAATGGTCGGAGCTCTACGGGGCCAGCAATCCGCATCGGTTGGATGACGGCCGGCACATGCTGGCGGCCATTGGAACGACTGGCCGCGACACCGGCTGGCAAGCGGGCGTCTGCTTTAGCGAGGACGAGGGCGAGAGTTTCTCAGCGCCGGTGATTGTGGCGTCGCACCCTACGCTGGGCTTCGGCGACATGGACATTGCGCGGCTGGCGGACGGGCGCTATCTGGCCGTGGCCCGGGTGTTCGACGGCCATCCCAGCATGATCGCGTATTCGGACGACGACGGGTCGACCTGGTCCGAACCGCGGCCAATCGAGTTCTGGGGCGCCAACATCAAGCTGCAGCGTTTGCGCTCAGGGGCCTTGCTCTGCGCGTACCGAGATGAGCAGGGCAACCGCTCGGGGGTTGGGTGCAGCGTTAGCGAGAACGACGGCGCAACCTGGCGACGCATCGGTTGGCTGGCCAGCCCCAGCGACGGCCCGCCGCCGGCGGCCGGCGAGGTGCGCTGTGGCTACCCGGACATGGCACTGCTGCGCAACGGTCGGCTGGGCTGTGTGTTGGCGCCGTCGGCCGACGCCGGCGGGGTCATTGACTTGCGCTGGCTGGAACTGATTGATCGGACGTAGACCGACGCCTAGAACTGGTGCACCCAGCCGCCGTCGACGGGGATCACCGCGCCGGTGATGTAGGCGGCGGCGTCGGAAGCCAGGAACTGGGCAACGCCCGCGATCTCCTCCACGCGGCCGTTGCGGCCTAGCGCGACACGCTCAGCCAGATTGGCGGTCCAGAGATCTGTGCTGGCGACTGCGGCCGTCATGTCCGTCTCAATCAGACCCGGTGCGATGGCAACGACCCGGATACCGTCTTTGCCCCACTCGCGCGCCAGTCCCTGGGTGTAGGACGACAAGGCGGCCTTGAACGGACCGTAGGGATCGGGACCGCCCGTTTTGGCTGAAATCGAGGACAGGTTGATGACCACTGGCGCCGGAGACTCTTTCAGGAAAGGCCGAGCGGCCTGCGCGATAAGCACCGGGGCGCGCAGGTTAATGTGCAGCAGACGGTGGTACGCGTCTGGGGTCAAACCATCGTGGCCGCCGTCGCCCGCATTGTTGACCACGATGTCCAGGCCACCCAAGGCAGCGGCGGCCTGCTCGACCAGGCGAATCGGCGCATTCGGATCGGAAAGGTCAGCGCCGAAGGTGTGCGCCTCGGCGCCGTGCCCGCGAACCAGCGCGGCGATCGGTTCAAGGTTGCCGGCCTCGCTGGCAGCCAGGGCCAATCGGGCGCCGGCTCGCACATAGGCCTCGGCGATGGCGCGCCCAATTCCGCGGCTGGCGCCCGTGATCAGCGCGCGACGGCCGTCCAGGCGGAACGGATCGGGGGCGGTCATCGGGACATGAAGTAGTCGCGGCCGCCATCGATGGCGATGGTCGTACCGCTCACGAAGTCGGCGGCGGACGAGGCGAGGTACACGACGGCGGCGGCGATCTCACCTGGGTCGGCGACCCGCCCTTGCGCCGTATGGTGCAGCATGGCGTTCATCTCGGGTGGATTCGCCATCACGCGTGCGGCCATATCGGTATTGACCTGTCCCGGCGCCAGCGCCACGACGCGGATGCCGTCGTTCGCGAATTCGCGGCTGAACCCACGAGTCACTGCATGCACCCCCGCCTTGCTCGCCCCGTACAGGCCCGTGCCCTTGGTTCCGGCGATGGATCCGATGTTGACAATGACGCCGCCGGCCGCGGCCAGGTGCGGACGCGCGGCCTCGCAGCCAAAGAGCACGGCGCCAAGATTGATGTCGAACATGCGGTCGAACTCGGCCGGATCCTGGATTCCGAACCCGTCGCGATAGGCGACGCCGGCGTTATTGACCAGGAGGTCGAGACCCCCCAGCGCTTCGGCTGCGGCGTCGATGGCCGGTCGAATGGCGGCCAGGTTGCTGACGTCCAGCGGAACGACGTATGCCCGGCGACCGAGGGCCTCGATCTCAACGGCGAGTTCGGTCAGGCGACCCTCGTCGCGGGCGGCCAGCGCCACGTCCGCTCCGGCCTCGGCCAGCGCCAGGGCGATGGCCCGCCCAATGCCGCGGCTGGCGCCGGTTACAAAGGCGCGGCGGCCGTCGAGGCGAAATCGTTCGAGGATAGGCATTGGGGCTTGTGGGGTCGTTGGCTGGCTCAGCGTAGCCGGGAGGGCCGGTCCTCGCGCGCTACGCCAGCTCTGTCTCAGCTAGACGTCGGATGTCTTCGGCTTTTGGCATCGATGGCTGCGCGCCCGGCGTGGCGGCGGCCAGAGCGCCGGCTGCCTGGCCCCAGCGCAGAGCTGATTCGACGGGGCGTCCAGCTGCCAGCGCCGCCGTGAATACGCCGCAGAAGGCGTCGCCGGCACCGGTCGTGTCAACGACGGTCGCGGGAAACGCCGACTGGATATGCGTCTGGCCGTCGATGTGGGCGACGAGGCCCTGCCCGCCAAGCGTGACGACGCAACCGCGGCAGGTGCGGGCGGCGACGGCCTCTGCCAGCGCCGCCGAATCTTCAGTTTCTGCCAGGCCGCCTGCGAGCTGCGCCGCCTCGATCTCGTTGACCACCGCAATATCCACCAGGCTGAGATCGACGGCCTCGCCCTCATCTACGGGCGAAACGTTCAGCACGCGCAGCCCGGGCAACGCGGACTCGAAGGCGGCGTATGTGGCCTCGTCCGGAACCTCCCGCTGTCCAATGACGGCAACCGGTTCAATGTTGGCAACGGCGCTTGCCACATCGGCCGGATCGATTTGGAAGTTCGCCCCTTCCGCCACGGCAATCGAGTTCGCGCCGGCCGCGTCCACCGCGATCAGCGCCGTGCCCGTGGCTGCTGAGTCGACCCTGGCGACATGCGCCGTATCGACGCCGTCCGCAGCCATGCATCTAAGCAGGTCGTCGCCTGCCGCATCGGTTCCCACCGCGCCCAGCATGCTGACCGAAGCCCCGGCCCGTGCCGCGGCCACGGCCTGGTTGGCGCCCTTGCCGCCGGCGTAGCGACCCAGGCGGCCGTGATGGACTGTCTCTCCGGGCTGTGGGATGCGCGGGACGTGAATGACGATGTCCTGGTTGATCCCACCCACCACGGCGATGCGGCTCATCGGCGTCTGTCCTCGCGGCCCAGCGCCTCGAGGATGGCCAACCGGGTGAACGCCGGCAATGCGCGCATGCGTCGCCAGCGCCAGGGCTGGCGGGCCAGGCGGTACGCCCACTCCAGGCCAACTCGACGCAGCGGCGCGGGCGCACGCGGAATCCGGCCAGCCAGGTAGTCCAGCGTTCCGCCCACGCCTATGCCAACGACCGGCGCCAGACCCCGCAGATTTCTGTCGAGCCAGAACTCCTGGGCCGGAGCGCCGTAGGCCGCCAGCACAATGTGCGGCCGGGACTCTTGAATCACGGCCTGTGCCTCGGCGTCGCCGTCCGGTCCTGGCTCGCCCACCAGGGTTGCAGGGGGAATGAGCGCCGGATAGCGGCGTTGCAGCGCGGCGGCGGCCCCGTCCGCCACGCCCGGCGCCGCCCCTGCCAGCATCAGGCGGTAGCCATGCACCGCGGCCAGCCCGGCCAGGTCGTCGGCCAGGTCCACGCCGGTCACGCGCTCCGGCATGGTCATGCCACGCAGCCGAGCCGCGGCCAGCACGCCAATCCCGTCGGGAACGTTGAGGCGCGTGCGCTGCAGCAGACTGCTATAGGCCGGGTCGCGACGCGCCCGCATGATGATCTCGGGGTTCATCGTCACGACGTGAGCGCTTTGTCCCGAAGCGAGCCACGCGTCAATCCAGGCTACGGCAAGCGCTCGGCTGATCGCGTGGACGCGTACGCCGAGGATGTGCGTTTCCAGGTCGTGCAGCGGCGTGTCAGTCATCAGTACAGCGGCGATGCCCTTGAAGGCAATGGTCCAATGTTCATGTTGACATAACAACGTGAGCGCCTCAGTGAGTCATCTCCAATACCGCGTCGCGAACTCGCTCCGGGCTTAGCCACTGCATGCAGAGCACGTCGCCAAATTGGCACTCAGCCGGCCGATCAAAGCTGTAGCAGGGGCCGCACGGTAGGTCGACCCGCAACGCGCGTGACGCAGGGTCGCCGGGACCATGCACGGCGATGTCCGTGGGCCCATGAAGCATGACGACGCGCCGTCCCAGCGCCCGGGCCAGATGCCCCGGTCCGCTGTCGGTCGACACCACGACGTCGGCTTGGGACAGAACGCCGATCAGCTCGTTAAGCGAGGTCGTGCCGGTCAGGTCGCGGATTGACGCAGATTCCGCAATTCGCGCGGCCGTCGAACGTGCGTCATCGAGACCGACGACGGCCAGCGTGCCTGCCTGGTTCGCCAACGCCTGGGCCAGCGTTGCCCAATGCTCATCGGGCCATCGCTTTGCCTGGCCGTGCGAAGCGCCGGGGTGCAGCACGACCAGGGGGCGCCGCAGCGCCGCGCGTGCGGCCTCGGCGTCGGCGACCACGGTGTTCCAAGCCGGAGCCGACTTGTGTACCAGCCGGGTGGCCAGTTCGGCCTCATGCGGTCCGCCGTTTTCACGCCGACCCGGCCGCGCCTCGTCGAAGCTCCAGCCGGGCGCTTCCGCCCGGTAGCCCACGCGCCAGCGCGCGCCGCTCAGCCCAACGACCGTGCCGGCAATTGGCCCATAGACGCTGATGGCTACGTGGAAGCGCCGGGCCCGGACTGCTCGCACAACACGGGCTGCGCTTGTCCAGGCTCTTGGGTCCAGCACCGCCGGCCAGTGCGTAACCGTGCCGCCGTCGAACGAGATCACCTCGTCAACGGCCGGGCAGCGCTGCACGATCGGCTTCCAGGCTGGCGGTCCCATGAACACCAGGTGGGCCGGCGGCCAGCGGGCACGTGCCGCCATGGCGGCCGAGAGGGCGTTCACGACATCGCCCATCAGGTCGAATCGCACGATCAGAATCTGCTTCGGGTCGGCCGGGGGAGTTCGCCGACCGCCGATCAGCCGCCGCAGGCCGAAGCCCAGCGTCAGGACAATCCAGAGGCCGCGACCCAGCCAGGAGCTAAGGTGCCGTTTCATTGCTCTTTCTCGTCTTTGACGTGCTCGGGCCAGGGCCAGATGGCATCGAAGCGTTGCAGGAACGTTGATGGACGAAACATCACCGGCGGGGCTCCGTGGGGCGCGGTGGCGGCGAGCTTGTCGACCTTCTGTCGAGTCTGATCGAGGTGGCTTTCGAATTCGCGTCGCTGCCGCTGATGCACGTTTCTCGCGCTTGCGAAGGCCTCCTTGAAGTCCGCGGCACGTCCCGTCACCAGCGCCTCGCGTAGCCCGGGCATACGCCGCTCGTGATGGGTGAGTTGGCGGCGCAACTCATTCAGGGCCTGTTCCACCTCCGCTGCCAGCGCGATCCACGGCGGCGACACGTTCGCATTGCGCATCACCCTGAACGCCAGCCGAAGGTCGGCTGGCACGTTGGGATCGTCCGGCGTCAGCGTGAGCGGCTGTCCGCGCCCCGATGTCCGCTCGAACAAGCCGGACGCGGCGGCTTCGTCCAACTGGCGGCGGGCACGGCGGTCCGAGGGCGTGTCCATGCCTAACCGCCGGTCAACACGGGCGGATCGACTTCGACTGGGACACCGGCAGCGGCCCGCACGTCGGCGGCGACTGCCAGGCTGCCGATCGCCAGCACGGCTTCGCCCGACTGTGTTGCTGCCGTCGCAAGTGCCAGTGCCTCTCCCGCGTTCGCTGCCGGCGAGGCATCCAGCCGCCCATCAAGCTCGGCAAGCACATGTCCGGCCGCCAGCCCACGCGGGTGCCCGGGTTCGATCACGATCAGGCGTGTGGCGTAGGGACGCAACGCCTCCGCCAACCGTCGAACCGGCTTGTCGCGCAGGGCCCCGAAAATCACGGGTCCGCGCCGGAGGCGGAGCTGCTGCCGCAAGGTCGCCACCACCACGTCAATGGCTTCGGCAGTGTGCGCCCCATCCACGACGACCGGTGGATCGCGACCGACCAGTTCCAGCCGTGCGGGCCAGCGTACGGCCCCGAATCCGGCGCGGATGGCGTCTCGCGGAATGGCAATGCCCGAGTCGCCCAGCGCCCGACAGATGGCATACGCCAGCCCGGCGTTGCGCGCCTGGTGGGGTCCTGCCAGGCCCAGCGGCAGCGCGTCGCCGGAGTACGGGTCACGGGCCACGGTGGCCGCACGACCGTCGCGCCAGGAAGCGCGTTTCTCGGTTTCCAGGGCCGGAGCAACTCGAACGTGAGCCCCGGACGCCTGGGCCACACGTCGAATGGGGTCCAGGACTTCAGGCGACTGGTTGCTGACGAGCATCGGCACGCCCGGCTTGGCAATTGCCGCTTTCTCCCTGGCGATTTCGGGGAGAGTGTTGCCCAGCAGCTGCGTGTGCTCGCGCACAATGGTGGTCACGGCGGTGACAGCGGGCGTCACCACATTCGTGGCGTCCAGTCGTCCGCCCAGGCCGACTTCCAGAATTGCGAGGTCCACCTCGCTCATCCGAAACCAGTCCAGCGCCATTGCAGTGCTGATCTCGAACGTGGTTGGATCGCCAAGCGTTGCGGACGCGGTTCGCTCGACCGCGCTGCGCGCCCGCGCGGCCAGGCGGGCGAACGACGCCGGGTCGATCGGACGATCGTCGATCTGAAAGCGTTCACGGTAGCTGTGCAAGTGCGGCTGCGTGTACAGCCCCGTGCGCGAGCCGGCGGCCTCGGCGGCGGCGGCGACCAGCGCGCACACGCTGCCTTTGCCCTTGCTCCCGGCCACGTGAACGATGCGCAGCCCGAAGTGCGGATCGCCGAGTTCGGCCAGCAGGCGGACTGTACGTTCCAGGCCGCGCTCGAATGGCGGGCCGCCCCCCAGACCGGTATCGCGTTCGAAGTCGGCGTAGCCGTAGAGCCAGGCGAGCGCGTCAGCGTAGGCGTCGATCATTGACAGATTATCGCGGAGTCGTGAGCGCTTCAGACGGAAAGACCCGGACGACACCGGCACGACCGACCCGGGCATCCAGTTCGCGCACCGTCGTGTCTGCGCCGGGCAGGGCCAGCTCAGGCGCCAGGTCCGCCAGCGGGGCCAACACGAAGGCCCGCTGGGCAAACGCCCGGTGAGGGATGTGCAGGCGCGCAGACGCAAGTTCCAGGTCGCCATACGCGATGATGTCCAGGTCCAATTGACGCGGTCCCTGGGTGGGGCCCGGACGCCGTCCGGCGGCGAACTCCAGGGATTTCGCCCAGAAGAACAGCCGCTGGGGGCCGAGGGCCGTGACGCCACGCAGCGCCGCGTTCAGAAATGACGGCTGTGCCAGCACGCCGATCGGACGTGTCTCATAGACGTTCGAGACTGCCAAGTCCCGGACGACAGGTCGTAGGCCGTCAACCGCCGCGCGCACATACGCCAACCGGTCGCCAACGTTCGAACCGAGCCCGATCAGGACGTCTGCCATCCAGTCCACCTCATGCGGGCCTGGCCCGACGCTGTGCGATTCTCGCGCGCTGGAGCGTGCCAATCGACCGGCGGCTGGGTAGGCTCACCGGTTTGCGGAACAACATACGATCGTGGCCGTTTCCCTGACATGGCGACCGTAGTGTGATGCGTCACGCGCCTGGTGTGGGTCATCGTGGCCTGCGGCCTGGATCTTCGAGCAAACGGGCTTGACCGCTCCGGGCCTGGTGGGGGCACGTCTGGGCGGGCGGCAGGCATTTGTCGCGGCCAGTCTGGCGTTTGGTCCGCTGCTGGTCGTGGCGCCGGTCGCCATGGCTCTGCATAGCGCGTCCTGGGCACGTTTCGCGCCGCTGGCCGCTGCAATGCTGCTGGCCGCCGCCGCCGCAATTGGGGTGCGCGTCCGGCGAGCTCATAACCGAGGTCTGGAGGTGGCGCTCGCCGCCGGCGCACTGACGCTGGGCATGGCCGGCGTACTGGTTCAAGTTGGTTGGCTCGGCGCAGCCGCACTCGTCGTGATGATTGGTCCGTTGGCGCTGGGCGCGGCGCTGTGGCGCGCGCGCGGTGCGCCTTCAGCATTTGACCACCACGGAGGCGTCCGCCGTCTGACAGCCGGTCTTTCCGTGTGGCCTGGCTGGTTGGGCGCGGCTGCTATCTGTGCGGCTGTAGCGATGGTATCGCTGGCCGCCGTGATTGCCGCGCCTGTGCCGACGCTCGCGCTCATCGTGCTGCTGGTGCTGGCCGTCGGGGTGGCGATCCTCCGGCTAGCCGTATCGGCAATTGAGGCTCGTACGGTGACTGCCGTGCTGATCGCGCTTGCCATAGCGGCCGTCCCGTTTCGTGGACTGGCCGAGATTCAGGTCAGCGGCATCGCGCTCGGCGCAACCGAAGCCCTGGTCCTTGGGGCGCTGGCCATTTGGATCTTCGGTCGCGGTGCCAGAGTGCGGGCATCCGTCCCGCTCTATGCGCTGGCGGTACTCCTTTTCGCCGGCTGGCTGACGGTCACGGCGCTGGTGGCGGTCAACCCGGCCCAGGTGTTGAAGGAAGTCCTGAAATGGCTCCAGATCGCCGTGGCGCTCGTGATCCTTGCTGACATCATGCGCGAGGCATCCGGTCGGCGGATCGTGGCGTGGACTGTGGGCGCGGCTGTGCTAATGCAGGCTGGTCTGGGCTTGGTACAGACGGCGGCGGAAGCCGGACCCGCCGGCTTTGTTGTGGGCGGCGTCCTGCGCGCCTTTGGGACCTTCGACCAGCCCAACCCCTATGGGGGATATCTGGGTATCCATTTGCCGCTGATCTTGGCCGCTGTGATCTACGCACGCGGCTCCCGGCGACGCTGGCTGGCGTTGTTGGGAATCGTCGTACTGATGGGTGTGGTCGCCAGTCGGTCGCGGGGCGCCTGGCTGGGCGTGGGCGCGAGCTCGCTGGTCGTGGTGCTTGCGGCCGGGCGTCGAACTTCGCCCTGGGCGCGCAGCGTGCTCGCCGTGCTAGCTACCGGAGTGCTGGCCATTGCGCTGGCGGCGCTGCTCGGCGTGTTCGACCGCGCGTTGCCGCCAGACATCACGCGAACGATTCAAGGTGAGCACCCCGTGGAGGACGCGGTGCGCCACCGTGCGCACGACGACTTCGCCATCGCTCAGCGGGTGGCGCACTGGGCGGCGGGTTGGCGGATGTTTCAGGATCGACCCCTTCTCGGCGTGGGGGCCGGGAATTTCGATGCCACGTATCGGGCATTTGCGCTGCACCCCTTCGACGAGCCGCTGGGACACGCGCACAATGTTGCGCTTAACTTCGGCGCCGAGGCTGGCTTGCTTGGCATGAGCATGTTTGCCGGCCTCAGCTTGTCGGCGTTTTGGATTGCCGTGGCCGCGGTGCGTCGCGCTCGTGGTGCGGCAATCGAATGGAGCGCCGTCGGCTCGCTGGGCGCTCTGGTCGCATTCGCGACCCACAACATGGTGGACAGTCTGTTTGTGAGCGGAATGGGAATCGTGTTCGCCTGGCTCCTGGCGCTTGCTCTCGTCGTGCGGCCGCGTGGGGCGGACTGGCAGCCGGAAAGGCCGTCGCTGTGACCAACAGCGGACGCGAAGCGGGCGAGGTTGCCTCGGACCCGACCCGGACTGACCTGCGCCGACGATTCCTCAGTTCGCGGACGCTGATTAGCTTCCTCGTGGCCGGCGGGTTGCTGGCACTCGCCTGGATTCTTGCCGACCTTCGGTTCGAGGACATCGTGGCGCGCATCCAGTCCGCCAATCCCTGGCTGATCGTCTTGGCCTACGCCGTATTTGCGCTGACGTTCCCAATTCGCACGCTTAGGTGGCGCGTGCTGCTCGGCAACGCCGTGCACCGGGAGGACGTGTCCCCGCAGTACCGACTGCGCGACCTGGCCCAGATTCTTTACATCTCCTGGTTCGTCAACGGGGTCGTGCCGGCCAAGCTGGGGGATATCTATCGGGCATACATGGCGCGGGCCAACTACGGCACCTCCCTCACACGCACCCTGGGGACGATCTTTTCGGAGCGCGTATTCGACGTCGGCGCCCTGATCATCATGGTCATGGCATCGGCGGCGTGGATCGCCAGGTCACCCGAGACCAGCGAGGACGTGGGACGCATCCTGGCCGTCGCGGCGCTCGCGCTGGCTGTGCTGGCGCTGGGTGTGATGTTCCTGTTGCTCTTCGGCACGCCGATCTTTGCGCGGCTCCCAAGTGCCGCCGCGGCAATCTATGAACGCTTTCACAGTGGCGTCTTCGATAGCTGGACCTGGCGCACGGGACCATTCCTCTGGCTGGCCAGCTTTGCTATCTGGTCGCTCGAGATGGTGCGTCTGGCCATCGTGATGCGGGCGCTTGGATTGCCACTGGATCCGGCAAAGATCGTGTTCGTGGGAACGGCGGCGTCGTTGCTGTTGGCCGTTCCGACGCCGGGCGGCTTGGGCGCGGTCGAGGGCGGGCTGCTGGGTCTGATGCGACTGATCGGCGTTGGGGGCGGCCTGGCCGGGGCCGTCGCAATCGTCGACCGGGTCATCACCTATTGGTCGGTCATCTTGACGGGCGGCTTGTTGTTCGTGCTGACCCGCCTCAAGCGCCGGTAGCCGTGCACGTCGCGATCGACATCACGGCCGCGGCGACGCAGCAGGCCGGAATCGGTCGCTCGGTTCGAGAGCTCGTCAGGGCGCTGGTCGTCGAACGCGACCGCCCTGACCTGACCCTCGTCTATACTCGCCGCGGGCCGTCGCGGGCGGCGGACGCGCTGGCCGTGCACGAACGCGTCCGCGTCCGCCGAATCCCCGTGTCGCCGCGGATTGCTTTGGCAACCTGGTTCAAGGCGCGGCTGCCGTTGCCGGCTGAGGCGCTAGCCGGTCCGGTGCAGGTGTTTCACGGCCCGGACTTTACGCTCCCGCCGCTGGTCGCCGCCCATGGCGTGCTGACTGTGCACGACTTGTCCTACGTCATCCGCCCGCAGGACGCGCACCCGCGCCAACGGCGGTTCCTCGAGATGGCCGTTCCGCGGTCCATCGATCGCGCCCGGCTGGTAATCGCAGTCTCCGAGGCGACCAAGCGCGACCTGATGCAGCGTTATGGCGTGCGCCCGCATCGGATTCGCGTGGTGCCCAATGCGGTTCCCGAGTGGTTCGGCCCGGTGACCGACTGCGACGAGCTCGCGGCGGTGCGGCGCCAGCTTGGGCTGCCGGAGAGATTCGTGCTCTCGGTCGGAACGATCCAGCCGCGCAAGAACATCGAGGGCCTGGCACGGGCCGTGACGCTGGCGTCGGTGCGGGCTGGTTCCCCCACCATCGAACACGTGCATGCCGGTGGTGAGGGCTGGCTCTGCGAACAGGTCTACGCGGCTATAGAGCAAGCCGGCGATCGCGTCCGCTTTGTGGGCCGGGTCGACGACCGGACACTGCGCGCGCTCTATTCGCTGGCGGCGGCCTACGCCTACCCGAGCCACGGCGAAGGGTTTGGTATTCCCATCCTGGAAGCATTCGCCTGCGGGTGTCCCGTCTTGACATCCGATACCTCGGCCACCACCGAAGTAGCCGCTGGGGCCGCGGTGGCTGTGGACCCTTCGGACCCCGAGGCACTGGCGGACGGCCTGATCACGCTGCTCACCGATGAGTCGCGCCGAGCCGAACTGATCGAATACGGACACAAGCGGCGCTGGAACTACTCCTGGCGTCAGTCCGCACGGCGCTTGCTGGACGTCTATCGGGAGGCGGCCGCTGGGCCGCCCGAGCCGATCCCAAGCGGCACGACGCTAGGCGGCTAGCTAGAATGCGGCGGAGCGCCCGTCTTGAACCCTGAACACATCCCGACGTACGCCCTTGTGGGCGTGATTGCCTACCTGATTGGCAGCGTGCCGGCGGCGCTGCTCGCGACCGCGATTCTCAAACGGTCGGATCTGCGCAACACCGGCTCCGGCAACCTCGGTATCCAGAACACCTTCTTCCGGGCTGGAAAGCTGCCGGCAATCATTGCGTTGCTCTGGAACCTGGCCGCCGCGGCATCGTCGGTGCTGCTGGCGCGGGCGCTGGCGCCGGACGAACCCGTGGTGGAGCTCATCGCGATCGCCGCCGTCACCACGGGCAGCATGTGGCAGGTCTTCGTTCGCTTTCGTGGCAGCCGCGGCACCACCACCATGGGGTTCGCCTTGCTGGTGGCCCAGCCGGCGATATGGGCCGTTTGCCTGGGCGTCTGGCTGCTCGCGCTGTTGCCACGCCGGCGAACGACGGACGCAACGCCGACCGTGCATGCGCTGCTGCCCGCCATCTTTGGACTCTATGCCCTGTTCGGTAATCCCGACCCCTGGTGGATCTACGCGATCTGGGGCGCCGTGTTGGGGGCTCTGCTCGAGCTGAAGCGCCGCACCAGCCCGGACGATGCCATGGCGCTTGGCTTGTATCGACGCTTCGGCGTCAACGTGCACGAGTAGCCGCGCGAGGCCCGCGCGCTGCGCGTCGCGTTCAACGCCTACTTCCGACGTTTTCCGGACACCGGGTCTGGCCAATACCTCAGTGCGTTGGTTCGGGCCTTGCGAACCGGATTTCCCGGCCTTGCGCTCACCGAGAGCGAGCCGCCTCGCTCTCTGCGCGGCCGGGCGGGCAAGGTCGCGTGGGAGCAGGCGCTCTGGCCGTGGCGGGCGCGCCGCGCCCTGGGGCACGTGCCCTACCTGGCTCCGCCGGTGATGGCGCCGCATGCGGTAGTGACCGTCCACGACGTGATTCCGCTGGCGCTGCCGGCCTATGGCGCCGGGCATGGTCAGGTCCTGTATCTCTCGCTGGTTCAGGCAGGCCTGCGGCGTGCGCGCACGCTGATTGCCGATTCGGAATGGACGCGAGCCGATCTCGGGCGCTTGGCGGGTGTGTCGGCGGATCGAGTTCATGTGGTGCCGCTGGGCGTGGATAAACGCTTCAACCCAGGCGACGAGGCGGCGCGGGCGGCGGCCCGACAGCGGCTGGGACTACCGGACCGTTTTGGGCTGTTTCTGGGCACGCGAGACCTGCGTAAGAACCTGGGCGTGGTGCTGACGGCCTGGCCTGACGTCTGGCGGGCCTGTGGCCTGCCCCTCGTCATCGCCGGACGCGCACCGCGGAAGGGCAGCCGGGTGCACGTGGACTGGTTCGCGGACCTCGATCCGAGCGCTGGCGAATGGCTGCGCGTCTTCGGTTCTGTGGACGAGCGCGACAAGCCCGACCTGTATCGAGCCGCGGACGTGTTCGTGTTCCCATCCCGCTACGAGGGATTCGGCCTCGATCCGCTCGAAGCGATGGCAAGCGGCGTGCCGGTGGTAGCGGCCAGTGCGACCTCGCTACCCGAGGTCGTCGGCGACGCCGGTTGTCTGCTGCCGCCCGACGATCCCGCCGCTTGGACCGAAGCCGTATTGGCTATTGCTGGACGTCCCGGACTGGCTGCGGACCTGCGGGAACGCGGAGTCGCACGGGCGGCGATGTTCACCTGGGCGCGCACTGCCGAGCGCACCCACGCCATCTACCGGCAGGTGGCCGCATGAGAGTGCTGCTGGCTTCAAAGGCGCTGGTGGTTGGCGCGCACCACGACAAACTGCGTGCGCTGGGGGCCAACCCCGACCTGGACCTGCTGGCGGTTTCGCCCGATCGCTGGGTGGAACAGGGCCGGGCGCAGGTTGCCGAGCGTCCGCCGCCGCGCGGCTACGAGATCGCCTACACGCCGCTGGCTTTGAACGGGCGCTACCACCTCTTCTGGTTCCGAAGGCTTCGCCAGATCATTCGTCGCTTCCGGCCGGACGTGCTCCACATCGACGAAGAGCCCTACAACCTGGCCACGGCCATCGCCTGTCGCGACGCGGTGCGATACGGCGTCCGTCCGGTTTTCTTTGCCTGGCAGAACCTGCACCGACGCTATCCGGCGCCGTTTCGCTGGATCGAGCGCTACGTGCTGGAGCGGGCAGACGGGATCGTTGGCGGCGAGGCGGCGGGCGAGGTGCTGCGTCGGAAGGGACATACGCGGCGAATCGTGATCATTCCCCAGTTCGGCGTGGATCCGCAGGTCTTCGCCCCGCGTCCGAAGCCGCGAGACGCGGATCGCTTCGTGGTGGGCTACGCGGGCCGTTTGGTAGCGGCCAAGGGTGTGGACATCCTGGTCCGCGCGGTCGGCGCCATCGGCGGGAACATAGTGCTGCGCCTGGCGGGAACCGGATCGGCCGAACCGGATCTGCGGCGCATGACGGCCGAGATGCCGGGCGTCGTGTTCGAGGGCGCGCTGCCCAGCGCTGCCATGCCGGCGTTCTACAACGGGCTGGATGTGTTCGTGCTGCCGACGGTCGGGCGGCGGGGCTGGACCGAGCAGTTCGGGCGCGCCGCCGTGGAAGCCATGGCCTGTGGTGTGCCAACGGTCGTGGCCGACACAGGCGAACTTCCGCAGGTCGTCGCCCGGGCTGGCGTGGTCGCGCCGGCCGCCGACGCGCACGCGTTGGCGGACCTGCTCAAGGGGTTGCGCGACGATTCGGAACACCGTGAGCGGCTGGCCCGAGCGGGCCGGGCGCACGTGCTGAACCGCTATACGACGGAGGCCGTGGCCGACGCGACGGCTGCCTTCTACCGTTCGATCGTCGGTGACGTGGACTAAGCCGCTCAGCCGCTAACGACGTCGCCTTCCACCGGATCGGCGCGGATGCCCTGCGCCTCGACCCATTCGATGGCGGCATCAATCTCGGTGCGTTCGCCTTCCAGCAGTAATTGCACCCAGCCAATGCCTGCGTCGATGTCCGCGCGTCGGACGTTGAACTTCAGGTGAAATCGTCGGGCCAGTTCGTACAGGATCGGTTCCTGAATCCGGTCCGACGGATACGTCAGCTGAATGCGAATCCGCGCTGGTCCATGGTCGATCAGGCGACCCGTCGCACCGTGCACGGCGTCGTCGATCTCCACGGGCGCGCCGCGTTCGGCCGACTCGCGCAGGGCGTCCAGCACACGCAGCGTGCGGACGGCGTCATGTCCGTCGACGCTGGGCGGGCGGCCGACGTGGACCGCGGCGGCGAATTCGGCCATCTCGGCGTCGTACATCGGCTGCATCCGGTCCGCCCGTAGAACCTCCACCGTCGGGTGAGGGTATTCGTGGGTTCCGGCGCTCTCAATCTCGATCCGATCGTTCAGCCAGTCCGAACGGATTCGGCCCCGGTCGCCGATGATTTCGAGGTGGTCGTAGGGGACGCCGGCGGCCTGGCTCAGGCTGATGGTGGCGCTGACGCCGTCGGCGAATTCGATGACGCCCGAGGTCGACTCGTCGCTGCCCGTGTCGTCCCGGTGCGAGATGGCGGCGAAGGCGCGCACCACCGGCTGGCGATGCAGCCAGAGCAACTGGTCGACCAAGTGGGACCCGAGGAACAGCAACTGGCCGCCGCCGCGAGCCGGGTCGGCCAGCCAGCCTTCCAGGGGCGGGCTGCCTTTGGCGGCCGCCAGGGCGCGAATCTGGCCCACCACCCCGCGCCGCAGTAGATCGCGGGCTCGGGTGCGCACTTCGTTGAACCGCAGACAGTAGGCCGGCATGAATGTCAGTCCGCCGTCGCGGGCGGCCTCGGCTACGTCTGAAACTTCGTCCGCGTTTAGCCCTGCCGGCTTCTCCACCAGGACGTGCAAACCGGCCGCGATACAGGCGCGCGCTATCGCGACCAGTTCGTCATGCGGAACGGCGATAACCGCCGCGTCGGCATAGGACCCGGCAGTCAGGGCTTCCACACTGGTCAGGACTTCGGCCACGCCATGGGCGGTTTTGCGGGCCGCTTCGGCGTTCACGTCCACGCAGGCGCTCAAGGCCACACCCGCCGTTGACCAAATGGCAGGCGCCAGGCGCGTGGCGCCGTGGCTTCCACACCCGATCAAAGCAATACGAAGCTCAGCTGCCATGGGCGTTCGAGGCGCCAGCACGAGGTCCCCGCATTCTAGGCGACGCTAGAAATCGCGGCGTCCGAAGGTGTGCACGGCGTAGCCGAGGGTCAGCGCCAGGTGCAGGCCTGCGATGAGGAGCATCCAGCCGGAGGGCGGGTTGCTGGCGCCGAACGGTCCGGCGCTCAACTCGCCCGCGAAGCCGCCAGTGGCCAATTGGGCACTGGCTAGGTCCCAGATGGCACGGGTGGGAACCACCACGCTGGTGAAAATGCCGATGTTGAACATCACCGCGCTCTCGAGCACGTCGCCGATCTGCTCGATCACGCCGCCGATCAACGCCGTGGCAAACAGCGTGAAGACGATGACGCCGTTGGGCAGCGGACCGAGCCGCGAGCTTCCGGCCAGGGCCAGGCCGATCAGGAGCATCGAGGCCAGCAGCATGAGGAACGGAGCGGACCAGCTGGCGCCGACGACCTCGCCGGTGATGACGGCCACGATCAGGATCATGGCAGCGGCTGAGACGCCGATGAAGACCGTCAGCATCAACCCAAAGCCGACGAATTTGCCCAGCACGATTTCGCTGCGCCTGACCGGCCGCGCCGCGATGGCATGCAGCGTGCCCTGATCGACTTCGCCCGACAGAGCGCCCACCGACAGGAAGACGGCCAGCATGGAGGCGATGAAGTTCAGGCTCCAGAGGCCGCCGACCAGCATCAAGCTCACGACCGCCTGGGTTAGCCCCGGCGGCCCGCTGGCGTTGTCTTGCAGGTCCCGGTACCCGAACCAGACCCCCACGCCGTACAGCACCAGGTAGCCGAACGTCAGCAGCGCCGCCGCCAGCACCACGCGGCGTCGCAGGGCCTCGCGCAGGGTGAAGAGCGCGATGATCTGGGCGCTCATACGTCGCCGCCTTCGGCGACGCGTACGAACAGGTCCTCCAGCGAATCCCCGACCTGCCGCACGTCGTAGACCGGCACGCCGGCCTCGACGATCCGGCGCACGAGCATGGCGGTCTGGTCGTCGCTGGCAACGCGCACGCGCAGGCGTCCGTTGAGCGCGCGGACCTCAGCCTGGCCCAGGGCCTCACGCGCGGCGGCTTCGGCGCCCTCGCCGGCGCGGACCTCGATCTCCTGCGCGCTCAGCAGCTCGTTCAGCTTGCCCTCGGCCACGACCACGCCGTGGTCGATGATGGCCACGCGATCGCAGACCTGTTCGACCTCGGACAGTAGGTGCGAGTTCAGAAAAACGGTAACGCCCTGCTGGCCGAGTTCGCCGATGCGGTCGCGGACATCGCGGCGTCCGATGGGGTCGAGGGCGGAGGTGGGTTCATCCAGGATGACCAGCCGAGGCTCCCCCACTAGGGCCTGCGCCAGGCCGACGCGCTGCATCATGCCCTTGGAGAACGTGGAGAGCCGGTCGTCGACGCGGTCCTTCAGTCCTACAAGCTCGAGCAACTCTTGTACGCGTTCGGCGCGGCCTTCGGCGGGGACGCGCGCCAGGCGGGCGTGAAAGTGCAGCAGTTCGGACGCAGTCAGCCATTCGTGGAACCGGAACGTCTCGGGTAGAAACCCGACGTCCGCACGCGCCGTCAGGCTGCCGGCCGGCTCGCCCAGCACCTCGATCGCGCCGGCTGTGGGATTCGTGAGGCCCAGGATCATCTTGACGATCGTGCTCTTGCCCGCGCCGTTGGGTCCCAGAAACCCGAAGACTTCGCCGTGCGCGACCGAAAGGCTCACGTCATCGACGGCCAGCGTGTTGTCATAGCGCTTGCTGACGCTGGCGATGTTGATCGCGGGTTGGGCGCTCAGCGCTCGATCCTCGCCGTTGCGGCCAGGCGCAGCAGACTGCCGGGCGGCAGGGGGCCGGTCAGCAGGAGTTGCGACCTGTCGCGCATCCAGGTCACCGCTTGGTCGCCGGTTGGCAAGTCGGTCAGGGTTGGCTCCACTGGCGTCGCGTCAGGATCGATCTCCAGGCCCAGCGCCAGTTGCACCAGCGGAAGCTCCAGCACGTCGATCTCCCCACTCAGAATCGGTGGGAGAAAGGCCTGGGACAGTAATTCGGTCAACAGTTCCAGGTCCCGCTGCGGCAGTCCGCTGACCAATGGGGCCTCGATCTGCAGCAGGCTGAGCGGCTCTTGCCGAACGTCGTCGGCTGGCCAGGTTGTCAGCACCAGCGCGCCGCCCGAGATAGTGACTTCATCGTTCCCGAGGTGCCGGGCAAGCGCCCTGGGCGAGAAGCCTGGCGCCAGCAGGACGGCCAGGTCGGCGGTGTCCAGTTGCAGCGTCAGCGTCCCGCTGGTTGTGACGCTGCGGCTGGGATCGCTCGAGAAGGCGTTCGGGGGATCGATGGTGACGACCTCGAACGGGAGCGCACGGATGTCCGGGGGCGCGGCGTCCGCGATCGTCAAGCCGGGTTCCACGCTAACGACCTCGACCACCTCGGCCAAGGTTGGAGTCGGTGCGACCGGCGCCGCGCGCGCTGACGCGGCTGTTTGCTGAGCGGAGTCCTCGATCTCAAGGGTCTCCAGGCGAAGCCAGCCCAGGGCTGTGTGCGTGATGTCCCGTGCCGGTGCGAGGGTGACAAGCAGGACGATCGCCAGCGCGGTTATTCCCAGAGCGACCCAGAGGGCGCGCAAGCGGGCGACCTGCCTCATGCCGAGGGCTCCGGACCGGTGCGGGCGGCGCGCACGGCCAGCAGCAGGCCGAGGAACAACATCAGCAGCCCCAGGCTGCGAATGGAAAGGGCAGTCATCGATATATCGAAGATACTCCCGAACAGGCCGCCGTAGGCGTCCAGCGGCAGCGAGGCCAGCGCCAGCCCAGCGCCGCTGAGTACGGCGGTCCAGCGACTGGCGTCGGTCGGCCAGCGAAACGCCAGGCTGAGGCCCACCAGCGGCAGCAGCCAGGCCAGGTAGTGCGGCCAGGTGACCCCGCTAATGACGAAGGCGGCCGCGACGGCCAGGCTGAACTCCAGCACGAAGGCCCGACCCGTGCGGGCCTTGCGCCCCAGCGCCCACGCCGTCACGCCAATGGCGGCGAGCAACGCGACGACAGTCAGCAGCCGGGCAAGCGGTATGTCCGGTTGCAGGTCCAACATCCCCTTGGCCAGTTCCGGCCCCATGAAGACCCGCAGGATTAGCCCTGGCAGCGATAGGTTGTTGAAGAGGGCGCTGCCCGCCAGCAGATCGGGCAGCCGGACCGTCAGGTAGAACTGCCAGGCCTCCAAGCCGGCCAGACCCAGGCTCAGCAGCCCGATCACAAGAACCGTCGCGGCTAGTCCGCCCAGCGCCCGCCAGCGTCCACGCCAGAGCAGGTACAGAACCAGCAGGCCCGGCGCGATCTTGAGGATTGCCGCGATACCTATGAAGGCGCCCGCCCACGCGTCGTCCCCGTTGCGTTGCCGGTACGCCGCTGCCGCCAGCGCCAGCCCGATGACCAGATCGACCTGCCCGAGTCGGAACGTGAGTAAGAACGGGTCGAGCAGGGCGACAACACCCAGCACCAGGCCCAGCCACACCGCCGGTGGCAGAGCCGGCCGAACCAGCCGCCAGGTCAGCACCGCGGTTGCCAGCAGCGCGACATGGTTGACGGCCAGGAAGGCCAGCCGCGCGGCCGCCAGCGGCATGGTCGAGTAAGGCACGAAGTAGAGCATCGCCGTCGGCGGGTTGGTCACCATGGCCCAGAGGCGCGTGCCCACGTACGGAATCGCCTCGCGTCCCGCGACCTGCAAGGCCACCTCGTTGTCATAGGGGTTGAGCCCCTCGCGCAACGCCAGCGCGCCGATGTAGTTGACCCGCAGATCCGAGGGCACCTCGATGGCGAGCCCGTCCAGTAAGGCCAGCCGCAGATAGGCCAGCCCGCCCACAACCGCCACGACCATCAATCCACGGCTGCCCGGCCCACTCGTCTCGTGCTCTGGCTTCATTCCTGGAATCGGCTCGGCCGAGGGATTGCCCAAAGGCGAACGCGACGCTAACCAAGGCCAGCCCACCCACAGCAGCGTCAGGGCAACGAACTTGACGGCCAACCATTCGGTGACCGATGGCCGTGCGAACAATTCGGGTGTTACCAGCCCAACAGTCAGGAGATGATTCGTGGGCTCGTGCGCGTAGTGGAAGACGGTAATGATCCAGCCGTCGAGCGTCGCCAGCAGGGGCACGCCGGCCCCGATCCAGTCCGTCCCGTGGCCGCATCGCCGGCGCACCGCCCACGCCGCTGCCCAGACCACCAAGGCGCCGCCCAGGCTCCCGGCGGCTGTTGCTGCCCAGGCCCCGCTGGGTGCCGTGAGGTCGGCTCGGCCAACTGAAGCGCCGGCCATCGCGAGAGCCATGCCAACGAGACTGGCCCATCCCAAGGCGCCGAGCGCGGCTCGCAGCGGCGGAATCTCAGCCGGGAACTTATGCATGCGCGGAGTCCGGCGCTTTGGTGGGCTCAGCCCGGGCCGACCGCCCCTCGTGCCAAAGGCGGCGCGCAAACACCGCGCCCAGCGCCAGGATGGCCACGGTCCGCGCGACGACTACGATCCAAAGCGCCCACTGGTGGTCCGACCAAAGTACGAAATACACCGGATATTCCAACAAGGCCAGACCGGATAGTCCGGTGGCCAGCAGAAATCCCCGCCCGCCTGGATACGCCAGCAACACAAACGGCAGCAGCCAGACCATGAACTGCGGCGACCAACCGCGCAGGTACAGCGCGAACGCCGCCAGCGCCAGTCCGGTGGTCCAGACCACCCCCGCTGGTGTGACCGGCGTGCGTCGCAAGGCCAGCAGGGCGTACAGCGCCGCCACCACGGTGGCCGCGCCCCACCAGGCAGCGGCGGGCAGATCCGGCGTGTAGTTGAATTCCAGCGCCGTGTGCGGCGCCTGACGGTAGCGATGGATCCAGCCGAATCCAAAGTAGCCGTCGGCCAGCGCCCACACGGTCTCCCAGCCTGGCCGCATCAGCATGTTTTGGAACGAGGCCACAAAGAATTCACGCCCGGCCACCGCCAGCGGCGCCAGCGCGCCAACCACGGCCATGACCGTCAAGCCGACAAGACGCGCGCGGGCCGGCCACGGCTGACCGGCCAGCAGCGCGGGCAGCACCGCTACGGGAAAAAGCTTGGTCAGCATGCCCAGCGCGATGGCCAAAGCCGCCGTATGTCGGCGTTCGCGTATGACCAGATATACCCCCAGGAGCAGGAAAAACCCGGCGATGGACTCAAAGTGTCGGTTAGCGATGTAAATCGGATAGAACAGCGCGGCGTAGCCCGCGGCCGTTACGAGCCCGCGCGGCCCGTCCCACACGCGCACGGCAATGGCGTGGATCAACCAAAGGATGCCGGCTTCAAACGCGACCATCAGCAGGCTGAACAGCACCTGGAAGGCCGGCTCGTCGCCGCCCAGTGGCACGCTCAGCAGCTTCATCCCTGAAGCGATCCACGGGAACAGCGGCGGGTACTCCACCCAGTAGTCCAGGTACGGCTGCAGCCCTTGCAGCGCCAGGCGAGCCCGCTGCTCGTAGGCGCCCACGTCGCTGCCGCGTTCGAACAGCCCGATCGGCCGCCACAGCAGCGCCAGTCCCAGCCGCAGCAGCACGAACTGCGCAAAGACGAGCCCGAAGGTGAGCCGCGTAAACCTCCCGCCGGCCAGTGCCTGCACGGCATCGCGCAGGACGCCCAATGGGGCAGGCCTGACTCGATCCAGGCTCAGCGGCAGCCACAGCACCTGGCCCGCCACCCAGACTCCAATGGGTGCTGCCCACAACCAGCGCAGGTCGTCGGTCTGGAGCAGGCGATGGTTCACGGCGTCGGACACGAAAGCCATCACCGACAGCGTCCCTGGCGCCAGCAACGGCCAGTGGGTCCAGGAGTGGCCCACCAACACGTCATCGACCCGACGGCGCGCCACGAATGCCACCAGTAGCGCGCCGGCCACGCTCCAGGAAGCCGCGGCGGCAAGTGTGACGAGGAAGTAGAACGCCCAGGCCGCGCTGATGCCACCGAGCGTTGTGCGTCCCTCACGCATGAGCGCGATGAAGAGAGCCAGACCCAGGATCAGCGCCAGCGTGACAAGCAGGGCGGCAACCCCGCGCCAGCGCAATGCGGGGTACTGCGGAGCCTCCGCGGCCGTCAGGTCCCCAGCGGTCTTGCGGTCACCAGGCTTCTTCGGCGTCAAGCCTGAGCGCTCAGGCCGGTGCGGCGCCGGTCAACAGGGTGCTGGCGAACGCTTCGGGAATCGGAACCCCAAAGGCCTTGACTTCGTCGTACGCCCCGCCGTGGTCGTAGTCCACCCGGCGGAGTTCGGCCGACCAGCGGCCGGCGGCGTCGTCCAGCACGGCGTAGGTGGCCAGCCCGGGTTGGCCGTCGTGCGAGCGGCCTACGGCGCCGCAATTCACGGCCAGCACGCGACCGGCGTGGCGGATCATGGCGGTGTGCGTATGTCCGCTCGCCACGGCAGCGGCTTCGGTGGGCCCAATCACGCTGGCTACCGTTTGCTCGTCGTCGTCGCGACTCCAGCCGGTCTCGTCATCGCCCGGCGAACCGTGCACCACCAGCAGCGTGCCGGCTGGTGACTCGATGCTGACCTGCCGCGCCATTTCGCCCAGTTTTCGTACCAGGGCTGGCCCGAGTCGCTCGGCGGCCCAGGCCACGTTGGCGCGCAGAAACCGCGCCTGCGCGCCCTCGGGGTTGCCCAGCGCGGCCAGCTTCGCGGGCAGGTTCACGATGTAGCGGTCCGTGTTGCCCTGCACCGGACGCCAGCCAAGATCGAGCACACGCTCCCAGCATTCGCGTGGCCTGGACCCGAACAGGACCGCGTCGCCGCCAAACACCACCTCGTCCGCGCCCACCCGCCGCAGGTCCGCCAGCACCGCGAACAGGGCGTGCCGGTTGCCGTGGATATCCGTGACGACTGCAATCCGCATCCTGCCCGCCAGCGTGCCCTACCGGTCGCGACTCTGCCAGTTCGGCTGGCGTCCAATCGTGGGTAGCCTCGGTCGGTCGCCAGCCTCAAGGCTGCGCTCACTCCGCCCGTGGGACGGGTGCTACCGTGGCACGGCACGGCGGTGATGCATGGTCGCAACCGGGCGTGGCTGTGCGGAAGGGGTGCCAGCCATGGCGACCGTACCAATTGAGGACCGCGTAGCTCGCCTGGAGGCGAACTACGCGCATTTGGCAACCAAAGCCGACTTACAGGAGTTGAAGGCCTCGCTCACGCGCTGGGCCGCCGGTCTGTTGATCGCGTGTCTGGTTGCGGCGCTCAGTGCCGCAACAACGGCCATCGTCACGCTAATCGTTCAGCTCGCCAACTAGATTGCTCTGGCGCTATCCAGGAGCGCATTCACCGCTCGGGGGTCAGGCTTGCCGCTTGGCCGACGAGTTGCCGCCATGTTGCGAACTAATTTCGAAGCATCGACAGGCGGTAATTATCTGAGCAGTTCACACAGGAAACGCGACGTCGCCGTATCGCTCCAGCACTTCGAGTATTAGAGTCCCCTTTCGATGGATTTCCTTCAATCGGATGTCAGACTTTCCTTGGTACAATGACGCCGAGTGGCCACTGGCTCAATTTCAGTGGAAAATCTCACCTACAGATGGGCTGCTGAATTGGACCTTAGCGAACTTCCCGGACAGTCATTGGTAATTGCTGTTGTACTTGTAGTCGTAACGATACTTGTACTCCTCATAAATGTGGCGTCCATTCCAGTCATCTATTTCATGGTTCTGAGGATCCTTGTTTCCGGTGTAAGGTCATTTGTCTCATGGGTTGTGTATCTGTTCGACGATCGCCGGGTTGAGCTTCCGGACGTCCGGTCGGCGTCTTCCGAGCCGGTCGTCAGTCGGGCCCCGCCGGTGCGTCGGGATCCGGCCGTGCAAGCGACGGCCGCGCGCGTAATGGCGCGTCGACGGCGCCGCAGCCGTCTCCTGTTCGGGTTGCTTGTGCTGGGGATCGCGCTGCTGGCACCGGTATGCGTGGGCTTCAACGTCTGGCTGGACGTGTTGGCGGAGCGGCGGACGATCCGGGTCAGTCACAGCATCTCGGATGGCACCGAGAACTTGCCGGAGTTCCTTACTGCGGAGATGACCATCGTGGCCGATGAGGCCGGCAACTCGGGTTCGCTTTGCACCGTAACGCTGAGCTGGACTGATTCAGGCACCGAACGGATTCAGAAACGCGTCATTAACAACCCGGACCGCATTGACATTCGTGACGTGTTGTTAAGCGAGGGGATTCGCGAGAGTCCGCACTACGACCAATGGCCCGTAACTCTGACGACGAAGGGCTGTAGGCCGTGGCACGTAGAAATGTCGAACTGACGGGGCGGTCGTCAAGTCAATGTGGGGCGGCTGTGCTCGCGAGTTACGTGGGATGCGCCGCCAGCGGCGACTGGGCTGACCGGTACTGCCGCCAACGACGTCCTTGTCCGCGCCCACCCGCCGCAAGTCGATGCACCCCAAACAGGGCCGGGCGATTGCTGTGGATATCCGACAGGACTGGGATCCGCATCCCGCCAGCCAGCGAGCCCTATCGGGCGCGGCTATGCCGGTGGGCCGAGTCCCTTGGCTAGACTGCGCCAATGCCGTCTGATACTCCCCGCATGGTCCTAGTTCGGCAGGCCTTTGACGCGGCCGAGCTTGATGACCTCGAAGAACACTTGGCCGTCGGACTGCGCCGCCAGCTCGAGCGAGCGGCATTGCCGCCCGGCGCCTCTGTAGCCATTGCCGTGGGATCCCGCGGCGTGTCGCCCGTAGTCCAGGTGGTTCAAACCCTCGTTCGTGGACTGCTCGAAGCGGGGCTGTGCCCCTTTGTCGTTCCCGCCATGGGCAGCCACGGTGGCGGCACCGCTGAAGGTCAGGCGTCTGTACTGGCCGACTACGGCGTCCACGAGCAGACCGTTGGTGCCCCAGTCCGAGCCACCATGGACACCGTCGTACTTGGCAAGACCGCCTCCGGCATCACCGTCCACCTGGACGCCGAGGCGGCGGCCACCGACGGCGTCATCGTCATAGGCCGGGTCAAACCGCACACCGGCTTCAGAGGTCCGATCGAAAGCGGCCTGTGCAAGATGAGCGTCATCGGGCTCGGCAACCGCCGGGGCGCGGAATCGCTGCACGCCCATCCGCTGGCCAGGGGTATCCCTGAGGCGGCGGCCATGACGGTGGCTTCCGGCCACCTGCTATGCGGTGTGGCGCTGGTCGAGAACGCCTTCGACAGGCCTGCCCGCGCCGAGGTCGTCCCGCCCGAGGCCTTCCACGCCACCGATGAGCGTCTGCTAAAGCTAGCCCGCGAACTCATGCCCAGGCTGCCTTTGGACAAACTCGACGGCCTGATCATCGACCGCATGGGCAAAAACATCTCCGGATCGGGCATGGACCCCAACGTTGTCGGCATGTGGCGTCGCCTGGGCGAACTTGACCGCAAACCCGACTACGGCTGGCTGGCGGTGCTGGGCCTCACTCCCGAATCGCACGGCAACGCCGTCGGCATCGGCCTCGCCGACCTCTGCAGCCGCAAGCTCGCCGATGCCATCGACCACGAAGCCCTCGCCATGAACACCCTCACGGCCATGGCGCTGCACGCCGCCAAGGTTCCGCTGACGCTGCCCACCGACCGCGCCTGCTACGAAACCGTCCTTCACCTGGCCACACGGTCCACCGGCAGGACGCTGCGCATCGGCCGGATTCGCAACACCCTGGAACTTGAGACCTTCTGGGTCAGCGAAGCTGTACTGGACGACTTGCCGGGAACCTGCGAAGTCGTTGAGTCGGCGACGCCGTTCGGCTTCGACGCCGACAACGCCATCGTGGAGGCTGGCGCCTTCGAATCGCGCGGCTAACGGCTTGCCAATCTCGCCAGGGCCAGCGCCGGCATGAGGGTGGGCGGGCGTCGCTCCGTCGTGCCGCGCTCCATGCCGTTCTATTTCACCGTCGGCGTCCTGCTGGCGATGCCGGGCCCATCGCTCGAGGCTGTGCGCGCTGACTTCAACCTCACGTATGTGCTGGTGGTCCTGACCTTGATCGTTCCCTCGATCTCGTATGCAACGGGAACGATTGTGGGTGGGCTAGTGGCGGATCGGCTGGGTCGCCGCTCCACGCTCACCACCGGCGTGACGCTTCTCGTCGTCGGGCTGCTGGTAGCCGGCGTTTCGCCGGCGCTGGAGGTGCTGCTGATCGGAACCTGCCTGAACGGCTTTGGCTTCGGGCTGACGGAGTCCCCGCTCACGGCGACCATTTCCGACGTTGCGGGCGACGCAACCGGGCGTGCCATGACGATTTCGCAGATGCCGTTCGGCTTCGGCGCCCTCACGGCTCCGCTGCTGGTGGGTGCGCTGCTTCAGACGCCAATCGGCTGGCGCGGCGGCTATCTCGCCGCGGCCTTGCTGGTCATGCTTGCCGCGGCCGTGCTGCTGTCCGCGCGCATTCCGGCCGTGACCGCACGCCGCGCCCGCGGCGAAGCACTCATCTCCGCCGTCATGCGTCCCGTGCCAGTCCTGCTCGGCGCGGTAGTCGTGGGCTACTTCGGTATGCAACTCGGACTCGGCGGGTTTCTGGCTGCCTACCTGGAGGCCGACCATGGCTTCACACGCTCGGTCGCGGCCACGCTGGTAGCGGCGTTTTGGATCGGCATTTCGCTCGGGCGGATCATCGGCGCGTGGCTGGCGCTGCGAGTTCAGGCCTACGACCTGGCCCTTGGCAGCCTGGGGCTTTCGCTGCTCTGCGCGGTCGTTGTGGCCGGTGTTCCCCATCCGGCGGCAATCCTCGCGGCTGCGGCGCTGGCTGGCCTGGCGGCGGGTCCACTGTTCACCACGGTGGTCGGGATCGGGGTGCGCTACAGACCTTCAGCATCCGGCATGATTGCCGGCTTCATGCTTGCGATGGGCGGCACGGGATTCGCGGGACTCTCGCTGGTCTCAGGCGCCGTTGCGGACGCGCTGTCCGTCCGTGCGGCCGTGGCCCTCATGCCCGTCACGCTTGGCATCGCCTTTCTCTTGCTGCTGCTTGCGCGTCGGCTGCACACGGCTGAGCTGCGATATTGACGCTTCCACGACGTAGGCCATTAGGGCGCACCATGATCCTGGCGGCCACGGTCTGGTTCTACGCCGCCGCCGGCGCCGCGGTCAGCGTCTTCGGACCGTCGCTGGAATCGATCAGCGACGACTTCGGCATTAACTACAGCCAGATCAGCTTGGTCATCACCGTCATTTCCATCGGCTTCATTGCCGGATCCCTCATCGGCGGTGGAGTCTCCGATCGAGCCGGGCGTCGGACGATGCTGGTTCTGTCGGCCGCCGGTGCTTCGGTCGCCATGGCCTGGATGGCCGCCAGCCCCAACTTTGGCTCGCTGTTGGCGGCCAGCTTCGTGGCTGGCGCGACGCTCGGACCAGGCGCCGCTGTTTCGACCGCGTTGGTGGCCGACGTGGCTCGTGAGCGAAGCACTCGTGCGCTCAACCTGGTCAACACCGCCTTCGCGCTCGGCGCGATCACGGCCCCGACGCTGGTCGCGGTCTGCCTGGCGACCTTCGGCAGTTGGCGTGTTGCCTATCTCTTCGTCGCCGTCTGGCTGGCTACGGGCGGGCTTGTCTTCGCTCGGCTGCCTTTTCCTCCGCGCCGAGGCACCCGCCCGCCCTTCCGCTGGGTCCTGCGTGGGCTTTGCTCGCCCCCACCCATCCTGATCGGGCTGGTCCTGACCATGTACGTCGGCGTCGAAATCGCCTTCGCCGACTTCGGCGCCGCCTTCATGGAACAGGTGCAGGACATCCCGCGAACGACGGCGGCGGCCTCTGTGACGGCGTTCTGGATCGGGATCTTGGTCGGTCGTCTCGTCGTGGCACGGTTGTCGGCTACGTGGCCGGCCGAGCGGATTATTCGCCGGTCGCTGATCCTCGCCCTGGCCACGTCCGCGCTGGCTGCGCTGGCGTCCTCGGCTCCCATGGCCGTCGTCGGTTTCGCGCTGACGGGCGCCGCGCTCGGCGGCGTGTTTCCAACCGCACTGGGTATCGGCGTGCGCCTGCGGCCAGAAATGTCAGGCGCCCTCGCCGGCGCGTTGGTGGCGATGGCCGGCGTAGGGGGCGCGTTGCTTGCGCCCATGCTCGGCGCCGCGTCGGACGCCGCCGGCCCTCGAGGTGGCATGCTCCTGTCGCCCGCGTTCATCTTCGCTGCCATGCTGCTCTTCGAATTCGTCCAAGTCCTGCGACGCAGAAGCTCGCGCAACGTGTCCGGACTGGCCGCCCCTCCGGTCGAGGGTTCCATTGACGCCTGACCCAGCCCGACCCGTCGGTGCTATCGACCTTGGCGGGACCAGCCTGCGCGCGGCCGTCGTTGACGCGAACGGTGGCATTACAGGTTTCGTGGCAGGCGCAACCGAAGCATCTCGAGGGCCCGAGGCCGTCATCGATCGAATCGTCGCCGCCCTGCATGACTCGCTGACCCGCGCATCGGTGAACATTTCGGAACTCGTCGCCGTGGGCATCGGCGCGCCCGGACCGCTCGACTGGCAGACCGGCGTCATCCATGAAGCCCCAAACCTGCCCGGCTGGCACGAAGTGCCGCTGGTCGCGCGCGTCGCCGAGGCCGTCGGCCTGCCTACCTTCCTGGAAAACGACGCCAACGCCGCCGCGCTGGCCGAGTGCCAGTACGGAGTCGGCCGGGATGCCCTGAACATGCTTTACGTCACGGTTAGCACTGGCGTCGGCGGCGGGCTGATTCTGGACGGAGAGCTTTGGCACGGCGCCTACGGCAGCGCCGGTGAATTCGGCCACATGACCGTGGACTTTGACGGCCCGCTGTGCGACTGCGGCAACCGCGGTTGCGTGGAAGCCATCGCCGCGGGCCCCGACATCGCCGCCTGGGTCGGGCGGCAAATCGCCGCGGGTCGCGCTAGCGTTTTAGGTGGCCAAGCCGGCCTTACCGGCCGGGACGTGGTTGAAGCGGCACGGCAGGGCGACGATCTCGCCGTCAGCGCCCTGTCGCGCGCCGGGCGGGCCGTCGGATTCGGCGTCATCAACGTAGCGCACCTGGTGAACCTGGACATGGTGGTCATCGGCGGCGGAATCGCCAACGCCGGCGCCTTGCTATTCGATCCTCTGCGAGCCACGGTGCGCGACCACCTCTTGGAGAGCACCGCACCCAACCTGCGCATCGAACCCTGGTCGCTCGGTGAAAACGTAGGGCTGCTTGGTGCCGCTGCCGCCGCGCGCTCGCGCTTGGCCTCTGACTAGCTCGACTACGCCTTCCAGGCCGGCAGATAGTCCGACGCCGGGCTGTCCGTAATCCGCGCCAGGTCCGTTCCGTCAACCCGGATGGTGTAGATTTCCCAGTTCGCGTCGCGGTAGCTGGCAAAGGCGATCTTGGCGCCGTCCGGCGAGAACACCGGGTTCCAGTCCGGAGCCGGGTGGGTGGTCAGGCGTACCTCATTCGATCCGTCCGCGTCCGCCACAAATACGTCGAACGCGTCGCCAACCCAGCGGGCAAACGTGATGCGCGAACCGTCCGGCGAAAACGACGGGTCGCGGCCGCTGCTGATCACCGCGCGCGTTCCAGCTGGATCGTCCAGGTTCAGCGTCACGATGTCCGCCCCGCTCGTGAAGATGATCTGCGAACCGTCCGGCGACCAGGCGGGGTAGCAGAGGAACCCGGCCTGATCGCCGATGATCCGTTGGTCGGATCCGTCCGCCAGCATCGTGTAAATCTCGCTCTCGCCGCTGCGGGTGCTCGCAAATACCAGCCGGTCGCCGTCCGGCGACCACCAGGCTTCCCAGTCGGTGGCCGTTGTGTGGGTCAGTTGCTCCAGGTTATCGCCGTTGCTGTCGGCCACGAAGACTTGGAACCCACCGCTCGCGAACCCCGAGAAGGCGATCTGCTCGCCGTCCGGCGACCAGTTCGGACGGCTGCTGAGTCCCCCCATCAGCGTCAACTGCGTCTGGTCTGTTCCGTCCGGCGTCATGGTCCACAGGTTCCAGGCGCCGTCGCGGTTGCTCAGGAAGGCCAGCAGTCCGGTCGTCCCGGCCAGCGTCGGGTCGGGGATCGCAACGGTTGCTTGCGCTGGAATCAGCCCCCCGTCGCGGTAGTCCAAACCGCTAAAGGAGATGGCCACGGTGGACGGACCAACCGCAGGTTCGGAGTCAGGGTGCCATTTCCAGAAAATCGCGCGCTGCGCACGCAGCACCACCATTTCGCCACGGACTTCGTAGACCACTGGCAGTCCGTATGTTTCCAGCCAGCGGTCGTTGCGGAACCAGCGACGCTCGATTTCGGGATACCGCGCCAGAATCTCAATCCGTTCCGCCTGGATCTCCTCGAACGATCGGGCGTCATCCGGCCTGGCTTCCGGTGGAAATGGAACGCCGCGTGCGCTGTTCAGCCATTCGTCCCGTCCCGCCTGGCTGAGGGCGTCGTACACGTTCACAAACGCTATCCCACCGCTCGCCGACCACATCAGGACGGCCTTCTGAAACGCCTGAAACGTTAGCGGCCCGTCTGACCAGCGATTGGAAACTGGATAGCCAAGCCTGCGCACGCCGCCGGCCGACTGGAAGAACGACCAGAACGGGATGTCGTGCGCGTCGGTCACTTCGAAACCCAGGCCGACGTCAGGGCCGGTCTGCGTGTAGAACCATCCCGTGGGGAGGGCGTAGTCCTGCGGCTCCGCCGCACGCGTCGGTTGGGCAGTCGAAAGGAAGGCGCCGCCGACGAACGCCAGCGCCAGCACGACGCCGCGCAACGACATCCACGACCGGACGCAGTACGACATGGCGAGCTATCGAGCCTACGAGTTGGCCGTGGGCGGCCAATGTATCCCACGCGCTTGATTCCGACCGTAGTGCAGCTTGGTTTTCGTGCGAAACTACACCGAGCGCCCTCGCAGGCGAAAGACACTTCTGGACAGGTGAGATCAATGGCCGAATACGTGAATGCAGACGCTCTGGTTGACACCGACTGGGTCGCCGCGCGCGGCGACGACGGTGTGCGACTCGTCGAGGTGGATGTGGACACGTCCTCCTACGACTCCGGGCATATCCCCGGTGCCGTCGGTTGGAACTGGGAAACCCAGCTCTCCGACGGCATTCAGCGTGACATCGCGTCGCCGGCACAGTGGAAGGATCTGCTGGAAAGCTCCGGCATTTCCGCCGACACCCACGTAATCCTGTATGGCGACAACAACAACTGGTTCGCGGCCTTTGCCTACTGGCAGTTCAAGCTCGGCGGCCACGACCACGTGAGCCTCATGAATGGCGGACGGCTCAAGTGGGAGCAGGAAGGTCGTGAGTTGACCACCGACCCGACCGAAGTTGAGCGCTCTACCTACGAAGCCGGTGAGCCCAACCCGTCCCTGCGCGTCTTGCAGCCCGGCGTCCGAGCCGCGGTAGGCGACGGCTCCACGGTGATGGTCGACGTGCGCTCGCCCGCCGAATTCACCGGCGAAATCCTGGCTCCGCCGGGCTTGGCCGAACTGTCTCAGCGTGGTGGACACATTCCTGGCGCCGACAACGTTCCCTGGCTGACGGCGGTCAACGAAGCGGACGGCACGTTCAAGTCCGCGGACGAATTGCACGAGATCTACGGAGCGCGCGGAGCTACGGGCGACGCGCCGGTCATCACCTATTGCCGAATCGGCGAACGCTCGGCCCACACCTGGTTTGCGCTGCACGAACTTCTCGGAGTCGGCGATGTCCGCAACTACGACGGGTCGTGGACCGAGTGGGGCTCCATGATCGGGTTGCCGATCGAGCGCTAAGCGGCGCTTGGTGGTCGCGACTTCCTAGCCGCTCAATTCAACCTGGGCTAGGTCGATTGCGCCGCTCACCGGATCGATGCCGAACGTATTCACGTTCGGCTTGAGCAGAAACGCCGAGGCGTGTCGGCCAATCGCGATCGCCGGCGTCTCGGCATCCAGCAGAGCGTCGGCGGCCGCGTACGCCGCGCGTTGGGCCTCGACGTCCGTGGCTGCCGTCGCTGCCGCCACGTGTCGGTCGAACTCGGCGCTGGACCAGCCGGAGCGGAAGAAATCGATGTCCGAGCGCCACAGGTCGTCCAGCCAGTTCGACGGATGGCGGTACTCCGAGGTCCACCCCGCGCGGTAGGCGTCGAAATCGCCCGGGTCATTCGAGAAGTCCAGGAAGTCGCGCCACTCGCGCACGTCCAGTCGAACCTCCAGGCCCAGGGTTTCACCCCATACCCGCGCCAGTTCCGCGGCCAGGCGGTCCCATTGGTCCGTTCGGTGATAGGTGAAGCGCAGCGGCGGCAGTCCCTCCCCATTTGGAAAGCCGGCGCCTGCCAGCAAGGCCCTCGCCTCGTCGATACTCGGCGTCCAATCGGACTGGGCTGCCAGGATGCTTTCCGGCGTCAGCCGATGCGCCGGCAGCGTCGGCAGATCGAATACAACCGAGGTCAGCGCCTCGCGGTCGAGCGCCAGTGACAGTGCTCGCCGCACGGCCCTCGAGTCCCAGGGCGGCTTGCGCGTATTCAGCACGATGAACCACGTCCCCGCGCGCTCGAAGAGCCGTACCTGCGGTCGCAGGTCCGCATCGGCCAGGGCCGACTTGAAGTCCCCGGCGGTCACGCTGGCGGCGTGTGCGGGACTGGCGTGGAAGTCTTGGAGTCGCGAGTCGGCCGACCGAGGGAAGCGAATCACCACGTCGCTGAACTTGGGTGGGGTTGGTCCGCCGTAGTGCGGATTCTGGTGCAACGTCATGCCCAGGCTGCCGTCCCACTGCACTAGCTTGTAGGGCCCGTTGCTGCGGATGCGGACCGGTGAAGTCCAGGCTGCGCCCGTGCCTTCGATCTCCGCCCGCGGCAGCGGAACAAACGTCGATGTCGCCACCCGCGCCAGGAATCCAGGCGTCGGAGAATCCAGATGAACTCGCAGCGTCGAGGTGTCTGGCGCGAGCACCCGTGGGTTTTCGCGTTGTCGGCCGCCGCCGGCAAAGCTCTCCGCGCCGCTGATCGGAAACAGCAGGTAGTTGAAGGTGGCGCCCAGCTCGGGCGAGAGATTGCGTTCCCAGGACCAGACGAAGTCGTCGGCTGACACCGCCTCGCCCGAGGTCCAGCGCCCGTCGGCCGCCAGCGTGAACTGATACGCGTGCCCGGCGTCCGTGATTTGCCACGAGTCCGCGGCGGCGGCCCGTGTCGCGCCGCCTTCCCCGACGCGCACCAGCGGCTCGAACAGGGCGTCCGCGATCGTCGCCTCTTGAGGCTGCGCGACGAGCGCTGGATCCACGGTGGCCGGCTCGTCCAGCAGCAACTCAAGGCGCCGGCCATCGCCGCCGGATCCGGGCGGCGTGGGACCGTCGCAGGCGGCGAGGGCGGCGAGCGCCATGCCGCCGCCCGCCATCCGCACGAACCGCCGACGGTTCAGCGGCACCGGCTTATCTGGTGATCGTCAGGTCCGTGAGCCACTCTCGAGTGAGTGGGCGGCCGGCGTAGCCGTCCACCCAGGGCTGCACGAGCTCGTGCGACACGAAGAACAGCAGCGGAATTAGCACGCCCTGCGAAATTACCCGGTCTTCGACCTGCCCGTAAAAGTCCAGTCGATCCTCGTCCGTGTCGGCGCTGCGAGCGCGCTCGACTAGATCGTCCACGACGGCGTCTGAAAAGCGCCACGAGTTGTCGGGACGGTTCGACGCAAAAAGCTCATCGGTGAAGTTGAACGCGTCCGGGAAGTCGGCCGACCAGCCGAGGAAGAACGCCTGGATGTCATGGTCCGGATCGTCGAGCGTGGCGACCACGTCATCGAACGAGCGCAACTCGATTAGCACATCCGCACCCAACTCGGTCCGCCACGGGTCGACGACGATTTCTAGGAACGGATTGCCTGAGAGGCTGTCGCCCGGTGCTACCAGGGTGATGGGCGGCAGCGCCTCGGCGCTGCCGTAGCTCGACTTTGCCAGTTCCGAGCGGGCGGCCTCTAGGTCGAACGCAAGACCTTCGAAGTCGGGACGGTGGCCCGGCAGGCCCGGCGGGAGAACGCCTTTCGCCTCCCGCTGCGATCCGCCCAGGAGCGCCTCGTTGATGAAGGCCCGGTCGGTGGCCAAGGCCAGGGCCCGCCGCACGTACACGTCGTCGAACGGCGCCAGCGTCGTGTTGAACCCGATGTACTGGAACGCCAGATCCGGCGTGCTGAGTAACTGCCCGCTGCGCGGCTCATTCGGGTCCCGGAACCGGTCCAGGTCGGCCGCGCCGATGAAGACGAGATCAAGTTCGTCGTTTTCGTACAGCAGCAGGTCTTCGCCCACGTCGAGTTGATGAAACTGAACCCGCGCCGGTCCGCCGGGTAGCCAGGATGCCGTGGCCGCCCGTCCCAGGACGATCAACTCTTCCGCCTGCCAGTCCAGCAGCTCGTACGGCCCCGACCCGTTTGGCGATCGCCACCACGCATCGCCCATGTCAACGTTGTCTTGGTCCACGATCAGCGCCGGACCGGCGCTGAGTTTGCTGGGGAAGAACGAGAGCGGCGCGGTCAGGGTGACGTCCAGTGTGCGCGATCCGCGCACGCGCAGACCCGACACTGAGCTGGCCTCTCCGGCCGCATACTCCGCCGCGCCCTTGATGCCTTCCAGGAAGACAGGCCCGGAAAGCGAGCCGGTGTCGGGATTGAGGGCGCGCGTCCACGACCACGCCACATCCGCTGCGGTCAGCTGTCGGCCATCATGAAACTTCGCCTGGCGACGAATCGTGAACGTATACGTCAGGCCGTCGTCGCTGACGGTCCAGCCCGAAGCCAGGTCGGGTTTAACCGACAGGTCGGGTGCGATGCGTGTCAGTCCGGCGAATATCTCCTGCGCGTATCCGGCCGAGCCGGTGTCGCGCACGTGCACGGGATCAAGCGTTATCGGCTCGGGGCCCTCGATCCGCAGCGTGCCGGACGCCGCCGGCGCGGTCGGGCCTGCCGCGCCGCCGCTCAAAACGGCCAGACCGAGCGCCAGCGCCGCGACTGTCAGGAGCGCCCGGACGGCGCGCCGCCATTCGAAGGCGCTAGGCACCCGCGTTCTCTGGACTTTGACGGCTCAGCATGTCTTCCGCGCGCAGCATGATGGTGCGCTCGTTCACATGGTGCAGCATCCGCACCGCGTCCGGCATCGGCACCCAGCGCGCCTCCACGTGCTCCGCGGGGTCGGGCCGGATGTTGCCGCCGGTAGATCGCAGCAGGTACTGGTGCACGACCTTGGGCACGAACCCGGTCCAAAGATCGGGTCGGACTTCATAGCGGATTTCGCCCAGATCGTCCTCCACTTCGCCCACGATGCCGGTCTCCTCCAGCACCTCGCGCACCGCCGCCTCTTTAGGGGCTTCGCCGCGCTCTACGGCGCCTTTCGGAAGCACCCAGGCGCCGCGCTGGGTTTGCACCACGGCTACCTGAATCTCACCGTTCTTGAGGCGATAGATCACCCCACCTGACGACTCGAGGAAAGGTTCCTCGGCGCCGGCGGCTACTTCGGTCTGATCGGCGGCTTCTGCCATGAGCTGCTCCTAAGCCATGCCGGTATCGCGGCTAGGCGAATCCAAGATGCGACCGGCTGGGTGTAGATCCCATTTGATCCTGGTACTTGCTATTCAGACCCGGCGAGCCATACGGCTGCTCGGCCGGGCTGGTGAGTTGCATCACCGAAAGCTGGCTGACCCGCATGCCGGGCCACAGCAGGATGGGCAGGTTAGCGTGATTCGACAACTCCAGCGTCAGGCTGCCGCGAAACCCCGGGTCGACATAGCCTGCTGTGCTGTGCACCATCAAGCCTAGCCGCCCCAGCGAGCTTTTGCCCTCGATCCGTCCCACCAGGTCGTCGGGCATCTGAATGGTCTCAACGGTTCCGCCGAGTACGAACTCGCCGGGATGCAGGACGAAGCTCGCGCCGTCCGCGACCTCAACCTCTTCGGTCAGGTCCGGCTGATCGCGCATGGGATCGATGTGCGTCTCGGTCTGGTTGATGAACACCCGAAACACAGACCCCAGGCGTAGGTCGATGCTCGATGGCTGAATCGCGGTTGCGTCGAGCGGGGTGACGTTCAGGCGGCCTGACGCGATTGCGTCGCGTAGAGCCCGATCGCTCAGGACCACTCGCCCCCCTTTTCACAGCCCGTTGGCGCGTGGCGCCGATGCTACCGTACGCCTGCCCGTCGCTCGTACTGAGGCGCTGGCTTCTGATTCTCTCCATCGACCAGGGCACCACGGGCACGACCACGCTGGTCATAGACGAGGACGCCCGCATCGTCGGCCGCGGTTACGCCCCGGTGGTTCAGAGTTACCCGCGGCCCGGTTGGGTCGAGCACGATCCCCGCCAGATCTGGCGGAGCGTGCAACAGAGCTCGTGTCAGGCGCTCGACGCGGCGCCGGCGGGCGGCGTTGCCGCGCTCGGTATCACCAACCAGCGCGAGACGGCCGTGGCCTGGGACGCGTCCTCGCTCGAACCGTTGGGCCCGGCCATCGTTTGGCAGGACGTCCGCACCGCCGCCCAGATGGCCGAACTGGAAGCCACCGGTCACGGCAACAGGGTCCGCGCGGTTACTGGCCTGCGCCCCAGTCCCTACTTCAGCGTTGGAAAGTTCGCCTGGATGCTGGACCACGTGTCCAAAGTTAAGGCGGCGCGCGACGCCGGTCGGCTGCGCCTCGGCACCGTGGATGCCTGGCTGATTGCGCGATTGACCGGTGGTGCGCACCTCACCGACGCAACCAATGCTTCCCGTACCCTGCTGATGGACCTCGAGACAGGCCGCTGGTCGTCTGAACTGGCCGAGCTGTTCGGCATTCCGGCAGAGGCGCTGCCCGAGATCGTCCCCTCGGTCGGCGAGTGCGAGGTCACGGGTCCCGACGCCCCGGTCCCCGCCGGGACGCCGATCAGCGGGATCGCCGGCGACCAGCAGGCCGCCCTCTTTGGCCACCTCGCCGTTTCGCCCGGCGCAGCCAAGGTGACCTACGGCACCGGCTGCTTCCTCCTCCAGCACGCCGGCAGCGCGCATCCGCCGGACATCGAACACCTGCTCACCACCGTGGCGCTTGGGCAGCCGGACGGCCTGACCTACGCCTACGAGGGCAGCGTGTTCACAGGTGGTGCCCTGGTCCAGTGGCTGCGCGACGAACTGGGGCTGATCAAGTCCGCGCCCGAGATTGAGGTGTTGGCGCGCACCGTGCTCGACACCGGCGGCGCGGTAATCGTTCCCGCCTTCACTGGGCTGGGAGCGCCCTACTGGGACCCAAACGCTCGGGGCGCCATTCTGGGCCTAACGCGCGGAGTGAACGCCGCGCACCTGGCTCGCGCCGCCCTGGAAGCCATCGTGCATCAGGTCCATGATGTGCTGGAAGTCATGCCGCCGTTGACTGGTGAATTGCTCGTGGATGGCGGCGCCGCCGCCAACGACCTGCTGATGCAACTCCAGGCCACGAGCGCGGCGCGCGCCGTCGCCCGGCCCGCGGACATCGAGACCACCGCCCTCGGCGCGGCCTATATGGCCGGCTTGGCACTCAGCATGTGGTCCAGCGTGGACGACCTGCGCTCGCTGCGACCTCCTCCGACCCTGTTCCAGCCGGGACAGGCGACCCTAGCCACTGACCGTCCTACCTGGCGCCGGGCCGTACAACGCACCCGCGGCTGGGCGGCGGCCCCCGACGACGCGTGAGAAACTGCCGCGCATGAGCCTGCATGTCGCGTTCTGCCTGTGGGGCCTTCCCGACGACTCCGCAGTCGCCACCGCGTTCGCCGCCAGCGCCGGGTTCCAGTCGGTCGACGTGCGCCCCGGCTACGGCAGCCTGGCAGCCTCCGACCGCACGCTGCCGGTCACCTGCATGGCCGTCGCGCACCTCATGCCGGAAGGGGCAATGCTGGACGCGACCTCAGAGCCGGCCCGTCAACTCGCGGTGGACCACGTACGCACTGGAATCCTCGAAGCCCAAAGCCTGGGCGTGCCCGACGTTTACCTCGCGCCCCCGGCCACGCCCGATGCGCCGGCTCTGACCGCCTACCGTGAATCAGCCCTCACGCTGGCCGACGAGGCCAAACGCGCCGGCGTCCGGCTGGGCATCGAGCATTTCCCGGGGCGCGGCTTGGCCACCGTCCGCGAAACTCTCGACTTCATTGCGGCCTGCGGCCACGACTACCTCTACCTGCTGCTGGACGTAGGCCACAACCAGATCGCCGGCGAGTCCGTCGCCGAATCGATCCGGGCCGCCGGCGACCGCCTGCAGTACGTGCACGTCAACGACAACGATGCCCAGAGCGACCTGCATCTCGGCCTGCTTGAAGGCGTCCAAGACGAAGCCTGGGTTCGGGATGCCCTGCGCGCGGTCGTCGACTCTCCCTACGACGGCCCGGTCAGCGTCGAAGTCAACATGGCAATGCCCGATCCACGGGCAGCCGCCACCAGCAGCCTGTCGATCGTGCGGCGGCTCGAACCCGACGCCTAGACCCGCCCGGCCGCTCGGTACGAGTCCTCGATCAGCTGCACCGCGTTCGCGCAGTCCCTCGGCGTGATTGCCGCTGGATCCCCGCGACCCACGCGCTCCAGGCAATCCCGCACGAAGCCCGGATAGGCCGAAAGCACCGTAACCGGGGTATCCAGGTGCTCATTCCGTCCCGGCGCGAGTATCTGCAGACCGTCGGGAACCGCTCGCAACATGGCGTTGGCGCCGGCAATCTTCATCTCGGCGTCGGACTCGTTGGCGGGCCACGTCGGCATGGTGTATCCCACCTCCACGTGCACCAGCGTCCCGCTGGAGCTGCGCAGCGTCGCCAGCGCGTAGTCCTCGACCTCCGACGCGTGGACGATATTGCTGATGACCGCGGAAGCCACCTGCACGTCCTCGCCCAGCAGAAAGCGCGACATGTCCATCCCGTGTCCGCCCAGGTTGGTCAGCGCGCCCCCGCCGGCCTGCGAGCGGTCCAGCATCCAGGGCGAGTCCCACTCGACATAACGTTGCATGGTGGGGCGGATTATTCGGAACACGATGTGCGAGATCGGACCGAACTCGTCCGCCGCGATCATCTCGCGCGCCTTCAACGCCCAGGGCGACTGTCGGTTCGGGAATGGCACCGACACCCAGGCTCCACGCGCTTCCGCCAGGTCCGCCAGTCCGCTGACGACACTCGCGCTCGTGCCCATCGGCTTTTCCATCAGGAACGGGATGTCGGCCTCGATCAGAAACCGCGCGATGTCCGGCATCTCCGCGTGCCGACCAAGCGCGACCACGAAGTCGGGCTTCGTCGCGTCGATCATTTCCCGATATTCGGTAAACGCCACGGTCTCGTACCGGCGCGCCCTGTCCTCCGCGATCGGGGCGTCGCCGTCCGATACGCCCACGAGTTCCAGGTCCATATCGAGGTTCTGAAGAACCGTGAGGTAGGCGGCGTCGTAAGTGGAGTGCCAGTGGTTGACTTCGATTACAGCGACACGGCGCGGCGTGCTCATGAGGGACGGCTCCAGGATCCGGCAGCGGGACGGTAGCACGAGCCGCCGCAGTAAGCTCAGAAATGAGAACCCATCAGGACTGGTGACGCCATGAGCGCAGATGACAAAGATGACAAGGATGCCAAGGGCTGGGGGCGTCGCCTCGACGGCCTGATCAAGCGGGTGGGCGACGAAGTTGGCGGCGAACGCGGCGAAAAGGTCCGCGAGCGCCTGACTGAAGCCAAGTCGCGGGTCGAGACTGGTCTCGAGAGTGAAGAGGTCCGCCGCTTGCGCGGTGAAGTAACGGCGCTTGGCGATAAGGCAATGGACCGTGTGGACGATGCGCTCAGGCACGAACGCACGCAAGCCGTCGTGCGGCGGGTCGACGCCGCACTCACCGAGGTCGGCGACCGCCTGCGCGGCGAGCCGACTGAGCGGACGGCGCAGGCGCCAGCCCCCACGCCCGACGCGACAGCCGCTGAGGCCGATGAGACGGCTGCAAGGACAGACGAGGCGGCCGCCAGGGCCGACGAGATGGGTGCCGAAGCCGACGAGATGTCCGCCAAGGCCGACGAGGTGGCTGCCGAAGCTGACGAAACCGCCCCCAGAGCCGATGAGATGGCCGCCGAAGCTGAAGAGACGGCCGCGACTCGCGACATGGCCACCGGCGCCGGCGACACGACCCCCGCTATCTCGCCGAACAGCGAGGACGAAACACCCACCAAGCCTGCTTGACTGCAAGCCAGCGTCATTCCCCTCTGGCTGCTGACGACTGGCCACTGGCTACTGACGAAGTCCGCCCGTGCAGCAGCAACCGCGCCAGGCTCCGCCACGACAGCGCCGTGCCCTCGCCGACGAGCAGCTCAATGCTTTCCCGCACGAACTCCGTCCGCTGCGCCACGATCTCTAGCAGCTTGATGGGCCGGCGCCGTCGCACAATCTCGCTGGCTTCCAGGTCGCCCAGCCGCGCCACCACGCCCGGCCCCAGGCCATCGCCGCAGGCCTTGTCCCTCGGAAACCTCTGACGGTCGAGCACCAGCGTCGCCAGTTCCGGCGCTGCCCTCCTGGCGGCGATGGCTGCGGCCGCGCCGGCCGAACCTCCGCCCACCACCAGCCGGACGGCACGCTCGGGCCACGTCGCCGGGCGCTCCCCCGCCGTCCGGCGCCGCGCAGTATGAAGTGACGCGGGCCGTACACTGCCGCCGCACCGGCGGTGGGGGATGAGTCATGGCGAGTGATCCCTCGCTTGGACATTCGCCGCTGGTGCTCAGCATCGACGTAGGCAGTTCGTCGGTGCGCGCGGCCGCACACACCGTTGACGGCACGCCGCTCCCCGGCAGCGAGGCCCAGATCGCCTCCAGCTTCGACACAACCCCCGACGGCGGCGTGCAGATCGACCCGGACGCGCTCTTTGACCGCATGGGCCAGACCATCGACGTGACCATGCAGCGACTGGGTTCGAGAGCGAGTGCCGTCCAGGGCGTTGGCGCCAGCGTCTTCGCCTCCAGCGTGCTCGGCGTTTCCGAGGCCGGCGATCCGCGCACGCCGGTCTACACCTACGCCGACACGCGTTGCGCCCCTGACGCCGCCGTCCTGCGCCAAGAATGGGATGTGGCGGCGGTCTACGACCGGACCGGCACGCCCATCCACGCCAGCTACCTCCCGGCCCGTCTGCGCTGGTTGCGCCGTACGCAGCCCCATGTGGTGCGCCAGGTCGCCGGCTGGATCACGTTCGCCGAATACGCCTACCAGCGTCTCTTTGGACGTCCCTGCGGCCTGGGTCTCAGTTTGGCCGCCTGGTCCGGGATGCTGAACCGGCGCGAACTGGACTGGGACCTGGCCACGCTCGGCGCGTTGAACGTCGGTCCCGGATCGCTGGGCGCCATCGATCCAACCGGCACGCCGCTCTACGGCCTGACTGGCACCTGGCGCCAACGCTGGCCCGCCCTGGCCGACGTCCCCTGGTATCCCCCGCTCGGTGACGGCCTGTGCAGCAACCTCGGAACGGCCCCCAGCGAGTCTGACGCGATCGTCTTCAACATCGGAACCAGCGCCGCCGTCCGCGCCTTGGTTCCCGGTCCGGTTCGCTCGGTCCCCGCCGGCCTGTGGGAGTACCGCGTCGATCGGTCGCGCTCGCTGCTGGGCGGCGCTGAGAGCAACGGCGGCAACGTCGCCGTCTGGCTGCGCGACCTCCTGCGCGGCGTCCGAGGCGACGACCCCGACGACGTCATCGCCGACTTGTCGCCCGACGGCCACGGCCTCACCGTGTTGCCCTTCCTGGCCGGCGAGCGCAGCCCCGGCTGGGACGACGCCGCCCGGGCCACCATCCACGGCGCGCGTCTCAACACCCAGCCCGCCGACCTTCTGCTTGCGGGCATCGAAGCCGTGGCTTACCGCCTGGCCGCCATCTACGACCTGCTGGTGCCCGTCATCGGCGAACCGCACGTCGTCCACGTCTCCGGCGGCGCGCTCCAGCGTTCCGACCGCTGGACGCAGATCCTCGCCGATGTCCTCGGCCGTCCCATCATCCGCTCCGCCGTCGCCGAACCCACCAGCCGCGGCGCGGCCATCTGGGCGCTCAGGGAGCTGGGACATCCTGCCCCGGCCGATCACGGCGCCGACGACCAGCCGTTCGAGCCGGACCCCGCCCATCACACCGTCTACCAGGGGGCCCGCGCCCGCCAGCGGCGTCTCTACCAACGCATGGCTGGCGCGGGCGGGCTGGATGCGAGCTGAGCCGCGGCCCAACGTGCAATCCATCACGAGGTCGCGGAGACTGCGCACAAGCCCTGCGAACCCTTGGAGGCTGCAATGAACGTCGCCATCGGTGTGGATCACCGCGGCTTTGCCATCAAGTCCGACCTGATTGCCATCCTGCGCGCGGCCGGCTGCGAGGTGATCGATCTTGGCGCCCACTCCCATGAGTCGGTGGACTACCCCGACTACGCGGCCGTCGTTGGCGAGGCTGTGGCCTCCGGTCAGGCCGACCGCGGGATCATCGTCTGCGGCAGCGGCGTCGGCGCTTGCGTGGCCGCCAACAAGGTTCCCGGCGTACGCGCCGGCACGTGCCACGACACTTATTCGGCCCGTCAGGGTGTCGAGCACGACGACATGAACGTGCTCTGCCTCGGCTCCGGCATCGTCGGGCTGTCCCTCATCGAAGAACTCGTCGACGCCTTCCTCGGCGCCCGCTTCGCCGACACCGAGGAGCGCTACGTCCGCCGCCTCAACAAGGTCCAGGCCCTCGAACGCGGCGAACGCCTCTGCCCCTAATCCGAGAACCCCGTCCCCGTCATGCCCACGAACGCGGGTATCCACCATCACCTCGATCCTCCGCTTGCCAATGCATCGACATCCTCATCAAACGCCTCAGCGCTTCAGCAAAGGCCGCTGGCGGCCCGTTGGTACGATTGCCCTAGCAGACTTACTCGTGTAGGGCACCCGCTTGCACGCTCGACCTCGGCCGACGTCCGCTGCCCCGGCCCCGGAGGTTTCGATGTCTCAAACCCCGCTGCACGATCTGCACGCGCATGGTCAAAGCGTCTGGCTGGACTACCTCAGCCGGGATCTGGTCGATTCGGGAGAACTCGCCCGTCTGGTCGCCGACGAGGGCGTGCGCGGGATGACTTCCAACCCCACGATCTTCCAGGAGGCCATCAAGGGCAGCGACACCTACGACGCCGACATCCGCCGGCTCGGAGCTGACGGCCACACGCCCGCCGCGATGTTCGAGGCGATAGCCGTTGACGACATCTCGGCCGCCTGCGACGTGATGCGACCCGTCTTCGATGAATCCGGGCGCACCGACGGCTTCGTGAGCCTGGAAGTGTCCCCGCGCCTGGCGCACGACACCCAGGGCACGATCGACGAAGCGCGCCGTCTGGCCGCGGCCGTGGACCGTCCCAACCTCATGATCAAGGTCCCCGCCACTCCCGCCGGTCTGCCCGCCGTCGAGACGCTGCTCACCGAGGGCGTAAACGTCAACATCACCCTCATCTTTGCCCAAGCCGTCTACCGCGGCGTCGTGGATGCCTACCTCCGCGCCCTCGAAAACCGCGCCGACCGCGGCGAGCCGGTGAACGACGTGGCCTCCGTTGCCAGCACCTTCGTGAGCCGCATCGACACCGCCGTTGACGCCCGCCTTGACGAGCTCCTGCAGGAACGCCCGGACGACGCGGCGGAGATCCGCTCGCTGCAGGGCAAAGCGGCCATCGCCAACTCCAAGGCCGTCTACCGGATCTTTGAGGAAATCTCGGCCTCGGGCCGCTTCCTGGCCCTTGCCGTCGACGGTGCGCAGCCGCAGCGCCCGCTCTGGGCCAGCACCAGCACCAAGAATCCCGCCTACCCGACCACTCTGTACGTGGACGAACTGATCGGCCCCAACACCGTCAACACCATGCCCTCTGTCACCATGGACGCCTTCCGCGAGCAGGGTGAAGTGCAGCCCACGGTCAACAGCGATCTTGACTACTGGGGCGGCGTGCTCGAACGGCTGGCCGCCGTGGGCGTTGACCTGGACGCGATCATGGACCAGCTCCAGACCGAAGGCGTGCAGAAGTTCATCGATTCCTACGACGACCTGTTGAACGACCTGGAGGTCAAGGCGGGGGCGCTCGTCTCCTGAGGAGGAACGAGGCGCAAATGCCCGACGAAGGACCCACCGCTCGCTTCGGCGCGGCTGCGGCGGCCGTCGCTGTGGCCTTGGACCGCGCCCAGGCCAACGATGTCGCCCGCCGCCTCTGGGCCGCTGACCTCTCGCTCTGGAGCCAGAACCCGCTCGTCCAAAACCTGATCGCCGACCGACTCGGCTGGCTCCGTGTGGCCGAGGCCATGCGCGCGGGCGTGCCCGACCTGACCGCCTGGGGCGCCGAAATCGCCCGGCAAGTGGACGACGTCGTCCTGCTCGGCATGGGCGGAAGCAGCCTCGCGCCCGAGGTCATGGCTGCGGTGCTGCCCCAGGCCGAGGGCTCGCCGCAACTGACCGTCCTCGACACCACCGACCCTGCGGCCATCCGCCGTATCGATGCTGGCCTGGACCTCTCTCGCGCCTTGTTCATTGTCGCGAGCAAGTCGGGCGGAACCCTGGAAACCGCGACGCTTGCCGAGTACTTCTGGTCACGCTACACCGAGGCCGGTCTCGACTCGCCCGGACGTAACTTCGTCGCCATCACCGACCCCGGCACCAACCTGGCTGCCCTGGCCCAGGAACACGCCTACGCGCGCGTGTTCGTGAACCCGCCCGACATCGGCGGCCGCTACTCCGCACTCTCGTTCTTTGGACTCGTCCCCGCCGCCCTGGCCGGCATTGACCTTGCCCCGTTCCTCGACCGCGCCATCGCCGCCGGCCAGCGCTCGGCCGGTAATTCCTCCGTCAACACCAACGCCCCGGTCACAATCGGCGTGGCGCTTGGCGCGCTGGCCCGCATGGGCCGTGACAAGCTCACCCTCGTCCCGTCCGCCTCTCTGCGACCCGTCGGCGCCTGGGTCGAGCAACTCGTCGCCGAAAGCACCGGCAAGGAGGGCCAGGGCATCGTGCCCGTGGATGGCGAGCCGCTTGGCGACCCGAGCATCTACGACGACGACCGCATCTTCGTCGAACTCACTCTGGCCGGCGACCACGACGACGGCCGGACCGCCCGCCTCGACGCCCTTGCCAACGCTGGTCACCCCGTCATCACCCTCCCGCTTGCCGATCCCTTCGACCTCGGCGCCCACTTCCTCACGTGGGAGCTGGCCACGGCCGTTGCCGGCTCTCTACTTGACATCAACCCGTTCGACGAGCCGAACGTCTCCGAAAGCAAGGCCAACACCGAACGCGTCCTCAGCCAGGTCACGGCCTCCGGCGCGCCCTTCGCGGTTCCTACCGGTCCCGGCGCCAACGGCGTGCTCGCCGCTGGCAGCCAGGCGCCCGACCTCAACGCCGCGCTTGCCGGCTGGCTGGCCTCCGTCCGCCCCGGCGACTACTGCTCCCTCCAGGCCTACCTCGACCGCACGCCCGCCCACGATGCCGTCCTGCGCGTCATTCAGGCCCTGCTGCGCGACGGACTGCGCCGTGCCGTCACCCTCGGCTACGGCCCCCGCTTCCTCCACTCAACCGGCCAGCTGCACAAGGGCGGCCCCGATACCGGCGTCTTCCTGCAGATCACCGCCGATCGCACTGACGACGTCCAAGTCCCGGACCGCGGCTACAGCTTTGGAACTCTCATCGACGCCCAGGCCCAGGGCGATTTCGAATCGCTCGCTGCTAGGGAGCGCCGTCGTCTGCGCCTGCACCTGAACGACTCGTCAACCGGCCTCGACACCGTGGCCGCCGCGCTTCAAATAGCCCTGGACCAGCGCGCACCGGCCTGACGGAGAACCCAACATGAGCATGAATGGTCAGGCAGTCGACGCATCGCTTGGAATCAACCCGCTACGCGAAGGTCTGGCCTTCCAGGGTGCACCGCCCGGCCATACCCTCATCATCTTCGGCGGCTCCGGCGACCTGGCCGCCCGCAAGCTCATTCCTGCCCTCTACAACCTGGAACGCAACGCCCTCCTCTCGTCTTCGCTCGCGGTCGTCGGCCTCGGGCGGCGACCCATGGACCATGAGAGCTACCGGGCGCGCCAACACGAAGCCACCACGCGCTTCTCCCGCACGGGCAAGCCTGACCCCGAACTTTGGAACGCCTTTCAGCAGGGCCTCTACTACGTCCGAGGCGACTTCAGCGCTCACGCGGGCTACGAAAAGCTAAAGCTCGAGCTGGCCGAGATCGAGGCCCGTCACGGCACCGGCGGCAACCGCATCTTCTACCTGGCCACTCAGCCCAGCCTATTCCCCGAGATCATTCGCCTGCTCGGCGAAACCGGCCTGAACCGCGGACCCGGCACCACCCGCATCGTCATCGAGAAACCGTTCGGGCGTGACCTCGCAACCGCCCAGACCCTCAACGCCATCGCCAATAACGTCTTCGACGAGTCGCAGATCTACCGCATCGACCACTACCTGGGGAAAGAGACCGTCCAGAACGTCCTGGTCATGCGCTTCGCCAACGTGATCTTCGAGCCGGTCTGGAATCGCCGCTACGTGGACTCGGTCCAGATCACCGTGGCCGAGTCAGTCGGCCTGGAAGGTCGCGGCACCTACTACGAGGAAGCTGGCGTTCTTCGCGACATGGTCCAGAACCACATCATGCAGCTCCTCGCCCTCGTGGCCATGGAGCCCCCCGTCGACTTCGAGGCCGACTCCATCCGCGACGAAAAGGTCAAGGTGCTCCGCGCGCTGCGCCGTCTCGAACCCGATCAGGTGGGCGGCAACGTCATGCGCGCCGCCTACGGCTCTGGGTTTGTGGACGGCCAGGAAGTGCCCGCCTACCGCGACGAGGAAGGCGTCGCCCCCAGTTCAACGACCGAGACCTACTTTGCCTCGCGCTTGTTCATCGACAACTGGCGCTGGAAGGGCGTCCCCTTCTACCTGCGCAGCGGCAAGCGCCTGGCCAAACGTGCCACCGAAATCGCCATCCAGTTCAACGAAGTCCCCCACCTGCTCTTCGGCGAGTCCAACCCCGACGGTGTGCCGCCCAACGTGTTGGCCATGCGCATCCAGCCGGACGAAGGCGTCTCCATCACTTTCGAGGCCAAGCAGCCCGGCCTTGCGATGCGCGTGCGGCCCGTGCGCATGGACTTCGGCTACGGCCAGAGCTTCGCCGAAGAGTCGCCCGACGCCTACGAACGCCTGTTGCTGGACGTCATGCTCGGTGACCAGACCCTTTTCATTCGCCGCGACGAAACCGAAGCCGCCTGGCGAGCCGTCATGCCCGTCCTGGAAACCTGGGAACGCGACCCCGTCTCTCGCCTCCCCACCTACGAAGCCGGCCGCTGGGGCCCCCGCCAGGCCGGCGACCTCCTCCGAGCCGACGGCTTCCGCTGGCGCCGCCTATGACCGCCACTGGCGCCCTCGTTCCGCGTCACTCTGTTGGACTGTGCCCGCCTCTTTCTCCCTCTCCCTGGCAGGGAGAGGGCTGGGGTGAGGGTCGAAACTCCAGGCGTCTCACCGTCCCCGAACGCAAGAAAACCCACGCCAAAGCCCCCTTCTTTTCTTCTGTTCATGGCAATACCCTCCAACCCCTCCCATGAACCTCACCACCCCCCTAACCGAAACCCTCCCCACCCTCGCCCGCCTCCGCGACCAGGCCGCCCGCCAGGCCGCCACCCAGGGCGCCGAACTCACCGCCCAGATGCTCCTGGCCACCATCGTGGCTCGCTACCCCCAACCCGTTCCCTGGACCGAAATCAAAGCCGAAACCCGCCCCGTGGTCGACGCTTACCCCAGCCGCGTCATCGCCCTGGTAAATGACCCCAAAAACGCCCAAACACCAGAGCCCGTCCGTGTCGGACTCCTGGCCGCCCGACGCTCCGACGGCGCCTCCGCCATCCGCGGCGAACTGCTGGCCGCCGCCCTGCAGGGTCGTGCTTTCCAGGAGGGGGCCACCATTGCCGCCAGCTGGTCCGCCAGCGGCATCCCCACCATCGTCTGGTGGAACGGTCCCGCCCCGCCGGCTGGCGACCACCTGTACGAGGACATGCTCGATATCGCCGACCGCGTGCTCGTGGACTCCAGCGCCATGACTGACCTCGCCGCTGACTTCCAGGTGCTGGATGACGTTGTTCAGGGCGGCCAGCACGCCCGCGTCACCGACGCCCTCTGGCTGCGCCTGCTCGCCTGGCGGCAGGCCATCGCCCAGGTCTTCGACCAGCCCGCCGCCCGCGCGGACCTCGCCCGCCTTCACACGATCGAGCTGGCCGTCCAGCCCTCCCCCGGCGGCCACGCCGCCGCCCTGCTCCTCGTCGGCTGGTTGGCCTCCCGCCTCGGCTGGCGGCTGGACCGCCGAACCTCCAATGGCTGGCGACTCACCGCCAACGGCCACGACGTCGATGTTGTCTGCGTGCCCCCCACCGCCCGCAACGGCCTCGTCGAGACCGTCCAACTCACCGGCCCAACCTGTCGCTACTTCGCCCACATGCCCGCCCCTGAAGACATCGTGGTCGATAGCGAATCGGAAGCCGCCCCCATCGCCCGCGTCGCCGTCCGCCGCCCAACCCCCACGCGCCCCCGCCTCCGCCTCGACGACCTCCTCACCGGCGGCGCCCACTATCACGTCTTCCAACAGTCCGTCGCCGTAGCCCGCACCCTTGCCAGCGCCTGATATGTCCCGGCACTTGCAGGTCAAGCGTCCCGAAGGCCCGTCCGCCTAGAAGTCGTTCCTAACCTTCACCGCCCGACCCGTCCGTAGCGACTCCCACGCCGCCAACCCTGTCGACACCACCCGCGCGCCTTGGCGCACCCCCACCCAGGGCTTCGTGCCGTTCAGCACGCAGTCCGCCATGTGGCACAGCATCACGATCATTTCGCCGGCGTGGCCGCCATGCGGCGGCAGTTCCGTTACGTACGCCCGTTGCGGCAGGTCACCCATGGCGTCCAGCGTCTTCACGTTGTCTTGGATCGTGCCTTTGGTTCCGTAGACCGTCAGGCCGTTGGCCGGCTCGCCGTGCGGGTGAACCATCCCCAGCAGGTTCGCCACGCGGCCCACCTTGCCGCTGGTGAATCGCACGTTGATGAAGAAGCAGTCCTCCTGCGGGTAGTCCGGCGCCACGCCGCTGCGCAGGCCTACGCAGTGCACCTCCTCGATGTCGCCCATGAACCAGCGCAGCAGATCGATCGGGTGGCAGGCCCCGCCCAGGATCAGGTCCTGCGGCATCGAGGTCCGCCAGGGCGTGGATCGGTAGACCGGCCGCAGGTCGTGCACGTAGTGCGCCTCCGCCATGAACAGATCGCCGATCTCGCCTGCGTCGCACGCCCGCTTGGCGTCCATGAAGTCCAGGCGGCCGCGTAGCGACTGCGTCACCAGCAGCGTAAGACCGCTTCGATCCACCGCCGCTACAACCCGCTCCACCTCGGCCATCGAGTACACCATCGACTTCGTCACCATCACGTGCTTGCCGGCCTCCAGCGCGGCCAGGATCTGCTCGCAGTGCAGCGGCCCCGGCGTGTAGATCCCGATGATGTCCAGGTCCTCGCTAGCCACCAGCGCGTCAAAGTCCGTCGTGACGGTATCCACCCGGTACTGCCCGGCCATTGACGCCATCAGATCGATATTCGTGTCGCACAACGCCGTCACGCGAACGGGCAGGTCGGCATTTTCCGGCCCGTTCGCCTGCAGCAGCGTCCGCCCATGCCCAAGCCCCGCCAGCCCCAACCTAAGCGTGCGCATGTCCGTGCTTCTCCAGTTCAGCTATGACCTTGGCCCACCGCTCCGGCATGTCCGCTCGGTTCATCACCGGCCGGTAGCCCAGCGAGAGGTATAGGTGGATGGCCGGCAGCCGCCAGTCGTCCGTCAGCAGTTGCACAGTCTCGCAGCCGTGCTCCACCAGGTAGCGCGAGACGGCCGTGCACGTCGCCCGACCCAACCCGCGGCCCTGGTGGTCCGGGTGAGTGGCCACGTAATCCAGCAGACCTTCCCGACCCGGCTCGCCCGGCCGACCCGTCACGGGGTTGGTGCCACTGGTGGACGTCCGCGACGCAAACGTAACCGCAACAACCGATCCTCGGTGCTCAACCACCGCCGAACCCGCCCGTCGGTCCGCGTCCTCCAAGGTCTCCGCCACCCGGTCCAGCCCACAGTCCCTGAACCCGACGGCCTGCAAGGTTTCCGCCAGGGTGTGCTCGTCGCCGCGGCGGTAGGGCCGCAGGGCGTAGGCGTGGGGCAGCCGAATGTCCGGCATGGCCCGAACGCTTGCCGCGTCGATGGACATGCAGAGCTGCTTGGGTGAGAGCGCCGCGTCGGGGTCAGGCTGCATGGGTGGCTGGGTGCGCTTTCGTGGTGACGAGACCGCCGATGCTAAACGGTGGGACGCGTCGCTTTTTGGGGTACACACGCTCGCCACGCCGGCAACCCCTATAGGGGTTGCCGGCGTGGCGAGCGTGAGGTTTGGCGGATTTTGGGGCGCGAGATTTTGAGCGATCTGTGGACCGCCGGGGTGGGTTCCGGGGGGACCGAGGCGGGTTGGGGGACCCGGGCTGGAGGTCGGCTGGGGGCGCCGGAGTGGGCCGTGGGGTGCGGTGGGGCGGTTTTTGACCAGGGACCGGGTTGGCTGGGGGATGGCTGGGCTTCGGTCACGGATGGTGGCTGGACAGGCTTCTTCGGCAGGCTCAGGACAAGGTATTCGACTTGCGGCGGGTGAGCGAAGGGCATCTGTGGGATGGGTTGCGGGGACGTCGGGTGGAGTGTATACTAATCGGATACGAAATGCAATCACGGCACTCGTCGGCTGTCGGCGAGGGGCTGCGACAGGTAAGGGGTCGGGCGGCTTGGTCTGCGGCGATCAGGCTGACTTGCCCGCCTGGGACGGGATTCGTGGGTCAGCGCGCGCTTTGGCAGCACGGATGCTCCCGGCGGCCTCATTGGAATGCGGCCAGGCAATGGCCTGGCGCCACGGTGAGTCATAGTCCCTGAGTGGCGTGGGAACTGGTTGACTCACTCAATCTTGCGGCAACTATTCTGTGCGAGATGACCGGCTTTGACAGTAGGGCACCTAGCGGGTGCCAGCTTGAATGTTCTTGGTCAGCGACTTGACCAATACTTCGGATCGTCCGGCGATGGTAACGCTCTGGTTGAGGATTGCATTGTTGAGCCAGCGAACGAATTGGTTATTCGTGATTTCGACTATTTCTTCTTTGCCTGGCTTCGAAGCTGGGGTAACAGCGACGTCGTGGGAAATGGGGAGCCAAGCGTCAACAGCAGGATCGGCAAGGTGTGTATGACCGGGCGGGGTGAACTTGACTATAGGTTTGCTCCCAATGATAAATCTCCTACTGGCCCTTCTAATGCGTGCGATTCGGATCCCTTTGCCACGAATGACATCCAGAAGTCTGGCATCTTTGGGAACTGCAAGGCTTGCCTTGATATTCTGATTGTTTTGGGATACCATTTGGGCATCATTGACTACGTGCTTCACATTCCGTATCGCTGTTGGTGACCATTCCCTTTGCTTTAGTATGTCTTCTGCCAGCTGGAGTCTCAGTCTGTCGAGTTCTTCGTCGGAAGGACGAACTTCCGGAATCCGCGTCATCTGACTACATAAGTAAGCGTCCCAATCGTCCTTCTCTTGCTGAGTTAGATCCGGCTTGCTTCCTGCCCTTGCCGAGGTAACAATCTTCCTGACTACCCGGGCTGCGACCGCTTCCATTCGGGCAAGCTCATGCTCAATGGAGTAGCTCTTGTCTGCCTGTTCGTACGTGTATCGAGTATAGAAATCCTTTTCTAAAAATGTCTTTTCCGGCTTCGAGCGTCTAACGACGATCGTAGGGACTCGCCTATCAAAGACATACAACCAGCCGTTCTCGTCCGTGAAATTGCGCAGCAGCATTTTCGGGACGTAGTGCTGGCGTTTCGGGACGCTCATCTGACTGCCTGGCGAATTGAGTCAAGCTCGAACCTTCAAGTTTAGCGTTAGAAGTTCACGCAGTGCGTCGTCGTCGGTGACGTCGGCCGGCCAGCCGTAGGCGTCGGCTACGACGGTGTCGAGGTCGGCGTGGGCGTTGAGGAGCCATTGGGGTTTTTCGTTGTAGAGGTTGGTGAGGGTGCGGCGTTTTAGTTGTTGGAGGGGGGCGGCGGGGGTGGGGATGGGGCGTTTGGGGTAGTTGGGGGCGGGTTCGTCGATCCAGTTGACCCATTCGGGTGGGTTGAGCCAGCGGTTGCGGAGGTCGACGAGGCGGCGGGCGGCTTGGGCGATGGCGATGGCGCGCGGGTCGTTGGCATAGCTGGCGGCGGGAGTGTCGGGCGTCAGGACGTCGGGGAATGTGAAGATCTGGAAGGTGGTGGTGGGCGTGTAGCGTGGGCGGTCTTCAAGGCTGGTGCCCGGGCGCAGCGACCAGGTTTCGTGGAAGCGGCTGTGGAGGATGCCGAACGTGGTGTCGTCGTCGGGTGCATTGGCGAGGAGTGGCTTCAGACGCCCTCGTTCGCTGCCAGCCAGTCCAGAAACTCACGCGGTCCGAGAATCCTGACGCTCTGGTATCCGCCCAGATTACGAAGCTGGCGGTCACCCGTGACGAGGTGCATCGCCCCGCCAGTGACCGCCGTGGCCAGGATCAGGTCGTCTTCGGGCGTCGTTGCGATGCCCCGAACGTCCGCCAACTCAGGCACGACTAGGGCCCCGTCACGGATAAAGTTCAGCGCCCGAACAGCGCCAACTGGCCCAAGGCGCTGAGTGAAGTAGGGCTTTGCAAGCGTCCGTTCGAGTTCCGCGAAGATTGGCGCTGAAGTTACGAGGTCAAAGCGACCTTGCTGCCACGCTAGCAGGACATACGCTGCTGGACCTGCCAAGGCGTCGTACCCCGCCAGACCCGACGCCAGGACGTTCGTGTCCGCGACGACCCGAATCACTCAGGCGCAGGTTGACGCTCCGCCTCGCGTCGACTCTCGGCTCGCACTTCGGCGACTGCTTGGGCTACGGCTTCCTCGATCTGTTCGGGCGTCTGGTCACGAAACGCTCTGCCGAATTGGGTCAGGATTTCGTGACCTTCTGTCCGCCGCGCATCCAGTTCAGCGAGACGTTCAACGTCGTCGGCCGAGACGATGCCGGCCACTGGAATGCCGTGCTTCTGCACGACAATCCGAACCTCGCCGCTGAAGGCCCGGTTGATGACCTTGCTCCAGTTGCGCTTCGCCTCGGACGCCGCCATGGTCTGCGTCACCGCTTCCCGCGCGCGCATGGGACCCCTTTCTGATCTATTTAGGTCAGTATAGCTCGATTTAGGGCAAAAATCCTCCGACCCCGCTTTTTCCGGATTTGCCGCATGCCGAAACGCTGTCCCAAATCCGCATCCACCCGCCGGCGCTATGCTGCCCCCCAACTACTGGCAACCGGCACTAAGCACTACCCACGGGAGCATTCCTCATGTACACCGCCGTCATCATCGGAGCAACGGGCGCAGGCAACTACGGGCACGACCTGGACCTCTCCTGGCAGCTGGTGCCCGAGGTCGACGTGGTGGCCGTGGCGGACGTGGACGAAGCGTCGGCCAGGGCCAAGGCCGACCAGCTGGGAGCGCCGCAGGCGTTTGGCGACTATCGGCAGGCGCTGGCCAGCGTGCAGCCGGACTTCGTCAACATATGCAACCGCGAGCCGCACCTGCACGGCCCCATGATCCACGCCGCCATCGAGGCCGGGGCCAAGGGCATCTACTGCGAGAAGCCGTTGGTGCGCACGCCGGCCGAGGCCGACGCCGTCATCGCCGCGGCCAGCCGCAGCGGCACCCGGATCCAGGTCGCCCACACCTGGCGGATTGATCCCGCCGTCATCCTCTTGCGCGAGATGGTCCGCGAGGGCGAGATCGGGCGGCTGGTGGCCGTGCACGCCACGGGCAAGAACGACGACCGCCGCGGCGGCGCCGAGGACCTGTGGGTGCTGGGCGTTCACTTGATGGACCTGATGCGGCAGGTGGCCGGCGACCCGCGCCAGATGAGCGGCACCGTGCTCCAGTCCGGTCGCCCAATTGGCCTGCCCGACGTCCACGAGGGCAACGAGAACATCGGCCTGGTGGCCGGCGATCAGCTCTTTGCCACCTACCTGTTCGACCACGGGGTCATCGGCACCATCTCGTCCGTGCGCACCGGCCCCGGCATGCACCGGGCGTTCGGGATCGAACTGGTCGGCACCGAGGGCCTGGTCTCCATGCGCAGCCATGGGCAGCGTGGCCGGGAGCTACTGATCAACCGGCGTCCGGGCGACGATCCCGGGGTCGCCAGCACCTGGAAAGACGTGCCGGTGCCGGACCTGGATGCTGCCGCCATTGGCGACACCGAAGGCACCGCTCACGAACTGCAACTCGCGCAAACCTGCATGACCCTCGACCTGCTCCAGGCCGTGAAAGAGAACCGCCGCCCCGTCTGCGACGCCATCGACGGCCGCTGGACGGTCGAAATGGTGCTCGGCGTCCACGAAGCCGGACTCACCCAGCAAACCGTCCGCTTCCCCCTCCAGATCCGCGACAACCCGTACGCCGCCCGCCGCCAAATGGCGCTGGCGGACGTCTAAGCCGCTCCGCGGCTCTCGCTAAGGGTCCAGCCTTCGTGGAGGCATCCAGGTAGGGGTGCATGCCCGCGCTCGCGGGCATGATGGTCGCGGCGCAGGCATTAGGGAGCCGGGACCGGAAGACCCTCACCCTGGCCCTTGTATGTTCCCAGGTCCTTAGAAGGTCCGAGGTCAAAGCTGACGGGCCGGGACAGACCGACGGACCCTGGGTCGTGCGAGACCGCGGGAGAGCAGGGTCGTCCCGGCCCAGTCGCCAGCCCTCAGGCCCACACCGTCAGCCCCGGTATCCCCAGCCGCTGCAACCACCCACCGGCACTATGCTGCCGCCAACGCACTTGGTACTAAGCACGGAGCACACTTGATGTACACCGCAGTCGTAATTGGAGCCACCGGCGCGGGCAACTACGGGCACGACCTGGACCTGGCCTGGCAATTGATTCCCGAGGTCGATGTGGTGGCGGTGGCGGACGTGGACGAAGAACTGGCCCGGGCCAAGGCCGACCAGCTGGGAGCGCCGCAGGCGTTTGGCGACTATCGCCAGATGCTGCGCAGCGTGCAGGCGGATTTTGTGACCGTCTGCAACCGGCAGCCGCATATGCGCGCCGAGATGATGCAGGCCGCCATTGAGGCCGGAGCCAGGGGCATCTACTGCGAGAAGCCCTTTGTGCGCACACCGGCCGAGGGCGACGCCATTGTGGCGGCGGCCAGCCGTGGTGGCACCAGGATCCAGGTTGCCCACAACTGGCGCGTGGATCCCAAGGTGCTGCGCATGCGGGCGATGGTCCGCGCGGGCGAAATCGGGCGGCTGGTGGCCATGCACGCCACCGGCAAGAACGACGACCGCCGGGGCGGCGCCGTGGACCTGGCGGTGTTGGGCGTGCACCAGATGGACCTGATGCGGCAGGTCGCGGGCGACCCGCGCCAGATGAGCGCCAGCGTGATGCAGTCCGGGCGACCCGTGGGTCTGCCGGACGTGCACGAAGGCAGCGAGAACCTGGGGCTGATGGCCGGCGACCAGCTCTTCGCCACGTACCTGTTCGACCAGGGGGTGGTCGGCACCTTCTCGTCCGTTCGCACCGGACCCGGCATGCACCGCCAGATGGGCATTGAGCTGGTTGGCACCGCCGGGCTGCTCTCGTTGCGGGGCGGCCCTACCACCGGCCAGCCGTTGCTGATCAACCGGCGACCGGAGCTGGATCCGGGCGTGGCAAGCAACTGGGAAGCCATCGCAGTGCCGCCGCTGGATGCCGAGGCCCTGGGCGACACCGAGGGCAGAGCCGATGCCCGTGAACTGCTACACACGACCATGACGCGCGACCTGCTCCAGGCCGTGGAACAGAACCGCCGCCCGGTCTGCGACGCCATCGACGGCCGCTGGATAGTCGAAATGGTGATGGCCGTCCACGAAGGGGGGCTTACGCAGCAGACGGTGCGGTTTCCGCTGGAGGTGCGGGAGAACCCGTATGCGGCGCGAAGGCAGATGGCGCTGGCGGACGTGTAAACCGCTCCGCGGCTTTTGCTGGGGGCTCTAACTTTCGCGGAGGGATCGAGAGCCGGGGGCTGGTTCACCGGGCTAGCGGGGAGCGCCTGGGTTGTTGGTTGGTGCTGGGTCCCGGCTGAAGACGCCGGGATTACGGAGAGCTTGGCCGGGAGGCTGTTGTGTTCGTAAAATGTTCGGTATACTGGCGGCGGGCAGGGGTCGTGGAAGGTTTCTGCCGTGCGACTGGATATACGGGAGATCACCTGCCGTAGCGCGCTCAACCGCGTGCGCGGCATGCCGTTCAAGTGGAGCCTGAACCCGTACCGGGGGTGTAGTCACGCTTGCTGGTATTGCTACGCGAGGGAGACGCATACCTACTTGGACCTGAATGGCGGCCGCGACTTCGAGCGGGTGATCTTCGCCAAGATCAACGTCGCCGAACGTCTGCGCTCGCAGATTCAGTCGCCGCGCTGGAAGCGCGAGACGGTGGCGGTGGGCGCCGCCACTGATCCCTATCAGCCGGTCGAAGGCCACCTGCGCCTCACCCAGGCCTGCCTGCGCGAGTTCCTGGCGGCGCGCTCGCCCATCGGCCTGATTACCAAGTCCACCCTGATCCGCCGCGACCGACACTTGCTGCAGGACCTGGCCCGAGCCGGCGGCGCCAGCGTCACCGTTTCCATCCCCATCGCCGATCCGCATCTCTCACGACGCATCGAGCCGGGCGTCCCCCCGCCAGCCGAACGCTTTCGGGTTGTCCGCGAACTGGCCGACCTGAATCTGGACGTAGGGGTGAACATGGCCCCGGTGCTTCCGGGCCTGACCGACTCCGACGCCGCGATCGCCGAGCTGATGCGGCTGGCCCGCGAGCACGGCGCGCGCCGCATAGGCGTCCGCATGCTGCACTTGCAGCCCGAACCCAAGCGCTGGTTCCTGCAGAACCTGCGCCGCTACTTCCCGCACCTGGAACCGCTCTACGCCGATCTCTATCCAGGCGCCAGTACCTACGTTGACGACACGGTCGAGGACGACCTGGAAGCCCGCGCCGACTCCCTGCGCGACTTCATCGGCCCCGCGCAGCCAGACACCCCGCCGCTCGGCCCGCCACCGGCGCCGATTCAGCTTCCGCTGATTGGTAGCCAGTTGCCAGTTGCCAGTGGCCAGTAGTCGGAAGGGAGTGGCTATGGATTGGGTGCATGGTCAGCCGAGGTCAGTGCGGATTTCTTCGATGGTGACGGGGGCGCCGGTGGTCAGGCTGCGGGCGATGGCTTCCAGGGCCAGTAGATTCTCGTAGCCGTCCCGCAGCGTGGGCTTTCCGGGATCGGCGCCCCGAATGGCGGCGGCAAAGGCCGCCAGTTGATCCACGTAGCCCCAGGCCTTCTCGGCCGGATATTGGCGGGGCACCTGCCAGGTCACGGCGGGCATCACCTCGTGATACATCCCAAAATTCGGTTCGGCGGGCGCCACGCGCAGGTGCTCGGTGTTCTCGGGCCGTTGCAGGTAGGTGACCCGGTCCAGATCAACCACGTCCACGCTGGTTCCGGCGCTGCCGGTGATGGTGGTGCGCATCTGGAAGTAGGGCGTGGCCGTGTTCAGGTCCAGCACCGCCAGGGTGCCGTTCACGAACTCCAGCATGACGACGATCGGCTCCCCGCTGGGAACGCTGCCGCTCTGTACCTGGTAGGCCGTGACCGTCTGAATCTCGCCCAATACGCTGCGCGACGTGTCGACCGGATGAATCGACTGGTAGTAGAGCAGTCCGCGCACCAGCGGCTCCAGGCCCCAGAACGGTTCGGTTGGAATCGCGCCGCAGTACTTGGTGAAGACCGTGGTCGGCTCGCCGAACTCGTGCGAGGCGGCGATGCGCCGGGCCGTGCGCATGGCCGGCGAATGCCGTTGGTTGTGGCCCACCTGTCCCATCAAGCCCCTGGCGGCCGCGAACTCCGCCAGGTGGCGGGCGTCGGCCGGACAGAGCCCGGGCGGCTTGTCGATGAAAAGGTGACAGCCGTGTTCCAGGCACTCTAGGCCAACCGGGTTTTGCATGGCCGGCGGACCGATCAAGATGACGGCCTCGGGCTGCTCTTCCGCCAGCATCCGCTGGGTCTGCGCGTAAACGGCGGAAACGCCCAGGCGCCCCGCGGTGGCGCGGGCGCGGGACTCGTCCAGGTCGCAGACCGCCACGACCTGCACCTGGGGCAGGTAGGGCAGGCTGGGATGGATGCACTGGCTGGCATGACGGCCGCAGCCGATCAGCCCCACGCGGACCGGGGGCATCCCGGATTCAGCCACGGATTCCTCGGCTCGCATTGGCTCCGGCCATATCCTGCGGCTCGTCTGGTGGTGGGATATCGTAGGCGATGGCGAATTGATCCGCCGTGGCGCGGCCGAATGAGGACGAACTGGGATGAGGCTCGGCGGCCTGTATCCAATCTTTGAGCCGGATGTTGCCCTGCGCCGCGCCCCCGATTACGCGCCGGTCACGCCGCCGAATCTGCTCTTTGTGCGGCCGGGGTCGTTGGACGACTTCGACGACATTACGCCGCAGCTCGACCGCTACGGACTCTCCGCCATCGGCGCGACCTGGGCCCTATGGGATCGCAGCCTGGATGAATGCGCGGCCTTCGGCGAACGCGCGCGCGAACTCGGAATCATGGTCGGCGAGGCCAGCTTCAACGACAACCTAATGGTCGCGGACCAGGCGCTGATGGACCAACGGATCAACGACGTCCGCCGCGGGCTCCGGAACGCCGACGCCATGCAGTGCCGCACGCTCCACATCCTGCCCGGCACCAAGGATCCGAACGGCGGCATGCTCACGCCCCACCCCGTCATGTTCACGGACGCCTACAAGGCCGAATTGCGCGAGGTCGTCCTTCGCATCATGGATGGGCTGGACTTGCAGCACACCCGCTTCCTGATCGAACCGTTCAACCACAGCTTCTTCTACCAACCGGAGGACATTCGCGAGTTCTTCGACTCGGTGGATCATCCGCGGGTTGGGTTCCAGATGGACGTGGTCAACATGATCGCGATGGACACCTACTTCGATACCACGTCCCTGATCCACCGCACCTTCGACCTGCTGGGCGATTTCGTCTACTCCGCGCACGTCAAGGACATGCAGTGGGACCATGGGCACCTGACGCTGAAGTGGGACGAGGTCCTTATCGGTGAAGGCACGCTGGACCTTGCGACCTACCTGCGGCGACTGGACGAACTGGACCCCGACACGCCCTGCTACTGCGAACACCTGCCCGACGAGGCGTCCTACGCGTATAACTTTGCGAAGGTGCACGAGGTCGCGGAGGAGGTTGGGGTGGCAATCAAGCGGCGGCAGGGCGACTAGCAAGCCTGGGAACTGAAAGGTTGAGCCGATGATTTACGAACTGCGCGTCTACGAGATCCTCCCCGGCCGCATGCCCGCCATGCTGGCGCGGCTGGAACGGGCGTCGGAGGTGTTCCGACAGCACGGCTTCGACATCGCTGGGGTCTGGACCGAGATCGTGGACGGCAGCCCGCGGCTGATTTACATCAACGTCTATGACAGCGTTGAGGAACGCGAGCGCCAGTGGGACGCCTTTGCGCAGGATCCGGCCTGGGCCACCATTGAGGCCGAGTCCGAACAAGACGGCCCCATCGTGGCGGGGGTGACGAGCACCTTTATGGACCCCGCCTACTTCTCGCCGCTGAAGTAGGCAAAGTCCACGGTGCGCTGTCCGACGGTTAGCGGCGCTGACGTGTCGTGGAGGCGTCAGTGAACAGTCGAAAGCTGGGCATCGGCATCATCGGCGCCGGCCAGATCGCCCAACTGGCGCACATCCCCGGCTATCAGGCGATTCCCGAGCAGTGCGAGATCGTCGCCGCGGCCGACGTTTCGGAAGACGCGCTGGCGGCCGCGCAGCGTGATTTCGGCATCCCAAACGTCTTTCGCGACTACCACGAACTACTGCAACTCGATGAGGTCGACGCGGTTAGCGTCTGCGCCTCCAATCCGATCCATCATCCCGCCACCCTGGCGGCGCTGGCCGCCGGCAAGCACGTGTTCTGCGAGAAGCCGCTGGCGCTCAATGCGGCCGATGCGCGCGAGATGGTCGAAGCCGCTGAAGCGGCCGACAGGATTCTCGCGGTGGACTTCCAGTCCAGGTTCATCCCCCAGGCCGTGGCGCTCAAGCAGTCAATCGAGCGCGGGGACCTGGGCGAGGTCTATTTCGTCCGCGCCGCCTGGAACCGTCGGCGAGGCTTCGCGCCCCGCACCAAGGGCGTCTTCCACTCCAAGGCTCTCAACGGCGGCGGCGCGCTTATTGACGTCGGCGTGCACGTTATTGACACCGCCCTCTGGCTCATGGGCGGGCCGAGCCCCGTGTCCGTGTCCGGCGCCACCTACCTGAAAATCGGCAACCAGGCGGAAGGCGGCTACAACCCCTGGGGCCCCTGGAACCACGAGGAGATGGACGTCGACGACTTTGCCCTGGCGATGATCCGCTGCGACAACGGCGCCACGCTCTCGCTGGAGTGCAGCTGGGCGCTGAACATCGTGGAGGACGAGTATTACCGTGTCTGGGTTGCGGGTGACCGCGCAGGCGCCGAGCTAATCCTGGGCCGAACCGAGGAATCCGCAACGCCGCTGCGAATCTTCAGCGCCGAATCCGAATCCTGGGTCGACCGCGTGCATCAGAACTTTGCGCCAGTGCCCTGGCCCCAGCACGCGGCCGTCGCCGACTTCGTCCGCGCCGTCCGGGAAGGTGGCCAGCCCAGATCGACCGGCGAAGACGGCCTGCGCGTCCAGCAAGTCGTGGACGCCATCTACGCCTCGGCCGCCAGCAGTCGTGAGGTCAGCCTGGCGTAGGTGGTCTGGTCGCACGCCGATTCGAGCCGGCCTTAGAGGTCGTTCAGCCTCGCGATGGCTATGCCGGCCTCGCCTGCCACCGAATACAGCAGGTACGTGTCGCCGTTCTCCTCAAAGATCCCGGGATCCCGAAGCTGACGAACCCGCACCTCCGTCAGCCCCCGTTGCGAGGGCTCAAGTGGCAGGTCCGCGCCCTCATAGTCCATCTCCGGTTCCAACACCAGCACAGGCTCCGACTCTCGCCAATCCATCCAATCCGGGCTGAGGTCGATCTCGGACACCAGGATTCGTTCCGGACAGTCCCAGGCGTTTGAGTAGAAGACGCTCAGCCTGTCGCCCGCCAGCCTGACGGCGCAGTGACGCATGTCCGCACTGAACAGCGTCGGACCCTCGGCAAATCCTGTGAGCCCGTCCCTCGACTGGTAGAACTGCCCCGGCATGCCGATCGCATAGTGGTAGCCGTCGTACTGAAAGACCCGGAAGTACGAATTCCCCAGCAGCTCTTCGCGGGCCTCAAAGTTGATCCCGTCCTCACTTAGAGCCACCCGCGAACGCTGGACTCCCTTGGCTACGACGCCGTGGTAGTACATCCGAATCTGGCGGTTGTCTTCATCCACGTGCACGTCGGGCGACGCTACATGATTGGGGTTTCTTGAGTTGCCAAAAAACGAGTCCTCCAGGTCCAGCACCCCGGGCCCGTACGTGGCCCACAGCCCCTCCAGATTCTCGGCGTAAGCCATTCGTATGTACTGGCCTCTATGGTGGGCAAAGTAGAGGTAATAAGCGCCCAGGGGGGCATCAACCCACGCGGGAACCCGCACCAGAGAAGGACCATTTATATTGCTGCCAATCCTGGCATCTATTTCGGGTGTAATAATCGGATTGTTTCGCAGCCGTTCGACTCTCATAGCCCTGGTCCCTCGTCTCTTACGTTGAGGTTCTCGTCGGCGCTAAAAATCCGAATCCGAACTTCGTTCAGCCCGCCGCTGGCTCCTCGGAGCCGCCGGCTGATTGTGGGGTGAGTTGCGGTTCGAAGACCACGTCCAGGTTCTCGCCTTCCAGTTCCGGCGAGTCGTTGTAGCGGAAGCAGGCGGCCGCGCGGGAGGGGTGCTCGTGGTAGAGGGGCGGCCGCTGGCCGCGGCAAGGGTCGAAGGCCACGGGACAACGGTCCACGAACTTGCAACCGGTTTCCGCGACTTCCATTGACTCCGGGTCGCCGGCGATCTCGGCTTCCGCGCCCCAGGGAATAGAGGGATCGGGCTGCGGAATCGACGAGACCAGAAGCTGCGTATAGGGGTGCTTGGGGTCGCGAATCACCTGCTCCACCGACCCGGCTTCCACCACCGAACCCTTGTACATCACCAGGATGTTGTCGGCGATCTGGTAGGCCGTGGTCAGGTCGTGGGTGATGTACACCACTGAGATCCCCAGCTCCTGCTTCATGCGCCGGATGCTCTCCAGGATTGTGGCGCGCAGCGAGGCGTCCACCATCGAGACCGGTTCGTCGGCCACGATCAGGCGGGGCCGCAGCAGCATGGCGCGGGCCACCATCACGCGTTGGCGCTGCCCGCCGCTCAACTGGTGGGGAAACCGCCCCAGCGTCTCCGCCGGTTGCAGGCCCACCATGTCCAGGGCCTCCTCGATTAGTCGGGTGGTCTCTTGCTTGGACTCGGCGAGCTGAAACTTCTGGGCGGGCACTGTCAGGACGTGGTCGACCTTGTAGAAGGGGTTATAGGACTCGAACGGGTCCTGAAAGATCGGCTGAATTTCGCGCAGGTAGGCGCGCCGCTGCTCGCGGGAGAGGTCGTCGACCGACTGACCGCGGTAGATCACCTCGCCCGACGAAGGCGGAATCACGCCCAGCAGCAGCCGAGCCAGGGTCGTCTTGCCACTGCCGCTCTCGCCGGCCACGGCCAGAATGGACGGCGACTGCTCATCGATCGTCATCGTCACGTCGTCCACGGCCACCGTGCGGCGACGCCGAATGATGCCGGCCGAGAAGACCTTGCTGACGTTGGACATCTCCAGGAAGGCCGTCATGCGGCTTCTCCGGGATAGAGGTGACAGGACACCACGCGGCCGCTCTGCGAGGTTGGCGCCGGAACCTCCGAGTCGCATGGCTCGAACGCGCTCGGACAGCGTGGATGGAAGGGACAGCCGGGTGGCACGTTGATCAGCGTCGGCGGTGATCCGGGAATGCTCGCCAGCGCGCGTTTGGCCGTAAGGGTCGGCACGCTTTCGATCAACAGCTTCGTGTAGGGATGTTGCGGGTTGGTGAACAGGTCGTGCACGGGCGCCAGTTCCACAAGTTTGCCGGCATACATCACGCCCATGCGGTCGGCGATCTGGGCCATCAGTCCCATGTCGTGCCCGACGATCAGCACCGAGGCGCCGATCTCTTCCTGCACCGAGCGCAGCGTCTCCATCACCTGCCGCTGCACCACCACGTCCAGCGCGCTGGTGGGTTCGTCCGCGATGATCACCGAGGGACTCAGCGACGTGCCGATCGCGATGGCGACGCGCTGCTTCATGCCCCCGCTCAACTCGTGCGGGAACTTGCCGCCGACCTCGGCGTCCAGCCCCACCCGGGCCAACTGGGCTCGAATGCGCGCGGCCAACTCTTCGCGGCTGTCCCCAGGCTCGTGGGTTTTGATGCCGTCGGCCAGTTGGTCGCGGATCCGCATGACGGGATTCAGGGAATTCATGGCGCCCTGGGGAACCAGCGCCAGCCGGTCCAGGCGGATGCGCCGCAACGCGTCCACGTCGAGTTGCATCACGTCGCCCACGCCGTCCAGCAGGACTTCGCCGCCGGCGATGCGGGCCGGCGGCTTGTGCAGGCGCATGATCGCCAGCGCCATGGTGCTCTTGCCCGAGCCGGACTCGCCGACCAGACCCAGGCGCTCGCCTGGACGTAGATCAAAGCTGACGCCGTCCACGGCCTTCACCGTACCCGCGGGCGTGTCGTAGTAGACCCGCAGGTCGTTGACCGTGAGCACCGCGCCGTTGTTCAGGTTAGGCGTCCCCGATGCGGCATCAGGTCAGGCACGTGCGCCCGGCGCCACGGCCGGGTCAGGACTGCTTTTGCCCGGGAATGGGCTGCGGCGTGGGCGTTGGGTAACTCGGGTTTCGGCCGCCGGCGCGGAAGAAGTCCAGCGTCGGTGTTTTTGTGGGCTCCGTCGTCGATCCCGACGACTCCGACGACTCAGACGAATCACTCGGCGAAGCCCCGCAGGCGACGCCGGCAACGCCAGCGACGCCGGCAAACAATGTCGCCGCGAGCATCCGGCGGCGCGTGAATGTGCTGCGTGTCATGGGTCTAAAGCCCGCATCCTCTCCATACGGCTGCCATCCAGCGGGATGCTGTCCGCAGGGCCTCGCTGGAGCCAGTCCCGAGCATCTCAGACGAAGACTTCCCTAGTTCGATAGTACCCGGCGGGGGGGCTTCCCGCAGCCGGGAAGCCCCCCGCCGATCAGGCCAACGCTACTGCGTGGGCTCGATGGTCAGGACGCTGTGGTAGAAGTTGCCCCACCACTGCGAAGGCGCCTGGTAGTCGTTGCCGATGTCGGGCCAGTTGCTCCAGTACGTGTAGTTGTTGGGTGTCAACAACGCCGTCTGGACGATCGACACGATCGGCATCTCGCGGAGAATGATCTCCATCGAGTCGTAGAACAGGCTCTTCATCTCCGGGTCGCTGGTGGTCAACCCGGCCATCGCATCCACGATGGTGTCGAACTCGGAGTTCTCGAAGCGCGACCGCTGACCGGTCGCGACCTCGCCAATCGGCTTCGAATGGCTGCTGTGCAGCAGCCGCCAGGTGCCCCAGGGGTCGGCCACGTTGACCGTGTTGCCGCCCACCAACTGCATATTGGTGAGGATGTCGCCGCGGGCGATGCCGTCGAAGAAGGCGCCGGCCTCGGTGATCTTGAACGTGGAGTCGAACCCGGCCACTCGCAACTGGTCGGCCAGGATCGGCGCGACACGCTGCTGGTCTTCCTCACCGCCGCGCACGTGGATTTCCATTACCACCGTATTGCCGTCGCCGTCGGCCCAGAGATCGTCGGAGTTCTTCGAGTAGCCCGCGGCCTCCATGCGTTCAGCGCTCTTCTCGAGGTTGAACTCCTTGGCCGGGTACTTCTCGAAGAGGTCCTTGGCGTGCTGGTAGAAGACGTCCATGGCCGGCGTGTGCGGGAAGAACACGTCGGTGACGGTGGTGATGCCCTCGTAGGCGAATTCCACGATCTTCTCGCGGTCAACGGCGTAGGAGATCGCCCAGCGCACGTCCGCGTTGTCGAACGGCGGGGCCTTGAGGTTGAACGCCAGATGCCGCGGCGCCGGGTCGAAGTAGGCGTACGGCAGGTCGGGGAACCAGGCCCTGATGTTGGGGTTCTCCTGGTTGACCTGCTCGTAGACGCTACGCGGCATGTGCCAGAACGTGTCCTGCTCGTTGGCGATGGCCTTGGCGGCTCGCTTCTCGGCGTTCTCGACGCCGACGAAGACCACCCGCTCCGGGTTCGGCAACGCCAGCGGCGTCTTGCGGTCCACGCCGCCGATGGGCGGCGCAACCTTGGCGCCCCACCAGTTGTCGTTGCGGTCCCAGACCGTCTCAAGCTCAGTGGTGGACGTCAGCGTGTACGGACCGGTGAAGACTGGCCAGCCCTGCTCCGGGTCGTAGTTCGTGAAAGTGGCCGGGTCTTTGCCCTCCCAAATGTGCTTGGGAACGATGTACACCGACCAGTACAGCGTCGCGAACATCTGCGACATGAAACGCGGATTGGGCTCGTTGAACGTGATGTGCACGTTCTTGTCGTTCATGGCCTCGGCCGACTCCACCCATTCCTGAACGTCCACGGCCCAGCGCAGGTCCGCGCCGCCGTCGCGCAGCATGTTCAGGGTGAAGGCGATGTCGTGAGCCGTGAACGGCATGCCGTCCGACCACTCCACGCCGTCGCGCACGCTCAACGTCACCCCGCTGAAGCCGGCGTCGTACTCGAACCCGTCGATCTGCCAGAGCTCTTCCTGGCCTGTTTGCAGGTTGATGTAGATGACCGACTCGATCGCCAACTGCTGCGACCCGGTGTGCATGGTCATGCTGTTGCTGAACGGGTTGAAGACCTCGGGGTTGGCGTTGCGGCCGGAAATGTTCTCGCCGATCAGCGTCCGGTTGCGCGGCACGTTGTCGCGCGGACCGGTCGGCCCCATCATTTCCTTCATGGCCTCGGGGGTGGGCGTCGGCGTCGGCGCACGCGTTGGAGCCGCGGTCGCTGCCGGGGCCGCAGTCGGAGCCGCAGTCGCTGCCGGAGCCGCCGTGGGCGCCGCGGTGGCGGGCGCCGCGGTCGCTTCTGCCATCGCAGTCGCTGCCGGCGTCGGAGTCGGTGCGGGTTCTTCGTCCTCACCGCAGGCGGCAATCAACACAGCGGCGCTTGCCGCCGCTCCGCCACCGAGGAATTGAAGCAGCCGCCGTCGGCTCAATCCGTTCAGAGAACTCATACGGGTTTCCTCCCCTTGCGACACGCTGCCACAGGACGCAGCGTGCGCCTTCGCGCATATTCGGCGGCGGTCCTACGCCTGTCAAGATTTCGGCGGCTCAACAGTCACACCTGACCGCCGGCGCGCACACGAGGCGGCAGGATGGACCGGCCGCGCGCGCGCTCCCTATACTCGAACAGGCGTCGCCGTCGAATTGCTCGTTGGGAAACCGGTTCGGGCAGTTGCGCCGCGAACCGGTACTCGACGCTTCACCAGGCTGACTGCGCACAGTTCAGGAGATTGCACGGGTGTCGCTGGGCTACCTACTTCGGCGGGTCGGCATGTTCCTGCTGGTCGTGTGGGTCGCGGCGTCGATCAACTTCGTCATCCCGCGCCTGGCCCGCGGCGACCCCATCCAGGCCCAGTTCGCGCAGCTCGAGACCTTGGGCATCCGCACCTCTGGCATGGACCAGGTAGTAGCCGCGTACAAGAAGCGGCTCGGCCTAGACCGCCCCATGGTCGAGCAGTACTTCTCCTATCTGTGGAACGTGGCGCGATTCGACTTTGGACCCTCGATTTCGTATTTCCCGGCCGATATTGGGCGCCTCATCGTCCAGCGGCTGCCCTGGACGATTGGGCTGCTGACCGCATCGACCATCATTGCGTTCATTGTCGGAAACCTGCTTGGCGCCCTGCTGGGGTGGCCGGGATCTTCTCGTTGGGTGAGGTGGCTTGTACCCATTCTGATGCCACTGTCGGCCATTCCGTATTACCTATTGGGCCTGATTCTGATATTCACGTTTGCGTTCAGTCTGAAGCTATTCCCATTGGGCAGCGCCTATAGCACCGGCGCCAAAATCGAACTAGCCCCGGATTTCGCCTTCGACGTCTTGTACCACAGTATTCTGCCCGCGCTCTCGATCGTTCTTTCGGTCACTGGATTCTGGATGCTGGGGATGCGCGGCATGATGGTGACCAACATGGGCGAGGACTTCATGATCATGGCCGAGGCCAAAGGCCTGTCGCCCCTGCGGATATTCCTTCGCTACGCCATGCGTAACGCCATGCTGCCCCAGGTAACCGGCCTGGCGTTGACCTTCGGCGGCATCATTGCGGGCGCGGTCCTGGTGGAGGTGATCTTTGACTACCCCGGCATGGGCTGGATCCTCTGGCGCGCCATTCGCAACACCGACTATTTCCTGATCCAGGGCATCGTGTTCGTGCTGGTGGTCTCGGTGGCGCTCGCGATGCTGGTTCTCGACCTGATCTACCCGTTCGTGGACCGAAGGATTGTCTATGTCCGCCGCTAGCGCCGATCCGGCGACGGCCGCACTCCGGTCGCCCGAGACCTGGAGCCGGCGTCGCGAGTGGATTTCCTATGGCCGCCGCAACCCCACCCTGATCGCTGGTCTGGTCATCATCACGGTGATCGTGCTCTTTGGCTTGCTGGCCCCGTTCATCATAGACCAGGATGCCACCCGCACCACGGCCTTTGCCAAGGACCTGTCACCCAGTCTGGACCATCCACTGGGTACGGATAGCTTCGGCCGCGACATGCTGGCGCTCATCATCGTGGGCACGCCGCAGACCGTGAAGATCGGTCTGATCGCCGGCTTCATGGCCCTCATCATTGGTTCCACCCTGGGCTTCGTGCAGGGGTACTACCGCGGCCCGATTGGGACGGGCGTGCGCGGAGTCACTGATATCACGCTCACCATCCCCGCCCTGCTCATCCTGATCACCGTGGCCAGCCAGGTGCGGCAGGTGACGGTCGAATCGATGGCCATCATCATCGCGCTGCTGGCCTGGCCGGGCACCACCCGCGCCATTGGCTCGCATGTGCTCAGCCTGCGGGAACGCGCCTTCGTTCCCATCGCCCGCTTCAACGGCATGTCCGGGCTGGAGATCATCTTCAAGGAGCTGATGCCCAACATGCTGCCCTACCTGGGCGCCAGCTTCGTGGCCGCCGTATCCACCGCCATTCTCTTCGCCATCGGGCTTGAAGTGCTGGGCCTTGGTCCCCAGACCACCAACACCCTGGGCATGACGATCTACTGGTCACAGCTGCACTCGGCCGTGATTCGGGGACTCTGGTGGTGGTGGCTGTCGCCCATGGTGGTCATCGTCCTCTTATTCATTGGGCTGTTTCTCATCAGCCACGGCCTCGATGAGTTGGCCAATCCACGCCTGCGACGGCGGGTGTAGTGTGAGGTCGCCGGCCAGCCGCAAGTAAGACCGAATCGTTCGCCGGGGAAGGCGCAAGGTGACGGAGAGTTGCAGCGCCCGATGAGAGCCTCTCCCAGGTCGTACGCACGTTTCACCGAGCTTCCGCCCGGCGCCATCCAGCCCGACGGCTGGCTGCGCCAGTACGCTCGCATCAACGCCGACGGCTGGCTCCTGCGCTACGCGCAAGTGCGCGACCCCGAGCTCTACTCGATCTTCTGGGACCGGGTAGCGAGCCTCGAGGGCTACTGGGACTCGTCCTGCGATTTCGCCGGCTACTTCGCCGACGGCCTCGTCCGCTACGCCCAGCTTGTTCCGGAAAGCGATCTCGCCGCCGAGCTGGACGAATGGCTCACCCACCTTCTGGCTTCCCAGGACCCCGACGGCTACCTCGGCCCCTTCGAACCCGACGCCCGCAACACCCAGATCCTCGAAGCCTTCACCATTGGCATCCTGGTGGAAGCCCTGCTCCAGCGCTACGAGTTCACGGCCGACCCCGAGATCTTGAGCGCCGCCGAACGCGCGATGCGTGTCCTGATGAAGCACTGGCGCCCCGACGGCGAACGCTCGGACGTCCGCTCCTATCTCCTCCACGGCACCTACGTGATTCGCGCCGCTACCCAGCTCTACAAGCACACGGGCAGTGAGGATTACCTCGCCTACGCCCGCCAGATCCTCGACAGGTTCGGCCGGGTCGAGCACTACCTCCGCTACTACGCCGAACGCAAGATCCGCGATCAACGCCGCCAGCGCGGCTGGATCGCTCCCGCGCCGGAGGACCAATTCGTCCCACCGCCCCACTTTCGCCACCAATACGACCAGACGGACTTCCTCGGCTTCAACGCCAGCTCCGTCGCCGACGGCTACAACGCCTGCTCCGGCCGCCACAACGTCTGCGAAAGCGAAGACGTGGGCCTACCAGCCATCCTCTACGAGTACAGCGGCGACGAGGAGTTGCTGCGCGCCAGCGAAGCGGCCTGGACCATGATGCAGGCCCACCTGTCGCCGCACGGCTCGCCGCTGGGCAACGAGCTGCTCCACCACCGCGGCCCCCGCGCCTCCACCGAGCACTGCGGCGCCGTGGAATGGATGCTCACCAATCAAGCCTTGACCCGCATCACCGGCGCCGTGAAATACGCCGACGCCGCGGAGCTTGCCTTCTTCAACGCCTACCCCGCCGCCAAGAGTTCCGACGGCCTGTTGATCGCCTACCTCCATGCGGCCAACCAGCTCGTGGCCAGCGAATGGACCTTCCCGCCCTGGAGCGACCCCGACAAGGGTTGGTCCAGCCACTTCTACTCCACCGCGCACGACCCGCTCTGCTGCAACAGCAATGGCCCGCGGGCGATCCCCCCCTTCATTGCCGGCATGGCCATGGCCGAAGCGGGCGGGTTAGTCGTCCTGCACTTCGGCCCCTGCACGATCAAGGCTGATCTGCCCGACGCCGGTCAGGTCGAGCTACGGCAGGAGACCGCCTACCCCTTCGAAGACGGCGTCTGTATCACCGTCGACGAGGCGCCGCGCGACCCCTTCTCACTCGGCATCCGCATCCCCGGCTGGAGCTCATCGGCCCGGATCGCGATCAACGGTGTGAAGTGGGATGGCGAGGCGAACCCGGGCGCCATCGCCCGGATCGCCCGCGTCTGGCGCCCCGGCGATCAGCTGGACGTCCGTTTCGAGACCCCGATTCGCATCGCCGTCCACCCGGAGACTGCGCTGCGTGTCGGCGGCGTCGCCGTCCAGCGCGGTCCGCTGCTTTACGCGCTCCCGATCGCCGAAGACTGGCAGCCCTACGAAGCTGTCCATGCCTGGGCCCGCGGCGACCCGCTCAGCTACCAGGTCCTCCCCAAGCGAAGTTGGCGCTGGCGGGTGGCGTTGGAACTGGATCCCGACGATCCCGATTCGTCGTTCACGCTCGTCAATCGGCGGGCACCCGACGACTCCAGTCCCTGGGACATCGAGCACGCGCCGATCGGCCTGCGAGCCAGGGTGCGAACCGTCCGCAACTGGTGGCTCGAGGGCGACCGCGAGCACCCCGATACCCCCGGACTTCCCTACAAACCCATGGACCTCTCCGAGCGCACCACCACCGTCACGCTTCTGCCCTACGGCTGTACCCGCCTGCGCCTCGCCTACTTACCATGGGTCGGGGGCGGCTCGGTCTAGGAGCCTGGCCCGCACCTCTCAGATTGGCAGCCTCAGCCGCTCGAATCGACGTCCGGCAAGGCCACCGCAACTTCTCGTCCGATGCGCGCCGACTCCCAGCAGGCCTCGTTGACCCGCAGCACGTCCAGCCCGCCTTCGCCGCTGGAGTGGACCTCGTCGCGACCAAGAATGGCGTCCACGAAGTTGTGGTCCGGGCTGGACGGCGCCGGCAGTTCACCGACGGCCACCAGTTCCTGCTGCGCGTCGTAGTGTCGTAGCTCATCCATCGTGTTGTACTCGATCCCACGCACCAGCAGCGTGCCCTCACTGCCATAGAACCCCATGTCCTCGGCCGCCGGCGCCGACGCGTTGCCCACGTGCGCAAAGCTGCCGATGGCGCCGTTCTCGAACCGCGCGCTGATGGTCATGTCCACGTCCACGTCCAGGTCGTAGCGGTTCTCATGCGTCATCACCGCGCTGATCCTTAGCCCGGTGGCGTACATCACGTAGTCCATCAGGTGGCTGCCCCAGTCGATCAGCTGCCCGCCGCCCGAGAGCTCCGGGTCCTGCCGCCACTGCCCCCGCTGCTCCCAGTACCAGCCGTGGTGCTGGAGCCCAGTAACCAGCTGGATCCGGCCGATGGCGCCAACCTGGATCTGCTGCCGGATGTAGCGGTGGGCGGGCGCAAAGTGGCGTTGATACGACACCATCAGGATCGTGCCGGCCAGGTCGCGGCGCCTGAGGGCTTCCTCGCCCTCGTCCACGGTGCAGACCAGCGGCTTCTCCGTCATCACGTGACAGCCGGCGTCCAACGAATCCACGATCTGCTCAAAGTGCAGCGCGTGCGGCGAACCGATTTCGACGGCGCTCGGATTCACCTGGCGTAGAAGATCCTGGTGCGACGCGAATTCGGGCACGCCCGCCAGTCCCGGGTTTCGCTCCTTCATGCGCGCAATGGAGGCCTGGCTGGGATCGGCCAAGCCCACGATTTCCACGTCATCTATTGCCAGCAGCCGGGGAATATGGGTTGACATAAAGTTGCCGCAGCCGATGATTCCCATCCGAATCGCTGCCATGCTGGTCCTCCCGCTGCGCGGGGCCTGCTCGGCCTCCGCCTGCCAGTTCGGCCCCCAGGTATTTCTGGGCTAGTGCTCGACTTCTCCGCCAGCAAAGGTGTAGGGCCGGCCCATCGATTGCTCCCGCCAGCGGTCCGGTTCCACCGGTCGCGGTGGATGCGCGGCGATGAAGTCCTCGTCCGGCTCCACCCCCAGTCCAGGACCCGACGGCAGGTCGTAGTGGCCATCGACGATTCGCACCGGCTCCTTCAGCAGGCCCTCGATCGCAAAGTGGCCGCTTTCCTGGATGAAGAAGTTGGGAATCGACGCGTCGACCTGCGCCGAGGCCACGAAGTTCAGCACGCTGAACGGGTTGTGTGGCGCCACGGCAATCCCGTAGGCCTCGGCCATGCTGGCGATCTTGCGCAGTTCCGAAATGCCGCCGGAGTGCCCGATGTCGGGCTGCGCGTAGGCCACGGCTTCGCGCTCGAAGAGCTCGCGGAATCCCCAGCGCGTATACAGCCGCTCCCCGGTTGCCAGCGGTACCGTCGTTTCCTGCGAGAGTTTCTCCATCGCGCTCGTGTATTCCGGGCCGCACGGCTCTTCCAGGAACATCGGCTTGTACGGGGCAATCCCTTCCGCCAGCTTGCGGATCATGGCCAGGTTCAACCGCCCGTGGGTTTCCACCATGATGTCCACGTCCGGTCCCACCGCTGCTCGCACCGCGCCGACCTTGGCAATGGCTTGCTCGAACTGGGCGGGTGACAGGTAGTAGCCGGCCGTAGGAAGCGGGTCGAACTTCATGGCCGACCAGCCGTCGGCCACGGCCTCCTTGGCGTTCTCCACGAGCTCGTCCGTGGTGGCGCCACCAACGCCCCGGTAACAGCGCAGCCGTGTACGAATCGGCCCGCCCAGCATTTCGTAAACGGGCAGCCCCGCGGCCTTGGCCTTGATGTCCCAGAGCGCGATGTCGATGCCGCTCATGGCCGACATGTAGACCACGCCGCCGCGCACGTTGTGCCACATGTAGTACATGCTCGACCAGATCTGCTCGACCCGGCGCGCGTCGCGTCCGATCAGATAGTCGCCGATGGTGTCGACGGCGCCGGCCACGGCCCCGGGCATCAGTGAACATTCGCCGTAGCCCACCAGCCCGCTCTCGGTCTCGATCCTCACGTAGCAGTAGTTGAAGGCTCCGCGGCCGTAGTAGACCTCGGGGTTAAACGTGAGCGTGGTAACCGAACGAATCTTCATGGGCGTGCTCAATTCGCGGTGCGGCCCGACGCCTGGTGACCCCGACGCCGCGAAGGCCGCGAGTTCCCGGCCAGCCTATATCGCACGGCCGGGACCGTCAGCCACGGCACCGTTCTTGTGGTTACGGCTTGGACTCGGACCCAGCCCGACGCTCGAACTCTCGCAGCCAGGCGTCCACCGACCGCTGACTCCGCAGCCGGACGACGGGCGTTCCGCGCGCTTCCGCCTCTCGCACCAGCTCGGAGTACTGGCGCTCGCGCCGCCTATGCACCTTCAGATTCCAGAGCACCAGGCTGTCGCGGGACAGCAGCGCGTTGCCAACAGTCTCGCGCTGCATTCCCCAGAGGAGCCGATCATTGCTCCGGACGCGTTGCAGCGTGCGGCGAAACACCCGCCAGGTGGCCGTGCGCAGCGGCAGATCCAGCCAGACCATCAGTTGGACGCGCGGCCAATAGATGTCCCGCGACCGGCTGTAGTTGCCTTCCACCACCCAGGCGTCGCCGGCCGTGGCCTGCCGAACTTCGGGCAGGAACTCCTCGTCGCTCGGCATGCCCCAGTCCGGCCGATGCCGCCAGTGCAGGGCATCCAATTCCACGTGCGGGACCCGCAGAATCCGTGCCAGGTGTCGGGCGACGGTCGTTTTGCCGGACCCCGACAAGCCGCACACCCATACGCGCTCGGGTCGCTCGTCAGACATTCACGACGAAGCTGGCGGTCATCCGCCCGGCTGGATCGGTCGGCTCAGGCGGTAGCCAGCCGGATCAGGCTGGTGAGTTGACCCGAAGCCAGCGCGTCCAGGCGCACGTGCGCCGCCATCATGGATTTCGCCAGATCGGGCAGCGGGCTCAGGCGGGCGCGACGTCGGTCGGCGTCGATCACCAGCGCCGGAATCCGGTCCAGCGCCACTCGTCGCGCCGCGCGCATCGCATCGTCAATCGGGTCTGACCCCGGCTCCATGCCGACGTTGGCCACGCCATCCGTCAGCAGGATCACGATGGGGCGCGTCTCGGCGTCCCGCGCGCGCTCGCGCAGGATTACGCGGCGAGCAAGGTCCAGCCCCAGCGCCAGCGGTGTGCGGCCGCCGGTTGGCATTTCCCGCATCCGGGCGTGCGCCAGGTCTAGGCTGTTGGTCGGCGGCACCGTCTCATGGGCGTCGGTCTTGCGGAAGGTGACTAGCCCCACGCGGTCGCGGCGCTGATAGGCGTCCGCCAGCAGCGACAGCACCGCTGACTTTGTCAGCTGCATTCGCCGCTGGGCCGCCATGCTCCCCGAGCCGTCCACCACAAACAGCATCAGGTTGCCGACCTTGCGCATGCGCCGTCGGATACGGATGTCGTCTTGCTTAATCGTCAGTGCGCCGTCGCCAACCCCGCGCAAGGCGGCGGCCCGGATCGTGTCCAGCAGCGCCACGTCCGGTGGATCATTTGGCTTCATGTGCCGGCTGCGAACCGATCGCCCTCGACGACCCTGCACCTCGTGCTGAGTTCGCCGTCCGGAGCGTGGCCGCGTCATGGGCAGCCGTTCCTGCGACGCCAAGGTGGGCGAATCGGGTATCGAATCCGGGTCGATCTGCCGCTCGGCCCCGGCTGAGGTCGGTGCGCCGAAGTTCTGGTCCGACGCCGCCACGGTCTCTTCGCCGGTCGCGGACATCTGCCGCTTTTCCATTCCGGCTTCGGCAGCTTCGCTGCCACTGGCGCTTCGCGAAGCATCGAACGACTGGATGGCCTGGTCCAGTTCGTCCGGGTCCAGGTGCGGCGGCGTGAATGGGTCGCGGCGCCGGCGGTGCGGCAGGGCCAGTTCGGCCGCGCGCCGCACGTCGTCCCGGGTGACCTCGGTTCGTCCCTCCCAGGCCGCGATCGTGGAAGCCGCCTTGTGCATCACGATGTCCGCCCGGTGACCGTCCACGCCCATCGCAATGGCGATGTGGATGATCAGCGACAGCATCTCGTGGCTCACTACGACCGATGGCAGCAATTCGCGCGCCCCAATGATCTGCTGCTGTAGCTCGGCGCTGGCCCCGGTCCACTCGGCCAGAAAGGCCGCCGGGTCGGCGTCGTACGCAATGCGTCGCCGCACGATCTCCTCCCGCGTCGCCGGGTGCGTGTCGCCGCGAATCTCGGCCGCCAGCCCAAAACGGTCCAGCAGCTGCGGGCGCAGGTCGCCCTCCTCAGGGTTCATCGTGCCGACCAGGATGTATTCGGACGGATGCCGGTACTGAACGCCTTCGCGTTCGATCAGGTTCGTGCCCGAGGCGGCGCTGTCCAGCAGCGTGTCCACCAGGTGGTCGTCCAGCAGATTCACCTCGTCCACATACAGCAGACCCCGGTGGGCCGCCGCCAGCAGACCGGGTTCGAACTTGCGCTCGCCACGGGACAATGCCGCTTCCAGGTCCAGCGTGCCGATCACGCGATCCTCGGTAGCCGAAACCGGCAGGTCCACCACGCGGACCTGCCGGGTAGTGGACTCGATGTCGAGGTTCTGATTGCGCTGTTCTCGGCAGTCCTCGCAGACGTTCAGCGAGCCGGGGGCGCACCCGTAGGTGCAGGTCGCCACCTCGATCTCCGGCAACACCGCCGCCAGCCCACGAACCGCCGTCGACTTCGCCGTGCCCCGCTCACCGCGAATCAACACCCCGCCAATGCTCGGGTTGATCGCATTGAGCGCCAGCGACAGGCGCATCAAGTCCTGCCCAACAATCGCCGCAAACGGAAACGTCGCGCCGTTAGAGTGGATCATCCCACCATCGTCGCACACCGGGGCGCCTGCTAGCAGTCGGAAGTGCGCGGCTCAGGGACTGTCCTCGGGCCGGCCTCGAGGACCATATAACGCGCGCCAATGCCGACGCGCGGCCTCTACGCCGCTGCACTCCCGTGCTTGATCGCCGCCTCGGGCATTGGCCTCTCACCAGCGGGACAGCGGGAGAAAACGACTCATGGACTTCGCTGCGCGCTTGGCGTAATGGTCTCGGTCGCTACCGTGTTCACCGGCAACTCGGATCCAGGATCGGCTTCCACGAGGCGCAAAATTGGACCGCCGAATGTCAGTGCGTACACTTCCCCGTCTGCGTCAGTGCCGAAGGAGCTGAGAGGTAAGTTCAAGTCCGCGATCTGGACCAGTTGTCGTCCTTTGTCGGCATCGGGGTTGAGCGCCCAAACTTGCCCGCTGCAAAAGTCGCCGAACAGATACAGGCCTTGCAGCCAGGGGATTTCAGCGCCCCGGTACACAACTCCGCCAATGATGGCACAAGTCGCATTCGTGAGCTCATAAGTAATGATCGGTGCTGTCACGTCTTCAACTTCGATGCACTGATATCCCGACGCGATGCCATAGAAGCGGCTTACTTCATCGTTAAAGTCTAAACAGTCCGATCCCTCGAAGATTGGCCACCCCAGGTTCGCACCGGCCGTCGCGATCGACACCTCCTCCTCGGCGTCATGACCCACGTCGGCAACCCACAGGCTGCCATCGTGCAAATCAAACGCCATGCGCCAAGGGTTGCGCAAGCCGTATGCCCAAATCTCGGGCCGTGCATCTGGCACTCCAAGCATAGGGTTGTCGTGTGGTATCCGATAGGGCTGTTCGGCCGATGCTCCGCGCACGTCAATGCGAATAATCTTGACGTGCAGAGAATCTAGGCTTTGTGGGCATTCGAAGCATGTACTGTCGCCGATTCCGAGATACATCATCCCGTCGGGTCCAAATCGGATCGCTCCCCCATAGTGATTGCCTCCGTCGTATCCTTCGGTTGGTCTAGGAAAAACTGTCAATTCCATTATAATCAATTCACCACTGCGTTTTATACGACCATCTAATATTGGGAAACGAGAAAGTATGACTGACTCCTCTTGTCCATCGTTACCTCTCCTAATTGTGTAGAATACGTAAAGAAATGGGAACTCGTGAAACTCTGGATCTAATGCGGAACTCAGCAGGCCGTTTAGGCTTCCATCGGAGGCAACGGCATCTTCCAAATCGAGAATGTTGTGCGGTTCGGATCCGGGAATGTAGGTTCTAATGGAGCCCTCTCAGTCTACAACGGCCAATCCACCGTTAGGCCAGGGGAAGACGTCCGTAGGCTGGTTCAGTGTATAACCTGGAAGGGCATCGGTGAACTGCAGACGATCATAGGGAGGGAATGGTATAGGCAGATACTCGTAATTCCAACACTGTGCGTGACCACCGTCGGTCAGAGCGCACGTCTGGCGCCATCTGGCGCTGATCGACGTGAAAGGACCAGGGGGCGAGCCAAGTCGGACGTTTATTGCCTTGCTTTGCCCGCGTCCCCAACACACGACGTCGCGTGTGGGTAGGAGACCACACGAATGGTCTTTTCCAGAACTGATCTTGGTAAAGGCTGCTTTAGGAGGGCTGGACTGGCCAGAGGCGCTGTCGCCTTGGCACAAGACCATGTTGTCGTTGTCTAAGACACATGTGTGTGCGATGCCAACCGCCAGTGCACGAAAGGTCCCTCGGCGTGAATCTGCTTGACCGTCGTTGTTTTTTCCCCAACATATTAAGTCTCCGGTGGACGACAGGCCGCAGCTGTGTTCTGCACCGGTACCAATTTCCGCGAAGGCGGTGTCCGTTGGCGGCGTCGCGCGTTCGTTCGCGTTCCATCCCCAGCAGACGGGGTCAGTCCCACTAAGCGCGCAGACATGGTCCCACCCGGCGTCGATCGCTGTGAACTGGCCGTCCGGTGCGTCAAGTTGCGCATGATCGTTCCGTCCCCAGCAGGTGACTCCGCCGTCAGCGCGGATGCCGCAGGAGTACCGGTGCCCGGACGTAATCTGCTGAAAGCTGACCCCTTCCGGAACGTCCAACTGGCCGTTATCGTTCGAGCCCCAGCACTGAACGCGGCCGCTGTTTTGCAGGGCGCACGAGTGGTTCTCGCCGGCGGCTACCTGAACAAATGTGGGGGCATCTGGCGACGTGGCAGTCGCTGGCGATGCTGGCTCGGTTTGCCTCGACGGAGTCGTCGTTGCGGCCGTTGCCACCCGAGGCCTGAGCGCCGGTTGTTGAGCCGGGGGGCCTGGCTCTGCGATGGCTTGGGTGCTGGAGGATCTCCGCAGGCGACCAGCAGCAGGGTCCCGAGGATGGCTGCGGCAGCCACTGGCAGAAGGCCGAGGCGCGCGCGCCTCGGCATCGTGCTGGCGACCGCAAGCATCACAGCTCTTTCCGATCAGCAGGTTTGGTACTCGCCGCGTACCGCCAGACATGGGGCGGCAGATGCGGTCGTGTCCAGTTTGCCGAGCTAGGGAACGGTGCGCCGTCTGGGCGCGTCAGGCGGTCATGGTCGCACATGAGCCTGCGGACCAGTAATCGGGGCCCGGCCTCCGGCGGGCTGTCGGATTTTCGGGTGACAGGGCTGAGGCCGGGCAGCCGAGGTCGGGCGTTCGGGCGTGGCAGCGGCAACGCTGATACTGACGGTACGGGGGAGATGCTGCGGGGGCCATCGCCGCACGGATTGCGGGGAGCGTTGGGGGTGACCTCAGTCCGACGGCTTAAACATGGTAGTTAGCAGCGGCACATGCGTTACCGACGGCGCGTACTCAGATTCACCTTCGACCAGGCGCAGGATGGGGCCGCCAAACGTCAGCAGGTAGACCTCGCCGGCCGCGTCGGTTCCGAACGAACTAAGGGGCAGGTCCAGGTCCGCGATCTGGCTCATCCGCCATCCTGCGTCGGTATCGCCGCTTAGTGCCCACACCCGCCCGCTGCAGAAGTCACCGAACAGATAGACGCCGTCAAGCCACGGGATTTCGGTGCCGCGGTACACAACGCCGCCGACGATGGCGCATCCTTCCGCGCGCCCGTAGGTAGCGACCGGTGCCGCGACATTCCTAAAGTTGCTGCACGCATACTCGACCAGGGAGATGTACCTATCGGCTTCACTCGCGTTAAAGCATGTGTTTCCTTCAAATATTGGCCAGCCTAGATTTGCTCCTGCCGTAGCAATGGTTACTTCTTCCTCAGTATTTTGCCCTACATCTCCAACCCAAAGTGTGTCAGTCTGTGGATCAAACGCCATGCGCCAAGGATTACGCAAACCGTAAGCCCAAATCTCTGGCCGTGCGTCCGGGGACTCGAGTAGCGTACTGTCCTCAGGTATTCGGTAGGGTTCTTCGGCAGATGCACCACGCACATCGATGCGTATGATCTTACCATGCAGGGAATCGAGTCTCTGGGGACACTCAAAGCAATGCCCGTCTCCTATTCCCAGATATAGCATCCCGTCTGATCCAAATCGTAGCGCTCCACCCCAGTGTGATTCGAGTTGCTTAGGCCGTGGTATATCAAGAATGATAAGTTCCTCTTCATAAACTGCAATCCCATCCGAAACTGGAAAACGCGAGATCCGTGCTCGTGCTTGTTCCGTCGCCTTATTATCATCAACTGTATAGTACACATAAAGAAATGGGAACTTGCTAAACTCAGGATCAGCGACGGCACTTAGCATGCCGCTCTCCGAGGATTCAGAATCAGTTTCAGCAGTTAAGTCGAGGATTAGTTTACTCTGCGGATCTGATCCACCGACGTAGACACTAATTGAACCGGTTTTTTCCACAACTGCCTGGCCGCCAAGCGGCCAGGAGAAAACTTCAACGGGGTTGGAGAATCGAAATCCCGGGAATTCATTCACAAGATGCAATTGACCATAGGGTTCGGGTTGTCGAGGTCGATATGGAGGCGACCAGCACACCGCCTGGCCGGCTTCATTCACTGCGCACGTGTCGTTCCAACCAGCGCTTATTGATCTGAACCGGCCGTATGGGCCAAATCGGACATCGCTTGGCTGGTCAACGCCCCCGCCCCAGCATTCCACGGAGCCGGTTGGAAGGATTCCGCACGTGTGATCCGAACCGGCGGTGATCTGATCGAGGATTGTCTCAGGAGGATCGGACTGGCCGGCGGCATTCTCGCCCTGGCACATGACCGTGCCATCGCTGCGTAACACGCACGTGTGCGCGACGCCAACCGCAAGCGCGCGAAAGGGCCCCCTGCGCGACTCGGCCCGGCCGTTGTCATTCCGCCCCCAGCAGACCAAGTCTCCACCGAGGGTCAGACCGCAACTGTGCTCGGCGCCGGACCCGATTGCCGTGAACACGACGCCGGATGGGGGCGTTGCCCGGTCGTTGGCGTTCCGTCCCCAACAGGTTGCGCCGTCACGGCTGACCGCGCAGGCATGATCCCATCCGGCATTCACCATGGTGAATTGCCCGGCAGGCGGATCGGCTTGCTTGTAGCTATTTCGTCCCCAACAGGTGATGCCTCCGTCTGTCCGCAGGCCGCAGGAGAATCGCCATCCAGACGTGATTTGACGGAATCTGACACCGTCCGGCTCATTCACCTGGCCTTGATCATTGTGGCCCCAGCAGCGGACGCGTCCATCCTGTTGGAGCGCACACCAGTGATTCTCGCCGGCTGCAACTTGGACGACAGGGGCCCTACTTGGCGGCGAGTCCCTTACGGGCGCCGGTGACGGCGTTGATCCCGGGGGCGGCATCGTTGAGTCGGCCGTCACCTGCGCGGGTGCTGGCGTCAGTGTTGTTGTTTGTACTGGGGCCTGCGGTAATGCTGGCGGTTGGGCCGGCATCGACTCGGACGATGCCGCGCGAGGCCTGAGCCCAGGGCGTTGAACCGTGGTCTCCTGTTGCAGTCCTGGCCTGGGCGTCGCAGGATCCTCACACGCGGCCAGTAGCAGCGCTCCCAGGATGACCGTGACGCAAAACGATAGCAGGCCTAGGTACCGACGCTGGAACGCCGCACTGTGGGGCACGGGCGGCAGGTCTCTTTCGCGTGACTCAGCTAGTAGACGTTGCTGCCCGCTATTCACGGGTTGGCCACTTGACCAGCAGTTGCCTCGCCACGATAGCGAACGTCCCAGTGTTGGCCTGATCCAAGCGAACATCATCGCACACCCCAGCGGTGCCTATTGGTATCGCACCAGAGGCTGACTTTTTTTGTCGGCCCGCCGCGTCGCGCATGCGGACTTGGCTAGCACCGCGCCAACAGCGTAGCCGTCGAGCGTCGAATCCCCGTCGCTGCCAGGCATCTAAGCTCCAAGCGAACTGATCGCAATGAGTGGCTCACGCGACGGTTTACACACCACGGGGCGGTGGTGTTGTCACCGCCGGAACGGTCTTGCCCGGTGTCGAGTACCCCGATTCGGCTTCGACCAGTCGCAGGACCAGCCCGCCGAACGCCAACACCAGCGCCTCGCCGTCCGCATCGACCCCAAACGACACGACCGGCACATCCAAATTCGCGATTTCCACCATTGTGCGGTCGTCGGACCCGTCGCTCACCAGAGCCCAGATACGTCCGCTGCACAGATCGCCGAAGACGTACGCACCTTCCAGTTGAGGAATCGCGGCGCCTCGGTACACACCTCCGCCGATGATGGCGCAGCCGTGCGAGTGGTTGTAAGCCGCGATGGGCGGCGTCGTGCCTTCAATAACGTCACAGCCGCCCGGGAGGTCTCGTCGGCAGTATCGGCCTTCCCACACCGGCCAACCCATGTCGGCGCCTCCCCTAACGATCGAGACCTCTTCCTCAAACCCCGCGCCCACGTCCGCAACCCAGAGCTGACCGGCCGGTGAGTCAAAACTCATTCGCCATGGGTTCCTTAGCCCATACGCCCATATTTCGTGCTTTGCCTCCAGATCGTTGATCAGCGGATTGTCCGGCGGAATCCGATAGGGGCGCTCCGGGGTAGCGTCGCGCACGTCAATCCGAATTATCTTGCCGAGTAATGTGTCTAAGTAGCGGGAACATTCACTGCACGTTCCGTCGCCGATGCCCAGGTACAGCATCCCGTCCGGACCGAACCGAGGGCTGCCGCCCTGGTGAAAGTCATAAAGTCCCGGATGCTCAAGCATCACGAGCTCGTCTTCACGCACCGCTCGACCATCGACGACTGGGAATCGCGAGAGCCGCGCACCCGGTTCCACGCCTTCACGCTCGCTGCGCGCCGTGTAGTACACGTAGAGGAATGGAAATCTTTCAAACTCCGGGTCAACGGCCGCACCTAGCAGGCCTCTTTCACTACCCATGGACGATATTTTGTCCGCAATATCGAGGATCTGAATGGGTTTCGACTCGCTGCCGTAGACGGCAATCTCACCGTCCAGATCCGCGATCAGCAGGCCGCCGCCCGGCCAGGGAAACGCTTCCACTGGCTTCTGCAACGCGTAGTCCGGGACCGCATTTGCAAAGTTGAGGTTGTCGTATGGCGGAGTTGCAATAGCAATGTATGGATGGTTCCAACACGCGGCTTGCCCTTCAGCGTTCAGCGCGCATGTGTGTCGAAATCCGGCACTCACCGAGCTGTAAATCCCGTTCGGCGCAGTCAACAGAATATTGCAGATCTGACCTGCCCCGCCCCAGCACTCCAGAGTGCCGTCCGGTCGCGTTCCACACGTGTGGTCGTCGCCTGCTGAGATCGCCTCAAAGACTGTCTTGGGAACGCCCGACTGTTTCTGGGCATTCTCACCCTGACAGAACGCTCTGCCGTCGGCTCGCAATGCGCACGTATGCGAGGTGCCGACGCTCAGCGCTTGAAACGGACCTTCCTGAAAGTCCACCCGTCCGTTGTCGTTCTTCCCCCAGCACCGCAAGTCGCCGTTAATGGTCAGCCCACAGCTGTGCTCGGCGCCGGCCGCAATGGCGGTGAACGCAAAGTCCTGCGGTGGAGTCGCTCGCTCATTCGCGTTCCATCCCCAGCAGACGGCGCCGTTGGCGCCCAGTGCGCAGGCGTGATCCCACCCCGTGTCCAGGTCCGTAAACCGACCCTCAGGCGCCTCGAGTTTGTTGTGATTGTTATTTCCCCAGCACGTGATGCCGTGGTCCACACGGATTCCGCACGTGAATCGATGGCCGGCCGAGATTCGAAGGAATCTGGTATCCGACGGAATATCCAGATGGCCATCGTCATTGTTGGGGCCCCAGCAATACGCTTCACCATCCGGAAGCAACGCGCACGTATGGTCTTTGCCTGTCGATACGCTGGTGAAGATTGAGGGCTCAGGTGACCGTTCGCGGACTGTCTCGGACCGCTCGGCCACGACCGCGGTGGAGCTCTGCCTTGATCCGGGCGTTGTTTCCCGAACTGGAGCCGCTGTCGCCACCGGCTTCGCTGGCTGCCCGCGTGGTTCGAGCGCTGGCGTCGCTGTCGCTGCCAGTGTCTTGGCCTGGGTTGGTGCCGGCGACGCTGTTGCAAGCGATGGGGCCAGCGGCGGCGCGGATGTCACGGTGGCTGTCGGCTTCGCCGCGCGGGGTCTGAGCACGGGTTGCTGAACCGCGGTGTCTTCGCGGGGCGAAGGCGGCAGCGCTGCAGAATCGCCGCAGCCGGCGAGCAGCGTTCCCAGGACGAGTGCAGCCCAAAATTGAAGGAGGCCTGGTCGCCAGCGACGGGACGCCGCGCTGGCGACCGCAAGCATCAGAGTCCTCTTCGGGTGAATGAGGCGGCGCGATTCGCTACGTCCGGCCTGCCCACTGCACTCGCAGCCGGTTCACCGCCCAAATCGCGAACACCACGAGCACCAGCACCCCAATTATCTGCGACTGCTGGAGGCCCCAGAAGTGTTCCTGCTGATCGATACGCAGGAACTGCAGACCCAGCCGCAGCGCGCCGTAGCCGGCCAGGGCGGTCCAGAAGAGGTACAGGCGGCCGATGTAACGGCTGGCCAGCCACATGGCGAATCCTAAGATCGCCAGGTCGCCAAGCAGTTCGTAGGTCGTGGCTGGATGCACGGGCGTGGTTTGGCCGATGGCGTTCGCGTGGGTGTAGTACACGGCCCAGGGCAGCTCGGTCGCCAGCGCGTGGTGCTCGCCGTTGATCAGGTCGCCGATGCGCCCGATCGCCATGCCCAGAATCAGACCCGGCGCGCCGATGTCCACGGCTGTTCGCACGTCCAGTTTCATCCACCAGGCGGCCAGCGCCACTGCCAGGCCGCCGCCCAGCGGCGCGCCCCACACCGTGATCCCGCCGTCGTTGAGCGCGAGAATCCGCCCCCAGTCGCTGGAGAACAGATCCAGGTTGTCGATCACAAACAGAAAACGCGCCACCACAATGCCGCCACCCACTCCCCAGAGCGCCAGCGTGGTGACCTGGTCGTCGGAGATCGTCGTGCGGCGACCCAGGCGGCGCGCCACCCAGATGCCCGCCAGGATGCCCAGGACAGCAAACAGCGAGTGCCAGGTAAACCGGAAACTCCCGATCTCAAGAAGGTCGGGGTCCCAGGGAATGGCAATGGCGGGCATGGAGGCAATCTGCGCGAAAAGGCGTCCAAGCCATAGTACTGGCCGGCTCGCTCCACTGCCGGCCAGCGGTATCTTTCGCTAAGCGGTCTGGGGCTGTGCCGACTGTGACTGAAGCGCGGCCGCCACCTCGGCCGCCGGCTGGCCAAGCGTCAGGCTGTTATGCACGGCGCTGTCCAGGTCCGCCGTTCGCGCCAGCCAGTCCGCCGTCTCAACCAGGGGAACCGTCCAGGCGGCGCGAGCCTCCAGCAGGCGCTCGAGATCCAGCCCCGGCCTCTCCGAGACGTCGGTCAGCGCCAGCGTCCAGGCTGACGTTCCCCCGGCGTAAAACGTCCGTGCCGGACCGGCCAAGGCAACCGACGCTTCTGCGGCCGCCGCGTCGCCGGCGTGCACCGCCGTAATGAACGCTGCGGCCATCGGAACCTGACGTTCGGCTTCCGGCCAGGCCGGCAACGGCAGCGCCTCCCAGTCGGCGTGCCGTTCGGGCGGCAGCGTCGCCAGCCGCTGCAGCGCCCGTCCATGCGCAATCGCCAGCGCCACGCGCCCGTGCACTACGGCCTCACCCGCCGCGCCCTGACCGTCCCAGGCGCTGGGTGGCGGCGACACGCGCTCGCGCAACCACTGATCCGCGTACCACTGCCAGGCGTTCAGCGCGACCTCGCTGGTTGGAAACGGCCCGGCCGTGCGGACCACGGTCTCCAGTTCGGGCAGCCCGGCAACCACGCCAAACCCATAGGCATACGTCTCCGGGTCGGTTAGCTGCCGGGCCGTTTCTGTCAGCTCCGGGTACGTAGCGCCCGCGCCAGCCACGCCTCCCTGCTCCAGCCGCCGCCGGCTGGCGAGTAGATAGGTCGGATGCCCGCTCACGGGCATGCCGACCAGCCCGCGGTCACGACGGCCCAGCGCCAGCATCTCGGTAAGAAACCCATGCTCCTCACCCAGGGCCGGATCCAACGGAGCCAACGACTCCATCGCGTCCAGAGCCGTCACCAGGCCGCCGGGGACGCCGATCAGCAGATCCGGTAGATCCCCCGCCGCCGCGCGCGCCAGCAGACGCGCCGAGCTGTCGCCGCCGGCGTCCAGCACCTCCAGCGTCAGGTCGGTAGTTGTGCCGATCGCGCCAAGGTCCGGCGTGCCCCCGCGGGCGTAGGCCGGGCTGATGGCGGCGCGGAGCTGAGCCTTCAGCGGTTGCGGCGGCGTTTCGCGTGTTGTGACGATCGGGCGCGGCGCTGGCGAGGGCGCTGGCGCAGGTGTTGGCGCAGGTGTTGGCGCCGGCGTTGGCGCCGGCGTTGGCGCCGGCGTTGGAGGCGGCGTGACCAGGCGGGTCACGATCACTTCCCGCTCTACGACGACTTCCCGCTCAACGATCACCTCGCGCTCGGTGACGACTGGGCGCTCGACCACGACTTCGCGTTCGACCACATTGGTAACCACCACCACCCGCTCAACGACGATCGGGTCGCCGCAGGCGGCCAGAGCCAGCGTGGCGCCTGCCCCCGCACAGGAGGCCAGGACACGCCGCCGGCTCAGGCCGCGGCTGCTCAGCCGGGACGCGATTCGGGGAGAACGCACGGCGTGTGTCAGGATTTGCGCAGAACCTGCTCAGTCGTCATGCGACGATGCTACGTGAGCAGGTGAGAGACATTCCTCAAGCGTCAGGTACGGGAGCGCTCGATGCACGATGTCGCGATTCTGGGTTCTGGGCCGGCCGGGCTGACCGCCGCCATCTACGCCGCCCGCGCCAATCTCTCCACGCTGGTGTTCACCGGCGACGCCCTGGGCGGCCAGATCGCCACCACCTACGACGTCGAAAACTACCCCGGCTTCGAGGAAATCACCGGACCCGACCTCACCATGCGCATGCAGGGCCAGGCCGAACGCTTCGGGGCCCAGATCGTCTACGACCAGATCACCGAAGTCGACTTCGACGGCCCGCCCTTCACCCTCACCGGCCGCGCCGCCACCTACCAGGCGCGCTCGGTCATCGTCGCCACCGGCGCCAGCCCTCGTCTCCTGGGGATACCCGGTGAGCAAGAGCTCTGGGGCCGCGGCGTCTCCGTCTGCGCCACCTGCGACGGGGCATTCTTCAGAGATCAGCCCGTGGCCGTGGTTGGCGGGGGCGATAGCGCCCTGCAGGAAGGCCTGTTCCTTACGCGCTTCGCTTCCAAGGTCTCGGTCATCCATCGGCGCGACCAATTGCGCGCCGGTCCCTATCTGAGGGACCGCGCCCGCGCGGAGCCCAAGATCGAATTCATCTGGGATACGGTGGTCACCGGCGTCCAGGGCGACGACGTCGTGCAGTCGCTCCGGCTCCAGAACGTCCAATCCGGCGAGGAATCCGAGTTTCGCACTGACGGTTTCTTCATATTCATCGGCCACGATCCCAACACTGAGATCTTCAAGGGCAAGCTGGAGATGGACGAAGACGGCTACGTGATTTCCAACCGCTACATGCACACCAACGTGGAAGGCGTCTTTGTGGCCGGTGAGGCCCAGGACCACTACTTCCGCCAGGCCATCACGTCCGCCGGCGAGGGCTGCCAGGCCGCTATGGAAGCCGAGAAATTCATCGCTCGTCTGGAAAGCCAAGAGCCGGCCGCCACTGCCGTCGCCGCGAGCGGGTAGTTCCCCCATGCTCCGGCGCGCGGATGCGGCGCGGCGGATCGCCGCGCAACGGCTCCCGGTCCCGGGCAGCACCCTGATTGCCCTGGTGGTTTTCGGTCTGGTGGCGACGATGGTTGCGGGTCTGGCCGCATTCGCTGGAACCTCTCCGGGTGCGCCGTCCCCGGAGAGTCAGCCGGCCGCGCCCGGCACGGTTCAGCCGCCGTCACCCACCGCCACGCCCGCGCCGCCCTCGGGCGTGCCGCTGGTCGACGCATCCAGCGTCCGTCGAGCCAGCCTGGCGCTGGGCGTTCGCGTCGATCCAACGCCAACTTGGCGGCCCCTGGGCGCCAACCTCGCCGCCTACACCCAGGCCACGGGCCAGGTGCGCCTTCAGTTCGAAAGCGGCGCGGCCTACGTCAGCCTCATTAACGTGGCCCACCGGCGAGGGACGATCAGCGATGAACGACAGCTGGTGGCGCTGCTGGCGCTGGCCGACGTGGCCAGATCTGCCGAGCAAGGGATCCGAGCGCTCACGCCGCCGCCCGTCGCCGCGATCTACCACCAGAGACTGCTGCGCGTTCTCCGCAGTTACGGTGTGGCCGCCCACCAGTACTGGCAGGCCACCGTACGACCCACGGCCGACACCCTGTACGCCGGCAGCCGGCGTCGGCAACTCAACGGCGTGCTCGACGCCGCCTTCCGCTACAACACGCTCCCCAACGGCCCCGTCCAAGGCGACGCCCTCGGCGAACCGTAGCGTCGCGGGACCTCGCACGAGCGGCCGGGTATCTGTAGGTGATTGGACTTCGCTATTTGTGAGTTGAGCCCCATGTTCCCACAATACATGGACATATACTGTGCCAATTCTCTGGATTATCAGTCCGAATAATACGACGATTTCTATCGACGGTTAGAGTCAGACTTGGCAGTGACTCCTGGAAAAAAGGAGCTTCGTCGGAGGGGTGCCGACAGTATACAGTGACTCAAAGGGATCGAAGCGTGTTCCAGCCCAGACCCCAAGAGCTCGCTAGTGTCTCGGTCTCAATTCACCGCGTCGACGAAAGGTCCGCCGTGAATGCGCCGGTACAACTCACGGACGGTATCTTCCCTGCCTGCCGGGGTGTGCTTTAGAATAGTCCAATAGACCTCTTCGGAAGTCGGACTAACTGTTCCATCCACGTTCTCATGGCCGTCGCTGTACACGGACATCAAGTACAATTCCCGCAATACCGCGGACAGTGCACTTTCGCCTATGGTGTCAAATAGATTGAGAAGCAAGTTTTCTCCCAGGTCGTAGTTGCAACCGTAATCAGCTTCCTGATTGACTAGTAGAGCGTAGATGGTGTCAGTGCCTAAGTCCAAGCACCGCGAAATACCAAGCTCGTTGGACGCACGTAGCGACTCGGCCAAACTTCTCTCCCCGGTCCAGCTAAAGATGTACAATGCCAGAAAGTTAGCTCCTCCTTCACTGAGCCAACGGCTAACGCGATATCCTTGACCGACAGGGAGGCCAAAGTCGTAGAAGGGACCCAGGTTTGAATTGAAGTAGAAATGAGATATTTCGTGGTATACCACGCCTCGACTAATGCTGCCATCTGGATAGCGGATGGCTTGAATGAAGCTGGTACCATATGCTCCGCCGGTATCGTGTAGTTTTTTGGAATCGTCGGCTAACACCATGATCAAGTCATTGGCGGGGAATGGAACTCCTATGAAAGTCTCGGCACCACGTATGGCCTCTTCCATCATTCTGAAGTGATCGTCGTGTGGCCGGAACGGGCTATGCTGGACAACCCAAAGAGTTACTTCGCCAGCTAGGGGGACAGTGATAGTCTTGGACTGCGTGAAGTGCTTGGCAAGAAGATCCTCTTGAAGGCCCGTGTCGATAGTGGAGGCTAGGGCGGTTATGAACACGCGTTCCTGCGAATCTAGCCCGTCAATAAACCACTCCTGATCTAGAAGTCGTTCGATCAACTCAGGCTGCCGTGAGTATATTCGTGCAATTGATCTGATCAGAAAGACGTTTCGATCCCAGGCAGGTAACTCCAAACTGTACTCCGTGATCTGCTTCGCCAGGACGGGAAGATTATCGGCGAGTTCGTGGAGTTGGAAAACTGCGAACTCTTCATGCTTTGAAACACCGTCGGATAGCCATGGTGATCTTGCAACGAGGATTGCAAGGTCCAGATGATCTCGGGCGAGGGAGTGCAGTCTCGTGAGCGCTTTGGCGCCATGCCCGATAATTCTTTCGGTTATCCAGTGGTAATGCTGTATACTATTGGCCATTTCGGAGCTTGTTTGGGTTATTCCTTCCAATGCAAGGAGGGCGTCGTATTCGGAGTTTCCCCAGAAAGCGGTTGTGCTTTGAAGGTGAAAGTGGTCTACGCCGTCACTAAACCTGGCCGAGTTCGCTATCACGGTCGCGAGGTCGGCGTTTTGAGTGGCAATGCTCACTAGCTTCGAAAGGACGTTTATTTCGTACTCGGTAGCGCCGTCGGTGATCCAGGGTAGAGGGGAGCATGCCAATATCGGCAGAGCGTGAAAGATTTGGTCGAGTGCTGGTGTCATTTCTACTAGGCTGATGACAGTAGCGGGGGTATAGGCAGGTGGTTGGGAATCGGCAGAGCTTGCGTGAGACGCTAGGGACGAATTGTCGCAGGTCGACGTCTGTGCCCAATCGAATACGTCACGCACGTTCGCGGCATGATCGTGTTGGCAGCCAGTTTCAGCTTCATGTTCAAAGACCTGCTGGTAGATGCGAACGTTCTTGTCGTTACCGAGGTGACGTTCGACGATGTCATTTAAATCCACGCACGTCGTGGGCCAGCCACTGATGTCGATTCGCGTGATGGGTTCGGTTGACGCCGAATGTGGTAGGTCAGTTAAGGCCCATGCAAATACTGCGCGCACATCCTCAATGTGGTCGCTGCGGCACGCGCCCTCCGCCTGCTCGCCAAACACCCGCTGATAGATGCCCACGTTCCCATCATTTCCCAGGTGCCGCTCAACAATGTCATTCAACTCCACGCACCCGGTCGGCCACTGGGCGCTGACGCTCGCCGCTGTCGCGGCGACAACGACCATCGCTACGAGAATCGCCGCCGCGATACGGCGTGGTATGGCTATCGCAGCAGGCATATCGATCTGCTCACGCATCGGGTCGCCACCCCGCAGTGTCCTGCATCGCGATGCCACTGAGTCCGGCTGGCCTCATCAAACTGTCTGGTTCAACCCGACTTTGGGCCCCCACAACATAGCGTCAGCAGACCTTGTCAATCCACGCCACCGAAGCCGACACACAAGCCGTTGCCCCCGCCGCCTCAAACCCAAGCCCCGCAAACGTCTCCACCGCCACCTCCGGCGTCGCCGAGTCCCCTAGCCCATACACCGCCAAGATCAGCCGCCCGGGCGTCGCCACCATTTCATTGAGAACCCGCGACACAAACTCCCGCTGATCCGTCGGCGGCACCGTCGACAACAGCAGCTGCACAAACCGGTAACGCCGTGGCGGCACCCATGAATACGCGTTCGCCACGTGCAGATTGCCCGCATACTCCGGCAGGCGCTGCCGCGCTAGCTCCACCAGTTCCGGAATGAAATCCAGCCCGTGCGGCGTGATCCTGTGGCCGCGTTCCGCGCACCACCCCACCAGCGATTCCAGCAGCAGGCCGTTCGCGCAGCCCAGGTCCAGGTAGTCGCCGTCGGCATCCACCGCCTCGGCAATGCAGCGGCGCGTAATCTCCCAACGTTCAGCCCCGCCGGTCTTCCCCGACTGCCGGTACGGATCGCTCGGGTCCGCCAGGTAGTACTCGCGAGTGATCCGCTCGCCTTCTTTGAAATAGGCCTTCCGGGCAGTGCTGTCCGTCACCCTATTAGTCCCTGTAGTCCGGTCGGCCTGGCGCATGGCCTTAGTTCCCCTTTCAGTGGCGCGGCGAAGTGCGCGCCGAGCCGCCCAGCTTGGCAAATCGCAAGCCTCGTGGGCCGAATGCAGTCGCCAACCCGCACGCGGCACTCGCTGTGGAACCGGGGTGATTGTCCATCCCAGCCAACAGCCTGCGATGATAGGAGCATTCACTACAGACAGCCGGCGCGGCGTGCGCGACGCTTCGCGGGCCCAAGGCAATTGATCCCGATGAAGTTGAACGAGTTGTTGAGCAACCGATTGATCCGAGCGGGCGTGGTTGCCGCGCTCCTGGGCGTAGCCGTCGCCGGCGTCGCCTGGCTGTTCATCTTCTTCACCGGCGGCACCGGCGAGGCCAGCCAGCCCATCTCCGCGCCGCAACTCACCATGCCACCGACCACGGCCGCGGCCGCCGAACCCGCGGCTACCGAGGCCCCGACTGCGCTGCAGGCCAGCGGCGACGCCAAGCTCTTCCGCATCGTCCCTGAGGAATCCCAGGCTCGCTACGAGATCGACGAGATCCTGCGCGGCGAACCCACGCGCGTCGTCGGGCTCACCGACCAGGTTGCCGGCGACATCATCGTGGACTTCGCCAACGCTTCGGCCTCGCAGGTCGGCGTGCTTCGCATCAACGTGCGCACCATGGAGACGCCTGAGGACCGCCGTGACCGCGCCGTCCGCTCCCGCATCCTGCAGTCGGCCGAGGACCAATTCGAGTTCGTGGACTTCACCCCCACCGCCCTCGAAGGACTTCCAGACTCAGTGGCGGTCGGCGACACCGCCAGCTTCACCGTCGTCGGCGACCTCAAGATCCGCGACATCACGGCAGAGGCTCGCTTCCAAACCACCGTCACCGTCGTCGCCGAGGACCGCCTGGAGGGAACTGCGGAAGCCACCGTCTTGCGCTCCACCTACAACCTCGTAATCCCTCAGGTGCCCTTCGTTGCCGACGTGGGCGAAGAGGTCCTCCTGGGCATCAAGTTCGTCGCCACCGCCGTCGATCAGTAAACCGCCACGGCCGCGCCGCAGGGTTCTTGCGGCGCGGCCGAAGCTGAGTACCCCAGCAAAAGCGGCTTGCCGCTGCCGCCCTCAGGCGTTCAGGATGACCTGCGCCGTCACCTGCGTCAGCTTGCGCAGTTCCGCGTGCGGCATCCACTCGTTCACCGAGTGGATGTCCTGGTAACCCGTGCCCAGGATCGCCGAATCGATCCCCTTCTCGTTGAAATTCTGCGCGTCGCTGCCGCCAAAGGTATGCACGTACCGCGGTTCCAGCCGCGCCGCCTGAACCGCTGCATACGCCACCTGGAGCGCCGGGTGGTCGTGCCCAAACCGGGTCGGCTTGAATCGCTGTTCCGTCTCGATCTCGACTCGCCCGCCAAACGCCGCCGCCGCATCCTCCAGCGCCGTGCGCATCGCTGCCACCTGCCGGTCCAGCGCCGCCTGCGTCAGCGCCCGCGCCTGCGCCACCAGCTTCGCCTCGGGCGGAATGATGTTGCGAGCCTCGCCGCCTGACACGATCCCCACGTTGGCCACCGTCAACTCGTCCACCGGCCCCAGCGGCATCCGGTCGATGGCTCGCGACATCATGCTCACGGCGCTCTTTCCGGTCTCCGGATGCGCCGCCGCCGCCGCGTTTCCGTGGAAGGTGACGTTCAGATTGCACGACGCCGCCTGCCGGTCGCAGATCACGCCCACCGGACCGCCGAAATCCAGCACCAGCGCCACCCGCGATTCGACATCGTTCGGGTCAAACGCCGCCGCACCGAACTGCCCAACGTCCTCACCCACCGTGAACACCAGGTCGATAGGTCCGTGTGGTAGCCCCGCTTCGTCAACCATCGCCACCGCCTCCACGATGGCCGAAACCCCCGCCTTGTCGTCCGCTCCCAACACGCTCGACCGGTCCGAGTACACCGCGTCCGCCTTCACCACCGGTGTCATCTCCGGCGTCGGCAGCACGGTATCCATGTGTGCGTTGAGCATGATCGGCGGCGAGTCCTTGCCCTTCGCCGGCCAGTGACAGATCAGGTTCCCAATCTGGTCCCGCCGGCACACCACCCCCGCCGCCTCCAGTCGCGGCTGGATGATCGCCACCACCCGGTCCTCGTTTCCCCAGTAGCTGTCCACGCTCAGGATGTCGACAAACCCCTGCAGCAGGCGCTCCCAATTCAATGGGAGCAACGGCGTCGATCCGCTCGACTCGGAAATGGACATGCGGTTAGTCCCTCCTGAATCCGTGGCTCGTCACGCGAGCAGGTCGTTCAAGATCTTGCCCAACAGGTAGTGCTTCCGGTCCGGATACCACCAGACAGTCCGCCCCTCGTGCTCCAGCAGGCTTCCATAGGTCGCAACCTGCGTCTGACCCTCCGGCGGCACCTCCACCCCATCGTTGTCCGCCAGCACCCGCGGCTCGCTGAAGGCCAATGGCTGCCCCGCCGCCGAATCCCGCACCGTCCCAATGCTGAACCACGCCGGCCGCCGGTTCCGCTTCGAGTCATGCGGCCCTTCGCCCCCGTGCGCCGTTCCCACGTTGTTGTGGAAGATCAGCAGGTACCGCCCGTCGCTCAACCGGTACAGCGGACAGGGCGAAATCGGATGCGGCACTGGCCGTCCGTCCTTCGCGAATCGCAGCACCTCCGCCTCCGACCACGACTCCCCCGCGTCCTCCGAGACCGACCACCACACGTACCCCGTCAACGTCCGCAGCAGGCAGATCATTCTTCCGTCCGGCAGATTCTGAATCGCGGGTTCCTGCGCAATGCTGTGCTCGGGATCGCCCGGCTTCGGTACCCGGATCCCGTGCGCCGCGCGCGGCCAGGTGCTCACCCGCAGCCGCGCCGGATCCGCCTCCGTCAGGATGTTGTCAAACCGCAGAAACCAGCACTCCGAATGCCGCTGGAACAGGTGCGACTCGGCGTGGTACTCGGTACCCGCCCAGCGCGTAAACCCGCAGATCACCTCGCCCCGCGGATTCAGGATCGGCGTCTGGTAGCAGATCCAGTTCTCCGGCGTGCCGGGGTCCGTTGGACTGATCGCCGAACGCTCCATCGGCAGGCTCAGCCGCTCGCTCCACGTATCTCCCTCGTCGTCCGAGTACTTGTAGGCCAACAGCCCCGTCGTGTCCTCACGCACGTCCACCGCCCCGATGTTCTTCGTATAGAACACGTACACCCGCCGCAACTCCGGCGCCAGCACCGGAAAACCCCACGAGGCAATCCGCCCCTCATCGCCGTTCGGCCCGTCCACCACCGTGGGCTCGCTCCACGTCACCCCGGCGTCGTCGCTGCGCGCAATCACCACCCGCTGGTCCGGCTTGCCCTCGAATGTCGCCTGCGTCCACACCGCCAGAAACGCCCCGCTCCACGACCGCACCACCAGGAAGTGCTGGTTCGTCCAATCGTTCGCCGCCCCGCCCCGCGGCACGTACGCCACGTAATCCGGCGACGTCCGCAGCACGTCCTCGCCATACGACGACAGGTCCAAGGTGCTCACATCCAGCCCTTCACCTGGCGGCATGCCACGAGTCCAGCGGACCGCCCGAGCTTGCTCCCCCTCAGCCGTCCGCGCAATGAACCACAGCCACTTCCCACGGTGCGATCTCCAGGTCGAACGCGTTGTCCGCTACCTCCAGGTCGTTCCCTGCCAGCAGGTCGCGCACGCCGCCAATCCGCCCGCGCGGCCGCAACCGGCTCTGCGCCCGCATCCGCTCCAGGTTGAACACGAACACCAGTAAGCCGCCCTGCCGTGACCGCCGCACGATCGGGACCACCCGGTCGCCCTCCACGGCCACCAGCGGCGTTACACCCGCCTCTCGCGTCAGCCCGCACACCAGGTCCGGCTGCCCCACGTCGCCGAACCCGGCCGAGAGCGTCAACCCATACCACCTAAACCGCCCGTCCGCGCTCCGCACCGCCACCGTCTGGCCCTCCAGCGTAGCGATCCCCTGCGTATCCCCCTGCGGTTCCAGCACCGCGTAACCGCAGGGCGAAGTAATCGCCACCGGCCCGTGCGGTGTCTCCAGCACGTTGCGCCCCTGCTCGATGTCGCCTTGCGTAACGGCCGAGAAGTCCGCGACCCGCACGCCCAGCTCATCGCTTAGCCCGTCCGGCGGCCCGTAACTCGACTGCCCGTCGTCCGAATACATGCCGAAACTGCCCTCGGCCACCAGGCGCGGCCCCGAGCTGTCAGCTAGCGTTCGGCTCACGTTCTCAAGCGTCGCCTCATCCATCAGCGCCAGGTTCGGCAGAAACAGCTGCCGGTACCCCGACCAGTCCATGCGCGGCGTGATCACGTCCGGCGTGATGCCATCGCTCCACAGCGTCCGGTACACCCCCCGCAGGTCGGCCAGGAACCGATCGTCTTCGTCGTTGTAATCAAACAGCTCTTGGGACTCTGGGTGGTAAACGATTCCAACGTCGGCCCGCGGGCACTCCAGCGGCAGGTGCTCGGACAGACCCTCGATCTGGTCGATCGCCCGCGCCGCCGCCTCAAAGCGCTCGTTGGGTTGCCCGTCCAGTGGCGCCAGGTTGTAGCCGGGCGACTCAAAGCTCATGTACTCCGGCCGGTACTGCCAGAACATCGCCCCCGCGCTGCCGCAGGCCAGCGTCATCCAGAGCAGGGTCGTCAGTTCACGCGGGTTGGCCTGCTTCTTCCAGGTCACGCCGCCCGGCGACATGCCGGCGTAGATCTCCTCGTTCCACCAGCGCCCGTTCTTCCCCGCGCTCCGCGACCAGTCGAAGGCGAACGCGCGGTCCGCGATCTGGTATGGATCGTCGGAGGTCAGCAGGTTGTTGGACGGCATCGACATGCCCCAGCTATCCGCCACTGCCGCGCAACGCTCGTCCCACGGGCGGGGATACCAGGCTCCGTGCGTCCGCGTCTCGTGCACCGGATCCAGCCGCTTGGTCTCGTCGATCATCCATTGCAGGTGGCCGGCCAGGTTCTCGTAGTGAAACTGGCGGTACAGCAGCATCTCCACCGGGCTCGCGTTCGAGCGCGCCGGTTCCACGTCCTGCCAGCGCCGGAAGCGACGCAACAAGCGTTGGTTCAGTTCGTCCAGCGTGAATCGCTCGCGCAGCCAGTCTTCATAGCGAGCCAGCGTGTGCGGGCAGTAACAGGGCAGCCCGTCGGTCTGTCGGCTGAACGCCGACGAGATGGCAATGCCGTCCCACAGCCCCCAGATCAGCAGGCTGGGTCGATCGCGGTAGCGTGTCACCACGTGACGTATTAGCGCCCCGCCGAACTGCCGCCACAGCGGGTGGTCGTAGCAGTGAATCTGGGCCCCCTGCGGCATGGCGGCACTGGCCACCGGCGTCGCGGCCCTGCCTTGCTGGTTGACCACCCGCATGTCCGGATAGTCGCGCGTCATCCACTCCGGACCCGCCCCGTGCGTGGCCAGCGCCATGTCCAGCCAGACGTACAGATCGTGCTTCTCGGCCAGATCGAACAGGCGGTCGAACTCGACCAGCTCGTACTGGCCCGGCCGCGGCTCCATCCAGTTCCACATCGTGAAACTGCGCACGATCCGCATCCCCGATGCCCGGATCCGCGCCAGGTCCTCGTCCCAGACCTCCGGCTTGGGCGTCGGCGCCCGGTAGTACTCCACCCCCACCGGGAACGGAACCCCCGGGATGCCAAAGCTCTCGTGCCCAGCCATCTGCCACCCCGTTTCCGCTTGGAGCCGAACCGCCGTCAACCTCGAGGGAAGACCGGCTGGCGCGCCTGACCGCGTGAGCGGGCCGTCAGGCGCCGCCCAACGCCGCCGCTGCCGATGCTAGCCCCGCGGTGGAAGCCGTCGCAATCGCACAGCGCTGGCGAAACGGGTGGATATAGTAGGTGCTCAGACCACGAACACTTCGACCCTTGAATAGGGTGCCGTGTCCGCGGCGTATCCCTGCGAGCGGGGGGAGGTGGGCATGCGCACGAGTCAGCGCCAGCCGGCAAGCGGCGGAATAGCACGGCGACGCGTCGTCGTCCTGATGGCGATCTTCGCGAGCACGGGCATGCTGCTCGCGAGTTGCGGCGAAGAAAAAGACAAGCACAAGCCCGGCGGCGGCTACGAGTTTCCTGGTGCCAAGCAGGACGAGAAAGGGCAGTACACCCAGGGCAATCCGATCTAGGCCGGCCTTCACCGGGCAGCCAGAGTGGGTTCGCCTCTCGGTTCGACGTGCCCACGCGCTTACGTCTTCGTCGACGCTGCTAGTCCCCGAGCCCGCAAGCGCGTAGCCGCGCACGGCTTCGGGACGCCGGACGCCCTCCCGCGCCCAACAGCCGTCACTCGGCGTGCCGCATCGCGTCCTTAGTCGCCTGGCCGTCGCGGGCGGACAGCCCTGACCCATGCCGTCCAGCCGCAGCCGCTCCGCTTGACAGCACCGACCTTCAAGCGGTTAACTTGCCTACTTAGATCAATTCGGTATCGAAAAATAGCGATGCCGAACCACGGAGGGGCGCCATGAGGCCAATGATTTCGCGTCGTCGGTTGCTGGCAGGCGCCGCGGGAGCGGCGGGGGCAGTGGCGCTGGCCGCCTGCGGTGAGACGCAGATTGTCGAAGTCGAGCGCATCGTCACCCAGGAAGTGCCCGTCGAAAGGGTCGTCGAGAAGATGGTCCCCGTTGAAAGGGTCGTCGAGAAGATCGTCACCAAAGAGGTAGCGGTTGAGGTTGAGAAGATCGTCACCAGGGAAGTCCAGAAAGTCGTCCAGGTTCAAGCCCCACAGCAGGAGGTTTCGTTCATCCGCTACGTGTCCAACCACACGTCCGGTCCGCGAGCAAAGGCCAACCAGTGGGCGATTGAGCGCTTCGCGCAGATCCAGCCCAACATTCACGTCCGGTTCGAGCCCGCCGGCCGCCTCAACGACATTCTGGGCGTCCAGTTCGCCGCTGGAACTGCCCCCGACACCACGCTCTCCTCGCAGTCCCTCTTTCTGCATTTCCAGGAAGGTGACAATTGGCTTGAAGTCACCGAACTGCTGGACAAGCACGGCCTGGTCCGCGAGGACTTTTACTTCGTGCCCGACGACTACACCGACAACAAGGTCGACCATTCGTTCCCGCCGCCGCAGACCATGAATGGGCCGCAGTTCGGGATGCCCTTCCAGATCGGCATCAGCGGGTTCGTGGGCAACATCACGCTGGCCGAGGAGAACGGCGTGGAGTTGCCGCAAAGCGAAAACAGCTGGACCTGGGATGACTGGACCCAGATGGACAGTCAGATGACGGATCCCGACAAGGACACGTTTGGGACCTGGGCGCGGAACGACTACGAGTTCCAGTACATGCCGCAGATGTATTCCAACGGGTTGGCGAAGCCCTTCAACGACGCCCTCACCAAGGCCATGTTCGACCTGCCCGAGGTCCACGAGGCGCTGCAATACATGGTGGACAAAGTTTTCGTCCACGAGACCTCGCCGCCGGCGGAACTGACCAAGGAACTTGGCGGCGAGTTTGGCAACCCGTTCGCCGCCGGCAAGATTGGTCTCTGGCCGTCCGGCCGGGTCTACTCCACCGGGTACGCAATTCCACGCATCAAGGACCGCTTCCGTTGGACCCTCATGCCGGAAGTCATCGTGCGCGATGGGATGGCCCCCGGCCACGGCTGGAACGACCAGGCCAACATGGTCACCGCCACCGCGCGCACGAACGGCACCGAAGAGGCCTCCTCTCTCTTCGTCGTGTTCATGGCGGGCGAGGAAGTCTCGGATCGGGTGGGCATCGACCGCGGCCATATGCCCGCGCACCGGACTTCGATCGGGAAGCCTACGTCAATCGCGCCGCCGCCCGAAGGCATGCAGTGGCTCAAGGCCTACGCGGACCGGCCCGATACGCGCCACCTCTACACGTTCAATGAGTGGCCCGCGTGGAACCAGCAGATCCGTCCGCTGACCGCGAAGGCCTTCGTCGGCGAATCCACGGTCGCCGAGGCGCTGGAGGGTGTGCAGGAGCAAAGCGCACGACTCCTGAGGAACTACACCGGGCCCAAGCCGTTCGTCAGCTCGCCGGTCTACCCATAGGCTCGGCCTATGAACTGGATGTCGCAGCCTCACCCCGTCCGCTCCGACCGGAGCGGACGGGGTCGTGGCGGCCAGTGATTCGTCCGGAACTTCCTGGATTGCGAGATCCGAGGGTATCTGCCGAATCCCAACGTGGGCCAACGCAAGTGTTCCACCGCCCTGAGGTCGCGCGTCAGCTTCGTCGGCGCGTCTTTTTGGCGGGCACGGGCGCAGCCTTGGTCACGCTGGCCGCAGCCTGCGGTCAGCCCGACAGGACCCCTTACCCATTCACCCAGACGCGCGAAGGCCACAACTACCGCCTGACCGACGAGGAACGTGCGAAACTCCAGGAGACGTACAAATCCAAGATGAGCGGCGGGTAGCCGTCAATCCGCAGCGGGCAGTGACGACCGAAGCCTGGGTGGTCTTTGCCCTTGCAACCCGACGAGCCCGTCGCCGGGAGGCCTAGGCATGCTCCGCGTTGGAATCGTCGGACTGGGTGGCATTTCCAGGTCTCACGGTGACGCCATCGAGACGCTGCCCAACATCGAAATCGTGGCCGCCGCCGACCTTCTCGAGGCCCCGCGTCAGGCCTTCTGCGACCGCTACGAAGTCCCCCGCGCCTACCCCAATCACACCGAGCTGCTCAAGGACGACGAAGTCGAAGCCGTCGCCGTCACCCTCGGCCACCAGCTCCACCATCGCCTCACGGTCGACGCCCTCAACGCCGGCAAGCACGTGCTGGTCGAGAAGCCCATGGCCCTCTCGCTCGAACAGTGCGACGACATGATCGAAACCGCCCGCCGCAACGGCGTCAAGCTCATGATCGGCCTCACCCAGCACTTCCTCGGCCCCAACATGAAAGCCAAGCAGATCCTCGACTCCGGCGAGCTTGGCCCCCTCGTCACCGCCGTCTGCTACTCGGTCAAGAACTGGGGCTACCCCAACCGCCGGCCCCAGTACCGCAGCCGCTTCCACGGCGGCGGCTACTGGATGACCAACGGCGTCCACATCGTCGACCGGCTCACCTGGCTCGTCGGTTCCCAGGCCGCTCGCGTCAAGGCCCGCATCGGCGCAAAGAGCCACTATCAGGCCGGCGACGACTACGGCGTCGCCTTCGTCGACTACAAGAACGGCGTTCCCGGCATCGCCATCGCCATCGGCTACCGCGATGGCGCCCCCAACTACCAGTCCGAAATCATCTGTGCGCGGGGCGGCGTCCGCATCAGCGGCTCGGGCGACCGGTTCGTCGCGGTCGGCCGGGGTAACGAGTGGACCCGCGTCCCCTTCGAGGATCCGCCCGCCGGCATGACCGAGGAGTGGCGCGCCTTCGCCCGCTCCATTGAGGAAGACCTGGAACCGCCCACCTCCGGCGAGTGGGGTCGCCACATCATGGAGATCCTTTTCGCCGCCGAACGCTCATCCATCACCGGCCAGCAGATCACCCTCGCCAGCGGAACCCGGTACAACGTCCAGACCACCGGCCAGGTCATCTCGCAGAAACATGGCTGGGTCTGACATGCACGCACCGACCGTCAACCGAATCGTCGCGCCCGAAAAGGAGTGAGGCAATTAAGGCGCTTGCAAGACGACACCCGTCTGCCCTTCATGCAGACCCGCGTATGGGCGCTAATCTGTCGCGCCGCCTCGTCGTCCTACTTGCCGCCTCGGCCGCCACCCTCACCGCGCTGGCCGCTTGCGGCGAGGATAAGAGTCTTCAGCCAGGCGGCGGCTACAAATTCCCCGGCGCCAAGAAAGACGGCACCGGCAACTACCGCATGCGCAACATCTAGCGGTGCTCGTCCGCCGCTGAACCGAAGGAGCTGCCGAAATGTCAACCGCGACGACGCCACAGCCGTTGGACGCCGCTGCCAACTCGCTGTCCAGAGGCAACGTATCCCGGCGTTCCCTCGTTCTTCTGCTCGCGATCGGGGCCGGAACCCTCGCGGCCCTCGCGGGCTGTGGTGACGATGACCGCTACAAGCCAGGCGGCGGCTATACGTTCCCGGGCAAAGGCCGTGACGGCAAAGGCTTCGGCGGCGGCAGCCGCGTCTAGTAGCCGCCACACAGTCGCAGATTGGCGGGCTGTATCCGACAGGCAGGTGGCGTCCCTGATTCCTTCGCTACGGTTGAAATGCAGCGCTATTCGGCTATCACGTCGATTGGCGCCCCATCCTGGACACTCCCAGGCTAGGCGGATACGACTTACCCGGCGCCAGGCAAGGCGGCAGCGGCAACTCCAAGATGCGCACCAACCAATAGCGTTCCCGCCTGCTGTTGAACCGAAGGCGGCGGCCCATGCCAACCCCGCCTAAGTCCACCGCCAGTACATTAGGCTCCGTACCCACCGCCGGCCGCATTGCCACGCTCACACAGAGGAGTGACGGGATGAAGGCACCTGACCGCCGACGCGCTTCCGCCCTTCCCGCCAACCCTCGCCCTGTTGGTCACCTGTCCCGCCGCCGGCTCGTCGTCCTGCTGGCAGTTGGTACCGCCACGCTCGCGGTCCTGTCTGGCTGCGGCGAAGAGAGTCGCCAACCCGGCGGCTACAACTTCCCCGGCGCCGAGAAAGACGCCAGTGGGAATTTCAAAATGCGCGGCTTCGGCTAAACCGAGGAGTCCCCACACCCACCGAATCCAATCACCCCCCGCCTCCCGGACAGACGATTGCGCGTACAGTAGGGCTGCGCGGGGCTGAAGCGTTCGAGCCGGCCATATGCCTGGAACTCAAGAGGCAACCAAGTGACCGGCTTGAAGCACGGCGGCGACTTTGACGCCGTGGTCATCGGCGCTGGCTTCTCGGGTCTGGGAATGCTCTGGCGACTCCGGGACGTCATGGGCCTCTCCGTCCAGGTTTACGAAGCCGGCAGCGGCGTCGGCGGCACCTGGTATTGGAATCGCTACCCCGGCGCCCGCTGCGACTCCGAGAGCTACATCTACTGCTTCTCGTTCTCCCGCGAGCTGCTCCAGGAGTGGAGCTGGAGCGGCAAGTTCCCCGAGCAGCCCGAGATCCTCGCCTACCTCGAGCACGTCGCCGACCGCTTCGACCTGCGGCGCAACATCCAGTTCGACACCCGCGTCGCGTCGGCGGTGTTCCAGGACGACAGCAACCTCTGGGAGATCGAGACCGATCAGGGCAACCGCGTAACCGCCCAGTACATCATCACCGGCATCGGCTGCATATCCGCCGGCAACATCCCCAGGTTCAAGGGACTCGATTCCTTCCAGGGCGCCTGGTATCACACCGGCAGCTGGCCGCACGATCCCGTGGACTTCTCAGGCAAGCGCGTGGCGGTCATAGGCACCGGCTCCAGCGGCGTGCAGTCCATCCCCGTCATCGCCCGGCAGGCCAAGCATCTCACCGTCTTCCAGCGAACGCCTCAATACACCGTCCCCGCGCGGCACGGAACCATCGACCGCAAGTTCATCGAGCAAGAAGTCAAGCCGAACTACGAGGAAATCCTGGAGAAGGCGCGCTGGAGCCACGGCGGGGGGCCGCACGCCCCGATTGCACGTTCGGCTCTCGACTACTCCGAAGCTGAGCGGAACAAGATGTACGAGGAAGGCTGGGCCCGCGGCGGCTTTTCGTTCATCGGCGGAACCTTCGACGACATCATGACCAACCAGCAGGCAAACGACACCGCCGCCGAATTCGTCCGGTCGAAGATCCGGGAGATCGTCAAGGACCCTGAAACCTGCCAGAAGCTCCTGCCCTTCGATCACCCATTCGGATCCAAGCGCTCGCTCATCGATACCAACTACTTCGAAACCTACAACCGGGAAAACGTCCATCTCGTCGACCTGCGCTGCACCCCCATCCGGGCCATAACTCCCATCGGCATGCGCACCTCCGAGCAGGACTTCGAGTTCGACATCATCGTCTTCGCCACCGGCTTCGATGGCATGACCGGCAGCTTTCTCAGGATGGACATCCGCGGCCGCAACGGGCTGACCCTGCGCGAGAAATGGGCCGACGGCCCCAAGACCTACCTCGGCCTCCAGGTCGCCGGCTTCCCCAACATGTTCATGATCACCGGCCCCGGAAGCCCCTCCGTCCTCAGCAACATGCCCGTCAGCATCGAGCAGCACATCGACTTCATCGCCGACTTCATCACCTGGATGCGCAAACATGGAATCCAGACCGCCGAAGCCGATCCGAAGGCTGAGCAAGCCTGGGTCGCCCACGTCAACGAAGTCGCCGAAACCACTCTCTTTATGCTCGCCAATTCCTGGTACCTCGGCGCCAACATCCCCGGCAAACCCCGCGTCTTCATGCCCTACGCTGGCGGCGTAGGCCCCTACCGCCAAAAATGCACCGAAATAGCCCACCACGGCTACCAGGGCTTCATCCTCAGTCCATCCGCAACGAGCCTCAAGGCAGCCAGATAGCGTCAGGTGATTTGAGACTCGTCAGCCGCCGAACCGGACTTTCACGCCCATGCCCTACGCAATTCCTTAATAGCACCGGCGCCGCACCTAAACGCCTCTCAATCCCACCTACGGATACACCGGCTCACGCACATACGGTTTCGGTCCGTCGTAGAACGAGAAGTACCGCTCGCCCCATTCCTGACACGCCACCAGCGCCTCCTCGGCCGACTTCGTCCCAAACCATCCCTTCCAGGCCAACCCTTGTGATGCCGCCACCACGTTTCCCAGCCCTCGAACGGGAACGGGCTCCGGTTGTCAGGCCGGTCCGCATACACCTTCAGCCACTTCATTCCCTCCGGCGGAGGCGCTTTCGACTCCGGCGCTGCGAGGGCCAGTCGATTGACCGGCAGATGCCCGCGCTCGATGCCGACTCGCCTTTGGAAAGTCTCGCCAACGAGGAACAAGACAAGCGCAATGGCTTGGTCAAGGCTTCCCTCCAACTCAGCGCTGGCAGTCACAAGGTTGGACATCATTGACCACGAGTGCCCAGGCGACCCACCGCCCGGCGCGACGACTTCGGGCAACAACGTCCAGGTGAAGCGGTCCTTGATCCGGGGACCTTCAACTCCAGTTGCGCCAACCGTGTCGGTCGGCCAAATCCCGATCTTCCCGGCAGCAAACGGATTGCCGAATTCACCTGCCAGTTCCTTGGCTTCATGGACCGTAGGAGACGTCTTGCGTTTGAAGACTTTGTCGATCAGGTACGTCCATGCCTCCTGGGTTTCGGGCCGATCGAACATGGTCTTCGTCAGACCGTCGTCGAACGGTTTCTTCAACCCGTTCGTATACATCTGCGGCATGTACTGCCCCGAGTAATCGTCCCGCGCCCATGTGCCGAAAGTTCCGGTCTCAGGGTCGGTCATCCGCGCGTCCCATTCGGTCCAGTCGTCCCAGGTCCACGAATTCTCGCTATCCGGAAGCCGCACCCCGGCGCTCTCGGCCAGCGTTGCGTTGCCCAGGAACCCGCTGATCGATAGCTCGAAGGGCAAGCCAAACTGGGGATGCTCTAGATAGCCGGTCGGCACGGTCGGCTGCGGAAATGAGTGGTCGTGGTTGTCAAGCGTGCACGTGTCTGGAATGTTGTAGTAGTTTTCGGGAACGACTTCGCCAGACTTCGCCAGATGGTTGTTAATCTCCGAAAATACGCCCCAAGAGCGATAACGCAGAAAATCACGCTGCGAGAGCACGACTACATGCGGGGCTGGCTTGTCAGACTAGTACTGAAGCAGACTGTCTGTCCAGCCCGATCCTGCCGCGCTCGATGTTTGCGTTAATCGAAAGTACTGCGACAGCGCGCGGTCGGTAGTACTGACCCATTCCACATCGACAATAATGTTCGGACGCCACTGATAGAACAGCTCTAGTCCCCACTTCATGGCGGCGCCCTGTGGACCAGAAACATGATCAGTCATGTATCGGACTTTCACGGCTTCGCTGAGTGGCCGCGGCTCAGTCTCAGCCTCAACAACTGACAGCGATGGGTCCGCGGCAGTAGCTCGCGTAACGCGCCCACCGGCAGCATTCCCAGAATCCCCCGACAAGCCCCCCAACGCCGCCGCCCCGCCAACTCCCAACCCCAACCGCCCCGCCAGCCCCAACGCCCGCCGCCGCGAAACCCGCTGCCCCAAACCCAGCGGACGCCCTGCACCCACCATCCGTCGCTCACTCACCGCTCTCGCCACCCCCACCTACGGATACACCGGCTCGCGCACATACGGCCTCGGCCCCTCATACGTCGACAGATGCTCAACCCCCCACGCCTGGCACGCCTCCAGCGCCTCCGCCGGCGTCTGCTCACCCGTCCACCCCTGATCGGAAAATTCGCGGTGCTTGGCATACCAGTCCGTCCAGGTGCTAAACGGAAAGAGGCTCCGGTTGTCCGGCCGATCGGCGTAGACCTTCAGCCACTTCATCCCTTCCGGAGGCGGAGCCACGGACATCGAAGCCCCAATCACAGACCTGTGCACCGGCATATGACCACGGTCGATACCGACACGGCACTGGTACTCCTCACCAGCGAGGTACACCGCTAAAGATGTCGACGCTTCAATCACACCGTAATTCAGCGCACTAATCGTCACGAGATTCGCCTGTCCGTGCCAGGAGTGTCCTGGCGGACCGCCTCGCGCCGCGATCACTTCCGGAAGCAGTGTCCACCTGAACCGGTCCTTGATCCTCGGAATCGCGAACCCGGTCGAGGACGCGCGACCCGACGGCCAAAGGCCGATCTTGCCGGCGGCAAACGGGTCGCCGTACTCCCCACCCAACTCCTTGGTCTGGTCGGCCGGCGGCGACGTCTTGTGCACGAAGATCTTGTTGATCAGGTATTCCCAGGCCTCGCCGGCCTCGGGCAGATCGAACATCGTCTCTGTGAGCCGGTCGTCAAACGGCTTGGCCATGCCATTCGAGTACATCTGCGGCATGTACTGGAACTCGTAGTCGTCGCGTGCCCAGGTGCCGTATTCCCCGGTGTCGGGGTCCGTCATCTTAGCGTCCCACTCGGTCCAGTCGTTCCAGGTCCACCCACCATCGCTGTCCGGGAGTGTGACGCCGGCCGCCTCGGCGAGCGAAATGTTGCCCACGAAGCCGCTGCTGTCGATCTGGAACGGCATCCCGAACTGCGGACCTGTCATTGCGGCCGGCTGGGGGAATGAGTGGTCGATGTTGTTGAACGTGTTCGCGTCCGGGAGGAAGTAGAAGTCCTCAGGGTGGAAGTCGTCACGCTTGCCCAACTCGTCGGTGATCTCCGTGAACGCGTCTGCTTCGTGGAAGCGCAGGAAGTCCGATTGCGAGAGCAGCGTCAAGTGTGGCGCCGACTTCGCGACGGACTGGACGGCAAGGCTGTCAGTTAGGTTGGCGGCCGGTTCCAGCTTCACGATGATGTCCGGCCGGTGATTGGCGAACTGCTCCAGCCCCCACCGCATGGCCGCTCTGCGTGGCCCCGCCGTGTGGTCGGTCGCGAAGCGGATATAAACCCAACTCGACGCCGGTCTGGCCTCTGGCCCCACGGCAGCTGTGACGACCTCGCAAACGTGCCCGGCCTTGCTCTGCCCAACTGCGACCGTGACTGCCTTCTCGGCGCCCTGCTCAGGCGGCTTCTCGACGCTTCGCTCAGCCGGCACCTCCGCCACCGCCCTCACCGTCGGTGGCGCGACCCGTTCAATCGTCCGAGGCTCCTCACACCCCACCAGCGCCACTGCCCCCGCCGCGCCAAGCCCCAGCACCCCGGCTAAGCCAAGCACCCGCCGCCGCGTCATCCGCCGATCCGAGGTCGTGACGCCATCCTCCCCGTCGCAATCTGTACGGCCCGTTGGGTGCCTCGATTTCACCTACGGAAACGCCGGCTCACGCACAAACGGTTCCCGCCTATTTTAAGGAGCCGGAAGCACCGCTCGCCCCATCCCTGGCATGCCGCCAGCGACTCCGCCGCCGACATCCAGCCTGATCGATCCCGCCGGGCGCGCCGACTTCCGGCAGCCGAGACTCGGCTGGTTGGCCAGATGCCGATCATCTCGGTGACAGGTTTACGTCCCCACTCGGCGGCCAGCGTCTTGCTTCCGCTTGGCAACATTGCCAGGCGCACGAGCAGGTCTTGCCACCGCCCCACCAGGTGGGCCGCTTCACATGCGCCGTCCTCACAGCGCAATTCATCCGCTCGAACCACCACAGCCGGCCTTCATGGTCCATTCTCCCGGAACCCTCTGATGGGTTAATACGCGAGGCCGACCCAAATCGTTCCACTTAAGCCACCGAATCCGCTGAAGGGAATCGAGGTCTCAATTTCAACGGATTGCTGGAGCGGTGATTCCCTTACGCGCGGCTGACCTTCCGGCTACCCTTGGGGTGATAGGCAGGGTCGGCTACTGCAAATCCCGCTGCCGGCAAGCCGACGGCAGGTGAGCACCAGCCCAGGAAGAGCGTGACTGATGACGGCGCAACCCGAACTTATGGACCGGATTACCGTGCGCGCCGACGTTTTTGGCGGCAAGCCGATCATCCGCGACATGCGAATCGCGGTGGAGCACGTGCTTGGAATGTTGGCGGCCGGCGATTCCGCGGAAGTGATTCTGGATGAGTATCCCGTGCTTGAACCGGAGGACATCCAGGCGTGCCTGCTTTTCGCTCACCGCTCAATAGCCGGTGAACGAGTGCACGAGCGCGTCCCGATCCACCAAGCTTAAAGTTCCTCCCGGACGAATGCGCCGCCTCACGCAGCATGCGCGCCACGCTCACGGATCTGGGTCACGACGTTCAATCAGCCAATGAGTCCGCGCCGAATACATCGGACTCTGAGTTGCTCGCGCTGGCGCTGGCGGCGCAGCGGACTCTCATCACCGAGGACAAAGACTTCGGCGAGCTGGCGTTTGTTCGTAGGCTCCGGCATCCGTGCATCATTCGTTTCACTGAAATGCCTGTTGCGGAAAAGGTCGCCGCTATGCGCCGACTCCTTGATGAGTTCTCGGACGAGATGCACGAGGGCCAGATGATCGTGGTCACACGCAGTCGCGTGCGAGTACGCCACGGCGCACGCGAACAGGCGTAGCCACTGACGGACCCGCCAGAATCCTTGGCCGAGACGAAGGCCATGGACTCTATCCGGTGCGGGTCGTCAAGTGTCATAGGGCGGCCGAAGCGCTGGCTACGTCCCAATTCTGGCCAGTGAATGGAGTGGCCATTGCGCTTGGACGACCGCGAAACCCTACGTCCGCACCCGACCAACCTTCCAGCGGCCGGCGGCGCAGCATCGTTGCGCCTGCTTGTTCGGGACCCGAGGACAACCCAGCGATGACACAGTGACGGGCCGACTTCCACATCGACGCATGTGCCACGGCCCGAGCACCTGGCTCGGGGGCTCCAGGTCCGGCAGCGCCGCGAAGTCGAACGGGTCACGGGGTTTGGGTGCCTTTCACGCCTTCTGCCAACCGTCCGAGCTTCGCGTCCAACCACGCATGGCCCGCCAAACATCCGTCCCAACCCCACCTACGGATACACCGGCTCACGCACATTCGGCGTCCGCCCGTCGTAGTAGAACCGAAAGTACCGTTCGCCCCACGCCTGGCACGCCGCCAGAGTCTCCTCCGCCGACTTCCTGCCGGACCACCCCCGCCCGGACAACTCCTGGTGGTACCGCCACCAAAACTCCCAACCCTCGAACGGGTACAGACTCCGGTTGTCTGGCCGACCCGCATACACTCGCAGCCACTTCAACCCATCCGGCGGCCGCGCGAACGACTCTGGTGCATCGAAGGCAGCCTTATGCACCGGAACGTGGCCGCGATCGATCCCAACTCGCCGCTGATACTCCGGCCCCGCAAGAAATCGGATGAACTCCACGGCCTCTTCGACGCCCTTCTGATACTGGGCTCCCGCTGACACCAGGTTTGCCCGCATTGACCACGAATGCCCCGGTGGCCCACCGCCCGGCGCGACGACCTCCGGCAGCAGCGCCCACGCGAAGCGGTCCCTGATCCGATATATGTACTGGCCGGTGACCGAGACTCGGTCCGTTGGCCAAATCCCAATCTTTCCGTTAGCGAATGGATCGCCGTACTCGCCGGACAGTTCCCCCGCTTCTCGGGCGCTTGGCGACGTTCTAAGGTCAACGACCTTTTCGGTCAGATACGACCACGCCTCCAGCGCTTCCGGCTGGTCGAACATGGTCTTCGTCAAGGCGTCATCGAAAGGCTTCTTCAGTCCGTTCGTGTACATCTGCGGCATGTACTGGCCCGCATAGTCGTCACGTGCCCACGTGCCGAAGACACCAGTTTCGGGATCGGTTATGCGAGCGTCCCACTCGGTCCAGTCGTCCCAAGTCCAAGACTTCTCGCCGTCCGGCAATCGCACTCCGGCCTTCTCTGCCAGCGAAACGTTCGCCAGGAAGCCGCTGATCGTCAGCTCGAACGGTAACCCGTACTGATCTGGGTACCGCAAGTCGTCCTGAACTGCGCTCTGCGGAAACGAGTGATCGAGTTTGTTGTGGGTAAACGTGTCCGGGACGAAATAGTGCTGCTCAAATGCCAACTGATCGAACTGCCCGGGTCGAACCGAGAATGTCTCTGGTGCGTGATGTTCCTCTATCCTCCGGGCGCTACGTAGCTTGGGTAGCAGGTCATTGATTGTCAGAAATGCGCCTGTCTCTCGGTATCGCAGGAATTCCGTCTGCGAGAGCAACGCTACGTGCCCGCGGGACCCGCCATTCCGACGAGCCGTCGCCTTGGGAATGCGGGGGGCACCGGGCCGTACTTGGACAACGACGTGCGGATTCAAATGTGAAAACCTTTGCAACCCCCACTGCAGAGCATGACCACGCGAGCCCGACAAGTGGTCCGTCACATACTGGACTTCGGTAGTGGATCGGGAGACTTGGCGTTCATCGGTCACAACAACGAAGGCGCCCTCTGTTGCCGATCCGTCATCCGCTGCGTTGACCCTCGTGGAGGTCACTAGTGGCAGGCCGGTTGCCGCCACCGCCCCGCCAACCCCCAACCCCAACCGCCCCACCAACCCCAGCGCCCCCCGCCGCGAGACTCGCAAAGTTGAAGCCATCCTCTGTCCCCTCACAGGCATTCGTCCCTCGCCCGCCATCCCCACCAACCCCACCTACGGATACACCGGCTCACGCACAGACGGCCTCGGCCCCTCATACCTCGACAGATGCTCCACCCCCCACGCCTGGCACGCCTCCAGCGCCGCCGCCCCCAAGGCTCCAAGCCCCAGCTCACCCGCCACGCCATGCATCCGACGTCGCGACATCCGTCGATCCGAACTCATTATCTCCTTCCGCACCGAGGTCTGTGGATCCACCGGCGTTTGCAAACGCACCGACGCGAGTCGTTCCAGTCCTAATATCGGAGTCTTCGCCCACACCAAAGGCTGCAAGGCAACATCGAGCCCATGGGACAGGACCGTAGTCAGTGGTCCGAGCGCCCACAGCAAACTGCGGCTCCAAACAGGCGTCGCCAATCCGCCACGCATCGCTGTGCCCGAGTTACTCCTTTGCCGTCAGTAGAGAATACGCGCGAGGAACGAGATTCGTTCCCTCGCCCACAACACTCTGCGGTGGCTCGACGCCTGGGCGAGTAGCTATGGGCGGCCGCACAGTCGAGGGAACGGCGGCGACGGCGTGTTGCTGGACGCGCTCGAGCGCAGTAAGTCCACCTGCGCCCGAACCAATTCGGGGATGGAAGGCGGATCCACGCTCCCCGCCGGTGCGGGCCGAACGCGGGCTCAACCCGACTGACACCAACCTCCTCCTCTCGAGGCAGCAATCATCCGTTCCGTCCAGCGCATCCCGCCGAAGCTCCGGCAAACACCAGCCGCCCCCGCCTCGTTATACAGTCGTACGGACATCCGCCGGCCAAGGTCGCGCAAACACAAGCCGGTCGAAAAACCGCGACCCCTGACGCGTCCCAACCCCACCTACGAGCGGACACCGGGCGGCGGAGGCATCCCAGTGACAGTGCAGGAACCAATGGAATCCACCTACCCAGGCGTGGCGCCCCGCGGCCTCACCCGCCGCCGCGCCCTGGGTCTGGCTCTGGCCGCCGGCGCCGGCGCTCTTGTCGCCGCCTGCGGCGAGCCTGAGATCCCCAAGATCCAGCCGCCCGTCCTCCCGTCCACCCAGCGCACCCAGGCCGCCGCCACCCAGCGCACCGAATCCGCCGTCACGCCCCCGCCAACCGTCGCCGTCAACCTCGGCGAACGCGCCCCCAGCCGCGAAGGCAACCTCCCCGAGGCTGGCGCCAACCGGCCGATCTCCATTCCATTGGGTGTGGCACGGCCCGGCGGAACGGAAGCCGCACTTCGGTTGCTATTTGCGTGCCCTGAACGTCCCGGACCAGCGAGCGCAAGCACGGTGGCACTTACGCCAGGGTGTATTGCCTGAAGTCCTGTCGGCTACCACCGGGCCGTCGCATATTGGCTCTGACGTAGCCGCAATGCATGGCGCCTGGGTCAGGTCCTGGAAAGAACCGCGGCGTCCTCCGTTCTGTCTCCACCCACGATCACCTAGGCAGTGCCGGTGCTTCTTCGACAGGTTTCAAGGGCGCCGGGAGGACGCCGTCGGACGTAAGCGGATACGCCGTCATATGGCGATTGACGCGGGCGCAGTGTCCGTTTACGGTTTTCCCGTGGAAAATTCGAGCGCCGCAAGAGTTCCGGTTAGCCTCCCGATCCCGACGGCGGGCATTCCGCAAGAGATCTTGAGGAAAGTGCACGGCGCCCGCCGTGGAGAGATCATCAGCGACTCCTACCCCTATCCGACCAAGATCCGGCGACGGACCTACGAACGTCGCAAGGCCGCGCTACAGGTCGAGCTGCTGAAGATGCAGAAGTTGGTAAAGGAGACCGAGCAGCGCATCGTTCTGTTATTCGAGGGGCGGGATGCTGCCGGAAAGGGCGGCACCATAAAGCGCTTCATGGAGCATCTCAATCCTCGCGGTGCGACGGTAGTTGCGCTTCCGGCCCCGTCCGAAAGAGAGCGCGGGCAATGGTACTTCCAGCGCTACGTGCAGCACCTGCCGGCCAAGGGGGAGATCGTGTTCTTCGACCGCTCTTGGTACAACAGGGCGGTGGTCGAACCGGTGATGGGTTTCTGCACGCCAGCCGAGACCGTGCGCTTCCTTCGCGACACCGTCTTGTTCGAGGAGATGTTGGTAAACGAAGGTCTGCGGCTGTTCAAGTTCTGGTTCTCGGTGAGCCAGGAGGAGCAACTCAGGCGAGTCGCGGCCCGTGCCCAGGACCGCCTCAAGCAATGGAAGCTGAGCGACGTTGACAGGCGGTCGCTCCCGCTCTGGGACGAATTTACAGAGGCGAAGAAGCTGATGTTCGCAGGTACCGATATCAAGGCGTCGCCCTGGGTGGTCGTAAAGTCGGACGACAAGAGGCGCGCCCGCCTAAACTGCATGCGCTTCGTGCTGCGGAGCTTGGAGTACGAGCCCGAAGTCGCCCGGCGCGTTTCCAAGCCCGATCCGAAACTGATTGGGCCCGCAAAGACCCTCTACTCCAAGGACGAGATTTGGTAGCCCCCACCGGGACAGCGTACCCGGTGGAGCATTCTCTTCCGTCGCTTGCTCCAAGCTATGGTTCACGGCAGGGCGAGGGGACTACCATCGGCGGGAGTTGCGTTCCCTCGAACGCTGCCGAGGTCCCCATGGCGGGCGAATGTCCCGACTTGCGTGTTCAGGGCCGCTGACTAGAAGCAGCGCACAATCCTCGCGTCCGTCTCACGCATGGGTGGTTGGTGCGTCGAGGCGAACCAGCGCGAACGGCTTCCGATCTGAAGCAGTCGCGAGCCTCTATTGCCGCATAATGGAATGGCAGCTGCCCGACGTTGATTCACCCGATTTGTTGCCAAATACTCGCGACGCGGATGTCGGGGCGCATTGACGCGAGTCTAACCGGACTCCGCGTTCACTGCCTTCTGGCGACCTGCGTGGACGAACAGGCAAACGCTAGGCCTCCTGGCTCGGAGGTTGGAACTCGATCACTCCACATCGGAGGGTCTGTTCTGCTCATCAGCCTTCGGTGAGGAGGGCCTTCACTCACGGACGTAGTCCGTCGGTGATTTCGACTCTGGGCCACAGACGACCGGTGAGAACTCAATCTATATGGTGCGCCGCGTCGTGAAGCCGATATGGCCATCAGCAAGACACACATATGCTGCAGTTAACAACACGCTAAGAGCACTCCGTCACAACCTCGGACGCAATCTTACACCGTATATCACCTCCGTCGAACGGGAAATAACAGAAAATTCTCCGCGCGGTGACACTCTCAGTAATTCCGATCTAAGCTCGTTCTCAAAGTCGTCAATCGAATCACCAAAGAGAGGACGTGAAGCGAAAGACGTTGAATAGTAGAATCCGATAACAGCGTCGATATCACGTACCACTCTTACGCCCGGTAAGACGAATCTGAAATGGCCTCCAAACGGCGACTCATCGAGTAGATCTTTGTATCTTTCCTCGGGTTCCGAGTAATAGCCTAAGCCGGCCCGACGGCGCGGACCCAAGTACTTCTCAATGATCTTTCTAATACGTTCCTTCGGAATAGGAACACCCGTGGAATGGCAAGTGCTTCGTTCAGCGTGCGGACTTTCTATGAGAGCAAAGACTCCACCTGTCTCCAATGCCTCATATGCGTAATCGATCACTAGGTTCCGATCCATCCAGTGGAACGCAGACCCGATCGTTATTAGGCGATATGTATTGCAGTCTTTTGGCATATCTTCCCCGCGCCCTTGGAGAAAAGAGATATTTCTTATTGCTTTGCTTTCTGCAATGCGAGCGGCCTCGAGGAGCATTTCGGCATCGGGATCAACTGCGACCACCCTCGAAAAATAAGGAGCTAACTGTATTGCGAGTTGACCAGTACCAGTACCGATGTCTAAGAGACACCCCGTACGGTCCATATGACAGACTTTGGACAATGCGTCCGGAAGGTGCTCGCTAAATTGGTCTCTGTACCGAGCGTAGTAGTACGCGGTTCCGGCGAATAGGCGTCGATTGTCTCTTTGATTTGCCAGCACACACTCCAGCACCCAGCAGGTTTGTAGAACTGGGCAGCTAGGATTCTACTGGAAGTTTACAGTGGGGTCACATTGGTCAGCGGCTACACGTAGGCAAGGGCGGTGGCTCCCCCCTTGGACGCGGCAACGGTTGGTCCAGCTTATCCAGACTGTGCTGCCACGGTGGCCTCGGACAGGCGGTAGTGTCCAAAGTAGCATTGGCTATGGTGGCTGCGCACGAAGGCCGCTGCTCCAAGACGACGACCACGAACGTCTATGCCTTCGCGATGCCGTGGTCCCAGCGGGCGGCGTCCCAGGATCCAGACACGAATATGTTTCAGGCCGGGGATGACGTGTGGAAGATCTCCAAGCATCCGGGCGGGGATTCCATCAGGTTGGCTACCGCCTGCTGAGATGGAAGCCGCACTTCTGTCTCGCCCAGATCGCCAACCGTTTCGACCCGGCCCCACACACCGCCAGCCCCCGCCCCGTTATACAGTAGAAGGAACACCCGCCGGCCAACCGCGCGGACGATCAGCCGGTCTCGAAACCGTGACCGCTGAACCGTCCCGTCCCAGCAACCCGCGGACACCGGGCGGCGGAGGCATTTCAGTGACCAACCAACACCCATCTGAATCCAACCACCCACCCGCGGCGTCCCCCGCGCTGACCCGTCGCCGCGCCCTCGGCCTCGCCGCAGCCGCCGGTGCCGGCGCGCTGGCCGCCGCCTGCGGTGAGCCGGAGATCCCCAAGATCCAGCCGCCCGTCCTCCCGTCCACCCAGCGCACCGAATCCGCTGCCACGCCCTTGCCTACCGTTGCCGTCGACCTTGGCGAACGAGCCCCCAGCCGCGAAGGCAGCCTGCCCGAGGCCGGTGCCAACCGGCCGATCTCAATCGCCCTGCCCACCTTTGCCGGCGGCAACTGGGACGTCGAACCCATCCTCCTCTCGGCCGAATCCGCCGCCCGCTACGACACCGAGTCCCGCTACAAATTCACGCGCGAACCCCTCCCCTCCAACTTTGGCTACCGCTGGGACTACGCCGAGACGTTGGACGACGGTTCCGGTAACTCGCGCACCGACCTCGTCATGCTCGAACAGTGGGACCTCGCCAATCTGGTCGCCGGTAACAAGCTCCTGCCCCTGGACGAACACCTCACCAGCGACTCCGGCTTCGACCCCGGCGCTTACTGGCCCGGCATCCTGGAGACCGGCAAGGTCGACGGCGTCCAGTACGCGCTGCCGGTTGCCGCGTCACCCTGGATTACGGTGGTGAACCGCGATCTGGCCGCCGCGGCGGAGTATGAGATTCCGCCCCGCGAGGCCTGGGACAGTCAGGCCTTCGTCGAGGCCGCCCTCACCATGCACGGCGACCCGGAAGCCCCCGGCGGCAGCGACGCCCTGGGCCTGCTCCTCAACGTCGAACCCATGTGGGGCGCGCCCGACCAGTTGTGGAGTTGGACGCCTAGCTTTCTTTTCCTGCAATCCGCGTTGGGCGCGTTGCCCGACAGCCAGGGCTCCTTCGCCGCCCTGCGCTCCCCCCAGGCCCTGGCCATCGCCGAGACCTTCTACGACCTGGCCACCACCTACGGACTGGCTGAGGACGCCGAGCGCGATCGGAACCCGATCTGGTACCGCTACACCCAGGGCAAAATTGCCATGCTCGTCATGTCACTCGGCGGCCTCGGATTCGGCTGGATGACCCGCCGCACGGGGCCCGACAACGTGCTCTACCCCTTCCCGCGCTTTGGCGCCAGCGGCCCGCCCGTCGGCGTCTGGATGATGATGGGCATCGGCGCGGGCACCCAGGAGCCGCGCGTCACCTACGACGCGCTTCGCGCGCTGGATCGCAACACCCAGCGTGTGGCCAACGTGCCCGCCAAGCGCCTGTCGCCCGACGAACTGCAGCGCCTATTCGCCACCTACCGCGACGAGGCCGCCGAGATGGTCGTGGACATCATGCAAAGCGCCTCCTACGTCACCATCAGCCGACCCCACTGGGGTGCCTTCATCAACCAGCTCGACGCCGGCATCATCCGCGACGACCTCTCCGCCAACGAAGCCCTCACCGCCCTCATCCACCGCCTCCAAGACCTCGGCGCCCAGGTCTAGCCCGGCATACCGCTGCAGCCGCGGATCCGCTGTATCAAAGGAGAGCCGTTGACAATGCCCGAACAGCAGACCCTGGGCTTCACCTTCGCCTGCGTCATCGAGGCGTCCGTCGACAGAGTCTTCAACACCATCACTGACCGCGCCGCCATCAGCACCTTCTTCACCGACGCCTCCAGCGGGCCTTTGGTAGCGGGCCGCACCGTCATTTGGACCTTCGGCGACCTCGAAATCGACGTTCACGTCCAGGAAGTCATCCCCAACCAGCGCATCGTCTGCAACTGGCCCGCCTCCCAAGACGTCGGCTACCAAACCCGATTCAGCTTTACATTCGAATCACACGGCGATAGGACAACCGTCCTCGTCAGCGAATCCGGCTGGCGCGACGATAGCGCCGGCATCGCCAGCGCCTTCGACCAATGCTCAGGCTGGACCCACTTCTTCGCCAGCCTCAAAGCCCGCCTCGAACACAACGTCGACCTCAAACACTTCTACTCGGATCAAGACTGACAGCACCCAGACCTCATCCCCTCAGTTCTTCCCGCCTCCCCTCCGTCATCCCGGCGTCCGCAGCCGGGACCCAGGACCCCGATCGATCCCAGCACACCGACGCCACTCCGTTGACTCCACAACCCCCAACTCTCCGATCCCAGCCAGTCCCAGCAATCCCAGATCCGCGTCGTTCTGCCGCACGCGATTCCAGCCGCGCAGTCCGTCCCGAGTTGACAGCTCGGCGGGCCGGTGCTCTCATCACCATCACCGATGCGACAACACCCATGCAGCGGCATGTGAGGACTCGCGATGATCGCCGCTGCAGGCGCAGGAAGCCGACGGCGCGACGCAGAACGAAGACTCGGGCACCGGGGTTGGCATCGGCCTGAGCGACCTGGTTGATCGGATCACCTATTCGATCGTCGACCAATTCACGGTCGAGCTGTCCAATCTCGCCGCGACGGAAACCTACGAGGTCATCGTGTCCAGCGACAGCGCCGCCACTCTCGGCATCGGCGCCTGTGGGACGGCGGCGCAGACGCAGACGGTGACGGGGGTGGCGGCGCGGACCCTGACGTTCGTGGTGTATGCCTGCGCGGAGGGGAGCGGGACGGTGACGGCGGCGGTGCGGCAGTCGGGGTCGACGACCAGCCTGGCAACGGTCAGCCAGCGCCTGCTGGTGGAGGCGGTGCCCGAGCTGGCGCCGGGCACGGGCTCCGGGTCCACCGCGCGGGCGGCGGGGTCGACGTCGCGGTCGGTGGCGCGGGCGGGGACGCCCGGGTTGGTGCCGAGCATCATCTTCCCTTTCAGAGCACACAACTCCGTGCGGGTGGCGTGGGGCACGCCCAGCGACGGGGACGAAGCGCTGACGGGGTTTGGGCTGCTGCTGTGGCGGACCCAGGACACGCAGCCGGCGTATAGCAGCGCGCTGGTGAAGGGCGCTGGGGATCGCGGCCATACGTATACGGGGTTGCAGGCCGACACGCTCTACAAGTTCCGGATCCACGCCTGCAACGGCGCCGACAGTTGCGGCTGGTGGACCGAGCCGCCCAAGGAGGTGCGGACCCTGACGCCGCCGCCGGAGCCGACGCCGACGCCCACGGCCACGGCGGCGCCGGTGGGCCGCCCCGACCGGCCGCATACGCTCAGCTTCGATGAAATCAAGGCGACCTCGGCGCGGGCGAACTGGCGCATCGCCGCCAACACCGGCGGCGTGGCGCTGACCGGCTTTGGCCTGCTGCGCTGGCCGACGGGGACGGCCGAACCGCCGCATAGCCAGGCGATCGTGGTGGGTGACGGGTCCGCCACCCAGAAGGCCATGACCGGGCTGACGCCGGCCACGACGTATCTGTTCAAGATGCGCGCCTGCAACGGCCCGAACCGCTGCTCGGACTGGACCGCCAATCACACCTTCACAACGCTCGCCGGCACGGTCACGCCCGGGCGGGTGACGAATCTGCGGCACAGCAGCAGCGGCGACAACAGCGTGACCCTGGCGTGGAGCGCGCCCGGCAACAGTGCCGCGGCGGCGCTCACGGGCTATCACGTGCAGAACCGGCCGCTGGAGTCGGATTGGCCCGGGGACGGCGTCGACGTGGTGCAGGGGGCGGGGACGACGACGTTCACCGTGAGCCAGCTGGTCGATGGCACGATCTACGAGTTCCAGGTGCAGGCCTGCAATGCGGCGGGGTGCGGCGCCTGGACCGACTTGCTCCACCCGGACCACGTCATCGTGGCGGGCCACAAGGTAGGCAACGCGAGCCTGATCCCGGCGTCGGCCAGCCTGGCGGTGGGGGCCCGGCTCGGCGTTGGGATCCACGACATCCCGAAGGGCAAGGTGGCCTACGCCCAGATGTACGGGGCCATCCAGCCGGCGGGACAGTGCTCGACGACCCGCGGCACGCGCGACGTGGCGCGGGCGCCATCGGCGTCGACGGGGTCGGGCTACTACGACACCGTGAACATCGAGGGCTGCGCGCCGGGCGGGATCGGCTGGCTGCGGGTGGTCAACGCCGCCGAAACCGAACTCTACGCGCGGGCCACCATCAGGGTGGGGGTTCCGCCCGGCAAAGTGGGGCCACTCACGGTCACGCCGGGCAACGCCAGTCTGGACGTGGCCTGGGTGGCGCCCAGCGCCGGCGACCGACCGATCACCCACTACGACCTGCAATATCGCGCAGGCACGTCCGGGGACTGGACGCTGGTGGAGGACATCACGCTGACGTCATACACCATTACGGGCCTCACCAACGGCACCTCATACCAGGTGCAGGTGCGTGCGGTCAGCGAAGTGGGCGGTGGCGCGTGGTCCGACAGCGCGACCGGTGTCCCCTCGGACGTGGAGCAGACGGTCACAAGCCCGCCAGGTACGACACCCGCAGCGATTGATCCCGAGTGCCCGGCGACCAGTGCCGACACAGTGCCTTTGAGCCAGTTGCGCGTGGACATCGTGCCCCAACCGCAACGCAAGGCCAGCGTTTGTTGGCCCTCGGTGCAGAACGCCACGGCCTATGTCATCGAGGCATCCGAGAATACCGGCGACATCCAAAACACCAGCGCGTCGGACTGGCAGCGACTGCCGGGCACCGCGGAACAAGCCGACGTATCCGGCAAGGTCCAACGCGTCCAACTCAACCTCGACCACATCATGACAACGTCCGGCGAGATGCGTGGCCTTGCCCATGCAGCGGCGTATGGGATCCGGATCGGAGTGAAATACGCCAACGCGACGATCCTTTATGGGCCGCCGGTGATCATCATCGACACGCCGATCACGAAGGCCAATGGAAACAGTAAAGACGTCTCCGGTGGGCAAGCCAAGATCACGTGGACGCCGCTGCGCGACATCCTGAACTCCAACTACGGCAACGGCGTGCATCTTCTGCGGCGACGCGCATCCGCGTCCGTGGATAACAACGTACGTTTCCACGGATCCCGTCGCTGGACGCTCGACGCCTTCGATCTACCCCCCACCCCCGACTTTCAAGCGACGTCCAATCCAGCCACGATTGGCAGCCTTGATCGTTATCGGGTGTATGCCGTGCAGTTGATCTACCGGGACTATCGATTCAACGCAAGCGACGCGGACGTGTTTGCCGCCCGCAACGTCTACGTCTGGCCATCGAACAGACCACCTGATCCCGGCGAACGCGTGGCGTCCTTCCCACTTTCGAACCGGATCACAAACAAGACCTTCAGCTACAGGGTCTGCGCCGAATCATTCAATGTTGAGGGATGGCCCAGAAAGGGTGAATGGCTGCAGCTCATCAGCCGCGCCTTTGAGCATTGGCAGGCGGCGGTTACGACCGATCTCATACGGATTCAACGTAGCGATCCCAGCGTGGACCCATGCGCCGACTACACGGAAGTCATCAAGCAGGTCACCGCCGAAGTCGAGCGTCTGGCCAGGACTGAAACAGCAGCTGAGGTGCTTAGCAAGACCAGGGACTTCATCGCAACCTTGCAGATACTGATGGATGTCTCGAAGGAGGATGTGAAAGGCAACGACATTATCTTATATAACAACTTATATGATGCCAATGAGGAAACCTTGCGCGTCGAAGGCGTATTCCCGGAAATTGCGAACGATGTCGGTCACGCCAGGGATTGCTGGTTTGTCAAGGACAAGAACGGCGCGTGGATGTATGACACGAGTACACTCATGTGCACGGTGCCCCTGGACCCGCCGAGCGATACGGATATCTTCATCCAGCGCAAAGCCTTTATGTCGCAGTCGTTAGTGGTTCCCGCGGCCAATGCACGTTTCAACATGTGCTTGAATAGCGGGGATAAGAACGATGTGGCCTATGCGAGCTTCATTCACGAAGTCGGCCATGTGTTAGGTATCGGTGGTGGCTCGAAGTACGATTCGATATCGAAGTCGGATTGGATCAGCACGGGTCATCCAGAAGTGCCGGATTCCATTGTGAATTACGATTGGCAAGCCGTGCGCCTCAAGGGTCCGGCGAACCCGCCTCCGCAGGGTGAATTCGCCGCATTTGAGGAACCGAACTGCGGCCCGTACCCGCTGGACGTGATGGCCCTGTACGCCTTATATCAAACCAAATGAACAAGCACGGCACGCACATGAATCAGCGGCGCCGGCGCTTACGCGGTCGGGCGTTCTGGCGCCTGGGTGGAAGTCTCGCGCTGCTGACCGTCGCGGTTATCGGCGGCGGCTGCGCGGGCGCGTCGCCGGAAGCGGCCCGCCCGGATGTGCCGACGGTTTCGGTTCCAGTCGCCACACCGACGCCCGAGGCGACGCCGTCGCCGGCGGCCATGCCCCCGACTCCGACGGCAGGGCCCGAGCGGGACGCAACAGTGGAAGTGCACCGGCACCTGACCCGACCGCCAGTTGAGCAGAGCGTGAAGGATCCTCGTGGCCGGTACCGGGCCCTGGATCGTCCCTGCCGTGGGTTCGTGCCGCCGAATACGATCGTCCCGACGCATGGCCACCAGGGGCGGGCGGTGGCCTGGGGCCGGGATGGCGCGGAAATCTTCTTTAGCGCGGGCGTCGACATCTACGCGGTCGCCCCGACCGGCCAGCGCTTGCGCCACGTGGCAATCGTGGCGGTCGATAGGTTTGGGGGCGCCAGCACGGTCACGGGATTCGCCGTGGCCCCGGACGGCGACCGCCTGGCCTATGCGACGTGCGAGTTTCCATCGCTGCCGGAAGGTCCCTACGGGGTGGATGCGAAGCCGACCTACGCGTTTGAACTGGCGCGGCTGCCGGTGGCACGCGGAGCCGGGGCCCCGCGGCGGCTGACGACGAATCGGGAGGTCGATCACTTTCCGACGTGGTCGCCGGACGGCACGCGGATCGCGTTTCTTCGTAATCGTAGGGAAGCGGTACCGAGTCAGTTGCGATCGCCAACGGCGCTCTATGTGATGGAGGCCGACGGCGCCAACGAGCGCGAGATGCCCCACACGGCGGGGATCCTGCTCCACCACCCGCCGGCCTGGGCGCCGGACGGGACGCGGCTGGCGGTGGCGCGGCACGAGCCGAGTCGCGGGACGGGACTCTATCTGATCGATGTCGAGAGCGGGGCGGAGACGTTCCTGGCGCCCGCGGTCAGTGGCGCCACCTGGTCGCCCGACGGGTCGCGGTTGGCCTTTGCGCAGGCGGACGGCGATACGGTGGCGGTGGTCACCATCGCGGCGGACGGAACCGACCCGCAGCGGGTGACGACCATCGATCGCTGGTGGCCCGCGGCGTGGACCGATCGGTTCCGTCAGCACGTGCCCGCGTACGCCCGGCCGGACCCGGCGGCGACGTGGATCGAGGACGTGGCCTGGTCGCCCGACGGCGCGCGGATCCTGGTCCGGGCCCATCCGGAGAGCGGGGTCGTCGTCGCCAGCGTCGACGGGCAGGAACGGACCCTGGTCGAGGTCCCGCTGGAGCTGGCCGGGGAGTCGCAGCCCATCGAGGCCTTCTGGGCCGCCGCGTGGGCGCCGGACGGCGCGCGCATGGCGCTGCTCGGCCTGCACGTTGACTTCTTGGAGCGGCGGCAGCCCATGCTGATGACGATGGCGCCGGACGGGAGCGACCCGCGGCTGCTGACGCGGGGCAGCCCCGCTCGGGGCGTGCCGCAAGCCACGGGCGGCGGCGCGCCGGTCGGGCCGGTGGGTGCGGCGGCGTGCCGGGCGGGCATCGTGGTGCCCGATCCCGAGCGCCAGCCGGGGCTGGTGGCCGACTGCGAGGCGCTGCTGGCGCTGCGGGACGCGCTGGTGTTCGATAGTTGGCGCGGCGAGCGGGGGCTCAATTGGCGGGAAGACCTGGATCGCCCGCTGCGCTCCTGGGAAGGCGTCACGCTGAGCGGAACGCCGGAGCGAGTACGGGGACTGGACCTTAGCCAGCGCCGTCTGCAGGGGGCGCTCCCGGCCGAGGTGGGGCGGCTCAGCAAGCTGGAGTCCCTCAGCGTACGGGGAAACGATCTCACTGGGCCGATTCCAGCGGTGATTTGGCAGCTACCCAACTTGAAGCAACTTGACTTACATGGCAATGAGTGGACCGGCTGTCTCCCCGGGGATGTACCAAAGGCCCGAGCCGCTCGCCACTCCCTGGAGTTGCCGCTGTGCGAGCAAGGCGCATGAGGCCTGGCACGTCCGGTAGCGTCGGCAGGCGCGACTTCCGGGGGGCGCCGAGGTGGTGGATGTGGCTGGCGCTGACGCTGGTGACCCTTGCCAGCGTGGCCTGCGCGGATCGAGACGCGTCCCGGCCTGAGCCGGTCGTCGAAGCCTATGCCTCGCCTGCCTCGGTTCCTGTTAGCCAGGTCGTTTCGCCCGGGGAACGGACTAGGGGTGAGGCGGCGGTTGCGATTCGTGAGGTCCCGACGGTGGAGGAATTGCTGGAGCACGGCCTGCACCTTGGGGATGCCTCGCCGGTGCACCTGGCGGTCCGCGGGACGCCGGCAGCAAACACTGTGCGCTGCGCGTGGCGGGGGATCGCGCGGACGGCCGAACAGCGGGCGGACGCGATCCGGTTCTGGCTGCGGCTCGGGCCAGATGACCCGATTCCGGAGTCGGTCGACTTGGAGATCTTGTTTCGAGTGGTCCTCGACGCGCTCGACCCGGATTTTCGCGAGACGGCCAAGGCCAACTTCCTGGCGATCGCGCGGGGCGGGGAGTCGATGGACTACCTGTTCCTGACCTGTTTCGCGGATTACGCCGTGACCAATTTCCTGCTGGGCACGGGGACGACGCCCGCGACGGTGACGGTGGCCTACGACCGGATGGACGAGGCAGCCGCCTACGACCTCTACGTGCGGGAGCACGACACCGGCACCTACGGCGACGCGGCGTTGCAGACGCGGGGTGAATATGAAGCGGGGTTGCAGGCGCAGGTGGTGGCGGCGGAGACCGCGCTGAGCGCGGAGATTGGGGGGCGCGAGGCGGTGGTGTTCCTGGCGCCGATGGGGGCGCATAACGCGATCGGGTTCGAGGCCTGGCAGGCGGTGGCCCAGTGGGCGGTGGTGACGGACGACGAGGGGGTGGTGCAGGCCGTGCGTGACGACACGCCGGCGGGCGACCCGGAGCACACGCAGACGCTGGCCAACCTGACCAGCCGGATCACGACGGCGACGGCCGGCGACGCGCATGCCACAACGCGGGTGACCACGGTGGGCGGCTTGCAGACCCACTACCGCACCACGCTGCTGGCCTACGCCGACATCACGCCGGGCGACGGGGCCACCACGACGTTCACGCCCGCGCAACCGCCGGCGGCGCCGACCTGCACCAACGGCACGGTGTTTGCGGATCCGGCCGACAATCGCGAGCTCGTCAAGGACTGCGAGGCGCTGCTGGCGGCCAAGGACACCCTGCGGGGCACCGCTACGCTCAACTGGAGCACCGGCACGGCGATGAGCAGTTGGACCGGCGTCACCACCGGGGGCACGCCCACGCGGGTGACGGGGCTGAGCCTGAGGATGCCGCGGCCCTAGCTCAGAGACTGCACCTGCAAATCGTCGAACCGTCCAAAGTCGCGGTCATTCGTCAGCACCGTGTCAATTCCGTGCTCCAGGCACAACGCGGCGATCTGCGCGTCGAACATCAGGTTGCCGCGGGCATTGGCCTGGAGGGCGGTTTCCAGCAGAAGGTCGAGAAACTCCGGACCCGGGCGGACGAGTTCGCAGCTGGGAGCGGCCGCGAGATGCTCGATGAACGCAGCCGCCGCTGCTACCGAGGAGGGCGGCTTGAACACGCGCCCGTGTGTCACCACCCGCTTGAACTCCATCACGCAGAACACCGGCAGGCCCCATCGCGCCGCCCCCTCGGCCAGAGCGACAAGCCGCGCTCGTGCCGGCTCATGCCAAAGGGTCTCGCCCCGATGTGCCTAAATCAGCACATTGGTATCGACCGCAATCACACGCGGTCGATGACATCGTAGAGCGCATCCCGTTCGGCGATATCCACGCTGGGTGGCACGTCACCGGTCACCGTTTCCATCCGCAGCCGGAAGCGCGGTGTTCGGCTGCCCGTTCCCGCCAGCCTCGCGCAAAGCGCGTCCTCAACGAATCTGGTAAGCGCAATCCCATCCCGTGCCGCCAGCCGTTTGGCCTGGTGCAGCACTCGGTCGTTCAGACTCAGCGAGATCTTCATCGCAAGTCCAATGGCGCTCGGCCGAACGGCTGTGCCAATCCATTTAGGCACCGGCCTGAAGTGCCGTCGGCGCGGGCAGGCACGTGCATGGGCCCAGGGCTCGTTGCTGCGAGTACGCCGTTGCTGCGGCTCGCTTGCGTACCGCCAGCGGCGGTGGTCGGGGCGAGAGGATTTGAACCTCCGACCTCATCGTCCCGAACGATGCGCGCTACCAGGCTGCGCTACGCCCCGAGGGAAACCAGAGTATAGGCGACCAATTCACCGCCCCACACTGAGGTATTTGATCACCTTGATCGGCTTCCGCCGCACGAGCCAAGCCGCTCGTACGCACGCTCCGCGTGGGAGAGCAATTGTGTGGGCAAGCAAGGGCACTGGGGCACGCCTCTTTCTCCCTCGCCCTTAGGGTGTCCAGACCGGAGACATGGCTTACAGGCGTTCGGGGACATGGTTTACACATTTAGGCTGGCTGCTGCTCTAACCGCCCAAGGCCAGGAAGCAGCAACCCGCCGCACCCCAGCCGCCTTCTGCGTCCTCGCCCACTGGCAGAGGGTAAGAGCCTGCCCGTGACTCGATCTGGGGGTGAGGGGTCTTCCGGCCAGAGCGCCGCCCAGCAAACCTCCGTCGCCCACCCGGTCTCATCAGTCCAAGTAACTTTACATAAATCACCCCACCCGAATCCGGACCCGTCACTTCTCAACAAACACCCCCTCCGGATCCAGCGCCGCCCGCACCGTCTGAATTGCCGGCGAGCCCTTCCCCTGGCTGCCCCCGGGCTCCACCCGCGCCTCGATCCCCTCGGCACGCAGTGCCGCGGCATCGGCCTCGGCGGCCGCCCGCTCGGCGTAGCACCCAACCACCCGCATTCCGTCCGAGGCGGCCACAGCCCGGGTCGCTCGCGGCAATCCGTCGAGTGCCTGCTCCACAGTGCCCGGCGCCAGGTCGTCGCAGCGCACCAACGCTGCGGCCGCCTGTAGCGCCTCCGCATCCAGCGTCTCGCCGGGATCGTCGTCGCTCTGCCGCCGCCGCCGCAGACGCAGCGTCAGCTCCACGATGGCCCCCAGGCGCCCCTGCGATCCCCACAGCGCGTGTGTCACCCCGTAGCCCACCGAGTTCTTCACCGTCGCCCCACCCACTGTCAGCAGCTCGCCTGCGCCGTCCACCAACCGCGCGCCGAGCACCCATCGCCGCGCCGGCGCATCCTGCGCCGCGATCGTCGTCGCCCGTCCCGAGGCAATTAGCCCCCCTACCGTCCCCGGCGCCTCTAGCCGCCGCAGCGGCCACACCAACCCCAGCGGCCGCAAAGCCGCGTCCAGGTCTATCGGGCTCACCCCGGCCCCCACCCGAACCGTGAAATCCCGCCCCACAACCTCAATCAGACCCAGCCGCCCGGTTGAAACTAGCTCCCAGCCGTCAGCCAGTGGCTGCCCAAACCGCTCCAGGCTCTGAGCCCCCACGACCCGCAGCCGCGACCCAGCCGCCCGCGCCTCCCGCACCGCTGCCTGCACCTCCGCAACGCTCCCAGGCGTCAGCACCCCCCGCTCGCCCATCCCTTCCCCCATTGCATCCTGTCTACGCCTAGTGTACACTAGGCCCATGCCCACCACAACCCACGCCCCGCCAATGCCCGCACCTCCCACTGCGCCCTCCACCCCCGCCTCCAAAAAATCCGCCAAATCTCGGGCCCGCCGGCCCCGAACACCCCCCAAGGGGGTTCGGGGCCGGCGGGCCCGAGTACCCCCAACAACCGCAAACCCCTAGCGTGCGTCACCGTCCCGCCGCAGAATCGCCCATGCCCCTCCGCCGTCCCGTCGCCGCCCTCGCGGGCCGCACCGCCGGCTCGCTCTCGCGCCTCACCCGGCGCGGCGGCGGCACCGCCGTCAGCGGCCTCGTCACCTCCGCCCTCGACCCCAATTTCGTCCCCCGCAGCCTGCGCCAACTCCACTCCACCGTCACCATCACCGGCACCAACGGCAAAACCACCACCACCGCCGCCCTCTGCGCCCTGGCCCGAGCCGCCGGCCAGCGCGTCCTCACCAACCCCACCGGCTCCAACCTCGAACGCGGCCTCGCCGCCGCCCTGCTCCCCCACGTCGGCTGGAACGGCCAGGTTCGTGATGCCTCGCAACTTCGCGCCGTCCTCGAACTCGACGAATGGGCCTTCGCCGCCCTCGCTCCGACAATCCGCCCCCGCGTCGCCGTCTTCCTCAACCTGTTCCGCGACCAGCTCGACCGCTACGGCGAAGTCGATCGCACCGCCGCCGCCTGGCAAGCGGCCATCGACCGCTTGGATTCCGACGCAACCATCGTCGCCAACGCCGACGACCCCGCCGTAGTCGCCGTGGCCCGCCGCCACCGCGGACCGAAGCTGTTCTTCGGCGCAGATGTCTCCGGCGGCCCGGCTTCGCCCGACGCCTGGGCCGACGTCCGCCGCTGCCCGCTCTGCGACGGCCGCCTCGACTGGAACCGCGTCGTCTATGCCCACCTCGGCAACTACCGCTGCCACGCCTGCGACTTCCATCGCCCCGAACCCGATGTCCGGGTAACCGATTTCCAGCCCCGCGGCCTCGCCGGTGCCTCCTACCGACTGATCACCCCGGACGTCGATCAACGGATCGACGTGCAGCTACCCGGCCTCTACAACGCCTACAATCTGGCCGCCGCCCTGACTGCCGCGCGGGCGGCCGGTATCGAAATCGAAGTCGCTGCCGCCGTCCTGGAGTCTTTCCAGCCCGCCTTTGGTCGTGCTGAAACTATCCAGGCGCCCGGCGCCACCATCGTGCTGCTACTGGTCAAGAACCCAACCGGCGCCAACCAGACGCTCGATCTTCTGCGCTCCGAACCCGAACCGCTGGATACGCTGGTGCTGCTCAACGACGGCGTGGCCGACGGTGAAGACGTGTCGTGGATCTGGGACGTCGAGTTCGAGCACTTGGCGCCCCGCCGCCTGCTGGTCGGCGGACGCCGCGCCGAAGACTTGGCATTGCGGCTGAAATACGCGAGCGTCTCTCCCGCCGTTGGTGACATCGAGGTCCATCCGGGCATCGACCCGGCGCTCGACGCCGCCCTTGGCTGGGATCCGTGCCGGCTGGTCGTGCTGGCCACCTACACCGCCATGCTGGACCTGCGCGCGGTCTGCGCCCGGCGCGGCTGGGTCGATCCCTACTGGCGAGCCGCGGCATGACCGCCTCCGGCCCGGAACTGCGAATCGCGTATCTCTATCCCGATCTGATGAACCTCTACGCCGACCGCGGCAACGTGACCTGCCTGGAACGACGCTGCATCTGGCGCGGAATCACGCCTCTCGTCAGACGTTTGGAGTGGAGCGAACGCCTCGACGATCGTGCCGATCTCTACGTAATCGGCGGCGGCCAGGACCGCCAGCAGCAACTGGCGAGCCAGGGCCTCACTACTCAAAATGCCGACCGCATCCTGTCCGACCTCGGCGACGGCGCGGCGATGCTGGCCGTCTGTGGCGGCTACCAACTGATGGCCCACCGATACCGCGCCGCCGACGGCTCGGAACTCCCGGGCCTCGGCGTGTTCGACGCAGAGACCGTGCATCCGGGTACCGACGTGCCGCGGTGTATCGGGAACGTCGTCTGCGATTGGAACGATTCGCAGCTCGTCGGCTTCGAAAACCACGGCGGACGCACCTATTTGGGCCCAAGGGCCGCACCGCTTGCTCAGGTCGTTCGGGGACACGGCAATAACTCTGAGGACGGAACGGAGGGTGCCGTGGTTGACTCCGCCATCGGCACCTATCTCCACGGTTCGGTCTTGCCAAAGAATCCGCACCTCACCGACCACATCATCAGGACCGCGCTCGCTCGAATTGCTCCGGGATTCGAGCTGGAGCCGCTCGACGACAGCGCTGAGTGGGCTGCTCACCGTGCCGCACTACGAGTGGCTGGCCTGCGCTGAGGTCCGGTGCCGGCATCGACGGATATGACTCGCGCGTGAAGGATGTGCGTCCGGGCTGGTCGCGCCGCAGCCTGATCGTGCCAGCAGTGCTGGTGCTGGCCGGCGGAGCCGCAGCCCTAGCCTGGCGATTGATCAGTCCGCCCCCGTCCCGTGACTTTGGCGGGCTCGTGCGCGCCGGCCGGCCGCAGGACTACGCCTTGGGTGAAGTCAAGAGCTGGGCCAGCGGGCGCTTCTACATGGCACGAGGTGCCAGCGGCTTTGTGGCGTTGTACCGGCAGTGCCCGCACCTGCGCTGCACCATTCCGCCGCCCGTTGACGGCATCTTTGAATGCAAGTGTCACTTGTCGCGATTTGGCCTTACCGGCGATCTGTTGCGGGGGCCGGCGCAGCGGCCGATGGACCGCTTTCCGATCCGGCTGGTCAATGGCGAACTCGTCGTGATTACCGGGGAGGCCGAGGTGATCCGGCGCACCGAATACAGCGACGGTGACGCCTTCGATCCGGGCCCCGTGGCATGATGCGGCGCGACACCAATCGGCATGGAGGCCACCTGTGAAGCACCCGTCCTACGACCCGGCCTGCGGCATCTGTCACTCCAACGCTGGGGAAGAAGATTCCCTGGGTGGCGTGATCTTCGAGAACGACCTGTGGCATATCCGCCACACGGGCGCGCCATTCCCCCTGGCCGGCTGGCTGCTCTTGCAGCCGCAGCGCCACGTGCAGGGGCCGGCGCGCTTCAACGACGCTGAAGCCACCAATTTCGGTCCCGCGCTGCGGCACTTCATGCGCACGCTCGAAGTGGTGACCGGCGCGCCGCGCAGCTACGTAGTGGCGTTCGGCGAGAGCGTTCCCCACATGCACGCTCACATCATTCCTCGGTACGCCGACCTGCCCGACCCGGACGTGGCCTGGGGGCTGGCTGACCGCTTCCGCGAGATTGGGGACGGCACCCGCGAGGGCATCGCTGAGGCCGAGGTTCTGCGTGTGATCGAGGCCTACCGGGCGGCGCTGGCGGAGAATCCGCCGCCGAGCTAGACGCTGACGGGCGCGAAGGCCGCCAGCAGGTCGGCGTCCGTCTCGCGCGGGCGCGTGACGCGCGCGGCGCCGTCGTGCACCAGCACCGTGGCGGGCCGGCCGACCAGGTTGTAGTTGCTGGCCATTGACATGTGATAGGCGCCTGCCGCGGGAATCGCCAGAAAATCGCCTCGTTGCAGCGGTGGTAGCTCGATGTCGCGGAGTAGCACGTCACCTGACTCGCAATAGCGGCCGGCAACCGTTACCAGCTGCTTTGAGCCATCGGGCGCTCGGTTGGCAATAAGCGCACGGTACTTGGCGCCGTAGAGGGCGGGGCGGATGTTGTCGGCCATGCCGCCATCCACGGACACGTAGGTTCGCACGCCGGGAATCTCCTTGATCGTGCCGACCCGATAGAGCGCCACTCCGGCGCGGGCGACGATGGAGCGTCCGGGTTCGATCAAAAGTCGCGGCTCGGGATTCAGCCCACGCGCCCGGAGGGTGGCGGCGATGACTTCCACGAACGAGCCGGCCGCGGGGGGATCGTCGGCTTCGCTGTAGCTGACGCCAAAGCCGCCGCCCGGGCTGATGTCCCGCAGCACCAGGCCATGTCGTGCGGTCATGGCCGCCGCGAAGTCGAGCACGATGCCCAAGCTGTCGGCATAGGGTTCAATGTCGAGGACCTGAGACCCGATGTGCGCGTGAAGGCCGGTCAGGTCAACTGAGTCCGCGGCCTGTGCCTGGGCGACAGCGGCTTCAGCCGCACCCGAATCGAGCGGCAGCCCGAATTTGCTGTCCACCGCGCCGGTGCGGATGTACTCGTGCGTATGTGCTTCCACGCCCGGGGTGATGCGCAGCATGACGGGTGCGGGCTGGCCGCCACTTCGATCCGCGATTTCCTCGATCAAGGCCAACTCGTCGAGGCTGTCCACGACGATGCGCCCGACACCGACGTCAAGCGCGTACTCAATCTCTTCGGGCAGCTTGTTGTTGCCATGCAGCACGATCCGTTCGGCCGGCATGCCGCCGGCCAGCGCTACCCGAGTCTCCCCGCTGGAGACGGTGTCGGCGCCCAGACCTTCCTCGGCCACGATGCCCGCGATCGTGGGATCGAGGTGGGCCTTGGAGGCGTAGAGGGCGAGGCTGTTCGGGTATTCGCGCGCCAGCGGCTGGGCGTAGGCCCTGCACTGAGCACGGAGCGTTGCCTCGTCGAAGACGTAAAGCGGTGTGCCGTGCGCCTCGATCAGCTGGTCAACGGATGCCTCGCCAAGTACGAGCACACCGCGGGCGTCGCGTCTCGTGCCATATGGAAACACATCGTCGAGAAGTGTTCTCTCAGACTGCACGCTAATCGGGCTGATCCTTCACGGCCTGAGCGGAAGGCGCCATCGTGGGCTTCCGCCGGCTGGGGGAGATTCGACTCGGACAAACGTCGGTGTCAAACGCATTCAAAGATGTCGCTTGAAGCTGGGGAGCACTCTTGGCGACCAGGTGCTGCTCACTCAGGGCACCCACGCGTCAGCGCCCTTGTAGCCGCAGGAGGGACAAAACATGAGGGTGTCGCGTCCAATTTGCATGGGCGTGTCACAGATTGGGCACGGCAAGTCTTCTTCCTCCAGGCCGAAGAATTTGAACGGCAGCCGCAAGAAGGCGTGCAGTATCCGCCACAGCAAGCCTAGGAATGAGCGCATTGGTTCCACTCGCTGGTTCTACCCGGACTCCAGAGCGCGAAGGATACACAGAGAGATTCGCGGAAGAAGGCTCGTGGGCACGGTGGCCTGCTGCCAACTGTACGCATCGTGGCTTTACAAGTGCGGAGGTGGCTGGGCGGCGACGGCGTCTTCGTTGAGGGCGGTGCCGAGGCCGGGGGTGTTGGGGGTTTGCATCCAGCCGTTCTCGATGGTGGGCGCCACAGTAACCAGGTCGTCGCGCCAGGGGGCGGAGTCGACGTCGGTTTCCATGATGCGCAAGTTGCCGACGGCGGCGGCCACGTGGGCGCACATGAAGGTGGAGACGTGGCTGTAGTAGTTGTGGGGCGCCACGTACACCTCGTGGGCGGCGGCCATTTCAGCGATGTGCAGGGACTGGGCGATGCCGTTCCAGGCCACGTCGATCATCGCGACGTCCATGGCGCCGGCTTCCAAGAAGCGCACGTAGTCGTGCACGGCGGTCAGGTTTTCGGCTGAACAGAGGGGGGTGCGAATGGATCGACGCACGTGGGCCAGCGCCTCGGGGTCGTAGCTGTCGTATTCGATCCAGAAGAGCTCGTACGGGGCCAGCGCGTCGGCGATCTGGATGACGGCGGCCGGGCGGTAGCGGAAGTTCAGGTCCAGGCAGATGTCGATGTCCGGGCCGACCGCTTCCCGCATGGTTTCGATCTGGCGCACGATGATGGCGAGGTCGCCGCGTTCCAGGTTGCCGTCGGTGGGGCGGGCGAAATGACCGGCCTCGGCGGGACAAAGGGGATTGGTTTTGAGCGCGGTGTATCCGCTGGCCACCACTTCGCGACCCAGGTCGGCGAAGTCGTCCCAGGTGTTGATTGGCGGGGTGCCCAGCACCTTCTGGTGGGCCAGGCGGTAGCTGCCGCAGTGTGACCAGTAGAGACGGATGCTGTCGCGCGTTGGCCCGCCGAGAAGCTCGGTGATGGAGACGCCGAGGGCCTGGCCCTTGATGTCCCAGAGCGCAGCCTCGATGCCGGCCAGCGACTTGCGGGCGACGCCGCCGATGTTTTGGCGCATGCGAAACGCCATGTCGGCGGTCAGCGCGGCGACGCGTCGTGGATCCTTTCCGATGATCTCGGTGGCAAGGTCATGGACGCCGGCGGCGAGGGCGCGGGGCATCTGCCAGTCGCTGCATTCGCCGTAGCCGACCAGGCCGGTGTCGGTTTCGACGCGGACGAAGGTCCAGGGCGACCAACCGTTTGAGCATTGGAGGGGTTCAATGGAGACGATGCGCATGGGCTCCGCCTATCTGCTGCCTGTGGAGTGGATGAGCGTTCGAGTATTGGTCACAGGCGGGACCCGGTGGCGAAGGCAGTTTGGCAGCCAGGCATGAGGCCGTCGAACTTGGCCATGCGGAACCGTCGGCGGGCTACCACTCATGGCCGGACTCCCGAAGGCTGACGAAGCCGCCGGCGCCGCGGCCGACGACGATGTGATCGAGCACCTTGATGCCCAGCAGGTTGCCGGCCTCGGCGGCGCGGCGGGTGAGGGCCACATCCTGGGGCGAGGGCGTGGGGTCGCCGCTGGGGTGGTTGTGGGCTAGCAGGAGCGCAGTGCAGCCGATGCGAACTGCTTCCTGAAACAGGTCGGCCATGCGAGCGTTGACGGCGTTTACCGCTCCCTGGGCGACCTGGCGGACGCGCAGGACTCGATGGCGGGTATCAAGCAGCACCACGACCAGACGTTCGTCGCTGGCGTCGTTGAGATGGCCGGCGAGGACGCGGGCGGCGTCGGCGGGGCTTTCGATGGCCGGGCGTTCGTCGACAGCTTCGATTTGGAGGCGGCGAGCCAATTCGAGCGCGGCCTTGATCTCGGCGGCCTTGGCCAGGCCGACGCCGTGGACGGTGGTGAGCTCGTCGATGGTTGCGTCGGCCAGGCCGCGCAGGGAGCTGAATTTCGCCAGGAGGGCCTGGGCGAGTTCGAGGGCGCTGCCCTGGGCAGAACCGGAGCGCAGGATCAGGGCGAGGAGTTCGTGGTCGCTGAGGCTGAGGGCGCCGTCACGGGCGAGGCGCTCGCGGGGGCGGCGGGACGCGTCGATCTCGCGGATGCGGACGCCGTAGCCCGGTCGAGGTTGCCGCCCGGTTTCCCCCGTCACCCGCCGCCGGCAGCGCGCAGGGCGCGGGCGGCGGTCTGGCGGTATTCGCGGGCACGTTCGAGGATGAGGTGGCGAATTTCCTCGTCGGAGGTGGCGCGGACGGGGCGGGCGGGGACACCCAGGAGGAGGCGGCGCTCTGTGAACTCCTTGCCCTCGCCGACCAGGGCGGCGGCGCCGACGATGGAGTGCCGTCGGATTCGGGCCCCGCTGAGGACGGTGGACTGGATGCCGATGAGGCACTCGTCCTCGATGGTGCAGGCGTGGACCACGGCCATGTGTCCGACGGTGACGTCGGCGCCGATGTCGAGGGGGAGGCCGGCGTCGACGTGTAAGACGCAGCCGTCCTGGATGTTGGTTCCGGGGCCGATGTGGACCGGGGCCAGGTCGGCACGGATGACGGTGTTGTACCAGACGCTGGCGTCGTCCGCGATGCGGACATCGCCGATGAGCTGGGCGCCCGGGGCCAGGAAGACGTTGCGGCCGATGGTGGGGACGACGCCGTTGGCGGCGTGGAGCTGCGGGCCGGGCGAAGCGACCTCCATGTCCTGGAGCAGGGTTTCCTCCTGGAGCTGGCGGAGGTGGGCCTCGTCGAGCGTCTCGGCGGGGCGGAGGAGCAGGTAGAGGAGGGCGCCGAGGGGGCCGAGGACGAGGACCAGGAGGGGGGCGAAGAGGCGGACGTAAATGTCCTGGGTGCGGCGGCGGATGTCCTGCCAGGCCCAGACGAAGGCGGCGGCCCAGACGGCGGCGCCGAACGCGGCCAGCAGGGCAAGGGCGATGGCGATGGCCTGGCCGATGGATTCCACGCGATGGGCCTGTTGGGCGAAAGCAGCCCTGGATTGTAGGCGCGAAGTGGGGCGGGGTTGCGCGCGTAAGAGTTTTTTCTAAAAAACTCTTGAGGCGCGGCGGGGCGTTTTTTGGCTGCATCGGGGAGGTGCCAAGGCACAGGCGGCGACGGGCGGATCGGGATGCGGCGCGGGAGGGCGGGGTATTGCCAGGGCGGCGTGGCGAGGGCTGGGCGGGAGGCTGGGGGGCGCGCAGCGGCGCGGCACGGGGCGGATTGGGGGATTGGACGGGGCTGAGGGTGGGTGCCGGGCGGCGGGAGTTGGGTGGGGGTGAAGGGGGAGCTATCTCTCGCCAGCGCGAATCCCCAGAGGGGATTCGCGCTGGCGAGAGATAGCTTGGGCCGGTTTTTTTGGCGGGTTGGCGAGGAAGGTTGGGGCTGTGAGGGGGCGGCAGGACGGCGCTGGAGAGGCTGGGTGTGCGGGCGTGGCGAGGGGGTGGGGTGGGAGCGTCTTGAGCGGAAGAGGCCGGTTTGAAACCGGCCACTACGCAGGATGGGGAACAGACGCGGGCGGCGCCGGGGCGTGAGGGGGGCGAGGAGTCGGAGGAGACGGGTGAGCATGGAGGGTGCGAGGGAGGACGTGGGATAGAGGGTGTCTCTAGTGTACACTAAATGATTACGGACGGCAAGGGGGGGAGGGGGAAGGAGTGGGAGTCGGAGGTTGGGAGCATTTGGTGTGGGTGGGTTGCCAGGGGTGGCTTGGGTGCGGTCGGGTGGTTGGGTGCTGCTGGGTCCCGGCCGGGGACGCCGGGATGCCGGGGGCACGGAGGGCGCGGGACGGAGGTTGGGCGCGGCTTGGGATGTGTTCAGGTGGTCGGGCGGATGTGTTCAGTTTTGGGGGCGATGTGTTCAGTTTCTCGGCGAATGTGTTCAGTTTCGGGCCCAATGTGTTCACTTCTGAGGGCCATGTGTTCAGTTTCCGGCGGCGCGCGTCCCCCCTCACGGCCCCCTTTGGCAGGCTCAGAGCAGGCTCTCCAGGGACGCCGGGATGACGGTGGGAGCGGGCGGGAGGCGGGGGGAGCGCACCCTGGCATGTGTCAACTCTGTCGGGCCAATGTGTCCAGATTTGGGGCCGATGTGTCCAGATTTCGGGCGAATGTGTCCAGTTTCGAGGGGATGTGTCCACTTTGGCGAGGAATGTGTCCAGTTCTCGGAGGTGCGCCTTGGTTGGGGATGGGGCATGGACCGAAGGCGAGATTCCTCGGCTCCGCTGCGCTGCGCTCGGAATGACAGCGGCGGCGGGGGATGTGTTCAGTTTTTGGCGGTGGGCGTTCTCTCGATTCAGACGTCCGCGAGGCGGAATGATACGGAGGAGGTGGCGAGTGGTTGGTGGGTCGTGGGGAGTGGCTGGTGACGAGGGCTGTGAGCGGAAGCGCGAGGAGAAGGCGGCGAGGCGTGGAGTGTGAGAGGCCGCGAGACAATCGGCGGGCTGCGGCGCCGGCACGGCCTGGAGGCGGCGTCCTAGGCAGGCGGGGTTTGGCGACGGGCGGAGGCGGTGGGATAGCGGCGGGCGCGGGCGGGTTGGTTGCAGGGTTCAGGCGGAGCGCTGGGCTTGGCCATTGGTCCGAGGCCGATGGGGATCGGTGACAAGGCGACGGGCGGGTCAACGCGTCAACCGTTCGTCGCTGTCGGATGGAATTGTCGACAGATTTAGCCGCGTGGTCGCGGACGATACTGCTCGGTGTGGCGGGGAATGACGTGTGGTCTAGCCTGTGATCGATAATAGTTCGAATACGATTGATCCGGTGCGGCCCGGCTGATGGTTGACGGCTTGCGGCAGGCGACGCGCAGGGGACACCGGGGCGGTGCCGGTTCGCGCGCGCTGTCCGCCAAGCACAGTTGTGCGTTCCGGCTCCCTCCTCGCCAGAAGCGCGGCCACGGCCAGCAAGCGCCTGACCGTCGTGCCGGCGGATGAGCGCCGGGGGCGTGGGGCTACGGGACATTGCTAAGGAATCCGATTGTTCGCCACACCAATTGGAAGTCATGGCGGTTAACTCCTTCCATCAAAGCGGATTCTGATGCGTTGGACCACTTGTACGCGTGACTTCCCGTCATTTGTAAGTCGGGGCTGGCGGGGCGTCGTTGGCGGATTCGTGTTCGTGCTGGTGGGGCTGGTGGGGTGCGTTGAGGCTGAGGAGTCCGGGAGATCGCTTCCGGTGCCGAGCGCCGTAGCGATGGCAACGCGTGAGACCGCCCGTCAACTGGTGGCAGCCCCGGCGCCCGAGCGGTCGGTGCCTGGAGCGACGGTGGGGCAACGTCGACGCACGCCATCGCCTACCGTGGATTCGCGGGCGACGTCTAGCGTTGATTCGGAGACTCGCGGCAGGGGCACGATTCCCACGCCGACTCCGACGGTGGTGGCTGCCGCGCGTGGGGGTGATTGGACACCGGCGCCAGGCACGCCAGATGTGAATCCGCAGCAGACGCGGGAGGGGACGCCGGCGGGTTCGCCTGCCGCGGACGGGCAATCGACGGCTGACGCTGAGCCGGAGCGCACAGCGACCCTGGCGCAGCAGACCACGCGCCGCGAAATCGTCATAGAAGTGTATCCAGAGACTTTTCGCCCTCCCCCCTCAGGCTGCTCCCCTGACGGGCGGGAGGGGGCTTGGCAGGTCCGGAAATCTGTGGCGTGGAGCCCGGATGGGTCGCAGGTCTTCTACACGCAGGGGGGCGCGATCTACGCGGCGACGGCAGACGGCGCACGCGTACGGCAGGTGGCCGCCACGAGGGCGGCCGGCTCAGACCCGGGAAAAACGGAGCACATCCGAGTGGAGCATGACGGCACGAGGGTGCGTACGATCGTATATCGGCCGGTGACCTTACCCGCCGAGCAAGGCGCCGGCGACAACCTGGGCCCCATGACGGCGTTCAGCATGTCCCCGGACGGTCGGCAGGTACTCTACTCAACCTGCGCGTATCCGCGGCAGACCGACGTCCCGGCGGGCCGTCCGCGTGACCTAGGTGAGTACCAATACGACCTCTCCGTGCTGGACGTGGCCGGTGGAGCCGTGCGGCGACTGACAGCCCGCGATACGGCTGAGAACTTCCCAACCTGGTCGCCCGACGGCACTCGGATTGCCTTCCTGTCCGGGCTCAGGCGCCTACGCACGATGGCGCCCGATGGCTCGGACGTGCGCGACCTGACGGACGGGACTGAGACCAAGGAGTTGCTCCTGCATCCGCCGCAGTGGTCGCCCGATGGGCAGCGGCTGGCCTTTGTGGCGAAAGAGGCCGCAGCCAGTCAGCCAGTGCTCTTCACCATTAGGGCGGACGGGACTGAGTTGCGGCGGCTGGCGGTTGCAGTCAGCCCCCCGTCGTGGTCGCCGGACGGCCGGCGCCTCGCCATGGCCCGTCCGGTGGGCCAGGAGGCGGTGGAGTTGATCACCATCCAGGCGGACGGGACGGACGTGCGGCCGGTCACGGACATCGAGGGCTGGCAATTCACCACTGGTCGGCAACGCGTCGGCCCGAGCGGTTGGGACCGGCAGGTGGAATCCATCCCGCGAGCGGTCGACGCCTGGATTGAGACGCTGGCCTGGTCACCGGCCGCCGATCAGATCCTGTACACCTGCGGGACGGGCTTCTGTGTCACCACCACCGACGGAACGCCGGTGGGCAAGTCCCCCCGCTATGCGGACGAGACGACCGTGGCGGTGAGAATCAGAGAATACTCGCTGGCGCCGCATCCCGCGGCGGCCTGGTCGCCTGACGGGTCGCACATCGCGGTCGTTTCTCGCCATGTCAGGTCGAGCACCGCCGTCGCTTTTCAAGCGGCATATGCAGATGTGATCCTGGAACAGGCGACGCCTGACTGGACGGATGTGCGGGTACTCGTCTGGGAAGGACTCGGAAGGCCCGTGGCGGCGGGCGCCCGGGACTTGGACGTAGCCGCGAACCAAGCCGCCTGCGCCGCGGGGTACGTGGTGCCGCAGCCGGACGCCAACCCCGGCCTGGTGCGGGACTGCCAGGTGCTCGTAGGCGTGGCACCGGAACTCACTCGCCTCCATGGGTTTAACTGGAATGCTGGCACTCCCATCAAACAGTGGGAGAGCGTGACCGTGGCCGGGCACCCTCCCCGGATTACGGAACTACAGATGGGCGGAATCTGGGCCTGGTGGACGGTGTCCGACCCTGGCGTGCCCGTGCCAGTAGCGTTGGCCGAGTTGACTGAATTGCGGGTGTTGGAACTCGGTGGCAATCAGTTCCACGGCCCGATCCCCGAACAGTGGGCGAGCTTGAAGAAGCTCCAGTTCCTTAGCTTGATTGACAGTGGAGTCGCGGGCCCGATCCCAGCGTTCCTCGGTCGTCTGTCCCAACTTCGCACACTCAATCTCGCGCACAACAAGCTCGACGGGTCGCTGCCGCCCGAGCTTGGCCAGTTGGCTGACCTGGAGACGCTGGTATTGCGCGTCAACGCTCTCAGCGGGTCCATCCCGTCCGAGTTCGGCCGGCTCACGCATCTAGCCACGCTGGATCTGTCGGATAACCGACTTACCGGCCCGATTCCGCCGGATCTCAGCCAGTTGGCCAGGCTGGAGACCCTGGCACTGTCAAGCAACGAGCTCACCGGCGCCATCCCGTCCGAATTGTGCCAACTCACCAACGTATCGACGCTGAGCCTGGGCCGTAATCGGCTCAGCGGGCTGATTCCGGATTGCCTTGGTGAATTGCCGAATCTGGGCAGGCTCCACCTCGAGCACAACCAGTTGAGCGGAGGGATTCCCGCGACGCTGGCACACGCGCGCCACCTCGAGTACGCGGTTCTCGAAGGCAATCAACTCACAGGCTGTGTGCCGCTGGGGTTGAGACTGCACGGTCGCGACAAGCTTGGGTTGCCGGACTGTGAGGCGGGGGCGTAAAGCGCTGCGTGCGAGGGATCCGGCACTTGATTGGCGCACCGGGCCGCGGGGCAGAACCTGCCATCGTGCCAGTGCTGCTGGCGCTGAACGTGGGCTGCGCAGGTCCAGACAGGCCCGATGGTGATGAGGATCGGCGTCCGTTGCCGAGCCCGTTGCCATAGGTTTTGTCCGGCCACTGAGAGTGATCGAGCGGTCCTAGACCCCGCCCGCTGTGGGCGCGCCCGTCGTCGGATCCAATCCCTCAGGTGACCTGTCGACGCTGCGTGGGCCGTGGGGCGGCAGCGTGGGCTGCGCTTGGCGCGGGATCGCCCGGACGGCAGAGCAGCGCGCCGACGCGATCCGGCTGTGGCCGGGGCTAGCGCCGGGTGCCGTGATCCCAGAGGCGTCCTACGTGGAGGCCTTGTTCATGGTCGTGCTGGACACCTTTGACCCTCATTCTCGTGACACGGCCAAGGCCAAGTTCCTGGCGAGTGCGCGGGTGGGGTTGTCGATGGACTACCTGATTCTGACGCGTTTCGCGGAATGGTCGGTGCGTTAGCTCGGGGGTGGGCGGAGGGGCGCAGCGTGCTCGCATGCTGGGGCACCGGGCCTGGGTACCCACAAGGGATACCCCTACAGGTTCCGACTCTCGCACAGATGACCGTGCGGGCTCACCGTAAGCGTGGGTGGGCCGGAGACTGTTTTGGGGAGGCCTGGGTGCTGTGGGCTCTGTGGTTCGACACGCCCCTCCGAGAGACTCCGGGACGGCTCACCACGAACGGGGGGCTGTGTGGTTAGACACAGCCCCTTCGGCGAGCTCAGGGCAGGTTCTGCGCGGGGATGACGGGGTTGCGCCGAAGACGGACGGGTTGGGGAGGCCGCCCCGACGCGAGACCCGGGGTCGGGGTGGGGCCAGTGGATCACGACCGGAAGACGGGCGGGTCGGGGACCCGCCCCTACGAGAGACAGGACGGGAGGGCGCGTGATGGGGGAGACTTTGCGGCGACGGGATGCATGGGCGGACTGTGGGGAATGGCTTCGGGTGGTTTCCAGGCAGGAGGACAGTGGTTGGCCGAAGCGTCGGACGCTGCGTTTGCGGGGGTACGACTACTCGCAGGCGGGGGCCTATGCGGTGACGATTTGTACTCACGGTGGCGCGTTTCTGTTCGGCCAAGTGAGCGACGGGACGATGGAGTTGAGCGGAGCCGGTCGTCTGGTCGAAGCCGTGTGGGATGGGCTGCCGGCGTATTACCGGCACGTCACTTTGGATGCGTCTGTGGTGATGCCGGATCACGTGCATGGGGTGATCGTTTTCAAGGATCGGCCTTTGCCGGCGGAGTTGGAGTCGGAGATCGGCCCGGTGCCAGAAGGCGCGTCGGTTGGGTCTCGACCGGAAGACGGGCGGGTCGGGGACGCCGCCCCTACGACATCCGCGACGAGAGGGAAGCGAACGACCGGAAGACGGGCGGGTCGGGGACCCGCCCCGGCGCCAGAAGGCGTGTCGGTTGGGTCTCGACCGGAAGACGGGCGGGTCGGGGACGCCGCCCCTACGAAGAGGCGGGCATCTCGGCGGCGTGGGTTGTCGGAGGTGGTGCGGGGGTTTAAGTCGATGTCGGGGCGGCGGGTGAATGCGTTGCGGGGGACGCCGGGGGTGGCGGTGTGGCAGCGGGGGTTCTACGAGCATGTGGTTCGGAATGAGGAGGATCTGAATCGGATTCGGCAGTACATCGAAAAGAACCCGGTGCGGTGGCGGTTGAAGCGGGAGGGTGAGGAACGGGGATTGGGGGCCGGCGAGTCGGGGTAGCGGCAGGTTGGGATGAGAGCGGCGCGATTGGGGTGGAGGCGTTGGCCTCGAGTGGATGACGGGCGGCGGTCCGGATGGGAGCGGGGTGGGGCCGTTGGACCTCGAGCGGAAGACGGGCGGGTCGGGGACGCCGCCCCTACGAAAGACAGGACGGGAGTCGCGGGGTGGGTTAGGGGGAGGCGGTTCGGCAGGGCTCCTTCGACAGGCTCAGGACAGGTCTCCGCGGACTTCGAGCCGGCTCACGACGAACGGTTGGAGGCTGCGACTGTTGGGTTGCGACCGGATGAGACCGGTTTGAGACCGGGCCCCATTCGGCAAGCTCAGGGCAGGCTCTACGCGGGAGGGGACGCGAGCTGGGAGAATGGCGGGGGACATACCTGTGGAACGGCGGTGACGGCATGACCGACTGGGAGCGGTGCCCGGCGGTGGAACGAAGTGCGGGCAAGCTCAGCGGGGCCTGGACGTTTGCAGGAACCCGGGTGCCGGTGTCCGCCCTTTTCGAGAACCTGGAAAGCGGCGCGACGGTTGGCCAGTTTCTGGACTGGTTCCCGGGCGTTGAAGCCTGGCAGGTTCGAGCGGTGCTGGAACACGAAGCGGAGGCCCTGCGAGTTCCCGCGCGCTTGTGAGGATTCTTTTCGATCAGGGCACCCCCGCGCCGCTGCGACGTCATCTCGACGGTCATGTGGTTGACACGGCAGCCGAGCGCGGCTGGTCAGATCTGGATAACGGAGACCTGGTCGAAAACGCCGAGCGGGAAGGCTACGACGTCCTGATCAGCACCGATCAGAATATGCGATAGCAGCAGAACGTTGCGGGTCGAAGGCTGGCAGTGGTCGTTCTGCATTCCACCGCGTGGCCCAAGGTACTGCTGCGCGTGGAGGACATTCGTTTGGCGCTTGACCAGATAGGCCCCGGGGAACTGCTGGAAGTCTCGATTTGAGGTAGAGGCGTCACGACCGGAAGACGGGTGGGTCGGGGACGGGGCGACGGGGAAGGGGAGAGTGGAGAGGGCAGAGCAGTGAGAGAGGACGGGGAATAGGAGGCCGATTGGGGACGCCGCGCCTACGCGCGAACGGATGCGGCGGGGTGGGGGCTGAGGGCTGAAGAGATAGAGTGCTTCAGTGAGACGGCGCGGGGGCTTGAGGCGGTTCTGCTGCTGGGGTGTGGGAGTGAACCGGCGCCAACGGCCACAGAAGACTCGGACCCGGGCAGGGATGCTCAGCTTGAGGGGTACGAACTAGCTGGGCAGGAATGCGAGCCGGAACAACGGGAGGTCAAGCCATGCTTCGACAGATGACGGCGATTATCGAGCGCGATGGCGACTTTTTCGTGGCGCTCTGCCCTGAGTTGGACATTGCTAGCCAGGGGGCGAGCGTGTCGGAGGCTCGAGCCAATCTAAAGGAAGCGCTGGAGCTCTTTTACGAGGCGGCTTCCGCCGACGAAATTCAGCGTCGGCTGCATGATGAAATCTATGTGACGCAGGTTGAGGTGGCGGTTGGCTAGGCTTCGAGTGCTGTCGGGCCGGGAGGTCTGCGCGATCCTGGCACGGCATGGGTTCGCCGAGGTGCGCCGCCGGGGCAGCCACATTTTGATGCAAAGGGTCGAGGACGGAGATACGACCACCGTTCCGGTGCCAGACCACAGGGAACTCCGCGTGGGAACGTTGATGTCGATCATCCGGCAATCGGGGCTGCCCAGGACGTTGTTCGAGTGAGCACGTAGGTTCTTGAGGCTGGTTGCACCAGCGGCAGCGAAGGCCGGGAACGGGTTTCGTGGGGTTAGGACGGGCGCTGCGCGCGGTGGGGAGATTGACCTGCGAGTCCTCGCCCTTGGGTACCCACAAGGGGCACCCCTACAGGATCCGACGAACCGACCAATGACGGGGCGGGCTCACTGTGAACGGGGATTGGATGGGGGGTGTTTGGCGAGGCTTGGGTGCGATGGGCTGTGTGGTTCGACACGGGCCTCCGAGGGACTCCGAACCGGCTCACTACGAACGGGGGCCGGGATGACGGAGGGGGATGAAGGCGAGATCCCTCGGGGGACCTCGGGATGACAAGGAGGCGAATGGGCTAGGGGGTGGTGGCGAGGGTTTGGACGGTTTGGGTGACGAGGGTGGGGTCGAGTTCGATGTTGACGGTGGCTTGGCCGAGGGTGGTGGGGAGGACCCAGCGGATGCGGCCGTTTTGGACTTTTTTGTCGCGGAGCATGGCGTCGAGGATTTGGGCGGGCTTGATGTTGGCGAAGGTGGCGGGGAGGCCGATGGCGGCGAGGAGGTTGTTCTGGCGGGTGAGGTCGAATTCGGTCCAGTGGCCGGTTTGGGCGGCGAGACGGCCGGCGCCGACCATGCCGATGGCGACGGCCTCGCCGTGCCGATAAGCGCCGTAGCCGGCGGTGGCCTCGATGGCGTGGGCGATGGTGTGGCCGTAGTTGAGGATGGCGCGGATGCCGCGGTCCTCGGGATCCTCATCGACTACTTTCGCCTTCCAGCGCACGCAGCGCTCGACGAGTTCGGCGAGGAGGGCGGGGTCGTCGAGCCGGTCGGTTGAGGCCTCGATGAGGTCGAACAGTCCGGCGTCAAAAATGACGGCGGTCTTGATGACTTCGGCGTAGTCGGCGATGAGTTGGGGTCGCGGGAGGGTGGCGAGGGCGTCGGGATCGATGATGACGCGCTGGGCCGGGTAGAAGGCGCCGACGAGGTTCTTGCCGGCGGGCAAATCGACGGCGACCTTGCCGCCGATGCTGCTGTCGATCTGGGCGAGCAGGGTGGTGGGGATCTGGACGAGCGGGATGCCGCGGGCGTAGGTGGCGGCGACGAAACCGACGAGGTCGCCGGCGACCCCGCCGCCGAGGGCGATGAGGGGCTCGCGGCGCTCGGCGCGCTCGGCGGCGAGCCAGTGGTAGAGGTCGGCGGCGACGTGCAGGGACTTGCTCTCCTCGCCTTCCGGGACCGTGCGTGTGTGCGCGCGCAGACCGGCGGACGCAAGGGTGTCGGCCACGCGTTCGCCCAGGATGTCCATGACGTTGGTGTCGGCGCAGAGGAAGACGCGGCCGGTTGGGGCGACTTCCTGGACGATTTTGCCGGCGCAGTCGAGGAGGCCGCGGCCGATGGTGACGCCGTCGAGGGCGTTCATGGGGTGGGGTGGAGGGCGGCGGCGATTTCGTCGGCGATGGCGTTGATGGATTTGGCGTTGGCGTCGATGTGGAGGTGGGCTTGTTGGTAGGCGGTGAGGCGTTCGGCGCGGAGGGCGCGGAGGCGGCCGGCGGGGTCGTTTCCCAGCATCGGGCGCGGTTCGTCGGCCAGGGCGGGGCCGAGGCGGTGGGCGGCCTCGTCGGGGTCGACGTCGAGCCAGACCACGAGGCCGCGGCGCAGCAGGGCGGCGCGGGTGAGGGGGTTCACGAAGGCGCCGCCGCCGAGGGCCATGACGTGACGGGGGCGGGCGGCGAGTTCGAGGACGGCGGACTGTTCGAAGCCGCGGAAGACGGCCTCGCCCTTGTGGCTGAACAGCCAGGGGATGGTGCGGGCGGTGCGGCGTTCGACCTCGGTATCGCTGTCCCGGGCTTTCCAGCCGAGGCGGCGGGCCAGGACGGCGGCGACGCTGGACTTGCCGGCGCCGCTGATGCCGACCAGGAAGACGCGGTCGACGCCGTGCGGGGTCATGAAGAGTCGGTCTGGACTGCGTAGCCCTGGCGGAAGCGGTCCAGGTTGTCGCGGGTTTCGGGCAGGCTGTCGCCGCCGAATTTGTCGAGGACGGCGTCGGCCAGGACGAGGGCGGTCATGGCTTCGCCGATGACGCCGGCGGCGGGAACGACGCAGACATCGGAGCGCTCGAAGTGGGCGGTGGTGGGCTGGAGGGTGGCGACATCGACGGTGCGCAGGGGGCGGCGCATGGTGGAGATGGGCTTGAGGGCGCCGCGGACGACGATGGGCTGGCCGTTGGTCATGCCGCCCTCGAAGCCGCCGGCGCGATTGGACAGGCGGGCCCAGCCGCGGTCGGGATCAATGGCGATTTCGTCGTGGACGTCGTGGCCGCGGGCGGCGGCGTTGGCGAAGGCGGGGCCGATTTCAGCGCCCTTGACGGCGTTGATGCTGACGATGGCCTGGGTGAGGCGGGCGTCGAGCTTGCGGTCCCACTGCACGTGGCTGCCGAGGCCGACGGGGGCGCCCCAGGCGACGACCTCGAAGACGCCGCCGAGGGTGGAGCCTTCAGTCCTGGCGGCGTCGATCTCGGTCATCATCTGGTCGGCGCGTTCGGGGGTGACGGCGCGGACGGGGGAGGCTTCGACGTCGTCCCAGGGCCAGTGTTCGGGGCGGGCGTGGTCGAGGCCGGGTTCGTCGACGACCGGCCCGATGCGGGCGGTGCGGCTGCGAATCCGGACCCCAAGTTCGGCCAGGAACTTGCGCGCGATTGCGCCGACGGCGACGCGGGCGGTGGTTTCGCGGGCGCTGGAGCGTTCGAGGATGTTGCGCAGGTCGCCGGTGCCGTACTTGATCATGCCGGCGAGGTCGGCGTGGCCGGGTCGGGGCTTGGTGACGGGGGGCACGTCGTCGGGCCGGGCCTCGATGGCCATTTTCTCGCCCCAGTTGGCCCAGTCGCGGTTTTCGACGAGCAGGGTGATGGGGCTGCCGAGGGTCTGGCCGAGGCGGATGCCGCTGCGGATGATGGCCTGGTCGCGCTCGATCTTCATGCGGCCGCCACGGCCGTAGCCGCCCTGGCGGCGGGAGAGGTCGGGGTTGATGTCCCGGACGCCGAGGGGAACGCCGAGCGGCAGGCCTTCGACGATGACGGTGAGGCCGGGGCCGTGGGATTCGCCGGCGGTCAGGTAGCGGAGGTTTGCCATTGGGTCAGGGTGATTCCTGGGCGTGGTCGGCGTTCAGGGCGGCGCGGGCGGCTGCGAGCATGGTACGCGCCGGGGCGGGGCGGCCGGTCCATTGTTCGAGGCTGGCGGCGCCTTGCATGACGAGCATTTCGAGGCCGCCGAGGGTGGAGGCGCCGCATTGGTGGGCGGCGGCCAGGAGGGGGGTGACGGCGGGGCGGTAGACGATGTCGTAGACGAAGAGGTTGGGGTGGAGCCCGTCAGGGGGGACAGGGCTGGCGCTGGGGGCGGGGCCGCCGGACATGCCGACGCTGGTGGTGTTGACGAGGAGTTGGGCGGCGGACAGGTCCCGCCACAGGCGGCTTTCCGTCAGACCGCAGGCATCGATACGCGCGCTGGCAGTTGGTCCAAGGTCGTCGACGAGTTGGTAGGCGCGGGATTCGGTTCGGTTGGCGACGACGATTTGGCGAGCGCCGCTGTCGAGCAGGGCGATGACGGCGGCACGGGCGGCGCCGCCGGCGCCGAGCACCACGGCGGAAGTACCGGCCGGGTCGAAGCCGCCGAATTGGCGGAGGGCTTCGATGAAGCCATAGGGGTCGGTGTTGTCGCCGAGGAGGCGCGAGCCGTCGCGGATGACGGTGTTGACGGCGCCGGTGCGCCGGGCGGCGGGGGTGCGGCGGTCCATGGCGCGGAAGGCGGCGAGCTTGTGGGGGATGGTGACGTTGAGGCCGGCCAACGTGCCGGTGCGGACGTCCTGGAAGCGGTCGGGTTCGGTTCCCGGTGGCGTGGGTAGCGCGGTGTAGGTGGCATCGAGGCCGAGTTCATCGAGGGCCGCCTGGTGCATGACGGGCGAGAGGGTGTGGCCGAGGGGCCAGCCGATGACGGCGTAGGCGGCGCTCATGCGCTGAGGCGGGCGAGGTCGTCCCAGAAGCTGGGATAGGAGACGTTGGCGACTTCGGCGCCGCGGATGGTAACGGGGCCGGTTCCGCTGACGGCGGCAACGGCGGCGAGCATGGCGATGCGGTGATCGCCGGCGGCGTCGACGGCGCCACCAGCGGCGCGGGCGCCGCCGGCGATGGTGAAGCCGTCGGACTCGTCCTCGAGCTCGAGGCCGAGGGCGGAGAGGGCGCGTTCGGTGGTGTGGAGGCGGTCGGATTCCTTGACGCGTAGTTCGGCGGCGTCGGCGATGCGGGACTCGCCTTCGGCGCGGGTGGCGAGCAGGGCGAGGAGCGAGGCTTCGTCGATGAGGCGGGGGATGAGGTCGCCGCCGGCGGTGATGGCCCGCAGGTCAGACGAGCGGGCGGTGACGGCGCCTGAGGGCTCCGGCTCGGTGACTTCGATTTGCGTGTCGATGTTGGCGCCCATGGCCTGCAGGGCGTCGAGGATGCCGGTGCGTAGAGGGTTCAGGCCGACGTTGCGGATGGTGATTTCGGCGTCCGGATGGAGGACGGCGGCGGCGATCCAGAAGGCGGCGGAGGAGATGTCGCCGGGGACCTCCAGGTCGACCGCGTGCAGGTCGGCCGCGGGTTCGCAGCGCACCTGGCCGTTGCTGGCCTGCACGACAGCGCCCTGGGCACGGAGGATTCGCTCGGTGTGGTCGCGGGAGGGGGCGGGCTGGCGGAGGACGGTGGGGCCGTCGGCGCGCAGGGCGGCGAGGATGACGGCGGACTTGACCTGGGCGCTGGCGACGGGGATGTCGAGCTCGGCGCCGCGGAGGACGCTGGGGGCAAGGGCCAGGGGTGCGTAGGCGCCGTTCGAGCGGCCGTCGATGCGAGCGCCGAGGGCGCGGAGGGGGCGCACGATGCGGTCCATGGGACGGGTGCGGAGGGAGTTGTCTCCTGTGAGTACGGCGTGCAGGGGGCGCCCGGCCAGCAGGCCGCTGGCGAGGCGCATGGTGGTGCCGCTGTTGCCGCAGTCGAGGACGTCGGAGGGTTCGCGGAGGCCGTGCAGGCCGCGGCCGGTGACGCGCAGTTCGTCTCCGTCCATTGACACTTCGGCGCCGAGCGACTGGGCGAGGGCTGCGCTGGCGCGGGTGTCGGCGCCGAGGCCGGGGTTGCGGAGGCGCGACCGGCCGGCCGCCTGGGCACCGAGCAGCAGGCCCCGGTGGGTGATGGACTTGTCGCCGGGGACTCGAAGCTCGCCGCGCAGGCGGCGCGCCGGTTGGACGACGCGGGCGCCCGGGGGCGCGGGGGCGTCGATCACGCGCGGACCAGGGAGGCGAGCGGACGCCCGAGGGCGGCGGCCATGGGTTCCAGCTGGGCCATCAGTGCGCTGAAGTGCTTGAAGCTGAGGCTTTGCTGGCCGTCGATGAGGGCCGACTCGGGGGAGGGGTGGACCTCGACGATGATGCCGTCGGCGCCGGCCGCGACCGCCGCCAGGGCCATGGATTGGACCATGAACCAATGCCCGGTGCCCTGCGAGGGGTCCACGATGATCGGCAGGTGGGTGCGGCGCCGCAGCAGCGGGATGGCGTTGAGATCGAGGGTGAAGCGCGAGGAGGTTTCGAAGGTGCGGATGCCGCGCTCGCAGAGCATGACGTCGGGATTGCCGGCGGCCATGATGTACTCGGCGCACATGAGCCACTCGTCGATGGTGTTGCCCATGCCGCGCTTGAGCAGGACGGGGCGCCCGCAGCCGCCGACTTCGCGCAGCAGCGGGTAGTTCTGGGCGTTGCGCGTGCCGATCTGCATGACGTCGGCGTATTCGGCCACGACTTCGACCTGGCGGGGATCGAGGACTTCGGTGATGACCGGGAGGCCGGTGGCTTTGCGGGCTTCGGCCAGGAGTTCGAGGCCCGGGACGCCCATGCCCTGGAAGCTGTAGGGGGAGCTGCGCGGCTTGAAGGCGCCGCCGCGCAGGACCTGAGCGCCGACGGCGGCGACGTGCCGGGCGGTGGCGGCCATTTGCTCGGGGCTCTCGACGGTGCAGGGGCCGGCCATGACGGTGACGGCGCCGTTGCCGATCTCCACGCCGCCGACCTCGATCGTGGTGCGCTCGCGGGCGTCGGTGCGGGCGGCGAGCTTGAAGGGCTCGCTGATGGGGATGGTGGCCTCAACGTGGGGCATGCGCTCAAGCTGCTGGAGCAGTTCGGGCGGCCGAGTGCCGATGACGGCGATGACGGTTTTGTGCACGCCGGGCAGGACGCGGGATTCCAGGCCCTCGGCCTGGACGCGGGCTTCGACCGCGTCCAGCGCCGCCCGGCCGGCGGTGTTCTTCATCACGATGATCATCTGGCGGGCTCCTGATGTGGGTGGTGGCGGGTGGCTTGTCGGAGAAAGAAAAAAGCAGAGGCTTTCACCTCTGCTGCCGGCGTCTGCGGGTCGTTGGATTACATGCGGTTACGACCCGGCTGCGCCGGCCCCGGAAACGCGAAATAGACGCCGCAAGCCGGCGAGTGGCCGTGTGTCATGCCTACCTGGGTTCCCCGCATCACAGGGCGAGTGTGCGCAAGCCCGTGGCGTGCGTCAATAGCGGCCTGGCGCGCTGCGCTGGGGACGGGGCTACCATGTAGCGTTAGGTGTTGCTTGAGGCCGGTGGCCGCCGATGATCGAAGGGGAAGGCGCCGCCGAGGCGCCGCGACCGGCCTCGGAAGCAGAGCTCGTCCGGCTATGGCTGCACGCGGCCGCGCGCGCCGGCCCGATGCGCGATTCGCTGGGACGCCTGATCGAGGTCATGTACCCCGGCCGCCGCACCGGGCTGGCGGGCCCGGACCTGCGCGACGCCATCGTGACGATCGACGGCGGCCCGGCCCGCCGAGTCGACGTCGAAATCCACCTTGACGAGGCCTCGTGGCGGCATCACGGGCACGCCGAGGACGCCCGCTATGCCGGAGCGGTGCTGCACGTCGTCTGGACGGCGGCGACCGGCCGCTCGTCCGACCTGCCCCCACACATCCTGGCCCCGCGGGCGCTGGCCGGCTGCTGGCCGCCGAGCCGCCGCTCGGCGCCGGATCCGGCCGGGTTCCCGTGCTGGGGCGGCGGTCCGCGGCGCGAGGCCGCGGCCGCGCAGGTGCGCGCCGCGGTGCGTGCCCAGGGCGCCCGGCGTCAGGCCGAGCGAGCCGCCGCCCTGGAGAGCGACATCGAGGCGCTGGGTCCCGACCAGGCGCTGTATCAGGCGCTGATGCGCGCGCTGGGATACAGCGCCAACACGGGGCAATTCGAGGCGGTAGCCGCGGCCGCGCCGGTTGAACTGCTGAGCGCCCTGGCCGGGCCGTCCCTGCCCGCACGCCGAATCCGCGTGGAGGCCGAACTGCTGGGCGTGGCCGGATTGCTGCCCAGCCAGCGCGGATTACCGGCCGACCATCCGCATCTGTCGGCGCTGGAGCGGGCCTGGGCCGCCGGCAGGCCGCGCTCGCCGCCGGCCGTGGCGTCCTGGGCGCTGACCGCGGTGCGTCCGGCCAACTGGCCGGTGCGGCGCCTGGCGGGCGCCGCGCGGCTGCTGAGCATGGCGCCGCGGGCGCGCCGGCCGCTGGGCGAGCGTCTGGCCGGGCACGTCCTGGCCGCCGCGGCGGCCGGCCGCGGCCGCGACCTGATGCACTGGTTTGAGGTGCGGCTGGGGCCGGACGACTTCTGGGCGGGGCAACTGGACGTGGGACGTCCGGCCGCGCGCCCGCTGCCGGCACTGATCGGGCGGGGGCGCAGCCTGGAGCTGGTGGTGAACGCCGCCCTGCCGTTCACGGCGGCGCTGGGCGGCTGGTCGGGCCGGCCGGAGTTGGTGCGGGCGGCGGAGACCGCGCTGGCGAACCTGGGGTCCGGCGGCTGGAACCGGCATACGCGCTACATGGCCGACATACTGCGGCTGGAGCGCCGGGGCCTGGGCGCCGCGCTGGCGCAGCAGGGTCTGCTGCGCATCTACCGCCGCTGGTGCCGGGACAAGCACTGCGCCGAATGTCCGGCCGCCGCGGCGGTGGCCGGCGCCTAAGTCATTTCCAGGGGCCGCGCAGGCGCGCCACCGGGTACGCTCCCGGCGCCGCTGACCGCAACGGCGGGCGCTCCGCTGTGCGCACCGCCCCAATACTGATCGACCCAAAGTGAGATTACTTGACAGTTGGTCACTCAACATCTACGATAAGGCGTGACATGACTGAAGCTGATAACCCCGAAGCCGTGTCGGGCGACCCGGAGGCCGGCGCGAGCGCTGCCCCCGGGCCGCGTCGCACGGTGGTCTCGGTGAGGCCCGAATCGACGCGTCTGCCGGTGGTGCCGCTGCCCGACTGGGTGGCGTATCCCGAGCTGACCATGCCGCTGCAGGCCAGCCGTCCCGCGTCCGTGGAGGCGCTGGCGGCGGCGGCCGACCGCGGTGACGCGGTGGTGGTGGTGACCCAGCGCCGCGCCCGCAAGACCGTGGACCCGCAGCATCTGTGCACGGTGGGTACGGCGGCCAAGGTGATCCGCCGGCTGCGCATGCCCGACGGCGGGGTGCAGGTGCTGCTGGAGGGCCAGTACCGCGCCTCGGTGGACGACATCACGCCGGTGGGCGAGCACTTTGAGGCTCGGGTGACGCCGCTGCCGGTCGAATACCGCCCCTCGCTCGAACTCGAAGCGCTGCGCCGCGTGGTGGTGGCGCACGTGGAAGCGGTGGCGGAAGAGACCAACATGTTCGCGCCCGAGACGGTGGCCATGACGCGTCGCGCGGCCGATCCCGGTTGGCTGGCGGACTACGTGGCTTTTTCGTCCGACATGTCGCCGCATGAGCGGCAGCGGATCCTCGAAACGCTTGACCTGACCAGGCGGCTGCGCTTCGTCGCGCACTATCTGGCCAAGCAAGTCGAGATTCTGAACATTCGCAACAAGATCCAGGGCGAGATTCAGGACGGGATCGAGAAGGTCCAGCGCGATTACTACCTGCGCGAGCAACTGCGGGCGATTCAGCGCGAACTGGGCATGTCCAGCCCGCAGACCGACGACGCGCAGGATCTGAGCGATCGCGTGGACGCCTCGGATCTGCCGGACGACGTGGCGGCCAAGGCCCGCCAGGAAATCTTGCGGCTCGATGCGACGCCACCGACCTCGCCCGAAGTCGGCGTGATCCGCGGCTACCTGGACTGGCTGCTGACGCTGCCCTGGGCGCACGAGACGCGCGACCGTCGGAGCCTGGCGCGGGCCCGCCGCGTGCTCGACCGCGACCACTACGGCCTGCAGAAGCCCAAGGAACGCGTGCTGGAGTTCCTGGCGGTACGCGCCATTTCCTCGAAGTTCCGTACGCCGATCGTCTGCTTCGTGGGCCCGCCGGGAGTTGGCAAAACGAGCCTGGGTCGCTCCATCGCGCGTGCGCTGGGCCGCGAGTTCGTGCGTATCTCGCTGGGCGGCCTGCGCGACGAGGCTGAGATTCGCGGCCATCGGCGCACCTACGTGGGCGCCCTGCCGGGCCGGATCATCCAGGCCCTGCGGCGGGCCGGATCGCGCAACCCGGTGATGCTGCTGGACGAGATCGACAAGATCGGCCGCGACTTCCGGGGCGACCCGTCCTCCGCGCTGCTGGAGGTGCTGGACCCGGAATACAACCACAGTTTCTCGGACCACTACCTGGAAGTGGCCTTTGACCTCTCGCGCGTGCTGTTCGTGACGACCGCCAACACGCCCGACGACATCCCGCCGGTGCTGCGCGACCGCATGGAGGTCATCGAACTCAGCGGCTACACCGAAGACGAGAAGGTGCGCATTGCGCAGGGGTTCCTGCTGCCCAGGCAGATCCGCAACCACGGGTTGCGGCGGGCTGGCGTCACGTTCACGGATCGGGCGGTGCGCGAGGTGATCCGGCACCACACCCGCGAGGCCGGCGTGCGCAACCTGGAACGCGAGCTGGCAGCCGTGTGCCGCAAGCTGGCTCGGCGGATCGCGGCCAACACCCGCACGGCGTCGCGGGTGACGCCCCGCCGGGTGCGGACCGCCCTGGGGCCGGCGAAGTTCCTGCCGGAAGACGAGTCCCGCACGCCGGAAGTCGGCGTGGCCACCGGCCTGGCCGTGACGGCAGTCGGCGGTGAAGTATTGGACGTCGAGGCCGCCTGGATTGCCGGCGCCGGGAAGGTGCGACTGACCGGACAACTCGGCGACGTGATGAGCGAGTCGGCCCGTGCCGCGCTGTCCTACGCGCGTGCGCGGACCGGGGCGCTGGGGGTGGATCCCGGGCTGTTCGCGCGGCGCGACCTGCACGTGCATGTCCCCGCCGGCGGGGTGCCCAAGGACGGGCCGTCCGCCGGGATCACCATGGGCGCGGCGATTATTTCGGCCATGACCGGTCGCCTGGTGCGGCGCGAGATTGCGATGACCGGCGAGGTGACCCTGCGCGGGCGCGTGCTGCCCATTGGCGGGCTGAAGGAGAAGGTGCTGGCCGCCCATCGCGCCGGCCTGCACACCGTGATCGCCCCCGACGAGAATCGGCCGGACCTGGAAGACATTCCCGCGCGAGTGCGCAAGCAAATGCGCTTCGTTTGGGTGAACGACATGGATACCGTGCTTGCAACCGTTTTGATGAACGATTCCGCGGCGCTGAATCACGAGGGACTGGCGGCCGCGTCCGGACCAGCCTAGGAGGCAACAGATGGCGAGCAAGATTATTGGCATTGACCTAGGGACGACGAACTCCGTCGTCGCGGTCATGGAGGGCGGCGACCCGACCGTGGTCACCAACTCCGAGGGCAGCCGCCTTACACCATCCGTGGTGGCGTACGCCAAGGGCGGCCAGCGCCTGGTGGGGCAGTTGGCCCGGCGTCAGGCGGTAATGAACCCCAAGAACACCATCAACTCGGCCAAGCGGTTCATGGGGCGGCGTCTCGGGGAGGTGCGCAACGAGTCGGCGGCGGTCACCTTCGACGTGGCCGAGGGCCGGGCGTCCGAGGTGCTGATCAAGATCCCAGAGAGCGGCCGCGAGGTGACGCCCGAGGAAATCGCCGCCGTGGTGCTGCAGAAACTGAAGGCCGACGCGGAGAAGTATCTCGGCGAAGACGTGAGCGACGCCGTGATCACGGTGCCGGCGTACTTCAACGACTCGCAGCGCCAGTCCACGCGCAACGCCGGGGAGATTGCCGGTCTCAACGTCCGGCGCATCATCAACGAGCCCACGGCCGCCGCGCTGGCCTACGGTCTGGACAAGCGAGGCGCCGAGACCATCCTGGTATGGGACCTGGGCGGCGGCACCTTCGACGTCACGATCCTCGAGGTCGGTGATGGAGTTTTCGAAGTCAAAGCCACCAACGGCGACACGCACCTGGGCGGCGACGACTACGACCGCCGGGTGGTGGACCACGTGGCCGCCGACTTCCTACGGCGCGAGGGCATCGACCTGCGGAAAGATCCGCAGGCGCTGCAGCGGCTGATCGAGGCGTCGGAGAAGGCCAAGCAGGAAGTCTCCTCGGTGCCACAGACGCAAATCAGCCTGCCGTTCATCACGGCGGACCAGACCGGGCCCAAGCACCTGGACATGGCAATCACCCGCGCCGAGTTCGAGCGGCTGACCGAGGACCTCACGCAGCGCTGCGTGGAACCGTTCCGCCGCGCGCTCGGCGACGCCGGCATTCGGGCCTCCGAAATTAACGAGGTTGTAATGGTCGGCGGCTCGACGCGCATGCCGGCGGTGCAGGCGCTGGTTCGCGAGCTGACCGGCAAGGATCCCAACCAGGGCGTCAACCCGGACGAAGTGGTGGCCGTGGGCGCCGCGATCCAGGGCGGGGTGCTGGCGGGCGAGGTGGAGGACGTGGTGCTGCTGGACGTCACGCCGCTCTCGCTGGGGGTGGAGACCCTGGGCGGCGTGTTGACCGCGCTGATTTCCCGCAACACCACCATCCCGACCAGCAAGTCCGAGATCTTCTCGACGGCCGACGACGGGCAGACGGCGGTGGACATCCACGTCCTGCAGGGCGAGCGCCCGATGGCGCGCGACAACACGACGCTGGGCCGGTTCCGGCTGGAAGGCATACCGTCGGCGCCGCGCGGGGTACCGCAGATCGAGGTCACGTTCGACATCGACGCCAACGGCATCGTGAACGTCTCGGCCAAGGATCTGGCGACGGCCAAGGAGCAGCGGATCACCATCACGGCCAGCACCAACCTGTCCGACGATCAGGTGGAGGCGCTGGTTCAGGATGCCGAGGAGCACGCCGCCGCCGACCGCCGGCAGCTTGAAGAGGCCGAACTGCGCAACAACGCCGACAGCCTGGCGTATCAGACCGAGCGGCTGATCAGCGAGAACGGCGACAAGATCGAAGCGGATGACCGGCAGGCGGCGGAGCGGGCAATCGCCGACGTGCGCAAGGCGCTGGAAGGTACCGACCTGGAGGCGATCAATAGTGCGGTGGCGGTGCTGCAGACGGCGGCTCAGAAGCTGGGAGAGCAGATGTATCAGGCCGCGCCGGGCGCCGACGGCGCCGGGCCGACCCCGACCGCGGAAGAGACCCCGGCGGACGACGACGTGGTCGACGCCGAGTTCGAGGCCGCGGACGAGAAGTAGAGCCGGATGAACGACGAGCGACCTGAGCGCGATCTCGATCCGGGCGCCAGCAGCGAGCGCGAGGCGCAGCTGGAGGCTGACGTCGCGACTCTCAACGAGCAGCTGCTGCGCCTGCGGGCCGAGATGGATAACTTCCGCAAGCGCGTCAACCGCACCACGGAGGACTTGATCCAGGAGGCTAAGTCGTCCCTGCTGCGGGACATCCTGGGTGTGGCGGATGACCTGGACCGAACGCTGGCCGCGCTCAAGGCTGGCTCGGACCCGCAGCGGCTACGGGAGGGCGTGGAGCTCACGCGCAGCCGGCTCGAGGCGCTGCTCAAGGCGCGCGGGGTTCGCGTTATCGAGGTCGACGGTCCCTTCGATCCCCGCTGGCACGAGGCGGTGGCCACGCGGCCGACCGCCGACGTGCCGCCGGGCACGATCACGGCCGAACTGCAAGCGGGCTATCGCTGGGGCGACGACGTGCTGCGCGCCGCGCGGGTGCAAGTGGCCGTGGCGGCCGACGGGCTGTAGGTGGCGCCCGTGGAATACAAGGATTACTACAAGACCCTGGGTGTTCCACGAAATGCGTCGCCCAACGACATCAAGGCGGCCTACCGACGCCTGGCGCGCCGCTACCACCCCGACGTAAACCCGGACGACAGCACGGCCGAGGCGCGCTTCAAGGAGATCAACGAAGCCCATGAGGTGCTGAGCGACTCTGAGAAGCGCCAGCGCTACGACCGGTTCGGCTCCAACTGGCGGCGCACCGGCTCGGTCGACGAGGCCTTCCGCCGGAGCGGCGTGCGCATGGACGGGTTCGGCGATTTCTTTGGCGGCGCGTCGGGGTTCAGCGATTTCTTCGACGCGCTCTTCGGCGGGCGCGCGGGAGCCCAACGGCCGGCGCAGGCCAATGTGGAAGAGACCTTGCAGGTGACCTTGGGTGAGGTGCTCGAGGGCGGCCGGCGGGCGCTGAGCGTGCGCGTGCCGGCGCCGGACGGATCCGTTCGCCAGCGGCGGATCGACGTGGCGATCCCGCCAGGCGTTCGCGATGGGCAGCGCCTGCGCGTGGCCGGCGAAGGCGCCGTGCGGCCGGACGGCTCACGCGGCGATCTGTACCTGCGAGTGCGAGTGGCCGACGAACCTGGGTTCGAGCGCCAGGGCGACGACCTGGCGACGGAAGTCTCGATCGGACTGACCGAAGCCGTGCTGGGAACCGAGGTGCAGGTCCCGACGCCGTCCGGAACACCCCTGACGGTGCGCGTGCCGCCCGAGACCCAGCACGGCGGGCGGCTGCGTCTGCGCGGTCAGGGGCTGCCGCGTGCCGGCCGCAACGGGCACGGCGACATCTTCGTGCGGGTGCTCGTGCGCCTGCCGCGCAACCTGAGCGCCCGCGAGCGCGACTTGTTTCGGGAACTGGCGACCATCCGCGGCGAGGTTCCCACGCCGACGGTGGTGAGCTGAGGTGGTGTTCGACAGCGACGGCGGCGACCGCTCCGGCGCCGACGACCTGCGCTCGCGCCCGGCGTTCTTCATTGGGGTCGTGGCCGAGATCACCGAGATCCATCCGCAGACGCTGCGCCACTACGAGCGCATTGGCCTGGTGTCACCCAGCCGCTCGCCCGGCAACGTGCGCATGTTTTCGCAGGTGGACATCGAACGCGTCCGCTTGATCCAGCGGCTCACAACCGAGTTGGGCGTGAACCTGGCGGGTGTCGAGGTTGTGCTGAATATGCGCGACCGCTATCAGCAGCAAGCCGCCGAGCACGAGCGCAGCCTGCTGGAATTGCGTCAGCGCTACGAAGCGGAAATCCAACGCCTACGCAACGCGCTGCGGCGCCTGACGCAGGATCCCGGTACTCCGCCGTACCCCAGAAGGCGGCCGCCGCCATGATGAACTTCGAGAAATTCACCGAGAAGGCGCAGGAGACGATTCAGCGGGCGCAGTCGATCATGCTTGAGAGCAGTCACAACCAGCTGGACGCCGACCACATCCTGATGGCGCTGCTGGATCAGAACGACTCGCTGGCGGTACGTATTCTGCAGCGCCTGCGGGTCTCGCCGGACCTGGCGCGCGGCGAAGCCAAGCGTACCCTGGGCGCCAGGCCACGCGTGACCTCCGACCAGGTCAATGGCCCGGTGGCGCAGGGCCAAATGTTCGTGACGCCGCAGACGGTCGCGATCATCCAGTCCGCCGGAGAAGAAGCGGACCGACTGGACGACGAGTACGTGGGAAATGAGCACCTGCTGCTGGCGCTCACCAAGTCGCAGGACACTCAGGCGGGCCGCACCCTGCGCTCGATCGGGATTGACCCGGAAGGCGTGTATCGCGCGCTGCGCGAAATCCGCGGCGCCCAGCGCTCATCCACGCCGAGCGCCGAGAGCCGCTACGAGGTGCTGCGCAAGTACAGCGTCAGCCTGACCGACCTGGCCCGCGCCGGCCGGCTCGATCCCCTGATCGGGCGGACAGCCGAGGTCCGGCGGGTTATCCAGGTGTTGGCCCGTCGAACCAAGAACAACCCGGCGCTGATCGGCGAGCCAGGTGTGGGCAAGACCGCCATCGTTGAAGGCCTGGCGCAACGAATCGCCAGCGGTGACGTGCCCGAACTTTTGCGCGGGCGCGACGTGCTGGCGGTCGACATGGGGGCGATGCTGGCCGGCGCCAAATTCCGCGGTGAATTCGAGGAGCGGCTCAAGGCCGTGATCAATGAAGTTCGCGCCGCCGAGGGGCAGATCATTCTGTTCTTCGACGAGTTGCATCAAGCCGTGGGCGCGGGCGGCGCGGAAGGCGCGATCGACGCCGCCACGATGCTCAAGCCGGCGCTGGCGCGCGGCGAACTTCAGGCGATTGGCGCGACCACGCTGGACGAGTACCGCCAGCACGTCGAGCGGGACAAGGCGCTGGCGCGCCGCTTCCAGCCGGTGCAGATCGAGGCACCGAGTGTTGAGGAGACCGTGCAGGTGCTGACGGGCGTCCGCGACCGCTACGAGGCGCATCACGGGCTTCAGATCAGTGACGCCGCGCTGCAAGCCGCCGTTGAGCTGTCCGAGCGCTACCTCACCGAGCGATTTCTCCCCGACAAGGCCATCGACCTCATCGACGAGGCGGCGGCCAAGGTGCGGGTAGATATTTTCGATGCGCCGGCGGAGCTCCGCCAGGCCATGAAGGCCATCGAAAACCTGAAAGCCGAGGAAGAGACGGCGTGGCGGCACCGTGATTACGAGCGCGCGGCCAACCTCAAGTCCGAAGTTCTGCAGAACGAGGCTCAGCTCGAGTCGGCCCGCAAGAAGTGGCTGGCCGAGCAGGACCTGACCGAGACGGTGGACGCGGACGACGTGGCCGAGGTCGTCTCGAGCATCACCGGCGTGCCGGCGGCCCGCATGTTCGAGGAAGAGGCCGAACGTCTGCTGGGCATGGAGACGGCGCTTCACCGCCGTCTCGTGAACCAGGACGAGGCGGTGTCGGCCGTGGCTGACGCCATCCGGCGCTCGCGCAGTGGGATCGGCGATCCGTCGCGGCCGATCGGGTCCTTCATCTTTCTGGGGCCGACGGGCGTCGGCAAGACCGAGCTGGCGCGCGCCCTGGCCGAGTTCATGTTCGACGACGAAGCGGCGCTCCTGCGCGTGGACATGTCGGAGTATGGCGAGCGGCATACCGTCAGCCGCCTGATCGGCGCGCCGCCGGGCTACGTGGGCTACGACGACGCCGCGCAACTCACCGAACGGGTGCGCCGACGTCCGTACCAGGTGGTGCTATTCGATGAGATCGAGAAGGCCCACGCCGAAGTGTTCAACGTGCTGTTGCAGGTGCTGGACGACGGCTGGCTGACGGACGGCCATGGCCGCCGGGTCAACTTTTCGAACACGATCATCATCATGACGTCCAACGTCGGGGCGCAGCACATTCGGCGGGAGAACCAACTGGGTTTCGGCGTGCCGTCGGGTGATGACGCGGCCGCCGAGGCGCGCGACTACCGTGAGATGCGCGCGCGCCTGATGACCGATCTGCGCCGTCGCTTCCGGCCTGAATTCCTCAACCGGATCGACGAGATCATCATCTTCCATTCGCTGACGCAGCCGCAACTGCGGGAAATCGTGGACCTGATGGCCTTGCAATTGGCCGCGCGCCTGGCGGGGCAGCGCGTTGGCGTGGAGCTGACGACGGCCGCCAAGGACCGGGTGCTGGCGCTGGGCTGGGACGCCAACTACGGTGCCCGCCCGCTGCGCCGCACCATGCAGCGCGAAATCGAGAACGTGATTGCGCGCATGCTGCTGCGGAACGAATGCGGGGCCGGAAGTACCGTGAGGGTGGACGTGGCGGAGGGCGAGTTCAGGTTTGCAACGGTGACCGGCGAGGGCGACGACGCGGCGGCCCAGCCGGTGGCGGAGGCCGCAGCCGCGGGATAGGCCGCAGGCGGCGCCAGGGCCGGGCGGCACGCCAGGCGTCAGCCCGGACGGCAGTTCACGGCGATCGCACGGCAGGCCGCCTTGCCAGCGTTCCCGATGCGGGGCACGATTCGCCGATTCGACGCCCCGGGGACCTCTGATGGCCTATACGGCGCTGGAACGTCTGAACCGCGACGAAGTTGGCGCCCGCGCGCCTGAGGCCGTGGCGATCATGCCCACGGCCGCAATCGAGCAACACGGCCCGCACAACCCGATCGGCCTGGACACCATGTGCTGCATGGCCGTCGCCCGCGGGGCGGCCGAGGCGGCCGGCGACCTGGACGTGATCGTCAGCCCGCCGCTGCACTTCGGCAGTTCCGATCACCACCGCCCGTTCCCGGGCGTACTCACGCTGCGCAGCGGCACGTTCAGCCGGGTGCTCTACGAGGTCGTGGAAAGCCTGACGCTGTCCGGCTTCCGGCGCGTGCTGATCCTGAACGGGCACGGCGGCAACATCCTGCTGATCCAGCAGGTGGCGCGCGACTTCGTGCTTGCGCACCCGGATGTCCGAGTGGCCGCAGGTGCGTACTGGGATATCGCGCGGCCGCGGCTGGAGGCGGTCCAGGCCAGCCGTCAGGTGCACGTGCCCGGCCACGGCGGCGACTTCGAGACGTCCCTGATGCTGCACCTGGACCCGGAACTGGTTCTCGACGATCTGTTGCCCATCGAGCACGCCGACCGAGACGACCCGCGCAGCTCGGGATGGCCCAAGCTGGGCATGTCCACCATGGGCCGATCCGCCAACGTGGCGGACGTGGTGTACATGTCGTTCCCGGGCGCCCGGATCACCGGGTTGAGCGACGACGCGCGCGCCGCGACCGCGGAGCTAGGGCGGCAGTACTACCAGATCGCGGTGGAGGAAGTTGCCGAACTCATCCGAACCATATCCGCGTGAGGCCCGCTCGCATTCTGGTGCGAACCGGACGAGCCTGACGTCCGGGCGCGATGGCGCGAGTGTCGCATCGGAACATCATCGGCGTGGGGGGCGTGGTGCGCATGGACGACGGCATCCTGCTGGTTCGCCTGACGTATAGCGACATCAAGGGCCGCTACATGTTCCCGGGTGGGAAAGTCGATCCCGGAGAGTCGCTGGAAGCGGCGCTCAGCCGGGAGGTTTGGGAAGAAGCCGGGGTGATCGCCGAAGCGCAGGATCTCGTTGCCGTCCGACATCGGGTCGATCCAGGCGAGCTGAATACCTACCTAGTGTTCAGCATGCGTTACGTGAGCGGCGAGCCGCGCGCGAATGGACGGGAGACGGACGCCGTGGCGATCGTTGACGCGGAGCACCTGCGGGCGCAGCCCGAGCAGTTCGCGTCGCTTGTGCCGGAGGTCGCGCTACCGGTGCTGGCGGGAACGGCGCGCGGTCTGTCGCGGCAGGGATATCTACCGTCGCATGGTCGATACACCGCGGATACGTTTCAGCTGTATGCCGCGCCTGGCGCGGACGGCGCCTAGAAGCTGTCGGCCAGCCAGTACATGAATGGCGAGTTGGGAAACAGCCGACGCAGGTACACGTCTATGTGCGGGGGCGCGCCCACGGCGTCGAGGGCCTGATGGCCGCCCGGCGTTCCGAGGTATAGGTCCAGAAACTGCCCGCTGGTCAACGCAACCACAGGCTCGTTGCCGACCGGCTCGGCTATGACCACGTTGGCCATGGGCGTCTCTACTCGCGCGGTTTCGCCGTCGACGCTGAGAACGAACGTGGGACCGGGCAGCGGCGCGGCGCGGCGGCGGCGGCGGATGAGTTCGGGAACCACGCTTTCCAAGGCGCCGCGCAGCGAATTCAGCCTGACCATGAAGTGCTGGGTGGGCTCGAGGCTGGCGCTGGCCCGCTTACGCAACAGGTCAAACAGCTCGGATGCGGGGTGTAGCTCGCCGGTCAGGCGGCTGACGCCGCGCCCGGCCGCGCGGGCCCGCCAGACGTTCAGAAGCGGAATCGCCAAATCCTCGTATTGGACCCCGCCGTCCAGAATCTCCAATTCGTCGTCGGACAACGCGGTGATGGCGTAGGCCACAACCGTGCGAACCTGCACGAGCACATCGAAGTTGACTTCGGTTCCCGGCGCGAGGCGTGGCAACCAGTCCATCAGCGCCAGCCAGTAGGCCTCGCTACGTTCGAGCGGACCGACCCGGTCGGCGGCGATGTCCGCGTAGACGCCGGTGACGGCGGGTAGGTCGTCAGACTGAAAGGGACGAACAACGTAGCCGCCGGCCCACTCGATGTCCCCGGCGGGGAACTGCGCTTCGAGCTGTGCGGTTGGAATGGTGTGCCAGCCGCGGCTGGCGTAGACCGCGGGCGCGCCGGTCGAGAGCAGCGACAGCGGTTGGTCGTTGGCCTGCATCCGCTCAACGGCCGCGTCAAGCAGCCGGCCGGCATGGCCCTGGCTGCGATGGGCCGGATCCACGCCCACGTCGGCAATGCCGCCGAACCGCACGCGCCCTTCGCCGTAGCGCATCGTCCTATCGGCGATCCAGAGCTGCGCAACAATGGCGCCGCCGTCCTCGACGACAAGGCTCTGCGTCACGTCCCACGCCGGGTCGGCGCTCTGGTGCCGTTCGAAGTAGTCGCGAGGCGTGCCGTCGAAGGCACGATCAGCGACATCAAGGGCTTCGTCGCGCCGGTCGGCGCTCAAGTTGCAGACCGTAGGGTTCATAGGCAACGGGTTGGTGCTGTCCAGGCACGTAAAAGCGGCCCGACGCACTGGCGTCCGGGCCGATAGGGAATATAGCAAATGCGGCCTGTCCGTCGCGGATAGACTCAGGCTACGACTCGCGCTGAAGCAACGACGTCCGGCATGCCTTGGCCCCGACCATGCAGCCTGGGCGTCGGCAGGCGCCGGACGGGGAGCGGGATCGCGTGAACACAGGCTGGCGTTTCCCCGAGCTCCTGTCCCTTCGCGGCCTGCTGTTCGCACTGCTGGGCTTGCTGGCGCTGGCTGTGGCTGGGCTGCTGCTGGCGTTGGTTGCTACGCAACCCTCAAGGCCGACTCCAGAAGCCGGCCGCCCAGATACGCCGTCGATGTCCCGCGAGGCCCCGTCGGGCCTATTGAGCGAAGCCGCGGTACCTGACGTTCCGGGGTCGGTTCGCGCGTCGCTGGTGCGGCTGCCGCCGCGACCACAACCAGCGCGACTTGAGGCGCTGGACTTGCTGCCGGCCGACGAGGTGGGCGACGCAGATCTGCGCGCATTCCTCCGCGAGACGGACCGTATGATCGCGGTGCTCGACCCATCCACCGGCTATATCGGGCTCCTGGCAACGCAGGCGCTGCGCAATGAGACATCGCGGCTGCGCGTCATTGCCGAAAGCGGGGGAACGGCCGGGGCGCTGGCGCACATCCGGCCGGTCCGCTGGACCTCGGAGCTTCCCGTTGACGCGCAGACCCTTGCGCTCCTGCTGCGGTCGATCCTGGTGTCGAGCGCGGCCGGACAGCAAATCCTGCTGAACAGCGTTGCCGGTCAGCCCGCGATTACCGAGCGCATCCAGCAGGCGAGGGAAGCCCGCGCGCTCGGCCGTCTTATCGAAATCCACGACGCCCTGGGAATCGGCGCCGATTTACGAAACAGCGTCGTGCAGTCCGCAGCGGACGACCGCAGCTAGCCGGCAGGCGGCTCGACTTTCGGCAGCTGCCAGGCTTCGATCGTCCGTTCGGCGCTGGCCGTTAGCAGGAGATTGGCGGCGGGCGCGGCGGCGACGGCCCGAGTCTCTGACGACGTGACCAACTGACCAAGGGCCGTTCCATCCGCGCGAATCACGCTAAACGTGCGTTCGGATGCCTGGGCGATCACGTAGTCGTTGGTGACAAGCAGGCGCTCGACCGGCAGCCCCGGGATGTGCCAGACCTCCGTGCCGTTCACGCTGAACGCCCCAAGCCCGGCCGGTCCAGCCAGCACGATCGTGTCGGTGTCCGGCATGCGCGCCGCGGCCGTGGACGGGTAGCCGATCTGCCACACCAGATCCCCCCGGACGCTGTCGAAGACCTGCGAGTTTTGAGCCGTCACGGCGACCGTGTGCTCGCCGGACTGGGTGAACAGTACGTCGTGCAGCTCGCCGTCCACGCCGAAGCGCTGGTCGAGGTTGCCGCCCGGCGTGATCAGGACGATCTGGTTCTCGCCCTGGCTGGAGGAGGCTACGGCCACTGTCCCCGTGACCGGATTGAGCGCAACGTCAGCAGCGCTGATGTACGACTGCGTGGGTCCCCAGAGCTGACCGTCGTGATCGAAGGCAAAGACGTGTCCCACGCCGCTGGCATTTGTCGAGCGCGCGACAAGCCATCCGCCGTCTGGCGCGAAGACCACGTCTTCGAGCAGTTGATTGTCAGGGCGTGTCGGTGACCGCCAGATCGGCCGACCGGTGGAATCAAGCAGCAGGAGATCGAAGCCGTGCGCCGCCGTGAGTTCGCCGTCAGCTGACACCGCGGCGCGCGCGAGAGGCATCTTCAGGTCGCGGCTCCAGCGCGGGACGCCGTCGGCGCCGAATGCCGCGATCGCGCCGTTGCGGGCAATTGCGATCACCAGGTCCCCGTCGTTCGAGGCCGCGAGCCCGGTTATGTCGAAGTCGGTGCGCGTCAGCCAGGCCCGCTCGGTCCAGCGGCCAGCGGCTGGCGCACGGACATTTGTCATGCTGAACGCCAGGTCGATGACATCCTCGATCCGGGTCGCGAGGCCAAGGAGTTGCCACTCGCGGGCCACGGTGTCGGCCTCGTCGGCCGTCGGATAGCGCCCGGCTTCCACCCAGCGGCGGAATACCCGGGACATGCGGAGCGACGGCAGCCTCCGCCCGATCCGCGCCCGGGCCTCGGCTTCGTCGGCAAAGGGCCCGACGAGGACTGCCAGCTTGGGGACCCGTACGACGTCGACCTGATATTCGCCCAGGTCGGCGATCGCCTTTTGGAGCCAGCTTCTGGTGCGTCCCGGCCCGATGGCCTCAGCGAATGCGGCGACCGCCGTGCGCGCGCGTTTCTGCAAGGTGATGACGTGCACCAGGCGTTCGGGTTTCTCAAGGTCTTCGTAGGCGCGGAGCGTGGGGATGATTTCGACCAGCGCGTCCACGGCCGTGGTGAGGTGCGCGTGAGCCGTGGTTGCCGTAGGCGGCGGGCTGAGTGGAACGAGCGCCTGACCGAGCGAGCCGATAGCCTCGAACTGCGCCTCCGAGGAGGCCGCAAACTGGTCGGGAGTTTGGGAACCTGCGCCCAGTTCGCGGATGTTGAGTTCCAGCGTTCGCACTTCGTCCAGCGCGCCGGTCGCTATCGTGAGCGCCGGCTCCCAGTAGGGCCGTGCGGTAAATCCGGCCGAGGGGGCGATGGCTTCCCGGCAGGCGGCGGCAGTGGCCGCGGCGCCGAGCGCCGTCAGAATTGCGCGCCGCGACAGGCCTTCGCGCCGCGGCGCGACCACGGGCGCGTTAGGTGGCGTCGGCAGCCGCCGCGCCGCGCAGCGACCACGGTGTGGCCGCCGTGACGTTGACCGAATGTGTAACCCCTGGCACCAAATGGGGGCGATCAGGGGTAAAGACCAGCTTGTTGGTGCGGGTACGGCCGCGCCAGCGCGGCCCGTCCTGGCCGCCCTTGCCGGGCGTGAGCTCCTCAAATAGCACCTCGGGCGTGGTGCCCAGGTAGGTGCGGTTGATGTCCTCGGCGATCACCGTCTGCTCACGTTCGATGCGGTGCAGGCGGCGCAGCTTCTCCGCCCGCGGCACGTCGTCGGCCCACTCAGCGGCCACGGTGCCCAGTCGGGGCGAAAAGGCCGCCACGTGGACCTGGTCGAATCGTAGGTTACGCACCAGCTGCAGCGAGTTCGCAAAGTGCTTCTCCTGCTCGCCACAAAACCCCACGATGATGTCGGTGGTGAGCGCCACGCCGGGAACCGTGGCGCGCAGCATGGCGATCGTGTCGCGATAGAAGCCCGCGCTGTATCCGCGCGCCATGCGCTTGAGGACCCAATTGTCCCCGGACTGCACGGGCAGATTGATTTCTTCGCAGACGCTGGGAATGTCGCGCATCGCCTCCGCCAGCTCCCGAGTCATGTAGCGCGGATGCGCCGTCGTGAAACGAACCCGTTCGATACCCTCCACAGCGTCTACGCCTTGGAGTACATCCGGCAGACTGGTTCCGTCAAAGTCGAAGCCGTAGGCATTCACGATCTGACCGAGCAGGATGATCTCGCGCGCGCCCTCGTCGCGGAACCGGCGCACTTCCTCGAGGATCTCGTCCAGCGGCCGGCTGCGTTGGGCGCCGCGCCGAAACGGCACGATGCAGTACGTGCAACGCTTGTCGCAGCCGTAGATCACGTTGACGAAGCGAGAAACGGCCCCGACGCGCGGTGCCGGCCGCGCCTCGACGTCCTCGTACGCGGGAGCATCAGCGGGCGCCGATCGCGCCAGCCGCGCCAGCATCGGCTCCGCGTTCAGCGTATCGAATAGCACGTCCACCGGATCGAGGTGCGGCGCCAGTTCACGCTCGTCCGCGTGCACCGTGCATCCCGTCAGGCCCACGACGAGATGCGGTTTCGTCTTCTTCAGGCCCTTGAGCATGCCGAGCATGCCCCACACCTTGCGGTCGGCGTTTTCCCGGACGGCGCAGCCGTTGACCACCACCGCGGTGGCGTCGGCGAGGGTGTCGGCGGGCGCATGCCCCGCGCGCTGGAGTTCGCGTTGGATTCGTTCGCCGTCGGCGCGATTCATCTGGCATCCGATCGTCCAGATGAACACTCGATGAGCGGGAAACAGTGTTGGCGGCATGTAGCGAAGGCGACCTTGGGTGCCGGCGTTGGGCCGAAGTGCCACGCTGGTATCATAGCCCTCCGGGGTACGCGCACCGGATTCGCATCCTGGACGGTGACCTTCTGCGCTCCCGCTTCGCAACTCTCCGCCGCCCCGCCGTTGTCGCCTTTCTCGTACTGGCCACGGTCTTGATCGCATTGGTCTTCCTGGTATCGGCCGGTCGGGCGCTGGGCGTCCTTCAGTATTTGGGCCTGGTCGCGGTGGCGGTTGTGACGGCGGCGTTCGCGGTTGGGCTCATGTATGCGGGCCACGGATCCGGCGACACGGAGGCGTAGCGTGGCCCAGGCGACGGTGGTCACGGGCGCGGGCGGCCAGCTGGGGATCGAACTGGCTCGGCGGCTGGACGAGCCGACGACGGTCACGCTGACCCGATCACAACTTGACGTAACGAATGCGCCGCTGGTCGAGCGCACGCTGCACGAGATCTCCCCGCGTCTGGTTATTCACACGGCCGCGGCTACCAACGTGGACGGCTGCGAGCGGGAGCGCGCCGCAGCCTATCGGACAAATGCGGTGGGGACCTGGAACGTGGCGCGCGCGACCGCCCGCGCCGGCGCGCACATGGTGTACGTGAGTACCAACTATGTGTTCGACGGCGGAAAACTCGGACCGTACCTGGAGTACGACGACGCGGCGCCGCTGAGCGCCTACGGCTGGACGAAGCTGCACGGCGAGCGGGCCGCGCGCCAGGTGCTGGAACGCCTGTACGTGGTACGCACCAGCTGGCTCTACAGCCGCTGGGGCCGCAACTTTCTGAGCCGTCTCCTGCATGTCGATTCCGCCGACGGTCCACTGCGGTACGTGGGCGACCAGGTAGCCAATCCGACCAACGCCGGTGACCTCGCGGGGGCCATTCTGGACCTGACCGAGACCGAGGCGTTCGGCGTGCATCACCTCGTGAACGAGGGCGCAACCAGCTGGTACGGCTGGGCGTCGGCCGTGCTTGCGGGGCTTGGGCGCGCCGACGTAGCGCTGGAGGAGATTAGGGCCGACGAGTTTTCGCGCGCGGCGGCGGTGCCCGCCAACGCCGAACTTGCGAATGAGACGGCGCGGGCCGTGGGGGTCACGCTGCGACCCTGGGGCGAGGCGCTGTCCGCGCATATCCGAGAGATCGCCGCGTAGGTGGGCAGCGTCGGCAAGGCGGCCCCACCGCGCTGGTCGGTGCTCATTCCCACCTGGAACGGGCGGCATCTCCTGGAAGAAGCGCTGGACGGCCTGGATACTCAGGTGCTACGCGACTTCGAAATTGTGGTCGTGGACGACGGCTCCGACGATGACACCGTGGTCTGGATGCGGGCCCAACGGCCGGCCGATCGCCTGATCGAGTTGCCAAAGCAACGCGGACTGGCCGCCGCGCTGAACCGCGGAATCGTGGCCGCGCACGGCAGGTTCATTGCCGTGCTCAATAACGATGCCGTGCCGGAACCGGGGTGGCTGGCGGCGCTGGACCGCGCGTTCGCGGCTGCTCCGAAAGCCAGCTTTTTGGCCTCGCGAATCCGGCTGTACGACGACCCCTCCCGGTTGCACGCCGCCGGCGATACCTACGACCGAAACGGGCTGCCCGGCAATCGCGGCGTCTGGCAGCCCGACGGTCCGCCCTATAACGAGTCGTGTGAAGTCTTTGGCGCCTGCGCGGCCGCAGCGGCCTATCGCCGCGAGCTCTTCGACGACATCGGGGTGTTCGACGAGGACCTGGTGATGTATTGCGAGGACGTGGACCTGGACTGGCGCGCGCAGATGGCGGGGCACCGGTGCCGATATGTACCTGACGCCGTCGTCCGGCACCGCCTCAGCGCCACCGCGGGCGGCGCAATCGCGAGCTACCTGGTCGCCCGCAACCGGCCGCTTGTGGCGGTGATGAATTTACCGGGATTTCTGTGGCGGCGCGGCTGGTGGCGAATTGCCGGGGCTCAGCTTAGACTGGCATTTGCGGCGCTGCGGGCGATTCGGGGACGAGCGGCGCGCGCCACGCTGGCGGGCCAGTTGGCGTCGTTGGCGCATCTGCCCAGGGCCTGGAGCAAGCGGTCGCGCCGCCAGCGTTCACGCCGTGTGGCAGACGCCTATATCGACGCCTTGCTTGAGCGTTGACGCAGGTGGAGGACAACGATGGGCTTTTTTCGGCGACTCTTCGGCGGCGGTGACGGCGGAGCGAAAGAACCCGTTGACACTGCATGGCACTTCTACGTCAAGAGCAAGTACGCGGATGAGATCATTGATGTTCGCGTGGATCCCAACGCCGACCTGTCGCCGGAGTTCGACGGCCCGGGCGACGGCGCGTCGCACTACGCGAGCAACAAGGACATCATCGGAAGCAAGAGCTTTCGCACGATCCATCTGTACCTCATCTTCAGTTCGGGCCGTGCCTATACCGGCGATTACACAATTGAGGGCGGCGAGTTGGTCGACCAGGCAGCCTATGAGGCCTGGAAGGCGCGGGAGGCGGCCGCAAGCTCCGGCGCCGCCAACACGGCCGACGACTAAGCTCCACTCCGGTCAGCAGGCGTCGATGCGGTGACCGCTGCCAAGCTGCCCATCGGACGCAGGCCGCTTGAGCTATTCGCGGCGCTGGCGGCGACCGCGGTACTCGCAGGTGTCCTGGGCGGTGCGCGGCCACCGCCCGCGGCCGTAGCCGGGGGGATTGCCGCCCTTGGCGCCGCGCTGGGTCTGGTGCGTCCGGCGAATGGCCTCCTGGCGGCGCTGGTCGTGGCCATCTTGGCTCCATTCCTTGTCATACCGCAGCGACTCGGCGTGCAGCCGCCGGTTCTCGACGTGATCGTTGCCGCAACATTCCTCGGAATCACGGTTCGGCTGATTTGGCGGCGGCGAGAACTGAGCACGGGATTGAAGGTGGCTCCGCGGTGGCTCGTGGGTCTCGTGGCCGCGGGTACGGGACTTCCGCTGGCGGCGGGAGCGGCGGCATTCGTCGGGTCGAGCGACGTTGACGCGGCGCAAGTTGCCGTCAAGATGTCGCTTTACGCCCTGACGCCTCTCATGGTGGCGCTGATCTGTCCGGCGGAGCGCTCGTCGCGGGTCGTTACCACCCTTGTGGCCGCCGCGGCCGCGATTCAGGCGCTCGTCGCTGTCGTCCTCCACATGGCCGGTCCGGTCGGCATCCAGGCCTTGGAGAGACTCGGTTCGGCTGGCTACCCGTCCATGGACGTCGCCCGCTTTCTGCCGGACCAAGTAACGCCGCGAGCCACTGGCCTGCTGGTGGATCCGAACGTCCTGGGCGTCACCCTGGCGGCTGCGCTGCCGTTTGGACTGATGTGGCTTGGCGGCGGCTCTCGGCGGTCGGCACTCGGCGTGGCCGTCGTGGCGCTCATTGGTGTGGCTCTGGTGTTCACGATTTCACGCGCGAGCTGGATTGCGGCTGCGGCGGGTCTGCTGGTCTGGCTGGCGCTCGTTCGTCCGCGCCTGGCGGCTGCGGCGGCGGCGGTTCTGGGCGCGGCGGTGCTGGTTGTCCCGCTTGAACCATTTGAGCGTATTCGCCAGGGCTTTCTGGCTGCCGACCGCTCGGCGGCGCTGCGGGTGGACGAAGTTCGCGAAGCGACCCGCGTGATCGGTCGGTTCCCGTTCCTGGGCGTCGGATACGGCGAGGCGCCGCATCCAGACATCTTTGCCGGGGTTTCGAATGCCTGGCTCTGGCTGGGCGAGCGAGCGGGCGTCGCGGCCGGGCTCACGCATCTGGCCCTGGTTGGCTGCGCGGCGTGGGCGGTCATCAGGTCAGCGCGGGACGACGCCGAGCTGCGACCGTTGCTCGCTTCGCTGGCGGCGTTCGCAACCGCCGGGTTGTTCGACCATCACATCGTCAGCTTCCCGCACCTTGTCTACCTGCTGGGGGCACTCGTTGGTCTGATCGCCGCGCGGGCGGCCTACAGCGCGTCGAGCCGCCTATGACCTGCGTAGCACTGGACGGTCGGATGCTGCGGCATGACCGGGCGGGGATTGGACGCTACATCTGGCGGCTGCAAGAGGCGCTGGGAGCGCTGCCACACGCGGGCATCGACCTTGAGCTACTGGTGGAGCCCCGCGGGGGTCTTCCGGGCAAGCCATCGCTCCGCACGCGCCAAGCCTTCGTCCCGGTCCGAAACCGGCTCGAACGGGTTTTGCTACCGCGTGCTCTACGCGGGGCCGATTTGGTGCACTTTCCCGACCACGGGATTCCGCCCGGCATCAAGCGGCCCACGGTCGTGACCGTGCTCGATATAGCCTTCCTCACGCATCCTGAAACTCACGCCGCGTCCAGTCGGAAGCACTACGAGGCTGCGATCCAGACCTTGCCACGAGCGCGAGCGGTCATCACCGTGTCTGGGCACGTGCGGTCGGCGCTGGTGGAGCGCGGCCTTGTCGAGGGGGATCAGGTGACGGTTGTTCCCGCGGCGCCTGGGTTGCCGGCGGTCGCGGATGCTTGTCAGCGCCCGATATGGCCGTCGCCGTTCGCGCTGCTGGTTGGAACCGTCCAGCCGCGCAAGAACATCGCTCTGGCGGCGCGCGCGTTCGCCACCTCCCGCTTCGCTCGCGAGGGATCCTTGCTGATCGTCGGGTCGCTTGGCTACCGCGGATCGGACATCATCCGGTCCGTCCGGGCCAGGCAGGAAAACGAGACCGTACGGTTTCTCGGGCGGGTGGCCGACACGACCCTGGCGAGCCTCTTCGCGCAGGCGGAGTTCGTGCTTGTGCCGTCGCGTGACGAAGGCTTCGGACTGCCAGCGCTCGAGGCGATGGCGTTTAGCACGCCGGTGATCGCGGCCCGAGCGGGCGCTTTGCCTGAACTCGTCGGCGACGACGCTCTGCTGATCGATCCGGACGATGCTGACGGACTTGCCGCGGCCATTGATCGTCTGGCTGACGACGCTGGCCTGCGCGGTTCGCTGGGCGTCCGCGGCCACGCCCGAGCCTGCAAATTCAGCTGGGAGCGAACGGCGTGCGGCACCCTGGCGGTCTACGAGGCCTGCGCGTGAACATACTCGCCATCACGTCAACGCCGCCCTGGCCGCCTACCCACGGCGCGGCGCTGCGCAACAGCCTGCTGCTGGAGGCTTTGGCGGGCGAGCACACCGTGGACGTCGTCACGCTCGACCGACCCGGCGCGCCCCCAGTCCCCGCGCCGTCCTCCATCCGTCGAGTCATCCAGGTTCGTGCAGCGCCCCCGACGGTCTGGCGGCGGCTGCGGGGCGGATGGCGCGGCGGCGTACCGGACCTGCTGATTCGCCATGGGTCCCGCATCCTGCGGGGCCGGGTCCAAATGCTGCTGAGCAGCGGCGAGTATCACGCCGTGCACGTGGCCCAAGCTCAACTGGCGCCGCTGATTCGCGACGCCTGGACCGCCACGCCCAGTCAGACCAGACGGCCGCGCGTCATTTACGACGCACACAACATCGAGTGGATGCTGCAAGCCGTCCTGGCGCAGGCGAGCACCCAGCCGCGTGCCGTCTGGGCGCGCCGCCAGGCCAGGTTGCTGCGCCGGGTCGAAGCCTGGGTGGCGCGGACCGCTGACCTGGCCGTGGCTTCGTCGCCCGATGACCGCGCCGGCCTTGCCGCGCTGGGCGCCGCGGCGCCCGAGTACATCCCGCATCCCGTACTGGCCGGGCCGGCGTGTCCGGGCGCCGACGGTCGAGCCGATCATCCACGCGTGCTCTTTGCCGCCAACTTTGCCTACCGCCCGAACGTGATGGCGGCGGAATGGCTCTTCGGGCAGGTGTGGCCGGCCCTTGCGCGCCGGCTGCCGACCGCCGAACTTCGGATTGTTGGCCCGCGGTCGAATGACTTGCGACCGATCGTGCCGGTGCAAACTACGCTGGGCGGAATCGTGGACGACATTGATGGGGAGTACCAGCGCGCCTGGCTCGCCGTCTCCCCTACCGCGGTGGCCGCTGGCGCGCCGTACAAAGTCCTGTCGGCGCTGGCTGCGGGCCGGCCGGTGGTCGCCCGAGCGCAGGGGTACGTTGGCCTGCCGGCGGACGACGACATTGGCGTCATGCTCGCTGCCCGGTCAGACGAGTTCGTGGATGCCCTGACGACCCTCCTGACGGACCCGGCGGCCTATGACCAGGCGGCAGCCGCCGGATTCGCGTACGTCAAGGCCGAGCATGATGCGGCGGTTGTTGGTCCGCGGTTGCTTGAGGCCTATTCGCGTGTTCAGGCGCCGGCCGCGGCGGGTGCGGCGTTGTGACCGTAGCCGTCTGCGCCACTGTCAAAAATGAAGCGGCCGACGCGTCGTCGCTGGTGGCCAGTCTCCAGGAGCAGGACCTGGCCGCTGATGAGATCGTAATTGTCGACGGCGGTTCCACCGACGGCACGTTCGAGGCGTTGCGCACGGCGGCGGATGGCGATCCGCGATTCAATTTGCGACACGCGCCAGGGACCAATATCGCGGCCGGGCGCAATATCGCGATTGCCGCGACCAAGGCACCGCTCGTGGCGGTGACGGATGCCGGCCTGCGGCGTTCGCCGCACTGGCTCCAGTCACTAGTCACCGCCGTTCGGGAAGAGCCGCTGGCCGCGGCATCCTATGGCTACATTCTGGCCGCGCCGGAGACGACGTTCGAGGCGGCATTGGGCGCCGTGGCCCTGCCGCTGGCGTCCCAGATCGATCCGGCGCGCTATCCGCCAAGCAGCGGGTCGGCGCTGTATCGACGCGAATGGCTGCAACGCGTTGGCGGCTATCCCGAGTGGCTCGCCCACGGCGAGGATCTCTGGCTGGACCGCGCGATCTGGCGCGCGGGCGGCTGGTTTCGCCATGCCCCTGGCGCGGACGTCGGCATCCGTCCGCGCTCCACCGTGGCGGCCTTCTTTCGGCAATACTTCCTGTACGCCGCTGGTGACGGACATGCCGGCATGCTCGTGCCGCGTCACGCCCTGCGATACGGGGCCTATGCGCTGGGACTCAGACTTCTCCAACATCCGTCACCGACCGCTCGCGCACTGCTGGTCCTGCTGGCCGGCGCCTATCTGGGCCGTTCCGTGCGCCGCGCGCCGGCGATGATCCGACAGACCGCCGGCGCCAACCCGATACTGGCCGGTGCGATGACGCCGGCCCTGCGGCTGGTTGGCGACCTTGCCAAGATGACGGGGTTTGTCGCCGGGCTGTCGCGCCGGTGGCGGCGATGACCGCCTCGCCAGATGTCGCCGTCGTGATCACCACATTCAACGTGCGCGCTCTCCTGGAGCGGTGCCTGGACAGCCTGGAGGCTGCCCGCGGCTCGTTGATGCTGGAGGTGGTCGTGGTGGACAACGGCTTTGGCGACGATACCTGGCCGATGCTGCTGGCCCGCGACGACGTGCGGGCGATTCGCGGTTCGCCCGCTCTCGGCTTCGGAGGCGCCAACAACATTGGAGCGGCCGCGACCAGCGCTCCACTACTTCTATTCCTCAACCCCGACACCGAACCGGAACCCGAGTCAATTGCGGCGCTGGCCGACCAGTTCAGCCGTCGCCCGGACGCCGCCGCGGCCGGGCCGCGGCTGACGCTGTCCAACGGACGTCTCGATCCGGCCGCCCGCCGGCACTTTCCACGGCCCGCAAGTGCGCTGCATCGTTTCCTGGGGTCTTCGTGGGTTCTCCGTCGGGGCGTCGCCAAGCCCTATAACGCGGGCGAGCCCGCGGACACCTCCGTGAGTGACATCGACGCGGTGTCGGGCGCCTGCCTGATGGTTCGCCGCGCGGCCTTCGCGGCCATCGAGGGGTTCGATCCCCGCTTCTTCATGTACGGCGACGATCTTGACCTCCAGCGGCGGCTCGCCGATGCAGGCTGGCGAACCGTGTATGTGCCGGCCGCGCGCGTGTGGCACCACAAGCGTCGATCATCACGCCAGCGCCCGATCAGAACCCGGTTCGAGTTTTACAGGTCGATGTGGCGCTACTACGCCAAACACCACATCCGTGATCCCTGGCCGCTGCGCGCCGTGGTGCTGGGTGGAATCCTTATCCTCGGCTGCGGCGGTGTGCTGCGCGCGCTCGCGGCCTGGCGACCAAGGAGGATGGGCGGCGCCGAATGCTGACCTGGGCGCGGCGTAACTGGGGCGGCCTTGTTTCTTCACTCTCGCTCGTGGCTGATGTGGCGGCCGTGGGACTGGCGCTCATCGCCGCCTATTACATGCGGTATCGCTTCGGCTGGTTCGAGGGAACGCCCCCCAACCGGTTCCTGTTTCTGGCGCCCGTCACTGTTGCGTTTGCAATTGCGACGGTGGTCGGCGGGCTGTCGCTTGGCATGTACTCGCGTTTTCGCACCGCAGGTCCCGTGGACCGCGTGGCGCGCGGCGCCGGGATGGTGACTATCGGCACCCTGCTGGCTGTAGCGGCCACCTTCTTCATCTTTACGGATCGCCTCGAACCCGTGCGAAACGTGATGCCGCTTGCATGGTTGCTCGGCACTCTGTTCGTCGCCTTGGGACGAACCCTGCTCGCCACGGTGCTGCGGCTGCTGGCTCAGCGCGGTGTCGGTGTCCAACGCGTGCTCGTAATTGGCGCCGGAGCCGAGGGCCGTGAGGTGGGCGGACGCATCCTGCGTGATCCAAGCCGCCGGTACCAGCTGGTGGGATTCCTGGACGATTTCGAGTCGCACGTGCCAATTGACGAACGTGAGTTCCCGGTCCTGGGGACATCCGCAGTGCTACCCGACTTGATTGCGGAGCACGAGATCGACAAGGTCGTCGTGGCCATCCCATCGTTGTCCCACGACGACCTGCTCGCCATCCTGGCCGACGTCGAGGCGTCGTACGCCGACGTCTGGCTGCTACCAGATCTCTTTCAGCTGATGGTATCGCCGGTGGTCGAGGGAGGAGTTCGCGGACTACCGCTGATCGCAGTCAACGAAGTGCGCCTGCGAGGCCTGAGCCGCTTCACCAAACGAACGCTCGACCTGGTGGTGGCCAGCATCGTGTTCGTGTTGGCGTCGGCGCCGATGCTCCTGATCGCGCTTATCATCAAGCTCGATTCCAAGGGGCCCGCCTTTTATGTGCAGACGCGTGTTGGACGTGATGGACGACCGTTTCCCATCGTGAAGTTCCGCACCATGGTCAGCGGCGCCGATGAATATGGACAGACCTGGACCGTCGCGGACGACCCCCGGCAGACGCGCGTCGGTCGGTTCCTGCGGCGTTACTGGATCGACGAGATGCCCCAGCTCCTCAACATCATCCGCGGCGACATGAGTCTGGTTGGCCCACGCCCGGAGCAGCCCGACTACGTGGCCAGGTTCCGCGGCGAGTTCTCCCGCTACATGGTCCGCCACCGCGAGCGCGCCGGCGTGACGGGCTGGGCGCAGGTCAACGGAATGCGCGGCGATTCGTCCATCGCCGAGCGCACGCGCTATGACTTGTATTACGTGGAAAACTGGTCACTGCTCTTTGATTTGCGAATTCTATTGCGCACACTGCTCATCGTGATGCGTGGTGATGCGCACTAGCGGGCGCGCCGGCCCGGTCTCCCGCCGGCGCGCGCTAGGCATTCTTGCGGTCGCGGCCGCGACGACAGCCTGCGAGATCGGCGGCTTCGGCGCGGACACCGTACCGACGACCGATCCAACGGCGACTCGAACCCCGCCGCCCTATCTGGCGCCCCTTCCGCAACCACTGCCGCCGCCAGTTCGATTGCCGGCGCTCATCTCGGACTTCGCGGGTACGGGCGAGATTGGCGATGCCGGCGACGGCGGTCCGGCGGTGGCCGCCCAGTTCCGCAGTGTCGGCGGCGTAGCGGTTGGCTCGGACGGATTGATTTATGTGTCCGATCCCAGCGCCAGCCGCATTCGTCGTATCCGTGTTGACGGCGTTATCGAGGCGCTGGCGGGCACCGGTACGCGCGGCTACGGCGGAGACGGCGGGCACGCCCTGGCCGCCGACTTCACCGACCCGAGTCGCCTGCTGGTCGACCAAGCCGGCACGCTCTTCGTCGCCGAACTCGACCGGGTGCGCCGTATCGATGCCGCCGGGATTGTCTCCACGGTTCTCGGCGATGGCCACGCGGGACTGGAGGGCGACGGTGGACCGGCGGCCTTTGCGCGAACCGCCGGCAATGAAGGCATGGCGATCGACGGCGACGGCAATCTCTTCGTCGCGGAGCGCGCGGCGAACCGAGTCCGACGCATCGATACACGCGGCAACGTGGCCACGGTGGCCGGCACGGGTGTCCCGGGAAGCGACGGCGATGGCGGTCCCGCGCAGTCCGCCACGCTCAACCAGCCGGTGGACGTGGACGTGGATGGGCACGGCAACCTGCTGATCGCCGAACTGGCCGGAAATCGGATTCGCCGCGTATCCGCCAGCGGCGTCATTGACACCATTGCCGGGGTTGGCGCGCCAGGTGGCGCCGGTGACGGAGGTCCGGCCACTGCCGCCGAACTTCACGGCCCCCAAAGCGTAGTCGTCGATGCCAGCGGCGCAGTGTTCATTGCCGACTGGAACAACCGGCGCATCCGTCGCATCCATCCGGACGGCTCGATTCAAACGGTCGCTGGGTTGGTTGGCGGTCGCGTGGAGTCTGGCGGAGCGGCCCTGGAGTCACGTCTGACGCTGCCGCTTGAGCTTACGCCGACGCTTGATGGGGGGCTGCTGATCGTCGAGCAGAGCGCACGACGAGTTCGCGCGCTTGTGGCGGCGCCCGGCGCCGAGGCGCCGCCGCCCGGAGCGGAGGCTCAGCCGACGGGAACCCCAGCTTCCCAAGCCGTCGACGCGCAGGCTGCCCCGTCCGCGTATGTCCCACCCGCGCCCGCTCTGCCCAGCGGTACCCCGCTGGCCGGCGACCTGCTGGCGGAGGTTTTTGCCGGCAGCGGCGAGTCCGGCAACGCCGCCGACGGCGAATTTAGGCTCAACGCGGTTTTCGCGTCGCCGCGAGGGATCGCGATTGACGGCCTTGGGCGTCTCCTGATTGCCGACACGGGCAACCATAGGATCCGGCGAATCGAGCCAGACGGCGCACTGCGGGTGGTGGCGGGAACGGGAGCGCCGGGGAGCGAAGGCGATGGCGGGGCCGCGACGGCGGCCCAACTCAATCGACCGTCAGCCATGGCCGTCGATGGGCAGGGATCCATTTACGTGGCCGATTCCGGCAACTTTCGGATTCGCAAGATCGACCCGGATGGCGTCATTACCACGTTTGCGGGAGGCTCGCAGCCTGGGGTCGGCGGCGACGGTGGCCCCGCCCGCGATGCACAGTTCACGGAACCTGTCGGGCTGGCCCTGGGATCTGACGGATCGTTGTTTGTGGTGGACGGACCGGTGCATCGGGTGCGGGTCATCCGTCCGAATGGCGTGATACAGGCCTTCGCGGGCAACGGTGTTGACGGGTTGGGCGGGGACGGCGGACCGGCGGCGCAGGCCGCGCTTGGGTTTCCACAGCGAGTGGCGATCAATGCGGACGGATCCGTGCTCGTCACGCAACTCCAGGCGGGCGTGGTTCGACGCATTGCTCCCAACGGGTCGATCGAAACCGTGGCTGGGTCCGGTCGAGCGGATGCGCCGACCGAGGGGCCGGCCCGCGAGGTCTCGCTCGATGCGCCCATCGGCGTGGCCGTGGACACCGTTGGCGCCGTGTACGTGGTGTCGAGCGGCAGCGGTCAGGTCGTGCGGATGGATCCGAGCGGGCACGCTCAAGTGATTGCCGGCAACCCGTTGGGCCAGGGCCAATCCGGAGATTCGGCTCGCGACATTCCCCTGTTCACATCGGTCGACATGGCCTTGGGGCGCGACGGGACCGCCTACCTGCTTGAGGCGCGCGGGCTGATCTGGCGGATCAGTTCCGCGAATCCGGGCGCGGCTCCGGTCTCCGCCGAACAGCCAGCCACGCCAACGCCGACCACAACCTCGACCCCGGGTCTGGAAGTCGGAGCGAACGAATCGGCCGAGGCCGGCAGCGTCGTGCTGGCCCTGCAGTTGGGAGCGGGCCAGGAGCCCATCCAGCCAACACTCACGTTCCACCCAGGGGAGCGCGTCAACGTCTCGGTCGAATTCGTGAACGTCGCACCTGGTTCGCGCCTTGGGATCCGCTGGTCTGCCGGGGACGCGCTGCAGGGAACGTTCCTGACCGACCCGCAGCCGGCCTACGATCGGGCGAGGTTTGGCTTCTGGTTTGGTCTGCCGACCACGGGCGCACCGGGCCCGTGGCGGGTTGAGATTATGGTTGGCTCCAGGGCGATTGCTTCCGCGGACTTCGTCGTGACTCCTGGCGAGGTGCGCGTGGCTGTGCCTGCGGCCTAGCCGATCGGCGCCCTGCGCCCGATCCCGAGGGCACGCCGGCTCCAATGCAGCTCGCCCGTAAAATGGTGCTGAATGCCTCAAGCACAGGTAGGCCGCATGCCAAGTGAGAAGAACGGCGCCGGCGGTGCCGATGACGAACCGCCGATCGAAGTCAAGGTCACGGACCATAGGTCCGCCTCCAGTTTGGATGACGACACGTCCACGGCATCTGACGCCGACGGTGCGACTGAATCGCCGACTGATGAGTTGGAGGATCTGAAGGCGCAAGTCGCTCAACTTGAGGCGCGCCGGCAGGAGGTGCTTAACCGGCTCACCCGGGCGCAGGCCGACTTTGCGAACTATCGGCGGCGTACGACGGAAGAGGCGCGGGACATAGCCAAGTTCGCGAATCAGGCGTTCGCGTTCGAGTTGCTGAGCGTTTTGGACGCGCTTGAGCGCGCCTTCACATCCATCCCGTCCGAGTTGCGACTCTTGACCTGGATCGACGGCGTCGCACTGATTCAGGCGCAGTTGAGCCGCGTTCTTGAAGCCTCGGGCGTAACTCCGATTGCATGCCGCGCCGGCGACCCGATCGACGTGGAGATCCACGAGGTTGTCATGACCGAAGGTGACGAGGCCACAGCTGTAGTGGCTGAAATGCAGCGTGGCTATCGCATGCACGATCGGGTGATCCGGCCTGCCCTTGTCAAAGCCGGACTGAAGCCGGCGGCCGACCAGGCGCCGGACGATAGCGCTGGTCTGGCCGACCAGTCCCGGAACGACGCCAGCGGGGCCGTGTGAGCGCCAAACCCGACTACTACGACGTCCTGGGCGTCGATCGCACGGCCGAACCGGACGAGATTCGCAAGGCATACCGCGATCTAGCGCGACGGCATCACCCGGATGTGAGCCGCGAACCCGACGCCACCGCGCGCTTTCAACAGATCAACGAGGCCTACGAGGTTCTACGCGACGAGGAGAAGCGGGCCAACTACGACCGCTTCGGCCACGACGGTCCGGCATCTCCCTTTGGCGCCGGGTTCGATGACTTTGGCGGGATCGGCGATGTGTTCGACGCATTTTTTGGGGGCGGGCGTCGCTCGCGCCCCGGCGCGGCGCAGCCCGGAACCGATGTGCGAGTTCAAGTGCAGCTGGAGTTTCTGGAAGGCGTGTTTGGGGTTGAGACCGACGTCAACTACATGCGCCTTGAGCCGTGCGGCACGTGCGCCGGCAATGGCGCCGCGCCCGGGACCAGGCCCACCACCTGCGCGGCCTGCCGAGGCACAGGTCAAGTCCAGCGCGCCCAGCGTTCGATCTTCGGGCAGTTCGTCAACGTTACGGTCTGCGAGACTTGCGGCGGCGCCGGGCAGGTCGTCGAAAGCAAGTGCCCATCCTGCACCGGTGTTGGGCTGGAGCGCGTTCCAGTTCAGCGCAACGTCAGGGTTCCCGCCGGGCTTCAGCCGGGCACTGAACTGCGACTCACGGGCGAGGGCAACCACGGGCCGCGCGGCGGTTCGCCCGGCGACCTGTACATCGGAATCGATGTCAAGCCGCATCCGGTGCTGGAGCGCGACGGGGACAACATTCTCAGCAACGTGGTAATCAACGTCTCCGAGGCGGCGCTGGGCGCCAAGCTCGAGGTGGAGACGGCTGATGGCCCCAGCACCGTCAAGATTCCCGCCGGAATCCAAGCCGGCACGCCAATTCGGATGCGCGGCAAGGGTGCGCCGCGCCTCCGTGGATCAGGACGGGGCGACCACTTCCTGTTTGTGCACGTGGCTACTCCCACCAAGCTGAGTCGGAATCAACGCCAGCTGCTTGAACGTCTGCGCGAGACGCTGCCTGGCGGTAGCGACTCAGGTGGGCGCGGCTTCGTCGAAAAAATCCGGGCCGCATTTCGGTGAGCAACCAGTGGGCGGCGATTCGTGTGCCCCTGCGACCGGAGGCTCTGGACGACGTGTCCATGGCGTTGCAACGACTGGTCGGGACGGCTTTCGCCGTGGAAACGCGGCCGCGCTCGGCTGCGGGCGAGTGGCCGGTGACTGCCCACGCCTACGTGGCCCCGGGCGCGGGACAGGACGCGGCGCGCTTTGAGCTCCTGCGAGCGCTCGAAATGCTTCGCATCGCTGGCTCCGGCTCCGTGGGTTCGGCGTCCGAGGAGTTCGTGGACGCTGACGCGTATCGCACGCGCTGGCGTACGTTCTTTGCGCCACTCGCGGTCGGTCGCCGCCTTGTGATCGTCCCTGCCTGGTTGGATCAGCCGGCGGATCAGGCTGATCGAATTCCAATCTTTCTCGACGCGTCCATGGCGTTCGGCACCGGGCGCCACCCTACGACCCAGCTCGCACTGGAGGCGTTGGAAGCATCGCTGGTTCCTGGTGATGTGGTCGCTGACGTGGGAACCGGATCCGGCGTGCTGGCCATCGCGGCGGCCAAGCTGGGCGCGGCGCGCGTCTACGCCTTCGACCGGGATCCCGAGGCCGGCCCGGCGGCCGTCGCCAATGTCCGGCGGAACGGCGTATCGGATCGGATCAGGGTGACTGTTCCGAGCACTGTCCTGGCCGCGCCGGAGCCTGCTTCGCTGATCGTCGCCAACATCGTGGCGTCAGTTCACGTGAAGTTGATGCGGGACTACGCCACACTGGCGGCACCCGCGGGGCGGCTGTTGCTGGGCGGAGTGCTGGACGGGCGGGTGGACGAAGTGATCGCGGCCGCCCGGCCGTTCGGCTTCAGGCTGCGCGCAGCGGCGGCAGCGGACGAGTGGCGGCTGCTCGACTTCACGGCGGCGGCGCTGCCCGCGGCACGGCTGGAAACGGAGGTCGCCATGCAAGGACACGGCCCATGACTGCCGATTCGACCGAACAGGACTGCATCTTCTGCGCCATCGTCCGGGGCGACATACCCAGCGACGGCGTATATGCCGACGACCATGTCGTGGCGTTCCGTGACATCAATCCGCAGGCACCGTCGCACGTACTGGTCGCGCCGCGCCGGCATGTGGCCAGCATTGACGGGCTGAGGGACGATCAGGAGCTTCTGGGCCGGGTGATGGCCGTGGCCGTAACGATTGCCCAGGCCGAGGATCTGGCCGCGTCAGGCTATCGGCTCGCGACCAACCACGGGCGCGACGGGGCGCAAACCGTTCCGCACCTGCACGTGCACGTGCTGGGCGGCCGTGCCTTAAGTGGCCGGCTCGGATAACGCCCGTCGCGGCATGCCCAGACCAAGTTGAGTCCAAGCTGCGGAGTGTGCGCGCAGCCCGACGGCTGAGCCCGGCGAGGGGGCCGCGCGATCAGCGAGCGTCAGCAAGCCGCAGGCTTGGATTGCGGGCCGTGCTGTGCTAGCCTTGCTCCAACGTGGGGGGTGCCCGAATAGCCGTACGGCCGCGAATCAACTGAAGAGCCGCTACCCAACTGGCTTTTGCCGGTTGGGTTTTCGTGCCTTGTGGTCAACGGACACCTTTTTGAAAACGGATGTGACGCGCTGACGCAGTTCTTGTCGCGGGATCCTCAGGCGACTGCGGTCTGCGTGCGTCGGCGCTCTGCGTTTTCCCAACCGCGCCAGATTTTGATGCACGCGAACATTCGTATTGTGCGCCGTCGGGGCGGCTGTCTCGGCCGCTATCGATCCCGTTCGTCGGTGAACGAAGGAGCAGGCGATTCATGAGTTCAAACGGCACGAATTCGAGCTTGGACGAGCGAAACTACGGGAGGGCCCCCAGCATCCTGGAGCTGCCGCACCTGGTCGCCACACAGCTCGAATCGTTCGAACGGTTCAAGAACGAATACCTGCACGAACTGTTCGCCGAGATCTCGCCGATCCAGGACTTCACGGGGAAGAATCTCGAACTCCACTTCGAAGTTCCGGAGACGGCCTTCGACGATCCCAAGTACAGCGAGGAAGAGTGCCGCGAGCAGGACCGCACCTACCAGGCGCCCCTGCGTGTCAAGGCTCGCCTGCACAACAAGCAGACGGGCGAAATCAAGGAAATGGTTGTGTACATGGGCGACTTCCCGCTCATGACGCGCCAGGGCACCTTCGTTTACAACGGGGCCGAGCGCGTGGTCGTCAGCCAGTTAGTGCGATCGCCCGGCGTTTATTTCTCCGCCGAGACCGAACCGGCCACGGGCCGGCGCCGCTTCGGCGCCAAGCTAATCCCGAAGCGCGGCGCATGGCTGGAGTTCGAGACCAGCAATCAGTCGATGGTCAACGTCAAGATCGACCGCAAGCGCAAGCTGCCCGTCACCACGTTCTTGCGCGCCATCGAGCCGGAATTGAGCGAGGACGCGGCGCTGATTCAGGCATTCGCCGATGTGGATAGCGATCCGGAGCATCCTTACATCGAATCGACGATCGGCAAGCCCGAGTCCCGTCGCGACCTGGCCTTCAGCACCGAGGACGGCCTCATTGAGCTGTACCACCGGTTGCGGCCGGGCGACCCGGCCACGGTGGACAACGCCCGCTCGCTAATCGAGCAGACGTTCTTCAACATTCGTCGTTACGACCTGGGGCCGGTCGGACGCTACAAGCTGAACAAGCGCCTCGGCCTCGAGACGGAAGAAACCACCCGCACCCTCCAACCGGACGATCTGGTCGCCATCGTGCGCGAGATCGTCCGCCTCAATGTGACGCAGGGCGTGCCCGACCACATCGACCACCTTGGCAACCGGCGCGTGCGTGCTGTGGGCGAGTTGCTGGCGGACCAGTTCCGCGTCGGGCTGCTGCGCATGGAGCGCGTGATCAAGGAGCGCATGAGCATCCAGAACGCCGCCGAGGCGACGCCGTCCGGGCTCATCAACACCCGGCCGGTTACCGCCGCGGTGAAGGAGTTCTTCGGCGGCAGCCAGCTCTCGCAGTTCATGGACCAGGCCAACCCGATGGCGGAACTTGCCCATAAGCGTCGCCTCAGCGCCATGGGGCCGGGCGGCCTGTCCCGCGAGCGCGCCGGTTTTGACGTGCGCGACGTTCACTACAGCCACTACGGACGGGTCTGTCCCATCGAGACCCCTGAAGGCCCGAACATCGGCCTCATCAACACGCTCGCGACCCTTGCACGGGTCAACTCCTACGGGTTCATCGAGACGCCCTACCGACGCGTCATCACGCGTGTGCCCGCAACCGACGCTGCCGCGCTGCTGGGCCGCACGGTTGTCGAGCCCTTCGGTTCGAACGGCGGAGGCGAGCCGCTGGCGCAAGTCGGCGATGTGATCGACGAAGCCCTTGCCGCGGCTATGGGCCAGGTCGACGGCGCCGAAACACTGGACGTGCGCATCCGCCCGGTGGTCACCACCGAGACCGAGTACCTGGCCGCCGACGAAGAAGAGCGCCACACGATTGCAGAGGCCAAGACCGAGCTGAATGCGAAAGACGAAATCGTTCTGGAGCGGGTCTCGGTTCGCCGAGGCCCGAACTTTCATGAGGCGGACGCGGGCGACGTGGAGTACCTGGACTCCTCGCCGCAGCAGATCGTCAGCCTGGCCACAGCCATGATTCCATTTCTGGAACATGACGATGCCAACCGGGCGCTGATGGGCGCCAACATGCAGCGGCAGGCCGTTCCGCTGATCAAGCCGCAGGCGCCGCTCGTGGCCACTGGCATGGAGCGGATCAGCGCGCGCGACTCCGGTCACATGCTGCTGGCGGCCGCCGACGGCGAGGTGACGCGCGTCACGGCCCGCGAGATCACTATTGACCACGGCGACGCCGGCGGAGAGCGCAGCTATCGCCTGCGCAAGTTCGAACGCTCCAACACTGCCACCTGCATTAGCCAGCGGCCGGTCGTGGCCAGCGGCGATACCGTCAAGGCCGGCCAGCCGATCGCCGAAAGCATGGCGACCTCCGACCGCATGATCGCGCTGGGACAGAACATTGTCGTTGCGTTTATGTTCTGGGAAGGCGGAAATTACGAGGACGCCATCGTCGTCAGCGAGCGCCTGCTCAAGGACGATGTCTTTACGTCCATCCACATCGAGAAGTATGAGGTTGAGGCTCGCGACACGAAGCTGGGGGCCGAGGAGATTACGCGCGACATTCCGAATCAGAACGAAGAGGCCCTCCGCAACCTCGACGATACGGGCGTCGTCTATGTGGGCGCCGAGGTCGGGCCGGACGATATCCTCGTCGGCAAAATCACCCCGAAGGGTGAGACCGAACTCTCCGGCGAGGACCGGCTGCTCCGCGCGATCTTCGGGCGGGACGCTCGCGAAGTGAAAGACACCTCCAAGCACGTGCCGGCCGGGGAGTACGGCCGAGTGATCGACGTGCGACGTTTCTCAGCTGAAGAGGGCGACGACCTTCAGGCTGGCGTGACGGAAATGATCCGAGTCAGCGTGGCGTCGAAGCGCAAGCTGATGGTTGGTGACAAGATGGCCGGTCGCCACGGCAATAAGGGCGTCATCTCGATGATCCAGCCTGAAGAGGATATGCCGTATCTGGCGGACGGAACTCCTGTCGACATCATCCTCAACCCGTTAGGCGTCGCCTCGCGCATGAACGTGGGTCAAACGCTGGAGACGCACCTTGGCTGGGCTGCCGACAAGCTCGGTTTCCGTGCCATTAGCCCGGTGTTCGACAGCGCGGACGAAGACGACATTGCCGCCGCTCTGGGCGAGGCGGAGTTGCCGGCCGACGGGAAGGCCGTCCTCTACGACGGTCGCACGGGCGAGTCGTTCGACCAGGCGGTGACGGTTGGCGTCATCTACATGATGAAGCTGGGGCACATGGTGGACGACAAGATCCACGCCCGGTCCACTGGGCCGTACTCGCTCATCACCCAGCAGCCGCTGGGCGGCAAGGCTCAGATGGGTGGGCAGCGCTTCGGCGAGATGGAGGTGTGGGCGCTGGAGGCCTACGGCGCGGCCCACACCCTGCAGGAAATGCTCACGGTCAAGTCCGACGATATTCTTGGTCGTGTCAAGACCTACGAAGCCATCGTCAAGGGCGAAACCATCCTCGAACCCGGTATCCCCGAATCGTTCCGGGTACTGGTGAAAGAGCTTCAAAGCCTTGGCGTCTCCGTGGACATCCTGGACGACGCCGAGGAAGAGATCGCGCTGGTCGGCGAACACATGCACGACCAGCTGCCCGACCTGGATGGGATCAACCTCCAGGGCCGCGAATACCGCCTCTAGGGGGGACCCGAACGAATGATTGAGGTCAACAAGTTCAGCGCGATTCGGATTCACCTAGCGTCACCGGACCAGGTGCGGTCCTGGTCATACGGCGAAGTTGCCAAGCCGGAGACGATCAACTACCGCACGCTCAAACCCGAGCGCGACGGGCTGTTCTGCGAGCGCATCTTCGGTCCAACCAAGGACTGGGAATGCGCCTGTGGCAAGTACAAGCGCGTGCGCTTCCGGGGCATCATCTGCGACAAGTGCGGCGTTGAAGTCACTCGCTCACGTGTCCGACGCGAGCGCATGGGGCACATTGAATTGGCGGCCCCGATCACCCACATCTGGTTCCTCAAGGGCACGCCCAGCCGCATCGGTCAGGTGCTCGACATCACGCCGCGGGACCTGGAGAAGATCGTCTACTTCGCCTCCTTTCTCGTCACCGACCTGGACGAAAAGGTCCGCGACGAAGCGCTGGGCCGTGTCGATCAGGATCTGACCGAACGCGTCGAGGAGATCGAAGACTCGGCAGCCATGCGGCTGACGGAGGAACACGAGCGCCTGGACGAGCAGACCGCGCAGCTTGATTCGCAACTCACCGATGAATTGCAGCGTCTCGACATCGAGGCTCAGGCCAGCGTCGAGACCGTTAATAAGGAGACGGCTACTGTCCGCAACTTGCTGGCGGTCGTCGGCCAGCGGAAGCTCGAGGACGATGCCACGCTGAGTTGGCTCACCGAGCCGTTCGTCGCCGCCGGCGCCGTGCCGCCCGAGGACGCCCTGGCTCGACTAGATGCGGCGGCCGCGGCTGCGATTGCCGACGTGACGTCCCGTTTCGAGGCTGAAAAGTCCGGCGCTCGCGAGCGCTTTAACGCCACCAAGGCCGTCGAGCGGCGTGAAAGCGAGCAGACTGTCGCCCGTATCGAAGAGGACAAGGTCCTGGAAATCGGCGATACCCGCGAGTACTTCGAGCAGCGCCGCAAGGACCTGGGCACGCTGGAGCTACACCAGTTGCTTTCGGAGCCTCGCTATCAGCAGTTGACCCACACCTGCGGCGACGTGTTCGAGGCTGGTATCGGTGCAGAAGCCATCCGCGACCTGATTGCCAGCGTCGACCTGGACGCACTGGCTGAGTTTCTGCGCGAGGAGTTGGAGGCCAATTCCATCCAACGACGCAAGAAGGCCGCCAAGCGGCTGAAGGTCGTGGAGGCTTTTCGCCGCTCCACCAACCGGCCGGAATGGATGATCCTGAATGTTCTACCCGTGCTGCCGCCCGAACTGCGGCCCATGGTTCAGCTGGACGGCGGGCGCTTTGCCACCAGCGACCTGAACGATCTCTACCGAAGGGTCATCAACCGCAATAACCGGCTCAAGCGGTTGGTCGAGTTGGGGGCGCCGGAGATCATCGTTCGTAACGAGAAGCGCATGCTCCAGGAAGCCGTGGACGCGCTGATCGACAACGGACGGCGTGGCCGCGCCGTTACCGGCTCGTCCAACCATCCGTACAAGTCGCTCAGCGACCTCTTGCGCGGCAAGCAGGGCCGCTTCCGGCAAAACCTGCTTGGCAAGCGCGTCGACTACTCGGGCCGCTCGGTGATCGTGGTCGGTCCGCACCTGAACCTTAACCAATGCGGCCTGCCCACCAAGATGGCCCTGGAGCTATTCAAGCCCTTTGTCATGCGCAAGCTGGTGGATGACGGGCATGCCAGCAACATCAAGAGCGCCAAGCGCATGGTCGAGCATCCGGAGCCACTGGTGTGGGACGCCCTGGAAGAGGTCACCCGCGACCATCCGGTGCTGCTCAATCGCGCGCCGACGCTGCACCGGCTGGGGATTCAGGCATTCGATATCGTGCTGGTTCGTGGCAGCGCCATTCAGATTCACCCGCTGGTCTGCACGGCCTTTAACGCCGACTTTGATGGCGACCAGATGGCCGTCCACGTGCCGCTCAGCCGGGCGGCGCAGGATGAGGCCCGCCACATCATGATGAGCACGCATAACATCCTCTCGCCGGCGGACGGCACACCCATTGTCAGCCCCACCAAGGACATGGTGCTGGGGGCGTACTACCTGACCGAGGTCCGCGAGGACGCCAAGGGTGAGGGCAAGGTCTTCGCCAACTTCGCCGACGCCGTGCTGGCCTATGAGCACGGAGTGGTGGACCTGCAGGCCCGCATTAGCCTGCGAGTCACACCCGAGGACTTTCCCGTCGACGCCATGGCGCAGGGCGGCCCGGGCGCAATCGAGACCACCGTCGGCCGCATCATGCTGAATCAGGCCGTCCCACGGGATCTCCGGTTTGTCAACGAGCGCCTGGATAAGGGCGGTCTGCGGCGAGTCATTGAGATGGTGTTCTACAACACCGACATGGACGTTACGGGCGACGTCGCCAACCAGCTCAAGAACCTGGGGATGCACTGGGCGACGCGCTCCGGCGTAACGATGGGGATCAAGGACCTTGAAATTCCCGAGGTCAAGCACAAGGTCGAGCAGGAAACCGATGCCCGCGTCAGCGGAATCAGAGCCAGCTATGACGACGGTCTGATCACCGATGACGAGCGCTACCGGCTCACGGTTAACGCCTGGACCGAGGCCATGTCCACCGTGTCCAATTCCGTGGAGCAGAGCCTGGACACGATGAGCCCCGTCTACATGATGGGCAACTCAGGCGCGGCCAAGGGCAACTTCGACCAAATCCGGCAGATCTCCGGGATGCGTGGACTCATGTCCAACCCTTCGGGCCGGATCATCGAGATGCCAGTGCGGGCGAACTTCCGCGAAGGAATGTCCGCGCACGAGTACTTCATCTCCACACACGGCGGCCGCAAGGGCCTGGCCGACACGGCCCTGCGCACGGCTGACAGCGGCTACCTTACGCGCCGCCTGGTGGACGTGGCCCAGGACGTGATCGTGATGGGGCGCGATTGCGGCACGCTGAAGGGCGTGCCCGTTGAGGTCGGCACCCTGGACGAAGTGTTGGATTCCGTGGCCGTCCGTTGCTTCGGCCGCTTTGCGGCGCGGCCGATCGTGCATCCGGCGACCGGTGAGATCATCATTCCCTTGGACACGCTGATTGATCACGAGCTGGTCAAAGCGATTGACGACGCTGGCGTGCAGTCGGCCGTCGTCCGTTCTCCAATGACCTGTGCGAACGCGCGCGGCCTATGCCAGATGTGCTACGGCATGGACTTGGCGCGCCACGATTTGGTGGCGGAGGGCGCCGCCGTTGGGATCATCGCCGCTCAGTCCATGGGCGAGCCGGCGACCCAGCTCACCATGCGCACGTTCCACTTGGGCGGCATTGCGTCCGGCGCCGACATCGTGGACAAGGAGCAGGGTCTGCCCCGTGTGCAAGAACTCTTCGAAGCCCGCATTCCCAAGGGCGTTGCTCTGATGAGCGACATCGACGGGACCGCGGAGGTCGTTGAGGAGGATGAGCAGCGCCGCGTGCGCGTTGTCTCGGCCCACGTGTACGAGTACGAGTATCCGCTTGAGCTGGACATGATCCCCATCGTTGACGACGGCGCGGAGGTTGCCAGGAATGCGGTTCTTGCCGTGCCAAAGGCCCAGGCCGACGACCTGCTAGCCCGCAAGGCCAAGAGCAAGTCCAAGACGATTAGCAAGCGCGCGCTGGCAAAGGTGGCCGGCATCGGCGTGACGGCCGAGGCCGCCGGCATTGTCGAACTACGGGCGGGCCGGATCGTCCTGCGTTCTGAGGAGACTGAGGAAGTTTCGTATCCCCCGATTTCGTCTGCCACTGAGTTGCTCGTGCATAGCGGCGAGCGTGTCAACAAGGGGGACCAGCTCACCGAAGGGCCGCTGAACCCGCACGACATTCTGCGCCTGCGCAGCCGAGCCGATCTGCAGCGGTATATCGTCAGCGAAGTTCAGCGCGTCTACCGCATGGTCGGGGTGGCTGTGAACGACAAGCACATCGAGATCATCATCCGCCAGATGCTGCGCCACGACGCGATCGACACTCCGGGCGAGACCACGATGCTGCCCGGCACGTTGGTTGACCGGTCTACCCTGGCCGAGACCAACGCGCAGGTCGCGGAAACTGGCGGCCGGGTCGCCGACTCGCACGCCGTTCTGCTGGGAGTGACCAAGGCCTCATTGAACAACGAGAGCTTCCTGGCCGCCGCCTCCTTCCAGGACACCACGCGCGTCCTGACCGAAGCTGTGGTGGAAGGCAAGACCGATCGGCTCCACGGGCTGAAGGAGAACGTGATCATCGGCAAGCTCATCCCCGCCGGGACCGGCTGGGACCGCTATCACGGTCCAGCGCTCGAAGCTCCAGGTCAGTCGGATGTCCTGATCGACACCGAAGCCATGCACATGGCCGAGGGCGTTGCCCTGGATGATCTGCGCGAGCCGGCCAACGGGGCCGACGCCGCCTCGGATTTCGAGGACGGCGCCCAGGCCGGGGTGTTGGCGGCTAGCGCGCCACCGATGGACGCCGCCGAGAGTGATCTGCTGGCAGGTATCGAGACGTCCTCAGCCGGCGCAAATGACGATTTCGCTGACTTCCTGCGCCCTGCGGACGAGGTCGGCATCGAGGAATCGTCGGTTGTCCGCGTGGACCCTGCGCCGGAAGGCGACAATGTTGACGGTGGAAATGGCCGGTGATAAGCTCATTGGCACCGTGACTGGCCCTGTCCCGTGGCGCCTTTTCTTTGTAAAGGTTCCGTAGGTCTCGTTGTGCCGACAATCAACCAACTCGTCCGCAAGGGACGCAAAAAGCGCCGCAGCAAGCTCAAGGCGCCCGCATTGCATTACTCATACAACGGGCTGCGCCGACGCATGCAGTGGAGTGAGGGCTCGCCGCAAAAGCGGGGTGTCTGCACGTTGGTGCGCACGGTCACGCCAAAGAAGCCCAATTCCGCGCTGCGCAAGGTGGCGCGCGTGCGGCTCTCCAATGGGATTGAGGTCACGGCCTACATTCCGGGTGAAGGCCATCGTCTTCAGGAGCACTCAGTCGTTCTGATTCGCGGCGGCCGCGTTCGCGACTTGCCCGGTGTGCGCTATCACATCGTGCGCGGAACGCTCGACGCCGACGGCGTCGAGGGCCGCCGCCGCAGCCGGTCGAAGTACGGCGCGAAGCGTGGTGGGTAGCGCCAAGGTACGGCCGCAATTGCCGATGACATTGACCACCACAACCGCCAACTGGCGGGCGAGTAACGCCTGATGCCGCGACGCAAGCGACCGGAGCGTCGCGTGATTCCGCCCGACCCGCGGTTCAACAACCGTACGGTGCAGCGGTTTATCAACAAGATCATGCGCAACGGCAAAAAATCGTTGTCCCAGCGGATCGTCTACAGCGCCTTCGACATGATTGAGGGGCGTACCGGCGCGCCTGCCCTCGAGGTTTTTGAGGCCGCCGTGCGTAACGCCATGCCGCAGATCGAAGTCAAGCCGCGTCGCGTCGGCGGCGCCAACTACCAGGTCCCCGTCGAAATTCGCGGGGACCGACGCTATTCCCTGGCCGTGCGCTGGTTGATCGATGCCTCCCGCACCCGCGGCGGCCGTTCCATGCCGGAACGCCTGGCGGCTGAACTGATGGAAGCGGCCGACGGACAGGGCGGCGCCGTTCGCCGGCGCGACGAAATACATCGGATGGCGGAAGCGAACCGCGCGTTCGCGATCTACGCCTATTAAACCCACCTGCCTGACTCCCGGAACACGAGGCCCATGAGCACCCTGGATATTTCGCGTACGCGCAACATTGGAATCATTGCGCACATCGACGCGGGCAAGACCACAACTACCGAACGCATCCTGTTCTTCTGCGGCCGGATTCACCGGGTAGGTGAGGTGCACGAGGGCAATGCCCAGATGGACTGGATGGCGCAGGAACGCGAGCGCGGCATCACCATCGTGGCCGCCGCTACCACGGCCTCCTGGAACGACCATCGGATCAACATCATCGATACGCCCGGCCACGTCGATTTCACCGCCGAAGTCGAGCGTTCCCTGCGTGTGCTCGATGGCGGCGTGGTCGTGTTTGACGCGGTTAATGGCGTCGAGCCGCAGACGGAAACGGTCTGGCGGCAGGCTGACCGCTATAGCGTCCCGCGGATCGCCTTCATCAACAAGATGGACCGGCGTGGCTCGGACTTCGAGGCCACGGTCAACTCGATCCGTGACCGCCTCGGCGCCAATCCGGTTCCCATTCAGTTCGCCATCGGATTCGAAGCCGACTTTGAGGGCGTCGTAGATCTGGTGAACATGCAGGCTGTCCATTGGCGTCAGGACGGTCTTGCGGCCCCAGAGCAAGGCCCGATTCCGCCGGAACTGGAAGTGCACGCTGTCGATGCGCGCGAACGGATGATCGAGGCACTGGCCGAACTTGATGACGACATCGCCGTGAAGTACCTGGACGGCGAGAATCTCACCGCTGACGAGCTGAAGACCGCGCTGCGGCAGATGACCGTTTCAGCCAGGGGAGTCCCGGTGCTGATGGGCTCGGCATTGCGCAACAAGGGCATCGAGCCGCTGCTCGATGCCATCACCGCGTATCTCCCTTCGCCGCTGGACCTTCCTCCCGTGACCGGTATCAACCCCAAGACCGGCGCTGAAGAGCAGCGCCGGCCTGCCGAAAACGATCCGTTCACCGCGATCGCCTTCAAGATCGTGGCCGATCCGCACGCCGGCAAGCTGGCTTATTTCCGCGTGTACTCCGGATCGATCGAGCCCGGCGCGACGGTGCTCAACGCCACTGCCGCCAAGCGCGAGCGCCTGTCGCGGGTGCTCCGCATGCACGCGGACAAGCGCGAAGAGATCACGGAAACGATCCAATACGGCGATATTCTGGCCGCCGTGGGGGTCCGCTCGACCAATACCGGGGACACCTTGACGGATCCCAAATACCCCTTGCAGCTGGAGTCCATCACATTTCCTGAGCCGGTCGTGACCATCGCGATCGAACCGAAGAGCCGCGGTGACCAGGACAAGATCATCGACGCGCTGCGACGACTTGGCGAGGAAGACCCCACCTTCCGGATCAGCGCCAACGAGGAAACGGGACAGACGCTGATTGCCGGCATGGGCGAGTTGCACCTCGAGGTCATTGTTGACCGACTCCTGCGCGAGTACCGCGTGGGCGCCAACATCGGTCGGCCCGAGGTGTCCTACCGCGAGCGGCCGCGGAAGGAAGCCATCGGACGCGGTCGCTTCGTGCGGCAGACCGGTGGACGCGGGCAATTTGGGGATGTGACCGTGGAGCTTGAGCCCTTGCCGCTCGGCACGGGCGTTCAGATTGAGCGGCGCATCGTCGGCGGCGCCATTCCCATTCAGTTCGTCCCCGCTGCCGAGCGCGGTGCGGCGCGTCGCCTGACGAGCGGTCCGCAGGGCATGGAAGTCACCGACGTGCGGATCACGCTGGTGGACGGCTCTTTTCATGACGTCGATTCTTCAGAACTGGCCTTCGAAATCGCCGGCGCCATGGCTGTCGAGGACGCGCTCAACCGGGCGCGCACCGACGTGATGGAGCCGGTTATGGGCATTCAAGCCGTCGTGCCCGAGGACTATGTGGGCGACACGCTGGCCGGTCTGGCCGCCAAGCGGGGCACGATCCTCGGCGCTGACATGCGCGGCGGATCGCATATCATCGCGGCAGAAGTACCGCTCGCCACGATGTTCGGGTACGCTAACGAGTTGCGTTCGGCGACGCAGGGTCGCGGGACGTTCTCGATGGAATTTTCCCACTACGCGGTCACCCAACGAGCGGGTGCCGCGGATGGACTTCTGACGCCGGTTTCGTAACCGCGCACTGCGCAGGAGCACAGGAGCGAATGGCACGCCAACACTTCGAACGAACCAAGCCGCACGTCAACGTCGGCACAATTGGCCATGTCGACCACGGCAAGACCACCCTGACCGCCGCTATCACGAAGGTGCTGTCGTTCAAACAGCTGGCCGACTTCATGGCCTTCGATGAGATTGACCGCGCGCCCGAGGAGAAGGAACGCGGCATCACAATCCAAATTACTCACGCCGAATACGAGACCGAAAGCCGGCACTACGCCCACATCGACGCCCCGGGCCACCGTGACTACATCAAGAACATGATCACCGGCGCCGCCCAAATGGACGGCGCGATTGTGGTGGTTGGCGCCGACGACGGACCGATGCCACAGACCTACGAGCACGTGCTGCTTGCGCGCCAGGTGGACGTGCCGGCCATCGTGGTATTCCTCAACAAGGCGGACATCGTCGAGGACGAGGAGCTGATAGAACTCGTCGAACTCGAACTGCGCGACCTGCTCAGCAAGTACAACTTTGACGGGGACAACGCGCCGATCATCGCCGGTAGCGCCCTCCTGGCCCTGGAGTCGGAAAGCACCGACGTTGACGCACCCGAGTACCAGCCGATCCTTGAGCTGATGGAAGCGGTCGACACGTACATTCCACAGCCGGATCGTCCGGTTGATCAGCCGTTCCTCATGCCGGTCGAGGACGTCTTCGGCATCAAGGGCCGCGGCACGGTGGTCACCGGCCGTGTCGAGCGCGGCAAGATCCAGCCGGGCGAGCAGGTTGACATTGTCGGTATGCGCTCCGAGATCGAGCAGCGCGTCGTCACCGGCGTGGAGATGTTCCGCAAGACGCTTGACGAAGGCGTCGCCGGCGACAACGTTGGCTGCCTGCTCCGCGGCGTTGAGCGTGATGAAGTCCAGCGCGGCATGGTGCTGGCCAAGACCGGATCGATCACGCCGCATACGGAGTTCAAGGCCCAGGTTTACGTGCTGACCCGCGACGAGGGTGGACGGCACACGCCGTTCTTCACCGGCTATCGTCCGCAGTTCTACATTCGAACCACCGACGTAACCGGCGAGATCGAGTTGCCGGAGGGGACCGAAATGGTCGTCCCCGGTGACAACGTGGAAATGACCGTTCGCCTGCACCAGCCGATCGCACTGGAAGACGGCGTCAACTTCGCAATCCGCGAAGGCGGCGTTACAGTCGGCGCGGGCGTGGTCACGAGGATCCTCAAGTAACCAATGGCACAAGCGCGCGCCAGACCGACCCGCCAGGCTTCGTTCGAAGCGTCGTCTCGGCGCGCGCCAGCGCGGCCGCGGCGGCAGTCACCCACGCAACGGATCAGGATTCGTCTGAAGGCGTATGACCATCGTGTGTTGGACGACGCTGCGCGGCGCATCATCGATACCGCCGGTCGGACGGGCGCCGATGTGCGCGGCCCCATTCCACTGCCCACGGAGCGCAAGACCTGGACCGTGATTCGCTCGCCGTTCATCGACAAGGATTCACGCGAACAGTTCGAAATGCGGACGCACAAGCGCCTGATCGATGTCATCGATCCCACGCCCCAAACGATGGACGAACTCCTGCGGTTGCAGTTGGCTGCTGGTGTCGACATCGAGCTCAAGTCATAGCCATGTCTGTCGGACTGATTGGCCGCAAACTCGGCATGACGCAGATATTCGACGACCAAGGCCGCGCCCTTGGCGTTTCAGTCATTCAGGCCGGCCCCTGTCACGTCACCCAAGTCCGTACCGAGGCGACCGACGGCTATGCCGCCGTGCAACTTGGCTTCGACCCAGTGCCCGAGCGCCGGCTCACCCGTGCCGAGCGCGGTCACCTGGGCCGCCTACCGCCCTACCGCGTCCTGCGTGAGTTTCGAAGCCAGGATGCTGCTGACCTTTCGGTGGGCGACGAGTTGACGGTCACGAACGTGGACCTCGGCCCCCGGGTTGACGTGGTCAGCGTGGCTAAGGGCAAAGGGTTTGCGGGCGTGATGAAGCGCCACGGCTTCAAAGGCGGCAAGCGAACCCACGGGCAATCCGACCGAGAACGCGCCCCGGGATCGATTGGCGCCGGAACATCGCCGAGCCGCGTCTTCAGAGGCACGCGGATGGCCGGACGCATGGGTGGAGGCCGAGCGACGGCCCAGAACCTGGCCGTGGCAAAGATTGACGTCGAACGCGGGCTGGTCCTGCTGGTTGGGGCCGTGCCGGGTCCGCGCGACACGGTCGTCGCAATCCGGCCGGTTCGAAAGCCGGATCGGGGTATGGATTGATGGCCGTCGAATCGACATCGCCAGCCGCGCTCACCCCCGTGGCCAGCGACTGTTTTGGCGCCTCCGATGCGTCGGCCGAACTGATGAAGCGCATGCTGACGGCGCACGCAGCCAACCAGCGCCAGGGCACAGCCAATACGAAGAGCCGCGGCGAGGTTTCGGCCAGCACGGCCAAGCTCTTCCGCCAGAAAGGCACCGGTCGCGCGCGCGCGGGTAGCGCCGGTTCACCCGTCCGGCGAGGCGGCGGCGTTGCCTTTGGCCCCAAGCCGCGCCGAACGCGCGTGCACGTGAACAAGCGTGAACGCCGACAGGCGGTTCGAGCACTGCTGGCGGCCAAGGCCGCCGACGATTGCATCAGCGTGGCTGCGTCGTGGGGCGACTCGCCAAAGACTCGTGACCGCGCCGCCTGGTTGAAGGCCGCCGGCTTGTCCGGGCGCGTGCTGCTGGTTGACGTTGATCCCCCGGAGGAACTGCGACGCTCGGTGCGCAACATTCCCAATGTGGATGTCGAACGGGCCGACACCCTGAATTTCTACGAAATTGCCATCGTCGATAACCTCGTGGCCAGCCAAGCGGCCCTGGATGCGCTACAGGAACGAGTCGGCGCATGAACCCCGCCGACGTCATTACCCGCCCAATCGTCACGGAAAAGTCCACTGCCCTCAGCGAACTCGGGAAATACGTTTTCCAGGTTCGCAGCGGTACGTCCAAGCAGGCCATCGGGCGTGCCGTGGAGGCTATGTTTCACGTGGAAGTTTCGTCGGTCAACGTGATGAACGTGCGCGGTAAGCCGCGGCGCATGGGTCGCTTTCAGGGCCACCGGCCCAGTTGGCGCAAGGCTGTCGTGACGCTTCGCGAGGGCCACAGCATCGAAGTGGTTCCGGGGGTCTGATCGATGGGGCTCCGCAGCTTCAATCCAACCTCGCCGGGCCGTCGCGGCTATGTCGCCGTTGACAACGCAGAACTGTCCGGCGACCGGCCGCTCAAAAACCTGCTCCGTCCTCTTGTCAAGCGCGCCGGTCGCAACAACACCGGGCGCGTCACTGTCCGGCACCGTGGCGGAGGCTCCAAGCGCCGCTACCGCGTGATCGACTGGCGTCGCGACAAGCCTGGAGTGCCTGCGGTGGTGGCCAGCGTGGAATACGACCCCAACCGCTCCGCCCATATCGCCCTGCTGCACTACCGCGACGGCGAGAAGCGCTACATCCTGGCGCCCGTCGGAATCGGCGTTGGCAGCGAGATCATCTCCGGCCCCGGCGTTGAACCGCGGCCTGGTAACGCTATGCAGTTGGCTCGCGTCCCGGCTGGGACCGAAGTGCATGCCGTTGAACTCACTCCAGGACGCGGCGCTCAGCTTGTGCGTTCGGCCGGTATGGTGTGCCAGCTCATGGCCAAGGATCGCGGGCTGGCGACGTTACGGTTGCCGTCGGGCGAGATGCGTCAGGTATCCGATGCCTGCATGGCCACGGTCGGTCGCGTAGGAAACGTGGACCACAGCAACCAATCGGCTGGGAAGGCCGGGCGGATTCGCTGGCGGCGCCGACGACCACAAGTGCGCGGCGCGGCTATGAACCCTAACGACCATCCGCACGGCGGCGGCGAAGGCAAGGCGCCGGTGGGAATGCCGGGACCCAAGACGCCGTGGGGCAAACCCACGCAGGGACGGCGAACGCGCGTCGGGCGGCGCCCCAGCGACAAATTCATCGTGCGCCGGCGGAACAGGTAGGACCGCATGTCACGCAGCGCCAAAAAGGGCTGGTACATCCATCCGAAGCTCGAAAAGCGTGTCGCCGAGGCCTCGCGCAGTCGTCGGAAGCAGGTCATTCGTACCTGGAGCCGAGCCAGCGTGGTTCACCCCGAAATGGTTGGGCTGACGATTGCCGTCCACGACGGTCGACGCCACGTCCCGGTGTATATCTCCGAAAACATGGTTGGGCACCGGCTTGGCGAATTCGCGCCGACCCGTACGTTCCGCAGCCATGCGCGCGGACGCTCAACTTCGCCGATGGGACCCTGACGCATGGAGGTCTCGGCTACCGCCAAGTACGTGCGCATGTCGCCCCAGCGCGGGCGGTCCATCGCGCGTGAGCTGGCCGGTCTTGAGATCGACGAGGCCATGGCTACCCTGGCGTTCATGCCCAACCGGGCCGCCGCCGAGATTTCCAAAGTGGTCAAGTCCGCCGCAGCCAACGCCGAACACAACTACGCCCTGGACCGGGACGTGTTGCGGATCCAGTCGGTCGTGGTTGGCGACGGGCCTTCGTTGCGGCGCTTTCGGCCCAGGTCGCGCGGCCGTGTTGGGATGTACCTGAAGCGCTCCGGTCACATCACCGTGACCGTTGAAGACGGGATGGCGTAGGCATGGGTCGCAAGGTTCATCCCATCGGCTACCGCCTTGGCTACACCACGCGCTGGGAAAGCACGTGGTACGCCGATCGTGACTACACCGAACTTCTGCTCGAAGATCTGGCGATCCGGAATCTCGTTCGCAGATTTCTCGAAGCGCCGGACGGTCGTAATGCAGCGCGTCGCGGTGGGCGCCGGCGGGGCAGCTATGGCGCCGGGGTTTCGAAAATCGAGATTGAGCGTCAGGTCAGCCAGGTTCGGGTTGTCATCCATACGGCGCGGCCGGGCATCGTGATCGGGCGCGGCGGCAGTAACCGCGAAGAAATCCAGAATCGCATTGAGCAGCACACTGGCAAGCGGGTGGCCGTGGATGTCGAGGAAATCAGCCAGCCGGAACTCGACGCTTTCCTGGTGGTTCGCAACGTTGCCGACCAATTGGAGCGGCGCGTTTCTTTCCGGCGGGCAATCAAGATGACCGCGGAACGAACCATGCGCGCCGGCGCGCAGGGCGTGAAGATCATGGTGAGCGGCCGTCTCGGCGGGCGCGAAATGTCGCGCAGCGAGTTCGAGCTCCTGGGCACCGTTCCGCTGCAGACGTTGGATGCCGATATCGACTACGGATTCACCGAGGCACGAACGACCGCGGGCCGGATCGGTGTCAAGGGGTGGGTCCACCGTGGCGCAGCCCGTGACGCCGCCGAATTGCTGTCCGAGCCGGTGTCCCGTCCGGTCGCGGGCCGCCGGCGGCGGCCGCCGCGAGGCTAGCCATGTTGATGCCCAAGCGAACCAAATTCCGCAAGATGCACCGAGGGCGCCGCCGTGGCCGGGCCGGGCGAGGCAACTCGCTTGCCTCAGGTGAGTTCGGCCTGCAAGCCACCACCGTGGGTTGGGTCGACAGCCGCGAGATCGAGGCGGCCCGTCGGGCCATTACTCACTCGGTCAGGCGAACCGGCCAGCTCTGGATTCGGGTCTTTCCGGACAAGCCCGTTACGCAGAAGCCGGCCGAGGTTCGCATGGGCAGCGGGAAAGGCAACGTCGAGAGCTGGGTTGCCGTCGTCAAGCCAGGGCGCATCCTCTTTGAACTCGCCGGCGTGGAAGAAGACATGGCTCGTGAAGCCATGCGTCTCGCGTCTCACAAACTCTCGGTGCAAACCCGTGTCGTCTCGCGTTCGGCGGAGGTCGCCATTGGGTAACGCTGAGCAATTCCGGGATCTGAGCGATGACGAGCTGACGACACGGATTGCGGAAACCAAGGAAGAGCTCTTCCGGCTGCGCGTCCAGCACGCGACGTTGCAGTTGGCGGATACCTCGCAGCTACGCCATGTGCGCCGTGATATCGCCCGCATGCTGACGGTTCAGCGCGAACGTACGCTGGCGCCTTACGAGATGAAGGAGGCCTAACCCGTGCCTGGGGCTCGTGCTCGCCGGGTCGGTCGCGTCGCCAGCGATCGGGCCGACAAGACCATCATCGTCGAGGTGGAGTCTGTCCGCCGTCATCGGCTGTACAAGAAGCCGGTGCGCATTCGGAGAAAGTTCATGGCCCACGACCCTCACAACACATGCCGCATTGGCGATGTGGTCCAAATTGAGGAATCGCGTCCAATGAGCCGGCGCAAGCGCTGGCGACTGATCGAGGTTATGGAACGCACCCAGCTCACCGACGAAGAACGCCAGGCGGCCTTCAGCATCGGTGCGGCCGAGGATGAATCCGCCACCAATTCCGAAGACTCGAACCACGCCTAACCACAATGATTCAGCAACAAAGCCGGCTCAAAGTGGCCGATAACAGTGGCGCGCGCGAAATCATGTGCATCCGCGTGCTGGGCGGGTCGTCCCGCAAGTACGCGCGTGTCGGGGACATTATTGTGGGCAGCGTCAAACAGGCGGCTCCCAACAGCCCGGTTCCGCGCGGGTCCGTGGTTCGTGCCGTTGTCGTGCGGGTGAATAAGGAATATCGGCGGCCAGACGGTTCGCGCATTCGCTTTGACGACAACGCCGCCGTTCTGCTCGAGGGCGAAGTGCCGCGCGGCACGCGCATCTTCGGGCCCGTAGGGCGCGAACTGCGTGACCGTCGATTCATGCGCATCGTCTCCCTGGCGCCCGAGGTCTTGTAGCCATGTCAATCCGACGCTTTCGAATTCGAAAAGGCGACACGATCCAGGTGTTGCAGGGGCGCGATGTGGGGCGTCGGGGAGTCGTCGAACGCGTTGTTCCCGCGACCGGCCGCGTCGTGGTTGAGGGCATCAACGTCCGTAAGCGCCACGCCAGACCGCGGGCGATCGGACAACCGGCGGGTATCATTGACTTCAACGCCCCGTTTGATGTCTCCAACGTCATGCTGGTGTGTTCCGCCTGCAGCCAGCCGGTGAGAGTCGGCTACACGCTGGGCGGGGATGGTGTGAAGCGGCGCCACTGCCGCAAATGCAACGAACAGATTGACGAGTAATGGCCCGCCTGCTCACACGCTATCGGGAAGAGATCCGACCGCAGTTGATGCGGGAGTTTGGATATTCCAATCCGCTTGCTGTCCCCCAGTTGGACCGGATCATCGTAAACATCGGGCTGGGCGAAGCACTCGACAACGATGCGGCTGTGGACCATGCCGTCCGCGATATCGCCACGATCACCGGGCAGCGCCCCGTGGTGACTCGAGCGCGCAAGAGCGTGGCGGCATTCAAGCTGCGCGCCGGACAGCGCGTGGGCGTGAAGGGCACGTTGCGCGGCACCCGAATGTATGAATTCCTGGACCGCCTCGTGACTGTCGCCCTGCCGCGTATGCGCGACTTTCGGGGCGTCTTGCGTACCTCGTTTGACGGGCGCGGAAACTACGCGCTGGGGCTGTCCGAGCAGCTCATTTTCCCGGAGATCGACTACGACCAGATCGATCGCATCCGCGGCCTGCAGGTCGTCATTGTGACAACCGCGCCAACAGACGGAGAAGCCCTACGGCTGCTCGAACTCCTCGGCACGCCGTTCCAACGCCTTGACGAGGCGGCCTGAGGTTCGGACATGGCGAGAAAGGCAAAGATCGAAAAGTGGAAGCGCGAACGCGAGGCCTGGCTGGACCCCGACTTCGAATCCAAGTCGATTCGCGGGCGCAAGCTACGCTTCAAGGTGCGGTATCGCAACCGTTGCCGACTCTGTGGGAGACCGCGAGCCCACATGCGCCACTTCGGCGTCTGCCGAATCTGCTTCCGCGAACTGGCCGTCAAGGGCCACATCCCGGGTGTGACCAAAGCGAGTTGGTGAGCCGACGATGACTGACCCGATCGCGGACATGCTGACCCGGCTGCGGAACGCCGTCCGGGCCCGTCACACCAAGGTCCGCATCCCCCATTCCAAGACCAAGGCCCGGATCGCGGCGGTCCTCGTTGCCGAAGGTTTCGTGGGATCCGTCGAAACGATCCACGAAGGACATCGAACCTGGTTGGACGTGCACCTGCGCTACCAAGACGGCGAGCCCGCCTTCGGTGGCGCCAAGCGGGTCAGCCGTCCCGGTCTGCGCATCCACTCCCGCGCGCGAGAGATTCCACGGGTGATGGGTGGCATTGGAAGCGCCGTAATCTCCACCTCGCAGGGCATCATGACCGGCCGTGAAGCCGCTAAGCGGCGTCTCGGCGGCGAAGTCCTCTGCTTCGTCTGGTAGTCCCGTGTCCCATATTGGCTTGACTCCCATTGATGTGCCGAACGGCGTGATCGTCAGCTTTGACGACGACAACGTCGCAACCGTCAGCGGACCCAAAGGCGAATTGGTCCAGGCCCTGCCGCGCATGATCACGTTCACGCGCGAGAACGGGCGTATGCTGGCCAGCCGGCCCAACGACGAGCACCGGATCCGCGCCATGCACGGGCTGGCTCGCCAGTTGGTGGCCAACATGATCCTCGGCGTCACGCAGGGCTATGAGAAGCGGCTCGAAATCCAGGGCACGGGCTACCGGGTCCTACTCCAAGGTCGGACACTGGACCTGCAGCTGGGGTTCACCCACCCACAACGGCGTCAGGCGCCCGATGGCATCGAGTTCGAAGTACCGGACCCCACCCACATCATCATCCGTGGTATTGATAAGCAGGCCGTGGGCCAGGTGGCGGCGGAACTGCGAGCGATCCGGCCTGCTGATCCGTACAAAGGCCACGGGCTCCGCTACCAGGGAGAAGTCGTGCGGCGGAAGCCCGGCAAGACCGCCGCAACGATTGTCGTATAGGTGATCTGACGATGGCCGTCGTGAACCGACAAGTGGCGCGCAAGCGCCGACATCGCCGCATTCGCCGCCGGGTGGTTGGGCGCCCCCAGCGGCCACGCCTGGCGGTATTTCGCAGCCTCAAGCACACCTACGCGCAGGTGATTGACGACGTGGCCGGGCACACCCTGGCCGCCGCCTCATCGCGTGAATCCGCAATCGAGGGCGCCACCAAACTTGAACGCGCGGCTCACGTTGGAGCGCGCTTGGCCGAGCGTGCGAAGGAGCTTGACATAACGACAGTCGTTTTCGACCGCGGCGGACACCGATATCACGGGCGCGTCAAGGCGCTGGCTGACGCCGTTCGCACGGGGGGGATCGTACTATGACGATGGACACGAGACTTCCCCGTGGCGGTCGCGATGCGGCCCGCGACATGGGTGATCTTCATCGCTTGGACGACCGTGTCGTTCGCATCAAGCGGGTCGCTAAGGTTGTCAAGGGTGGTCGCCGATTTGGATTCAATGCCATCGTGGTTGTCGGCGACCGTCGGGGTCGCGTGGGCGTGGGTATTGGCCGGGCCAATGAAGTGGTAGCGGCCATTCGTAAGGGTCAGGAACGCGCGCGCCGGTCCCTGATCGAGGTTCCCCTCACCGAGGACGGCTCGATTCCGCATTACGTCGAACAGAGCTACCGCGCATCCAAGGTCGTGCTGCGTCCTGCTCGCCCCGGTACCGGGGTCATCGCCGGCGGCGCGGTTCGGGCCGTGCTCGAACTAGCCGGCGTTCGCAACCTGCTCACCAAGATCATCGGTTCAACAAACGCCGTGAACGTGGTCCGAGCCACGGTAAACGGCCTGGCCAGTCTCCAGATTCCCGAAGAAACCGTCGCCCGCCGCATGCAGGCCGTGGTCAGGCCTTCCGATGACTGAACTCCGCCTGCGTCAGATCCGCAGTTCCATCGGCTCCAGGGATTCGCAGCGCGACACCCTCAGGGCGCTGGGCCTGGGCGCAATCGGTCGGCGCTCGTCTCGGCCTGACACGCCCGACGTCCGGGCTATGGTCAAGGTCGTGGAACACCTCATCGAGATCGCATCCGGCAAATCGAACGGCGACAACGCATGAAACCGCACCAGATCACCGCCGCCGCGCCCCGGCGCAAGCGCCGTCGCCGGGTCGGCCGCGGCGAAGGCTCCGGCAAAGGCAAGACGGCCGGGCGCGGTACCTTGGGCGAAGGTGCCCGGAGCGGCAGCAACGCCTATCCCGGCTTTGAAGGCGGGCAGACGCGCCTGTTGATGCGCTTTCCCAGCCGCCGCGGTTTCACCAACCACCGCTTCAGGCGCGACTACCAGCCCGTCAACCTCAGTGCGCTCAATGTCTTCCCTGAGGGATCCGTTGTGGGGCCTGATGAACTTCAGGACAAGGGCCTGATCGAGCCCGGCCTCTTCAAGATTCTTGCCGACGGCGATCTGGACCACGCATTGACGGTGCGCGCACCGAAATTCTCGGGGGCGGCCAAGGCGAAGATCGAAGGCGCCGGTGGCTCTGCCGAGGAGTTGAGCGCGTGATCGAGACGGCCGTCGCAGCTTTCCAGCTTCCCGACGTTCGTCGCAAGATCCTCTTCACAATCGGCCTGCTCGTCGTATTTCGTGCGGTCGCGCACATCCCGCTGCCCGGCGTAAATACGGAGCTGTTGGCGGACTTCTTCGCCGGCAACCAGCTGCTGGGGTTCATGAACCTCCTATCGGGCGGTGCGCTGGAGAACTTCTCGGTTGTGGCGCTGGGTGTCTACCCGTACGTAACCGCCAACATTGCCTCGACCGTATTGGTGCCGTTGATCCCGCCGCTGCAGGAGCTCTCGCGCGAGGGTGAGGCCGGCCGCCGCAAGATCGCCCAGTGGACCCGCCTGGCCACGATCCCGTTCGCCATGCTGCAGGGGTTCGGACAGATCCAGATCCTGCGCTCGGCCCAGCAGGGCCTGCTCTCTCCCACGCTGGGCCCGTTCGACATTCTCGTGATGCTGATTGTGATGACCGCCGGGACGATGTTCCTACTCTGGATTGGCGAGTTGATCACCGAGAACGGCATCGGCAACGGCGTCTCCATCATCATCTTTGCCGGAATCGTTGCCGGCGCTCCTGCTGCGCTGGGCCAGTCGCTGTTTGCTGGCGAGAACATTAGCGGCTTCATCGCCGTCGTGGTTATCGGTCTCATCATGATTGCCGCCATCGTTTTCGTGCAGGAAGCGCAGCGCCGGATCCCGGTCCACTACGCCAAGCGCATCCGAGGGACTCGCATGTACGGCGGTCAAAGCACGCACATCCCGCTCAAGGTCAATTCCGCAGGCATGATTCCGCTGATTTTTGCGTTCTCACTGATGCTGCTTCCGGCTACGGTTGCCAGCTACTTCGAGACGTCCGAGGTTTCCTGGCTTGCAAACGCCGCCGGCGCCATCGCAATCACCCTCAGTCCCAGCAATGCCATCTACTGGGTGTTCACGTTTCTGCTCGTCATCATCTTCACGTACGTGTACACGCTGGTCGTTTTTCAGCAGCAAAACCTGGCCGAGAATCTGCAAAAGAACGGCGGCTTCATCCCGGGGATCCGTCCGGGACGTCCCACACAGCGCTATCTGACCGGCGTGGTAAACCGCATCACGCTGGCGGGCGCGGTGTTCCTGGGAATCATCGCCGTCGTGCCATTCGTCGCCCAGACAGTAACCGGTGCGGACGCCGTGGCCATCAGCAGCACGGGCATGCTCATCGTGGTGGGCGTCGTGCTGGACACCATGCGCCAGCTCGAATCCCAGTTGATGATGCGCAACTACGAAGGCTTCATTCGGTAGCTACATGGGCGAGCGTCCGGTGATTCTGGTATTGCTCGGGCCGCCCGGGGCCGGCAAAGGCACGCAGGGCGAGCGGCTGGCCCGCCGCATTGCACTCGATCACGTATCTACCGGCGATCTGTTCCGCGACGCCGTTACCGCCGGTTCGCCAGCGGGCCTGCGCGCCGAGTCCTACCTGCACAGTGGCCAGCTCGTACCCGACCAGGTCGTGCTTCAGGTGATCGAGGAGTACCTGGGGGACGTTCGAGGCCGTGATACCTGCTTTGACGGCTTTCCCCGCACCCGCAACCAGGCAGAGAAGCTGGACGAGCTGCTCAAGCAATTCAACCTATCCGTGACTGCCGTTCTCTATATCGACGTACCCGATCACATAGCCTTGAAGCGCCTACTTAGCCGAGGCCGGGCGGACGACACCGAAGAGACGGCCCGATATCGGTTGCAGGTCTACCATGAGGACACCGAACCGCTGATCAACTACTACCGCGAGGCAGGCGTCCTCATCGAGATGGACGGTACCGGCGGCGTCGAATCTGTCGCCCGCCGCGTCTGGGCAACATTGCAAGCCGCAATCCGATGATGTCAGGCTCCATCAAGCCCAAGACCCCTGAACAGGTCGAAGCAATGTCGGCCTCAGGGCGCGTGTTGGCCGGGGCGTTGGACGAGATCGAGGTTGCGGTGCGGCCAGGTGTAACCACGGGTGATCTCGACGCCATTGCCGAGACCTACATTCGAGACCATGGCGGCATTCCCTCGTTCCTTGGCGTGCCGGCGGCGGACCCCGGTATCAAGCCTTTCCCCGGTGCGATCTGCGCGTCAATCAACGAGGTGATCGTGCACGGAATTCCGGGTAGCGCGATGTTGCTGGAAGGCGATATCATTGGGCTGGACTGTGGAGTGATTCTTGACGGCTGGCACTCCGACTCAGCGCGTACGCTCGCGGTTGGCGAGATTGACCCTGACGCGAGCCGCCTGCTTGATGTAACTCGCGCCGCACTCACTGAAGCTATCCGCGCGTCGGTCGCGGGTGGTCACATCGGAGATATTGGGGCTGCTGTGCAGAAGCTGGTCGAGGAGGCCGGACTCACCGTCGTGAGACGATTCGTCGGACACGGGATCGGGCGCACTATGCATGAGTCGCCGCAGGTGCCAAACTTCGGGCGGCTTGGCGGCGGTCCTGAGTTGGTTCCCGGAACCACCCTGGCAATCGAGCCGATGGTTAACATCGGTTCCGGCGGCGTGGTCTTTGATGACGACGGCTGGACCGCCCGAACCGACGATGGTTCGTTGTCCGCCCACTTCGAGCACACCGTGGCAATTACCGACGCGGAGCCGCGCGTCCTTACGGAAGCAGTCTGAGGATCGCCATGCCGCCCCCCAAAAACCGAAAGAAGGATGCGCCGGCCGCGCCGGAAGAGCCGTCCAACAAGACACCCGTCATCGAGATCGAAGGCGAAGTTGTCGACTCACTGCCGAACACGATGTTCCTCGTCAAGCCCATCGGGCCGAACGGCCAGCCGCTGCGTATCCAGACCGGTGATGGGGGCGACGACGAGCCGAAGGCCATCCTCGCCCATCTGGCCGGAAAGATGCGGCTGCGCTTCATTCGGGTAGGAGTTGGCGACCGCGTGCGGATGCAACTCTCGCCCTACGACCTCTCGCGAGGACGAATCACCTGGCGGCTGCGCGCCGATCAGCGAGTGGAGCGGTAGCGACCATGCGAGTCGCGGCTTCCGTCAAACCGCGGTGCGACCGCTGCCGCGTCATCCGGCGTCATCGGCGCGTCATGGTCATTTGCTCGAATCCGAAGCACAAGCAGCGGCAAGGCTAACGACAGGAGACATATGGCTCGCATAGCTGGGGTTGACATTCCGCGCCACAAGCCGGTGGTGATTGCGCTGACCCACATCTACGGCATAGGTCGCACCACCAGCGCCGGCATCGTCAGGCAGGCCGACATCAACCCGCAGACGCGCGTGAGCGACTTGACCGAGGCCGAACTCGGCCGCATCCGCGCCCTCATCGGAGGCGAGCGCGTCGAAGGCGACTTGCGGCGCGTCGTGCAGACCAGCATCGCCCGCCTGCGTGAAATCGGGTCCTATCGAGGACTTCGCCATCGCATTGGACTCCCGACGCGCGGACAGCGCACGCGCACCAACGCCCGTTCGCGCAAGGGGCCGCGCCGCACCGTTGGCATTCGCAAGCGCGTAATCAAGCGAGGCTAGACGAATGGCCGAACGATCAAGCCGGACCCGACGACGTACACGCGCACCCGTGCCTCGGGGCGCCGCGCACATCCACGCCACGTTCAACAACACCATCATTACCATCACGGACCCCGTGGGCGACACCATCGCGTCGGCCAGCGGGGGCACCATCGGCGCTCGTGGGTCGCGCAAGAGCACGCCGTTCGCCGCGCAGCAGGCCGCCGAGCAGGCCGCCCAGCGCGCCATGGACGCCGGTATGCGTGAGATCAACGTGTTCGTCAAAGGCCCCGGCTCAGGCCGCGACGCCGCCGTGCGCGCGCTACAGTCGGTTGGCCTCAATATCTCAAGCATCTCGGACGTAACGCCAATCCCTCACAACGGTCCGCGGCCGCCCAAGCGCCGGCGCGTGTAGGCCGCAGCCAGCACAGGGAGTCGAACTCGGATGGCCCGATACACAGGACCTGTTTGCCGTCTCTGCCGGCGGGAGGGGGAAAAGCTCTTCCTCAAAGGCGACCGTTGCCACACGCCCAAGTGCGCCATTGAACGCCGCGGCGACCGCGGCGGGCCCGGCGCCCGCGGCTTCAGCCGGCGACGTCCCACTGAATACGCCATTCAGTTGCGCGAGAAGCAAAAGGCCCGACGCATTTACGGCGTGCTCGAGCGCCAGTTTCGTCGCCACTATCGAACGGCAGGCAAGCAGAGCGGCGCGCGCGGCGAGCGACTGCTCCAGTTGCTGGAGTTGCGGGCCGATAGCGTGGTCTACCGTATGGGCTTCGGGCTCAGCCGCGCGCATGCCCGGCAGATTATTCGGCATGGCCACATCGAGTTGAACAACCGAAAGCACAACATTCCCTCGGCTGTTCTGCGCGTCGGCGACCGGATTCGCCTGCGCCAGAAGAGCCGTAACATTGATGCCATCAAGAATGCAATGGATCGAGCCGAGGCGCTGGGTCGTCCAGCGTGGCTCTCGGTGGATCCCGAGGCGTTCGAGGGCACTATCAACGCGATCCCCGATCGCAACCAGATCGACGCGACACTCAACGAGCAACTGATCGTGGAGTTCTACTCGCGCTAGCCCGTGCGCGGGAGTCCGGCCAGCCGGACAGGAAGGTAAGGACCAGCGGTGTTTCTTGGACCTGTTGAATCAGTTGAGGCCGAAGCCGACTTCCAGCCGACCGTGCAGACGGTCGAGGTCGGCGATAACTACGCACATTTTCAGATCGAGCCACTGCGCCGCGGTTTTGCCCACACGCTGGGCAATCCGCTGCGCCGCGTACTGCTTTCGGCGCTGCCCGGCGCGGCCATTTCCACTGCGCGGGTGGATAGCGCTCTGCACGAGTTCAGCACGCTCGACTTCATGCGCGAAGACCTGGTTGAGTTCCTCCTCAATGTGAAGGGGATTAGGCTGCGATCGCACGACTCCGAGTCCGCCATCTGTTACCTGGAGGTCGAAGGCCCCGCCGATGTCACCGCTGGCGACCTTGAACTGCCGAGCGGAGTCGAGATCGTGAATCCTGAACATCATCTGGCGTCTTTGACTGACGCTGGCATTCTGCGGGCCGAGTTTGCCGTCGAGACCGGCGCCGGCTACGTCGGTAGCGAGACGCGCGGCGATCTCCCAATCGGCGTCATCCCGCTGGACATGGTCTTCAGTCCGGTCACTAAGGTCGAGTACCACGTCGAGCCGGCACGCGTGGGGCGCGAATCCGAGTACGACCGCCTCGTCCTGAAGATTTGGACCGATGGCGCCGTTAGCCCCGCCGATGCCCTGCGCGGCGGCGCGCAGCAGCTCATTGAGTCCTTCCAGCTCATCGCCGGCGTTGACGAAACGATAGACATTGTTTCATCAGCGTTCATGCCGCCGACACCGGAGGCCGAAGGCGATCCGCTCGAAGATCTCAAGCTCTCCAACCGAGCGTTGAACAGCCTCAAGCGTCACGAGCTTGAAACGGTGCAGGAACTCGTTCGGCTGTCCGAAAACGATCTTTACGAACTGCGCGGCATGGGCGAGCGTCTCGTAAACGAGATTAGCGAGGCCCTCGCGATGCGCGGACTCACATTGGCCGACAACGCCCCCGCGGCTGACGAGAGCCAGGAGTAGCTTCAGTGCGGCACCGTCGACGCGGACGCCATCTCGGCCGCAATCCGACCCAGCGCCGCGCGCTGAAGCGTAGTCTGGTCCGGTCGCTGATTCTGCACAGCCACATTGAGACCACGCTGGCGCGCGCCAAGGAAATCCGACGTGACGTCGATCACTTAATCACGCTTGCCAAGCGCGGCGATCTGCACGCTCGTCGCCAGGCCATTGCCCGCATTCCGGACCCCGAAACGATCGAGCGGCTCTTCGAGGACTTGGCCGATCAATACGCCGACCGTCCCGGCGGGTTTACGCGGATTCGCCGCGTGGGTGTCCGCCTTGGCGACGGCGCGCCTCTGGCCCGCATGGAGTTGGTGTGAGGGAATCCCGAACCGTTCGCGCCACGGTCGAATTTGACGGCGCGGCATTTCAGGGATTTCAGCGTCAGCGCAGCGTCCGTACCGTGCAGGGCGTGCTGGAAGCTGCCATCCAGGCGGCCACTGGCGTCGGCGCAACGGTTGCTGGCGCCGGTCGGACCGACAGCGGCGTTCACGCGCTGGGCCAAGTCATCGCCTTCAGCACCCACACGCGGCTGGATGACGCCACGCTGCTGAAGGCGCTCAACGCTCATCTCCCGGCCGATGTCGCCATCCGCGAGCTTGCCACCGCCGCGCCCGGATTCGACCCGCGGCGCGATGCCGTGGCGCGGGTCTACGAGTACCGGATCGAGCAACGCCCCGTCCGGCCCGCCATCGATAGGGGCCGTGCCTGGCACGTCACTCACGAGCTTGACCTGGCCCAGATGCGGATCGCGGCTGCTCAACTGGTCGGCTGTCACGACTTTGACGCGTTCACCGCCGGACCCCAGGCCAGCACGCGGCGTGAGATCTACGCGCTTGAGGTCTGGCGGGAAGGAGCCTCCGTCTTCGTCCGCATCGCCGCCAACGCATTTCTGTACCGCATGGTGCGGCGTATCGTGGCTACGCTCGTTCGCGCCGGCCGTGGTGAGATTGACGCGGCTGGCGTTACGGCGCTCCTGGGCCCCGCTCCCCGCTCAGCTGTTCATGGAATGGCCCCGGCGCATGGGTTGACCTTGCTGCAGGTGGAGTATTCCGATCTCGCGCGTCGATACAATCAGCAACGCAAGACACAGGCGGTGATGTCGTGAGCGCACGAAGCGGACGGCGATGGGTGGTAGTGGACGCCTCCGAGCAGACACTCGGGCGGCTGGCAACGCGCATCGTCCACGTGCTGCGCGGAAAGGACCAGCCGACCTTTACGCCCAACGTCGACGACGGCGCTGGGGTCATTGTCATCAACGCCGCGCGCGTCCGGGTTACGGGCCGCAAGCTGGAACAGAAGTTCTACGTCCGGCACAGCGGCTACCCCGGCGGTCTCCGAATGACGCGACTGGATGACATGCTGGCCCGGCGACCCGACCGGGTAATTCGCTTCGCGGTGCGCGGCATGCTTCCCAAGAGCGCGTTTGGACGCCGCGCCCTGAAGCGACTGCGCGTCTACGACGGCCCTGAGCACGGCCACCAGGCCCAGCGGCCCCAGACACTTGAGGTTGGTGTATGACCCTGGAAGGCCACTACTACTACGGGCTGGGACGCCGCAAGGAGGCCATTGCGCAAGTGCGTGTCTACGCCGGCCAGGGACCGTTTGTGGTCAACGGCCGTCCGATCGAGGAATTTCTGTCCGTCCCCGATCACCGTTTCCACGCGCTGGAACCCCTGCGAATCCTGGAAGAGATGTCGGTCGGAATTTCCGCCCGGGTTACGGGTGGCGGCACGCGCGGCCAGGCTGGGGCCATTCGGCTTGGCTTGGCCCGAGCTTTGGTGGCTCTGGACGCCGAGAACCGCCCGAAGCTCAAGCAGGCGGGTATGTTGACTCGTGACCCGCGAGCCAAAGAGCGCAAGAAGCCCGGCCTCGTTCGGGCGCGCAAGGCCAAGCAGTTCACCAAGCGCTAAGCGTTCGGCGGCATCTCGACCGACGCGTTGGGTGGCGACTCCAGGTCCAATTCCGGCAAGTCGTCCAGCGACGTTAGGCCAAAGTAGGCCAGGAATGTGTCGGTCGTCGTGAAGACCGCCGGCCGCCCCGGGGCGGCCAGTCGTCCGGATTCCCGGATCAGATTCCGCGCCAGCAGGGTGGCCAGCGCGCTGTCCGAGTCCACCCCTCGAACGCGCTCGATCTCGGCGCGTGTCGCCTCGCCTCGATAGGCCACGATGCCAAGGGTCTCCAACGCCGCCCGTGACGGCTGCCGGCGATGGTCCAGGCCGAGCAGCCGCCGGCAGAAGTCGGCCAAGTCGGGGGAGGAGACGAGCCGAAAGGCCTTCCGGTGCTCCAGCAGCACGATGCCACGCTGCTGGTAGTGCTCGGTCAATTCGGTCAGCGCTCGGCGAACTTCGGCTTCGGACGCCCCGGTCACGGCGGAAAGTTCAACGGCGCTAAGGGCCCGATCCGCCACGAAAAGCAACGCCTCGATCGTTCGCGCCAGCCCAAAGTCGCCCTCCAGCGTGTCGGGCACGGCGCTATGGTCCGGTTCGGCGCTGGCGTCGCTATTCGTCGGCATGCCCGTTGGCGGAGATGAGCATGATTGACCCGAATGGAGTCGACTGCTCCACTGTTGCCGCGCGCTGTCTGACCAGGTGCAGGACTGCCACAAAGGTTGCGATGAGTTCCGCCCGGTCCGTGCAGGTGGCTGCGATCGCGTCAAACGCCAGCGTTCCCTGAGATTGCAACTTGGCTTGCAGATCGCGGACCTTGTCCGCAACGCGAAAGCGCCGTGTAGGTGCGCTGATGAGCGACTCGACCGGCGCGTCGACTCGCATCAGTCGCTCCAGCGCCTTGAGCAGGCGTCCCAGATCGCCGGCCCCCGGCTCGGGCGTCGGCTGCTGGAGACCGGGCGGCGCGACCCGTATGAACGATGCCTGCCCCGCCCGCAGACGCGCGTCCAGGTCCATCGCTACCGCTTTAAACGCCGCGTAGACTCGTAGGCGCTCCGCCAGGTCGTCAACCGACTCTTCCTCGTCGTCCGGCTCGACCTGTGGCAGCAGCGCCCGCGATTTCAATAGCGCCAGCCGCGACGCCACGAGCAGAAACTCGGAAGCAGCTTCAGCAAATTGCTCGTGAAGGTGGTGGGCGTACGACACGAACTGGTCCGTGACCGCCAGTACCGAAACGCCCGTAATGTCCAGTCCTTGCTTCTCGATCAGTTGCACCAGCAGATCCAGCGGACCCTCAAAGTCCTCGATGTCGATCTCGAATCCGGCCAGGGCGCTCGCCTGTCCGGCTGGTCCCCAGGTCGTCGTCACAAGCGGGCGTCCAGTTCGGCCAGCGCCCGTCCGCGGGCGTGCTCGCGAAAGCCATAGCAGCGCAGCGTCGCAACCACGTCCTCGTGCGATCCCGCCAGTTCCGCCAGCCTCGCGCTGGCCTCGGTATCGCCGACGAGGCGGGCGATTCGCCCACGGCGTGACGTTGGCGAGTGGTACTGCCAGCGCAACAGCAGCCAGGGCGCAGAGGCCTTGGTCAGCGTGAGTCCTGTGCGGTCAAGCAGGCTGGGCCGACCTTTGCCAACGTCGTGCAGCAGCGCGGCGACATGCAGCGCCGCATCCTTCGGCCAGGCGTCCTGCGCCGCTGTGTACACCGCCAGCGCATGGCGTTGATCGGCTGCTGAGAGCCGGCGAAACAGCGCCTGCTCGTCGGCGTTAAGCCCGCCCATGGCCTGCTCGCGCGCCTCCGTTGGAATGCGCGGATCGAAGAATGCCAGCGCTTGACGCAGTCGGTAGCTAGCCCCCAAGGAGCAGACTCGTGGCCCAAAGCACGGGACGACTGATGATACGGCTGGCCCCCGGCACGATCGCGACCAGCAGGAACAGGCCGATCAGCAGTCCGGGGCCGTAGGAGCGCAGCCTGTCCAATCGGGCGGCCGTGTCTCGCGGGACCAGCCCGACCAACACGCTGAATCCATCCAGCGGTGGCAGCGGAATCAGGTTGAAAACGGCCAGAAAGAGGTTGAGTTGGATAATCAGGACCACGGCGATCGTAATCGGGTCCGCCCTGGAGCCGGTCAGGAGCTCCCGCGCAACCGGCGTGAGCACCAGCGCCAACGCGACGTTGGACGCTGGTCCGGCCGCGGCTACCAGCGCCATGCCGCGGTGCGAGCCAAAGCGCAGCCGGTACGGGTTCACCATCACCGGCCGCCCCCAGCCGAACGAGGCGATCAGGATCATGATCGTCCCCAGCGGGTCCAGGTGCCGCAGCGGGTTCAGCGTCACCCGGCCCTGCAGGCGAGGCAGGTCGTCGCCCAGCATCGTTGCCGCCAGGGCGTGGCTGGCCTCATGCAGGGTGATCGCGACCACGAACGCAATCGCGACGATGAGGAAGAGCTGTGGGTCTTGGGCGAGGCGAAGCAGCATCTGGGTGCGCCAATCCTGCTAGGCGCAACGCGCCGGCTGGCGTCTGGGAAACTGCCGCATGAGGAAGGCGGCGCACCCGTATCGGGCAATCAACGACGACCGTCGCCCGCGCTCAGACATCGGCACGCGCAACGGTCACCGGCGTGCCCACGCAACAGCCCAGCGTCCGAGCGGCCGAACCGCCCGGCACGGCGACTTCCAGCAGATTCCAGCTGCCGACCAGCGCCACCGGGTCGTCGCCCGAGCCGTAGGTTTCGGCCAGACCCTCGATGCGCATGTTGCCGACTCGCGTCTCCAGCACCCGTGCAGTCTGCACGAATGCCGACGGTACGTTCGTAATCAAGTTCCCAAAGGCGTCCACGTGAACCACCTCGCCCCGGCTGATCTGTCCCTCTGTGCGTGCGGCCGGCCGCTCGATTCGCAGCGAATCCTCGATCGGGGAGCCAAGCCACTCCGGCCGCTCGTAATTCGCCAGCCGCGCTGCCACTGGCGCGAAGACATCGCGCGCGTGAAACGTCGGAGCCACCGTCGCCCGCCAAGTCTCGGGTCGGTCGATGCTCCAGCACCTCACCGTGCCCTCGGCCGGCGTGAGCAGACCGTTGTCCGGACCGACCAACCAGCGGCCTTCGCGCCGCACGATCAGCCCGCGCCGTTCAGTCCCGACTCCGGGATCGACCACCGCCAGCAGGACAGACCTGGCCGGCAGGACGCCGAGCGAGGCGTCCACGATGTGCGCCCCAAGCTGAATGTGATGCGGCGGCACGCCGTGCGTCAGGTTCACGACCCGTGCGGCCGATGCCGCAGCCACGATCGTAGCCACCTGCCCTGCGTACGGATCCTCCGTCCCGAAGTCCGTCAGCAGCGCCACCAGGCGGTTCATGCCTGCGCCGCCGGCAATCCATAGGCCGGACGCGCCTGCGCGGCCCCTTGCACCACGGCCGCGGCAAACGCCTCCGCCGCGGCGTGCCCAAGGGCTGTGAGATCGACATTCTCATCGCCGCCGCCCACCGCCGCCGCAAAGATCGTGTCGCCGTCGTACATGCCGTGAGCCGGTCGCACGGCCCGCGCCAGTCCGTCGTGCGCCATCTCCGCGATCTTCCGTACCTGCCAGCGTTCCAGCCCGGCGTTCACGACCACCACGCCAATCGTGGTGTGTTGGCCGAACCCTGGGCAGTGCGCGCCGGAACCTCCGGCCATTCGCTGCCCGGTGATTGGGTCGTACACGGCCCCCGCCGGGTTCACGACCGCAACGGCGCCTGCCAGAACGCTCCCTACGCGGACTAGGGCGCTGCCCAGGCCCCCCTTTATTGGCTCACCGCCCGCGCCGATGGTTGCGCCGGTTCCGGCGCCAATGTTGCCCTGCGGGACGGGATCGGCGCAGGCCGCGTCAACGGCCGTCGCGCCCGCCGCCGCGTCGGGACGTACCGAGGGATCGCCCACCGACAGGTCATAGATCACCGCGGCCGGCACGATCGGCACGGGACCGGCCGGAGTCGGAAACCCGCGGCCGGCCGCCTCCAGGCGGCGCATCACCCCGTCGGCCGCCGCCAGTCCGAACGCGCTTCCGCCGGTCAGAAGGACTGCGTCCGCCTGCGCAACCAGCCCGCCGGGGTCCAGTGCGTCTGTCTCGCGTGTGCCTGGCGCTGACCCGCGCACGTCCACCGCGGCGGGCACGGCCCGGTCGAACAGCACCACCGTGCAGCCGGTTCCAGCGGCGGCGTGCGTCCAGTGACCCACACGAACCCCCGGCAGAGCCGTCAACGTCGGATTCGCTTCGGGCACGCGGTGCTCCGCTCGAGACAAGAATCTGGACCGATTGTCACAGACCCACCGGAGCCGCTGAATAGAATCACCCATGGCGCGAGGTTTGTCCCGACGCATCTTCGTCGCGGCGGCGGCAATGGCTGCCGCCGCCTGCGGCGCTGGGGTCCAGCCACTTGACCAGTCGCAGACGTTGGCGGTCGGGACTGAGGACAGCGCGCCCCAGGACGATCCTGCTCCGTCCGCGCTCGCCTCGCGGCAGCGGCGCGCCAGCCTGCTGGCGGACGTGGCCAGTCTGAGCCAATTGGACGCGGCCGAGTCGCTGCGCACATCGCCGCTCGGTGACGCCCTCGTCCAGTCCATCGATGCGATCGGCCTCGACGCCGAACGTCGCTTTTTCCTGGCCGCCGGTCGCGAACTCCCGTCCGTGAGCGTGCGCGTTGACGGCGACTTCATTCTGGCCGCCGGAATGATCTATTCGGCCGTAGGCGTCGCCGAAGGCCCACTCCGACGCGCCGAAGTTGACGACGAGGGGATACTGCACGGATCTGACTACAGCGGCGCCGTGATACTGGTTTCCCGTGGAGTCACGCCATTCCGCGTGATCGGGCAGCTGCTCGAGGACGCTGGCGCTGTTGCCGTCATCGTCCACAACAACCGTCCTGGCTTGCTCTACGGCACCCTGAGTCAGCCTTCACGTATTCCGGTGGTCGCTGTCACGGAGGAGACAGGCGACGATCTCGCCGAGCGCCTGGACCGCGGCGACGCGCGCGCCGTCATAGATGTCTCGCCCCCGCCACGATCGTTTGAAGGCGCCAACCTGATCGGCCACCGCGCCGGGCCGCTACGTCGGCAAATCATTGTTGCCACTCCGGCTGACGCTCCCCTGGGCGACTACTCCAACGGCGGCAACGCCGACGGCTTGGCGCTGCTGCTCGCACTGGCGCGCTATGCAAACGAAGGCAGCCCGCGGCACTCCATCAGCTTCATCGCTTTCGACGCCACCCATCGCGGGTACGTTGGCAGCCGCTGGTATTTGGCTCACTTGCCGGACGACGAACGCGACTCGATCGACGCCGTCCTCACCTTCGACCGCCCCGGCCGTTCGCATCCGCTGCAACTGGGCGCCGCCCAATCTGTGGCGCCGCTGATTGATCGGCGACTGGCCGCTACCGGAGACGACCTCCGCGTCGAGCCCGACTTCGGCGTGGGACGTGGCGATCACGACGTCTTTGCTGCTCGCGGGATTCCCTATGTATTCCTCGCTCGCTTCGGTGTCGGCGAAATCTCGGCGGGCGCTCTCCTGGCCGCATTCCAGGTGGCCGCCGCCGCGCTCGAAGTCCTGGATGGCCTGAGCCCGACGACGCCGAACTAGCGCTCGCTGCCGGAAAACCCGAATTAGTCTGCCGTGGTCACGCGCGGTCTATGTCGGCCGTTCGTCATCCCGCAGCCGTGCGTTGGCGTCCCGCAGCGCCATGTCCAGATCGATGTGCGCCGCATCGGCCCGCGCGGCGACCCACAGCAACGCATCGCCCAGCAAGTCCACGTCGTCCGCGGCTGCCAGCGCCGCGATCGTCGCCTCTTCCCGATCTGCCTCGTCGAGCGGGTGGCCGGCCCGACGCAGCGCACGAACCGCCGACCGTGCAAACGTCAGGCTGGGCATCGAGTCGGGCAGGTTGTCCAGCGGACCGTCGGCGCCGCCGCGCTCCGCCGCCTTGATCTGGGTCCAGGTCGCGCGTATGTCCTCCAGCTCCTCGATCTCCGCGTCGCCGAACACGTGCGGGTGCCGCCGAATCATCTTGGCGCTGATGGCCGCCACCACGTCGGGCCAGGCAAACCCGCCGCGTTGGCGCGCGATCTCCGCGTGCAAGACCAGATTTAGCAGAACGTCGCCCAGCTCGTCCGCAATCGCGTCATCATCCTCGCGGTCGATCGCGGCCAGCGCCTCGTGCGCCTCCTCTACGAGGTACGGGCGCAGCGTCCGATGCGTCTGCTGCTTGTCCCAGGGGCACCCGTCCGGCCCGCGCAACCGGCGCACGATGTCGAGCAAGGTATCCGTGTCCCGCAGCTGCGACTCCTCCGTAGGCCGGCTACGTATCGACACCGGAAACGATGTCGGCCCGCCCGCACTGTCCACGCGCCATTGCGAGGACGACCACGTCCGGATCTCGATTGCCGCCTCCGCCCCATACGCGGTGCGCAGGCGTTTCCGCCAGACCCTCAGCTCACCGTCGTCGGCAATCCCCCGCACCACGCTCAGCATCCCCGGCGCGGGCCGCCAGTCCGTGCGGGCCGGCCCGGTCACCGTAGGTCCGTCGGTTGCCGGGGCCCGTTCCGGCCCGACGGTAGACGTGAGGACCCCACGATCCGCCAACTCCAAGAGAACCGCCACACCCGGATCGTCGTCCCGACCCTCGCCCGGCGCCAGGTAGAGCACGCGTGTCGCTTGTAGGTCGGCTAGAGCGCGTTCCCAGGTCGCGGCCTCCGGCGGCGCAGGCAACGGCGCAGTCTGGCCCCCTCCAACGATGGACACCCACCACGCCAGGCGCTCCGTTGGCGCTGGAGTGGCGCTGGCGACTCGATCAGGGCTCCCGTCCCCGACAAACACGGTGCGTACTGCAACATTCATCGGTTAGGACTAGGTTCGACCCTCGGTCGCCATGGGCTGCGATATTCTAGACATTGGTTCTGTTCGCTTGTCCCCGGTGTGTTGATGTACCCAGACGACCTTGGCTATACCCACGAACATGAGTGGGTTCGCGACGCAGACGACCACCTGGTTGTCGGCATCACCGCCTACGCGCAGGAAGAGCTTGGGGACGTCGTCTACGTCGAACTGCCCGTGCCGGGTGAGAGCTTTGCGGCGGGTGATGAATTCGGAACGGTCGAGTCGGTCAAGGCCGTCTCCCCCCTGTACGTCCCGGTGTCCGGCGAGATCCTCGAGGTCAACGAGGATCTGGAAGCTCAACCCGAACTCATCAACGACGATCCGTACGCGGCCGGCTGGATGATCCGGCTGGCTCCCAGCGACCCGAGCGAGCGCGACAGCTTGCTCGACGCCCAGGCGTACGAACAGCTCGTGAATGACTTACGCGCCTAATACCGACGCCGACCGGGCCGCGATGCTGCGGACGATCGGCGTCGAGTCCATCGATGACCTCTTCGTAGACATCCCGGTCGAGCACCGCGATCCGGAGTTGGACCTGCCGCCGGCGCTTCCGGAGACCGATGTCATTCGGCATCTGGGCGAGCTCGGCGCGCGGAATGCAACGTCGAGCGATCTGCCGTCGTTCCTCGGCGCCGGGTTCTATCGGCACTTCGTGCCGGCGCTGGTTGACCAGCAATTGCTTCGCTCGGAGTGGTACACGGCCTACACGCCCTACCAGCCGGAGATGGCGCAGGGCACCTTGCAGGCCATGTACGAGTTCCAGTCGCTCGTCTGCGACCTCACCGGCATGGACGTTTCGAACGCCTCGTTGTACGACGGCGCGTCGGCGTTGGCCGAAGCCGTGCTGTTGTGTCGCGGACTGACGCGTCGACCGCGTGTCGTCATTGCCGACACGGTGCATCCGGCTTATCGGGAAGTCGCCGCCACGTACGTCAGCGCACTCGATGTTGATTTCGCGGTCGTGCCAGCTGCCTGCCGCGACGACATCAGCGTTCGACCGGATGTCCAGCAAATCGTCGACTCCATCGACGACCAAACCAGCTGCGTCGTCGTCCAGCGCCCAGATTTCCTGGGCATGGTCGTGGACCCTGATCCAATCGTTCATGCCGCCCGCCGTCACGGTGCGCGGGTCGTCGTCGTCGTTGGGGATCCGGTGTCCCTGGGCCTGCTGGTGCCGCCGGGAGACCTTGGCGCGGACGTCGTGATCGGAGAACTACGTTCGCTGGCCGGCCCACCAGCCTACGGCGGACCGGGCGCCGGCATGTTCGCCGTCACGTCACCGTTGATTCGCCGCGTGCCGGGCCGCATTGCCGGTCGCACGCTGGATCTGGAGGGCAAGACGGGGTTTGTCCTGACTCTTCAGACCCGTGAGCAGCACATCCGTCGCGAGCGCGCGACCTCGAATATCACCACCAACCAGGCGTTGGTAACGCTGGGGGCAACGATCTCGTTGAGCGCGCTAGGCCGTCGCGGCTTGCGCGAAATCGCGGAGCAGTCCCTCGCCGCCGCCCGACACACGGCAAACGCCCTGACCGAAGCCGGGGCGGAGATTGCCACCGATGCCCCGTACTTCAACGAATTCGCCGTCCATGCACCAGGGGGTGCCGCTGCCCGACTCGATCGTCTGCGTCGCGACGGAGACGTGCTGGCCGGCGTCGATCTCGGCTGCGTGTCTCCCCGCTTCGACGACCTGATTCTCGTGGCCGCCACGGAACTCACGACCGCCAGCGACGTTGAGGCGCTGGCCGCGGCCTGGGCGCGTACCCGATGACCGAAGAACCCCTGATCTATGACTTGTCCAGTCCGGGCCGCCGAGGCGTGCGTCCCCCGTTGCCGCAGTTTGAGTCGGTCGATCCGGCCGAGGCGCTTCCGGCTTCGGAGCTTCGGACGGACCTTCCGTTGCCAGAAGCCTCCGAGATTGACGTGATGCGTCACTTCCTGCGTCTCTCACATAAGAACCACAGCGTGGATACGGCCATGTACCCGCTCGGCTCCTGCACCATGAAATACAACCCAAAGGTCAACGAAGTCACGGCGCGGACGCCGGGCCTGGCAGACATTCATCCCTACCAGGCCTCCGAAACGGCGCAGGGCGCCTTGGAGTTGCTTTACGAACTTGAAGCCCTACTCGGCTCGATCACCGGGTTCCCCGCCGTGTCCACGCAGCCCGCCGCCGGCTCGCAGGGTGAACTCTGCGGTCTCCTGAGCATCCTGGCCTGGCACCAGTCGCGCGGTGAGACCCGAACCCAGGTCTTGGTTCCGGACTCGGCACACGGCACCAATCCCGCCACGGGAACCATGAGCGGTCTTGAGGTCGTCAGCCTGCCTACTGCGGTCGACGGCGGCATTGACTTACAGAATCTCAAGGAAAGTCTTGGTCCGGGCGTGGCAGCCATCATGCTCACGTTGCCGAGCACGCTTGGTCTCTTCGAGCGTCGAATCCTCGAGGTCGTCGACCTCGTCCATGCCGCCGGCGCGCAGGTCTACTGCGACGGCGCCAACATGAACGCCATGTTGGGCCGCGTGCGACCGGCCGACCTGGGCATCGACGTGATGCACTTGAATTTACATAAAACATTCAGCACGCCCCACGGCGGCGGTGGTCCCGGCGCCGGTGCCCTGGCCGTGCAGGCTCACCTGGAACCATTCCTGCCGGGACCCCGGGTGGTTCGGCGTGGCGACAGCTTTGAGCTGGCGGAGCCTGCCCGCATGAGCATCGGGCGCGTGCACAGCCACCTCGGCAACTTCGGCAACCTGGTGCGTGCCTACACCTACATCCGCTCGCTCGGCGCCGAAGGGTTGCGCGAGGCCGCCGACGACGCCGTGCTCAACGCCAACTACCTGCGCGCCTCGCTCGCCGACGACTACGACCTGCCCTACGACCGCATCTGCATGCATGAAGTCGTCCTGGCCGGAACTCGGCAGCGCCGCCTGGGTGTGCGAACCCTCGATATCGCAAAGCGCCTCATCGACTACGGCATTCACCCGCCCACCATCTACTTCCCGATCATCGTGGACGAAGCCCTGATGATCGAGCCGACTGAAACGGAGTCCAGGGAGTCGCTGGACCAGTTCATTGACGTCATGCGGCGCATTGCCCGCGAAGTCGAGTCCGATCCCGACAAGCTCCACGACGCCCCTGTCAACGCCCCCGTCCGCCGCCTTGACGAAGTCACCGCCAATCGCCGCCCCAACGTCCGCCGCCAACCGCCGGCCAGCAAAGCCTGACCCCAGGGGCTCGTCAAGACGCAGGTCGCACCGAACCCTTTTGCCGATGCGATGTCCTCACGACTGTATCGATATCAGAGCTTCGTGGACCAGGCGAATGCGGTACGAAGCTCCAGTGGGATAAACTTCGCACCGAGGTGCCAATCCATGCGGCACGCGGTCGCGCGAACGGGCGTAGGCCCGTCCGAATGACACGCTGGCCCGCCAGGGAGAACAGTGATGAAGATCGTCCGCTACCAGACGGATTCTGGTCCGGCTTATGGTTCGGTTGATGAGGACGGCGCGGTTAATGCCATCAGCGGGGACATTTTTGGCGACGTTGACGTAGGCGGACGGGTCGCGGACATTGACGATCTGAAGATCCTGGCTCCCGTCGATCCGCCGAAGCTTATCGGCGTTGGGGGCAACTATCTCGAGCACCTGCACGAGGGTGGCGACGATGTGTTCGTCCCGCAGTTCCCGATGGTGTTCCAACTCCCGTCGACGTCGGTGATTGGGCCGGGCGATTCCATTGTGATTCCGGACAAGGCGGGCTTTACGCACGCCATCAATAACCCGGAGCTGCAGGACGAACCGTTTACGCCCGTGGAGTACGAGTCTGAGCTGGTTGTGGTGATCGGCAAGCCGTGCCACCGGATCGACCCGGACGAGGCCCTGGACTACGTGCTGGGCTACAGCTGCGGCAACGACGTGAGTGCGCGTCCGTTGCAGTTGGCGGAGATGGCCACCGGAGTGCTGATGCTTGGCAAGGGGCTGGAGACGTTTAAGCCCCTGGGCCCGGTGATTGCGACCGACCTTGATCCGACGGATCTCAGGCTGCGGGGCCGGCACAACGGGGTGGTTACCCAAGATACGAGTACGTCGGATCTGCTGTTCAGCGTGGCTTCACTCGTCACGTATCTGGCGCAGGCGATTCGGCTGGAGCCCGGGGACTGCATTTACACGGGCACACCTTCGGGCGGTGGGTCGCTCGTGCCGGGAGACACGATTGAGGTTGAAATCGACGGCATCGGTGTGCTGAGCAATCCGGTGGTCGCGGGGTAGCCGCCGGCTAGCCTACGTTCGGCTCCCATCCACGCGGCGTTCGGCGAGCCAGTCTTCGCGATACTCGAGGCCGAAGCCGGGACGGTCGGGAACCTGGACCATGCCTTCGACGATGCGGACGGGTTCGACCCAACACTCGTCGTGCGTGTCGCCGCTGGCCTCCAGGTAGATGCTGTTGGTCATGGCGGCGAGCAGCTGTGCGTTGTGCTGCCAGCCGCTGTGGGTGGCGATGCGGACGTTGTAGGCGTCGGCCAGGGCGGCCATTTCCATGATTTCCATGACGCCGCCGGCACGACGGGCGTCGGGTTGGAGGATGTCGACGCCCCGCTGGGCCAGCAGGTCCCGCACGGCGTACTTACCATAAATGTTCTCGCCGGTGGCAATGGGGACGGAGACGGCAGCGCGTAGTTCGCCGTACTCGGCGTTCATCCAAGGGCGGAGCGGTTCCTCGTACCAATAGATGTCGTAGGGCTCGTAGGCGTTGCCGCGGCGGATAGCTTCGTCGACCGGGTGGATCTGGTTCGCGTCAACCATGACGTGGACATCCGAGCCGAGAGCGCTGCGGACGGCTTCGAGGCGGCGCAGGTCATCGGCGAGATCCGGTGCGCCGACCTTGACCTTGACCGCGCGATAGCCGGCGTCGATGGCTCGCTGGCACCGGGCGACGAGTTCGTCGACGGGAAAGTTGAGCCAGCCGACCATACCGTAGGCTGGGATCTCGGTACGGTACTGGCCGAGCAGTTGAGCGACGGAGGCGTCCCTCGCCTTACCAAGGATGTCCCACACGCAGTAGTCGATGACGGAGATTCCGAATACGCCAAGGCCTTCGACGCCGTAGTACTCGGTCTGGTTGAACAGATGTCGGCGCAGGCGGCGGGGCATGGAGGCGTCCTGACCTACGACCAGTTGGCGCATTTCGACTTCGAAGAGCTGGCGGGTGAGTTCGCCGCCGTAGCCGGCAATGCTGAGGGTGTAGGTGCCGTAGATGCCGCTCTCGGTGTGCAGGCGAACGACGAGGTCGCGTCCTGAGGCGATGCGGTGAATGGAGTCCTCGATCACGCGCGGTGGGCCCGGCTGCTGAATGACGATGGTCTCGAGCTCGGTTATTCGCATGTGGCCTCGCAGTGACTGGGGATTCGTGCGAAGGACGACCGTGGGGAGTTGCGCAGTCTAGTTGGTCGGCCTAGCTTGGCATGTTGACATAATTTTTCCTCGTTGCTGTTGAGACATGGAGCGTCGCGCTTCGGCTGAGGGGTACGGGGCGCGCGTGCAACTATGGCGGACGGCTTGCGATGGAGGTGAGACGTGCCTGCAGTTGATGTCCCGAGGGTTGCGTTCGAGGGTTCGGGCCGGGTTGCGTTTGACGTAATTACAGTTCCGGACCCTTGGCCGAACCAGATACGCGTCCGTACGACCCAATCGCTGATCAGCGCCGGCTCGGAACGAAACAGCTTTGAATCGACGAGCGCCGAACGGCGATTGCCTGGTTATTCGAGCGTGGGAGTTGTGGACGCGGTTGGCCGGCAGGTTTCCGGCTATCGCGAAGGGGACCGTGTGTACGCGACCTCCCCACACCAAGGCGCGCACCTGGTGGAAGTGGACACGCCGCGGGTGGTTGACCGAAAGGAGCACTACCCGCCGCCCAAGATTCCCGACACGGTGACGGACGTGCAGGCCACTTTTTTGTCGCTGGCCGACGTGGCGCTGCACGGCGTGCGTCGCGGGCGGCCTTACATCGGGGACTCTGTTGCGGTTTTCGGCCAGGGCGTAGTGGGTCAGCTGGTGACGCAGTTCGCGCACATGGTGAATCCCTATCCGCTGATTGGGATTGATCTCGAGGACGAGAGGCTGGAGCTGGCTCGGCGAAGCGGCGCGACGCATACGGTCAACGCGAGCCGGGAGGACGCGGTGGACCGAGTGATTGAGTTGACGGGCGGTGAAGGCGCCCGGGTTGTGTTTATGGTCACGCGCACGCCGGCGATCCTGCCGGATTGCATGCGGGCCACGGCGGCCGGGGGAACGGTGACGCTGACGGGCAGCCCGCCTGGCGCGGTTGAGATTCGACTACAGGAAGAGTTGCTGCGCAAGGAACTGACGATAACCGGCACCTATGAGACGCGGCTGTACCCGCTGACGGCCTATCACATGCAGCGCTGGACGCGGCCGGCTAATCGCGCCTACATCTGCGAACTGATGGGACGGGGCGGCTTGGTCGTTGACCACTTGGTATCGCACCACGTTCCGTACACGGAAGCCCAGGAGATGTACGCGATGATCTCGCGAGGCCCGGCGGGTTGGACCGGCATCGTGTTGGACTGGACTGACGCCGCGAATTAGGGCGGTCCGGGCGGCGACCCCAGGAAACCAGGACCGCCGCCCTGAAGCTACGTATCAGTCCTTAGGTAGCCGCGGCATCCAGTCGGGGCGGGGGAGACGGCCTTCGAAGCTGTAGTAGGGGTCGTCGTGGTCGAGGGGTAGCTGAACGGTCGTGCCGGTGGCGGCTGACTTGTAGATGGCGCGCGTAAGTTCCACGTGCTGTCGCGCGATGCTCTGGGGGAACGGAATCGGGCGGTCTTCGAGAATGCAGCTGGCCCAGGTTCGGCTCTGATGGAGCTGGCTGGGGGTCTCCGGGAAGTCGTCCAAGCCGTCGCCGAGTGCTTCCAGTTCAGCTACCGCGCCCGGGGTGTTGGTGGAGCCGAACGACAGGGTGTGCTTGAACACGCTCTCGCGGCCAGAGTTCAACAGGATAGAGGGAACTGTTGCACCCAGGTGTTCGTGAGTGACGACCATGGATGCGTTCTGTCCGACGAATTCCCAGCGCGTCTGCTCGGTCTGGGGATGCTCGTGGTGCAGCAAGGAGCCCTGGACGATGCCCACGGCGCCGTTGGCATAGCGGACCAGGGCCAGGCTGTAGCTGTCGTGCTCAATTTCGCGCAGAAATCCGCCGGAGTAGGCCGTGACTTCGACAATGGGCGAGCCGAGGGCGAACAGGAATGGTTCGATGACGTAGCGGCCATGGTGGAAGACCGCGCCGCCACCCTCTGTGTCGAATTTCCCGTGCCAACCACCCATGTAGTAGGACTGCTGGTGGTACCAGTTGACTTCCAACTTGGCGACGGCCAGCGGTCCCATCAGGCCGCTGTCGATCGCGCGCCGGGCGTGCTGCAGGCCGCGGGTGTAGCGGCCCCCGCACTGGGAGATATAGGTAACGCCGGCCTCTTCGACAGCGGCCAGTATTTCGTCAGCCTCCTGCACGCTCTTGGCCATCGGCCCTTCGGTGAAGATGTGCTTGCCTGCTTGAGCCGCGGCAACGACTGGCACCCCTCGGACAGGCGGGGTGGTGAGCACGAGAACGGCGTCGATTTCCGGGTCTTTGAGTAGGGCCTCGTGTCCGTCGTAGGTGCGGATTTCGTTGTCAGCGGCAGACTGGGCGTGAATGGCCATCTGCCGGGCAGTCTCCCGCGACTCTTCATCGCGCGCGTTGATCGCCAGGGCGCGTTGGCGGGCGGCCTCGGCGGTGTACGCCTCGTGGATGGCGGCGGCCCGGTCCTGGGCCATATTGGGAAAGATGTCGGCCGTGGCCACGACCTGGGCCAGGTCGGTCATGCCCGCGTAGATGTCGGTGTAGAGCCGAGATATTCCGCCGCAGCCGATGAAGCCGACTTTGAGCTTGCGGTCCATGTGCGTGTGCTCCCGCCGATGGGTTAGCGGGGATGGTATAGGAAATGGTGATCGGCGGCGGCCGCAACTGAAACGCGCGCTAGCGCAAGCGAGAGGTTAGCCGTCGAAGTCCACAAACTCGATGCCGGCCAAGCCGGCAAATCGGCTCGCCATTACCTCTGATGCTTCGGGATTGTTGTCGATCAGAATGAAGCGGCGGCCAAGTGCATGCGCGGCTTCGCCCAGGGTTCCGCTGTCGGCGAAGCAGTCCAGGAGAAGATCGCCGGGACGAGACGAGGCCTGCACGATCCGGCGGACGATTCCTAGCGGCTTTTGCGTTGGGTAGCCGGTGCGTTCCTTGCCGCTGGTTGGGACGATGGTGTGCCACCACGTGTCCGTTGGCAGCTTTCCGCGCGCGGCCTTCTCGGGGCCCACCAGGCCCGGCGCCATGTACGGGATGCGCTCGACTTCGTCAGTGTTGAAGTAGTAGCGGTCGGGATCGCGCACATACACAAGGATGTTGTCGTGTTTGGCTGGCCACCTGCGCTTCGTGCGGGCTCCGTAGTCGTAGGCCCAGATCACCTCGTTCAGGAAGCACTCGCGTCCGAAGATTCCGTCCAGCAAGACCTTGGCGTAATGCACCTCGCGGTAGTCCAGATGCAGATACAGCGAGCCAGTGGGCGCCAGGAGACGGTGGGTCTCGATGAGACGCGGTTCCAGAAATGCCACGTAGTTGTCGAATTCGTCGGAAAACGAGCGGGTGGCGCCCTTGGTGGTGCGGTAGCGACGGTCCTGAAACCCGACGCGGTCGCCGTCCTCATCGCGCTGCGTCCGAACTTGTGTGTGGGCCTGAGCCCGACCGGTGTTGAACGGCGGGTCGGTGTAGATGAGGTCGACGGAGCTGGATGGCAGCTGCTTGAGAATGGGCAGGTTGTCGCCGAAGTAGACGCGACCTAGGAAGCCACTCTGTCCGCTCGTGTCGCTCAAAGCTGCCCAAGGCCTGCGCTTCGTCTCCCCATCATGCCGTACCACGGGCGGTCGCCCGTACTGAAAGGCGCGCGACGGTACGGCGGCGTAGCATACGGGCAACACCTCCGTTCGGCTCGAACGGCGGCGGAAGGAGTTCGAGGCATGTGTGCGCTGGCCCTGCAAGGCGGAACGCCCATCCGCACTGAGCCGTATAACGCCTGGCCCGAGTTCGACGAGTCCGAGATCGAGGCGGTTGTTGACGCGTTGCGAACCGGCAAATGGGCGACCGGCGAAGGCGACCGAAGCCTTACCAACTTCGAGCGGTCGTTTGCGGCCTATCAGGGCGCCGAGTACTGCCTGGCGGTGAGCAGCGGCACCAGCGCGCTGGAGATAGCTTTGCGAGCGCTACGGCTTCAGCGCGGCTCCGAGGTCATCCTTTCGCCCTATACGTACATGGCCAGCCCGACCGCGGTCCTGAATGTCGGGCTGGTGCCGATTTTCGTGGACATGGATCCGGAGACGTACAACATCGATCCGAGCCTGATCGAGCCAGCGATCACCGAGCGTACGGGCGCGATCATGACGGTCCACTTCGGTGGGCTGGCCTGCGACATGGGCGTGGTTCTGGACATCGCACGTCGGCATGCCCTGAAGGTGATCGAGGATTCGGCGCACGCGCACGGTTCCACGTGGAATGATCGGGGCCTGGGCACGATCGGCGACGTTGGCTGCTTCAGCCTGGGACCCGGTAAAAATCTCACGCCGGGCGTCGGCGGGGCGGTGATGACGAACAATCTCGAGGTCTACAAGCACGCCATTGCCTACTCGGAAATGGACATCGGCGGACGGGTGATGCGATTCGGGGAGATGGGCCTCGACGCGCAGGCCGCCGTGCCTGACGAGTGGTTCCCGTACAGTGCGGGTAACCGCCGCCTGGGTGGCGTGCTGGCGGCCCTGGCCAGCGCGCAGCTCGACCGGCTGGAGGGGCAAACCCAGCGGCGTTCCGAGAACGGACGGTACCTGGCGGACTTGCTGGAAGATGTTGACGGTCTGTCGTCGCGTCGCGAGGACGCATACGCAACCCGCAATGCCAACCACTTGCACATCGTGCGCTACGACCCCGAGGGATTCGACGGGTTGCCGCGGAGTCGCTTCATCGAAGCCATGCAGGCGGAGGGAATCGGCATCCGGGCCGGCTACGCACGCCCCATGAACCGGGCCGACTTGTTCAACGACCCAAACGGAGAGCTGTCGCTGGTTTGGCCGCGAGGCGAAGCAGGACCAGACGTTGATTACGCGTCGATGTCGTGTCCGCACGCCGAGCGGGCCTGTGCGACGGAAGACATGTGGATTACTCAGGTCATGATGCTCAGTGGACCGCGGGCCATGGAAGAGATCGTGGAAGGCGCCGAAAAGGTCCGCGATCACATGGCGGCGCTGGGCGCGGCGTAGAGAATCAACGTCCGGACGTCGCGAGTCGACGTGTCTGGACGTACGGTCTAGGGGGGCGCTAGCGCTACCCCTTGATGCCCGTGAGGGTGATTCCGCGGACAAATTGGCGCTGCGCGAAGAAAAAGACCACGATGATCGGCAAAACGGAGATCATGGCAACGGCCATCTGCAAGGTGTGCAGCTGTTCGCTGTACTGGCCCGCGGCAAAGTAGCGCAACCCGACCGGTAGGGTAATCCGATCGGGCGAATTGAGAACGATGAGCGGCAGAAAGAATTCGTTCCAGTTGCCAATGAATGAGAGTGCCGCAACCGTCGCAATTGCCGGCTTGGACAGCGGTAGGATGACCCGAAATAAGATACCAACACGGGATGCCCCATCCGTTCGCGCGGCTTCGTCGAGTTCAATCGGAATCGTCATGAAGAACTGCCGCAAAATAAAAATGCTAAAAGCGCCGCCGCCCAAGCCGGGAACAATAAGTGGCCAGAGTGTGTCAAGCCAACTGAGCTCTCGGAAAATGATGACGAGGGGAATTATGGTGACGTGCAGAGGCAGCATCATCGTCGATAGCAAGACCATAAAGAGGACGCGGTTGCCCGGGAAGTCCAGACGAGCGAAACCATAGGCGACCAGGCAGCTTACGAAGGTTCCGGCGGTCACTCCGATGAACGTCACTATGGTGGAGTTGAATAGCCACCAGGGAACAGGATGGTTTGCCCACACGTACGTGTAATTCTCCCAGGCCATGGGGAACGGCCAGAACAGATCTGGATCGTAGACCTGGCTGGTGGTCATAAAGGACCAGCGAACCATAAAGATGAACGGAATCGCGTAAATGGCACTGCCGCCGAAGAGTAGAAAGTAGGTAAGGGCCCGGCCCAGAGCGCGAAGCACCCGGACGGAGGTCGAGCGTACGGTTATGGGCTTGTGCGAATAGTCGGCGGGTCCCATCGACCTGACGAGGGGCGCGGTTAGGCTGCCCCCCGCGCCCGGGACTGCGGAAGGGCCTGCCGCGCGTGCGCGCGCGGATACCGAGCGGCGTACAGGTACCGGCACAACCGATCCCTTGTCGCTTGGCTGATGGCTCATTGCCAAACCTGGCCGGGTTTCGTGGTGCAGCGCACCGAGTGGCTGAACCTCAGCCCTTGATACCCGTCAGCGCAATCCCGCGGATGAAGTGCTTCTGCGCGAAGAAGAACAGGATCACGACCGGCGCTACGGCAATGATCGCAATGGCCATTTGCAAGTTGAGCCGCTGCGCCTCGTACTGCCCGGCCTGCAGCCAGCGCATCCCGACGGCAAGCGTGAGCTTTTCGGCGGACTGCAAGACGATCAACGGGAAGAAGAAGTCGTTCCAGTGGTTGATGAAGGAAAACACCGCCACGGTGGCGACGGCCGGTTTCGAGAGCGGCATGACGACGGTCCAGAACACACGCATGCGCGACGCGCCGTCGATTTGAGCTGCTTCGTCGAGTTCCAGAGGCAGTGTCAGGAAGAATTGGCGCAGGAGGAATATGTAGAAGGGCGCACCACCAAGCAGGGGAACGATCATGGGCAGCAGCGTGTCCAGCCAATTGAGTTCCCGGAATAGAATGATCTGGGGAATGATCGTCACGTGTTGGGGGAGCATCATGGTTGCAATAACAACGAGAAACAATATGCGATTTCCTGGAAATCTAAGTCGAGCGAATCCAAACGCGACCAACGCGCTGATAAACGTTCCAACGGTCACGCCGACAAATGACACTATCGTGCTGTTTGCGATCCACCAAAGCACCGGGCCAACCTGCCACACATCCGAGTAGTTGTTCCACGCGGGCGGATTAGGTATCAAGGGCTGAGGAACCTCGTAAAACATGTCGATGCTCATCAGTGATGCACGAATCATCCAGAAGAACGGAATCGCGTAAATTATGCTGAAGCCAATGAGGGCGACGTAGATCAAGAGTCGCAGCATGAGCCGCAGGATGTGAATGCGCCGTGACCGGATCGTGCGGCCGCCGGACGGGATTGCAGCAGGGGCCAGACCAGTGTCCAAGGTTCGGGCTGTCATGGCTTAGCGGTCCGTAGCGCCTTCGTAGTAGACCCAGCGTCGGGCGATAGTGAACTGGATAATCGTGAAGACCAGGATGATTACAAAAAGCACCCAGGCAATCGCCGACGCGTAGCCCATCTGGTAGTACTGGAACCCAGTGCGATAGAGATGCAACATAATAAACAGCGTCGCATCGCGAGGTCCGCCGTTCGTCACGATGAGCGCCTGCGTGAAGACTTGCCAGGATCCGATAATCTGAAGCACCGCGGTGAGGAAGATTGCCGGCGTCATCATTGGTACGGTGACGTGCCACATCTTGCGAACGACGCCGGCCCCATCGACGCTGGCTGCCTCGTACAGGTGCTGCGGGATGCCTTGCAGCGCCGCCAGATAGATGATCATCGTGGTGCCCAGGCCCCAGAAGCTCATGAGAATCAGCGCGGGCATGGCCCAGTTCTGGCTGATCAGCCAGCTCGGGCCCTGGATGCCGACAAGGCCGAGGAACTGGTTGACAAGGCCGTTCGGCTGCAACAAGAGAATCCAAAGGTAAGCCGTTGCGACGCCGGCCGCGACGGATGGGAGATAGAAAGCGGTGCGGTAGATCGGTTGCCCCTTCACGTTCTGGTTCAGCAACAGTGCCACGAAGAACGCTAGGAGCATGACTCCCGGTACATGTACGGCCGTGTAGTAGAGGGTGTTTATGACGCTGCGAATAAACTTGGGGTCATCACCAAAGAGGTTTGCATAGTTCTGAAAACCAACCCACGTTGGCAGCCCAATAAACCGATAATTTGTGAAGCTGAGATAAATGGAAACGATGAACGGTCCGAGCGTGAACCATAGGAAGGTAATCAGCCAGGGCATGATGAACAGCAAGCCACTCCAGCGTTGCCACTTTGTCGTTCGCAATGTTGCCTCAGTTCACTACGGTGGACGGGCGGGCGCCACTTGTGTGGCGCCCGCCCGACACATCCGCTTCATTCAAGGGTTTGAATGAATGTAAACAATGCCTACTGCAGCGTTGCGAGGTGCTTGTCGCAGGCCGCCTGGGCGTTCAGGAGCGCCTCGCGAGCCGGCAATTCGCCAACCAGTGCCGGCTGCGTCTCGTCGTGCAGGATGTTCCACCACTGGGCCCAGCCGCTGAAGAAGTGGAGCCCATATCCATCAGGACTGAGGAAGTTGTCCTTGATGATGTCCATGCTCCGGGGCAGTCCAGGCTGGAATCCGAGGTACCGGTCGCTCTCGATGACCGAACGGAACATCGGAATCGCGCCACGACCGTCGGCGACCAGACCCTGGAAGTATTCGCCCGCTATGAACGAGGTAAGGATCACGGAGGCCTCGACCGTGCCGTGCTCCAACGCCTTGACGGTGATGAAGTGGCCCAACTCGTTCGTGGAGTATGCGACCTCATCAATCGGTGAACGCGGCGACGGCATGTTGTCCCAGACGAAGCGGTCTCCGACTCGAAGCTTGCGGCCGCCGGGACCGTGAATGCCGCCGGGCTCCATGCCGATCTTTCCGGTCGCGAATGGCGCCGTGATGCCCTCGCTCAGCAACTGCGACAACTCGCCGAGCGGAACACCCACGCCTTCCTCATAGCTGGCGTTGACGTACCACTCAAACGCCTCAAGTCCGCCTTCGGTGGCGAAGCCGGAGGCCGGCGCTGGGCGGGACCTGTCCGTAAACAGCCAGCCGCCGTTGGCGCTGATCAGAGGCAGCCAGCGGAACTCGCCGCCGGTGCTGTGGTGCAGACCGTACTCACCGGTGTCAGCGTTGGTGAGCTTCCGGGCCGCTTCCAACTGCGTGTCCCAGGTCCAGTCAGCCGTCGGCGCTTCCACGCCGTCGCTGTCGAACTTGTCGATGTTGTAGACGTAGCCGTTGACACCCGACATGAACGGCATGCCATACAGCGTGCCATCAATGCTCAGGTTCTCGAAGCTCGGGTCGTCTGGATTTTCCCGAGCCAGGATCAAGTAGTCGTCCAGGTCGATGCCGGCTTTGTCGACATGGCTCTGGAGCTGCACGAGACCTGGCGCGAACTCGCGCATCCGGGCGCCGTTCAGAACAACCACGTCACCGATGGTGCCAGCCGCAAACATGATGTTGACTTTGTCCCGGTAGAACCCGGGCGGGATTGGAATGAGGTCGTACTTGACGTTGGGGAACTGCTTGTCGAATTCCTCCAGGCCGGCCTTCATGGTCTCCCAGCGCGTGCCCGCCGCCCAGTAATTCATGAACTGGATCGGTTCGGTGGCCATGGCCTGCGGCGTGACCTCGACCATGACTTCTCTGGTGACGACCTTCTGGACCTCAACGACCTTCTGGACTTCGACCGGGACTTCCTTCACTACTTCCTTCGTGACGATCTGCTGGACCGCGACTTCCTTCTCAACGATCTTCTCGACCGGAACTTCCTTCTCAACGATCTTCTCGACCGTTACAACCTGCGTTTCACCACAGGCCGCAAGAATGGCTGCCGACGCCCCGAGGGAACCTACGCCTAGGGCGCGGATGACCTTGCGTCGCGTTACTGGACCTCTCATGAAACCTCCCCGCATCGTTGGACTGTGGAGACTCACAACCAAGTGTCACCAGCCCGCTGAATGCCATAGTTGAAACGACGAGCCAGACTGAACATCAGCCGCGCCAGTCGCCCTAGAGCGCATTATGTAGCACCTGCCCCGGAAGACTGTCAAACAGTTGGCGGCAATCCACACGCAACGCGCGTCGGTTCGGTGGCACCCGACGAGCATCTGTTCTCATTCGCCTCAAGCCAGGGCGGCCGATGCAGGAGCGATCGCTTACGAGGAATGGTGCCGACGCAAGGCAGACCTTGGACAGTCGATCAAGGTGGAGCGGATGTCGTCGAATGCTTAGACGCCCGCATGCCGGACCTCGGCTAGCGCTTCGTCCCCGTTTCCTGCAGGCACGAATAGTGAATCTGGCAGACGGCCTTCCGTTCCTCCTCGTCGCGCAAGCGGCCGCCGACGGAGGTCATCCGCAGGAACATACCCACGGGTGCCGACTCCAGCGTGATGGTGTTCTCCTTGCTGGAGGTGATCGTGGAACTGTTGACTTCCCAGTCCTGCTGATAGACGACGGCGACGGCCTGATCGTCGGTCAGCATGGCGTAGATGCGGCTGAAGTCCGGCCGCACGGCCACCATTTGCGGGTTGTTGCCGACCCGGATGTGGGCCAGGGCCTTGAGCTTTGCGGTATCAACGACTTGGACGAACGTGTCGTCGGCGTGGCCGGTGTAGGCGTAGGCGCCGTCGAAGGTGAAGGTGCCGAGGATGGGCTGGGTGCCGGTCTGGAAGCGCTTGACGAGTTCGAGGGTGGAGGGCTCGTAGACGGCGACCGTGTGCTTGCCCGCCTCCTGGACCCAGATGGAGCCGTCGGGGGAGGCCGTGAGGCGGGTGGGATGGCCGCCTTTCTTGGACTCGGCGGTGGCGAGGACGGCGCCGCTGGCGGGGTCGAGCGCGACGACGCGGTCGCCCTCGCCGGTGGGATAGACGAAGCGCTCGACGCCGTCGGCGTCGGTGCTGAGGTCGGCGTCGGCGAGCGCGCCGCCGTGAAGCGGGACGTCGCGGAAGGTGTTGGTGACCTCGTGGGTGGCCGTGTTAACGGTGAGGACCTCACCGGCGGCCATCTTGCTGACGAGGAGAGTGCCGTCCTGGCGGGCCTTGCCGAGGAAGACGCCCTCGGCCTCGCTGCCCAGCGGGATGCGGTTGGTGATGGTGAGGGTGTCGACGTCGAGGGTGATGAGTTCGGCGGTGCCGGCGGCGGCGTCGAGGGTGCCGAGCCAAAGGTGGCGGCCGTCGAAGAAGTTGTTGTCGTCGTTCCAGGCCCAGGTGGTGAAGCCGTCGAGGTCGCCGCTGCGGGAGATTTCCTCGGTGCGGATGTCGATGGCGGTGACGTGCGGGGAGCTATTGCTGAAGACCAGGATTTCGCCGGCGTCGCCTTCGGGGGCGGCGGCCACGTCAGCCCCCGCGCCCGGCGAACTCTCGGGACCGCCTTCGCCGCAGGCGGCGGCCAGGAGCGCCGCCCCGAGTCCTCCCATGCTTGCCAGCAGTCGTCGTCGCGGTAGCTGCAGGGTGTTCATTGCCCTTGTCCTTTCACAGCTGGGTCGCTGCTCGTCTGCCGGCAGCTCGGCCCGGCCGGCTCCGGCTTAACGCTTGGTGCCCAGGTTCTGCGTGCCGCAGTACGCGGACCTACCCCTGCAGGCTTCAGCCCGTTCCTCCTCGTCGCGCAAGCGGCCGCCGACGGAGGTCATCCGCAGGAACATGCCGACGGGTGGCGCATCCAACGCGACCGCGTTCTCCTTGGTGGAGGTGATCGTGGAACTGTTGACTTCCCAGTCCTGCTGATAGACCACGGCCACGGCCTGGTCGTCGGTCAGCATGGCGTAGAAGCGGGTGAAGTCCGGGCGCACGGCCACCATCTGCGGGTTGTTGCCGACCCGGATGTGCGCCAGGGCCTTGAGGTTGGCGGTATCGACCACCTGGACGAAGTTGTCGTCGGCGTGGCCGGTGTAGGCGTAGCTGCCGTCGTAGGTGAAGGTGCCGAGGATGGGTTGGGTGCCGGTCTGGAAGCGCTTGACCAGTTCGAGGGTGGAGGGCTCGTAGACGGCGACCGTGTGCTTGCCCGCCTCCTGGACCCAGATGGAGCCGTCGGGGGAGGCTGTGAGGCGGGTGGGGTGGCCGCCCTTCTTTGATTCGGCGGTGGCGAGGACGGCGCCGCTGGCGGGATCGAGCGCGACCACGCGGTCGCCTTCGCCGGTGGGATAGACGAAGCGCTCGACGCCGTCGGCGTCGGTGCTGAGGTCGGCGTCGGCGAGGACGCCGCCGTGGAGCGGCACGTCGCTGAAGGTGTTGGTGACCTCATGCAAAGAGGTGTCAACGGCCAGGACTTCCCCGGCGGCCATCTTGCTGACGAGGAGAGTGCCGTCCTGGCGGGCCTTGCCGAGGAAGACGCCCTCGGCCTCGCTGCCCAGCGGGATGCGGTTGGTGATGGTGAGGGTGTCGACGTCGAGGGTGATGAGTTCGGCGGTGCCGGCGGCGGCGTCGAGGGTGCCGAGCCAGAGGTGGCGGCCGTCGAAGAAGTTGTTGTCGTCGTTCCAGGCCCAGGTGGTGAAGCCGTCGAGGTCGCCGCTGCGGGAGATTTCCTCAGTACGGATGTCGATGGCGGTGACGTGGGGGGACCTGTTGCTAAACACCAGGATCTCGCCGGCGTCGCCTTCGGCGGCCCCTTCGCCCGCCGCGCCGTCGGGACTCGCAGGATCGCCCTCGCCGCAGGCAGCGGCCAGCAACGCCACCCCGAGGCCCCCTAGGCCGGCCAGCAGTCGTCGTCGCGGTAGCTGTGGGGTGCTCATGGCCTCTGTCCTTTCACAGCCAGGTCGCTGCTGGTCTGCCGGTGGCCAAGCCAGACCGGCTCCGGCCTAACGTTTGGTGCCCAGGTTCTGCGTGCCACAGGCGTACGAAATCCTGCAGGCTTCAGCCCGCTCAGCGGAGTCGCGCAAGCGGCCGCCGACGGAGGTCATGCGCAGGAACATACCGACAGGCGGGGCGTCCAACGCGACCGTGTTCTCCTTGGTGGAGGTGATCGTGGAACTGTTGACTTCCCAGTCCTGCTGATAGACCACGGCCACGGCCTGGTCGTCGGTCAGCATGGCGTAGATGCGGCTGAAGTCCGGGCGCACGGCCACCATCTGTGGATTGAGGCCGACCCGGATGTGGGCCAGGGCCTTGAGCTTGGCGGTGTCAACGACCTGGACGAAGTTGTCGTCGGCGTGGCCGGTGTAGGCGTAGGCGCCGTCGTAAGTGAAGGTGCCGAGGATGGGCTGGGTGCCGGTCTGGAAGCGCTTGACCAGTTCGAGCGTGGCGGGCTCGTAGACGGCGACCGTGTGCTTGCCGGCCTCCTGGACCCAGATGGAGCCGTCGGGGGAGGCTGTGAGGCGGGTGGGGTGACCGCCCGTCTTGGATTCGGCGGTGGCGAGGACGGCGCCGCTGGCGGGGTCGAGGGTGACGACGCGGTCGCCTTCGCCGGTGGGATAGACGAAGCGCTCGACGCCGTCGGCGTCGGTGCTGAGGTCGGCGTCGGCGAGGACGCCGCCGTGCAGTGGGATGTCGCCAAAGGTGCCAATCACCTCGTGGGCGGCGGTGTCGATGGCCAGGACTTCCCCGGCGGCCATCTTGCTGACAAGGAGGGTGCCGTCCTGGCGGGCCTTGCCGAGGAAGACGCCCTCGGCCTCGCTGCCCAGCGGGACGCGGTTGGTGATGGTGAGGGTGTCGACGTCGAGGGTGATCAGTTCGGCGGTGCCGGCGGCGGCGTCGAGGGTGCCGAGCCAGAGGTGGCGGCCGTCGAAGAAGTTGTTGTCGTCGTTCCAGGCCCAGGTCGAGAAGCCGTCAAGGTCGCCGGTGCGGGAGATCTCCTCAGTGCGGATGTCGATGGCGGTGACGTGCGGGGACCTGTTGCTGAACACCAGGATTTCGCCGGCGTCGCCTTCGGCGGCCCCTTCGCCCGCCGCCCCGCCGCTGGGTGCACTTTCCGGGCCACCCTCGCCGCAGGCGGCAGCCAGAAGTGTCACCCCGAAACCACCCATGCCGGCCAGCAGTCGTCGTCGCGGTAGCTGCAGGGTGTTCATTGCCCTTGTCCTTTCACAACCGTGGCGCCGCTCGTCCGGAGACGCGGCGGGGCGGCCCACACTCGTGAATCCCGCCCGCAGACCCCAATCCACCTGCATCGCGCGCCGCGCGATGGTCGAACGTCAACGCATCCGCCTGGATCCACGCTGCCCAAATCGCCAACCCCAACCTTGCGGAAGTATACCCCCGGGCGCGCCGCCAACCCACGCTGACCGGCGTGGATTCTCGCAGTGCACTGTGGCAGGGCGCAGTGCGTCCAGGACAATCGAACTGGCCCGTATCCAACTCGCAAGGCAGAATCCCGCTATCCGCGCGGCGCCCAAGCCGCACTGACATAGGCGGCGGCTTCATGAGCGACAAACTGCGAGTTGCGGTGATTACCGAACCCACCGCCTGGCATCTGGGCGCACTCATCGACGCCCTCCACAACCAGGAAGTCGGCCAGGTCGCTGTCGGCGACGTCACCGGCGGAACGTTCGACGAGGTCCGCCAGGGCGGCGCCGGCAAGGTTGCCGCCACGTACACCGACCTGGACGAGTTGTACCGCGACTTCCAGCCGCAAGTGGCGCTCATCACAATGGAGCCGTGGCGCATGCCGCCAGTCATCACCCAGGCGCTGGAAGCCGGCGCGCACGTCTTCCACGAGAAACCGGGGTACGTGGACCTGGACGACTATCGCGCGATCTACCGATTGGCGAAGAGCCGTGGTCTGCACCTCGCTATTGCTTATATCTCGCGCGCCTATCCCATCGTGCAGGAAGCGCGGCGGCTGATAGCAGAGGGCTTTCTGGGCGACCTGCTGTCGTTCCAGGCCTGGTTCGTGGCCGACCAGGAGCGCACGATTCAGAATCCCGCGTCGCGCCCCCAATACGACGTCGCCGCCGGCGGTTGGTTCTTCTCGAAAGAGCTGGGCGGCGGCGGACACCTGACCATTCTCGGCTGCCACTACCTGGACTTGCTGCGACACCTCGCGGGATCTGACTTCAAATCGGTCAGCGCGTTCTGTCGCAACGTTGGCGGCGAGGCAATCACGGTCGAGGACGCGGCAGTTGTGAGCCTGGAGTTCGAGAACGGAATGGTCGGCAACCTGAACTCCGGCTATTACACCAGCAGCGCCGAATACGGCTCGTCCCGGCACAACGGCATCATTTTGTGGGGACGTGACGGATGGCTGAAGTTCAACCCGAACGGCGAATCCAACCGAGATCCGATGCAGTGGGCCTCGTACAGTGGCGCCCAGGCCAGCGCTCCCTTGAAGTCTTGGACGTTCGACAAGGCCGGCGCGCTTAACAACCCCTACCGGGTCTTGACCGGCGATTTCTTCCGCGCCTGCCTGGGCCAGGGTCCGCCCCCCATCGAGCCCGAAGCGGGCATGTGGGTTAACGAAGTCACGACGGCCGCCTACGCGTCGTCCGATTCGGGTCAGATACTGTCGGTCTCCATCCCGGAGGCATAGACCTAACACGGAGGTCATCGTGAATACACGCCCAGCCTGCTTCACTGACGACAAGTTGGGGCGTCAGCCGTGAACGCCCAGCCGTTGCGGGTCATTTCAGTTGGCGTGGGTGGGCGTGCACGGCAGCACCTGAACGCTCAGGTGGCGCTGCCGGATAAGTTCGAGATCGTTGGCTTGGTCGATATCGTTCCCGAGGCCTTCGGGGAAGCGCTCGAGATCAGTGGTCTCCCCGAGTCGGCGTGCTTCACGACGCTGACCGAGGCTCTGGCTGCGACGCCGTGCGACGCCGTCGGAGTCTTCACCCCCGGCCATCTGCACACCTCTTATATGGAGGAGGCCATTGCCGCCGGCAAGCACGTGATCGTGGAGAAGCCGTTTACGTGCGATCTGGCCGAGGCCGAGCGCGTGGTGGCCGCCGCCGAGGCCAACGACGTTAAAGTGGTTGTGACGCAGAACGACCGGCTGTTTCACCCTTATCCGCTGCTGCGCGAGATGATCGCCGACCGACGCTACGGCGAATTGGGCGCCATCACGATGGTGCATCACAACGCCCGCGGGCGACCATTCGAAAACGGCTACCCGCCGATGCACCTGTGGCACCAGGGCTCACATCAGATCGACTCGTTGCTCTCGCTCGTGCAGCGGCCGCCTCGCTGCGTCTGGGGCGTAAATGCAACCCCCGCGAACAGCAACTGGACGGCCGAGCCGCACGTCTGCGCCATCATCACCTTCGACGGACCGGTGATCGTGAGCTACACCGCCACCTCGGACGCGCAGGCCTACGAGATGTACCTTCGGCTGGAGTTTTCCGAGGCTGCCGTCACGGTGCATGGATTGACCATGAACTCCACTGACTTCGTCCTAAAGGTCACGCCGCGACAGCCACTGGAGCGCTATCCGCGCTCGGAGGTCTTTCCTATCGGGAAGGCCGAGCGCGGCGGCCGCTGGGCCGACATCGAACAGGAAATCTGGGACGGTTTTTGGTCTCATGTCATGGAGGGTCACGACAACCTGTGCTCTGGACGCAATAATCTCCAGACGATTGGTGTCCTGGACGCCATCATCCGCTCAAGCACTGAGCGGATTGCGGTCGAGTTGTGAGGCAGGGGCGAGGGCACACGAGAGGGAGGTTCTGATGGGTAGCACTCTGAGAGCCGGCGTCGTTGGGCTGACGGGCATTGGCGCTCGGCCGCCGCTGCCGGCCTCCAAACGCGGCTGGGGCGCGTCGATGCCGCATTCGCACGCCTCCGCCTATCACTTCGTGGAGGACACCGAGGTGGTGGCCGTGTGTGACCTGCGGCAGGAAGCGATCGACGAGTTCGACACCAACTGGCGCTCGTATATCTCGGAAGTCAATGCCTACACCGACTACCGCGAGATGCTGGATCGGGAAAACCTGGACCTGATCAGCGTGGTCACCAGCGACCATGTGCACACGCAGATCGTGATCGATGCGGCCGAGGCCGGGGTGAAAGGCATCGTCTGCGAGAAGCCCATCGCCACCACGCTGGCCGACGCCGACCGCATGATTGCAGCCGTTGACAAGGCCGGAATCCCCATGCTGGTGGACCATGTCTACCGCTGGTGGTTCCCCTGGGCTGATGTGGGCAAGCTGATCGACGACGGCGCCATTGGCGACGTACTGCGCATCATGTGCAATCAGGGCGGGCCGCGAGCCATGCTCTTCCGCAACGGCACGCATGTGTGCGACACGATCAACTGGTTCGCCACGGGCAAGCCGACGGCCGTGTATGCCGTGGCCGAGAAAGGCCTCGAGGACTATGGTCCGCGCTACGCCAGCGACGGTGGGCACGACCCGGACACCGACCCCGCCCTGAGCATCATGATCGAGTACGACAACGACGTGCGCGCGTTCTGGAACGCCTGCAAGACCATGCCGGGCCGCTACATCGGGCCCTTCGACATCTGGGGCACCGAGGGCCGAATCCATCTCACCAACGACTACGCCGTGCTCTACGACGATCCCGAGGAAGGTTTGCGGGGCCGAGCGCTGACGCCTACGCACTACACCCAGGGACACATTGCCGGGCTTGTCACGGAGCTTGTGGGCCTGATCCGCAACGGCGGCGAGCCAAGCTGTGACGGTCGGCAGGCGCGGCAGGCCCTGGAAGTCTTGCTAGCCGCGCTGCAGTCGCAGGCTGGCGGTAACGTGCGCATTCAGCTGCCCATTACGGACGCCTGACCAAGCGAGAGGGCTTCACCCCTCGACTTGCAGCCAGGCTGGGAAGTGTGCTTGGACACGCTGACCGAAGACCTGCAGCCCGAATCCTGGCCGCGCTGAGTGTGGTTCTGGCGCTCTTGTGGTCTGCCTGTGGAGCCACCGATTCTGACGTCCAGCCCACGCCCGTAGCCGAGCCTCAACTGACGCCCACAGTCGAGCCCCGGCCGGAGGACACTCCAGAGCCAACGCCTTTTGATGCGCTCGAGGCGAGACATCAGGATGCGGCGCTGCGAGTCTGCGACGCGCTCGAAAACACCCTGCTTGTGGGCGAGCCGGCCTTTTTTCTCGGGGCGCTTCAATTTGCAGGGGAAGAAGGCATGCGCAAGTCGGAGCTACTTGACGCCATGGAGCGAGAGTGTCCTGGCCCTCTCGGCGTGCTGAGGTATGAACCTGACCTCATGGCCGAGGTCGAAAAGTTGCCCTGACGCGGTGGTCATTCGGAGCCAGGGCCGCGTAGCATGGGCAGTGGTGGAATCTCAGAGAGCAGGTCGCGGGCGTGTATGACGTAGTGGTCGTTGGCGCGGGCGTGATGGGCAGCGCCACGGCCTACTGGCTCAGCCGGGCCGGCAAGCGCGTGGCGTTGCTCGAACAGTTCAGCCCCGCGCACGTGCGGGCGTCGTCGGCCGACGAGTCCCGCACGATTAGATACCAGTACCGAGGCCAGGCGGTGTACACGCAGATGGTGGCCGGGGCTGTTGAACTCTGGAAGGAGTTCGACCGGAGGTCGGGCACAAACTTCTACCACGAGGTCGGGACGCTCAGCTTGCAGACCCGTCCAGATTTCGAACCGTTGCTTGACGGCTACGAAGGACTGCGTGAACTCGGCTTCAAGCCGCGCTGGCTGGATGGCGACGACGTGCGTCGGCGTTTTCCGCAGTTCGCGAACGTTGATTCCGGCTACATCCTCGAAGATAAGGGTGGATACGTGGCGGCTGGGCCGGTGACACGGGCACTGGCGGAGGCCGCCGCGGACCTTGGCGCGGAGGTGCATTCCGGTGCCGACGTCGTCGATCTACGGGAGTCGAGCGGGCGCGTTTCGGCTGTTGCGACACGTGACGGTCGCGTTTTCGAAGCCGAAGTCGTTGTCGTCACGGCTGGACCATGGACATCTCGTGTCTTCCCCGCCCTGCCGATTCGCGTCCAGCCCACGGCAGCACGTCTGCACTATCTAAAGCCAAGAGTCCCTGAACCCTTCTCGCTCCCGCGGCTTACGCCGTTTTCAGTCATGGATACGCAGTTCTACGGATTCCCCGTGCATTGGCGCGGCTGCGTGAAAGTTGCCGACGACATGATCGGAGAGCCGTTCGATCCCGACCGCGACCGCGAGCACGAGGACCCGGCGGCCCTGGCCAAGCTTCGGACCTTCCTGACCCGCCACTTGCCGGACCTTAGCGAGGCTCCGGTGATCTACAGCAAGACCTGCACCTATTCGATGACCCCCGACTCCGACTTCATCATCGACCGGGTACCGAACCTCGACAATGCGCTGATCGCGGCCGGGTTTTCCGGACACGGGTTCAAGTTCGGCATACTGATCGGCCAGATCCTGGCCGACCTGGCAACTCACGGCACAACCCGCTGGGACCTGACCCGTTTTCGGCTGGATCGCACGGCGTCAGCGGTGGGCCAGCACTGGTAAGGCGCTGGGCCTGAGCTGGCCGTCAGTCGCGCCAGACTTCGCCAAACAGCCGCAGCCAGTTGCCGCCCAGAATCTTGCGCACATCGTCTTCGCCGTAGCCGCGCCGCAGCAGCCCTTCGGCCACGTTCACGAACTCTAGCGGACCGGAAAAGCCGTGCAGGTGACGGTACGGCTGCGGCACGTCGCCGGATTTTAGGAACGGCTCATGTCCATGCGACGAACCGATCCAGGCAAACCACTCGCGGGTCTGACCCATGCAGAAGTCCGTACCGATAGCCACCTGGTCCGCGCCCACCATGTCGACCAGGTAGTCCACCGCATCCAGGTAGTCGTCCAGCGTTGACTCGTAGGCGTGGCGGTGATGATTCGGGAAGGCGTTGGCGCCGACAATGCCGCCCTTGGCGGTAAGTGCGCGTATGGCTTCGTCGGTCTTGTTGCGCGGATAGTCGGTCTGGGACCGTGCGTTGGCGTGGGTGAAAACGACCGGCTGCTCCGAGTGCTCGATGGTGTCCAGCACGGTGCGGTCGCCCACGTGCGAGAGGTCGATCAGGATGCCGAGCTTGTTCATCTCACGGATTGCAGCCAGGCCAAGAACGCTCAGACCCTCGTCCGTGCGCTCCCAGCAGCCGTTCCCGAAGAGATTCCGCTCGTTGTAGGTGAGCTGGACGACGCGCACGCCCAAGGCGTGAAAAAGCCTAAACCGACGGACGTCGCTTTCCACCGGCGTCGCGTTCTGCCAGCCGAGGATGATGCCGGTGCGTCCTTCGGCCTTCGCGGCGTGAATGTCGGCCACCGTGTGCACCGGCCGGATGTACTCGGAGAACTCGTCGAACCAGTGCAGCCAGGTCGTGAGGTTGTCCAGCGTCTCCTGAAAGTTGTGCCAGATGGCCGAGGTGGCGTTGCAGGCCGTGACACCGCCGTCCCGCAGTTCACGGAAGATCCGCTCCGCGCCCCAGTTACTGGTGTCGAGCCCGTCAATTACCACGGCCGACTCAAATAGTCGGCGAGCCGCCGTGCTGGGAACCACTTGCTCAGTTGTCATGGCTGCCTCCGCTGGGCGCCGGCCCGGCGCTTCACCCTGTGCCGGCGAGCATAACCGGCCCGTGGCCGTCTAGCAGCCTGGGCCGAACGAGTGGGGGCCGGCGGGAACGCTGGGACCCGCCGCTCCCACGGAGAGCGGCTCTCAGGCGACCTCTCGCTGCTGCTACGTACCGGTCCACACGTAGTCGTTGTCCTTCACGTCGCCGTGGCAGTTCTGACAGCCCTCGACTTTGCCCTGCTTCTCGATCGTGCCGTCGGCCAGGTACTTAAGCCAGAACCAGTCGTTGTGCTCGGGGTTGTAGCCCGACTGCTTGTACATGACGGTCGTAGCGGCCAAAACGCCTGCGGGAGTGAAGTTCTCCTTGACGATGATGGCGCCATTGGGCATGGCGCTCGCATTGCTGTTGACCGCCTCAAGGGCGGCAGGGTTGACGTAGGTTGTCAGCAGCATGCCGTGCGGCTCGCCGCCCTGGTACTTCTCGCCTTGCCCAGGCCAGAGATCCCAGGACTCCTGGTAGTCCACTTCCTCCAGGTAGGCGATGACTGAGGCGCCGGACGTGTCCGGCAGTTCCGCTTCGCCGCAGGCCGCTACGGCAACAGCAAGTATCGGGACGACCATGAGTAGCCAGAATCGAATCCGAAGTGAGGGCATGTCCGGAACCTCCGCAGCATCTGCAATTCGTGGGCCAGCTTGAGCCCAGTGCGAATCGAGCAGGGTTGAGAGCCTACAAGTCAACAATACACTCGCCTGGCGGCGGCAGGCGGGAAATGCCTAGTATGCTTCGAGTCGGAACATGCGCGACCGACTTGCACGCGAAGGTGAGCATGACATGGCGTCTGACTGGCAGGAGCTCCGAGTTTCAAACGACGCGCTGGACGATCCGCCCGAGTTGCGCGCCAGGATGGACAGAGACGGATACGTCTTTCTGAAAGGGCTGTTCAATCCCGACGACATGCTCTCACTGCGACGCGCGATGACCGAGGTCTTGCAGAAACACGGCTGGCTGCGGGCAGGCACAGACCCGATGGACGGCATTGCCGTCATCGAGGCCCAGTGCACCGAGGGTGACAGGGGCTACACCGACGTCTATCACGAGGCGTACAGGCTGCAGGAATTTCACGAGTCCGGCCATTGGCCGGTGATCCTGGAGACGATGGCGAAAATCATCGACGCACCGGTCCTGCCGCACCCGATGAAGATCGCGCGCATCTGGTTTCCGCAGTACACCGAACACACCACACCCGCGCATCAGGACTTCGTGCACTTTCAGGGCACGTTCGACACCTACACCTGCTGGGCGCCCGTGGGCGACTGCCCCGAAGAGTTGGGGGGACTCGCGGTGGTGCCGGGGACCCACAAGGTGGGCAAGGTCGTCGATCACCACTTTTCCCTGGGGGCCGGCTCGCTGGTGGTGGATGAGCAGGCCCAGGAAGGGCCCTGGCACTCGACCAACTACGAGATCGGCGACGCCCTGCTGTTCCACAGCCTGACGGTCCACAAGGCCCTGCCGAACGTCACCGAGGACCGCATGCGCATCTCGCTGGACAATCGGTATCAGTCCATTCATGAGCCGGTCGCGGAGCACATGCTCACGCCGCATCTGTCGCAGGACAACACGTACGACTGGGACCACGTCTACGCTGATTGGACGGACGACACGTTGAAGTACTACTGGAAAGGCCGCGACCAGGCGACCGTCCCGCGCGACCTCAGCTACGGCGAGCGAGGGTTTGCCGAGGCCGTGGAGCGGGCAACGCAGGGCGACCCGGCGGCGCGGCTCCACCTGGAGCGCATCCTGCGCCGGGATCCCACCTCGGACAACGCGCGCAAGGCAGCCGCGGCGCTAGAAGCCGCCCCCTGAGCGTCTTTACTCGAAAAACCTGACGACGGCGTTATTCGCCGGGGCTCGTCGGCGCGCCCATAGCGGCGCGGGGCGGGGCCTACCTGGTCCGCCTGCGGCAAGTTTCGATGGCTGTGGTGGCCAGTGAGTCCGGCGTACGCCTTTGTCGCTAACCCTGCGGACCGGCGCCGGATTGCCAGCTGGGAGAGGGAGGCGCGGCCGGCGTTGACCCAGTCGGCGCGGTTGCCTGGTCCGCTCGCTCGACGGCGATTCCTCGGTAGTAGTGGGTCAGGATCTGATCGAATGAGTGGCCGGCCCGCGCCAGACCCTGCGCGCCCCACTGGCTCATACCCACACCGTGGCCGAAGCCCCGCCCGTTCACGATGAGACGCGGTGGCAGATGGAACTCAACGATGTCCAGCGTCCCGCGCACCAGACGTACCTCGGCCGGCGACTCGGCGAATGCCAAGCTGCGACGCCGGCGTTCCAACGAATAACCGTCAGCCTTTAGCGTCTCGACACGGCGCGGGGTCGGGTTGAGCAGCACCAAGCGTTCGGGGGGTACGGTCTGAAACTCGGCGAACGCGCTGGGAATGCCCAGGGTTGTGCGAATGGCGTCACCGGACAGCGTCACCGCGCCTTGCGCGCCGCGCAGTTCTAGTTCCACGGGCTGGCCGCCTTGCGCCGTGCGCAGCACGCGGACCTCAGAGAGCTCACCAAGGGCGCCGCCGTCGGCCGTGCGGAGATCGGCCAGACGCGGCAGTGGGATGGCCCGGGTCCAGCGGTAGCCCTCGGCGCCCCAACCGGTGCTAAGAGCTTCCGCGTCGGCCGGAGACGGCACGCCACGCAGATAGGGGACATCCCGTCCCCACACGTCAGCCGCGCTGGTGGTGTAGTCGCCCATGTTCGCGGAGTAATACGCGGTGATCAGATCGCCGTCGAACATCGCCACCACGCCCGCGGTCTCTCGTACTGCCTGGATGGTTGAGGGATGCTCGCTCGATACGCCGCCGTAGGCCTGACAATTCTGTGAGTCACAGATGTCGAAGTCGCCTGACGGATCGAGCTGCCGGATGGCGTAGTTTCGGGCTGCCACGGCCTGAGCCTTCAACGCTTCAAGCTCCCACGTCCACGGCATTTCTGAACCGACAACGGAAGCCAGGTAGTCGGCCAACCTCAGTTCGTTCACCACCCGCAACCGCCCGCCAGCGAGATCCACGCGGACCCGCCCGCGATAGGGGCGCTCGTTAATGGTGGTGACCTCTCCCAGGTCTTGGGGCACGATGTCAATCGACTCGGGAAGCGGCGCCAGGGTTCGGTGGCCCACGTGCAGGCCCGATCGCGGGACTGCAAGCGCGGGTGCAATGCCGACTTCCGATCGCAGGATTCGGCGGTCGCGATGCTCACGACTGTTCCAGCCGTACGGTCCGATGATGAGCTGCCCGTCAGGCCGGGCGCCTCCGGGTGTGCGAGCCGCCAGCGCGTCGACCACCGGCGCGGCGGCGGCGGTCGGAAGCCGCAGGTAGCGCAATGACCAGCCGGCGACTATCGGGGAGGCGTCAGCTGCCAGAGGTCGCCCGTCCACCTGCACCACAGCTGTAGGCGCAGGACTGAGCCGCAGGATGCCCGGCACGACGCTGAGCTGGACCCGAATCGTCTCCGGCAAGGTTGGGGCGGCAGTGGTTGAAGGCGGCTTGGCAAGCGCGACGGCCGCAATGGCCAGAAAAAGACAGATGGCCCGCCCGGCAATCCAGCCGGACGGGCCATGGAACCAACCGCTAGGTGGTGGTGTCTTCCTTCTTCTTCGCTGGAGGAGTTTCGGCGTCGTCAGCGGAGGCCTTGGCGGCGTCCGCAGCGTTAGCATCCTCATCCTCGCCGTCCTCTTCGCCCTCTTCGCCCTCCTCATCCTCATTTCTCGCCTCTTCGCGGAACTCGCGCACGCTGGTGCCGAGCGCCCGGCCGATTCCAGCAATGCGGCCAGCGCCAAAGACGGCGATGACGATGAGGAGAATGACGATCAGCTCGAATGGTCCAACGTTGAAGGGCATTTCCCTCCTCTTTCTCGTGAGCGATTAGCCGCCGGTCAACCCGCGGATGGCGCCTGCGCCGTGCAGGTAGCCAGATCACCGCGATTCGGGCTGAAGGACCGGCGGGGGCACATCCACCCGACAGTCCGGTTCCCGAAGCGGCGCACCGGTCACTGTAACGATACGCGATTGTGCCATTCCAGCCGGGCGCACACCGACAATTCCTCACCATTTAGCCGCGGGCGGCCAGCGCCCGATAGCCAAAGTCCAGCAACGTTTCGGCGTCAGCCACGCGATCGTCGCTGCCCAGCAGTACGACCATCAGGCGGCGAGCACCCCGCTGGGCCGCCGCGATCAGATTGCCGCCAGCTTCCGCCGTCTGGCCGGTCTTGACGCCGATGGCGCCCTCATAGGACCAGAGCAGGCCATTCAGATTCCTGACGCTGTAGGAGCGGTTGGCAGGTCCCGCCGGAATCACGTGGACGTGGGTAGCCACGATCTGGGCCAGCAGCGGGAACCGGTCCATCGCGTCGGCCGCCAGCACGGCCATATCGAAGGCCGTGCTGTACTGGTCGTCAGCATCTTGGCCGCTGGGGTTGCCGAAGCGGGTGTCGTTGAGGTCGAGCCGGCTGGCAAGGTCATTCATTTGCGCCACGGTGTAGTCCTGGCCGCCGATTCCGTCGGCAATGGTGACCGCGGCGTCGTTGGCGGACGGCAGGAGCATGGCGAAGAGTAGGTCCTGCAGCGTGAAGACCTCGCCAGGGCGCAAGCCGGCCAGGACCGGCCGCTCAGCCGCCGCGCTCTCGGGAACCTGAATGCGCGTGTCCGGCGGCGCCTGTTCCAGCGCCACGATGGCGGTGGCCAGCTTGGCCAGGCTGGCAGGCGGCCGCCGCTCGCCGGGGTTCTTGGCAAACACGATGGTGCGCTCGCCCATATCTACCAGCAGGGCGGCGCGGGCCGTGATGGGTGGCGCTTCGACTGGCCGCGTGAACGGGCTTTCGATGAACGGCGCCGCGGTAGGGGCGCGCTGCGCACCAGCTTTCGAGGGACCGGGATCTAAGAGGTTGACCACGCCTCCGGCGTCCGGGGGCGGCGGCTCGACCGAGGCCAGCAGTCGTATGAGGAGCAACCCTCCCGCAAGCGCCAGCAGGGCGATGAACACGATGCTGGCCGCCTGCCGCAGCTGATTGCGCTGCGCGTGCCGGGCCTTGGCCACGGCCGAACGCTCGCGCAGGCGCGCGTGGTAGATCGGCGGTGGGATGGGCGCGCGCCGGCGCCGCACCGGTCTGGCGAACAACGCGTCCTGCGACCAATCCTCGTCGTCCAGTGCGCGCCGGCGAGGAGCGCGCTGGCTCATAACCGTTGCGCTTCGAGATAGTCCAGACTTCGCCGGTATTCGTCCTCGCTGATCAGCCGTTCGCTCATGTAGAGATTCAACATGGCCGGGAGGGTGACGATGGAAATGAGGCGAAGCCCGTGGTACTCCAACTGACGGGCGGCGCCCACGTCCCGGTCGACTAGCACGATGACATCGCGCACCAGCAGTCCTTCGCTGCGCAGCGCGTGCGCGGTCTGGATCACCGAGCCGCCCGATGTAATCAGATCGTCCACCAGCAGCACGTGCTGGCCCGGCAGAAACCGACCCACGATCTCAAGACCCGCCGGTCCCGAATCCGGCTTGACATAAATCAGCGGCGTATCCGTCGCTAGCGAATAGGCCGTGGCCAGGTGGAGGCCGCCCATGGGGACGCCGGCAACCAGTTCAAACGGCGCCGCCTGCTGGTGGCGGCGGGTTTCGGCCAGGTTCGCGGCGTCCCGGACCAGAGCGGCCGCCGTTCGCAGCGCCGCGGGCACCGCCACCAGGCGCTTGGGGTCAACGTAGACCGGGGAATTCACCGTGGACCGGCCCAGCGTGTAACTGCCGAACTGGATACCGCCCAGTTCGTAGATCTGCCGAGCCAGGTCAAGGGCGCTTAGTTCGTCCGTGAGCGCTTCTCCACTTGTGTGGCAACCAGCGGCCAGCGGTCCTGCCAACGCCCCCCACGGCGCGGACCGAGCGTACAGCGATTATTGTCAAGGTGAATTGGCGGGTCAAGGGATTGGCGTCCGGTCCAGGCGGCGCATCAGCCGTGATACGGCACGTGCAAGACTTCTTTCCGCCACCCTAGGCGGCGTCGGCGGAATGGGCGATGGCTCGCGTGGGACAATCGGCAAGCGGGCGCCGGCGCTGCACTTCGGCCAGCATTCACCAACGGGATACTTCTCATCAGGATTCTCTGGCGACTCATCCTTTACCTGCGCAGTCAGAAACTGCTGCTCGCGGGCATGCTCGTCACCCTTACGCTCGGCTCGCTGCTGCGCACCCTGCCGCCAACCCTGAGCAAGATCGCTATTGACGACGGCGTGCTGGCCAACAACCTTGGCGTTCTGTTCGTAACCATCGGCTTGTTCGTTGGGGCCGTGTTGCTTTCCAACGTCGCCATGGCAGGGCGTCTCTACGCCGCGCGCTACAGCGCCCAGAAAGTCATCCACGACATCCGCAACGACCTGTACGCGCATCTCAGCGCCAAGTCGATGAGCTTCTTCGACCGGCACCAGACAGGCGACCTGATGTCCCGGGTGACCAACGACGTGAACATGATCCAGTTCTTCTTCACCATGGCCGGCACCGTAATTCTGTCGTCGATCGCGCTCACGGCCATGAACCTGGTGTTCATGCTGGCCCTCGACTGGGTGCTGGCACTGGCGATCCTGGGGCTGGTGCCGTTCTTTATTGCCATGCAGTCGGTGGCAAAGCGCGTGGTTCCGCTCTTTCGGCGGTCGAATCAGCAGATGGGCGTGGTCAACGTCGAGATCCGCGAGGCGATCTCTGGAATCAAGGTCATTCAGGCGTTCGGCCGCGAGCACTACCAGGAAGAGCGCTTCGACCGAGAAAACTGGAAGCTGCGCGATCTTCGCACGCGCGTTCTGCGTACATTCGCCCTCTACTCACAGGGTATTGAGGTGATTGCGGGCGCCGCGACGGCGCTGATTCTTGGTTTGGGCGCCTGGCGGATTGTCAACGGCGACTTTACGCTCGGCGGCTTGGTGGCCTTTCAAGGCTACCTACTGCTGATGCTGGCGCCTACGCGCTTCCTCGGCTTCGCTGTGCAGATCACCCAACAGGCCGTCACGTCCGGTGAGCGGGTCTTCCAGATCATCGACACGCCGCTGGACGTGCAGGAAAAGCCTGACGCCCGTCCGTTGCCGGAGGTGCGCGGAGAGATCGAGTTCGACCGGGTCACGTTCCAGTACGGCGAACGCGACCCCATCCTGCGCGACGTATCGGTGCAGGTACCTGAAGGCGGATCGCTGGCCATCGTGGGACGCAGCGGGTCCGGCAAGAGCACGCTGGCCAACCTGTTGCCCCGCTTCTACGACCCCACCGAAGGCGCAATTCGGGTCGATGGTCACGACCTGCGCGACGTCCGCCTGCAAGACCTCCGGTCGCGGATTGGGATGGTCATGCAGGAGACCTTCCTGTTCAACATGACGGTGGCCGACAACCTGCGGTTTGGCAGTAAGAACGCCAGCCACCAAGATCTGGAAGCGGCCGCACGCATGGCCGCCGCGCACGACTTCATCTCGGAACTGCCGCAGGGCTACGACACGCTCATCGGCGACCGCGGCGTGCGCCTCTCCGGCGGCCAGCGCCAGCGCATCGCGATTGCCCGCGCCCTCCTGGTGCGGCCCGCGATCCTGGTGCTGGACGAGGCCACCTCCAGCGTGGACACCCGTACGGACCGGGCCATCCAGCGGGCGCTTGAGCAGCTGATGCAGGAGCGCACAACCATCGTGATCGCGCACCGCCTCTCGACCATCCGGCGCGTCGATCAGATCATCGTGGTTGAGGCCGGCCGAATTGTGGCGAGCGGGACGCACGAGGAGCTGCTGATCAGCAGCGAGGCCTACCGGGCCATCTACGAACTGCAGTTTCGTCTGCAGGAAGAAGCTTCAGTGGCGGTCCAGACCGAAGGGCCGGTCAGGATCTGATGGGTATGCGGCATACCTACGTCGATACCTCCAACCTCAGCGGCCGGACGGTCACCAGCACGCTGCGCCGGCTCCTGTACTACGTCGGCCTGCACCGGAAAGCGATTGGCATTGGCTTCCTGGCCCTTTCGGCGGCCTCGCTGCTGAACATGGCGCCTCCGTGGGCGCTGAAGATCGCCGTCGACGACTTCATCCCGCGAGCCGACACGGCTGGGGCGGCGCGCATTGCCGGCGCCTTGATGCTCATTTACTTGGCGCGCGGCGCGCTCAACTACCTGAATTTCTACCTGTTCGCTCGCAGCAGCCAGACCATCGTCTACCAGCTGTCGCGCGACATGTTCGTGCGCCTGGTGCGGCACTCCATGCGTTTCTTCGAAGGCCAGCGCACCGGCGAGACGGTCTCGCACCTCACGGCGGACGTCACGGCCGTGCAGCAGGCCATGCAGGGCCAGGTGCTTACGGCCGGCGCCGGCATTGTCACCATGGGTCTGTACCTGGTGGTGATGCTGACGCTCGACTGGCGTCTGACATTGGTGATCCTGTCCGTGGTGCCGCTGATGCTGATCGCCAGCGTGATCACGGCGCGGATGCTGCGCGTGCGTTACCGCCGCGTCCAGGAGTCCATCGCCAACATCAACACCGCCATCGAGGAAAACGTCAGCGGCGTTCGCGTCAGCCGCGCGTTCGCTCGTGAAGAAGCCGATACGCGCCGCTTCCAGACCGAGAACCGCGCCAACCTCCAAGCCAATCTCAACACCACCATGGTGGAGTCCATCGCTACGCCGCTGATCGAGGGCCTCAGCACCCTCAGCGTGGCGGCCATGCTGGCCTACGGCGGCTGGCAGATCACGCTCGGCGAGATGCAACCCGGCACGCTCATCGCATTCCTGGCCTACACCCAGATCTTCCACCAGCCGCTGACCGAACTCGTGCGCGTCAACTACGTGGTCCAGTCCGGCCTCGCCGCCGCCGACCGAATCTTCCACTTCATGGATGTGCCGCGCCATATCGTTGACCGTCCGTCCGCGGTCGATCTGGTCGAGCCGCGCGGACGCGTCGAGTTTCGCAACGTGAACTTCAGCTACGACGGCGTCACACCGGTCCTCCAGGACGTGTCGGTAACCGCCGAACCCGGCCAGACCGTGGCGCTGGTCGGCGAAACGGGGTCGGGCAAGACCACGATGGTCAACTTGATTGCGCGCTTTTACGACCCGACGTCAGGCCAAGTCCTGGTCGACGGCAACGATCTGCGGGATCTGCGCATGGAGAGCCTCCGCACGCGGTTGGCCTTCGTGCCGCAGGAGACGTTCCTATTCAGCGGCACGATCGCCGAGAACATCCGCTACGGGAATCCCGATGCAGGCGACAGCCAGGTCGAAGCAGCGGCCGCGCTTGCGCGGGCCGACGACTTCATCGGCCAGTTGGACGACGGCTACGCCACCATCGTGGGGGATGGCGGACTGCGGCTCTCGCGCGGCCAGCAGCAGCGGGTGGCGCTGGCCCGGGCGATCCTCGCCGATCCGGCTGTGCTCGTGCTGGACGAAGCCACCTCCGACATCGACACCGAGTCCGAATACGAGATTCAGCAGGCGCTGATCCAGGTCCTGCGCAACCGCACCAGCTTCGTCATTGCCCACCGCCTCTCCACCATCCGCAACGCCGACCTGATCGTGGTCCTGGACGAAGGCCGCATCGTCCAGCGCGGCACCCACACCGACCTCATCGCCCAACCCGGCCCCTACCGCGACCTCCACGCCGCCCAATTCGACGACCCACCCGATCCTTCGTAGGGCCTGCGTCCCTGACCGGCCCGTCTTCATTCTCTTCCCTTTCTTCTCTTGTACGTTCTCTGGAGCGGCGTCTCCGACCCGCCCGTTTTCCGCGCACCATCCATCAAACCACCCCCGGCGCCCCGCCCCGCCAACTGCTCCCGGCCTCCGTTTCCTCGTTCCTGGTGAGCCTGCAATGAAGTTGTGGGACGTTCTGGGCGCCACCAATCGAGCTGCCTGGTGAACCTTCACGACCAGCCTGGCCGGCGTCCGGCCTGGGGAGGACCAACGCCTTAATGCCGGACTCCCCTGGCGATCCCCAGGGCCGCCGCCTTGCTCGACAGAAGGCGCGCTACCTGGAAGAGGCCCAGCGCATCGGACACCTGCTGGCCGTGATGCTGCGGCGTGCGGGCGCAAACGAGGACGCCTGCCAAGAACTCCTCGACGAAATCCAGCGCAGCGCAAGGCGTGCGCGGCGTACGGCAAGCGAACCTATCGCCGCACGCAAACGCTATCGGCTCGGATCAGGCCATCCACTCACCGCGGGGCGTCCGGAGAACATCTTGCATCTCGACGAGTCGGGATCGTCTGGATCACAACCCGACCAACCGGAATCGTGGTTTGCGATCGGTGGCGTTGCCATCGACCCGGCCGACATCCCCGTTTACATATCCCGAGCTGATGAAATCAAGCTCGAATTCTTCGGAACGACGGATGTCACCTTTCACGAGCCGCTGATGCGCCAGCGTAAGGAGCGCTTCTACTTCGGTCATGACCGTGAGAAAGAGACGAAGTTCGACCAGGCCATCCGGTCGCTAATTGACCAAACCCCTGCCACCTACTTCGGTGCCGGCATTCGCAAGGCCAACCTCACTGCCGACACGCTTGACCCGTATCTGCCAACCAGCGCCTACCCGCTGGCGATCACACTGCTGCTGGAACGTTACATCGACTTTCTTGCCTATAGCCCTAGGCATCCTTTTGGACGACTGATGTTCGAGAGCATTGGTCCACGTGAGGACGCGGAGCGACAGGCGGTGGTGGTTGACCTGCTGCTGCATGGAACCCAGTGGGTCAGTGATGGTGCCTTTCGCGGCCAGTTGCACCCCGGCGTGCACTACGCCCCCAAGCGCGGCTCGGATGTCATGGAGCTGGCCGACATCGTCGCCCGCGAGGTCTACGAGTGGACGAGCGGCGGCTGCACCGCAGAGCCAAAGTTCTGGGACGCGGTCAGCCCACGCTTCTACGCGCGCGACGACTTTGCGATGGGGAAATTTGGTCTGAAGATCTTTCCCGACCGTGACATTCGCGACGCGGTCGAGGCGCACCGAACGCGCTTCGGACCCTTAAAAACTGAAAGCGCCCCCGCAGAGCGAGGGCGCCGATAGCGCTCTCCGCTACCCACTACACCCAATGTAGCCCATCCAACCACCAACGGCGAGCTCATCCCCCGCGCCGGCCCCTCCCCTCCGTCTTCGCCCTGGGCCAGATCCCGCTCCCGATACGACAGCCACTTCGTCAACATCCCGCTGGTGCCCCAGGCTGCGCGCAGCCTGGAACCTCCCCAATCCGCTCATGGCGAGCCGGCCCCCCGCCGTCCGCATCCGTTCCGGCGTAGGGGCGGCGTCCCCGACCCGCCCGTCTTTACTGGGCGAGCAGGGCCCGGTGGCGAGCGAACGTGTCAAAGAGTTGATCGCCGAGATCGGCGAGGACAATCGTCAGGCACTGCGAACGCCTTGGGCCAGGCGACGCCGCTGTAGTAACAGATGACAAGCCCGCACGCGCACAGGAACACGAGCCTGAACCCAGAGAAGAGAAACCTAAGCAGGGCGCTCAGTTCGGCGCACGGGTGGGGAATCAGACCTTCAGTCAGCGGAGAAGCTTCGGGTTCGTTCACCAGGCCAGTCGTCGGGAAGGTCCAACAAGTCGCCGAGCGACAATCCCGCTTCCCATCGCATTTCTCCGTTCCGGACACGGGCGCTTCCCAGCCGCAGAAGTTCATGGGGAACATCAGCCTCGATGTATGGGTTGACGTACAGATGGGAAGTGACGCTGTGCGCGGTCCACGGCCAGGCGCCGCGGAAGAACAGCACACCGTGCAGCCGGCCGTATCGACTCCCGGCGCGATTGCGCCACACCGCGTCGGGCTCACGCGACATGTGCGGGAGCGTGACGACGTTGCCGTGTTCGTCCTCCTGCCATGACAACAATTCCCGACCGAAGAGCGCTGACAGCTCGTCCTCACGATCCTGGAAGCCGCTCTGTGTGTTCATTGCGACTATCAGTGGCCGATCGAGGTCTCGGTGCTGCTTTGCTTTCGCAAGCACGTTTTTGCGCAGAGCAACGCCATCACTCAGCGTCCCGCTCTTACCAGGACCAATATGGATCAACCTCTTGGAGTCATGCTTGAAGCGACGATATGCCGCTAGGGTTAGTTTCCAGCCCCCGTGAGGGATTTCGAGGCTTGGCTCCGCCTCAATCCTGCCCGTGCTTCTGAATTCCCCGTCGATCTGATCAACCCACCGCCGAACCTTTGCCTTGATTCGACCAATTGGCGGAGATTGGGCCAGATTCCCACGAGTTCGAGCCTGCAGCGCGATTCCCGTCGGTCGCTCGACAGCCAACGAATCGATGGCATCGAGTACCGCATCCTCAAGCGGGTCCTCGGCCATGAATCCTCTCAGGCCGACAACATTGGCTTCGACGTAGGCGATGCCGTCGCTACCACTCGTGACTGCGAAGTCAGGCCGACCGCGACCACGCTGCGATTCGGGATGTACCTCGGGAGAGAGCCCCAGTCGGCGGAAGACTTCGTGCAGATAGAGTTCGAAGAAGGCGGACCCGTGGTTATGATCGCGTTTCCTGAACCGTGCGCGAAGGTCATTTTTCGAGCTGTCTGGGTAACGCTCGAACCACTGCTCGAGCCTGTCGCGCATGTTGTTGCAGGCAGGCCAAGCCGACGTGTTCAGAAATTCGAAAGACGATCTCCCTCGCGTCGAGGGCCGGTGGTCCGTACGCTGAATGTCGTCGAAGAGCATCAACTCAGGCGCCATCGTTCATCCCACTTTCTCTACCTGAGTGTCGATGCGGCCATCGGACAACCGACCATCTCACTGGGTGAAACCCTATCGATCATCGCGTTCTTCGACAACCTTCTCGATATGGGTTGGCTGGACCAACACCACTGGTTGCCCGTTCAGCAAAGTGACACAACCACTTATCAGGATCGTATCGCCGAGATTGAACTCCCTGAGCTGCTCACGTTCCTTATCCGTCACAAAGAAGCAGTCGACCTGGGTGAAATAGGTTTCGTCCCAGAGGGAAAGATCCAATTTTCCAGGTTTACCTTCTGCGGGATGGACAGTTCTGATGTCATGGATTGATCCTTTTAGCGTGCGACGTTCAGAGGCATACCTATCTTCTCTCTTCGGTTCGTCCAGATGACTCGAGTGGAGCAGCAAATGCGGACGGTCTTCTCTGATGTTGCCGAATAGAGCAACCCGTTTCCCCTCAAAGCCGTAGTAATTCTCTACACTGCGCCTGTAGAACTGGGCAATCACATCGTCCTCATGCCCATCAGCGTCGATCACAAGCTCGACTATGCTGAGAGGGTCATATCCGTCGGGTATGTTCACAGCTCGAACCCGACCCTCCACCAGGGTCTGTGCGTAGCGAGGAGCCGGGCTTCCGTCGTCAACGTCTGAGCTCGGATACGTTGTCGTCGTGACGTTGACCTTGATAGGTGAACTCGTCTTGTGTACCCGGCTGGCGGCAGACAACAGGAAGTCTGAGGCGCTCAGAAGCTTCGGTATATCGATGGAGAGGTCTGGGGACGTAAGGTCGGTTATGTACCGCCACGTCTCGTAAAGCCTGTTGCTCTCTGAAAGGAAGCATTGCAAGCTCCCGTGGAAGTGGGTTCTCTTTGTGTCCGAGTGATTCCACCACTCTTCCAGCTGCTTTTTCTCGTCGTCTGTGAGTAATTTGAAGAGGTCAACGAGTTTGTGCGTCTTCCACTTCCTAGCGTCCGCAGTATCTGGTGACGCCAGTTTCCCGAGAACTTCCAGATATGCCTTGAGTGACAGTTCTAGGGTAAATGCCGCCTGCTGCGCAAAGGCCAACGCCTGACCCTTGCCTGCGTCCGAGGTCCAGAAGTGACGGTCCTTGGCTTGGTAGTCGAACATGCCTTTCAGCTTGATGTCCGGCAACGGTATCAGCCTTGAAGCTTCGCAATACACTCTCGCGAGCTGCGAAAACGTTGTAATCCCAGGGGACTTGGCCGCGAATGACTTGGGGTCCAAGGATAGTTCGGAAGCTCTCTCCAAGTCGAGATTCGAGAAGCTTTTCTGGTTCCCGTTCTTATCGATTGCGACAATACAGTGAATGTACTTTTGAGAATCCGGGTGTACCGGTATGTCAGCGCCGTAGCGTTGGGTGACTTGGGTGAAACAACCAGCGGCATCCTCCAAACTGGAATGAGCTCCATGAATTTTGGAACACCGCGAGAATAGACTGAATACTTCGAAGGGCATGTTCGGCGACTCCTCTATGACTCTCGGGCTAGGCCTTTTGAGTCTTTCGGGTCCTTCACCGTTAGTAGTGCACTCATGGCCGGAGCGCCCAACGTCGCGAAAGTGCGCAGATCCAATACTTGTCGTGCTTGGTCACGCCCTGCCACCCAGAAAACTTGCTCTCGTTCGGTGCAGCAGGTCCTACCGTCCGGTGCATATCTTTCCTAAACAACATCTTCGCATCCCTTCGAACTGGAGTCTGACTAGAGCGCCAAGGGCAGAATCGCCCCAATCCGCCTCGCGACCTCACTAAAATACCCCACCTCTTCGACACTCAGCGCCCGCCCCAACACCTTCCGCTCTCGATACGACAGCCACTTCTTCAGCACCTGGTACCCACCCAGCCGGTAATTCCACACGTTCGCCGGCACATTCCGCCAGTAGGCGTTGTCGTTCAGGTGGATGTCATAGGTCGTCTCGCCCAGCGTGTCCAGGGCGTCGCCCAGGGCCGAGCGCTCTGATCCCGAGTAAGCCCGCTCCACCGAGCGACCCTGCCCCGGCATCACCGCCTGACCCGACCCGAAGTGCCCCCAGCCCGCCGTCAGCCCAAAGTCGTCGCCAAACATGTTGTGCCCGTGGAATGTAGCCGGCACGGCGATGGCGGCGATCTCGGGCCGAAGCCGGCCTGTGGTAACGCCCGGAACCGGGGTTTCGGGATCGAGCAGGGCGGCCAGGTCCCGACCGCGAGCGGCCGAGGCGGCCAGGGTGTCGGCCGCCCCTTCGACCTTGGCCGCCGCTTCGTTGTCCCCTGTGCCGGTCCGGGCCGAAAGTTCGGACCAGTGCAGCAGCGGAATCCGCGGACCTTCCGCACGGAGCGCGTCAGCGTTCATCGTGTTGTAGGCGGGATCGTGAAGCTCTGCGAGCACGTGGTGAAAGAGATCCTGAACGCTCAGCCCAAGGCGTTGAAGGTAACGACGCGCCGAAGCCGTCAGGTTTGGACGGGTCCCAGCGTCACTTCCCGCAGCTAAGGTCTCGCTAAGCCAGCAGGGGACGCCGAATACCCCACTATTCATCTGGTTGAGGTCCCCGAGCATTGAAGTGGTGAGAGGCGACGAAAGATCGGGTCGGGCTTTCTTCTGAAGGATCAGCCAGGGATTCCCCGCGTGGACGTGCGGCAGGTACTCTGCGCGCTTCTCATCCAGTAGCTTCGTGTCCTGCTCCCAGTAGAGCCAGCGGGCGTCGAACGGCCGGTAGGCGTAACGTACGAATCCTCGTTCCGTCGGACCACCGCGTCTGAGCAGCATGTCGCGAACCGCGGCGGCATCGAATCGTTGCGTACTCCGCATCACGCCTGGGTAACGCTGTGCGATCTCCGCGTGGCTCAGGTCCGCGTCGAAGTAATCGCTGACGCGCTCCCGTAAGCGGTCGAGGTCGGTGTCGACAAGAAACGCGTCGCGGCTGGTCTTGACTCCTGGAAACGAAGTCGGAAACAGGTCCGGGAGCGCCGGCCAGTCGAACCACTCCGGACTCACGGCCACCGGCGCAAGCGGCAGCCCCAGCGGCAGGATTGGCTCGATCGTGTCATAAAGCGCGTCCGGCTCGGCTTCCGCCGTCTCCGTCAGCGCTTCCAGCTTCGCCTGACCCCAGAGACTTCGGAACTGCACGTTTTCAGCCGGCGTGTGCTCCGCCTTGCGAACCAGCATGGCGATAGCGGTTCCCACCTGGATGCCGACGGTATCGTCGGCCGTCGAGAATATGCTGGGGTCCGGCGAGCCGTCGGGCGCCACTTTCCCCGTCCGGTACTTGTCGCCGTTGAGGTTGTCGATCCGGATTACGTCAAAGGCATCCAGGTAGCGTTCCCGCATCCCCGGACACGACAGGCTGTCCAGCCACGAATAGTTGGAAATGAAGCAGACCACACCCTGCCCGGTCTTCTCGGCGATCCGCCGTTCGGCCATGCGGAAGAAGCGCACGTACAGGTCGTTCAGCCCCTGGCCCTCGGGACGCCGCACCCGACGGGTCGTGCGGTAGGCGTCCGAGAGGTCCCGTTCCTCGTCCACCGCCATGCCGGCAAACCCGTTGTAGGGCGGATTCCCCAGGATCACCAGGATTGGCCTTTCCCGCTTCACCTGTTCGGCCCGGTCCCGCTCCTCTTCCAGTTCGGGAAACGGCAACGGCTTCTGCGCGTGCGGTTCCCAGCCGGTCAGCGCGTTGGTCAGGAAGATGCCTGCTCGTTCCGCCCCATCCTCCGCCAGCGGCGCGTCCAGGGCCTGCATGGTCAGGCCCACCTGCAAGTGCGCCACCACGAACGGCGCCGGCATGATCTCGAACCCGAACACCCGCTCCATCGCCGCCTGCTTCACCCGAGCCCCGGTCAGCACCCCTAGTCCCTGACCTTCCAGGTTGTCGGCAATCCGCCGCAGCGTTTCCGCCAGGTACGCGCCCGTCCCGCAGCACGGGTCCAGCACGTACACGTTCTCGGCTGCCAGCCCCTCGGCAATGCCCAGGTCGTCCTTCAGCGCCCGGTCCACCCGCGCCACCATGTAACGCACCACCTCCGGCGGCGTGTACCAGACGCCCAACTGCTTGCGCAGCGCCGGATCGAAGGCTTGCAGGAACGGCTCGTAGAAGTAGGGCACCGCCTGTCCCTCGCTGAACTTTGCGAAAAAGGCCTCCCGCTCCACCCGGTTCAGCGCCGCCGCCGTCCAGTCCAGCACCTCCACCAGGCCCAACGGCTGCAAGCGCCCGGGATCCGAGAGCTGTTGGAACAGCGCCCGCAGCACCGGCGCCCGCAGGTGCCAGACGGCCTCGTGCCAGTTGAACGTGCCTCTCGGCGGCGGCGTCTGCCGCGCCCACAGCACCCAGGCCGAAAACACGCCGTAGAACAGCGTCTGCACCAGCGTCGACCTGAAGAACCGTGCGCCCCGCTCGCCCTTGAACTGCACCCCCAGCGCCTCTTCCAGCGCCGCCCGCACTGTCGCTAGCGGCGAGGCCGCCGCTTCCTGTTCGTCTTCGGCGGCCTCCACCCGCGCCAGGGCGTCCCGCGCATGCGAGGCCATCAGTTCGGCCAGGTCCCGCGGTTCGGCTAGCCGCGCTCGGTGCGACAGCACCCGCCGCAGGTACTCCCCCAACGCCACGCCAACTCGACCCGCAAACGCGCGCGGCTTCTCCAACTGCCGCTCGAAATCCTCTGCGTCCGCCGCCAGCCGGAAACTCTCCTGTCCCGCCGGATTCCCGTTTTGGTCCTCGCCCACCAGCAGGAAGTCGCGGTAGTTCGTCACCAGCACCAGCCGGTAACGAGCCCAATACCGGCTCACCTGCGCGCTCTCGGCCGTCAGCCACGCGTCGTCCTCGGCTGGCTTCACCTCCACCACGCCGTGCTCCGGCAGCTCGCCTGCGTTCGTCCGACCGCCCCGCGTGCGGCCCCGGCTGGCGTACAACCCGAAATCGGGGTGTCCGGCCCCCTGGTCCTTCAATTGCCCAACGCAAAAGACCTTCGGCCTCAGCCCGTCCCCGATCGCATTCAGCAGATTCTCCAGCGGCCCGTAGCTCGAAATCTCAGCCGTCGCCCCGCCCGACGCCCGAATGCGCCGCAGGTCGCTCAGGTACGTCTCGACAATCGCCGGAAACCGCGTCACAACCGCCCGCCCGCCGTACTAGCCATCCGAGGCCACGCTACCCCGCGACCGCGGTCAAGGCGAGCACCTCGCACCCGCCGCTCACGCCCCGCCGTTCCAGGCATTTCGTCGCCACCAACCATTCCGGACGTCCCATTCGTCCCCAGATAGTGTACACTGGCCGGGTAAGCCTTGCAACCCACTCTCCAAATGCCCTCCGCCTTTTTCGCCCCGCTGCCGCCCCACCGCCTCCCTTCGCTCAAGCTGACCCTGTCGACGTTCCTGCCGATCCTGTCGCCGTTCATGCTGAGCCTGTCGCCGTTCATGCTGAGCCTGTCGCCGTTCATGCTGAGCCTGTCGCCGTTCATGCTGAGCCTGTCGCCGTTCATGCTGAGCCTGTCGCCGTTCATGCTGAGCCTGTCGCCGTTCATGCTGAGCCTGTCGCCGTTCATGCTGAGCCTGTCGCCGTTCATGCTGAGCCTGTCGCCGTTCATGCTGAGCCTGTCGCCGTTCATGCTGAGCCTGTCGCCGTTCATGCTGAGCCTGTCGCCGTTCATGCTGAGCCTGTCGCCGTTCATGGTGAGCCTGTCGAACCACCCGTCCCACTCCCCGCTGCCCCGTCTTCTCTCGCGTCTCACCGCTCTTCGCTCACTCCTGCCTCCCCTCCCCCGGCTGCGACCACCGTCCGGTGCTCCCCCTGCGTTCCTGGTGAACTCGTCGACCCACACCCGAACCACCCACGCACCCCAACCGCGCCACCCCTCCGATTCGTCAACCATCCCGTCCAACCCCCAGCCCCCAAACACCGTCCGCACCCCTCCCCGCCAGCCTCCAAACCCCGCCAAAACACATCCCGCCGCACCTCAAGAGTTTTTTGGAAAAAACTCTTACTGCGCGCGAGACGCCCGCTCAACGCCCCTCCAACACCCCCGGCGCCCCCGCACCCTCTCCAGGTCCCTCCGCCGGTCCCATGTCCCAAGCCACGGGAACCCGCCAACCCGCCCCCTCGCGCCTCCCGGTCCACCCACCCCGCCGCCGGCCCCTCCCTCGGCGCGGTCGTCCCAGGCGTCGGAAGCTTGGGAACCCGCCAAAAATCCGCCCAAACCGTCTCTCGCCAGCCCGTCCCCAAAGGGGACGGGCTGGCGAGAGACGGTTCCCCCCTTCACCCCCACGCTCCGCCGCAGGTCGCTCGTCGCCGTCAGCGGTACGATGAGCGTCCGGCCCCGACCTGCGGCGCCGTCGTACCCGACGCCACGATGAAATCCCAGCCTTCCTCTTCCGTTCTCGACGCCATGGCCGGCCCCTACGATCCTGCCTCCGTCGAAGCCCGGCTCTACGACACCTGGGACGAGTCCGGTGCCTTCCAGCCATCCGACGACCCCGAATGTCGTCCCTTCACCATTGCCATCCCACCGCCCAACATCACCGGCCAGCTGCACAACGGCCACGTCCTCTTCGTCGCCTACCAGGACCTGATGATTCGCTGGCAGCGCATGCACGGCCGGGCCGCGCTGTGGGTGCCGGGCGCCGATCACGCCGCCATCGCCACCCAAAACGTGATTGAGCGTGAACTGGCCAAGGAAGGGTTGTCGCGCCACGACCTTGGTCGCGAGGGCTTCGAAGAGCGCTTCTGGCAGTGGAAGGACGAGGTCGGCGACAACATCAACGAACAGCTTCGTCGGCTCGGCGCTTCGGTGGATTGGACCCGCGAGCACTTCACGCTCGACGAGCAGCTCTCGCGGGCCGTGCGCGAAGCCTTCGTGCGCCTCTACGAAAAGGGCTTGATCTACCGCGGCCGCTACCTGGTCAACTGGTGTCCCGACGACCAGTCGGCCATCAGCGACCTCGAAGTCGAGCACCGCGACGTTGAAGGCTCGCTCTGGCACATCCGCTACCCGCTAGCCGACGGCGGTCACCTGACGGTGGCCACGACGCGCCCGGAGACAATGCTCGGTGACACGGCAATCGCGGTGCACCCGGACGATGAACGCTATCAGTCGCTGGTTGGACAGGAAGCCGTCGTCCCTGGAATCGGTCGCAGCATCCCGATCATCGCCGACGCCTTCGTGGATCCCGAATTCGGGTCCGGGGCGGTCAAGGTCACTCCCGGCCACGATCCCAACGATGCGGCCATGGGCGAGCGCCACGACCTGCCGGTGATCAACATCATGAACGGCGACGGCACGCTCAACCAGAACGCCGGACGCTGGGCCGGTCAAGACCGCTTTGAGGCCCGCGCGGCATACCTGGAGCACCTCGAATCTGAGGGCCTGCTGGAGCGCACGGAAACGCACACGCACCCGGTCGGCCACTGCTCGCGCGACGACGCGGTGATCGAGCCGCTTGTTTCGGAACAGTGGTTCGTGAACGTTCGTCCGCTGGCCGACGCCTCAGAGGCGGCAGTGATCGAGGGCCGCATCCGGTTCCATCCGCCCCGCTTCAAGAACGAATTCCTCCGCTGGCTCGACGAAATCCAGCCCTGGTGCATTTCGCGGCAACTCTGGCTGGGCCACCGGATTCCCGTCTGGTACTGCCAGGGCTGCGACGCGGTCATCGTTGAGCGCGTGGACCCGACGTCTTGCACGACCTGCGGCGGACAGGATTTTCAGCAGGACCCCGACGTGCTGGACACCTGGTTCAGTTCGGGCCTATGGCCGTTCTCGACCCTCGGCTGGCCCGACGACACGCCCGACATGCGGCGGTTCTATCCCACCGACGTGCTCGAAACCGGCTACGACATCATTTTCTTCTGGGTCGCCCGCATGGTGATGCTTGGTCTGGAACTTGCTGGCGACGTTCCCTTTCACGATGTCTACATGCACGGGCTGGTGCGGCACCTCGACGGCTCAAAGGTCAGCAAGACCAACTACCAGCCCGGCGACGATCCGCTCGAGACCATCGAGTCCTACGGCGCCGATGCCATGCGCTTCAGCTTCGTCACCGCGGCCGCGCCAGGCAACGACATGCGTCTCGACCTGCGCCAGGTCGAGCGCGGCGGCCACTTCGCCAACAAGCTGTGGAATGGCGCCAAGTTCGTGATCGGCGCCATGGAACGCACGGCGGAGGGCTCGCCCGGCGAACCGTCGCTGATCGACCGTTGGATTCTCAGCCGCTTCAACCAGGTGCATGCCGACGCTATCCGCGATGTCGAGCGCTTCCGCTTCGGCGAAGCTGGACGGGCCTTGCACGACTTCCTTTGGACGGAGTTTTTCGACTGGTACGTGGAGGCCGCCAAGATTCGACTCTACAGCGACGACTCAGCCGCGGCTGCGCGCACGGCGGCCACGTTGGCGACCGTGCTGGACGGGTCGCTACGGCTCATGCACCCGTTCATGCCCTACGTAACCGAGGAAATCTGGCGGCACTTTCGGTCTGCGGGCGGCGCGTCGGACGCCCCTGAACTCCTGATCGAGACACCCATCCCCGCTGCGGCGACCAATGTCGACGAGGACGCGATCAGGCAGGTGCGGTCCTTGATCGATGTGGTCCAGGGCATCCGCAACGCGCGGCAAGAGTCGGGCGTGGAAGCGGGCCGCCGCGTGGTAGCGCGCATCATCGGCGGCGACGCCAGTCTTGAAGCTGAGGAAGAGTTCATTCGGCGGCTGGCGCGCGTGGACCCGCTGACGTTCCATCCAACCGGAACTACCTTCGATGAACCGGCGGTTACGGCACGAGCCGGAGGCGTGGAAGTGTTCCTGCCGCTGGCCGGCATGGTCGACTTGACCGCCGAGCGCGAGCGCCTGGCGCGTGAATTGGCCGAAGCCGAAGCCACCTTGGGGCGGGCCGAACAACTGCTGGCGAATCCGCGCTTCGTGGAACGCGCGCCGGAAGCGGTGGTGGCCAAGGAGCGCGAGCGCGCCAAGTCCGCCAGTGAGCTTGTGGCGCAGGTTCAGGAGCGGCAGGCGGCGCTGGACGGGTCGTCCTAGTCCGACGCCCGGCGGGCTTGCTGGGCGCTTAGTTCTCGGCTCGTACGTAGAGTTCGCGCATGGCGGTTGGTCCGCGCAGCATGGCGCCGCGCACGCCCCGCTGACGGGCGGCCTCGACGTCCTCGATTGCCGGGCGAACTTGCGACGAAAGCTGATCGATGAAGTGGAGCGCGATGGCCTCGGGCAGCATCGGCTCCGTTACCGCCGCGTATTCCAGCTGGCCCTGATGGCTCAGCACCAGGTGGCGCAGCAGGGTCGCAATTTCGCCGTCGCAGCCTGTGGCGGCTAGCGCGCGGTCAAGAATCCGCACCCCCTGCACCATATGGCCTTCCAGGTTGCCGGCGTCGGTATAGACGATGCTGGCCTCGAGGTCCAGTTCCTCCAGCTTGCCCAGGTCGTGAAGTACGACGCCGGCCAGCAGCAAGTCGCGGTCGAGCTGCGGGTAGACCATGGCCACACGCTCGGCGATCTGCAGCATCTCCACCGTGTGCTCGGCTAGCCCGCCAATCCAGGCGTGGTGCCGGGTCTTGGCGGCGGGCCATTTCGGCAGCCGCTCTGTCACCAATGGATCGGCGATTACGGCTCGCAGTACGTCTTTGAGCAAAGGCGTCGTGATGGATTCCGCGGCGTCGTGGATGGCGCCGGTTAGTTCTCCGGCGCTCTTGGACGACCGGGGCAGATAGGCGGTCGCGTCCCAGGTTTCGTCCGATCGCCGCAGCGCATCGACCTTGATGTTGACCCGGTTGCGGAACTCGTCGGCCATCCCCTCGACTTCGTAGGGCTCGCCCGCCGTAACGGCCGCGATCTGCGCGTCGGATACCTGAAAGAACACGGCGTCGATCGTGGCCCCGGCGCGGTCGCGCAGGCTCATGCGCAGATAGCGCGTCCCGGTGCGGGCCTCGCGGACCTCGTAGGACGCCACCAGAAAAACGCCGCGCACAATGCGGCCGGGGGTGATGTCAGCGATATTCACGGGCGTAGCCCTGACATGGCGGGCGGGGAACTGGTCATCCTACTGGCCCGCGGCGGTGCGGCGCGCGACTGCTAGCGGCGGCGGCGAAACGCGTCGCGGAGTCGTTGCCGGAGTGTTGGGCGCTGGTTGGGAAGCTCGATGACCTGCCCGCGCCACATAACCGGGGTTCCGCGCGCTCCCGGAGAACGAGCCGCCCGCCGCTCCATGACGCCGCGCACGAGAGCCGACGCGAAGACGATAGCGCCGGCGACAGCCACGATCGAGGCGAACTGCCGTAGCACGATGGACATGAACAGCGCCGCGACCACCAGGACGGCAGCCGTGACCAGCATTTCGCCGGTCGTGGCAAAGCGGCCGAGGATCCATCGGCCGAGCAGTTCGACGTAGCTTCCGCGCCGTTGAGCCGGCTGTGGCGCCCGTGGAGTCTGCCGCTTCCGCGGCGGCGCTGAGGCGTCGGCCCGATTCAGGATCTCTTGGACTTCTTCCTGCCAGCTTTTTGGCATGAGATCGAGTTCTTGGGGGTGACAACCCGAGTATATCGCCGGGCGGCGACGCATGCCCCGGCGACGGACTGACGGCTGGCTATGCTGGCGCCATGACGACGTCCGCTACCGATCCGTTCGAGATCGAAGTCTTCCGTCACCTCTTTGCCTCGGTTGCCGAGGAAATGGGGGTGACGGTTCAGCGCAGCGCGCACTCGCCCAACATCAAGGAACGGCGCGACCACTCCTGCGCCGTGTTCGATGCCGACGGGCGCATGATCGCGCAAGCGGCCCACATCCCGGTGCACCTGGGATCCATGCCAGCCTCGGTAACGGCGGCGATCGAGGCCTACGAAGGCAAGGCGCCCACACCCGGCGACGTCCTCATCGTGAACGACCCCTACCTCGGCGGCACGCATCTCCCTGACATCACCACCGTGTCACCGGTCTTCGTGGGCTCCGAGCGGCGGCCCACGCACTGGGGCTGGGTGGCCACCCGCGCCCACCACGCCGACGTCGGCGGTCTGGCGCCGGGCTCGATGCCGCCCTCGACCGAGCTTTACCACGAGGGCCTGATCATCCCCCCGCTAAAGCTGGTGGACGCCGGCGAGCTGGACGAGCAACTGGTCGCGATCATCTGCCGCAACGTTCGCACGCCGGAGGAACGCCGCGGCGACCTGGAGGCGCAGCTGGCCTCGCACCGGGTGGGCGAGGCGCGGCTGGCCGAATTCGCCCGGCGCTACGGCGCGGGGGCGCTGCGGGCGCGGGCCGTAGCGTTGCTGGCATATTCAGAGAAGCTGGCGCGGGTGCGCCTGCGGGTGGTTCCCGACGGTACCTACAGCTTTACGGACTATCTGGACGACGACGGCGCAGGCGGTCCCGCTGTTCCGATTGCGGTCACGATTCAGGCTCGGAGCGGGCGGCTGCGATTTGACTTCAGCGGCACTGGCCCCGCGGCCAGCGGCGCGCTCAACGCGCCGGAAGCCGTCACGCGCTCGGCCGTCATTTACGTGGCGCGCTGCCTGATGGGTGACGACGTGCCCGCCAATGACGGGACGACCGCTCCGCTCGAGGTCATAGTCCCCGCAGGCTCCGTGCTCAATCCGCCGCGGCCGCACGCCGTGGCGGCGGGCAACGTGGAGACCTCGCAGCGGGTCGTGGACGTGTTGTGGGGTGCGCTGGCGGACGCGCTGCCGGACCTGGTACCGGCAGCCAGTCAGGGCACGATGAACAACCTGATCATCGGCGGGTTCGACCCTCGGTACGGCCGCGCGTTCACCTACTACGAAACGATCGCCGGAGGTGCGGGCGCTGGCCCGGAGGGTGCCGGCGCCGACGCGGTGCAGGTAGCGATGACCAATACGCTGAACACCCCCATAGAGGCGATGGAACTGGCGTATCCGCTGGCCGCACGTCGCTACGAAATCCGACGCGGATCCGGCGGCAACGGACGCCACCGCGGAGGTGACGGGGTGATCCGGGAAATTGAGACGCTGGTCCCGGCGGTCGTCACGATCGTTACGGAACGGCGCTCGCGCCAGCCCTGGGGCTTGGCAGGCGGCCAGCCTGGTCGCTCCGGCGTCAACCGCGGAACGTTCGCTGGCGACGAGCGCGGGCTGCCGGGCAAGGCCGCGCTGGAACTCTCGGCCGGCGACGTGATTCGAATCGAAACGCCCGGCGGCGGCGGCTGGGGCACGGCGACCGCGCAGGACAAGCCGCGTTAGAACAGGCCGAAACGCCGCCGTGGTGGGGGCGCTTCCGGAAATTCGTCGGGAGCAAAATCCACCGAAAACGCCTCGTGGTGCAGCGCCCCGGACGGGGTGAGGTCGCTTTCGATCAGGCTGATGTGCGACACCGTAAAGAGGCCCAGCCGGTCGAGTTCCAGCGCCTGAAAGCCGCGGCTGATGGCACGGCGGGCCGATGGCGCCGTCATTCGGCCGATACGGGCCAACGTCACGTGCGGGCTGAAGGGCCGTCGGTCAACCCGTAGCCCCAGGCCGCGAACGGCATCCAACACCGCCGCCTGCAAGTCGCGCAGGGCCTCAGTCTCCCCGCTAATCCCGGCCCACGCAACGCGTGGCTCACGATTGGCCGGAAACGTGCCCCCGCCGCTGAACCCGATGCTGAAGGGGTGACGTCCGCGAGCCGCCGCCTGCATTCCGGACCGCACGCTGTCAGTGCTTTGCGCCGGAACGTCGCCCAGAAAGGCCAGGGTCAGGTGCAGGTTCTCGGGCGTTACGGTGCGGATGTGGCGCGAAACGCGACCCAGCGACGCCGCTTCGGCAGCCAGCGCGTCGCGATACGGCTTGGGGATCGTGACAGCCACGAATGCCCGCATGGGTGGCCAGTATAATCGGGTTTGCCACTTACCGGTGGGGCTTGGCCTGCTCGCCTACCTCGCGAGCGCCAGCCGACCGACGGGACTTTCAATGACAGCCGCGATTCCCGAGCGCATGGCGGTCCAGCCAACCGATTCGGCTGCGTCTGGCGAACGCGCCGCCACGATCGAGGCGCTGCGCGAACAGCTTGCCCGGCATGTGCCCGCCAGGTCGCCTGCGCTCACCGGCGCCGCGGAACTGGCCGTCATGGTTGCCGAGAGCGTGGCCGACCCCACGAGTGACGTGTTCTGGGACCGGGCCGACCACGCGCTGGCCTACGACCTGCTGCTCAAGGGCACGGCCAGACCCGTAGCGACACAGACGCCGGGCCGCGCGGCTTCCGAGGCGGCCGGCGTGGCGGTGGCCCGCACGCTGCGGCGCCAGCGCCAGCCGGTAGTGGCGGTACTTGACGAGGCTGGCCTGGGAACCGGCCTGGCGTTTGAGGCCGTAAACCATGTCGGCCACTTGCAGGTGCCGTTCGTGCTGATGTTGATCGACGCGCAGACGCCGCGCGGACGCAATGCCGGGGCCATGGCCCGTTACCTCTCCCGGGTTCGTGGGCACGCGCGCTACGCCGATGCCAAGAACCTCATCGAGACCACGCTCAGCCGTATTCCGGCCGGAGAGCAGGCTGTGGAGGTGGCCCGGCGGCTCAAAAACTCCGTGCGCGAACTGCTGGTCCCAACCGAGATGTGGGAAGAGCTGTTGGGCTTCATGTACCTGGGGCCAGTGGACACGGGCAACCTGGATGCGCTTGGCGATCTGCTGCGACTGGCGCTGCGGGTCGGACGGCCGGTCGTGCTGCACGTCACGCTGGAGGGGCGGGCGCTTGCTCGTTCGCTGGCGCCGGACGCCGCGGCTGCGCGCCGGATCGACCTTGAGCGGGCCCTGGCGGAGGTGCTGACCAGCGACCGGCGGCGCCTGTTGATCACGACGGACACCGAGGGCGCCCTCGATACCTCCGCGCTCGCCGAACAGACGCCGGAGCGCTACTTCGACCTGGGCCTCGGTGGGTCCCACGCGGTGGCCTTTGCGGCCAGTCTGGCCACCGAGGGCTACCGGCCCATTGTGGTGCTGGGAGACCCAAGCCTGGAGTCCGCGCTGGCGGCCCTGACCGCCGGGCCGGAGCAACGGACCGGTCCCGTGACGATCGTGAGCGTGGGTCACGGCCTGGCGCTTCGTACCCCCGTGCGCGCGGCCCTCGAGTCGGCCGGATTCACTTTGCGCGAACCGGCCCCTTCTGCCGGATTGGCGAAGGCCCTGTGTACGGCGGACGCAGGCCGGTGCTGGACGTTTCTCGTGGCGGAGGCCCCCACCCTGGCCTGACCACCCGCGCCGCGCCGGACGGCAGAATGCCCTGACGCGCTAACCCCGGACCCTTCGCCATTCCGCAGCCGCACAGACCCGACCCGCCGACCGATGGCGGGCGCCGCGCGTCGTCTCCCGCGCGAATCGACGTGCATACGCACATCGTGCCGCCGGATGTGGTCGACGGACGCCACCGCTATAGCCAGGCGGATGTCTGGTTCGGACGGCTGTATCGCGACGAGCGACGCGTGCTGGCCACGGCGGACGACTTGCGCGGCAGCATGCGGCGAGCCGGCCTAACCGCAAGCGTGGCGTTCGGCTTCGCTTGGCGCGATCCCGGGCTGTGCCGGGCGAACAACGACTATGTGCTGGATGCCGCCGCAACCGCCGATGACCGGGCCGGACGAGTCATTCCGTTCTGCGTGGTCCCCCCCGGCGACCTGGACGTTGCTGCTGCCGAAATGGAGCGCTGCCAGGCGCGCGGCGCTGTTGGAGTTGGCGAACTCTTTCCCCAGGGCCAGGGCTGGAATCTCGGGGACCGCGCCGCCGTACGGTCATTCATGGACGCGGTGCGCGCGTTGGGCCTGATCCTCACCGTGCACACCAGCGAGCCGGTGGGCCACACCTACCCCGGCAAAGACAGCACCACACCGGCCGCTATCTGGTCCCTGATCGAAGCGGCGGAAGGCCAACTTCCAGTCATCCTGGCCCACTGGGGCGGAGGCCTGGCCTTTTACGAGCTGATGCCCGAAATTCACCAGAAGGCCCAAAACGTCTACTACGACTCCTCCGCCAGCCATCTGCTCTATCGACCGGAGATCTATCGGCTCATGAGCCAGCTCGCTCCGGGACGCGTCCTCTTCGGCAGCGACTACCCGCTGATCCGCCAGACCCGCGCGCTGCGCCTGGCGCGCGACGCGGGCCTGGCTCCGGACGAGCTGGCCGCGCTGCTCCGCGGCAATGCCAAGCGCCTGGGACTCGGCGACGCTCCCCGCGAGGAAGGCGCCTAGACCTTGCGGACCTTCTCGCGGTCGATTTCGGCCATGAGGCGGTCGATGTGCGTGGGGTTATAGCCGGCCGCCCGCGCCTGTTCCACCAGACCTTCGGCCTCCATCAGGCCGTCGGCGTGGGACTCGGTTCCAGGCTCTTCGCGCACGGCCACCTGCAGCGCGTCGCGCGCCCGCAGGTAGAGCGAGCGCCCCGCTTCCTCGGTTTCGTCCACATTGCCGAGCACCCCGAGCAGGCGCTTGGCCAGGACCACCGCGGAGGCCGCGTCGGCCGCGTAGCCGTCGGCGCCAATCTCGTCGGCGTAGCGCTGCGTGACGGGTGCGCCGCCGATGATGCAGTGCACCTGGTCATCCAGGCCCGCCGCCTCCACCGCCTCAATGGTGTTGCGCATGTTGGTCATCGTGGTTGTCAGCAGGGCGGACATGCCGATGATGTTGGCGTTGTGCTCGACCGCGTTTTGGATGTATTCGTCCGGGTGCGTGTCGATGCCGGTGTCGTGAACGCCGAAGCCGGCGCCTTCCAGCATCATGGCCACGAGGTTCTTGCCGATGTCGTGCAGGTCGCCGCGGACGGTGCCGATCACGACCTCGCCAACCGGTTCTATGCCTGATTCAGCCAGGATCGGGCGTAGGATGGCCATGCCGGCCTTCATGGCCCGGGCGGAGATCAGCACCTCGGGTACGTAGTACTGGTTGGTGCGAAACAGTTCGCCGACCACGTCCATGCCGGGGATCATGCCGTCGTTGATAATCAACGATGCGTGCACGCCTTCGCCGAGGGCGATGCGGACGGTGGAATCCACGGTTGCGGCGTCGCCCCGGATGATGGCGTTGCCCAAGTCTTTGAACGCTTGCTCGGTGTCGAAGCTGGACATCAACGCCCTTCCTTCAGGCCGGCCGACAGGACGCCGAACCCGGGTGATCGTGTTTCGCCGGCTCACGAGCGGCGATACTGACGGGCGACGTCGCGCAACAACTACGGAGCAACTCTAGCAATTTGCAAGCGTGCTGACGGCAGAAATCCGCGACTAGGCGCTGCCGTCGTGCTGGCCAGCGCCAGCCGGCACAAGCTGGCCGAGTTTCAGCGGGTTTTCGCCGGTTCGTCCGTGCGGCTGCTCTCGCCGCTAGAACTGGGATGTGCCTGCGAGGTGGACGAAACGGGCGCAACCTTTGCCGACAACGCCCGCCTGAAAGCAGCGGCCTACGCGCGGGCCTGCCGACGCTGGACGCTGGCCGATGACTCCGGCCTGGAGATCGCCGCGCTGGACGGCGAACCCGGCGTGCGGTCCAGCCGCTTTGCCGGCCCCACCGCCACGGACGACGACCGCAACGCTTCAGTACTGGATCTGCTGCGCGAGGTCCCTGACGACCAGCGAACCGCCCGCTACCAGTGCGCGATAGCGATTGCCGACCCCGACGGCGACATCGCGTACGAGTCGGAGGCCACCGTGGAGGGCGCCATTGGTCGCGCGCCGCGTGGCGCCGGCGGCTTCGGGTACGACCCGCTGTTCATCGTCGGACCCGGCCAGACGACGGTGGCGGAACTGCCAGGAGCTGCCAAGGACGTCATCAGTCACCGAGGGCAGGCCGGCCGCGCCGCCCGGAAATTTCTGGAACGTGTCCTGGTCCAAGCGGCATCGTGAACATTGACTGCTCGCCCGAAATAGCGGGTGAGGCCGCGATGAGGCAACCACAGGCCGATCACGGGCTGCCAAGCGACCTTTGCTAGGCTCGCTTCCCCAACAATGAACGACACGCCCCACGCACAGCCGCTTGCCGGCCGGACGGCGCTGGTAACCGGCGCCGGGTCTGGCTTTGGTCGGGCCATCAGCCGGCGACTGGCCCGCGATGGAGCCCGTCTGGGTCTGGCCGATCTCAACGCCGCGTCTGCGGAGGAGACTCGCGACTTGATCGCGGCCGACGGCGGCGAGGCCCTGGTTCTGCCGACCGACGTCACCGACTACGCCGCGGTCGAGGCCTCGGTGCAGGCCGTCGTAGACCAATGGGGCCAGCTGGACGTGATGGTCAACAACGCCGGCATCGCGCTCCGCGAGCGCTTCCTGGACCTGACGCTCGACGGGTTCGACAAAGTGATGGCGGCCAATCTCACCGGCGTCTTTCACGGTGTGCGCGCGGCGGGCCTGCGAATGAAACGGCAGGGCGGCGGCGTGATCATCAACATGTCATCCATCCGGGCCGACGTCGGTGGCTTCGTCCACACGTCGTACTGCGCGTCAAAGGGCGGCGTACGCATGCTCACCAAGGCGGCCGCCGTGGAACTGGGCCCCTACGGTGTGCGTGTCTGCGCCATCGGCCCGGGTGTTTCTGAAACGCCGCTCACCGAATCGCTCCTGGCCAGCAAACAGGCGCTGGATGACCAGCTGGCCCGCATTCCCATGGGGCGCCTGGGTCAGCCCGAAGACATCGCCGAGGTGGCCGCGTTCCTGGCCTCCGACGACGCGGCCTACGTGACCGGAGCGACGCTGATCGTTGACGGCGGAGAGATGACCCACTAATGCGCCCGGTGGCCATCGTCACGGGCGCCGCGCACGGCATCGGACGCGCCTGTGTGGAGCGTCTGGCGGCCGACGACTATCAGGTCGTGGCGGCGGACCTGGACGGCGCGACCCTGTCCGACTGGGTGGAGCAAGCGGGACTGCAGGAATCCGTCGAAGCGCGAACGCTGGACGTGGCCGACGTCGCGGCCGGCCAGGCGCTGGTGGCGGCCACCGTGGACGCGCACGGGCGCGTGGACGCACTGGCCAACGTGGCTGGCTACACGCGGCGCCAGTCGCTGGAGGAGATCGACAGCGACACCTGGAACGCCATGCTCGACGTGCTGGTGCGTGGGCCGGTATTCCTGACAAAGGCGGTGGCCGAGGACATGGTTCGTCGCGGCGAGCCCGGATCAATCGTTCAGGTGAGTTCCATTCGCTCCGAATCGGCCGAGCCGGGCCAGACGCACTATTGCACCGCCAAGGGCGCCCTACGAACCGTCACGCGGGCGATCGCGCAAGAACTGGCCCCGCACGGCATTCGCGTCAACTGCGTCGGCCCGGGGTTGACCGCCACGCGCATGACGGCCGACGTGCGCGCGAATCCCGAGTTGCTCCGGCAGCGTGAGGACACGGTTCCGCTCGGGCGCTACGCCACGTCCAGCGAGATCGCGAGTTGTGTTGCCTTCCTGTTGTCACCGCGCTCGGCCTATGTAACCGGTACGACCCTCTATGCGGATGGCGGCTATCTCGCCGCGTTGGGAAAGACTCGTAAGTGGTGATCGTGCCGGCGCGACGCTTTACGCGCAGGTCGGATAACTAGGCCTCGCACCGTGGACCGGTGTGATACTGGGGCGTGAGCACCGCCCCGCGGGCGGCTTTCCGCCCCTCCAGCCGGCGCGGCCAGAACTTCCTTGTGGATGGGGCCGTGCAACGGCGCATTGCATCCGCAGCTGCCCTGCCTCCCGCCGCCACCGTGGTCGAGATTGGCGCGGGAACCGGCAATCTGACGGAAGCGCTGCTGGCGCACGGACTGCTCGTGATCGCTGTCGAAATCGAGGATGCCCTGGTCGTGCGGCTGCGCGAACGCTTCCGCAACCGGGACCGCATCCAGGTTGTGGCTGGGGACGCGCGCAGACTCAACCTTCGGCAAGTGGCCGGCGGCCCGTTTCACGTGGTCGCGAATCTCCCGTACAGCGTGGGAACGCGCCTGGTCGTCGACTTCGTCCGTGCCGCCGAGCCGCCGCGCAGTCTCACGGTGCTCCTGCAGCGGGAAGTGGCGCGCCGCCTGACGGCCAAACCGGGCGACATGGCGCTGCTGAGCGTCATCGTGCAGTCCTACGCCCGGGTTCGACGCCTCTTCGACGTACCGCCCGAGGCATTTCGGCCGCGGCCCAAGGTGGTTTCGACCCTTGTGCGGATTGATCCCATCCGCCGCCCCGCGATCGACATCGCTTCCGCGGAAGCGCGAATCGCGATGGCGCGGCACGGATTCGCGCAAACCCGCAAAAAGCTGCGGAACTCCCTGGCCGCCGGGACGGCCCGGCGTGAGGCAGAGGTTGGCGCGACCCTGGAAGCCGCTGACATGGACCCTGGCCGGCGCCCCCAAACGCTCGCGCTCAGTGAGTGGGACCAGGTGGTCGCGGCACTGTCCGTCGACCAGCGAACTACGCCGCACGGGGGTGAAGCGGCGTGAAGCGCTGGATGCGGCGCTGGCGCCGCCAGTCGGGGCCGTCCTTCACACCTCGACGCCTGATCGTCGGTCTCGGCAACCCGGGAAACGCCTATGCCGGCACGCGCCACAACCTTGGGTTCTTGGTATGCGACCGACTGGCCGAGCAAGGCGCGGGCCGCTGGCGTCCAGCCCGCTTTCGCGCCGAAGTCTGGAATGGGCACCTCGACGGCCTGGCGGTCGCGCTGCTGAAACCGCAGACGTTCGTGAACGAATCGGGCCCGGCCGTAAAGGCCGCGCTGCAGTCGTTAGGCCTCAAGGCGTCAGAGCTGATCGTGGTGCATGATGATCTGGACTTGGCGTTTGCCCGCATCCGTGTACGTTCGGCAGGCGGCAGCGGTGGGCACAACGGCATGCGCTCGATCATCCGAACCCTGGGAACCGACGCCGTGGCGCGGGTCAAGATCGGCCTGGGCCGCCCGCCGGCGGGCATGGATCCCGTTGACTACGTGCTCGGTCGCTTCGACCCGGCGGACCGTGCGAGCGTCAGCGCCGCTGTGGATCGCGCCGCCGACGCGGTTCGCATGCTCTTGACAACGGACGCGAACGCAACCATGCAGCAATTCAATCAACCCGATGGCGCTCACCGGACTGCTTGACCTCCTGGCTGCAGAGCCAACGCTGGCCGCCACCGCGGCGCGAGCGCTGGAAGGCCCGCATCCACTCACGGTCGAAGTCCGCGACGGGGCCAAGTCGGCGGTCGTCGGCCTCCTCGGACACCGGGCCAACCAACCGCTGATCGTGGTGACGGCCGACGACGGCCGAGCGGCGGAACTGGCGCACGACATCGGCATGTGGACGGATGAGCGTCCCGTGTTGCATTTCCCGGACCCGGATCAGCCGGCCTACTCGATGCTGGCCATCGGCGGCGACGTGCTCGCGCAGCGGGTCGCGGTACTCGGCCACCTGACGCGCGTCCGCGAATCCGCCCGTTCGCCGGCGCCCATCGTGGTGGCCTCGGTGCGCGCGCTCTTGCGGCGGCTGGTTCCGCCCGCGGAATTCCGCACGCATTTCCTGTCCCTGACGCCGGGGACCGCAGCCGACCTGCCGGACGTCGTCCGCCGGCTCGCCGCCCTTGGCTACGAGCCGACGCCACTGGTGGAACGGCCCGGCGAATTTGCCCATCGCGGGGGCATCGTGGACATCTTTCCGCCCGACGCCCGGCTGCCCGTTCGGGTTGACTTCTTCGACGATGACATCGAATCGGTACGCAATTTCGACCCTGAGACCCAACGCTCCCTCGGTCAGGCCGGTGACGTCCTGCTGACGCCGGCCACAGAGGTTCCGATCTGGCTTGGCGAAACCGTCGCCGGGCGGCTCCGCGAACTGGACCTGGAATCGCTGCGTCCCGAGGACAGCGTCGTGTGGCGCCGCCACTTGGAACAGCTCGAAGGCAACGAATACTTCGACGACGCGGCGTTCTACACCATGAGCCTGCTGCCGGACGCGGCGACCCTGTTCGCCTACGCGCCTGACGCGCTGGTCCTCGTGGACGAGTTCGACCAGATCGTCGCGGCGGCCCGCGACGCCGAAACGGCCGCGGCGGCCAACCGGGAACGCCTGACCGCCAACGGCGAACTGCCCGCCAGGTTCGGCTCGCCGCTCTTCCCGAGCGCCAAGATCATGCAGGGCCTGGACCACGCGCAGGTGCGGTTGACCTACGTGCCCGGTCTGCCGAGCGATGAGGGCGCGGGCCGCGCCGTCGTCGAGGGTTTCCAGGCCCAGCCCCCCTACGCCGGCCGCCTGCAGCACATGGCCGAGGACCTATTGGCTATGCGGACCGCCGGCGCCTGCACAGTGATCGTGAGTTACCAGGGCCGGCGCCTGCGGCTTCTCCTTGCTGAGCAGGGCGTCGCCGCCGACGTCGTGGAGCGCCTGGACGAGCCGCCGCGGGCCGGTTCAGTGACGGTGATCGCGGGCACGCTGGCCGAAGGCTGGCGGCACGCGCCGTCGGACCTGGTGCTCATCACCGACGCCGAATTGTTCGGACGCAAGCGCATCCGCCGTATCCGGCGCGGGGCGCGCGGCGTGGACCGGTCCTTTCTGGCCGACCTGGAAAAGGGCGACTACGTCGTCCATGTGGAGCACGGGGTCGGGCAGTTTGAGGGCATCGTCCAGATGAGCGAAGGCTCGGGCGAACGGGAATATCTGGCGATCAGCTACGCGGGCCAGGACCGGCTCTACGTGCCCGTGGATCAGATTGGCCGCGTGCAGAAATACGTCGGCATGAGCGAGCGCGCCCCCAAGCTCAGCCGGCTGGGCACGGCCGACTGGTCGCGCGCCAAGAAAAAGGCCCAGCAGTCGGCGGAGGAAATCGCGGCCGAGTTGCTGGACATCTACGCCGCGCGCGAACTGGCCAAGGGCTACGCGTTCCCCGCCGACTCACCCTGGCAGCGCGAATTCGACGAGAAGTTCCCCTTCATCGAGACCCCGGACCAGCTCGAGGCGATCAACGACGCCAAGGCCGACATGGAGCGGGCGCGTCCGATGGACCGACTGATCGCCGGCGACGTGGGCTACGGCAAGACCGAAGTCGCCCTGCGCGCCGTGTTCAAAGCGGCCATGACCAACAAGCAGGTCGCGTTGCTGGTGCCCACCACGGTGCTGGCCCAGCAGCACTTCGACACGTTTGCCTTTCGCATGCGCGACTACCCGCTGCGCGTCGAACTGCTGAGCCGTTTCCGCTCGCGCACCGAGCAGACCGAGGTGCTCGCCGGCCTGGCTGCGGGGGACGTAAACGTGGTGGTCGGGACGCACCGCCTGCTCCAGAAGGACGTCAAGTTCGCCAATCTGGGACTGGTGGTGGTGGACGAGGAACAGCGCTTTGGCGTGAAGCAGAAGGAAAGCCTGAAAGCGCTGCGCCGCGACGTGGACGTGCTGACCCTGACGGCCACGCCCATCCCACGCACCCTGCACATGGCCCTCAGTGGGTTACGCGAGATCAGCGTGATCGAGTCGCCGCCAGAGCGCCGCCTGGCCGTCAAGACCTACGTGGCGGGCTATAGCGACGCCATCGCGGCCGCAGCGATCCGGAGCGAACTGGCGCGCGGCGGCCAAGTGTACTTCCTCCACAACCGCATCCAGACCATCCGTACCTGGGAGGAACGGTTGCGTAACCTGCTGCCGGACGCCGACATCGTCGTGGGACACGGGCAGATGCCGCCCCGCGACCTTGAAGAAGTGATGTATCGCTTCGCTCGCGGCGACGCGCAGGTGCTGCTTTCCACCGCGATCATTGAGAACGGGCTGGATATCCCCAACGTCAACACGATCATCGTCAACGACGCGTGGCGGTTCGGACTGGCGCAGCTGTATCAGTTGCGCGGGCGGGTTGGACGCAGCCCGACGCAGGCCTACGCTTATTTCCTCTACCAGAAGAATCACACGCTGACGGAAGAGGCCCAGAAACGTCTGCAAACGATTCTGGAGGCCTCGGAACTGGGGGCCGGGTTCCGCATCGCGCTGCGCGACCTGGAAATCCGCGGCGCGGGCAGCCTGTTGGGCGCCGAGCAGCACGGGCACGTCACCACTGTCGGCTTCGACCTCTACACGCGCATGCTGGCGACGGCCGTGGATCGGCTGCGTGGCAAAGAGCCTGACGAGCCGGACGAGGAACTCCGAGCAGTCGTGGACCTGCCGCTGGCGGCCTACCTGCCGGACGACTACATGGGAACCTACGCGGCCAAGATTCGCGAATACCAGCGTCTGGCTCGGCTGCGCACCATCGGCGAGGTCGAGGAAGCGATCGCCGACATCCGCGACCGCTTCGGCGATCTGCCCGTACCCGTGGCCAACCTGGCCTACCTGCTGCGCGTCAAAGCGCGGGCCATCGCGCTTGAGATTCCCAGCATCACCGTCTACGGGCGCGAACTCATCATCCGCATACCGTCCGGTCTGCACGTCAGCCGAGGGATACTGTTGAAGGAAATCGGACGCAGCGCCCGCCGCAGCCACCAGGGTCTCCTCTGGCCTAACTTCCAGCGCGACCGCGAATGGCAGGGCAAGCTGCTGGCCCTCCTCGACGCCCTCCTCCGCTGGCACGACCACGCCGACGCGCCGCCCGCGCAGGCGGCAGCCGGCGTCGGAGGGCGGGGCTAGAGCCGCCGGAAACGCGCCTCATTTAGAGGTCTTTGCTTCCGGTCCAGCTTCGCTCGTCTGGGAGTCGCGCAGCGTGGCCAACTGGCCGCCGGCTCCTACGAGTTCGGCCGGAGACCCCTGCTCCAGCACGCTGCCGTGGCCCATCACCACGATCCGGTCAGCGCCCATCACCGTTTCGATCCGGTGGGCAACCACAATCACAGTCCGTCCGAGTCTTGAAGCGACCAGTGCGTCTCGAAATGCTCGTTCGGTTACGGCGTCCAATGACGCCGTCGCCTCATCCAGGATGAGAAGACGCGGACGGCGCAGCAGCGCGCGGGCAATCGCGATCCGCTGACGCTCCCCGGCCGAGATTCGGCCACCAAGCTCGCCGACGTCGGTTTTGAGGCCCTGCGGAAGCCTGGCAACGAAGTCGTCGAGTTGAGCGTCTCCCAGCGCCTGCGCCAACTCAGCACGACTGGCCGACTCTGCGGGGTACCGGATGTTCTCGGCGATCGTCGAATCCCACAGTTTCGGTTCCTGCGGCACGAACCCGATCTGCCGGCGCAACCACGTCAAGTCGATCTTTCGAGTGTCGATCCCATCAATGCGGACTACTCCGGCCTGCGGCTCATAGAGCCCAGCCAACAGGTCGAGCAGCGTGGACTTGCCGCTGCCGGTCTCACCCACAATGCCGATGAATTCGCCCGGCTGGACGGCGAACGAGACGTCGAAGATGCCGGCGCCCTCCCGCTCGTAGCGAAACGTGACGTCTTCAAACGCAACGCCGGCGCCCGCATCATCTGACCCAGGCGTAGGGGTTCGCCCTCCCAACCGCTCCGTCGCTAGTCCCAGGACGATGTCCATTCGCTCGTACTCGGCGTGAATCCGAGCCCGGTTGCCCTGCAGGGTCAGCAAGCGCTGCATGGAGGCATAGGCCCGCGGCACCAGAGCGACGGCCGTGATGAGGCCGCCGATCGACAGCTGGCCCGCGGCGATCAGGGTGGCGCCCAACCCAAAGACCGCTGCCGTAACCAGCGCCTGAGCGGTCGGACCAATGTGAGCAATCACCAGATCGTGTAGGACGACGGTCTTGGCCTTGGAGCGCCAGTGACTCGTCAGCCACTCCCGCCAGCGCCGCCGCTCGCGTGCGGTGGCGTCAAACACTCGGACCATGCGGATTCCCGCAAGCACCTCTTGCAGGAAGACTTGCCCGAGTTCGAGATGACGTCCCCAGGCGCGGTCCAGCCGTGTCGACATCGGCCCCAGACTGGCGCCTCCCAGGGCCGCTGCGGGAATCGCGACGAGCGCCAGCAGCCCCAGTGGCCAAGCCACCACGAGCATGGCAATCGCGGAAGCGGTTAGCACCAGCGCATGCGACGCGGCGGGAAGCAACGATCCGGCCACATACCAGTCGCCGATCCGCCCGCACGATCGGGTGAGCCGGAACACCAGTTGCTCGGTCGGGATCCCCTCGAGTTCCGCGAATCGGGCGGCGGTGACACGCTCGAAGGCGCGCTCACGGAGGCGACGCGAGACCCCCTCGCCGATCATGGTTCGCATGTAGACCTGAGCCGACGCGAGGGTTAGCTGGACGAGCGCCGCTCCAGCCATGCCTCCCGCCAGCGCTGCGACGAGGCCGAGGTTCCGGTCGGGCAACGCATGATCGATAAGAGCGCCGGCAAGTAGCGCTGGGACAATCCCGACCCCCGCGCCGGCCAGCATCAGCCCGGCCGTCACCGAAACGGCCCGCCACCGGCGGCCAAGCTCGTGCCGGACTAGGTCCGCCGCCTCGGACGTGTTGGGAAGTTCGGGGATCGTGGTTGATTCGATGGCGATGTCCTCAGCGTCTGTGTCTCAGAGCCTCGCTGGCTTCGTTGCCCCGATCTGTACGGATTCCAGCCGAGACCGTTCCAGGCCGGGGCTACAATGGAGTGTGTCAATGAGACGGTCGATTCAGCGCCGCAGTTGCCAGTCGGCGCGCGGAGCTATTCCCACAGCTTCTTGCGAGGTCCACCTGCACCGTTCCGCCGAAGCGCGACGGCAACTAGCAATGGTGCCCCCTCGTAGCTGCTAGGCCTCGGAGCAGACACGCTTCGATCCCCGATTCGAGTGCGGCGTGGATGCCGCGTGAGCGCTGGGACGCGCTGGTTCGCGGCGATGGCTGTCCGCTATGCCAGGCGATCGCCACCGATGTAGTTGCCGACGAGTACGGGCATACCGTCGCGGACCTGGAGTTTGGCCGCCTTCGGCTCAGTCGCAACCAGTACGTGAAGGGCTACTGCGTGCTGATCTGCCAACGGCACGTTTGCGAGCCGCACGAACTAACGAAGGACGAACGCACCCGGTTTCTTGAAGACATCGTTCGCAGCGCTCAAGCGCTCGAGCGCGTTTTCAGACCGGACAAAATGAACTACCAATTGCTCGGAAACTCCATTCCCCACCTTCACTGCCACCTCGTGCCCCGGTACTACGGCGATCCAGCGCCTGGCCAGCCCATCAGCCCCAATCAGGAAGAGCGACACCTGGCGGCCGCGGAATACGAGCGGCTCGTGCGAGCGACCCGAGCCGAGCTTCTGTAGCCAGCTGGCAAGCTTGTCGCGCCCAGCCTCACCTCGCCGCCGACCCCAAAAGGACCACCTCGGCGCGTTCGATGAATCGGATCATCCGCGCCCGCAGCGCCGCGACGTCGTTCGAGGGCTGCGTCAGGCGTTCCCGATCCGGCCCACGATACCCGCTCCAAAGCCAACGCAGGATCAGGAAGGCCCAGCGAGTAGCGAGGAGCCGGTCCCACACCGCCAGCCGTTCTTCGAAGCCGGCATCCCCTGTCGGCCGGCGGTAGCTGTCGCGCAGCCAGTCGTGCTCTCCCGAACTGAGCTGGTCCAGCGCTGCGTGCCAACGCAGGTCCGCCAGCTCCAGCGCCGGGTCGCCCCAGCCGCTGTACTCCCAGTCCACCCACCGAAGACGACCGTCCTCACACCACAGGGCGTTCGCCAGGTTTGGATCCACGCGGCAAAGGCGCAGCGGCACGCGCTTTCGCCTCGGGTCCGCATGGCTGCCGGCGACGAAGTCGGCGCAATCGTCTACGAGCCGGGTGAGCCGGCCAAACAGCTGTCGCCCTTGCGGGTCGGCATCGATCAGCCAGGACCCGTACTCGGCCAACAGTGTGCGGAGTTCGTCGAGATACGGCGCGAAGGCAAACCAGTGGAACCAGGCGTCGGCTAGCTCGTGGTCGGCCACGTCGCCCCGGCCGATGTGGTGCAGGCGTTGGATGCTCTCGATCAACGCGGCGAGTTGCCGCGACGTCAAGTCCGGACTCAGCGTCGTCCCCTGTAGCCAGCGGTAGCCAACCGTGGGATAGGGAACGACGTCGCAACTCTCGTCCAGCCAGAGTGGCGCCGGCGCCAGGTCCAGTCGCGCCGCTTGCAGCAGGCGCAGCGCGCCGTATTCACGCCGGGCCCGCTGTCGCTCGTCGGCGACGCAGAGCTTGCAAGCGATGCACTGCCCTCCGGCCTCCACGCGGTACAGCGCGTTGTTGGCGCCCCCGGTCATGCGCTGCACGCTCACTCCGCGCCCGGTCCACCTGGACGACTGCGACTCGTGCGCGGCTGCAATGGCCTGCAAGCACGTTGACGCCTTGGGCATCTCCTGCCGCCTTCCCTTGCCCCCGCTACGTGCAGGCGGCTTTCGCGAACACCTGCTGCGACTGGCGCCGTTCCTTGCTTTCGTCAGGCTAGCCGGTCAGACGCGGCCGCCGTCCAATGCTGATCTTCTGGGCATTCCGACTACGAGTCCCTTGGCTGGCTCTTCGGCTCGGCCGTCTGTTTGGAGTTCTTGGCATGGACAGCCGTCCCCGCGCTGCCGACAATCGCCGGCCACCTGGCAACCGCGAGGGCGCAGTGAAACTCGGCTACTTCCACAACGGGTACTTTCCGCCGATCGAGTTTGAGGACTTCGTCCGTTGGGGCGCGGCCAACGGCTACCAGGCCATTGACGTGCCGCTGTTCGAGCCCAACGTCCGCGCCATTTGCAACCGCCACGGTCTCGAGCCGACCTCGACGGTCGGCATGGCCTGCCAGCCGATTGCGACCGATCCGGGACTGCGCGCTGAGGAAGTAGCCCAAGCCCGCCGCGCGTTGGACTACGCCGCAGCCGAGCACATCCCCAACGTGTGGCTTGGCCACGAAATGGCGCCCGACCTTGGATTCGACGAGAACGTTCGCCTGTTCGCGGAAGGCGTGGCCCCGGTCCTCGATCACGCGGACCGCGTCGGCGTTCGCCTCGTCATGGAGAACTGGGCCAACGGCGGCCGCAACCTGGCCTATGCCCCGGCCCACTGGGCCGCGATATTCAACGCCGTCCCGCACCCCGCGCTTGGGCTTTGCCCCGATCCGTCGCACTTGGCCTGGCTGGGTATCGACTACCTGCGCGCGGTACGCGAGTTCGGTTCGCGCGTCTACCACGCGCACGCCAAGGACACCGAGTTCCTGCCAGAAGCGCTGTACGAGTACGGCGTCATCGGCACGGAGCGCGGACGCATCGGCCAGGGCACCTACCGCTTCCGCATCCCGGGATTCGGCGTCGTCGACTGGCCCGGGTACATCACCGCGCTGCTTGAGGTCGGCTACAACGGCGCGCTGGTCGTTGAGCACGAGGATGCCTTCTGGAGTTCCAAGACCGATACACAGCACGCACTCAACGGCCTCGTCCTGGCCCAGCGCTTCTTGGCGCCCCTGTTGGTCTGATCTGTCCGGAAACGTACTTGGTTCGCTGCCGTCCTGGCCGTCGGAAGCATGGAGCCCGCGTACCCCACCGCTCCGGCGCTTGACAGGACGCCTTATGCTAAGCGCCCTACAACTGAGCCCTCGCTAGCCCCCACCACCCACTGCCCCTGACCCATGGCCGCCCGACGCCGCGCCTCGCGCAAAGACTCCGCCGCAAACACGCTCGTGATCGTGGAATCGCCTGCCAAGGCGCGCACGATCAAGCGGTACCTGGGCGACGGCTACACCGTGGCGTCATCCATCGGCCACATCCGCGACCTGCCGTCCAGCGCCGCCGAAGTGCCAAAGCAGCTCAAGGGCAAGGACTGGGCCACGCTCGCCGTGGACGTCGACGAAGGCTTCCGCCCCGTTTACATAATCCCAACCGACAAAAAGCGGGTCGTCGCCGATCTTCGACGCGAACTCAAGGGCGCCGGCCAGCTCCTCCTGGCCACGGACGAAGATCGCGAAGGCGAGGCCATTGCCTGGCACTTGGTCGAAGTCCTGAAGCCGCGAACGCCCGCGCGACGCCTGGTATTTCACGAAATCACCCGTCCGGCCATCACTGAAGCGCTGGCACAAACCCGCGAGATCGACCAGCGGCTGGTCCAGGCCCAGGAATCGCGGCGCGTCCTGGACCGCCTGATCGGCTACCTTGTCTCGCCTGTCCTCTGGAGGAAAGTTGGCAGTGGCCTGTCGGCGGGCCGCGTGCAAACCCCCGCGCTTTGGCTAATCGTTCAGCGCGAGCGCGAACGCATGGCCTTCGTTTCCGCCGCCTACTGCATCCCCACGGCCACGCTCGGTCCGGCAAACGACGCCGATGCCACGTTCGAGGCCCGCCTGTTGAGCTTGGACGGCCGAAACCTGGCGACCGCGGCCGACTTCGACCCCGACACGGGCAAGCTGAAGTCCGGAAGCAAGGCTCGCCTGCTGCCCGAGACCACCGCGCGGGACGTCATCCGGGCGCTGGCGGACGCGTCGTTCCAAGTCACCGACGTCACCAAGCGTCCTCGCACCCGACGCCCGCAGCCGCCATTTATCACGTCCAGCCTCCAGCGTGCCGCCTCCACCCGTTTGCGCTTTTCCCCGCGCCAGACCATGCGCGTGGCGCAGCAGCTCTACGAGAACGGCTACATCACCTATATGCGCACCGACTCGCCCGCGCTCTCGGCGCAGGCGACCAGCGCGGCCCGAGCCGCGGTCCGCGCCGAGGTGCCTGAGGGACGGGCCGGCGACTACCTGCCGGAACGACCGCGCCGCTACCGCTCCGCGTCGGCCCGGGCGCAGGAGGCCCACGAGGCCATTCGTCCCGCCGGCGAGCGCTTTCGCCATCCTGACGACCTGGGGCCCGACGTCGACGCCGACGGCCGTCGGCTGTACCGCCTCATCTGGCAGCGCACCCTCGCCTCGCAGATGCGCGACGCCCGCTTCGAACAGACTCGGGTACACATTTCGGCCAACGCGGGCGCTAACGGCCCGACCGTCTTCCAGGCCAATGGGCAGGTCGTGGTCTTTGACGGCTTCCTGCGCGTCTACGCCGGCGATCGTGGCGGCGACACCGTGCTGCCCGACATGGCGGAGGGCGATGTGCTACAGCTCCACGCCATCGACGCCGGCCGTCGCGAAACCCGTGCACCTGACCGATGGACCGAAGCCAGCCTCATCCGCGAACTCGAGCGGTTGGGCATCGGCCGGCCTTCCACCTACGCCGCCATTCTCGAGACCGTGCAGGGCAAGTACGTGGAACGCAAGGACGGCGCCCTGGTGCCGCATTGGAACGCGTTCGCGGTGATTCAGCTGCTGGAAGCGCACTTCCCCGAGCTAGTCAACGCCGGGTTCACCGCCCGCATGGAAAACGGACTGGACCGGGTGGCCGATGGCTCGTTGGACCCGCAGCCCTGGCTCTCGGCCTTCTACTTCGGTGCCGACGGTGAGGCGTCCACGAATGGTGAAGGGATGCTGCGCGACGGCCTGCGCCAGCGTATCGAGGCCAGTCAGGAAGCCATCGACGCGCGCTCGGTTTGCACCATCGCGTTGCCCAACGCCAACGGGTCCTCAATTGCTGTTCGAGTCGGTCGCTACGGTCCGTATCTCGAGGCCGTGGAGAGCGGCGCGCGCGCGCAGGCCCCGGAAGACCTGGCCCCGGACCAGCTGACTTTGGAGGTTGCCGCTGCTTTGCTGGCAAAGGCTGCCAGCGGCGACGAGCCATTGGGCAGCGATCCGAAGTCCGGACTGCCTGTGTACCTGAAATCAGGGCGGCTCGGCCCCTACCTCCAACTTGGCGAGGCTTCGAGCGGCCGCCGACGCCCCAAGACAGCCAGCGTGTGGCCGAAGTACAAGCCTGAGACGCTCACGCTCGAGCAGGCGCTCGACATGCTCGCCTATCCCAAGACATTGGGCGCGCACCCGGAGAGCGGCTCGAAAGTCACGGTCCAGGACGGCCCCTACGGACCCTACGTCAAGTGCGGCAAGGAATCCCGCAGCCTCCCCGGCGACGGTGCCGAGCGCTACGCAAAGCTGGCGTCCATCGAGTTGACAGACGCTCTGGATTTGCTCAAGGCGCCGCGGCAACCGCGTCGCCGCCGCGGCCAGTCGGCGCCGCTGGCGGAGCTTGGCGCGCACCCGGCCTCCAATGCACCCATTACGGTCCAAGACGGACGCTACGGCCCGTACGTCACCGATGGTGAGCTCAATGCCAGCCTGCCCAAGGGCCGTGATCCGGCCTCCGTCACACTTGACGATGCCGTGGCGCTGCTGGCCGCCCGTGCCGACCGTGTGGCGGCTCAAGGTGGCCGAAGACGGCGACGCACGAGCACGAGGCGCCGCGCACGCTGAACACGTCGCCGCACGCCGATTGCGATATGCTTGGCCCACGCCCGGCTCGTTCGGGTGAATACACACGCTGCCTGACGCTCGTGGACCCTGCCGCGACAAGCGGTCCTACGGGCGAGTGACGGTGGCGGAGGATTTTCGAAGGATCAGAAAGAGGCAAAGACGCATATGCCAGTAGCCTCCATGCGAGATTTGCTCGCCGCAGGCGTGCACTTCGGCCACCGTACGCCGCGCTGGAACCCCAAGATGGCGCCGTTCATCTTTGGAGCGCGGGGCGGGGTGCACATCATCGATCTTCAGCACACCGTGCGCGCGCTCGACCGCGCCACTGCCTTCATGCGGGCCACGGCCGCCAGCGGTGGCGAAGTCATTTTCGTCGGGACCAAGCGCCAGGCGCAGGAGGTCGTGCTCGAGCAGGCCGATCGCTGCGGCGCCCACTACGTCCAGCAACGCTGGCTCGGCGGCACGCTCACCAACTTTGAGACGTTGCGAGCCCGGCTTCAGCGACTGCGCGAGCTCGAGGCCCGCGAGGCCGCTGGCGACTTCGACACGCTCTCCAAGAAGGAAGCGCAACGCCTGCGCGTGGAACTGGCCCGGCTCACCAAGAAGATGGGCGGCATCAAGCACATGTCGCGCCTGCCCACCGCGCTGTTCATCATCGACCCTAAGCGCGAAGCGAACGCGGTGACCGAGGCACGCAAGCTCGAAATCCCAATCGTCGCCATCGTCGACACCAACTGCGACCCGGAAGTCGTCGACTACATAGTTCCGGGCAACGATGACGCGATTCGCTCGATCACGGCAGTGACCACCATCGTCGCCGACGCTGTTCTCGCGGGTCAGGAAGAGTTTCGAAACCGACAGGCTGAGCGCGAGGCGCAGCTCGCGCGCGAGGCGCAGGCCGCCTTGGCCGCCGCTGCCCGAGCCGAGGCTGCTGGCGACTCGACCAGCGACATTGAGGCCGCCATGCTGGCGGCTGCCGGCGAGGCAGGCGGCGCACAACAGCAAGCCGCGGCCATCGCCGCCGGAGCAACAGCTGCAGCCGGCGACGCTCAGGGCGCCGCGCGGGGCCGACGCAAGGCCACGCCCCAGCCGCGTGGTGGCCGCCGCAAGCCCGATGGTCGGGCCGCCGGCCGAGCGGCCGGCGGAGGTGCTCGACCCAGAGGTCGGGCCCGACCCGCGCAGCGCGGCCCCGGGTCGACCGGCGGGAACCGCAGCGCCCGCCCACGCAACTAAGGGAATAGCCTTCATGCCGCATAAAGCTTCCGTCGCGGACATTCGTTCGATCCGGGCCGAAACCGGCGCCGGCGTGATGGACATCAAGCGAGCCATCGAAGACGCCGAGGGGGACCTCGACAGCGCCCGCGAACTCTTAGGCCAGCTCGGGTCGCAGTTCTCCGCCAAGCGAGCCGAACGCGAAACCAGGGAAGGCCTGATCGCCGCCTACGTCCACCCCGGACGTCCGCTGGGCGCCCTGCTTGAACTCAACTGCGAGACCGACTTCGTCGCGCGCACCGACGAGTTCACCACGCTTGCTCGCGACATCGCCATGCACATCGCCGCCATGGCGCCAACGCGCATCAGCGACGACGATGACCAGGACGCGGACGACGACGGCCCGACCCTGTTGACCCAGCCGTGGTTCCGGGACGGATCGCAAACCGTGGGGCAGGTCATCCAGGCGGCTGTCGCCATGCTTGGCGAAAACATCCAGGTCGGACGCTTCAGCCGCTTCGAAATCTGACGTCAGACACACGCCGACTCACACTGGAGGGCCGATGGCGAAACCTGGCCTGAAATATCGCCGTGTGCTTCTGAAGATCGGCGGAGAGTCCCTGGCGGGTGAACGAGCCTTCGGGATTGACCCGCATGCCGTGCAGGAAATGGCTGCGCGCATCATCGAGGCGCTTGAGTTGGGCGTCGAACTTGCTGTAGTTGTCGGCGGCGGCAACTTCTGGCGCGGCGGCGAGCACGCGGACATGAACCGCGCGACCGCCGATTACATCGGAATGCTCGGCACCGTTATGAACGCGATGGCCCTGCAGGAAGCGATCGAACGTCTCGACGTTCCGACTCGTGTGCAGACCGCCATCGAAATGCGAGAAGTGGCCGAGCCCTACATTCGCCGCAAGGCGATGGCCCACCTGGAAGACGGCCGACTGGTGATCTTCGCCGCCGGAACCGGCAACCCCTACTTCACGACCGACACGGCCGGGGCGCTTCGCGCCATGGAGATCGGCGCCGAGGCGCTGCTCAAGGCCACCAAAGTGGACGGCGCGTACACTGACGACCCAATGACGAACCCTGACGCGACCCGAATCGAACGCACCACGTATCTGGAGGCCCTCAACAACGGGCTGAAGATCCTGGACGCCACCGCGTTCAGTCTCTGCATGGACAACAATCTGCCCATCATCGTGTTTCGCCTGGAGGATGAAGGCAGCCTGGTACGCGTCCTGGCGGGCGATCACGTTGGCACCCTGGTGGCGGCCTGATCGAGCCATGATCGACGAGTTCATGCTGGACGGCGAGCGGCGCATGGGTCAGGCCGTGGCGCACCTGCGCCGCGAACTGGCGGGAATCCGAACCGGGCGCGCATCACCGGCGTTGATCCAAGACCTCAGCGTGCCCTACTACGGCCAGCCCACCCCGCTCAAGCAGATCGCGGGCATCTCGGCGCCCGAGGCGCGTCTACTGGTGGTTCAGCCATGGGACAAAGCCGCGCTGCCGGACATTGAGCGGGCGCTGATCACGTCGGATCTCGGCATCACACCGTCGAACGACGGCAACGTGATCCACCTACCCATCCCGCAGCTCAGCGAAGACCGCCGGCGCGACCTGGTGCGCATCGTTCGGCAGCGCGCTGAGGACGGCAAGGTGGCCGTGCGCAACGTCCGGCGGGACGTGCACGACGACCTGCGCGAGCTGGTACGTGAAAAAGAGGCCTCACAAGACGACCTTCGCCGCTCGGAATCGCGCCTGCAGGACGTAACGGACAAGCACGTCGCGGCGATAGATGAATTGAGCCGGCAGAAGGAAGCCGAGGTGATGCAGGTCTGAGCGGTGAACCCGGAAGGGTGCCGGCCCATGTGGCCATCATCATGGACGGCAACGGCCGCTGGGCGCAGCGCCGCGGCCTGGAACGTCAAGCCGGCCACCACGAAGGCGCCCGCCGCGTGCGGGACATTGCGGCCGCCTGCATTGACTTCGGCATCGATGTCCTGACCGTCTACGCCTTTTCCACCGAAAACTGGGACCGTCCGGCGGACGAAGTCAGTTTCCTGATGGACCTGATCCCCGAGCGCCTCGAAGCCGAGCGGTCCATGATCTTCGATCAGCATGTGCGAATCCGGGTCTTGGGCGAGATCGAGACCCTGCCCCTGATCGACCGTGTGGCGGTGCAGGACATCATGCGCCAGACGGCCCACCACGACGCCCTGGACCTCAACATTGCCTTCAACTACGGCGGACGCGCGGAAATCGTCCGCGCCGTGCGAAATCTGATTCGGGACGGCGTGCGCCCTGAAGACGTGACCGAGAACCTGGTAAGCGGGGCCATGTACACCGCCGGTCAACCCGACCCCGACTTGCTGATCCGGACCGGCGGCGATCAGCGGTCCAGCAACTTTCTGGTCTGGCAGTCCACGTATAGCGAGTACTACTTCTCGCCCACCCTGTGGCCTGACTTCGCCAGGGAAGCGTTCGAGGAGGCGCTGGCCGACTTCGCTTCGCGGCGGCGACGCTTCGGACGTGTGCCGGTGGCCGCGCCCGGCACGGCGAGCGACGCCTGACGCCGCTGGCCATTCGCGTCGCTAGCGCCCTGGTCCTTGCGCCAGCCATCCTGGCGCTCGCTTGGTGGCATCCCGTGGCGCTGGCGGTGCCTATGGCGCTGGCGGCGGCAGCGATTGCCTTCGAAATAGGAACGATGTATGCGGCAAGCGGCCTCAGGGTCTCGCGCGGAGCCGGCGCGCTCTTGGCCGCTGCCCTGGTGGCGCGCTGGGCCCTCGGCGCGGAGCAGCAGCCCTGGCTTGACCTCGCCATTGGCGTACTCGCCGCCTTCACCTTGCTGCGCCAACTCTGGCATCCGCGCATGTACGGGCGCTTCACCAGCTGGGGACTGGCGGTCGCGTCAGCGGTCTACGCCGGCGGTCTGCTGGGGTTCCTGGTCTTGCTTCGGTCGCTGCCAAACGGCTTCTGGTGGGTGGCCCTGGCCCTGGCTGTGACCTGGGCCTATGACACGTTCGGGTACATCGTGGGACGCAGCTGGGGTCGGCGCGGCTTTATGACCCACATCTCACCCCGCAAGACCTGGGAAGGCGTGGCCGGAGGCCTGCTGGCGGCAATCATCGTCGTCGGTGCGTTCGCGCCGGTCCTCGGTTACGCCTGGTGGTTCGCGATTCCCTTAGGATTCCTCTCGAGCCTTGCCGCGCAAGCGGGCGATCTGGTGGCGTCGATGCTCAAGCGAGATACTGGGCAGAAGGACTCCGGCCGGCTGATCCCCGGGCACGGCGGCATGCTGGACCGGCTGGACGCCCTGCTGTTCGTGGCGCCCGCCGTATTCGCATTCGCCCGGCTGGTGGCCTGATGACCGCCACGGCGTCTGGCGCCACTCCTGGACGCAAGCGCGTGGTGATCCTGGGATCCACCGGTTCCATCGGCGTACAGACGCTCGATGTCGTACGCGCCCATCCGGATCGGTTCGAGATTCTCGGACTGGCCTGCGGCTCGAACTGCGAGTTGCTGTTCCAGCAACTTCGCGAGTTTGACGCGCCGTTGGCCTGCGTCCGCGACGTCGACCCGGCCGCTGGCGCCTGGCCCGCCGGTACCGAACGCCTTCCCTATCCCGACGGCATGGCCGACATGGCGGGGCTGCCTGAGGCCGACATTGTGGTTGTGGCGACCGTCGGCGATGCCGGGTTTCGGCCCACCGAAAGCGCGCTCCGCGCCGGCAACAACGTCGCCCTGGCCAGCAAGGAAATGCTGGTGATGGGCGGCGGCCTTTTCCGCAGGCTGGCCGACGAGACCGGCGCCGCCATTCTGCCCATCGACAGCGAACACAGCGCGATTTGGCAGTGCCTGGCCGGCGAAGCAACCGAAAGCGTCCAGCGGCTGATCCTGACGGCATCCGGCGGGCCGTTCCGCGCCTGGACATTGCCAGACATTCGGACGGCCACCGCGGAGGAAGCGCTCGAGCATCCCAACTGGGACATGGGAGCCAAGATCACGGTCGACTCAGCCAGCCTGCTCAACAAGGGGCTCGAAATCATCGAGGCCCACTGGCTGTTTCAGACACCGTACCGGGCAATTAACGTGATCGTTCATCCTGAATCCATCGTGCACTCGATGGTTGAATTTCATGACGGTTCGATAAAAGCCCAACTCGGTGTGCCCGACATGCGATTGCCCATCCAATACGCCATCGGCTTCCCCGAGCGACTGCCCGAGGCGCACGCGCCCCTGGACCTGCGAACCCTTTCGCGACTGACCTTCGAGCAGCCGGACGAGCGGCGGTTTCCCCTGTTGGCGCTCGCGCGCGCCGCGGGCGCGGCGGGCGGCACAGCGCCCGCCACACTCTGCGGCGCGGACGATGCCGCGACGGCCTGGTTCATCGACGAAGGCGGCCCATTTGGCGAGATGACCGACGCCATCCAAGCCGCCATGGACGCCATTCCACCGGACCCGCTTGACGACTTGGGTGCAGCGTTGGCCGCGCACCGGCGGGGGTTCGAGCTCGTGCGGGCGCGCCTGGTCGGCGGATGAACCCGCTGGCGGCCCTCCTCAACAGCGAGGCAGGCCTGCTGGTGACGCTCCCGCTGGCCTTGGGTCTCCTGAGCGTCATCGTCTTCGTTCACGAACTCGGCCACTTCTACGTCGCCCAGCGTTTTGGCGTCCACGTCAAAGAGTTCGCGATCGGCTTCCCGCCGCGCCTGAAGTCCGTACTGCGGGGCGGGAACGCCTACGACGCGGTTCGGCTTACGCAGGATCCGATCAATCTGGACGGGCGCCTGGTTCGCCTGTGGAGCGGCGATCCGTCTTCAAACCTCGCCAAAGCAATCGTCGTCCTCGACGGCCAAGGCGCCTACCTGCGGGCTGACGCCGCCCACGCGGCCGCGAGTTCAGCTGCTGGACTGGTCGTCGCTGAGCCCCTGTCCATCGAAGATGCGACCGACCTTGCGGCAATGCCTATCCCGGTGGTCGGCGTCAGGCGTTCTGACGCGGTGAACATGCTCACCGACGCCGCCGGTCGCGAAGCCTTCATTGAGACGTATCGAGATGGGGACGGCCAGGACGAGACGCGCGTACGCATCGGTGCCACGCGGTTTGCCCTGAACCTGGTGCCGCTAGGCGGCTATGTGCGCTTGACCGGCGAGAGCGGCGAGTTCGACGCGCCAGGCAGCTTCATGACCCGCCCAGCCTGGCAGCGCGGTCTGATCTTGCTGGCCGGACCGCTGATGAACGTGCTGCTCACGCCGTTGTTTTTTCTCGTCGCGGCCATGATGGCGGACGTGACCGGCAGTCTCGTGACTGGCGTCGTTCCCGACTCGCCGGCCGCCCAGGCTGGCCTGCGCGAGGGCGATCAGCTGCTGCGCATCGGCGAGCGCGGCATCGTCTCGCCGGCCGACGTTCGAGACGCCGTGCGCACCTACGCCGGCCGGGAAGTGACCATCGTCGTCATGAGGCAGGAGGCCGAGGTCTCGGTCGTCGCCACCCCTCGTCTAAATCCGCCGCCCGGGCAGGGTGCCTTAGGCATTCAATTGCGAGCGACTGTTGGTCCCGCTCCCATTCACGTGGCCGTCCCGCGCGCCTTGCAACGTACCTGGGACGCCTTGCTCCTGCTACCCAGAGTGATCGGCGAGGCGGTGGCAGGCACCCAACCGCTGGAGTTGGCCGGTCCTGTCGGGATCGTGCAGACCGTCGGGATTGCGGCCCGGCAAGGCCCCGAGATTGTCTTCATCCTGGCCGCCTTCCTTACCGCGCAGATCGGGCTGCTCAATCTGGCCCCCTGGCCCGGCCTGGACGGCGGGCGGCTGATCTTCGTCGTGGTCGAACTGCTGACGGGACGCCGTGTGCCGCCGCACCGCGAAGCCGCCTTCCATTTCGTGGGGATCGTGGTGCTGTTGACGCTCGTGCTCTTCATCACCGTCGGCGACGTACAACGGATCGCCGGGGCCTAAGCACCTCCGCCCCGATCCGGTCGTTTCCGCCAAGCCTTTCCCCGCGCAGGCGGGAAGCGGGATTCCGAAGCTCCCGCCGGCGTTCCGACGCTTCGCGCGCGTTGACCTAAGGCTCACTCTCGTGCTCGAGGGCGCCGCGTGGTCTCACCTGCCGAGTAGGCGCCGTCCTTGCACGTCAGAGCCGTGCGGAGAGCCGCCGCCAGCGTGGTTTCGCACGGCGGCGCTCACTGGTCAGCGACCTGGAAGTTGATTTGATGCCAGCCTCGGCGCCGTTCGGCGCTGGTGGCCTGGGTCCCTCGGCTTGCAGCGCGCCGTTGGCTTCGGTCGCGCGCACCCTGGCCACGTGCGGGCCCGGGGTGGCCTCCCACTCGTGCACCCACTGCACCCAGGTGTGCTTGCTGATCGGCAAGGCCAGTCTCGCTTCCTGCCAGTCGCCGCCGTCGATCTGCACCTCCACCTTGCTGATGCCGCGGTTCTGGGCCCACGCCACACCGGCAATCGGCTGCAAGCCGGGGGTGATACCCGTCGAACCGGGCCTGGGAACGTCGATCCGGGATTGCGTCTTGACTGGACCTCTCTTGGACCACCCTCGCGGGATCCAGTAGCCGTTGAACCCTTCCCAGGTTGTCAGTTCGATCTCCTGCAGCCACTTCGTGGCGGACACATAGCCATAGAGGCCTGACACGATCAAACGCGCCGGAAAGCCGTGCTCGAACGGCAGCGGCTCGCCATTCATGCCCACGGCGACTAGCGCCGGACGTCCATCGAACGCCACATCGCGTGGAAACCCGACCGTAAAGCCGTCAACCGACCGACCGACGATCTGGGTGGCTTCGGGCTTCACCCCGGCATGATTCACCAGGTGCCATATCGGCACCCCCTGCCACGTGGCATTGCCGATCAGCTCGCCCCCGACTTCGTTGGAGACGCAGCACAGCGTGATGAACTCCTCAAAGACCGAGAGCCCGAGCAGCTCGCTGAAGGAAATGCTGTACGGCCGCTCCACCAGGCCCGTGATGTTGAGCCGCCAGTTGTTGACGTCCACGCGTGGAATCGAGAACGCGGTGTCAATGCGGTAGAAATCGTTGTTCGGCGTGACGAGCGGCGAAATCCCGTCCACGCCAACCGTCGTCGTCGTAAGCGGCCGGGCTGGCTCGGGCGTCGGCTCCGGTGTGGGCTCCGGTGTGGGTTCGGGTGTGGGCTCCGGTGTGGGCTCGGGCGTCGGCTCCGGCGTTGGTTCGGGCGTGGATTCAGGTGTGACTTCGGCCGTCGGCTCCGGCGTCGGCTCCGGGCTGGGCTCGGGCGTTGCCTCGGCGGTCGGCGACGCCGCGGCCGTCGGAGCTGCCGTTGGCGCGGCAGTCTCGGCGGCGCTGGCCACGGTTGCGGGCGTGGGCGACGCCGTTGGCACCGGGGTGGCCTCCGCAGTGGGCGACGCGGTCGCAGTGGGCGCGGGGGGCGCCGTGGCGATCGGCGACGGGGTTGCCTCAGTCGTCGGAGCTGCCGTTGGCGCGGCAGTCTCGGCGGCGCTGGCCACGGTTGCGGGCGTGGGCGACGCCGTCGGCACGGGCGACGGGGTCGCCGCGGGCGCGGGGGGTGCGATGGAACTGGGCGTCGGGATGGCTGCGACGGTCGGATCTGCCGGAGGCGCGAGTGTCTGAGGAACCGGAGGCGCGGCCGTCTCGGCGGTGCTGGCCGCCGGCGTCGGCAGCGTCACCGCCGCTGGGCTGCGCACGGTAGGCAGCACCACATCCTCACGCTTGGCCACGGCCACCTTGGCTCGCTCAATTAGATTGCGTCCCACGACCCCGGTAACGACCGAGGTCGCCGCAACCAGCGTGGCGGTGCCAAGGAAGAACCGTCGCTGGCGCTGCATCGGGATGGCTGACGTCACCTCGGTGGCAGTCGCCGGCGCCACGGTCAGGTGGGTGAGCCCCAGGAGCGCCGTCACCGCCGCCCCCACCGAAATTACTGCCGCGGCCGCCGCATGGGCCGGCGTCGATTGGGCGTCGAGTGCGTTCGCCAGACCTGCCAGGATTCCGAATGCCACAAAGCCCGCCACCGCCGCCGGTCGGGACCGCAGGGCCACGACGCCGAGAGTGGCGCCGAAAATTGAGCTGAGCACCACAAGAAAAATGACAAGGGCCAGCTTGTCGCTGGTGCCGAATACGCTGATGGCGAACTCTTCCATGGCCCGTGGACTCAGATCGACGATCCGGCCGCTCATGGAGACGAGGAGCGACGGCAAGCCGCCGAAGATCCCCGCGTACAGTTCGCTCACACCCACGGCCAGCAGCCCGGACAAGAGTCCCGCCAGACCACCTCGCGCCAAGGAACTCAACGTTGGGAGCATCCGCCCGTTACTCTCGTCAGTCATCCGTACCTCCTAGGCGCACAGTGTTCGCATACAAACGCGCAAGTGGCTGGGCCGGGTGCCAGGTCCGCCGCATGTCGTCGATGCTAAGCATGTCGGGGCAGGGTTCTCTGCGTATCCCAACGTCCGGTCGCTGCACGGCATCAGCCTTCGGAACACCTAGTACCGCCACAACCGATCTCTAAACTTCCGCACTCCATTCTATGGCCCGTTCGTTCAGTCTGAGCCGATCCGCGGATTCGATCGCACGGTCAGCAAGGCGCGCCATTCCAGCACTCGAGGAGCGCAGCGGGACTGGTGACCGCCAGCAAATGGACGGACCGCAAGCCTGCGTTTACGCCGGCAAGCGCGTGCGGCGCCACCCCTGCCCGCCATTCGGATTTGACGAACCTTCGAACCTGTAGAATCCTCCGTCCTGTAAGAAGACTCTAGGTCATTTTCGCCCGTCACGGTGGCGGGCCAGTTTCGCGAAAGGTTCACCTCTTATGCGTCGTTCGTTCTCTTTGCGTGTGCTGGGACTCCTGATCCTCGTGAGTGTTTTGGTCCTCACAACCCTGTCTCCGGCACTGGCTGATATGCATCCGGCCGCCGCCGACGGCCAGCGGCTTGAAGACCAGTCGGCTGATGTGCGGGGCGCCTATCGTGCGGTTTATGGCGATGACGCCGAGGCTAAGTGGATCGAAGAGCACAACGAGGAGCTCCACTACTACCACCGCATCGTCGCCGTGGCCAAGGCCCGTATCGCTCTCGCGATGGACATGGGTATGGGCATGGACATGGACATGGACATGGACTCCGACATGGACATGGACTCCGACATGGACATGGATTCGGACATGGACATGGATTCGGACATGGACATGGACTCCGACATGGACTCCGACATGGACTCCGACATGGATTCGGACATGGACTCCGACATGGACATGGACCAGGACATGGACATGGCGATGGGCCTGCCTTACCGCATCGCGGCTGACGTGATCGCTCGAGGTACCGAGAAGGAGTTCCTGGCGGGCACCGACGCCGGTGTGCTCTACGGCATCGGGATCTCGGAAGACGAGATCAACAAGATGTCGATGATGGACATGATGATGTAGCGCTGGCCAAGCGCGCCCCGTGTAGTTCCGACGCCAGCCGCGCCTCGCGCGGCTGGCGTCGGGCGCGTCTCGTGCCGGTTCTGATCGGCCACCCGGCGCAACCCTGGACTTTCACGATCCAGAGCCTGGCGATCTCTCTCGGCCCTGCGACTAGCATGGACTGTCTAAGGCCCATGGAACAGACAAGGGCATTGCTGCTCAATCCTCAAACTCACCCACAACCCCGACCGGCGCGTTATGGTCTGGGCGCGGATTTCGGGGTACGCTTCGAGGATCGACCCCATGCCACACGGCAGAGCGTGAGCGCATGATCAAGCGGCGCGGGTCCTACCAGATCAAGGTGCGGGACGTACCGATTGGCGGGGGCGCACCGGTCGCGGTCCAGTCGATGACCATCACCGACACGCGCGACGTCGATGCCACCGTGGCGCAGATCGAGCGGCTGATGGAGCACAGCTGCGACATCGTCCGCCTGGCGGTTCCCGACAAGTACGCCGGGGCTGCCCTCAAGGACATCCGTGCTCGTACCGACGCGCCGCTCGTGGCCGACATCCACTTCGACTACCGGCTCGCCCTTATGGCGGCCGAAGCCGAATTCGACTGCCTGCGCATCAACCCGGGCAACATCGGCGGACGCGAAAACGTGGAAGCGGTCGTCCGCGCCTGCAAGGAACGCGACATTCCGATCCGAATCGGCGTGAACTCGGGATCGATTCAGGAAGCTTGGTCCAAGAAGTTCGACGGTCGCCCCGAGGGCGACGCGCTCGTGGACCTCATGGTCGAGGACGCTGTCGAGCACGTGAAGATCCTCGAAGACATGAACTTCGACCAGATCAAGATCTCCATGAAGTCCTTCGAGGTCGACGTGACCATCAACGCCTACAAGGAACTGGCGCAGCTAGTGATGTATCCCTTCCACATCGGAATCACCGAATCCGGCCCGCCGAGCACGGGAATCATCCGCTCGTCGGTGGGGCTGGGCAGCCTCCTCTGGGATGGCTACGGCGACACGATGCGCGTTTCGCTCACCACCGATCCCGTCGAAGAAGTCCGGGTCGCCAACGAGATTCTCAAGGTCCTCGGCCTCAAGACCGTCGGCCCCACCATGGTCTCGTGCCCGTCATGCGGGCGCTGCGAGATCGATCTCTACGGCCTGGCCGACGCCGTTGAAGACGTGATGAAGGGCATCAAGCAGCCCATGAAGGTGGCCGTAATGGGCTGCGTGGTCAACGGTCCGGGCGAGGCCATGGACGCCGACCTCGGCATCGCCGGCGGCAAGGGCCGCGCGGTGATCTTCCGCCACGGCGAGATTTTGCAGACCGTGGACGAAGCCGACATGCTGCCCGTCCTCACCGACGAGATCGCCAAGCTTGAAGTGGCGATGGCGGAGACTGCGGAATTCTCGTAGACGCTCCGGTCCCGACGGCACGGCGGCTGAGGGCGCCGGACGGTATCCCGGTGTCAGTCCACCGCAAGATCCATGCTTGCAATTCGTAAGGCACGACCCGAACGCGGCGTCGACGTCGCGGAGGTCGAGCGGCCGCGGCCCCGGCCAGACGAACTGCTGCTGCGCGTTCGCCGGGCGGGCATCTGCGGTTCGGACCGCCACCTCTACGCCTGGGACTCCTGGGCCGAGCTCAACTTCCCGACACCTTTCACCCTTGGACACGAAATCGTCGGCGAGGTCGCGGCAGTGGGTGCCGCCGCGCGGGGCTTTGTCGTGGGTGAAGTCGTGGCCGTCGAGAGCCACATCTTCGACGGCGTCTGTCGAGCCTGCCGGACCGGCAACGCTCATGTCTGCGAGAACCTGCGCATCCTCGGCATCGACGTAGACGGTGGATTTGCCGAGCATGTCGCCGTTCCCGCCCGTGTAGCCTGGAAAGTTCGCCCGGAAATCCCCATCGAACGCGCCGTCCTGTTCGAGCCGTTGGGCAACGCCGTGCACGCGGCCATGCGGTTCGACGTCTCGGGACAACCCATCGCCGTCTACGGCTGCGGTCCGATGGGACTGATGGCGATTGCCGTCGCGCACTCCGTTGGCGCCTACCCGATCGTGGCCAGCGATATCTCCCCGTATCGACGCGGCTTGGCCGAGGCGATGGGAGCCCACGCGACGCTCGACGCGGACTCTGCAACGTTTGCCTCCGACCTCGTTGACATTTTGGGCTCCCGCCCAACCGTGAGCTTGGAAATGTCGGGCCATCCCGACGCCTTCCGGCAAGCGCTGCGCCTGTCGGCCAACGCCGGCAAGGTGGTGTTGCTGGGCATTCCGCCGGAGCCGGTGACAATTGATCTGGCGGACGATCTGCTATTCAAGGGCTTGGAGGTCTACGGCGTGACCGGCCGCCTGATCTGGGACACCTGGTACCGGACCGAAGCATTCCTCATCCGGCACGGCGATGCCCTGGACCCTATGCTCACCCACACTTACCCGCTGGCCCAGTTCGAAAACGCCATGGACACCATCCAAACTGGCCAGTGCGGCAAAGTCCTGCTGGAGATGGATGCGTAGCCCGAGAGCCGTCAACGGCCGGCGGCCGTCCGTCTCGTGGACTCATGTTGTAAGGAGACAGAGATGAAGCTGGCGCTATCCGGACGGGTCGTCGAGGCCCCGCACGAAAAAACCCGGGCGCTGATCGATCTGCCCGAACTGGCCGAAGCTGCCGCGGCGATCGGCTACGGCGCCCTCGAGGTCCGCAACTCCCAGCTCGAGGTCGGCGCGACCCCGGCCCGCGTCACCGAAATCCGCCAGGCGCTGGACGAACACAACCTCGCGGCCTGCTGCCTCGTGGCTGATTCCGCCACCGAAGGCCGCTTCAGCCCGCGCTTCGACGAATACCTCGATCTAGCCCTGCGCATCGGGGCGGAACGCATCCGGCCCAGCATCGGCTCAATCGAGCAGATTCCACTGGTCCGCGAAGCCGCCGACAAAGCCGCGGCCTTCGGTGTTGACCTGGTGCAGTTCACCCACCATGGCACCCCGTTTAACTCCGTGGCCGGCTCGCTGGACATGCTGCGCCGCGTCAACCGCGGCAACGTGGGGCTGGTCTTTGAGGCCGCCAACCTCTACATCGAAGGTCAGCACTACGGAACCGCGGCGGTGCGGGCACTGGCCCCGCACATCAAGCACGCCGAAGTGCAGAACATGCTGCTGGTCGGGAAGGACGAAGGCACTCCCATCAGCGCCCAGGGCGGCTACGTCCAATACCGGAACCTGCGCGTGGACGACCCGCGCGGCGTGGACATTCCCGGCGTTGTGGCCAGCCTGAAAGCCATCGGCTACGACGGCTGGTTGGTCATGCACAGCCCTAACTTCGACGGCCTGGACCCGCTCACCTACGCTGCCCAGGCGCACGATTACCTGCGCGGGCTGATAGACAGCTGAGACGTATCCGGGCGGAAAGGGCGACAACTCGGTCGGTGCTAGGCTGAGCGAAAGTTCGGTTTTTGTCCGGCAGCGCGAGAGGGGAGGCGGCCGACGACGACCGAGCCGAAACTGACGCCCCTGCGGCGTCAGTTTCTTGACATAAAAAAACAGCAGCCCGACGCAATCCTGCTCTTCCGCCTCGGCGACTTCTACGAAATGTTCGGCGAGGACGCCGAACGCGCCGCCGCCGTCCTCCAGATAGTCCTGACCTCCCGCGAGTTCGGCAAGGGCCAACGCATCCCCATGTGCGGTGTGCCCTACCACGCCGCCCCCACCTACATCGGTCGTCTCATCGAGGCTGGTCTGCGGGTCGCCGTGTGCGACCAGGTTGGTGAGGTCGGCCGCGGCCTCGTGGAGCGCAAGATCACCCGCGTCATCACGCCCGGCACGGTGGTCGACGAGGACTGGCTGCAACCGCAAGCCAACAACTACCTCGCGGTCGCCGTAGGCGACGGCGACGCCCGCGGCCTGGCCTACGCCGACATCACCACCGGCGATCTGGCCGCCTGCGAGGCCGGCCGCGACGCACTGGGCCGCGAACTTGCCCGCATCGGCGCCCGCGAAACCCTCACCCTGAGTCTTCCCGAAGGCGAAGTCGCGGCTGGCGTTGCCCAGGACGACCAGGCCTGGCTGCGCGATCCCGCCGCCGCCCGCGAGATGGTCACCCGCCACTTCCAGGTCCATGACCTCGAGGGCCTGGGCCTGCAGGGTCGTCAGCTCGCCACCCACGCGGTCGGCGTCCTGCTGCGCTACGTGGAGGACACCGATCCGTCCGCGCTCCACGTGCTGACCGGCGTTCACGTCTACGGCACGTCCGACTTTATGGAGCTGGACGCCTTCACCCGCCGCAATCTGGAACTGGAGACAGCCGGCCGCGACGCCCGCCGCGAGGGCAGCCTCCTCGCGGTCCTCGACCACACCCACACTCCCATGGGCGCCCGCCGCCTGCGCGAACAGATCAGCCGCCCGCTAATCGACCGAACCCGCCTCGAGTCGCGGCTGGACCGCGTGCAGTCCCTGCTAAACGACCTAGGCCTGCGCGGTCTCGCGCAAGCCGCCCTTGACCGCGTCGGCGACCTGGAACGCCTCGCCAACCGCATCGTGCGCCGTGCCGTCTCCGCCGCCGACGTACGTCACCTGGCCTCCGCCCTTGACGCCGTCGCTGACCTGCGCGAAGCGCTGGAGACCGGCCAGGCGGCCCTCACCGATCTCGCAAATCTGCTCGACTCCTGCCCTGAAGCCCGCGCCCTCATCGAGCGCGCCATCACCGAGCGCGGTGAGCGGATCATCCGCGCCGGCTACAGCGCCGAACTCGACCGCCTGGTTGACTCGGCCGCCGAGGCCAAGGGCTGGATCGCCGGCCTCGAACGCCGCGAGCGCGAGACCACCGGCCTGCGCGGTCTCAAGGTCGGGTACAACCGCGTCTTCGGCTACTACCTGGAGGTCGGCCGCGCCTACAGCGAGCAGGTGCCCGAGTCCTACCAGCGCCGCCAAACCCTCGCCAACGCCGAGCGCTACGTCACCCCCGAACTCAAGGAGTACGAATCCCGCGTCCTCGGCGCAGAGGAACGCATCGCCGAACTCGAGCGCACCCTGTTCGACGAAGTCGTCGAACGCCTCAGCGCCGACGGCCCCTCGCTCCAACGCACCGCCCAGGCACTGGCCGCGCTCGACGTGGCCGCCAGCCTCGCCGAAGTCGCCGAACGCCAGGACTACGTTCGGCCCGAGTTAAACGACGGTGACCGCCTGGAAATCGAATCCGGCCGCCACCCCGTCGTCGAACTCGCCCAGCACGAACGCTTCGTCCCAAACGACTCGTTCCTTGATACCGCCGAGAGTCAGATCGCCGTGCTCACCGGCCCCAACATGGCCGGCAAATCCACCTACCTACGCCAGGTCGCTCTGATCGTCCTCTTGGCCCAGATAGGCAGCTTCGTGCCCGCCGCCCGCGCCTCCATCGGCATCGTCGACCGCATCTTCACCCGCGTGGGCGCGCACGACGACCTCACCGCCGGCGCCAGCACCTTCATGGTCGAGATGCTCGAACTCGCCGCCATCCTCGCCCAGGCCACCCCCCGCAGCCTCATCGTGCTGGACGAAATCGGCCGCGGCACCAGCACCTACGACGGCATTTCCGTCGCCCGCGCCGTGATCGAGCACCTCCACAACCACCCCCGCCTGCGCGCCCGCACGATCTTCGCCACCCACTATCACGAACTCACCGCCGTGGCCGATCTGCTCCCTAGGGTCCACAACCTCAACGCCTCCGCCATCGAGCAGGACGGCCAGGTCGTCTTCCTCCGCCGCATCACCCCAGGCGCCGCCGACCGCAGCTTCGGCGTCCACGTCGCCGAAATGGCCGGCCTGCCCTCAACCGTGATCCGCCGCGCCGCTACCATCCTCAGCGACCTTGAGTCCCAGTCCAACGGCCGCCCAACGCCTCTGCAAATGAGCCTCCTGCCGCCGCCCGAGCACCCCGTCCTGGACGACCTGCGCTCCCTCGACCTGGAGCAGCTCGCGCCGCTCGACGCCCTCACGGCGTTGTACGAGTTGCAACGGGCCCTCCGAAGGTGAGCATCCGGCGCCTGCCGCCGGAGATCAGCGGCAAGATCGCCGCGGGCGAGGTGATCGAGCGCCCGGCCTCGGTGGTGCGCGAGCTCCTCGACAATGCCCTCGACGCCGGCGCCCGTCACGTCGACGTTGCGGTCGAACAGGGTGGCAAGGCGCTGATCGACGTCACGGACGACGGCTGCGGCATCCCGCCCGATGAGGTCGCGATGGCGGTGGAACGCCACAGCACCAGCAAATTGACTTCCGTCGACGACCTGGCGCGCATCCAGACGCTCGGATTCCGCGGCGAGGCGCTGGCCAGCGTCGCCGCGGTGGCGGAATTGCGGCTGCGCTCCGTCACCGGCGAGGGCCGGCCGGGCCGCGAGGTCCTGGCGCGCGACGAGCGCCTGATCGAGGAACGCCCCGTCGGCGGCGCGCGCGGCACCCGCGCCACCGTCCGCGGTCTCTTTCGGGCAATCCCGGCTCGTCTGGAGTTCCTCAAAGCCGAGCGCACGGAGCTTGGCCACATCATCGCCGCCGTCACCCGCGCCGCCCTCGGCCACCCGCACGTCGCCTTCACCCTGCACGACGGCCACCGCGAACGCCTCCGCACCGCCGGCGACGGCGAACTCCGCAACGCCCTGCTCGCGGTTTACGGCGGATCCCTCGTCGACGACCTGATCGAACTCCCACCTGGCGAAACCCTCGGCATCGACGGCTTCATCTCCCAACCTCACCTCCAGCGCTCCTCGCGCGCCGACATCGCGCTCTTCGTCAACGGACGCTGGGTGAGCGACCGGCTCCTTTCGGCTGCCATCAGCGAGGCCTACCGCAGCGTCATGCCCACCGGCCGCTATCCCGTGGTGGTGCTGAACTTGACGATTCCACCCCAGGAAGTCGACGTCAACGTGCATCCCTCCAAGGCCGAGGTCCGCTTCCGGCGCTCCGGCGAAGTCTTCCGCCGCCTTTCCGCCACCATCCGCCGCGCCCTGGCGTCATCCGCCGAAACACCCCCCGCTCGGCTCGACCGTCCCGTCGTTGATCAGTTCTTCTTCCCCACGGGCGGCGCCCGCTGGCAGACCGGCCCCCCGCCACCCAGCCGCAACCTGGGCGCCGGCGGAGCGCCATCCAACAGGGCCGACGACGAGCCGTCCGAAGGCGCCCCCGGCCTGCGGTCGCCGGTCATGCGACCCCTCGGCCAGGTCGAGCACACCTACATCGTCGCCGCCGGCCCGCGTGGCCTCTACCTCATCGACCAGCACGCCGCCCACGAACGCGTCCTCTTCGAGCGCCTGACCGCGGATGGCGACGCCCCAACGCAAAGCCTCCTTGATCCGGCCAGCGTCGAACTCAGCGCCGAGGAGAGCGACTGGGTCGGTTCGCACGCGGACGACCTCCAGCGCCTGGGCTTCGATGTATCGCCCTTCGGCCCCGGCGCCTGGCTGCTGCGCGCCGTGCCGGCTGCGCTCGGCCACATTGACGGTGCGGTCTACCTGCGCGAAGTCGTCGCGGAGGCCCAAACACCCGACTTCCAGCGCCTCGCTGCCACCGAACGCCTCCGCTGGACCCTCGCCTGCCGCGCCGCCGTCAAGTCCGGCGACGACCTGGCCTTCGACGAAATGGCGGCCCTCATCCGCGACCTCGAAGCCTGCGACCTCGGCAAAACCTGCCCCCACGGCCGCCCCACCGTCATCCTCCTCAGCCGCGAACTCCTCGACCGCGAGTTCGGCCGCACCTAGAACCTCCACGGTGCGAGCGACGCAATGCGACTCCGAAACATTTCCGGGCTAAACTATCTGCGGCTTGCTCGGGTCGATCACGCTCGGGCATCGTGTGCGCCCAGGCTTTGATAAGGAGGCTCGCCCATGCAGTACCTGCTCCAGCGTCGCAACCTGAGCGCCATCGAACTCCTGATCGGCGCGGCCTTCATCGTCGTCGCGCTCTTCGCCTGGAACCAGCAGTCGATCGTGGTCGACCCCGAACGCGTTGGTACCGAGAACTGGCGCTACCAGCTCTGGCAGATCGGAACCCTGGTCATCGCCGCCGCCGGCGCCTGCTGGTTCTGGACCAACGGCCAGAGCCAACCCCGCATTCGCTGCCTGGCAATGGTCGTTCTCGCTCTCGTCATCTTCGTTAACACCTACACAGAGGACATCTTCGGCGACCACGTAGGCACAGTCTGGGAAGTAACCGACGGCCTCATCATCACCCTGTCCGCTGTCGTTGCCCTTTCCCTTTGGCGGTGCGGCTGCGCCAGCGGCCGCGTCGTGGCCGTGCTCTCGGTCGTGACGGGCGTGCTCGTGTTCATCAACTACCTCTTCGTCAACAACGAGACCCTCTGGAGCGCCCTCGACCCGGTGATGATCCTGCTTGCGCTGGTCTGGGCCGCCGCCGCGCTCAGTCCCACGATCGCAGCGCCCGCCGGAGGTGAGTGACGGTCGGAACGTGCAAGCCATTGCCGGACTGAGTGGTCAAAGCCGCCTGCCCGGCCTGCCGCGGAAGGTTGACGCGCTGGTGGTGAATCAGGGCCATGAGGAGGCTGGCTGATGGATAGATTCGGTCGCCCCCGCCACCTGGGCGCCGCCGAAGCCCTGCTCAGCGCCGCCATCCTCTTCGTCGCCCTCTTCGCCTGGGGCGCCTCCACCGACATGTTCAGCCGCGAGGGCCTGGCCTCCACCGACAACTGGGCCTGGCGCCTCTGGCAGGTTGGAGCCCTGCTCATGGGCATCCCCGGCGTCTGGTGGCTGTGGCGCGGCACGCAGCGCGTGGCCTGGACCCGTGGCGTCGCGCTCGCCGTGCTGGCGCTGGCCGTCTTCCTTAACGCCTACGGCAACGGATTTTTCGACGGCCACGTCGGCGACGTCTGGAAGGCAACCAATCCAATCTTCCTCGGCTGCACGCTCATTGCCGTTCCGGTGCTTTGGGCACGGGGAGACCTGAACGCACGGATCCTGGCCTTCTTCGTGGGCGCCCAGGGCGTCGTCCTCTTCATCAATGCCTACTTCGTCAACAATGGCGCCATCTGGGACGCGCTTGACCCCTTGCGGATTCTGACCTTATTGGTGTGGTCAGGTGCGGCGCTAGCGACTGGCGTTCGGCGCCGCGACGAGATGGGAGGGTAGGTCGATGAAGTGCTGGCTTGAACGACAGAATCTCGGCGTCGCCGGGTCCCTGGCGGCGGCCGCCGTTGTAGCGGCCATGCTCTATGCTTGGCTCGATGCCGGCACCGTGGTTTCCGAAACCCGGCTCAACGTCGACAGTTGGGGCTGGAAGATCTGGCAATTCGCCGCGCTGGTGATCGCGGTTCCTGGCGTCTGGTGGCTTTGGCGCAACACGCGCAATGTCGCCTCCACCTGGTCCCTCATCCTCGTGGGTTTCGCCGTCGTGGTCTTCGTCAACTATTACGGCGACCACTCCACCGACTTCTCGGCCTCGCCATTCGGCGAAAACACCCAAACCGTCTGGGAGAGCATTAACGCCCTGGTCGTGGGCTTCAGCGTCGCCGGAGCCCTCGCCCTCTGGGAACGCGGCGGGACCGCCTATCGCGTCGGCGCCGTCCTGGCGCTCGCCTTCGGCGTCCTCGACCTGATCAACGCCACGTTCCTCCAGAACGGAACCCTCTGGCAGATCCTCGACCCGCTGATCATCCTCGCCGCGCTCTACTGGGCGGTCGATGAGGTCCGGCCGGGGCCTTCGCCAGCCGGAGACGCATAGCCTGTTGGTCGGACAGGTTGGCGGACGTGACGTCTTGGGCTAGCCGCACTAACGCGGGTTCGCGGCGCGGATAGCAGGGAACTGTTCGGGCGACCAAGACGCTGACCGGTGTTCGACCGGCGTTGTCAGTCTTGTCGATGCTGCCTTGGCGTCGGGTCGCTCATGGTGCCGGTTGTCGCGTCAGGAAGTGCATGGACTTGCGCCGGTCCGAGCGCTTCCGCCAGACCTGGAATCGTCAAGAAGTGAAGTTCGCGCTGCCCCGGCCGATCACATCACAAAGGCGGCGCCTATCGTGGTGGTCATGATTCCTCTCCAAGCGTCTGGTAAGATTCCCGCGTCTCCGGCTAGGTCTCCTTTCTTCTGCGGGTGCCCAATTGACACGTCACACATCCACGCCGCTGATTCCCCTGGGGAGTTCGGCGCCGCAAAGCACCGTCAGCTAGACACACCCCACGCGCAGCGCCACTAGGCGCGCGAACGCGGCGAAGATGCGCCGCGGCTAACAGCCGACCGTTCACGGCGACCGTAAGTTGACTGCGTCTGGTTGTGGTTGTGATTCGTGCCGGCCTCCCCCGCAGTCCATTGAATCGTGAAAACAGGAGGCCCACGCCGTGTCCTTGTCCGCCAGTCGTCCCTCGTCAGCCAGTGAGCGCCGCACGAGGACAGCCCTCCAATGAAGCGGCTCCCCGCCTACCCACTGTCCGTTGGCATGTCGGCTATCGAGGGGCTTGCCTTCGTGACTGTCGTCACCACCAGCCTCGTCTATCAGGTCGAAATCGTCGGCCTCAACGCCCTCCAGCTGATCCTGGTCGGCACCGCCGTCGAAGTAACCGAATTCACCTTTGAGATCCCCACCGGTGTCGTCGCCGACGTCTACAGCCGCCGCCTCTCGGTCGTGATCGGACTCGCTCTTACTGGCGCCGGCTTCATCCTCGAGGGGGCCATCCCGATATTCGCCACGGTGCTTGCCGCCCAGGTCGTCTGGGGACTCGGGATAACGTTCCGCAGCGGGGCCAGAACCGCCTGGCTGGCCGACGAAATCGGTACGCAGCGGCTGCCGCACGCGCTGGTACGAGGATCGCAAGCCAGTCTTGTGGGAGGTCTGGTGGGGGCGGCGTTGTCCGTCGCGCTGGCCAGTCTGGATCGCAGTCTGCCGCTCCTCGTTGGGGGATCCATGTACCTCGGACTGGCCGGGTTCGCGGCGCTCACCATGACTGAGCATGGATTCCGGCGCCTGCCGGCGCACGAGCGCGAGACCTTCAGGACCATGGGGCGCACACTGCGGCAGGCCCTGCAGGTGATCCGCCAGCGACGAGCCCTGATCCTCATCGTCATGGTGCCGTTCCTCTTCGGCGCGGCGAGCGAAGTTCCCGATCGACTGACCACGCCATTTCTCCTGCAGACCATCACGCTGCCGCGGCTCGGACCGCTGGATCCCGTGGCGTGGTTTGGGCTCAGCAACTACGTAGGGCTGGGACTAGGGTTCGTCTTACTTGAAGTCGTCAGGCGGACCGTGAAGACGTCCAGCGTCCGCAGTGTGGCTCGCTCGCTTATGGTGATGCAGGCCCTCCACCTCGGCAGCCTGGTGGCCTTTGGCCTGGCGACAGGGTTTGCATTCGCCATGGCGATGTTCTGGGCTCGAATGCCGTTGCGACACGCCAGCGGCCCGCTTCTGGACGCCTGGCGGAACCGCTACGTGCCCTCGCGCGTTCGGGCCACGGTCCTATCCCTGGGCGGGCAGCTGGATGCCGTTGGCCAGATGATCGGTGGACCGCTCTTAGGAGCACTCGCGTTCGGGCTGTCGCTGCGCGCCGGATTCGTCGCATCTGCGATCATCCTGTTTCCAATCGTAGTCGCTTTCGCGATCCTTGGACGGCCCCGCAGGACACCCGCGGCGTCCGCTTGATAGCCGGGCACATGGCAAGCGCCCAATCCCGCCAATTCGCTCGCGCGCTGGCGGGTGGCGCCGGCCACCCTACGCCAGGCCCGAAATCGTCCCGTCCTGGGCCACGTCCATGTCAACGGCAAACGGCCGCCGGGGCAGGCCGGGCATGGTCAGGATGTCGCCCGTCAGCGGCACCACGAAGCCCGCGCCCGCCGAGAGCCGTACGTCCCGCACGGTGACTCGGAAGCCGCTCGGACGCCCCAGCAACGCCGGGCTGTCCGACAGCGAGTACTGCGTCTTGGCCATACATATCGGGAAACCCTTCGCCGCGCCGCGATCCAACCGACGCAGCCGCCGAGCCACTCCGGCGGCGTAGTCCACACCGTCGGCGCCGTAGATCTCCCGCGCCACCACCTCGATCTTCTCGGTCAGCGAAGCCTCCGGCTCGTAGAGCGGCTTGAAGTGGTCTTCGCCGGCCTCCAGGGTCGCCACGACCTTCCGCGCCAGGTCTTCGCCGCCAGCGCCCCCGTCGCTGAAGACCGTCGAAACCGCCGCCGGGGCACCCAGCCGGTCAGCCGCCGCCATCACCGCGTCCACCTCGGCATCGGTGTCGGTCGGGAACCGATTGACGGCAATCACCACGGGCACGCCGAACTTCCGCAGGTTCTCGGCGTGCGCCCCCAGGTTCGGCAGACCCGCGCGCAATGCGTTCAAGTCCTCATTGACCAGGTCGCGCTTACTGGCGCCGCCGTGCAGCTTGAGTGCGCGCACCGTCGCCACCAGCACCGCTACTCGCGGCCGCAGCCCGCCCGCCGGGCACTTGATGTTGAAGAACTTCTCGGCGCCCAGGTCGGCCCCAAAGCCGGCTTCTGTCACCACCAGGTCGGACAGCTTCAGCGCCAGTCGCGTGGCGATCAGCGAATTGCAGCCGTGCGCAATGTTCCCGAACGGCCCGCCGTGGATCAGCGCGGGCCCGCCCTCCAGGTTCTGCACCAGGTTGGGCAGCACCGCCTCCCGCATCAGGATCGCCATGGCCGGATGCGCGCTCAGATCCGCCGCGGTCACGTAGTCCCCCGGCCTGCGCTCCGCCACCGCGATTCGAGCGAAGCGGGCCTTCAGGTCCTGAAGGTCGCGCGCCAGGCACAGCACCGCCATGACTTCGGAAGCCGGCGTGATGTCGAACCCCGACTCCCGCGGCACCCCGCGCGTCCGCCCGCCCAGTCCCACCACGATGCTGTGCAGCGCGCGATCGTTCATATCGATCACTCGCCGCCACAGCACCCGCCGCGCGTCAATCCCCAGCGCGTTCCCCTGGTGCAGGTGGTTGTCCAGCATCGCCGCCAGCAGGTTGTGCGCCGCGCTGATCGCCGCGAAATCGCCCGTGAAGTGCAGGTTGATGTCCTCCATCGGCAGCACCTGCGCGTAACCCCCGCCGGCCGCCCCGCCCTTCACGCCAAAGACCGGACCCAGCGACGGCTCCCGCGTGGCGCTGATCGCCCGATGCCCCAGCCGCTGCAGGGCCTGGGTCAAACCGATGGTGGTCGTGGTCTTGCCTTCACCGGCCGGCGTGGGCGTGATGGCCGTGACCAGGACCAGATCGCCGTCCGGCGCGTCGCGACGGGCGTCGATGGCCGCCCCGGTGATCTTGGCCTTGGTTCGCCCGTACGGATCAATCTCGTCGGCGGCCAGATCCAGGCTGGCCGCGACCTGCTCGATCGGCTTCAGTTCGGCGCTCTGCGCGATTTCGATGTCCGGCGGTTGCGAGGGGCTCATGCGGTCTCCGGTAACTAGGTGCGGCGTTCGACAAGCTCCACGAGGTTGCGCATCAGGCAGTAGTTCGTTACGGGGCCAACCCCGCCCGGCACCGGCGTTATCGCACGGGCGCGCGCCGCCACGGGCTCAAAGTCCACGTCGCCCAGCACCTTCCCGTTGCGGTAGGTCGTGCCCACGTCAACCACCACGGCCCCGACGCCCACGTGTTCGGCGCCGATCAGACCGGGACTCCCGGCGGCCACCGCCAGGATCTCGGCGCTCGATGTCACCGAGGGCAGATCGACGGTGCGCGAATGACAGACCGTGATGGTCGCGTTGCAGCCCAGCAGCATGGCCCACAGTGGTTTGCCCACCACATTGCTGCGTCCTACCACGACGACCCGTCGGCCCTCGATAGGTTCCTCGTAGTAGTCGAGCAGTTCAATCACCGCCGCGGCGGTAGCCGGTCCAACCTGCGAATGTCCGGCAAAGAGCTCGCCGATCGCAGCCGTGGTCAGCCGGTCCACGTCCTTCGCGGGATCGATGGTGTTCACAACCACGGCCACGTCCAGCTGCCCCGCCAGCGGAAACCCCAGCAGGATGCCGTGCACGCCCGCGTCGGCGTTCAGTGCCTGCACGTGGTTTACAACCGCGTCGGTTGACGAGTCGGGAGGCAAGTCATCCATCACCGCTCGCACCCCCACGCGCTTGCAGCCCCGCTGGACGGCACGCGCGTACCCGTGGGCCGATGGGTCGTCGCCCACCCGAATCATGTGCAGCGTCAGCGGTCCGACATTGGCCAGTTGCGCGACACGCGCACTCACAGCCGTGCGCAGCGCGCGGGCTGGCCCGCGTCCCGACCAGACTTCCGCTCGACTCATGCCGAACTCTGACGCAGCACGGCATCCACCACCCCGTCCGCCGCGTCGCGCGCCGTCCGCGCGGCGTCTAGGTCCGCCGCAAGATCCGCGCGTACCGCCGAATCGTCGATCGACCCCAGGTTGGCCTGCACGTTCATTTCGCTGATTCGAATGGCCGTCCGCGCCAGCGCCGCCGCTGCTCCCGCGTCGCTGATCACGTTGGGGTTGCCCTTCGTGGCCGTTTCCGCTGCCAACTCGATGACTTGCGAGGCGGCGGCCGCCACTCGAAGGGGCACCCGGCTGGCCCGCTCGGCAGCGCTCGTAATAGCCGTACGCCGCGTCGAGCGCTCGGTGCCCGAGCCACGCGGCAGCCCATAAGCCGCCATCACGGTGCCAAAAGCCTCCGCGTCCTCCGCCGCCAGTTCCAACGCCGACGACCGAATTGCGTCGCATCGCTCGATCACCCGTTCCATGTCTTTTTGCACCGCCCGAAACCGCCGGCGCCCCACTGTCAGTCGGGCTGTCATCGCCACTAGCGCCGCGCCCATCCCCAGCGCCACCGCCGCTCCCGCTCCGCCGCCCGGCGTGGCTTCTGAGGAGCCCAGCGCGCCCAGAAACTCAGCCAGCGAGCTTTCCGCGGAATCAGTCACGTCAGGCGGCGGCCGCTGGTTCGGGCACGCCCGGCGCCAGCGACGGCTCGGGAACCGGTCGCGGCAGCTTTAAGCCGGCCGCCTTCACGATGCGCGGGACGGCCCGCTCCCAGTCGATGGCCATGATGTGAACCCCGTGCACGCCCGGAATCTCACGCACCTGCTCGATAATCTCCAGGCAGATCTTCACGCCCTCGGTGCGCGGCTTTTTGGCCGCCCGCATGCGTTCCACCACGGCGTCCGGCACCTCCATGCCCGCGATCTTGAACTTCATGAATTCGGCCATGCGGGCGGACTTCAGCGGACCCACCCCAGCGAAGATGTGCACGCGCTCGTCCAGGCCCTCGTCGCGCACGTATGACATCCAGTCGGCGAATCGCTCCACGTTGAAGATCATCTGCGTCAGGGCGAACTCCTGACCGGCCTCGGCCTTCTTCAGCAGGCGCAGCGGACGCCACCCGTAAGGCGGCGCGAACGGGTTGGCCGCACCGCCAATGAAGTAGCCAAACTCACCCTTGATCGGATCGCCGGCCGCCGTTCGACCCTCATCGCGCAGCCGTTGCAGGAGACGCACCAGCTGCACGCCCTGGAGGTCGAAGACCGGCTTCGCCATGGGATGATCGCCTAGCACCAGGGAGTCGCCGCTGATTGACATAAAATTACGCACGCCGAATGCCTGCGCCGCAATCACGTCCGACTGGATGGCCAGCCGGTTCCGGTCGCGGCACGAGAGCTGCATGATCGGCTCGACCCCGCCTTGCGCGCACAGCAGCGCCGCACCCCAGTTCGCCATCTTCAGCGCCGCGCCCTGGTTGTCCGTGCAACTCGCCGCATCCACGTACCCGCGGATAATCCCCACCTTCTTCCGCACGTCCGCCGCGTCCGGCGCCCGCGGCGGCCCAAGTTCACACGTCACCGCAAACTCCCCCGCCGCCAGCACCGCCTGCAGGTGGCTGTACGGCGGCGAAGTAGCAACGGCCGCATCGCCGGCTTCGGCCGGAGTCATGCGAATAAGAGGACCTGCCCGAAAGCGGGGACGCCGCCCATGGTATCGCGAGGCCGCCCCACCGAGCCTGCCCAAGGCGTGCCCACCCCGTTCCTGGTGAGCCGCCCCGGAGTCCGTCGGAGATCCGTGTCGAACCACACCCCCAGCCTCCAAGCCTCCCAACCAGTCCCCCCGCCGTCCGAAACCCTTCCGGGCGTAGGGGCCGGTTTCTAACCGGCCTCTTCAGGGCATCCCGCAGACCCCGGCACACACCCGGCTCGGCCTCCAACCAACGAAGGCTGTAGGGCTGCGATCCCCCTGGCCTAAAGCGCCCGCTCAGGTTCGCTGCGGCGCCGCAGCGGCCAGGGCCCGGTCAAAGGTCATAATCTCCCGGACCCCTCGCCGCCGGCAGCTGGCGAGATGGCAAAGGTCTCTCGCCTCCAGCCTGGGATACCGCTCATGCAACTGGCGCGCCAGCATCACGTCCGCCTCTTCCAGCGGCCACACCTCCACGCCTGCTTGTCCCATTAGAGCTAAGGCATCCTCGAACTCGTCACTTCGCCGCACAGGGAGGTAGGCGTGCATCAACTCCTGTAGTACCTCGGCGGATGTATAGAGCGACCTGAAAGTGCCAAGAGACTCGTCGAAGAAATCACGGGCGCGAGACTTTAGTGGATGAGGTTTCCCAACCGAATACATGAAGACATTGGTGTCCACGAACGTCATACGTCGGGCAGACCGTGCATACGCGATTCTGCGATTACGCGCTTGTGCTCTTCCCAATCAGGCTCCACCCCTGGGCCTCGCCGCGCATCGCACTCCGCAAAGAACCGTTGCAGGTCCTCCTGGGACTGGAAGCGTTGAGCACGCTGCCGATCCTCCAGCCGTTCACGCGCGGCCGTCCGCAGCCAGGCGCTCAAGCTCAAGCCCTCCCGGCGCGCCTGCCGGACAAATCGAGCTTTGTCCTCGTCAGGGACAATCAACTGGACCCTGGCCACACCAATGCCTCCTGCGTACACCCTGAAGTGTGTATTGAGCATACACACCTCAGGGGTCCCTCCCCAATCAGACCGACGGGATGGAGGTGAGTCATTGTCACCGTGTCACCTCCTATCTCGTGACCAGCCACAGGCCGCGCTCCCCCGGCCCAGCCAAATGCTCTAGGGTCTCAGTTCCTCCAAGTTCGTGGCCTATAGCACCCCCACCGCACAGCTAGCGCTTTTTAAGTGGAGCGACGCTGTGACCAGGCAGGGAATCTCCCGCCTTATCGGCTGAGTGATACCCGATGCAAGTGGCGCTTGCTCGTCGCCCCGCGTACCGGCCCCATGCCCGACTGATCGCCGCGCTTGATTCTGGCTCCCGCCCCGCCAACAACTACTCTTACTTCACTGGGCGATGTTTTGAGTGACACCAGCGGACGGCTGGTGACCGTACACCAACTGCGTCAAGGGGGAGCTTCATGCTTCGACGATTGAGGCATGCGCTGGTCGCGACCGTGCTCGCGGTCATCATGTTGCCGGCCGTTGCCGGCGCCCACGAGGGAGCGATTCCTCCCGCAGTCCCCGGACGGTCATCTGACTATTCGGCCGTCTATCACGAAGCCATAAGTCGCTCGGGCGACCCCGAGCTTTCGCACAGGATCGCGGCGGACGTAACCGGGCGCGGCACCGTCTGGCTCTTCATGATCGGACGCGACACGGGCGTGATTTGGGGCACGTATGACCATTCCGACCCCGATCCGGGGTGTGGACACTTCCGCTTGGCCGCCGTGGTAGTGCCCACCGCCGGCCTTAACGTGCGCACGGCTGCCGACCACAACGCCTCGGTGGCTTATGTGGCGCCCGGCGCATTCAAACTTGAGCTCACCGGCGAAACCCAGGTCGTCTACGGCGTCACCTGGTGGCAGCTGACGGACTGCAATTGGGTCCAGGGCCAGTTCCTGAACTTCAGCTAGGTTTTCTTAACAAAGCCGCGTAAGACTCGGCCGACGGCTGGATGGCCGCCAGCGACCGCAGCCATGCGCCAGTCTCAATTCGGCTGCGTCCGCACCCAAGACCTTATCCTTTACTGCATGGACGCCTTCACAGCCAGAGACGCCCAAGCCCGAATGGCGGTCTAGAACCCATGCGCGTCGTCGAAGATCCCCTCAACCGCAAAACCATTGAAGCCATCACCCAGTTCATCGTCGATCGCTTCCAGCCCGAGCAAGTCATCCTCTTCGGCAGCTGCGCCCGCGGCGAAACCGACGAAAACAGCGACCTGGACCTAATGGTGGTCTTGCGCCCCGGCGAGGAACCACCCCGCCGCGGCAACCCGATTCACGCGGCCATCTCCGAACGGTTCGTGCTCCCTGTGGACCTGCTGATCCGTTCGTACGAAGCGTTCGCTGAATACCGCCCCAATCCCAACTCCATGCTCAGCCGCATGCTCGAAGACTCCGAAGTCCTCTATGACCGACGCGCGGCCTGAACTCGCCTGGTTCGCCAAGGCCGACGCCGACCTGGAAATGGCCCGGCGTGCGCTCGAGCCGGACCGACCATTCCCGGACATGGCCTGCTTCCACGCCCAGCAATGCGCCGAGAAGTACCTCAAGGGGTATTTGGTCGCGCACGACGTACCGTTCCGATTCGTGCACGACCTCGGCTATCTCATCAATGTCTGCACCGCCCTGGATCCAGCATTTGAAGACCTCAGATCAGCCGCAAAATCCCTGAACGTCTACAGCGCGACATCCCGCTATCCAGCCGAAACCGACCCGGAACCCGACATCCCCGAGGCGCGGGAAGCAATCCGACGAGCCCAACAAGTCGCCGACTTCGTCCTCCAAGCCTAGCCCTGCGTCTGACCCTGCCGATGTAATGCCCACCCTGAAGTCGCGCCCGCCCCTCCTCGTCATCGCTGGACCCACCGCCACCGGCAAGACCCGCCTCGCCCTTGAGATGGCCGAGCACGTTCCCATCGAAGTCATCTCCGCCGACTCCCGCCAGGTCTACCGCGGCCTCGACGTCGGCACGGCCAAACCCACACCCGCCGAACGAAAACGCGTTCCCCACCACTTGGTTGACATAATTGACCCAGGCGAGACATTCAGCGCGCACGGCTTTGTCCGCATCGCTCGCACTGCAATCACTGCAATCACTGCACGACGAGCGATTCCGGTCCTCGTCGGCGGCACCGGCTTCTACATCCAGGCGCTACTCACGGCCTCCCCGCTCGGCGCCACACCCCCCGACCCCGACCTACGCAGACGCCTAACCCGGGAGCTCGAAACCCACGGCCCCCAGCCCCTCATCCGGCGCCTGCGCGACATCGCTCCCGACCGCGCCGCCGCCATCGACCTCAGCAACACCCGCCGCCTCGTCCGCGCCCTCGAAATCGCCGAGACTCGGCTCAGCCAGCCTTCCCAGGCAGCCCAACCCAAGACCAGCATGCGGATCCCCGCCTACGTCCTCGGTCTCGAAGTCGAACCCGCGATCCTCGCCGGCCGCATCGCCCAACGCACCGAGCGAATGTTCAAAGACGGCCTCTTGGACGAAGCCCGCCGGCTCCGCGACCGCGGCTACGACCGCACCCTCCCCGCCCTCAGCGGCGTCGGCTACGCCGAAGCCCTGGCCCATCTCGACGGCGAAATAACCCTCCCCGAAGCCATCGAACGCACCACCATCCGCACCCGCCAATACGCCCGCCGCCAGCGCACCTGGTTCCGCCACCAACTCCCCACCAACTGGCATCCACCCCAAGCAGCCCTCAAAACCGCCCTCCACCACCTCGCCGCCGACCACCGCTAGCCCCTGGGCGTCGGAGTCGCCTCAAGGTCCACCTCCGAGCCCACGCCAGCGCGACAACCGCCGCCACCGACGTCGTAGCCGCCAAAAAGTTGAACAGCATGTCGACCGGGTCGAAGACACGATTGGGCAGAAACCACTGGATGCTCTCGTCCACCACACCGAGCGCTGCGGCAAGAACGACAGCCGCCACCGGAGGAACGGGAACGCACCGCCCCTGGCTTACCCGCTCGGCCAGCGCTTCGTGAATGAACACGCCCAGCACGCCGTACTCCATCAGGTGCGTGCGCTCCGCCGGACTCACGGTAGTGCGCAGGAACAGCAGAAGGTAGACGAAGGTGATGCCTAATAGGACTGCGATCTCCGCCCCGCGGGGCCGCACCCTGATGCCCAGCGTGAAGATCGTTGCCCCCAGCAGGAACATGGCAAACAGGACCAGGGCCGAGGCGTCCAGCAGCTCGTAGTCGCGTAGCGTTACGGCTAGGGTCCCCGCCAGTCCGAGCGTGGAGTAGATCGCCGCCACGACAGCAGCACTCCACAGCCACAGGCGCCGTTCCCGAGGCGAGGAAAACCAGCTCATGGTCTACGTGCCGCGTCTGGCGCGACTCGTTCGCCGCCGCGCCCATGCCAGGACCATGACGGCGCCAATCGCCATCGTGCCCGCCAGCAGGTTGAACAGGATGTCCTGCGGATCGAACACACGGGTGGGCAGAAACCACTGAATGCCCTCGTCGATTACCCCCAGAGTTGCTGTCGCCAGGACGGCCAGCAGCGGCGGCAGCGGCACTCGCTGCCCCTGCCTCACCCGCTCCGCCAGCGCCTCGTGGATGAACACGCCCAGCACGCCGTATTCGATCAGATGCGTGCGCTCCTCAAGAATCGCCATCCGTGTGAACACCATCAAATAGGCGGCCACGATCCCCAGCGCCACGGCAATCTCGACCCGGCCGATCCTTACATTGACCCCTTGCGTTACCACGGTGGCGCCCACCAGGAACATGCCAAGCAGAAAGAACACGGCGGCGTCCAAAAAACCGTGCTCCCGCAGCCACTCGGCAAGCGTGCCCGTCAGCCCCAGCGTCGAGTAAATCGCCACGACCACTGCCAGCGTCCACAGCCACAGCCGCCGCTCCCGCCTGGATGCGAACAACCTCATGGCGTCACTCCACGCCGGCTGCCGTCAGCAGCCGCGACATGACGGGCCCTGCCCTTCCGGCAGCCCTCGCCGACTGCCCGCGGACACGGTGATTGCGTAGTGTCCACGACTAGTGTACAATAACCTCGATGTCCCCGCAACCTCAATTCCGGATGCCTCCCGCCCACCCCCCGTTCGCCCTGAGCCTGTCGAAGGGCGTCGCCGCCCCCTCGCCCCGCATCGAGTTTCGCCGCCCCGAAAGCGCCCCGCGGCGCCTCAAGAGTTTTTTGGAAAAAACTCTTACGCGCGCAAACCCGCCACCAAGTACGCTGACCCCGCGACGCTCAGGCTCCTCCCGACCATGACCCTCCCCTTCACCAAAATGCACGGTGCCGGCAACGACTTCGTCCTCCTCGACGGCCGCCGTGACCTGCCGGCCGACCTCGTCGACGTCGCCCGCGCCATCGGCGACCGCCACATGGGCGTCGGGTTCGACCAACTGCTGGTCGTCCGCGACGGCACGTCGAACCCGTACCAGATGGAAATCTGGAACTCCGACGGCTCCCTCGCCCAGATGTGCGGCAACGGCATCCGCTGTTTCGCCAAGTGGCTCTACGACCGCGACGAACTCTCCATCGGCCCCGTCACCGTCGAGACCGTCGGCGGCCTCCGCTCCATCGAAATCAGCGGCTACGTCAACGGCTCCTTCCAGGCCGCCGTCGGCATGGGCGTCCCCGACTTCGATCCCACCAACATCCCCATGCGCACCGACGGCCTCGACAGCCGGACCACCCTCAACCCGAACGGCATGCAACTCACTGTCACCGGCGTCTCCATGGGCAACCCCCACGCCGTCTCCTTCCAGGACTCGGTCGACGACTTCCCGCTCGAACACATCGGCCCGCTCGTCGAGCACAACCCCACGTTCCCCGAGCGCATCAACTTCGAGATCGTTCAAGTCGTTGGCCCGGGACACCTGAAGGTACGCGTCTGGGAACGCGGCGCCGGCATCACCCTGGCCTGCGGTACTGGCGCATCCGCCGCCGTGGCTGCGGCGGTTCTCGAGGAACGCATCGACCCCGGCACCGTTGATCTCGACATGCCGGGCGGTAGGCTGCGGGTCGTTTGGAACGGTCCGGGCCACGAACTGATCCTGCGTGGACCGGCGGCCACCGTCTTCGAAGGCGCCTGGCCCACCACCAACTCCGCGGAGGCCCGCTGACGTGAGCATCCAGTTCGCCGACCGTATCTCCAACCTCCCGCCCTACCTATTCGCCGAGCTCGACAAGCTGCGTGACGCCAAGCGGGCCGAGGGCGTGGACGTCATCAGCCTCGGCATCGGCGACCCGGACCTGCCCACGCCCGACCCGATCATCGACGCCCTGGACCGCGCCGCCCGCGATTCCGTCAATCACCGCTACCCCGAGTACTACGGCCTGGACGAGCTGCGCGAGGCCATCGCCGCCTGGTATGCCCGACGCTTCCAGGTCGACCTGGATCCCGCCACCGAAATCGTCCCCCTCATCGGCTCCAAGGAAGGCATCGCCCACCTCCCCCTGGCCCTCGTCAACCCCGGCGACACGGTCCTGATGACAGACCCCGGCTACCCCGTCTACGCCATCGGCACCATGCTGGCCGGCGGGGTGTCCCATTCCCTGCCCCTGACGGCGGAACGCGGCTGGATTCCCGACCTCAACGACGTTCCCGCCGAGGCGCTGGCCAGCGCCCGTCTGCTCTGGCTCTGCTACCCCGGCAACCCCACGGCGGCCGTGGCCCCCTTCGAGTTCTTCGAGGAGGCCGTCGAATTCGCCCGTGCCAACAACGTAGTCCTGGCCCAGGACGCCGCCTACTCCGAGGTCGTGTTCGACGGCTACCGCTGCCGCAGCATCCTCGAAATCTCCGAAGCCCGTGACGTCGCCGTCGAGTTCCACTCCCTTTCCAAGACCTACAACATGACCGGCTGGCGCATCGGCTGGATGGCCGGCAACGCCGAAGTGGTCGAGGCCCTGGGCCGCGTCAAGACCAACGTCGATTCCGGCATCTTCCAGGCTGTCCAGCACGCCGGAATCGCGGCGCTCGATATCGACCAGGACTGGATCGACGCCCGCAACGCCCACCTCCAGGATCGTCGCGACCGCGTCGTCAGCGCCCTGCGCAATGTGGGCGTCGCGCCAGAAGTCCCCAAGGCCAGCCTCTACCTTTGGAGCCCCACCCCCGGCGGCATGTCCTCCGTCGACTTTGCGACACGCCTGATCGACGAGGTCGGAGTCATCGTGACGCCTGGTGTCGGTTTCGGAATCTATGGCGAAGGCCACTTCCGCATCTCCCTCACCACCCCCGACGACCGGCTTGACGAAGCGCTGGAGCGCATTGCCACCGTCCGCTTCTAACGGCCACCCGCAGACCGGCCCGTCGGAAACGGATGTCACCGGACGGCTGCTGGACGCGCGTCCCGAACGCGCGCTTCTGGTCGGCCTGGAAGGTCTGCCGGAACTTGGAGATTGGCCCGCCGATTCGTCCCTGGACGAACTCGCCCAACTAGTCGAAACCGCCGGTGCCGAGGTCGTGGGCCGCACCCTGCTGCGCATTCGCCGACCGCAGGCCGCCACGCTGATGGGCACGGGTCAACTGGACGACGCGATCGCCCTCGCCCGCGCTCACGACGCCGACGTTCTGATGATCGACGCCGATCTCAAGCCCCGGCAGCAGCGCAACCTCGAGAACGCCTTCAAGGGCAAGGTCCTGGATCGAACCGGTGTGATCCTCGACATCTTCGCCGCCCGCGCCCGCACGGTGGAGGGTCACCTGCAGGTCGAGCGTGCCCAGCTGGAGTACCTGTTGCCCCGACTGTCAGAGCTATGGGTCCAGTACTCGCGACAGCGCGGTGGCATTGGACCCTTCCGAGGTCCGGGCGAGACCCAGATCGAGACCGACCGCCGTCTCTACAGGGGACGAATGGCAATGCTGGACCAGCGGCTGGCCTCGGTGCGAGCGCGCCGGGCCAGGGGCCGCGCCCGCAGGCGCGAGGCTGGATTCATGACCGCGGCCCTGGTCGGATACACCAACGCCGGCAAGAGCAGCCTGCTCAACGCTCTCAGCGGCGCCGGCGTCCTCACCGAAGATCGCCTCTTCGCCACGCTGGATCCCACGACACGCAGCGTCGCCCTGCCAGACGGCGGCGCGATACTGATTACCGACACGGTCGGCTTCATCCAGCGCCTGCCCACCCGCCTGGTCCAGGCCTTCCGCGGAACGCTGGAAGAGGCCTCGGAAGCCGACGTGCTGATTCACGTCGTCGACCTGGCGAATCCCGCTTTCGAGCGTCAGGTACAGGTCGTGCACGACACCCTGCGCGACATCGGAGCCACGCGGCGTCCGGTCGTCACAGCGCTAAACAAGGTGGATATTGCGCCCGCGCCGGACCTGGCCGAGTACCCCAACGCTGTGGCCGTCTCGGCCGCCACGGGCGAAGGTCTCCAGGATCTGCTCCAGCGGTTGGCCGAGATTCATCGAATCCGCACGATCGACATCGAGGTTGAGATTCCCTACGACGCCAGCCGCCTGGTCGCGCTCTTCCACGAACACGGCCGCGTGGAAACCGAGTCGTTCGGGCAGTCCGGAACCCGCCTGCGCGGCGCCGTGCCGGCCGCCCTGGCCGGCCGCTTCGATTCCTACCGCGTCGCACCGGCGGCTTCCCAATGAGTGGACGCCTACGGGTCGGCTTCGCACGGCGCGACATCACGCCGGCGCCTGGGATCGACCTGAGCGGCTTCGGATTTCGCTTTGGCGCCAGCCTCGGGTCCCTCGAACCCCTGGAAGTCGGCGCGCTCGCCGTCAGCGACGGAGACGAAACCGTCTTGCTGTTCAGCCTCGACCTGATTGGCCTCACTCTCGACCACCTGGCCGACCTCCGCTCCAGAACGGCTGGAGCCACCAACGTGCCCGGCGCCAACCAGATGTGGACCTGCACCCACACCCACGGGGGGCCTGAAACAGGCGTGCTCCCCGGCATGGGCGATGTCGACCATGACTATCTGGCCTCGGTCGAGCAATCGGCACTCGCCGCGGCCCACGAGGCGCTGGAACGTCTGACGCCGGCCGACCTTCGGCTGGCCCGCGGCGAGTCCTACCTCGGCGCCAACCGCCGCTCCGCCGCCTTTCGTCTAGGCGGACCCGAGGACGGCCAAATCGATGACATCGACGCTACTGCCGTAGCGGCCGAGTTCAGAAACTCCGACGGGGATCCCATCGTCACCCTGGTCAACTACAGCTGCCACCCAACCGGCTCACGCGAAAGCGTCAGCACTTCCGACTACCCCGGCCACTGTCGCCGCACCGTCAGCGCCGCCACCGGCGCGCCCTGCATGTTCGTCAACGGGGCCGGCGGCGATGTCAATCAACGCTTCGACAACAGCGGCTACCGAAGCGTGGCCAACGCTCGCCGGCACGGGTTAGCTCTGGGTCGGACCGTGCTTGACTTGCGGTCCCACATGCGCCCCTCCGCAACCGCCCGCGTGGGTGCTGCCTCAGTGCCCGCCGACCTCCACTACGCCCCGCCAATCACCGAGTCCGCCGCTCGCCGAATCCTCACCGAGGGCCAGCGCGCCTTGGCGTCCACGACCGGAACCGCGCAGCGCCTGCGAATCCAGTGGCACCAGGTCGCATTCGCCCATCGCGTGCTGAATTGGCAACCGTCCAGCGGCCCTGACCTTGCAGTCGACATCCAAGCGCTCCGGATGGGTGACCTCGCGTTGGTGGCCATCCCATCCGAGTTCTTCTCGGCCGACGGCCGCACCCTGCGTGCCAAGACCCCATCGCCTGAGCTTGTGGTCGCGGGATGGAGCAACGGTCTCGTCGGCTACACTCCAACCCGCCGCGCCATGGCCACCGGCGGCTACGAGGTCGACGACGCCTACCGCTGGTATGGCCACCCCGCCGCCTGGGATCCGGTTAGCGGCGACAACCTCCGCGCCGCGGCGCTGAACTCAATCGTCCAACTCTTCGCCGCCGACTGAGCCGCTTCTCTATGAACGCCGGATCCAGGCGACCAATGGAACGGCGATAGAACCCAGCACCCACACCCCAATCGCCGGCAGCACCCATGGTCCGCTGATCACTCCGCCCCACGCGTTCAGCACCACAACCCCAATCGCCGCGCTGCCGAGAGCTGTCAGCAGTAACCCCAGCGAACGAACCGGCCGCGCCTGCATCCACGCGCGCCGTCCCGGCGGCGCTGCCCCGCACGCCCGGCACACCTGCCAGCCCCGCCCGTTGGTCCGGTGGCACACCCGGCACATCCAAACAGTGCTGCGCGGGGCCGAAGTCCTCGTCGTCAGGCTGCTGACGTGACGGTGGTGGTCGGCGGTCATCGCACTACCGTGACCCCGACGGCGTCCGCGTCTGCCGCGCCGCCGCCGCGGCCTCTTCCACTGTCGGGCTGTAGCGATCGAACGCCTCGCGCAACCTGGCGGTCTCGTAATGCGCGTAGATGCGCTTGGTCGTATCCGGCGAGGCGTGTCCCAGGATGTCCTGAACCTCCGAGAGGTTCGCCCCGCGATTCAATAGGGACGTGGCCTTCAGATGCCGAAAGTCATGCGTCGTCGCCGGCACGCCCACGGCCGCCGCGTATGTCTTTACGATCTTCCATATCGACTGCGGCGACAGACGCAAGCGCTCGCCCGCCCGCCCCGGGTTCTTCGGCTTTCCGTGATGACGGATAAACAGGGGAGCGTAGGCGTCGTGCCGCGACTTCAGATAGACGCGAATCGCCTCGCGCGTGTCGTCGTCGAAGAACACCACCCGCTCCCGGTCGCCTTTGCCGGTAATCAGCGCCTGTTGGGCCCGACCGTCGTCAACGTCCCGCCGGTCCAGACGTGCCACCTCGCGCCGTCGCATGCCGGTTGTGAACAGCAGCAGCAACAAGGCCCGATCCCTGTACACGCGCAGGCGGGCGTCCGCCGAAGCCGAATCCGCGACAAGACTCGGCAACTCGTTCTTGACATAATCAACTATCAGCGCCAAGCCGTCCTCGACGCGCGGCGTCCGGTAGCCCGGTTTGTCGCGAACCGCCCGCAGGCGCTCCACGGCCCGCTCTAGCTCCAGCCCACCCAGCGAGCCGGAACGCAGGCAGTGCCGCAGAAAGGCCCGAACCGCCGCCAGGTAGGTCGAAATCGTGGCCTGACGCTCACGTCCGAACTCGTCGACCAGCTCCAGGTAAAAGCGCTCCAGGAGCCCGTCGTCCAGCTCGGCCAGCGTCGTCTCCGGCCCGAGCCATGCTACGAAACGCCGCAGCCCCGTACCGTACGTCGCACGGGTGCTCGGCGACTTGGCGCGCATGGCTGCCAAAAAGTCCGCGGTCGCGGCCTGTAGGGTTAGGCTCATAAGTCGCAGCCTGGAATCACAAGTACACCGTTGACACTCCCACGGCACTGTGGGAACTCTGAATCTAGCGCCCAGAGCCACAGTTGTCACCAGTTTTTTCGAGCCCGTACGATCCCCCGACACATTGCGACGTTGTCCAGCCGCCGGCTCGACCGCCTCCATCCGCCGCGGTGCTAACTGGCCAAGCCCACTCGTCGAGCCAGCCAAATGCGCGAGTGGGTGTCCTCGTCAGGCGTTCAAGCGCGCCAGCCACCCTGCCGGACAGGCAGCCTCGGTCAAGGCATCCGACAGACCTCCCGACAAACAGCCGTCACCTGCGTGTCCGCCAATCGGCCCCACGCCTGCGCCAGCTCAACGGTGCGAGTGCCGGACAACCTGCCCAACCGTCCGCCTTCGCCAGGGCGTCGGCCGCCCCCTCGAACAGCGGCCGGTTCCAGGCTGCCCGCAAAGTCGCCCCACGCTCACTCCTTCCCACAGCCACCCATAGGCACAGCCAAATCAGATTAGTAGAACTAATGTGTATTAGTTCTACTAATCGTTGCGAATCTGCATCCCGTCGACGCGGTCCGACGCATTCCGGTCCGGATTCCACACGACTTCGCGGGCCGCCAGCCGCCAACCCGTCGTGCAGTAGCGCCGGCACGTGCAAGCGCGCCTGGGCTCAGGGCCATGCCCAACGCCACGGCGCAAGTGCAGGTTGTTGCAATCGCAACAGCGTCTGCCGATAGAACCCAGGAGCGCTGATGGAGCGCAGACAGTTCGAAGCAACCGAGGTCATCGCTGTTAAGGGCGCGCACGGGCCGCTAGCGATTCGCGGCGCCACGGCTGACTGCGGGCTAGTCGAGAGTCTCGGCCCCGTTGACGTCACCACTCAGGATCAGCGAACGACGATTGATCTGCAGGAGCCTTCCGTGGTTCACGTTCCCGCCGGCGGATGCCTCGAGCTCGCGGACGTGCACGGCCCGCTGCGCCTGCAAGCAGTCAAGCGCGACGTCGTCATTGGTGCCGTGAACGGTCCTCTGCAGGCGAGGGACCTAGCCGGAGACATTGAACTGACGTCGCCCGTCAACGGCCCTCTCCGCGTCCAAGGAGCACGAAGGCTCTCCACAGGCAGCGCGGCGCCGCTTCGGGGTGACGTGAAACTGGCCAGCCTCGCCGAAGCCGATGTCGCACAGGTGAACGGAAGCCTGGGTATCCGGCAGGTGTCGGGAATGGTCAGCCTGGGCGAAGTGAACGGCCACACTCGCGCCGCAAAGGTGAACGGTGGACTGCACGCGGACGCCATCGAGGGCAATTTGCTGCTGGAGGGGCGATTTACCGGCGACACGGCTTGGGAGGCGCGGGTCGAAGGACGGACTCGGCTGCGTATACATCCCAAGTCCTCGGTCCGCCTGGAACTTGAAGCCGAAAACCTGCCGCCCTCGCTGGACCCCGAGTTCCAAGTCGTCGAGCGCTCCGGGCGGCGAGTCGTTGCAACGCTGGGCAGCGGTCAGGGGCGCATCGCGATTCGCGCCGAGGGACCAATCTCCGCCAAGGCTGGCGCTTCGTCGGACATGCACCAGGACCATACGGACGCCTTTGCCAAGGTCGGCGTCGCGGTTGAGCACGCCATGGCTGAGATGACCTCCGCGTTGCATGCCGCGTTCGACGACGTTGGGGCTGAACTGGAAGGATTCGGGGCTGACCTAGACCTCGGCGGACTTGGCGAACGCGTGTCGACCCGTGTTCGCCGCGAGGTCGACCGTCACACGCGCCGGGTCGCGCGGCACGTTCGCCGCGCACGTCGGGAGGCTGAGCGCCACAACCGGCGGCGGCCCACACACGCGCACGGTGCTAAGGCCAAAACCGCCTCGCTCACGCCAACCGAGCGCAAGCCCCGCGTGCGCGAAATCCTGCGCCAGGTTCAGGACGGCTCGCTCAAAGTTGACGAAGCTGACCGTTTGCTTGGCGCAATACTGCGCCGTTAGCAGTCGGGCGGTTGCGATGCTCGGTGCGATAGCGTTCTGTGAGTGCCCAAGAGTCAAACGTGCCTGATTTCAACGTTGCGTGGCCCAGTCTGTGCCAGCTATCTAGACTGCGAGACACTACCCGCCCTGCTTCACGAGTCCCGCGTTGACCATTCTTCCCGACGTCCTGGCCCCTGGCTTGAAGGTTGTCTTCTGCGGTACCGCAGCGGGAAACAGATCCGCCCGTGTAGCTGCCTACTACGCCGGTCGTGGCAACAGATTCTGGGACATCTTGTTTGAGACCGGGCTGACTCCGAAGCGTTTCAAGCCAAGCGAGTTCTGCCGCGTGCTCAGCTACGGAATCGGGCTAACGGACTTGGCCAAGACAACATCGGGTCCCGACGCCTCTCTACCACCTGGAGCCTTCGATCCAGATGGGCTGCGCCAGCGCATAAGGGAAGTCAGCCCCGAAGTGTTGGCCTTCAACGGCAAAGAATCGGCCAAGTCGTTCTTCGGAAGGTCATGGGTTGAATATGGGCGGCAGCCTATTCCGCTTGGTAGGACTACGCTCTTCGTATTGCCTTCAACGTCAGGCTCCGCACGGGGACATTGGGATTCTCGACACTGGCATGACTTAGCCGAGTATTTCCGGCGCGAAGAACGCCCATAACGCCAAGCCGCACAAGCGGAGTACGAGGCCAACTGAAGTTCGCATCCCAGGATGCTGAAATCTCGTGTGTTATGTAAACCAAATGTCTATGCGTAGTCCGTCAGCACCCCCGCCTGACGCACCCTCCGCCAGTGCTCATCGAACGACGTGCTCCCATCGTCCTCCTCGGTCGTCAGCGAAACGCCCCGCTCAAAGGCTGGCCGGCTGCCGGCCAGGAAGTCCGCCTCCATGACGTCGTGCTCCGTGTACGCCACCGACGAGCCATCCGGCCATCGGACCGTATGGATCATCCGCGGCAACTCGGGCTGCGAAATGTCCGGTCGTCGCAGCCGTTCCAGCGCGTCCTCGTCCACTTCGATCCCCAGCCCCGGCGCTTCCGGAACCCGCATGTGACCCCGCCGAATCTCCAGCGGCTCGCAAATCAGGTCATCGCGATACGTGTTCAGGCACGTAATCGCAGGCCATTGAGCCGCGCGCAGTACGGCGCCAAGGTGCGCGGTAAATGCCGTCGTAATGCCCGTGCCCACCAGCTGCAGCCACAGCGGCATGTTCGCCTCGTCCGCCAGCGCCGCCTGGTGCACACTGCGCGCCGCGCCTTGGTTCAGCACCCAGCCGTCGCACACGTCTTCTTGTACCGCCGTCAGAAACGGCGGATTGTCAAAGTGCATGGCCACCGGCCGGCGCAACTTCGAGCGCAGCGAGCGGTTCCCTGCCACGTCGTGCTGCGGGATCGGCGTCTCGAAGAAGTGTACTTTGGGGAACTCCTCCAGGTCGGCCAGCACGTGCTGCGCCTGTCCTGCCGAGACCAGCAGGCTATTGAAGTCCAGGTCGAACACGCAGTGGTCCGGCGTCGCGTCGCTGATCGCCTGCGTCGCCGCTCGCAGGTCGTGCCAGGGCCTCGCCTTCAGCTTGAAGCTGGAATAGCCAGCCGCGACCGCGTCCTGCGTCTCGCCTACCCACTCGTCCGGCGGCATGTCCCAGCACCACCAGGCAATCGGGCACCAGTCGCGTACCCTGTGGCCGATCAGACGGTACGCTGGCACGCCCAGCGCCTTGCCGGTCAGGTCGAACAGCGCCTGCTGCAACCCGGCGCCCGAGCCGTCGTCCCACATCAGCTCCGCCGGATGGCGCCCGATCGCCCGGTCGACCGCTTCGTCCGAAACCCGGCCCCAGGTGTAGTGCGGGACCGTCTCGCCCCAGCCAACAAGGCCGGTATCGGTCGTGACCTTGCACACCTCGATGATCGACCAGGCCGCGCACTTGCGGCGCATGTGCCGACCGGGGCGTTCCGTGTGGCCGGCGTCAAGCGGAATCCGTTCAACCGAAACGATCTTCATGGCAGCCATCCCACCCGCGCTCACCGGCGGGAGTCTCGCACGCCGCCCGGCCGCACGGGAACCCGCCCCCCGCTTGCGGTGAACCGTACGCTCCCGTGCGGGCGAACCTGTCGAGCCACGAGTAGGCCGTCTGGACCCTACGACCCAGGCCATCCGCGCTGCTCAGCGCCGCTCCAGGGGACTTTGGGAATCGCCCCACGGATCAACAAGATCCACGCAGCGGGATCTGTCGACACCGGTGACGCCTGGATTCTTTCGATGCGATCAGGTGCCCAACCGTGGCCAGCGGCCACGGTGCTAGGACAGAGCACGTGGAGGTCGACGTACCCTGGACAGAGGGCAGAATCAGTCTGGGATCAAATCGGGCACAACGCCCTCTCTCGCTGTGGGTTAGGTTCCTGCCGAGGCTGGCGGGGTACACGAAGGCGAACAGATGAGCCAAAGTCCGAGCGAGCGAGTGGTGTTGCGAACCAATCGCCTGCTGCTACGGCCGTTCGAAATCACCGATGTCGACGATGCGTGGGCCTACGCATCGGATCCGGAGGTCGCAAGGTTTCGGCCGCTACCGGACCCCTACACTCGCAGCGACGCGCTGGAATTCGTAAACCGCCAGATTCGCACCAATTGGTCCACGAATCCTGGATTCGCCATTGCCCTTGGGCCGCGGGTCATCGGCGGCATCAGTCTGCATGTCCAGCCGGAGCACGAAACTGGCGAGTTGGGCTATCTCCTGGGCAGGTGCTGGTGGGGGCGAGGAATCGCGACCGAGGCAGCTCGCGCGGTTGTCGCCTGGGGGTTCCGAAGGTTCAACTTGCACAAGGTCTACGCCCGAGCGCATGTGAGCAACAGACGGTCATGGCGCGTCATGGAAAAGCTGGGAATGACCCGCGAGGGCGTCCTACGCGGCCACTGGAAGATGAGAGAAGAACACGTGGATCTCGTGTACTACAGCATATTTCGCCGGGATTGGACTCCGCCGGTAAACCACGCGGAAGCCCCAGACGCCGCGGAACCCGATCGCACCTAGGCCCAACCCTAGAGCGGCAACGACCGCCCCGTCTCATGCAACCGCCCCCGCCGTCGTCGTGCGTCCTACAGCGCGCCAACCGCCGGTGCCTGCCAAACCGACGCGGGAATCGCAACGGTAAGTTGCGCAAGGTCCTGCACGCGGCTGCGACCGCTTCCGTCACGCAGCCCTGTACTCGCTGGACAGGTCAGACTAGAATCCGCCGAAGTGGCCTGTGCCGTTCCGAGCCGAACCAATGAGCCTCACAGCCGAGCACCTCGATCACTTCCAGCGTGAAGGCTACGTCGTGGCCAGGGACGTACTGGTCCCTGATGGGGATCTCCAGCCCGTCATTGATGAGTACGCTGATGTCCTCGACCAGATGGCTCGGCGTATGTACGCCGCTGGGGAGATCCGCGCTACGTACGCCGAGTTGCCGTTTGAGCAGCGCGCGATCGCCATCGTCAGGGACGCTGGCGCCTTGGACCAGCAGGCGTTCGACATCAGCTTTCCGGCGCACAGCGCGCTGAAGCCTGACACCGGGTTCCACTTTGGACCGGCCGTCTTTGGCCTGCTTCGCAATCAACGGCTACTCGATGCGGTCGAGTCCATCGTTGGACCCGAGATTACGTCGAATCCGATTCAGCACGTGCGCATGAAGGTGCCGGAGCACCTCATCCAGCCGGACAAGCGCACCAGCCTCAACGCGCAAACCGGGTGGCATCAGGACAACGGCGTCGTGCAAACCGAGGCGGATGATTCCGACCTGCTCACCGTCTGGTTTCCGCTTACCGAATCAAGCGAGCGCAACGGTTGCCTCATGGTCGTGCCGCGCAGCCATGCCGAGGGTCTGCGTGTCCACTGTTCCGATTCGCGCCAGAGCCAGATTCCGGCCCAGTTGGTCCCGGACGAGCGCGTCCGGCCGCTCCCCATGTCTCCCGGCGACGTACTCTTCATGCACCAGCGCTGCATGCACGCCTCCCTGGCCAACGTCAGCAACCAGATTCGCTGGAGCCTGGATATCCGCTATCACCCAACTGGCCAGGCCTCCGGACGCGACTACTATCCCTGCTTCGTCGCCCGCAGTCGCGCCTACCCCGACTCCGAACTGCGCGACCCCGTGGCCTGGCGTCAGAGTTGGCTTGACGTTCGCCAGCGCATCCTCGCGGTCAACCAGCCGCTTGGCTTTGATCGCTGGGACGGCACCCACGAACTCTGCGCCTAGCCGCACCGACTGTTCAATTGACCGGCGACAGAGCTTCCTATCCCCCTAGGGAACATTGCGTCTGACCGACTCCGCCTGTCGCCGATCAGATAGCCGAGAAGAAGTTAGCGTCCGATCAGCGCGTCCCGCTGCTCCCAGACCTTGTGAAATGCGTCCAGGTATTGGTCGATCAGCGCAGACTGGTCACCCCGTAGCGCGGCCGCCCCCATCACCTCCAGCTCGCTGGTCGCGCAGCGTGCTTCGGCCACCGGGCAATCCCCCGCGTGGTACATCTCGTCGGAGCGTGCGTTAAGCGCCCACGGCATCCCCTCACCGTAGAAGTAGTGCCGTTCCTGAACGCGCTCCCGCAGGTGGATCGGCGTCCGCACGTACCCCAGCGTGATCTGCACGCCCTCGGCGGCGATCGCCTCCACGAAGGCCTCCCGCGTCAGACCCTCGGCTTCCTCAGGCACGAATGACGGGCAGTACTTGTGATAGCAGTGCTCGGCGCCATCCACTTCGACAACGGGTTTGATGCAAGGGATGTCGCTGAGTCCGTCTGACAGCCGGTGATGATTCGCCCGCCGCGCCAGATTCCACTCGGCCAGGAAGTCAAGCTGCCGGTTCACGATCACGGCCGCCATCGGGTGCATGCGGAACGTATAGGTCAGATTGTTCATGTAGCGCGCCACCTCGGGATCCGAGATGTCGCGCTCCTGCCGCCGTTGATGCGAGCCGATTTCGACCAGGCGCTGCCACATCGTGGCGTCGTCCGTCACCACGCAGCCCCCGTCGCCGCCGATGATCTGCTTGCCATTGCCGAAGCTGAAGCACGCCAGGTCGCCCAGCGTCCCAACCTCCCGACCGTGGTAGAACGCGCCCATCGCCTGGGCGCAGTCTTCGATCACCGGAAGCCCGTGCCGACGCCCGATCTCGGCGATCGGATCCATGTCCGCAGGATGCCCATAGATGTGGACGACCAGAATGGCCTTGGTGCGCTCGGTAATCGCCGCTTCGACGGTGTCGGGACGCATCGTGAATGAATCCGGGTCGATGTCCGCGAACACCGGCGTGCCGAGCTGATGCAGAACGGGCGACACCGTCTGTGGCCATGTGTAGGGCGACACCACCACCTCGTCGCCCGCGCCAACCCCGGACGCATAGAGCGCCATCTGCAGCGCGGCGGTGCATGAGTTGCTGGATACCGCGTACTGTCGACCCAGGTCTTCGCAGATGTGGGCCTCGAACTTGGCAATCGGCCCCCCGGCTGGCATCGAATCGAGATATGCAACATCCGTCTGTGAGGTCCGGATTGCCTTGTGCAGGTCGCGGATCTCAGGCTCGCCGAGATGCGGCCAGAGTGGACGTTCAATCGTTACGGCGGGTTCGCCGCCCAGCACGGCCAATTCACTCATCGGGCTCCACCTTTCGGCTTGCGAGCTTTCGATCGTAAAGGAGCGCCAGCGCCGCAATCTTCTGCGCTGGCATCAATACCGGCAAGCGCCGGGCGTTAGTCGGTCTCGGTCCAGGAACTCGACCCGGGCGCCAGAGCTCTTTAGCTAGGGACGCTCGACCGTCTGTCACAGAGCCACGGCCGCGGTCCGATGCAGATGCGAGATGCCGCTGCGGTACCTCCGCGCACCGGGCAGCACTTCAATCGCCACCGGGCGGCCAAAAAAGGGCGAATGGAACGTCTCTTCCACGACCTGAATGTCGTGCCCGAGCGACCGCAACTCGCGCAGCACATCCGCTCCGACTCGACGATCCACCCAGGCGTCACCCGTCTCACAGTGCACGCGCGGCGCTTCAATCGCCTCCTGCGCGCTCATTCCGAAATCGAGAACACCGCAGATCACGTGGACCTGGCACGAGATCGTGGTCCGACCGCCGGAGGCGCCGAACGCCATCCGCGGCCTTCCGTTCTGGAGGACGATGACATTGGGCGAGAACGCCATCACCCGGCGATTCGGGCGGATGGAGTTCGCTTTGCCGGGCTCCGGATCGAACGAGATCATCGCGTTGTTCAGCACAATGCCCGTGCCCGGAATGGTGACGCCCGACCCGAACGCGCCGCCGTGCGTGATGTTGAAACTCGCGACATTGCCGTCCTTGTCGGCGGCCACGATCTGGGTCGTTCCGGGGTTGTCGATGCCGCGTGAGGGCTCACGCCGGCCCGCCGCGCGTTGCTGTCCGGTAATGCGCGTCTCATGCGGCCATGGGTCGACCGGTTCCACCTTGCCGCTCGCCCGATGCATGTCGATGCGGTCGGCGACTTCGGCCGCGTACGCCCTGCTCCACAAGCCGTCGATGGGCGAGGGGATCATGCCCGGATCAGCCAGGTGCTCGAGAACCGAGGCAAACGCGTAGCGCATCGTCTCGATCATGAGGTGACGGTACGCCGGGCTATCAGGACCAAGCGACGCCAGATCGAAGTTCTCGAGGATGTTGAGCATGAGCGGAGCGAAGTAGCCGTCGCTCCAGACCAGTTCGAATCCCCGGTAGGCGAACGGTCGCTCCTGGGAATCGATACGCACCGGCAGGTCGCGAAGATCCCGAGCGGTGAGAATCCCGCCGATGAATGCGAGGTATTGCTCGACCCGATCGGCCAGCTCACCGCCGTGAAAGACAGCGGCGCCCTCGTGGGCGATTCGCTGCAAGCTCCGTGCCAGGTCGGATTGGATAATCATCGAGCCCGCCTGATGCGCGCTGCCGGGGCTCGGCGGCACGCCGCCCGGCGCGAAGACCTCCGCCGTGGACGGGTACCGCAGAATCTCGTTGAGGTAGCTGCCAATGGTTAGGGCTGTGTAGCCGTCGACGGGGAATCCATCCCGCGCGTAGGCGATGGCCGGTTCCAGCAGGCGCACCAGCGGCAGGCTGCCGTAGGCGTCGAGCACCGCGCTCATCCCTGCCAGAGCGCCGGGCGTGGCGATGGAACGCGGGCCGTGCATGTTGGCGTCGTCCTTGACCTTGCGCCACCGCCCCCAGGGGTCGAGTCCCGACTCGAGCTCGAACATGTCCTCCGTCGCAGCCGACGGAACGCCGCGCACCGGGTAAAGGACGGTGGTCTCACCGGTGGCCGCCAGGTGCAGCACGCCCTGCACGGTCCCGCCGACCCCGCACATCTCCGGCTCGACCACCCACGACGCGAAGACGGCGGCCGCCGCGGCGTCGATCGCATTGCCGCCCTCCGCCAGAACCTGCGCCCCGGCATCCGCCGACAGACGATGGCCGGTACCAATCATCCCGATGGACGAACTGACGGTGTTTCTGGAAACGGTGATCTCGGCTCGTCTCACCCGCCGCCTCCGGAGCCCATCACCACACCTGCGCGCCCGGCACCGCACGGCGTGCGCGAGTCCCGCACAGGACCGGCGCTGCGACGGCCGCCGCGGCTTATGTAAACCAAACCCTCAGCACTCTGAGGCACCCGTGCCGCAATCCGCCGCTCAACCAACTCAGTCCTCAGCCGACAGCAAGACCGAGTCCACGTAAAAGAAGCATCGTCGGTCGGCATCGGCCTCCACCGCGAAGGCCAGATTCAACAGATTGGAAAGATTCGACTCTGCCTCGCCCGTGACAGGTGGATAGCCACGCAAGTCGTACACCCGGTCATTGCACTGGAATTCCAATGAGTGGAGTCGGTCGAGGTCAACCAGCCAGCGCACGTAGTGCCAGTTGATCTTGGTGGCCACCTCGTTGTAGCAGAGTGCTTGGTAGGCGCCTGGAATGTCCTCAAATTCGTCGGAACGCAGCGCGTGCGTGGATCCAGCCGACGCCTTACCGCTCGGGCCCGTCCGCACTTTCGGACGCATGTACTTCGACCTGGTCTGCCAGACCCGTCGAAGTTCGCCATTCTGTGAGTTGTGGTATCGGATCGAAGGAATCGCCCGCCGTCCCCGGTCCTCAGAACCGTCCTGGAGGTCCATCTGGATGGTAAAGGCGCGTAGGTCCTCATCGCCCAGCGTAAGTCGCGACGCTTCCACGGTATAGGTGATGAACGCCTCGAGCTGAATCACCCCAAGGCGTTGCCACGTCATCCGTTTCACCGCATAAGCGAAGTGCCCGGGTTGGCCTCGCGTGGCGATCTTGAGGGAGTACGTGCCGTCCATCGCCCCGTGCGATCCAATGTCGAACATCGGTACGGATGAGAGCATAGGAGCCCGCGTGTCGTAGGAATTCTTGATGTTGTCCAGGGTCTCCTCGTAGTTCCCCACCAGCTGCGTCCATCCACACACGCCGTGGTCGAAGTCGTCATAGGCGATAATCCGTGGAAGCGGATTGAATTTGCTAAGCGCAGGGTTTCCATAGCTCGCGACATGCGAGTTCATCTAAGCCGCCCTCCCGTCGATGAGTCCTGATTGCACCGCGGCGCATCGCATCGGCAAGTCAGTCCCCATCATGATTTGCATCACAAGCTACTTCAGGTCCCACGAAAAGATCACTTTCAGTCCTCCTGTTGTACGTCCCACGACGCGCAGCCAGCTGCCAAAGTGCGCAACGCTGACAAAATGCACGCCTGGATCTATCGGACCGCGCAGAGCGGCGCCGTGCTCGGCCCAATGAATGCCGTCCGACGAAATCTGCACGCGCAGGTCGATCCCGGAACTCTCGCCTTCCGTCTCCAGCACGTGAAGAAAACCGATCGCCTCCAACGCCCAGCCAGCCTCATAGGGCTCGACCTCGAAGTCCCCGCGCCACCACACGTTTCGCTCGACGACCGCAATATGGCTGCGACGAATCATCCCCACCTCTCCTTCATCCCTTGATACCGGAAAGCGAAATCCCGGCGATGAAGTACCGCTGGAACAGCAGGAAGATGATGAAAATCGGCAGCGTCACCAGTACACCGCCGGCCATCCCGAATTGCCACTGGATCGAGCTTTCGCCCTGGACGCTTCGGAAGCTGGATAGCCAGATAGAAAGCGTATGCAGGTCCACCTTGCGGAGAAAGATCAGCGGCTCGATAAACGCGCCCCATGACCCTTGCAGGCTCAGAATCGCCACGGCCACCATCGCGGGCACTGCCTGCGGCAAGACGATGCGCCGCCAGATTGCGAATTCCGACGCCCCGTCAACCCGCCCGGCCTCAATCAGTTCATGCGGAATGGTCAGGAAGTACTGGCGCATGATGAAGATGTACAGCGCGCTGCTGCCTGCGGCCCCAAAGAACTCAGGCACTACAAGTGGCAGGTACGTATTCTGTGCCCAGCTTCGCGACTCGAAGAAGATTGTCCAACTGAATACTTGGCCAAGTTGATCCTGCAAAATGAAGGTGTTGCCGGAGAACAGCACAAACAGCGGAATGATGCGCACGATAAACGGCACCATAAGACTACTGAGCACCAGCATGAAGAGCAGATTGCGACCGGGAAACCGCAGCCGCGCGAAACCATAGCCTACGAAAGCCGAGATTCCGACATTGGCCACCAGATTGACGGCTGTCATAAGACTGGTGTTCTTGAATAACTGCAGGACGTTGAATCGCTCGAACGTGAACAGGTACGGATAGTTGCCCCACTGCGGCTCACGTGGCAGCAGCAGGTAAGGCTCGACTTCATAGGTTTCCGGCAGGGTCTTCAGCGACGTGGAAACCATCCAGAAAACGGGGATCAGCGCCAGCACGCTGAGGCCGATCATCAATTCGTAGCGAATGATCGCCGCAAGGCGCCCTCGCAGACGCGGCCCACCCAACCTGGGAATCCGCGACGACATCATCCACGCGACACATGAGATATCCAGAGCCCAGTTGGCCGCAATCACAATCGTCCACAGCAGTTCGCCGGAGGTCACGCCAAGCGGCGTTGACTGTTGGCCGATAGAACGCTCGCCAAAGACCACCAACCCCAGCCAGAGAATAGTGGCGATCATGACTCGCGTTGCTCATAGTGCACGAGCCGGCGCGAGACCCAAAACGATAGGGCGGTGAAAAACATGATGATGAAGAACAGTATGGTGGCAAGAGCCGATGCGTAGCCGAACTCAAACGATACGAAAGCCTTGCGCCACAGGTAGAGGACGTAAAACAGTGTGGAATCTAACGGTCCCCCGCGAGTTAATACGAACGCTGTGGTAAACACTTGGAACGAGTTGATGATCCCGATGATGATGACCAGGAAGATCGTCGGTGACACCAGGGGAATTGTGACGTGGATCAACTTGCGAAGCGGACTGGCACCGTCGATTTCCGCGGCTTCGTACAGGTGCTGTGGGACGGCCTGCAGGGCGGCGAGGAAGAGTATCATCTGCACGCCAATGCTCGACCAGATGGTGAGAATCACGATCCCGGGCTTGGACCACGTCTCGTCAACCAGAAACCGCGGTGTCGGAATCCCCATCGTGTCTTCAAGCACGAACTTCAGCAATCCGAGCTCCGGTTGCAGCACCCACGCCCAGACAACTGACGCGACAACGAGCGGCATGACTGTTGGAAGAAAGTAGAAGGCTCGAAATAGGGATGTCAGGCGCAGCTTGGTATTCACCAGCACGGCGAGCAGAAACCCAATCACCACTTGGCACGGGACCAGCAGCCCGACGTAAATCGCCGTATTGGCCAGCGACTTGAGGAACTTTTCGTCGTCGGTAAATATCTCTATATAATTTTCCAAGCCTGCGAATTTAGGCGCCTGCAAAATATCGTACTCGGAAAATCCCCATGCGAAGATCGCCACCGTGGGACCCAGGCTGAAGATCAGGAATCCCAGGATCCACGGTGAGATGAAGACGAATCCCCACACGGCCTCACGACGGCCGATGGTCCAGCGCGGGGCTCGCACAGCCAGGTCCGGCCGTGCGAGCCTCACGTGCGAGTCAGGCTCGGTCGCCTGCGAGATCCCCCACGGGCTTGAACGCCTCGCCCCTGGCTACTGGCTGGAGAAGAACTCATCCAGGAGCTCGCGCGTCTGACTGGCCATCGACGCCAGCGTCTCTTCCGGCGACTGCTTCTCAGCCATCAGCAGCTCCATCTCATCCTTCAGCACCTGATCGATGTCCGGGTTCACCGGCGTGATCGGCGATGCCTCGACCAGCGGAAGAGTCGCCTTCAGGTCGTTCCAGAGCGGTTCGGCCTGGTAAATCGGGTCGTCGTTGAATTTGGGAACCGACGACGGGCGCTTGAGGTTGCCCATGAAAGCCAGGTTGCCCTCGTCCGCGGTCAGGTACCGCACCCACTCCCAGCCCTCTTCCAGGTTCTGTGCACCCCTCGGCATCCCGTAAGCCCAGCCGTCGTCCGAAATAGAGCGCGGCCTTCCGTTCGGGTTGGTGTCGTCGTACGGCATGTGAGATACGCCGGCGTTGATATCCGGTGCGTCTCGGCGCATCACGCCCAGGAACCACACACCTTCCACGCGCATGGTCAGCAGGCCGTTGTAAAACGCGGTCCGGGAGGCGCCGACAGCATCCATGTACCCCAAGATGTTGTCCCACCCGTCGTTGATCTTCTGCACCATGTCGAACTGCCACGTAACGTTTCGCAGCCCGATCGCGTCGTCGAATAACACCGTCTTGGCGTCCTCGGTGAACATGTCGCCGCCCGCCGGGAATTGCCAGCCCTTGAAACTGGCATCCGTGCCCGCGTTCTTGATCATCTCCGGCACGAACATGCCGTGGCGCGTGATCTCACCGTCTTCGCGAACGGTGGCCTTCAGCGCCATTTCCTCCAGCTCCGTCCACGTGGTCGGCGGCGTGTCCGGGTCCAGGCCGATCTCTTCGAACGTGTCTTTGTTCCACCAGAAGAGGTACCAGGCGCCAGTGTTGTCCAGCGGCAGTGCGTACTGGACGCCCAGCCAGCTTCCCTTGGGCCACTCGCCCGCGTAGAAAATCTCGGACAGATTTAGCCCGGCCTTCCCAATGAAGGCGTCCAGTGGAATGATTCCCCCACGCGCCGCGAACTGCGGCACTCGAGATTCCTGAATCTGGATCACGTCGGGTGGATCGCCGCCGGCGATCTGCGTGAGGTAGATCTCGTACATCTGCGCTTCTTCGATCCGCTCATTCACAATCTGGATGTACGGGAACCGGGCTTCGAAGCCCGGGATCATCTTTTCTTCCACCGTCGGCTGGAAGGCGTCGGACCAGACCTCTTGCCAGCGCACCTTCACCGTCTCCCGCTCGGCGGGAACCTCTTTGACGACCTCTTTAATGACCTCTCGAGTCACGACCCTCTCAATCGGTACCGTCTTGGTGACGATCTTTTCCTGCGTGACGATCTTTTCGACTGGCACTTCCTTGATTTGCGTCTGAGTCACGACGGTCTGAACGGGGACTTCCTTGACCTCGGTCTTGGTCACCACGGTCTCAACCGGGACTTCCTTCACCACAACCCGCTCGACTGGGACTTCCTTCGTGATGATCTGTGGCGCGGTCTCGCCGCAGGCCGCCAGCACCGCCACGCCCGTCAATCCCAGCGCCGCACCGGCGCTGGTGCGCAACATCCCACGTCGGGTGACCAACCGAGCCATAGTGACCTCCCCAGGCCTACCGCAAGCGCCGGGCGCCCATCGCCCCGGCCCGCCGCGCAACCGTGCGCGAACTGAAGACGATACGGCCACGAATGTGTCTACGTCAAGATTTTCGTCCCCAACACATCTCCCATCGGTAAGTCCCAGAGTGCCGAGACAAGGCCCGATTGCCCGGTCCCCCACAGCCCCGGACCACCCACACGCCTCAACCGCCCACTGCCAACTGCCCGCTGGCGACTGGCAACTCTCCGCGACCCCTCGCAACTTCCCCATATCCTGATGTCTTGCTTCATTCGTACTCATAGTGGAAACTATCTCTAATGACCCCTCGCTTCCCAGGAGCGACGCGACATGAACGCCGAACGCTTCGAAGTCCTTCTCGCGGAGTCCGGACTGGATGCCGTTATCGCCAGTTCACTGGAAAACGTCTCCTACCTGGCGGGCACTCGGATGGGGATGCAGCGTCTCATCCCTGACCGGCTGGCATTGCTTCTGTGGCCCGGACAGGGAGAACCGGCAATCGTCCTATGTAAGGGCGAAGACGTCGCTTGCCGGCCGGACTGTTGGATTGAGGACATGCGCTCCTACACGGAGTTCGTCACCTCCCCGATCGATCTCCTGGCCGACATCGTGGCCGAAAAGGGCCTCGCTAGAGGCCGACTTGGCCTCGAGAAACACTCGCTGCCAGCCGCATACGTGGACCGGCTGCGAAAACGGCTCCCCGGCGCCGAGCTGGTCGACTGCGGAAATCTGATGGACCGAGCCAGGATGATCAAGACCCCCGAGGAGATCGACGCGCTTGCCGAGGCCGGCCGGGCGACCGATCGCGCGATTCGCGGCGCCTTCGAGCGAGCAACCATCGGTGACCCCGAAAAGAAGGTTGCCGATGAAATCACCGCCGGCGTGACCGCGGCCGGGGCCGACGTGATGAACTTCATGTTCCTGGGCACGGGGACTCGGTCATTTGAATGGCACGCCCGTCCCGGTGCGACGCGCCTGGAAGCGGGCCACGTGCTGCACACCGACGTCGCAGGCAACTTCATAGGCACCTGGTCGGATCTGGCAAGAACGGCCTTCGTCGGCAGTCCGAGCCCGCGCCAGCGCGACATCTACGACCGGCTGTACCAGGCACACGTTGAAACGCTCGCGGCGATTCGCCCCGGTCTGCGTGCAGGCGATCTGTGTTCCATCTGTGAGACCGCGTACGAAGCGGTCGGCCTCCCGTTCCAGATGGCTCACATCGGTCATGGGCTTGGCCTGGGTCTCCACGAATATCCCATGCTCAAACCCACGACCGACGAACCTCTGCAGCCCGGCATGGTTCTCTGCATCGAGCCGGCATACCTCGACCCAGGCGTCGCCGGATACCACATCGAGGACCTCGTCCTGGTTACTGACGATGGCCGGCAGGTCCTGACCGACTACGAGAGCGCACGCGAAGCCCAGGTGATCGTGTAGCGAGGCTGCCAACTTCGCGACGATGTCGAGATGCGGCTCGAGCCGTCGAGTGGAGAGCCGCTCACCAGGTTCGTGGTACCCGTCTCGCTTGATCGCAGGCGCCCCCGGCAGGACTCGAACCTGCGACCCACGGCTTAGAAGGCCGTCGCTCTGATCCGCTGAGCTACGGGGGCCTTCGCGAGTCTGGCACAAGGCTGGCCCGAGCTGGTCCGGTCGCCAACGTGCGGTTGCTACGCTGCCGTTAACGCTTGTTGGTCTCCACTGCGGCGACCCTAGAGAACTTGGGCCTTGATCCGACACTTGCGGGCGGCGGTCGTCGCCCTGGTTGCGTCGCTGGTGCTAGTTCCGCCGGCACTGGCCCAGTGGCCAACGGCCTGTGTGGAACTCAACGACATCGTTGAAGGCCAACTGGGCCGCGTCTGGAACGTCGGCGTTTACCAGCGGGTCTTTGGCGACGAGGCCGAATCGGCCTGCCAACGCGACCACCGCATCGACATTCGTCAGACCTTCGCCTGGGCGCTCCACGATCCCATGCCGCCTATGAACGCCGAATCCCCCGCCTCCGACTCGGACGGCCCGCCCGCGGACGGCGACCAACCGCGCTCGGACGAAGAGCAGCCCTCCGCCGACGTAGACCCGCCGGCTACCGACGAAGCCCCGTCGGTCATGGACCAGAATCCACCGGCTATGGCTTGGCCGACGACGTGCTTGGAACTCAACGACCTGGTGGAACGTCACCTGGGGAACGGGCACAACGTCGGCATCTACCAGCACGTCTTGGGCGAAGACGCGGAAGCCACGTGCCGGGATGATCACCGCAATGACGTGCGCGAGGTATTCGCCTGGGCCTTCGATATCCAAACGGTCAGCGTCAGCGGCCCGCCGCTTCCAGTCGACCACCTGGTACAGCAAACCCAGGCTGCGGTTCGCTACCTCCGCACCCCGGACGGCTGCGGCAGCGGCTTCGTTGTCTCGGCGGACGGCTACCTCGTCACCAGCAGCCACGTTCTCAACGGCGAGCGGCAAGCAGATGTAGGCACCCACGAAGGTGTGGAGGAGCGGGCCACGGTCGTGGCGGATGATTCCGACCTCGATATCGCCCTACTCAAGCTGCCAAGTGAGGGGCCACACCCATTCCTCGCGTTTGGGTACTCGTCGGACCTCGTGCTGGGGACGGACCTGGTAGTGCTCGGCTACCCGCTTTGTCTGGAAACGCTCACCGTCACTCGCGGAATCTTCTCGGCTCGTCACGACGACCTGCTGCAGACCGATGCCACCGCGAACCCGGGCAACAGCGGCGGACCGGCCATGGACGGCCGCGGCGGCGTGATTGGCGTCGCATTCGCCAAGCTCGGCGGCGGTGCGGTACGCGGAGTCGAAAACGCGAATTTCCTGATCGACGGCGACACGGTTCGTCGAAAGGTCGATGACTGGATCACGCGCCACCGCGCCGGAACTCTGCCGCCGCCCCCAGTCGTAGAGCCAATTCCACCCCGGCCTCCCCCGCCGCCGCCGGCGCTCGATCCCCCGCCACCTCCGGGGACCTTGATTGAAGGGGCCGGAATCTTGCGGGACTCCGACTGCACGTCAGACAGCCTCGAGGCCGGCATGTGGCTGGAGTCGCTGCCGGGCGACCCACTGCCTGAGCTGTCCTGTGTCGTCTATATCCTCAGATGGTGGCCGGCGGGTTGGGCTGTCGAGACCCAGTGGAACTGGCCCGGCGGCGCCGTTGATCGGACCGAACCAAGGGTGCGATGCACTTCACGAGCCGGCTGGTGCTTCGGCGGCTTCATGAAAGTCAGGTTGAGCAACCCCGATGGCCGCTCGCAGTCGTCGGGAACCCTGGCCGTGACCCTGAGCGTGGACGGCAGGTACGTCCGAACCGACTATTTTCGAGTCAGCTAAGCCGCTGGCGGAAAGCCCCTAGCGATAGGCGTCCTGAAGGCGGCTGACGTCCCGGCCGGGGGTTGCGAGGTCCACCAGGCTGGTGGTTGCCAGTTCAGGTAGGCGGCCGGCCAGTTCGTCCTCATAGGTCGGGGCGTCCACCTGGTAGAGCACACCGGTGGGAATGCGGTCGCCCCATTCGAAGGACTTGGCGATCGCGGCCTGCTGCTTGGCGATGATCTCGTCGGGGTTGCTCGGGTCGTGCACGCGACCGTCGAAGCCTTCGTCCGCCAGCCGGTAGTTGCGGGTGTGGCCGACGTCTCTGCCGCGGAAAAAGTCGATGGTCATCAGGTCGTTGTAAATGGGGCAGGGTTGCAGGATGTCGATCAGGGCGGTCCCGTGGTGCTGCATCGCTTGCACGATCAGGCTCACGAGGTCGGGCTGGGCCATGGCGTAGCCGCGGGCGATGAAGGTGTATCCGGATGCAATGGCCAGGCCGATAGGGTTGACGCTTTCCTGGATAGCCGCTTCGGCCATGCCCTTGGTCTTCTGGCCGCGGCGCATCGTGGGAGCGGCCTGGCCCTTGGTGAGGCCGTAGACGCCGTTGTTGTGGACCAAGTAGGCGATGTTGAGGTTGCGGCGGCCGGAGTTGACGAAATAGCCCGCACCGATGCCATAGCCGTCGCCGTCGCCCCCGGCTACGAGCACTTCCAGGTTCTGGTTGGCCAGCTTGACGCCGGTAGCCACGTTGAGCGCGCGCCCGTGCAGGCTGTGCAAGCCGTAGGCGTTGATGTAGTGGGGGAGCTTGCCGGCGCAGCCGATGCCGGAGATGACGGCAACTTCATGCGGCGGGCGGCCCAGCCGGGCCAGCGCCTGCTTGACGGCGCTGAGGATGCCGAAATCACCGCAGCCGCCGCACCAGTCCGGATGCGAGTCGTCAACCCCAAAGGTCTTGGCCGTCAGTCGTTCGGCTTCGGCAATTGCCACGTCAGTCCGTGCCCTTCCTAAGGATGCGAGAGCACCAGCCGGCCAATATCCGCCGCGCTGTGCTCGCATACCGCTTCAACGACTTCATCCCGCGAGAACGGGCGCCCGTCGTACTTCAGCGCCATGCGTTCAAGCTTAATTCCAGTCTGCTCCGCGATCAGCATTCCCAACTGGCCCATGTAATTGTCTTCAACCAACACGGCGCACTTGGCGCGACTCAGCGTCTCCCGCACCACCGTGGACGGGAAGGGCCGCAAGAGCCGGATCTGCAGGAAGTTGGCGGTGATGCCGTGCCCAGACTCCAGCACCGGCAGCGCGTCCAGAATCGGCCCGCGGGTCGATCCCCAGCCGACAATCGTTACATCGGCGTCGTCCGGACCGGCGAGTTCGTATTGCCATTCGGCGGGGATTTCGCTGGCGGCCAGGTCCAGCTTCTGCATGCGCTTGTCCATTTGCGCCATGCGGTTTTCGATCTGCTCGTCGATGCGGCCGCGCTCGGTGTGCTCGTCGCTGGTCGTCACGAACTGCCCACCCGGGGTTCCAAAGGTTGCGCGGGGACTGATGCCGGACTCGGTGAGGCGGTGGCGGCGATAGGGTTCCGAGCCGTTCATCTCTAACGTCCAGAACTCGCCGCGGTCAACCGGCAGGTCCTCAAGGCCCAAGTCGTCCAACGTGACGAGGGAGTTGGCGATGAACTTGTCCGCCAGCACGATCACGGGCATCTGATAGCGGTCTCCCCAGTTGAAGGCCATGTGCGTGATGCGCGCGGCTTCGCGGGCGTCGCCCGGCGCGACGACGATATGGGGAAACTCGCCATGCGCCGGCTGCAAAGCGAAGCGCAGATCTTGTTGGGACTGACGGGTCGGCAAGCCGGTGCTGGGCCCGCCGCGCTGCCAGAGCACCACGACAGGGCCGGGGGCCTCGGTAATGGAGGCGAATCCAATGCCCTCGGCCATGAGGCTGAAACCGGGGCCGGCAGTGGAGGTGGAGGCGCGCAGGCCGGCATGGGCCGCGCCGACCGCCATGTTCATGGAGGCGATCTCATCTTCGGCCTGCAGCACGACGATGGGGTATTCGCTCTGGCGCCGCTCCAGCATCACGCTCTCGTCCGACGCTGGCGCGATGGGGTAGTACGTCTGGAACCCGCACCCGGCGTGGATTTTCGCGATCCCCACGGCGTCGACGCCCTTGATCAGCATCTGGCCGTTCCGCTCCTGACGCGGCCGCAGAGTGACGTGGAACTCCTCTTTGGCGTAAGCCTGCCGTGCCTGATCCGCGGCGTGCTGCAGAACGTGGCGGTTCATCTCTACCATGTCCTGCCGGTGCGCGGGCAGAACCTCGGCCACCAGGGCCAGCACGTGGCTGACGTCAAAGTCCAATAGGGCGCAACTGGCGCCGATCGGGACCATGTTGCGCATCACGCTGTGGCGACGGGCGTTGTAGGCCACGCCTAGCTCCTCGACCGATTCCCTGACCACCTCGTCGTAGGCAAGCGCGACGACGTGAATGTCGTCACGCTCGATGGCGTCACGGTCGATCTTGGCGTTGGCATCTAGGATCACGACCCCGTCCGGTGCCAGGCGGTGCAGGTGGCCGCCGTGACGCTGGTAGTCCTGGTAGGCAGGGGTACCGAACAAGGTTTCCGCATCAAGCGCCAGCAGCAGGTCAACGTGCTCCACGTGGGAATGGACAGGCGTGTCGCTGGTCCGGACCCGGTAGGAAATGTGGCGGCCCATGATGTTCGAGTGGTACTCGATGTTCGAGAACACGTAGAGACCAGCCCTGGCGCAGGCCTTGGCGAAGACTTCCGCCGAACTGTTGACGCCGCCCGTGAGGGCCGGGCCGCCAATCATCCACGAGAGGGAGTTTTCTTTCATCGCGTCGTCACCGGTCGGTGCTTGCATCGGCTCGCAGCGGCGCGTGGTTGCACCATCTCCGGAGCTATCGTCGTCTCTCCCATTATCACCAGACCAGCGTTCTCCTACCTACTTCAACCGTTCCACCAACAGGCGGGCGGCGTGCCCCGGAGTTTCTCCAACCAGCACACCTGAGGCCCGTAGCGCGGCTTCCTTGGCCGACGCAGCACCGGACGAACCCGACACAATGGCACCCGCGTGCCCCATCCGTCGTTCGGGGGGCGCGGTTTTCCCGGCGATGAACGAAGTAACGGCTTTCGTCATTCGTTCGCGAATGTATGTGGCCGCTCGCTCTTCGTCGTCACCGCCGATCTCGCCTAACAAGACTACTCCATTGGTTTCGGGATCCGCCTCGAACATTGCCAGCACGTCCGTGAAGCGCGTGCCGATGATGGGGTCGCCGCCGATTCCGACGGTAGTGCTCTGCCCGGCGCCCATGTCGGTCAGATGTTGCACGACTTCATACGTCAGCGTGCCGCTGCGGCTCACAACGCCCACCGGACCCGGCGTGTGAACCGACCAAGGCATCACGCCAACCTTTACCCCGTCACCCGGCGTGGTGACGCCCGGACAGTTCGGCCCAATGAGCTTCGAGCCGGCCGCGCGCACCCGGGGCATCACGCGTAGCATGTCCAGGACCGGAATCCCTTCGGTCAGGCACACGATCACGTCCAGCTTTGCCGCGGCGCTCTCCAGGATTGCGTCGGCGGCAAACGGGGCCGGCACGAAGATGCAGGCGGCGTTCGCGGCAGTTTCGCTGACGGCCGCCGCAACAGTGTCGAATACGGAAACGTCTTCCAGCCCCGCGACGCTGGATCCTGAACGGCCCGGTGTGACGCCAGCCACGACCCGCGTGCCCGCCTCACGCATGAGACGCGTGTGAAAGGAGCCTTGGCTGCCGGTCATGCCCTGGACCAGCAGACGCGTCGACGCGTCGAGAAGAATGCTCATTGGACCGCTTCCACAACCTGGGCGGCGGCCGTGTCCATTGAGCGTTGCGCGCCAATCCCTGCTTCTTCCAAGAGCTCTAATGCCTCGGCCTCACGAGTCCCGGCCACGCGAACGACCAATGGAATGTCCTGCGTAAGGCGCGCGCGCGCGGCAATCACCCCGGCGGCCACATCGTCCGCGCGGGTAATGCCGGCAAAGATGTTGACCAAGACCGCGCGCACGTTCGGGTCTTCCAGGATGATCTCGAACGCTGTCGTGATTTTCTCAACGCCGGCCCCACCTCCGACATCGAGGAAGTTGGCCGGTTCCCCGCCGTAGTGCTTAATCACGTCCATGGTGGCCATGGCGAGTCCTGCGCCGTTGACCATGCAGCCGATGGCGCCGTCCAGCTTGATGTAGCTCAGCCCGGCGGCGCGCGCGCGCCGCTCGGCCTCGCTCTCCTCGTGCGGGTCGCGCAGTTGCGCAATCTCGGCCTGCCGGCCCAGCGCGTTATCGTCGATATTCAACTTGGCGTCGATCGCTTGCAGATTGCCGGCCTCGTCCACGACAAGCGGGTTGACTTCCGCCAAGGACGCGTCCACCGCCAGGAACGCCTTGATCAACCCCTGCGCCACGCCCACGAACTGTCGGACCTGGCTACTGGTCAGCCTAAGCTCGAAGCCGAGCTGCCGGGCCTCCCAGTCGGGCAAGCCGGCCAACGGATCCACGCTAACCCGCATGATCGCCGACGGGTTCGTGACTGCAACTTCCTCAATCTCGATGCCACCCTCGGCGCTGGCCATCAGCACAAGCGACTGCGCTGAGCGGTCAATCACAACGCCCAGATACAACTCGCGAGCGATGTCCACGGCTGGCGCGACAAGCACCCGGCGCACAGGCTCGCCACCGATGCTCAGGCCAAGAATCTGCCGTGCTTTCGATTCGGCTTCCTCGGGTGAGTCGGCCAGCTTTACGCCGCCTGCTTTGCCGCGACCGCCGGCCAGCACCTGAGCCTTGATCACCACAGGGCCACCAAAGATGCTGGCGGCCTGCGCTGCCTCGTCGGCTGTCGAGGCGAGGCGCCATTCGGGAACAGGCAATCCGTGACGCCGAAAGATCTCCCGGGCGTCGCACTCGTGGACCTTCACGCGCTGCCCCGTGTCAACGACCTTCGAGGCGCCGGGCTTGCTCGCTCAGTCCGACTCATAGACCCAGCGATCAAGTGGACGGTCGTAATGCAGCACTTCGTCGGGAGAAAACCAATGCGCGATTTCGCGCGTCGCCGTCTCCGGCGAATCCGAGGCATGCACCAGGTTACGCAACCCGGCTAGCGCCAGGTCGCCACGGATCGTGCCGGCCGCGGCCTCGTGCGGGCGGGTCGCGCCCACCATCGCGCGCACAACGGAGATCGCCTCCGGGCCTTCCAGAACGACGGCCACAACTGGACCGCTTTGCAGGTGAGCTACCAGGCCGTCAAAGAAGAACTTCCCCTCGTGCTCCGCATAGTGCTGGCGCGCCTGCTCTTCGCTGGCGGCCGCGAGCTTTAGCCCGACGAGCCTGAGGCCTCGCTGTTCGAAGCGCTGCAAAATCTGCATGGCGATCGAGCGCTGCAAGGCGTCGGGCTTCAGCAGAACTAGGGTCCGTTCCATTCGGCTTCCTCTCTGTGGACGCCTGTCGTCAGGCGTCGGTCTCGGCATTCTTCGCAAGCAGGCTGGTCAGCCCGTCGCGAACGCTGTCCACGTCCATGTCAAGACCGCCGACCACGACGGTCTGCCATTGTCCCGAGCGAATCGCCAGGCATTGGGTGTCCTCGGTCACGAACCAGATCTCTGAGATCTCCCCCAGGCCCATCGTCTCAACGGCTTGTTCCATCGTGCCGATGCTGGCGGAGAGCAAGCCGGGACCAACCGGTCCACCGCGTCCACCCAGATCGCCGGACGGAATGTCGCCGACCCTCCATACCGCGGTGCCTGTGACACCCGGCAAGCGTCGGATTTCGGCGTTCAGGACGATTGCCCGCGTCATTGAGTCGATCGACCTGCGACGTTTGCGGCCCGCAGATAGGCGTCGGCGGCGGCCTGGGGACGGCCCGTCTGCATGTAGTGATCGCCCAGCAACTTCCAGGCCGAGCCGCGGAGTTCCCGGTGGGCCACGGCCTGCAGCAGCAGACCGTCAACGCGCGAGGTGTCGGGGTCGTTGGCAGTCACGATGTCGGTTAACACGCGCTCAGCTTCGGTCCACTCGGACCGCTCGATCAGGTGGCGCGCCCAGTCAAGAGTCGAAAACGATGCAGCCGTTGCGGGTTCGTCTGACTCCGCAATGGGAGGCGCCGCAGCGCCGGTTGGCATAGACGTGTCCTGGTCGGCGGGCGGCGCGGGAGCTTCTTGCAAAATGGGTTCCGCGGCAACTTCGTCGACCGCTAGTTGCTCGGGCGATGCGGCGGATTCGGCTTGTCTGACTGGCGATTCATCCGGCTCGTCCAGGCCATCGTCTGGTTGAGCTTCCAGCGGCGCCGTATCGATATCCGAGATAGAAGGCGTCGGCTGGATCTCATCCGGCAGGGATTGCTGGGCCGGAGACGGCGCCGACCCGTTGGACTGGCCAAGAAGATCCGGCGGCAGGCTGATTTCGGCCGCAGCCGGGAGCACGAGGCGATGGACTTCCAGCGTGCCCAAGAGTTCACGAGCTTCTCGGAATTCTGGATCGATGCGGCCAATCCGGTCCAGCAACTCCTGCCCCTCGGCCGTGCGGCCCCGTTCGGAGAGGATATGCGCGCGCATGACGGCCGCGCGCACGCACTCCTCGGCTTGATCGGCCACCACGCGGCATTCCGCCTCGCAAGCGGGGAGACGACCCAGCCGCCAAAGCGCTTCGGCCAAGGTCAGACGAACGTCCACGCGTTCCGGGCTTTCGCTCACGGCCACGCGCGCGTGACGCTCGGCCAGGTCCGGCCAACCGCAGTTGAGATGGACGCGCGCCAGTACGGCGGTGCTGGTGTCAAGCGCATCGGCATTGACATCTAGCACTTCGAGCGCGGATTCCAGGACGTCAGGATCGGTGGGTATAAGTTCCAGCGCCTGTCGGGCGGCCATGCGAGCACGGTCCGTGTCACCCCGGCGCTGGAAAAGACGGGCCTGCGCGGCGCGGGCCTCGGCGTTGGCGGGTTCCGCGGAGGTGACCGCCCGCAAATCGTCCAGGGCGGCGTCCGTATTGTTCGCCTGTTCCGCTAGCAGCGCCCGCACGAGCCGCGCGGGCGGATATCGAGCGAACTCGCCAAGCAGCCGCTCGGTGATCGTCAGGGCGCGCGTCAAGTCGCCCTGAGCCAGCGCCTGACGCGCCAAATAGGCGGCCTCGCTGGGAAGCACGTCAACGAACTCCATGCAGCGCCAACTCGCCGGGGATATCGACGTTGGCGTCTAACGGTCCGGCCACGGCTATCAGCGGCCAGTCCCGAGCCAGGCAGGCGCGGGCGGCGGCGTTGACGTCGTCGCGAGTCAAGGCGCGAAAACGCCCGATCAACTCGTCCGGCGCGAGTGGGCAGGGTTCCAGCGCCTGCTCGCGGGCATACCACGCCGCTACAACCGCGGAGTCCTCGAGCGAGCGCACCAGGCCGCCAACGGTATAGGCGCGAGCGCGCTCAAATTCGTCCGCCGTCACGCCACGGGAGGCAACGTTCGAGAGCTCGCCCAACACGATGGCGACTGCCTGCGTCAGCAGGTCCGGATCGGTAGCCCCATCGATCGAGAGGACGCCCTGGTCGCCGCAGTGCCCGACATCGGCGCCGATGTCATAGGCCAGCCCGCGCCGTTCGCGCAACTCCAGAACGAGCCGAGCGCCGAACCCGGCGCCTAGCACCGCACCCAGCAGGTCCATCGCGTAGCGGTCGCGACTGGTCCGGCCAGGCGTGAAGCCCGCAATGGAAAAGTAAGCCTGCTCGGCCTCACGCCGGACGATCTGAACGTTCAACGGCTGGCGCCCGTTTGAGTGAACGTCGGGGTAAGCCTCGCGGATGCCGGCGGGGGACGATTGGAAGGCTTGCGTCAACGTGTCCAGCGCCTCGTCGGGACGGATCGCTCCCGCCACGCTAACGATGGTGTTACGACCGGCGAACATTGCTTCAGCTCGTGCAAGCAGCGCGTCGCGGGTCAGCGAACGGACGGTTGTCGTGGTGCCCGCGATCTCACGCCCAAAGGGATGATCGGGCCAGAGGCTCGCCAGCACTGCTCGACGGGCGGACTCCTCGGGCAGATCTTCCAGCAACGCCAGTTCATCCAGGATGACAGCGCGCTCCTTCTCGATCTCGTCCGGATCCATGGCCGGCTCGCGCACCATTCGCGCCACGACTTGGAGCGCCGCGGGCCAGGCTTCGGCAGGCACCTTGGCGCCTACGGCTGTCAGTTCCGGTTCCGTGGCGGCGTTGATCTGGCCGCCGAGACGCTCGACGGCGCTGGCAAACGCGCCTGGCTCGTGGGCGCGCTGCCGGAACAACATGTGCTCAACGAAGTGAGTGACACCGCCGCATTCGGCGGATTCGCTGCCCGAACCGGCCCGGGACGCGACGTGCAAGCTGACAGCCGCCGTGTGCGGCATAGGGGTCGCGAACAACTCGATACCGTTCGACAGCGTCCGCTGTACGCCCGCGGACGCGGGAGCCGTCAGGGCGGCGGGCGGCTCGACGGCCGGGCCGCTAGGGGCTTTGACGCGACCGTCGGCGGGCAGGCGCGCTGCTAGTTTCGCGTTCAGCTTTGCGACGAAGGCGACCGCGTTTCTTGGTACGGCGGTGCTTGCGCCAAGCCACGCGTTTACGCTTATTCATAAGGAGACGTACGTCCGATTCTGGCTGACTGAAGGTCTTGGAAAATAATAGCAGGGACGCCTTCAAGCTCTGCTACGCTGCCGCCCCGAAGGAGACAGGCCTGACGATGAAACTATCTGCCCAGGTCCGGCTCGCGCCTGGCGACTCGGTCCAGGCGCGGATTGCCTGCCTGGCCGCGGCGGGCTACGAAGCGGTCGAACTCCACAGCGACGCGGTCGCACAGGTTGCCGAATACCGCCGCGCGCTCGGTGCAGCCGGCATTCCGGCCATGAGCATGTGTCCGGCCGGCAGGGGTCTGGACCTGGTGGCGGACGAGTATTCGCAGCGCCGACGCATCGATCAGACTCGGCGTACGCTCGACGCCTGCCACGAACTGGGCGTTACCGCGCTGATTTCCGTGCCGGTGCGCGGCCCGCTGCCTTCCGGCATTGTTGCGGAGGACGAGGCCGACAGCTACGTGCGCGCCCTCCAGCAACTGGCGCCCCACGCCGAGGCCGCCGGCGTAACCATCACAGTCGAGCCGCTGAATCGTTACGAGATGCACCTGCTCAATACGGTGGCGGACGGTATTGCAATCGCCGAGCGCGTGGGAAGCCCACGGGTGAAAGTTCTCGCCGACGTGTTTCATATGAATATTGAGGAAGACGACCTGCCCGCAAGCATTCGAGCGGCCGGTAGCTGGATTGGCCATGTGCACTTTGCGGACAACCAGCGGGCACATCCCGGCACGGGCTCAATTGACTTCGCCGCGGTCTACGACGCGCTTCGCGACATCGGCTACACCGGATCGACGGCCCTGGAGTGCAGCATGCGCGGCGATCCGGCCGAGGCCTTGGGCCAGTGTGCCGTCTACCTTCGCGCGGCGCGCGGCGGATAGATGGGGGCCTCCGGCCCGACGATCACTTCCCAGCGCGCGGCGGAAATCTTCGAACGCGCGGCCGGTAAGCAGGCAATCGTGCTCGGCGACATGGTGCTGGACGAGCACATCATTGGCGCGGCCCGGCGCCTGTCGCGCGAAGCGCCGCTTCCCGTAATTGAGCAGCGAGAGCGCATTCTGGTACCCGGTGCGGCCACGAACGTGGCAACCAACCTGCGCGGTTTGGGCTGCGACGTGACCGTGACCGGAGTCGTTGGTGCCGATGCAATGGCCGACAGCCTGGACGAGCAGCTGACGCTACGTGGAATCCACACCGCAGGCTTGTTTCGTGACCCGGATCGGGTAACGGCGGTAAAGCTGCGGATCTGGGCAGGCGGCGACCGGCAGCGGCCGCAGAGCATGATTGCGCGAGTCGATACGCTGGACCGGTCCGCGGTGACCCAGGAGACCGCCGGGCAGATGACCTCATATTTGCAGGACGCGATACCCGAGGCCGACGCGCTGGTGATCTCCGACTATGAGGCCGGCGTGGTCAGTGCGTCGGTGCTCAATGCGGCCCTGCCCGCCGCGCGCGAGGCCGGGCTGGTGGTTACCGCCGACGCGCACGGCGATCTCGCCAGATTCCGCGACGCCACGCTACTGACGCCGAATCAGCCGGAAGCCGAAGCTGAACTCGGACGCGAGATCACCTCAACCGCTGACGCCCTGGTCGCCGCGGGTGAACTTCGACAAGCGGTCGGCGTCAAGGCCGTGCTGATTACCCTCGGCGCGGCTGGAATGGCACTAGACGCCGGAGACGAGGGGCGCGCGTTCATTCCCGCGGCAGTCGCGGGTCGGGTCGCCGATCCCACGGGAGCCGGCGACACCGTGGCCGCCACCATGACCGCGGCGTTCCTCGGCGGCGCCACGCCGTGCGAGGGCTCGGAACTAGCGTCGCTGGCGGCGCGGATCGTAGTCCGGCAGCTTGGTGTAGCGGTAGTGTCCGCCGAGGAAATTGTGCACGCGGCCGGTGACGATTACGCCTGAGGCCGAGGTGGTCCAGCCCAGCGATCTGGCGAAGCTGGGCGAGCGGGAACGTGCCGCCGGGCGGCGGCTCGTCCTTACCAACGGGTGTTTCGACCTTATCCACCCGGGACACGTGACGCTGCTTCGCGCCGCCGCCGCGTTGGGCGACGTGCTGGTGGTAGGGGTAAATAGCGATGCGGGGGTTCGCAAGATCAAAGGCCCAGACCGGCCCTTGATGTCGCTGGCGGACCGGCTCGCAGTGTTGCAAGCGGTGCGCTGGGTACACGCAGTCACACCGTTCGATGAAGAGACCGCGGATCGGCTCATCGAGCGACTGCGGCCCACATATTATGTCAAGGGCGCGGACTATGACCCGTCGGCGGGCGGGCGGACGCTGCCCGAAACCGCCACGCTCCAGCGACTGGACATTCGGGTCGCGTTCGTGCCGCTGGCGCCGGGCCAGGCCTCCAGCGACCTGATCGCGCGGCGTCGCCGCACGACGTGAATTCGGCGACGACCCGGCGGGTGGCGACGGCCGCCGCGCTGGTCGCGGCCGGCAACATCCTCAGTCGGCTGCTGGGCATTGTGCGCGAACCGGTCATCGCAGCCCTGTTCGGTTTATCCGGCGCGACCGACGCATTCGAGGTTGCCACCCGCCTGCCGCAGCTCGTGCATGAATTGGTGATTGGCGGCGCGGTTTCCGGCGTGCTGATTCCACTCTTCAGCGAGATGGCCTCGGACGAGCGCCGCCTGGCGCGAACCTTCTCGTCCTTGATCGCGTCCGTCGGCCTGGCGCTGGTTGGCGTGACGGTTGTGCTGATGGTGCTGGCGGAGCCGCTGGTGGCGGCGGCCGCACCGGGCTTGCCCGCGGCGACGCGTGCCATGGCGGTTGTGATGACGCGCATCACCCTGCCCGCCGTCCTCTTTCTGGGGCTATCCGCGGTTACGGCGGCGCGTCTGTACGCCCGTGATCGGTTCGCCGCGCCCTCGTTCGGGCCGGCAACGCTCAACGGAACCCTCATCGTGCTGGCGCTCGCGCTCACGCCCATCGTCGGACCGGTTGGCGTGGCCATCGGCTATCTGGCGGGGGCCGGGGCGCATCTGCTGGTGCAGATTCCCGCGCTGGTTCGGGATCGGGTGCGGCTGACCGCGCCGGCCTGGCGGAACAACCCGGATACGGCGCGCGCACTGCGGCTCTATCTCCCGATCGCTGGCGGCCTGGTCGTGGCGCAGGCCCTGGTAATTGTGGACACCAACCTCGCGTCCCGTACCGGTGAGGGCAGCCTGGCGATCATGCGCTTTGCCACCCGCTTGCAGCAGTTCCCGCTAGGGCTGATCGGGACGGCGATTGCGCTGGCCTTTCTGCCCGTGCTGGCGCGGAGCGCCCCCGAGCAGCCGCGCGAGCTGAGGAACGCCGCGGAGTTCAAGTCCGCGCTGGTTACCGCCGCGCGCAGCGCCTTCGTCCTGATGGTTCCTATCACCGCCATCCTCACCGTATTGAGCGTTCCGGTAATTCGAGTGGTCTACGAGCGCGGCGCATTCGACGCGGCAGCTACCGACCTGACCGGTTTGGCGCTGCTGATCTATGCGATTCAACTGCCCCTGACCGTGCTGGATCAGGTCTTCATTGCGGCGTTCTACGCGACGCGCAATACGTTGACACCGGTGCTGGTGGGCGTAGGCGGAGGGTTGGCTTACCTGGCCGTGGCGCTTGCCCTGGTCGAACCGTTCGGTGTTTTTGGGCTGGTTACCGCCAATACGGTCCAGAACAGCCTGCATGGCGCGGTCCTGGGCTGGTTGCTGTGGCGACGGCTGGGCGGTTTTGGTGATCCCGGCCTCTGGTCCTTTGGGGCCCGCGTTATCGCGGCCGGAGGCCTCGCGATTGTCACCGGTCTGGTTCTGCGCGAATGGACCTCAGCGACGTTGGCCCCTGACGGTGCGGCTGGCTGGCGTGTGCTGCTGGCGAGCGGCGCGGGAATCGCGGCTGTCTATATCGCAATGCTGGCACTGCTGCGCGTTCCGGAGGTGCGGCAACTGGTGCACCTGGTTCAGGCAAGACTCGCTACCGGCAAGTCGCCAGACCGTAGAAGGAACGGATAGTCGGCTACGATCAGCGCTCGCATGAGCCGCGCAGGAGTTCCCGTATGGCAGTGATGACCGGGTCGGACGCCGTGGTCCAGAGTTTGATCGCCGAAGGCATTGACCTGGTGTTCGGGATTCCCGGATATCACAGCGAACACCTGTACGGCCGTCTGATGCGGCAGGACAAGATCCGCCACGTGCTGGTGCGACATGAGCAGGGCGCCGGGTACATGGCCATTGGCGCGGCGCGGGTCACTGGCAAGCCGGCCACGATCCTGAGCACGGCCGGTCCGGGAGCTCTGAACGTTGCCACGCCCATGGGCGAAGCCTATGGGGATGGCATTCCCCTGCTGAACATCATGGCCGAAGACATGTCCGCCTACCTTTACCAGGACAAGGGGATCGTTCACGAGAGCAAGGATCAGTTCGGAGTCTTCAGCCGCCTAAGCCAGTGGAGCCGACAGGCGATGTCGCCCGGCGAGATTCCAGCGGCGATCCACGAGGGTCTGCGCCGACTGCAGGTCAACCGTCCGCGGCCGGTCGTCGTCGAAATCCCAGTCGACGTCTTTCAGGGCGAAGGCGAAGTGGAGTTGCTTCAAGAGGAGACGCATCAGCCGCCACAGGGCGATTCGACCGACCTGGAGCGCATTGCCTCGATCCTGGCCGGGGCCGAGCGTCCGCTGATCTGGGCCGGCGGCGGCGTGATGATGTCCGGCGCCTGGGACGAACTGCGCACGCTCGCCGAGCGGCTGGACATCCCGGTCATGCTCACCACCACGAGCAAGGGCGCAATGCCCGAGGACCATCCGCTGGTCATTGGGAACCTCAACCAGCAAGGGCCCATTCGGCGCTTCATGGAGCGTGCTGACGTAATGCTGGCCGTCGGCGCCCGCTTCTCATACCTGTCGAGCGGACGCTGGACGCTGCCCGTACCGGACCGCCTGCTACACATTGACATCGACCCAACTCAGCCCGGGAAGAACTTCCCAGTCGAGATCGGTGTGCACGCGGACGCGAAACCGGCGCTTGCGGCCCTCGTGGCAGCGACCGCCGATGCACCGGAAGTCGACCGCGACGAGTGGGTTGACGCCGGACGGGCGGCGCGCGACGAGGTCCGCGCCGAACTGGCGCAACGCGCTCCGCTGGAGTGGGGCCTCATGCGGGCCATTCGGAACGCCCTCCCGCGCAACACCATCGTGGCCAGCGATCCGCATCTGCTCGGCTACTGGAGCCGCGAACATCTGCCGTTCTACGAACCTCGGACCTGGCTCTACGGTCTGGCGTTCGGAACGCTGGGCTACTCGTATCCCGTGGCGCTGGGGGCCAAGCTGGTGGCGCCCGACCAACCCGTCGTCTCGCTGACCGGCGATGGCGGCTTCCTGTTTACGGCGCAGGAAATGGCGACCGCCGTGCAGCAGGGACTGAACGTGCCGGTCGTGATCCTGAACGACGACGCCTACGGCGCGATCAAAGAGGACTTCCTGCGCGATTACGACAACGACTACGAGGTGAACCTGCGAAATCCCGACTTCGTGAAGTTCGCCGAGTCGTTTGGAGCGGTAGGGATGCGGGCCACCCCTGAGACGCTGGAAGCGACCCTGCGCGAGGCTCTGGACCTGGACCGGCCCTCGCTGATCGACGTGCCCGTCAAGCTGCGGCGGCCGCTGCAAGTGCAATAGCCGGACTGGCGCGGTGCGGGCTGGCGGTGTTCAGCTTCAGCCGATCCGGCCGCCTAGGTTATGCTCACACCTGATTGTGGCATCTGTGAGCCAGGACCATGCCAAACCATGCTCCTCGGGTTCTTGGAAGACGCGCGGTTATTGGCGCGCTGATCGTTGCGCCGGCCCTGCTCGGGCTGGGCGCCTGCGCTGAAAGCGACTCGTTTGAGTTCCGGCCGTCGGCACGCTGTGGCCGCGGCTGCGTGGGCGCGACCGATCATGAGAAAGACGCCGAGGCCCGTCGCTCGGGTCTGGATCAAGCCAAGCAATCCAGTAAGGGCAGCTGAGTCAGGAGCCACGGTCGTTGAGGCCGGGGTGCGGACTGACGGTTTGCCTGGCCGGCGGTTGCGCCATTTGCGGATTGGAGATTGCGCCTGATGGACCTCACGAATCGAACGGCTCTGGTGACCGGCGCCAGCCGGGGGATCGGGCGCGAGATCGCGCTGGGATTCGCGCGCGCCCGAGCGCACGTGGTCCTGGCGGCGCGCGACAGAGAACGACTGGCCGCGGTTGCCGCCGAGATCGAGCAATTGCCCGGCACGTCCGAAGTCGTGACGCTGGATGTGAGCGACGCGAACGCGGTGCGCCACGTGATCGACGGGGTAGTCGCCCGTCATGGCCGATTGGACGTGCTCTGCAACAATGCCGGGGTGAGCACCGCACGCGGGCCGGTGGCCGAGGTCTCGCCCGAAGCGTTCGCAGGCGTGCAGGCAGTGAACCTGATAGGCCTCTTTGCCTGCTGCCATGCGGCCCTCCCGCACATGATCGAGGCCGGCTACGGGCGCATCGTCAACGTGTCCTCCGGCTCTGCCATCATGTGCAACCCCGGTGAATCGGCTTACGCTGCGTCCAAGGCTGCGGTCAACGCGCTCACGATTGCCATGGCGAAAGAGGTTGAGGCGTCGAACGTACTGGTCAACGCCATGAGCCCCGGCTCGGTCAAGACCGACATGAACCCAACGTCGGACGTGCCTCCGTCTGAGGCCGTGCCGACGGCCGTCTGGCTGGCCTCGTTGCCGGACGGCGGGCCGACCGGGCGCTTCTACCGCTTCATGCAGGAACTGCCCATGCTGCCCGACATCGACCTGGACTGGAATAGCCGCTAACCGCGCTGGCTTCTCCGACTCAGTCCCAAAGCGACTCCAGCGTCCAGGCCTTCAACGACCGAACGGTGCTGGGTGCCCCCTGCGATCGCAACGAGACGCCCAGGCTGTCCTCACGCTCGGGATAGACACGCACGGCCAGGGCCTGCCGCCCGTTCGCAAACACCTCCACCGCGCTTCGATCAACGAATACCCGTAGCCGCAGCGGTTCGTCGGGAGCGATTAAGACCTGCGCGTTTTCCGGTGCGCGCGACAACGCGTCCGGCGCGATCGATGAATACGACGTATCGATTGAGATCTGGCTCAGGTGGGTCCAGAGCGGTCCGACCAGGCCCTGGGTGAAGTGGTTGGTGCGATAGCCGCGGTCGCGGTAGAAGGCGACGCGCGTGAACTCTTCTCGGTTTGGCGAGCGCAAGACGTTCAACTCAAACATTGGCGCCGAGGATGGCTCGACCTCCAGCTCGAGCTCGAGCGCCTCGCCGGATGTCCCGTCCAGCACAACCTCCTGGTTGGCCGCCAGGCTTAGCGAACCCAGGTCTTGCTCGGCCTGCCGCAGCGAGGTAAGCGTCTCGACCGGTTCGATGAACACCGCGTCTCCGTCGACCGTGACCCGTCGGGGGAGGGTCATGATCTGGTTCCAGCGCGGCGTGGGCTTGCCCGGGTTCATGTTGAAGATCACGATCAGGCCGCCCCTGCCATCCGGCGTGGCCGACGGAGCGTGAAGACCGGATGGCCCTGACGGCCCAAAGTTGAACTTCGCGCCGTGGGTCACCACAAACTTGTCTCGCTCGGTGTCGTAGTCGCCCAGCAGGTATTGGCCGCCGCTCGTATGGCTATAGAAAAGCAGCATGTGCCGGTCGCCAATCGGCCAGAAATAAGGACAGGCGCCGTCGTCGCCGACCATGGAAAAGTGGTCGTCTTCGACGAATGGATGCAGGTAATCCCAGTGTTCCAGGTCCTCTGACCTGAAGAGGTAGTTGGCCCGGACCGGCTTGCCGGCGGGGCCCTCGGGCTTGGTTCCCGCGGAGAGCGAGTAGTAAACGCCGTCTTTTTTCCAGATGCAGGGATCGAAGACTCTGTAGGGTGCCGGCGGACCGTCTCGATCCGGCATCGGGATTACGGGCCGGTTTCCGACCTTCTCCCAATTGAGCAGCAGCGGATCGCTGGACGTCGCGACCATGTTGCCGGCGCCGACGCCGTGGTAAATGGCGATCACCCGGTCGTCCTCAACCAAGGTCGAGCCCGAAAAGCACTTGTCCTCGGGGCTGGGATAGATGGCATAGGGCAGATCGCGCCAATGCACCAGATCATCGGACACCGCGTGGCCCCAGTGCTGCCGATCATCCTCCGGCGGGTAGGCCTGGTAGAACAGATGCCAACGCCCCTGCCAGAAGCACAGCCCGTTGGGGTCGTTCAACGTCGATTCCGGATTCACATAGTGATACGCGGGCCGGTGGCGCAGGCCGGCATACGACTCGCGTGACGCCAGCAGGCGCTGCATCAGCGGATTCGAGGCTAGCGCGGATTCCTGCTCGGCCAGCGTCGTCGGGTACGTGTATGCGGGAACACGCGACTTAGGAGCGATCACGTTGCCTCCGGTCTCGGTGTGACCTGAACTCACGCCTGCGAACTGGCTCAGAATCTAGACGGCGGCGCATCCAGCGGCAAACGCACGGCCCCAGGCGTGGCCCCAGAGAATCGGGAACCGGGCTACGCGTTGACGGGTGTCACAAGTTTGCCGGCGCGCACCACAGCCTCGGCGCTCCAGATTTTGCCCGGCCGTTCGTTGCCGCCGACGTCGCGCAACGCAGATTCGGCCTCTGACTCCGTCAGGACCACCAGATCGGCGCAGGCGCCAGGGGCCAGCGTGCCAACCTCGCCGGCCAGGCCCAGGAGTTCAGCCGGACGCGACGTGATACGCGGCCAGGCGTCTTCCGCGCGCATCCCAACGGCGAGCAGCTTGGACACGGTCAGCGGGAGGTCGTGCTGCGGGTTTGAGCCGACGTGCCGCCGGTACTGGTCCGTCGAAATGGTGTCCGGCAGAAAGCCCTCATTCAAAACGGACTCCGCGACCTCGAAGTCGAACGACCCCATCCCATGCCCCGTGTCGAACAGCACGCCGCGTTCCCTAGCGCGCCACACACAGTCGAGTACGTGGCCATCCCGTGCAATGCGGTCGATGAGCCCGTGCAGGCAGTAGGTCACCACGTCGCCCGGCCGAAGCTGGTCGAGCAGCTCATCCAACGGAAAGTCCTCCGCGTGTCGCGTGCCCACGAGAAGCGGCCGATCTGTCGCCTCACCCGCCTGGATTGCCCGGCGCAGCATCTCGCGTGGGTCACAGTCTCCACAGACGGCTTCGGCCACGTTGATGGCAATGCCCCAGATCAAATCGCCTCCGTCGCGGATGGCGTTCACGCACGCGTCCACATCCGCCTCGGCCATCTCGCCCAGGCTGGGGCCTGGACTGGATTCGCCTGACGCGGCCAGGTTGATGGCTAGCCGCACGCGCGTCCGCGCGCGCTCGATCAGCCGCTCCCGGTAACGTGGCCACTTCCGCGCTCCAGCGTCGCCCTGCGATAGCACCGTGGTGACGCCGCGCGGCAGGAAATGGACATCAGGATCGATCCCATATTTCGATCCCTCAAGTGCTGGGTGGGCGTGCATGTCCACGAGTCCGGGCAGCAGCACGCCATCCGGATAGTTCAACCGTTTGTGAGCAGCCGGCGGGTCCTTCGCGTCGACCCCGACGCTCACCGCGGCAACTCGGTCACCCTGCGCGGCCACAAAGCCCGGTCCGTCCAGGCCGCGGTCCAAGTCCACCACGCGTCCGGCTGAAATCACGAGGTCGTACGACACAGCATTGAACTCTTTGAGTTAGAGGGTTTGTAGCGTTGCATGGTACTTTGGCCTCCGGCGCCGAGAAGATGAGGCGCGTTCTAGGGGAGGCTCGCGGTATGGGCATCAGTTCAAACATGACCCGACGCCGGATGTTGCGCATCGCCGGCGGATTGAGTGTCGGCGCGGCGGGCGTCGCGGCGCTGGCCGCCTGCGGCGAGACGGCGCCAACGGTAATCACCAAGGAAGTCCCGGTCGAGACGACCGTTATCAAGGAAGTCCCCGTCGAGACGATCGTGACAAGGACCGAGGTCAAGGAAGTCCCGGTTGATCGCATCGTCACGCAGGAGAAGGTCGTCACCAAGGAAGTCCAGGTTCCGGTCGAGGTCCAGAAGGTCGTGACCCAGGTCGTCGAGGTCGAGAAGGTCGTCGAGAAGACCGTCGTCAAAGAAGTAGAAGTAATGGTGGAAGCACCGATGCAGAAGGCACCGGTGCGGCTGGAGTTCTCGACCGACTGGGGCTCGGGCGTCCGCGCGGCCACGCACAAGTTCATGGCCGAGCAGTACAACAAGGTCAACCCGCACGTCACGGTGGACATCCTGATCATCTCGGGTTCCGGCGGCAGCACCGCCGTTGGTTACGCGGGCATCCTCACGAACTTGCTGGTGGCAGGTTCGGGGCCGGAATTGATGTCCGAGCTGTGGTGGAACGCCGACCTGTACAACCTCGACCTGGAGCCGCACCTGCAGCGGGCCGGGTTGACCACGGATGACTTCTGGTGGCACGACGGCTATCTGGTCGACAAGGATGGAGTCATTCGAGGGGTGCCCTACGGCGTGTACGTGGGCGCCATGATGGCTAACCTGAGCCTGGTCGAACAGTTTGGCGTCACAATTCCCGACAAGGACTACGAGTTCGACGAGCTGCGCGATCTGGCAGCGCAGATGAGTGACCCGGAAGCCGGCATCTGGGGCTTGGAGCGCCAGACTGGCGCCTGGAACCAGGGCTGGGCCGAACGCTTATCGAGCGAAGGCGCCGCGTGGTACGACAGCGCGAGCGAGACTTCCACGGCCTCGATCGCCACGCAGCCCGGCGGGAACTCGGTTGAGGCCTTCGCCGACTGGTGGGGCTTGGCCTGGGAAGACGGCGTGGCGCCAAACACCGACCAGGTGCAGGCCACGCTGGAGTCGCCAGCCAATACCTCGGGCTCGAGCAACCTGTTTGCCACCGGCCTGATTGGAATGTCCGGCTTCGGGTACAACTCGGGCGGGGGCACCAAGAACCGCATCGGTGGCCGGTTCGACTTCCACGTGTTCTGGCCGTACAAGTCGCCCTACTCAGGACTTCGCGGTTACCACAACGAGACCAACAACATCGTTGTGAATCGCGCCGCGGAAGATCGCGGCGTGGCCGAGGAGGCCGCCGGGCTGGCCATGTTCTGGCACGGCGACATCATGGCGCCCTACCTGGCCGAGTTCCAACCGGTTGTGCCCGCCGCTAAGTCCATCTGGAACAGCCCGTTCATCACCGAGTTCGCCAGCGGAACGGACAACTTCCCCGCATTGGCGGCCGAGGCTGAGGCCGTGGGTCAGTTCCGCGAGAACTGGATTCGTGGCACCCACGCGCACCCGAACTGGCTGGAGTGGTTCCGGCTCGTCCTGGGCAAGCTGGGCGACCGGGCGTTGGTTGGCGGCGAGAATCCGTATCAGATGATGGAAGAGTTGGACGCCGAGGGAACCGAAGCTCTCCGGCGCGAGATCTAGGCTCTCAGGATTTGTCCCGGTGGGGGCGCCGCTCCGGCGTCCCCACCGGCTGTCCGCAGGCATCCCGGGCCAAGCGCTTTGGTTGCCTAAGAACACACGGGCTGCTGGCCCGGAGGTGAAGCGTGGCGTCGAGCAGCCTCAGCCCAAAGACGGCGGCGGGACTGCGCGCCACGCCCGCGCGCTTGGCGCGCTGGCGCGCCATTCGGAAATGGATGGCCAACCAGGAAGGTTGGGTTTTCATCTTCCCCTGGGTCGTGGGGTTCGTCTTGCTGGACCTCGTGCCCTACGTGTTCGCCCTCGTGATTTCGTTCCTGAACTGGGATGTGGGTCGACCGCCGTCGTTCATCGGCTTTCGCAACTATCAGGCCGCCTTTACAGACCCGCTGGTCGGCAAGAGCCTCTGGAACACCGCCTACTACACCCTGTTTCACGTCCCCGGGTCCACGGTTATCGCGTTTGCGGTGGCCGGCCTGCTCAATCAGAAGGTCAGGGGGATGCCGATTTGGCGCACCATGTATTACATCCCCTCCGTCACGTCCGGGGTGGGCATGGCGTTGATCTGGATCTGGCTGTTCGCGCCACGCGGGGCGCTCAATGGGATGTTGGGCTGGTTCGGGATTGAGGGCCCGCGCTGGTTGACCTCGACCACGTGGGCCATGCCGGCGCTCATCATCATGAGCTTTTGGGGTATTGGCGCGTCGATGGTGATCTTCCTGGCCGGCCTGCAGGGCGTCCCTCAGCATCTCTATGAGGCGGCGGAGGTGGACGGCGGCGGCTGGTGGGCCAAGGTTCGTCATGTGACCATTCCCATGATGACGCCTTACATTTTCCTGAGCCTGATTCTGGGTGTGATCGGCTCGTTCCAGTCCGTGACTCAGGCGCTCCTGATGACGGAGGGCGGGCCGGACAATGCCACCCTCTTCATCTTGCTCTATATCTGGATCATGGGCTGGAACGCCTTCAAGATGGGCTACGCCTCGGCGATCTCCTGGATCCTGTTCGCGATCATCTTTGCGGCCACGGTCGTTCAGTTCTTGGGCGCGCGTCGCTGGGTCTATTACGAATACCAGGAACCCGGCTAGATGGCGGCGACGACGGCCCGACTCAAGACGCGCGGAACGGCCACGTTGCGCGCGATTCGCTGGACGCGTCGCATCCTGCTCTACCTCATCGTCGTGAGCGGTGCTTTCGCCTACATGTACCCCGTGCTCTTCATGCTGCGAACCTCGCTAACGAAGGAATCCGACCTCTACGTGCTTCCGCCCATCATCATTCCTTGGCCGCCGCTTTGGGAGAACTACTCCATCATGTGGTCGAACGGGCCAACCTGGTCATGGATCAAAAACTCCACGATCGTGGTCTCGTTCAGTGTGGTTGCGGAAACGTTGACCAGCGTTTCGGTGGCCTATGGCTTCGCGCGGACCCGATTTGCAGGCCGGGACAAGCTCTTTGTTGGAGTGCTGGCGACGATGATGCTGCCCGGCGCGGTGACGCTGATTCCGCGCTGGCTGATCTTCCACCGCCTGGACATGATCGATACGCTGTGGCCGCTGCTGATTCCACGCCTGTTCGGTACGGCCTTTTACATCTTCATCATGCGGCAGTTCTTCCTCACACTGCCGCGCGAGCTTGACGACGCGGCCCGCATCGACGGTGCTTCCCACTTGCAGATCCTGCGAAAAGTCGTGATCCCGCTCTCTGTACCCGCCATTGCCACGATCGCGGTGTTCTCGTTCATGAATCGCTGGAACGACTTTCTGGAGCCGCTGATCTACCTGCTGCGTACCGAGAACTTGACCCTTGCCGTCGGTTTGCGTTTCTTCGTCTCCAGGTTCGGCACCGAGTACCACCTGCTGATGGCCGGCGCCATGCTGCTGATCGTGCCGATGATCGTGGCCTTTTTCCTGGCCCAGAAGCAGTTCATTCGCGGCATCGCGCTAACCGGCATCAAGGGCTAGCAGGCGCCGACCAACCCCAACTCTCGTCCATAGAAGGCCAAGGCGGCAGGCCGCTGTCGCATCAAGCTCCCCGGCTGTCTATCCTGAGTCCCGGTCTCACTCCAGCGTCCGAGGTCTCCACATGAACGCCAACCCAACAGGCGGCGACGGGTTTCTGCTGATGGACCGGGTGGAGTCCTGCCACAACGCAATTCGCGTGGTCTGCCAGGCCGAGAAGCACCCGCTCAACCCCGTGCTGCCGCTGGGCGACATCCACGAGTGGGACTCGACGCACTGCGCGCCCTGGTCGTCGCAGAGCATCATCTACGACGAAGAGGCCAAGCTCTTCAAGGCTTGGTACGCGGGCTCAGACATGGGTGGCGCCAGTTGGTGGGCCACCGGCTATGCCGAGAGCGAAGACGGCGTCAACTGGCACAAGCCGGTCCTGGGGCTGCACGAGTACCAGGGCAGCACCCAAAACAACATTGTCATCGAGGGCCGCGGCCCGATCATCAAGGACGAGGCCGAGCCGGACCCCGAGAGACGTTACAAGGGCATCAAGCGTCTGCACAGCTACGCCGGGGAGCCTGAATACAGTCGGCACGGCGCGCGTGCAATTTTCTCCCCGGACGGCATCCACTGGGCCACGGGCGAGAGGATCCTCTTGCCGCAGTGGGGCGGGCGCCCGCCCGACGTCGGCGTGCTGGTACGCGACGATCAGGATCCCGACCCCAGCCGACGCTTCAAGACGGTCTATCAGGCCATGGTTCCGCTGGATGAACCGCATCAGAAGCAGTTCGCGGAACGCCATCACCGCCTGGGCCGCGCCAAGTTCCTGGCCTACGGCCCTGACACCGAAAACTTCCGCTACGCCGACGAAAACCCGCTGATTTCACCCAACGACGGCCTTGAGGAAGAGGACCACCACGTCATGATGTCGCCCTACGGCGGCGCCTGGATCATGTGCTACGAGTACGGCTGGCACGTACCCAGTGCCTACGGACGCTACGGCATGTACGCAGCTGACATCCGTTTCGCCGTGAGCTCGGACGGCGCAAACTTCGATCGCGTTAATCCCCACCAGCCAACCATCGCGCGCGGCGCGCACACGGAATGGGACGGCGGCCTGCTGGTCATCTCCGACAAGCCGGTCGTCAAGGACGGCACCATCTATCTGTTCTACGGCGGCGCGGGCGAGGACTTTACCACCTGGCCGCCGGAAAACAACCTGCCCGGCATCGACTCCGGCTCCGGCAGCGGCTCCGGTCGAGTCGTGCGCATGGGGCTAGCTACCCTGCGCGAAGACGGCTTCACCTGCCTGCAAACCCCTGATCGGGAAACGCCCGGCCACGCCACCACAACGCCCATCAAGGCGGCAGGCTTGTCAACCCTGACCCTCAATATCGGCGACGTGCGCCAAAACCGCAGCTGGATCGAAGTCGAGGTTCTCGACGCTGAATCCAACGAGCCCTTGGACGGCTTCACCCGTCAGGATTCCGACGACATCTTCATCGACGGCCTGCAACGTCCAGTGTCATGGAACGGCAAGAATCTGTCCGACCTGACTGGCGGTCGGTTCAAACTCCGCTTCTGGCTCTACGGCGCGGCCCGCCTCTACGCCTACGGGCTCACGTAACCGGCGAGCGCCACTCAGGAGCGACAGCCTTGTGAGTTCTCGTTACCCACGACAGCCGATGGCGGAGACGATTCAGCTACAGGACAGGCCAATAGCTGTTGCCGCGCCACCGGACGCGCTTGTCGTTCGAGAGGACCTCGGGCTGATCGCCGCGCCCGCGGTCGACGGCCAAATCGTCTACCGCACCGAGCGCGGCACCATCTTTGAGACCCGGGCCGTCAAGACTCCCGGTGGCGACTATCTCCTGATGTTTCCGACGAACGCCCTGAGCTATCCCGAAGGCCGCTCTCACTATGGCCGCGCCGACCGCAAGGTGAACGATCTCGTGGCACTCCGGTCAAGGGATCGGGGCGAAACCTGGCAGGGACCAACCCGCCCCATCGACATCGACTACAACCTGCACGGATTCGTCCCGCTCATGCCCCGCGCGGGCAACGGCGTCCCCGAAGGCCGCATCTACTGCTTCGGCACACAGCCAATCTGGGCCCTACACACCATTGAGCGCGGCTTGCACGAAAACGCGCCGATTGGCTATCGCTACTCCGACGACGACGGACACACCTGGTCCGAAGTCCGACTGATTCGCCCCACCAACGATCCCGATTTCACCGGCATGTCAGTCATGCGAATGTGCGAAACCGAGGCCGGTACCTGGCTGCTGGGCGCCCACGAAGGCGACTGGTCCTACCGCCCGCTCATGACCCGCCAGTACATCCTGCGGTCCGAGAACCAGGGCCAGTCCTGGGAGCTGCTACCCGGCGCCCGACACGGCGGCTGGCACGCCGGCGGCTTCAACCGCATGGACGAACTTCGTCCTGTCGACCTCGGCGGCGGCGAGGTCTACGCCATGGCGCGAACGCCCGAAGGCCACCTTTGGAACCTCCGTAGCCACGACGACGGCCGCACCTGGTCAGACCCGGAACCGACCCCACTCATCCATCCCGACGCCCCGCCAATGCTCTTCAAGCTCTCCAACGGCGACCTCGCGGCCTTCCATCACAACCGCCACCACGACCTGGACTACACGGGTCTGAGCGGCGACAAGGAAGCCTTGATGGGCGACCGCTCAGAAATCTGGGTGGCTATTTCGCACGACGGCGGTCGAACCTGGGGCGAACCTCGCTTCGTCTTCGCAAACGCCCTCGCCCCGGCCTACAAGATGCCCTTCATGAACCACCAGTGCTCCTACATCGACGCGTTTATGGACGACGGCGTGGCCAACCTCTTCGTGCCCCACCGCTGGCACCAGGTCCTACACTTGCGGATCCCTGAAGCGGCGCTGCACGAGCTGCCAACGTCTGTGGATCTTGGCTTGGTCTAGTACCCGCGCTTCAAGTCGCAGATAAAGGCCAGCGGCCGGCCCTCCACGAAGCGTCGCACCTGGTCCTCAAGGGTCTGCTGGCGTTGCTTCCACATGCTGGGCGTGACCCCCGAGCAGTGCGGCGAGATCAGCACGTTGTCCATGTCCCACAGCGGGCTCTCGTTCGGCAACGGTTCGATGTCCGTGGCATCTAGGCCAGCGCCAAACAGGTGACCCGAGCGCAGCGCCTCCGCCAACGCGTCCTCGTCAACGATGCCGCCCCGCGAAATGACGATCACCGATGCCCCCGTCTTCAGGAGGCCAATTCGACGGGCGTCGATCATGTCTCGGGTCCCCGGCGTGACGGGCACGGTCACCACCAGCCAGTCGGTGTCAGCCAGAAGCGCATCCAACCGGTCCTCGCCGCCCACCTCGCGAACGCCCGCCGGAACATCCGTGGGATTCGGATCGATCGCCGACACCTGCATGCCAAAGCTCTGGGCTCGCTGATACACGGCGCGTCCGATTCCGCCCAGTCCAATCAGCAACATGGCGGAGCCGTCCAGGTCGCGCAGCTGGCGCTCGTACGACCCGGTATCCCAGCGCCGCGCGCGCTGGTCGTCCAGCAATCGGCGACCCTGGTGCGCCAGCGAAAGCACGAAGAACATCACGTGGTCGGCAATAGGACTCGTGTGCGCCCCGGGCGAATTGGTCACCACGATCCGGGACTCGGCAATACCCGGACTGCGCATCGTGTTGTTGATGCCCATCCCCGGCACGTGAATCCAGCGCAATCGTTTCGCCGCGGCTATGGCTTCAGGCTCCGGCCAGCCCAGGAAGGCATCGGCGTCCACGATCTCGCGAACCTCGTCGGGATCGGTAAGGGCCATGCTGAATGTGGCTTCGGGAAATCGCGCTCCGAGTTGGTCCGCGTAGTCTTCGCCGAACTGACCGGTTCCAATCACAATCTTCATTGGCGCGTCATCCTCAAACTCCCTGTTTCCTGTCGCTCCGGTAAGTCTATGCCGACCCAAAACTCCGTCCGCTGCGGCCGACCGGCGCTGCGGCTAGCCAGTGACCTCAAAACCGAATAGCGTCGCCTTCCTAATCTTGAATCGAAGAACCACCGGACCGTGCGTCGAGAGTCTGAGCGCCGGACTGCCGTTCCAATCCACCGGCACGCTCAAGTGATCGCCCTGAATTGACCGGCTCGCACCCAGCTCAATCCACGAACCGTGCCCTGGCCGAGACGTCCATCCTGCCCCTCGCTCCAGGGCCGTCACACGAACCTCTCCGTCGGCCGCCGTCTTCACATTGAGTCGAATCTCGCGCCCTTGCAGCAGCAGTTGCGGCGTCGCGAACTCACCTTCGCCCTCGGCAACCAGCCCCGCAATTCGTCCGCGCTCCCAAGTGGCATAGGCCGTCGCGCTCTGCAGCGTCTGCCGCGGGTACTTGTGCGGCAGGTTGAAACCCGTGTACGGCGTTCCGATCCGGTCGTCCGGCAGATCGATCAGTCCCTTGCACGAAAAGAGGCAGCCCGAGTCGAAGCTGCCCTCGGCCCCCGGTTCCAGCACCGGCCCTCCTGGAACCCAGTTCCACACAACGTCGTCCGAGCTCGTCGCCACCGCCAGCGACGTCGTGTCCAGCGCCCGGTCGTACAGCGTCGGAAACATGACGTGCGTGGACGCATCGCCCGGATAGGTCACCTTGCCATTGGTGTAGATGTCCGTAATCGCCGGCTGCTCCGGCGGCGTGGTCAGCACTTGTGCCGGCAGCGGCCACGCAAAGAAATCCCGTGTCTCGGCCCGAGCGATCGTGCGCCGGTCCCACGACCAGCCCCGCGAATACCACACATAGCTTTGACGCTCCGCATTCCAGTCCGCCACGTTCATCGTGTCGCTGATGAAGATCACCACCGGGTCCGGATGCGGCGTCCACTTGATCCCGTCCGGTGACGCGGCCACGAAAATCCCTCGATCCGGATAGACCGCAATCCAGGGATCGACTCGCTCCGGCTGCTCCCGCACCCACTGGTTAATGACGTCGGTCGAAAGTCGCCCCATGTAAATGGCCTTGAACCTCTCATGCGCCGGCGCCTGTGGGTCTTGGAATACCGACTGCCCATGAATGCCCCGCTCGCCCGCCAGTTCTCGGCCAAGCACGATGTTCGTTGCCTCGTGCCCCTGCCACGCGTACTGCCCGCAATCGGGCTTTCGCCACTCGAAACCGTCATCGGATTCCGCGTAGCACAAGAACCCGCCCCAGTCGGGCCCCCAGGCAAGCGATGGCGCGATCTCCGGGTCCCAGTGGTCGGGCGCCATCGCGTGGTACCACATGCGGTACAACCCGCCGTCGCGAATGATCACTGGCCCGCCGTTGTTGTGCTCCCACGGCTCGGTACAGGTCAGGATTGGATCCGATCGTTCGGCCGGCTGCGTCAGCAACTCAATCCCGCGCGGCACGTTCGCGTGCTCGGCGCGAATCTCGTCCGGGTCCGCCGTCTCCCAGTAGTGAATCGGCGCGCCGTCCGCCCCGACCCAGCGCGGCTGCCCCGCGTTGACGAAGCGAAAGTCCATGATCGGGTGATATCCGGCGGCAACCTCGAACGGCGGTACCCGCCCCGGCAGAAGTTCAGCCATGACGACGGCCTCCAGACCCTTGATGTGGATGAGTCGCACGAAGCCTGGAACGGATTACGTATCGCACGGCATCGTTCGCCACGGCACGCGTCTCCGAATCCACACGCAGTCGCTGCGACAAATATATGCGCGGCCCAGACATCCCGTCTCCCGTCGAGATCCCAACTGGCGCCCCTGTACGCCTCGGTGGCCTGATCACCCTCGCGCTGCCTGCCTGCTACATGCGCCATAATCACCGCGCGTCTGCAATCTCAGGTGCCAACTCGTGGCTCAGCGCCGCCCGCACGTCATATTCATCACCACCGACCAGCAACGCGGCGACGCCCTCAGCATCAACGGCGCCGATCCCCTGGCCACGCCCAACCTCGACTTCCTGGCCGCCAGCGGAACCAACTTCACCCGCGCCTACGCCGAAGTTCCTTCCTGCATTGGCGCCCGCCGCACCATGCTCTCAGGCATGCGGCCGTTCAGTCACGGCATGGTTGGCTTCTATGGCGGCGTCGGCTGGGCGCTGGACCACTCGTTGCCGGGCGAGCTGTCAAAGGCCGGATATCAGACGCAGTTGGTCGGCAAGCTGCACATGTATCCCAAGCGCAAGCGCTACGGCTTCGACAACATGGTCTGGGCCGACAGCCAGCGCGACAACAACGACTACGCCGAATGGCTGGCCGACAATGGCGCCACCTCGCTGGAAATGGGCCTGGCGCACGGCATATCAACTAACGGCTGGGTGGGACGACCCAGCCACCTGGACGAGCGCTTCTCGCACACGACCTGGTGCGTCAACGAAGCTCTCCGCTTCATCGGCCAGCGCGACACCGACGCCCCCTTCTTTCTCTGGGTCTCATTCGTCGACCCGCATCCGCCGCTCACGCCGCCGCTCGTCTACTGGGAACGCTACGAGACCATGGATTTGCCCGATCCCTACGTCGGCGACTGGGCGCCCCAGCTGGACGCGCCGCTGCCGGGTCTCAATCCCGACGCTTCGGTCATGCGGCTGCGCGAGGACGACCTCCATCGCTGCCGCGCCGGCTACTACGGTCTCATCAACCACGTGGATGACCAGATCTCGCGCCTGCTCAAGGGCTACCGTGAAAGCGGCCTGCTGGACGACACCCTGGTGCTCTTCACCAGCGACCACGGCGAAATGCTCGGCGACCACAATCTGTTCCGAAAGACCTGGCCCTACGAAGCCTCGATTCGGGTTCCCTTTCTGGCCCGCGCGCCCGAGTGGATGGACTGCACCGCAGGGCTAAGCATCGACCGTCCAGTGGGGCTGCAGGACGTCATGCCAACCATCCTCGACGCGGCCGGCGTTCCAATCCCCGAGTCCGTCGACGGCGCCAGCGTCCTGCCGTTCATGCGCGGTTCCTCGCCCGTCTGGCGCGACTACCTCCACGGCGAGCACTCCGCCTGTTACGAACCGGACCAGGGCAATCAGTGGGTCACGGACGGCCGCGAAAAGCTGATTTGGTATACGCAGACAGGTGAAACGCAGTTCTTCGATTTGGATGCTGACCCGCGCGAAATGCACAACGCGGCCTCGGCCGCCAACGCAGGTGATCGCGTCGAGGTTTGGCGGCAACGACTCGTCAGTGAGCTAACTGGTCGCCCAGAGGGATTCGTACAGGACGGCCGCCTGGTGGCTGGCCAGCCCGAACTCCGTCCCGAGCAACTGCAGCCCGCAACAAACCAGGTGAGCGGCTGATTGCCATGGCGCAACGACGACCGCACATTCTCCTCATCACCTCAGATCAACAACGCGCCGACGCCCTCGGCATCGCCGGTCATCCGGTCCTTCGCACCCCCAACCTGGACTACCTGGCCGGCAACGGCGCCTGGTTCCGCTCGGCCTTCACCGAGGCGCCAACCTGCATACCCGCCCGACGCGTGATCCTCTCGGGTCAGGCCCCGTATGCCAATGGGATGGTTGGGTTCTACGGCGGCTACCACTGGAATCTGCGCCACTCCGTAGCCTCCGAGCTTGCGGCGAACGGCTACCAGACTGAACTCATCGGCAAGACGCACTGGCACCCGGGCCGCAAGCGCTTCGGTTTTCAACACATGCTGGTTGCCAACAGCCAGCGCGATGGCAACGACTACGCGGCCTGGCTCAACGACCAAGGCCGACGCGAGGTGCTGGCCGGCAAGCTGCACGGCGTTGAGACCAACAGCTTCAACGCCCGGCCCAGCCACCTTCCCGAGGGTTATGACCTCACGACCTGGTGCGTCAACGAGTCGCTGAAACTCATCAGCAAGCGCGACCCGGAAGCGCCCTTGTTTCTTTGGGTTTCCGTGGTGGACCCGCACCCGCCGTTTACGCCGCCCAAGATGTACTTCGACCGCTACATGGCGCGCGCCGACGATATTCCGGAGCCCTTCGTCGGCGACTGGGCGAGACAGTTCGACGAGCCGAACCTGGGTCTGAACATCCAGCCGGTGGACATCAACTTGCCGGACGCCTGGATGCGCCGCATGCGCGCCGCCTACTACGGGCTGGTGAATCACATCGACGATCAGGTCAACCGGCTGTTTCGAGCGCTGTCCGCGGCGGGTATGTGGCGCGACACAGTGGTGCTCTACACCAGTGACCACGGCGAGATGCTGGGCGACCACAACCTGTTCCGCAAAACCTGGCCGCATCAATCGTCGGCCAACATCCCGTTCATCCTGCGCCTCCCCGAATGGCTGGACCCCCAAGACGGTGCCGTGGTTGACGAACCGGTCGGTCTTCAGGACGTCATGCCGACGCTGCTCGACGCGGCCGGCGTCGCAATCCCTGATTCAGTGGACGGACGCAGCGTCGTCCCGTTTGCGCGCGGCGAGCGGCCGGCCTGGCGCCCCTACCTGCACGGCGAGCATCACGGCGGACGCAGGGGACAGATCAGCTTGCGCTGGTCGGACTATGCCCCGGCCCATCAGTACCTGACCGACGGCCGCGAGAAGTACATCTGGTATCCCGCCGACGGCCACGAGCACTTCTTCGACCTGACTCGCGACCCCCACGAACTGCACAACGCGGTAAACGACCCTGACGCCGCATCCCGCGTAGCGGTCTGGCGGCGGCGCATGCTGGAGCAACTGCGTGACCGTCCAGAGGGGTTCGTGGACGGCGAGCGCCTGGTGGCGGGACGCCCGCAGCTATTGCCCGATCAAATCCGGCCCGACGTCAACCGGCAAGGCGAGTCGTGGTCGCTATCCGTGGCAGTCCCCTAGTGCCAGCCCTCAGACGCTATTTCAGGCACACGCTCACTGCGCGGTATCGTCAGTGCAATCTGGCGCGCCATGCACCACGCAGGGAGTCCCCGCCATGCTGAATTCCGGCGATTTCACCCTGCTGTTTTGGGACGACAACTATCTGAGTCGATGGAATAACCTCCGCCGGGGAATCGGCCAACCGCAGCTTGTCCCTGAAGCGACGCTTGAGGAGCCGGGTTTCTGGCTCGGATCGGGCTATCCCACGGCCTTCAAGCACGAGTCGGGCGTCTGGCGAATCCTCTACAACGGCAAGTCCACTGTTCCCGAGGAACAGCCCGACAGCTATGCGCTGGTGGCGGAGAGCGACGACGGCATTCACTGGGAGAAGCCCGACCTGACCGACCGCGTTCCTCTTCCGGACCGCCGGTACCCGCACCAGGTGCTATCGAAGTCGGAAGACTTCCATCAGTGGGATTGCTATTTCGACGAGCGGGCCGAAGATCCGAATGAGCGCGTCAAGGGCTTTGCGGTCGGAAAAGGCAACCATCTGTGGACGTCACCCGACGGCCTGAACTGGACGCGCGTCGAAGGCGTGCAGTGGCGCAAACACAGCCCGGACCCTCCCAGCACCGCCTACTGGAACCACGTGCGCGACTGCTACGTCATCAGCGCCCGCCCCGCGCCTCACGCGCATCCGCGTCGGGTCGCGCTATCCGAGACCAAGGACTTTCGGACCTACAGCGAGCCTGAGTTGGTACTTGCCACGGACGCACTCGACACGCCGCTCGCCGAGATCTACGGCATGGTCGCGTTTCCATACGCCGACAAGTTCATCGGCCTGGTCTGGATCTATCACACCGATCCCGTTCCCCTGGTGAAGTACTGGGGTGGGAAGACCGACTGCCACCTGGCCTACAGCTACAACGGCTGGCACTTCAACCGCTCCATCCGAACGCCCTTCATCCCCAACGCGGAACAGGGCGAATACGGCGCGGGAACCATGCGCCCGCACAGTCTCATCGTCGACGAGGACAACCAGATCCGCATCTACTCCAGTGCATCCAAGCTTGAGCACGGCTACCACATCAACCCCCACGTGGGACCAAAACGACTCGATCGAGGTCCGGCCGGTGAGGGCAATGACACCGGCGCCCTGCTCATGCATAAGCTGCGGCTGGACGGGTTCTACTACGTCGAGTCCTGCTTCGGCCCGGGCATGTTTGGCACCCGCTCCCTCTATTGGCAGGGCGGCGAGGCCAAGTTCAACATCCAGTCGGGTCTCGAAACCCGCGTCCAGGTCACCGATCCGGTGGGCGAGGTGATCGAGGGCTACAGCTACGCGGACTGCCTGCCCTTCACCGGAGACGCGCTCGACTGGTCGCCCCGTTGGACCGGCGGACGCGGACTTGCCCCCTTCACCGGCCAGGCCATCCGCCTCGAGGTTGAGATGAACAACGCACGCATCTACGCCATTCGCGGCGACTTCCTTCCGCTCTCCGGCCGAGAGCTGAGGTCCTTCATGGACCGCGGCGAGAAGCCAATCCCGCGCCCCGGCTTCTAGCGGGCGGTCGACCGTGGGCATCTGGACAAAAGACCATTGGATTTGATCCCGTCGGCGACTGCTCCAGTGACCGGCGCACTTCAGTCGGAGCGAGCGGGCCTGCCTACCAACCTGCCTGAAGAGAGGCGATAACCGTGGCGGACGCAAACACACGCATTCGGATCGTGGTCGAGGGCGAGTTGGAGTCACCCGCCCGCTTGGCGCTTGACCGCCTGCGCCAGGCGCTGCACCAGCGCGGCTTCACCGTTGGCGACGGCGCCGCTTCGGTCACGATCTGTGTTGGAACCGCGTCTACGGAGGAACCGGGTTCTTCTTTGCGTACGTCGGGAGCGCCGCTCGGGGATGCACCCGAGTCCCTGGCCCTCGCCTTTGCTGACGGAACGCTACTGATCGGCGGATCGGATGATTGCGGTCTCGCCTACGCGCTTCGCGAAGCGGCCCGCCGCATCGACCTGGCCTCGGCGCCGCTGGACTGGACCAATCTCTTCCCGCCCACCAGCGAGTCCCCGTTCCTCCGCAAGCGCAGCGTCTGCATCTTTCCCCACAACGAAGCCGTCGACGGCCCCTGGTACTTCAACCCGGAGTTCTGGCAGGCCTACTTCGACAAGCTCTCGCTCTACCGCTTCAACGCCTTCAGCCTCACCTTCGGGCACCAGACCGCCTACCTGGTACCTCCCTACGCCTTCCTGGTCCCGATGCCCGAGTTCCCCGACGTCACGGTGCCGAGCCTCTCCGACGAAAAGCGGGAACGAAACCTGGCCGCTCTCCAAATGATCTCGCGTACCGCCGTCGAGCGCGGCATTGACTTCACGTTCGGCGTCTGGCAGCAGCACGCCTACGAGTATGGCGAGTCGCTCGTTGAAGGACTGACCCTCGACAACCTGGCGGCCTACTGCGAACTGGGCATGGCCAAAGTCCTCAAGGCTTGTCCTGATATCTCTGGCGTCCAGCTTCGGGTCAACTCCGAGTCGGGCATCGAAGCTGAGGACAGTCCGGCCTTCTTCCGCTCGATCTACAGCGGCGTTGTGGCGGCCGGCCGCGAAATCGAAATCGACGTCCGCGCCAAGGCCATCGCCGACGACACCTGGGAAGGGGCCCTGGATACCGGCCTGCCCACCACTGTCTCCACCAAGTTCTGGTGCGAGCACCAGGGCATGCCCTACTCCGCCGGCCTCTTGCAGGACTACGACCGCATGGACCGTCGGCATTCCTACGGCGACCTGCTCAAGTACCCGCGCGACTACGACTTCATGTTTCGGATGTGGAATCTGGGGACCAACAAGTTCACCCTGTGGGGCGATCCGGCCTGGGTTCGGCGCTACGCCGAGAGTTGCGCCCTGGGCGGCTCAAAGGGCTTCGAAGTCTGCGCCCCACTGTCCAACAAGGGCTTCCGCAACGTCGGCGGCGCCTGGCCGCTCTTCAAGCCCGAAGACATGAACTGGTACGAGTTCGAAGACGAACGCTACTGGTTCTGGTACCTCCTCTTCGGTCGCCTCGGCTACGACCCGAACTGCGACTCCGGCGCCTGGGAACGCGAGTTCGAACACCGATTCGGCGCCGACGCCGCGTCGGATGTGCTGGCCGCCGTATCGGAGAGTTCCCACTACCTCCCATTCATCACCGCCGCCCACCTCCCGTCGGCCAGCGTCTTCGGCTGGTGGGCGGAGCGCGATACGGGCGGCCTCCTCGACGCCTATGTCGAAATTGAGCCGAGCGACCTCGCCGGCTTCTACGGCGTCAGCGAGTATGTCGAGGACTACCTGGCCGGCGACTTGCGAGCCAAGCTCACTCCGCTACAGATCGCCGAGCGACTCGAGGCACATGCAGGCGCCGCCGAGGCGGCACTGGAACGAGGCAGCGGCTCGGTGGCCGCTGAGGCGCTGCCTGAGTTTCGCGGCATCGAGGCGGATGTGCGGCTGTGTTCGGGCCTTGCCCGCTACCACGCGCACAAGCTGCGTGCCGCGCTGGACCTGGCCTTCTTCTACACGACCGGCGCCGCGGATCGCCTGCAACAGGCCAAGGTCCACATGACGAATGCCCGCGGCCAGTGGCAGGCGATCGTCGACCACACCGACGGGCTGTACGACGACGAGATGATCTTCGGCCCCGTCAAGGACGAATCCGGAACCTGGAAGCGGCTTACGCCCTACCTGGATCATGACCTCGCGCGCCTCGACGAAGTACAGGACGTCTTCGAACGCTTCGGCCTGTTCGCGCACGGGTTCGACTTTGGCGGACCAGCGGTTGACCCGCATCCCTGGGTGCCGCGAACCATGCAGTCCGCCTGGGTGGAGCGTCGCTTTCGCGCCGTGTCGCCTGATCTGGCCTACACGCCCGAACGAAATAACGGCTGGAAGGCCACCCGCAACATCGCCGTGGTCAGCCCTCCGCAACCTGAGACAGGCGACATGTTGGCCCGCAATCGCGAGGTTCGGGATCTCCCCCACAGCCTGCTGGAAGCGGACTTCCAGCACCGCGGGCGCAATCCCGGCTACGTGGAAAACACCTTCAGGGCCGACCTGGCGCCCGGCGTCTACGACGTGACGGCCGTAATGGGCGACACCGGTCGGGACGCCAAATACCGCGGTCCGATGTGGCTGACATTCCAGGGCCGTCACCAGACCGAACGCTTCACCATTCCCGCCGGCCAGGTGATCAAGAAGACACAACGTTGCAACATCGCCAACGGACGGCTTGAACTCGAAATCAACTCCCACCCGGCCTCCGATTGGGTGATCAACGCTCTGGTCGTCCGCGAAGTCGCCCCGCAGATCGGGCACGTGCCCATCCGTAACGCGTCGCCTGGCCCACTTAACCTGGCGGCCACCGTCACCGCGCCCGACGGCGTGGGCGAAGTCGGGCTGAACTGGCGCGCTGGCGAAGGCGCTTGGCAGCGCACGCCACTGACTGCTGACGGCGACGTGTTTGCAGCCACCATCGCGCTTCCGGATGAGCGAGAGGCCGCCTACTACATCGAAGCGACCGACGCGAACGGCGAGACCCGATCCTGGCCGGCTGCCGGTGCTAGCGCGCCGCAGTCCGTAGCCGTTGGTGGTGCGGTCGGTCGCCCGTCAGTCGACGTGGAGCGCGCAACCGTCGCGGTTTCTGGCCAGGACCTCACGGTGACCGCTCAGGTTGACTCAACCGAGGATCTCAAGCAGGTAACCCTGTACTACCGCGACCTGAACCAGCGGGAACTCTACACACCGGTCCCCATGCAGCAAGTGGACGGCGCTTGGACAGCCACCATTCCAGGCATGGACATCGTGCCGGCTTGGGACCTGATGTACTACGTGGAGGCCATCGACCGTCTCGGCAACGGTGCAATCGGCCCCGACCTGGACGTTCAGACCCCCTACGTGGTAGTCCCGGTTGAGCGCGGCTAGCCCAGTGCCGCCCTCAATGCGGACAGCGCGTACGATAGGCCCTGTGGGGATAGCCAGGGAGTCCCGCATGCCTGCCAGGAAACCGCCGACGTTCGTTCCTCGACGCCGGGCCGTTACCCTGCTGGCCTCGGGCTTGCTGCTGGCCGACTGCGGCGGCGAGGAAAAGAAGAGCGGGTCATTCAAGATGCACAAGACCATCGGCGACGGGCCGGGTATGTAGCGCAGTAAACGCGGCTGGGCGGACCGCGACTTGCACATGCTTGGCACGGTACACAGCTGCGCGATCACAGGCCTTGACGGCGTGGTCGTCGACGTCGAGGCAGACATCAGCAACGGACTGCCTCGACACAACGTCGTTGGATTGCCCGATGCCGCCGTGCAGGAGGCCCGCGAACGCACCCGCAGCGCCATCCGCAACAGCGGCGCGCTCTTTCCTGAACGCCGCCTCACGGTGAATCTGGCCCCCGCCGACATTCGCAAGGAAGGCCCCGTCTACGACCTGCCGATGGCCGTGGCGATTCTGGCCGCCACTGGGCAACTCGAGGGCTTTGACGACAACCAGGCGGTCTACTTGGGTGAGTTGTCGTTGGATGGCGGCGTCCGACACACGCACGGAGTGCTCCCAATGGTGGCGGCCGCCCGCGACGCCGGCGTTGACAGAGCCTTCGTCCCAGCGGTTGACGGCGCTGAGGCGGCCGTCGTCGAGGGTATTGCGGTCTACCCCGTCGAGTCGTTGCAGCAACTCATCGCCCACTACATGGGGCTGATTCGTATCGAGCCGCTGCCCGTCACCGAAATGTCCACGCAAGCCGCGGGCTACCCCGTGGACTTCGCTGACGTGCGTGGCCACGAGCACGCCAAGCGCGCCCTGGAAGTCGCCGCAGCCGGCGCCCACAACGTCCTGATGGTCGGCCCGCCCGGATCCGGCAAGACCCTGCTGGCGCGCGCCTTGCCCTCGGTTTTGCCGCCCATGACGCTCGACGAGGCGATAGACGTCACCAAGGTCTACAGCATTGCCGGTCAGTTGCGGGATGGAAGCGGCCTGGTGGTGGAGCGCCCGTTCCGTGCCCCCCATCACACCGTGACCTACGCCGGCATGGTCGGCGGCGGCACCTCGCCTCGGCCCGGCGAGATTAGCCTGGCGCACCGGGGCGTTCTCTTCCTGGACGAGTTTGCGGAGTTCGGCCGCCAGACCCTGGAGTCGTTGCGGCAACCGCTGGAGGACGGCCATATCACCATTACCCGCGCCGCCTACAGCGTGGATCTGCCAGCAAGGTTGATGCTGGTGGCCGCCATGAACCCCTCACCCTCGGGTTTCGCCACGGCTGACGGCCAGAGCGGCGGCATGAGCGCCGAAGCCGCCCGTCGCTATCGCAACCGCATTTCCGGTCCGCTGCTCGACCGCATCGACGTCCACATCGACGTTCCCCGGCTCGAATACGCCAAGATGGCCGACGAAACCGAACGCGAACCATCCGCCCACGTCCAGACGCGAATCGCCCAGGCCCGAAAGATTCAGGAAGAGCGCCTGTCGCCCCACGGTATGTACTCCAATTCAGAGCTCACCGCGCGGCTGATTTCGGACATCTGCATCCTCGAACCCGATGCCGAACGCCTGATGCGCAACGCCCACGACCGCTTGGCGCTCAGCGGGCGCGGGCATCACCGCGTCCTCAAGCTGGCGCGCACCATTGCCGACCTCACGGCCAGCGAGACCATTCGCATCGAGCACCTGGCCGAAGCGCTCCAGTACCGGCCCATGCTCGACGAAACCTGACCCGACACCTGCTCGCAGCTAATTTGCGGCGGGCTCTGCGACCAACCCGCTAAGCCTCCGCCAGCCGCGGGATTGGCCTTTCGTTTATCGGCAGGTGGATCAGCGCCGACGCCAGTCCCAGCACGATTCCGGCCATCCACATCCCGTCGTAGCTACCCGTCGCCTCGTAGATCACGCCGCCCAGCCACACGCCCGAAAACGAGCCAAGCTGATGGGAAAGGAAGACAAAGGAAAACAGCGTGGCCAGATACCGCACCCCAAACACTCGGGCCACGATCGCCGAGGTCAGCGGAACCGTCGCCAGCCACAGCAACCCCATCAGGGAGGCAAACATGTACGCCACCGGCTCGGTCTTGGGTAGCACCAGAAAGGCGCCAATCACAATGGCACGGCTCATATAAATGAAGCTCAGGCTCAGCCGTCGGCTGAAGTGCGTCCCTGCCATACCGGACAGGAGCGACCCCACAATATTGAAGAAGCCGATCAGCGAGAGTGCAATCGCGCCCACGTGCGGAGCAAAACCCAAGTCCTGCATGTACGCAGGCAAGTGCACTGTGATGAACGACACGTGGAACCCGCAAACAAAGAACCCGGCCGTCAGCAACAGGTAGCCCCGGTGCTCGGCCGCTTCCCGGATCGCCGCCCCGATGCTCTGTCGGGCCGTTCGTTCGGCCGCAACGTCCGGGCTGCCTGGAAGTAGGAACGCCAACGGCACGATGGCCAGCGACCCCACGGCCAGAATCACCATGGCGTCGCTCCACCCGAACGCGTCGATGAAACCCTGGGTAATTGGCGAGTAGATAACCTGTCCCAGCGACCCGGCCGCCATTCCCAGCCCCATCACTAGGGGCCGCCGTCGCGGTCCCACCATCCGGGCCATGGTGGCGATAACCAGCGAAAATGACGTAAAGGCGTTCGCGGCCCCGACCAGCAGCCCGGCCACCAGCAGGAACACCAGCGACGCCTCGACCATCGTCATCAGCCACACGCCCACCGCGTAGGCCAGCGCGCCGCCCACGATCACCCGCACCGGACCGAAACGGTCGGACGACGCTGCGGCCAGCGGCAGAACCATTCCTAAGGTCAACTGCTGTACGGCCATGGCAATGCTGAATTCGTCGCGCGACCAGCCGTGCGCTTCCGTCATCGGTGGCAGGAACAGGCCGAAGACCGAGCGCGTTCCGAGTCCAATGACGGCGATCAGCGCACCAGCCGCGATCACCAGCAACGGCGTCTGCCAGCGCCCGAGTCCCTTGGATGTTTGGATCCCTGGTGCGGGTGAGCCCATGACCTAGGTCGGAATGTCGTGAATTATGTCAAGACGCCTCTCGGCCATTCTGGCACGGCATCTACCGCAGGATGCGCTGATCGATCAGATCCCTGCCGCCCACCCGGTGCTCGATAGTCGCGCCCCGGCATTCCTTGACCTCAAGCTCCTGCAGCGCGTTCACAATCATGTATTGGGTGGGCAAGTCCTCCCAGCGCGCGCGCTGAAACGTCACGCTGCCCTCGCCCCGCCACAGTCCGGTCGGTGGGCGTAGCGGCGGGTTCAGCGGACTCAGCACCGCGTATTCGGCATCGGCTTCGCCCCATTCGCCGGTCTTGGGCACGTACTTGTAATGCAGCGTCCCCTGCGGCGAGCCGTCGGCCGGCGCCTGCGATACCGCGACTTCCGGCGCCTTGACCTCCGCCATGTTGGTCAGCTTCATGTCCATGAACCTGAACCCCAGCCAGCTTGCGGTGCAGTGCGTGTCGCCGCCGTGGATCACCGGTTCGGGAAGCTCGCAGTAGATCTTCGAGAACCCCAACTGCTCACGTCCGGTCAATATCGGATCCGTCAGGTTCTCCCAGAGCACCAGCAAAAACGGACCAGTTGCCTGGTCGCGAGCTCCGTTGAATCGGGCCTGGACGGTAACGCCGAGCACGTTGTAACCGCGACCGGCCAGCCAATCGATCTCCGTCATGTGCGTTTGGGCAACCGTGACCACCGGCTCGCCAACCAGCTCAAAGCCCTCCGGTAAGAGCGCTTCCAGCTGATTCCGCTCGCTCAGAAAGCTCACCGCATAGGTTCGCGACTTGCGCTGATCGACACTGAACGCGCCTAAATGACCGCCCGGACCCTGTCGCGGACCGGACATTGGGCCGAAGTGCGTCGGCATCAGATACATGGTCTTGGACTTCAGCTTGTACGGCACCTAGGCCTCCCCGTCTTCGGTTTGCGGCTCCGGCTCCTGCAGCAGATCGTGGGCAAGCAGCGGCTGGGCGGCGAACAGACCGCCGTCCACCGGCAGCGTCACGCCGGTGATCCATCGCGACTCGTCGCTGGCCAGGAACACCGCCGCCCAGGCAATGTCCCACGGTGTCCCTTCGGTTCCCAGCGGATTTACCCGCCGCCGCAGTTCGCGGTCCGCCGGCTTGATCCCCGACTGATACGCCGACTGCAAATGCCCCGGAACGATGCAATTGGCCCGAATCCCTTCGCGCCCGTGAAACGCCGCGGTGTCTCGCGTCAGGATCGGCAGCGCACCCTTGGTGACCGAATAGGCCACACCCCGGTGCCGCGCCCCGGCAATTCCGTCGATCGACGACACGTTAATGATCGAACCGCCGCCCGACGCAACCATGGCCGGAATCGCGTGCTTGCTTGCCAGCACCGCGCTCTTCAGATTCAGATCGAAGGCCCGCATCAACACGGCCTCGTCCATCTCCACTACGCCCTTACGCCGGTCATGCCCGCCCCAGCGGAACCCCAGGTTGTTCATCAGCACGTGCAGGCCGCCGTATCGTTCAACCGCGGTTGCAACCATCGCCTGGCAGTCGTCGCCGGAGGTCGCATCCCCAACAAAAACCGACGCCTCGCCGCCCGCTTCCTGGATCGCGTCCACGGTCCGCTGCGCGTTCTCCGCGGCGATATCCGCCACCAGGACCCTTGCGCCCGCTTGCGCCATGCACACACAAGACGCCCGTCCCGTTCCGATCTCCCCAGGCTGGCTCCCGCCGCCCGTGATCACGGCAACCTTGCCCGCCAACCGGCCGTCACTCATCGGTAACCCCGGCGACCGGAAGCGGCTTGACGAAGAGCGCGCAGGTCAATTCCTGCTCCAACTGGAAAGGTCGGCCTAAGCCTACGCTGCCCGCGATCCGTCTCTCGCGCCCCGCCCTTGACGCGCCGGCCCTATCGGTCCAGATTGCGCGGTAATTGCCAGTGAGTACATACCTGTCCAGACACACGGCGGGCAGTGAATAGACGGAAGGGACTGACATGCGAGTAGGCGTAGCCGGCGTGGGCCGCATCGGACGCCCCCACGCCGAGCGGCTCATGGCGCATCCGGACGTAGCCGAGATCGTCGTGCAGGACGCCAGCACGGAGTTGGCCGCGTCCGTCGCCAACGCTCTCGGTCTTCGCTCCGTCGCCAGCTACCACGAACTGCTGGCCTCCGTCGACGCCGTCGTCATCGCCGCCACCACCACTGCCCACGCCGAACTCCTGCAAGCGTCTGTCGAAGCCGGCATACCGACCTTCTGCGAGAAGCCAATCTCCCATGACCTCAATCGATCGCGCGAGGTCGTCGCCCTCATCCACCAACGCAACGTGCCCGTGCAAATGGGTTTCCAGCGCCGCTTCGATCCCGGCTTCCAGGCCGCCGCCGACTTGGTCGCTTCGGGCGGGCTGGGCACCCTCTACACCCTTCGCACCGTCGGCCACGATCCCGAGCCCGCCACCCAGGCCTACATCGCCGGCTCCGGCGGCATGTTCCGCGACTTCAGCGTGCACGACTTCGACGCCATCCGCTTCGTCACCGGCGAAGAGGTCGTCCAGGTCTTCGCCCAAACCACCGTCCGCAAGTGGGACGTCTACGGCCGCTTCGACGACTGCGACACCGCGATTGCTACCTGCACCCTGTCGGGCGGTGCGTTGGGCCTGCTCAGCTACACCCGCCACAACCCGCTGGGCTACGACGTGCGCATGGAGATGTTCGGCTCGCGGGATAGCGTCGTGGTCGGCTGGGACCCCCGCGCGCCGCTCCGGTCGCTGGAGCCCGACGGCCTGCCTCTCGGAGCGGAGCTCTATCCGGACTTCCACCACCGCTTCGCCGACGCCTACGCCGCCGAAATAGACGCCTTTTTGGACGTCGCCCGCGGCCGTCAGCCCTCACGCAGCACGGCCGACGACGCAGTTGAAGCCCTCCGAGCCGCCATCGCCTGCGACATATCCAGCCGCGAGAACCGTCCCGTTGAGCTAACGGAAATCCCCTGAGCTGCCCGAGCCCGGCACCGTCCCAGTCCGTTGCTCAGCCGTCCGTGCGCGCGATTCCCAACTCGGCTAGGACCGACTTCCGCACCTTGCACACCATCGTGTACGCCGGGTCGTACATGTTGCCCACGTCGTACTCCACGAACCGCCCCAGCAACATGTGCGCCTCGCGCGTCGTCAGGCCGTAGTCCGTTTCCAGCCACGACACCATCTCGGTCGTGGCGTGCTGCACCGCTTGGTCCAGCGGCCGCACGTTGCCGCACGCCATCAGGAACGTGTCGTCCTCGGCCCGCGGCCAGCCGATCGTCTTGCCCTTGATCAGGTCCAGGCTGAACCGCACGTCCATCGAGATTTCAACGCCCGTGCCGTCCATCTCACCGTCGCCCTGCAGCGCGTGCCCGTCGCCCAGGAAGAACAGCGCCCCGTCGGCAAACACCGGCAGGTACACCGTCACGCCTGGCTGAATCCGGTTGTAGTCCATGTTGCCGCCGTGAGCCGCCGAGGTCATGGTGCTGATGGCCTCGCCGATGTCCGGCGCAACCCCCACCGTCCCCAGCATCGGCCGCAGTGGCAGCGGCTGCCCGGTCAGGCGATTCTGTGGATCGGTCAGCGTCACCGTTCCGGCCTCGACATCCACGTCCCAGGTAGCCCATTCCACGTCGCCGTCAAGCTCCGCCTCGTACCCGAAATCCAGCACGTTCGGCGCCAACCGCGCCGTTGTCCAACCCAGTCGCCGGTTCGGCACGACCTCGCGCAGTTGCAGAACCAGCGTGTCCCCCGCCTCCGCTCCATTCACATAGAACGGCCCCGTCTGCGGATTCGGCCGCCCCGCCAACTCCGCGTTGTCCTGGTCGAACCCACGCGCATCAACCGTCGTCGTCGCAATCGAATCCCCGGCCTCCACATGCAGAGCCGGCGGATGAGTCCCCATCGTGTTGTAGTACGTCGTGGGCAAAAACTCGTGGTGCGCCATGGGTGTCCTTCACTTACTCGGAAGTCGGAATCCCGCACGTAGTTTGGAGCATCCCATGACAATCTGGCGACTAGCGAGGCTTGAGCTCCTCCAAGTCCCAAACTTCCGGCGCGCTCGGCGCCGCGACGTGAGCCCGGTGAACTTCTGACTCACCAGAGCTATCCGCGAAGACCGTTCCACGGCGCTTGATCGGCCACGTCCACCAGTTCGTAGCCGATCTCGCCCACGCAGGGCCCGAGAATCGCGATCACCTTCGCAGGCTCGTCACCGTCATTGAACGTGGCGTGCACGCAGTCGGCTGGAATGAACACCGCGTCGCCTGGACTCAGCATGCGACGTTCCTGGTCGACCCATTGCTCGACAGTGCCCTTCACGCAGACGATCGATTCTTCCTGGTCGGGATGCTTGTGAAAGTCGTGCCCGTTGCCCGGCAGCAATTCCACGTCAATTACGGTCAGGTACTCGCTTCCGGTAGCCGGCGGATTGCTGAGCCAGCCCAGCGATCCCCAGTCCAGTTGATCGCGCGGGGTTTCTGACTGAATGAGGAATCGCTTCATGGGTACCTCCGCGGGCGAATTCGCTTCAACGTCCCACGTGATCAGCGGACAAAGCCTGACTGCGGCAAACCGACAACCCAGGCGAACGCTATCGAACCGGCGGTCTGCGATAGTACAGCGTGCGGAGCTTCGGCCGGCTATCGCCCAAACGGAAGGCGCGGCGTATGCGATCGGTCATCTGTGTCCACGAGCGATTTGACGCCGCGTGGCCCTTCGCGGCCGACTACTGGCACAAGTGCTGGCAGCGCCAGGGCGACTGTGAGCTGTATCGAACCGAAGAGCCTGAAGCCCGCGCCCCGCAACTCGTCCCCGACCCCGCCTCAGTCCATCGCCTGGCGCTCCTCGGACTTCCTGCCGCCGCCCAGGACCTCGAGCCTTTCAGCGCGCTCGAAGAATGCTTCCACCCACGCTACGTCCTCAAGAACTGGTGGAGTGATTCGTCGACCAACGGCATCGAGGCGGCCGTCGCCCGCGGTGTCAGCTTCATCCCCCATAGAGTCGACGTCTACTGGGGACAGTCCGTGGCCGAATACGCCCTGGGACTCACCTTGGCCGCCCTCCGTCGTACTCCGCAGACCTACACCGCCATGCAGCACGGGCACGAGACTTGGAGGTACCGCCCGGCGATCGGCCGACCGGGACAGCGCGGCGAGCAGTACGGCGACGACTCCCGCTTCACCAGCGGCACCCTGGGCGGCAAGCGGGTTCGCGTGGTCGGCGCCGGCAACATCGGCGCTCGCTACGCCTCCTGGTGCGCGGCCCTGGGCGCTCAGGTGGCGATCTGGGACCCCTACGCGCCCGATGCAACCTTTGTCGCTGCCGGTGCCCAGCGCTGCTTCCACATCTCCGAGCTCGTCACCGACTCGGAAATCTTCGTACCCATGCTTCCGCTCACCGACAGTACTCGCGGCCTCATCACTGCCGAGTTGATCGAAGCCTTGCCCCACGGTTCGCTGGTGGTGCAAGTCACGCGGGCCGCCATCTGCGATACCAAAGTCCTGTATCGCCGCGTCCTCAACGACGAGCTTTCCCTCGCTGCCGACGTCTTCGCCGAAGAACCCGTCCCGCTTGACTCACCCCTGCTCGGCCGCCACAACGTCGTCCACACGCCTCACAACGCCGGTCGAACACGTGATGCCAACCACGCCTGGGTGGACGACCAAATCGCCCGCTTCGAACCGCGCCCTTAGCTCCGCGCGCCGGTGCCTCAACGAAGCCGGTGCCTACCCCTTCAACCCGGTAAGCGTGATCCCTTGGATAAAGTGTTTCTGCGCAAAAAAGAATATAACGAGGATTGGGACGACGGCGATCAATGCAATAGCCATCTGCAGGTGCAGTTGCGGCTGTTCCCACATCCCGGCCTGGAAGAATCGCATGCCCACCGCGAGGGTCATTCGGTCCGGAGTGTTCAGATAAATGAACGGCTCGAAGAACTCATTCCAATTGCCGATGAACGAGAACACCGCCACCGTTGCGATGGCCGGTTTAGATAATGGGAAAATAATCGTAAACATGATCCTCAGCGGTGAGGCACCGTCAATCGCGGCTGCATCGTCGAGTTCGCGCGGGATCGTACGGAAAAATTGACGAAGAATGAAGATAAAGAACGCGGAGCCGCCAATCATCGGGACGGTCAAGGGCAGCAGCGTGTCCAGCCAGCCAAGATCCCGGAAAATGATGACTTTCGGAATGATCGTCACGTGCTGTGGAAGCATCATCGTCGAGATGACCAGCAGAAACAGCGCGTCGCGAATCGGGTACTCGGTGCGAGCGAATCCGAAGGCGACAACCGCGCTCACGAAGGTCAACACCACCACGCCCAGGACCGTTACGATCGTGGAGTTCATGATCCAGGCGACAATTGGGCCGGTCTCCCACACTTCGGTGAAGCTTTCCCAATTTGGTGGCACGGGAAAGAACGGCGGAGGATCCTCATAAAACTGGTCGATCGACATCACCGACGATCGCACCATCCAGGCGAACGGAAACCCGTAGAGCGCGCTACCACCGATCAGCATGACGTATACCAGCACACGCCAAACCGGGCGCACCATGCGACTCCGCCAGCCGCGAATGGTTGTTGAGGACTGCACACGCCGGCCCACACCGGGAACTTGCGGCGCTTGCTCTGACAGCGTGGCCATCAACCGTTACCCCGACTCATCGTATTCGTAGTAGACCCATCGACGGGCCAGCACGAACTGTATGAGCGTGAAGATCAAGATAATCACGAACAACACCCAAGCAATAGCCGAAGCATACCCCATCTGAAATATCAGAAAGGCCTTGCGATAGAGGTAAAGCAGCACAAACAATGTCGCGTTGGCCGGGCCTCCACCGGTCAGGATCAAGGCCTGTGTGAAGACCTGCCACGATCCAATGATCCCGAGCACGAGGGTCAGAAATATCGTTGGCGTCATCATCGGAACCGTCACGTGCCACAGCTTCCGCAGATGACCGGCGCCGTCGATAGATGCCGCCTCATAGAGATGATGCGGAATCCCCTGCAGCCCGGCCAGGTAGAGAATCATGGTCGTGCCGACCGTCCAGAAGCTCATGATGATCAGGCCCGGCATCGCCCATTGCGTAGACGTCAACCAGCGAGGACCGGGGATGCCGACGAGTCCAAGCGCCTGATTCAGAATACCGCTCGGCTGCAATATGACAAGCCAAAGCATCGCGGTCGCCACCCCGGCCGTGACCGTCGGCAGGTAGAACAGCGTTCGAAACAACGGCATGCCCTGAACCTTCTGATTGAGCAGGATGGCAATGAAGAACGAAATAATCATGACGCCTGGAACGTGAAATACGGTGTAATACAACGTATTGAAGATACTCTTGAGGAAGACTTCGTCGGAAGCAAGATCGACGTAGTTCTCTAACCAAATCATTCGCGGAAAGTCTCTGAATCGGTAGTCCGTAAGGCTTAGCCAAAACGATGCCGCGAACGGAAGGACGATGAACAGCACGAACTGAAGTAACCAGGGCACGGCGAAGAGGATGCCGCTCCACTGCTGCCAAAACGTTCGTCGCATCTAGTCGTCCAGTGCAAAGACGGGGCCGAGTGCCGGACTCGGCACTCGGCCCCCTTCGCGTCTACGCAGACACGATCCGCATAAAGCGGCGCGCGCTGCTCACTACGCCTCGGCCAGGTCGGCCATGTACTCGTTCGTGTTCTCAGCCAGGTCGAGCAGGGCCTCTCCCGGAGGCTTCTCGCCAATCCAGGCGGTCTCGGTCTCCGCTGAAATGATGTTCCAGAACCATTCCGACCAGCCGTCGAAGCAATGGTTCCCGTACACCTTGGAATCGAACAGGTTGTTGTTAATGATGTGCATGTTGTTCGGCAGCTGCCGACCTGCGATCGGCTTCAGCCAGGCGTCGCTGTTGATGATCGCCTTGGTCGTCGGCACCGCGCCTCGCCAGGTCGCAACCAGGCTCTGGAATTCGTCACCGGAGAGGAACGCCGCCAGGGTGACGGTGTTCTCCTCCGACCCGCGGTGCTGGGAGTAGCGCGTGATGAAGTGGCCAAGCTGGTTGTTGATGTACCAGTTCTCGCCGCCGGGCGGCTTCGGGGTCGGCATGATCTCCAATTTGAAGCGATCCTTGATGATCGCGTCGTAGTTACCTGGCGTGTGAATGCCGCCGTGAAGCATGCCGATCCGTCCGGCCAGGAACGGGTTGCTGACGCCCTCGAGGCCCAGTGCCGCAATCTCGCCTGGAGGCGGAGCAACACCGTCGACGTGAATGTAATTCATCCAGCGCTCGAACGATGCAACGCTTTCCGGGTCGTCGAATCCGGCGGTCAGATACGGGCGGTCGACCTCATTGAAGTGCTTGCCGCCGGCCTCGGCGATTCGCTCGAAGAGCTGAACTTCCGTGTTGTTGCGGTTCCACGTTCCGAACTGCGGAAGCTCCGCGTCGGTCATCTGCTTCAGCGCCTCGTCCTGGATGTCCCAGGTCCATGTCTCGTCCGGGTGCGCCAGCCCGGCGCCCTCCAGGATGTCCACGTTGTAATACCAGCCGCCCACGCTGCCGATCATGAACGGGAACGCGTAGACGGTACCCTCAATAGCGACCGTCCAGACGCTCGGACGGTCCGGGTGGAGGCGCTCCAGCAGCACGTAGTCGTCGAAGTCCACGCCCAGCTTCGGCGCGATGTCGTTCAGCGGCAGCAGGTTGCCCTCGAACTGGAACATCTGCCCGCCGTTCATCACCAGCAGGTCGCCCACCGTGCCGGCGGCGAACATGATGGCGCTCTTCTCCTGGTAGAAGCGCGGCGGCAGCGGAATCAGGTCGTACTGAATCTCCGGGTACTTCTTGTCGAAGATCTCAAGCCCGACTTTCATCGTTTCCCAGCGGTTGCCGCGAGACCAGTAGTTCATGAACTGAATGGGTGGCTGCGGCCCCTTCTGCGGCATCGCCTCCACTATTACTTCCTTGACGACGGTCTTCTCGACGACCTTTTCGACCTCGACGACCTGGGTCACGACCTTCTGGACCTCGACCGGTACCTGGACCTGGATTTCCTTGGTGACGACCTTCTCCTGCGTGACGATGCGATCAACCGGGACTTCCTTGACCTCGGTCCTTGTCACGATCGTCTCGACGGGGACTTCCTTGATCACGGTCTCCTTGACCGCCACTTCCTTCGTGACGACCGTTGGCGCGGTCTCGCCGCAGGCCGCGAGTACCGCGACGGCCGAAGCGCCCACGGCGCCCGCCCCCAGAGATCGGATCAAGGTGCGGCGTGTCATGTGCGTTCTCATCCGTGATCCTCCCGCCAACCGCTCAGCCAAGTGCGGTGGCATAGTCAATGCATGCTAGCGATGGTAAACACAGCCGAACCTGAAGTGTCAACCCTCGAAGTTGCGCTCAGCACGCGTTCCCCAGTCAGCGCAGAGCGCTGCCTCGCAACGCGACAGCGCGGCGTTGCCGCCTACACTTCACGTATGAGCGAGCCTGGAGAGGCCAAAGCCGCGCGCCGCCCGATCCTCCTGTACGACGGATCGTGCGGCTTCTGCCGCCGCAGCGTGGCCTTGTTGGTGCGGCTGGATCCCGATCATCGAGTGGCGCGGGTGGACATGACCTCGGCGGCGGCCGAGCCGCTGATGTCCACCATCTCGCCCGCGCGCCGCCAACAGAGCATGCATGTGATTCGACCCGACGGTCGCGTGCTCCATGCGGGCGTAGCACTGCGGGCGGTCCTTTGCCAGGTACAACCCGAGGCGACGTGGCGCTCAGTGGGCTACTGGCCGCTTGTCGGGCTCCTGATCGACCGAGCCTATGACCTCGTTGCATCATTGCGCAGTCCGCTTGGCCGGTTGACCGGCTGGCTCCCGGAACCACCGCCGGACGACATTCGCCCGACGGACTGGCCATTGCTCGGACGCGGTACTACGCGTCAGACTATCGACGACGACACGCAGACGTAGGAACTTCATGCCCCGTCCCTCGCTGCCCGACAGCACCGAAGCCGCCCGTCGCTCCAACGATGTCTATACCCGGGTAATGGCGGCCAACCGGCAGGAGGCTGTGCCTGAGGTTCCGCCGGTGGTTTGGGCCTCCGAGCCCTTTCTTTCCGGCTACGCCGGCGTCGGACGTCGGGAGTATTACGAGGCCGCCGAGGCCAAGTACTACGCCCAGGCGAAGTTCCAGCTTGATTTCCCCGACATCCTGCACTTGCCCGGCGTTGCGCCGGACTACGGCTACGCGCCGGAAACCTCCGCCTGGGGTTCGCCGATCAAGCAGGAAGAAGACGGGCCCCTGGTGCCGTTCGCCGCCGTCAACGACATCCACGACCTGCCGGCGCTGCAAATGCCCGATCCCTGGACCGCTGGCTACATGGCCATCGCCCTCAACGACTACGCCTGGTACGCCGACCACATGGACCCGGTGATCGCGCAGACCTGGGGGCACTTCGAAGGCTACGGCCGTTGCATGGGCGTCGAGTCCGGGGCGCTGGTGTTGGGCTACGAGCGCTATCTCATCGAGCTCTACGGACACCCCCAGCTGATTCACGACTGGAACAAGCGCGTCGTCGAGGCCAATGTCGCCTACCTGCGCGCCCAGGAACGCATCACCGGAACGATTGAGCGTCTCGTGGTCACGGACCATCTGGCCGGCCAAGTCGGACAGGCGCACTGCGAGGAGTTCGTGTATCCATACCTGAAGGACATCTTCGACGCCTTTCCGTCAGCCGAGTTCCGTCTCTATCACAACGAGAACCTGGTGCCGGATGCCGCGGTGGCCGCAATCGCCGACATGAACTGCACGGTATTCATGTTCGGGATCGAGATGGACGTCGCCGCCGAGCATCTTGGGGGGCGTGTCTGCCTGATGGGCAACGTTCCGCCCATCCACGTAGTCCAACAGCTCGAACCCCACGAAATCACCAGCGACTGCCAGCAGCGGCTCGCCGTGGGCGCGCCCTCGGGCGGCATGTTGCTCTGCACGGCTGGCGGACTCTCACCAGGAACCCCAGCCGACCACATCCGCGCATTCGCTGACTCCGTCCAAGGCGTACCCGGAGCCGCGGGCCAGCAGAATGGTCCGTCGTCCGCCATCTCGTCCTAGACGAAGCCTTCGTTCTCGTAGCGCATCACGCCGTTATGTAAAGACGGGTATGACCCGCGGCCGCGGCTCGGTATCCTTCGCCTCAGGGCGCTGGCTTGCGCCCCCCAACCCGGCGGGGAGCACGCGCATGGCTGACCGGCTGAAAGTGATGGTGACCGGCGCGACCGGCAAGATCGGTCAAACGCTCATGCAGGACCTGCCCGACTGCTTCGACGTCACCGGCACGTCGCGCAGCCCGAACGACGACCCCAGATTCATTCAACTTGACTTCGACGACGTGGACACCGTGGCCCAGGCCTTCGCCGGCCAGGACGTCGTCGTCCACATGCACGCCAAGTCCAATCACAACACTGACGAGTTCCAGCCGTACCTGCAGCCCAACATCGTCGGCCTCTGGAACGCCTACGAAGCCGCTCGCCTTGCCGGCGTGCGACGCTTCATCTACGCCAGTTCCAACCACGCAACCGGCTGGTACGAAATCGTCGGCGAACGCTGCGACGCCGAGTCGCTGCCCCGGCCCGACGGTGTCTACGGCGCCGCCAAGGTCTGGGGCGAGGCCCTGGGCCGTTACTTCTCCGACCGCCACGGTATGGAAGTCATCGTGCTGCGGATCGGCAGCTACGAATATCGGCTCAAGCCGCCCGAATTCAGCATGGGGCCGCGCATCCTTTCCACCTGGCTCAGCGACCGTGATCTCGTGAACCTCGTAGTGCGCTCGATCGTCGCCCCCGGCATCAAGTACGGCATCTACTACGGCATCTCGGCCAACGCCCGCGCCTATTGGGACATCACCAACGGTGTGAGCGAGTTGGGCTACCGCCCGGTCGACAACGCCGAGGAATATGCGGACGAGGTGCTGCCCAAGGGCGGCGTCTACTCGCTGTGGGGCTTCGAAGTCCCAGGAATGACCTGATGCGCCGATTGGTCGGTCCCGACCGCGCCCATTGCCAAACCAGCACGGATGGAGGTGTCTGATGCCGTCCCACGAGACCCCGCTCCCCACCCGCCGTCTTGGCCGCCATTCCGACGAGTTTTCGCTCATCGGTCTGGGCGGAGGGCACCTCTCCCGCTCATCCGTCACCGACGCTGAAGCCGCGCGCATCATCCCCGCCGCCATCGACGCCGGGATCACCTTCATGGATACCGCCTGGGACTACGGCTACGGCGTCAGCGAGGAACGCTATGGCCGCGCCCTACAGGGCCGTCGCGACGACGTCTTCCTTATGTCCAAGGTCTGCGCGCGCGACGCCAAGACCGCGCGCTCGCAACTTGACGACAGCCTGCGGCGCCTTCAAGTCGACTACCTGGACCTCTGGCAGTTCCACGAGATCAACTACGACAACGACCCCGAGTGGATATTCGAGGCCGGCGGCGCCGTCGAGGTGGCCCTTGAGGCACGCGAACGCGGCCTGATTCGCTACATCGGCTTCACCGGCCACAAGAGCCCCCACATCCTGCGCGCCATGCTCGACATGGACTTCGTCTGGGACGCCTGCCAGATGCCGATCAGCCCGTTCGACGGCGCCTTTCGCAGCTTCCGGTCCGACGTGTTGCCGCTCCTCAACGAACGCGGCATTGCCTGCCTCGGCATGAAGTCGCTGGGCGGCAACGGTCAGTTCGTTGGCGTCAACGGCCTCACGGCGCAAGACTGCCGACGCTACGCCCTCTCCCAGCCGATAGCCACGCTGATCTGCGGCATGGTCGACGAGCGAGACTTGGCCCAAGACTTGGAGATCGCTCGAACGTTCACGCCCATGTCGGCTGACGAACAGGCCGACCTCCTGGCCCGCATCCACCGCGAAGCCACCGACGGCCGCCACGAGTACTACAAGACCACCACCTACTTCGACCACGAGTACCACCGCGAGGCCCACGACTTTCCGGCCTTCGCGGAAATCCGCAACCCCTGAGCGTGCGCCTGGCCCTCTGCAACAAGACGCTGGACGACCGCCCCATCGAGGCGTTCTTCCAGCTGGCCGCCGAATCGGGCTTTGATGCCGTCGAAGTCATCCCCGGCTCGCTCGGCACGCCGGTGGCGGACGCCGACCCGGCCATGCGCGTGCAGGTACGCCAGGTCGCCCGCGCCCATGGTCTGGAAGTCGTCGGCTTCAACTCACTGCTCCAGCACGCGCCCAATCTCAATCTGGTCACCCGCGACCTCGACCTGCGGCGCGCATCGGCCGCCGAGTTGGTCGCCATCGTCCAAATGGCCGCCCACTTCGGCGTTTCGGTCATCGTCGTCGGCTCACCCCGTCAACGCCGCGCGCCCGCCGACGCCGGATTCCACGAAGCCGCCGAACTCTTCATCGACGAACTCCAACCCGCCGCGGACGAGGCCGCCCACCGCAACATCACCCTCTGCCTGGAACCTCTCACCGCCTCCCTGACCAACTTCATGAACGACACCCGTGAAGGCATCGCCGTCGCCCGCGCCATGAACCACCCGGCCGTCAAACTCGTCCTCGACGTCAAGCAAATCAGCCAGGAAACGCAATCCTTCGAGGAAGCCGTCGATCTCGCCCTGCCCTGGCTGGCCCACGTCCACGTCAACGACGCCAACATGCACGCGCCCGGCGAAGGCGACACCGATTTCGTCCCCATCATCCGCAAGCTGAAAGCAGTGGGCTACCAAGGCCTGCTCTCCATCGAAGCCTTCGGCTTCACCGACGACCCCGCCATCGTGCTCCCCAGGTCTCGCGCCTATCTCGAAGCCATCCTCGCCGCCGCCTAGTCGTCGTCCTTGACCGCCCGCACCATATAGATCAGCCCTGACGCGCCGGTCATCTTCCGCAGCCCGGCCGATTCGCGCCGCCGCCGCTCCTTGTAGCCCGCCTGCTCATAGAAGCGGATCGCGGCGGTGTTGCCGATCAGCACTTCCAGCCCGATCGTCAACGCCCCGGCCTCCCGCGCCCCCGCGTGGGCGTGCCCAAGCAGCTTGGTTCCAATGCCCCGTCGGCGATGCTCCTCCGCCACCGCCAGGTTCCACACGCTATAGCTGTTCCGAACGAACGACGGCTCCGCCGAAACCATGTGCCGCATCCGCCACGAAAGCGCCAATGCGCCAAGCAGCCCATAAACTTGCAGGGTTGCCAGCGATGCGCGCAACGATTGCCAGGGATCCGTACGGTCCGCCATGTGCGCAATCACCCCAACAACCCCTTGGTCGTCGCATGCCACGAAGTGATTGTTCGAACCACCCCAGCGCGCAAACATCCCCGCAAAACGCTCCCGCGTAACTTCGATGCTCCCGCCGCCCCAGATAGGGGCCGCCCAGGCACCCGCCGCGTCCGCCAGCAGATGACCCACCACGTTGGCATCGCTGGCCGTGGCGGGCCGGATTGAAATGCCGCGGGCTTTGCCTACGTCCCCGCCAGCAATGCCCGCACCGGCAGATGGTCCGAAGCCAGCGACTCCCGCGTCTCGGCCTCATGCACGGTCAAGTCGGGTGTCACAAATATGTAGTCGATCCGCTCCTCCGGCTCCGAGGCCGGAAACGTCAAGGGACCGTCAGGACTCGCATCCACCAACCCGGCGTTCGCCAGCGTCCGAATCGCCACCGATTCAGGCGTCGAGTTCAAGTCGCCCAACAGAATTGTCCGCGGCGCCTTCCCCCAGTCCTCCAGCATCCGCACCACCTGCGAGGACCGAACGGTGTCACCGTCATCCTCGTGGTCAAGATGCGTGTGCAGGATCGTTATCGGAGCGCCGGTCGTCTGCAGGCCAATGCGCTGGAATCCCCGAGGGACCCGGCCCTCACTGTTGAAGTGCGTGTTCGTGGCCCCGAACACCGGCAGGCGTGTGAGCACCGCATTCCCCCACAGGTCCCCCATGTTGGCGCCATAGTAGGCCGGCATGTCCAGCCGCTGCGACAGCCAGGCCAGCGTGTCGGCGGCGCCTGAAATCACCCAGCCTCGCCCAACCTCCTGTAGCGCCACCAGGTCTGTCGGTTCCTTCTCGATCTCGCGGGCCACGGCCTCCAGATCGAACCGACCAGCCGCGCCAAAGCCCTGGCGAATGTTGTATGTCATCACGCTCAGGTTGGCCCCGGCGGCTTTCGGCGCCGCGTCGGGAGACGGCGGCCCGGATATCAACCCGACGACCAACGGCGGAAGGAACAGCAGCGGCGCCAATGCTGGGATCAGCCGCTTTCCGGGTACCTGGTGGCGGCTCACCGACGAAGCCAGTGCCAGCACCACCGTCACGGCGACCGCTCCCGGCAACACCCAGGACGGCGCGTAGAACGAGTAGAAGATAAATAGCAACGCCACCAACAGCACGCCGCTCACCGTCAAGGAGGAAACAGACCAAGCCGACGTACGCGGCTTCCGGTCCTCCGGAAACAGCGCCGTCACTACCACCGGCAGACCCAGGCCCACAAGGGCAAGGCCGGGGAACGTACTGCTCGGCGCCGCGCCTGCCAGCCAGACGCCCGCGGCCATCACGATCGATGCCACCACCACATGAAGGAAGCTAAAGGCGCGTCCCGACTTCGCCGAAGCCGACGACCAGGCCATACCCGCCGTCGTCGCGCCCCCGACCCAGATCAACGCAGCCCGCAGATCCAGACCGCTTGGAGCCGCCGTCTGACCAAAGTTCCCGCTAAAGGCCAGGAAGACCAACAAGGCAGGACCCAGGCCAAGCAGCGGCAGGCTCCGCAGCGGACCGCCAAACTCAGCCGGCCTCCCCGCCGCTCGCCAGCCACCGCCAAGTGCTAGCAGTGCCAGTAGCGCCACGATCCCGGCGGCCCATGGCGAGTCGCTGAACGGGGCGTCAACGGTCCGGAACGCGGCCCGAATCGCCACGTCGGCGGCAAACGCCAGCGCCAGACCCTGGCCGGCGGCCCGGCCAACACTGGCGACCCACAGGGCCAGGACCCAGCCGAACGCAATCGTGCCGAGAGCGCCAATCCACACGTCGGCGCCCGGCGACCCGGAGGCCTGGCCGGCCACGGCCATTCCCGCCAGCAATAAGATCGCGATCCGGCGAGCGCGGCTGATCCCCAGCACCAGAGCCAGCGGGCCGGCTACGCCCCACAGAATCAGCGCGCCAAACACAATCGCCGCCAGCAACACGCGATCCGAGGTCTCGCCGACAACCCAGAACATGTTGCTGGTAAAGACCCGAAACGCCTGGAATCCCAAGACCGCGGCGGCTGCCACGGACAGCGTGCCAACGTCCGGTCGGCGCGTCATCATCATCATGGGTTACTCGTGGCTCGTCTGTCCGCCTGCATTGGCAGCACGGGCGCTGACGCCCAGCACGCCCAGGAATCCTTCCGAATCCACATGGTCGAAGTCTCCGACGCCCTCCATGCTGGACGCGTCACTATAGAGCGAATGCGGCGCGTCCTCGGCTCCAGCGAACTGCGCGTGGCCTCGGTACACGTCTACGTGCACGGTCCCCGTAACCAGCCGCGTGAACTCGCCGATAGCCCGTCGAAGCGCCGTGCTCGCCAGGTCGTACCAGTAGCCTTCGTAGATCTGCCGGCCTAGCGCCGCCGAGAGCGAATCAAACACCGGACGAGCCCGCCGGTCCAGGATCAACTGCAACAGGTACTCGTAGGCGCTGCCCAGCAATTCCATGCCCGGCGCCTCGTACACCCCGCGCGACTTGATCCCGACGAATCGGTTCTCCACCGTGTGCAGCCCGATCCCCAGCCCGTTCGCTCCGCCAATCGCGTTCGCGCGTTCAAAAACCTCCAGCAGCGATAAGTCGTCCCCATCCATCGCCACGGGCGTACCGGCCTCAAACCGGATCGATACGCGCGTCGTCTCATCGGGCGCGTCCTGCGGATAAACGCCCATCTCAGGCGCCACGAACTGCGCGTGCGTGCTCAGTTCCTCCAGCAGACCGGCTTCATGCGTCAGGCCCAACAGGTTCGCGTCCGTCGAATAGGGCTTGTCCAGCGTCGCCCGGATCGGAATCTCCTCGGCTTCGCAGTACGCGATCATTTCGCGCCGACCGGGGAACTGCTCCAGGAACGTTGGATCGCGCCACGGGGCGTAAACCTGCACCCCCGGCGCCAGCATGTTGGTCGCCAGCTGGAATCGAACCTGGTCGTTGCCCCGCCCTGTGGCCCCATGGCTCAGCACCGTCAGCCCTCGCGCTGTCAGCTCCGGCAGGATTGCCGCCACGGTCGCGTACCGCGCGATACCGGTGGTATTCCAGTAGCCGCCCTCGTATTTCGCCTGTGCCTGGATCACTTCCAGCCCGGCCCGCGCCAGCGCCTCGCGCGCATCCACAATCAGCGCTTCCTGCGCCCCGGCCACGCGCATTCGCTCGGCCACATCATTGATGTCGTCTTCGTCCGGCTGCCCCAGGTCGGCCGTCAGCGCGACAACGCCAATACCTTCTTCCACCAACCAGCGCGTGATCGTGCAGCTATCTAGCCCACCCGACGTCGCCGCGCCGACCGTCGTCCCCGCCAGCTCCTCAATCCGCACAAACACCCTCCCGCCAACTGTTCCTGCGCGAGCCTACCCCCTCACCCCCCATCCCCGCCCGCTGTCACTCCGGTGCGTCCAAGCTAGGGATGGGGCTTGCTCCTGGAGCAACACGTCCCTGTGTATCCTCCGGTAGCCTTGAAAGCCCCTCACGCACCGCATGCCCCGCGCCACCTACATACCCATCACCGGCTCAGTGCTGCGCTGGGCCATCGACGAGAGTGGCCTCTCCAACAGCGAATTCGCGCAAAAAGTTCGCACCGAACCCGACAACGTCCAGGCTTGGATATCTGGTCAGGCTCAGCCCACTAAGACCCAGTTCAACAAGATCGTCGGCACGCTAAAGCGACCCAGCGCGGCGTTTTTCCTGCCCGAACCGCCCCAACACCTCAACCTGCCACCGCCGCTACGACGCTCCGTCGGTGCCAGAAACCGTGCGCTCAACGCCCAGGAATTCCGCGAAATCCGCTGGGCGCGGCGTCTCCAGCAGCTTGTCGCGCACCTGAGGTCCGAGGACGCAAGCTCCGTTCCACGCCTCCCCCAGTTCGAGCTTTCCGACCCGCCCAGCCGCGCCGCGCGCATCCTTCGTAACCGGTTGGACGTCCCGCTGGAACGCCAGACCCAATGGCCTAATCCCAGCGCGGCTTTCAGCGGCTGGCGCGAAGCCACGGAAGCTACCGGTGTCATCGTGCTCCTGCTGCAGTTGGGCCCCGACGCCATCCGCGGCTTCGCCTTGTGGAACGAGGCCGCCCCTCTCGTTGCCGTCTACACAACTTTCATCCCCCAGGCGCGCGCCTTCACGCTGTTCCACGAGATCGGCCACCTGCTGCTGCGCCAGGACGCCGCGTCCGACGAGCACATCGGACGCAATGGGAGTCTGACCACCGGCTACACGGTGGAACGCTGGTGCGAGCGCATGGCCGCCGCTGTGCTGCTGCCCGCGCCGGCCGTCCGCGCCGCCGTACCGACGAACTTGTCGGAAGACGAGGCGTATCAATGCGCCCGCAGACTCGCAAGCCGTTTCAAAGTCAGCGTCCGCGCCGCCGCGATCCGCCTCATCGAGCTCGAACTCGCCCCGAACGAGCTCTACGGCTACGTCGTAAGCCAATCAGGCCAACTGGACCGGCCACGCAGAAACGGTGGCGGCGGTGGCCGTTCCGCTGCGCAAACCCGCATCGCCCAGGTCGGCCGAGCGGCCGCCAGCCGTATCGTCCGGGCCGTCGACTCCAACCGGCTCTCTGAGCGCGACGCACGTGATGTCCTGCGGCTCGGCGGACAAGGCTTCCAGGACTTTGCCTCGCTTGCGGAAGCTAGCTAGACGCGACACGTGCCAAGCCCGGTATACGTCATGGACGCCAGCTCGCTCATTAACCTAAAGCGTTACATCAGACCGGAACGCCAGTGAGATTTCTTCAACGAAACAATGACGGAAATGATCAAATGCGGCGACCTGCTCGTCGTTCCGCAGGTTGAAACCGAGTGCGGCAGAGCGCGCCATCCTGACGTGCCCGGCACCTGGGCGCTTGCCAAGGCGAAGCTGTCTCCAGCCACCAGAGACCCCGGCCTGCACACCGTACGGCTTATCCTGGCCGATTGGCCGAGGCTGATCGACCCGGAAGGCGAGGCCGAGCAAGCCGATCCATACGTCATCGCTCGAGCCCTTGAGCTTCAGGACAGCTTCCAGGATGTCTGCGTTGTGACAGACGACACGACCAGTCACCTACCGGCAAAGGCGTCCATGGCCGAAGTCTGCGACGACTACGAAATCCCCTGGATCAACTTGGCTGATTTCCTGGCAACCGACCACCTCGATATTCCACGTAGCTGGCTCACGCCGACTGGTCGGCGAGCGTCGACCAGCTAACCCAGAAGCGACCGCCAAATCCGGCTATCCCACCCACCCGGAAACCCATCCGGGCCGATACCAAAAAGCCAAAGCTCCGTTTGTTCAGCGAACTCTGATCCGGGCTCGCAGCAGTCTTTGACCAGATCAAGGGTCGAATTCCGCAATTCGATTGACGAGATGCGCCAGCGTCGACGAGATGCGCTGACCGTCACGTCCGCAGCTTGATCTCCGGCCCTCCCCAGCAGATCAGACTTCCGTCAACTCGCACCCCACAAGTGTGTTCATCCCCCACGCTGACGTCCCGAAAGGTGCCCGGCGGCGTAGCCGCACTGTCATGGTTCGAGCCCCAGCAAGCCACGGTGCTGTCCATCCGCACCCCGCACGTGTGACCGGAACCAGCGCTGACTGATTGGAACTCACCTGGCGGCGGCGTGGCCTGGCCCCAGTCAAAGGACGAATTATCTGATCCCCAGCAGCCAATCGTTCTGTCAGACCGCACCCCACACGTGTGCCAGTCGCCGACACTGACAGTCTGGAACGTGTCCGAAGGCGCGGAGGCCTTCCCTTCGTGGTTCCACCCCCAGCACTCAACCGTCTCGTCAGTCCGCACGCCGCAAGTATGGGAACTTCCGGCGCTAACGTTCTGAAAGGTGCCCTCTCGCAGCGAGGATTGGCCGTGCCCGTTATCTCCCCAGCAGGACACGGTGCCGCCGGCCCGTATCGAACAGGAGTTGTAGCTACCAGCGCTGACACGTTGAAACGAGCCGGCGGGAGCATCGGCCTGACCGTCAAGATTCAGTCCCCAGCAGATGATCGCTCTATCGGACCGCAGCCCACAGTTATGACTCAAACCGCTGCTAACCCCCCGAAACTCGCCAGTCGGTGGCGACGCCTGTCCGCGGTCATTCCATCCCCAGCACGTGAGCGTTCCGGCTGTTCGAAGGCCGCAAGTGTGTTCGCCACCTACGCTAACTGTCGAGAAAGCACCGGTTGGCGGCGTGGCTTGGTTTTCTTTGTCCCATCCCCAGCAGACGGTCGAACCGTCAGTTCGTACTCCGCAGGTGTCGTCGCCTGCGCTAATGGAACGAAAAGTGAAGGCTGGTGTTTTGGCCTCGTGACGGTACTGTGCGCCCCAGCAGACGACAATGCCGTCAGTGCGAAGACCGCAGGTATGGCTCTCTCCAGCGCTGACAGCCCGAAATGTTCCGTGCGGGGGCGACGCTTGACCAACGTCGTTCAATCCCCAACAAGAGATCGTGCCCTCCGCCCGAACTTCGCACGTATGCCTGCGACCGGCACTGATGCTCTGGTGTTCCAAAAGTTCTAAAGCGGACGGTACCTCACTCTTTCCGACGCTGACTCGATGGTCTGCAATCCAAGCGTCGAGGTCTTGATGCGCCAAGTCTCCGTCGATCAGGAAGTTCACGTTCTCCACCCGATCTACCGCACCTCCGCCCAGCTTTGCGGCCACGACGCCAATCACCTGCCCGCGTTCGTTCAAGGCTGGGCCTCCGCTGTTGCCCGGGTTAGCCGTGGCGTCCGTCTGAAGCCACTCGGGATAGCGAGCTGACAGCACACCCCGTGTGATCGTGAGCGTTTGCCCCTCAAGCGGATAGCCCAGGATGATCAGGTCAGCACCCAGATCGAGATTCGCCGAGCGGCCGAAGTCCACGAACGAATATGGACCGTCGCCTGGAAGCTTGAGCAGCGCCAGATCAAGTTCAGGATCGTCCGCCACGACCTGGGCATATTCCTCCGATCCGTACCGCGTTCCGACATGTGCGCCCTGCGCGCCGCCCAAAACATGGCTATTCGTGACAACGTGCCCGTCCGCTGTCATCACAAACGCGCTGCCAATGCGCCCGCCAGCCGTGCGGATAAATCGAACGGCATACCCCGCCTGCTGCACCAGTTCAGCGACAGACAGTGCGGAGGGAGGCGTCTGCGTAGCCTGGGCTTTCGGTGTTGGGGAGAGCGTTGGCGTCGGAACGGGCGCGAGCCTCGGTGCCGGGGTCGACGCTGGCGTCCGGGCTGAAGTTGGTATTGGGGACTGCGGAGGAACAGGAGACGGGTCCGGGGTGTCCGCCAAGACTTGAGTGGACCGCACGTTCGGCGTCGGACCATGCGTCGAGGTTGGGCTTGGCGCTGGATGAATGGTCGTCGTTGCGGCCGGTGCTCGGGTTGACATCGGAGTCGGGCCTGGCGCCGGCATTTGGCCGATCAGCTGGGCCGCCAGCTGCGGCCGGACCATCGCGAAAACCACCACAGCCACGCCCAAAGCCGCCTAGCCGACCAGCGTCACCAAGCCAACGGCCATCAGCAAGGCCCTTGCCTTACCCAGAAAGCTGCTCCCCAATTACCAAATCTGCATTGGCCGAACCTGACAAGCCCTAGGAAACCTCTGAACAACCGGGGTGCCAGAGCGCCGGGGCAGCAGCAGGGTGCCTTGGGGCGTCGGGGTGACGGCGTTTCGGGACCGCAGCGCCCCGTTAGCGGCGGTGCAGGCCGCGGGCGCCCCCGCGCGGGGCGCAACTCGCCCGCTTACGCTGGCGCGGCGCGCGCCGCCAGCAGCAGATTGGCGAACCCCAACAGCAGGCACAGCCGGGTCCGGTTCTTGGCCAACCCCCGATACCGCACCTTGGCGTAGCCGAAGTGGCGTTTCACATACAGAAACGGATGCTCCACCTTGGCCCGGATCGAGGCCTTGCGCTGCTCCGCCTGAGCGGCGGCGCTGCCGGGCGCCAAGCGCCGCCGCTGCCCTGGGCGCAGCGCCACCTGCCAGTCCACCCGCCGGCCCCGGTGCTCCGGGCGCCGGGCCACGCCCTGATACCCCGCGTCGCCCCACACGCGCGTCTCGGCGCCGTGCAGGAGCCGCGGCACTTGCGTGATGTCGGCCACGTTGGCCGCCGTCGTCGCGACGCTATGCACCAGCCCCGTGACCGCGTCCACCCCGATGTGCGCCTTCATCCCGAAGTACCACTGGTTGCCCTTCTTGACCTGATGCATCTCGGGGTCGCGCGCCTGGGCGCGGTTCTTCGTCGACGCCGGCGCGTCGAGGATGGTCGCGTCCACGATCGTGCCTTCCCGCAGCCGCAGGCCCTGCGCCGCCAGATGCCGAGTGATCTCGGCCAGCAGCACCTCCCCCAATGCATGGCGTTCCAGCAGGTGCCGGAAGTGCAGGATGGTCGTCTCATCGGGGCGCGGGCCCCGTGCGGTGAGGCCCACGAAGCGCTGCACGGCCACGCTGTCGTAGAGCGCGTCTTCCATGGCCGGGTCGCTGAGGTTGTAGAACAGTTGCACGCAGTGAGTCCGCAGCATCATGGCTAGCGGATAGGGGGGCCGTCCGCGCGTCCCGGTCGGGTAGACCGGCCGGATGCGCGCTTCGAGCCACGCCCACGGCATCAGCGCGTCCATGCGCTGCAGAAAGCGCCCCCGCCGCGTCTGGCGCGGCTGTCCGTCGTACTCCACGTCGGCAAATGAGCGTTGCGGCAGCATCATGGCCCTCAGCGGCTGTCCGTCGCTCGTGAGCATAGGCCCTGCCGCAACCACCGGGCTTATTCAGAGGATTCCTAGCCATGGTCCTGCAAGCGTTGCTTTCCTGCCGATGCCTCGTTCGGCTCAGGAAGTTCGTACGCCTCTCACGATTGGAGTATGCCCTTCAGCCCCTCACCCGCGAACATTCGCACCCCTCGCTGACTCCCTCGCGCAACCTCGCCAAGGTGGATCAGTCCCGTCGCCAAAGCCCCTTCGTATCCCCAGCTCTTCTCCCATGCCCTGATCGAGGAAGCCCCGCACCCTGATCCCCAATGCCCGCTGCTCGCTTCGCGCTGATGCCACCTCGAGTCCACCCGCACGTCCGCCTCGTCCATTTACGGCACGTCTGTCCAACACTTGGGCCCGTCCCTGTCCGCCGGCGCGTCGCTGACAACACCATCCCTGCCAGCGTTGTCTGCACTGCCAGCAAAGCACGTAATGATTGTGTTGCTGGCAGCGATCTCATTGCCGGCACCCGTCATCCCCGGCCTCGGTCCAACCCACCGCTCCAACCAGCCCCGCACCCGCCCTCTTCAACTCCCCACTACCCACAAACCACTAGCCACTGACCACCAGTACATGACCAGGCGCGTAGGAACCAGCCGCTGTGCCACCGGGTTCACGGCTAAGGCCAGGCTTTTTAGGGTGTAGGCCCCCGGCAATGCCCGCCCGTCGTTCCTCCCGCAAGCCGGTAGGATGACGCCGTGGAAGTGCGCCTTTGGAACGGGAACCGATGAGAGACGCAGACACCCCGGCGCCGATGCAGGCGGCAAGGCCCACCTCCCCACGCCGCCCGCGGGATGAGATCGCCCGCTTGGGCAAGGAGATATACCAGCGAGACATCCAGCGGCAGGTGGAGGCCGACCATGTTGGCGAGGTCGTCGCCATTGACGTGGACAGCGGGGATTACGCCCTCGGCGCCAATGCCATTGCCGCATCTGAGGGCCTGCGCAACCGGCGCCCGGACGCCCGAGTCTGGCTGATGCGAGTTGGACATCGGACGCTCTATCGCTTCGGGGGCAGTTCCCTGCGGACCGCCAGTTGATCGAGGGCTTCGTAAACGCCAATCTCGAAGCCGTTGTAACCCTTCCCTTGCAAGGCCCGGGGGGACGGACGCGGGAAGTCGACGCCGTGATCGATACCGGCTTCAACGGCTACCTGACCTTGCCGCCGATGCTGGTGGCGGACTTGGGCCTGCCTGTCGTGGGTGATGGCGAGGCGGTTCTGGCCGACGGCAGCGAGGCTGTCTTTGACGTTTACGGCGTCACCCTGCTGTGGAACGGCCAATTGAGACACGTCGAGATCGGAGCTGTTGGCGTAGACCCCCTCGTAGGCAAGTCCCTGCTCGACAGCCATAACCTGAACATTGACGTCAGGGAAGGCGGACGCGTCGCCATACAGGCCATGGAGTAGCGACAGCTCCCGGACCAACATCCGCTCCGGCGGTGCCCCCGAACCCAGGTGTCAACCGGAGTGGAGAGGTCCGCAGGGAGAGCCGCCCTTCTCCTCTCCCGGGGAGGAGGCAGAACCTGCCAAAGCCTGCCCCGGACGCGATCCGGGGGACTCGATCCGTGGTTCCAGCGTCTTCGCCGGAAATCGGTGAGCAACTGTGTGCGTTGAAAGCTGATCTGCGGGGAGGCCGATCTTCCACCTCTCCGAGGGGAGAGGCAGATTCGGGCGTCTTCGGCCGAAATCGGTGAGGGGTCTTCCGGTCCCGGTCGCTCAGATCAGACTCGCCCCGCCCTAGCGTTCTCTTCGAAAAACGCAGGGTGTGGAGCAAGGGCGGCTGTCGCTCATCACAGCCTGGCCCAGATGCCGCAGTTCCAACTCCTATCTAACCGGCCGCCTCGATCCTCGCCAGTTCCCCAGGCAACCAATCCCCGTACCGCAACTTCCCCCGCTCCGGGTCCGGCTCCGGCAGCCCCGCCTTCGCCAGTTCTTTCCGCAGCGGGTGCTCGCCCCGCTCCAGCGGAAAGTCCACCCGCGACCGGCTGAAGTGCGAGATCCACGCCCCATCCATCATCTCCATCACGGCCCGACCCTCTTTGCCGCTGCACTCGTGCTCGCGGTCCTCGTCCAGCACCCGAACCGTCTCCTCCGCCATCCACAGGTCGCCGCCCACGTGGTCGTAGTAGTCGTGCCCGTGCAGGAACCGGTCCTCGTCGGCTAGCTCGTACTTCTCCCACGGCACGTCGCCCACGACCTCGTCGCGCCCGCGCCGGATGAAGAGCTCGCGCGAGTTGTACAGGCAAAGGGCCCCGTCCTCGCCGTAGATCTTGACGTGCACCCAGCCGCTGCCCGGCTCGCTGCGGCGGTGCATTTCGGCGAAGGCCGTCAGGCCGTTCTCGAACTCGTAGAGCGCCGAAATTTCCTCGCCCGCCAGCAGACCGAAGCCGTAGGAACCCTCCACGATGCCCGCGGCCGTGGTTCGATGCCCCCCGGTCCGGCACATTGCGACCACGCTGCGCGCGGCGCCCGCGAACCGCCGCGTGCCGTTCAGCATGTGCGTGCCGATGTTCAGCATGTCGTATCCGCCGTAATAGCCCTTGCCGCGAATCTTGATCGTCGTCAGCGGCCCGATCTCGCCCGCGTTGATCAGTCGCTCGGCCACGTTGAACGTCGGCGTCGTGCGCATCTGGTGGTGAATCGCCAGCCGCGTCCCGTTGGCCTCGGCCAGCTCCTGCATGCGGTCGGCGTCGGTCAGGCTGGTCGCCATTGGCTTCTCGACGATCACCGCCTTCGGCGCCCTGTGCTCCAGCACCCCGATCGTCAACGGCGCGTGCAGATCGGTACGGGTCGGAATATTGACGATGTCCAGGCTTTCCTCGTCCAGCATCGCCCGGTAGTCGTCGTACGTCCGCTCCACCCCAAACTCCGCCGCCGCGGCGCCCAACCGTTCCGGGTCCACGTCGCACAGCGCCGCAATCTCCACCCGCGGATGCAACATGTACGCCCGCGCCTGTTTCAGCCCACGCGGCCCCACACCCAGAAACCCCACTCGGTACGTACTCATGGCCGCTCCCCACCGAACGCATCCACCATTAAGGCGGCACCGTACCAGACCCGCCAGCCCCATCCACGTTCACACATACCCGCGCGCCACCCGCCCCGCCCAGTGGGAGAGCAACTGTGTGGGCCGTCAAGGGTTGGGGTGAGGGTCTTCCGGGCAACCATCCCCGGGTTGCGCAAAGGTCTCCGTTTGGGAGAGGGTTGGGGTCAGGGTCTTTGCGGCTCACAAGTCAATGCAGGCCACTACCTAGGCCTAATCATTGTTCCTCCGCAAGCCAGAAGAATGACGGTGTGGAAGTGCGCCTTTGAAAAGGGAACGGGTGAGAAACGCAGACACCCCGGCGCTGACGCAGGCGGCAAGCCCCGCTACGCCACGCCGCCCGCGGGACAAGGTCGCCCGCTTGGGCAAGGAGATATACCGGCGAGACATCCAGCGGCAGGTGGAGGCCGACCATATTGGAGAGGTCGTCGCCATTGACGTGGACAGCGGGGACTACGCCCTCGGCGCCAATGCCATTGCCGCATCTGAGAGCCTGCGCAACCAGCGCCCGGACGCCCAAGTCTGGCTGATGCGAGTTGGACATCGGACGCTATATCACTTCGGGGGCAGTTCCCTGCGGACAGCCAGGTGATCGAGGGCTTCGTAAACGCCAATCTCGAAGCCGTGGTAACCATTCCCTTGCAAGGCCCGGCGGGACGGACGCGGGAAGTCGACGCCGTGATTGATACCGGCTTCAACGGCTACTTGACCTTGCCGGCGATGCTGGTGGCGGACTTCGGCCTGCCCGTCGTGGGTGATGCCGAGGCGGTTCTGGCCGACGGCAGCCAGGCTGTCTTTGACGTCTACGGCGTAACCGTGTTGTGGAACGGCCAAGCGAGATACGTCGAGACCGGGGCTGTTGGCGTAGACCCCTCGTAGGCATGTCCCTGCTCGACAACCATAACCTGAACATTGACGTCAGGGAAGGCGGACGCGTCGCCATACAGGCCATGGAGTAGCGGCAGCTCCCGAGTCGAGGCCCGCTCCGGCGGCTCCCACCGAACCCAGGTGTCAGCCGGAGTGGAGAGGCCCGCGGGGAGAAATGCCTGACTACCTAGCCGCCTCGATCCTCGCCAGTTCCCCCGGCAGCCAATCCCCGTACCGCAGCTTCCCTCGCTCCGGGTCGGGATCCGGCAGCCCCGCCTTCGCCAGTTCCTTGCGCAGCGGGTGCTCACCCCGCTCCAGCGGAAAGTCCACCCGCGACCGGCTGAAGTGCGAGACCCACGCACCGTCCATCATCTCCATCACGGCCCGCCCCTCGATGCCGCTGCACTCGTGCTCGCGGTCCTCGTCCAGCACCCGCACCGTCTCCTCGGCCATCCACAGGTCGCCGCCCTCGTGGTCGTAGTAGTCGTGCCCGTGCAGAAAGCGGTCGGAGTCCGATAGCTCGTACTTCTCCCAGGGCACGTCGCCCACCACCTCGTCGCGCCCGCGTCGAATGAAGAGCTCGCGCGAGTTGTGCAGGCATAGCGCGCCGTCCTCGCCGTAAATCTTGATATGCACCCAGCCGTTGCCCGGCTCGCTGCGGCGGTGCATTTCGGCAAAGGCCGTCAGGCCCTTCTCGAACTCGTAGAGCGCCGAAATGTGCTCGCCCGCCAGCAGCCCGAAGCCGTAGGAACCCTCCACGATGTCCGCCGCCGTGGTTGGACGCCCACCGGTTAGGCACATGGCGACCACGCTGCGCGCGTCGCCGGCAAACCGGCGCGTGCCGTTCAACATGTGCGTGCCGATGTTCAGCATGTCGTAGCCGCCGTAGTAGCCCTTGCCCCGGATCTTGATCGTCGTCAGCGGTCCGATCTCGCCAGCGTTGATCAGCCGGTCGGCCACGTTGAACGTCGGCGTCGTGCGCATCTGGTGGTGAATCGCCAGGCGCGTCCCGTTGGCCTCGGCCAGCTCCTGCATCCGGTCGGCGTCGGTCAGGCTGGTCGCCATCGGCTTTTCGACGATTACCGCCTTCGGCGCCCTGTGCTCCAGCACGCCGATCGTCAACGGCGCGTGCAGGTCCGTCCGGGTCGGAATGTTGACGATGTCCAGGTTCTCCGTGTCCAGCATCGCCCGGTAGTCCGAGTACGTACGCTCCACCCCGAACTCCGCCGCCGCGTCACCCAGCCGCTCCGGGTCCACGTCGCACAGCGCCACAATCTCCACCCGCGGATGCAACATGTACGCCCGCGCCTGGCTCAACCCCCGCGGCCCCACGCCCAGAAATCCGACTCGGTACGTAGTCATGGCTACTCCCACCGGACAGTTCGCTGTTGGTTCGGCACCGTAGCAGAACCATTCGTTTCTTTCGGCGTACAGACTCTCTGAAACTCGTGAGCGAGAGGTAGATTGGGCATCGAGCGTCCTCACGACATCGTTAGCCTGTGAACTCCCCGTACGTCGAGCATCCGGTCCCGGGTCCGGAAGGGCCCCGATACCGGTCGTGACGACGTGAGCGCTAGACGCGAGGCCTTCGTTGGCTTCGATTCAGCCTGGGCGGGAAAGGCCCCGGGCGGATTCGCGTCGGCGACGTTCTCGCAAGGTCGTCTCGTCGGGACCCGCCTGCCACAGCCCGCCAGCTTCGACCGCGCTGCCACGATCATTGAGGAGCTTGCATCTACGCACGACTACGTTCTGGTCGCGATAGATCAGCCGACCGTCGTTCCGAATGAGACTGGCAGCCGACCCGTCGACAAGGTCGCAGCGTCGCTCGTCTCACGCCTCGGAGGCGGCGTTCAACCAGCGAACCGGGGCAAGGCCAAGAGCGGGGAACCAATACCTGGCAAGGTTGAGATGTTCGGTGCCGAGGCGCCTATCTGGAGCTTTCTCCGACGCCTCGACGCACGGCAGAACCCACCCAAAGCCCGGTCAGCCGAGAGCGGACTTCACCTGTTGGAGGTGTTCCCTGCGCTCGCCCTGCCAGCCCTCGAACCCGCAATCCTTGAGCGTAAGCGTGCGGCCCGCTACAACCCGGCGAACAGAAAGAGGTTCTCGCTTGCCGATTGGCGACTTGTCTCCCTGGCCGCCAGTCGCCACGCTGAAGCACGGCGCATGAACAGACTCTCCGAATGGGCCCAAGGACTGGCTCAATCCGCGACGCCCACCAAGACTGATCAGGATTGCCTCGACGCCGCAATCTGCCTGATTGCCGCCCTGCAATGGCGGTATGCGCCGCGCGACCAGGTGACGGTGCTTGGCGATGCCCTATGCGGCTATATGGTCACGCCCGTCACGCCCGAAACCCGCGCCATTCTCGAAGCAGCGGCGGCCAAACGTGGCGTACCCATGGATGATGTGCCCTGGTAGCGGCGATACTCGAAGCTCTCGGCTCTTCGGTTGACGTTCAGATGCGACGGGCGCGGCATTCCCTAAGCCAGCAGGCGCGGAGATCCAGTCCATGAACGTCGTGCTCATGGTCTTCGACACCCTCCGCAAAGACCACCTCGGTGCCTACGGCAACGACTGGATCCGCACCCCCAACTTCCATGCCCTTGCCGCGCAGGCTGCCGGCTGCACCAGCGCCGTCCACGGATTGCGGCCCACCCCAATCCTCGCGGCCTTCTCGAACTGCAAGCCCCGCCCTTCGCCCTGACCGTTCGCAAACCCACTGGACACATGCACCGTCCGAGTGGACACATTCGGCGAAAAACTGGACACATTGGGCGCCAGAGTGAACACATCGGGGAGAAAACTGGACACATTGGAGGAAAAAGTGAACACATTTGGGAAAAACTGAACACATTCGCGAATCCGGTGAACACTTCGCCGGCAATATGCGCCAGACCCATCACCGGCTCCCGGATCGTGGGCTGGCCAGGCGGCCAGCGGCGGAGCCTGCCCGACCCACCGTCACACAACCACCCCGCCAATCCCCGCGCCCATGCGCTCCCTTGCCCGTCGTAATCACTTGGTGTACAATTGGCCTGATCCCTTGATTTCCCCCGGAGTTTCCCGCTGCTCGCCCCCCTCGCCCACCTGAAATCCAGCCTCATCCATTTGGCCTCCCTCGCCGCGCGTCTGCCGGACGCCTCGCCTTGGAAAATCCGGTACAGCGCCGCCCCCTCCAACGCCGGAACTGCCCTAGCCCTGGAACCCCAGTCCCGGCAATTCCTCGCCGCCGCCAAAAAAACCGCCCAAACCGTCTCTCGCCAGCCCGCCCCCTCTGGGGGCGGGCTGGCGAGAGACGGTTCCCCCCTTCACCCCCACGCCTCGCGTCCTCGCCCCACACCTCCGGACCGCCGCCGGTTGACGTGCGGGCATGACCGCCCCAGCATTGGCCGCCCGCCGCCGACCGGAAGCCGCTCTATGAACGTCGTCCTCGTCGTCTTCGACACCCTCCGCAAAGACCACCTCGGCGCCTACGGCAACGACTGGATCCGCACCCCCAACTTTGACGCCTTTGCCGACCAGGCCATCCGCTGCACCCGCGCCTTCCCTGAGGCGCTGCCGACCCTCCCGTTCCGCCGTGCCCTCCACACCGGCCAGCGCACCTTCCCCTACGTCGGACACCGCGACTATAAGGGCGACTTCTCCGGCGCCCCCGGCTGGGGACCAATCCCCGAGGAGCAGGACACCGTCTCCGAACTGCTGACTGACGCCGGTTACCGCACCGCCCTCTTCACCGACTGCTACCACCAATTCAAGCCCAGCAAGAACTTCCACCGCGGCTTCAGCGAGTGGCAGTGGATCCGCGGCCAGGAGACCGACCGCTTTCGCTCAGGCCCCGCCCTCCCGCCCGACGCCATCCGCCGGCACGTCCCCGAGCGCCTGCCCGAAGCCCACCAGCGCCGCGACTTCTTTACCCAGTACCTCACCAACAACATGTTCCGGCGCGAAGAAGCCGACTTCTACCCGGCCCGCCTCTTCAACGACGCCGCCCGCTGGCTCTACGACAACGACGACGCCGACAGCTTCTTCCTGGTCGTCGACTCATTCGATCCCCACGAACCCTGGGAACCGCCCGCCAGCTACCGCCGCCTCTACGACCCTGACGACGACGTCACTGACATCATCCAGTCCCTGTATGCACCGAACGGCGGCGTGCTCAACGAGCGCGAAGTCAAGCGCATCCAGGCCAACTACTCCGGCGAGGTCACCCTCTGCGACCGTTGGTTCGGCCACTTCATGGAACAGCTCGAGCTATCCGGCCGCGCCGACGACACCATCGTCATCGTCGCCTCCGACCACGGCCACAACCTGCGCTACCCCGACGACAAGGACCTCATCAGCAAGCAAGGCCACCCCCTCACCCGCGCGGTGGCCGACTTGGTGCTGCTCGTGCGCTATCCAGACCGCGCCCGAGCCGGCGAGACCTACGACGGCCTCGTCACCAACACCGACATCGCCGCCACCGTACTCGCGGCCGCCGGCATCCAGGCGCCAACCGAAGGCCAGGACATCGGCCCCGCCCTTCGCGAAAACCTGCCGTCTCACCGGTCCCACGTCAGCATCGGCTGGGGGCCGCTCATGACAGTCGTCACCGACGACTGGTGGTGCAACGCCACCATCTGGGGCGAAGCCCCTTTGCTGCACCGCCTGCCCGACGACGAAATGCTCCGCACCAACGTCGCCGACGATCACCCGGACGTCGTCGAGGATCTCATCAACCTCGCCATCGCCGACGCCGGCGGCCAAATCCCCGCCCAATTCGCCGAGTTCAAAGACCGCCCCGGCTGCACCCCCTACCTAACCGCCATCCAAAAAGGCGACGACTACGTAGCCCGAAGGCGGTAGACGCTAGGCGACAAACTCCTCCAACCGAACGGTCCGCCGCTCGTCGCTGCTGCGTACTCCCGCCGCCGCGATGCGGATCGAGTTCAGGTTGTCCCGGCTCGACGTCAGCGGCTCGCGGCCCTCGTTCAGCGCCGCCATCAGTTCGCCCATGCTCCCCCCGAACGCCTCCGGGAACCACGACCCCTCGATCGGGAACCGAACCCGCCGCTCCGGTTCGTCACGCTGAGTCACATCCACCCACTGCGGAGTTCCACTGATCGAGCCTTCCGCCCCGTCGATGTGCCAGAACTCCGAATGCCCCGCCTTGCTCTGCACGATGTTGTTGAAGTGATCGATGGCCGTCAGGTCGCCGCTGTCGAAGTGCAGCGCCAGCGTGTGACTCAAGGGTGAAACCGCGTTCTGCCCCTGCATCATCGCCGTTGTCGCGCTCACCGCATCCGGCGTACGTCCGCTGAAGTGGCGAACCAGATCCAGGAAATGCACGCCGTGGTCCACGATGTTGAAATTCACCACGTCGCGCCACCACTTGCCCGCCTGGTCCTGGTACCCCCGTCGCACGTGCGCCACGCTGAATAGCGGGCCGCAGATGCCCGTGTCAATCAGCCGCTTGATCGCCGCGTGAGCCGGTGCCCACCGCGCCTGCTGGTTGATCATCAGCGTCACCCCGGCGTCCCGCGCCGAATTCGCCATCCAAACCGCGTCCTCCCAGGTCATGGCGAAAGGCTTCTGCGACAGGATCGGCTTCCCCGCCTCCAGCAGCCCCGGCCACAGCTCCAGCCGCGCATGCGGATGCACCGCCAAGTCAATTACCTCCACCTGCGGATTCTCCAGCACCACCGCCGGATCCGTCCCCGACGCCTCGATCCCCCACCGCGCCTGCGTCGACTCCACCGCCCCCGGATCGACGTCGCTGCAAGCCACCACCTCATAGCCGAAGTCTCGGTACGCCGGCAGATGAGCCCCGTTGGCAATCCCGCCGCACCCGATCAGCCCGATCCGGTAATGCCGCCCACTCGGCGGCTTCGGCCGGTAGTCCTCGGGAGTCAGTCGCAGATCATCCAGCTTCATGCGCCCTACCTCGGCGGCGATTCACGAGAGAATGCCACGCACCCGAGGATCTCAAGTTGAGCGCACCAACCCATCTCACCCCAACCGGGCATCATTGACCCCGACGACTACCAAACTCGCAACCCGAGGTGACGGCTTGATCACGAACCCGCTGGATCGACGCACGCCCGACGCCGGATATCAGGGTTCGCACCGTGCTTACGACTCCGTCGTCCTGCCCGACGTCTTCATTCCGGCCCGCGACGGAGTGCAGCTGGCCGCCGACGTTTACCTTCCGGCCCTCAATGGACGGCCGCTTGACGCTAGCTTGCCCGCCCTCGTCGAGCGCACGCCCTACCTCAAGGACTCCGTCCGCTATGCCCGCAAGGGCCACTGGTTCGCGCGTCGCGGCTACGCCGTCGTCATCAACGACGTCCGTGGCCGCGGCCGCTCGGGCGGTGAGTGGTATCCCTTCGCCAAGGAAGCGCCCGACGGCTATGACGCCGTCGAGTGGATCGCGGTCCAGCCCTGGTGCAACGGCCTGGTCGGCACGATGGGCGGGTCCTACGCGGGTTCTGACCAGAGCGCCCTCGCCACCCTCAACCCGCCGCATCTGCGCGCCCAGGTCGTCGGCCAGGGCACCAGCAACTACCTGATCTCGTCCATGCGCCAGGGCGGCGCCTTGGAACAGCGCTTCATCAGCTACGCCTACCGCATGGCCATCACCAGCCAGGAGGCCGGAGCCGACCCCGACCTCGAGCGAGTCCTGCGCGCTGAGTTCGAACGCGTCCCGCAGATTCTGGGCCCACCCCTGCGCTTCCGCCCTGGTCGCACCGCCCTCCAATTCCTGCCGCTCTACGAGCAATGGGCCTGGGACATCCTTACCCACGGCGGCAGCGGCCCCTACTGGTCCCAGCGCGGCTACACCATCGACGAGTACTGGCACGAGCACGCGAACGTCCCGGTGCTCTTCCAGAGCGGCTGGTACGACACCTATCCCCGCGGCGCCATCGCCAACTTCCACGCCCTGCGGCGCCTGAAGTCAAGCGCAATGTCCCTTCTTCTCGGCCCCTGGCGGCACGGCGAACCCACGACTGAGGAGTCCTCGGCCGGCGACGTGGACCTCGGCCTCGAATCCGCGCTACCCCTCTACGACGACCTGCGCCTGCGCTTCTTCGATCACCACCTCAAACAGCTGGAGACCGGCCTCGACCGCGACCCGCCGGTCCGCTACTTCGTCATGGGCGGACAGGTCGGCCGCCAGCCGGCCGACCTCGATGGTCGACTCTGGCACGGTGGTCGCTGGGAAGCGGCCGACCAGTGGCCGCCGTCCGATGCCGCCGAGACCTCCCTTTACCTCCACGCCGACGGGTCGCTCGCCAGCGATTCACCCAACAAGCCAACCGATCCAACCCGCTTCACCTTCGACCCGCGCAATCCGGTACCAACCACCGGTGGCTCCATCAGCGCGGCCGAAGAGGCCCTGCCCTCCGGCGGCTTCGACCAACGCGGTCAGCCCGGGCGCTTCCACGGCCATCACGACACCCTCTCCCTGGCCAGCCGCCCCGACGTGCTTAGCTTCGAGACTGCTCCATTCGATGAGCCCTTCGAGATTGCTGGACCGGTCGACGTTGTGTTGTTCGCCGCCAGCAGCGCCCTCGACACCGACTTCACCGCCAAGCTGCTCGACGTCTATCCGCACAGCCGCGAAACCCCCGGCGGCTACGAGCTCAACCTCGCCGACAGCATCCTCCGCGCCCGCTACCGCAACGGCTTCGACTGCGAGGAATTCCTGGAGCCGGGTGACGTCTACGAGTTCCGCATCGTCCTCTACCCCACCGCCAACCGCTTCGCCCCCGGCCACCGGCTGCGCGTGGACATCTCCTCATCCAACTACCCCCGCTTCGACGCCAACCCCAACACCGGCGAGCCGCTGGGCGTATCCCGGCGCGTCGAAATGGCCCACCAGGCCGTCTACCACGATCCCGACCACGCGAGTCACCTGCTCATCCACGTCCGGCCTGTCAGCGAATGACCGCCGGCCGCCCGGAGGAACGGATATGACCGAGCTAAAGATCGGAAAGACCCGTTTGACGCTCGTCCAGGGCGACATCACCGTCCAGCAGGTCGACGCCATCGTGAACGCCGCCAACGCGGCCCTCAGGGGCGGCGGCGGCGTGGACGGCGCCATCCACCGCGCCGGTGGACCCGACATCATGGCCGAGTGCCGCCAGATCGCTGGCTGCCCCACCGGCGACGCCGTCCGCACCACCGCCGGCCGGCTGCCCGCCAACCACGTCATTCATACCGTCGGACCGATCTGGTCCGGCGGGGATAACGGCGAGCCGCAACTGCTGGCCTCTGCCTACCGTCGCTCCCTGGAAGTTGCCGCTGAGCACGGCGCACGCACCGTCGCCTTCCCATCCATCAGCACCGGCGTCTACGGCTACCCCAAGGCCCTGGCCGCCGAAACGGCCCTCGACGTCGTCAGCGCGGCCCTGCCGCACCTTGACCTCGACGAAGTGCGCTTTGTGGTCTTCGGCGACGACGACCTCGAGATCTACCGACAGACCATGCAGGCCAGGGCAGCCGAATGAACGCCGACGCCGAAGGCCGCGCCGCCCGACGCACGCGCGAGCACTGGGAAGCCAGGTACCAGGAGGGCGAAACGCCCTGGGATGACGGTCGGCCCTGGCAGCCTCTACCCGGCCTCTTGGCGCGATACGCCCCGCCCGGCGGCCGCTTGCTCGACATCGGCTGCGGACTCGGCGGCAAGGCCGCCCAGATGGCCTCCCTGGGCTACCGCGTTTTGGGCGTCGACATCTCCCGGGCGGCAATCGACGAGGCCCGTCGACTGACCGCCGACATTGACGGCGCGCTCGAACTGCGCCGTGCGGACTTCCTCGACGAATCGCCCGACGCTCCGTTCGACCTTGCCTTCGACCGCAGCGTCTGGGCCACCTTCGACGAATCAGGTCGCGCCAGATTCGCCCGCCGTGTGGCGCATTGGCTCGTGCCCGGCGGTCACTGGATCAGCCTGACCGGCTGCGCCGACAACCTAGACCCCGAAACCGGCGAACCCGACCCGCGCGGCTACCCCCGCCACTCCCTGCAGACCATCGTCGCCTGCTGCGAACCCTACTTCGAAATCCTCGAGGTCCGCCGCGAACCCTTCGGCGCAACCCCCGACACCGACTTCACGGCCTGGGTAACCGTCCTGCGCGCCAGGGCCTGACAACGCGGCATCGCCCCCGCGGCCCTGCCCGGCCGCGGTTGCCATCTGTACTTCGTTAGTGTACAATAAGCCAACCGTTTTCGCAACCCGCCTCCCCATGCCCCTCCCCCGCCGTCCCGCCGCCCGCACGACGCCTCAGCCTGCCCCTGAGGGTCGCCGCGTGTGGCTTGTGGCCCAGGCTGCGCGCAGCCTGGGACCGTCCCCGGCCGATTCCACGCCGAACTTTTCGTCTCCGACCTACCCAAAAATCCGCCAAATCTCGCGCCCGCCGGCCGGGAACACCCCTAAGGGGTTCCCGGCCGGCGGGCGCGAGTACCCCAAAAAAGCCGCCACAATGGCGCGCGGCTACATGTCCGGCCTCGGCTCCACGTCCTGATTCATGGCCCAATGCGGGTAGTAGTTCACCATCCGCGCCCCGGGATACGGCCGCCCCAGCGGCTGGGCCGGCATCGGGAACGCGCCGTCGAATGCGCCAAACGACATCATTTGGGTGTAGGAGTAGCGCAGACCCGCCGCCCGCAGAGTCCGTGCCGACGGCACGTTCCACGGCGAAGTCGTGGCCAGCGCCAGATTGCCCCGCTCGATGATCGCCGTACCGGCTGCCCCCACCACGGCCCGGCCTACACCGCGCCCACGTGCTTCCGGCATCACGTCCATGCCGATTTCTTCCACGCCCTCGGCGTGGTGAAGGACCGCCGCCAGCGCCACCAGCTCGCCGTCCTGGATCAGCCCATAGCCGTCGTGCGCCTCGCCGTAGTGGCAGTGCCAGAAACGCTTGTAATCCACGGCGGCCAGGTCGTCCTGGCTCAGCTGAACGACGCGCGGGTCAGCCGGATCGTTCCAGGTCGACGCGTCGCCGAAGAAGAAAAACACCGGCCCCCAGGCGCTCTCCCCGTCAGGCTGCGTCACCCGCGCGAGTTCATACGCGCCGAACGTCGAAAAGAGCAGGTCGGGATGCATGTTGGTCACCACGGGCCGCAGCGCCTCCAGCCAGTCGTTGCGGGCGCTCACCAGCGACCCACGGTCAAGCCGAATCGCCGCCAGCGGCAGACCGTCGAACTCAGGCGGCTGCCCGATCACCGGAATGGGGTCGGCGCCAAAGGCGTCCAGGCCCGCGCACACCGTGGACTCGATCATGGCCACCGCCCGCGGCGGCAGGTACTGCCGCCCGCCGTCCTGAGACATCGGGGTCATTGGCGCTGTAGTCCCTTCTCGCTGCGCTCGAGCGGCGGCCGGTTCAACTGGCCTGCCGCATCAGGGACGGCAGGTACGGCGCCCAGGCCGGATCGAGCGTCCCGGTGAAGAACCGGCCCAGCAGGTGCGAATAGGGTGATCGTGGATGCGTTGGCCGGCGCAGCAGCCGCATGTTGGCGCCCACCGGCGTTCGGCCCGCCTTCCGCAGGTTGCAGGTACGGCAGGCGGTCACCAGATTGTCCCAGCGCCGGCGCCCGCCCAGCCGCCTGGGCATCACGTGGTCAATCGTCAGGTCGGTGCCGTGCGTCCCGCAGTACTGGCATGTGTACGCATCACGTACGAACACCTCGCGCCGGCTTAGCTTGACTATGGGACGTGGACGCCGAACGTAATAGCGCAAGCGAATGACGCTGGGCCGTGGCACTTCGCGGGCTGGCGTGCGCAGCGGACGCGCATGGTGCGCCAGCGGTTCGGCCTTGCCCTTGTCCAGCAGCACGATGGCACGCCGTACCCGGCACACGTTCAGCGGCTCGTAGTTCTGATTCAGCAGCAGAACCGGCGTATCCACAGGCCCCCGGCGTGTCGCGGCTAGCCGCGGCAATGGTACAGGCCAATCAGCAGTCGCCACCGGCCTGTGTGTTACCGGACCCCAGGATCGTCGGCGGCTTCTTCCCATTCCGAGGCTGGATCGGCTGGGAGCCTTATCCTTGCGGGTGGCATCGCAGCAGGAATCGCCGGACCATTGGTATCTGGTTCGGTTCACCAAAACGGGCGCCGCCCGCTTTCTTTCGCAGCACGACGTGCGGCGGGCCTGGGAGCGGGTGACCCGACGGGCTGGCTTGCCCCTGGCGTATAGCCGGGGATTCAGTCCCAAACCGCGCCTGAGCTTCGGACCGCCCTTGCCGGTGGGCGCGGAAGGCCGGCGCGAATATATGACCATGGCGTTGCGGGAGGCGCTGGATGCCGACGAGGTGCACGAGCGTCTGGCCACGGCCGCCATCCCGGGCATGGCGGTGGTGGCGGTCAATCGCGCCCCCGGCCGTCGTGTGCGGACGACTTGGGCAACGTACGAGCTAACCGTGGATCCACCGCCGCCCGATCTGGGTGACCGCGTCGAGCGCTTAGTTGCGCAGGACAAGACTGAAATCGAACGCGCCCGCGATCCGGAGGGCGTCAGGCGTGATATCAGGCCCGGAGTTGGGTCTCTGCAAGCCAAGAACGGCACGCTCCATGCCCGTCTCCGAATTGCGCCGGACGAGATTGTGACCTCGCGCGACTTGGCCCTCGCCCTGGAGATCGAACCAGCAACGACCGTACGCACGGACATTGACCTCGAGTCCGTCGGCTGAAACCCGGGCGCGGCTGGAGGCTGTGCTGGGCGCTGCCGCCCTGGCATCGCCGGGGTGTCTGCGCTTCGTTAGTCCCGGTCTTTGGCGGTGGACGGTCGCGGACACCGATCTGGCGCTGAAGCTCTTCGACGGACCGAACGCTGACGAGCGGCTGCGCACCGAGGCGGCGCTGTACCGCGCGTTGGGCCAGGCTGGTGCGCCGACACCCGAATGGATTGCCGAGGCCGGGGAGGCGCGGGCGCTGGCACGGGCCTGGGTCCCGGGTACGACCCTGTACGAGCGGTTGCTGGCTGCCGATCCGCCCAGCCAAACCGAATCGACGGCGGTGCGACACGCCTGGCTGCGACTGACCAGCGCCCTGACGCCCTGGAACGCGCGCATTGCGGCGTCGCGTCATGAGGCGGCCAGGCGGAAGCGCCGGATAGAACTGGCGGCGATCGCGCAGGCCGTGACTGCGGCGTACCCGACGGTTCCGGCGGAGGCAACACATGCCTTGAGCCAGACAGTGGCTGCCGGCGAGTTGGCCCTGCTGCCGCTGGACGCTTCGCCGTCGAACATCATCTGCGACGGAGAACGAGCCACTTTCATCGATCTGGAACTGCTGGGCTTCGACTTCACCGACTGGACGTATGCCAAGTACGTGACCGCCGTGGACAGTGATGGGCGTGTGCGCAGCGTGGCGCCCGGTCAGGCCGCCGGCGAGGACTTCCCTAGGCTGGACGCGGCGCTGACGTTGCTGGCGTTAGCGCGAGCCGCCGGACTGTGGGGAACGCAGCGCATGGCGCCGGAGGCGCTGGCCGACGGTTTGCCAGGCCGCTCAGCGGCGGCACAGCGAATTCGAGCAGCGCTTGGTCTAGAATCAATTGCCACTTCTGATGGCGGATAGCGCAAGAGAGCTAGCCATGGCTGCTACGAACGACTCAGGGACCAACCAGCCATTCCAGCCGCGGGGACGCGACCTGGTGATCGGCGGCATTCCGTGGATCGCCCGCATGTCGGACAAGGCGCGCGCGAAGGCGGACGGGACGATCGACGACTACATCTACCCATGCCCCATCGACCGCCGAGTGCTGGGGGAACTGGGGATCAGCGCCGACGAGTTTGTTGAAATTTCGGTGTCGTCTGAAACGGACGCCGAGCTCGTTCTCCAGGTGCGTGAACGCCGCCGGTCGCCCGAACCGGCCGCTGGTGCCTGAGCCGCGCGACGACCTCGTCAGCCACCTAAACCGAATACTCGAAGTCCAGGCGTTTCCTGACTACGGGCCGATGGGCCTGCAAGTCCACGGGCGCGCGATGGTCGACACTGTGGTGACGGCCGTGTCCGCCAGCCGGGCGCTGTTCGAGGCCGCGGCCGAACGAGATGCCGGGTTAGTGCTCGTGCACCACGGGCTGTTCTGGGCCAACGATTCGCGTGTGGTCGACCCAATGCTGCGCGAGCGTCTGCGTATCCTGTTTGACAACGACATCAACCTGGCGGCCTATCACCTGGCGTTGGACGGGCACCCCACGCTCGGCAACAACGCGCGCATCATTGCGGCGCTGAGCTTTGAGCGCGAGCCGGCTGGGTTTGCGCCCACGGGCGAGCGGACCGTCGGCTGGTTCGGCTCCGTGTCCGAACCCGTGCCGGCGGAAGCGTTCGCGGAACGCGTCAAGCAGGCCATCGGGCCGCTGCACGCGCACTACGCAAACGGTCCGGCCGAGATTCGGCGCATTGCGGTGTGCAGCGGAGGCGGTCCGCGAGACTTCCCGGAAGCGGCGGCCAAGGGCTGCGACGCCTTCGTCACGGGCGATATGTTCGAGCCGGTGGAAATGTGGAGCCGGGAGTTGGGCGTGCACTTTCTGGCCGCCGGACACTACGCAACCGAGGTATTCGGGGTTCAGGCCCTGGCCGAACTGATTTCAGCCGAGATGGACTGCAGCGCGGAGTTCGTGGACTTGCCGACGAACGCCTAACCGTCGGCGCTGCTAGCTTCGATCACGCGCACGGCCTGTCGGGCGGCCGGCGGTCCGAGCGATGAAGTGAGCAGGCTTGCCACGGCGAACACGACCAGCGAAACCGCCAGCGCCATGAGAGATGCTGCAACCGCTTCGCCGGACACCGACGCCCGGATGAGTTCAACCGCGGCGGCGGCGCTCGCTATACCCGAAGCGAGCCAGGCACCGCGTACCGCGATGTAGACGAAGGTCAGTGGCGCGACGGCGAGGACATTACTGCCCAGGCTGCGCAGCCGGCGGTAGCGCAGCGCGCCCATTGCGCCGTCTCGCTCGTTGGCGGCGGCATGCAGAACGCTGCCCGTGCCGGCTTCAGCCACGAGTGCCTCGAATGCCCGCAGGCGTCCCGGCAGCCGCCAGAAGAGTTCGTAGTCCACCGCCAGCCCGGTCATCGTCCAGCCGAAGAAATAGCCAATGATCACGATGGCCAGCCAGTAGACGACCGGCGAACTAGCGCCCCAACTACTCGGGTCTTCCGGGTTGAGAAACCCGTCGGCGACCGCGCCCAAGGCATACAGCGGACCCATGCCAACCGCGGTGAAGATAACGATCACCACCAGGGCTTCCGCGAGGTCATACCGGAAGGAACGCATTTCAAGCTCACCTGGCCGGGCCCGCCGACACCGGCGCGGACACTCTACCCGCGCGGTTCCGGCGGTCGGGGCTGACGACGCGCGCTAGGACGCTGCGCGCGACGGGGCGCGCATGCCCTCCAGCATGTCCGACAGGCGCATATTGAGCAGGGCCAGCGACTGGGCCACGTAGCGGTCATCGTCGCGCTCGGCAATCACGATGGCCGACGCGCCGACCTCCGGCACGACATCCGCAGCCAGCAGGCTGACATCGATGGTCACCTCGTTGCCGAGCATGGTGTACATCTCGATCGCGTCCTCGTGCACGGCGGTGACCTCACCGACAGCGATCACCATGCTGCTCGGACGCACCACCTGTTGCTCCGGCTGGGCGCGCCCAGAGCCGCGCGTGATCGGACTCTCACCCCTGAAGAATGGACCGGGGTGGACCTCGAATCGCGGCACGACGATTACCCGCCGTGCGCCCCACCACTTGTGGTATCTGCCGCGACCGTCATCGTCACGCTGGTAGCGGTCCGCGTCCCGCTCGCGCTTGACGCGCTTGTCGGCACGATCGCCGTCGTGCCCCGCTTTGCTTCGCGTTTCCTCGACTTGGGCGACGACCTGTTCCGGGGTGTCGGTGGATCCGCCACGGGCCAGGGCAAGGCCAAGCGCGGCGCCGCCGACGGCCAACGAGACCGCCGCCAACACAATCAGTGAAGTGAGACGAGCAGAAAACTGCCACCGCATGCGGGCACCTGTGGAGAAATTGGCTACATGGCCATCGTCTCACCGACGCGGCGAGCGAATCGTGAAACGGCTCACTTTCCACCCGCGCCGGATATCAGCCTGGGTGGCCGGCCCGCGCCGCCGCCTTAGCCGCCGGACTCCGAGCCGCGGCTGTGCTCATTGCTCTCGCTGCGCTCGCCGCCAGCGCTGTGCTCGCCACCATCGCTCGTGCTGGCGCCGACCTCCGCGTGCGCGCTCCAGGTCTGAAATGGCGCCGCCGACGCCGGCAAGGTCACGGGAACGGTCTGGCCAGCCGCTAGTTCAACCGGAGTCGTCGGTCCAAGTTCCACGCCGTTCGAGAGGTGAATCTCGATCCGCACCTGGTCCAGCAACGATCTCGTGGTGTTCTTCACCGTTCCCCTGAACGTGTTCGAAGCGGCGTCATAGCTCACAATCAGCCGTGCGCCCGCCCGCACCTGATCAAACGTCGGACCGCGAGACAGTTGGGTCCCTGACTCTTCGCCGCTGTCCGAAGACTCCGCGCCTTCCCCGCCGTGGCGTGTGAGGGCCACGCCCAGGGCCACGCCACCCACCACCAGCGCGACGGCTAGCAGTGCAAGCACGGCGATCAAGCGGGGTGATGTTCCTGAGAGCCGGGGCATGCGCGTATCCAGCGCAGATTTCGGGAAAGCAGCCCCCGTATCCCCTCGCTACGGGGAGACCGTAAGAAAGTTCATGCACCACCCAGCCATTGTTCAGGACCGACGCGCGGTGTTGCTAACATCGGCTCAGGCGTCTGCGGACCGCGCGTTCGCGGGCGGGCAAGCCTCCGTAGCTCAATTTGGCAGAGCACCTGACTCTTAATCAGTTGGTTGTAGGTTCGAGTCCTACCGGGGGTACCACGAAACGCGCGGCGTCGGACCGCGCACACGAGGATCGGGTCCCGATTTCATGGATGCCGCTGACGGCTGCGCGGACCGACGGATGGCGTGGAGCGGGCGCGAAGCTGAGCGCGCGGCCAATCTGGCGAACTGGAACGACCGGGTGGCCGCACATCTGGCGTCGCCCGGGTACGACGTCGAGGGCTTCGTAGCGGACCCGCGCAAGATCAGTAAGGCCGTCAGGTTGGATCGGGGAGAGCTTGCGGACGTGCGGGACCGGTCGCTGCTGCACCTGCAATGCCACATCGGCCTGGACACGCTGTCCTGGGCGCGTCTTGGGGCCGAAGTCACCGGACTTGACTTCTCGGCGCCGGCCGTGGCCGCGGCCCGCGACATCAGCCGCCGCTCGCAGACGCCGGGCCGGTTCATGGTGGCAGACGTGTACGAGGCGCCGGAGGCGCTGGGGAAGACGTTCGACATCGTCTACGCGAGCGAGGGCGCTTTGTGCTGGCTGCCGGACGTGGCCGCCTGGGCGCAGGTCGTCCGTCGGCTCACCCGTCCGGGCGGAACGGCGTTCATCCGTGATGGACATCCGGTCTTCAGCGCGCTGGAGCAGGATCGGCCGGATAGCCGGCTCGAATTCGTCGGACCGTACTTCGAGGGAGAGGCTCTGCGGTTCGACGAACCTGGCACCTACGTCGACACGGACATCCCAATCGCGCACACGGTGACCTATGAATGGGACCACGGGCTCGGCGAAATCGTGAACGCGTTCATCGACGCTGGCTTTCGGATCGAGTCGCTGCGAGAGTACCCGGTCGCCGGCTATCGGGCTTTGCCGGGCATGGTCAAAGGCCGCGACGGGTGGTGGCGACTCGCGGATCAGCCTGGTCGCGTTCCGTTCATGTTCTCGGTTCGCGCGACACTGCCCGAGTAGTCGGGATCGGCCATGCGCCGGCGGTGGCCGGCTGTGCATAGCAGACAATCCGCGGAAAAGGCTCGCCGCAAGGGAGTGCAAGCGCCTCCCAAATAGTCCGTGGCCGAAAGGCAGCGGCCGGTTTCGCTAGACTTGCTGCTTGAGGCGTTGACACGCGCTGGTTCGGCGGCCGTCCCGGCTGTGCCGGGCGCGGTGTTCGGGCTGCCGCGAGGAGTAAGGGCAATGGCGCAAGACTTCACGATGTTCGTGGGCACGGTGGGCGGCGGCCTGAACGTCAGTTCGGACGGCGGCTCGTCCTGGAACCAGATCCAAAGTCCGGTCCCGACGGAAAGCAACGTCCGGGCCGTGACCGTCTATCCCAACAACCCAAACCGCGTAATTGCAGGCACCGACGTGGGACTCTTCCGGAGCGAAGACCAGGGAGAGACCTGGGAACAGCTCGACTCGCCCATCGACGGCACCCATATCTGGTCCGTGACGGTCGACCCGGTGGACCCCAGCATCATCTTTGCCGGGACGCGCCCCGGTGTCTTCCGGTCCCAGGACGACGGCGGGACCTGGGAAGAGCTGCCGGTTAACGTGAACCTGAACGGCCCGATCGCCCCGCCCCGCACGACCACCGTGATCGTGGACCCGCGCGACCACCAGACCGTCTGGGCCGGCGTCGAGGTTGCGGGCCTCTACCGGAGCAAGGACGGCGGAGATTCGTGGACGGCGCTACCCAACGTCGGTCCGCAATTGATGTACGACGACATTCACGGATTGGCCATTCGCCCCGGCGATCCCACGGTGGTTTTTTCCACCAGCCCCTTCGGACTGGCCATCAGCACGGACGAGGGCGACAGCTGGGACCACCACAAGTTCCCTAGCTTCGATCCCGGCGGCTCGTCGTACTGCCGGAACATCTTGGTCCGGCCGGACAACCCAGATGTCATGTTCGTGGGCAACGGCAACGGCATTCCCGGAGTCACCGGAGCGATCCGCCGCACCGTGGACGGCGGCGTCTCCTGGGACACCCCCGAGCTGCCCGTGACGCCGAACTCCGTCGTCTACTGCTTCAGCGCACACGTGGACGTCCCCGACTGCATCGCGGCGGCCAGTGTTTACGGGTACCTGTACCTCAGCGATGACGGCGGCAAGTCCTGGCGCAAGTTGGAGCGAGAGTTCGGCGAGATCAGGACGGTGGCAATCAGTCCCAACTAGCAGCGTCACGTCCGCAATGGCGGATCTGAAACGGGCAGCCCGGCGCGTCCTGCCGCCGGGTTGGACTCGACTGGTGCTCACAGCGCGCTCAGCGGAGTTGGCCGGTGCGAGACCCTGAGGAAATCAGCGCGCTGCTCAGCGGACCGGTCAATCCGCTGCCCACCAAGTTTCACAGGGACGGAACGATTGATTTTGGCGGCATGCACGCCATCATTGACCTTTCCCTGGAGGCCGGCTGCCAGGTCATCATGCTCACCTGGGGCGAGACTCTTGTTTCACTGCTGAGCGACGACGAACTGGCCCAGGTGCACCGCTCGGTGATTGCGCACGTCGGCGACCGCGCCCTCACCATCGCCTGCGACAACATGTGGGGGCTCCACCAGACGCTCGAGTTCGGCGACCTGGTGCGCGGTCTAGGCTACGACCTCTACATGACCCGCCCGGCCGAATGGGCCCGGGGTACGCCCGAATCGCTTGCCGACTTTTACCGTGCTGTGGCTGGACGAACCCGCGTGATGCTGGTGGGCGACGTACCAATGCGGACCTGCGAACTCATCGAGGACGCGCCCGGCATCCTCGGATTCAAGGAGGACACCCAGCTCGACTACGCGCACGAGGTGCTGATGCGCTGGGGCGACCGTTGGCCGATGGTGGGCGGCGGAGGAATGAAGCGTCACTTCCTGCTCTGGCCGCACGGCTGCCGTTCCTGGCTTGAACCATTTGTCCGCTGCTATCCCGAGCCTTCCATGCGCTACTGGCGGGCACTGCAGCGCGGCGACACCCAGGAGGCGTGGGACGTCGTAATGCGGATAGAGACACCTGTGCGCAAGGCAGCACACCGCTTCCCTGCCGGCTACAACGGCTTTTCGCAGGCCATGATTGAGGTCTACGGCGTGGCGCCTCGCTGGCGCCGCTCGCCCGCGCCGAACGCTACCGAGGACGAAATGGAGCACGTTCGCGAAGTGCTGGGACGACTGGGGATCTGGCCGTGACAGACCGCCCTGCCCCCGCTCAAACGACTGACTTCATTGCCGACCGAGGCTTTAGTCAGGCACCGATCTACCTGACCGACCTTGACCGATGTACGCCGACCAGCGCGCTGTCGGCGCAACCCCGTCGGCACGCCTGGCGCACGCTGCCGTATACGACGGACGCCTTCAGCGGAGTGATGCTGCTGGCCGGTCCCGAGACCGCCGCCCCATCAATCACCTATCCGCTCAACGCCAGGGGCTGGCATGCCGTGTCGATTGGGGTGCTTCCTTTTTGGTCCGAGCCCGAAGGCCGCCAGCTCGAGACTCAACTCAAGCTCACCGGGCCCGGTCCGTTAACCATCTTGTCCTGGCCGCGCGTCCCATTCGGCGGCCACGCCGAAACGCTGCGCGAGCACTTCTGGGGCGTTGCGGACCTGACGGGCCGAGACCTCGTGATTGGACAGCCGGTCGCTCGCGTGTCCCCTAACAACGGCCCCGGATCGTTCCTCGGGCAGCCCGCGCGCATAGCTTATGTCAAGTTAGTGCCACTGACGGCCGCCGAGGTGCGCGCAGTGGACGCCGATCGCGCTCGCTCCCAGACCCGACGGCTCTTCGCCCACCAGGACGCTCACGGTCCACATTCCGCCTGGCGACTCACCAGCGCCGCCGACATCCAACGCGAAGTCGAGCCGTACCGCCACACCGATTTCTCACGTCTCTACTGGGAATGTGGCTCTGGCGACCTGATGAACTACTTCACACAGATCGGCCGCATCCCCGCATACGACGGTTTGAATGACTTCGCTCGGCAGGGGGATCGCTTCAACGCCGAGAGCTGGCGAATCCTGCGCGATAGGGGAATCGATCCGCTGCAAGTGGCCGCCGACCACGCACGGGAGATCGGAATCAAGTTTCATGCAAGCTACCGGGTCGGCGGATTCCACTACCCGCCGCCGCTTGATCACTTCAATCACGGAGACGCGATCTACAACCGGCGACCCGAGTGGCGCGGTGTCGACCGCGACGGCCGCCGGACGCCCCGTTTCGCGTACACCTATCCCGAAGTTCGCGCCTACGTGATTTCGCTATTGCGCGAGGTCGTGCAGTACCCGGTGGACGGCGTCTGCATGCTCTACAACCGGCGGCTTCCGCTGGTGGAATACGAACTGCAACTGGTTGAGGGTTTTCGTTCCGCGCATGGTGTTGATCCGCGCACGCTCGACCCGCACGACCAGACTTGGCTGAGATACCGATCAGGCGTGCTTACGCAGTTTCACCGAGAGCTACGCGCCGCGATGGACGAGGAGACGCGACGACAGAGCCGCAGCCGTCGCCTTCAGATATCGGCCGTGGTGATGAGTAGCGAAGCCGAGAACCTGAACTTCGGCGTTGACCTCAAGCCATGGGTGGACGAGGGCCTCGTCGACACGCTGATCCCATACACGTCAGCGCCCAATCTCAACAGCAGTGTGGACGCCTGGGCCGACCCTCGCGCGATTGACTACTTCGTGAATCTCGCACGCGGCAGCAACACGATCATTGCGCCCAACATGATGCCCCGCCAGGTTTCCCCGGAGCACTTGCGGCGACGCGCATCCGGGCTGTATCGCGCCGGCGTCCAGCATCTGTTTTTCTGGGACTGCGCTGGCGGCTCGGGACGCGCCAATTACGGCGATATGTGGAGCGTGTTGCGCCGGCTTGGACACCTTGAAGAGCTCGAGAACTGGCGAGCCGGCGGCGAAGCTGATCTGGCCTCGCCCCGTCACGACATGCGCTCACTGGGCGACTGGAACCTTGGGTACCAAACGCCGGGCTAGGAAATCCTAGGCAGTAGCCGCACTATCCATCGGCCACGGTTCTATCGGGCCACGCGGTACTTAAGTGGCTGCCCGGCCTCGATTCGCTCTAGGTTGTCGCGAACGACCTCCGAGGTTCCGCGGAGGAAAATGTCGCACGCCGACGCCCCGTGCGGCGTGGCAAAGACTTCTCGCTCGAATACCGGATCGGCCGGGTCGACCGGTTCTTCCCAGAACACATCCAACCCGGCGGCTCGCAGACGGCCGCTGTCCAGCGCGTCGAGCAGTGCCTCGCGCTCGACAACCGGACCACGCGAAACGTTGACCAGAACGGAACCATCCGGCATGGCGTCCAGCACGCGCTGGTCAATCAGCCCATGCGTCTCGTCGGTAAGCGGGACGGCCAGCACCACGAAGCCGCAGCCACGCACGGCCTCGCGGAGACGGTCGGCCGTAAACAACTCGGCCAGCCCAAGTTCGCGAGCCAGGTCAGGATCTGGCGTTCGCTTGACACCAACCAGCGTGGCGCCGAACGGCTGCAGTAGCCGGGTAATCTCGCTACCGATGCCTCCAACGCCCACAATGCAGATGCGCGCCTGAAACAGCGATGCCCCGAACGGCACCGCAATCGATTGGGCGGCCACCGCGCGGAAGTGCGATGGCAACTGGCGTCCGGCCGCAATCAGGTGCATGAGCGCGAACTCGGCCACGGCCTTGCCCAATCCCGAGGGTCCAGCCGGCGCATTCGCAACGGGAATCCCGCGTGCGCGTGCGGCGTCCAGATCGACGTGATCTACGCCGATTCCGAACTGTTGAATGAGTCGCAGACGAGAAGCTGACGTAATTGTGCCGGCATCGATTGGCGTGCGGGCCGGGATGATCACCTCGGCGTTCGGCGCTTCCGCGGCCAACGCCTCTGGCTCGGTTGGGACGATCTCATGCGCGGGCAAGGCGGCTTGCAGAGCATCCGTGATCGCCGCCAGGTCTGGACTGCACATCAGAATCCGCATTGGATGTCCTCCCCGGCCGCCGTCGGCTCTAGCCCACTTTTTCTCGGCAGACCTTGAGCGCCCTGTCCACGACTTCAAGCGTCCGGTCTACGTCTTCCTCGGTATGCGCGATCGAGACGTAGAACTTCTCATTCGGCACGATCAGGATTCCACGCTTCACGCATTCGATGGCGAACTGCATGCCCATCTCCCGGTCGTTGTCCAACAGGTCGACCCACTGCGTCGGCTTGGCGTTCTCCATGAAGCGAACCCCAAACACCATGTCTTCGCCCAACGCCTGTATGGCAATCCCGTGTCGGCGGCCCGCCTCTTCGATTCCTGCCCGCAGTCGTCCGCCGATTCGGTGTAACTGGTCGTACACGCCCGGTTCGCGCAGGATGCCCAGGGCTGCTAGCGCCGCGGTGGCCGCGACCGGGTTGCCGTTGAATGTCCCGCTTGCCCAGGCAATCGTATTGGGCGCTCGGCCCACATTGCCGTACAGATCCATGATGTCGCGGCGTCCGGCGATGACAGCGAGGGGAAAGCCGCCGGCCATCGCCTTGCCGTAGCAGGCCAGGTCGGGTACGACGCCATAGGCCTCTTGGGCGCCGCCCCAGGCCAGACGAAAACCGGTGACGATCTCGTCGTAGATCATCACGATGCCGTGCCGGTCGCAGGCTTCCCGTACGGATTCCAGAAATCCGGGCGCCGGCCGAAGCACGCGCTGCAGCGGTTCGATGATCACACCGGCCAGTTCGTCGGCGTATTCCTCGATCACCTGTAGGGCGAACTCGGTGTCGTTGTACGGAGCGACCAGCACCTCGTCCGCCAGCACGCCGGGCACGCCCAGTGAGTCGGGCTCAGCGTGCGGATAGTCGCTGGCTTCGCCAGGAACCGTTCCAAACATGGCGAAGTCCCCGGTGCCATGCCAGCCGCCCTCGAACTTCAGGATCTTTTGCCGCCCGGTGAACGCGCGCGCCGCACGAAGGGAGAGGAACGTGGCATCCGAGCCGGTTGTGACGTAGCGAACCTGCTCGGCGCAGGGCACCGCCTCGATCACTTCCTCAGCCAGCCGAATGGCCGGTTCGTTGAGGAAGTAGAACGTCGTCCCCTGGCGAATCTGATGCTCGACGGCCTCAAGAATGCGCGGATGGCAGTGGCCAACCAGCATCGGGCCGGAGCCCATCAGGTAGTCGATGTACTCGCGGCCGTCGACGCTAATCAGGTGACTGCCGCGGCCCTCGCGGACTACCACGTCCTCCTCGCGAGGGAGCATGAGGAATCCGAGAGCCCCGCCACTCATGACGGTGCTGGCGAGCTCGAGCAATTCGCCATTCGAGGCGGACGTCTGGCCCGGGATAGTCGAGGGCGCCACCGCTCACCTGGCCTTCTGGATACCGCCGCAAAGGCCGGCGACGCTGGGTGGCGCATACTACACGCGGCACCGAGACACCCGTCCGTCGGTGTGGGCTGAATAGGACGCTGTGCTAGTGAGAACCGGGCCATGAGCCGCGACGTGTCGAAGTCGCAGCGCGTTCGGCTGGGCCTGATCGGCGCCGGCGGATTCGGCTCCTACACAACCGAACTGCTGGATCGGCAGCCCGAAATTGACCTGGTCGGCGTGGCCGACACCGATCGCGACAAGGCCGAACGCCTCGGGCGCGAGCGCGGCGTACCGTTTTGGTCGGACCACCGCGCGTTGCTGGACGAGTGCAACTGCGACGCGGTGGCTGTGGTAACCCCGCACTCCTCGCACCGCGACATCGTGGTGGATGCGTCCGCTGCCGGTCGCCACATCTTCTGCGAAAAGACCATGGCAATCACCGTGGCCGACTGCCACGACATGCTGGAGGCGGCCGACGCGCATGGCGTAAAGCTGATGGTCGGCCACAAGCGTCGGTTCCGCCCCGCGGCGGTCGCGATCAGCCAGGCGCTGGCGAGCGACGGGTTGGGACGCCCGCTGGCCGTGAACGTGCGCGGCTACTTTGGTCGCCACATCACCGGATTCTGGCGCGAGCGGGAACTATGCGGCGGGCTGCTGTATTGGGCCGGGGTTCACGACGTCGACACGCTGCGCTATCTATTTGGCGAGGTTGACTCGGTCTATGCGGTTCTCGGTCCCAAGCTGCGACCAGAGATCTCGGACCAGGAGGACGCCATCTCAGTGGCCCTGACCTTTACAAGCGGGACGCTCGGTTCCCTTCAGGTCTCCACGTTCTTCCCGATGGCCACCTACCAGACGGCGTTTGGATTCGACATCGTGTGCGAGCGCGGAGGCATTGCCTATAACGCCGAGGACCTGACGATCACGACCCAGATCGAACACGCGCCGCCGAACGAGGTGCGCCTGGAGCACAACTCGGCCGTGGGCGCCTACGACAAGGAGTGGGCCAGCTTTGCCGGCTGGGTGCTGCGCGACGAAGCGCCGGTGCTGACCGGCGAGGATGGGCTGCGCTGCGTGGAGATTTTGCACGCCGCGTATCTCAGCGCCGCCATCGGATCGCGGATCGATCTCCCGCTGGACCGGAACGAGCGGCGCCCCTTCGACTCAAGATAGGCAGCGTTTTCGTGCGCATCGCCTGCGTTCAGGTTGCCACGGTCGACGGCGAAATTGCCGCCAATCGCGATCAGGCGCTACGGCTAACGGAACGGGCGCTGAACCAGGGCGTGGACCTGGCCATCCTGCCGGAACTCGTCACCACTGGGTATTGCACCGACGACTACACGACGGTCGCCGAGGACCTGGACGGACCAACCGTTCGAGCGTTTGCAGACTTGGCCGCCGCTTCGGGCTCGAGCATTGTCGTCGGCCTGGTGACTCTCGCTGCCGACGGGCGTCCACAGAACGGTAGCGCGTTGATTGGTCCACACGGCGTCATCGCGACGTATGCCAAGTCGCATCTGTGCGTGAACGACGACTCGCGCGTTGACGAGTCCACGGCATTCGCCGGGGGTGAAGCGCTGGGGTTGTTCGACCTGTGCGGCGTTCGGGTCGGGATGATGATCTGCTGCGACGGTCAGCATGGCGAACTGCCAGTCGCGCTCGTGGCCGGTGGCGCCGACCTGCTGGTCTGGCTGAACAACCGGACCTCGATGCCGGTATGGGAAGCCGCCGCCATCGCCAAATTCAATCAAGTGCCCGTCGCCGCTTTGAACCGGGTCGGCACCGCGGGTTGGCAGCCTGCTGACGCCCCGAGGCGAGTCTTCACCGGCGTCTCGGCGCTCGTGGACCACGACGGCGAGACCATCGCGGCCGCCGAGGGCGGCGAGGAAACCGTGGTCGTCGGCAATGTAGATATCGAAGCGGGACGCCGACGTCGGGCCAGTCATGTGCTCAACACCCAGCACACCGGGATGGCTTCGCCAAAGGCGATCACCGAGCGGGGCGAGGCATTCAGCCGCGACCCGATCGGCACCGGGCCATTCAAGTTCAACAGCTGGGAAGACGACCTCAAGATCCTCTACGACCGATTCGATGACTACAACTGGGGACCGTCGTTCCTCAGGCACACGGGGCCCCATACCCCGACCGGTTCCGGATCCAGATTCTCGGCTTCAACATGACCGACAACGCCCAGGCCTTTGAGGCGAATGAGGTCGACATCTCCTTGAACTGGTCCTTCGCGGACTTCAAGCGGGTGTCCGAGAACGCGAAGTATCACGTGATCGGTTTCGCGGCGCCGGGCATGGGGCAGTACATGCCGCTGCATACGCAGCTCTGGCCGCTGGACGACCTGAACGTGCGCAAGGCTCTGCTCTTCGGAACGGATCGCCGCACGGTGACGGTGCGCGCCAACGGCGGAATCGCGCCGACCAACATCAGCAACTTGCTGCTCCCAGGAACGCTTGGTCGCAGCGAGGAAGCCAGCAAGCTGTATACATATGACCCGGCCAAGGGCAACCAGATCCTGGACGAGGCCGGCTACGCCAAGCGCGAGGATGGCTACCGCTACGCGCCTGACGGCCGGCGGCTGGAAATCACCTACCCGGACCGCGGCGACCCGGTGGTGGAACTCTTCAAGCTGGACGTGGAGAAGAGTCTGGGCATCTTCGTGGACATCCCGAAGATGGACGAGGCTACGCACCGCGAAGGCGCTTCGAAGGGGCTTTATCACACCACGTGGATCGGCGTGGCAGCGCCGAGCGGCGACATTCTGTACGAACGGTTCCACACCGGCTCGTACGGTGGCGCCAACCGCTCGTACTCGTTCTTCGAGTACGACGGAATCCCGAGTTCCGCTACCCCGGGCGCCAAGATCGACCGGCTGCTGGAAACGGCGCGCGCGAGCTTCGATCAGGCCGAGCAGATTGCCCTCTGGAAAGAGGCCGAGCTGTACCTGATGGAGAACGCCGTGGCGATTCCACTGGTCGTAGAGTTCCTGCCGTGGCTGACCAATCCGGACAGGATCGGCGGCGAACTCTTCCTGGGCATCGACTACCTGCCCTACTTCGGGCAGTTCTACAGCACCCAGGAGTAACCCGGCTCACAATGCGACAGGCGTCCGGCCGCCAGGTGGCGGCCGGGCGCCTGCGCGCAATTCCCAGGTCAGGACTGATCTAAAGCCATGGGCGCCTACATCGTGCGACGCGCGCTATACATGATCCCCGTGCTCTTTGGGGTGTTGCTCGTCGTCTTTGTCCTGATGCGGCTGGTGCCGGGGGACCCGGTGGAGATTTTCTTCTCAGCGAGTATCGCTGGGGGATCGGGCGCGACGTCGGGCAGCAGCGGCGAAGTCAGCCTGAAAGCGCTGCAGAAGCTGCGCGAAAGCTACAACCTGGACAAGTCGGTCCCGCACCAGTTCGTGCTGTACGTGTGGGACGTGCTGCGCCTCGACCTTGGTGATTCGATCCAGTTCCGTCGCCCCGTGACCGACATCATCAAGGATCACTTTCCGGCGACGTTTGCCCTCACGATGTCCAGCATGGCCGTGGCCATGACCATCGGCGTCGGCGCCGGCATCATTTCCGCAATCCGACGTCATACCAAAACCGATTATTCCGCGCAGATCTTCGCGGTTTCGGGTGTGTCGATCCCAAGTTTCTGGTTGGGCCAGCTTCTCATCTTGGCCTTCGCCGTCAAGCTCGCCTGGCTGCCTGCCATCTCAAACGGATATGGCAAGGAGCTCATCCTGCCCTCCATCACCCTGGGAACGGCGGCCGCGGCGATTCTGGCGCGGCTCACCCGCTCATCGATGCTCGACGTGCTCTCCCGTGACTACATTCGCACGGCGCGAGCCAAGGGGTTGCGCGAACGGGCGGTGATCTGGGTGCATGCGCTACGCAACGCGCTGATTCCAGTCATCACCGTCATTGGCTTGGAGTTTGGCGGTCTGCTGGCCGGGGCGGTGGTCATCGAGGCCGTATTTCACCGTCAAGGTATTGGATTGCGACTCGTCAACGCGATCGTCGCTCGCGACTATCCGGTAGTGCAGGGCATGGTGTTGCTGATCGCAGTCATCTACGCCGTGATGAACCTGCTGGTGGATATCTTGTACACGTACGTTGATCCGCGCGTCCGGTTGACCGATCAGCCCAAGACCTGATTTCCCCGGGGGCTCCCTCTCGTCCTCAGTCGGCCCGCCAGCATGAAACTTTGCATCTCAACCGCCTGTTACCGCTGGATGCTCGACCCGCATCGGCGTCGTGATCGCCCCGAGCACCGAAACTTCGGCTGGCCCCCGGCCTTTCTCCAAACCGAAGACCCGCCGAAACCCGGCGCCATGCGCCACGACTGGATGTTGGAGAAGACGCGCGACCTCGGGCTGGAAGGCTTCTACATGCACGCCGCGGACGTGGGGGACGGTCCCGCGGTCGAAGCCTTCGGTGCCCGCATGCGCGCGGCAGGACTGGCCTTCAACGGCGGCCTCACGGCGAACTGGGCGGCGACGGCGGACGAATGGGACCAGGAATATCGCGAGACCGCCATCGAACACGTGGCGCTCAACGCGCGCGGCGGCGTAGCGATTGCCACGGTCACACATCTGATGGCCGGCATTCACAACCATTTCAGTACCAGTCCGCCGATCAACGAACAGATCGAGCGGGCAATTCGCAACTTCAGCACCATCCTGCCGGCCTGCCGGCAGCACGGCGTCACGCTTGCCTTCGAAAACCACATGGACTACCGCCTCAGCGAGGTCGTGGCCATGGTTCAGGCCCTCGACTCCGAATTCGCACGTATCACGCTCGACACGGCGAATCCCTTCCTGGTGCTGGAAGACCCGCTCGAAGGCGCGCGGCTGGCCGCGCCGTATACGGTCGCGGTTCACTTGAAAGACTTCACAGTGCATCCGCTCACCGAGACTTGGGAGCCTGAGTTGCACTGGGCGCCGGTCGGACAGGGCGATTCCCCGATCGCCGAGATATTGGACCTGCTCCAGGACGAGGCCCCAAATCCCGAACAGCTCCTCGCGCATATCGAAATCGCCGGTTTGCCGCAGACGGACCCCGACCGCTGGGTGCGCGCCAGTGCCCAGCACCTGCGACGGTACGCCGCCGACCACTTCCCCAACCAGGCCGTCGCGTGAGGCTGGGGCTTTCGGCTGAGACCTACCGCTGGGTCGCTTTCCCTTGGATGCGGGCCGACCGGCCGGCCTTTCGCTCCACGAGTCACTATGCGCCGTACCTGCTGTCCGTTGAGGCGCCCGACCCTGGAGCCGATGTGCCCAACTGGCTCCTGGAGCGCGTTGCCGCACATAGGCTCGCCGCACTCACGCTGGACCTCGGCTTGCTTGGTAGCCGGGCCCGGGCGTCTGACTTCAGCGTCCGTTGTACGGAAGCCGGCGTGCGCGTGCTCGGCAGCGCGTCGGTGAACCTGGTCGCCGATCCGGATCGCTGGGGTACCGTACCGTCCGGAAATGACACCGCGCGCTTCGAACCGGCGCGAGCCACCAGCCTCAAGTCAGGCTGGATCGGCGACAGCGAGGCTTCGATCGCCGCAGCCGCCCTACGCCTGGCGGCGGACGCCGGCGCGTCGGTCCTCAGCCTCGTTCACGGGCAACCCGGTCGCGCCAACCGCTATTCGCGGGAACCCGCCTTGGCCAATCAACTGGCTCGCATTGAGACCAACGTGCGTACGCTGCTTCCAATGGCAGCCGACCTCGGGGTAACGCTCGCTCTCGAACCCCACATGGACTACCGCTGCGCCGAGCTTGTGAAAGTCGTCGAGGCTGTCGGCTCCCCGCATCTGCGGATTGTCCTGGATGTCGCCAGCCCGCTCGCCGTTACCGAAGACCCGCTTGACGCGGCCAAGCTTGCAGCCCCCTACGTTGTCGCGACCCATCTCCGCGACATGCGCGTGCAAGCCTTAACGGAAATCGCAACCGGTGCGCTCTTCCATACGCCAATCGGCGAGGGTCACGTACCAGTGGACCGGATTCTGGACATCCTGAACGACCGAGCGGACGATCCCGGTGGCCTGACGCACTGCCTTAAGATCGTCACTCGTCCAGAGCACGACGTCGAAGCATGGCTGACCGCATCCGTCACAACCGTGCGTCAGTACACCCCGCGAGCGATCTTGCAAGACGTGCCCTAGCGTCCGAAGTCGGGAGGAACGCATGACCGAGCATGACCGCTACCTGTTCGACCTGCAGGGTTACGTCACCGTGCCCAACGCGCTCGATGCCGACGCGGTTGCCGCGCTAAACAGGACTCTCGACCGAAAGATTGCCGAAGAAACGCCGGCCGATGCCACCACCCATCGCTTCGTCAATCTGCTGGACTGGGGGCAGCCGTACGTTGACCTGCTGGATCCCCCGACCATCGTGCCCTTCCTGGAAGCCATCCTGGGCCCCAGGTTCCGGCTGGACCACACCTACCTGGACATCATTCGCGGGGGGCTCAGTCCAATCGGCGCCACGCTCCATGGTGGTGCGACGCCATTCAATCCCGTCCAGTACTTCCACTACAGCAACGGCCAGTTCCACAACGGCCTTTCGGTAGTGGCCTTCAACCTTGCCGACGTGAATCCGGGCGACGGCGGCTTCGGCTGTGTGCCCGGCAGCCACAAGAGCAACTTGCCCTTCCCCGACGAATGGAAGGACCTCACCAACGAGCATGAGACCGTCAAGCGAGTGGTTGGCCCGGCTGGCACAGCCATCATCTTCACGGAAGCGCTGACCCACGGCGCCCTCCCATGGACGGCGGATCACGAGCGCCGCACCGTCTTCTACAAGTACAGCCCCAATCCGCTCGCCTGGTGGGGCGAATACCCGACGCCCGAGGGCCTCAAAGGACTCACCGAACGCCAGCGGGCCATCCTTGAGGGCCCCAACGCCCGCTATCCCGCGCGCGGGATCCGCTGACGACCAGCCCCGGCTGGCCGCCCGCCCTCAGGTGAGCGGCGGGAAGTAGGCCAGCCCGGCACCCAAGTCGTCCATCGCAACCACGGCATCGCCGCGCAAGTGCGCCCTAATGTCGTGGTCCTGGTGACGGATCCTCAGGTCGCGCTCGGCGAGCGGCAGCCCAACCTCAACCGCGCGCCCGACCTGTGGGCGGCGGAGCGTGATGCGCCCGTCGACGATGAGTCGCTCGGCAGGGTTTCCGTCGACCGTCGTCCCGTCCAGGTCCGCCCAGGAGGGAACGCGCACAGCAATGTCGTCGGCGGTCTTGGGCGTAATGCGCAGCGCGCCACCCGTGTATGGCGACTCGATGCGAACCGCGTCACTCTCATAGTCAAAGAGCATATTGACCATCGTCCGGCCGTCGCTGGTTGGGGCAGTCGCGCGCTGCGCCGCGCAAAGCGAAGCCGTGGCGCCCCCCACAATGTCCAGACTTGGGGTGACCTGATTCTTGCCGAGCGGCAAATGGCCATACACAGCATTGAACCCGAACAGGCCAAGCAGACGCGTACGCAGGTCGCGTCGCTCGTCGCCCCCTGGCGCCTGGTCCATGAAGCTCAGGTCCCGCACCTGCGATGGCATTAACTGTGAACGCAGATACCGCTCGGCATCCTCGAAGTAGATATCATCGAAATAGTTCCCCAGGATCAGCGCCGTCTCGATCACGTCGCCCACATTGTTCATCTCACCCTGTTCAGGGTGGAAGCTGGGGTGGTGGCGCTCCCGAACCCAGCCCACCGCGTCGCGGATCACACGCAGCCCGTTGTCATAGAACGCACGCACCTGAGTGAGGAGCTCCCGGTCGTCCGTCACACTGCCCAACAGCGCCAGGCCCGACAGCGTGCAGGTCGTCGAATGTGTGTGCGCTCCGAGCCGGTCCGCGTCGTATGAGCCATCGGCTAGGAAGAAGCGCGACGTGGCATGACCCGCCAGATCCTGCGCCAGTTCCAGCGCCGCCTTCGATCCGGTAGCCCCGTAGTGCTTCACCAGCGGCCCAATCGACCGCGCAACCCCTTCGACAAACGTCGGACGCGCCGTCATTGGCAGCCCATAGGCTGCTCGCACCCCATCCTGGTCCCAGTCGCTTTCCGCTCGCCAGAAGCGCCGGACGTCTGCGATCAGGGCCTCGGCCGCCTCCACCGCCCGGTCGGATGCGCGATAGCGAGCCAGCGCTTGCAGTCCGTGGACGGCTTCCCGGATCGAATGCTCGTCCACCGAAGTCAGGGGCCCGCCGGGCGTGCTGTGATTGCAAGGGAGCGGGCCGGCGCTCAGCGAAAAGTAGGACGCCTCGGTGTGTCGCGCCACCACGCCTTCATCCACTTCGATGCCCAACACGGCCTCGGCCGCCAGCAACGCATCAAGGTGACGCCCCGACAGCTGCACCGCGCCGTGGTACGGGCTGAACCCCAACCATCCGTCCGGCCAAATGCGCGTGTACATGTACGGATAGCCGTTGTCGGCGGGGTTGAAGACCTGTCCCATGGCGCGGCAGGCCAGTTCAACGGCTGCGGGAATACTGGTGGTGTTGACGTTGGACACACGCGCCGGCGGCGTGCGCGATTCGTCAAACGGCGGTCCTGGGATAAAGGCGTGGGCCGTCGGCGACGGCGGCTTCCGCAACAGCCCGTCGCTCACGCGCTGAATCGCCACAGTTCGCCACGCCCCAAGGCGGCGTGAATCGTGCGACGGTCGGCGTCAGCCACCGTAATGCTCACCCGTTCCACGGCCTGACCGGCCAGCGGACCGTCCATCCGCGACCACGTGTGTCCCTCTGTGTTTGAGAGATACACGCCGTCGCTGGTGGCGGCGGCAACCAGGCCGTCGCGCTCGAAGTTCGGCGACACGGTCACCTGTCGAACAGCTACACTGCCCTCGGCGACCTGCAACCCGGACCACGAGCCGCGCCCCGCTGGCGACGGCATCAAGATCCGGTCGCGGGCGGCCAGAAGCACAGGTCCGCGATCTGGTTTGAACGTAGGCGGAAGGGCCAGCGAGGCCCAGCCCAGGCCGACGTCGTATTCGACCCAGGGCATCCACGTCTCGCCCGCGTCGCTGGACCGGATCGCCACCAGGCGGTCGGCGTCGCCAAGTGCCGTAACCATCGAGCGATCCTCACCGAAGTGCGGCGAGTAAGCCAGCGCCAGAACATCGCTGCCGTCAATCCCCGTCCAGACTGACCGCCACGTCTGGCCTCGGTCGTGCGAGAGGTAGAGCAGCCCGTCCAGCCTCCCGACCGCTACCTGGCCATCGGCGGCGAACTCCGGCGAAAACTCCAGCAGGCTCGCCGCCGCGTCGTCCGTGAGGCCGCCAATCCGGACCCATGACCGGCCGCTGTCGGCGCTCCAGATCACCTGTCCGCCGGCAATTCCGCCGGCGATCCCGTCCTGGGCGAAGTCCGGCGACGTCCGTACAGCCGTGACCGGACCCAACCCTCGATCATCCAGAGTTGACGTCCATGCCGAGCCGCCGTCGCGCGAGACCAGCACGCCGTCCTGCAGCGTCCCCAGCAGCAGAGTCTCGTCGGTGGCGAACGACGGGGACACGGCCAAATCCAGAATGGGGCGGTTCACCAACCCAGCGTTCGCCGCGACGGCCGAGGCGTCCCCGATTCGTCGATAGACGCCGTTGCGGTCGGTCCCAATCAGCACACGTTTGCCGGAAGCCGCGACGCAGAGCGCTGACACCCCGCCATGCGGCGTGAGCGGCTGCTCCTGCCACGTCGCTCCGGCGTCGCTCGACTGCAACAGCCGTCCACCGCCCGTTACGGCCGCGATCCGGGGGCCACCACTGGTGCTTGCGGCCACCGCAATCCCGTTTACCGTGTCACCGTCCGCGCGCCATACCTCGTCCCAGCGCTGTCCGCCGTCAGTTGAGCGCAGCAAGCGGCCGCCGGCGGTTCCGGCAACCGCGGTCTCGCGATCGACCCAGGCGCAACTTTCCAGCGGGTCGGCCTCCTCACGCTCGACTCGCTGCCAGGTGCGGCCGACGTCGGTCGAGCGGAGGAGCACGCCGGTGTCGGCGGCGGCCAAAATCGGTCCTCCGTCCGCTACGCCGGGGGCAATGGCCAGCGCCGAGATTTCAGCGTGTTCCAAACCATCCACGAAGCCATTCCAGCTTCGCCCCCGGCTGCGAGAGACGTACACGCCTTCGTATTGCGAGCCGGCTACCAGCGTCTGGTCCCTACCAAAATCCGGCGAGAAAGCGACACGCGTGACGGTTGGCCGTACGCCCCAGAAGTCGAGTCGAACCCAGGAGTCCCCGCAGTCGTACGACATATGCAGACCGGACACGGCCGTCGCCGCGGCCACGATTCCGTCCCGCTCGAAGTCCGGCGAAACGACCACGTCCTGGACGAATGGGCTGATCAACCCGCTGCTGGTCCGCTCCCACAGATCGCCGCCTGAGGTGCTTCGAAAAACCCCCGCCAGCGTCGCCGCGAATGCGGTCGCTCCCCGGTCGCCGGCGCAGGCAATGGCGCCAACAGATCCGCCTTCCAGCGCGACGAGGCGTTCCCAGCTCATACGTGGTGAGGGCAGGGCTGGCCGAGAGGCGCCATCGCTGGCCTTAGCCGGCCCGGGCTTCGCCGGCGCGCAGCGCCTGCGCTGGAGTCACGGGTGGCACGCCGCCTGAGTCTTCGATCTCGCGCCAGAAGTGACACGCCACGGCGTGACCATCTCCGGTTTCGGCTAGCAGCGGTTCCTCGGTCGTGCAGCGTTCCTGCGCCCAGGGGCAGCGAGGATGGAAGCGGCAGGCCGAGGGCGGGTTCACCGGGCTTGGCACGTCGCCCGGCAGAATGATCCGCTGTCGCTTGGCCTCGATTACCGGGTCGGCCACCGGCACGGCGGACAGCAGCGCTCGGGTGTACGGATGGAGTGGGCGCCGGTACAGCGAGTCGCTGTTCGTGACTTCGACCAGCTTGCCCAGGTACATGACCGCGACCCGATGGCTGATGTGGCGAACCACTTTCAGATCGTGGGCGATGAACAGGTAGGCCACGCCCAGGCGCTGCTGCAGGTCTTGCAACAGGTTGATGATCTGGGCCTGAATCGATACGTCGAGCGCCGAAACCGGCTCGTCGCAGACGATGAACGTCGGCTCAACCGCCAGCGAGCGCGCCGTGGCGATGCGCTGGCGCTGCCCGCCGGAGAACTCGTGCGGATAGCGCGACGCCTGCGTCCGGCTCAGCCCAACGAGCTCCAAGATCTCCTGAACGCGATTGCGCCGGTCTTCGCGGCTCTCGAAGAGGTTGTGGACCATCATCGGCTCTTCGATAATCTTGCTCACGGGCATGCGAGGGTTCAGCGAGCCGTACGGATCCTGGAAGATCATCTGCATTCGCCGGCGCGCGCGGCGTTGCTCGTCCCGCTTGAGGCTGGTCAGCGTCTGCCCTTCAAATACAACCTCGCCGGAGGTCGGCACCTCCAGTTGCATCACGGCGTTGCCGGTGGTGGTCTTACCGCAGCCTGATTCACCGACCAGACCCAGCGTTTCGCCGGCCTCGATGCTGAACGAAACATCGTCCACCGCCCGCACCCAGCCGGCGTGGCGGCGAAGGATCGCGCCGCGCGTGACGGGGAAGTGCTTCACGAGATGCTTGACATCCAGAAGGGCGCCGTTGCTGCTGGCGGCCGTTTGAGACGCGGGACGGGCCGATACGCTCACCGCAACTCTCCAGTCGTTGGGTCAACAATGCAGCGAACCGGATGGCCGGCGCCGCGATCTTCGAGTGCCGGCATCATCTCTCGACAGGCGTCGCGCACGTACGGACAACGCGGGGCGTAGGGGCAGCCTTGCGGCAGGCCGATCAAGTCTGGCGGCGAACCGGGAATGTTGGACAGCTCTTCGGACCGATCACCCGTGATCGTCGGCACAGCCTGCATCAAGCCCAGCGTGTAGGGATGCTGCGGCCGGGCAAAAAGCTCACGCACGGGCGCGTACTCCACGATGTAGCCGGCGTACATCACCGCGACCCGGTCACAGAACCCGGCAACCAGGGCAAGTTCATGCGTGATGAGAATCACGGCCATGCCCAATTCGCGCCGCAGTTCCGCCAGCAACTCGATGACCTGGGCCTGAATTGTCACGTCAAGAGCCGTCGTCGGCTCGTCCGCGATCAGCAGGTCGGGTTGGCAGGAAATGGCCATCGCAATCATCGCGCGCTGCTGCATGCCGCCTGAGAGCTGATGCGGGTAGTCCTTTACCCGTTCCTCTGGCGCCGGAATTCCCACGGTGTCCAGCAACTGCACCGCCTTGGCACGCGCCTCGGGCTTGCTCAGGTTGAGATGCAGCCGGAGGGACTCTTCAATCTGCCGTCCGACCGGAAACACGGGGTTCAGGGAACTCATCGGGTCCTGAAAGATCATGGCGATCTGCTGACCCCTGATCTGGCGCATCTCGTCGGACGAGATGTCCAACAGATCTTGGCCCTGAAAATGGATCGAACCGCGCGCCACTCGTCCGGCGGGACGAGCCACCAGGCCCATGATCGCCAGGGAACTGACGCTCTTGCCGCAGCCGGACTCGCCCACGATGCCGAGGGAGTCGCCCTCGTTCAATTCGTACGAGATCCCGTTCACGGCATGAACTACGCCTTCGTCCGTGGCGAATTCCACCGCCAGGTCGTCGACGCGCAAGAGGGTGTCGTTGTCGGTCATTGCGGCCTCGTGTCTGCGGGCTGTCCATACCGCGGCAGCCAGTAGGTGCGGTAGCGCTCGTCGCAATCCTGCGAGCAAAACCCGTGGCCGTCGCCGGCCCGCCACATGTCGCGTGGGATGACCTGGCCGCAAAGCTCGCAATTGGTTACGTCGGTCTGCCACCAGTCGCCGGCCAGGTGCTCCCAGCGACCGCCGGCCGGAGGTCGCGCCTGCGACTTAACCGGCGTGCGCTTGCGCGCGGGCTGCTGCTGAACGCGGTCGTCGGTTCGACCCTGACGGAGTGCATGCGTGCCCGGTTGATCGATGACGTAGCGGCCATCCACCTCGTGTATAGCCGCGCGGTAGACCTCGCGTGCCGCGGCAATGGAAACGAAGTCCTCGGCTACGTCCCGCAGCACCTGCTCCGGCTCGCGCAGTTCCGGCGCGCCATACCCGCCACCGCCGGGACTACCGATCATCACCTGGTCGCCGTCACGAAGCTCGATGTTCGCGACGCGCGAGTTGCTGGTGGTCCCGAATGCCTCGCCGAAAGTCTGAAAGGTGGGCGATCCAGCCCGCCGCACCAGGAGCCGGGACGGATCGCCCGAGTGGCCTCCGTACAGCCCCCAGGGACGCGACACCATGCGGTCGAAGAGCGCCGAGACGGTGATCGCGGGGGCACGGACCTCCAGGATGCGGTCCGATCCCAGGCCGCCGCGCTGTGCGCCGGCCCCGCCGGAGTCGGTGCGCAGCCGGTAGGCGCGCGCCATGAACGGATATCGTGTTTCAAAGATCTCCACCGGTGTGGCAGGGCAATTACCGTTGGGGACGACTTGGTGGCTGTTGCCGTCGGCTGCGGCCCGACCGCCCCAGCCTACCCCGTCGAAGTGATAGTGCACGTAGTACTGCCCCGTGTCTGGGTGAGTCCCGCCAAACAGAAAGTTGCACGACGTACCGCCGGTTGCGGCCGACACACGGTCTGGAACCGCCTGCGCCAACGCCCCCATCACAATTCCCCAGATCCGCGGATGCGTCTCGGTATTGCCGCCCACCGAGGCGCCAGGATGAACCACGTTCACGATCGATCCGGGACGCGCAATCACGCTGATCGGCCGGTAGGCCCCGTCGTTGTGCGGCACGTCGTTGTCCGCGAAGTGAAAGATTGCGTTGTAAACACCCGACGCCGTGACCCCGTAGGTGCAGTTGAGAACGTGAGGGGCCTGCGGGTCGCTCTCGGTAAAGTCCGCCACGATCTCGCCGTCTTCCACGATCAGCCGCAGCCGGATCCAGTCGCGCACCGGCGGGTCGCGCGCGTCTTCCATGTGGTCGGCGAATTCGTACTCGCCGTCCGGGATCGAGCGAATCTCGTTACGCATCCAGCGCTCGGCGTGATCCATCAGCGCCCCACTGACCTCACGCACGGTCTCCAGGCCAAAGGAATCCAGCAACTCATGGCAACGCCGCTCGGCAACCGTCAACGAGGCGATCATCGCGTGCAGGTCGCCCCACGAGTACCGCGGCGCACGGTGGTTCGACATGATCACGCGCCAGACGTCGTGGTTGTACTCGCCCTCCCGCATCAGCCAGACCGGCGGGAGGCGCAGGCCCTCTTGGTAAACCTCGGTCGCGGTCGCGGCGAATCCACCAACGGCCATGCCGCCGATCTCCACCAGGTGCGCGATGTTGGAGACGTAGCCGAACAGCTCACCGCCGTAATACACAGGCTTGATGACTACGTGCTCCGGCATGTGCACGCCCCCGCGGTAGGGGTCGTTGTGGACGATCACGTCGCCTGGCTTCATGGCGTCCTCGCCCAGTTCGGCGATCAGCCACTTCACGACGAAACGGATCGCCCCGACCTGAGCCGGACAGAACTCCGTTTGGGCCAGCATGCGCCCTTCGCGATCGAAGAGGACGCACGAGAAGTCACGGCTCTCGCTGAAAATGGGGGAGTACGCCGTGCGCATCATGGTGGTGCCCATCTCGCGGCACACGCCCACCAGCCGGTTGTAGAGCACCGTCTGCGTAACCAGATCGCGCGCCGGGTCGGTGCCCATCGCAACCGAATGCTCGCTCATGCCCACACCAGGCTCGCCAGCCCGCGCTCGCCAACGGCCAAAGTCTGACCCGGATGCACGAGCGTCGTGGAATCCAGCTCTTCAATGACCGCTGGACCCGTGATGACGTCGCTTGGCGAGAGGTCGCTCCGCTCGAAGATCGGACAGTCGACAGGCTCGCGCGGATCGAAGTACACACGCCGACGTGTGCGCGGCTCGGCCGGTGCCCGCCGTGGAAGCCTCGACAGGCGGGGTTTCGACGCCTCGCCCACCGCGCTCACGTTCAACTGCACGATCTCAATGACCTCGTTGGCGATTCGATAGCCGTACTCCGCCTCGTAATGCCGCTCGAAGCCGTCAATGAGCTGTTGCCAGGCAGCTTGCGTGAGTGGGCCGTCGGGAATCGGGATCTCGTCTTCGTAATTCTGCCCCAGGTAGCGCATGTTGGCCGACCGGCGGATCGCCGGCTCGCCGGTGAACCCTTCGCTGCCGAGGTCCTCCACCGCTTCCCGCACCAGCGCCCGCAGACGAGCGTCGAGGTCTGCCAGATCGGGGTCATCGGACCGAACCAGATGCGTCCAGGTCTTGTCAACGCGGATGTCGGCCAGGAGCGTCCCAAAGGCCGAACAGAGACCCGGGTGCGGCGGGATCAGCGTGGCGCGCGTCCCAATCACGCGCGCGATCGCGGCCGCGTGTAAAGGACCCGCGCCGCCGAAGGCCACCAGGCTGAACTCGCGCGGATCCAGCCCGCGCTGAACCGTCAGCAGCCGCATAGCCTCGGCAATATTCTCTACTGCGATTTCGACAACGGCGTGCGCCGTGTCGATCGGCGAGAGTCCGACTTCCCCCGACACGCGCTCAATCGCCTTGTGGGCCAGACCGGCATCCAGCGGCAGATCACCCCCGAGAAAGTTGGACGGATTCAAGCGGCCTAAGACCACGTTGGCGTCCGTGACCGTCGCCTCCACGCCACCCTGGGCATAGCAGGCCGGACCAGGAACGGCACCGGCGCTATGCGGCCCCACTTGCAGCAGACCGCCCTTGTTGACCCAGGCAATCGAGCCGCCGCCGGCGCCCATCGTGGTCATCTCGATGAACGGCGCGGCCACCGGCAATCCGAACTCGATCTCCCACGCCGTGGTGTAGCCCACGCGCCCGTCGGCCACCACGCCGACGTCGGTGCTGGTCCCGCCCATGTCGAACGTAATGACATTCGACTGACCGGCCTCCGCGCCAAACGCCTGTCCGGCAATGATTCCGCCGGAGAGGCCGGACAGCACGGTCTGGACCGGGCGCTCGCCCACGCGCTCGGCCAGCATTTGTCCGCCATTGGATTTCATAACCGACCAGGATCGCGCGAATCCGCGCTCGCGCAGACCCTCATCGAGCGAACCGATGAACTGGCTCAACAGCGGCTTGACCGCCGCATCGGCGATTGTCGTGCTGGCGCGTTCGTATTCGCGCCAGATTGGCGCCACCTCGTGCGAGGCCGAGATCGGGATTCCCGGAAACGCCTCCATCAGCGCTTCTCGCACGCTCGCCTCATGGTCGGGGCGCACGTACGAGAAGAGGAAGTTGAGCGCGAACGCGACATCCGCCGACTCGACATCTATATCGGCGAGCCGCGTGCGGACAGCATCGACCAGGTGCTCGAGGCCCTGGTCTGACAGCGAGGTCACCGTCTGGCCCCGATAATCGATTCTCTCGCGGACCCCCAGGCAGTCGCGCCGAGCCACTAGGGGCAACGGACGTTCCCAATCAAGGTCGTAGTGAAACTTGCGATCCACCCGCTGAAGGAAGGGCACGTCCTCGAAGCCCTCAGTCGTTATGTAAAGGACACGCGCACCGCGCCGTTGCAGCAACGCGTTAGCGGCCACGGTGGTTCCGAGCACCAGGTAGGTGGCCTGTGCCGGGTCGACCCCCGCTTGCTCCAGCGCCGCCAGGATCGCCCGACTCGGTTCGTCAGGCGTCGAGGGCAGCTTGACGACGTTGACCTGCCCGGTCGCCTCGTCCATCACGACCAAGTCCGTGAACGTTCCGCCCGTATCGATCCCAATCCGTAGACCCAAGCGACGCTGTCCTTAGCGAGGTGCGCGCGGCGGCTGGTCTGCTCGGACTTCAGCCCGCCGCGCGTCTACAACAACGTGCCGCGCCCCAGCTTCGGCAGGACCGTCGGGGATAGCGCGGCGGGGCAACCTATCGACTGAGGCCCCGCAGCGTCAACCGGTCCGCCGCTCGGATAACCAAGCGAGAGGCGCGTAGCATACGCGGCAAACCGCTCCACTACGGTGCAGCAACGAAGCAGCGACACACGGATGCCACCCGTCCCCCTATCCGCGCCGCGGTCATCGGTCCCGGAACCATCGGACGCATCCACATCGACGCGCTCCGCCGCAACGGCGTGGAGGTCGTCAGCGTTGTGGCCTCAACGCCCGGGCGCGCCCAGGCAGCGGCCGCCAATCTGCGAATACCGCACGCCGACGCCAGTCTCGCAGCGGCACTCGACCGCGCCATTGACGCCGTGCACATCTGCGCGCCCAATGCCTTTCACCGCGAGCTAGTGCTCGAAGCCTTGGAGCACAAGGTCCACGTCGTCTGCGAAAAGCCCCTGGGAATCACCGTTGCTGAGGCGGCGGAGCTTGAGGCTGCCGCCCGCGCGGCCGGCGTCGTGCACGCCGTCTGCTTCAACAACCGCTTCTACCCGCTGGTACAGGAAATCGCCGCGCGCCGGCGCGAAGGCCTGCTCGGCCGCGCGTTTCTCGTCCGGGCCTCCATCGCCGACGACACCCTCTGGCACCGCGGGGATTGGGACTGGCGCCTGGATCCAGCAATTGGCGGCCCCACCGTTGTGACGTCCACCACGGGCAGCCACCTGCTCGACCTGGTGATGTTCCTGCTAGGCGCGCGCCCCACCGCCTTGTGCGCGTCGTTCGGCACGGCCTATTCCCACCGTCAACGTCTGGACTCGCAAGCTCCCCAGCCGGTGGTTGCAACGGGATCCGCTGGCGACGACCTGGCAGGACTCTTAGTTCGGTTTTCCGACGGAACCCAAGCCGTAGTGTCGCTCTCCCACGTGGCGGCTGGCCATCCCTACCGCGTGCGGGTTGAAATCGACGCCGAGCTGGCCGGTGTCAGCTGGGACTCGGAAACGCCCAACGAGCTCTGGATCGGTCACCGCGACGAACCCAATGAGTTGCTCGTCACCGACGCTCGCCACATGCGGCCCGACGCCCGGCGCTTCGTCGAACGTGCCGGCGCCTATCGTGAAGGATTCGACGAGACCTTCAGGCTCCTTTTCCGCGAGGTCTACTTCAACGTCGCGTCCGCCAACAAAGGCCAGGCCGCCTCCTATCCCACCTTCACCGACGGCCACCGCCAGCTGGTCGTCCACGAAGCGATCCGCACCAGCGCGGCCGAACGCCGCTGGGTGGACCTCGACTGGTCCGGCTTCGACCGCGTCGCTTAGCGCCGGTCAGCCCCCACGTCGGACCGCACCACCTGCCCCTTCCGCATAACGAACTCCACCCGCTGCAGCACCGACAGATCGCGTCGTGGGTCGCCTCGAACTGCGATCAAATCGGCGAACTTGCCAGCCTCCAGAGTCCCGACGTGTTCATCCACCCCCAGCATCCGTGCCGCCTCCCGAGTAGCCGCCGCCAGCGCCGCATCAGGCGTCAGCACCCGGCCCATCAGCTCCACCTCCAACGCATTGCCGGCGCCGTGCCGCGTAAAAGCGTCCCCAACCGAATCGGTCCCTGCCGCGTATCGAATCCCGGCCGCGACACCTCGTCGCAGGGTGTCCATCTGCTCCCGCGCTGTCGCCTGAGCGTCGGCCGTTGGCCGCACGTAGCGCGTTCGCAGTGTGGGAACGATCCATGCGCTGCTCCCTGCCACCAGGTCGCAAACCTCGTCGCTCAACCCATACCCGTGCTCGATCGTGTCCACGCCACCCACCACGCATCGTCGCACCGCCTCCGAGCCGATGGCGTGCGCCGCAACCGGCAGCCCTAGCGCGTGCGCCGTATCGCAGACCGCACGAATCTCCTCCACGGTCAACGTCGGAATATCGCCAAAGCCCTCCGCCCCCAGCCCGGTCGATGCGCCGATCTTGACGACGTCCACACCCTCGTCATGCAGGCGCCGTACCTCCTCCCTCGCCGACGCACTACCGCGCACAACCCGCGCCTCCCACCACGACGGCTGCGGAATCAACCAGGGCCCGCGTGCCCCCGTAAGTCCCACATGGGCGGCCAGAATGCGGGGCGTTGTCGGCGGATTGGCGCCACTGGCGTCGCGCAGCGACGGCGTGATCGGGGAGCCGAGGTCGCGTACCGTCGTAAATCCCGCGTGTAGCAAGTCCCTCGCCTGCTCCGTGGCGCGCGCTCGGCGAGTCTGAAAGTCCGCAGGCGTCGCTTCGCCAGGAGCCAGCCCCCCACAGGTGCATGTGGGCGTCGATCAACCCTGGCAACACCCAGAATTCACGTAAGTCGATGACCTGCGCGTCATGGCCGCTCGGAAGTGCGGCCGCCGGGCCACAGAATGCAATGCGCTGTCCCGAAATCCGGATGGCCGCGTCGGCCAGCGGCGCGGCGCCCGCGCCGTCCAGCACGTGACCAGCCTGCACGACGATGTTTGGACTAGCGGCAGCCATGCGTCTCAGGTTCGCCACGGGAAAGCGGGATGGGATGAGCCGCCGCAATTCTCGACCCACCTCATATTGATACCCTTCCGGCTCTGGCGAACCACCCCCCTGCATTCCCGCAGGCGCGCACAGAAACGAGCGGCACCGTGGCGCGGATCGACTGCCTTTCCATGATCCTGGACGAGGACATTGCCGAGCGCGACAACTTCGGCTGGCGCGTCGAACCCGCCACGCCCGACCCGGCCAATCCCCTCATCGAACCCCGCATGCCCTGGGATCAGGGCGCGGTCTTCGCCCACGGCACCTTCATGAAAGACCCATTGGATGGTCTCTGGAAAGGCTGGCACGTCTGCACCCCGCTGGAGGGCCGAAACTTCGAAGCCTACCGGCGCCTCGTTTATTCCGTGTCCGAGGACGGCGTCAACTGGACACGCCCCGCACTTGATCTCAACTCGTACCCGGGGCACCCCAAGACAAACATCATCTTCGACTTCGACTCCGGCGGCTCCTCGCAGTACGCCTCGGTGCTGGTTCACCCCGACGCCGAACCCGACCGCCGCTACGAAATGTTCATCATTCGAGCCCCCTCCCGCCGTCCTCAGGACGAGGGCTCCGGTTGGATCCCCGGCCTCCCGCGTGAATCCGGCGCCGATTCGCACCCCTACGCAACCTACCGTTACGTCTCACCCGATGGCATTCACTGGACGGCTATCGAGGGCCCGCTGCTTCGAATCATGGCCGTCGGCGACCGCCTCGTCATGCCCTACACCACCCCGATGGGCGGTGCCGACCAAGCCTCGTATTACCTGCTCGAGGACGGGACCTACGAACTGATGCAGAAAGTCGGGACCGAGATGCATCCCGGCGGCTACGTCCCGTACGACTGCTTCTTCCCCTACGGTCGACGGGTGTTGGCCCGCCGCACCAGTCCCGACGGATCCAACTGGTCGCCCATCGAGGTCATTCTCGAGCCCGACTGGAAAGACCCGCACGATCAGCAGTTCATGGAACTGATGCCCCACAGGGTTCGAGATGGGTACATCGGCCTGCTCTGTTGCTACAACGTCCGCGAGCAGACCATCGACTGGCAGTTTGCCGGCAGCCAGGACCGTCGCATTTGGGAGCGTCCCTCCCGACGGCCCACCCTGCCCAACGCGCCCCTGGGCGACTACGGCGGCGGCATGCTCTGGCCCACGCACCAGTTCATCGAGGACGGCGACCGCCTCTATATGTATTACAGCGGGCTGGAAGGTGTGCATGGCGACGTGTACAGCATCGAGCCGTCGCTGAAGACCTTTTACGGGGCGATCTGCCGCGCCAGCTGGGAGAAGGACCGGTACTGGGCCGCCGTATCAGCCACCGGTGGCCCTGAGGCCGCCGTCTTAACGACCCACGTCCTGCCAGTCGGAGGCAAGCGCCTGATGCTCAACGCCGCCACATCCACCGTCAAGGAAGGCGAACTGACTGCCGAACTCGTGGACGCATCGGGCCGCGTCATCGAAGGCTTCGGCAACAGCGACTATCAACCGTGGCACGGCGACTCGAAGTCGCAACCAGTGCGCTGGTCCGGCGGCGACGTCTGTCCGGTCGACATGGCGGCCGTACGGTTCAGCGTCCAGCGCTCGCGCCTCTACGGATTCGCTTTCGAGTGAGCGTCCGCGTCGCGCTGCCGGAAGGAGTTCGCTGCGCGGTCGCTCTTAGCTACGACCTGGAAATGTGCGCCGGCTACTCGCCGACGCTGGTAAACCACGGTCGCATCATGCCGCCGCTCCGCGACTACACCCTCGATCTCTGCGCCACGGCGGAAGCCTTCGATGTCAGCCTGCAGTTCTTCTACGTCGGCAACGGGCTCGAAGACGCGGACATCGACTACCTGCTCGAAATCTTGCGACGCGGCCATCTCATCGACAACCACACCTACAACCACGTGCATCTGTCCATGGCCGACACCGACCTGCTGCGCCAGGAGTTAGAGCTGACCAACCGCAGGCTTCGCGAGCGCCTAGGCGTCGAGTCCATTGTGCTCCGCGGACCAGGCGGCCTTCCCGGCGGTCTCAACATGCTGTATCCCAACCAGCAAGCCGTCCTGGAGAGCGGGTTCCGTTGGGTCAGTAGCCACATGGACAGCACCATGGGCCTCTATGGCGAGACTCATGACGCGGCAGCGCCGGGCCGACTTCAGGCCTACGCCTACCCCAACGGCCTGATCGAGCTACCCATCCAAGGCTGGATGGACCGAATCTTCTTCGACTTCCACCGCTGCCGCGACCTCGACGCCCAGGACGCTTGGCGGCGTCGCGAAGGCCACCAGCCGATCCCCAACGACTGGACCTGCCCCTGGACGAACTCCACGGACTTGGACGATTGGACCGCCTACAACCTTGCCGCACTCGACTACGCCTACGAGCACGCGTTGCTTTGGACCCCCGTCTGGCATCCGTACACCCATTACCTGCACGACCCCGAAAACCGTGCCCTACGCGCGCTGCTTCAGCAAGCGCGGGCCAAGTCCGAACCCGTTCTCGTCTGTACCGTCCGCGACGCCGTCAGCTTCCTGGAGACTGAGCGGCCTAGCGCGCTGCCGGCCGACGGCTTGCTCGACTAGCCCTGGCCCGGCGGCAGCCCGATCGTCGGCTTGCCGCGCGATGTATAGCCGTAGTCGGCCATCAAGACCGACTCATCCCTCCAGCGTTCGGTCTCGTACTCCAGCCGCTTCGTGCGCGCGGCCAGCCCCGAACAGTGCTGGGCCAGGACCTTGAAAATCTCGTTCGCAATCACCCGGTGCCCCAGGTCGTTGGCGTGCACTCCGTCGTGATGCACCAGCCAGTCCGCCCCGCCGTAGGCGTTGTACACGTCGACAAACAGGCAGGCGGTGGCCTCGGCTATTTGCGCCGTCACCAGGTTGAAGGACTCGAAGACCGCATGGTTGGCGAAGCCAAAGTGCTCGTAGGACGTGAAGTCCGTCATGTAGTACGGACCGGGCAGCACGATCAGCGGGTCGCATTCCCGCCGAATCGCGTTGATGACGCTCGTCAGTTCTTCCCGCAACATCTCCACCGGCGTGCCGCCCCGCGCGTCGTTCAGCCCGTACGAGATCACCAGCAAGTCCGGGTCGTGCGCGATCACGTGCCTCCCTATCCGCTCGTTGGCTGCCGGTTTGCCCGAATACTCGTACAGCGGCGCCCGGGTTGAGATCACGTTGGCCCCGATGCCGCTGTTCACCAACCTGACCGGCTCGTCCTGAAAGTCGCTGATCAGATCGGCCAGCACATTGGCCCAGCAGCGTTCGCGCGATGAACTCCACCCGCCGGCCGTCGTGCTTTCGCCCAGCGTCACCAACACCCGAAACGGTTCCGAGTGCCAGTCGCGCTCTGTCGAACTGGTCTCCACGCTCAAAGCTCCTGTCCTGTCGCCAGTGCTGCTGGCCTCGACCGACTAGCCGGGCCGCGCAATCGTCGGCGGCTGCCTGTGGTGGTCCACCCTGGGCAAGTACTGCCGCTCAGACATCTCGCGCCCGAATTCCACTAGGTTGTTCACGGCCTCCTCGAACAGCAGCTTGCCCTTTTCGGCCGTGGCCACCGAGGGCGTCCCCTGCGTGCCGTCGGGGGTATACGTGCTCGTGTAGCCGTCCATCTTCACCGGGCCGGACCCAAAGAGGTCGACCCAGTGGTACTTGGACTCCTGCTGGTTCGTGTCCGTCACTTGATCGACCGCCAGGTCCATGCGCACCGCATCGGCATCCATGTGCAGCGCAATCGCCGTCTCGGCCTCGCCGGCATGGGCCGCACCCCCCGGAAACGCCGAATCGCGCCACGTGTCCGTAAAGCCGGAGTTGGCCTGGGTGAGGTTCCACCAACTGGCCATTCCCACCCACGCGTCCGACTCCAGCATGATCCGGCGCGCCGCCAGCTCCGTCGGCTGCTGGTTCGAGCCGTGCCCGTTGATGAAGATCAGCTTCTTGAAACCGTGGTAGACCAGACTCAGCCCAATGTCGACCAGGTACCGAATGAACGTCTCGTGGTGAATCGTCATTGAGCCCGGAAAGTCCATCACATGCGAGGTGTAGCCGTAGGACACCGGCGGCATGGCCAGCAGCAGCCCATTCGATCGCCGCGCCGCTTCGTCCACGATCGAGGTTGACGTCCAGCGGTCGATCTTCAACGGCAGGTGTGGACCGTGCTGTTCGATCGTGCCCACGGGCAGCACCGGGATCCGGCCGGCCTCGACCGCATCGTTGACTTCAGGCCAAGTCAGATCCTCGAACCTAAACTCCTCAAGCATCGATTGGACTCCTCGGCAACGCTATCCGCGTAGGATACGCACCGCGCCCGCACCGGCGGGCAGCCCCACGGCCCAACCGACTCGCGCCGGCTCTGCTCACGACAACGCCCTGCCCGCATGGAGGATGACTGGATGCCCCCAACCAAAATCGTCCCCAGCCCCTACGGCGACGTGGAACTCGGAGCCTTTAGCGAAGTCCTGTCGATCCCCGGACGCTATCTGAACGACCACTGCCTGATCCGCCACGCGGATCTCTGGCACATGTTCGGCATCACCGGATCGGTGGACGACCCGACCCGGCGCGAGACCTCCTTTGCCCACGCCACTAGCCCGGACCTTCAACGATGGGAGATCCAATCTAATCCTCTCCAGGCAACCGGAGCCTGGCCCGAAGACATGGGCATCATCGCCCCCTACGTCATCGAGCATCAGGGCCGCTTCTTCATGTACTACAGCGGGGTCGACCAGTGGACGATTCAGCGCCTCTGCCTGGCCACCTCCCACGACCTCTACACCTGGGACCGCTATCCCGGCAACCCCGTTATCGTCCCGTCGCTGTCATGGTCAAAGTGGCCTGGCTATGGCCTGCCGACGCCCGTCGAACTCGGCCTGTCAGATCCCGACATGGGCGGGCCTGGTCGGCGCAAATTTGCGCGGCAATTCGGCGGCAGCTACGGCGGCTGCCGCGACCCGCACGTGCTCAGACTCGACAACGGCACTTTCGCGATCTACTGGGTTTCGCGCCTCCAGGAAAAGCATGGCCACAATCGCGTCTGCGTGGCCGCTTCGGTTTCGCCCGACCTCATCCGCTGGCAGGAAGTCGGCCCGATCTTCTCCACCGAAGCCTGGCCGTTCGACGAGGAGCCAACGCTGGAAGTGGAGTCCCCCTGCGTGGTCCGCAAGGACGGCCTCTACTGGCTATTTTTCAAACACGGCTGGGGGACCCACTACGTGTCCTCGCCGTCGCCGCTCGACTTCTCGGGCCAGGCCGTATCCCGCCTGGGATTTGTTCACGCAGCCGAAGTGTTCCGCTGGCAAGGAACCTGGTGGATCACGCACTGCTCCGGCGATCCGACCGAGTTCAGGTACCGGAAATCAAACCGAACGCGCGGCCTCTTTCTCGGCCGCCTCGACTGGGCGGACGGCGGCCAACCAAGGCTGGCCGACAAGTAGGTCTCGGCGTCTAGCCTCGCCAGCCGCGCACCGGGACTGGCAGTCCGCTACCTAGCCCCAGCCAGACCCGCTTCGCGACTTCTCATACGGAAACGGATCGCCAAGCGTTCCTTTGGAGCTATCGCCGCAAGCCGCCATCGGCACTGGGGCCTCGGGAATCAGCACTGCGGCAGACGTTCGAACCAGCGCCTTTCCAGTGCTGCTTCGCCTGGATCAGGCCTCAGACTCAGGGTGGTTGGAGCTGACCGGACCGCCCGACCAGCGCATGGGTCATGGACCGCGGAGAGAGTCAGTTACCCCAACTGATCCCGCTGCGTTGTTGGAACGCGCCGCTCTTCTCGCCGCCATAGCGGCTGTCGTTCCCGCCGCAGGCGGCGGCGAATATCGCTGCCGACGCCACGAGCAGGCCAATCGCTATTGGTCGGATGAACATCTTGGGAAGCGGGAATCGCATCTGAGGGGCCGACGAAGTCTGGCCAAATCAGCGTATCAGAGAGCAGAATCCCGACTCGCGGGAACCGACGGGCGTTAGCGCCGTCGGGCCCTTGCGGTCCTCTGCAATTCGTGCCCGCTTGACAGAATACGTCCGTTGTCGTGGACTAGTAGCTGTAATGCCATCGAGCTGGAAACGAGTTCTGGTGATCGCATGGCTGTGAAATGCTTGACTTGTGGAACGAGGCAGCCCCTCGTTCAGGACGCGTTCCGGGCCGGATGGCTGCGGGTAACCGCTGGCGACGGTAAGACTGTGACTTGGTACTGCCAGATGCATCACCCGAAACCAGCGCCCCGACCGCCGCGGGCGCCGTTTCAAACGCCCCTCTCCAGCAACGCCCAGCGATCGTCAAAGCGCTAGATCTGCGCGTGCCTGAACCTCCAGGCTGTATAGCCGGTTTGCGGCGTGCGCTGGGGAGACCAAGGATCCATGCCTGACACGATCAGTGAGATCACCCTGGCCCCCGTCCCCGCCCGTCATTGGACAGAGCTGGGGCGCAACGCGTCCACACCAGAGGCACTGGGCGAGGTCCGCACCGAATGGCTCGTCCGCGCTCGCACCACAGGCGGCATGGAAGGTCTGGCCAATGCCCGCCACGCCTTCGCCGCCGAGGGCGGCAGCGTCGCACGTCTCGTCGCCGACCTGCGCGAGGTTTTCTTAGGTCGATCGGTCGACTCCCTGCTTGAAATATCCGACGGCAAGGCCGTAGGTGCCGGCTCGGAGCTTCGCCAGGCGTTGATGACCTGGGGCTGGATGGACATCCTGGCCGTGGACCTCGTGTCTCGTACGCGCGGCGAATCAATTGCCACGCTGCTGGGCGGACGCCGCCGCGACCGTATCCCGGCCTACGAATCCACGACCTACTTTCAGGACCTGCTACATCCCCACCGCGGCCTCGCCGAGGTGGTCGCTCACGCGTCCCGCGGCTTCGCGCTGGGTTTTCGGCAATTCAAGATCAAGGTCGGACGCGGCGGTCGCGCCATGGAACCCGGCGCCGGACTGCATCGCGACATTGATGCCGTGCTCGCCATTCGCGACGAGCTGGGACCGGACGTCAAACTGATGGTCGACGCCAACTTCGGCTACGACGATCAGCCCGACAACCTCGCCGAGTTCGTCCGAGCGACCAGTCCAGCCCGGCTCACCTGGCTGGAGGAAATGGTCACGGCCTCGGTGGATGCCTACAAGACCCTTCGCGACCTGCAAGCGACGCACTGCCCGGAAACCCTGCTGGTAGCGGGAGAAGTGGACGGCAACCCGCCCTCGGGCGCCTTCGTGGACCTAATAGATCAGCGATTGATCGACGGCTATCAACCAGACATCGTCCGCATCGGCCACCTTCGCTGGAAGCAGCTGGAGTCTCGCCTGGCCGGCCAGTCGATCCTCCCCATCCCGCACAACTTCGGCAACGGACGCTTCGGCCTCATCGCCGGTCTTGCCCTGGCGACCAGCCTGGACATCTGGGTCGCCCTGGAGGATGAACGCATCCAGCCAAACGTCTACGCCGACGAGGAGTTGACGCTGGTCAACGGCGCCTATCAGGCCCCCGATGGCCCTGGCCTCGGGATCCAGGTCGACGACGAAGCCTACGCACGAATCGGCGCTCCCAACGAGGTGGTGCTCCGCGCATGAGAATCCTGATGACCGGCGCCACTGGGCGAATCGGCGCGAACGTCGGACGCCGCATGATCCGGAACGGCCACAGCCTGCTCGGCTTCACAATCCCAAACGACCCGCAGTCGTCCAAGCTGGCCGCCATCGGCGCCGATGTCGTCGAAGGCAACCTTGAATCCCTTGACGACGTCCGGCCAGCCATGGCCGGCGTCGACGTCGTCTTTCACCTCGGCGCAGCCTTCCAAGCCGGCGGTCCCTTCACGCCCCAGCAGTACATGCAGATCAACGTCCAGGGGACCTTCAACGTCTTTGAGGCTGCCCGCGAGCGCGCCGGTGCCATCCGGCACATCGTCTTCTCCAGCACCGACGCCACCCTGGACAAATACCCGCCGGACGGCAACCCCGAGGTACTGAACGAGAAGTCGCTCACGCAGACCCAAACCGGCTGGTACGGCTTCACCAAGATCCAGGGTGAGCGCCTGGCCGACCGCTACGTGCGCGCCGAAGGCCTGCCAATCACGGTCTTTCGGTTCCCCTGGGTCTGGGGCGCCGGCGAGTTCCTCGAGTTCCCACACTTCCGGCTCGCCTTCTTCCTGGAGTCCTTCCGCAGCCGGAACGACCCAACCTCAAGAAGGACGCTGGAGACGCTCGAAGCCCTCGACCGGGGAGACGATCCACTCGTGATCGCCCAAGACGCCAACGGCCGCACCTGGAAAAAGCACACGCTCGACGTGCGCGACATCGTGCAGGCCTTCGAGCGCGTGCTGGGAGTCGAACAGACCTTGGGTGGCGTCTACCAGCTCGGCGGGCCTGAACCGTTCACCTGGCGCGAGGCCGTGCCGGTGGTAGCGGAGGCCCTTGATCGTCGCGTCGTCGAAGCCCGCATGGCGGGTATGCCCCCGACCTTTTACGAATTCGACCTCTCAGCCGCCCGCCGCGACTTCGGCTTCCAGCCACAATTCGATTGGCGGTCCACCCTCGCCGAGGCAGTGCGATTTGTCCGATCGGGCCGCAGCGAAATCGTTCCCACAATCGTTTCCACCGCGGACTAGTTGATGGCACCACTATGCAAGTGAGCAGACGAAACCGGCAGGACACCCGTCGGTCAGACAACATAGGTCACGGAGCCCATGCCTACCCTGCCTCAACCACCCTGGGCAGCTTGCACCTCCGTGAAGCGCCGTGCGTGACCTGACCACCGGCTCCTAGGCGCCCACCGACTGGCCGGAGCACCCGATGAGCACGCCCCGGTTTCGTAACCCCTGCGTCATCCTGAATCCGAGGGCAGCCAGCGGAAAAGCGCTACGCCTCTGGTCAAGCTTGCGACCAATCGTCGAGAGCACGCTCGGGCCAGTTGACGTTCGGGTCACCGAAGCACCAAACCAAGCCGCGGCACTTACGAGGGATGCCCTTCTCGGCGGCGTGGACCTCATCGTCGTCGTGGGCGGCGACGGGACGTTTAACGAAGTTGTCAACGGGTATCTCTCCGAGGGATTCCCGATAAACCCCGACGCGTCGCTGGCGTTCTGCCCTGCTGGAACCGGGAGCGACTTCAGGCGTTCCGCTGGCATCCCCAAGTCTCCGCACGACGCCGTGAGAGCCATTGCGAAGGCGCCGGTGCGAAAGTTCGATGCGTGCGGCGTCCGGGTTACGACAACGAACGGCGACACGAGGACGCGCTACTTCGCGAACGTCACGAGCTTCGGTGTCGGCGGAGAGGTCTGCGCCGCGGCCAAGCGCAACTTCCTCACGGCGGTAAACGGACGCGCCGCGTTTCTATGGGCGACGACGAAAACGTTGCTGCGGTATCGAGCGAAGGACGTTCGACTGAGCTTCAACGGCGGCCAGCCTGACCAGTCGGTGCGAGTGATGCAGGTCGCGCTTGGCAACGGCGCGTACCACGGCGGCGGCATGAAGGTTTGTCCGCTGGCCTCACTCGAATCTGGCTGCATCGACGTCACGGTGATCAGGGAGACGGGATTCTTGGACTTCTTGCACTCTATCCCGCTTCTTTACTCGGGCAACATTCTTTCGCACGCCAGCTGCAGTCACTACCGCGTGCAAACCATTACGGCCGCATCCAGCGACCACGTCTTGGTTGAAGTTGACGGCGAGGCCGTCGGACGGTTGCCGTGTACCGCGTGGGTGCTGCCGAGGGTCCTATCGATCGCCGGGACTCGGATCCCAGGCTAGGCACACGTCAACAGGCCGGTCGACTGCTCGCCCCGTAGCAAGCGTATCGACGTCTCACCAGCCCTCGACGACCATCGGCGATCCGGCTGAGTCTATTCCCGCCGAATTAGCGCCGCCGCCTCGCGTCCTGCGATTCGCCCATACGCCACGCCCACAGACAACCCGCCCGTGTACCCACGCGTATACAGTCCACCCACGTCGGCCCCGGCCGCAAACAGCCCCGTAATCGGCTGACCCGCGAGGTCCAGGATCTGCGCCCGCTCGTTCGTATGCGCACCCCCGTACGTGAATGTCGCCCCCGGCAGGCACCGAATAGCGCGGAAGGGCGGCGAGTCCAAGGGCTGTAGCCCACCGCTGCGCGGCACGCTCAGCATAGACAGGTCGTTCGCCGCGGCCGCCGCGTTGTGCTCGGTCAGCGTCGCCAGCAGAGGTCCGGGCGTGACGCCCCAGCGCCTGGCCATCTCGGCCGCGAGTGACTCCAGGTCCGGCGCCTCCAGGATTTCCCCACCGGCGTTCCTGATGTTCTCCATCCGGCGGTCCACCGCCCCCGGCTGTTCACCCATGCCCGTCGCTCGCAGCCGCCGAACACGTTCGTCGAAAACTATGAAGCACAGCGCCTCGGGCTGATGGACCACCGCGTGCACGGTCACCTCATCGCCCAAGAACTCGTCGTCGAATCGCTGGCCGTGCAAATTCACGAACACGGAGTGCTGACTGAAGTCCGGCTTGACGCTGGCGAAGTTGTGCACCCCGGTCTTGGCCGGCGGCGCCGGAATCATGTGCCCATAGAACCGCCCGAACGGACCCGCCGTTCCCGCCCCCGCTTCCAGCGCGGCCAGGAAGCCGTCGCCCGTGCTGTAGGCGTTGCCGCGCACGATCACGTGATGCGCCCAGCGCCCAAAATAACGGGCACGCAGATCGGGACTGGCCTGAAAGCCTCCGGTCGCCAGCACCACGGCCCCAGCGGATATCTCTACGGTGCGGCCAGCGCCCCGCGCTTCCACGCCACAGACCCCGCCGTGCATCCCAACGCGAATGGCCCGCAGACCCGTGCTGGTCAGAATCGTCCCGCCCGCCGACTCCACGCTCGCGGCCAGGTCGTTCATGAACGTCCGCGAATCCGGCCGAAACGCATGCACGTACCGCGCAAACTTGTACGGCGTCGGATCGTGCTGCTCTTCAATCTCAAGGCCCAGCGATTCGTACCACGCCACCCCGTCCAGGTAGTTTTCGACCAGGGCCTGACCCATGGCCGGATTCGCGCCCGGCTGCACGCTCAGCCACGCGTCCACGTTGGCCGCCGTCCAGGCCGCGCCGCCGGACACGGCGGCCGACCCGCCGATTTCCGGCGCTTTCTCGATCACTAGCACCGAGGCGCCGTGCTCCAGAGCCGTCCGCGCTGCCGTCAGCCCGCCTATTCCCGCGCCGGCGACGACAACGTCCGCCTGCAAGTGATCGAACGCGTCCTTCATATCGGCAATCTCATGTGCTCGCGCCTCCCGCCCAGCCTACGGACGCCGCCTCGCCGTCGTCATCTGGGCCTTGGGCCTCGGCCGGGTATCGTTCCCCTACGCTGACCATTAAGCGCGGTGACTTCCAATGACCGATCCAGACGCGTCGCCCGCCGAACCCCGCATCGTCCACCTCGGCCGGGGCATAGCCGAATGTTCCGACTGGGGAACCATCGAATGGCTGGCCAATCGCAGGCTCACGCCCGGCGCCGAAATGACGTTTGGCCACGTACGGCTCGAGCCAGGCGCGTCCAACCCACGCCACCTCCACCCCAACTGCCACGAGCTGCTGTTTGTGGTGGAAGGAGCGATCGATCACGAACTCGACGGCGTAACCGTCCGGCTCGAGGCTGGCGCCCTACTTCACATCCCGATAGGCGCCCCGCACCAGGCCCACAATCGCGACGACCGGCCCTGCGTCGTTGTCGTGACCTATTCAACGGAAGACCGGCAGACGCTGCCCGCCTGAACGCCTGCGCGGCCAATCGACGACCGACTAACGCCAGACGCCACTCTCCCGATACCACGCAACGGAATCGGCCAGGGTCTCTTCAATCGGGCGCACCCGAAACCCAATCTCGTTCACGGCCCGCGCGTTGGAGAAGTACAGGTACCGCGACCCGACGGCCACCTCGTCCGGCGTCAGCGGCGGTCGCCGGCCCAGCCGCAGACTCGGACGTTCCAAAAGCCCCGCCAGCACACGCAACCCGATCGAGGGCAAGCCAACCCGCGGTGCTCCCGACCCCGTCGCCAAGGCCCCAAGGTCCGAAAGTTCGGCATACGAAAGGTTATGCCCCGTCAGCAGATATCTCCGTCCACGCACGCCCCGCCGGGCCAGCCTCACCAGCCCTTCGGCAACGTCCCGAACGTCCACAACATTCACGCTGCCTGCCGGTGCGAATCGGATCGGCCCCCTGATCAGCGGCCCCAACATCTGTTCCGCGTGCCGCCCGTGGTCCCACGGACCCAATACTGCCCCGGGGCTGGCAATCGTCACCGGCAGCCCGCGCTCGGCCGCCTCCAACGCCAGCCGCTCCCCCTCACGTTTGTGCTCGGCATACATCAGCCGCAAGGACGCCGGCTGCACGACCGTTTCTTCGTCCATCACCTCGTCCGGCCTGTCCGCCAGCCCCACCGCGGCCAGCGAACTCACGTGCACCACGCGGCGGGCGCCGGCGCCCGCTGCCCAGTCCAGCAGGTGCCGCACGCCGTCCACATTCACCGTGTGCTGCTTTGCTTCGTCCCCGCGCCAGAACGACTGGTCAGCCGCCAGGTGGAAGATCCAGTCAAAGCCCGCGTCGGGAAAGGAGGACGGCTCCGTCACGTCACCGGTAACCCGCGTCACGGGCACAGCGTCAAAGGCCGTGTCGGCCCAGGAATCGCCGGGCAGCACCAGCGCCGTGACGTGGTGACCGTCGCGCGCGAGCTGCCGAACCAGTCCCGAACCAATCTGCCCCGACGCGCCGGTCACAAAGCAGCGCATGGCGCTAATCGTCCGCCGGCGTGTCCTTCACGCTGAAGGACAAGTCGCCAAGCCCCTGCACCTCAAACCCAATCGTCACTTCAACAAGGCCCTCAGGAAGGCTTACGCCCTCGCCCCCGAGCACCGACGTCCGGTTCAGCGCCAGGCTAAACGGCGACTCCGGCGTAACGTCCGCAAACGCGTGGCGCTCGCCCTCCACTTCAAAGAAGCAAGCCTCCAACGCCAGCGCCTCTCCGTTCACTTGCAGCGGCAGTAACCGCCGCGCGTAGCCGGAGCCAAGCGTGTTTTTCAGATCCAGTTGAAACCCGTTCTCGGTCCGCCGCAGGCTGCCCCGCACGTACAGCCGTCGCAGCAGGAACCCCGGAACCTTCAGCGGCATCAAACGCCCCCATCGCCCTGCATTAGGCGATATAGCTCGATTTCCGCTTCCACGATCTCACGTGGTAGCTGATGAGCGCCCGGCCGCGCCGACGCCAGCAGCCAGATCTGAGCCAGCCGCTCCATCAGACGCGTCATTTCCAGGGCGTCCTCTGGACTCGTCCCCACCGAAACCGTCCCATGGTTCGCCAGCAACACCGCCCGGCGCGGACCCAGAGCCGCCACCGCATTCTCGGCCAGTTCCTCGGACGCCGCCGGCGCATACGGACTCACCTCAACCGCGCCCCCCAGGTACACCACCTGCTCGTCCACGAAAGCGGGAATCGGCTCCCGTCGCGCCGCCATCGCGCTCGCATGCACCGGATGCGCGTGCACCACCGCGCGCACGTCCGGTCGCGCCGCGTAAATCGCCCCGTGCATCAGTGATTCCGATGAAGGCAATCCATCGCCCTCGATCGGATCGCCCTCGAACGTAACCGTCACAATGTGCTCCGGCCTCAGGTCCGGGTACTTCACCCGCGTCGGCGTGATGTGCATCGCGTCGTCGCTCTCGGCCCGCGCACTTACATTCCCCGCCGACCCGACCACCAGGCCCTCGCGGTACAAAGTTCGGGCAACGTCAGCGACGGCCGACTTCACGCCAGACTCCATCTAGAGCGCGTCCTGCACAAACGTCTCCAGCCGCTCCCGCAAATCGAGCCAGCGCTCGTAATGATCGGCAAACGCCGGCACGCTCGTCACGTCGGGTTCATTCCAACGGCCATCGGGGGCCAGCGCCTGCGCCGCGCTGGCCAGCCCTCCGAAGTCCCCCGCCGCTGCCGCCAGCGCCGCACCCCATGCTGGCGCCGCCAATTCTGGGAACGAACACACCTCGCCCCCGGTCACGTTGGCCAGTATCTGCCCCGCCGCCGGCGCACGCGCGTAACCGCCAGTCAACCGAATCGGACCGGCCGCCGGCTGCGCCGCATCCAGCGCCAGGCGGTTGCCATGAATCGCAAAAGCCAGGTCCTCCAGCACCGCTGTTCCCAGCATCGCGGCCGTCGGCGCCCCAATCACGAACGGCGCCGGGCTCAACATGCCCGCCACGCTAAGGCCGGGCGCGTTCCAGTCCATCAGCCGCAACCCGGACAGCACGAACACACCCGCCTCGGCAGCCGACTCGTCGCCCACCGCCTCCATCGTGAGTTCACCGGACGGATGCTGCGCCCGCAGCCACCCGTAGCCGGTACCCCCGTCCCCGGCGTTCGCCTCCGCCACCAGCCCGCCGCCCATGCGCTGCCCGCGCCACACCTGCGCGTCGGGATTGTGGGCCGAAACCGGCCGCAGGATTGTCGTGCTCCACCCCGCTGCTACGCAGTCGCCCGCCCCAACCGCACCTCGCGTCGCGAACTCCGCCGCGTGCGAATCCGGCCAGCCAGCGGAGATTAAGGTGTCAGGGCCTACGCCAATGTCCACTCGAATTCGTGCCGGCGCAGGAGCGCTCTCGATCGGGGGAAGCACTAACTGAGCCCAGCTCGGAATCATCTCCGTCGCCCAGTCGTCCGCCGCCAGGTCCCAGGCGCCAGTCTCAACGGCCGAAACTCTCGTCAGCGCCGGCTCTGCTCCTAGGCGCCCGGCAACCCACCCCTCCAGTGTCGTGATCCGCGCGGCAGCGTCACAAACGTCTGGACGTTCCTCGGTCAGCCACCGCAATTTGCCGGGCCAGTGAATCATCGCCGGCGTATGCCCGGTCACGGCTAGCACTGGGCGGTCGCTTTCCGCTTCCACGCCGGCCCCGGCCAGCGAAGCGCGCACGTCGTCGTTGCCCGACGCGAACAGCACGTCATCGTGCGCGTCCAGCACAACCAGGCTGTGCCGGCACGCCGCGACCCCAATGGCCGCAACTTCCAAGCCGCGGCTGACCTCCCAAAGCACAGACAAGCACACCTGCCAGATGCCCTCCACGTCGAGGTCGCGTTCGAAGGCGATGAGCGCCATGGGTTCCCTGGTTCGGTGACGCTGCGCCTGCGCCGCCTGCCGCCCCTCGGGTGTAACGGCCACCGCTCGAATGCCCGACGACCCGATATCCAGGCCCACATAGACCCGCTCAGGCATTGCGCCCCAGGACTTCCGGATTCACGATCCGTTCCGGCCGCGCGCCATCCAGAAACGCAATGAAGTCGTCAACCACCATCGCCGAGTAGCGCTGCACCGTCGCGTCCGTTGCACCCCCGATGTGCGGCAGCAGCAACGCGTTCGGCGCGTCCAGCAACGGGTTGTCGGGACGGATTGGATGCGTATCGAAGACGTCGAACGCCGCGCCTGCCAGCTGCCCGGCGTGCAGCGCCGCGGCCACGTCGTCCTCCCGAACCACGCCTTCGCCCGTGGTCACCACCAGCCGAGCGCCCTTCGGCATCTGGGCAAGCGCCTTCGCGTCAATCATGCCCCTCGTGGACTCCAGCGACGGGCAATGCACGGCTAACATCGTGGAAGCTGCAAGCAGTTCCCGAAACGCTGCCGGCTCACACCCGGCCGCCCGGATCTGCTCGTCGTTCAGCGCTGGATCCGTCGCCACGACTCGTGCGCCAAAGGCGTTGGCCAACCTCGCCGTCTGGCGGCCAATCCGCCCCAGCCCAACGATCCCCACCACCTGTCGACCCAACTCCGAGCCCCGCATCTCGCAATAGGCCGTGACCGGGTCCTGCCAGCGTCGCTCCCGGACGTACGCGGACGTTCCCGGGATATCCCGCAACAGCGCCAGCATCATCGCGATCGTCAACTCCGCCACCGCCTCGGCATTGCGACCTGGCGTATGCGTAACCACCACACCGGCGCCGGTAGCGGCGTCGATGTCCACGTGACCCGTATCCCCACGGCAGATTCCAATGAACTTCAATCCCGGCGCCGCCTCGAAGGTCTCGACCATCACGAAGTCGGCCTCGACGAACAGCCCCAGCACTCCGTTGGCGGTTAGCTCCTCGCCCAGTTCATCGGGATCAACAAGCTCCAGCGTTTCCGTCCAGGGTCGTACCTCGACGTCTGCAACCGCTTCAAGGCGCTTCAGCTCTCCCGCGTCAATTTCCACCAGGCTCAACACGCGCGGCTGTCCCGCCGCCTCTGTCATCCGCGTGCGCGCCCGCGCGGTCGGGCGCTAGGGCACATATCCCCAGCGAGCCTCGGCCTCGTCGGCGGCGTCCACGGCTTCGGCTAGCGCCTTGGCGCTGGCGAGCGCGGCATCCGGCGGTGCCGTACCCACCAGGACATGCACCTCCGCCGCTTCAAGGCTCAACGCTCGGATTCGCTTGACCCACGGGGCCAGGGCCTCATCGCTGTAGGTGTACGCCACCGGCTCAGCCGGCGACTGAATCGTCCGCGCCCAGCCGTCCGCGTTCTGCCCATGCAGGCGCACAAGCGCCAGGTCATCCACGGTTGTCATGTCGAACGGCGGGTACCACTCGTCGGTCTCGGACGGCAGGTCGACCACAACCGTGCCAACTTCAAGCTCGATCAGCGTTTCCAGCGTGGAGTCGTAGTTCACCGGAACCTGCCAGGTCGGATGTCGAAACTCCGCCGCCAGCGGCAGGTCCGGCAACCCTTCGCGAATGCGGCCCAGGTACTCCCGACCCGCGCTCCCCGCTTCGAACCACGGCGGAAACTGCAGGATCACCGCACCCAGCCGGCCCGCGGCCCGCAACGGCTCCAGCGACTCCCGCAGATCCTCGAAGAGCACCGTCGGGGGCTCGACCGAAATCTTCGTCCACGACACCCTGCGTTTTGGATCCGTGCCCGGTCGCCGCTGGTAGAGCGTCAGCCCCCCAAACGCAATCACGTCGAACTTGAACCCCTCGGGCGACTGCTCCACCCATTCCTGAACCCGTTCGGGCTTCGGAATCCCGCTGAAAACGTTCTCAGCTTCGACCACCGTCGCGTGCTCGCCGTAGATGCTCAGCATTTCGTTGGGACGTGTGCGGGCCGGGTAAATCTCTTTCAGGCGCTGCCAGCCCCGCGTGCCATACCGCCGGACTAGGGTCACTCGGTCGTCCCGGAGTCATCGCCGCCCGCCGCCCGTCGCGCCGCCACGCGGCCAATCTCGCGCTCGTATTCACGGTCGCGCCAGCGTTCCACGGCGCGCATCCCCGGACCGAACAGAACCGTCACGTGCGCCGCCAGCGCAATCAGCCAGAACAGCATTGGCCAGTAGAACCACAGACTCTCTGGCGTCGTGACCAGATTCAATACCAGCAGCAGCAACCCAATAGCGATATAGACCGCCACGTGGGCCACAAAGCCAATCCGCGCGCGCACCCGTTCCGTCGCGCGACGATAGGCGGCGTCTTCGTCAGCGGTCGTCAGGTCGGCCATCTGCTCGGCCCTCTCGCGCGGGCGCTGGGATTCTAGCCTTCGGCCCGTCGCGCCTTCCCTCGCTGCTGGCGCCCGCGACTATAGCCCTAGCAGCGTCTCACGCAGCGCGGCTTCATCCCTGGACAAGACCGTACGCATGTCCAGCCGCAGACAGCCCGCGTGAATCCGCCCGATCACCGGATGCGCCGCCGCCCGCAAACGCCGCGCTAGCGCATCCGCGCCACCCCGCGGACTCGTCACCTCAATCGCCACACTCGGCAGCGTCTGACCGGGCAGCGCCCCGCCCCCGACAGCCGAACTGGACTCCACCAACCGTACGCCGGCCACACCCTGGGTCACCCGCTCCGCCCGTCCCCGCAATTCCTCAACCCCGGCCGCGATCATTTGCCACACGGGCACGGATTCAGCGGCTTCACCCCGCAGGTAGTGCCCCAGGGTCGCTCGCAGCGCGGCAATGGTCATCTTGTCGGGACGCAACGCCCGCGCCAGCGGCCGCCGCGCAATTGGCTCGACTACTTCCGCGGCCCCAACGATCACCCCAGCCTGCGGACCGCCCAACAGCTTGTCGCCCGAGAACGTCACCAGGTCGGCCCCAGCCGCGAGTGCCTCCCCGATCAGCGGTTCACGCGCCAAACCGTAGGGCGACGTATCGAGCAGCGCCCCGGAGCCCAGGTCGTTGATCAGCAATAACCCGCACTCGCGCGCCAGGCTGGCGAGTTCGCTCGCGTCGGGCGACTCCGTGAACCCGACCTGCGCGAAATTGCTCGGATGCACCCGCATAATCGCCGCCGTCTCTGCAGTGACGGCCCCCGCGAAATCCTCCACGCGCGTCCGGTTCGTCGTACCCACGTCGTGCAGCCGCGCCCCGCTCGCCTTCAGGATGTCCGGGATCCGAAAGCCGCCTCCGATCTCGATCGACTCCCCCCGCGCCACCAGCACCTCGCGACCGCGCGCATGCGCCTCCAGGGCCAGGAACACCGCCGCGGCGTTGTTGTTGAGAACCAGGGCCGCCTCGGCTCCCGTCACCTCGCGGACCACGTCCGCAATGTGATTCGACCGCGAGCCGCGACGACCCGTCGACAGGTCGTACTCGAGATCGCTGTAACCGCCTGCCGCCGCGTTGACCGCGTCCAACGCCCGCTCGCTCAGCGGCGCACGTCCCAGGTTGGTGTGAACGATCACGCCTGTGGCGTTGATCACCGCACGTGGCCCATCGGCCAGCACCAGCCGTGCGCGCAGCGCCCCGGCCTCCGCGATCACATCAGGTGAAGCGGCACGTTGTCCGACTGCCACCGCCCCGCGCACCAGTTCGATCTCATCCCGAGCCGCCCGCACCGCCACCCGCGCCGGCACGTCCGGCGCCAGCCGCTCAATGGCCTGTGCCACGACCTCCACAGAAGGAATTGACCGGAAACCCGCCGCTGTTTCGCTCACCTCAGGCGCCAAACTTCTGCAGCCGCCCGCCGTGCGCCAGCATCAGCGCCATGATCGACTGCGCTGGAAACACGCCCAGCGATCCCTGCCCACACGACCGCTCGCCAAAGCTCCCGACCGTGTCAGGTAGCACGGTTGCGCCTCGAAACAGGCACGGCACCGGATGCCACGAATGCTGCCGCAGTTGCGACGGCGTCGAATGATCCCCGGTCACCACCAGCACATCCGGCCCAAGCTCCAGCAGCGCCGGCAATCGTCGGTCCATCTCCTCGATCGCCGCCGCCTTCGCGTCAAAGTCGCCGTCTTCCCCGCGGGCGTCCGGCGCCTTGTGATGAACGAAGAAATAGTCATGCTCGTCCCACGCCGCCTCCAGCGCCGCCATCTGCTCGTCCGCCGAATCCAGCCCATCCACCACCGCCATACCCGCCACCCGTGCCAGCCCCTTGTACATGGGATACGTCGCCAGGCACACGGGATGCAGGCCGTAGAGCGAGTTGAGAGTGTCGAGTGAAGGGAGACCGGCGTACCCGCGCATTAGCACGAAGTTGGCCGGCGATTCGCTCCCAATGCACTCGCGCACGGCTGCCGCCACTGCCCGCAAGATCTCGCTCGTGTGCGCGGCGGACGCTGACAGCGGCTCCGGCTCGATGGGCAAGACGCCCACGGCCTGCGGGTCCGTCTCACGAACCGCCGGGTCCAGATCGGGCCCCCGAACGATCAGCACCGCCCGGTGCTGCGACTCCGTGGCGAACTCAAGCTCCACATCCGGAAGCTCGATTTCGTTCAGCTTTTCGACCAGCTCCCGATTGAGTTTCGTTTCAATCCGCCCGGCCCGCCGGTCAGCAACGCGCCCCTCGTCATCCAGCGTGCAGAAGTTCAAACGGACCCCAATGTCGCCCGCACCTAGCTGTAGACCCAACCCCAGCGCCGACAGCGCCCCGCGCCCAATGTTTGAAGCCACGGGGTCGAACCCAAACAGAGCCAGATGCCCCGGACCGCTTCCCGGCGTGATACCCAGCCCAACCGGCTGACTAAGCCCGGTCTGTCCTTCCGCTGCCAACTGGTCCAGGTTTGGCGTGTCTGCGGCTTCCAATTCGGTCGGCCCGCCCGGCTCACGCGGCAGGCCGCCCAACCCGTCCAACACCAGCAATACCAGCTTTGTCTTTGCCGGCTGGACCAGCGAGCGAAGCAAATCAGGATCGACCACGTGACAGGTACTCGGCGGCGTGGACTGGGATCCCAACATTATCTGGCCGCATCGGACCCATCGCGAGACTTCAACGCAATCGTCCTCGGATCCCAAGTTCGCCCGAACGGATTAGGCGCCGGCACCGGCTGGGAAACGCCACGCTGCAAGCCGCTCCACGATGCTAGCCTCAACGATTATTCCGATCTGTGATCCAGGCATGCCCTCCCGAGTCTTGGTGGCCATGAGCGGCGGAGTCGACAGCTCCGTTGCGGCCGCCCTGCTTGCACGCGACGGTTACGATGTCGTCGGCGTTACCTTCAACCAGTGGCCGGCCGATCTGATGGCCCGGTCTACCGGCAATGGCTGCTGCACGCCCGACACCATCGACGACGCCCGTCGCGTCTGCGCAATTCTGGGCGTACCGCACTACGTCATCGACTACCGGCGTGAATTCGAAGCGGCCGTTATCGACCCGTGGGTCCAGTCCTACCTCAACGGCCAGACCCCGAACCCCTGCGTCATGTGCAACCGCACCGTGCGCTTCGGCTCGTTTCTCACCAAGGCCGACGAACTGGGCGCCGACTTCATCGCCACCGGCCACTACGCGCGCATCCAGCCCGACGAGTCGGGTGCACGCTTGCGCCTACTCACGGCCAAGGACCTGAACAAGGACCAATCGTACGTGCTGCACGTGCTCGGACAGCGTCAACTCGCGCGGACCCTCTTTCCGCTTGGCGAGATAACGAAGGACGAAGTTCGGGTGCTGGCTGCGGACTTCGGACTTCCCGTCGCTCACAAGGCTGAGAGCCAGGAAATCTGCTTCGTGCCCGACAACGACCACGCCGACTACGTGCGCGCCCATGGAACCACAGGTCCCGGCGAAATCGTGGACACCGCGGGACACGTCGTTGGCCGCCACGACGGCCTGGAAGCCTTCACCCCCGGCCAGCGCCGCGGGCTCAACCTCGGCGGCGGCGCCGCCCGCCGTTACGTCATGGCTCTGGATCCTGTCCCGAACCGGGTAACCGTCGGTTCGCGCCAAGAGGCAACCGCCCGTCAGATTGACGTTCACGACGTGCACTGGGTCGCCGACAGCCCGCCGTCGGTACCGCGCCGGGTCGGAGTTCGCACCCGCTACCGAATGCCGCTGGCCGAGGCAACGCTCGTGATCGCCGCAAGTGGCGTGACCGTTCAGTTCCACGACCCGACGTGGGCCCCGGCGCCTGGCCAGTCCGCCGTGTTCTACGCGGGCGACGAGGTGCTGGGCGGCGGAACCATCGCGGCGGTAACAGCCCGATGAGCGCCAACCCACTCGCTGGGAAGGATCCGTACTGCCCGCGCTGTTTCCGTCTTGTCCTGAACGACTACGTGTTCTGCCAGTACTGCGGCCAGTTCATTCACCAAAACGCGCCGGCCGATTCACGCCCCTGGGACACGCGTCCGCCATACATACCCGCGGCCGCCCCGGTCGCAGCGCCCGCCGCGCCGAACATTGACCTTCCCGAGGACGCGCTGCCCTACGGTGCCGCGGGAGGTGCCGCCGGAGACGAGGCCCCCACCGACGCGACCGATGCTCAGCCGCCCGAGTCCTCCGACTTGCCTACCGAAAAAACCGATAGCGAATCAGCTTGATCACGGCCTCCGGCCCATCCACCCACCAGCGCAGCTTCTTCTTATCTTCACGAGCCTCGTAGCTGATCGGCACCTGCGCGATGCGTTCGCCGCGGGACACGAAGGCGGCGGTCAATTCGACTTCCAGATCGAACGAGTCGGCTGTTAGCTGCACTCCGTCCAGCACTTCGCGCCTCCACATCTTGTAGCAGGTCTCCATGTCCCGGATGGCGACGCCGTACAGCAGGTTCGTCAAGAGGGTCAGCAACTGGTTTCCCGCGCGCAGTAGGAATCGCTGGCTGCTGAAGTCACGGTACCCGTACACCACCCGCGCTTCCCCTGCTTCAATGAGCTTGAGCATCGGAACGAAATCGCTCGGGTGGTACTCCAGATCCGCATCCTGAATCACGATCACATCGCCGTTGGCCTCGGCCAGCCCCGTGCGCACCGCGGCGCCCTTGCCTTGATTCACCGGATGCCGCACCACCCGCACACGCGGCACGTCGGCGTTCGTGATCGCATCCAGCGTCCGGTCGGTGGAACTGTCGTCCACCACGATGATCTCGGTGTCGAGACCCAGGGCGGACACACGCTCCAGCACCAGCGCAATCGTCTCCGCCTCATTGAACGCGGGGACGATCACGCTCAGCTTCGTCTGAGACCTCGCCATAGCTGTATTATGTCAAGAAACGAGTTCAGAATCACACGCGGACTGTTCCCGGACTGCGTTCCCGCTTGGCGCGGATAGTGCGTGACGCCCACCTGGGTGAAGGTGTGACCGCCCCGCAACGCGCGCGCGATCAACTCTGCCGAGATCGCCGCGCCGCGACCCGAAACGAAGTCCTCTACAGGCACGGCCTCGCGCCTGTACAGCTTGAATCCGCAGTCCAGATCGCGTACCTGGAACCCCAGCAGCAAGCGCACGGACAGACCCCAGAGCCACGCGTTCAGCCGCCGGTAGAACGGGTCGGCTCGGTTTATTCGGTACCCCAGGACGAAACCGTGTCCGTCCAGTGCGTCCACCAACGGTGCAAGGTCGTCCAGCGAGAACTGCCCGTCCCCGTCGGCGCAGAAGATCAGGTCGCACCTTGACGACTCGAACCCAGTCCGCAGCGCCCGCCCGTAGCCGAGATTGGTGGGATGCGATACCACGCGCACTCGCGAGTCGGTCTCGCCAATCGCTTCGGCACGCGCCGCCGTGTCGTCGGTCGATCCGTCATTGACAATCAGAATCTCGAACTCGTCCGCGATTGCCGGCAGGTGCTCCAGCGCGTTGCCGATGACGTGCTCGACGTTCTCCGCCTCGTTGTGACAGGGAAAGAACACGCTGATCGAGGCCCGCTGGCCGGGCCCGTCGGAAGCTTGCTGCAAGTCGGTCCCCCAGACAGAAATAGGCTGGGCGCGAATCGATGGCCCACCGCCATTCGTCCGCCGGTGACTATGGCACACGGCCGCCCGCGACTGGTACGCGGCATAATCCCAAGCCTTGCCTGCACGAGATCAGGCCGATGCGTGTTACCTACACGACCTACTCAGCGCCCGCTTGGTCAATTGAGCGCCACATCGCGCTCGCCGGCGAAATGGACTGTGAAGCGCTGGAGCTCCGCAACCTTGACGGCCAACCAATTGATCCCGCAATGCCCGAGGATCGCCGCACGGCAATCTTTGACGCCGTCGCCGTCGCCGGCCTCGAAATCTGCGTCGTCGGCAGCAGTAGCCGATTCGCCTTCCCATCCGCCGACGAGCGACGGCGCGAAGTTGAGCGCGCCGTCGCCTTCGTTGAGCTGGCCGACGCTTGGGACGCCCCCATCGTGCGCGTCTTCGGCGGCAACTACGACCCCGGCCCCTCCGACGAGGAGGTCAACGGCTGGGTCGCCGAGGCGCTGCGCGAGGTTGCCGTGGCAGCCGACGTCTACGGCATCCGCATCGCGCTCGAAACCCACGACTCCTTTGCAACCGGCCAGCGCGTTCGGCGGGTGCTCGATCTCGCCGACCACACCGGCATCGGCGTGGTCTGGGACTTCGCCCACCCCGTCCGCAACGGGGAGACGGTCGACCAGACGTGGGATTTGATCAGCCGCGACATCATTCACGTCCACTTCAAAGACATGAAGCTCACCGGCGGCGGCCGCGACGGCTGGGAATCCGTAGGCCCTGGCGAGGGCGACCTGCCGCTGGCCGCGATGGTGAACCGCCTCGTTCAGGCCAACTACGACGGCTACTTGTCGACCGAATGGGAAGGCCGCGACCCGGGCGGCGCGGATGACCCCACAGCCATGCTGCGCGCCCACACGGAGTCAATGCGCAAGTTGATTGCGGACGCGCGCGGCTGAGGCAATCGCGACTGCCGACCTTCGGCCCCTTCTGGTCCACAAGAGCTGAAATATCCGTTGACTCGGTCACGGCACGCGCCTACGCTTGCCGTTGGATAGGCATTGATCGGGACGAGTACGCGCGACGTTTCACGCCAGAGAGTCGGGCCCAGTGCTGCAAGTCCGGCCGTGGAATCTGCGCCGAATGGCCCCGTGAGCTGCGGACCGAACGGCAACGCCCAGTAGGCTCCGACGGAGGCCCACCGTAATCCGGGCAGGGTATCGAGCTACTGGCTCCGTACCTCAGAGGAGCGTCCTCGGCGCTTGAATTAGGGGTGGCACCGCGAAGGCCACAAACCTCTCGCCCCCTTTGCGAGAGGTTTTTCGATTTAAGCCGCCGGAAGGAAGGGCCACATGCTGTCCACTGCACCGTCCCGCACGGACACATGCGCCTGGACGCTCGAACAGCTGCGTGCCGGGCGTGGCGTCCCCGTGTATCGGGACATCCCCGCCGACCTCGATACGCCGGTAGCCGCCTACTTCAAACTGCGGGGCGACGGCCCCTCGTTCCTCCTGGAAAGCGTGGAACGCGGCGAAGCCGTCGGCCGCTACTCATTCGTCGGCGGCGCCCCTCGCGCCGTGGCTCGTCTGCGCGACGGCCAGGCCACCACAGCCCTAACTGATCGCAAACCGACGACCGAAACCTACGACGACCCGCTGGAGTACATCCGCGGCCTGCAACATCCGTTTCCGGTCGCCAGCCACCCTGACTTGCCTCCGTTCCAGGGCGGCGCGGTCGGATACCTGAGCTATGACGTCGCAGCCAACTTCGAGCGCCTGCCAGTGCCCGAGCGGGACACGCTGGGCGTGCCTGACGCCGTCTTCATGTACTGCGATGACCTTGTCGTGTTCGACCACGTCACGCAGGTCCTCCGCCTTGTCACGCTGGCTCACCCCGGGGGCGACGCCGCCGAGTCGCTGGCTGCCGCCGACGCGCGCCTCGAACGACTGGCCCAGCAACTGCGCCGCCCGCCACCCGCGTCCCCGCCGGCCCCCGAACCAAACGGCGTTGACCTCACCCAGAGCATGAGGCAAGCCGAATACGAGGACTGCGTTCGACGGGCTAAGGAGTACATCGCCGCCGGCGACATCATTCAGGTCGTGCCGTCCGTCCGCTTCAGCCGCCCGCTCAGCGTCGATGCCTTCCAGGTATACCGGCACCTGCGGCGCGTGAACCCGTCGCCCTACATGTTCTACGTCGACTGTGGCGACCTGCAGTTGGCCGGCGCGTCGCCCGAGATGCTCTTACAAGCAGTGAATGGACGCGCCCGCACTCGCCCCATCGCGGGTACCCGGCCCCGTGGGTCCACGCCGCGGGAGGAAGCGGAGCTCGAACGTGAACTCTTGGCTGACCCTAAGGAGTGTGCCGAGCACGTCATGCTCGTGGACTTGGGCCGCAACGACATTGGTCGCGTCGCCAGACCGGGCACAGTCAACGTCGACGACCTGATGATCGTCGAGCGGTTTTCCCACGTCATCCACATCGTCAGCGACGTGAGCGGAGAACTCGATCCGCGCTACCGGGGTGTGGATGCGCTGCGCGCCTGCTTTCCGGCCGGAACGCTGACCGGTGCACCGAAAATCCGCGCCATGGAAATCATCGCCGAATTGGAGGGCCTTCGTCGCGGTCCCTACGGCGGCGCGGTCGGCTACATCAGCCACTCCGGTGATCTCGACACCGCCATCACCATCCGCACGCTACTCGCCCACAACGGGCGCGCGCACGTCCAGGCAGGTGCCGGGATCGTGGCGGATTCGGTACCCGCAACCGAGTATCAGGAATGCGTCAACAAGGCTCGCGCCGTATTGCAGGCCATCGAACTCGCGGAGGAGGCGGCTCGTGCTGCTCGTGTTGGATAACTACGACTCGTTCACCTACAACCTGGTCCAGTACCTGCAGGTTCTGCAGCCGGACGTCACGGTCTACCGAAACGACGCGGTCACCGTCGAAGAGGTAGACGACATGTCGCCGGATGCCATCGTCATCTCGCCCGGCCCCTGCACGCCCCACGAGGCCGGAATCTCCGTTGACCTCATCCGTAGCCTGGGCCCAACCGTCCCAACACTAGGCGTCTGCCTCGGCCACCAGTCCATCGGCGCTGCCTTTGGCGGGCAGGTCGTTCGCGCCCCCGTCTTGATGCACGGCAAGACCTCGCCCATCTCCCACGACGGGCGCCGCCTCTTCGCCGATCTGCCCAATCCGTTCGAGGCGACCCGCTACCACTCACTGATCGTGGCGCGTGACAGCCTGCCGAATGAACTGGAAGTTACGGCGGAAAGCCCGGACGCGCTTATCATGGGATTGCAGCATCGTACGCACCCCATCTACGGCGTGCAGTTCCATCCGGAATCGATCTTGACGGCCGCTGGTCCTGCGCTACTGCGCAACTTCCTCATGCTGGCCAAAGTACCGGTGGCCGCATGATCACTGAAGCCATTCGATCCGTCGTCGACGGAGACGATCTCGACAGCGCTACCGCCACGGCCTTGATGGACGCCATTCTCGAAGACGAGATGACCCCCGCCCAGTTCGGCGCGCTCGTCACGGCCCTCCGCTTCAAGGGCGAGACCGCGGCCGAGATCGCCGGCTTCGCCGCCAGCATGACCCGCCACTCGCTCCGCGTGGACGTGGACAGCGCCGCGTTGGTCGACACCTGCGGCACCGGTGGCGGACGCACCCGCTGGGTTGGAATCTCTACCGCTGCGGCCATCGTTGCCGCCGGCGCCGGGGCCGTCGTTGCCAAGCATGGCAACCGAGGCGTAACCCGCCCGGTCGGCAGCAGCGATGTCCTTGAGGCGCTCGGCGTCAACCTCATGGCCGGCCCCGACCTCGTCGCGCAAGCGCTGGCCGAAGCCCGCGTGGCCTTCATGTTCGCGCAGGCCTTCCATCCCGCCATGCGCTACGTCGCGCCGCTGCGCCGCGAAATCGGCATTCGCACGGTCTTCAACATCCTCGGTCCGCTCACCAACCCCGCCGGGGCCCAACGGCGCCTCCTGGGCGTCGGCGACCCCACCCTCGTCCCCACCATCGGCGAAGCCCTTCGCCTTCTCGACATCGGCCGTGCCCTCGTCGTGCACGGCCACAGCGGAGTGGACGAAATCTCGCTCACCGGCCCAACCCGCGTTCTCGAACTCAAAGACGGCGCCGTGTCCGAATACGACCTGACGCCGGACGACTTCGGACTCCCGCTCGTGGACTCCACGGAACTCGAGACCCACGATGCCGACGCCGTCGCCAGCCTCACCCGCGCGCTGCTGGCAGGCGAACACACCGGGCCCCGCCGCGATGTCGTCCTGGCGAACGCATCGGGTGCTCTCGTTGCGGCGGGGATCGCTGACGACTGGCGCGACGGTGTAGCACGAGCGTCCGACGCTATCGCCAACGGTACGGCGCTATCTTGCCTGGACCGGCTCGTGGAGGTCTCGAACAGGAGCGGCGGAGCGTAACGCGTGATCCTCGACGAGATTGTCGCCAGAAAGCGCATCGACGTGGCGGCCCGTGCGGAACGCGCTCAACTCGCCGACTTGGAGACGCGACTCGCCCAGCGCACGCCCACACGCTCGCTCTGGCACGCGCTGGACCAGGAAGGCGTCGGAGTGATGGCCGAGATCAAGCGCCGCTCGCCCTCGGCCGGCGTGTTTGCGGCAGACGTCGATCCGGCCGCCTGGGCTACCCGCTACGCCGCGGGTGGCGCTATCGCGATCTCCGTGCTCACCGACGAACCATACTTCGGCGGAACACACGCCGATCTGATGTCGGCGCGCGCCGCGACCAAACTGCCGGTTCTTCAGAAAGACTTCGTTATCAGCGACTACCAGATCTTTGAGGCCGCCGCCTCCGGCGCCGACGCCGTCCTCCTCATAACCGATCTCACGTTCGACCAGGACCTCCGGGCGCAGATCGACCTCGTACATCGTTTGCAGATGGAGGCTATGGTGGAAGTCCACACCGAAGATGAGCTCGACGAAGCCCTTCTCGTTGGCGCGCGCATCATCGGCATCAACAACCGCAATCTTCGTGAGTTCACAACTGACCTTGCGGTAACCGAGGAACTCTGCAAATTGATCCCTGAAGAAATCACCGTCGTCAGCGAGAGCGGCGTGCATACCGCCCATGACGTGGAGCGGCTCGCCGCCGCCGGCGTCAGCGGCGTGCTGGTCGGCGAGTCAATCATGAAGGCCGAGGACCCCTTGGAACAGCTCCGCATGTTGGTCGAGGCCGGCGAGTAGCCGTTCTGTGCTCGTCAAGATCTGCGGCCTCCTGGAACCGGCGGACGCCGACGTCGCCGCCGCGGCTGGCGCCGACCTGCTGAGCGTGATTTTCGCTCCCGCTCGCCGCCGCCGAACCCTGGCCCAGGCTCGGGCCATCTTCGACGCAGCGCCGCCGCACGTGGAGCGTGTGGGCGTGTTCGTTGACGCGCCGCGAGCCGAGGTCTGCGAGGTCATCGACGCCTGCCGCCTTGACCGCGTGCAGTTTTCCGGTGCCGAAACGCCCGCCTATTGCCAGGCCTTCGGCGCGCGAGCGGTCAAGACCCTGCGCCTACCCAACGACCTTGACCAGTTTCCGAACTTCTCGGTCCCGCTGTTCCATCTGGACGCGGTGGTCGAAGGGCACGCCGGCGGCACCGGAGTGAGTTGGGACTACACCTCGGCTCGTGACACCGCACACGCCTACCGCCTGCTTCTGAGCGGCGGTCTGTCGCCGGCCAATGTGGGAGCCGCCATTGCCGCCGCGCGGCCGTACGGCGTGGATGTCAGCAGCGGCGTGGAGACGAACCAGCGCAAGGACCACGACAAAATCGAACAGTTCATTCGCAATGCCCGCGAGGCCTACGCGGCGGCGGTCCTATGAAACGCCTCCGCTTCGCGGCCCTCAGCCTTGGACTGATCGCCCTGACGGCCTGCACGCACGGGCTCGAACTTGAAAACGGCCAGCGCCCTGTCCAGCCAGTCACGCGAATCAGCTTCCTGTTTACGGAAGGCCAGAGCGACATCCTGCTGGATCAGCCCCAGGCCACCGCGCAGCTCGAACAAAGCCCTGCCGCCACACCGACATCGGTCCCGCCCAGTGCGCCGACAGGCGGGCCAACGGCTGCGCTAACGTCCAGCACGACCTCAGCGCCGACTGAATCCGCGCAATCGTCGCCCGACCGCAGCACCGCAGCCTCCGAACCTTCACCCACGGCGACGGGCGCATCCGGCGAGTCGACGCCCACCGCAGCACCGATCGAACTGACCGAAGCCGAAGTTGCGGCCATCGCCGCCAACGACGCAGCGAAGTCGCTGGCCATCCCGGCCGCCGAGGTCGATCCCGGACTTGAGGTCATCGATGAAACCGCCGACCCCACTGACTTTCTCTCGCCGCAGCTCATCGCCGAATCAAGCCTGATCAGCTTCTATATCACCGGCAGCAGCCGCCAGCCCACGGCCAGCACCGTGGTCGGACGACCGATTCGACTCGTTCAGCGCCTGTTCGTCCACGCCGACGAGCAAGGTGCCTCCATAATGTTCCAGGAACTGGTGGATAACGCGGCGCCAGGGTTTGCGATTGCTGCACTGAATTTCTTTCGCGACGTCTACCCCGACCTGGAGCCTGAGTCGCGCGGTTGGGATCAATTCGCGCTGGCTGACCAGAACCAGCTGTTCGAGGTCCGTATCGATCCCAACGTCGAGCCTTCGGAACGCGAACTCGGCCCGGGGGATCCGCATATCTTCTTCATGATCCTGCGACAGGGGCGAGTAGCTGCTTTGTTTGAGATCGTCTACCTGAGCGCCGAAGATCAGGCGTCGGTCACGGTTCTGGGCGAGCGGCTGATCAACCGCATTCCGCCTGAACTGGCTGAGCCTTCAGCGTCATGACGCTTGAGACCGCGGCCCTTCCCGACGAGTTCGGCTACTACGGTCCCTTCGGTGGTCGATATGTGCCCGAAACCCTGGTCGCCGCGCTCGACGAGCTCGAAGCCTCGTTCCAGCGCCACCACCGCGACGCCGCGTTCGTTGACGAACTCGAAGGCCTTCTCCACTTCTACGCCGGCCGACCCACACCCACCTATCACGCCGCCAGGCTGAGCGAGAAACTCGGGGGTGCCCAGCTATACCTCAAGCGCGAGGACCTGGCCCACACCGGCGCCCACAAGATCAATAACGCCCTGGGTCAGGGCCTGCTGGCGCGCGTCAGCGGCAAAAAACGCGTGATCGCCGAAACCGGCGCCGGCCAGCACGGCGTCGCCTCGGCCACCGTCTGCGCCATGCTCGGGCTCGACTGTGTCGTCTACATGGGCGACGAAGACATCCACCGCCAGGCGTTGAACGTCACCCGCATGCGCACCTTGGGCGCCGAAGTCATACCCGTGACCTCCGGCACCCGCACGCTCAAGGACGCAATCAACGAAGCCCTGCGCGACTGGGTCACCAACGTGGAAACCACGTTCTACCTCTTCGGCTCCGCCACCGGACCGCACCCCTATCCCAAGATCGTGCGCGAGTTCCAGCGCGTGATCGGGCGCGAATCCCGCGCCCAGATTCAGGAGCAATACGGCGGCTTGCCCAACACCGTGGTCGCCTGCGTCAACGGCGGCAGCAACGCGATTGGCATCTTCGATGCCTTTATCCAGGACCCGGACGTGGCATTGATCGGAGTCGAAGCCGGCGGTCGCAGCTTGGTGCCTGGCCAGCACGCCGCCACCCTCGAACACGGCTCGCCCGGAATCCTGCACGGCGCCAACAGCCTCCTGCTTCAGGACGACGACGGCCAGGTACTCGGCACGCACAGCATCGCCGCCGGCCTCGACTACCCCGGCGTGGGACCGGAACACGCCTACTTACAGGCAACCGGCCGGGCGAGCTACGTCTCCGTCACCGATGCCGAAGCTCTCGACGCCCTCAGCCTCCTGGCGCGCACCGAGGGGATCATCGCGGCCCTCGAAAGCGCCCACGCCCTCGCCTACGCCATCCAGCTGGCGCCCGAAGCTGATCTTGACGATGCCATCCTGATCAACCTTTCCGGCCGTGGCGACAAGGACATGGAGACCATCGCCGCCGAACTCGGCACGCGCGGATGAATCGAATCGACACGACCTTCGAATCGGCCGCTGCCGAGTCGCGTTTGGTCTTGGCCCCCTACGTCACCGTCGGCTACCCAACGCGTGAAACTGCCATCGAACTTGCACTGGCGTATGTGGCCGCGGGTGCCGACATGCTCGAAGTCGGCATGCCGTTCAGCGATCCCATCGCCGACGGCCCCACGGTTCAAGCTGCGTCCCAGATTGCGCTGAGCGGCGGGGTGCGCCTCGCGGACGCCCTCACATTCATCGAACGAGTGCGCGCCCACACCCAGATCCCTTTGCTCCTCATGGGCTACGCCAACCCGTTCATGCAGTTTGGATTCCCGGCCCTGGGCCGCCAGGTTGCGGCGGCCGGCGCCGACGGATTGATCGTTCCCGACGTCCTGCCCGAACACGCCGCCGACATCGAGTCCGCCGGCGACGAACACGGCCTCCACCTCATCAGGTTCGCCGCCCCCACCACCCCCGCCAAACGTCTCGCCAGCATCGGCGACGGCGCCCGCGGCTTCATCTATTGCGTCAGCGTGACCGGCGTCACCGGCAGCCGCGCCCAACTCGCGGACAACCTGCCCGCCTACCTGGCGCGCGTAGGTCAGGCAACCAGCGTCCCGCGCGTCGTCGGCTTCGGCATCTCCAAACCCGAGCACCTGCGGGCGCTGCACGGACGCGCCGAGGGCGCCATCGTCGCCAGTGCCCTCATCGACATCGTGCAGGCCAGCCCGGCCGGCCAGGGAGTCGAGGCCGCTGCGGCTCATGTTCGCAAGCTGGCCGCCGCGGCATGACCCGCGTCGTCCTTCTCACCCTTGGCCTGACCGCGGCCGCCTATGCCCTGATCGTCCTGCGCACCGCCTGGATCATCGTCCACCCAGATCGAACATGGCGCCCGTCTGACTGGAACCCGCTGCCGCTGAATCCGGCGCGCGTGTACTTCAAGTCAGCCGACGGCACACGCCTCGCCGGCTGGATCAAGCCTCACGAGAACCCCATCGCCACGGTCATCCTGGTCCACGGTCTCGCCGTCAATCACACCGTGTTGGCCAACCGCGCCTACCGCCTCTGGAAGCGGCGCTTCTCGGTCATGCTCTTCGATTTCCGAGCCTGTGGAGAGTCCGAAGGCGCCACCAGCACCTGCGGCGTCCGTGAAGTCCAAGACCTCGCGGCGGCGGTCGAGCTCTGCCTGCACCAACCCGAATTCGGCGCCGCGCCCATCGTCACCTTGGCCGACTCGCTCGGCGGCACCGTCGCCCTCGCCGCCGCCGCCCAACGACCCGAGATCCAAGCCGTCTTCAGTGACGCCGCGCCCATTTCGCTCAAGTCGGCCATCGACCAGGGGTTCGCCGCCTACACCGGTCTGCCCGCGCTTCCCTTCAGGCGAGCAGTAGTTTGGGTCGCCGAACGCATCACCGGCGAACGGGTCGAAGATTTCTCCGTCGAACACGCCATCGCACGCATCGCGCCCCGCGCCGTCTGCCTGGTCCACGGCCACGAAGACCCGCTGGTCGCGCTTGCCGACGCCCACCTGATGTACGAGCGCGCCGGCGAGCCCAAAGAGCTCTGGCTCGAGCCTGACATCGGCCACGTCGTCGCGGCCCATGTCGACCCCGAGGTCTACGCCGACCGCGCCGCTGCCTTCTTCAGCAGGGCCGTCGCGCCTGACCGCCCGGTCGCACGGGACGGAGAGCACGCCGAACCTCCGCAATCGCCACCGATGCCGCCCGAGCCCAGCGGCGAATCCAACGGCGCCGACTCGACGGTCTCAGCCCCAACTGCCTCGCGGCGCTAAGCGCCCTCGTCCCAACGCGATGACCGCTCGTCCGTCTCGAAGTCCGGCGTGCTGTATGCCTCGGCTTCCAGTATTTCCTTGAGCTTGTCCAGCGCTATCGTCATCACCAGCTGGGCGTCCCGCGACGCCTTGCCGCCAATCCCCAGGAAGCTGCGACCCGGGTTGTCCAGCTTTAGCGCCCAGTCCACCTCGGCGCCGGTCAGCGAGTGCTTGATCTGCACGCTGGCCCTGTGCGGGCGGAATTCCGCGTAGCGCGTCGCTAGTCGGTACGTGAACACACGGTGCTCGGCATCGAACTCCACGATCTCGACTTCGGCTTGCGCCGCGCCGACTACGGCCACGCGCGTCCCTAACCCAAGGGGTCCGTCCCCGACCTTGCGAACCTCGGTCACACCTGGAAACCAGCGGACCAGCTCCGAGCCGTCGGTCCAGGCCCGCCACGCCACGTCCGGGTCCGTATGGATGAATTGCTCGACCCGAATGCCACTTACGATCCGCTGTGACTCCATGCTGGCTCCTGACAGGCGGCGGTTCATGCGCCCGACGCTATGGTACGCGCCGCACGGGCCTTCTGGGTTCCCGCGCGGCGGTAGACTCGCCGTGGAGGGGTGCCCGAGCGGTTTAAGGGGCTCGTCTCGAAAACGAGTAGGCGTGATGAGCGCCACGTGGGTTCGAATCCCACCCTCTCCGCCCCACCGTTTCGGCCGCTGGCAACAACCTGCGGTTCGCCCACCAGCCGCCAGTTGGCCCGCCCGCCCGCCGCGGTTGCTAGCATCGGCCCACCGGAGAGGTCGCCTAGAGGCTTAGGGCGCACGCCTGGAAAGCGTGTAGGGGGCAACCCCACGTGGGTTCGAATCCCACCCTCTCCGCCATTTGCCGGCCTCGGACCGCGCCGCCTCGCTTCTACTCCGCCGGCGGCGGACCATCCGCCCTCACGACCCGTGCACTCCCCCCAAAATTCCCTTGACTTAGCAGATGCTTACACCTAGCCTTCGTAGTGCCTAATATTAGCCACTACTAAGACAGAGTGTTAGTCAATGCTTCCAGAAGGGTCCAGCCCGCAGATCGACACTAAGTCCACCGGGCGTCTCAGCCGACGCCGCCTCTTGCGAATCGGCGCTGTCGGCGCTGTCGGCACCGCCGCCGTCGCCGCGCTCGCCGCCTGCGGCGAATCCCAGGTCGTCACGGTCGAGAAGATCGTCACGGTAGAAAAGATGATGGCCCCTAAGCAGCAGACCGTCACCGTCTACTCCGGCCGCAGCGAGTCGCTCGTCGCTCCCGTGCTCGACCAGTTTGGAGAGATCTCAGGTGTCGACGTCCAGATCAAGTACGCCGGAACCCCGGCCCTGGCTGCCACGCTCCTGGAAGAAGGCGCCAACTCCCCCGCCGACCTGTTCTACGCCCAGGATCCCGGCGGCTTGGGAGCGGTCGAACCGCTCCTGGCGCCTCTGCCCCAGGACATCCTCGACCGCGCCCCCGAGTGGGGCCGGCACGCCGACGGCCTCTGGGTAGGCGTCACCGGTCGCGCCCGCACGGTCGTCTACAACAACGAGAAGTTCACCGAAGCCGATCTCCCGGATGACATGTTTGGATTCCATGACCCGGCCTGGAAGGGCCGCATCGGCTGGGCGCCCACCAACGGATCGTTCCAGGCCATGGTCACCGGCATGCGCACCGCCTGGGGCGAAGACCGAACCGCGGAATGGCTCCAGGGCATCAAGGCCAACGAGCCCATCGAGTTCCCCAAGAACACCCCGCAGGTTGCGGCGGCCGCCGCCGGTGAGATCGACGTCGGCTTCGTCAACCACTACTACCTGCACCGTTTTCTCTCCGAGCACGGCGAGTCCTTCAAGGCCCGCAACTACCACGTGCGCGGCGGCGGGCCGGGAGCCCTTATCATGGTCTCCGGCGCCGGCGTTCTGGCATCGGCCGCCAACCCCGAACCGGCGCAGGCGCTCATCCGCTTCCTGCTCTCTGACGTGGGACAGAGCTACTTCGTCTCCAGGACCTTCGAGTACCCCATGGCCCCCACCATCAAGGCGCACCCGGGCGTCACGCCAATGGACACCATCAAGCGGCCTGACATCGCGCCGGTGGAGCTGACCGACCTGCAGGGAACGCAGGAACTCTTGCGGCGGCTCGACATCCTTCCCTAACTCAGTGCCTCATGGCCTCGGTTCCCGCAGTCGAGCGCTTCCACGGGTCGTTTACTGCCCACCGGTCTCCGCCGGTTGGGCTGACGCTCCTGGCCGTGGCGGTCACCGCGCTCCTCGTGTTGCCGGTGATCTACCTGGGGATCCGCTCCTTCGACGCGGGGACCGAGGCTTGGCAGCTCCTTGCGCGGCCGCGCATTGCTGCCGTCATTGGCCGTAGCCTTCTACTGGTCGTCTCGGTCACGGTCGTCGCCACCGCGCTGGCCGTACCCATAGCCTGGCTTCTCACCCGCACCGACCTCCCCGGCCGCCGCTGGTGGACGGTCGTCATGGCGTTGCCGCTCGTCGTTCCCAGCTTCGTCTACGCCCTCGTGGCCGGCACCGCCCTCGGACCTCGTGGCCTTGTGCAGCAGGGCTTGGAAGCGCTTTTCGGAGTTCCCGAATTGCCCTCCATCTACGGCTTCCCAGGAGCCCTGCTGGCACTCGCGCTTCTCACCTATCCCTACGTCCTATTGCCAACAACGGCCGCTTTCCGACGCCTCGACCCCGCGCTCGAAGAGGTCAGCCGCTGTCTAGGCCGCGGTGCCCTGCGCACATTCGTCACCGTCACCCTTCCGGCCCTCCGCCCAGCCATCGCCGCCGGAGCGCTCCTCTCCGCGCTCTACACCCTCTCGGATTTCGGAGCCGTCTCCCTCCTGCGCTACGAAACCTTCACCGCCGCAATCTTCGTCCAGTACGAGTCCGCCTTCAGTCGGGCGGGCGCGGCTGCCCTCTCCCTCGTTTTGGTGGCCGCCGCCATCGCCATCGTCACACTTGAAGCCCGCAGCCGAGGTCGCTCCCGCTACCACTCGCTCGGTCCGGGCACTAATCGGGAGTACCGACCGATCCCTCTACGTCGCTGGCACTGGCCCGCCGTTGCTGGACTAGGCGCCGTCACATTCGCCACCACCGTCGGTCCGGCCGCGGTGCTGCTTTACTGGCTGGTTCGCGGCGTTGCCGCTGGTGAAGAGCTCCTCGAACTGGTCGAACCGCTCATTAACTCGGTCGGCGTGTCCGCACTGGCCGCCGGAGTGCTTCTGGCCGTCGCCGTACCGCTGGGAGTCCTGCTCGTGCGTTATCCAAGTCCAATGGCGCGCTTGGTCGAGCGCGGCTCGTACGTCGGATTCGCCCTTCCCGGTTTGACCGTAGCGATCGCCTTCATCTTCTTCGGCATCAACGTGGCGCGACCCATCTACCAGACGCTCGTGCTCCTACTGGCCGCCTATGTCGTGCTATTCCTACCAACCACCCTTGGCGCCGCGCGTGCTGGGCTGCTGCAGGTCGATCCGCGCACCGAGGAGGCCGCCCGCACCCTCGGAAAGAACACCCGTCAGGTCCTATGGCGTGTCACCATTCCGGCCGTCCGGGGCAGCATGGCGGCCGGCGCGGCCATGGCCTTCCTGCTCGTCATGAAAGAACTACCGGCCGCCCTGCTATTGGGCCCGGTCGGCTTTCGAACTCTCGCCACGGTCACCTGGTCCGCCGCCCACGAAGCCTACTTTGCCCAGGCGGCCGCTTCGGCCCTCCTGCTCATTGTGGCCGCGTCGCTCCCCCTGGCCCTCATCCTGGCCCGGCGCGGCGCTGCTGGCATCCTGCGCGGATCCGGCTAGACCGCCCGCGTATGATGCGGGTCCCGGTCCCCACGCAGGACGCGCCATGTACGACCCGCACCTGCATCTCCTGATCGACGACCACGAGGTCCTCTACCGCGCCGGCCTCACCCGCTTCGTCGAACAGCCCCAGCGTGTCTCCCTCGATCCCGTCCTCAAGGCTGAGATGCCCTGGGAGCACGGGCACGTCTCCCTCTGGGGCTCCGTCTTGCACAACGGCTCCCAGTTCCAGATGTGGTACCTGAGCGGGTTCGAGGCGCGCGTCCCCCGGCACAGCCGCATCTGCTACGCCACCTCGCCGGACGGGGTCAACTGGACGCGCGGCGACTTTGACCGCTATCCGTTGCCCGAAGCCCCGCGTAACAACCTCGTGTACGTGGATGACCTCAAGCCCGCCATCCGGCGCTCCTATCCATTCACCGTGATCCGGGACGTTCGAGAGCCTGACCCACGGCGCCTGTACAAATTCATCGCCTACATGAACGACGCCCAGTCCAACCGCGGCTACTCGGTGGGCTTCAGCCCTGACGGGATCGACTGGACGTACGCCCCCCGCGTGCACCTGCCGCGCGGCGACCGCACGGCTGTCGGCCAGGACTTCGTCAACGGCGGCTTCATCATGACGTCGCGCGGCGACCATCGGGGCCGTGACCGTGAGGCAGGCCACAAGACTCGGCGGGACATCGCCATCTCGCGTTCCCCGGACCTCCTGGAATGGACCCCGGGTGTGCGCGTGTTCGAAGGTGACGACGACGATCCGCCCGCCACCCAGTTCTACGGCATGCCCCTCTTCATGTGGGGCAACCAGTGGATGGGGTTTCTGGAGTACTACGACCCGCTCAACGAAATCCTCAACCTGCAACTCGCCACCAGCCGCGACGGCGACCATTGGGAACGGGCCTGCTCGCGGCGCACGTATTTCGACGTCGGCTCGTCGGATGCCTGGGACAGCACCTGGGTCGCCTTCCCGCCGTCGCCGCCGATCGTCGTGGGCGACGAGATGTTGCTCTGGTACACGGGCCGTGCACTGGCGCACCGACGCCCTGAAGAGCTGTCGTTCGATGCCGCCATCGGCCTGGCCCGCGCCCCTCGCGACCGCTTTGCCGGCCTGCGCGCCGGACCCGACGGCGGCGAACTGACCACCGACTGGGTCGAAGTCGGCGGCCCGCGCCTGCTGCTCAACATCGGAGCCGCCGCCGGCCCGCTTACGGTCGCCGTCACCGGCGACGACGCAAAACCCATCCCTGGGTTCGACCACGCCGACTGCGATTTGGGCATCGAAAACGGCGTCGACGTCGAAGCCACCTGGAACGGCCGTAACCTGGCCACCCTGGTTGGACGCAGCGTTCGACTTCACATTCGCATCACCTACGCCACCCTCTACGCCTACCGATTCACCGGCGCCTGAAAGCAGTGATCTGAATGAGTGACCTCGCCCTCCTCGGCGGCCAGCCCGTCCGTTCCGAACCCTTCCCCGAATGGCCCATCGTCGAGGAATCCGACGTCCAGGCCGTCGCCGAAGTGGTTCGCAGCGGCCGCTGGGGTCGTCTTGGCGCCAACCAGGTCCACGAGTTCGAAAAGGCCTTCGCCGCCTACCAGGGCGCGGACTACGGCCTTAGCGTCAACAGCGGCGGCGTCGCCCTCGAACTCGCCCTCATGTGCCTGCATCTGCCCCGCGGCGCCGAAGTCCTCGTCCCTGCCTACACCTACATGGCCACCGCCACCTGCATCCTCCGCGCCGGCCTCACCCCCGTCTTCGTCGACATTCACGAGGACACCTACAACATCGACCCCGCCCGGCTCGAGTCCGCCGTCACCGACCTGACCGCCGCCATCCTCGTCGTCCACTTCGGCGGCCTGGCCTGCGACATGGATGCCGTGCTCACCGTTGCCAAAAAACACGACCTCCGCGTGGTGGAAGACTCCGCCCACGCCCACGGCGCGACCTGGAAGAACCGTGGCCTCGGCACCATCGGCGACGTCGGCTGCTTCAGCTTCCAGGCCAGCAAAAACCTCAACGCCGGCGAAGGCGGCATGTTCCTCACCAACGACCCTGAGTTCTACACCCGAGCCATCGAATACCACGACCTCTGGGCCGGCGGCATGCTCGAACGCGAGGGCCAGCTCGGACAGGGCAGCATGCGCTCCGGCGCCACCTGGGACTACCCAGTCGCCGCCTCCAGCAACCGTATGCCCACGTACCAGGCCGTCCTGCTCCACCGCCAACTCGCACGCCTCGAGGATCAGACCGAACTCCGCGCCGCCAACGCTGCCTACCTAGACGGCTTGCTCGACGACCTCGAAGGCATCCAGCCCCGCCGCCAGGACGACTGGGTCACCCGCAACTCCCAGCACCTCTACATCTGCCGCTACGACGCAGACGCCTTCGATGGCCTCCCCCGCGAAACCTTCATCAAGGCCCTCAACGCCGAAGGCATCCCCTTCGCCCCCGGCTACGGCCGCGCCCTCCACCGCGCCGCCCTATTTCAGAATCGCAACGGCGAACTCGCCCGCTTCTGGTCACGCAACGGCGGCGAACCCGACATCGACTACCAGTCCGCCCCCTGCCCCGTCACCGAACGCCTCTGCGCCGGCGAAACCCTCTGGCTAAGCCAGAACGTCTTCCTCGACACCCCCGACGGCATGACCCAAATCGCCTCCGCCATCGAAAAAATCCGCGCCTCCGCCACAGACCTAAATTCGTAGGGCTGATCCCGTAGGGGCGCTTCGCGAAGCGCCCTCTTCCTGTCGAGGCGGATCCAAAACCCACCATTTCATAGCGCGATGAGGTTCCGATTTCTTTAACCAGCGCCGGCACCGCATTCGATAGACCGAGCCGCCGTCCTACGCCCACTCCCCCGTCTGCTCCGGCCAAGGCAACTCTTCCCGCGCCCCCCCATTCGGCCCCCAGCCAAAGTCCGCCCACCCGCGCGAGACATACAGCCGCGGCGCCGGAAACCCGTCATACAAGTGCACGTGCAGCGGCGCCCTGTCCTGCCCGTCGCGACCCCGGAACAGCACGTAACTCCCCCGGTAATCCTCGAACCGCCCGATCTGCACGCACTCCGCAAACCTCGCCGGATCCTCGCCAAACACCCGCGCCGCGTGGTCCAGCGCCGAACGCGCGTCAGGCCCACGGTCCTCTGGCGCCGGCGGCCAGATCACGTCACACCACAGCGGCAGGTCGCCGGCGTCGTCTGCACCATCAGCCGTTGTTGCCCAGGTCGGCGTCGACCACGCAAACCCGCCGTTCGACTGCGTCACCCGCACGTAGTACCAGGTCTCCCCGGCCAACGGCGCCGCATCCGTCCAGACCACGCTCGCGTCCAGGCTGTCCGGCATCTCCGTGTGCACGAGCCGGTCGCCGCGAATTATGTCAACACGGTCAATCGGCGCGGTCCCATGCACCCCAACCCGAACCTCCACCCGTCCATCGCTCGCAACCTCCGACCCCGCCACATGCCCATTCACGTGCACGTCCAGCAAGATCCGGTCACCGGTCGTGGCGTAGGTCCGTCGCCCAAAGAACGCATCCCGCACGCCCTCCCGCGTCAACTCCGGCGCGAACACCGCCGTCAGTGCGCTCCGCACCGCAAACGGACGCCGCGGCGTACGCCCCTGACCGAATCGCGGCCACACGTCATAGCCGGGGTGTCCCGTGTGCTCGTCCGCCATGCCCACGCTCGCGAACTTGTACCCCCGCTGCAAGCCCTCGAACACGTACCACTCCGCGTGCTGATGCATCGCCGAAATCTCGATCGTCGGCATCACGTCCTCAACGCCGTTCCCATACCGCTCCCAGTCCGATCGCTGCGCCGCGTGCGATCCGATAAACACCTTCCCGTTAGTCGCTCGCACTGCATCGATCGTCCCGGCAATCGTGTCCTCGATCACCAGGTCGGCGTCGTCCTCCATGAACCACACCGTCAGGTCCCCGGCCGCCCGCCGCCGCTCCCACGGCGTGCGCTCGTAGCCCAGGAACGTCACGAACCGCCCCGGCTCGTGCCAGTCCCGCGCCGTCCGCTGCACCTCGCCCCACATCTTCCGAACGTCAAGCACCGGCGGACGGTTAAACGCCCCCGTCGCCCGCCCCGGCGTGCTGTAGATGTGGTCCGTCAGGCTGTAAAAATCCAGCCGCGCCTTGTTCCGCGCGTAATCGTGATTCCACTCCGCCGTGCCCGTCCCGTCGGCGTAGTCGGCGTGACAGTGCATGTCGCCCCAGTAGACCCGCTCGCCGGGATCGACCCAGCAGCGAGTCGGGTTCGACGTCCCTGACAACGACCCGTCCCCACTCGTGACTGACAGCCGGTGCACACCCAGCCGGTCGAACCGCAGCCCTTCGACTTCGACGATTCCCCCGTCGTCCGCTGCCACCGAGGCGCAAGCCAGCTCAACCCCGTCCAGGCTCACCAGCAATTCGCCCACGTACGCCGCGCCCGGATTCGAATTCACGTCCTCCGCCCGCACGTGCAGCGCAAACGCCTCGTCCACCCCCACCACCGAGGGCGCCGTAACCCCCAGCTTCGCCGCCGGACCTGGCACGATCGACGCTGTCACGCAATACGGCAGGTAAATCCAGGTCCCGTCCCCCGCGTGGTCCACCGCCACGTAGTAATTGATTCGTTCGATGTTGTACGGGGGCGCCGCCGTCGGCTGGCCGGCCCCAACCCGCAACACCACCGAATCCCCGTGCCGCAGTTCACCCCGAACCACCCGCACCTCGCAGAACCGGTTGTCCTTGTACGTCTGCGCCAGGTGAACCAGCTCCAGCTCGGCGTCCCCGTCCGTTTCGACCGTTACGTAATCCCAACCGCTCGGATCCTCCGTCTGCGGCAGATACGCACAGGGCACATTCGTCTGATCATTCCAGAAACTGATCGCCCCGCCGTCCCGCACCTGCTGATCCCCGCACCGGTATCTAAACGTCCACGTCCCTAAACTCCCCGCCTCAACCTCAATCGCATGCCCCGCCGCCCCACCAAACGCAACCGTCAAGTCCTCCTGATACCCGTCATCCCTAGGCAACCCACCCACAACACCCTCCCTTAGCCACGCCCGCACCGGCGAGGCTCACCACGCCATCTGGAACGACGATCACGCCCTACGCCCTCGCCTCTCAGAAGAGCGACCACGCCGGGTAGGCAAGGACGCCACGGAACGACTCTTCCTCCCTCTCCCTGGCAGGGAGAGGGCTGGGGTGAGGGTTGAGTCTCGCGGTCAAGCAACGAAGCCCAGACCCGAGCACCCCTCCTTCCCGAATACACCTCAAAGACCTGTAGGTATCAAATCCACCCGTGCTCGATATTCACCGGCGACCCCGTCGTCTGCGTCGTCCAGTCGTACGCGGAATCCAGCACCACCTCTTCATTGGTGATCGCCGACTGCTCGGCCGCGAACAGGATCTCCATGATGTGCCGACCGTACGGACCATGCGTCGGAGGCTCGATGTTCTGCTCGATACTGTCCACGAACCCCTTCCACTCGTACTTCATCTCCGCCGGCGGGTCGTCAAAGGGGCGGTCTTCCCACACGTCGCCCTTGCCCACGCGCACATAGCGGGTGCCGTGCTGGCTGAACCGCAGCGTGCCGTTCGCGCAAATCACCTGGCATGAGTAATCCGGCGCCCCGTCCGCAAAGCCCACGGAGACCGCCACCCCCGCCAGCCCGTTCTTGTAACGGATGAAAGCCGTCGCCGAGTCGTCGCTCGCCTGGTAATGCGCGCGCGTCCCGATAGCCGCCGACACCGACATCGCCTGCGAGCCCATCACCCACATGAGGCGGTCCACCACGTGCACGCCGTTGGAGAGCCACATACCCCCGCCGTGAAAGCGGCTGCGGTACTGCGGACGCCGACTCCCGTGCCCCCAGTTCTTCGACATGTAGCAAACCGCTGTGATCAACGGTCCCAGCTCGCCCGAGTCCAGAATTGCCTTCGCCGCCAGGCTCGTCCCGTAGAAGTGCTGACTCAGCCCCACCATCAGCTTGCGGTCGTTCGCGTCCGCCGCCTCGATCATCTCGTCGCACTGCTCCAGGTTGATCGCCATCGGCTTCTCAACCAGCACGTGCTTCCCCGCGTTCAGCGAATCGACTGTCAGCCGGTGATGCAGCTGGTGCCCCAGCACCACCGCCACCGCGTCAATCTCGTCGTCCTTCAGCAATTCCGTGTGCGAGGTGTAGCCCTTCGGGATGTCATAGGCCTCCATGTACCGTTGTCGCGGCTCCTCGAAGAGATCGGCGACCGCCGTGACTTGCACGTTGTCCAGCGACTTGATGGCGTCGCAATGCGAGCGGGCAATCCCGCCCAGCCCAATAATTCCAACGTTCAACATGGACCCTGACTCCCTTGAATAGCCCCGGCCGCACCCCGCAGCCTAGGCCATTTCACCCCCACCCCGAAACCAACCACAGCGCTCTCTCGCAAACGCCAGGCTCAGACGCGTCCGCCCCGTTCGTGGTGAGCCGGGCCGCCGTCCTCGGCGGCGCGTGTCGAACCACCCTCCAGAGTCACCACCCAAGCGCCCATGCAGTTCCCGTACGCCATCCCTAAGTCTCCTTGCCCGTTCGTGGTGAGCCGGTCCGGAGTCTGCGGAGGACCGTGTCGAACCACACGTTTCAGCAACCAAGCCTTTCCAGATTGTGCCTCGATTCGTCCCGAGGCAGCCCTGAGCCTGTCGAAGGAGATCCCGTCGAACCCTCCCTACACGCGTGGCACGATGTCCTGAGCAACACGACTCCGGTCTGGAGCCCAACGTGATCCCCGCCGTGGCAAAGCACGCCGAAGATCTCCAGCGCCTCTGCGTCCGCTACCACGTCCTCCGCCTCGGCCTCTTCGGCTCGGCAGCAACTTCCACCGACTTTGCCAACACGAGCGACCTCGACTTCATCGTCGAGTTCCAGGCAATGCCCATTGCCGACTACGCCGACGCCTACTTCGGCCTACTTGAATCCCTTCAGCAGCTCTTCGGCCGCCCCGTCGATCTCGTCGTCGAGTCCGCCATTAGGAACCCCTACTTCCGCCAGGCCGTCGAAGAGACTCGAACCTCGCTCTATGCGGCGTGAGACCGCCTAAAGCCTCTACCAGGTGTCACGCGACGCCCGGGTCGCTTGACACGCCGGTAGTCAGACACCTACCGCCTCCCGCTCCACGTAGGGACGAAACTCGGAACGCAGCGCCTTATCGGTCACTAGGTCCACCCTGAGACCGAGCAGGTCTTCGATATAGAATTGCACCCCGAAATACGTCCGCCACGTCGCCGGCCCGTCAAAACGGACCAGGATGTCAAGGTCGCTCTCGTCCGTAGCCTCATCGCGCGCAAACGACCCAAACACAGCCAGCTCAACCACCCCAAATCGCTCAACCAGCGTCGGCCGGTGCGCTCGCAGTTTCTCCAAAACCTCGGCTCGCGTCATCGCTGCATGATCTCCGGGTAGCCACGGCCTTTTGGGGCCGGCACTCCCGGTTCAGCGCAGTTCTGCCACCGCACCCGCCTGTCCGACCCTCGATTAGCCTAGCGTAGCGGCGTGGTGTGTCCTTCCTCCCGTCCCGGGCCCGCACGTTGCCCCTCAGAATCCCGTCTGCAGTGCGCGTACTCTGTAAGCCACTAAGACAGGCAAACCCGCCGCAATCCCCAGAGCCACCCCCATGCACAATCCCCACCTCCACCTCCTCATTGACGACCACGAAATCTCTTATCGCCGTGGCCTCACCCGCTTCATCGAGCGCCCCCACCGCATCCAGCCCGGTCCCGTCCTCACCGCCGACCACCCCTGGGAACAATCCCGCGTCAACCTCTGGGGCTCCGTCTACTGGGACGACCGCGAAGACTGTTACCGCATGTGGTATCTCGCCGACGACAAGTCCCGTCGCGACCGCTTTCAAAACTCCCTCTGCCACGCCACCTCACCCGACGGCATCACCTGGACCCGCGGCGTCTACACCCACGTCGACCATCCCGCCGGCGACGCCACCAGCATCGTCTATGGTGACCGGCAGCAGCCGGAAGTCCGCCGCCTCGGCCCGCCCACGGTTCTCATCGACCCCCTCGAACCCGACCCCAACCGCCGCTACAAACTTGTCGCCTTCTTCACGGACCAAGCGGAAGACCGCGGCTTCATCGTCGCCTTCAGCGGCGACGGCATTCATTGGGACCCGGCCCCGAACCGCGTCCACCTGCCCCGCGGCGATCGCACCTGCGTCATGCAGGACTTCCAGCGCGGCGGCTTTGCCATGACCAGTCGGCGCGACCACGCCGCCCGCGACGGTACCGCCGGCCACGCGCGCCGCCGCGACATCGCCCTCTCGCGCTCCGACGACCTCCTGGACTGGACGCCCGCTACCGTCATCGTCGATGCCGACGACGACGACCCGCCTGCCACCGAGTTCTACGGCATGCCCTTTTTCAACTGGGGCAACCAGTACATCGGTCTGCTTGAGTACTACGACCCAATCAACGAAATCCTCAACGTCCAGCTCAGCACCAGCCGCGACGGCATCCGCTGGGAACGCGCCGTCTCCCGCCAGACCTACTTCGATGTGGGCCCCTCGGACGCCTGGGACAGCACCTGGGTCGCCTTCGGCATGTCCCCGCCCCAGGTCCGCGACGACGAAATGCTCCTCTGGTACAGCGGCCGCCCCATGGCCCACCGTCACGAACGCCTCAATATCGGGGCCATCGGAATTGCCCGCGCCCCCCGCGACCGCTTCGCCGGCCTCCGCGCCGGCCCCGACGGCGGCGAACTCACCACCGAGTGGATCCAGGTCGGCGGCCCCAGCCTCCGCCTCAACATCGGCGCCGCCAACGGCCCCGTCTCCGTGGCCGTCACCGGCGACGACGCCAACCCCATCCCCGGCTACGCCCACGCCGACTGCGACGCCCAAATCTCCAATGGCGTCGACGTCCCCGTCACCTGGAACGGCCAGGACCTCCAACCCCTCGTCGGCCAACGCGTCCGCCTCCACCTCAAACTCACCTACGCCACCCTCTACGCCTACCGCTTCGCCGCCTGACTCGCCGCGATCGTCCATTCCGCTCGTGGTGAGCCGGTCCGCCGTCTTCGGCGGGCCGTGTCGAACCACACCTCCGCCCGCTCGCCCCCCGTTCGTGGTGAGCCGGCCCGAAGTCTTCGGAGGGCCGTGTCGAACCACACGCTTCAGCAACCAAGCACTCCGGTAGTCCCGTCGCCGCCCGCGCTGTCCGATTCACCCTCGCCTACTCCAGCCGCCTCATCTGCATGCACGCCCGCGCCAGCCTCATCACCAGCCGCAGCCACCGCGATCAGATCGGTTCCTGGGTCCGATTGCATCTCTACGACTTGACGGCCTTCGGGCTGGCACTTCGGCCGATCCCCGCCAAACCGACTGATCAGCCAGCCGACGGCAGCGTGCTAAGGCTGTTCGGCGCCCACTTCGAGCAACGCACGCACCATTTCCGGCTGCTCAGCCACCATCGCCAGCTTGATAGCTGGCGTGCCAACTGAATTCGTCGCATTAGGATCGGCGCCGGCCTCGAGCAACGCACGCAACATTTCCGGTATACCCCTCCTGATCGCCCGCACGACAGCTGGGATTCCATCCGGGGTCGTCGCGTTGGGATCGGCGCCCCCCTCAAGCAGCAACCGCACCAGTTCCGGTTCACCCCTCGTGATCGCCCACACGACAGCTGGGGTTCCATCCGGGGTCGTCGCGTTGGGATCGGCGCCAGCCTCAAGCAACGCACGGAGCGCTTCAGGCTCGTCCGAGGCAATCAGCTCAAAGACATACGGCCATCCACGAGAATCCTGCGCATCGGGATCGGCACCGGCGTCGAGCAACAAATGCACCATCTCCGGTTTACCCTCCTCGATCGCCCACACGACAGCTGGGGTTCCACGCCTCGTCGCGTTGGGATCGGCGCCAGCCTCAAGCAACGCACGGAGCGCTTCAGGCTCGTCCCAGGCAATCAGCAAAAAGACCCACGGCCATCCACTAGAATCCTGCGCATCGGGATCGGCGCCGGCGTCGACCAACAAATGCACCAGCTCCGGCTCGTCACTGACTGCTGCCCTCACTACGGCTGGCGTGCCACGCGAGTCCGTCGCGTTGGGATCGGCACCGGCGTCGAGCAACGCACGCACCAGCTCTGGCGAGCCCGTGTCAATGGCCACCAGGGCCGCTGACCAGCCGTCCGAAGTCTTCCTGTTGGGATCCGCCCCCGCCTCAAGCAGCAACCGCACCAGTTCCGGTTCGTCGTCGGAGACTGCCTTCACGACAGCTGGGGTTCCATCCGGGGTCGTCGCGTTGGGATCCGCCCCCGCCTCAAGCAGCAACCGCACCAGTTCCGGTTCGTCGTCGGAGACTGCCTTCACGACAGCTGGGGTTCCACGCTGGGTCGTCGCGTTGGGATCGGCACCGGCGTCGAGCAACGCACGCACCAGCTTTGGTTTGCCCTGGTGGATCGCCACCAAAACAACCGACGAGCCATCCGAAGTCGTCGCGTTGGGATCGCCGCCGGCCTCCAACACCACTTCGAGAATCTCAGGCGTCCCGCGCCGCATGGCTAGTTCGACAGCCTGATCGCCCCCAGCGACCGATTCCGTATCCACTGCCCCTTCGCCAACGAGACGTCGAACTTCCCCTATGTCTCCCCTGTTGATGGCGTTGTAAAGGGAGTACTCGAGGACGAGCGCGTTCGCCTGGGCATCTTCGTCCGTCCCCTCACAGAACCCCAACCCGAGAATCGACCGCTCCATGTCCAGCTGGCCCTCCAGGTGGCTCGGAAGGCATCCAGCCAGATTGTTGTATTCGGGCGGCCGGTCCGATTCATCTAGATCGCCGCTAAAAATGAACACCAAGAACTCGCCTAGTCCCGTAAAAAACTCCCCGACTTCATCTCTCCCGACACGGCTGTTCCCCACTCCAAGCACTTCCAGCTTGTCGAGGTTTCCCACCTCCGTCGGAACGACGCCGGACAGATTGTTTGCGATCAAGTCCAATTCGATGACGCGCCCGTCTTCGTTTGTAGTCACGCCCGCCCACTGGCCCAACGGCGCATCCGACAGCCAATTCTCACTGCGTATCCAGTTCGGTCCGTCCGTGGCCTGGTAGAGCGCAACCAGCGCCGACCGGTCCGTTTCCGGCGAAAACTCGGAACCGCACGCCGTCGTCAGCGTCAGCAGCAGCATCGCGCCGGCGGCCGCAAGTGAGCCGCGGCTCAATAGTCGAAAAACCGGTACCGCGTTCAACTTCAATGGCGCACGACCTGCGGCTCCACGCCCACCGAAACAAGCAGTCACGGCATGGCGAGGCATTGCCGTGAGGAAATTGATTGCCCGAATTCGAGGCCCGTGACGCCCCGCAGCCCGATTCTCGACAGTTGAGCGAGGCAAGACCCGGGCAAATGTGCTAGACACTCAGCCGCAACCACCCCTCGCTAACGCCAGCCTCCTCCTCCACCCATCCCAACCTACCCCGTGCCCCCCAACTTCCTCTTCATCACCACCGACCAGCAACGCTGGGACACCCTCCGCTGCGCCGGCAACCCTGCCATCCGCACCCCCAATCTCGACGCCCTCGCCGCCCGCGGCGTCCGCTTCACCCGCGCCTACCCCACCACCCCCATCTGCATGCCCGCCCGAGCCAGCATGATCACCGGCCGCAGCCAGCGCGGGCACCAGGTCTTCGAACACGAAATCAACCTCAGCGAGAACATTCCCGTCCTCGGCGACGCCCTCCACGAAGCCGGCTACACCACTGCCCTCTTCGGCAAACCCCACTTCAAAGTCTGGGAAATCGAAGACGCCCTCCCCGAACATCCCCCGGAAGGCGCCACCGTCGACCCACAAGACGGCCTCTGGCACGGCCCCTACTACGGCTTCGACCACGTCGTCCACTACACCGGCCACCGCAAACCTGGCGGCCACTGGCGCGTCTGGCTCGAACGCGAACACCCCGAAAGCATCCGCGTCTGGGAACCCGAAGCCTCACCCAAACCCCCGCTCCGCCCCGGCGCCTGGCACAACGCCATTCCTAAGGAACACCACCACACCCACTACCTCGCCGACCAACTCATCGACTGGCTCGACTCACGCGCTCAATCCGATGCACCCGATCCCTTCTTCTCTTGGCTCTCCTTCCCCGACCCCCACGGCCCCTTCTGCCCGCCCGCCCCCTACAGCGACATGTACGACCCCGCCGACATGCCGCTGCCCGTCCCTGCCGACGACGACTTCGACCTCAAACCGCCCCATTACCGCTGGTCCGTGGACGGCAAACACTCCTGGTACGGCGGCGGCATCTCCGGTAAACAGTCCGACGACAACCGCCGCCAGGTCCGCGCCCTCTACTACGGCATGATCACCTTCATCGACGACATGATCGGCCGCGTCCTCCAGGCCCTCCAACGCCACGGCCTCGCCGACAACACCCACGTCATCTTCACCTCCGATCACGGCGAGATGATCGACGACCACGGACAGGGCGGGAAGCCCCCCATGACCTACGAATCCGTCATCCGCGTCCCATTCCTCTGGGCCGGACCCGATGTCCCCGACAACCGCGTCCACCACGGCCCCACCACCCACCTCGACCTCGTCCCCACCGTCATCGACCTCGCCAACGCCCCTCCCCTCCCCGGCATGGAAGGCCGCTCCTTCGCCCCCCTGCTGCATGGCCAGACCGACACCCACCGCGACGCCGTCATCGTCGAACGCATCGGCATCGAACGCCACACCAGCGAACCCATCGTCCGCCAGAAAATCCTCGTCACCCCGCGCTACAAACTCGCCCATTACGGCTCCGCCTGGCCCGGCGAGCTTTACGACTTGGAAACCGACCCCGAAGAATTCACCAACCTCTGGGACGACCCCGCCCACGCCCACATCAGGGCCCAACTCACCGAGCGCCTGCTCACCGAAATCATCGACGACGAACTCGGCGACCCCGTCAACATCTTCCTCCGCCAGCCCCTGTCCCCGTTCGGCGCCTTCCGCGACCCCGACCTCCGCCACCCCACCGAGAGCTACCGCCGTCGCACCCTCAGCCCCACCTCCCGCCTCTTCAAGAAAAAAGACCCCCGCATGCTCCAAAACGAACGCCTAGCCGAACAACGCCAACAAACCCAAGACTCGTAGTCCCTATTGGCCGTGGGCGCTTATCGTTCGTGGTGAGCCGGGCCGGAGTCCGTCGGAGGCCCGTGTCGAACCACACGCCCAGCTACAGCACGCAAGCCCTCCTCCCTCCCGTCCCTGTCTTCCCTCCACTCTTTGTCTTCTCTCACCCCTTGTATGTTCCCGAAGCCTTGTATGTTCCCGAAGCCTTGGATTTGCCAGGGTGACAGTGAACGGGCCGGGACAGACCGATCACCCCTTGGTCGTGAGAGACCGCGAGAGAGCAGGGTCGTCCCGGCCCATCAGCTCAAACCTTGGACATTCCAAGGCCCTGGGAACATACAAGGGGTCCCCCGCTCGCGCCGTAACCGCCTGTCCGTAGCCAGCCGCCCAACCGTCATTCCGGGGTCTTCACCCGGAATCCAGCAGCACCCAACAATCCAGGCGCAACGTGCCACCCCGTCATACCCACACACCCAGGCCCTCTTCACCGTCCACTAGCCCCCACCCCCAAACATGCGATGCTTCCCCGTACCGAAAACGTCCTTCTCTAATGCCCGGCCACCTCTTCACCCAGTACTTCCTCACCGACGGCATCTGCAACACCCCCGAGCACCGCACCCCGCCTGCTGCCTTCGCCGCCTTCCGTACCGCCGCGCTCACACTCCTACTCGTTCTCACATCCATGTCAGCCGCGTGCAATGCTCCCGCCGAAACCTCCTCGCCTGATCGAGTGTTTCTCGAGGCGCTCTACCACTCCACCGACGGGGAGAATTGGACAACCAAGACCAACTGGCTGAGCGACGCGCCGATCGGCGCATGGCACGGCGTCACCACCGACAGTCAGGGCCACGTCAGGCACCTGCAGCTCGGCAGCAACCAATTGCGCGGGCCGATCCCGCCTGTGCTCGGTAGCCTCTCCAACCTGGAATGGTTGGACGTCCATGAGAACCAGCTAACCGGGCCGATCCCGTTTGAACTGAGTCTCCTCTCCGAGCTGCAGACACTGTGGCTCGGGGGCAATCAGCTCACTGGGGCCATCCCGCCTGAGCTGGGACGTCACTCCAGGCTCAGCTATTGGGGTCTCGACGAAAACCAGCTGACTGGGCAAATCCCATCGGAACTCGGCAATCTCTCCAACCTGAAATCGCTGGGACTGGTGGATAACCAACTCAGTGGCGAGATCCCGTCCTGGCTGGGCAGGCTACGCAACCTGGAGTCGCTGGGGCTCGCCGGGAACCAGCTGACTGGGCAGATCCCATCGGAACTCGGCAATCTCTCCAACCTGAAATCGCTGGGACTGGTGGATAACCAACTCAGTGGCGAGATCCCGTCCTGGCTGGGCAGGCTACGCAACCTGGAGTCGCTGGGGCTCGCCGAGAACCAACTGCACGGGTCGATCCCAGCTGAACTCGGCCGCCTCTCGCGCTTGAGCTGGCTGACGCTCAGTGACAACCGGTTGCGCGGAGCGATCCCGCGCGAGTTGAGCAACCTTGACCGCCTGGCCGCGATGCTGATCGGCGGCAGTAACCACTTCACGGGCTGCGTCCCCGAGGAGTTGGGAGCTGTACCGGTCGGCGACGTTGCTGCCCTCGGGCTACCGTACTGCGACCTCAGTGGACGCGTTCCCATTGCGACCGGCCCAACGCCGACCAGGGCGCCCGCGGCCGCGCTCACCGCTGACCGAGCCGCGCTGGTCGCGCTCTACCACGCGACCGATGGGGCGAATTGGACGTACCAGACCAATTGGCTCAGCGAGGCGCCCCTCGGTGACTGGCACGGCGTCGTCACGGACCCCTCCGGCCGAGTCGTGGAGCTGCGGCTCCCGGCCAACCGGTTAGCTGGCGAACTACCCTCCGAACTGAGGAGCCTCGACAAGCTGGAGATTCTCGCGCTCGGTGGGGATCAACTCCGTGGGACGATACCGCCCGAACTCGGAAAGCTGTCCAATCTGCGAGTGCTCACGCTGAATAGAAACCAGCTCACTGGACCGATCCCGCCCGTGCTGGGGAACCTCACCCGCTTGGGCTTGTTGGAGCTTCATCAGAACCAGCTAAGTGGCGCGATCCCCCGCGAATTGGGAGGCCTTGCCCGCCTGCACCTGCTGACACTCGGTAAGAGCAACGACCTCACCGGGTGCATCCCGCAGGTACTGCAAGCCGCCAGGCACCACGACCTCCATGAACTCGCGCTGCCATTCTGTCGGGCCAGATTAAGCCTGCGCATCGCGGCGGCGGATTCACCAATGAGAGTCTTGCCCAGCAACCCGAAAGCGTTGCCTCCCACGACTTGGCCCCCTTCGCCCGCAACCTCGGCCACCACGGCCCACCCTTCCCCTGGGACGAAGAAGCCCGCCGCCACCTCCGAGCCCGCCTCGACGCCCTCTACTTCCACCTCTACGGCCTCGACCGAGACGCCGCCGTCTACATCCTCTCCACCTTCCCCAACATCCAACGCCAGGACCAAGCCGCCTTCAACCGCTACCGCACCAGAGACCTAATCCTCGCCTACATGAACGCCCTCACCGCCGAAGACACTGAGATTCTGCTTGCGTCGTAGCCTGGCGCATTTCAACAGGGAGTTACGATGAGCAACGAGGCGAACGACCTGTCGCGCATACTAGCCGAGACCAGTATTACAAGAGACATATTGGGAGCTTCCATTTGGCCCATGTCCGATCGTTTGTCAGCTATCGACAGCATAATCAATGCTCACGCGGCATTGCAGGCTGACGCTATCGCTACATCGTACGGTCGTCAGCTAAATCAAGTCGCTGAATCAATGAAGGCCATAACGAAATCTGCAAATGTCGTGCACGAACGCTATCTAAAGTCGTTGGCCGAGTCTGTAGCCATATTCGACGAAGCAATTTCCCCTAACTTGCAGGCTTTTCAGATATCGAATTCCACCATAGAACAAACACTTCAAGTCGTAGAAGGAGACTTCCCTGCGATAGCGGAAATTGGCGAGAATATTCGAAAGAGCATAGGTAACCTAAACACCGCAAATATGCTGCCGGAATTACCGAGGGCCTCAATGTTTGGGTTCGGGCGCCTCACAGAACTCAGCAATACCATCCACACTCCAACGCCTTACGCCACAACTGTCAGTCAAGCAGTTGCTGGAGAGATCGGCGCCGGAATCTACGTTGAAACTGCAGATTTATTGACTGATCCACTTGAACGCGACTCCGCAGCGGTACAAGCCGGGCTACAAGCCGAGCTCATCGCGTTTCCGCCTTCCGAATACAGTCAAGTAATCTACGAGGCGAAGTTTCAGTTGGCCATTCCTCGTGATGACGACATCTCTGCTGCGAATCAAAAGAATGATCCTTATTCGGCAGCTAGCACAAATCGCAATGCGCTATTTGTTAAGGTTGAGAATCACTTACGTAATATCAACGAAGATTGCTTGCAAAGGATCGAAGAATGCAGATGGATCAGACGGCGTGTTCCTGAAAATATACGTAAGAGGTGGCAGGAGCGTATTGAAAAGGAGCGGGCTCGCGGCCGCACGATTCATCGTCCAATTGACTAGGCTGATTTTGCTGACCTGATGCACATCATCTGCCGCGGGGACAATTGGCGGGACGTATACCAGGCCATTTTTGGGGACAAGAGCGAAATACAAGTGTCGTTCGGTCGCCTGATTCCGGTTCGCAATGCAATCGCACATTCTAGGCCCTTGGGCAAGTCTGATACATTGTTTCTAATCTCTGAATCTACTCGCATCCTCACGGCTCTAGGACTGCTAACACTCCACTAGCTCTGTAGCCGACATAACTCGCACAGCCCAAAGGCTCCGGTCGGACGGATTCCCGGCGTCCACCGGCACATATCGCTTACAGTGTGCTCACAGGTCAACGTGCGCGTAGTTCCTTTAAGGGACCCGATGACGGGCAGGTCTGTATTAAGTTCGATACTGCTACTTATTGGATCTGCGCTGAATATCATGTAAGGACCCTCGTAACTGGGTACGAGAATGCACTGTTGATTCGGATCGGCAGTAGTCCACCGTCGGTAGCATAGGCGGATGGTGATGTGTAGTTCGAGTACAGTGATTGTGTATCGATTGACAGATATGGACTCAGGCGACGGTTAGCAACTTTCGACGCTGTTCTTGTGATTGTTGGCTTCGCATGCCAGTTCGCAGCCTCTGTCGTAGGATTGTGTTTGGCACTATCGAGTTGAACTGCGCTTCTATCAACACAATCTTGACTCTACATGCGTCAGCCCGGTCCCGATGGGCGCTTGGGTTGTGTTCGTCACCCTCCAATTCCAAGAGGTCTGCACTTCCGGGCCACGTCTAAACACGCATATTCCGAAGCCGCGAGTGCGTGCTCACGAAGACTCATTCCAGGAGTAAGTCATATGTGAAGCCGGGGTGCCATAGGGCGTGTTATAAAGTGGTTCTATAGGGTGGGGAGGGCCCATTTGGTGGCATGAGCGATCCATGGCGAAAGGGCGGTAGAAAGGATGCTGTTATGAAGACAGCCCTTCGACTCCTGAGCCTTCGGTCAATGTTGTTGGTGATGGCGCTAGTAGGGATCTGCATCCCGGTCTTTCAGTTTCCAGTGAGCTGCATTCTGGCTCTCACGTTTGCCCTCCAAGATCGGCGCTCCTCGCCCCTATGCCGTGCCACGCGTTATGCCGGGCACACGTTGTTGCTGGTCACTCCATCATCGCTCACAGCGCACCCAGCGTGGCAATTCGCTTTCGTGTCCGTCCGGAGAATGAACTGATACTTTCGGTGCGTGAAGTAACGAAAGTGGTTCATTACTTGAATAAGAAGGGTTGCATGGCGAAAGTCCTCGCAGAGATCCTAGACTATCTTGGACACCCTGACGCGGCGAGCATTTGCATAACCCTTGTGTACTGGAAAGGAGTAAGACGCCATTTGTAGATGCTAGAGATTTGGAACCCTGATGTGCCGCTTGCCGATGGTCGGCTGGAAGACATCAGGAACGAGTTAGGCGAGCTATGGAGCGGAAGTGACTTGGCATAGCCAAACCGCCCCGTAGCCCAGGCTGCGCAAAGCCTGCGACCTGGGATCGCTGGTAATACGTCCAAGTCATCGACCCACCCCGCCGCGGCATCCGCTGCCGGTTCATTCTCCCAGCCGACCTCTGCCCGGTCCTACGCCTCACTTCTATCCCATCCCTTGCCGTCGCCGCACCAACGCCAAATTGTTCGAAATCACCTGGTGCTGCTGAGGATTCGTCGACGGCGTATACACGGCCAGCGCCTGCTCATAGTGATACGCCGCTTCTCGCAACAGCTCAGGCTCGTTCTGCTTGGCCATGCCAAACAACATGCTCCCCAGGTTCGCGTGCGCCACCGCCGCTTGCGGTGGAGCGTTCGGACCCGTCCAGACCCGCAGCGCCGTCCGAAAAGCCTCCACGCTCGCCGCCAGGTCCGCTTCCTGCGTCCCCCCTGCCCGAAACGCCAACGCCATCCCCAGGTTGAACTGCGCCGCCGCGTGCGGGCCAGGATGCGTGCCCAGAGGACGCGCCGCGCTTGCACCCTGCAGACGTTCGATCGCTCGGTCCAGGTGCGCCGCGTCCCGCTCAGTGGAATGCAGCGACATATAAACCATCCCCGCGTTCAGCTGGCTCGCGCCCGCGTCCTCCGGCATGCCCAGCGACGCCCACAGCTCCGCCGCCCGGTCCAGCGCCGCCGCCGCACCCGCCAGCGAGGTCGGCTGCCCCTGGCTGGCCGCCGTCATGATGGCCGACCCCAGGTTGTTCGCCAGCTGCGCTTCCAGCGCCGTCGCGTCGCTGCCCTTGGCTGCGGCCAACCCCTCCCGAAACGCCGTCACCGTCGCGCTCACCGCGCCCGGGATTCCGCGCTGCGCCAGCTCCGCCTGCGCCAGCCCCCGCTCGTTCCACATCGCCGCCCGCTCGCCGCGGTGCGCGTCGTCTGACAGACGCTCGATCGCCGACTCGAGCGCAACGTCCGCCTGACGCAGGTTCTCGGTACGGTCCCCGCCGGGCCGTTGCGCCCAGGCGGTGCCCAGCGCCCGATAAAGGTGGGCGGCGTCTGCCGGATGGTCCGCGAGACCTGGCAATCGCACCGCCCGGTTGTAGCTCGCAATCGCTTCGCGCAGATTCGCGTCCCGGTCGCCCGTCTCCCGCAGCCCATACGCCGCCGCCCGGTTACCGTGCACCGCTACCGCTGAACCAAAGTCCGCGTCGTCAACCAACGACGCCGCCTCGTCGAACCGCGTTAATGCCGCGTCCGAATGTGGAGCGCCGCCCGCCCCGGCGTTCGTCGCAATCAGTCGTCCCGAATCGTTCAGCAACGAGGCCACCAGCGCCGTCGACCCGGCCTGTCGCGCCGCCTCGATGGCCGCGTTGAAGGCGTTGATTGCATTGCCAACACTGAGTGCATTGCTAGCACCCGCTGCCCGACCGAGCAGCCGCGCCACGCTGGCCAGCAGCCGCGCCTGCGGCGCATGCCGCTGCGCGCTCCCCAGCGCGCCCGCCGTCTGCGCGTACGTACGCTGCGCCGCGTCGCGCCGCCCGGACCGCCACTGCGCCATCCCCAGGCGCTCGCTCGCCCCGGCAAAGAGGTCGGGTAGCTCCTGCGGCGTGAACACCAGCAGCGCCCGCGCCGCCGCCTGCGCCGCCTCGTTTAGGGCGTCGGTTTGAGCGTTGCCAGCCAGTAGCAGCCCCGCCAGGTCGTAATTCGCCAGCGCGAACTCCACCGGATGCGTCTCGACACTCAGCCTCGCCACCGCCGCCCGCAACTCCTCTGTGGCCCCTGCCGGATCGACCTCCCGCAAAGCCGCAGCCCTACGCCGCCCCTCCAACGCCCCCTCAACCGTCTCAGCTACCAGCTTCATTCCCCCACCGCCCAGAATCCCGGTCAGTCTACGAACCCCATCCCACCACCCAACTCCACTTGCATCTATACTCCAACAGTGTACACTCGACCCATGAACCCCGCAACCCACACACCCCGCCCAAACAAAATCCCCACCGCCAAAAAATCCGCCAAATCTCGGACCCGCCAGCGCCGAACCCCCGCAAGGGGTTCGGCGCTGGCGGGTCCGAGTACCCCCAAAAACGCCCGAACCGTGTAGCATCGCGGCGTAGGATCTGAGCAGTCGCCCGTCGACAGTCCAACGGCGGCGGCAGGAGCACTCGAATGGCAGTGGCGGAACCACAACTGCGCACACTCACCCCCGAGCAGGTCGACAAATTCCACGTAGACGGCTACCTCGTCGTCGAAGACCTACTCACCCCCGATGAGGTCGCGGACCTCGCCGAACGCACCGACCTCATTGCCGCCGGCGAGGCCGACCACATACCCGAAGCCAGCATCCAGCTCGAACGAATCTTCCGCGAAGGTGAACGCGAGGTCGAAAATCAGGTCCTCTCCGTCCGCAAGCTCTTCAACCTCGCCGTCAACGACGACCTCCTCTGGGGTCACGTCACCAACCCCAAGCTCGTCGACGTCATCGCCGACCTGATGGGCACCGACGACATCAAGCTCTACGGCGACCAGCTCTTCATGAAGCCCCCCGAAATCGGCGCCGCCCAGGACTGGCACCAGGACTCCGCCTCCTGGCGCGACATCCTCCCGATGGACCTTGTCACCGCCTGGACCTCCATCGACCACGCCACCACCACCAACGGCTGCCTCAACTTCGCCCCCGGCACCCACCGCTGGGGCATGCTCACCCGACCCCGTCTGCAGCCGCTGCTCGATGATCTGGGCACGGATCAATGGCCGGTTCGGCCAGCGCCGCTTGGCCCGGGCAGCGTCAGCTTTCACCACAGCCTGGTGCTGCATCAGAGCAACGCCAACACCTCCGGCATGCGCCGTCGCGGCTACGCCACCCACTTCATGCGAGCCAGTTCATACAAGGACGAGGAAGTGACCGACGCGCCCAAGATGCCCCCGTTCAAGCAGGTACGCGGGCGCACCTTCCCAGGCCGAGTCTGACCAACCGCCGCAGAACTCTCAGAAGAGGAGGTCGGTGATGAGTTCCCCGAACCGCACACTCACCACTGAACAGGTGGACAGCTTCTGGCGAAACGGCTGGCTGGCAGTCGAAGACCTCCTGTCGCCTGACGACGTCGCCCGTCTCGGCCAACGCGCCGACCAGATCGCCCGCGGCGAAACCGACGCGGACCCGGAGCGAGTTCAGGCCGAGCAGGTCGTTCGCGAAGGCGAGGCCAAGGCCGACGCCCGCGAACTTGAAATACGCAAGCTCTATTGGCTGGCCGGCCAGGACGAAGTCCTGCAAACCCATGCCCGCCACCCCGCCATCGTGGACGTCATCGCCGACCTGCTCGATAGCGACGACATCAAGCTCTACGCCGACCAGCTATTCATGAAGCCGCCGGCCATTGGCGCCGCGCAGCCATGGCACCAGGATTCGAAGTCGTTCATCGACATCTATCCCATGGACCTGGTGACGGCGTGGGCCGCCATCGACGACGCCACGCTCGAAAACGGATGCCTGGAATTCGTGCCCGGCAGTCACCTTTGGGGCGTACTTAGCAACGACGAGATGAGTGAGCACCGCGCGCTGATAGGGAACGACCCTGCATACATGCCGAAACCCGCTCCGCTGCGATCGGGCAGCGTCAGCTTTCACCACAGCCTGACCTGGCATGCCAGCCGCGCCAACACCAGCACCGCCCGCCGCCGGGGCTACGCCGTGCACTACATGCGAGCCGAGTCCCGGCGCACCACGGCCCTCGAAGGCCCAGCCGTGCCCTCGCCGCTACAGATCCGCGGCCGGTCCTTCGAAGGCTGCGTCTAGCCGAGCTACGACACGTTGGGGATCGAGACCACCTGTCGCATGCCCGTCTCGGACGACCGGTAGGCCGCCTGCACAGCCTCGTTCACCCACATCCCGGCTTCGTTCTCCAGCGGCGGCGGACCGCCGGTCAGACACGACTGGAAGAACGCGCTGGTCATCAGGCTGTACTCGTCATTCCTCGCGTCCTCGTTGCTGAACGACCAGGACTTGTGCGGAGATCCGGCGTGCGCCCCTTGATGTGACATCCACTCCAGGGGATCGCCGCGCCCAGTACCGCCGGGATTGAAGCGAAGCCAGCCGTCGCGGCCCCAAAGGATGAACCCTGAGTGCCGGCCTGAGCCGTACTCCTGGCGTGTGACGTAGTAGCCGGCGCTCAGGTTGCCAACCATCCCGCTCTTGAATCCGACCGTAACGGATGCCGCATCTTCAACTGGCAGCGGCTCGCCGCCCACCACCCCGGTGACTGCGCTGACCGACGCGAAGTCGTCGCCCGTGATGTACCGCATCAGGTCAAGGTAGTGGCAGCCAAGAAACGTCAGGTACCCGCCGCCCGAGCGCGCCTTGTCAAAGATCCAGCCACCTTGCAGCGTGGCCCACTGATGGGTCCGGTCGTGATCTGCTATGAACCAAGCTTGGCAGGCAAACAGGTCGCCAAGTAGACCTTCGGCCACGATGCGGCGAGCTTCCTGCACGATGGCCCGCTGGCGGCTCACATACGCAATGCTGAGGTTCAGTCCGGCGGCCTGGGCCTTGCAGTAGAGGCGGCGGTAGTCGTCGAGGTCGGCGAATCCCGGCTTTTCGTGCCAGACGTGACAGCCCGCATCCAGCGACGCCTCGATCATGGCCGGCATTCGCCAGGCCTCCAGCGTGACCAAAGTCGCGGCCGGAGTGAAGTCGCTGAACAGGGCAGCGGGGTCGGTATAAGTGGCCGTCACCCGGTCTCCGACAGCCTCCTTGGCGGCGTCGAACATTTCGCCAGTGGCGTCAAGAACCGCGACTTCCCCAACTTCGGGATTCCTGGCCGCGGCGTAAAGGGACGACAGGTGATTGCCGGTGGGTTCGATGATTAGCGCGACGCGCAGCGAATCGCTCACAGGACGGCTCCCGACAGGCGCGCCACTAATTGCAGCGCGGTAACGCCAGAGTGTGCCCTGCCTGACTATCCCTCGCCAGAAACGCGCGCGATTGTGATCTCGGCATCACGCGTCCAGACCTCATTGAACACCAGCGGCTTGGGTCTGCTGCGTTCAGCGTCGGGCGGCTCGGCGGCGCCTTCGCGGAGCTCGTTGCGATCGCGACCCCGGACCTGGTGATACCAGGACAGTTCGCTAGCCGCCGGTTCGACTTCACGCCGCAGGATGAACTCGACATGGTCAAAGTCGCTGAATGCCACGCCGGCCAGAAAGACGCGATCGAGCCCGTCCCCGTCCCAGGTGGCCAGATCCGGCACGATCACCGGTTCGGTGCAGACCTGGAACTTCTCGTTTTTCTCGTCGAAATTGATCAGCTCGACGGGGAACTCGACGGTCACGGTCAGCTTGCGCGCCTCGTCGCGGTAGACGCAGGAGGCATTCAACAGCGCACCGGCCCGGGTGGCCTCGATCACCTCAGGAACGGTTGTCAATGGCTCGGCGTGCGCAAAGCGACGGATGTCGACATCGAACCTTTCGTACTTGTCGGCCAGCGACTGGCAGCAGAGGTCCTCCGCTTCGATTGAGGGCCGCTTCCCGATGGGAATACCCAGCGTTTCGGAGAAGACCGCACGGTACTCGCCGCTGGGAATCTGGAACAGGTTGTCGCTGACGATCGTGTACTCGGCCCGGCAGGGAGCGATCACGTAGCAGGTGAACGGCTCGCCCACATCAGGTCGAATCTCGAGGCGAGCGTCCGCCTTGAGGCGCACGCAAATCACATCGCCCGGATCGGCCAGTAGCCCGCCGGTGTACTTGTAGATCGGATCGGGTTGATGGGGACGGTGCGTCCAGGTCAGAAACGACCGCGAGAAGTCAATCATGACGGTCTCCAGGCTCGCCGTGCTGACCGAGCATAGCCGCGCAGGCCGAATCCGCGAGTGAATCAATCCAATCCAATTCGATTCGAGCCACTAGTAGCCATGTGAGGCACGAATGCGCGCTAGAGTCTGGCGCAGCCTTGCGAGGAGATCAGAATGTTGAAAATCACGGGGCTGGCCTGCGACTTCATCAACGACGGCTCGCGGAACTGGCCGATCGTGCGAGTCATGACCGATGCCGGCATCACGGGTATTGGCGAGGCCTATCCGGTCGGACCCGACAAGGCGGTGGCCGAGACCGTCCGATACTTCGAGGACTGGGTGCTTGGCTTTGACCCATTCGATGGCGAGCGTATCTGGCACGAGCTGTATGCCGGCAGCCGTTTCCCAACCGGCTCGGTGATCACGTCCGCGATCAGCGGTATCGACCAGGCCCTCTGGGACATCAAGGGCAAGGCGCTCGGCACGCCGGTCTACCAACTGCTGGGCGGCAAGGTGCGCGACCGCATACGCGTTTACCAATCGGCGCATGGCAATACCCCGGAGGCCATGGGCGATCACGCCAGGCAGCTCGTTGAGACATACGGCTACACGGCGCTCAAAATCGGCCCGTCCGGGCCTGACGGCGACGCCCACCCGTGGGGCGTACAGCTCGACACGGCAGAGCGGCGCATGGCCGCCGTCCGCGCCGCGGTCGGTGACAACATTGACATTGGCGTTGATCCGCACGCCAAGATCCTCGAACCGGCGAGGGCTCTGGAAATGGCGGAGCGCATAAGCCCCTATCGCCCTTACTTCTTTGAAGAGCCGGTACGGCCTGAGCAGTTCGAACCGCTGGCCAAGCTGGCCCGCAAGTCGCCGATCCCCATCGCCACCGGGGAGTGCCTTTACACGAAGTACGAGTTTCAGCAGCTTCTTGCAACCGGCGCGGCGGACATCATTCAGCCGGATGTTTGCGTGACCGGGGGCCTGACCGAAATGAAAAAGATCGCGGCCATGGCTGAAGCGCACTATGTGAGCGTCGCTCCGCACAATCCGCTCGGGCCGCTGGCCACGGCGGTGAACGTGCACTTTGCAGCCACGGCGCCGAATTTCCTGATCCTCGAGTACCACGCCGACGACTCGGGTGTTCGTGCCGAGGTGCTGGACGAACCGATCCAGCTTGATGATGGCTACGTATCCATCCCCGAACGGCCAGGTCTGGGCGTAGAACTGAGCGATGGGATCTTGGAGAAGTATCCCTACCGGCCGTGGCGCCGAGGCCGTCCCACGAAAGCGGACGGCATGCTTGCCTACATCTAGCGGTGGTTCTGCGCGAACGGTGGTTGCGATGCTTGAGGCTGCTGCTCGTGGGTGCGACCGTCACCGCCGGGCTGCTGGCCGGGTGCGGTGAGAGCGCGGCGACATCTGAGGACTCTGCCGAGGTCACCGCCGCCGTGTTCGACCACTCGGCGTACGCCGACCTGATCGCTGGCGGAGAATTCTCCGTTTCGGCTCGCCTGACGTCACCGACGAATGACGGTGCCGGCGATGTACGGGTCGAAGTTGATCGGCGTCCGTCCGACATGACGATTCGCCTGGCCGTGTCAATCGCGCGCGAATCAGGGCAGGTCGCTTTCGAAGTCTTGGAAGTCGGCGACAGGACCTACTTCCGACAGGGACCAGCGGACGCCGATGGCGAGTGGATTTCCACCGACCGCAACGCCGCTGGCGCCGACACGCCGCGTGTCGAGTCTCTGGCGATGGCCTTTCCGGTGGTTGGGGACGTTGTGGGGTCGGTCCGCGCCGAGGGATGGGCCGAGCGCGGCGCCGAGCCGTGTCCGGAAAGCGGGACATGCTTTGTGCTCACGAATCCCGCGTTTGACTTCGCAAGCTTGTATGTCGACACAGGCTCGCTTCGGCCGGTTCACCTGCGCCTGGCGCGACCTGGAATGCGGGCGCCCGGCGAGATCGCGATTGACTGGGAGGCCACGAGTCCCGTGAATCCGCCGGCCAACGCGCGGCAGGTAGACGGGTCGGAATTCCAGGAGGCGCTCGCTCCGGTACTGCAGGCGCTGGGCCTGTAGTCGCGGCCCAGCCCTGGGGCCCCGGCGCCTAGGGCGACTCTGAAATCAGCGTAAAGCCGTTGACCACACCGTGGTCGATCGGTCCGGCGTGGGCGGTGCGCCAGAACTGAATGAAGGGGCGCAGGGCTTCGGGAATATCGTCCCGTGCCGCCATGTCGCCCGCCATCGACACGGTCTTTACCGCGTCGTCCAAACCCGAATAGACGTGCACGCTGCCGTAGTCGTACTCGCTTGGCGCCAGCGCGTGCGTTTCAGCTCCGAACCCGCGTAGCAGCATGATTCGTTCGATTCCCCAGGTTGGCCGAGCGTCTCGAAAGGCCTGCTCGAACGCCGCTGGATCGGCGTCGTCTTGTAGCTTGTAAAAGCGGATCGACACGTATTGCGGCATTGACTAGTCCTTCCGGGAACGTAAGGGCGTGCGTCTATCCAAGGTGTTCACGCAAGACGGCGCCGGCGTGGGCGAGCGTGCCCGGGGCCAGAAGGCCAAAGTTGTACACCATCACGCGATCAGGCTCGATCTCGCTCAGCCGGCGAGCGCGCGCCACGAAGCCCGGGCCATGCGGATCGACTTCGTGGTGTGCCGTCTGGTTGACGGTAATCTCGATGTCTGCGCCGGATTCCCGCACCGTGGAAACTTGCGTGTCGGCGACGGCCGGTTGGTCGGTGGGATCGGCAACCATCAGGGCGCCCAGCGTGTCCAGCAGGTCCAGCAGGCGCAGCCCATGGTTGGCCCAGCCGAGCGATGCCTCGCTGACGCCGACCCGCACATGGCTGCGCCGGAGGGCATGCTGTATGGACTTCACGAGACGGATGGCCGACTGCTCGCGCGACTCCAGGAATCCGCGAAACTCCTCGTCGGCCTCGCAGCGCTCGGCCACGAGCGCCGCAAGATCGCTTGCATCTTTCGCAGAGTCGGGCGGTGCTTCAAGGCTGTCGCGAAGTTCGCGAGCCACGTTCGCCCGCACTTCTTCTGGATCGACGCCATGGGCACGGGCTGCTGACATCGAGTGTTCATTGAAGCAGAGGCCAGCGAGAAATTCGGTCCAGGTGCTCATGTACACCAGGATCCGCGGGCGCACCCAACCATAGGTGAAGTCCGGGTAGCCGACGTTCTCTAGAGTCAGGCCGCTGACTCGGTACTGATCACAAAGGTCAGCCAGCAATTCGGGCAGGTAGGTCTGAATGTCCGGGTGCGCAGGACAGGTTGCGGCGTAGCTGCGGTGTCCGAACGCGTTCTCGATGGCGGTGTCTGGATAGGCACGCGCGAGCCAGGGCTGGAACATTCCGATGACCCAGGCGTTGAGCTGCATGCCGCGGGCTTCCGCGCCGCGGGCAGTCTGCTCGTACACCTTGAGAACGTCGTCTTCCGTATGCAGGGCGGGCTGGATTCGGCTGTATCTCTCGGACCGGGCCGGAAAGTACACGGCTCCTTGCTCCGAATAGAACTGCGATCGGCGTCGGTTGCGCGGCGAAAACGTCGAAATCGCGTGATAGTTGGGGCAGAGGTCAATCGCGTCGAACCCGTGGCCGACCAGCCAGTCCAGCGACCTATCCACGCCTTCGTCGGCCAGGTCCCAGGGGTAGGCCCAAACAGATAGTCGAGGGGGCACGGTAGGCTAGCGCTGCTGCGAACGGCTCATCCTAGGCTACGGGTTGAGTCTCCGTCGCGATGAAGGACGACGCAGTTGTGAATGTACTCATGGTGGGGTCTGGCAGCATCGCCGGATTTCACTCGCGCGCCATTCGCGAGCTGGGCCACACCCTCCACCACGTGGTTGGGCGCCGCGAGTCGCAGGTATCCGAGTTTGCCGCCGAGGCGGGATTCGCTCGGCATGGCATAGATCTGGAACGCGGGCTGGACGATCCGGCGGTGGACGCCGTCGTCATTACGTCTCCCAGTGACTTTCACCGGGCACACGCCGAAGCGGCGCTGAAACGGAAGCTGCCGACGCTGCTGGAGATTCCCGTGGCCACGTCGCTGGCAGACGCCATAGCTGTTGAGAAGGCCGCACACGCCGCCGACACACCGCTGATGGCCGCCCACACACGTCGCTTTCAGCCAGCCATGCTGCGCTTGCGGGCCATGATCGCGGACGGAGCGCTGACCGTTCACCACGCGGTGCAGCGTTACGGATTCATTCGTCGCCGAAACGTGAATTGGGTTGGCTACCAGCGGAGTTGGACCGACAACCTGATCTGGCATCACGGCGGCCATGCCATGGACGCTTGGATGTGGATGCTGGGCGTCGGTGAGGTGGAGGTTTCCGCGCAGTTGGGTCCGCCGCATCACCACCTCGAGATTCCCATGGACATCGCCATCGCGCTGAAAACGGCCAACGGCCAGGTGGGCAGCATTTCGCTGTCCTACAACACGCACCAGGCGCTTGACGACGCGCTCTACATCGGCGAGGAGGACACGATCGCGGCCAACTACGCGACGGGGACGCTAGTCGGCAAGGATGGAGTGATCTTTGATGCCGGCATGACCGAAGTCGTGCCGCACGATGTCATCACCGCTCAGGATCACGAGTTTTTCGACGCGCTCAATGAACAGCGAGCACCCAACCCCACGATCAGCGACGTTTTACCGAGCCTGCGCGCCCTGCAAGTCGTGCAGGACATCTATACAGCGGAGTACGGCGCATGAGCCATGACAGAGGGTCCGGACGCGTCGTTTATCTCAATGGCGCATGGGTACCGGAGCGCGACGCCGCGATATCAATCTTTGACTCGTCGCTTGTCTGGGGCGACGCGGTGTTCGAGACCACGCGTACATTTCTGCACGAGCCGTTCCGGCTGGACGCTCACCTGGAGCGGCTGGCGGCGTCGCTAGTCGCAGCCGGTGTGCCCTGCGACGACTCCATGGAGGAGCTCGCCGAACTTACCGCGGAACTGATCGAGCGAAACCGCGAGGCCTACGATCCGGAAATCGACTTTTCGATCGTGCACCAAATTTCCCCAGGGGTTCTGGGGCGATACCGAGGTTCAGTCGCACACACTGGGCCCTCGATCTTGATCTACACGTATCCGCTCGACGGCATGCTGGGCGAATCGGCCCACTTGTACGACGAGGGCCTGAACGCCGTGGTGCCGCGGCAGCGCGCGCTTCCTTCCCGGTTACTCGATCCTAAAATCAAGAGTCGGTCGCGCCTTCACTACCAGGTTGCCAATCAGGAAGTCGCCGCCCAGGCAGCCGACACATTCGTGGTGTTGCAGGGCGAAGACGGCTTCATTACCGAGGGCACCGGCTCGAATTTCTTTATCGTGCGCCAGGGCGAACTGCTGACGTCGCGTGGCCACAGCGTGCTGCGCGGCGTCACCCGTGACTCGACCCTTGCGTTGGCCGGGGAGCTTGGCATCCCCGCGCGCGAGGCTGATTTCGAGCCCTACGACGTTGCGACGGCCGAGGAAGCGTTCTTCACGACCACGCCTTACTGCCTGATTCCCGCCACGCGCTTCAACGGCGAGCCGATCGGCGACGGAGATGTCGGTCCGACGTTCCGACGCCTGGCCGACGCATTCATCGAGGACGTAGGCGTCGATTTCATCGCCCAGGCGAAGCGCTACGCCGAACTGATTGCCTGAGCGCATCTTTCTGGATCAATCGAGCGCCGCGCCTCCGAGACCGGAGGCGCGGCGCAGTTGGCGCTTAGCCTGATTCGCCTTCCTGGCGGAGGTTGTGCAGGTAAAGACCAACTCCGGCGGCAACCAGCGCGCCCACAATCGGTCCCACCCAGTACACCCAAATCGAATCGAAGTTCAAGGCCACGATGGCGGGGCCGAACGATCGTGCGGGATTAAGCGCCGCACCGGTCAGCGAGCCGCCAACAAGCCAGCTGGCGGCCAGCGTGAGACCGATGGCCAGGCCGTGAAAGCCCTTGGTGGCCTTTCCGCTGACCACGGCGCCGATGATGACCGACACCAGAAAAAACGTGAGCACCGCTTCAAGTACCAGCGCCTGCCCAGCACCGACGTCAGCTGCTGGCAAAGTGAGACCGTAGTCCGTTGCGCCCTTGGCGCGCACCAGCGCGTGCAGCAAGGCGCCAACGACGGCGCCGCCCAATTGAAACACGATATAGCCGGGAACCGAGCGCCAGTCGAACTTGCCAATGGCGGCCAGCGCGATACTGACGGCCGGATTGATGTGGCAGCCGGACACGGCGCCAAGTCCGTAGATTAAGGCAACCAGGATTAGCCCGTGGGCCAGGCCGGCCAGGACCACGCCGCCCGCTCCGCCCCCCAGTGTCTCGAACGCGACCGCCGCGCTCAGCGAGCCCACGAAGATCAGGCTCAGCGTGCCGATGAACTCGGCCAGCCAGGCTTGTGGTTCGATGTGTATGCGCATACGACGCCCCTGTCTTCTAGGCCGTGCTCGGCCCAGCGGTGGTGCGGCCGCGAGCTGTGTGCTGATCGCTGCCACAGAGATTGCTGACGACGCCCGTCAGGATCACCCGGTGCTGCCCTGGCACGCACCGGGCGCAGGCATTGGCACGTCGACGTGGTGCGGACCTGGATAGGTCACACCTCGGCTGGATGCCATTGGCCCAGCCTCCCGCGGCGCTCGTCCAGCGCGCGTATCTTACTTCAGAATGTTTCCATTCCGAAACACGCGTGTAAACCGTTTGGGCACGATCAGCCTGAAGCGCCGCCGGCAGTCCCTCTCATATGGCCCGTCGCTAGCACTCGGCCTCGGTGCCCGGAGCGCGTGTCGTAGGACTTTGCTAACTGCGCAGGTCATCGACGCAACAGCCCATGTGGTACTCGCGGACGCGACGTGCGGTGCCGCATGCGCGCTGCGGCTGCTGGACGGAGAGCTACGTCTGTAGTCAGTACAGCTAGCGCGAACCGCGCGTGTCGACCGTCGATCGCGAGCCGGACGTCGCCAATACGCTCTCAATACCCTCCAAGTCCTTAGATGAGCCCTCGCGCCTTGGGCGCTGCCGCATGATCCCAGGGCGCTATCCATTCCTCGTCGATCTCCATGCCCCAGCCCGGCGCGTCATTCGGTTTGATGTAGCCGTCGCTGGGTACGGCGAGGCCCGGAATGGGCCACACCTCTTCGAGCGGTACGCCGGGATCGCTGCCCATCCAGAACTCCGCCATCGGCGACTCCGGCATGGAAATCGCAAAGTGCTGTCCCCAGGGCGACGCGACCGCCGCATGCGGCACCGTTATGATCCCGGCCGCCTCGCCGATGGTGTAGATCTTCAGCGCCTCGGACAGGCCGCCGCACCACATTAAGTCGGGCTGCAGCACGTCTACGGCGCGGTGCTCCACGAGCTGCCTAAACGTCCATCGCCCGTGGTGGTCCTCGCCGGTGGCAAGTGGAATCCAGTTGATCGCCTTGCGCAGCTCGATGTGTCCCTCCAGGTCTGTCGGGATCAGCGGCTCTTCCAGCCACCGCAGGTTGTACGGGCGCAGGCGTTCGGCAAGCCTGACGGTGAACTCCACGTTGAAACTCATAACCGGGTTGTACATCAACTCGGCATTCGGTCCGACGGCCTCCCGCGCCTTGGCAATGTGCTCCTCGACGATGTTGATTCCATCGATGCCTTCGTCGTAGTGCGCGGGATTCGAGACCTTGAAACATTTGAATCCAAGTTCCTGTGCCCAGTCCAGGTCGTCGGATGTGCAATACACAAGGGCCTTGTCGCGGCAGGGGCCGCCGATCAGCGAGTAGACCGGCTGCCCAAGCAGCTTCCCCTTGAGATCCCACAGCGCCAGGTCGATTCCCGATTGCGCGACCGTGGCGATGCCGCCCGCGCCAAATCGCTGGGTCGACCGCCACATCAAGTCGTTCAGGAACTCGAGCGCCAGGCATTCGCGCCCTTCCAGGAGCGGCCCAAAGTGGAAGTCGATCAACGCGGCCGTCGGCTCGCCGAAGCTGCTCTCTCCCAGGCCCCACGTCCCATCTTCGGCTGTCACCTGTACCCATACCCGGTCCCAAGTGTTGGCGCCGGGCATCCGCCCATGGAGCCGGGAGAACTCCGGGTACTTGTTGATGGGCAGCGCGCGCCGCGCGTGCGAGTTCCACCCGGGACGACGCGGCTGCGTGGTCGGAGGTGTCCGCGGGATGTTCAGGCTGACGGCTCGGACCTGAGTTATTCGCACGGCTGCCGCCTCGCTAGTTCACGAATCGGGCTCGGGGGGCGCTAGCCCGAGGCGCCCTGGCCGATCGATCGAGACGGTCCCTCCAGGCGTGGGGCATGGCCCTAAACTTCGGCTGATCCGTTCGACCCGGCCGGCGAGGGCTCTCCCTTGATCGCTTCAAGGAGTCCCATCATTTGGCCCGTCGCGAGCGCTCTTCCCCGGTGACCCCAGGGTGTGTCGTCCACCATTCTCGGCACGTGGTCGTCGATCAGGAATCCGGTGAAGCCTGCCTGGTAGAGGGTTCGCATGGCGGCGGCGATGTCCATGTTGCCCTCGCCGAGAAAGCACTCGTTAAAGACCGGAACGGTGCCCTGCACGTCTCGGAAGTGCACGTAGAACAGACGATTCTCGGCGACGAAGTGCCGCATGGCCCCCAGGACGTCCTCGCCCATCTCCGACCAGCAGCCCATGCAGAAGTCCAGTCCGTTGTTGGGGCTGTCGCCAATCTGCATGGCTTTCTTGAAGCCGTCGAACGAGCGCATCAGGCGGGCTACGCCGCCAAGTGACGGGACGGGCGGGTCATCGGGGTGCAGCGCGAGCCTTACGCCGCTGGCTTCAGCCACCGGCAGCACGGCGTCGGTAAACCGCGCGTAGTTGGCCCACATCTCGTCGGCGGTGAAGGTTCGGCCGTGCGTGGGTGAGTCGCATGTCACGGCCGATGCGTCGAAAGCCGTGGCAACGGCGCCGCCACGAATTACTTTGGGCTCCGTGCGCCACACGCCGTTGGGCATCCAGTGATAGCCGAGAATTGAAATACCTGCCTCGCCAATGTGGCGGATGGTCGCCTGGTAGTTGGCGATCTGCCGGTCGGCGCCTTCGAGCCCCAGCATGGCCAAGTCATAGAAGTGGTGCGGCACGTTTTCGATCGACTCGATCCGCAGACCGTAGGCCGCGACGCGTTGGCGCAGACGAACCAGATCCTCGACCTCCCAGCGCTCTGAACCGGGCAGGCGCGGGGAGTTGAGGACGATGCCACTGACGCCCATTTGGGCGGCGAATTGCAGGATGTCCGGCGTGGGTTCGCTGAACTGGCCCGTCGCAATTCGCATTTGCTCTGCCATGCCATGCCTCCGAGCGCCAGCGTCGTGCGAGACACTATTCGTCGCCCGGCTCAGCATGCCACGGCGCGCGAGATTCCTAGCTGTGCCCAGCCCGGCACAACGTGTCAGAACTGTGATCGAAGGGCCGGCGCTCGATTCAGCCGCCGGACTGCATGGCACAATCGTACGTCCGAGAGGAACGTGTAGCCGTCTGATTCTCGCCCGCGCGATTGACCGGATAGCCCGCGCGCTCGTCCTGAGCCGTCTGCGCGACTGGCACTACGGACGGTTAGAGTTGCGCCTGCCCGACGGTGCCATGCTGGCTGTCGGCGACCCGGCCCGCGGGGGGATTGCGCGGGCCGAGATTCACGACGACCGTGCCTTTACGCGCATGCTTGTGGGCGGCTCGACCGGCGCCGGCGAAGCCTACATGGACGGACTGTGGTCCAGCCCCGACCTACGCGCCGTGCTGAGCGGGGCGTTGGCAAATGCACGGCGGGTGAGGCTGGACGCCGCCATGTCGCTGCCGCGCCGGATCTGCGACCTGTGGCGCCACGCGCGCCGTCGCAATACCCGCTCGGGCAGCCAGCAGAACATCCAGGCGCACTATGACCTGGGTAACGAGTTCTTCCGGTTATTCCTGGACGAGTCGCTGGCGTATTCCTGCGCCATATGGGACGGCTGCGAGGATCTGGGGGCAGCCCAGCAGGCGAAGTTCGAGGTCGTGTGCCGCAAGCTGGCGCTGCGACCGGGCGACCGGGTTCTGGAAATAGGCTGCGGGTGGGGCGGCTTCGCCATGTACGCCGCGCAGACCACGGGATGCCAGGTCGTGGGCATTACGGTCTCGAGCGAGCAGCACCGGCTGGCCAGTCAGCGGGTTGCCGCCGCCGGGCTGGATGAGCGGGTGCGGATCATCTACTCGGACTACCGCGATGTCCAGGGGACGTTCGACAAGGTCGTGTCGATCGAGATGTTCGAAGCCGTTGGCCGCGAGTATTGGGATGGCTTCTTTGCCACCTGCGCGCGTGTCCTTCGTCCGGGCGGAACCATGCTGCTGCAGACGATTGGCATTCAAGACGAAGATGCCGGCGCTGGCCTGCGCGCGTCCGGCTGGATCAGCAAGTACATTTTTCCAGGTGGCGTCCTGCCTGCGGTGGTCGAGATTCGGGAGTCAGTACGGCGCGGCGGGCAGGCGCTGGCGGTGCGGGCTATCGACGAAATCGGCCCGCACTACGTGCGAACGCTGGATGAATGGCGGCACCGGTTCTGGCGGGCCGAGGCGCGCGTGCGGGCGCTCGGTTTCGATGATCGGTTCATTCGCATGTGGGACTTCTATCTCGCATCTTGTGCCTCCAGCTTCGAGACCAACACCATTCGCGATGTCCAGGTGCTCATCGAGCGCGCCGACTCCCGGAGGCCAAGGGCGCACCCTGACACGTAGTCACCGCCTGACTAGCGGTCCCGGCGCGGGCCGTGCGACCGTACGGCGGCCGAACCATGCAGACGCATGTGGCACGGCGCCGACGCAGCACCGGTGGGTTGCGAGCCGCGTGTGCATTGCGCATCCTCAACGTGGACACGCATGACACCCGCGCCGGCGGCGCGGCGCGCAGGGAGATGAGTAGCTGGTGACGCAATCAAGCCTTGAGTCTTCGCCGGATGGCCTGAAAATCAAAAAGATCAAGCTGCCGACGCGAATCGAGCAGCGCTACACCACTTGGCAGGCAATTCGGCACAACTGGGGCTTCATCGCGCTGCACTTGAGCGTGCTCGCGGCGTTTCTGGTGGGGGTGAGTTGGCCGGCACTGGTGACCTGCCTGGGGCTCTATTGGATGCGCGTCTTCTTTATTACGGGCTTCTATCACCGATATTTCTCGCATCGCACGTTCCAGACCACCCGGGCCTTTCAGGCGGTCATGGCGTTGCTGGGAACGCTGGGCATCCAGAAGGGCCCGCTGTGGTGGGCCGGTCACCATCGCTTCCATCATCGGCATTCCGACGCCGAAGAGGACGTGCACTCACCGCTTAAGGGCGGTTTCTGGTGGGCGCACATCGGCTGGTTGCTTGCCTACAACCGCGACGACACCCGCTGGGACGAAGTCAAGGACCTGATCCGGTTCCCGGAGCTGCGCTGGCTCGACCGGTGGTATTTCGGCAGCACTCTGCTCTACGCCGGTGGCACCATCGGGCTCGGATTCTGGCTGGAGCGCGCGTTTCCGGCTACGGGAGTGACCTGGGCGCAGGTGTTCGTGTGGAGCTTTCTGGTCAGCACCGTCATGCTGTTGCACACGACCTACCTCATCAATTCCGGCGCACACATGTGGGGCAGCCGCCGCTTCCCGACGAAAGACACCAGCCGAAATAACCTGCTGCTGGCGCTTATCACCCTGGGCGAGGGCTGGCACAACAATCATCACCGCTACCCTGGCTCGGAGCGGAACGGCTTCTTCTGGTGGGAGATTGATGTCACGCACTACCTGCTCACCCTGCTGAGTTGGACAGGGTTGATCTGGGACCTGCGGCGACCGCCGGCGCACGTGTACAACGAAGGCGCCCAACCCGGCTGAACGTGAGTTGACGTCGATGCGCGTCGCGGTTAGCGGATCGACCGGATTGGTCGGCTCGGCACTTGTCGAGAATCTGGTGTCTGACGGCTATGAAGTCGTGCGCCTAGTGCGCCCGACGACGAGGTCCGCGAATCCCGGCGACATCCGCTGGGATCCTGAAACCGGTGCCATCGATCAGGCTGCGCTGGAAGGCGTGGATGCGGTGGTGCACCTGGCCGGTGAGACGATCAGCGCGCTGCGGTGGACGCGCGAAAAGCGACGACGAATCCGCGAGAGCCGCGTGCGCGGAACGGACACGCTGGCTCGAGCCATTGCGGGCCTGTCCCGAAAGCCTTCGATCCTGGTTTGCGCCGGAGCGACTGGCTACTACGGCAATCGCGGCGATGAAGTGCTCGATGAGCGAAGCCCACCGGGGCAAGGGTTTTTGGCCAAGGTATCCGCGGAGTGGGAAGCCGCGACACAGCCAGCCCATGACTCCGGGGTCCGGGTTGCCATCGCTCGCATGGCGCCTGTGATTGATGCTCGATCCCCCGTCGTGGCCCGGATGCGGCTACCGGTCATGCTGGGGCTCGGCGGCTGGTTTGGCTCCGGCCGCCACTACTGGCCCTGGATTGCGCTCGACGACGTGGTGGGCGTCTTTCGCCTGGCGCTTGAGCGGGACTCCCTCAGCGGTCCGATAAACGTGGCGGCGCCTGAAGCCGCAACAAATCGAGAATTCGTGAAAACTATGGGCCGCGTCCTGCGCCGTCCGGTGCTTTTTCCGGTACCCTCGCCGATCCTGCAAGCGGCGCTTGGCGACTTCGCGCGCGAAGCGCTGCTATCCAGTCAGCGGGTTGTCCCGCGGAAGCTTTTGGACATTGGCTACGAGTTTCGCTGGCCACTACTTGCGCCCGCGCTACACGCGGCGGTTCAGTCTGGCTAACCTCCGCTTCGGCCGATGAACGGCCGCAGGCAGGCGGCACTCCTCTGATGCTTCGCTGGTCTCGCCGTCTGCTAGAGGATGCCCTTCAGCACGGATGGAGATTCCGTTCGTTCCTGGGCAGCCTCGTCGCAGCCGGTCTGATTGCCCTACCGGCAACCGGGTCCGCCTCTGGCCCGGCCAGCTTTCCCCTCCATCAGGGGTTTTTCTATACCCAGACCGGCGGCGGTGAACGTCTCGGCTTTTCGGTCAAGGACGCGCCCGGCGCTCGCTTGTGGACGGCGTATCAGGATCTAGGTGGTCACGAGGTCTTGGGTTATCCCGTATCGCAGCCCTGGATCGAGGGACCGTTTAGGTACCAGGCGTTTCAGCGGGCGGTACTTCAGGCCACGCCCGACGGCCAGGTCCGCCCTGCAAACATCTACGACCTGCTATCGGCAGCCGGGCACGACGCCTGGCTTCAGTCGGTGAAGGGCGTTCCGCAAGCTGAGCACTTGTCGCCCGATGCCGGACCCCTGGCTCGGCTCGGCATCCTAGGCGTGGCGCCCGAGATTAGCGACTTCTGGCAGACAGCCCACGACGCACTGGCTCGCTTTGGCCAGCCGATGGGCTACGAATCGGGTCCGGACGGAGGGACGCTTCGGGCCCAGCGGGCGGTTCTTCGGCTTCATGCTGGTGTCGTGCGACTGGCTCCGGCGGGTGATCACTTCAAACAGGCCGGGATGATCCCGTCGGCACTCACGACGCCAGTGACGCCGCCGCGCATTCCGCGACCGCTGGTAGATGCCCACAGTCTGCTGGTGACCAGCGTGGCCTTCGACCCATCAGGGTCCCAGTTCGCTACCGGTGGACTCGACCGGAAAGTTGTCATCTGGGACCGAGCGACCTTGACGCCCGTCTTCGAGCTGGAAGGCCACTACGACGGCATTTACGAAGTCGCCTACTCGCCCGACGGTTCAGTGCTTGCCAGTGCTTCCGAGGATGACACGGTTCGGCTCTGGGATCCCCGTACTGGTCAACTGTTGCAGGTGCTCGAAGCCGACGAGCGGTGGTTTACGAGCGTTGCCTTTAGCCCAGACGGAACCAAAGTGGCGGCGACCACCTACGGCGGGGCCCACATGTGGGATGTGGCGACGGGAGAGCATCTGGTCGAACTCGAGGACATCGACGCCTGGTCAAACGGTGTTTCCTTTACGCCGGACGGAACCCGCCTAGTCACGACCGGCTGGGCCGGTGCGGACATTTGGGACGTGACAACAGGCGAGCGACTGCTTTCGATAAGTGAGCTCCACACGCGCGCCGTGCTGTCCCTGGCAATCAGTCCCGACGGAGTTCGCATCGTCACGGGCGCTGACGACGACACGGCCGTGATGTGGGACGCCAACGATGGGTCGGTCCTGGCAACGCTCGCGGGCCACAGCGACTCTGTGTGGCAGGTGGCGTTCAGCCCTGACGGGCGCCGACTAGCGACGGCCTCTAGCGACAAGACGGTGGCTGTGTGGGATGTGGCAACGGCAACAAGGCTATACAGCCTCACGGGCCACACGTCAGATGTACAAGGCGTCAGCTTCAGCCCGGATGGTGAACTCCTGATTTCCGGGAGCTGGGACGGTGACGTTGGCGTGTGGCCGACGGCGCTGTCGGAACTGGCAGCCGAGACCGCCTTGAATGCGCCAGTCAATGCTATGGACTTCAGTCCCCAAGGGGCGACGGTGGCGGCCGCCTTAGACGACGGCTCGCTTGTGATCGTCGGAACCGACGGTGCAATGCGTGCCTCCATGGCAGCCCACGATCGACCGGCGCGCGCCGTGGCCTATTCGCCGGACGGATCGATTCTGGCCTCGGGCGGCGACGACGGCCGGGTGCGGCTGTGGGATGCGGAGCGCGGAGTGCTGCTGGCTGAAGCGCCGACCGTGCCGGATAGCGTGACCGCTTTGACGTTCACATCGGACGGCTACTTGCTGGCGGGCGATGCCCGGGGTGTCGTGCGTAGGCTGGACGCGAGCAGTGGCGCCGAGCGCTGGGCCGCTTTGGGATCTGCCTCCGTCACGGCGCTTGCAACGGACGGTACCGACCTCGCGGCAGTTGGAACGTTCCGCGAGGTCTTGCTGCTGGATGCCGCGACTGGAGTTGAGCGGTTGCGACTGACGGGGTTGGATGACTGGATTCGCGCAATTCGCTTCGACCCGCAGGTCGGCGAGATGGCCGTGGCGGACGGTGAGACGGTCAAGATCCTGGAGCGTGGCTCCAACACTCTGCTGCGAGAGATCGAGCCGGAGGCGGGGCTCGTCACCGCCTTGGCCTATCAGCCACACCTGGGTGAACTGGCCATTGGCGTCTACCAGCGCGCGCACCTGCGCGACCCTACAGGCAGTCTGCGCCTCGGCCGCGTCATTGATGCACACATCGACTGGATCCGAGCGCTGGCCTACAGCCCAGACGGCGCGCTGCTTGCCACGGTTGGGGACGACCGCGCGCTGCGCTTCTGGATCACCCGCGCGCCCTAACCGCGCCAGGTCGACGGACCAGCGCAAATCGACGTCTGGCTGACGGTACTCACGGGACTGGCAGCCGCTGCTGGCGGCGCGTGGGTTTGGTTGCTTGTCGGTCGCGGATGGTACTGGCGAACCGACGTGCAGCTGCCAGCACTGTACCCGGACTCGGAATCAAACCACTGGCCGTCCGTGACAGTCGTCGTGCCTGCACGCAACGAGGCAACGGTACTCCCGTCAACGCTGCCCACGCTGTTGAATCAGGACTATCCAGGCATACTGCTGGTCGTCGTAGTGGATGACTCCAGCACCGACGGGACCGCAGACGTTGGCGCACGCCTCGGCGCTCGTTCCGGCGCCCGTGAAGTCAGCGTCATCACAGCGCCTTCGCTTCCGGACGGATGGGCCGGCAAGGTCTGGGCCATGCACACTGGCGCGACCTCAGATCCGGTCCGATCGTGCGACTTCGTGCTGTTCACCGACGCGGACATTGCGCACCGGCCCGACGTTCTACGACGACTGATCGGCCAGGCACGAGAACGGGACTTGGACCTGGCATCAGTGATGGCGCAGTTGCGGGCGGTGTCGCCTTTCGAACGGCTGCTGGTGCCGGCCTTCGTCTACTTCTTCGGCCTGCTCTACCCATTTCGCTGGTCGAACGACCCCAAGCAAGAGACGGCGGCCGCCGCCGGTGGTTGCGTGCTGGTGCGTCGGAGCCTGTTCGACCTGATAGGCGGATTCGAGCCTATTCGCGGCGAGATCATTGACGACTGTGCGCTGGCGGCTCAAATCAAGCGAGTGGGCGGCCGGACCTGGCTGGGTCTCGGTCGCGACGTACGCAGCCTTCGCGGCTATTCCGGGCTGTCGGGGGTCTGGCACGTGGTGGCGCGGACTGCATACACGCAGCTTGCCTACTCGCCCGTGCGGCTCGCCGGAGCAGTCGCCGGTCTGCTACTGACCTTCGGTGCACCGCCGGCCGCGTCTGTCGCAGGGGTCATTGGTCTTGCCGCCCGAGAGCAGATCGGTGTTTCCGCGGCCGCGCTGGCGGCTGGAATGCTTGGATGGGGGCTGATGGCCTTCAGCTACCTGCCAATGACGCGCTGGTACGGAGGTTCGGCACTGCGTGCAGCCACCCTGCCTTTGGCCGCAGCCTTCTACGTCGCCATGACGGTGGATTCGGCACGCCGCCACATGGCAGGGACCGGCGGCGGTTGGAAGGGGCGAACGTACGATCGCTAGCTAAGCGACGTGAGGTCTTCCGAATTTGCCCGGACCAAGCATTCAGTTGCGACGATCAGCGGCGCCAGACTTCGAAAGCAAGGATGGGCGGGGCCCCCGCCTCAACCGGCACAGCACGACAGCGAACCATCTGAGGCCGCCTCTCCGGGCTAGACTGACGCGGCCGCGCTGGTGGAGCACAGCCCATACAGATCGATCCCGAGCAATTCCTCGACGACGGCTTCGTGATTCTGAAGAACGTCGTTCCACCCGAACGGCTGCACGAGCTGCGCGCCAGCTTCGAAACGCTGGTCGACCGGCAGCAGGAAATCTGGGCGCGCGATCGCGACGACCCGAGCAGCTTCGCCTACGTGGTCAAGCAGCCTCGCCTCGCGTTTCAGACCGTCATAGATGCAGCGACGGCCAACACGGTGGAGTTTTGTCTCCACGAAAACACGCTCGGTGTAAGCCGGCAAGCGCTTGGCACATGCGACGTGGGGCTGAAGCAGATGATTCTCCTGTGCAACCCAGAGGCTGCTTATGGACCGGATCTGTGGCATCGCGATGTAAGTCACGGGCCAACAAACAATGCTCCGTTGGCGGGTTTACAGGCCGACATGCTGGCCAACGGTCCGGGCTCCGTGCAGTGGAACATCCCGCTGTACGACGATGATGTGCTGTGGGTCGTTCCCGGCAGTCATCGGCGTCTGAACACGGCGCGGGAGAACCAGGAGCTCTTGAACGACCCGCGCGCACCGCTGTCGAGCTGTACGCAAGTCAGGCTCAAGGCCGGCGACGGCGTGATGTACATCAACACCATCTTGCATTGGCCTAGCAACTACAGCACCAAGCTGCGGCGCATCATCCATCTCAGGTACACCTCGTTCGGTGGCCAGCTGTTTCCGTACGGCTCCCGTTTCCTTTGGGAGCCGAGTTTCGTCAAGCATCTATCGGCGGAGGGACAAGCGGTCTTCCATCGGTTTATCGAACTGGCTGAACGCGAGGACGATTGGATCGAAGCGTTCTATCGCGCGATTCTCGACCAGGATCCCGAAGCATTCCGGCAGGCGCTGGCCCTGCTGCACCCAGGCGACACCGGGCGGATGGTCTGCATGGTCCTTTTGTCGAAACTGGCTCGCAGGATCGGCGCGCTGAAGCGCCCGGAGCTGGCCAACCTACCGGAAAGCGAGCGCGCGTCCGCTGTAGGCGAGCAAACCTTCAGCATCAGCAACCTCCAGGCGCTGGCCCGGCGATTCACCGCCGCTGAAACGAAGCTGCTTGGCCAGCGCTTTGCACCGTTGGACGCCAAGCTCCAAATGGAGACTGAGCACTTCGTGCCAAGTCTCTCGAGCAAACCTACCCGCTACGCGCAGGAGCATATGCCCGCCGATTTTGACCTGGACGACTTCATCGCGAGTTGGAGCAACGCCGCCTAGGCTCAAAACAAACCATTTCGGATGGCGTTTGACGGCGCCGGCGCGATGTGGCCATCACGTAACAGGTTTGGATGCTGGTCGGGGCGGCCGGATTTGAACCGGCGACCTCCTGACCCCCAGTCAGGTGCGCTACCAGCCTGCGCCACGCCCCGGTAGGGCGAGTCTATCAGCGAGCCTTTGGCGTGGTCGGCGGGGCGACCGGCGCCACAGCGTGCCGAAGCCGCCGATAGCGGCGCCAAACGTCCCACGGCCACGACGGGCCGGCGACGTAGGGACGAATGTCGTTCCAGGCGACACGGCGCCCGGCCGCTTCTCGGCGACGCTGCCGCAGGACGCGGCCAAGGTCGCGGAGGCCTGCCAGGCGGCCGCGCAAGGCTGCCAGGTTGCGCTGACGCGCCATCGTTATCGGTAGCGAGGCCAGGTCGTAGGCGACGAGCGGTAATCCGTAGACCAGAAGCGCTCGCGTTGGATGGTTCTTGGCAATCGTCCAGACCTTGTTACGACCCAGGTGAAAGGTCTTGAAGGGCGATTCCTCAGTTCCGGTTGCCGAGTGCTGGTGCACGACTCGGGCTTCTGGGACGTAACTCGCGGTCCAGCCCAGCCAGCGGGCGCGCCAAGCCAAGTCCACGTCCTCAAGATAGGCGAAGAACGCCGGATCGAACCCGCCGGTTTCGTCAAGCAACGCCTTTCGATACAGCGCGGCCCCGGCGCACGCGCCAAAGACCTCCCCGGCGCGGTCCGAGCCAACCGGCTCCGCGCTGTGCCGGTCCCAGGCGATTCCGAGCACGTCGGTCACAACTCCGGCTGAATCGATGATGTTGGGATCGCGGTCCAGCACGATGCGACTGCCGAACGATCCGGCTTCGGGGTACTGGCGCGCCGCTCGCACGAGTGTCTGGAGCCAGTCGGGATCGGGAACGGCGTCGTTGTTGAGCGTTGCGACCAGATCGGCGTGCGCTAGCCGGAACCCGATGTTGTTCGCCTCGGCGAATCCGTGATTGGAATCCAAGCGTTTCAGCACGATCTGCGGATACGACTCGGATATCCACTCAGCCGTGCCATCAATGCTGCCGTTATCCACAACGATGGTCTCGAACGTCACGCCAGTCTGGACCCGCAGCGCTGGCAGGCAGCGCCGCAGATGGCGTAACCCGTTCCAGGTCACGATCACGACCGAGGCTTCGGGTGCGTCGCTCATGGTGTGAACACACTTGGTTGGCAGGACGGTTTCGGTCGATACGGCGGCCGGACCGGGCGCGGCGTGTCGCTCGCGACTAGGCTTGCGGCAACGTGAGCCAGCGTCGGAGTGAATATGCGGCGGCAACTCAGGTCGATCTCTCCCACGCAGCTACGCACGTATGACACCTGCCCGCTCCAGTATCGGATGCGCTACGTGGAAAGAGTCCCGACTGCGGACTCGCCGGCATCGCTGGTCGGTCAGGCGGTGCATGCGGCGCTCGAGCAGAACTTTGCCGTCAAGCGCCGCAGCGGTCACGACCTGGACCTTGACGAAGCCGCCGAGGTCTTTGACGACGTCTGGGCAGCCCGACTTCCGCCGGGCGCGGGGTCGGAGCAGTTGGCAGAAGACTTTGACCAGGCTTATGCATCGGGACAAGAGATCCTGGAGTTGTACCTGGCCGAAGTCGCGCCCGGTGTCGTCCCGCACCTCATCGAGCACCGCTTCAGATTCCAGATTCCCGGTGTCCAGGTGGAGTTGGTGGGAACGGTCGATCTGATCGATCGGAACGGCGTGGTGATCGACCACAAGACATCGGTGCGGGCCTATCCCGAGACCTATCCCAACCGAGACCTGCAACTACAGTGCTACGCCATCGGGTACGGCGTCTTCAGGGCCGGGTCGCGAATTCGTCCGGGGAGTCTGCCTGCCCCCTTCTTCATTCCCCAGGTCCGGGTGGATGTGATGGTTCGCGAAACCCCACCCTTTATCCAGCAGTTACTCGGCGCGTATGGGCGGGAAGATCTGGAGGACTTTGCGACCCGCGCGGCAGGGATCGTAACGGGAATCGAGTCGGCCGAGTTCAAACCGTTCTGGAAGCTCCCGGAGAGAAGTGCCGACACCACAGTCTGCCGCCGCTGCCCGTATGGCCGTGTGTGCCCCGCGTCGCTCGTGCGGGATGAGTTACTGGAAGACCGCAGCCAGGATGGAGACGAGGAAGAACAGCGCTGAAGCGCCAATCGTGAAGTTAAACGTCAGCCGGTCGATGCCGCGCCGGGCGTGAAAGAACGAACTGTCGCTTCCGCCCAGGGCTGAGCCCATCCCCGTGTTGCGCAGCTGGATGAGCACCGCGGCGATCATGATGACGGACAGGACCAGTTGCGCCAGCTGCAGCGGTGCGTTCATGAGTTCAGGAGCTCTCCGTACTCGCCGGCCGGCGGGCGCTCGCGGCCATGGTTGCGGCAATCTCGATGGCCAACTCCATACTATCCGCCCGGGCAACGCCCTGCCCGGCAATGTCGAATGCCGTGCCATGATCCACGCTGGTGCGGATGATTGGCAGGCCGACGGAAACATTCACGCCGTCGAAGAATCCGGCCACTTTCACTGCCACGTGTCCCTGGTCGTGATACATCGCCACCACGCCGTCAAACGTCCCATTGCGGGCGCGGTTGAAGACAGTGTCGCCCGGTTCGGGCCCGGTCACGTCGATGCCGTCGTTCCGCGAATCTTCAATTGCCGGCCTGATGAACGCATCGTCCTCGTGGCCAAAGAGCCCGCCTTCGCCGGCGTGCGGATTCAAGCCGCAGACGGCCAAACGCGGCTTCTCAATGGCCATCATCCGCAAGGTCTCGTCCAGGAGGCCGATCGCGTGGCGCACGTTCTCGCGTGTGACGCGGTCGATGGCCTCGCGCAGGGACACGTGCGTGCTGTTATGGATCACCCGCAGGCCCGGAGCCACCAGCAACATGCGGGCGCCGGGCGAACTGGTCAGGTCCGCCAACAGCTCAGTGTGTCCCGCGTAGTGGTAGCCGGCCGCGTTGATCGCGGCCTTGTTGATCGGGGCGGTGACTATGGCAGCCACGCGGCCATCGAGCGCGAGTTGTGTCGCCGCAATCACTGCCTGTGCGGCCGCGGCGCCGGCCCGCGCGTCCACCGCACCAATCGGCAGATCCGCTAGATCGCGGCCCCAAGGGTCGTATACCAGGATGTCGTCGGTATCCCGGTCCACGTCGTTCGGTTCCACAGCGGTGACGTCGGCGCCGACAGCCTGGGCGGCCCTTCGCATGGTTGGCAGATCGCCCACAACCAAGGCGCGACAGACGGATCCAACCTTGGGATTCTGCAGGGCTTTGGCCGTGATCTCGGGTCCGACCCCGGCCGGGTCGCCCATGGTGACGGCCATGAGCGGACGCGTGTCGGCGGACATCAAGCCCCTCCTGAAATGCGGTGCGGCCGCGCCGATCGTCGGCTGTTCGGGAGTGAAGTCACGCTGCTCGCTCGAGTGTGGGGCACAGGCGCTGAAATGCGCTGATCAGCGCGTCAGGCCCTCCCATTGTTCCGCCTTTGGTTACGACGGACACGACCTGGCGGGTGCCGCGCAGCGCGCGACCGGCCGGCACGCCCCACTCGATCTCTTCCAGCACTTCGATGGAGTCCACCTCAAGTCCGCCAAGCGCCGCTCGCGCGGTGTCGCCGCCGGTCAGGATCAATCCCAGAGGACCGATAGCGTTCGTCAGGGCGGCGCATAGCTCTCCGCCCAACGCAAGCTGCCGCCGCCGTTCCGCCGGTCGTGGCGTTTCGCCCTCGAGCGTTGTGTCAAATATCACGGCGCGCTCGGCGGGTCGGTCCGGGGTCATCTGGCGGACCGCGGATCGGATGTCCTCGCTGCTTCGGATGCGTACGAGCCGCGCGGTTCTGGTGGTGAGTGCGCGTTCTACCTGTGCCTGGGTATGGACGCTCGGTGTACCGACAACCGCGGCGACGCGGGCCGACCGCGCCAGGCGCTGGGGTCGGGATGCGCCCTGATTCAGTCGGGCAAGGTGTTCGGCCAGGCCGGCTGAGCCTGCGCTGATTCGCCCGCCGGCCGTCGCGCGCAGCGCGGACGCAATTGCGCGTAGGTCGTCGTCGGTTTCCACGTCCGGCGCTACCACGTCGATGCCGGATTGGTCTGCCTTCGCCAGCGCGGCGACCAGCACGTCTCGACCGCCGCGTACGACGGCAAGCGGAACGGATTGAACAGTGAGCCGGGCGCTCGCCTGCAACAGCGTCGGGATGTGCGATTCACGGACGGGCGTCAGCGCATCACGGCCCGGTGCCGTTTCTGCTATCGGAATGCCGTGGAGCCGATGGATGCCGTCAATCGTAGTGCGGCCACCTGCCGGAAAGGCCGGTGCAAACACGAGTGGCTCGGCGCCTGCGGCGTCGCGTAAGGCCCGCAACTCCGCGCCGATGTTTCCGCGCAACAGGGAATCGGTCTTCTTGTACACCCGACGCGGTGGCCTGCGCCGCAGGGCGCGGAACGCAGCTTGAACTCTTACGGCGGCCGTTTGGGCCGATACGTGCCTGGTGTTGGTGCTCACGGCAACGACCCTGCCGTCCAGCGGCCAGACGCCGGGTCGGGTCGAAACGATGCTTTGCTGGCCGGCCTTACGGAACTGCAATGCTGTGTCCAGCGCGCCGGTCAGGTCGTCGGCGATGACGGCCCAACGCTCCATAGCTCAGGCCACCAGAGGCAGTGTGTCCGGTGCGTGCGTCAGGACCCCTACCCGTGGGGCAGCACCGGCTTTCCGCGCGACGACCGCCAGGGCGGTTTCGACATCCGGCGCCGTGTCGAACCCAAGTGCCGCCGCCTCGTGGGACGCAATGCCGTCGGACACCAGCACAACCCGCGCATGGTCCCGAACCCTTGCCCAGGCCACGGCAAGCGAGGCGGCCACGCGGTCTGCGATCTCGTTGTTCTCGTAGCGCCGCAGAAGCACATCGGCCGGCTGGGCGGAGTATTCCAGGACTTCCGGGTGGGTCACGGCCACACCTTCGGGGCAGGGCGTGACCACGATGATGGTTCCACCGGGCCGGACCATCAGCATCGCCGGGTACAGGCTCTTGTGGGCCTGCCAGAACTCAATGTCGCACGGGTGCGACCCGGCGACCACCGCGTCCAGGCTTGCGGGCGTACGGACGCCGTAGATGCTCCGCGCGTCGTCGACAGCCCGCCGAAATGTCGAACGGGTTGCGCCAAAGCGCGCGGTGACGATCTGGCCGTCGGCGTTGAGCGTCACGTTCAGCACGTGCGTCATGCCACAGCGCTCGGCGATCAGCTCCATCTCGGCGCGTACGGGCGTGTCGACCCGGCCCAGCAACGGTGTGCGTGCGCGGGCGCTGAACATGTGCGTGGCGGCAGTTGTGGCCGCGCCGGAGACACCGGGCTGCACGATCTTGGCGCCCGCCGAGAAGCCGGCAATGTGGTGGGGTACCACCGCGCCGGTTCCGATTACCATATCCGCCCCAAACAAGTGCTCGTTCACCTCGATCGGCGTTCCGCTGGGCGTCACCCCCAGATTGCGCAACGGCGCCGTGCGGTGGTCGTGCTGCGTGACGCGCACCCGCGCGAGCACCTCGTTCCCAACCTTGTGTCGGATCTCGGCGTCAGTCATCGGACGGTGGGTGCCCAGCGCGATCATCACGAGAATGTCGTCCGCCGCGATTCCAGCCGTCTCCAGGTCGTCGAGGATCGGCGGCAGCAGCAAGTCTGCCGGCGTCTCCCGCGTGATGTCGTCAATCAGGACAAGGGCGCTTGCTTTGCCGCGTGCTGCCTGGCGCAACGGCTCAGACCCGATTGGATTGTCCAGCGCTTCCCGGATGAGGGCCTGGGGCGCGAGCGCCGGCGGTGTGGGACGGGGCGTGTAGACCCCGGTAAGGTCAACGCGAGTCGTGCCGACAGCGAGCGTCTCGTCGCCGTACGGCAATTCGAAAGTGCGGATCATGCCGCTACACCTGTGGCCCGCTAGGCGGCGACCACCGGATTGCTCAGCACACCCACGCCTTCGACCTCAATCTCAATCACGTCTCCTGGCGAAAGCGCCGACGGCCCGGCGCAGGTACCCGTGTAAATGCAGTCCCCAGGGCTGAGCGTAATGCCCTGCGAGGTGTAGGCCACCAGGGCCGCCACGCCGAACAGCAGGTCGTCGGTGTTGCTGTGTTGCTTCACTTCGCCGTTGAGCCGGGCCATGATCTCAAGGTTCGTCGGGTCGAGGTCGGTCGCGATGCACGGACCGAGTGGTGCGAATGTGTCCATGCCCTTGCCCATGAGCAGAACGCCCGTGGCCATTTCCTTGAACTGCAGGCCGCGTGCACTGACGTCGTTGCCGCAGCTATAGCCCAGCACGTAGTCCAACGCCTCGTCCTCCGACGCGTTCCGGCAGGTTTTCCCAATCACCGCTACCAGCTCGGCTTCGTAGTGCACCTCGCCAAACGGGTCCTTCAGGAGATCCGGATCGCTCATCGATTGCGTGAAGTTCGCCGGATCCGGAAGCACGATGGGCGCGCCAGGACCGGTGATAGCTGAGGTGGGCTTCATGAAAAGCATTGGAAACTTCGGAATGGCGTCCTCGTCGTGGCCTTCCAGGATGTGGGCCAGATAGTTGGCGCCGACGGCGATGACGTTGCCGGGATCGATAGGCGCCAGCAATTCCAGGTCGTCCACCGTGCCTACCTGCGCGTCAACCTCGTAGTCGCCGAACATGTCCCCAGCCACGGCATAGATCGCGCCCGATTCTTTGAGCGAGCCGAGGGCTGGGCCTGATTCGGTGGCGTAACGAACGAATTTCATGCCGAGTGTCCGTCTCTTGGTGCGCGCGTCAGGGCGAAGGCTAGCACTACGCCCTGGTGGTCAGAGTTCGCAGAAGCGCACCAGTTCGGCGCGCAATTCGTCGGGCGCCTCGAGGCTGGGCCAGTGTCCAACTCCGGCCAGGGTGAAGACCTCGGCCCCGGGCATGCGGGCGGCCAGGATCTGCAGATCGTCGTCGGTCACGAAGGGGTCGTCGGAGCCGCGGACGAGCAGCAGCGGTAGGTTGACGTCGGCCGCGTCCTCCAGCAACACGCGCCGTGCACTGCTGGCCAGGCAGGCCGCAATCAGGTTCGCGTCTACGGCGGCCGCCTGATCGCGCATGGCGTCAAAGTGTGCTTCGGCCAAGTCTTCAACCAGACCCGCCCGCAGCCAGGCACCGGCCGCGGCGGCATCCCAGCCGTTGGATTGCACATCGTCCCGGCGTTCCAGCGTCGCCGCTGGATTGCGGTCGAAGCCCGCGGTCGACACGAGGGCGAGCCGGCTGACGTGACTTGGGAAGCGCGCGGCGAAGTTGAGCGCAACCAGGCCTCCGTAGGCGTGCCCGACGACAATCAGTGGCTCGGTTTGACCGTGCGTATGCAGCACACGATGAACCAGGGTGGCCGCGTCGTCCACGTCGCCCGATAAGTCTCCGGGTGGGCTGGCCCCAAACCCCGGCAGGTCTAATACGAAGGCGCGGCTGGTCTCTTCCAACCCCTGTGTGACCAGATCCCAGATCGCGCCTCCGGGCCCGGTGCCATGGATGAATAGCACCGTGGCGCCGCCGGATCCTCGAGCGTCCAGCGATATGGAGCGATTGTCGACAGTGACCAGAGGCATTGGGCTACGGCGCGCCGTTCAGATCGAGGGCGTCAGCGTTCGCAATATAGGGCAGGCCGCGGAAACGGCCATCCAAGTCGAGGCCATAGCCAACGACGAACACGTCGTCGATTTCGAATCCGACCCAGCGCGGAGTGACGTCGATCAGGCGGCGTGAGGGCTTGTCGAGCAGCGTCACGACTTCGATCGAGCGCGGACGCCGCGGTTCCAGTACCTCCAGCGTGGCCGCCAGCGTGCGGCCCGTTTCCACGATGTCCTCCACCACCAGGACGTCTTGCCCGGAGATGTCGCAGCCCAGGTCCTTGACTACCCGCACCTGGCCGCTCGACTCGCGACCGTCGTAGGAAGCAAGCGCCAGCGACTCCACGCGGTGAGCGGTGGTCAGGGCGCGGGTGAGATCGGCGGCAAAGATAAACGCGCCGTGGAGCACCAGGGCAAGAATCGGCTCGCGACCTTCGTAGGCCTCCGAGATCTCGGCGCCGAGCTCGCGAACCCGGCGCGCAATGGCACCGGCTGAAATGACCGCTGGCAACTGAACGTCGGGCAATGTCCCTATGTGCGTTTCAACGGTTGTCACGCGTGCGTGCGCTGCCTCGGCGATCCAGGACCGATGTGGTCCAATGACGATCCGCCGAAGTGTGCGGAGTTTCCCACGCATGCCGCAAATCACGCGCGCCAATGCCCCGACCCGCCGCCTGTAGTCCGTGAATACGCTGCCAGATTACCTTCAGCCCGGCCTCGACATCGTGCTGGTCGGGATCAATCCGAGCGTCTACTCGGTTGCGCAGGGGCATTACTACGCCAGACCCGGCAACCGCTTCTGGCCGGCCGCCAACCGGGCGGGCCTGTTCGGCGAGCCATTGGGGCCAGAGAACGACTCTCGGGTTCTGGAGTTCGGTGTCGGACTTACCGACGTGGTGAAGCAACCGAGTAGCACCGCGAACAAGCTTCGAGCCGCTGACTACCGGCGCTGGGCGCCAGTATTGAAGGAGAAAGTCAGGCGCTTCAAGCCGCGCATCGTCTGCTTTCAGGGAATCGCCGGCTATCGCAACTATCTCAGGTATGGCGAGGGGGTCGCTTCGCCGCCACGCCTCAGGCCGGGACGGCAGTAGCGGCTGCTGGGATCGGCAACGGTGTTTCTGGCGCCGAGTTCGAGCGGTTTGAACGCGCCGAATTCGCTCGACGACCTAGTCAGCTGGTACCGGCAACTGAAAGCGCTGCGTGAAGAACTGACGCGCGGTTGAACACAGCAACACGCAGTCGACGTGCAGCTTGTTTGCGGCTTAGCTGTTACCGCCCATCCGCGCCGTGCGCTTGAGATCGTCCAATGCACGCCGCGCCTGCTCCAGCGTGGAGCGCGCCGCCGCACGGCCACGGTGGTATTGGACGACTGGCGGGAGAATCCGCGTCTCCGCAATCGTGTCCACGCGCTCGGCCGTCTGCTCCAGCTTCGCGGCGGTGCGCCGCAGGCCGCGCCGCACGTTCACGGTGGCTTCCACGATGGCGATGGACCCGAGGACGCCGGCCACGAACACAGCCAGCCCAATGATTAGCCCCTGGATCACCAGGACGATGATCGCGATGTCGCGCGCGGTTTCCATCAGCTTCGGCTGCGGCGTCCGCGGCTGCGCCGGCGTCGGCGGCCGCGCGAACGCTGCGAACGGCGCCGCACAGTCTCTTCAGCCTCGCCGGCCGCTTGCTCTGCCGCGTTGCGTATGGCGCTCAGCTGCTCCGGCAGCGCATCCAAGATTTCTTGGGCCCGCTGCGGCGCCACGATGGTTCCGATCGCGCCCCCCACGAAGAACCCGATGGCCGCTCCAATGATGATCCAAGTCATGGTCGAATCCACTCAACCCCACCAGCGCAACGCCATCTGCAGGACCCGTCGAAACTTCTTGAGGGCGCCCGAGGTCGAACTGGTGCCGTCCTTGACCACGTCACTCACGAGTTCCGTGGTCTCACGCACGGTGTCCACGGTGTCCCGGGCCGATTGGATGATCGGTGTGACATCCGCCCGGATCGCGGCCAGCAGACGCCAGACCAGCATGCCGGTGATGAGGAGAACCAGTGTCGTAACCAGCGCAACGGCCGCCAGTACGACCACTGCAATGTCTCGAACTCCTGCCAGGTCCATGGCTCAGGCGCCAGACGGCGTCGGGCGCCGTAGGGGGCGGCCGATCATGCGCAACGCCAGCCGCATGCGCACCCGCCGCCAGGCCTTATCAACCATTCGTCGCTCCGAGCGTGAGATCTGCCGCCGGCCGTAAATGGCGCGAACATATGTCTCCGCGACAACTTCGGGCGGGGCCGGGATGCTGGTAGGCGCTTCCGTGGCGGGCGCCGGAAAAAGCTCGGCAGCGAGCTGGCGGCCAAGCTCCGCCGGCGTAAACCCGCGGCGCGTATTGTAACCAGCGCGACCGGCCAGCCTGACCATTCGCTCGTACCGCCGGCCGACGGCTGCGCGGGGATTCTGCAGCCAGTCGCGCACTAGCGAACCCAGCAGATACAACACTCCCAGCGCAACCAGGGACGCACCAATTACCACCAGAGCCAGGACGGCCGTTCCGAGGTTGGCGATAAACTCCTGAACTGGACTCTGCCCGTCGGACGGTTCCAGCGGCTGGAAGTTGGATAAGTCCATCTCCTCCAGCTCGTCGAGAAAGTCGTCGACCATCGATAGATCGGCTGCGTCCGGGTTCGGTCCCCCGCCTCCGGCGGTTCCGTCGGCCGCGCCGCCGCGCACTTCCGGCGCCCTGAAGCCTGAGGGCTCAAAGAGCACCCAGCCGTACGTTGGGAAATAGACCTCCACCCAGGTGTGCGAATCCCTGGGGTTCACGATGTAGCGCTGGGTGACTGGATCGAAGACGCCCTGGGCGTAGCCCGCGGCCACCCGCGCCGGGATGCCCATGGCTCTGACGAGCACGGCCATTGTCGAGGCGATGAGCGTGGAGTGCCCACGGCGCAGGTCGAATAGGAAATAGTCGGTCGCGTCCCGGTCCGGTGGGAACGGTTCCGTTTCCTGTGCGAACGGAAAGCGCCGCATGAAAAATTCGGCGGCGCGTGCGCGGTCGACGGCCGTTTCGCCGGTTTCGGCTAGGCGGGCGGCAAACTCCAGCACCCGCGGCGGGAGTTCGGGAAGCTCAATGTAGCGCTCAGCCCACGCTGGATACGTGGTTGGCGCGGCGCGCAGTTGCTCGGTTGTCGCCGCAGCCAGGGTCGAGTCCACGGAATAGACGAGCCGCTGGCCGACGCGTCGGGTCGCGCGGACCGAGGCGTAGTCATCGATCGCCACGTCACGCTCCGCCACCTGTACCTGATACGGCCGATTCAGCCGCAGGACGTCGCCAGGCGCGAACAGAATCGCCGAATTCGATTCCAGAATCTCGATGTTTGAGCGCGACGCAAGGCGAGACCGCAGGTCGAGGCTCTCGGTGAGCGGCTGGTTGGCCTTGCGTCCTTCCAGCGACCGCATCGTGCTACGCCAACCCTGCCCGGTGTAAGTGTCAAAGGTCTGCCCGCGCCAGTACGAGGGCACCGTGCTTTCGATAATCAAGGTCTCTTTGCGCGCAAATGGCTCGGGTCCACCCAACGCCAGCGTCTCTCGCCCGGCCAAAGTGGAGCCGGAAGGATTCGTGACACCGCCGAAAACACGCTGGATGCCGGCTTCAACGTTGCCCCAGCCGTCGCCCATATAGGTCCAGAAGGCTTCGGCCAACGGGTTGCCTGCCGCCCGCGGCAGGATCAGTGCCAGAAACACCACCCCGGTAATCAGCATGGCGCTCACGACCAGCACCGTCGGGCCAAGCTCCTCCGAGTAGTCGGTGCGCGTGTCCTCCCATCTGGCTTCAAGCGAGGCCAGGCGCGTATGCACGGTCAGCGCCAGGGCCGCAATCAGGAATACCGCGAACGGCGGCCAGTCCGGACCCACGTAGGTGACGTTGACTGCGATCGCCAGCGTGCCCGGCGCGATGGCCAGATAGGCATTGCGCAACCGGAAAGCCGCCCAGGCCGCCACAAAGCCCATGCCCCACGCGGCCATCGTCATCCAGAAAAGAAACACCACATTGTCTCGGCTGACCTGAAACTCGAAGGCGGCCTGGAACCACGTCTCGAGCCGGAAGAACAGGTCTTGCAGCAGCCCGGCGCTCTCGCCCACGGCCGAGGCCAGCGGCTGTTCGCGCACCAGGTTCCCGGCCTGTCGCAACTGAACCCACTCCACGGTGTCCCCAAAGAGCAGTACGAAGTTGCGAATGCCGTCCAGGGGTCCCGGGAACGCCTCTGAGGCCACGACGTAGGCCACGCCGAGGTCGCTGACCAGCCCGATGAGGATGATCCAGGGTGACGCCAGGCGGCTACGCGACAGCGCGAACCCAAAGAGAATGGCGACAAGGGCTACCGATAGCAGCACCTCCGTGCCCGGCGCCCAGCCCACGGAGTGGATGCTGACGATGGGAGCAAGCGTGGCTGTCCCAATCAGCGTTAGCGGCAGCCACGCGGTGCGGGGGAGTTGTAGGGCGCGCGCTAGCGCACGCGGGCGGCTGGCTGCGGCTGCGGTCATGGCAGCCTCACGCGGGCGCCAGCGTGACCGGCCGCCGCTGGCTGCGTTCGAACTCCGCCAGGTTGCGACCGTCGGCGCGGATCATCTCAAAGCGCATCCCACGGTCGACGCTGACGAAACCGATGCCCGCCCCCCCCGCCGCCTGGCTGAGGCCAGCGTTCGACTCCCCGGGCCCAAATGTTGAGGCGTCCATCGCGACCGCCAGCGGGTAGATCGCGCGGTGACCGAGTTGGGTAAGGCTTGTGAGCCACCGCGAGTCGGCGGAGGGCGTGATCGCAACCAGGCTTGTGCCGCGACCCAGCCCGGCCGCGCTGGCGGAAAGGAACTCATGAAACGGCGCGGTGCCGGTGGCCTGCACAATTGCCAGCGTCTCCAGAATCCGCCACAGCTGCTTGAGCCCCTTCTGTGGCTCGATCAGATACCGAGCCTGGCGGCTCAGCGCGATGAAGCCCACGGCCTTGTTGTCACGCACGAACTGATGAGCCAGCGACGACACGATCTTGACCCCGTATTCCTCCGTGGACTCGTCACCATGGCCAGCCTGAACGGACCGATCCAGGTCCAGGGCTATCCAAAGGTTGGCCGTTGGCTCCAGATCAAACTCCTTCACCAGGAGTTGATCGCGACGCGCGCTGGAGAGCCAGTGGATGCGCTTGAGTGGATCGCCGGGCTGGAACTCCCGCAGTCCACCTGCGTCCGACGTGACCTGGTGGGTTCGGATTGATGAGCGCGACGTGCCCACCATCGACCCGGCCGGGATTTCAACGTCAGCCATGATTGAGATAGGCGGATAAACCACGATCGTAGTCCGAACGTCGATCCGCCGTTCGGAGGCGAAGATGCCGAACGGGTCGCCGATTCGCAGGTCGGTCGGTCCGAGACCGTAGAGTCCGCGGCGGGCGGCGATACCTCGTGAAATCCAGCGCTTGCGCTGGCGGGGCCCCAGGCTCTCCGCCACGGAGGCCCGGTAGCCGGGCAACTCCGAGTGGTCGTCCACTTCCACGAGCAGAATTGGCAGACGGCTCGTGTTGACGAGTTCGAAGTCTTCCTGAACCTCGTCGCCTACGGTGATCTGGTGTCCGCGGAGCCGTCGGCGAAGCTCCAGCGAGCGTGCCGCGTTTCGCGTCCACACATACGAAAGGGTGATGAGACCACCAAGCGAGTACAGCAACCAGTACGCGATGGGCGAGGTTGTGACCATGGCGGCCACGAGCAGAACACCCAGCAGAATGACGATTGACGGCCGCTGGAGGCTGACCGACGCCTCAGTCTCGGACGGCGCGCTTGCCACAGGGCCTCCACCGCCCGATTCAGCGCCGGGTACGCGCCCAGACGCTGCTGTCATGTTCAATCAGTATGCGCGGTGCGCGAGGCGCTCGCCTAGGCACACCGGCAATCGAGTAGCTGAATTGCGCCGTCGGTCCCCTCTAATTGGCGTGTGGCTTGCGACGTACGCAGTCTGAGCCAGACGTCTGAGCTATGCCGCGAGGCCGAGTCCCTTCATGGCAGCGCCCATCACCGCCCCGGCCAGAATCAGCCAGAGCGAGTTGACCTTCGTAAAGATCAGGACGGCCAGCGCCGCCAGCGCTGCCAGGATCGTCGGAACGTCGACCACCGCCGACCGACCAAGGAACACCATCACCACCGTCATCAAACCAACGGCGGAGGCGTTGACGGCGTCGAGAATCGGGGCCGTGACGCTGGATGCGCGCAGTCGCTCGACAAGCGGGTGAATCGCGGCCACGAACACGAACGACGGAAGGAAGATGGCGACGGTTGCGATAACGGCGCCGGGAACGCCAGCCAGCAGGAACCCTATAAACGTCGCGGTGGTAAACACCGGGCCCGGTGTCACCTGCCCAATTGCCACAGCGTCCAGCAGCTGCGTTTCCGTCATCCAACCCAGCCGCTCCACGAAATCGGCGCGCAGGAACGCCAACAGCACGTAACCGCTGCCGTAGAGCACCGCGCCGATTTTCAGAAACAGCAAGGCCATGCCCGCCAGGCTGAACGTTGCCGGGGCAACGGCAGCCAAATTCAGGCTGGCCAGCGGCGCCAAGAGCACACCGGACAGGCGTCCGGTCAGCCAGCGCGGACGTTGGATCAGGGCGCCCACCGCTCCGCCGCCGAACAGGAGCAGAAGTTCATTGACTCCCAGCAGGCCAAGGGCAATAACGGCGACCGCCACCAGCGCGGTTTGCCAGCGGCGCACAACCACGCGCCCCAGACCCCAGATGGCGTGCGCCACGATGGCGATGACGACCGGCTTGACCCCGTACAGCACCCAGGTCACCGCAGGGGTCGAACCGAACTCGACATAGAACCACGCAAGCACGGAAACCATCACCGCGGCCGGCGCGATGAACGCAACCCCAGCGCCCGCAAGGCCCCGCCACCCGGCGCGCTCTCGTCCCAGATGAATCGCCATCTCGGTGGAGTTCGGGCCTGGGATCAGATTGGTGACCCCAAGCAGATCGAGAAACCGGCGGTCGGTCAGCCAGCCGCGGCGCGTCACGAACTCGTGCCGCATCATGGCGATGTGGGCCGCCGGGCCGCCGAACGCGGTGAGTCCCAGCCTCAGGAAGAGCAGCGTTATCGTCAGCGGGCGTTCGATGTGCGGTGTCCTTGAATAGCGAAGACGCTGAGCGAAATCTCCCGACTGCGGCGCATTCTGCACTAAGCTCTACGTCATGGATCTCGCAATGACATTCGACAATCGGTGGCTGCGGCTTGGCTTGGCCGCTTTGGCACTATCGACGGTCAGCCTGTTGGCGCTGGCCTGCAACGGCAGCGTGGAACCTCTGGCCACCCCAACGCCTGCCCCCGAGCTTAAGTTTGAGATTCAGACTGAGGAGGTTGGCCCCAGCCGCACCAACGTCATTCTGCTCGTGACAAACATCGGTCTGACGGACGTGCTGATCGAAACGACCCTGACGCTTCCGGAAAGTGCGGGATCTGACCGGGACTACAGCCCCACCACGCGCGCGAAGATCACCAACCAGAGCGGGCGCGAGGTTGGAGGCAGCGCGCGTGACACCAAGACCCTGACCTGGGTGCCGGAACGGCTGCGGGCCGGCGTCACCCTGCGCTGGGAATCGGCCCTGCGCTGCCTCGTCGAGGAACCGATGCAGGTTTCTGCCCGGCTCACGTCGGTTGAAGTTGGGAATGTTCGCGAGGCGCACTTCGACGATGTCACCAAAGAAGCTGAGGTGACCTGCCCGCCGCCGCGTCGACCGGGGAGCTAGCCGCCAGGGACAGCCGGCACGACGACCTCGGGCCGCTGCGGCAGGTCGTCGGGACGCAGCGCAATTTCGGTTCCTGCGAGTCGCCGCACCTCACGGCCAACCAGGAATCCAGTCTCTGCCAGCGGCGAGGTCGGATGTCCAGGCAGGCGCGACGTCCGGTAGTGCATCGGAATCGTAAGCGCCGGTTGGATTTCGTCCATCGTCGCGGCCGCGGTCTCGCCATCGATGGTGTAGAAGCCGCCGACCGGGATGAGCAATACCTGATGTCCGCGGCATTGGGCCAGCAAGTTGGTGTCCAGCCGGTGCCCCAGGTCGCCCAGATGCAGGATGCGAAGCTGACCGATCTCCACGGACATGAACGCGGTGCGTCCGCGTAGCTGGCCGCCGGCTTCATCGTGGAAAGCGCCGCCGATCATCGTGAGAGTCACATCGCCGAACGTCACGGTCCCCGGATGCCAGCCGCTCGCTGAGATGCCGCGCACGACCTTGGGCGCGCCCGGCGCCAGCTCTACGTTGTTGTGGTCGGCGTGTTCGTGGCTGACGCCGACCAGATCGATCGGCGGAAGCTCCGGCACGGGATAGCCCAGATCGGCGTTGAATGGGTCCAGCAGCAGCTGCACGCCGCCAGGACTGGTGAGCAAAAAAGTCGCGTGGCCCAGCCAGCGCAACCGAGTGGGTTGAACGCCAGACGAAGCCTCCGGCTGGGAAGCAAGCTCAGATCTCACGACGACCCTCCAGCGCCTGCGCGATGGTTGCCGCGTCAACGTACTCGATGTCCCCACCGGTTGCGAGTCCGCGGGCCAGGCGCGTGACGCGCACACCCAGATCGCTGAGACGCTGGCGAATCTCCATGGCCGTGGCGTCGCCCTCAATGGTCGCGTTGGTCGCCACCACGATCTCGCCAATGCCCTCGCGCCCGGCGCGCCGCACCAGCAGGTCGATCGTGAGATCGTCCGGTCCAATGCCCTCCAGCGGCGAGATGGTGCCGTGCAGCACGTGATACAGCCCCTGAAACCCGCCCGAGTTCTCAACCGCCACCAGGTCGAGCGGGTCCTCGACCACGCAAATCAGCGCGGTGTTGCGCGTGGGGTCCTGGCAGATGGCACAGGGATTGACGTCCGCGAAGTTGCGGCAGCGCTCACATGTCTGAATGCCCTCGTGCAGCGTCGCGATGGCCGTCCCCAGGGTGAGCGCCTGGCTGGACGACCCTCGCAGCAGAAAGAAGGCCAGGCGCTGCGCGGTCTTGGGGCCAACGGTGGGAAGCCGCGCGAACTCGTCGATCAGCCGCGTGACCGCGCGGGGGAGCGCGTCCGCCACTCGCTAGCCGAGGCCCGGAATCTTCAGGCCGCCGGTCAGCCCGCCAAGCTTGTTCTTGGCCAGCTCCTGCGACTGCTCGATCGCATCGTTCACCGCCACCATAATCATGTCGGCCAGCAACTCGGCATCCTCGGGGTCGACGGCTGAAGGGTCGATGTCGAGCGAGACGATCCGCTGGTCGCCGGTGGCAACCACCGTGATTGCGCCCCCGCCCGCCGAAGCCTCGACGGTCATCGACTTCAGCTCGTCCTGAACCTTTTCCATCTGCTTCTGAAACTGCCGGAACATCTTCATCGACATGCGTCAACCTCCCTGGGTGGAGCTGTCTGGAATGGGCGTGGCCCCATATTCGCGCATTGCCACGCGGACCACCGGGTCATCGTCGACCGTTGTTCTCGTCGAGGCTCGTCTGGCCGGCGCCGAGGCGCCGCGCTGTTCATTGCGAATCTGGATCGGTTGGCCAAGTACCTGCGAAAGCGCCCGTGCCACTTGGCGCAGCGCATTCGGCTGCTGCACGCGGTCGAACAGGAACCGGCTGCGGTAACCCAGCGTTACGGTGCCGTCCGCGAACTCCAGGACCTCGGCTTCGCCCACGTAAGGAGCAATTTCGCGCGACTCCCGGCGAATCACTGATACCCAGTCATCTTTGCGAGCGGCAATCGCGGCCGCCGAAAGGTCGCCGTCCGCTGCGGCGGCGTGCTGCGCGGGGACCGCTCGGGACGGCTGCGGCGCGGCTTCGGTTGGAGCGGCCGGCGAGTCCGACGCCCGCGCAGGCGATGGCGTGGGGGAGACCGCCGTGCGGGTTTCGCTGATAGGCCGTGCCGGCGCCGGCGCCTCCGCGGGTTCGGTAATGGAAAGCACCGCCCGGGCAAATGCCAGTTCGAGCTCTAGGGTGGCGTCCACCCCGGTCCGCGATGGCGGGTCCGGTTCCGCGAACACTTCCAGCGTGCGCACGATGTCGCGCAAGCTCGAACCCGCCGTGCGCTGGGTGAGTTCGAAGGCCTCGTCCTCCGTCAGGTGCCCCACGGCAGGCGTGTCGGGACTGGCCTTCAGAATCAGGATGTCGCGCAAGATATCGATGATCTGCTGGCGCAGGGTGTTGGGACTGGTGCCATCCTCAATGGCGCGCGCGATCGCCTGCAGCCCGGCGGCGGCGTCGCCGTCGATCAGCCGCCCAAGGAGCTGGATGACGGCGTCGCGACCGGTCAGGCCCAACATGGCGTTCACGGCGTCGGCCGTGGCGTCGTTGTCGCTGTACGCCAGCGCCTGGTCCAGCAGGCTTACCGCGTCCCGCGCGCTGCCGCCGGCGTTGCGAGCCAGCGTGTGCAACGCGGCTTCGTCGATCTTGGCGCCCTCGGCTTCGGCAATGGCGCGGAGTTGTGAGGTGAGCTCCAGCACGCCGATGCGGCGGAACGTCAGGTGCTGGGTGCGCGACCGGATGGTGGCTGGCACCCGGTGGGGCTCGGTTGTCGCCAGCACGAAAAGCGTCTGCGGCGGTGGCTCCTCCAGCGTCTTCAGCAGCGCGTCCTTCGCCGGCGCTGACAGCTGGTGGACCTCGTCGATGATGTACACGCGGTAGCGTCCCGCTCCTGGAGCGAACTGCGTGAGTTCCCGAATCTCGCGGATGTCGTCAATGCCGCGGTGCGAGGCGGCGTCCATCTCGATCAGGTCCAGGAACGACCCGTTAGCGATGGCCTGGCAGTGGTCGCAGCTACCGCAGGTTTCCGCCTGGATGCCTTCCAGGCAGTTGACCGCCTTGGCGAGCAGCCGCGCAGCGGTTGTCTTGCCCGTTCCCCGTTCGCCCGAAAACAGGTAGGCATGGCTGAGCCGGTTGTGCACCAGGGCGTTCTGGAGGGTCCGAACCACGTGTTCCTGGCCAATTAGCTCGTCGAACCGCTGCGGACGGTAGCGGTTATAGAGAGCCTGAAACGACGGCGGACGCGACGCGGCCACGGAAGCCTCCCGGCGTGACGAGTGCGTCATGATAGAGATTGAGGCCGCGCACCCGCCGTCGACCCGTCCAGCAACGCCTTACCGTCGGGCCGCGGCTCCGGCCAGGTGGACTCGCGGCGCCCGAAGGGGGCTTCGTACCGCTGCTTCCTCTCGGACCTGACGGGGTTGGAAGGCCTTCGTCGCACGAGGCCCGGCGTTCAGCACCGAGCGTCGGCGGCAGACACGTTGCAGATGGCCCTCAGGCGGGGATTCAGCCCGCTATAGCGGATTGCGGCTGAAGGGCACCGCTAGCTCCCCACCTAGCACGGCCTCATTTCGATAGTGGCACGCGCCCCCCAGCCGGGTCAATGCGCTAGTGGCCCAGGCTGCGCGCAGCCTGGGACCCTCCCCTCCCGCCGCTTACTTCCCCTCCATCGGGAACAAGGCCTAGCGGCCCAGGCGGCGCGCAGCCTGGGACCTAGGATCGCCGGTGCTACCTCCAAGTCGTCGAACCACCCTCTTCCGCCTCCCCCCAGCCCACCGGCGCATAGTCCCCCGTTCCGATTCCTGATAGGCCTGCCCTGAGCCTGCCGACGGAAACCACACAGCCGCCAGCACCCAAGCCTCTCCGACAGTGGCCGGTCCACCCGTTCGTGGTGAGCCGGGCCAGAGTCCGTCGGCGGCCCGTGTCGAACCACAAAGCCCACAGCACCCAAGCCTCCCAGACAGTCCCCTATTCTCCACGTCCAATCTTTCGTAGGGGCGGGTCCCCGACCCGCCCGTCTTCCGCTCGTGCGGCACGAGCCGCGGCAACCCATCACCTGGCAAGTCGCCCGCCGTCGCGTCCCGGTCCTTCGTCGGGTCCGGTCTCAGACCGGCCTCTTCCGCGCGCAGCCCATAACCTCAAGCCCAACTCATTTGGACCAGCTTCAATGCCGTTGCGACTGCCCATCCAAGCCTGCCCGGTCGCCAGGCCTCGTTCGAAGTGCACCCCGCTGCTCGCCTTGGTCCGAGACACTTCCGTGACGCCCCCTAGAATGGGAAGCCGGCAGACTGAGGCTTGGGAATTGCACGGCCATCGCAAAGCGAATCTGAAGACACAGACGCCGCCAGCGTTCGGAATGCTGCCGCTCGTTCCTGTACCACGCAGCGAAACCCTCACACCACCGCGCCCCCCGCTCCCCCAGCGTCCGCTTCCCCGCCTGGAATAGCCCATGGACGGCAAGCGCTTCCTTCGCTCCATCCGCCTCCGGAACATCCTCTCCTTCGGCCCGGACACCCCCGAACTCCCACTGGAACCCCTCAACGTCCTCATCGGCCCCAACGCCTCCGGCAAGTCCAACCTGATCGAAGCCCTCTCACTGCTCGCCGCCGCGCCCCGAGACCTGCAACAGCCGATCCGCGAAGGCGGAGGAGTCCACGAATGGCTCTGGAAAGGCGTTGAGCGACTCGGGTCGGCAACGATGGACATAACGCTTGAATACCCAAAACCAATACAGCACGCATGGCAAGTCAGCGAGACTTGCGCCGTGGACTTGGACCTGAAGCTGTTCGGGTACAGGCTGTCCTTCAAGGAAACAACGCAGCGCTTCGATCTTCAAGACGAATCTGTTGAGGACAAGAATCCACCTGCAATCAACTCCAACGCTGGCTTTTACTATCGATACCAGGGCGGTGCACCCATAATCGCTGCGCTTACTGGTGACGTTAAGTCTAGGTCAGAGCGTCCTATCAAGCGGGAAGAACTAATGCCCGATCAGTCGATTCTGTCGCAGCGTCGCGACCCCGATTCCTACCCGGAAGTAACGTGGGTCGCGGATCAATTCAGTCGTATGAGGTTCTATCGAGAGTGGAACTTCGGACGCCTCACACCCACCCGCCAGCCGCAGAGCACGGATTTGCCCAAGGACTTCCTGTTGGAAGACGCCTCCAATCTCGGAGTGTTGCTCAGCGACTTGCTGAATCGGCCTGACATAAGAACCGGAATACTCAGCCGTGTTCAGACCTTCTATCAGGAAGTCGAAGATATACGTATCGATGTCACCGGCAGCCAAGTACGGATATTCTTTCATGAACATAGCTTAGGCCACGCGGTGCCTGCTGAACGTCTCTCCGACGGCACCCTCCGCTACCTCTGCCTGCTTGCGATCCTCTGCCACCCCGACCCACCGCCCGTCATCTGCCTTGAAGAACCGGAACTCGGCCTCCACCCCGACATCATCCCCGAAGTCGCGAAACTCCTGATCGAAGCATCCGCTCGCACCCAACTCTTCGTCACCACTCACTCCGACGTTCTCATCGATGCTCTTTCTCACATCCCCGAAGCCATAGTCGTGTGCGAGAAACCGGAGGGAGCAACACAACTCCAACGCCTCGACGCCCACGAACTCAAAGACTGGCTTCAGAAATACCGGCTTGGCGAACTCTGGACCAGCGGCCACATCGGCGGCAATCGCTGGTGAGCGTCAAGCTTTTCGTCGAAGGTGGAGGCAACAGCAAAGTTCTGAAGACTGCTTGTCGCAGAGGATTCTCAATCTTCATCGAGAAAGCCGGGGCAAGAGACTCAATGCCTCGAGTCGTGCCCAGCAAACCCCGAGAGTAAGCATACGACGACCTCAAACGGAGCATGCGCAGCAGAAGAAGTCGCCATGCTCTTGGTCGACGCCGAATGTCCGGTAACCGTGGCAGGCTCGTGGAAGCATCTTCAATCTCCCGACGGTTGGAAGCGTCAGCATAGCGCCTCGGACTATCAGTGCCACCTCACGGTGCAGGTCATCGAGTCATGCCTTCTCGGCGACCGTCAGGCGCTCGCAGATTGCTATAGCCAGCATTTCCGACTGCGATCGATCACGCAGAATTGAGAAACCGAACACATCTCAAAGCAGGATATACGCAACGGCCTCGAGCCGGTATCCAACCCTTTCTGCACCCTGCATTCCAATGAAGCTCCTCAGTGCCCCTTCATGGCTCTCCCTGTAACACACGGGAATGGGCGAGGAACTGTGCGGCCGCAGGGCTGACAGGATAGACAGAATTCAGTACAATGATCTCCAGGCTGGCCCTGCGGAGTGCCGTATCACCACTCCGTGAAGTGTCCTGAGGTTTTGAAATGGTTGAAGTACCTGGATTTGCCCTAACGGCCGGCGGACCGTGATCTAGGATGAGTACATCAATTGACTCTATCATTGAAGTAAGTTTTGTTGGTCTTCAGGTCAATATCCTTGAGGATCCTGAACAAAAACGTGAGTTTGTAACGAGGTCAGATGCCGAGGTTGAGTTCGAGCCAAGAATTGGATTAATCGCGAGCGATCTATCTGGCGCAATTGGTGGTCGTGATCGTTTTGTCTTTGAGCGTGAACGCATTGATATTGAACTTAAACCAGATGAACGTCGGAATGTCATAACACGCCGGTTCCCTGAGAGCCTTGACGACCTAGAGCGTTTTTCTGAAATACTCAACCTTGCACTGTCAATAAGTGGCCTCAGTGGTTCCGAGCTTGGTTTGGAAATTGGCTATGGCTACAACATACAACTTGTATTCGCCCAGGATTCACACGAAAGCTCGTTTGCGTATCTTGCGGATAAGACGATCAATCCTGATCTTTCAGAGAGGATTGGCGAAGATATATTTGGAGCACTTTCGACAATTTACTTTCGCGACGACACTCGCTATTGGACGATTCGCCTTGAACCACGGTATGCTGATCAAGAAGCATTGAAGATTCACATGTCAATTAACTACCATGTTGCCCATCCTGACGATACATTCCCAAAAGGTTTTGAAGAAATTCAGGCTGCCCTGAAGATATTGTGGGATCGTGCGCATTCATTGGTGTGTGATCTTGACGCTTGACACTCTGCCTCGCCAATCAACCGCTGAGGCTACACAGGTTTGGACGCATGATGTTGCTGATGACGTGGCCGATGATGCCGCAATAGTATTTATTGCGGACAAGGATCATGTAGGCTCTCGCCATATGTGGCTGCGCAAGCAGCGTTACTGGAAGCTGCACAGTCAGGATTGGCTCGATGCAGTAACCAAGCTTGCTAGCTCTGATGCACAGTTATCGTCGGGGCATCTCCAATTGCTGACTATTCCTCCAGCGTCAAATCAGTTCGAGGCGCATACATCCGTAGCGACAGACGATATCCAAGGCGGCTTCGAAGTGGTCCGACAGATATTGGTGCAGACGTTGGCGGAGTACAGACGTGACATGGCAAGAATAACGACTGTGCAGAATGTCCCTGTACCGATGGTGCTATCTCCTGAATCTAAACGGAACTGGCTGAAGCCCGATGTAGCTATCGACTATGGCAGTGGAATGGTGCAGCAGATCGAACTCAAGCATTTCAAAACTCGCCTGTCACACCATGAACCTGCACAAATCATTGCGCGTCTTCGCCGTCTTGGTCACACGCGCGTAGCAGATCGTCTCTACGAGCTCCTGCGAATTGACGATGGCGATGAGCAGATGCGCATTGATTCGCTGCGAATAGCTATAGACTTTATAGGTGGAGCGCCAGTTGATGTTGAGGATTCATGTAAGATCGGTATTGATTATCCTGCTGTGTGGTTGTCGGCTGACGGATATTTGCGGCTGTTTTGGGAGCGGGAAGATCGCAGCAGATCATTGATAGTCACTTGTTTGACGCAAGGCTCGATCCGCCTTGAGATCTTTGACAATGACGAAGATTCCACGATAGAACTGACTTATAGCGAGGCCATTGAACAAGTATATGATTTCGTGGCTCACATTTAGCTTGTCAACATTTGTGAATCTCAGTGGCGATCAGCACGTAGTTCGGTTCTGTCCAAAACGGTACTATAACTACGGCAAGATTGACCCAGAGGCATTTCACTTACGAGATAAGACGGAAACAAGAAAGGCTGAAAAATACTTGTCAACCAGATGGTTTGAGCTTTGCGGTTGTAGGCTAGATCAAGTGCGGCGGGACTTACGGCGATCGGGATTCTTGGGATTAGATGGTGGAGCACTTGCCTTGTTGAATGTTGCTAATGTTAGTGCCAGAGTATTGCAGGTTCTTTGCTTGCAGCTAGAATTCTTCCAAGACTTACCGCAGGACGACCCATCGCATATTAGTGTCTATGGATTCACACTATCGGATAATGAGAGTATTGGAAAACAGATGCTTCGATGTGTGAAGCATCATGAGGACGCCTGACGATTTTCGATAAAGGGCGGATCATTTCGAGCCCACCCTATTCCTTACTCTACTGGCGGTAGCGTCTCAGGTGGCGTGTTCAAGATCGCATCGGGAAACGCATCAAGCGCTTGCTCCTCGCGACCGATTGAGAAGCTCCGAGCTGGCCGAGCCCAGCGCCCGACTAAAGCTTCCAGCGTTGCATCAGTTGCATCTTGCTATGTTCGATTCTAGGAGAATACGCAGCGCGTCGTCTTCCGAGATATCCGCCTCCCACCCATAAGCCCCCGCCACCGCCGCATCCAACTCCCCATGCGCATCCGCCAACCACTGCGGCCGCTCGTTATACAAATTCGTCAACGTCCGCCGCCGAAGCTCCTGCAGCGGAGCCGCCGCAGTCGGCACGGCTCGCTTCGGATAGCCCGCTACCGGCTCATCCACCCACTCCACCCACTCCGGCGGATTCAGCCACCGGTCTCGAAGTTCGACCAGCCGGCGGGCGGCCTCGGCGATCGCGATGGCCCCCGGATCGTCGGCGTAGTCGGCGGCGGGGATGTCGGGTGTCAGGCCTTCGGGAAAAGGGAAGGTCGCGAAAGCCGTCGTCGGGGTATAGACGGGACGGTCTACGTGTGTGCTCCCTAAGCGGAGTGACCAGATCTCGTGAAATCGACTGTGCAGGATGCCAAAGGTCGTGTCGTCGTCGCGGGCAACGACGATTAGCTTGTGGTCTGGACAGATGCGCACGTCGCGCCAAGCAAACACGCGGTGCTTGGCCACGCATGGTGTGGCGATGTAACGAGGCAGACCGTCAAGCCTTTGCCACATGCCTGGTCGCGGTTCTACGTGTCGCCACCAATTGCGCCGATAGGCTACGCGCCGGTTCCTCTGGCGCATCGGAAAGACCTGCTCTTTGATCCACTGGAACGGCGCTTCGTAGAGAGCTGCCTCGCTTTCCGACATCGTCCATCCAAAATCGACGATCCACTTGCCACTCGGCCGCCGCGTCAGGTCCATACCGTTGATCCACGGCTTCAGCACATCGGCGTTGGGCCGCCCGTTCGGGTTCGCCGGAAGACGGAGCCACTCGCGCGCCTGATCCCCAGTGATGTCGAAGGGGCCACCCTTCGTGTCGCCCATGAACGCGACGCTGGCGTTCTCCGGTCGCCGCTGAACCCGAGTAAGGTCAACGCCGGTGCTGCCACGCTGAGCGGTTAGGTCAGTGAAGATCTCGTCGACGGGCTCGCCGTCGAGTCGAGTTCCCCGCACGGACTCGTCATCGGCCTTCGAGAAGCAGACCAGCGACACCCGTACCGCGGCTCCTTCGACCACCCACGGCTCGTCGCTCCACGCCTCGAAGATTCGTCGGCCGTCAGTGGCCGCCTGCAGGGCTCGCCGGTTCGCGTGGCCCCGAATCCTATTGGTCGCGACGAGCCCGGCCCTCGCTGCCTTGCCCGAGGCGATTTGCTGGCCAGCTTTCTCGAACCAGTAGCAGACTAGGTCCGCCTCAGCCGGCACGCGGCCGGCGTAGACCGCGAACATCCGCGACACGTATTTCTCACCCAGGTGTGTGATTAGCAGCTTTCCGCCCAAAAACGGCGGATTCCCCATCACCACATCCGCCTCCGGCCACTCCGGTTCCCGCCCGTCCGCCGTCAGCACCGCGTCCCGGCACTCGATCGTGTCCAACGGCTTCAGAATCGGGTCGCGGTCCTCGCGGAACCCATGACGCCGCATCCACTGGATCTCGCCGATCCAGACCGACACCCGCGCCAGCTCAGCCGCATAGGGGTTGAGCTCGATCCCCTTCACGTTCGCCGGCCCCACTGACGGAAACGGCGGCTGCAACCCCAGCGTCTGCGCCTCCACCCGTACCCGGTGTTCCAGGTCCTTCAGCGCGTGCAGCGCCAGGTACAGGAAATTGCCCGACCCGCAGGCCGGGTCCAGCACCCGGAACTCCGCCAACCGCTCCAGGAACTCCCGCAACTGGCGCTCCGCGCGCTGCCGCCAACGGCTCTCCGCCTGCGACGACGTGGCCTTGGAGGCCCCGTCAAGCAGGTCGCTTAGCTTCTCCTTCGCGGCCGCCCACTCGGCCAGCCACGGACGCACGATCACCGGCGCCACGATCTGCATGATCTTGTCGCGGTCCGTGTAGTGCGCGCCCAACTGCGAGCGCTTGTCCGGGTCCAGCCCCCGCTCGAACAGCGTGCCCAGGATCGACGGGTCGATCTCCGACCAGTCCAGCCCCGCCGCCTCGCGCACCGCGTTGACCTGCGGCCGGTCCAGCGGCAGCGCCGTGTCGTCGTCGAACAGCCCGCCGTTGAACCAGGCCACTTCCTCGAACCCGACGGCGCCGCCGTCTTTCATGGCCGCGAACAGGCTCCGGGCCATCCCGGCAAACCGCTCGGGCCGCATCCGCGCCTGGTCCAGCATCCGCCGGAACATCTGGTCCGGCAGCAACCCCACGTCCTCGGCGAACATGCAGAACACCAGCCGGTTGACGAAGTGCGCCACCGTCTGCGGGTCGTGCCCCTGCTCGCGTAACCCCTTGGCAACCTCGGCAAACGTCGCCGCCGCCTGCTCGGTCAGCGCCTGCCGCGTCTGCTCCGGCCGCAGCTTCTCCGGGTCGCTGAACGCCCACTTGAGCTTGTTGCGGTTCTCGGCGTCGTCGAGGTCGTAGATCGTGAAGTCGTGAACCGTGCTGACGCTGTTCGTCCAGTTCGTATGAATCCGGAAGTTCCGCATGTCGGACACGATTAGCAGCGGCGGGTTTTCCAGCGCCAGCGCGTACTGCCGCAACTGCTGAAACGCCGCGTCCAGGTCCTTCCCCTGCGACTTGTACTCCCAGGCAAAATGCCCCCGCTTCCACACATCCGCCCACCCATCGCCCCCGCTATCCTTCGCCGCCCCCCGCTCAAAGCAGTACTCGTCCCCCTCCGGATCAGCCTCCACCGGCGTCCGCTCACCCAGCACCGCGCACAAATCATTGAAATGCGACTGCGAGACGGCCTTCTCCGTCTGCGTCACCTTCCGCCACCGGTCGATGAACTCCGCCGCCGTCATCCCATCACCCAAACCAACTCCTCACACCGACCTTTGCAAACGCCCCTCGTTCCCCGAGCCGCGGCCGCTCTTGCTCCCTCGCCCTCTGGGAGAGGGTTGGGGTGAGGGTCTTCCGGGCAACCAACCCTGGGTTATGCAAAGGTCTCCTCACAGCGGCGGCTCCCGACAACGCCCACATTCTGCCCACACCCCCGGCACTCAACGCCCCGAGCTCCCCGTCATCCCGGCGTCTTCAGCCGGGACCCGGCGGCAAACAACACTCTGGGCGCACCCAGCTACCCCGTTCACCCAAGCCACCGAGCCAATCGTCGGCCCCACCCCGTTCGTGGTGAGCCGGGCCAGAGTCTTTCGGCGGCCCGTGTCGAACCACACAGCCATCAGCAACCAAGCGTCCCAGGCTCGCCATCCCCGCCAGCTTTGCCTGCACTGCCAGCAACGCCTGCGGTGCCTGCGTTGATTGCATTGCCATCACTGCCAGCATCCCCCATCACCGGCGCCGGTCCACCCTCCGACCCTGGCGGCCCAACACTCACCCTCGTCACCAGCCACTCCCCACCAACTACATCCCGGCGTCCCCGGCCGGGACCCAGCGCCATGATCAATCCCAGCGCAACCTGCCACCCCGTCCACGCCCGCATCCCGCGCGCACCTCCCCCGCCGCTGCTGTCATTCCGAGCGCAGCGCAGCGGAGCCGAGGAATCTCGCCTTCCGTCCGCGCCCCAGCCCCAACCAGGGCGCCCCGCCAAAAACTGGACACATCGCCCGCCAAAGTGGACACATTCCCCTCGAAAGTGAACACATCCGCCCAAAAACTGGACACATCGGCCCCAAAACTGAACGACCGCCTGAACACATCCCAAGCCGCGCCCAACCTTCGTCCCGCGCCCTCCGTGCCCCCGGCATCCCGCCGTCCCCAGCCGGGACCCAGCGGCATCCAACCACCAAACCGCACCCAAGCCACCCCTGGCAACCCACCGACACCAACTGCTCCCAACCTCCCCACCCCGTTCGTGGTGAGCTTGTCGAACCACATCCCCGCCAATCCTCCCCTCGCCTGGGGGAGAGGCAGAACCTGTCCTGAGCTAGCCGAAGGATTCCGCCGTCTTCGGCGGAAATAGGTGAGGGCTCTTCCGCGCAGGCAGCACGGTCTTACGTGGCGGTTCCTAATCTTCACCCTCTCCGAGGGGAGAGGCAGATTCGGGCGTCTTCGGCCGAAATCGGTGAGGGGTCCCCCGGGCAACCAACTCCAACGCACCCCACGCTCCTCAGTCGCTGCCCGACTCTTCACCCTCTCCGAGGGGAGAGGCAGACTCCGCCGTCCCCGGCGGAAGTCGGTGAGGGGTCCTCCGGTCGAGGTCTGTCCCCCACCCAGGCCGCCTGGAGACATCAAAACGACTCACTACCCCCATCACCCTTGCCCTTCGTAACCATTTCGTATACACTGGAAACACCATGTCCCACGTCCCCCCAGACCCCCCATGCTCACCCGCCTCCTCCGACTCCTCGCCCTCCTGGAGACCTTTGCACAGCTCACCTGGTCCTCGAGTTTGCGGCCGCTCTTACTCCCTCTACCGCTGGGAGAGGGTTGGGGTGAGGGTCTTCCGGGCAACCACCCCGGGGTTACGCAAAGGTCTCTCCTGGCGCCCCGGCGCCGCCCCCGCTTGCTCCCCATCTTGCGTAGCGACTGGTCGCAGACCGGCCTCTTCCGCTCACAACCCCTCCACCCCAACCCCTCGCCACGCCCGCGCACCCAGCCCTTCCATCGCCGCCCAGCCGCCCCCTCACAGCCCCAATCTTCCTCGCCAACCCGCCCCAAAAATCCGGCCCAAGCTATCTCTCGCCAGCCCGCCCCCTCTGGGGGCGGGCTGGCGAGAGATAGCTCCCCCTTCACCCCCACCCAATTCCCGCCGCCCGCCACCCGCCCTCAGCCCCGTCCCATCCCCCAAGCGCCCCTTGCCACGCCGCTCCGCACCGCCCAGCCCCCACCACACCGCCCCGGCAAAACCTCACCCACCCACGCCACACCCCGGTCCGCCCGTCGTCACGCGCCGCTTGGCGCGTCCCCGAATCAGCCAAAAACCACCCCGCCGCACCTCAAGAGTTTTTTGGAAAAACTCTTACGCGCACGAGAGGCCCCATGTCGCGCCCCCGCCACATCGTCCCGTGCCCCGTCCCCCAGCCACTAGAATGACGGCCATCCACCACCCTTGCCCGGAGGCCGCCGTGCCCCCGTTTCGCATCGAACTCCGCAGCGACACCCAAACCACCCCCACCCAGGACATGCGCGCGGCCATGGCCAACGCCGTGGTGGGCGACGACCTGGCCGGCGAGGACCCCACCGTCCGCGAGCTCGAAGACCTCGCCGCTGAACTCTTCAGCAAGGAAGCGGCCCTGTTCGTCACCAGCGGCACCATGGGCAACCTCGTCAGCCTGCTCACCCTGTCACGCCGCGGCGACACGCTCCTGGTCGATCCCGAGTCCCACGTCACCCTCGCCGAGGCCGGCGGCTTTGCCGCACTGGCCGGCTGCAGCGTCATCCCCATCCAAACCCCCGGCTGGCTCACCCCCGCCGACATCGAGCCCCACATCGGACCCGTCACCAGCCACTCGCTCAACCCCGCCATCATCTGGACCGAGAACACCCACAACCGGCGCGGCGGCGTGGCCTGGGGCCCCGAAGTCATGCGCGAGCTCGCCGACCTGGCCCAGCGCCACGGTCTGCGGATCCACATCGACGGCGCCCGCATCTTCAATGCCGCCGCGGCCCTGGACCTTCCGGTATCCGACTTGGTTGACGGCGCCGATACCGTCCAGTTCTGTCTGTCCAAGGGACTCGGCGCCCCCTTCGGCTCGATGATCGTCGGATCCAGCGACCTGATCGATCGCGCCCGCCGAACCCGCCAGCTCGTAGGTGGCGGCATGCGGCAAGCCGGCGTAATGGCCGCCGCAGGCCTCATCGCCCTTCGCGACAGCCCCGGGCGACTCGCGGACGACCACCGCCGAGCCAAACAGCTTGGCGACGTAATCGACGACTTGCCCGGCCTTCGTCTGGTCTCTCCCGTCTACACCAACCTGATCTTCGTGACCTGGGATCCAGAGGTGCTCGACTTGGACGTCTTCGTCGATGAGGCCGCCAAGCGCGGCATCGGTGTAGGCGGGGCCCGCGGGGACATGTTCCGGCTGGTCACGCACCACCAGATCAGCGACGCGGACATCCTGGAGGCAACGGATGTTCTGGCCGCGGCTGCGGATGCGGCCGCCACATCCTCGCTGCCTGCATGATCGAGACCCACGTGCTCTGCGGTGTCGTAGTAAATTCGGATCGGCCGGATGTGGATGTGCCAGGTTCTCTGTCATTCACGCGGGCGAACTGGCCGTTGAAAGGGTTAGCTGATGTCTAAGGGATTCAGACTCGTCGTCGCGCTGATTGTCACGGCTCTTGCCCTAGCACTCGCGGCATGCGGCGAGAGCGGCGGCGTTGCAAGCGAGGTCGTACGCACCGTCGAAGTCGAGAAGGCTGTCACGGTCGAGGTCGAAAGGATAGTGACTGTCGAAGTAGAGAAGCCGGTGATTCAGGAAGTGGTCAAGGTCGTTGAAGTCGAAAAACCCGTTGAAATTGTCAGGCAAGTGCAAGTTGAGGTCGTTAGAGAGGCCCAGACCCTGCCCCCCTTGATCATCGGGCACCTCAACGCGCTGACCGGATCGCTTTCTTACTTCGGTGTTTCCCATGGAAACGCAGCTGATCTGGCCGCCAGCCATGTCAACCGCGCCGGCGGAGTCCAGGGTGGCCCCGTCGTCATTATCAACCGCGACACGGGCGTCAACCCCGTGCAGGGCGTCGATTCGGCCCGTGCACTGGTGGATGTGGAGAACGTGGCGGCAATCGTTGGCGCGCTGGCTAGCGGTGTGACCATTCCGGTCGCGACCTCGGTCACTGCTCCGAATCAGACACTCCAGATTTCGCACTCGTCAACCGCGCCGAGCATCACCGCGCTGGAAGACGACGACTTCCTGTTCCGCACAACCGTGTCCGACGCGGCCCAAGGCGTTGTGCTGGGCCGCTTGGCCTGGGAACAGGGATATAGGACTGCCGGGATCATGTACATCAACAACGCCTACGGCCAGGGTCTGGCCGAGCGCTTCACCCAGACTTTCACGGAGCTTGGCGGAACCGTCACGGATTCGGTTCCGCACGAGGACAGTCAGCCCACGTTTACGTCTGAACTTGAAAAAGCCACGGACGGCGACCCCGACGTGCTGGTCACCATGAGCTATCCCGGACAGGCCGAGATCTACCTCCGCGAGGCCCTGGAAGGCGACTACGCCAATACGTTCCTCTTCGTGGACGGCGTCAAGTCCGACGACATGGTCAAAGCAATAGGCGGCGGCAAACTCGACGGCACGTTGGGCACTGCCCCAGGAGCTCCGGACAGCCCTGATCGGCGGGCGTTCTACAACTCCTACACCTTGACGTTCGGCGTGGACGCACCGCAGGAGCCGTACCTGGCCGAGACGTACGACGCCGTGGTGTTGATCGCTCTGGCGGCCGCCAAAGCCGGCACCACGACGGACTCCGTGGCCATCCGCGATGCTCTCCGAGACGTTGCGAATCCGCCTGGCGAGGTAGTTGGCCCGGGTGCCGGCGGCATCCAGAAGGCCCTGCTGCTGATTGCCGAGGGCAAGGACATCAACTACGAAGGCGCGTCTGGCCCCGTTGACTTCGACGAGAACGGCGACGTGTCCGGTCCGATCGAGATCTGGACAGTCGAAGGTGACGAGGTCAAGTCCACCGGAAGGTTCGAACTGCCCTAGTTCGCACAGCCTGCAGGACATTCAGAGCGGGGCGGCTCAATGAGCCGCCCCGCTCTTGGCGAAATGACGACGAAAACCGTCTAGTCCGGGTTGTCCGGCTGACCCGATTGGCCGGAGTCGCTGATCGTGGCCACCCGCCGCCGCCACTCGCCGAGCAATCCGCCTGGCCGCAACAGCATGATGACGATGATGAGCACGCCAATCATGAGCAGTCGGAAGCTCGGATCGGCGAAAACGCCGGGAAGAAACTGGGTACCGGCCCAGACGCCCCAAACCACAAAGGCTCCCACCACGGCGCCGACATTGTTGCCCGAGCCGCCCACCATGAGCATGGCCCAGATCACAAAGGTGGCGAGCAGGGGATCGAAGGTCAGCGGCGAAAGGAATCGGACGTGATGCGCGAAGAGCGCACCTCCGATTCCCATGATCATGGCGCCGAACACAAACGACTGGAGCTTGAAATGAAAGACGTTCTTGCCGCTCGCCGCCGTCGTGACTTCGTCCTCGCGAATTGCCCTCAGCACGCGGCCCCAGGGCGAGCTGGCTGCTCGCTGCACGGCCACGAAGAGGACAACAAGGACAATCAGTACGACCACGACGTACAGATAGTCATAGTTATCGGGCGCAACCAGATCACCCATGAACTTCGGGATCCGATACAATCCTTTCGAGCCATTGGCGGCCCACTTTTCGTTCAGAAAGAACAGTCGAACGCTCTCCGCAATTCCTAGTGTTGCGATGGACAGGTAATCATCGTTCAGACGCAACGTTACGGATCCTATTATTAGAGCTACGGCACCGCTGACCGCCGCGGCTGCGACGATCGCCAGGAAGAACCACGCATCAATGCCGAGGTCAAGCAAGCCAAGCTGAGCGAGATTGCCGCCGAATATGAAGTCTTCGAATTGGGCTACATCCGGCGGTGGCGACGTCAAAAGCGCCGCAGTGTATGCGCCCAGCGCGAAGAAGCCGGCTATCCCGATATTGAACAGGCCCGTGAATCCCCAATGAACATTGAGCCCCAACGTGAAGATTGCATAAATCATCGCCATGATGGCGAAGCCAATCAAATAGTCGACAATTCCGATCATATCTACGCTAGTTTCTTAATTTTGGGAGTCTCCAAAGATGCCCCGTGGCCTCGCCAAGAGCACCCCGATCATGAGGGCGAAGGCCAGGGCTGGCTTGTAGCTGGGATTGATCCACTGCGTGGAAACCTCCATGCTCACGCCGACGACGAGCGCACCCACAAGAGCACCGTAGGGATTTCCTATACCGCCCAGAATCACTGCAGCAAATAACGGTATAAGGAACTTCCACCCCATGATCGGTAATAATTGCGCCTGTACTACTGCAAGCATTACGCCAGCCACCGCGGCCAGCGCGCCGCCGACCGCCCACGTCCACCAGATGACGTGTTTGGTGTTGATGCCGGTGACGCGTGCCAAGGTGGGATTGTCGGACGTAGCCCGCATGGCCTTTCCCATCTTTGTATAGGTGAGCAGTATGTAGACCGATGCTACGAGGAGGGTGGCAACCACGGCGACAAATACGCCGTCAGGATGAATGCGAACTTCCATTGGGAGGTGAAAGACTTGACGCGATTCCCTGGGATAGTGCTGGGTGTCCCCTGTCCAGATCATCTGAACCAGTCCACGAATGGCAATGGCCACGCCCAGGGATGCCATCATTAGAATGGCGGTGCTGGCGCCACGATCTCGTAGTCGTCGGTAGATCAGAAGGTCGAGCGCGATCGCCCCGGCAGCCACGACAATCGCCGAGAGGGGGAGCGCGACGATTACCGGTACGCCGAACGTGAACGGACCCAAGCCTGCGCCTTCAATCCCAACCCGTGGAAGCAATCCGTCGACGATGAAGAAGGCTACATAGGCTCCAAATGCCATGTAATCGCCGTGAGCAAAGTTGCCGAGCTTCAGAATTCCGTAGACCAGCGTGAGGCCGATGGCCCCCAAGGCGATGACGGATCCGAAGATGATTCCGTTGACCACGAGACCCATCTTTATGAACGGCAGGAAACCGAGTGCCACCAGACCGGCAACCATCAGGAGCGTTAGGCGGCCCGGCGACGAGATCGGGCTAAGTCGCCTCACGGCGCTCCAGGAACCATGGACGCGGCCTTGCCGTTGAGATTGGGCTTGTTGCATAACGACGGGTCTAGCCTCCGAGATACAGGCGGCCAACGTCCGGGTTGTCGAGTAACCCCGGGCCGCTGTCATCCAGCTGGTTGGCGCCGCCTGAAAGCACGTAACCCCGGTCGGACATACGTAACGACTCCCGGGCGTTCTGTTCCACGAGAAGGACTGCTACGCCAGTTTCGTTGATCTGTTGAATGCGCTCGAGAACCGTGTGCACCAGCGCCGGCGCCAAACCAGCGGAAGGCTCGTCCAGCAAGAGCAGCGTAGGGTCCAACATCAAGGCGCGGGCGATGGCCAGCATCTGACGCTGACCGCCGGAGAGGCTACCGGCCTTCCGTCGCGAACTGCGTTGCAAGTCAGGAAACAGCCTAAGCATCTCCTCGATGCGTCCGCGGTAATCGTCGGTGCGCACGAAGGCGCCCATTTCCAGGTTTTCTCGGATTGTGAGGGACGGAAAGACATTGTCCGATTGCGGCACGTAGCACAACCCGCTGCGCACAATCTGGTCGGGATCTTGACGCGATATGTTCTCGCCCTGAAATCGCACAGCGCCAGATCTGATTCGCACCAGGCCGACAATTGCCTTCATGAGCGTGGACTTGCCGCAGCCGTTGGGACCGATGATTGTGACCACCTCGCCCGCATTCACCGTGATAGAAACGCCATGCAGGATCTCGGTCTCGCCGTAGCCGGCTACGACATTGGATGCCTCAAGCAGGGCCATCGACCCGCCCACCCAGATAGGCCTCCAGCACCTGGGGATCGTGCTGAATGGTAGGGGGCGGACCCTCGGCAATGACGGCACCGTTGGCCATCACGACTACTGGGTCGCACATCGTCATGACGAATCGCATGTCGTGCTCGATGATCAAGAACGTCACCCCTCGCTCGATGCTGGCTCTCAGGATATTGGCCGAGAGATCTCGAAGCAGCGTGCGGTTGATTCCGGCGCCCGGTTCATCCAGGAGCACCATCTTGGGCTCGGCCATCAGCGTGCGAGCCAGTTCCAACAGCTTCTTTTGGCCACCGGAGAGATTGCCGGCAAAGTCGTTCGCCAGATGCGCGAGGTTTACCAATTCCAAGACGTCAAGGGCTCGAGCCTGAATCTGACGTTCTTCCCGCGCGACCTTCCACGGAGTCAGCCAGCTGGACCAGAGGCGCTCCCCGGATTGCCCCGCAGGCGCCAGCATCAGGTTCTCCAGCACGGTCATGCGCCGCAATTCTCTCGGAATCTGAAAAGTGCGCATCAGACCCAACGCAAAGGTCTGGTGCGGTTGCATCCCGCTGATGAGATGCCCGTCAAAAAGGATCTGGCCGCTCGTCGGACGAAGCGCGCCCGACGCCAGGTTGAACAGGGTGGTCTTGCCGGCGCCGTTGGGACCGATGAGCCCCGTAATCGTCCCCGACTCGACGTCCAGGGTGCAGCGATCCACCGCTCGGACTCCGCCAAAGTCCTTGACGACATTCCGTACCTGAAGAATCGGCGGCGAGTCGCTCAAGTCACACCGGCCTTCATTGATCGACCGCGTCGGCGTTGCGTAGGCGGGCGGCCTCCGGCCGCGACGCTGAAGCGCTTCGTACCATATATCAGATGTGTACGGTCACAGTTGGTCCGCTAGAGGCGCTGTACTGGCCGACGACTGATCTGAAAGCGCCACAGACCATCGTGGCCGTTCACGGCATATGGGTCGGCGCGCACGTCTGGCGCCAGCTTGGCCCTTACCTGGCGTCGCGCGGCTATGCCACCTATGCGGTATGGCTGCGGCATCACCAACCGGGTGCCGACCACCGGCGACTGGAGGGTCTCGGGCTGCGCGACTACGCCGAAGACGTGGCGGCGGTCGTTCGCGAGTTGGGCAATCCGGTGCTCGTTGGGCAAAGCATGGGCGGTCTGGTTGCGCAGATTGCTGCCGCGGTCTCCGAACCCTCTGGACTGTTCCTACTCTCCAGTGCGCCGCCATTCGGAATACCGGTCATCCCACGCCCGTCCCTTCTCCTCACTGGTATCCGCAACTTTTTCGGCCGGCCGTTCGCTTCCAGTCCGATGCACCCCTTTGCCGATGAGGTTTTTCTGGAGCGCATCAGTCCGGAACAGCGCACGGAACTGGCGACCCGGAGAGTGCCCGAGCCTCGCCGCCTTGCCCGGCAGCTCGCTTTTTGGCCTCCCGTCGTCAAGCGGTCCCAGATCCGGTGCCCGGTCTTTGTCGGCGCGGGCGATGACGATCCTGTCATCTCGCCCTGGGTCACCCGCCGCATTGCCGCGCGCTATCGCGTGATCCCAATCTTCTACGACGGACGTGGACATATGCTGAACCTCGAGCCGGGATGGAATTCTGTTGGCGATGACCTGATGCGCTGGGTGGAGCGCTTCGTCGCGTGAATTTGGAAGGTGTTCGTCATGACTAACCGACCGCTTGGTGCGTCCGGAGTGCAAGTCAGCGCGCTCACGATGGGATGCTGGGAGATTGGCGGCCTGGCCTGGGGGCCGATGCCGGCGCCCGAGGCTGCTGAGCTGGTCACGGCTGTCGCCGACGCTGGGATCACGGCGTTCGACACGGCGGAGGCCTACGGCAATGGCCGTAGCGAAGTGATACTTGGCCAGGCACTTCGCGACCGTCGCGATGAGGTCACGTTTATCTCGAAGACGGGCTATTTGCCGGGTGTCGACGGTGCGCAAATGCTTCTGGACGAGCAGCCGCAGGACTACCGTGCGACCTCGATCCGGCGGGCGTGCGAACTCTCGCGTCAGCGGCTCCAGACCGACTGCATCGACGTCTACCTCCTCCACGATCCGCCCATGGAGGCGGTGATGCGCGAGGAGCCGTTTGCCGAACTGCGGCGCCTTCAGGATCGAGGCGATATTCGAGCCTGGGGCGTCTCCTCGAGTCCGTCGGTTGCGGCTGAGGCCGTCAGACGCTGGGGTGCGCAGGTCGTCGAGACGCCGTTCAACGCCGCGAGTCCTCAAGCTGCCGCTGAGCTGTTTCCCGTGGCCGCTGAGTCACGGACTGGAGTTCTGGCGCGCAGCCCGTTCGCCAGCGGCAACTTGATCCTGACCCCCGAACAGCGCCGCGCGCTATACGCGGGTGACTGGCGTCACTTCCACGATGCGGCGCGGGTTGTGGCCGACGCCGCCGTTGCCGAGCGGCTGGAAGCGCTGGCTGATGCGCGCGACGAACTGCCCACCGATACGGCGATCAAGTACGTGCTGGGGCACGACGAGGTCTCCACGTGCATCGTGGGCATCTCGGCATTGGCCGAGATCGAGCCGAACGTGCGGTCCGCACGCGAACCGTACCTCGACGTTGAGGATCGAGCCCGGCTTTCGGACGCACACTGAGCACCGCCCGATCTCACCTGGCGTCAGTGCCGGGCGGATCGGTCGGCGGCGTCCGCTGGTCAGGCTGTGCGCCCGACGCGTGGGAGCGAGTCGGATGTGGCGGCGGCCAGCACTAGGTTTGTTTGGCTCTGTATACTTCCGTTTTGATCGCGCCTCGCGCAGGCGGACTGGCGCGCGCACGGAGGGTTGAGGCAAATGGTCCGAAATATAACGAGACGGCGGTTTCTGACGGCGACTTCGGCACTTGGAATCGGCGTCGCCGGCGCGGCCGCGCTTGCGGCCTGCGGTGAGACGAAAGTCGTCGAAAAGGTCGTGACCCAGACGGTCGAGGTGGAAGTAGAGAAGGTTGTCACCAAGGAAGTCCCGGTCACGGTGGAGAGGGTCGTCACGGCCGCAACGGCCGCGCCGCAGTCCAAGACTGTCGAGTTTGAGTTCATCAGCGACCACGTGTCTGGCGTGCGCGGCAAATCCACCACCTGGGCGCTGGCCAACTTCCAGAAGGCACGGCCCGACATCAGGATCAAGTTCACACCGCAGGCCGGCCTGTTTTACGAGACGTTCGCGATTCGCATCGCGGCGGGTAGCGCACCGGCCGCCGCCCTGCTCGAGTGGAGCTTCTTCGGCGCCCACCAGGAATCGTTTACCCAGATCAACGACGTGCTGGACCGCCACCCCACCTTCGATGGGGCCGAGCTGATCTTTGAGCCGGACTCCTACACGGTCAACTATGACCTTGACTACCCGTTCGTGGACACGTGGCAGGGCGCTGCCTTCGGCCTTCCCTACCAGGGCAACGTGAGCGGCCACTACTACAACATTGACCTGTATGACCAGTACGGTGTTCCGGAGCCGTCGTCCGATTGGACGTACAGCAACGAGTGGCTCGAGGCGGCCAAGCAGTCCACCGACCCGGACAACGGGATCTTCGGCACCCGAATCTCAGGTGGTGGCGACATCCACTTCTGGACGCCGATTGGCTGGGGCTTCGGTGGCAAGCAGTACATCTCGCCTGACGGCACGCACACCAGTCAATTCGACGAGGGTGGCGATCAGGGCTTCAAGTTCGGGGTTGACCTCATTCACAAGCACAGCGTCTCGCCGCCGACCGACGCGCAGCGCGAGTTGGCGGGTGAGTTTGGCGATATGTTTACGGCCGGATTGATCGGGGCCGAGTTGCGCCGCGGCGACGCTAAGGGCTTCCTAATCGGGGGCATCAGCGACCGTTTCCGCTGGTCGCTGGCGCCGCAGCCGAAGGGTGACGTGACTGGCACGGTGGCCGTACACCGCACCAACCAGGGGCACTACGTGCTCAACTCGGCGGACCGTCAGGGCGTGGTTGAGCCGGTCGTGGATTTCCTGGTCTGGATGGCGGGCCCCGAGATGCAGGCGCGGGCGGCGATCGACCGCGGCTTTCTGCCCTGCCGGTGGGACGCGCTGGAGTCGCCGGAGAATCTGGCCGCGCCGCCGGAGCGGCAAGACCTGCTGGCCACGTTCGTGCGCGGCGAGTTCCGGACCTGGCAGGGCTACCACCCCAACCAGCTGGAGTGGTTGGCCTGGCGCGGGATTGCTCACACGGCCATGACCGGCGACGCATCGGTGGAAGAGGCCATCGAGAACGCCGTAACCGAGGGTGACCGCATCCTGGCGCAGGACCTGGACTTGCTGAACCAGCGTATCGAGCGCTGGGGCCGCACCGCCTAGGCGGATCCCTCCTCGGCGCAGAGCCGACGCACACGCCTTCGAGCGCGGCCTTCAGTGCCGCGCTCGAAGGCTGTGGCCAGCGTGCCCTCCACGAATTTCACGCGACGTTATATAGTCTGCGCACGAAGCGCTGCCGCGCAAGCGGACTGGCGCGCGCACGGAGGGTTGAGGTAAATGGTCCGAAATATAACAAGACGGCGATTTCTGACGGCAAGTTCGGCGGTCGGAGTCGGCGTCGCCGGCGCGGCCGCGCTGGCGGCCTGCGGTGAAACGAAAGTCGTCGAGAAGATCGTGACCCAGACGGTCGAGGTGGAAGTCGAGAAAGTCGTCACCAAGGAAGTCCAGGTCACCGTAGAGAGGGTCGTCACGGCCGCAATGGCGCCGCAGTCCAAGACTGTCGAGTTCGAGTTCATCAGCGACCACGTGTCAGGCGTGCGCGGCAAGTCCACCACCTGGGCGCTGGCGAACTTCCAGCAGGAACGGCCCGACATCAAGATCAAGTTCACCCCGCAGAGTGGAGACTTTGACGAGTCGTTCGCAATCCGCATCGCGGCCGGGAGCGCCCCCGCCGCGGCCCTGTTGAGTTGGGGCTTTTTTGGCGCCCACCAAGAAGCGTTTACCCAGATCAATGACGCGCTGGACCGCAACGCGGATTTCGATCCGGGTGCGCTGATCTACGAGCCCGACTCCTATACGATCAACTACGACTTGGAGTTTCCGTTCGTGGACACCTTCCAGGGGCACGCCTTTGGGTTGCCCTACCAGGGCAACGTGAGCGGGCACTATTACAACATCGATCTGTACGAGCAGTACGGCGTGCCCGAGCCGTCCGCCGACTGGACCTACAGCAATGAGTGGCTGGAAGCGGCCAAGCAGTCCACCGACCCGGACAACAGCATCTTCGGCACCCGGATCGGAGGCGGTGGCGACATCCACTTCTGGACACCCATCAGCTGGGGATTCGGCGGCAAGCAGTTCATCTCGGCCGACGGCACCCACACGACGCACTTCGACGAGGGTGGGGATCTAGGTTTCAAGTTCGGGGTTGACCTCATTCACGAGCATGGGGTGTCGCCGGCGACCGACGCGCAGCGCGAGTTGGCCGGCGAGTTCGGCGACGCCTTCTCGGCTGCCAAGATCGGGGCTGAGTTGCGCCGCGGTGACGCCAAGGGCAACGCGGTGGTCCGTATCGGCGACCGCTTCCGCTGGGCGCTGGCGCCGCAGCCGAAGGGCGATGTGACTGGCACGGTGGCCGTGCACCGCACCAACCAGGGGCACTACGTGATCAATTCGGCGGAACGGCAGGGCGTGGTTGAGGAGGTGGTGGACTTCCTGGTCTGGATGGCGGGACCCGAGATGCAGGCGCGGGCGGCGACCGACCGCGGCTTCCTGCCCTGTCGCTGGGATGCGCTGGAGTCGCCGGAGAATCTGGCCGCGCCGCCGGAGCGCCAGGACCTGCTGGTCAGCTTTGTCCGCGGGGCCTTCCGCACCTGGCAGGGGTACCATCCCAATTGGCAGGAGTGGCTGGCGTGGCGTGGAATCTCGCACACGGCCTTTACCGGTGACAAGACCCCCGACGAGGCTATCGAAGCCGCCGTCGCTGAAGGCGACCGCGTCCTGCGGCAGGACGTCGATCTGCTGAACAAGCGCATCGAACGCTGGGGCCGCACCGCCTAGGCGGATCCCTCCTCGGCGTAGAGCCGACGCACACGCCTTCGGGCGCGGCCTTCGGTGCCGCGCTTGAAGGCTATACGTGGTGTGGACTCCACGAATCTCCCGCGACGTTATATAGTCCTGCCCACGAAGCGCTGCCGCGCAGGCGGACTGGCGTGCATAGGGAGGGTTGAGGCAGATGGTCCGAAATCTGACGAGACGGCGATTTCTGACGGCGAGTTCGGCGCTCGGAGTCGGTGTCGCGGGCGCTGCAGCGCTGGCGGCGTGCGGCGAAACGAAGGTCGTCGAGAAGATCGTGACCCAGACAGTCGAGGTGGAAGTCGAGAAGGTTGTCACCAAGGAAGTCCAGGTCACCGTAGAGAGGGTCGTCACGGCCGCAATGGCGGCGCCGCAACCAACGACGGTTGAGTTCGAATTCGTCAGCGACCATGTCTCAGGCGTGCGCGGCAAGTCCACCACCTGGGCATTGGCCAACTTCCAGCAGGAACGGCCCGACATCAAGATCAAGTTCACGCCGCAGGGCGGCGGGTTCGACGACTCGTTCGGCATCCGCATCGCGGCCGGGAGCGCCCCCGCCGCGGCCCTGTTGAGTTGGGGATTCTTTGGATCCCATCAAGACTCATTCGTCCAGATCAATGACCTGCTGGACCGCCACCCCGACTTCGACGGGGCGGACCTGATCTACGAGCCAGACTCCTACACGATCAACTACGACACGACCTGGCCCTTCGTGGACTCGTTCCAGGGTCACGCGTTCGGTCTGCCGTACCAGGGCAATGTGAGCGGCCACTACTACAACATTGACCTGTATGACCAGTACGGCGTGCCCGAGCCGTCGGCTGACTGGACCTACAGCAATGAGTGGCTGGACGCCGCCAAGCAGGCTACCGACCCGGACAACGAAATCTACGGAACCCGGATCGGGGGCGGTGGCGACATTCACTACTGGACGCCCATTAGCTGGGGCTTCGGCGCCAAGCAGTTCATCTCGTCGGACGGCACGCACACTGAGCATTTCGACAACGGAGGCGACCGGGGCTTCCAGTTCGCGGTGGACCTCATCCACAAGCACGGCGTCTCGCCGGCGACGGACGCGCAGCGCGAGTTGGCGGGCGAGTTCGGCGACGCCTTTTCGGCAGGGAAGATCGGGGCCGAATTGCGGCGCGGCGACGCCAAGGGCAACGCGGTGATCAGCATCGGCAACCGCTTCCGCTGGGCGCTGGCGCCGCAGCCGAAGGGTGACGTGACCGGCACGGTGGCCGTGCATCGCACTAACCAGGGACACTACGTCATCGACTCGGCGCGGCGTCAGGGCGTGGTTGAGGCCGTGGTGGACTTCCTGGTCTGGATGGCCGGTCCCAAGATGCAGGCACGGGCCGCCACCGATCGTGGCTTCCTCCCGTGCCGATGGGACGCGCTGGAGTCGCCGGAGAACCTGGCGGCGCCGCCGGAGCGTCAGGACCTGCTGGCATCGTTCGTCCGCGGTGAGTTCCGCACCTGGCAGGGTTACCATCCCAACCAGCGCGAGTGGTTGGCCTGGCGCGGCAGAGCCCACTTGGCCATGACCGGCGAGGCGTCGGTTGAAGAGGCCATCGAGAGCGCCGTGACCGAGGGTGACCGCATCCTGCGGCAGGACGTGGACTTGCTGAACAAGCGCATAGAGCGCTGGGGCCGCACCGCCTAGGCGGGCGCAGCCTCGCAACGAGGCCGAGTCACACGCATTCGGGCGCGGTCCGCAAGACCGCGCCCGAATGCTGCACGGTGGCGGTAGACTTGCTTAGGCCTTGGCGTCGTCGATTCATGGAACCGGCGGCGCGACGGAGGAGGGGTTGATGTCGCCTGCGAAGTTCGCCAGGCAACTGGGAGTTGTGGCGTTCGGCACGTTGGCGGCCATATTGCTGGCGGCTTGTGGCGGCGATTTTGAGTACAAGACCAGCGGCGATCGGATCGACGGCGAGAACCGGAGCGGAATCGCCGACTGGAATGGCGCCTCGACAACGTCTCACGAAAACCTGATGAGCATCCAGGAGCAGTACCAGGCCAAGCTGAAGGCCGAGAGTGGGCAGCGGTAGGAGGAAGGGATGCCATTGTGACGATGCGCCAGTTGCAGACGTACTTCCGTCGCAAGCTTCGTAGGGTTGGGGCATTGCTTGCGGCGGCCGTGATTGCCGCGCTCGTCGCGAGTTGTGGAGGTGATTTCGACTACAAGATCAGCGGCGATCGCCCCGCGAGCGAAACGCGCAAGGGAACTGGGGAGTATGAAGCCCTGTCCACGAGCTCTCACGAGGATGTGCTGAAGCTCCAGGAGCGATACCAGGCGAAGGTCGAATCCGAGGCCGGCAAGAAATAGTCCCGAGGAGATCCAGTGGACATGCGGTTACGCGGGATGGTCCGAGGCTCGCGGATACGCTCGCTTCTGCGGACAGTCTTGGTCGCATTGGCGGCCGTGCTCCTGGCAGGCTGCGGTGGGGACTTTGACTACAAGATCAGCGGGGACCGAATCCAGGACGAGACGCGCGGCAACACCGGGGAATTCCATAGCGCATCAACCACGTCCCACGAAAACCTGCTCAGCATCCAGGAGCAATACAAGGCTAAGCTTGAGGCGGAGGCTGGCAAGAAGTAGGGCGACTGGAGGGCAGGCGGCCATGTCTGGGAACGGAAAGCCAAGCCGCAGTGGCGCCCTGATTGGACGTGTTTCGATTTTGGCCGCGCTGGTCGGCGCGCTCCTCGCGGGCTGCGGCGGAGACTTCGACTACAAAATCAGCGGCGACCGGCCGGCCAATGAGACCCGCGGTGCAGTGGCCACTGGCGGCGGAAAATCGACTACACACGAAGACCTGATGAAGCTTCAGGAGCAATACCAGGCCAAGGTCGCCAAGGAGCAGGGCAGCGCAGGCAAGTAGGCGTCGACCCGGCTCGCGTCGAAGTTCAACGTGTTCGAGTGAGTGGATACCGCGCCAGCACTGACGGCTGGCGCGGCACCAGATGGAGGGACCGCCATGAATGTGATCACGATCATGAACGACACGTTTCGACGCGACCACGTCGGGGCCTACGGGCTGGAGGCGCCGTGGTCCAATCCAGGGACAGGCCACGGGCGCATCCATACCCCGAACCTGGACGATCTCGCCCGCCAGTCCGTGCGGTTTGACCGCTTCTACGCCGGCTCCTATCCGACCATCCCCACGCGCTATGACCTGTGGACCGGCCGCTTCGGGTTTCCTACCCGACCCTGGCAACCGCTGGAGCGTGAGGACCTGACGCTTGCGGAGATCCTGAGTTCGGCTGGACACCCGACCATGCTGATTCACGATACGCCGGGCCTTACGGCCGCCGGCTACAACTTCCAGCGAGGCTTCATGGGCTGGGAGCGGGTGCGTGGTCAGCATGGCGATAGTTGGCGCACCGATCCCGGGCAAATCTGGCGACCGTGCGCACCGCACAAGCATAAGAACCACCGCGGCGTGCGGGCCTACCTGCGAAACGTGCTGGACCGGCGTCACGAGGCCGAGTGGATGGCCGGCAAGTCGATTCTGGAGACCATGGATTGGCTGGAACGCAATGCGGCTCACCAGGACTTCTACCTCTATATCGACATGTGGGATCCGCACGAGCCGTTCGACGCGCCGCCGGCCGACCAGGCGCGCTATGAAGCGCCGGACTTTGACGGCGACTGGCTGATTTACCCGGCCTATGGGCGTGGAACGTATATGACGGACGACGAACGAGCTCACGTCCGCGCGTCCTACGCCGCGCTCTGTACATACACCGACCGCTGGCTTGGACACCTGTTCGAGAAGCTGGATGCACTGGGCCTGGCCGACGACACGATGGTGATCTGGCTAACCGATCACGGCCATGGACTCGGTGATCACGACCTGCAAGGCAAGCCGGGCAGCCAGCTTGGACGCTTGTACGACCAGAATGTGCGCTGCCCGATGTTCATCCGGCACCCGGGAGGTGTCGGCGCCGGCACGAGCCGCGGCGAGGTGTGTCAGCACGTGGACATCTTTGCGACGGTGCTGGACGCCTTCGGCCTGGAACCGCCGGACGGAATCGATGGTGAATCGCTGCTGCCGCTCGTTCACGGGGAGGCCTCCTGGAGCCGCAGCACAGCGTTCAGCGGACGCTTTCCGCCCGGGCTGTTAACGAGCGGTCAGATCGGGGGCGCTGACCACGACGGGTTCGTTGGGCGCGAGGACCTGCCGGAACCGCAAACTGTCAGCGACGCTCGGTGGCAGTTGATTGCGTCGCCCCGAGGTCACGTGTCTGAGCTCTACGACCTGCAGAACGATCCCGACCAGCAGCGGAATGTCGTGGATGAGCATCCAGACGAGGCCCGACGACTTCAGAGCCAACTGCTTGAGTTTCTGGCAGCGCACGAAGCGCCGCCAGAACTCACTCGTGCGTTCGAGGACCAGCCCACGGCTGCACCGACGACGGCACCGCCGCTGATCGCCGGGCCGGATGCCGTGCTTTATGCCTTCACGGACGCGAACGGCAAGACGATTGCTGTTGAGAGTGAAGCTCAAGCTATTGAATTCGCGCACGCCAGCCCCGGCGCCAGCGGCGTGCGACGCGCGAGGCTGCGAGACTTGGCCCCGGAGGGTCGCAAGGCACACATCGGTGCCCACGGCCAGTTCTACTGGCCGGAGGACCTGCTGCTCGGTTAGTAGCCCTTGTCCCGAGTCACGACGTTCAACAGCGGTTCGCCGGCGAGGTAGCGCTTCAGGTTTTCGATGAAGAGATCCTGGGCGCGCCGCATGTAGGCCGCGTTTCGATTGCCGGACACGTGCGGGGTTATCAGCACGTTGTCCAGATCCCAGAGGGGATTCTCGGGCGGTAGCGGATTGGGATCCGTGTGCAGGACGTCAAGGCAGGCGCCGCGTATTTCGCCCCCCTGCAGGGCCTGAACCAGGGCATCGTGATCGACCACTCCGCCACGGCTGACGTTGATGAAGTAGGCGTCGCGTCGCATGGCTCGGAAGGCTGATTCGCCAAACAAGCCGGCAGTTTCGGTCGTGAGCGGAACCGTGGAGACGATGAAGTCGGCGTCGGCCAGCAGTTCCGGCAGATCATCCGGTCCAAAGATCTTCTCTGGGAGCGCGGCCGTTGGGTCGCCGACGTTCGGAAAGTCCAGCCCGCTCACCTCGCGCACGTCGGGATTGCGCTTACTGGCCAGGACTCGCATGTTGAACGCTTGGGAAAGTCGGGCCACGTGCCGCCCGATCTGCCCGTATCCGACGATGCCAACGGTGAGTCCGGTTAGATCGGTGAGTGTGCTGTGCGCGCGATTGCGGACCCTTTGCTGCTGGTCTCGGTAGAAGCCCAGCAGGCCGCGTGCCAACAGGCCCATGGCGAAGATGCAGTACTCGCCGATCGGGACAGCGTGACAGCCCGCTGCACTGGTGACGGTTACGCCGTTCGCTGGGTCGAAGACTGGGTTCGAGAGCTTGTTGTCCACGCCAGTCGACGTCATCTGCAGCCACCGGAGGCCGGCATTTGGTTCGAGTTGGGTGGGAAACCAGAGGGTGTACAGGATTTCGGCATCGCCCAACATTTCCGTGAGTTCCGGGTTCGAGCGACAGGTCCGCTGCTCGATTTCAAGGTCGGGCGAAACACTGCGGATTTCGTCGATCGCGTCGGGAGTTCCCTCGAGTTCGGGAACCGTTACCAGTATTTTGGTCATCGAAGGCCCCCTTGAAGCGTTCCTGCCCTACGTCTCACCACGACGCGATGTCCCGGTTCGAGGGGCTCCACTTCGGATCGGTTGGACGCGGGAATGGCGACCGGGCGTGCGAAATGCCGCTGTTGGGTACGAAGGGATAGGCCTCGATCAGGTCTTCGGGAATCTCTATGCCCAGCCCCGGCGCCCCCGTGGGTCTGATGTACCCGTCCTCGAACGCGAAGGCCTGGCCGATCAGGGCCTTGCCGAACGGGTTGTCTTTTTCGGGATAGCGGACCATGAAGCAGTTCCGGTTGGCGAAGCCCACGTGATAGTTGGCTGCCAGGCCGACGGCCGAGCTGAAACTGTGGGTCACTACTCGCATGTCGTGCGCGTCGGCTGCGGCCATGATCTTCATGTCCTCGCTGATGCCGCCGCACCAGGTGACGTCCGGCTGCACGATGTCGATGGCTCGCTTCTCAAAGAACGGCTTGTAGCCGTGCAGCGAGGTTTCGTTCTCGCCGGCGGCCAGCGGGGTCTCGCAGAGTTGGCGAATGCGTACATAGTCGTCGATGTTCGTCTGCAGAACCGGCTGCTCCATCCATAGCAACTGGTACTCGTCGAGCGCTCGCGTTACGCGCAGCGCGGTGTCAGCCAGCCAGGGCTTGCGGTTGAAGGGCATGCCAGGGTCCAGGATCAGGTCGACACTGTCGCCCAGAACCTCGCGCATGGCCTCGACTTTGGCGCGCTCCTGCGCAATGAGATCGGGGATGCTGATGTGACGCCCCTGGAGCATTTCGCCGACATGCGCCACCTTCAGAGCCGAGTAGCCTTCGTTTACGAGGCGCTCAGCCTGGGGCTTGTGCGCGTTGGCGATGCTGGTGTAGCAGCGCAGTTCATCGTGGGCCTTGCCGCCAAGTAGCTGGTAGACGGGCGCGTCCAGGGCCTTGCCGAGAATGTCCCACAGCGCGATTTCCACGCCGCCGAGAGCCGAAATCGATGGGCCCATCGGCGCCCAGCGCAGCGCCTTGACCTGCATCTTTCGCCAGAGCGCGTGTATGTCGAACGGGTCTTCGCCCACGACCACAGCGCCAAAGTGTTCGATCAGAGCTCGAAAGACTTCCGGCGCGTACCAGGAGATGTAGGACTCGCCGAACCCCGTGATTCCGGCGTCCGTCTCCACGCGAATGAACCCGGAAGTCGAAGGCCGAATGCCGTGCTGCCAAGGTTCCGGGACCGTGACAAGAAGTGGCTGGACGTCAGTGATTTTGATCTGACGACTCCCTGTGCGGTGCCCGTGTGGATCGCCGGGCCGTCGTGATTGTCTTGCTTGGACGGATCTTCTGGGAATGCGCGTGCGTCACGCGGCTTCGAACCTGAAGGCGTAGAGCCGGGCGGCGCCGTAAAGCCAGAAACGGAGTTTGAACTGGTTGGCTGGAAGGTCGCCTATGCCGCCGCCGCGCCAGGTGACCGGCTCTCGCCAGCCGTCAGTGCACAGATCTCGACAGTCGCCGTGGCCGAAGCCGTCGATGGGTTGCTCGGTTGTGGCGTCCAGGACCTCGACTTCGACCCAACTGCGGTTCTGCCGGACGTCGCTTACGTTGACCGTGAGCTGGGTTGTGGGGTCGCTGCGATCGATGGTCTGGGTGATTGCATAGCCGGGCACCTCGCGGTCGGGCGTCTCCAGGCAGGTGAAGCCGTCCTCGCGAAGGCTGGCGAGGCCGAGCCGCGACAGCCGCACCTGACCCGTGCTTGCAAATGGATACTCGACGGGCGTGTTCTCGCCGGGCCAGCTGGTCCATTCCTCGCCATTTCCGCCGTAGAAGAGATTGACCGTTCCGTCCTTAATGGCCGGCTTGTCGGCGATGACCAGCAAGCCGCCGTCCCACTCGTCGTTGCGGCCTCGAGGAATGACGGGCTGCGGCACGTCCAGTCGGTCGAAACTCAATCCGTCGCGACTAACAGCCAACCGGATGTCCGCGCAGTAGGAGCCGTAGATGCCGTAGCCGTTGGGCACGTACCAGCCGTACTCGTACGCCATGACCCAGGCGCCACCGTAGGGCGCGTACATGACGTGGTGGTTCTCGTACTCGTACCCGTCATCCGGGTCCAGCAGCGGGTTTTCGTCGCCGTTACGAATGTTGACCATGTCGGGGCCATAGGCGAGCAGCTTGGCTCGGCCCCACGGCTTATCGGGTCTGCTCAGTGGGGTTCGGGCTTGCCAGATCAGCTTGAAACGGCGCGATGGGTCGGGGTCCTGGTCGTCCCGAATCAGGTTTCCGCAGTCCGGGCTACGACCTTCCCATTCGGGGATGTCGATCTTGGGCCCTTCGGTCCAGTGGATACCGTCCGGCGAGAAGTTGGCCCGAGACCCCTTGTAGTCCGGCGCCGGCTCGGTGATTGCGTCATCCGTGCGCAGGCGCGGACCACGCTTGAACATCTTGTAGCGCTTGGCCGGATCAGGCTCGGCGCTGTCCTTGAGCACGGGGCCGTAGCCGAGGGCGACGATGTTGTTGGCAGTGGATCCCCGCCACGCGAAATGGTGCAGATGCGGTTTTTCCCAGGTGACCCCATCTTGGCTGGTTGCGTAGCCCATGGCGGTCCACTTTTCCGGCGCCGCGTCGGAGCCGGAGTACCAGGCCTTGAAGACTCGGTCCTCGTCGTCCCAGATCACGGTTGGCGAGGACCAGGGGCGGGCCTGGGTGGCGTCCCACTCGTGCAGGTCGCCTAGTGGCAGAACCGGGTTATTGGGGTGTTTCGTCGCTTCGCAGACTCGGTGCGAAAGGTGGTAGGTGGATTCGATTCCGTCGAGAAGCAGGAATCCGTCGCGCTGTCCGGCTGATGTATCGATGTAACGCCTTCGCTTCGTTGCAATACGCGGTGCTGGCGCGCATGGTAGCGGATGAGCGTTGGGACCACGGCGGGACGGGTGTCGTCGAGGCCGCATTGCGACTCGCGTGCGCTGGGTAGGATGCGGCGGCCAAGCGCTCGCGACCTGCGGGAAGGGAAACGTCCATGATTCCCGATCTTGTCGATGATGATCTTCATCTGTTCTTCGACGATGCCGAGGTGATGGCGCGGGAAGGGATTGGGCGGCGTGTCAATACGCTGCGCCGCGAGGCCGAGCCGGTGCTGATTGGTAATCGCCCGTGGGAGTCGGACTGGCAGGGCGGGTGGATTTCGGTCGTGCATGACGACGACGCCGACCACTACAAGATGCTTTACGTGGCGCACCCAGCGGGGTCGAGCTTTCACGGTGTCTGCGTGGCGATCTCGCCTGACGGTGTGGAGTGGGAGAAGCCGGAGCTTGACGTGTTCGCGCTTCCGGACGGAACGCGGACGAACATCGTGCTGCCCTGGGAGCGCGGATCGACCCAGACGCTGCTGACGCTGCTGGATCGGGTTCCGGGACCGCGCTATCAGGCCATGACGTACCAGGTGCGGCGTGATGTCGACGGTTCGCCCGTCGGGCGCGGGATGTTCCGGGGCGTTTCGGACGACGGACTGCGATGGACTGTGGACGACGCGCCTACGCTCCCGGGGCAGGGTGATCGCATGCAACTTGCCTGGGACCCGCGGCGTGAGACGTGCATGTTGCTCACTCGTCATCGGCACTTGAGCGTTCAGCGACAGGCAGGTGTGCAAGGGCTCAAGCGTGACATGGATCTCTGGGAAAGCCCTGATTTGCTGACGTGGTCGCATCGCGGGCGGATGCTCTGGCCGGATGACTCCGATCCGGCCGGCACGGAGTTCTACAGCATGTTCCCGGCAGCTTATGGACCGGGATACCTGGGGTTCATCGAGGTCTATCACACGGCCGAGGAAACGCTGGATGTGCAGCTGGCCTGGAGCGACGACGCGCGGCAGTGGCGGCGGGTTGCTGGGCGTCGGCCGGTGATGCCGCTGGGTGGCGAAGGCGCGTGGGACTCGCACTGGATCATGCTGGCAAGCACGCCGCCGGAGCCGGTGGGGGACCGCTTGCGCTTCTGGTACGCCGGGACCTGCACGCACCACGGTGCGGCGGAACGTCACCGGCGGGCATTCGGAATCGCGACGATACGGCGGGATGGCTTCGTGTCGATGGAAGGCGAAATGTTCGGCGGATCGATGGTGTGTGGGCCGCTGGATGCGCGACAGGCGCGGCGGTTGACGATGAATCTGCGTGCCGAGACCGGTTCGGCATCGGTTGAAGTCCTGTCGGCGAGGGGTGATCCGATTGAGGGGTTTACGGCTGCCGACTGCCGGTTTTCCTCGCAGAATTCGGTTGAGGTTGAAGTGACCTGGCGCCGCGGTGCGGTGGTTCCGCCGCAGGCGGATGGGGAAGTGTTGTTGCGGGTGATTCTGCAGAGCGCCAGCCTCTACAGCTATCGCTGGTTTGAGGCCTAGCTGGAGAGCGATGGGCGGCCTGAAGGGCAGCTGCGGTACGGTTCCCTCACGGCGGCGACGGGGATGACGGGAGGCGGAGCGATGAGACGACGACTGGTGTTGGCGGGGTGCGGGGGCATGGGGCGGCGGCATCTGCGCGGCTACGGAACGCTGGAAGGCTTTGAGCCGGGACGGCTGGAGCTGGCTGCGGTTGTGGATCGGGAGATCGAGCGGGCTGAGTTCGTGGCGGGCGAGGCCGAGGAGATCCTGGGAACGCGGCCCGGCTGCTTTACGTCGCTGGACGATGCAATAGAGGCCACGCCGGACCTTGAGGTGATCGACGTCGTAGTTGCGGCGGCGGCGCATCACGTGGTGGTGGAGACGGCGACGGCGGCCGGGTTGCACGTGTTGTGCGAGAAGCCGATGGCGCCTGGGGTCAGGGCCTGCCGGGCCATGCAGAGCGCCGCGGAGCGGAATGGTCGGGTGTTGTCGGTTGCGGAGAACTACCGGCGGGATCCGATTGCGCGGCTGCTGCGGGCGGTGCTGGACGCCGGCGGGATTGGTGAGTTGCGGACGGTGGTGGATTATGCGGCCGGGGGCGGTCGCGCGGCTATAGCGGGTGGTTGGCAGTTCAAACGGGTGCAGGGCGGATCGTTGTTGGAGTCGGGGGTGCATAACGCGGATCTGCAACTGTATTTCGGCGGTGACATCGACCGGGTTCACGGGCAGGTTCGGTTGCGGGAGCCGCTGCGGTTTTATCGGGATGCGCCGGTGAAGGCGTTTCACGAGCACTACTCGGCGGGGTATCCGGAGAGCGAAGAGGCCGATGCGCCGGATGTGTTGATGGCGACGTATGAGTACGCGAACGGGGCGCTGGGGCAGTGGCTGTATGAGTGGGCGGCGCAGGGGCCTGGGTTTGACCGGTTCACGTTCTTCGGCAGTGAAGGCCAGGTGAATATGCCGGGGGTGCGGCAGGGGTTGCCATTGAAGGTGTACCTGGGACGGTCGAAGGAGCCGTTGAGTGACGAGGAGGTGCTGGCGCTGGCGCCGGACTTTGGGCTGGACGACCGGACGGCGCGGTTCTTTGGCGGGGAGCGGCTGGCTCGATACGACAACGATCAGAGCGACGTGGGTAGCAATGCGGATCTGAAGCTGATTGCGATTGAGATGGCGGAGCTGCTGGATGCGATCGAGGGTGATGGGACGGTGGAAGTGGACGCCGAGGTTGGGTTGGCGGCAGTGGCGCTGGTGATGGCGGCGCATGAGTCGTGGGAGGCGGGGCGGCCAGTGACGATGCGGGAAGTGGTGGATGGGTCGCTGAGCAGCTACCAGGACGTTGCGGATCGGGAGTTGGGGTTGCTGAACTAGGCGGTTTCGCGGGTCGGGCGGCGCGTTTATGGGGGAACTCGCACCCGCCGGCCGGGAACCCCTTAGGGGGGCTCCCGGCCGGTGGGCGCGAGCTTTGGCGGTTTTTTGGAGGCTGGATTTGGCGGCTGTGGCGGCTCTGTTGGGCGATGGGGCCGGGAGGGCGAAACGGGGTGGGGTTGCGCGCGTAAGAGTTTTTTCCAAAAAACTCTTGAGGCGCGGCGGGGCGCCTTTTGGGCTGGGATTGGGGCTTGAGCGAGAGTGGGGTGGATGGCCGCGCCGGATCTCGTCCGAGGCAGGTTCCTGGCGGGTGTGACGGATGGCGCGGTGGGGTGCCTTGGGACGCGGAATCAGCGGGTTGGGGCAACCTGCCGGTGGGGTGACGGGGCGGCATGGAGCGTGTCGGGGCGTCGTCGTTGGGGCGGGGGTGTGTGGGGATGCCGCCTGTGCCGGCGGGCTGTGCTGCCAGGTGCGGGGTGGCAGGGGGAGCGGCGGGCGGAGCATCTGAATCTCGGGTTGCAGAACGGTCATGCCCAGTGTACACTAAGTGGAAACAGGCGGCAAGTCCCGCATCTGAGGGCAGGCGGCGAGAGGGTGTGGGCGGGAGTGGTGGATGGTTGCCGGTGGTTCGTGGTTTGTGGTTCGTGGCGAGGGCGGGTGCGGGGGTGGTCTTGGGGGCGTGGGTCAAGCCGGTGCCGGTGGTGACGGGCGATGGCGATGATGTCAATGTTTGCAACGCAATCACTGCATGCATTGCGGGCAATGGAGGCAATGCCGGCAGGGCTTGCGTGGTCGGCGACGCGCCGGCGGACTGGGGCGGTCGCTGGTGGTTGGGCAGGCTCTTCGATGACTCTGGGACGGCTGGCCATGAACGGGGGACTTCCTGAGGTGCTGTGTGCGGCGGGCGGCTTTGGTTTTTGGGTTTGGGCGCCCGGAAGGCGCCGGAATCTCTTGGCGAGTTTGGGTCAGGTTCTGCCTCTCCCGTCGGAGAGGGTGAAGAGCTGCGGCCCCGGAGGTTGTGGATGCCTCGGGTGGTGGGGTGCACGGAAGAGGCCGGTCTGAGACGCGGCCCCTACGCACGAGCCGGGGCTGGACCTCGCGGGGGACGGATCCGTCCGTGGCGCGGTCGCTTTCGCAGGATTGAGCGCGGGTCGCGAATATGGGGGAGGTTGGGGTGGCTGTGGGCGTGAATGAGTGGGGGTTGGGATGAGGGTTTTGGTGACGGGTGGGACGGGGCGGATTGGGGGGAATTTGTCGGTTGAGCTGTTGGGGCGGGGGCATGAGGTTCGGTGTCTGGTGTATCCGGGGGATGCGAGCCGGGCGGACAAGCTGGCGGGGTATGCGGGCGTGGAGGTGGTTGAGGGGGATTTGCGGGATTTCGATGACGTGAGGCGGGCGGTGCAGGGGGTGGACGCGATTTATCACCTGGCGGCGGCGTTTGGCGGTCCTTTCGATAACCGGCAGTACCTGAATATCAACGGGATGGGGACGCTGAACATCCTGGAGGCGGTACGGGCTGAGGTGCCGGATCTGCAGCGGCTGGTGTATGCGTGTACGGAGGCGATTTACTGGCGGCTGGGCGAGAAGGGGCGGTTTTTCGAGCAGCCGATTACCGTGGCGATGGTGAGCCGGTACAAGCAGATGCCGTATTTCCTGACGAAGTGGGTGGGCGAGGAGCTGTGCATGACGTATCACCGGCAGTACGAGGTTCCGGCGACGTCGATGCGGTTTGCGACTGTGATCGAGCCGGGGGAGTTCCTGAATGCGGACGGGCTGCCGGGGCGGTTTCTGCTGAGCGAGGCGGTTGAGCGGTTTGGCGGCGAGACTGCGGAGAGTCCGGAGGACGAGGAGATACTGGAGGAGCTGCGGTCGCTGTGGACGGGCGAGGAGAAGTTGCTGTTGAGCCGGTGTCCGAATGGGGTGGCGTATAAGCAGGAGTTCGTGGACGTGCGGGACGTGGTTCAGGGGCTGGTGCTGGCGCTGGAGAAGGACGCGGCGGTGGGCGAGGAGTTCACGCTGGGCGGGGCGGCGGTGTTTCGGTGGGAGGAGCATGTGCCCTGGTTTGCGGAGCGGTATGGGTTGGAGTTCGTGGAGGCGCGGCTGCCGGAGTCGAATTTCTTTGAATTCGATTTGGGAAAGATCAAGGGGTTGCTGGGGTATGAGCCTCGGCATGATGTGCGGAGTGTGGTGGAGACGGCGGAGGCGATGAGACGGGGGGAGGAGACGGGGGTGGTGCCGACGGGGGTGAGGTATGGCGGGCAAGGGTGAGAGGTGTGCGGTCAGTCACTAGGCTTCTGTAGGTTCTGCCACTTGAGACAAGACTTCTTCTTCGAGATACGACCTTCACTTCAGTCGATGGCTGGGTAGGTGTCCTCCTGGCTTGCCAGCGCCGTTAGTTCCACGGCGACCGCCAAGTCGTCGGCCGGGAATCCGGTAATGGAAGCGTGCGATGGGTCATCGGGGAGCGGATCGTGGTCGAAGCGCAGCGATAGACCCAGTTCTTCACGCACGACTGCCTTGGCAGCGCCGACGTTGAGGACGGCGAAGCGGCCATTGGCGCGCAGCGCGAACCCCCTTGCGAGGAACAGCGCCCGAAGTCGGGCAACGGCCTCATCCGTGGTCGCCGCGCCCAGGGCCTCAAGCCAATTGACTGAGAGAGAGCTCTCGGAGGCTCGAAGCCGGAATGCGCTGGCTAGCGGTAAGCCGTGCGCGCCGACTGACGATGGCTTGCAGTGGCGCGAGACGTGATCATCGTCAGGTAGCGGGTCGCCTTCCACAGGTCAACGTCAGGACAGCAGCGATTGGATGGCCTGTAGCGCTTTGGTCCTCGGGAGGTTGCCGCTTACGCGCAACGCTTCACCGTCCTGTTTGCCGGGACCTGACGTGCCCGCGAACCTGATGAGTCCCGAATCCAGGAATTCCATGGCCAGGATTCCGTTGCCCCTTACTCGCCATTGCGCGAGTGCCACGCCATGCGGGCTGACGCCGATCTCCGGCTGGCCGAGATGCCGTTCGTCCATCAGGAACGAGGTCAGGTGCCGCAGCGAAGCGATCGCGATGGGTTCTTCGTCTGGGTCCTCGTCCGCCAGGCGCTGGAGGTAGCCAAGACGGTCTGCGGACTCTTCAAGACCGGACGCTCTGAGCGCCTCGGTCAGTTCGGTCCGGGTCTCGTATTCAACGGGCACTTGGCTACGCATTCAGGGCGTCCAACGGAAGTGCGCTGCGCGTGAGTCTGCGTGTTTGGATTATATCGGGGAGCTAGTCTGGACTGGGGGACATCTCGCAACGCGTCAATGTAACGGCCACGAATTCGCCAAAGCGCTCACGAGCCGCGGACTACGTGATTTCGGGTGGCGCTATCCCATTCGTGCCCGCCTTCCATAGTGACTTCAGACGATGGCGGGCGATTGCGAGTACAATCCCGGAAAGGAGAACAAGTGGCCTATTTACTCGATCTCTTCACGCCGGAGACATGGCAGCAATTCCGCGAGAACGGTGCAGGCGTAACTGGATTCAGAATCCGGCAGCAGAGATTGGCAAGTGAGAGGGTGCAGCCTGGTGACCTCTTCATTTGCTACTTGACGAGGCTGTCTCGGTGGTGCGGCGTGCTTCGTGTGGACTCGTCCGCCTACATTGACGATAGCCCCATCTATGATGAGCCCGATCCATTTGTCGTTCGCTTCAAGGTCAAGCCAGTAGTTGTCCTGAGTCCTGAACATGCGATTCCAATACACAATGACGAGATCTGGAGAAACTTGACGCTTACTCGAGAGCACGAAAAGAGTCAGTCCGTGTGGACTGGCTTTTTTAGAGGTTCTTTGAACAGGTTCGAGCAGGCTGATGGAGAGCTGTTAGTAGATCTATTGTCGAGGCAGAAAGACGATCTGAAAGAATTTCCATTCACCGCCAAAGATAAGCGGCATCTTCGAACTCAGAGAAAGGTGCGCACCATCCACAGGGAAGTGGAAGTCGAGGTACCAGATCACGAGGACCAGAATGGCGAAGTGAACTTGGTGAGCAGTGCAAAGCCGAGTTCGACTTCGGATGTTCGCGAGTCGATTCGAGTACAGGCCAAGGTGTCACAGATTGGTGCTGAAATGGGGTTCTATATTTGGGTACCACGGAGTGACAAAGCCAGGGTGCTCGGTGAAGTGCCACAGGCTCTGCACGAGAAGTTCCTGGATTCACTGCCGCTCAACTATGATGACACTACCCTTCGAACCGTCGAACAGATCGACGTATTGTGGCTCAAGGGCCGGTCAATGGCTCGGGCGTTTGAGATTGAACACACAACCGCCATCTATTCGGGCCTGCTGCGAATGGCCGACTTGCTCGCTCTCCAGCCCAACATGGACATTCGTCTTCATATCGTAGCTCCGAATGACAAGAGAGAGCGGGTGCTACGCGAGATTAGGCGACCAGTTTTCTCGCTGCTTGAGCGTGGCCCCCTCTATGACCAGTGCTCTTATATGTCCTATGACTCAGTAGAATCGCTAATTGCTATGCCTCACCTCTCTTATATGAGCGATTCGATTATCGTTGAGTACGAGGAGTCGGCGGAGGTTTAGGACGGACATGAGAAACAGGGTTTTGCCGCAAAGCCTCAACGCCAGGTGGATTGATCACCAAAGTCGTTCGAAAAGCCCCTCGAAATCGTTCATGAGATGAGATCTGACATAGAGGTGCACTCAGCCTCGAGCGTGCAATTCAACATCCGATTCGAGCAGATGCCTCGTCAATCCAATGCACCTGCTTCACGCCCGAGGTTGTTGAAGGTTTCGACCTTCGAGACGCCAACCATGCGGAAGGCATCTCGGTAGAGGGTATGTCCTTCATGTGTGCTCTCCACAAGCGCCCGGGCGAATCGTCGGCTCACGCGCGCAAGCGTGGTTTTGTAGAAATCGCCGCCACCGCCACCACCGCGGTTCAATGTCCGCAGGCGTTCGCTCTCGCTCTGCCAGTGGACTTCAAATGTCTCTCGGTCGATCGATTCCGCGTCCAGGAGGCGGCGCAAGACGACCAGCGTGCTGACCTTGAAGCTTCGTGCGAGACGCGACATGGTGCGAGGCAGTTGCTCGTCGAAACTCAATTCGGCGCGCAATTCGACCAGAGGTACCAGGAACTCGGCGGCTACGGCGTTGCACCAGACTTCCTGGCGCCGAGAGCTCTGCACGGGTTTGGCACCGATGTTCGACAGGGCCGAGGATCCGAGCCAGATGTGGGCCAGTTCATGCGCAAGCGTGAACATTTGCGCGGCCTTGGTGTCTGCGCCGTTTACAAAGACCAATGGCGCCATGGGATCAGAGAGTGCGAAGCCGCGAAACTCGGATGGGTCGAGACCGCGGTGGTTGTTACTTGCGACGACTCCGCTCACCATGACGAGAACGCCGATTTGGTCGACGCGCTGAGTGAATAGCCGTAAGGCGTCGCTCCACGTCGGACATTTCTTGCGCTCAGCGACCTGGAAGTCGAGCTTCTCGCGCATCTCGGCCGCCACGGTGGGGACCGGAGTTGCAGTCGTGGCGCTGTTGACATACCCAAGCTCGGATTGGCCTGCGATCCGGGCGTATTCTCGATACCAACTCTGCCGCTCCTGGCAGGCATAGATCGTATCCAGCAAGTTTGGACTTGGGCGGGTCACGTGGCGCCCGGCGACTGTTCGGAAGTCGGGAATGGGGACCGGCTCGTCCGGCGGCGAACTAAGAAACAGGTAGCCGGTTGGGACGTGGACGGCACGGGCGAAGGCTTCGAGCTGCTTGAGGGTCGGCTTGACGGTGCCAGCCTCCCAGTCGTCTAGCCTTCGGAACCTGTTAGCCAGCTTCTCCTGACTCAGGCCAGCGCGCTGACGCGCCCAGCGGAGCAATTCGGGATTGACGTCGACGCGGATCATGCAACGCCCTCCGACGGCGTCTTGGCGTCATTCATCCGTGCCTCAGACAACACGCTCTTCAACAGCGCAATCATGCGCTCTCCGTTGGGCGAGGCGGTTGCGACGTCGGTAATCCCGACGCGGATCTCGAATTTTGAGCATAGCGTGTCGATCTGGTTTACCAACTCTCGTCGGGGCGGCTCAGCACGAACTAGGGAAGAGAGCGGAGTCGGAGGCTCGGGCGGAGTAGCTGGGGGTGTGGTTCGACACGGTGCACCGGAGACTCCGGCCCGGCTCATCGCGAACGGTATGCGGGTTGCCCGGAAGACGGGCGGGTCAGAGACGCCGCCCCTACAGGCCGCCGAAGGCTTGGGCGCGGGCTTTGAGGGTTAGGTAGAGGGTTTGGAGGGTGGGGGTGGGGATTCCGGATTGTTGGGCGCGGCGGATGACGGCGCCGGCGGTGTAGTCGAGTTCTACGCGGCGTTGGTGGGCGAAGTCGACCTGGAGTGAGGTGGTGTTGTCGGGCGGGAGGGTCTGAAGGAGGGTGATGAGGTCGTCGGTGGTGGAGTCGGGGAGGGCGATGCCCTGGGATCGGGCGACGGCGATGGCTTCATTGAACATGGTGCGGAAGAGGTCGAGCATGCCCCGCGTGGCGAGGATGGGGCCGAGGGGGAGCTGGCAGGCGGCGGTGACGGGTCCCAGGACGGAGAGCAGGACGAGCTTGATCCAGAGGAGGTGGTTGATGTCGTCGGTGACCTCGATTTCGATGCCGGAGGCGCGGAGGACCTGGGCGATGGTCTGGACGCGGTCGGTGATTCCGCCGGTTGGTTCGCCGATGGCGGCACGGACTTCGGCGTCCTGATATTCGATGACGCCGGGTTGGGCGATGTGGGCGGTGAGCCAGGTGGCGCCGCCGATGACGTGCTGTGCGCCGAGGATGGATGAGAGGGTTGGGACGCTGTCGATGCCGTTTTGGAGGGTGAGGACGGCGGTTTGGTCGCCGATGGCGGGGCGGAGGAGTTGGGCGGCTTGCTGGGTGTCGTAGCACTTGACGGCGAAGATGATGAGGTCGGGCTTTGAGGCGGCGTCTTTAGGGTGTTCGACGGCGTTGACGTTGAGCACTTGGCGGGAGCCGTCTTCGCTGAGCATGGAGAGGCCGTGGTCGCGGATGGCCTGGAGGTGGGGGCCGCGGGCGACGAAGGTGACGTCTTGGCCGGTTTGGAGGAGGCGTGAGCCGATGAAGCCTCCGACGCCGCCGGAACCCATGATTAGGACTTGCATGGTGTGCTCATTTCTAACTTCCGGTTAGCAAGCGCCATCGCCAACGGTGACCAGGGCTTCGGGGATGGGGCCTTGGGTTTGGCCGTCGACGAGGATTTCGGCGGTGAGGATGCGGCGGGTGTCGGGGTTGGGGGGCGCGGTGGCGGTGAGGGTGAGTTCGCCGCGAGTGCCGGCCTGGAGGTCGAGGGGTTGGAAGGCAGCGGTGGTTTGCCAGCCTGAGGGGCAGAGGAGGCGGGCTTCGAGGCGGACGGGGCGCTCGGCGTTGTTGCGGAGGAGGAGGCGGTAGGTGCAGGTTTCGCCGGGTTGGACGGAGCGCAGGTAGGGGACCAGGCGGGCCCACCAGAGGTCGACGCCCACGTCGACCGGGTCGTCGAGCAGGTCGCGGACGACGCGCTCTTTGCGTGAGATGAAGTCGCGGTATTCGGCAGCGCGGCGCGGATCCCAGGGGATGAGTTCGCGGTGGCCGGGGCAGACGAGGTCGGGCTGCACGAGGTCCATGACATCGGCGCAGCGGCGGTGCATCCAGAGCTGGAGGCTGTTGCGCAGGACGGTGGTCTGGAAGAGCTGGACGGTCATGTCGCCGGTGTGGCCGGGGGCGAGTTCGAGAAAGATGTTGTCGCCGGTGAAGGCGACTTTCTGGCCGTCGACGTGGGTGGCGAGGACGGAGTGGAATTCGGTTTGGCCAGGGGCGTGGTGGACTTCGAACTCGAACTCCTCCCACTGGAAGCGTTCGCCGTCGGTGAGGTGGCGCTGGATGGGGATGGGGCGCGGGAGGGTGCAGGGGGTGCTGCACCAGCCGGCGGGGTCTTCAAGGACCTGGGCGACCTCGTCGAGGGCCCAGACGCGGGCGCCTTCGTGGCGAACGAGGTAGGGGATGCCGGCGGTGTGGTCGTCGTGGATGTGGGTGACGAGAACCATGTCGATGTCGCGGACGCCGTAGGTGTCGCGCAGCTCATCGAGGTGGTGGACGACGAAGCGCATGGTGTCGCCGTCTTCGCGTTCCTGGGCGACGGCCATGTGGGCCCAGAAGGCGTGGCCGTAGTCGATGAAGCAGGCTTTGCCGCTCTGGGAGAGCAGGACGTAGAAGTTGGAGCAGGTGTGGGGTCCGCCCCAGAGGAGGTGGCGGGAGACCTGGATAAATTTGGGGTCGGGGAGGATGTCGAGGCCGTGGTCCCAGCTGCCGCCGAGGAAGCGCATGCCGCCGCCAAGGCGGGCGAGGGCCATGAGGCGGTCTTCGAGGCGGGTGCAGTCGCCGACGGGATCCTGGATGAGGTCGCCGTGGGAGGGGAGGGCGAGGTCGGGGGCGTGGCGTCGCAGGGCCTGGAGTGATTGGAGGGTGAAGAGGGCACCCTGCTGGTCGCCGTAGCCGTACTCGAGGGCGTGGTACTGGTAGAGGACGCCGCCGGCGGCTAGGAGGTCGCCGGTGAAGGCGATGCGGCGGCCGTCGATCTGGCCGATGAGCATGCTGCTGCCGTGGGTGTGGCCCTTGGCGGGGATGATCTGGAGGTGGACGTCGCGCCAGGTGAAGGTTTCGTAGTCCTGGAGGTCGGCGTCGACGGTGACGTTTTGGGCGAGGGTGAAGAAGGTGTTGCGGTCGTTGTAGTTGTCGTAGACGCGCTTGTGTTGCCAGAAGAGTTCGGCCTGGTCGAAGAGGTGGCGTTCGTGCTCGGGGACGGCGACTTTCGCGCCGTGTTGGCGGAGTCGTGGGGTGCCCCAGGACTGGTCGCGGTGGTGGTGGGTGTGGAGGACCCACTCGATCTGCCGGACGCCGATTTCTTCCAGGTGGTCGACGAGGGCGCCGGAGCCGGCGTCGATGAGGATGCCGCGGTCGCCGGAGGTTATGCAGTAGGCGTTGCAGGTGTCGGTCCAGCGAAAGATTCGTGGGGCGATGGGGAGCCAAGCCATGAACGCCTCATCATGCGGGCGGCACGGAGCAGCGTAAGGGACCGCGGGCTGGGGCGCGAGACGCGCGGTCTGGCGGTGGGGGCTGGGGCGGGGCGTCGGACCGGCTGGGCGACGAAGCGCGGAGCGCGAAATGGGGCAGGTTTGCGCGCGTAAGAGTTTTTTCCAAAAAACTCTTCGGCCGCGGCGGGGGGATTGGGGGCGCGAATTCGGCGGCCAGGGGCGACCTGTGGACGGGCTGGCGGGGCGCCCTGGAGTGTGGCGGAGCGTCGTTGGGCGGGGGGACGGAGGCGCTGATTTGGGCGCGGGCATAGTCGCATGAGCGGGGGTGTGCGGCGATGCCGCCTGAGCCGAGTCGCGGCGCTGCTGGGCGAGGGGTGGCAGGGCGGTGCGGCGGGCGGAGGTGGGGCATCCGAATCTCAGGTTGCGATATTGTCAGGCCTAGTGTACACTAAGTGAAAACAGACGGCAAGTCCCGCTTCTGTCGGCAGCCGGCGAGGGGCTGTGGGCGGGGGGTGGTCGTTGCCTGCCAGTGATCGTTGGCCGGTGAACGGCGGTGGGCAGGGTTCGGCACTGTAGCGTGACGGGCAATGGCGGCCCGCGTCTGAGGCTGCCGCCGAACAGACACGTCCGTGCTTGGATGACGGGCATTTGGGTTCCACCAAGAGAGAGCCAACGGGGGAGATGATGAAGATTCTGGTGACGGGCGGGACGGGGAGGATCGGGGCGAATTTGTCGGTGGAGCTGCTGGCACGAGGGCACGACATCCGATGTTTGGTGTATCCGGGAGATGCGAGTCGGGCGGACAAGCTGGCGGGGTATGCGGGGGTGGAGGTGGTGGAAGGGGATTTGCGCGATTTCGACGATGTGAAGCGGGCGGTGCAGGGGGTGGATGCGATTTATCACCTGGCGGCGGCGTTTGGTGGTCCGTTGGACAACCGGCAGTACCTGAATATCAACGGGATGGGAACGCTGAACATCCTGGAGGCGGTTCGGGCGGACCTGCCGAATTTGCAGCGTCTGGTGTATGCGTGCACGGAGGCGATTTGCTGGCAGCTGGGGGAGAAGGGGCGGTTCTTCGAAGAGCCGATTTCCGAGTCGATGGTGAGCCGGTACAAGCAGATGCCCTATTTCCTGACGAAGTGGGTGGGCGAGGAACTGTGCATGACGTATCACCGGCAGTACGGGATTCCGGCGACGTCGATGCGGTTTGCGACGGTGATCGAGCCGGGGGAATTCCTGAATGCGGACGGGCTGCCGGGGCGGTTCCTGCTGAGCGAGGCGGTTGAGCGGTTTGGCGGCGAGGCGGCGGAGAGTGCGGAAAACGAGGAGATTCTGCGGGAGTTGCGGTCGCTGTGGACGGGCGAGGAGAAGTTGCTGCTGAGTCGGTGTCCGAACGGGGTGGCGTATAAGCAGGAGTTCGTGGACGTGCGGGACGTGGTTCAGGGGCTGGTGCTGGCGCTGGAGAAGGACGCGGCGGTGGGCGAGGAGTTCACGCTGGGCGGGGCGGCGGTGTTTCGATGGGATGAGCATGTGCCCTGGTTTGCGGAGCGGTATGGGCTGAAGTTCGTGGATGCGCGGTTGCCGGAGTCGAATTTCTTTGAGTTCGATCTGAGCAAGATTAAGGGGTTGCTGGGGTATGAGCCTGAGCATGATGTGAAGAGCGTGGTGGAGACGGCGGAGGCTATTAGGCGGGGGGAGGCGACGGGGGTGGTGCCGACGGGGGTTCGGTATGGGGGGCGGGGGTGACGGGTCTCCGGCCTGGGCTGGGGTTCTGGCGGCTGTGACCACCTTGATCCGGTAGATGTTGCTACGGGCTGTGGAGATGGGAGACCTACGCACGAGAGCGGACCAGGGGCAAATAACTCCCGCGTACCTGTTGGAGGCCGATTCGCACCCTGCACCCGCACTTGCAGTCAGAGGCCGCCTCTAGTCCGACTGAATTGTCCACCAGCCTCTCGGACTCCATCGTTCTATTCTCTGTATTTGTAACCTATCTTACCAAAGGCTGGATTAGCTGTTTTAAGCATGGTATCGTGCATCGTTTGCGTAGCCAAATGCCACGTTCTGAACTGGGCGGTGAGGAACTTGCGTAAGATATCAGTAGTAATAGGGATCATAGTGTTAGCAGCCTCTACCACCCTTGTGTTTGCACATGGTGGCGGCCTCAATACCGATGGTTGCCACAATGAACGCCGCACAAGCGGGTATCACTGCCATCGGCCACAAACACGTACACGGCCAGTCGTAACGCCGCGCCCGACTCCCAGACCAACAGCAGCCGTGCGCACCTACCAGCAGTGCGATGCGGTGCCGACACACCATTTGAGGTTTGATACGCAGGGTCGGGTAGCAGTGCAAAGGCATTTGGTGCCAACGCAGCCGGACAATGATCGTGATGGTCTCGCGTGCGGTGGTCAGCTAGAGCACAAGCGGTACCTTCTTGCGCCATCTCCATCGCCGACCCCAAGAGCGCCGACGGTTGCAGCGACGCCACGGACGTCTAAGGTGCTCGGTCAGGCGGCGCAAGGGACGGAGGTTCCTACTGCTCAGATTCCTAACGTTCCTAGGCGCGCAAAAGGGGAAATCGTGCGGTATACACCAACGAACGAGGTTTACGGCGCTTGTCGTGCGAAGTTCCCATACACACACCTCACCGACTGTAATGTGGACTACGACTTCCTCATGCTGTTCTGGCTGAGCAATGCGGTGTAGGTGATTGACGGTGGGGCAGCGGCGCCCGCGCTTAGTCCCTGTCGCCCGGCCCCAACAAGGCCGAAGAGCACACCATTGGCGCGTCAGGCCGCTCATTTGGTCCCTTCAGCTACCTCGGTCCCGACGATGCGTCATCCGCGTCTGAGGCGCATCTGTGGAGCCGGTGCAGGACGGCGTTGGTGATCGGTCCCCTATCGCCTCCGCCGCCGCGGCGTAGCACGGCGACCGTCGTGTTCGTCCCGCTGGCCGGGTAGAGCCGTTGAATCGCGTAATTCCCGGTGACCGCCAGGATGTTGCGGTCGGGCGGCTTGGGCAACTGAACTAGCCACTCTCGGTGGTCGGGCCGGGCTGGGCGACGAAGCCTAGGCTGTGGGACGGGCGGGCTGCGAGGGCGTCGACGTGGGGGGGTGCGGATGGCGGGGTTGCCGGCGCAGCGGAGGGTGTCCCAACGTTGCTGGTCAGTGGTTATGAAGAAGAAGCTGGGGGGTCGGGCATGGGTGTGAGGCGGGTGGGTGTGCGGGAGGCTAGCGCCGGCGACGGGCTGGGGCCAGTGGTCGGCTTGGATCCGCGGGGCTCAGGCTGGGGCGTTTGGGGTCTGATCTGACCGGCCACGTACAAGCTGACTCCCTGTGCGGGAGGCACTTCCATTCGTTCCCGACGCGTGGGCAATCGCGGGCAAGTCAACGTTGAGCAACGAGTCTCCGGTGACCTGGCACGCGTGCGGCAGCGAGCCGCGACGCCGGCTCAACGCGATCAACGCCGGACTGCGGTGACTGTAGCGGTTTCTCACAGGGCTACTACTCGGGGCTATGGTGTGGACACAATCGAAGGGCCATCCCCAACTGGTGCCATGCGGGTGAGGTTTACGAGGCACGCTCGCCACGTGATGCGCGAGCGGGCGATCCGCGTGGAGTGGGTCGAGCGGGCCGTAGCTTCACCGGAGCTGCGAGTGCCCGATCCCAACGATTCCGAGATAGAACGCTTCTTTGGTCGCGTACCGGAGCGCGGTGACCGGGTGCTGCGGGTGGCTGTGAATACCCGCGTTGTTCCCTGGCGAGTCGTCAGCGTATTCTTTGATCGTGGTATGCGAGGTGAACTATGAAGCTGAACGTGGACCGAGAAGCCGACGCGCTGTATTTGCGCCTTGACGACTCGGCGATTGTCGAGTCCGAGGAGGTCTCTCCAGGCGTCGTGCTGGACTACAACGATGTGAATGAAGTGGTTGGCGTGGAAATGCTGCACCTTTCGAAGCGGTCCTCGGAGCTCGACCTGACCGCCGTGGAGTTCGAGACGGTCTAGCGAGGTATTCCTGCCGACTCGCTCGAGGGGTGCGATGATGAACTTCGCCGCACTGAGTCCGACATGAAGAACGTGGTCGGAAGACTGCCGACTTGCTGATTGAGGTGAAGGCTTGAACGCGCTCGACGCTGCCGTAGTCGTCCTGGGCGACGCGGAGCGGCCACTGCACTACCAAGAGATCACGAAGCGAATACTGGAACGCAAGTTATGGACCACAGAAGGACGAACGCCGTGGGACACCGTAAACGCAGGCCTTGCCGTTGAAATCAAGAACCGGGGCTCGGCCTCGCGCTACATTCGCGTGAGTCCCGGCCGCTACGCGCTGAATCAAGATGTATCTAGCGGAACCGAGTCAGATAACAAATGCCATCCAGCCAACGGCGAGAAAAGCGCTGCAAGCGCCAGCATGTCGTTCACCGACGCGGCCGAACAGATTCTGAGCGAGTCGGTCAACCAAGAGCTGCTGCACTATGCGGAGATCACGAAGCGCGCGCTTGAACTTGGGCTCATACACACCAAAGGGCGCACGCCGGCCGCGACGATGTACGCGGTCATCCTGACCGAGATCCGACGCCAGGAGGAACGCGGGGAGTCACCCCGCTTTGTGCGGCACGGGCGGGGGATGGTCGGTCTAAGCGCTTGGCTGCCCGACGAGGTGGCGAAACTGATCGACGAACGAAATCGGGAGGTACGGGATGGGCTGCTCGACCGTGCCCGTGGCGCGTCGCCGGCTGATTTCGAGAGTCTCGTTGGACAGCTCCTGGTTGCAATGGGGTTTGAGAACGTTGAGGTGACAGACGTGTCCGGGGATGGCGGAATAGACGTTCGAGGAACGCTGGTTGTCGGTGATTCGATTCGAATCCGAATGGCTGTTCAGGCAAAGCGCTGGAAGAGCAACGTGCAGAAGCCGGTGGTGCAGCAAGTTCGCGGATCGCTGGGAGCGCACGAACAGGGCCTCATTATCACGACGAGCGATTTCAGCGCCGGGGCGAAGGAGGAAGCGCAGCGCTCGGATGCTGCACCTGTGGCGCTCATTGGCGGGGAGCAACTGGCGGCACTGCTGGCTGAGCACAAGATTGGTGCTCGGATGACGAGCTACGAGCTCTACACGCTTGATGAGGTCGATAGCGCCGAAGCGTGACGGCTGACGGCTGCGCTGCCGCACGTCCCAACGAAACGTCTCACGTCCAGGCCGCACGGCCAGTTCGAGCACGGTTTTGTCCGGTTGCTCGTTGATCAGCCTGGACACCCGCCGGAGACTCCGCCCGGAAAGCCCGCGTAGCGATACCTGCGATTGGGGCGGGGGATGGGCGGAAGTCGGGATTCCTCGGGGGACCTCGACGCTCCTATGTGAAGGCGACCGAGGTGCGGCCGCTGGCGAGGTCCCGTTTGATGGTGCGGAAGATGCTGCGGGCCAAGTGCCTCTTCAACGCACGCAGCGCTTCGCGGCGGCTTTTGCCTTCCCGCAGCCGTCGCTCCACGTAGCGCTGCGACGGGCTGCCCGGCATCCGCGCGCGGGTCACCGCGATGCGGTGCAGCGCCGCATTCAACGACCGGTTGTCGCGTCGGTCCAGCCGGTGGCGCACGCGCGTGCCACTGGACGCCTCGCGCGGCGCCACCCCAGCGAACCGCGCGTAGCGGGCCTCCCGCCCGAAGGCCCGGGGATCGCCCGTCTCGGCCAGCACCCGCGCCGCCGTGATCGCCTGGCAGCCGGGACTCGCGGTCAGGGATGTGCCGACCTGCTCGACCACCGTCGCCAGCTCCTGCGTCCGCTCGGCCACCTCCGCGTGCAACTGCAGCAACCGCCGCGCCAGCCGCTGCGCTTGCGCCTGCCGCACCCGTTGCACCGGGTCGGCCGCGACTGGCGGCAGCGCCAGCACGCGCTGCGCCCCGACCGCCTGGCCCAACGCCCCGACCGCGGCACTCACCTCGGCCCCCAGCGCCCGCAGGCAGGCGCGCAACTGGTTCATCAGCCGGGTGCGCTCGCGCACCAGGGCGTCCCGCTCATCCGCCAGCAGCCGCAAGATCGTGGCCCCGTCCTCGGCCCGCGCCAGCGGCATTGCCGGCTCCCGCTGCCACGCGCGCGCGGCGGCCTGCGCATCCTGGGCGTCACTCTTGTCCACCCGGCCGCTGCGCTGTCGTTCACGGGCCGTCTCCCAGCCTGGGATCTCGTACACCGCCTCCCCCGCCTGCTGCAGCTGCCGCGTCAACCCCCGCCCATGGCCACCGGCGCCTTCCACCGCCCAGACCCGCGCGCCCGGCCCCGCCGCCGCCCAGCGCTGCAAGCGCCCGTGCCCGGCCCCCGTGTTGGGCACCGTCTGCTCCCCCTGCGATCAGCCCACGGCGTCCACCCGCACCGCCGTCAGCGTCGCCACATGACAATCCACTCCCACGACCCAGCGTTCCATCCCGCCCTCCTTCGCGGTACGCTGCTCGGGCAGCGGGAGGACAGCCCTGTGTGGAGTGGCCGTCGCGCCGCAATCTCCTATCAAGTCACCCGCGCTGCCCTGAGCAGCGACCGGCGGGGGGACGCTTCGAGGCCAACGCCTGCCACGCGGCAGCCACTGAATGACTGAGTCACCCCCGCCGGATGCTCGGGACCCTAGCAAGCACCTCCCCCAGCTTGGACACACAGGGATGACAGCTTGGGGGAGCTGGGACTAAGGGGGTTCAACTGTTCGCCTGGACTGTTGGTTGCTGCTGGGTCCCGGCCGCGGACGCCGGGATGACGAGGGGCGGCTGGCTATGGACTGGCGGTTTCTGCGCGAGCGGGGGACCCCTCACGGATTTCCGGCGAAGACGCCGGAACCCCGGATCAAGTCCGGGGCAGGTTCTGCCTCATTCCCATACGAACGGAGAGAGTGAGTCAGGAGGCCTCGACCGGAAGATCCCTCACCGACTTCCGGCGAAGACGCCGGAATCTGCCTCTCCCCCAGGAGAGGCTAGGACGGGAGCGGACGCGTCTGGGATCTGACCGGGCCCAGGAGCGCGAAGTGGCGGATCTGCGGAGAAGGCGGGATTCCTCGGCGGACCTCGGAAGGACGGGGTGATTGGCGATGCGCCTTGGTTTGGGATGGCGCATGGGCGGAAGTCGAGATTTCTCGGGGGACCTCGGAGTATCTGTGTTGGCCGTCAAGGGTCTTCAGGCTGTGGGCGGGCGCTCCTCGATCCAGGGCGTGCCCCGGCGGGCGACGGCGTTGAGGTGCAGCAGGAGCTTGCGCATCACCGCGACCAAGGCGACGTTGCCCGGCTGCCCGCGCTGTCGCAGACCCTGATAGAAGCGCCGCAGGTCCCCCGCATGGCGCACGGCGGCCATGGCCGCCAGGTACAAGGCCCGGCGCACCGTCCCACGCCCGCCCCGAATGGCGCGATAGCCCCGCTGCCGGCCGCTGTCCCGCGCCCACGGCGCCAGGCCGACGAGCGCCGTGAGGGCCTTCCCAGAGGCCTGCCCCAGCTCGGGCAGATAGGCGGTCAGAATGGCCGCCGTCAACTCGCCCACCCCGCGCACGCTGCGATAGAGCTGCGCCCGGCGCGCCAGCTCCGGACTGCGGGTCACGGCCTGCCAGATCTGCGCCTCCAGCCGCGCGATCTCCCGATCCAGCCAGGCGAGGTGCCGGCGGGTCGAACTGGCGACCGCGGGCGTCAGCCCCTTGTCCAGGCGGTTCAGATCCTGCACGCGGTCCTCGACCAGTTGGCGGCGGCGGCTCAGCAGGTCGCGCCGGGCGGTCCGCGCCGGGTCGGGCGGCGGCGTCGCCACCGCGGGCACGGCCACGCCATAGCGGGCCAGCACCTGTGCGTCCAGGAAATCGGTCTTCGCCTCGGTGCCGCAAGCCCTCGCAAAGGCCCGCACCCGGGTGGGATGCGCCACCACCACGGGCAGCCCGACCGCCTGCACACCGGCAACCAGCGGCCGTTCGTACCCGCCCGTGGGCTCGCACACCGCCAGCGTGACGCCCTCGTGGACCAGCCACTGCGCCAACGCCGCGCGGCCGGCTGGCGTGTTGGCAAACCGCCGGACCGGGCCTCCCGCCAGTGACACCTCCAGGCTCGCCTTGCCCACGTCGATCCCTGCCACGCGTTCCATCGCCGCCTCTCTGGCCCGTATCCTGGTGGGGTCCTCCACACTTGCGCATGCGGGCCTGGCAGCCCGTGTATCTGTTCGGAGCGACACCGCGGCGCGAGGGGTGTCCTACTCCGGCCCGACGCCACCAGGTCCCCCTGGCCCGCCTAATGACGGTCGACGCGCCCCTCGCGCCCACCTCAGCACCCGGCCACGTGGTGAGGCTGCCGCAACATACAAATGACGGAGGGGATGACGGAGGGCGGGGTGGAGGGTGGGGTTTTTTGACACACTGACGGTGATGAGCACGGGGAACGGATGGCATGCGGGCTGTTGAGACTGATGTTGCGGTGATTGGTGGGGGGCCGGCGGGGTCCTCGCTGGCTACGTTGCTGCGGCAGCAGGGGTACCGGGTGACGCTGCTGGAACGAGAAACGTTTCCGCGGCCGCACGTGGGCGAGTCGATGCTGCCGGGGGTGTTGTTTGCGCTGGCGAAGACGGGGGCGCTGGAGCGAGTGGAGCGGGCGGGGTTCACGCGGAAGTACGGGGCGACCTATATCTGGGGGCGGTCGCGCGATCCGTGGACGATTCGCTTTTCGGAGATTTCGCAGGACCGCACGTTTACGTTTCAGTGCGACCGCGAGGTGTTCGACAAGCTGCTGCTGGATCACGCACGCGACGAAGGGGTGGACGTGCGCGAGGGCTACCAGGTGACGCGGGCGCTGATGTCGGACGGCGCGGTTCGCGGGCTTGCGTATACGGACGGGGACGGCAATCGGGGCGAAGTCCGCGCCCGTATGTGCGTGGATGCTTCGGGGCAGTGGTCGGTGCTGGGTCGGCAGTTCCGGTTGCGGGAGCACAACGAGAACCTGCGGCACGTGGCACTGTTTGGTCATTACCACGGCGGGCCGACGACGCTGCCGGACGTGCTGCAAGAAATGGAGCCGACGGACGCGGGGAATGTGTTCGTGGTGGCGGTGGAGGACGGCTGGCTGTGGCACATCCCGCTGGCGGGCGGTCTGCGCAGCATTGGGCTGGTGACGGACCCCGAACGAATCCGCGGAATGACCCGGACCGAACGGCGGGCGTATTGGCAGCGCCAGGTGGAGTCGTGCGAGGAATTCGAGCAGCTGCTGGATGGCGGGCGCTGGGCCGGCGACTTTGACATCGTGACGGACTGGTCGTTCATTTGCCGGCAGTTTCACGGTCCCCGTTATCTGCTGGTGGGGGACGCGGCGTGTTTCGTGGATCCGATCCTGGCGTCGGGGATCGCGCTGGCGCTACAGGGGGTGCTGCGCGCGACGAAGGCGATCCGTACGTCGCTGGAAGCGCCGGACCTGAACGGGCTGGCCATGGACTGGTACCAGGAGGGTTACCTACAACAGGCGAACGATTTCGTGGACATGGCGAACCACTGGTATCACGGGCAGCGTTTGCAGGAGTCGTGGTACTGGACGGCGCACCGGCTGGTGGACCCCAGTCAAAACCTGTCGCTGCGACAGGCGTTTGTGTTCATTTCGTCGGGACTGACGCGGGAGTCGCCGGAGGAGTCGATCCGCTACATGGGCGGGTTTACGCCGGGGCAGCTGGCGGTGACCTACGAAGCACTGGCGGGAGATGACGTGACGGGTGCGGAGCAGCCGCCGGCGGAGAGTCCAGTTGTCCCGGCGGCGCGACAGGGAAGGCCGGTGACAGCAGAGCAGGCGTTGGCGGGGAGGCCGGCGTTTGTGCAGGGCGCAGACGTTCGAGCGTGGATGCAGGAGACGGAGACGGGGTTGCGACCGGTTACGCAGGTTGAACTGCCGGGAGCGCCCAACGGGGACAAGCGGGAGGTCTTGCTATCGCTGCCGACGCTGTCGGTGCTGAATCTGCTGGACGGTCGTCGTAGCGGGGCGGAGGTGGCGCAGACGCTGGCGGAGCGGTTTGCGGGGAGTGTGCCGACGGACCCGGCGGCGCTTAGGCCGATTGTTGGGTCGGTGATTGCGGATCTGGCGGCGGAGGGGGCGGTGGAGCTCTTCAAGGAGTGAGCCGAGAGAAGTGAGGAGTTAGAGAAGACGAAGAGGGGTTGGTTGCTAATGCTGTGGTGTGGTTCGACACGGGCCTCCGAAAGACTCCGGCCCGGCTCACCACGAACGGACCGCAGCACGAACTGAGCTAAGAGGAGGCGCCGTGGGGGAATGCCAAACGGCCCGCCGCGGGGGGCGGCGGGCCGTTTGAGGAACGGGCGAAGACTAGGCCGGAATCGGCGTCCAGTCGTCGTACGTGCCGAAGATGGCGTTGGTGTCCGCAGCCATCTTGCGACCGGCTTCCTCCGGGCCAACCTCGTTGACCCAAAGCTTGGATGCCTCCGTCCGGTACGCGCCGATGAACTCGTCCCAGTACGGGAAGTAGCCCGGCGTGCGCGGTTGGGGTGTGGTGGCGTACGTCTTGAGCCACTCCATGCCCTCGGGCGGGGCCGCGAGGGACTCGGGCAGGTCGGCGACGTCCTTGTAGACCGGGAAGTGGCCGCGGTCGATCCCGACGCGAGCCTGGTATTCCGGACCCGCGAGGTAGGTGACCAGCTGGACGGTCTGCTCGAGGTTGCCCAGCCGCTCGGCGGCGATGGTGACGATGTGCGGCTGGTCGTTCCAGCCATGCCGCACGTCGCCGGTGTTGGGCGACGCGTACATGGGAGCGACGGACCAGGTGAAGCGGTCCTTGATTCGCGGGATGCCGAAGCCGGTGCTGTAGACACGGCCACCGGGCCAGAGGCCAACCTGGCCGGCGGAGAACGGGTCACCGAACTCACCGGCCACGCGCTGGCGAATCTCAGGCGGGAAGGCGACGTTCTCGGTGTACATGGTGCCGTGGACCCAGCTCAGCGCTTCGATCGCACCCGACGAATCGAATTGGGACACGCCGTTCTGGTCGTACCAGAATTCAACGCCGTTGGACCACAGCATGGGTCCCCAGCCGAACTGGTCGCTGGTGGGCGCCCAGATGCCGAACTGGTCGTTGTCGGCGTCAGTGAGCGCGCGCGAGGCCTCCATGGCGTCGTCCCAGGTCCAGCCCTCGGCGGGCTGATCCACGCCGTTGGACTCGAACAGGTCAACGTTGTAGACGAGGCCGTTCATGCCGCCCTGGAACGGGAGGCCGTGGAGGCGGCCGTTGGCCTGGTAGAGGGCGCCTTCCCAGGGGAGCCAGCCGGTGGGCAGTACCCAGTAGTCGTCCAGCGAAAAGCCGAGCTTGCCCACCTGTTCGGTGATGTCCGGGAAGAAGCCGGCCGCGTAGTGCGCCTGGTAGAGGTTGCCCTCAAACAGGATGGCCTCAGCCATGCTGCCCGCGGCGAACTGCAGGTTGAGGGCGTCGAAGTAGTCGCCGCCGATGACGTCGATCTTGACGGGGATGTTGGGGAACTGGCGCGAGAATTGCTCCATTCCCCACTTCATGGCGTTGCCGCGCGGGCCGGACGTGTGGTCCGTGGCGAAGCGAACGCTGACCGGACCCGCGATAGGCTCGGACTCCGCCATCACGATCTTCTCGACGGTGACGGGAACTTCCTTCTCGACGATCTTCTCGACCATGACCTCCTTGGTCACAACCTTCGTAACCTCGATGATTTCGTCCTCGCCACAGGCCGCCAAGACCGCGACGCCAGCCGCTCCCAGAGCGCCAGCGCTCCCGGCTCGAAGCATTTCACGACGTGTGAGATTCCGCATAATCCCTCCTGCGTCCCGTAGGACCCCCGGCACTCGGCTAAGCCAGTCCGATATTAGCGCGTGTGCGCAACTTTCGGAAACCTCGAACCGGCAGGGCCTCAACTCAAGGCGGCAACCAGCCGGCGGCTCAGCAGCCCGGACGCGCTCAGGCCGCGGCATCAACGACGGCAGTTAGTCAGCCGACCTCAACCGCCACGCGTGAACACCCCCGCCGAATTAGCGTTCGGCGATGGATCCTGCCTGCGATCTCCAGGCTGGGCTGATTACCAGCTGGCCCCGCTGCGGAGCTTGAACTTCCCGCTGTCGCTTTTGCCGTCACCGCACGCCGGCAGCAGGCTCAGAACTCCGGCGGCGACCACGCCGACCAGCAAGGCGCGACGGCGGGTCATGCGGGGCGGTCGGGCGCGGTCTTGCGGTTGATCGCGACGCATGGGTGGTTCCCCACGGACGTTTCGGCTCATGCCTAGCATAAACCCCGACCGGCGCGCTATCCGATCAGCGGACGGCGGGCTGGAAGATGGCTTGCGGATCGACGACGGAGAGGTCGCCGGGCGGGTGGGTGAGGGTGACGCCACGGTTGAGCGGCGTAACGGCCGGGCCCTGCTGCAGGAGGTAGTCGGGGTCGCGCTGGAGGCGGGGGGTGACGAATTCGCGCATGGGTTGGGCCGGGATGAGGCGGGCCATGGCGTTGCCGACGGGTGCGACACGGGTCAGTCCGGCGTCTTCCATGGCCTGGCCAATGCGGCAAAAGTCGTAGCCGGGGTAGCCGACGTCGCGCAGGTAGACGGTGCTCTCGAGAGGGATGAGGGCTCCGTCGGGCTGGCGGAGCCGCCGGCGCATGGTGTCGATCTTGCGGTAGCGGAGTGGAAACGCGACTTCGAGAACGTGGGCGGCGGTGAAGCTCTGGTAGGTGACGCCGAGCAGCAGGAAGTGGCCGTCGAGCTTGTAGACGGTTCCCAGCGGGCTGTCGGCGTCCCAGGCGGTCAGGCCTCCGGCGGTGACGATGGCTTCGGCCTGGGGGCCGATGGCGCTGACGCTGTGGGTTAGGTGTCGACTGCGAAGGTTGCCGGCGCGGCGGCGGATTTCGTCGGCTATGGCGCCCATGTCGGACGGGGTGTTGAGCGGGTCGAAGACGAAGCCGGGGGCCTGGGCAGTTTCGTAGTTGAATGAGGGGCCGACGAGGGTGCCGGAGGGGCCGAGGGCTTCCAGGAGGGCGTCGACCACGGTGGCGGCGCCACCGACGACGTGGCCGAGGCTGCGGAGGGAGCTGTGGATCATGAGGACCTGGCCGGGTTGGACGCCGAGGCGGCGCAGGGCGGCGGCTATGCGGTCTCGGGTGAGGACCATGCGTGACAAGTAGATACTGTGGGCCGTGCGAGGATACGCCCCGTTTCCGAGGAGGCTGTCATGCCGACGCCAAGTCCCGTTCGTTGCGCCGTGATCGGTACGAAGAACATTGCAGGCCAGCACATTCCGGTGTTGCAGGCGCTGCCGGAGGCGGAGGTGGCGGCGTTGTGCGATATCGATGCGGAGGCGGTGGGTGAAACGTCGCGCCGATTTGGGGTGGCGCAGACGTTTAACAGCGTGGATGAGCTGATGGCGTGGGGCGAGTTCGACGCGGTGTATGTGCTGGTGAGCGTAATGGCGGTGGCGGAGGTAGCGGAACGGTTCATCCGGGCGGGAGTTCCGACGTTTCTTGAGAAGCCGCCGGGGTTGTACTCGTCCGACACGGAGCGGTTGGCGCAGGCGGTGCGGGAGACGGGGACGACGGCGATGGTGGGGTTCAACCGCCGGTTCTATACGTGCTTGCAGGCAGGGCGGGAGGCGCTGCTGGACACGGGGGACGTGGTGTCGGTGACGGTGCATGCGGACGAAGATGTGGCGCCCCAGTGGGAGCGTTCGAAGATCCCGCCGGAAGTGGCGATGCGCTGGGTCTACGCGAACAGCATTCACGCGCTGGACCTGCTGCGGTACCTGGGGGGGGATGTTGCGAACGTGACGCCGCTGGTGAGGCAGCGGGCGCTGCCGAAGCCGGATAGCTTCAGCGCGCTGCTGGAGTACGAGTCGGGCGCGGTGGGGCGGGCGATCGCGGATCACTTTGGGCCGAAGGGCACAGGCCACTGGTATGAGGCGCGGACGGCCACGGCGGTGTTGACGTCCGGGGACGCGTTGACGACGGGCGACCGGTTGAGTTCGTGCACGTTGGTACGGAGCGGGCGCGAGCCGGTTCGGTTTGGCCTGACGGGGCTGGATTTGCGCTTGAAGCCGGGGTTTCCGGGCGAGTCGCGGGCGTTTCTGCGGGCGGTGCAGACGGGCCAGCCTGTGTCGTTTCCTTCACCGACGCTGGACGACGCGGTGCGCACGATGAAGATGATCGACGCGATTACGGGAGCCGAAGAGTGGGCGCCCAAACTAGCGAGTTGAGGCTGCGGGCGGGACGACGCGGACCGGTCGGATGAGCGAGGCTTTTGACGTGCTGGTGGTCGGCGCCGGACCGGGCGGCACGCAGGCGGCGGTGAGCGCGGCGCACCAGATGCGGCACGTGCTGCTGCTGGACGCGAGCAAGGTGAGCCGCCGGCGGGGTCGGGCCTACTGGTCGAAGACGGTGAAGATCGAGGACGCGCCGGTGTTTGCCGGGATTACCGGGGTGCAGTTTGCGAAGGCCCTACAGGGATGGACTGAAGGCCAGCCGGAACGGACGATCCGACGGGGCGGCCAGGAACGGATGGCCGGGATTCGGCGGGCCGACGGGTTCGCGCTGGACCTGGAGCGGTTGGACGACGGGCCGTTTCGGCTGACGTACGCCAGGGAACAGCTATCCCGAGACGGGCAGGTTGGCGCGACCACGACGGCGCTGGGACGGACGGTGGTGGTGGCGAGCGGGTTCGAGGACGGGTGGCCAGACATTGAGATCAATGACACGGCGGACCGGATGTATCGGAAGTACCAGTTGGTGTATCGGTACGCCGGGAACAGCCGCGGGTGGCACCTGTGCATCCGTTGCGACGGGCACCTGCACGTGGACGAGTGCCTGGCCATTTTGGGGGTGGGCGACTACATCTTCGAAGTTGTGCAGGGGGCACAGGACTTCACGGATCGGATCACGGTGCTGACGAACGGGCGACCGCATGGGATGTCGCCGCGGGTGCTGGAGGCGCTGCGCGAGCGGGGGGCGGAACTGGAGGAAGGACGGATCGAGGCGCACATCGGGCAGGGTCTGAACCTGCTGGGATTCCGGATGGCCGATGGGCGGGAGTTGTTTTTCGACGGGTTTTTCGTTGATGAGGGCCTGAAGGCGAACGACGAGTTTCTGCGCCGGTTTGACGTGGCGCACGACGATGACGGGTTGCTGCGGTGTAGCGACGATCACGAGGTGCTGGACTCGTCCGGGGAGCCGATTGCGGGGTTGTGGGCCGCTGGGGATATTGTGGCCGGGGAGCGGAATCTGATTGCCAGCGCGTTTGCGAGCGGGCAGGACGCGGGACTGGAAGCCTCGGACAGTTTGCGGCGTTGGGCGGCGCCGGCGGCGCGCGGGGATTGAGCGGCTTGCACACCCTCCTAGCGTGATGCAAACTACTTTGGTTTGCAAACCTACGACCGCAGATTGAGGCTGACTTGGATCTGACCGCGATTGGACGTTGCCCGTGAGTAGCGCGAATAACAGTGCGCTCTTGCGCGCTGGTGGGGTGGTGCACCGGTACGGGGACCTTACGGCGGTGAATGACGTCACGCTGGAGGTGCGGCGGGGCGAGGTGTTTGGGTTGCTGGGGCCGAATGGGGCGGGCAAGTCGACGTTGATCGGGATCCTGTGCGGCATGTTCAAGCCCACGGCCGGGCAGGTACAGCTGGGCGACGTGCGGATGACGCCGAGGTCGCGCGGCGCCAAGCGACGGATTGGCGTGGTGCCGCAGGACATTGCGCTGTACGAGAAGCTGAGCGGTCGTCAGAACCTGCTGTTCTTCGGACGAGTGTACGGCCTGGGCGGGCGACGGCTGCGCGAGCGGGTGGAGGCGGTGCTGGATATCGTGGGGCTGAGCGACCGCGGCGACGACCAGGCGGGGACCTACTCAGGCGGGATGCAGCGTCGGCTGAACCTGGCGGCGGGGCTGCTGCACGAGCCGGAGTTACTGATCCTGGACGAGCCGACCGTGGGGGTTGACCCACAGAGCCGCAATCACATCTTCGACAACGTGGAGCAGCTGAACCGCGACGCGGGGGTCACGATCGTCTACACGACGCACTACATGGAAGAGGCCGAGCGGCTGTGCGACCGGGTGGCGATCATCGACCACGGCAAGATCGTGGCGCTGGATTCGCCGCGCGCGTTGATCGAGGCGCTGGGCGGCGGGGTGATTCAGATCGGGATCGATCCGGCGCAGCGGGAGCGGGTGACGGAGAGCCTGGGGTCGCTGGAAACGGTGCAAGCCGTGGGACCAGGGCCGGACGAGCGGTCGCTGAACATCGAGGCGGCCAGCGCCCGGCACGCGCTGGTGGACGTGATGCAGGCGATGAACGCGGCAGCGCTGGAAGTGGAGACCGTGCGAATCCTGGAGCCGAACCTGGAGAGCGTGTTCCTGCGCTTTACGGGTAGAAGCCTGAGGGACTGAGCGATGCGGGTGACGCTGGCGTTCACGATCAAGGAGTTTCTGCTGCTGCTGCGGGATCCGGGCGGCCTGTTCGTGCTCTTCATGATGCCGGTGATGTTCATGGTGGTCTTCAGCCTTGCGCTGGGCGGGCTGTTCGAGGAAGGGGCCGCGCGGGGATCCGCGAGGGCGCTGGAAGTGCCGGTGGCGTCGGCCGGCGCGGGCGAGGTTGCCGAGCAGGTGATCGAGCAGCTGGATTCGACGCAGGGACTGGCCATGGTGCGGGAGCAGGACGGGCAGCCGCTGACGGCGGACCAAGTCGCTCAGCTGGTGGCGGACGGCGAGTACCCGGTGGGGGTGGTGTTTCCCGAGGGCTTGACGGCACTGCTGGCAGATCCGCGCATCCTCAGGGGCGAGCCGGTTCAGCCGCTGGAGGTGGACGTCATCGTCGATCCGGCGACGACGGCACAGGTGACGGGTCCGCTGGAAGGGGCGCTAAACGCCGTGCTGCAGCAGGTGGTCGGTCAGAGGCTGGGCGAGGCTGGGGCCACCGCCTGGTTTGAGGAGGTGTCGGCCGGATTGCCGCCCGAGCTTCGCGAGCAACTGGCAGCCTCGATGCAGGGCGAGGGCGGCGGCGAGGGCGACCGCGCGTTGCCGGTCACCACGCGGCGGCGGGTTCCGCCGGGGGTGGAGCGCGAGCAGTTCCCGGACCAATTCCAGCAGAACTCGGCCGCGTACACCGTGATGGGCGTGTTCTTCATTGCCACGGTGATGATCGAGTCTATCTTCCGGGAGCGACGGAGCGGGGCGATGCGACGGCTGAGGGCGGCGCCGGTGGGTCGGGCGCCGATCGTGATCAGCAAGCTGGCGCCGTTCTACGTGGTGAACCTGATCCAGATCGTGATCATGTTTGCGATCGCACGGCTGGCGTTTGGACTAGACCTGGGGTTCGTGCCGGCCCTGGTGGTGGTGTCGGCGGCGCTGGCGCTGGTGGCCACGGGGCTGGGCATCGCGCTGGCGGGCGTCGCGCGCTCGGAGACGCAGGGCGCGGGCCTGGCGGTGATCGTGGTGCTGACGACGTCGGCGCTGGGCGGGGTGATGGTGCCGCGCTTCATCATGCCGGAGGCGATGCAGCAGATCGGCAATATCACACCGCAGGCCTGGGCGATCCAGGGCTACCAGGACGTGCTGGTGCGCGGTCAGGGCCTGGGCGGCGTCTGGCTGGAAGCGGGCGTGCTGCTGATCTTTGCGGTGGTGTTTACAGCAATCGGGGTTTGGCGGTTCCGGTTCGACTGAGGCGTCCGGGATGCAGGGACGTCGCTGACGGGGTAAATCACCGCCACGTTCCTTAGGAAACCTCTGAACAACCGGGGTGCCAGAGCGCCGGGGCAGCAGCAGGGTGCCTTGGGGCGTCGGGGTGACGGCGTTTCGGGACCGCAGCGCCCCGTTAGCGGCGGTGCAGGCCGCGGGCGCCCCCGCGCGGGGCGCAACTCGCCCGCTTACGCTGGCGCGGCGCGCGCCGCCAGCAGCAGATTGGCGAACCCCAACAGCAGGCACAGCCGGGTCCGGTTCTTGGCCAACCCCCGATACCGCACCTTGGCGTAGCCGAAGTGGCGTTTCACATACAGAAACGGATGCTCCACCTTGGCCCGGATCGAGGCCTTGCGCTGCTCCGCCTGAGCGGCGGCGCTGCCGGGCGCCAAGCGCCGCCGCTGCCCTGGGCGCAGCGCCACCTGCCAGTCCACCCGCCGGCCCCGGTGCTCCGGGCGCCGGGCCACGCCCTGATACCCCGCGTCGCCCCACACGCGCGTCTCGGCGCCGTGCAGGAGCCGCGGCACTTGCGTGATGTCGGCCACGTTGGCCGCCGTCGTCGCGACGCTATGCACCAGCCCCGTGACCGCGTCCACCCCGATGTGCGCCTTCATCCCGAAGTACCACTGGTTGCCCTTCTTGACCTGATGCATCTCGGGGTCGCGCGCCTGGGCGCGGTTCTTCGTCGACGCCGGCGCGTCGAGGATGGTCGCGTCCACGATCGTGCCTTCCCGCAGCCGCAGGCCCTGCGCCGCCAGATGCCGAGTGATCTCGGCCAGCAGCACCTCCCCCAATGCATGGCGTTCCAGCAGGTGCCGGAAGTGCAGGATGGTCGTCTCATCGGGGCGCGGGCCCCGTGCGGTGAGGCCCACGAAGCGCTGCACGGCCACGCTGTCGTAGAGCGCGTCTTCCATGGCCGGGTCGCTGAGGTTGTAGAACAGTTGCACGCAGTGAGTCCGCAGCATCATGGCTAGCGGATAGGGGGGCCGTCCGCGCGTCCCGGTCGGGTAGACCGGCCGGATGCGCGCTTCGAGCCACGCCCACGGCATCAGCGCGTCCATGCGCTGCAGAAAGCGCCCCCGCCGCGTCTGGCGCGGCTGTCCGTCGTACTCCACGTCGGCAAATGAGCGTTGCGGCAGCATCATGGCCCTCAGCGGCTGTCCGTCGCTCGTGAGCATAGGCCCTGCCGCAACCACCGGGCTTATTCAGAGGATTCTTAGCTTTCGGGCTGCCGGGAATCGTGGCCAGCGGTCAACGGAAAAGGCGTCGCGCGGCGCCGGGCACGCCTCGCCGCACGTTCATCCGCACGTCGCGCGGGCATCAGCTGCGACGGCAATGCATACGCAACTGGTGACCTAGAGTCCCTACTTGGGTCGTGACGACCGTGGAATCAAGCCCGACCGACCCAGCCGTGCAGTATCGTTCTGGGTTGGAGTTCCAATTGATGGGTCACTGCCGACGGCGTCTTCGGCCCCGCAGCTTCCAGCAGCTGAAGGGCCACCTACCACCCGTCATCACCGGGAGCATCACCATCCTGGGGATGATGCCCCGGGTGAACCGCCGGACGACGGCCGCCCTGGCAGTCTGCGTCCTCCTCAGCGCGGCGCTGCCACTGGCCTTTACGGTGGCCACCGGGCTACTCGTGGGGTCCATCCCGGACGCCGTGCGAGACGGCCCAGACTCCGCAGCAAGTCAGCGGTCGGTGACGCTGCTGCTGATCGCTGGAAGCGTGTTCTTGGTCACGCGGTTGGTCCGCGCCATTCAGCGAACGGCGGCCCTGGCCCTCCGGCTCGACTTCAACCAGTACATCCAGGCGCGAATCGCCCGCGCCGTCACGGCGCCGAGCGGGATCGCACACCTCGAGGATCCCGAAGTAGCCGACCAGATACGTACCGCGCAGGGCGTCTGGGACTCCTATTACCATCCCGGGGCCGCGGTCACCGGGCTTGCCGGGGTGATTCCGGCCTGGCTACGCGGCCTCGGCGCAATCGTGATCCTGGCTACGTTCCAGTGGTGGCTGGCGCTGATCGTGCTCATGGGGCGACTTGCGATCTGGCATCGGTTGCAGCGCGCGCATCACGAGGCGACCAAGATGGCGGTCGGCCAATCCGACGTCCTGCGACGCGCCGAGTACTTTCGCGACCTGGCACTCACGCCTGACGCGGCGAAGGAGTTGCGGGTGTGGGGCTTGCTGCCCTGGCTGCTGGCGCGCTTTGATAGCGAGTGGCAGCGGGCAATGGCCAGGGTCTGGCAAGAACGCCGCCGCAACCGCCTGCCGATGACCTTGACCTTTCTAGGCATGGCCGGCGTGGAGCTCGTCGCGTTAGCGCTCATTGGTTGGGCCGGAGTGCGTGGAGACATCGGCCTGGGCGCTGTTGCTGTCTTCGCCGGGGCCGTGTTGGCGAGCACAGCACTGGGCGGAACCGGCCACTCGCTCTTTGAGATTGTGCAAGGCACGTCGTCGCTCCCCGCGTTCCGGAAGCTCGAGGAGCGAGCAGCTCGATCTCGTGAATTGCGTCGCGGGCACGCGCTTCCCCGCGACTCGCCGCAACAGCACGTTCAATTCAGCGGCGTCAAGTTCCGCTACCCCGGACAGGATTTCGATGTCCTCGACGGACTGAATCTGTCGATCCCGGCCGGACAGTCGCTGGCAATTGTCGGCGCCAATGGCGCAGGCAAGACCACGTTAGTCAAACTCCTATGCCGAATGTATGACCCGTTGCAGGGTCAGATCCTCGTCGACAGTTACGACCTTCGTGATATGGATGCCCGCTCATGGCACGAGCGCATCGCCGTCATATTTCAGGACTTCACGCGGTTCCACGTCACCGCGCACGACAATGTCGGCTACGGCGCGCGAGCGGTGGCGAACCAGCATGCGCGGCTGCGGGCAGCGGCGGCGAAAGCCGGGGCACTCGAGCTGATCGAGTCATTACCCCAAGGCTGGCAGACGGTGCTTTCGCGGGAGTACACCGGCGGCATGGAGCTATCCGGTGGCCAGTGGCAGCGCATCGCGCTGGCGCGGGCGTTGATGGCCGTTGAGGGCGGCGCCCGACTGCTCATCCTGGACGAGCCGACAGCCAATCTGGATGTACGTGCCGAGGCCGCGCTGTACGAACGGTTCCTCGAGATTACCGCGGGGCTAACCACCATCCTGATCTCGCACCGCTTTTCGGCAGTCCGGCAGGCTGATCGCATCGTGGTGCTGGCCGATGGACGGATCGTGGAACAAGGCGCCCATGAAGAACTCGTGTCGCTGGGCGGTCAGTACGCCCACGCCTATGAGCTTCAGGCGAGCCGATTCCGCGCGAATGGCGGGCTGGAGTGAGCCAAGGGTTTCGCGGGTTTCGCGTGCTGCTCACCTTCGGCTTTCGGGCGGCGCCCTGGCAGATCGTTCTTCTTTTCTGCCTGGGGCTATTGAGCGTCCTGGCAAGTCTGGGGACAGCCTGGGGGCTGAAGCTCCTCGCCGAGGGCGTGATCGGCAAGCAGCTCGGCATGGTGGTGCTCGCCGCTCTTGCGGTCGCAGGCCTGCAGGTCGTTGGGGCTCTTGTGGGGCAGCACCGGCTCAACCTCGGGCAGATGGTGACCGAACGAACCAGCGCCTTCGTTGACCGGCAACTCATGCGCCTCAGCGCGGGAATCTCCACCCTGGCGCACCACGAGCGTCCGGACTACCTGCGCGAAATGGATCTGCTGCGAGAGCACCGCAGCCGATTCGGGGAAATGGCGAGTGAGACCCTGTACGCCGTCCAGGAGGTCTTGCACCTCGCAGGAACGGCTGCTTTGCTTGCCACGCTGGATCCGCGCCTGTTGCTGCTGCCACTCTTCGCCGTCGGATCGATCTTGGCCGACCGGCGGGCGTGGCAACGCTACCTGGCAGCCCTCAACGCGTCAGCGGAACTGCGCCGCCGGAAGATGCACTTCTTCGGCCTTGCAACCTCGCCGGCAGCCGGCAAGGAGTTGCGGGTCTTCGATCTGGGGACGGAGATGGTGGCCCGGCACGGCGCCGACGGGGCCGAGCAACTCCGCATCCAGACTCGCCCGCTTTGGAACGGCTTGATCCTCCAGGCTCTCGCGGCGGCGCTGCTGGCGGTCGGTTACGGCGGCGCCATTGCCCTTGTCCTGGCCAGGGCCCTGCAAGGTCAGGTGACACCAGGCGATGTCTTGCTGGCGATTACCTTGGCTGCCCAGATGCAGGATCTCGTTGGCGAGCTGGTGAGTTCGGGCAATTCGTGGCTGCGCGTTGTGAGAGAGGCCTCGCGCTATCTCTGGCTGGTGGACTACGCGAAGCAAGTCGACCGCGAGCCCGCAACTCGGACAACGGTACCCAGCGCTCTCAGGCTCGGAATCGAGTTCGATAACGTGTCTTTCAGCTACCCCGGCACCGATGCTGCGGTGCTTCAAGACATCAGCCTGGAACTGCAGGCCGGCCGAGTCGTGGCCCTGGTGGGGGAGAACGGAGCCGGCAAGACCACGCTGGCCAAGTTGCTATCTCGCTTCTACGAACCCACGGCGGGTCGAATCAATGTGGACGGCGTCGACCTAAAGGAGTTTGAGGTCGAGGCGTGGCGGTCCAACCTGAGCGCTGGCTTCCAAGATTATTGCCAGTTCGAGTTCCTGGTGCGGGAAACGGTGGGCGTGGGCGATGTGGCAGGGATCGAGGATTCTCAGGCGGTACACGAAGCTCTCGCCAAAGCCGATGCGCGGGATATCCCCGACTCGCTTCCGCGTGGCCTGGAGACCCAGTTGGGGCGGGTTTGGAAGGAAGGGGTAGAACTCTCGGGCGGACAGTGGCAGAAGCTGGCGCTGGGGCGTGCGTTCATGCGCACAGATCCGCTCTTGGTGATCCTGGACGAGCCCACGGCAGCGCTCGATGCGCAGACCGAGCATGGCGTATTTGAACGTATCGCAGCAGCGTCTCGCCGTGGTCAACTAACCGGAACCGTGACGCTGCTGATCTCGCACCGATTTTCGACCGTCCGAATGGCCGACCACATCATTGTCCTCCACCAGGGTCGCATCGTGGAGCAAGGGAGTCACGACGATCTGATGCAAGAGCACGGCCTCTACGCCGAGCTGTACGAGTTGCAGGCCCGTCACTATCAGTAGGCGGGGGCGTCGGCATCCGAGCGAGTTCCGTAGTCGCGGTTCCGGTTCGACTGCGGCCGGCGAGTCAGTGGTGCGGTAGGCGTGGGCGGCGTGGGTCTCGGGTGGCCGGCGTTCAGAAGTTGACGATGACCATGCCGGCGAGGGCGGCGGTGACGCCGAGCCAGACGATGGGGCCGTGGCGCTCCTTCCAAACGAGAACGCCGGCGGCGGTGGTCAAAAGGACCGAGGCCGAGGTTTGGATGGGGAAGGCGATGGTGCCGGGGATGACCTCGAGCGCGGCCACCAGGAAGGCGAGCTGGATGACGTTGCAGAGGCCCATGGCGGCACCGGTGGCCAGCGGACCCGGCGTGGCCAGGCTGCGGCGCAGCGGGGGCGTGCTGGCCTGGAAGCGGCCGCGGATGGCGAAGATTGCGAGCGCGACGGGGACTGAGATCAGGAAGGCGGCCATGAGGAAGGCTGGCGCCCGATCGGGCGTGGAGAGTTCGTTGAAGGCCTTGGAGGCGGTGTGGCCGGCACCGGTGAAGAGCATCATGAACGCGACCAGCGGCCAGTACCAGCGGGACCGCGGACCGCGCACGGCCGACCTGGGGCCGACGAGCAGCGGGATGGAGATCAGCATGAGCAGGAGGCCGCCGATGGCAGGGCCGGTGGGTCGTTCGCCGAAGAAGACGATGGCAGCCAGGGTGGGAACGACGACGGACAGGCGCAGGAATATGAACGTGATGCCGACGCCGGAGCGCACGAGCAGCAGGTAGACGCCGATCATGGTCCCGGCGTACTGGATGCCCTGGACGGCGCCCAAGATGAGGGTGGGGGCGTCGAAGTCCAAGGGGCCGCGCAGGGCCGCCCAGACCGAGGCGAGCAGGGCAGCCAGCGAGTAGTTGATGGCGGCTACGAGGAAATAGTCGTAGCGCCGGAACTGGGCCACGCGCGTGCTGAGCGCGAAGCCGACGTTGAAGACGACGTGGAGTGCGAGGAAGGCCATGCCAAGGGCGCATGATCAGGGGGTGGGGCGGGACTGGCAATTGGATAGAGGCGGGGTCGTCAGGGCGCCGTGGTGCGGTGGGCCCGGACAGACTTGGGTTCATGTCCAGCATCGAGTCCGGATATCAGGTACCCCGTACCAAGTCCGGGGCGGGCTCTCCGCAAGCGTTAAGGGGGTTGAGGCGTCCAGCCGGGACGTGCGTGAGGCGGGACCGGCCGAGCCCGGGATTCCCCAGGATTACTGCGAACAACCGGAACGCGACGCTTCGGAGCTCAGAAAGGTGCCCCGTCGGGTCGGGCTGAAGGCCCCGGGGATGCGGGGCACGCACCCGCGACGATACCGGCCTCGGGAGTGGACGGGTTCGCCGCGGGCGGGGTGGGACTAGGCGGGTTTCAAGTGGTTTAGTTCCTCCTGGACGAGTCGGACGACGAGGTCATCGAGTTGCTCGACGGAGTAGTCGGAGACGCTGTGGGAGGTTTCGCCGCCGTAGAGGATGAAGGCGAAGCGGCCCATGGTGTGCTGGGCGAGCTGCCGAAAGATGTACTCACCCTGCTCATCCAGGCCGCTGGAGGCGATGGCGAAGATCTTCATGCCGCGGCGGTTGGCCTCGATCATCTCGACGGCGTAGTCGTAGTCCTCGGCGTAGTCCAGGTGCGGTGGGGCGTCGGCCACCAAGATGACCAGCCGGATCGCATCGTCGAGCCGCCAGCTTGGCTTGTGGACGGCCACGTGGAGCGCTTCGTTGAGCGACTCCGGGTCGTCGCCGCCGCCGTCGGCGACTACGTCCCGGATGGTGCTGGCGAAGGCCGGCACGTCGGCGTTGAAGTCGTAGAGCCGGGTGACGAAGTCGTCGCCGCGATCGCGATAGGTGACCATTCCAAAGCGGAGATCGGGACGCGACGGCAATTCGCCGATGCGCTCCGAGATTGACACGAGCGTTGCTTTGATCTGGTCGATCTCGTCGGCCATGCTGCCCGTGGCGTCGAGGAGAAATAGCAGGTCGAGGGGAACGCGGTCGCCGTAGGGCCTGTCGACGTCCAGGTTCACGACCCACTCCGACTCCTGGTCGCGTTCGGCGTCGAGCGACTGGACGACTCCGTCTTTCTCGACGTCGAGACGGAACGTGCGGGCGTTGTCGGCTTCAGGAAAGGCCCGTGGGAAGAACAGGGTTTGTCCGTTGGCGTAGGTGCGCCCCTGGAATATGGAGGTTTCGCCCGCAGATACCGACACGCTTGCGTCCGGCACCGGACGACCGAGGGGGTCGAGGACGGTGATGGTGTAGCGCTCCGACACGTCGACATCGTGGATTGGCGGTCCGCGGTAGTCGTCGCGGAAGCGCAGATATTCGGTCCATTTTTCGTTGTCGTTGACCTCGCCGGCGGTGAGGTCAGCGGGTCGGTAGTCGCGTCGCGGGGCTGAAGCCTCGGCGGCGCTCGCGGCAACGACCTTTTCGACGGAGGCCTCGAACGCTGCAGCACGCGCGGCCGTCATGATCTTCTCGACGGCGACTTCCCGGGCCACAACCTTTTCGACGACCCTCTCGACCGGGACTTCCTTGACCACTGTCCTGATGATCGCCGCGGGTGCTGGGGCGGCTGGGGCGGCCGCGGCGGCGGGGGCCGGCGCGGCGGTTGCAGCCGGGGCTGGAGCGGCCGTCGCAGCTGGGGCTGGAGCGGCCGTCGCGGCTGGGGCTGGAGCGGCCGTCGCGGCTGGGGCTGGAGTGGCCGTCGCGGCTGGGGCTGGAGTGGCCGTCGCGGCTGGGGCCGAAGCGGCCGCCACGGATGCTGGCTCCTCGTTGCTTGCGCCGGGGCCGGAGCAGGCCGTGGTGGCGCAGAGCACGACCGAGGCAAGGGCGACGGCGCCGCCGGTAGCGGCGAGCGGTGTCCAGAAGCGCGAAGCCGCAGCAAGGACCTTGCGTCGAATCCGCGTGACGCAGGAGCGATGCGGGGCGCGGGTCTCGAGCGCGTCCCAGAGGTCGGCTGGCACACGCAGGGCGGCGGCGGCGGCCTGGAAGTAGTCGCGGAGGGCGTCGACCAGCGCCTGGTCGGAAGCGTAGGCGCCGGGTTCGTCGGTGGCGCAGGCGTCGATGGCCTGGAGCCGATCGCGCAACTGGCCGAGCGCCTGGCGCCGCCTGGATTCAACGGCGTCCTCTGGTATTTCGAGGACGAGGGCCAGCTGGGGGCCCGTGAGATTGGCAAAATAGCGCAGGATCAGGACGTGCCGATTGGCCGGGTCGAGGGCAGCCAAGGCCCGGCGAATCCGGTGGCGCTCACGGTTGGCGTCTTCGGGGTGGAGCGCAGGCGGGAGATTGCGCAGCGGGGCGCGGTGGGACGGGCCGACGGCGAAATCCGACGACGTTGGGCCCGCGGTAGATTCCTGGCGCATGAGGATGCGGATGAGCCACGGTCTGAGCGGGGTACCGAGCCCGGCGGCATGAATGCCGCGCCAGGCCGCGCGCAGGGCTTCGCGGACCTGCACTTCAGCCAGGGACTGGCTTCCGGTCATAAACGTGGCCGTGCGATAGAGCAGGTCCTGGTGCTTGGTCGCGAGGTGGTTAAAGGCCTCGCGGTCGCCGTTCTGGCAGCGCTGAAGCGCCTGTGTTTCGGTCATCTGCCGCCTCGGGTCTTGTGTGGTGCCTATGGGTTGCGTAGATGAATACGCGTGTTGGGGCGGAGTCGTTCCATGTCCTTGGGGGACGGTGCGTGCCGAACGGTTGAAAGCGCGCGCATGTGGGTGGCTCCGGCTCTCGCGGGAACGGTGGAGGACGAGGACACCTAGAATCGACGCAAGGTCGTGGCGCAGCTTGGGTCTGGAGATGCGATGCCCCTTTATCTGACTGAAGCGGATGTGGACGCGCTGGGGGATATGGAGCTGGCGCTGGCGGCGGTTGAGGGCGCGTTTGAGCGGCAGGGTCGGGGCGTTGCCGGGAATGTTGGACGGCGTCGGGCGCGGGTTCCGGCGGGCGCGCTGCAGCTGATGGGGGCGGCGGACGAGGAATTGGGCGCGGCAGGGGCGAAGATTTATTCGTCGTTCGGCGGCGGCAGCACGCGGTTCGTGGTGGTGCTGTTCGACGTGGCAACCGGGCTGCTGCGCGCGGTACTGGAGGCCGGGCGGCTGGGCGAACTGCGAACGGGGGCGGCCACCGGCGTTTCCGGCAAGTACCTGGCACGATCCGACAGCCGAGTGGTGGGGCTGATTGGGAGCGGGCGGCAGGCGCGGACGCAGCTGGAAGCGCTGAGCAGGGTGCACGATCTGGCAGAGGCGCGGGTGTACTCGCGGAATCCGGCGAACGTTGAGACTTATGTCAAGACAATGCGGGAGCGTGTCGACGTCGAGCTGATTGCCTGCGCGTCGGCGGCGGAGGCGGTGCGGGGCGCGGACATCGTGGTGACGGCGACGTCGGCGGCGGGACCGGTGCTGCTGGCGGACAATCTGGCGCCGGGAGCACACGTGGTGGCCATGGGGAGCAACAACCCGGCGCATGGTGAGCTTGAACCAGCGGCGGTCGCACGAATAGACCGGGTGTTCGTGGACGACCTGGACGGGGCGCACGAGGAGGCCGGGGACCTGATCGCGGCTGCGAGGGCCGGGGTTTTCCAGTGGGGTCAGGCGATCGAGTTCGGCCGGGTGGTGGCCGGGCAGGTGGCGGGTCGCACGGCGGACGAGGAAATCACGCTGTTCGCCTCGCAGGGAATCGCGCTGTGGGACATCGCACTGGCGCAGGCCGTGGTGGAGCGGGCGGAAGCCGAGGGACGCGGTCGGCAGGTTCCGTAGAGCGCGCCGTAGTATTGGACTGATCCCCGGCATGAGCGGCGCATGAACCGTCCCGCAGGTATCGAGACCGAGTACGGGCTCAACTGCGAGGGCTTTGCGGGCGAACCTGATTTCGCCTACGAGGCGGCTCGTCTTATCCAGGCGGCGCCGGTTGAGGGCGCGTTTCGAGGCTGGGACTACGTTGGTGAAGACCCGTATCGCGACCTGCGAGGCGGGCGGGCGGACCGGCTGGAGCGGGACCCGCGCGACCTGACCGGCTCGACGGATCGCAGCAGCCGGATGTCACGCGACGAGTTGCTGTCGAATACGGTGCTGCGCAACGGCGCGCGGCTGTACAACGACCATAATCATCCGGAGTACTGCACGGACGTGTGTCTGTCCCTGAAGGACCTGGTGGCGCAGGACAAGGCGGGCGAGCGGGTGATGTTCGCGGCGGAGTCGGCGCGGAACGCGGCGCTGGGATATGGGCAGATCCGGTTGCTGAAGAACAACACGGATTACCACGGACGCAGCTATGGGTGTCACGAGAATTACCTGACGTCGCGGAAGATTCCGACCGATGACCTGATCCGGGTGACGGTGCCGTTCCTGGCAACGCGGCAGGTGTTTGCGGGGGCCGGGCGGGTGGGGATCGAGAAGGGCGACCCGTGGCGGTTGCAGATGTCGCAGCGAGCAGATTTCTTTGAGGAAGTGACCGGGATCAACACGACGGCTCGGCGGCCAATCTTCAATACGCGGGACGAGCCGCACGCCGACGCCGGGAAGTACCGACGGCTGCACGTGATTGCGGGCGACGCGAACCGCAGCGAGTGGGCGACGGCGATGAAGGCGGGGACGACGGCGCTGACTCTGGACCTGGCGATGGAGGGGTGGCGTCCGTCGGAACGGCTCACGAACCCGGTGCGGGCGGTGCGGCAGGTATCGCACGACCTGGACTTTGGCGGCGTGGTGGACCTGGAGCGCGGCTCGCCGGTTTCGGCGCTGGACGTGCAACGGTGGTATTGCGAGGCGGCGCAACGGTATCGGGGGCGGGACTCCGAAACGACCTGGGTGCTGGACGAGTGGGCGGCTGTGCTGGACGACTTGCGCCGCGACCGGGCGCTGGCGGCGGATCGGGTGGATTGGGTTGCGAAGGAATGCCTGATCGAAGAGATGCGGGAGGACTTTGGGTCGGAGTGGCGGGACGAGGACGCGAGGCGGGTCGATCTGGGATACCACGTATTGGATCCGGATTGGTGCGTATACGACATGCTCGTAGCCGAAGGGCGGATTCGGCGGATCGTGAGCGACGCGGATATCGAGCGGGCGCTGGAGACTGCGCCGGCCGGTACGCGAGCGACGGTGCGCGGCGACGTGCTGCGACGATTCGGCGAGGACATCAGCGCGGTGGAATGGGACCGGATCGTGTTTCGCAGGAACGGTTATGACGTGACGCTGCGTTTCGACGACGTTGTTGGACCTACCGTGGACCGCCTGGGTCGGCTGGTTGCCGAGGCGGAGACGCTGGACGGGTTGCTAACCGCGCTGGACGCGGAAGGAAGGTGAGGACTATGCGGCAGCTACGAGGCCTGAGCCCCGGCTGGCAGGCCGAGACGGAGGCACCGACCAAGCCGGCGGAAGCGCCGACGGAGCCGGCGGCGCCGGAGAAAGAGGAAGACCTACGGGAGCGGCGACGGCGGATCATTCGGGAGATTCCCGACCCAACTCCTCAACCCGGCGGGCAATAGCCGCAGCGCATGGACGACATCGTCTTTGGGACGGAGATCGAGTTCGCGTCGGCCGGGTCATTGCCGCCAGGGCAGGCGGCCCGTCTGGTTAAGTCGATTCTGTTCCAGGACCGGCGCTTCGGGCTGATCGACCCGGCGCCGCGCGAGTGGGACGAAGAACCGGGCAACGGCGGGCACCTGTTCAACGGGGCGCGGCTGTACCTGGATTCGGGGCACATCGAGTACGCCTCGGCGGAGTGCCGGACGCTGCGGGACATCATCGAGCAGGAAAACGCCGCCGCCGCGGTGCTGCTGGATACGGTTGAAAGCCAGGAGATGAACCGGAAGCTGTTCTTCATCAAGAACAACACCGATCACCTGGGCAACACGTTCGGGTATCACGAGAACTACTCGATTCCGCGGAGTCCGCGCAGCCGGGACCTGGTGCTGGGGCTGCTGCCGTTCCTGACGACGCGGCAACTGTACGCGGGGGCCGGCATGACGCTGAATCCGGCGGAGGCCGGCGGGCGTCTGCCGTTCCACATGTCGCAGCGGGCGGCGTTTGTATCGGTGGACGTGAGCAATCGCGTCAGGTTTGGCGGCCGCCCGATCATCAACCTGCGCGACGAGCCGCTGAGCGAGCGGACGGGGCTGCGGCGGCTGCACGTGGTGGTCGGGGACGCGAATCAGTCGCAGTACGCGACGGCGCTCAAGATTGGGACCACCGCGCTAGTGGCGCAGCTGCTGGCGGCCGGGTGGAATCCGGACCTCTACCTGGACGAAGCGGTGCGGTCGATCAAGTCGATTTCGCGCAACCCCGGCGGGCCGTGGCCGGTGGAACTGGTGGACGGGCGCACGATTTCGGCGATCGACGTGCAGCGGATCTACCTGGAGGCTGCTTCGGCAGCGTTTGCGGGCCGCGACGCCGATACCGACTGGACGCTGGCGGCCTGGACCGAGTGCCTGGACGGTCTGGCCACGGATCCCGAATCCCTGATTGGCAAGGTGGACTGGGTGACCAAGTTGGCCGAACTGCGGGACTACGCGGACGACTCGCCGGAGGGCTGGGCAGACTCGGACCTGGTGAAGCTGGACCTGGCGTATCACCACGTGGACCCGACGGTGAGCCTGTTCAGCGAGTTGCAGCGTCGCGGTCTGATGTGCCGGATGGTTTCGGGACCGGTGAATCCGCTGGCAACTCCCGAAGGAACTCGCGCTGGCGCGCGCGGGCGGATTGTGCGGGCGCTGTCCGAGGCGCGGGCCGATTCGCACATCGACTGGAAGGACATCCAGCACAACCTGGGCGCGCTGGCGAGCTGGGAAAACCAGCTGTATCTGGTCTACCAGTACATCGAGCACTGGCGGGAATTGGACGAGTTTGGCGGCTGGTCGTTCGTGCCGTACCTGGTGGACTGGGACGGGATTGGGGTTCGCGGGCGGATCTTTGAGATGCCGGATCCGTTTGAGAGTTATGAAGACGAGGCGGAAGAGTTTGCGGGTGCGGTGGAGAGCTACCTGCGCGGATAGGGCACCGGGCGCTTTAGCGGTGCGATCGTGGTTCCGACTCGGATAGGATCTAGACCGTTGATTTGGCTCACATTCAGAGCACTCCGCGAAAGTCGGGGCCATGCCTGACGTCGGGTTCGATCCACTGACCGCGGTTCACTACCACGAGACCGATCCAGGGACGGAGTGGACGAAGGACTCGACGCCCGCAATTGAGGTCAACCCGCTGGGGCCCGGCAACGGGGTCCTGACTCCGAACGTCGTGGCTCTTGCCGGGGGCGGCTACCGGATGTACTACACGGGCTTTGCACCCGGGGTTACGGAGAACGACCACCTGGGGCACATCCTGAGCGCCTCTTCGCCCGACGGAAGCGCATGGACGTTCGACCGCGACGTTAGGATCGACGTTCACAGTCCTCACGCCACGGAGCGCTCCTTGTGCCCCGACGTGGTGCCTATGCCCGGCGGCGGCTTTCGGATGTACTACGAGGCGCGGCGGCCGAAAGCTCCGACGGTGATCCTGAGCGCGACGTCGGCCGACGGACTGGATTGGGAGCTGGAAGAGGGCGTCAGGATTGGCGATGGGGAGTGGTCGTATGGGTCGCCGCGTTGCGTGTGCTTCCCGACGGATCAGGGGCTGACCTGGCGGCTTTACTTTCACCACTACTCGTTTCCGATGGTGTCGGGGCTGGGTGCTCGGAACCACATCGTGAGCGCGGTGTCGGCGGACGGTCTTGACTTTGAAGCGGAACCGGGCGTGCGCGTCGCCCAGGAGACGGATCGGGAGTCGTATGCGGTGTATGCGCCGGAGGTGGTGCGCCTGGATGACGGCAGCTTCCGAATGTTCTATGCCGCGTGGGCCGAAGGGATCGACGGGGGCATTTTCACGGCGGTTTCAGGCGACGGGGTCGAGTGGACGAAGTCGACGGAGCCGCTGCTGGACTTAGACAGCGAGTTGGACTGCGGCATGGTTTCGGAACCATGCGTGATCGAGTTGCCGGACGGGCGGTGTCGGATGTTCTACGAGGCGAGGGACGCTGAGGGTCGAGCGCGGATTCTGAGCGCAACCGCAGGGTGAGGCGGGGCGATCAGGGCGTCTGTCACCTTGACTCGGCGGCCGCGAATTCGGATATGCGGCCGTGAGGCGATGGAGCCCGGGTCAGCCAGCGCGCCCGACACGGCAGGAAGATGACCGCTGCTTCAGCTAAGCAATTCCGGCAGCGAACTGTCCGGCAATCACACTCAGGCGGGCGGGGTGGTGCGGCCGTCGTTGTAGCCCCAGCACTCGGCGGTGCCGTCGGGGCCGAGGCCGCAGCTGAAGTTGTCGCCTGCGACGACCGCGGTGAAGGTGCCGGGTGGCGGCTCGGACTGGCCCTCGTCGTTGATTCCCCAGCACGTAACGGAGCCGTCGGTGCGCACGCCGCAGGTGTGCCGGGATCCAGCGCTGACCGACGTGAAGGTTCCCGTGGGAGGTGTGGACTGACCCTTGTCGTTTGTTCCCCAGCAGGCCAGGGTCCCATCCAGACGGATTGCACAGGTGTGGTGGTCACCGACGCTCACGCCTGCGAAGGCGCCCGGCGGTACGCGCGTGCGGTCGCCCTCATCCCTTCCCCAGCAGATCACGGAACCATTGGTGCGGATGCCGCAAGCGTGGTCCCAACCTGCGCTGACCGAGGTGAGTGTGGCGGGCGGGGGTGAGGCCTTGCCATACCAATCGGAGCCCCAGCACTCAATCGCACCTTCGGTGCGAACACCGCAGCTGAAGCTCTGGCTGGATCCGCCGAGGCTGACCGATTCAAAGGTGCCAGCTGGCGGAGAGGTTTCGCCGTGCAAGTTGCTACCCCAGCATTCAACGTCACCACCACGGCGAACCGCGCAGTTGTGGCTCCAAGTTATTCCGACGGATTCGAAGGCACCGAGAGGCGGCGAGAGCAGACCCCCTGCTCCCCGACCCCAGCAGGCGATGGCACCGCTGGAACGCAGCCCGCAGGTTCGGCCGTCAGCGGAATTCACCGACGTGAACTGTCCGGGCGGCGGCGCGGCCTGGGCACGATTGTTTGAGCCCCAGCAAGCCACGTCGCCATCGGGACGTACACCACAGGTGTGGCCCGCGCCCGCGCTGACCGAGACGAAGGGGCCGGACGGGGGTGTGGCCTCGCCGTTGTCATCGGCACCCCAGCAGACGACCGATCCATCAGGGCGAACGCCGCAGCTGTGTTCGGAACCGGCAGCTACGGCATCGAATGCGCCGGGCGGAGGTGTGCTCTGTCCAGCCGAGTCAGAACCCCAGCAGGCGGCTGTGCCGTCCTGGCGGATCCCGCAGGCGTGGCGCTCGCCAGCGCTGACCGAGGTAAGGGCGCCGGCCGGCGGCGTGGTTTGACCGTCGCGGTCCCATCCCCAGCACTCAATGGCACCGCCCGGACGGATGGCGCAGGTGAACCACGTGCCGGCGCTGACGGCGAAGAACGCGCCTTCCGGCGTGTTGGTCTGGCCGAAAGTGTTCGAGCCCCAGCAGTTGAGCGCCCCATTCGGGCGAATCCCACACGTATGGGCCGAGCCGGTGCTCAGCGTGCCGAAGGCTTCGGACGGAGGCGTGGCCTGCTCATCTGAATTAAGTCCCCAGCACGTGACCGTTCCGTCGGGTCGAAGACCACAGGTGTGCGAACCGCCATCGCTGACCGACGTGAAGGTGCCCGGCGGCGAGAACAATTCGTCACCCAAGCCATGTCCCCAGCAATCGAGCGCGCCGTCGGGACGGATGCCACAGACGCGGGCGTCACCGGCCGTCAGCGATGTGAAGGCGCCGGGGAGAGGTGTGGTTCGGCCGTCGTCGTAGCCCCAGCATTCGATCGTTCCGCCGACGCGGAGACCGCAGGTGTGGTCGTCGCCAACGGTGACGGATTGGAAGGCACCCGGCAGGGTCGCGGCCTGCCCAGCTCGATCTTGGCCCCGGCAGACGACGGTCTGGTCGACTCTGACGCCGCAGGTGTGCCATCGACCAACGCTGATGGACCGATAGGTGCCAGGCAGGGCGTACCTGCCGATCGAATTGCCCCAGCAGGCCATGGATCCGTCGGTTCGAATCGCGCACGCGTGCAGCCACGCCGCGCTGACTGACAGAAACGTGCCGGCGGGCGGAAAGGCCAGGCGGCTTCGGTTTCCCTTGTCTCCCCAGCACGCAAGGGTTCGGTCCGGTCGCAATCCGCAACTGTAGGGACCGCCCGCGCTGACGGACGTGAACTGTCCGGGAAGAGGCGTGGCCTGTCCATCCGCGTCGCGTCCCCAGCAAGTGACCGTGCCGTCGGTGCGGACGCCGCACGAGTGGAAGTCTCCAGCGCTTACGGATAGAAAGGTGCCCGCGGGTGCATCGGATTGACCGAACCTGTTGAATCCCCAGCAGACAACAGTCCCGTCAGAACGCACGCCGCAGGTGTGATACCGCCCGGCGCTGATCGAGGTGAAGGTGCCGGTTGGGGGTTCGGCCTGGCCCCGGTAGGTCCCGTAGCCGTTGGTGTTGCTGCCCCAGCAGGCGACGGTGCCGTTGGCGCGGATGCCGCAAGTGTGGCGACCGCTGGCAGCAACGGCGAGCCAGCGGGTGGCGGGTTGGGGGCCGCCGAAGGCCCAGGCGAAGAGGCCGCGGACATCCTGGCGATGGTCGCGTTGGCAGGCGGCTTCGGCGGCGGGGCCTGAGCCGAAGGTGCGTTGGTAAATCTCGACATTGAACTGGTTGCCCTGGTGGGCTTCGACGATGTCGTTGAGGGCGACGCAGGTGGAGGGCCAGGGGGTGGGGGCGATGGGGCCGGCGGACTCGGTATCGAAGGCCCAGGCGAAGACTGCGCGGACGTCGTGGCGGTGGTCGGACTGGCAGGCGGCCTCCGCTCCAGCATCAAACGTGCGCTGGTAGATGCCGACGTTGCCGTGGTTGCCGAGGTGGGCCTCGACGATGTCGTTGAGGTCGACGCAGGCGGTGGGCCATTGGGCCAGGGCCGGAGAGGCGAAGGCAACGCTGGCGGCCAGCGCGACGATCAGGACGCGGATGTAGCGCATGGGGCCACGGACTCAGCGACCGGTGGGCGCCAGCGAGGCTAGCAGGGTGGGCCCGGCACGTGTCCCAACACGAACCCGCCGTCATTCCACAGGGCACTGTGAACTGCCCGCGGGCTACGAGTCGTTCGACCGGTTCAGGTTGAACGTGGAGGGTTACGCGGCCAGCCTGTGCCAGCCGCGCTTTCGCTATGCCGGAGTTTTGTCGAGGGCGGTGACGAGTTCGTCGAGTTCGCCGGCGAGGGCTTCGAGGCGCTGGCCGCCGTAGCCGCTTTCGATAGTCGCTTCGGCGTGCTGTAGCGAGCCCTGAACCTCGTGCCACTTGGCGCGGCCGGCGTCGGTGAGCGTGAGGAGGAACGAGCGGCGGTCGTCCGGGTCCACGTCGGCAGTGATCTGCCGGGAATTGACCAGACGCTTGATTAGCTCGGATGTTGCCGCCGGGCTACGGCCGAGTTCACGCGACAGCTGCGTGGGCCTGACCGGTTCGTGAGCGCCGGCCAGGAACTGTAGCGCCCGCGCCAGAGGCAGCGAGACGCCGGCCTGGTCGCAGGCGGAGTTGAGGTGCCCGGCCAGGCGGTGCGATCCGACCAGCAGCCGGTGGATGGTGGAGTCCTGAAGACTGGGAAGTCCGTTGGCCGCCCCATTGGCGGACCCGTTGCGGTGCACGACTATCTGAGTCCCTTCTCTGTGTGTCGGCCGGCAGCGCCCTGACACGGCACGACTTTGCAATAGTTTGGCGCGCTTGTGAATTGGTTCACAAAGTGCAGCTACTACTTTATACGGCCTGGAATCATTTTGCGCAAGCGGCATTTGTCGGTCGGCGCCGCGCCACATTCGACGTCCCAGGCCGTACCGCTTTTCTAACTGGCTCCGCACCACGGGTGACCGGCCGCTTGCCCCCTGTGCCATGCTGGCGCCCGCCACACTCTCGAAGAGGCCGTCCATGTCAGACGCGTTGCTGGACCGCGACGGGATTGAAGCGCTGATCCCGCATCGGGAGCCATTTATCTTCGTGGACCGGATCGTCGAACTGGAGTACGGCCGGCGGGCGGTGGGGATCATGGACGACGTGGGAGCGCATCACGAGCACGTGCTGAGCGGGCACTTTCCGGGGTTTCCGGTTCTGCCGGGCGCGATCATCGTAGAGGCGGTGGCGGAGGTTGGCGGCGTTGCGGCGCTGGGGATGCCGGAGAACAGCGGGAAGATCGCGATGCTGACGGGCCTGGACAAGTGGAGATTCCGTCAGCCGGCGCGCCCGGGGGACGAGTTGCGGCTGGAAGCGGAGGTGATCCGCTACCGGCGGGGGTTCGGCCGGGCGGCGGGTCGGGCGAGTATCGACGGGAAGCTGTGCGCTTCCGGGGAGATCAGCTTCGCGATCGTGGATCGGCCGGAGGGGTTGTAACAGGGCGCCTCTTCAAAGAAGGCTGCACCACCGAGCGCGCACTGCTCGCGGCTAGAATGCGCGCAGTTCCGCCCATGCACTGACAGGACCATCCGTGGCGCGCGTACTGATTACGACCAGGATTTTCACGGCTCACCCAGTGGAGGAGGCGCTGGACGTCCTGCGCGAGGCCGGACACGAGCCGGTGATCGCCTCCGTGCCAGGCGCGTACCTGGACGGCGAGGGATTGCACCGGCAACTGCCGGGGATTGCCGGCGCGATGGCCAGCAGCGAGCCGTATACCGCCGAGACCTTCCGGTTGTTTCCGGACCTACAAGTGATCGCGCGGCTGGGCGTGGGCTACGACGCGATTGATCTGGAAGCGGCACGTGACCACGAAGTGCCGGTGATGATTGCGGCGGGCACCAACGACACGACGGTGGCCGAAACGGCGGTGGCGCTGCTGCTGGCACTGGCACGGGACCTGGGCCGGTATTTCGAAACGACTTCGGCCGGTGGCTGGGTGCGGCCGCCGACAACCGAGTTGCGCGACAAGACGATTGGCGTGATTGGGCTGGGGCGGATTGGTCGGTCGGTCGTGCGGCGGCTGCAAGGATTCGAGGTGGACGTGGTGGCGGCCGAGCCGTACCCGGACTCGGATTTCGTGTCGGAGTACGGGGTGGAACTGGTGGACATCGACGAGGTGTTTCGGCGCTCCGACTTCGTGACGCTGCACACGCCGATGACGGACGAAACGCGACAGGTTGCGAATGAACGAACGCTGGGGCTGATGCGGCCTGGATCCTTCCTGGTCAATACGGCGCGGGGCGGGCTGGTGGACGAAGCGGACCTGCGGGCCGCGCTGGACTCGGGACAGCTCGCGGGCGCGGCGCTGGACGTGCGAACCAGCGAGCCGCCGCCCGAGGGCGACGACCTGGCCGCGCACCCGAAGGTGCTGGCCACGCCACACATGGCAGGTGTGTCGAACGAGTCGGTGGCACGCATGGCGATTACCGCCGCCAAGAACGTGGTGGGCGCGCTGGACGGCGACTGGGACCGCGAGATGGTCGTCAACGGGGTCTATCCGGCGTGACTGTCCACGGTGCGCGCGGCACGCGCCACCACCACGAGCATTCCGACGGCGAGTCCGCTGTAGTACCGACGCGCCGGCGGGCGTTCGTGTTCGACATGGACGGCGTAATGTACCGCGGCGGCGAGCTGATCGACGGGGCCGCCGAGGCCGTGGCGACAGTGCGAGCCCTGGGACTGCCGCTGTTCTTCGTGACGAACAACTCGCGGGAGACGCCGGTGGAGCTGGCGGCGAAGCTGCAGCAAATGGGCGTGGACGCGGGTCCAGAGGAGATCATCTCAGCGGTGGTTGCGACGGTGGAGTACCTGAGCAGGCTCGATCCAGAGCCTTATTCGGTGCTGGTTCTGGGCGGCATTGGGTTGGCGGCGCATATTGAGGCGGCCGGGTTCCCGCTGGCCAGCTTTGATGACGATGAGCCGATAGACGTGGTGGTTGCCGGGTGCGACTTTGGGCTGACCTACCATCGGCTGGCGCGGGCGACACGGGGACTGGTGATGCACGACGCGGCTTACATTGCCGTGAACCAGGATTCGCTGCTGCCGATGTCGAATGGGCCGATGCCCGGCGCCGGAGCCATTGTGGGGGCGCTGACCGCGGCCACCGGGCTCGAGCCGCTGGTGGTGGGGAAGCCATCGCCGCATCTGTTTAATCTGGCGGCGGAGCGGAGCGGGGTGGCGGCCGGGGACCTGGTGATCCTTGGCGACCTGCTGGACGCCGACATTGCCGGAGCCAACGCCATTGGGGCGACGGGCGTACTGGTGCTGACGGGGAGCACGACACGCAAGGCTGCGGAGGCGGCGGAAGGCGAGCTACGGCCGAACCTGATTATCGATAATCTTTATCAGCTTCCGTATGACCTTCTGCTAGCGCCGTAGGCGGGGTTGGCCGTGGCGTTCAAGAACCTGCACGAGTTTCTGGACCTGCTTGACGAGCGGGACGAGCTGCGGCGGGTTCGGGTGGAGGTGGACCCACACCTCGAGATCACCGAGATCGCGGACCGCGTGATGAAGGCCGGGGGGCCGGCGCTGCTGTTCGAGAACGTCAAGGGCAGCGACATCCCTCTGGCGATCAACCTGCTTGGATCGCCGCAACGCATGGCCTGGGCGCTGGGGATGGATGAATGGTCGGAACTTGAGCGGCGGCTGGACGACCTGCTGTCGATGGCGATGGGTCCGCCGCCAAAGAGCCTGTTGGGCAAGCTGCAGACGCTGAACGAGATCATCAAGGTGGGGCGCATCGGACCGCGCGAGGTCAGTAACGCGCCGGTGCACGAGGTCTTCGACACGGTTAATCCGAGCCTGGCTGACCTGCCGATTCCCACCTGCTGGCCACTGGACGGCGGGCCGTACATCACCTTCCCGCTGGTGCTGACGCACGACCCGCTGACGGGGAAGCGGAACGTGGGGCTGTACAGGCTGCAGAAGTTCGACGACCGCACGCTGGGGATGCACTGGCAGCGGCACAAGGGCGGGGCGGAACACTGGCGGCGGAGTAAGGAAGAGCGTCGACGGATGGAAGTTGCGGTGGCGATTGGGGTAGACCCGACCCTGATGTACTCAGCCAGCGCGCCGCTGCCGCCGGATGTCGACGAGATGGTCTTTGCGGGCTTCCTGCGGGGCGCGCCGGTGGAAACGGTGCAGGCGAAGACGGTGGGCATCCAGGTGCCGGCACACGCGGAGATCGTACTGGAAGGTTGGGTGGATCCGTCGGAGTCTCGGCTGGAAGGTCCATTCGGCGACCACATCGGGTACTACTCGCTGGCGGAGCCCTTCCCTGTGTTTCACCTGACGGCGGTGACTCGCCGACGGGATCCGGTTTTCGTGTCAACAATCGTGGGTGTGCCGCCGATGGAAGACGCGTGGATCGGCAAGGCCACAGAGCGGCTGTTCCTGCCGCTGGTGCGGCTGTTCGTGCCGGAGATGGTGGACATGAACCTGCCGGTGCATGGGGTGTTTCACAATTTCTGCATCGTGTCGATCCGGAAGCGCTATCCGGGGCAGGCCCGCAAGGTGATGCATGGCATCTGGGGCGTCGGTCAGCTGATGTTCACCAAGTACGTGATCGTGGTGGACCACGACGTGGACGTGCAGAACCTGAAGGACGTGATGTGGCGGGTGGGCGCAAACACAGATCCGGCGCGGGACCTGGAGCAGGCGCGCGGGCCGATGGACCACCTGGAGTTCGCAACGACGACTGAGCACTTTGGCGGGAAGCTGGGCATCGATGCAACGCGCAAGCTGCCGCAGGAGGGTTTTCCGCGAGAATGGCCGCCGGAAATCAAGATGGACGAAACGATCATGAAGCTGGTGGATGAACGGTGGTCGAGTTATGGGATCTAGCGATGGCGCGAAGGACGCGGGTGCTGATATCGACCTGAAGCGCGCCCAGCGGTGGTTTGCGGTCGAGAACAACAACCAGGCGTGGGAGCTGATCGAGTCGAGCCCGGATTACCTGCACGCCGGCGAGTTGCTGTCGCGGGCGTATGCCTCGCACCGCCACTGGTTCGAGGTGGGCGGGCCGCTCCAGAAGCAGCGAGCCGAGCACCTGGTGGCGACGGCGGTTTCGTTTCTTGGGAATACCTCGCTGTCGGTCCACCACGCCGACGCGTGCATGAAGCTGAGCGACGCCAACGGCGATCAGCAGACGGCGTTTGACCGCGCGGCGGCGCTGGAGTGCCTGGCGCGGTCACACGCGTGTGCCGAGTTGGCCGACGCGGGGTCGCGTAGGGAGACGGCGCGGAAGGCCGGGGCGCTAATCGAGGACCCGGACGAGCGGGCAGTGTTCGAGCGGCTGTTGGAGAGCGGGCCCTGGTTTGGGCTGGACTGATGAGGCGACGCGAGCCGCGCGGGCATAGCCGATGAATCTGGCGGTACCGGTGAGGCGCGCTCTTGTTTACCTGGACGCAATTCGGTTTGAGCACACGGTGTTTGCGCTGCCGTTTGCGTACCTGGGGATGGTGCTGGCGGCGCGGGGGTGGCCGGGGTGGCCGGTGTTCATCTGGACCACGCTGGCGATGGCGGGGGCGCGGACCGGGGCCATGGCGGCAAACCGGCTGATCGACGCCGGGTTGGACGCGCGCAATCCACGGACGGCCCAGCGGGCGATCCCGATAGGGATTATGTCAAGACCAGAGATGCTCGCTCTGGCGCTGGCCGGGTTCGCGCTGCTGCACGTGGCGGCCTGGCAGCTGAACAGCCTGGCGCTGGCGCTGGCGCCGGTGGCGATGCTGGCGGTGACGTTCTACTCGTATACGAAGCGATTCACCTGGTCGAGCCACTGGCTGCTGGGGCTGGCCGATGGGATTGCGCCGGTGGGCGGTTGGATTGCTGTGACCGGCGAGTTTTCGACGGAGGCGGCGCTGCTGGCCTTGGTGGTGACGTTCTGGATTGGTGGGTTCGACGTGCTCTACGCGACGCAGGACGTGGATTTCGACCGCGCCGAGGGGCTGCACTCAGTTCCGGCGCGGTTTGGGCTGACGGCGGCGTTGTGGGTGGCACGAGCTTCGCACGCAGCGACGATTGGCGTGCTGTTGGCGCTGGGATTCGTGGCTGCGCTGGGGTGGCCGTACTGGGTGGGCGTGGCGGTGATCAGCCTGCTCCTGGTCTACGAAAACCGGCTTCTGAAGCCCAACGACTTGAGCCGGCTGAGCCTGGCGTTCTTCAATATCAACGGATACGTGGCGGTGGCCGCGCTGGTGTTCACGATCCTGGGGGTGTGGCTTGGCTGATGCGCCTGGGCTGGTGATTGGCGTGTCCGGCGCCAGCGGCGCGGTGCTGACCGACGCCACCGTGCGCGCCCTGCAACACCTGGACGTGCCGCTGGAGATCGTCTGCAGCGACTACGGCGCGCTGATGTGGCACCAGGAAACCGACGAGCGGTTCGCGGATGCGGTGGCCCGATGGTCGGAGCGGGGGCGGGTGACGCTGCACCGGCCGCAGGACGTGGCCGCGTCGATAGCCAGCGGGTCGTACCCGACCCGGGGCATGGCGATCGTGCCGTGCAGCATGGCCACGGTAGGGGCGATTGCGTCCGGGGCCGGTCAGAACCTGCTGCATCGAGCGGCGGACGTGACGCTTAAGGAGCGGCGGCGACTGGTGGTGGTTCCGCGGGAAACGCCGCTGTCGCTGATTCACCTACGGAATCTGACGACGCTGGCGGAGGCCGGGGCCGTGATCCTGCCTCCCGACCCGGCGTTTTACCTGCGGCCGGCCTCGGTCGAGGCGCTGGTGGATGCGCTGGCGGAGCGGATTTTGCATTCATTGGGCGTGATCGCGAAGGTCGACCCGGCGCACGCGTGGACGACTTGAGCCATCCTGTGGCGGCGGCGCGTGACGGAGACTCGGTTGTCATTTTGGCGGGCCACGTGCTGACGGCAATCAGGTTGGCCGGTGGGCAGGTATTCGCATTGCCTCGGAGGTCCATCCGCTGATGTATAGCCGGGCCAAGCGCCGTGCGCATCAGATCGTGAACAGCCCGGAGGATGGCAGCCGGGCGAGCCGGCTATTCGACCAGACGATTTTTACCCTCATCGGGTTTACGTCGCTGGCCATCGTGCTCGAAACGATCGCGCCGATAGCGGAGGTGGCCCAAGGGGCCTTCGAGGTTTTCGAGGTCATCACGGTTGCGGTTTTCAGCGTCGAGTACATCCTGCGCGTCTGGTCTTGTACCGAGGATCCGGAATACGCGCACCCGCTGTGGGGCCGGCTGCGCTTTGCGGTGCAGCCGCTCACGCTGGTCGACCTGTTGGCGATCCTGCCGTTCTACGTCCCGCTGGCCGGCATCGACTTGCGGATCGCGCGCGTCTTGCGGTTGTTGCGCCTGCTCAAGCTCACGCGCTACTCGGAGTCCATGTCAATCATCGGCGACGTGCTGCGCAGCCGACGTGAAGCCCTGATCTCCACGCTATTCGTGGGGTTTGTGCTGCTGCTCTTCGCGTCCGCCATGATGTACCTGGCGGAGCGTGAGGCGCAGCCGGAAGGCTTTTCGAGCATTCCGGCCGCGATGTGGTGGGGCATGGTGACACTGACCACGGTGGGGTATGGCGACCTGTTTCCGGTTACGCCGCTTGGCCGCGGGCTGGGGGCAGCTGTAGCGCTGCTGGGCATCGGCTTGTTCGCCCTGCCGGCCGGCATCCTGGGATCGGCGTTTGTGGAGGAGCTGGACCGCCGGCGTTCACCGGAACCGGAGAACCCAACCTGCCCGCACTGCGGAAAGTCGCTGCAGGAGCATGAGGCCTCCGACACATGATAGGCGGGGCGCTGCTAGCCTCAGGCGGCCGACGCATGTTCCAGGTTAGCCATGCCGACTGACACAGACTCCGTGATCGATACCCACAACCACTACTGGCGGGTCGGAACCGACGATCTCTACTGGCTGGACGATCCGTCGCATCCGGTGCTGGGGAAGCACTATCTACCCCCGGACCTGAAGCCGCACATGGACGCGGTGGGCGTGGTGCAGTCGGTGATCGTGCAGGCATCGCATGCATGGAAGGACCAGCTGGCGTACCTGGAAATGGCCGAAACCTACGACTACGTATCCGCCGTGATCGCGTGGGTGGACCTGGAGGCGCCGGACGTGGGCGAGCGGATCGATGAACTGGCGACCAGCCCCTGGTTTCGGGGCATTCGGGCTGGCGCCGAGGATCAGCCCGACCCGAACTGGCTGGCGCGCGACGACGTGCGGCGAGGCATCAGCGCGGTGGCGAGTCGCGGGCACGTGGTGGAGTTGCTGGTCAAGACGCCGCATCTTCCGCACGTGCCGCAGATTGCGGGCGAGAACGAGGGTGCGCGACTGATCGTGGACCATCTGGCCAAGCCGCCGTTCGAGACGCCGGAGATGGCGGTGTGGCAGGAGCGGTTCCTGGCGCTGGCGCCGTACGAGCACATGCGCATCAAGGTCTCCGGCCTGCTGGTTGAGTGCCCGACGTCGCCGACGACGGAGAGCATCCGAGCGGCGGTGGACCCGGTGCTGGACACCTTTCCGATTGAGCGGCTGATCTGGGGTAGCGACTGGCCGGTGGCGCTGCTGGCGGCGGGCTACGAGGAGACGTTCGAACAGGTGACCGGCGCGCTGGACCGGCTGAGCGCGGAAGAGCGCGCGGCCGTCCTGGGCGGCAACGCGCGGGATTTCTACCAACTGGCATGAGCGGCGGACGGCTGGCCGGCAAGGTAGCGGTGGTCACGGGCGCGGCCGGCGGGATTGGCGAGGCGACGGCCCGGCTGTTTGCGTGCGAGGGCGCGCGAGTGGTGCTGGCCGATTACATGGGCGATGCCGTGGCGGCGCATGCGGCGGACATCGAGCGAGCAGGCGGCGAGGCCGTTGGTGTGACCGCCGACGTGCGGGTGATGGCCGACGTGCGGCGAGCCATGGAGACGGCGACAGAACGATGGGGTCGGCTGGACGTGCTGCACAACAATGTGGGCGTGAACTTTCACGCGCCGATCGGCGAGGCCAGCGAGGAGCACTTCCTGGAGTGCCTGAATATCAACCTGCTGAGCGTGTATCGCGGCTGCCACGTGGCCGCGCCGATCATGCAGACGCAGGGCGGCGGGTCGATCATCAACACGTCGTCCGTGCAGGGGATCATGGGCTTCGACACGTACTCGGCTTACGCCTCCGCCAAGGCGGGAATGCTGGGTCTGACGCGCCAGATGGCGGTTGACTATGGCTGTCACGGCATTCGGGTGAACGCGGTGCTGCCGGGCGGGATCGATACGCCGATGTGGCGGGCCGAGGTGGCGGCCGTTCCGGACATTCAAGCCTTGATCGACGAATCGGCGGCGCGAATCCCGCTGCAGCGGATCGGTCAGGCCGAGGACATCGCCAACGCGGTGCTGTTTCTGGCCAGCGACGAGTCGTCGTACGTGACGGGGCAGCAGCTGGTGGTGGACGGCGGGTTGAGCATTGCGGGGAGCCGGCCCAACGAGCGCTAGGCCATCCATGAAGACCGAGGTTTCGGGCAGGCAGTCGGTTTGGACCGGCGCGGATCCGGGCGGAAAGCGCAAGTTTGGAGTGGCGGCGCTATTCGAGGATGGCGAGGTGGAATCCGAGCGTGTTTCGTGTGCACGCGAGGCTGTGGACTGGATCGATGAGAGACGGTTCAACCCGCTCGGGGTGGGTGTTGACGCGCCGTTGTGGTGGTCTTCGGGGCCGTCAGGCTGGCGCCACGCCGACCAATGGCTGATCTGCCAGTATCCGCAGGTTCAAAAGACGGTCATGCCCATCAACAGTATCCGCGGTGCCGTACTAATTCAGGGCTTCCTGTTCGCCGCAGAATTTCGCCGACGTTTTCCGAATCTGGCAGTGACTGAAGCGCATCCCAAGCTCGTGCTGCACGCACGAAACCAGACTTTCGATGCACTTGCGCAGGAGTTCGGGTTGACTATGGATTCCCAGATCGTCGACGAAGAGAACGACGACCGGCGCGACGCAATCCTTGCCGCTCTGGCCGCGAGGGAAGGCTTCTCAGGCAATTGGCCACGTGACCTTGCGTGCCTGCCTCCACTCACAGGCGAGCAGATCCCCTCGAGTCGCCACCTCGTACCAGTCAACTATTGGTGGTTCCAATAGCAGCCGCGGGTGAGTGCTCTGTGCGCTCTGCCGCGGTAGGTCTGCGTTGCGTCGACTGCGCGCGCAGTTATTCGCTGGACTACCTGCGCGGCTGTCCTGACTGCGGTGGGCTGGTGTTTGTGGAGTACGACCTGGGTCGGGTCGCAGAGCTGCGACTCGGGGACGGCGGGGGTGGGGGTATTTGGCGCTGGGATGAGCTGTTGCCGCCGACAGCGCCGGAGCACCGGGTGACGCTGGGCGAGGGGATGTCGCCGCTGGTTCGGGCGACGCGGTTGGCGGAGCGGCTGGGGGTGCGCGAGATGCACCTGAAGGTTGAGGGCGTGAACCCGACGGGGAGCATGAAGGACCGCTCGTCGGTTACCGCGATCGCCGCCGCGCAGAGTTTCGGCTACGAGCGCGTGGGATGCGTGAGCAGCGGGAACATGGGGTCGTCGATCGCGAACTACGCCGCGCGGGCCGGGATTCGAGCCTTTGTGTTCAGTGCGGCGTATGCCAGCGAGGCGCAGGTCGATCACATGGCGGCGGGGACCGCCGACATGTACGTGTACGACGGTCCGTACGACGCGATGGCGGCGGCTATCCAGCCGATTTTTGACGAGGGCCTGGCCTTTGACGCCGGGTCGAGTGCAAATCCGTACAACAGCGAGGGGCAGAAAACGCTGGCGTTCGAGATCGTGGAACAGCTGGGCGGCCGAGCGCCGGACGTGGCGATGTACCCGCTGGGGGCGGGGGACCTGTTCCTGGCGGCGACGCGAGGGTTCGAGCAGCTGGCAGGGGCCGGCTTGATCGAAGCCGCGCCGACTCCGGCGGTGGCGCAGAGCTGTGCGTCGGCGGGCGTGGTCCGGGCAATGGAGGCCGGCGGCGCCTATGAAGCCGTGCAAGCCGGCGATTCAATTGCCGGGGGTGTGCTGGTGGGCGACATGGGAGCGAAGGGCGGGTTGGCGCTGCAGAAACTGCGCGAAGCGGGTGGGTTGGGCGCGGCTGTTGACGATCCAGAACTTGCAGCGTGGCAGACGTGGCTGGCACTGAACGAAGGCGTGTGGGCAGGGCCAACGGCCAGCGTGGTGTTGCCGGCGCTGGAACAGCTGGCGGCGAGCGGTGCGATTGGGAGCGATGCCGTGGTGGTGGCGGTGCTCTCGGAGACCGGATTAAAGGGCGGGCAGCCGCCGCGTAGGCCGCCGACGGTGGATCCGTCAGAAGGCGCTTTGCCGGTACTGTTCAGCGCCGCCTAGGGACGGGCCTACGAGCGGACTTTCGCCGTTCAGCGGGTAGGGATGACCGGCAGGATCAGGTGGGAGGGGTGGGCGCGGTTGTGGAGGACGGTCTGGTGGGCGATGCGGATTTCGGCGTCGGTGGCCGGATCGGCGCCGGTGTTCAGATTGCGGTCGAAGCGGGGGAAGTTGGACGAGGAGACTTCGAGGCGGATGCGGTGGCCGCGCTTGAAGACGTTGGCGGTGACGCCGACTTCGATCTCGTAGGCCTCGACGGCGCCGGGCTCGAGGAGTTCTGACTGGTCCTGCCCGTTGCGATAGCGGGCACGGAGGATTCCGTCGCAGAGGTTCATGGCGTAGCCGGTTGGTGAGACGTCGACGAGCTTGGCGGTCCAGTCGGTGTCGAGGCTGTCGGTGGCGGCGTGAAGCACAAGCTTGATGGGGCCGATGACTTCGAGGTCCCGCTCGAGCGGCGCGGAGGTGTAGCAGAGGACGTCGTGCCGGGCCTCGACGGGGCGCTGGTCGTAGGGTCCCCAGGGTTCGATGTGGGGGGTGCAGCAGTTGGCGCCGCCGAGAGACTGGACGGGGAAGTTGGGGTCGTAGACGAAGGTGTCGGCGGGTTCGTCGCCCGGCTGCTCGAGCGACAGGGTGCCGTCGCCGCGAACGGAGTTGGCCGCGCCGCCTGAGTGCAGATGCCAGGGTTGCCAGTCGGTGCGGGCAAGGGGCCACTCGTGCTCGTCCTGCCAGCGATTGACGCCCATGACGAAGAGGCGCAGGGGCGGTTCCTCAGCCTGGGGCTCGCCGTTGCACTTGAGCCAGCGGTCGAACCAGGCGCGTTCGAGGGCATTCATGTTGACCACGGCAGCGGCGCCGAAGTCGATGTCGCCGGTTCGCGGGGCGGTCGGGAGATCGCTGCCCAAGTGGTGGGGCCAGGGGCCCATGATGAGCCGGGATCGGCGCGCGGCGGCGGATCCGCCGTGCAGGCGCAGGCCGTTGAACTGGTCGAAGGCCTGCGGGGCGTAGAGGTCGTACCAGCCGCCCATGACGAAGGCCGGGACGGTGATGTCGTTCCAGTACGGTCGGGTGTCGATGGAGGCCCAGTAAGGATCCGTGGCCGGCAGGTGCAGCCAGTCACGCCAAAACTGCAGATCGCGTCCGGCGTAGCGCGGAATGTCGTCAAGCGGAAGCACGCGGCAGATTTCGGTCCAGTTCTCGAAGTCAATGGACTGCGCGGTGCGTCCGGCCACGCGCAGGCCCCAGTTCACGAGCACGCCAAGCTGGAAGGCGCCGCCGGGGCGAACGAGGCCGGTGAGGTAGTCCACGCAGATGGACTGCGGCGCGAGACAGGCGAGACTCGGGTGCGCCAGGTGCGCGCTGAGCCACTGGACCGATCCCAAGTAGGAACGGCCGGACATGCCGATGCGGCCGTTGCTCCAGGGTTGGGCGGCGATCCAGGCCTGGGTGTCGTAGCCGTCCTCAGGCTCCGCGACGAAGGGTGACCAGGGACCGTCGGAATCCCAGCGTCCGCGCACGTCCTGGATCACGCACGCGTAGCCAGTATCGGCCAGGGCGCGGCCCTTGCGGATGTTCTCGTTCGAGGCGTTGTTGTAGGGGGTGCGGATCAAGACGGTGGGGACGCGCGAGTCTGGAGTCGCGCCGGCACCGCGTGGGAGATAGACGTCGGCGGACAGATGCACGCCGTCGCGCATCCGGACTTGGCGATCGACCTGAACCTGGACGGCGCTGGTGGTGGTCACGTTATGGGTCCGTGGCGCGCTGGCGTCGCCATGATAGGCGCGGGCCGGGTCCGCCGTGACAGACCGCGCCGTTGCGCCCAAACTTAGGGTCGACTGGACACCACGACGCTGGACCGGCACATGAAATACCGCGAGGTTGGCAATACAGGCATCGAGGTTTCCGAAGTGGGCTTCGGCACCTGGGAACTGGGCGGCATGGAGTGGGGCGACATCTCGGACGAGGACGCCCTAGCGGTCTTGCGGCATGCCTACGACCAGGGCATCACCTTCTACGACACGGCCAACGTGTACGGCCCGGGACGCAGCGAGGAGCTGCTGGGCCAAGCCTTCGCGGGCATGGACGACGTGATCATCGCCACCAAGGTGGCGTTTCCGATGGATACGGACGGGCACATCGTGGCGGGCGGCCCCGGTCCGGTGCACAACCTCTCGCGCGAGGCGATCCTGATGGAGTGCGATCTGAGCCTGAAGCGCCTGCAGCGGGAGACGATTGACTTTTACCAGATGCACCGGCCGCCGGATCACCATGAGTGGGACGAGTCGTTTGGGGCGATGGAGGAACTGCGGGCGGCCGGGAAGATCCGGCACTACGGGGTGGCGCTGGGTTCGATGGCAGACGGACTGAAGGCGATTCGGGAGAACGACATCGCCTCGCTGATGACGACCTTCAATTGCCTGGACCAGGAGCCGGCGGAGGAACTGCTGCCGGCGGCGTTGGTCAAGGGCGTGAGTCTCTTTGCACGCGTCCCGCTGGCCTCGGGTTTCCTTACGGGGACGCTGACCGCCGACACGGAGTTCGCCTGGAACGACAAGCGCGGGGTGATTCCGCGCGACGAGTACCTGGCGCAGCTGGCGCGGGCCGACAAGCTGCGGTTCCTGGCGGATGAGCCGGGCGTGAGCTCAATGGCGGAGGGTGCGCTGAAGTTTGTGCTGGCGCACGAGGCGGTGGCCTCGGTGGTGGCGGGGATGATGCGTCCGCTCGAGGTGGACCTGAACGTCGCGGCCTCCGGCGAGCCGCTGTCGGACGAAGCGGTGGAGTGCGTGCGGGAGCTTTATCGCGCGAACGCGTAGAGCCCCGGCGGACGGCGCAAAAGACGAGCCCCAGGTGAGCGGCGCCGGCCATTAGTGGGGGATGCCTAGGGCGTGCATGCGTTGGTGGATGGCTTCGCGGGCCTGGTGGAAGGGTTCCTCCAGGTAGGCCTGGTGGTCGTGGTGGCCGTGGTGGTGGGCGGCGTGGCCATCCGGGTATTGCGTGCTGCGCTGGCGGATGTACTGCACGCTGCCGTCGATGAGGGTGAGCATGTAGCGGGCGGTTTCGTCGCTCCACATGGACCAGTCGCCTTCGCCGGTGGTGACGTAGACGGGTGAGGTGTGGCCGAAACGCTTGCGGTGCCAGCCGTCGTGATGCTCGGGGGCGTCGAAGTAGTTGGGGCCGCCGGTGCGGGCGGCGATCCAACTGTCTTCGGTTACATGCACGTCAGCCGTAAGGTCCAGGCGCCGGGCGCCGGCAACTTCGCGGGTTTCGGCGACGACTTCGCCGGCCTGGACGATCTGCAGGCTGTGGATCGGCAGGATGGACTCGGCGCAGGCGCGAACGGTGACGGTGCCGCCGCCTTCCGGCAGGCGCACGGTGTCGCCGATGTCGTGGCCGTCGACGGTGAGTTCCAGCAGCGGGCCGCCGCTGAGGTAGGTGCGGCCGGCGGCCATGTTGCGGCACCAGGCGTCGTAGTCGAAGGCCTCGCCTTCAGGCAGACGGACGTAGGTGCGGTAGAGGCCAACCGGGACGTCGGCCGACATCTTGTCGGTGCCGCCGGCCAGCGGGAGCCGATAGCCGCCGTTGAGGTAGCGGTAGTACTCCATGTGGGGGAATGGCTGCTGGCGCAGCATTTCCACAGCGTCGACGCGGCCGGTGGCGATGAGGGTGGCGGGCTCGCCGTTGGGGCTGGGCAGGTGGGGGATGACGACGTGGCCGCCCTGGGCGTGGGTGGCGTCGGCCCAGTGGGAGAGAGCGATTTCCAGGGAACCGCCGGCTTCGGCCTCGCCGGGGCCGTCGGAACACCAGGGCATGATCGCTTCCTTGAGGCCGAGCAGGGTGAGGTGGCCGAGGAAGTGCTGCCGGTTCTCCTGAGAGACGTAGACGATGGTGCGGCCGTCGTCGGAGACGCGCGGCCGGCCGATGAAGTCCTCGGTGTTGGTGAAGAGGTGGCCCCACTGGGAGGCGAGGACGTTGACGACGTTGAGGCCTTCGCCGGCGGCTTCCAGGTTGGCGCCGTCGCCGGAGAGGAAGTGGACGTGGGTGTCGCCGGAGTACCAACCGCGGGCGTTGGGATCGGTCCAGCGGCGCAGGCGGATCTCGAGTTCGCGTTGGCCGGGCTTGATTTCGATTTCAGTGCGGAGGGCTTCGTATTCGAAACCGCAGGCGGCATCGACCTGGACGCGGCCGACGGGGAGCCAGCCCTGGCAGCGGCCGTCAATGTAGGCGTAGGTGGCCTGGTCCATCCGCAGGTCGCCGCCGACGTCGGTGTGCCAGGTGTCGTGGCCGGTGTTGAGGTGGTTGTGGTGGCCGTGGGGCTGGTAGGGGACGCCTTCGGGCGAGCGGAAGTGCACGCGGCAGGCCAGGGGCTGGCCGGTGGCGTCGTCGACGACGCGGGTGTGGACCCAGTTGCGGCCCTGCTCGGCGAGGCGGAGGCGGAGGCGAGGAGAGGCGTCGACGGGTGCGCCGCCTTCAAGGTCGGAGAGGCGGGCGGCGCCAAGTTCGTCTGAGCCGCGGGAGACGTGGATTTGGGCGGAGGGCACGCCGGCGATTTCGGTGTAGGCGGGGCTGTTGGATTCGTTGCGGGGTTCGCCGAAGCCGGCGGTGTCGGAGGCCAGGAACTCGGCCGGGTCGCGGGTGATGGGGTGGGGGAAGGTGGCGATGCCGCGTTCAACCGAGACATCCAAGTCGAAGGGAGCGTCGGCGTCCTCGGGGTCGGGCAGTTCGATGACGACCGCACGGCGGGCGGCGCGGCGGAACGGGTCTTCGTCAACGTGTCCAAGGCAGAGACCGCCGAGGATGATGCCGCGGTCGGTGGGACGGAGCTCGACGTGCTGGATGGCGACGTCGGGTCGGGGGTTGCGCCAGGGCCAGAGGTTGAAGGCGTTGGCGGAGACGCCGCCGGTGACCTCGGTGAGGGCCCGGCCCATCTGGTCGCGCTCGGCGGTGTCGCGCGGGACGAGCTCGTCGTCCACGTCGGGCATGGCGAGGAAGGGGGCGCCGGGGGAGCGGACGTCGGAGATGAGGTCCTGGGCGGAGACGAGCCAGCCGATTTCGAAGCGTTCGCGGATGGGGAGCTCGGTTTGCCGGCCGTCGGCGTAGTGGACGACGTAGGTGGCGACGTGGTCGCCGGGGACGCCGCTGCGGTGGAGATGGGGGTCGACGAGGATGTGGGCGAAGACGAGGGTGTGGGCGGTTTGGCCGACGGCAATGGTGACGGGTTGGGTGTGGCCGCCGTGGCCGAGGAGGGGTAGCTGGGCAGAGGCGGGGTCGCCGATTTGGAAGGGGACGCCGCGGTAGGCCTGGTTGCCGAGGGAGTCGGCGGCGTTGGGGCCGAGGAGGTCGGCGGAGGCGTTGCTGAGGGTGGTGAGGTTGAGGGGCTGGTAGTCGGACATCGCGCGCTCCGCGTTGGGTGTTGGTGGACGGCCGGTGGGTGGATGTTGGGGGGAAACGGCGGGGGCGTCAATTTGGGGGGTGAATTTGGGGGTCTCGTGCGCGTTAAGAGTTTTTTCCAAAAAACTCTTGAGGCGACGCGGGGTGGTTCTTGGCGGGGTTTTGAGCGCAGTGAGGGAAGCCCGGAGTGACGAAGTTGAAGGGTGACGTTTCGACCGGAAGACCCTCGCCCCCGGATCGCGTCCGGGGCAGGCTCCAACCCTCTCCCAGCGGGCGAGGGAGGAAGAGGCGGGCTGGCTCGGGAGGACCTTCGGGCGGCGCGGGGTGGTTTTGGGCAGGGTTTGGGGACCAGGGACGACGACTGGATTCCCCTTCGGCAAGCTCAGGGCAGGCTCCTTCGGCAAACTCAGGGCAGGCTCACCATGCACCGGGGCGTGGGCGGGTTGGCGCTGCGGGGGCGGGGATCGGCGTGGCGGGGACGGGGGGGTGGTTGGGCAGTCCCAGCACGAACAGGGGCGCGGTTCGACGGGCGGCTGACGGACGTAACGAAGCGGAAGAGTGGCAGGAGCGGTATCAGCACCAGGGCGAACCAGCGGAGAGCATTTGGGGGTGGGTTGCAAGACTTGCCCGGCTAGTGTACACTCTTTGCAGACAGGCTGCAAGGCGAGGGGAGGGTGGTGAGAGCGGAAAGGACGGTGGGGTGGCTTGGGGGCGGTTGCCCGGAAGACCCTTGTATGTTCCGAGCGTCTTGGATCGTCCAAGACAGCCGCAGGGCCGGGACAGACCGTCAGACTCCGGGTCGTGAGAGACCGTGGGTGAGCAGGGTCGTCCCGGCCCCGGCGCTGACCCAGAGCCCGAACAGTTGCCGGGGCCGTCAGGACGAGCCCGAATCTGCAAGGCAGGGCGCGAGGTCGGCGCCTGTGGAGGGTACCGAATGGCCGCCCCAGTGGACGTAGCGATCGGGATCGATGTGGCGAAGGCCCAGTTGGACGTGGCAATCCAGCCCAGCGGCGACACCTGGCGGGTGGCCCGCTCGCCGGATGGCCTGCGGCGGCTGCACGCGCAGCTGCACGCGCGCCAGCCGACCCGCATCGTGCTGGAAGCCACGGGCGGGTACGAGCGCGCCGTGGTGGCCGCCCTGGCCGACCTGCCGGTGGTCGTGGTCAATCCGCGCCAGACCCGCGACTTCGCCCGCGCCCACGGCACCCTGGCCAAGACCGATCGGCTGGACGCGCAGGTGCTCGCGCAGTTCGCAGCGGACGTGCAGCCCCCGGTGCGCCCCCAGCCCTCGAAGGCGGAGCAGGCGCTGCAGCGCCTGAGCCGGCGGCGGCGCCAGTTCGTCAAGGTGCGCGTGGCCGAGCAGCAGCAGCGCCGCCACCTGGCGCCCGCCCAGCGGGCCGGCAGCGACGCCTTCTTGGCCGAGCTGCGGCGCCTGATCCAGGAGCTCGACCGGGACCTGGCGGCCGCCCTGCAGGCCGATCCCGACCTGCGCGCCCGCGCCCGCTGGCTGCAGAGCATCCCCGGCATCGGCCCCGTGGCCACCGCCACCTTGCTGGCCGAAGTGCCCGAACTCGGCACCTGCACCCGCCGGCAGGCCGCCGCGCTCGTCGGCGTGGCCCCGTTCAACCGCGACAGCGGCGCCTGGCGCGGGCGCCGCAGCTGCTGGGGCGGGCGCGCCCCGGTCCGCGCGGTCCTGTACATGGCCACCCTCGCCGCCACGCGCCTCAATCCCCGCCTGCGGGTCTACTATCAGCGCCTGCGCGCCGCCGGCAAGCCGCCCAAGCTGGCCCTCGTCGCCTGCATGCGCAAGCTGCTCGTGCTCTGCAATGCCCTCTGCCACAAGCAGACCACCTGGGATCCCACCGTGACCTAACCCTTGACGCCCCACACAGTTGCTCACCGCCGGATCACGTCCGGGGCAGGCTCCAACCCTCTCCCAGCGGGCGAGGAAGGAAGAGGCGGGCGGCGTGTGGTGGATTGCTGACAGCTTGGCGTGGGTGCTGGGGGTGGCAGCCACCCTCATCCCAGCCTTCTTCCTCAAGGGCGAAGGAGGAAGAGCGGCATTCGCCAGTTGGAGTGCCAGGGCACGGCGGCGGGTTTGGGGCGATGCGGCCGAGAGGGCCGAGGCAGTCGATTCCCTTCAGGATTGCTTGGTAACAAGGGAATGGCGGCGTCGGTTACTGGGGCCGAGGCGGGTTGCCGGTGGGTGGCGGCGTGAAGGGAAGACCCCTCTTCGCTCACTTTTCGCCTTGCATTCCGTCCACCGGCCGGTCGCAAGCAATGCCATCACTATCGGCTCTGACTGCATTGCTAGCAAAGCCTGCATTGATGTCATTGCTTGCAACGCTGTCACCGCTAGCGCCCTCGTCACCTGGCCGCGCCTTCCGTCGTCACGTAGTCGGCCCGCCCAAAGGCGACGGTAATGGTGAGGTCCCCGCGCTCCTCCAACTCCAGATTGCGCGCTTAGCCCTGCGGCGTCTTAAACCCGGATGCGTGTGACCATTCGGCTGCCGTGCAGTCGTCTTGGTTGGTGCAGGCGCGCATCTTGACCGCGTACCACGTGTCCGCCGCAAGCCCGGTGAGCCTGTGCCGCCAGGCATTCGCGTCGGTGATCTCAACCGTGGTGATTTGGGACGGATAATCATGTGGCCAGTACCGCATCTGGAAGCCGGTTATCTCCACGTCGCCCGTGGGGGCCGATGCCCACCAAGTCGCCCAGCTCACTGTGGTCGCGGTCGTGGTGGCGCTTCTTACGTAGCCGAACAGGCGCGGCGGGAACGGCCGCTGCACCGGCCGCACCTGCGCCGCCCGTGCGAAGGCGTCGCGCACTGACTGCATGGCCTCCTCGGCCGACGCCCCGAATTGCTCCCAGACGTAGTCGGGGATTGGTAGCGCCGTCACATGCTGGTTCACGCTGGCTGCGGCGCTGTTGGCCCCGCCCGCGAACACCTTGATCGTGACCGTCGCATTGCCCGGCGTGCAGCCGCGCACGACGAACCACAGGCTGCGAGACGTTGATCCCGTGAACGTGTGCCATTCCGATGCCCCCAAACAATCACCGATCCCCAGGATGGAGGGGCTGCTGCTGGTCACCACGATCTCGTAGGTTTGGTTGGCATCCAGGTTGGACAGGTCGATAGTGCTCCCGTCCCAGATCGAAACTGTGATCCGTTCCACCAGGTCGTGGAGGCGGATACTGGGCCGAGTTAGTGGAGCAGGCGGCGCCTCAGCAGCGAGGGGACAGGCCGCACTTCGCCGCGGGCAATTCCAGTGCCCGAATTGCACGCCCGAATCTGTTCCGCGAAGGAAGCTGTCGATTGCCCTGCGTCCTATTACGTCGGATGCAACAGCATTTGCAAGGTCCGCATCGCCGCTTCGAGCGAAGGCCACATTCCGAACGCGTTGGTAGTCCGGATGCTCCGTTGGCGGGATAGACCGCGGAGTAGGAGTAGCCTCGGGCACAGGTTCCGGCGTAGGTTCCGGCGTTGGTTCCGGGACGTGGGCCGGGATCGCCCAGGCGAAAGTCGCGATCACATTGGCGCGATGATCAGACCGACAGGCGCGCTCGGCCTCAGAGTCATGAGTGAAGGCCTGCTGGTAAATGCCAACGTTGCCTGGGTTGCCGCGGGCGGCTTCAGCCAGATCGTTGAGAGCGACGCAGCTCGTTGGCCAAGTCCCGGCGACCGTTTCGCCTGCGCCTCCCAGTGCCCAGGCGAACGTTCGGCGCACATCGTCGCGGTGATCGTTCTGACACTGAGCTTCAGCTTGATCACCGTACGTTCGCTGATAGATGCCGACGTTCTGGTGAGTGCCTACCGCCGCCTCTGCGAGGTCGTTGAGTTCAACGCAGGTTGTCGGCCACTGTGCATGGGTGATCGAGACGCCAAACGTGACGAGAGCAATCGTCGCCATAAGCAGCGACGCAGCGCGTCGGATTCCCGCACGCTTTCGTGACGACTGCGTTTCGCCGATTGCCGGCTCCACTAGACCACGCTCCAGTGACCCCATGCACACCCGCACGGGAAATGCAGTTGCTCAGCATCGAGTAGATACTATAAGTCTACAGAACTGAATGGTGGAAACGGGATTCGATCGGAGTGTGCGCTGTGCGCATCGCGACTGGCAAGATGAGACGACGATGATGCGAATCCAAGAGCGGCGCTGACGAGGCCAGGTCTATGGGACGAATCGGATCGGACTCTGAATCACTACGCGACCAAGGCCGACTTGGCGAATCTCAAGATCTGGATTGTTGGGGTTTTGTTGGTTGAGGTGCCGAATTTGGTTGGGACGGTTGGGGCGATTGTGGCTGTGGTTCTGACTGGTTAGGTCGGGTGGCTGAAGTGAATGCGCAGCGGGAGCGGGACTTTGAGATTCTGGAGCGGTGCGGTCGGGCGTTTCGTGATCAGACGGCGGAGGAGATCAAGGAGGCGGTAGCTCACGCTGTTGCGGAAGTGCGGGCGGAGGATCCACGCGGGGGGGAGGGGCAACCTGGGTCTGCGTGAATCAGGGCGCTGCGACGCCAGATCATGCTGTATAGCCGAATCTAACGTCTATCAGTATTTGATGGCTGCGACATTAACCCTCCAGACATCACCAATTTGTTCCAAAATCTATTTCGGTTTCCGTCAATCCTGGTCCGCACCAACTTGAAAAGCGTATCCTGAGCTAAGTTAAAGCCTTCTGAATAGACTTCATCCAATTCCTGTCTATTCGTCGGTCTGCCATGGACGATTGCAGAGCGCACGTCGTAGAGACGTCCTACACGATTAAAGAGCCGAGTTCGGTCCGTCGGTTCGGATCCCAGAAAGTACCCTAACCTAGTTCCAAGTTTATACTTTAGTTCCAGATCAATACTGTACATGATTTCCAATGCTATCGCAAGGTCTAGGATGCTATCCTCGCGTCCTAGTCTTCCAGTCCGCCCAACTGAGGCTGCGAGACGACTAAGGGCGTGCCTGGGAAATCCATGACTACCTTCCCACTCGCTAAGCACCTCGCGTAGCGTCACCACATGTTCACGTTCAAGTGATCCACTAATCTGCCGGAACGGGCCCAACGATCTGTGCTCAAGATAGGCCATCGAAGATCCTACCTTGAATTGGCGGTGAATTTCCTCCATGAAGTCGCCTACTGGGTACAGAACTGAAAGAACCTCAAGATGACAACGTGTCACGACCGATAGAAAGTCAAAGAACACGCTGAGTCCATCGATTCCATCGAGGAAAGCGAACGACAAGTCAATGCTGATCTCGCTGGGCGGAGTCTTGCTGGTCATCGGGGGCTTGACGCTAGGTCCCCACTTCACGTCTCTGACCACGACTGCAGCGCGCATTTGCCGGTAATCAATCGGCTCCTCTTCCGGGTAGTACTTGCGTTCTCTCAATAGACCCTCTTCGACGACCTCCTCGTATGGAGCGATGAATGCTCCCGGAGAGAGCTCGAATCTTTGGTCAACGATAAGACCGCGAAAGATCGTGATTTCTTGACCAGGTAAGTCCTTCATATCACTCAGCTTTAGGTAATTGTCTAGTAAATCAGCTGCGTAATATCCTCCCTTTTGGACCGATGTCTTGGCCAAGTAAAGGGCAAGTCTTTCCAACTCGACGCGCCTTGCATTACCGGGCGGACTAAGCACCATGATCGCGGCTTCATCGCCAGATTCGACTACCTCGCGTCGCAAAATGGGATGCTCCTGAAAGATTTCAATTGCGGCAGTAGGCTGGGAATCGAGTTTCGGGAGGTATTCCTCGAAGAGTATCTGTGCATTAGTGTCACGAAGAGCTTCATGGGCCAGATGGCGGTATTGGCTATTTGTCAGAGTTGGCATTCGGTAGCGAACCCCAGTTACGGATTCAGCCAGTACGTCGAGCGCTTCTGCGAGACGGTCAGTCCAAGCGGATGTGTCGATAGAACTTGAGCCTTGCATCGTTCCCCTCGATCTACGGCGAGTCAGGTCGACAGCAGAGACGGAAAAGGCGAAGGATATTGTAAGTTCCACAGTTCTTTCACTTGCTCGGGCTTACTTCGTGAGCCGGACTCGCCGTTATTGCCATGCAGTACGCATACCGAGCACTCACTCAATGATTCTGGAGTCTTGGCGTGTTTGCGAAGCTAAAAGGCCAGCGTGGATTTCTTTCCCTGAAAAGGCGCGAGTGAGCCGGGAGGAACGATGGCGAGCGTGTCTATCGGCTGGCAGCTGGTAACGCGGCGAAGGTGATCGAGGCGCTTTGAATGCTGGGATTCGGGGCACAATGTGGGTAGTGTCGCGATCTGCCGCCGCTGTGAGGAACTGTCTTGGGTAATGGGATGACGGCTGGGGAGTTCATCGAGAAGTGGCGGGCGGTGGCGCTGAATGAGCGGGCGGTGGCGCATGAGCACTTTCTTGACCTCTGCCGGTTGCTAGGTGAGCAGACGCCGGTGGAAGCCGACCCGGACCAAGAGTGGTACCGCTTCGAGAAGGTGGCGCGAAAGGACAGCGGCGGCGACGGCTGGGCGGACGTATGGAAGCGGGAGCACTTTGCCTGGGAGTACAAGAGCCAAGGCAAGGACCTGGACGCGGCCTTTCAGCAGCTGCGGCAGTACGCGCTGGCGCTGGAGAACCCGCCGCTGCTGATTGTTTCGGACATGCGGCGCTTCCGCATTTACACCAACTGGACGAACAGCGTCAGCCAAGTTCACGAATTCACGCTTTACGACCTGGACGACGCCGACACTTGGAACAAGCTGAAGTGGGCCTTCAGCGACCCTGAACGGCTGCGGCCGGAGCAGACGCGGCAGGCAATTACCGAGCAGGCGGCAGCAAAGTTCGCCGATCTGGCGCAGGAACTGCGGGCCAGAGGCCACGACCGGGAGGAAGTGGCGCGGTTTGTGATTCGGCTGGCGTTTTGCATGTTTGCGGAGGACATGCGGCTGCTGCCGGACGACCTCTTCCAACGCATGCTGACCCAGGCGCGCCGTCGGCCGGAGAGGTTCCAATCGCAGGCCAGCACTCTGTTCGCCACCATGGACTCGGGCGGCGATTTCGGCGTGGACGAAGTTCCCTGGTTCAATGGCGGGCTCTTTGACGGAGATACCGAGGCCCTGCCACTGGACCGGCCGGGCATCGAGATCGTTCGCGAAGCGGCGCGGCTGGACTGGTCGGAAATCGACGCTTCGATCCTGGGCACGCTATTCGAACGCGGGCTGGACCCGGACAAGCGATCCCAGCTTGGCGCGCACTACACCGACGCCGACAAGATCATGCGAATTGTGGAGCCGGTGATTGTGCGTCCGTGGCTAGCCGAGTGGGAGCGCGCCAAAGAGTTGATCGCGCACGAAATGGCTCAGGTCGACCAGGCCAGTGAGGGCAGCCGGCGACGCCAACGGGCGGAGCGGTTGCTGCGCGAGTTCCTGGGCCGGTTACGGGGATTCCGCATACTCGATCCGGCCTGCGGGTCCGGGAACTTCCTCTACCTGGCCCTACGCGCGCTGAAGGACCTGGAGCATCGAATCCAACTGGAAGCGCACGCTCTGGGGCTGGGGCGTCAGTTCCCGTCGATCGGCCCCGCGAGCGTCAAGGGCATCGAGATCAACCCATACGCCGCCGAACTTGCGCACGCCGCGGTGTGGATTGGCGAGATCCAGTGGATGCAGCGCAACGGTTTCGGCCTGAACCGTAGGCCGATTCTCGATTATCTGGAGAACATCGAGCACCGGGACGCGTTGCTGACGGAGGATGGAGGGGCGCCTGAGTGGCCCGAGGCGGATGTAGTCATTGGGAATCCGCCATTCCTGGGTGATCGGGTCATGCGGGACGGCCTGGGGCACAGCTATACGGAGCGACTGCGGCGGACGTACCAGGGCTCGGTTCCGGCGTCAGCCGATCTCGTTTGCTACTGGTTCTCAAGGGCTTGCGACTTGGTAACCCAAGGCAAGGTCGCTCGGGCAGGCCTCGTTGCAACGAATTCGATACGTGGCGGCAACAACCGGGCCGTGTTGGACCGAATCGTCGAACGAGGCGCCATCTTCGACGCATGGTCGGATGAACCCTGGGTTGTCGACGGCGCCGCCGTACGCGTGTCGTTGGTTTGCTTCGGCAGCAAGGATGCCAACGACGCCATCTACCTGAATGGAGCGGCGGCGAAGCGGATCCACGCCGACCTGACCGAGGGCAGCGTCGATATCACGCAGGCTTCGCGCCTGGACAGCAATCAGGGGATTGCGTTTCTGGGCGTCAACAAGAACGGCGCGTTTGACATTCCTGGCGATCTGGCTCGCGAGTGGCTGCAGCTGCCGTCCAACCCGAATGGACGACCGAACGCCGACGTTCTGAAACCGCGCGTCATCGGCAGGGACTTATCGCGGCGACCCTCGGACGGCTGGATCATTGATTTCGGCTCAACCATGAGCGAGACGGACGCGGCGCTGTACGAGGCGCCGTTCACATATGTGTCGGAGTACGTGAAGCCGGTGCGGCAACGGAACCGGATTCGGCAACTTCGAGACGAATGGTGGCGGCACTGGCGTCCTCGTCCGGCCATGTGGCAAGCACTGGATGGCCTTTCCCGCTATATCGCCACTCCGACGCTCTCAAAGCATCGATTGTTTGCCTGGTTCGACCGGAGCGTCTGCCCCGATCATCAGCTCATCGTCATCGCCCGCAACGACGACACCACCTTCGGCATCCTGCACAGCCGCTTCCACCAACTCTGGTCGCTGCGACTGGGCACCAGCCTTGAAGACCGTCCGCGCTATACGCCCACCACGACCTTCCAGACCTTTCCGTTTCCCGAAGGCCTGACGCCCGACATCCCCGCCGCCGACTACGCCAACGACCCGCGGGCCATTGCCATCGCTGAAGCCGCCCGAGCGCTCGTCAAGAAGCGTGACCTCTGGCTGAATCCGCCGGAGTGGGTGGAGTGGGTGGAGGAGCCGGTGACCGGGTATCCAAAGCGGGCGGTGCCGACCAGGGCTGCTCCGGTGCGGGAACTTGGGCGGCTGACGCTTACGAATTTGTATAACGATCGGCCGCAGTGGCTTGTGGATGCGCATTCGGTGCTGGATGCGGCAGTTGCCAAAGCTTACGGATGGGACGTAGACATTACTAATGACAACTTACTCCAACGCCTCCTCGAGCTGAATCTAGATATCGCCAGCTAAATAGAGAGGTCCGCAATCCCGCGACTTCGTGAGATGAGTGAACCACATGGTAATCACTACATTCCGAGAATGCACCTGCAGTCTTTTGCGGATAAAAACGGATATATTCATCTGTTTTATAAACCAGAGGGAAGGTCTTTCAGCGTCAAACCAGAGAACGCGTTTGTTGTCAATGATCTCTACACCATACGCCATGAAGACGGGTCCAAGGATTTTTCGGCAGAGTCATTCTTGGCTCGCCAAGAACACCATGCAAGCAGGGTCATTCGCCGCATTGTTCAATCTGCTCGTAGAATGAAGGTGCCTTGCCTGTCCGAGGCAGACAGGGACTTCTGGGACCAATATCTTTGCTATCAGTGGAAGCGTATTCCTGATAGAATCCTTTCGGACTCCGCTGTTGATGACTTGCGGTCATCAGTTATCCGGAATTTGATTAGAGAGCATGGGCTACCGACTCAGCAGGATTTGCAAGCACTTCATGATCCAGATCTAATTCAAAGAATCAGGGTAGACGCAATAACGGCTCGTTCAGAGCAGCTATTTGAACGCCTGAATGAACGACGCCTTATCGTTGCCGTAAGAAGAGACTGCAATGAACGATTCATAATTGGAAGCAATCCAATCATTCCGCCGGCACAATTCAGTGACGAGGATTCCTCGTTCTGGCTTGCACTTACTCCCGACATAGCAATTTCCTATGCGAGGGTTCCACTTCTTGGACCGGAGCGTCTGGTCTCTGTCAAATCAGACCGGCTCGTACGGACATTCAACGAGACAACCCTAGGTCAGAGCACTACGATCGCCGGAAGCTCAAGGGAGTCGATCGAGTCGCTCGCCAGAAAGTGCTCAGCGCCCAAGACGTAGAGGGTCGGGGACCCGCCCAACGGGAGACGGGTCTGGCGGGGTGGGTTGGGTGGTGGGGGCTTTGTGGTTCCCTTCGACCGGCTCAGGGCAGGCTCTCCGGGGACGGTGGCCCGGCTCACCACGAACGGGGTGGGGCGGCGATTGGCTCGGAGGGTTGGGTGCTACTGGCTCTGTGGTTCGACACGGTTCTCCGAGGGACTCCGAACCGGCTCACCACGAACGGGGGTGAGCTCTGGGTGGGTTGCGAGCGGAAAAGGCCGGTCTGAGACCGAATCCTACGCCGGAGTGGACGCACGAACTCAAGACGGGTGGGTGAGTGCGCTGCGTTGGTTCTTGGTCCGAGGCGCTGCGTTGGGTTCAGTCAGCGCGACTGTCGATCAGTCGATCGATCCTGTCCGTCAGGTACTCGTGCTGCCGCGCGTTTTCATCGCGAAACTGCCGAAAGTCGGCGCGTATATCGCGAAAGTCTGTGCGCAAGTCGCGAAATTCTGTGCGCAAGTCGCGAATCTCGGCTTGCATCCGCCGGATGATCCAAACAATGCCGCCAAAGCCGGTCAGCCCGCCCAGAATGGTCACCGCCAGATTGAGCGAGTCAACCAGTTCCGGTGTCATGCGGCGAGGGTATCACTGGGTGCGGTGGGGGCACGGATTGGCTGGGAGGGTTGGGTGCTGGGGGTGTGTGGTTTGACACGGCCCTTCGGAGACTACGGGGCGGCTCACCACGAACGGCTGGGGTCGCAGCTTGGTGGTTGCTCGGAAGACGGGCGGGTCTGAGACTCCGCTCCTACGCAAGATCGGACGCGGGCGGCTAGACCACGGACGGGGCGAGTCGGAGCGGCAGGGATCCTGGGATTCAGCGAGAACGGGGTGGCAGGTAGCGCTAGGGTCGTTGGGTGCTGCTGGGTCCCCGCCTGCGCGGGGATGACGTTGTGGGCGGGCTAGGTCTCGGCGAGCCAGGACTCGAGGCGTTGGTCGTCGGTGGGGTTCCAGATGCCCTGGTGGGCTGACGTCATGGCCTCGTGGTATTCGGCGGGGGTGAGGTTTTGGCGCCAGGTTTGGAAGTTGTGGCGGTCGTTGCGTTTGGCCTGGGTGTCGGCTTGGTTGAAGTCGACGAGGGTTTCGAGGCGGGAATCAAGGCGTTGGACGATGTGGGGGTGGGATTGGGCGAGGTCGTTTATTTCCTCAGGGTCGTTTTCCAGGTTGAAGAGTTGGGGTGGGTGGCCGGCGTAGCGGAGGTATTTCCAGGGGCCCTGGCGCCACATGGCGATGCCGGTGTTTGAGAAGTTGCTGTGGTATTCGCTGAAGACGTAGTTGGGGCGGCCGGTGGCATCGCCGCGGCAGAGGGGGAGGAGGGAGACGCCGTCGAGGCCCTCAGGGTGATCCAGGCCGGACATGTCCATGAGGGTGGGGAAGAGGTCGATGAGGGAGACGAGTTGGTCAGAAATGACGCCTTGCTGGAGGCCGGGGCCGGCGACGATGAGGGGGACGCGGGCGGAGGCTTCGTACATGGCGTTTTTGAGGGTTTGGCGGTGTTCCATGTTCATTTCGCCGTGGTCGCTGGCGAAGATGATGTAGGTGTTGTCGAGCTGGCCGGTGGCCTCAAGGGTGTCGAGGACCTGGCCGAGCATGGCGTCGGTTTCGGCGACCATGGCGAAGTAGTGGCGGCGGATGGCGAGGATTTCCTGGTCGGTGAAGTGGCCGTGGGTGTTTTTGGTGACGCTCATGTAGTCCATGACGGGGTGGAGGTCGGGTTCGTAGGGCGGGAGGGTGACAGAGGCGGGGTCGATTGTGTCAAGCCAGTGTTGGGTGGCGCGGAAGGGGGGATGGGGGACGTTGGTGCTGGGGTAGCAGAAGTAGGGCGGGTCTTCTTCTGAGTAGTTGGTGAGGAATTGGCAGGCGTTGTCGATTTGGTTCCAGTCACCTTCGTGGGCTCGTGGGGTGTCGGGTTCGACGACGATGGCTTGAGGGCGGGGGTTGTGGGGGCGTTTGATGTTGGCGGAGCGCATCCAGGCGGTGAGGCGGGCTTTGAGGGAGTGGCCGCCGACGCGGTAGTCGGTCTTGCCGAAGACGTGGAGGCCGTAGCCGGCGTCTTCCAAGTGGGTGCCGAAGGTGGGGGCGTCGAGCGGCAGGCCGGCGGGGTTGTTCCAGGCGTGGACGCGGTGGACGTATTGGCCGCTCCAGTAGCTGGCTCGCGACGGGGCGCACTGGGGGGAGTTGCAGTAGGCGTTGGCGAATGAGGTGCCGCGGGCGGCCAAGCGGTCCATGTTGGGCGTGTGGGCGGCAGGGTGGCCGAGGTGGCGCATGACGCGGCCGTCCATGCTGTCGGTCATGAAGAGGAGGATGTTGGGTCGGGGCATGGGGGTAGTGGTGTGGGGGTTGGGGGATTGTTGCATTTGGGGGTGAGGAGTGAGGCGGATGCTTCGGCTGGGTTTGGGCGGGATGAACATGACGGGTGGTGCGTCGGGGGTGGGTTGCTCGGAAGTCGAGATTCCTCGGGGGACCTCGGAATGACAAGGGGGGTGGGCGCGGTGGTCCGGTGTGTGATCGGAGTTGACGATGGCGCACGACAGGAAGTCGAGATCCCTCGGGGGACCTCGGGATGACAGACGGGGGCGGTGCTAGAGCTGGCCTTGGCCGGGTTGACCGCGACTAGGGGCGCATCGGGGGTGGGTTGCTCGGAAGGCGAGATTCCTCGGGGGACCTCGGAATGACAGACGGGGAGGGTGCTGTGGCTGGCTTTGGACGGGCTGACCACGGCTGGGAGTGCATCGGGGGTGGGTTGCTCGGAAGTCGAGATTCCTCGGGGGACCTCGGGATGACAGCGGGGAGGGTGCTGTGGCTGGCTTTGGACGGGCTGACCACGGCTGGGAGTGCATCGGGGGTGGGTTGCTCGGAAGTCGAGATTCCTCGGGGGACCTCGGAATGACAACCGGGGCGCGGGTGGTCTGGTGTCGGATCGGAGTTGGCGATGGCGCACGACCGGAAGGCGGGATTCCTCGGGGGACCTCGGGATGACAGACGGGGGCGGTGCTAGAGCTGGCCTTGGCCGGGTTGACCGCGACTAGGGGCGCATCGGGGGTGGGTTGCTCGGAAGGCGAGATTCCTCGGGGGACCTCGGAATGACAACCGGGGCGCGGGTGGTCTGGTGTGTGATCGGAGTTGGCGATGGGGCACGAGCGGAAGGCGGGATTCCTCGGGGGACCTCGGGATGACAGCGGGGAGGGTGCTGTGGCTGGCTTTGGACGGGCTGACCACGGCTGGGAGTGCATCGGGGGTGGGTTGCTCGGAAGTCGAGATTCCTCGGGGGACCTCGGAATGACAACCGGGGCGCGGGTGGTCTGGTGTCGGATCGGAGTTGGCGATGGCGCACGACCGGAAGGCGAGATTCCTCGGGGGACCTCGGAATGACAGGGGGCGGTGCTCCGGTGTCGGATCGGAGTTGGCGATGGGGCACGAGCGGTAGGCGAGATTCCTCGGCGGACCTCGGAATGACAGCGGGGACCTCGGAGTGACACTGGGGGAGTCAGGATTCCTCGTCGGGGTGATCGAACCACTCTGATGACAGGTCCTTCCAGGTTGGGTTGGCGGAATGAATGAGGCTGACTTTCTTGAACCGTCGCCAGCCTTTGATTTGCTTCTCGCGGGCAATGGCCGCGGAGATGTCGTCGGTGTCTTCGAAATAGGCTAGCTGGGTGATGTTGTATTTCTTGGTGAAGCCTGGAATCTGTTTGGTCTTGTGTTGGTATACGCGGCGCATGAGGTCGTTGGTTACGCCGACGTAGAGGTTTCTGGATGCGCTGGTCATGATGTAGACGTAGTAGTGCCTGGGCTGGCGTGAGGACATCGGGGGACGGTTTGCGGTGTGTGCTGGGAATGGTAAGGGAGCGGACGGTTTGGGAGAGGGCAGGAGCGGAAGTCGGGATTCCTCGGGGGACTTCGGAATGATAGGGGGCGGTGCTGCAGCCGGCTTTGGACGGGTTGACTACGACTGGGAGTGTAGTGGGGGTGGGTTGCTCGGAAGTCGAGATTCCTCGGGGTACCTCGGAATGACAACGGGGGGTTAGCAGGTGGGTTGGTATTCGGTGGGTTTGAAGATTCCGGCGGTGAGTTGGAGGTGGCGGATGTAGCAGATGATTTGGTCGACTTGGGTTTCAGAGAGGCCGGGGACGGGGAGCATGTTGCCGAAGGTCCAGTGGTGCTGGCGGACGCCGCGGAGGACGGCGAGGTGGAAGGCGGGGTCGGCGTGGTGGCCGGGGTGGTAGACGCGGTCGATGAGGGTGGGGCCCTGGTCGGTGCCAGCGGCGGCGGGGCCGTGGCATTGGGCGCAGTTGGCGTTGAAGAGGGTTTCGCCTTGCCTGGCTGTCTCCGACTGTTCTACTGGACCACTAGCGACGGCCTGGGGTGCTGGTTCGTGGGCGGATTGGGATGTGGGGGTTTCGCCGCAGGCGGTGAGGGCGAGCAATGCGGCGATAACAAGAAGGAGGGACGCCACGGCGGTGGGGTGGCGTCCCTCCCAAGATGCCCTGGCCGGGGGAGCGCAGGGCGCCTTCCGGGGCGTCGGAAGGCTACTAGATGTCATTTGGCTTACATGTCGACGATGGGCATGGCGACGCGGACGTTGCCGCCGGCGGAGGAATGGAGAGCGCCGAGCAGGACTTCCATGACCTGACGGGCTTCGGTGGTTCCGCAGGTGGGGGTTCCGCCGTTGCGGATGAGGTCGAGGAGCTCGACGACGGCGCCGGCGATGTGGCCCTGGGTGTACTGGGTGTGGGGGATGTCGGCGGTGACGAGCTGGCGAGCGTCGCCCTCGGTGGTGATGGTGGCGCGCTCCTGGGTGACGCGCAGGATGCCCTTGGAGCCGAAGACGTCGACGTCGAAGACGCCGGGCATGGGCTTGCACATGTTCCAGAAGGCTCGGACGTCGTTGTCGTACTCGATGAGGATGCTGACGGCGGGATCGGTGTCGGGGTCGTGGCCGCCGTCGCTGGCGTAGCGGGGCCCGTAGTCCTCGAAGCCGATCTCATTCACCGCGTAGACGGCGGTGGGGTTGCCCTGGGCGAACCAGTTGATGGTGTCGCACATGTGGGTGCCGTTGCGGAAGAGCATGGCGCGGGGGCCGCCCTCGTTGGCGACGACGCGCAGGACGTCGCCGATGGCGCCGTCTTCAATGAGCTGGGCGGCCTGGACCCAGGGGAACATCCAGCGGCGGGAGTGGTCGACGAGGAAGGGGATGCCGGCTTTGTCGACGGCCGCGATGATGCGGTCGGCATCGGACAGGGAGGAGGCGATGGGCTTCTCGCAGAGGATGCCCTTGACGCCGGCCTCGGCGCCGTCGATGCAGATCTGGGCGTGGACGTTGTCGCCGGTGACGACGCTGATGATGTCAAGGTTTTCCTTTTCGAGCATCTCGACGTGGCTGGTGTAGGTGTTGACTTCGGGGAGAGTTTCGTTCCAGTCGGCATTGAAGTTGGCGATGGCCTCTTCGCTGATGTCGCAGACGGACACAACCTCGGTGTCGGCCACATGGTGGTAGGCCGAGACGTGGGAGTGGGGCATGGCGGTGCCCCATCCGGCGGCCGCACCAAGCGCGGCCGGCCGCTCGCCGATTCCCGATAGCCCCACAACGCCGGCGCGCATCTGATCGCTCATGACTGCCTCCGTGGCAACCCGCACGCCGGACCGAGCCGGCGCCTGGAAGTGAATTGTACGGCGCGGTGGGCTAGAGGGCCTTGAGCGCCTTGACGATGTTGCCGGCGGTTACGAGGTCGTGGATGCCGGAGTAGACCTGCTTCCAGCGGACCAGACCGTTGGTGTCGATCACGAAGGCGGATCCGGTGGCCAAGTTGTCGCCGTAGAGGTTCCAGACTTCGTAGGCCTTGGGAACTTCGGTCGACAGGTCATAGAGGACGGTGAAGGGGACGCCGAGGCTCTCGATGGCCCACTTGGCGCCTTCCAGGTTGTCGGTGCTGACGGCTACGACTTCGGCGTTCTGCGCGGCGATCTGCTGGTAGTTGTTTTGCAACTCCACGAGTTGCGTGCGACAGGTCCCTCACCAGAAGGCGCGGTAGAAGACGAGGACGACGTTCTTGTTGCCCTGGAAGCCGGCCAGGCTGACCTCGCCGCCCACGGCGCTGGGGAGGGTGAAGAGCGGGGCCATGGGGCCGGCGGCGACCTGGGGTGCGGGCGCCTGGGTGGCGGCGGGCGGGGCTTCGGTTGCCACGGGCGTGGGTGCGGCGGTTGGCTGCGGGGCCGCGGTTGCGGGCGCGGCGGCTGGTTGGGGCGCCGCGGTGGTGGGCGCGGGCGTTGGAGGGGGCGGCGGAGCGGCGGTGGCCGGGGCCTGGGTGGCGGGCGGCTGGGTGGCGGGCGCCTGGGTAGCCGGAGCTTGCGTGGCCGCGGGCGCCTGAGTGGCAGCCGGCGCCTGAGTGGCAGCGGGCGGCTGCGTGGCAGCCGGCGGTGGCGCGGCCGGGGGCTGCGTTGCGGGAGGCGGGGGTTGGGCGGGAGCGGCGGCCACGACGGTGGCGGCAGGAGCGGCGGTCTGTGGCGGGGCGGCCGGCGGAGCGGCGGGCGAGGGTGCAGCGGCCGGCGCAGCAGCGGTGGCGGCGACGGCTGGTGGAGATGGGGCTGGTTCGGGGTCCTCGCCGCAGGCTGCCAGCGAGACGGCCAAGGCACTCGCGATGGCCGCAACTGCAAGCAACCTGAGGTGGCCGCGTACCCGTCTCAGCATCTTCGCCTTCCGAATGGAGTTCACCAAGCTTGGCGAGACGAGCGAGGGTGGGCCCGAAAGGGGATGCCGAACCGCTGTCTCGACCTATAGCCTAAGGTTAGCGCGTGGCGGCGAGCAGTGTGCGAGGACGGTAGGACATGGAGCGCAAGGATAGGTATCGGTCGGCCGTGGTTGGGTTGCGCGGGATTGGCGCCGGGGCGGCGAAGGAGACGTTCAGCGGCAACCGCCGGGCGGCGCCACACTCGCACGCCTCGGCTCACAGCGCGCATGAGCGCGTCGATCTGGTAGCGGCGTGCGACCTGGACGGGGCGTTGCTGGACACGTTTCGCGAGACGTGGGGCGAAGGGCCGGCGCTGTATGACGACCTGGACACGATGCTGGCGGGCGAGGACATCGACATCCTGAGCATTGCGACTTCCGACCACACGCACGCCGAACTGGGGATCAATGCCATTGAGGCGGGCGTGCCGATGGTCTTTTGTGAGAAGCCCATGACGACATCGCTGGCGGATGCCGATGCGTTGGTGGGAGCGGTGGAAGATGCGGGCACGGCGTTCAGCGTGGATCACACGCGACGCTGGGATCCGTTTTATCGCCAGGCGTACGACTTCATTCAGTCCGGGCGGATCGGACGGGTGGTGCGGGTGGTGGGGACGTGGGGCGGACCGCGGGCGCTGGAGTACCGCAACGGCTCGCACACGGTGGACACGGTGAACATGTACGCGGGCGGGGCGCCGAGCTGGGTGGTGGGCGGCGTGCATGAAGCGGGGCCTGACGGGGCCGAACCCGCGCCCAGCGCGCTGGTGCAGTACGACAACGGCGTGCTGGCGTTCATCAACCAGTCAAAGGCCATGCCGAAGTTCACCGAATGGCAGGTGTTCTGCGAGCAGGGGCGGGTACGGATTGGCGGGGTGCACTCGACGGTGGAGTACGCGGCCACGACGCCGAGCGGTCAGAAGGAGTGGCTGGAGCGGCAGTTGCCCACGCAGAAGGTGTACCGCTCGGCCATGTTGTCGAGCATCGACAACTTGATTCAGCGGCACGAGGGCGGGCCAGAGACGTTTGCGAACGTGCGTGCGGGGTTGATGTCGGTCGAGGTGATCGAGGCGATGCGCCGGTCGCACGCGGCGGGGCAGGCCAAGATCGAGTTTCCGTTGGAGCGGGGGTAGGCACACTTCGACGGCCTGAGGGCGCACGGCACCGCTGAGGGCGGGTGTGTGAGACTCAGGTGGAGACGTACCGTCGGTCCGGCACCGGCGGGACTGGTGAGGACTAGCCATGGCTGAGAGCGACCCCGCTTCCGACGCATTGTGTGACGTGGTCTACGGTCTGTCCGTGGTCGGCACGATCTCAGCCGACGGCGAGCCGAACGGGATGACGGCGAACTGGATGTCGCAGGTTTCGTTCGATCCGCGGATCTTCGCGGTGGCGATCCAGGACACGGCGCACACCCGCAAGAACATTGATGAGACGGGCGTGTTCAGCATCTCGGTCCTGCCTGAAGGCTCGAAGGACCTGTCGCTGAAGTTCACGGCCAAGTCGACCAGCGGCGAGGGGCGCCTGGAGGGCGAGCCGGTGACCATGCACAGCACGGGAACACCGGTGCTGGACGCGGCCGCGGCGTGGTTCGAGTGCCGGGTCGTTTCGACGCACCAGCCTGGCGACCACGTGGTGTATTTCGGCGAGGTGATCGGCGGCGGCATGGGCGAGGGCACGGCCACGACGCTGCGCGACACGGGGATGGGCTACGCGGGGTAGCCCGGGTGCGGCGCGGAATCGGGACGCGCTAGGGTTGCGAAGTCGCCCGGCTCGCGCAGAGGCTAGACACATGCGCCCACGGGCTGGATCAGGTTGGCGTCCACTTCAGCACGCGAAGCTGCTCGCGATTGCGCTCCTGTTGGCCGTGGGGATGGCGCTGGGCGCCTGCGGCGGCGATGACGAACCGAAGCGCCAGGACTATGACTCGATCATCGCGCCTGAACGCTGCGGCGGCTCTGGTGGCGGCCCCTGCTAGACGAGGGGATCCGCGGCCCTTCCTGATCCAACGGGGCGAGGGCGTTGTGGGCGACTGCGGTCAGCCGGCGGTCCAGGCGGTGACGCCGGGCCACCAGACCGGGCGAATGATCATCATGGCGAAGGCGAAGAGGACCAGCACCGCGAGAACGGTCCAGCCGGCCATCCAGCGCCGCCAGCCGGCGGTCCATTGACGACCGGCGCGGAAGTGGGCCTCGGCCGGCAACATGACGCCTAGCCAGATTGCGGCTGCCAGGCCCATGGCGACGGTGCTGGTGACGAGGAACGTCGGGCTCATCCGGTAGGAGTTGGTGAGCGCCAGTCCAAGTCCGCTGGCCAGAAGCAGTGCGAGCGACGGGGCGGTTACCCAGCGGTTGAGCGCGCGCAGCACCGGCTCGGTCGGGAGGCCGTCGGTCCAGCCGCCGGCAAGGGCCATGCGACGTCCCTGGACTACGACGACCAAGGCAACAGTAAACGCGCCAAGGGCGGCCATGCCACTGAACTCATGGACGACGAGCAGAAAGTTCCAGAGCTGAAGCGTCACCGCGAACGCGTCACGATCACCTGAGGATCAGACGCGCCATCGCTCACGGATTTCCGTCGGCACGATGATGCCGAAGCGGATTTCGGTGTCAGCCGTCGGCTTGTAGCTCACGGTGACGGCGCGGGTGCCTTCGGGAACTTCCCAGCTGCGCCAGCCGCGTTCCTCGGCGCCGGGCACAGGTCCAGCATTGGCCAGCCTCGCCGCCGGGGCGGCCTGCCGCGCGATGCCATGTCCGCCGCCAGCGATTTCAAGCGTCATGACCTCGGGGCCCAACTCGATTGCTCCGCTGCCGCTGTTGGTGACCACGAAGTACGCCGAGACGAACATGAAGCCCGGCTCGGCGTTGTCGAAGTTGCCGAAGGAGCGGGTCGCGCCGACCTCGGTGAGCGTGATGTTGGCGCCACCACGGTCGACGGTCCCGCCAACGTGCGCGTCAACGGGTCCAGGCGGGTCGACAGCGACCGGCGCGTCGTCTCCCGATTCGCCGCAGGCGGCCAACACCGCGGCAAGCAGGAAGCCAAGCACTATGCCGAGCACGGCGCGGCGACAGATCAGGAATCGGGTCAGGCGATGCAACCTCGGGAGTGAGAACGCCCGCCGTCTCAGATTCAACGTCAGCTTATCGTATGAGTCGCGCGAGTCGGATCGGCTCCCAGACCCCGGTCGACGCCAGGCCCTGGACGTTTTCGGGTACAAGTGCACGGTGGAGGGCTATCGCGCCGAAAACGCGAATCAGCGTCCGACGTGTCGAAGGTCGCCGTAGACGTTCCAGCGGTCGCGGACTTCATCCGAGAGGGAGAATCCGAAGCGAATCTCGACGTTCGGCGTTGGCCGGTAGCTCAGGGTTGCGGCGCGCGTGCCCTCGGGCACTTCCCAGCTGCGCCACCCGGCCAGGTCCTGGCCGGGTGGGGGGCCGGTGTCACGGAGGCGGCTGCCGGGGGTGACGAGCCACGGTTTGCCGACGCTGCCGTCGGGCAGTTCAAGCACCAAGTCGTCGGGTCCCTGGGCAGGCACGCCGGTCCCGGAGTTGCTGATCGAGAGCCTGGCCGCGATGAAGACCTTGCCGTCGTCGGCGAGTTCGCGACGATCGAACGAACGCGTAGCTCCGACCTCGAAGAGCGTGATGCTCACGCCCTCACCTTTGACGGTTTCGCCAGGTCCGGCGTCGACAGGTCCAGGGGGCGTGACCTGGACCTCCGGGGCGGACGCGCCGCAGGCGGCTAGCGCGGCGGCGAGAACGATGCCGAGCAGCACACAGACCCGGCGTCGCCACGGAGAAGACTCTCGGACAACTGCGGTGAGCACGAAACGTCCCGTCGTTCGGGTTCCTGGGGCAGGCCATCTTAACCCGCGACCCGCGGGCACTGTCAGATCAGGCAGGCGCGAAGCGCTGGCGACGGGCTGTTCGACACCGCGGCCAGCGCATGGGCAGCGGCCCCGCACCTTCACCACTTGCCATGGGTCCGCTTGGGTCCGAAGCGGCGGCGTTTGACCGTGGTCTCGGTTGGCCGCATCATGAGCGAGATACAGTGGGTGCCGTGCATGAGCGGCTGCCCTCGGACGTTTCCGCTCGGGGAGGCGCCGGATGTTTTCGAGGTCGATTCGCCGCGCTGGTCGCGCGGGGAAAGTCGCGGGTGTCGGGCTGTTGCTGGCGCTCGTCTTTACGCTGTCGGCGTGCGGCGACGATAAGCCGAAGAAGTAGCGGCGAGTTCAAGCTGAATCCAGGCGACTTCTACTGCACGGGGTACAAGGAAGGCAGCGTCGGCGACGCCAACTTGCTGCCGGGCGACCACTACTGGGAAGGTACGACGGCCCAAGACTGCGAGAAGTAGAGGGCGGACAAGCGTCGCTTTTGGCGCGAAACCTCGTTTGCGGTTGGGCGTACTGTAAAACCGGTTCGCTGGATCGGATTAATTGACCGTGTCGCGTGGCTATCCGCGTGAGGTCGCCGAGGATGTATTTGCCCTTGGTCGCTGGTGGGGCGCGCTGGCGTACCTGGCGGTGGGTACGGAGACGCTGCTGATCGATTCCGGCGTGAGCCGACTGGCCGGGACGATCCTCAAGGCCGTGCGGGCAACCGGGGTTAGCCCGGATTCCATCGACCGGATCGTGCTGACGCATTACGACTACGACCACTCGGGCAGCGCGGCCCAACTAGCACGAGAGTTGAACGCGCCGGTGGCGATTCACGCGGCGGACGTGGCTCTGCTGGCGAATCCCGCGGCCAGTCCGGGTCTACGCCGCCTGCTGTACCACCAGCCGGTGCCTCGGGTTCTGCGGTGGGAGGCGCCTGCGATCGGAGTGACCCTGGAGGAAGGGGACACGGTGGGGGACTGGCACGTGATGCACACGCCGGGTCACACGCCGGGCAGCATGAGCCTGATCCGCGACGACGTGGGGCTTGTGGGTGACGCGCTGGTGTTCAGCCGCGGCCGCCTGATCCCGAATGTACGGCACCTGGCAATCGACCTCGCGGCCCAGGAAGCGTCAACGAAGCGGCTGGCCAGCGCGGGGCTGCGGACGGTGCTGCCGGGACATTACGCGCCGTGCACGAATCCCGAGGCGGTGGATCGGCTGCGGCGTCGGCTGGGCGCCTAAAGCACCGAGCGCGCCTGGCACGGGCGCCCTGTCGCGAGCCGTAGCGGTCGATTCGCGCTTAGCTGGTGCGCCAGTCGAGGGCGACGCCCCAGAAGTGTTCGGGCTGGTTGAGCAGACCGTCGTAGGCGGCGGCGATTTCGCTGGCGGGCAGGCGGTGGGAGATGAGTTGGGCCAGGTGCAGCCGCCCGGACGAGACCAGGTCGAGCACGGTTCGGGCATTGCCAGCGATGGATAGGGGATGTCCCCTGCTGGCCGGATTGATCGGCACGCGGTGTTCCAGCGCGCCCTTGATGGTGACCCATTTAGAGTGCACTGGCTGCAGGAACTCGTTCAGGTCGGCCGTGACGGGCGCGCGGGGCGAGCCGAGCAGGATGAGTTCGCCGTAGGGCGCGGCGGCCTTGATGGCGGTTTCAGCCACGCCGGCATGGCCCACGGCTTCGACCACGGTTTGAGCGCCGCCGCCGGTGATGTCGCGCACCTGCGAGACGATCTCAGACATGTCCTCGCCGATCACGCGCTGGATGCCAACGCGCTGAGCAAGTTCGCGGCGTGCCGGCACGGGATCGACGCCGATGACGCGTGCGCCGTCGAGCGCAAATAGCTGCGCGGCCAGATTGCCCACCAAGCCAAGCCCGAAGACGACGACCCAGTCGTTGACGTGAATGTCGGCCACCTGCGGGGCGGTGAGGGCCACCATGCCCATGCGAACGGCCGCGGCCAGGTCGCTGGGCAGGGCGTCCGGTACCGGTACTGCGATTTGGTCTGGATCGTTGACGGGGAGAACGTGGTGGGAGACGTGCTTGTGCTGGCTGAAGACCCGGTCGCCGACGGCCAGGGTGTCGACGGCGGATCCGAGCGCGGCCACGCGGCCGCAGTTGGCGTAGCCGGGCCGAGCGGGGAAGTGGTTCCAACTGCCCAGTACATGGACTCCGGGGTCGAGGCCGGTGAAGTTGGCCAGCTCGGTGCCGGCGCTGATGAATGTGAACTCGGTCTCGACGAGGACGTCGTGCGGGCCGAGCGGGCCGGGGACGGGGATCTCTTCGATCTCGACGAGGTTGGCCTCGCGAACGATGGCGGCGCGTCCGCTCATGGGGTTGCTCCCAGCTCGGCGAGGGTCAGACGTTGGCCGCCTCTGGCCACGGACTCCTCGGCCGCAATGCCCAGTACGGCGGCCCAGTAGGCGGCATCCAATCCCGCCACGGGATCACGTTCGCCGCGAAAGACCGAGAGCGCGTCGGCCAGCAGGCGAATGTCGCCGCCGCCGTGCCCACCTTCGGCCATCTCAACGGAGCGGTTCTCGTCGCGCTCGTCGCGCCGGCCGCTGAGCCGGTAGGCGCCGACGCCTTCGCGACCTTCGACCTTGCCCGCCTCGCCCCAGACGCCGATTTCGCGCGCTGTGTAGGAGGCGAAGAGGCAGAGGCTGTAGGACACGCGCCTGCCACCTTCGTACTCGATGCTGGCGCTGGCGTGATCGACGGTGTCCTTCTCGGAGTTGAACACGCAGGTGTCAAAGATGTAGCCGCTGGTCGCCTCGGCTTCGTAGTAGAGCTGCCGATGCCAATCCTGGGTGATGTCGAAGTACTCGGGACAAGTGTCTGTCGCGTCGCAGGTGAGGCAGCGCTCGCCGGCCCAGTCCTTGGGCGTGAAGACGGCGACGCCACCAGCGGCGCTGACGCTGACGGGACGCGCCCCCAGCATCCAGCCAGCAATGTCCAGCGCGTGGCAACTCTTGTGCACCAACAGGCCGCCTGAGTTGGCACGAAGACGGTGCCAGCGGCGGAAGTAGCCGGCGCCATCGCGGTTGTCGGTCATAGTGACGAGGCGCGGGTCGCCGATTTCGCCGCTGACGATGGCGTGGTGCATGCGTTCGAAGAACGGGACGTAGCGCAGCACGAATCCGGTCATAAACCCGCCGGCACTGCCGCGGGCCGCGTCGCGGATGCGGTTGCAGTCGGCGACGGTGGTTGCAATGGGCTTCTCGCAAATGACGTGTTTCCCGGCCTCCAGCGCGGCGCAGGCGAGGTCGGCGTGGGTGGCGTCGGTCGTGGTGATGACGACTGCGTCCACCTCCGGGTTGTTCAGAACGACCGACGGGTCGGTGTCGGTGCGTTCGACCTCGAGGTGGGTCGCCCCGAACTGGAGGCGAACAGGGTCCACATCGCTAAGCGCCACAATGTCGGCCTGGTCAGCGAAGGACTGGCGCAGGCCGCAGCCGTAGGAACCAATACCGCGGCCTCCGGTGCCGATGATTCCGAAGCGCAGGCGGTTGTTGGGCATCAGAGGAACTTGTTGAGGGGGAACTCGATGATGCCTTCGGCGCCGGCCTTGACCAAACGGGGCATCAACTCGCGGACCTGCTGCTCCTCAACGACGATCTCGACGCTAGCCCAGGGCTGACCGTATAGATCGGCCACGGTGGGCGCGGTGACGCTGGGAACGAGCCCAATCACCTTCTCCAGAAGGTCCTTTGGCACGTTCATCTTCAGTGCTACTCGGGACTGAGCGTCCAGGGCGGCCTTGAGCATGGTGGCGACCTGGTCAATCTTGGCTTTCTTGACCGGGTCGGCGTAGGCGGCCTTGTTGGCAATGACCTGGGGGCACGAGGTAAGCATGGTTTCGATTTCGCGCAGGCCGTGCGCTCGCAAGGTGGACCCGGTTTCGGTGGTGTCGACGATGGCGTCGGCGAGGCCGCCCGCGACCTTGGCTTCAGTCGCGCCCCAAGAGAACTCGACGGTGGCGTTGATGCCGCGTTCGGCCAGGTAGCGGCGGGTGAAGCTCACCATCTCGGCGGCGATGGTGGCGCCTTCGAGGTCGTAGACGGTCTTGATCGGGGAGTCACTCCGCACGGCCAGGACCGCTCGGGTGGGACGGTTGCTGCGGCGGGAGTAGGGGAGCACCTGGATGACCTCGACGTCAGACTCGTTTTCGAGGGTCCAGTCCTTGCCGGTGATTCCGGCGTCGAAGGTGCCGTGCTCGACGTAGCGTGACATCTCCTGGGCGCGCATGAGGGTGAGGTGCAGGTCGTCGTCGTCGACTTCGGGGAAGTAGCTCCGGGAGGCGATGACGATATGCCAGCCGGCGCGCCGAAAGAGTTCGATCGTCGCTTCTTGCAGGCTGCCGGCTGGGATCCCGAAGTCGAGCGGTCTCATGAGCTTTTTTGCCCTCCACAAATAACCGCCCATCTGGGCGGCGGGTTCAGGATATCGGTTTGGTGGGGGTGGTTGGCCGGATTGCTCGGTGCGATCAGGGCGCAGGGACGATGTCGAGCGGTACGGGCCGGGCTTCGCGGTCGGCTGAGCGTTCAAAGAGCGTGGCGAGGGCGGCGCGGCCGCGGTCGCCCATGTTGCGGGTGAGGTCGGTGACGTACATGTCGGTGAAGCGGGCGGTGACGTCTTCGTCGAGGTCGCCGCCGATGGCGCGGGCGTGTTGGAGGGCGAGGGTGGGGTTGGCTCGGGCGTAGTCGATGGAGGCGGCGAGGGCGGCGGCGATGGCGTGGCACCAGTCGTCGCCGAGGTCGCGACGGACGATGTTGATGCCGAGGGGCAGGGGCAAGCCGGTGTCTTCGAACCAGGCCGCGCCAAGGTCCAGGACCCTTGAGAAGCCTGCCGCGGCGTAGGTGATCTGGCCTTCGTGTATGACGACGGCGGCCTGGGCGCGGCCGTCGCGCACGGCGTCGAACGCCTGATCGAACGGGACCTGGACCGGCTCGAACGGCGGCAGGTAGATGCGGGTGAGAGCGAAGGCGGTGGTGTGGGGGCCGGGCACGGCGATTCGGCAGCCGGCCAGTTCGTCCACGGTCATGGCACGGGGCGCCACGACCACAGGGCCGTAGCCCTCGCCCATGGAGGAGCCGCAGGCGGTGATGCGGTAGCTGTGGGCAACGTCGGGGTAGGCGGCGGCGGAGATTTGGGAAATGTCGAGCTCGGCAGCCTGGGCGCGCTCGTTGAGGGACTGGATGTCGTCGTGGATGGCCGTGATCTCGGCCGGCTCAGGACCGTCTAGCGGGATGAGGCCGGCGGTGAGCGCGTAGAACATGAAGGCGTCGTCGGCGTCGGGGCTGTGGCCGATGGTGAGGCGGCGCAAGGGTCAGGCGGGGAGGGGTTGGGCGTCGAAGACTTGGAGCACCTGGTAGTGGGTGTCGCGCTGGGCCGGGATGAAGCCGGCTTCGCGAATCATGGTTTGCATTTCCTCGACGGACGTGCGGACGTAGTGGCCGGCTTCCTGCATGACGTTTTCGTCGAAGAGGGTGCCGCCGAAGTCGTCAGCGCCGAAGTGGAGGGCGACCTGGCCGGTCTTCTTGCCCTCGCTGAACCAGGAAGCGTCGATGTGCTCGATGTTGTCAAAGTAGAGGCGGGCGGCGGCGAGGATGCGGAGGTAGTCGTTGGCCTGGGCGCGGAGGCGGCCGAGCTTGCGGCCGAGCGGGGTACCGCCGGGGGCGAAGCTCCACGGCACGAAGGCGTAGAAGCCGCCGGTTTCGTCCTGCAGGTCGCGAACGCGCTGGAAATGCTCGACGCGGCCGTCCACGGTTTCGCCGTGGCCGTACATCATGGTGGCGGTGCCACGGAGTCCCACCTGTTGGGCGGCCCGGAGGATGGCGATCCACTCGTCGGCGTTCATCTTGAGCGGGCTGATTCGGTGACGATCCTCGTTGGTCAGAATCTCGGCGCCGCCGCCGGGCAAGGTGCGCTGACCGGCGTCCCAGAGCGCCTGGCAGACCTCGCGGTAGCCGAGGCCGGAGACCTTGGACATTTCGTAAATCTCGGGGGCCGACCAGTAGTGCGGAGTCATGCCTGGAAAACGCTCGCGGGTCGTTCGCACCATGTCCAGGTAGTACTCGAGCGGAAGCTCGGGATTGAGACCGCCTTGCATTAGCACGGTGGTGCAGCCCATGGCGGCGGCCGAGGCGACCTGGGTCATCATCTGATCGACGGTGTGGGTGTAGGCGTCGTCGGCCTTGCTGGTGTGGGGCCGGTAGAAGGCGCAGAACGAGCAGTAGGCGTCGCAGAGGTTGGTGTAGTTGAGGTTGGTGTCAACCACGTAGGTCACGACGTCGTCCGGATGACGGCGGCGGCGGACCTCGTCGGCCAAAGCGCCGACTTCAAGCAGCGGAGCCTCGGACAGCAGGTAGCGAGCATCGGCAGAAGTGAGCCGCTCGCCGGCGTCGATCTTGCGGATCAGGTGGTCCATCACGCTACGCGCTCCACGGCGTTGAGCCGGACATCCAGTTCTTGGAAACGTTCCAAGCCTGCCCAGGCGGATTCATCGAATCGGTAGAGGAACGTCTGAAGGTAGGTCGCAACGGCGTCGGCCGACAGGCCCAGGTCGGGCCGGCGGCGGTGGATGTCGGACGGGTCGGCCAGGTTGCGGTCAAGGTTGGCGTTCAAGTAGTCCAGGGCCGAGTCGCACGATCCCGGCGTGACGTCGCGGCGCGCCATCCAGGAAGCAAAGACGAATGGGAGGCGAGTCCAGGTGTGCCATTCGGCCGCAAGGTCGAGTTCGTAGGGATGGGTCTGCGGATCCCGGGGCTCAAGCAGGGCGCGGTCGCCGATCAGGAGGACTGCGTCGGCGGGTTGGTCTAGCCCGGTAAAGGTGGTGGGGCCTATGTCGAAGCGCAACTCCAGAAGGACTCTCAGCAGCCGGACGGAGGTTGCGGTCTCGTCGATTACCCCGATGCGTGCGCCTGCCAGCCGCTCGATGGGAACCCGCGAACGCAGCAGGACGCTTCGGGCGGCGCCTGCGGCGGCGATGCCGAGGGCGCCCACGGAACGGAAGAGATCGGGGTGATCGAAGGCGGCCACGACGGGAAGCGGCGCAATGTCCACGGCGCCGAGGCGCGCGAGGTCGATCATGCGACGGGGGACCTCGACGACGGCTTCGGCCCTGACTTCGTCGTCGGCAAAGAACGGCTCCGTGTTGAGATACGGAATCCGGCCGAGCCTAGGCGTCATACACCTTCACAACGTCGTAGGTGGCGTTGCGTTCGACCGGGATCTTGTCGGCAGAGCGGATGAGGCGAACCATGCGGTCGCGCTCCAAGCCGAGCGGGCTTGCCGCGAGGGCGGCGTGGGCGATGCGCTCGGTGCCGATGGTGCCGTCAAGGTCGTCCGCGCCAAAGTTAAGCCCTATGGAGGCCGTCTCTTCGCCGCTCATGACCCAGTAGGCCTTGATGTGCGGGAAGTTGTCGAGCATGAGGCGCGAGGTGGCCAGCGTGCGCAGGTCGTCGATGGGCGACGCCTGACGGTCCACCAGCAGGGTGGTGCCCAACTGGTATTCGAGCGGGATGAAGCAGAGCCAGCCGCCGGACTCGTCCTGAGCCTCGCGCAGCCGCATGAGGTGCCGCACGCGCTCCTGGTGCGTCTCGATATGGCCGTAGAGCAGCGTGGCGTTGGAGCGAATGCCCATTGAATGGGCCAGATGGTGAATCTCGATCCAGCGGTCGGCGCCGGCCTTACCGCGGAAGAGTTCGCGGCGCACGCGCTCCGAGAAGACCTCGGCCCCGCCGCCGGGCATGGAATCCAGTCCGGCGTCGATCAGGCGCTCCAAGACCTCCCGGTCCGCCAGCTTGAAGCGCTTGTGGAAGTAGTCGATCTCGGCAGCCGTGAAGGCTTTGATCTGAACGTTCGGACGCTCGGCCTTGATGGCGCGCAGCAGGTCCTCGTACCACTCGAACGGAATCGTGGGGTGGTGACCGCCCACCATGTGCACTTCGTGAAGCTCGGGATGGATCTGCCCAATGATTTCGTCGATCGAGTACTCGTAGGCGTGGTCGTCGCCGACCTTGGCCGCGAAGTCGCAGAACTTGCAGGACAGGACGCAGATGTTGGTGGGATTGATATGCACGTTGAACGTGAAATACACGCGGTTCCCGGACAGGCGGCGGGCCGCCGCATCGGCGATACGGCCCAGACCAATGACGTCGCGGGTGGCGAGGCAGGTAAGCCCGTCCTGCTCCGACAGGCGTTGGCCGCGCTGGGACTTTTCCCAGATCGGGCCGAGGGCCGGGTCCTGAAAGCGGATGGCGGGACGAGCCGGGGCTTCAAGCATGCAGGGCCACGCGATCCACCTCCGCGGGATTGAAGCCCACGCTCTGCAGGAGCAGTTGGCGCAGGCTGGGATACGACGAGTGCAGCGACCCGGCCGAGGGATCGTGCAACCAGTGCACGGCAACTTCGTTCAACGCTCCGAACCAGGCGGTGGCGATGAGGCTCGTGTCACAGGGGGCGATTGCCCCACTTTCGACCGCCCGGTTCAATTCGCCTTCGATCAGCTCAGCAAACTGGCGGCGGACGAATATCAAGTCGTCGCTGAACGTTCGACCGGCGCCCGCCACCTCAATCAGCACGATGCGTGCCAGCGTGCGGTGCTTGACGAAGACGTCGACCAGGCCCAGCAGCGCGGCGTCCAGACGTTCGGCCGGCGCGTCGGCCCGGTCCATCTTGCGCTCAATGGAGTTGGCAAGCTGGCTAGCCAGTTCCCGCACGAGCGCCCGAAAGATGGCGGCCTTGCTGGGAAAGTGAAAGTAGGCCGCGCCCTTGGAGCGCCCGGCGCGGTCGACGATCTCGTCCACAGCCGCGCCGTGGTAGCCCTTTTCGCCAAAGACGTTGAGGGCGGCTTCCAACAAGGCGTGGCGGGTGGCGTCTTTGCGGCCGGTTGACGACCGGCGGGGGAGACGCAGGCTCACAAGCTTCACCAAACCGACTGGTCGGTCGGTTTTACTGGAGGGTGTGGCTGCTGTCAAGCGGTCGCCGACTTCCATATGACAGCCGGCAGCCGAAGGACACCCACTCCAGGCTGCGCACGACGCGGAGAATTTGACGGCAGCGGCACTGATCGCGGCCAGAGGCCGGCCTCAGGCTATACGCGCACCTTGGCGAAGCTGAGGCGGAGTTGCTGGAAGTTGTCGGACGTCAGGGCCACGGAGGCCGGCATCTCCTGATCGCGCGTGACAGGAACCGCCCACGCTCCGAAGCGTTGGCCAACGCTCAAGGCCCGGGTAGCGACCCACACGGTTGGGACCGGCTGGTTGGAGGCGAGCAATGCCCCCGCCAGACGCTCGGGGCCGGCAAGTCCGGCGGAGAAGATCAGCGACACGTGGGCGCCGGAGACAGTTTCGAAGCAGACATCCCACAGCGTGCGCATGAAATTCTGCTCCACCATCCGGGTCGCCGCTCCCCGGTGATCGCCGTCCGGCGCGCCCTGCTGGATGAACTGGGCTTCCGCCGCCGAGATCATCACGTCGCGGCTCTGGTCGAAATGGGGGCGTACGGCATCCAGGCGGCGCTTGTACGCCTCGAACGGATCGTGGTTGAGCACGGTAATCAGCGCGGCCGGCATGACCCGGGGGTCAACGGCCAACAGAGCCGAGATGCGATACGGCGGGCCCTGCGCGGGGTCGGGCGCCGGTTGGCTGTCGGGCGCCGGTTGGCCGACGGGCGGCGCCGGCGCTTCGGCTTCGGCCGGCGGTGCAGTGGGTTCGGCTGCCGGCATCGGCGCGGGGCCGAGCGGCTCACCGCCAGGTCCCAGAAGCTGGGGAATCCCGTCGTCAGGGTCGTTTGTTGCCATCAGCTCAGACGGTCAGAAGCCGCGGACGACCCAGCGGATGGCGAGGTACAGCGGCCAAAACATAAAGACGATGATCAGGATCAGCGACCAGGACGGAAACGGAAAGCCGTCCACGACATCCAGCGCGAAGAAAAACGTGGAGATGGTGAGCCAGCTGACCGTGGAACTCCGAATACGCCCCCAGAGGCCCAACGTCATTGGGAGTGGGTCCTTATTGCGATGGCAGGTTCGCCGGTTTGCTCAATCTGCCCCAGATGGAGCATCGGCGCAACATTGACCGTTGCTCGACGGCCAGCGAATCACGCCGCCAACAAGGGTCATACGCGGGCGAAGGCTCGGATCGAGCAGGACGAGATCGGCGACCGCGCCGGTGCGCAGGCCGCCGGGGTCCAGGCCGATCGAGGCACGCGGGGCTTCGGAGGCCATGTGCAGCGCGACGGCCGGGGCGACGTCCAGCCAATCCACCGCGCGCCGCACAGCGGCGTCGAGCGTGACGGCGCTGCCGGCCAGCCGACGGTCGGCCAGGCGCACCGAGTCCGCATCCACGCGCAAGCGGCGGCCGGCCCAGGCGTAGTCGCCCGGCGGACAGCCGGCCGGAGGCACGCCGTCGGAAATGAGGACGATGCGTCCGGTCGTGCGGGTGGCGGCCAAAATGCGCGCCGGCGCCCGGCTGACGTGCAGGCCATCCAGGATCAGTTCAGCATCTACGTCGCCACGGTCGAGCAGCGCGCCCACGAGGCCAGGCGCGCGATGGTGGAACCCACGCATGCCGTTGTAGGCGTGGGTCACACGCTTCACGCCGGCACCGAACGCCGCCAGCGCCTCGGGGTGTGACGCGTCGGTGTGCCCAAGGCTCAGCACGACGCCGTCGCGATGCAGGTCGTCGATCTGCGCGGGCGTCAAACGTTCGGCCGCGACGGTCATGAGCCGGATTGGCGACGCGGCGGCGGCACGCATGTCTTGCCAGAGCGAGCGGTCGTAGTCGCGAAACGCGCCTGGCCGGAACATGCCGGGCTGGTCAGGCGAGAGAAACGGCCCTTCGGCATGCACGCCCAGGACGCGCGCCCCGCGCGGGTCGCCCCGGACAGCCGCCAGGGCTGCCAGCAGGTCGTCGGGCGCAGCGGCGACGACCGTGGGCAGGAAGCCGGTCACGCCGTGCGCCAGCAGCTCGAGCGACAGCGGCGCTATGTCGCCGGGCCGCATGACGTCGAAACCACGGCGTCCGTGGACGTGCGTGTCAACGAGCCCCTGAGCCAGGACGCCGGGACCATCAACGATCAACGCGCCGGCCGGAGCGGCAATTGGCGCGGCGCTTACGGCGGTGACCACGCCGTTCGACACCAGCACCCATCGATCCACGAGCAGCCGGCCGTCGCAGGCCAGGGCCACGTGACGGAACTGAATCGGCGGGGACATGCGGCGATGTTGGGCGCGCCACGTGCGCCGCGCAACCCAGGGGCGGCACCGTCCTTTCCGGCCGGAGTATCATGAGGGTTGCCCGCATGCGATTGGGCCAACTCTCGCGACAAGGAGCGTTACTCGCGTGCCGCTGATTCCCCTGCGCGTGTTGTTGGACCACGCCGCGGAAAACGACTACGGCGTGGCGGCCTTCAACGTGAACAACATGGAGCAGGTGCAAGCCGTGATGACGGCGGCCAGCCGGACCGATGCGCCGGTAATCATCCAGGCCAGTCGGGGCGCGCGGGCGTATTCGAACGAGGCGTATCTGCGCCACCTGATGCTGGCGGCCGCCGAACTCCATCCGCACATCCCCATCGCGCTGCACCAGGATCACGGCAACAGCCCGGCGACATGCCTGAGCGCAATGGACCAGGGCTACACCAGCGTGATGATGGACGGCTCGCTGCTGGAAGACGGCGCGACGCCCTCGGATTACACCTATAACGTGGCCGTCACCCGCGAGGTTGTGGAACTAGCCCACGCGCGGGGGGTCAGCGTGGAAGGCGAACTGGGCGTGCTGGGCAGCCTGGAGACCGGCATGGGCGAGCAGGAAGACGGGCACGGAGCACTCGGCGTGATGGACCGCGAGCAGCTCGTCACCAATCCCGAGCAGGCGGAGGACTTCGTGGCGCGCACGCAGGTGGACGCGCTGGCCGTGGCCATCGGGACCAGTCACGGCGCCTACAAGTTCAGCCGCAAGCCGGACGCGGGCGTGCTGGTGATGGACTGCATCCGCGAGATCCACCGGAGTCTGCCCAACACGCACCTCGTCATGCACGGCAGTTCCTCAATCCCTCAGGAATTGCAAGACCTGTTCAACGCCTACGGCGGCCAGATGCGTCAGACGTGGGGAGTACCGGTGGAGGAGATTCAAGAAGGCATCCGGCACGGCGTGCGCAAGATCAACTTGGACACCGACAACCGGCTGGCAATGTCCGGTGCCGTGCGCAGGGTCCTTACCGAAGCACGGGGCGAGTTCGACCCGCGGCAATACCTGGGACCGGCTCGCGAGGCGATGACGGATGTTTGCATCGCTCGGATGGAAGCGTTCGGCATGGTGGGCCAGGCGGGCGGCGTGCCCGTGGTGTCCCTGGAGCAAATGGCGCAGCGGTACGGCCGGCAGTCGCCAGTCGCCAGTGTTCAGTCGTCAGTTGCAAGTGGTTAGTGGCCAGCGTGCGGAGCTCGGGTTGGCCTCAGTCTGAGGTTCCACCGTGGTCTTAGTGCCCCGCCGGCGGCGGCGTGGGAAGACTGGCGCCGCGAGCGCCACGTGTCGCTAGGCCGGCAACGGCTCCCTGAGGCACTGTCACACAGCGCCCCGCAGGGCTGACGTCTAGACCAGCGAGGCCACCAGGTCGCCGACGGCGGCGGTGCCCATGCCCATGCGGCCGGCGCTCATTGACTTGATCTTGCCGCTTTGGAGCGCGCTGACGATCGCGCCCTCGACCCGCCCGGCGCCGGCGGACTCGCCCAGGTGGTCAAGCAGCATGTGCATGGCGTTGATGGCAGCGAGCGGGTTGATGACGCCCTGGCCCGTGTACTTGGGGGCCGAGCCGCCGATGGGCTCGAACATGGAGACGCCTTCGGGGTTGATGTTGCCGCCGGCGGCGATGCCGAGGCCGCCGGAGATGATGGCGCCGATGTCAGTGATGATGTCCCCAAAGAGGTTTTCGGTGACGACGACGTCAAACCACTCGGGGTTCTTGACAAACCACATGGCGGCTGCGTCCACGTGGGCGTACTCGCGAGTGACGTCGGGGTAGTCGGCGTCGCCAATCTCGTTGAACGCGCGCCACCAAGTGCCGCCCACGTTGGTCAGCACGTTGGTCTTGGCCACCAGGTGCAGCTGCTTGCGCTCATTGCGGCGGCGAGTGAGTTCGAAGGCGTAGCGCACCGCACGGGCCGTGCCGCGCCAGGTTGTGCAGTGGATCTGGGTGGACACCTCGTGCTCGGTGCCGGCGTACTGCACGCCGCCCATGCCGGTATACATGCCCTCGGTGTTCTCACGAACGACGACGAAATCGATCTCGTCGGGGCCCTTGTCCTTGAGGGGCGTCTCGACGTTGGGATAGAGCTTGACCGGGCGCAGGTTGATGTACTGGTCCAGCTCGAATCGGGCCTTGAGCAGAATGCCCTTTTCGAGGATGCCGGGGGCGACATCCGGATGGCCGATGGCGCCGAGGAAGATTCCGTCGAAGCTGCGCAGGTCATCCACGGCCGAGTCGGGCAGCGTCTCGCCGGTTCGGAGGTAGCGCTCACCGCCGAAGTCAAGCTCGGTGAGGTCGTAAGCAAAGCTCTCCGCAGCGGCGGCCGCGGCCAGAACTTTCAACGCTTCGGCGGTGACTTCGGGTCCGGTTCCGTCACCGGCAATAACAGCTATGCGATGCACAGGGCGCCTTGGCCGCTTGCGGCCGCGTATCAGGTGGGCGCGCGAGGATACCGGAGACGGCGGTCGCTGAGGGGTCCTAGACTCGCCGCATGTCGAGAAACCTAGTCGTACCCGACGTTTCGGTGCGGCGCCTGACGCAGCCGCCCGGCGACCACTTCTTCGGCTATTACGAGAAGACGCCGTGGTCGCCAGACGGCACGCGGCTGCTGGGCATGCGCGTGGGGTTCAGGGACCGGCAGCCGGTTCCCGAGGACGAGATCGAACTGGGCGTGGTGGATCCACGGGGGCTGCGACCGTTCCAGCCGTTCGCGACCACGAGGGCCTGGTGCTGGCAGCAGGGCACGATGCTGCAGTGGCTGCCGGGCGCTACCAACACCGTGGTTTACAACCGGCGGCGGGCCGGACGGTTCGAGGGAGTGGTGCATGACCTGGCGACGGGCAACGCGCGCGCGCTGGAGCGCGGCGTGTATGCAGTGGATCCGAAGGGGCGGTACGCGGTGGGGCTGAACTTCGCTCGACTGGCGACGCAGCGACCGGGCTATGGATACGAGGGCGTGCCGGATCCCTGGGCGGACGATGAGGCGCCGGCCGAGGACGGTGTGTGGCGGATCGATCTCGTCAGCGGACGGGCCGTGTTGGCGCTGTCGCTGGCGGAGATCGTGGACCTCGACCCGGACGCGAGCATGGTTGGGCAAGTTCACTGGCTGAATCACGCGCAGATCAACACGGACGGAACGCGGATCGCGGTGCTGCATCGCTGGCAGCCGCCCGATGGGCCCAGACAGACGCGTTTGCTCACGCTGGCGCCGGACGGCTCGGACGCGCGGGTGATCTGGGCGGCGCGCCTGGTGTCGCACTACGACTGGCGCAGCGCCGACGAGATCCTGGTGTGGGGCGGTGCGCCGACGGCGACGAACGGCTTCTGGCGCGTCAGCGACGCCGGGGCCGAGGCGCAGATCCTTGCGCCCGACGTTCTGACCGAGGACGGCCACTGTTCGTACTCGCCGGACCGGGCCTGGATTGCGAACGACACGTATCCCGACGACCAGAATCTACGGCGGCTGATGATCGTGCGGGCGGCGGATGGGCTGCGGGTGGACCTGGGCGCGTTCCATGCGCCACCCGAGTTCGAGGGTCCGCTACGCGTGGACCTGCACCCTCGATGGAACCGAGACGGGACCGCACTGTGCATCGATTCGGTGCACGAAGGGACGCGCCAGATGTACGCGGTGGATCTCGGTCCCGCGCTGGCGGCCGCGGCGACGATTCCCGTGGAGTCACCGGGCGACGCCTAGAATGCGTTCCGGCGACATCGCCGGAACGCAGGAGAACGTCCATGAGCTGGGGCATGTCTGGGATGTGTGGCGAGATTGCAGGACCGCTGGATGAGCAGTTGGCCGGGCTGCGGGTGCTGGGGGTCCCGAGGGCCAACCTGACCAAGCTGAGCCTGACGGCGGACGGGCCGTCGCGCTCGATCGAGGAATTGAGCGACGCTGAATTGGCCAGCCTGCGCCGCCGCCTGGACGGGAGCGGTATCAGGTGCTATTGCGTGACCTCTCCGGTCGCGAAGTACGCGGTGGACACGGATCCGGCCAAAGTCGAACGGCAGCTCGAGCGATCGATCGAGGCGGCGAACGTGCTGGGCTCGCGGTGGATTCGCATCTTTTCGTTTGCGCCGCGCGACGGGTCCACGGCCGCTGAGGACCGCGACGCAGTGAAGGGCGCGTTCGAGCGGCTGGTACGGGCCATCGAGACCTCCGGCGACGGGGCGACGCCGCTGCTGGAGAACAACTACCGCATGTACACCATGGACGGCGACACGACGCTGGACCTGCTGTCTGACTACGAGCCGGGCCGGGTGGCGCTGGCATTTGACGCCCACGCCTACGTGGTCTCGGAAGTCCGACCGTTTGACGAGGCCTGGGCCAAGGTCGAGCCGTGGGTGCGGGTGCTGCACCTGAAGGACTACGTGGCGGCGACGGGGACGATCGTGCCGGTGGGGCGGGGGGACGGCCAGCTACGCGAGATCATGGCAGCCGCGGACCCCGGGGTGATCGAGGACCTGGCGCTGGAGCCGCACCTCAACAACTCGGCCTACGGCGCGGGGCGCGACCACCTGGACCTTTTCCGCGAAGCGCGCGACGTGGTGCTGGCGATGTTGGACGCGACCGGGAAGCCGCGTCCGTCGACCGTTGTGAGCTGAGGCGCGAGCGCCCTTAGTGACTGGCCGCCGCTGAGGGAAGCTCCTCGGGGCGCATGGCGTCGCCGACGGCGCGGACTTCGTCAGCCCGACTGCCAATGATCGCGCCGTCGGCCAGCAGGCGTTGCTGGAGCTGCGTTATGTCAAGCTCTCGACTGCCCAGGCCGCTGCTCGCCGACAGCGCCGCCGCGGTTCCGGCCGCCTGGCCCATGCCCATGCAGGTGACGGTGACGCGGCTGGACGCCAGCGCGGCCGACTCAGCCGAGTGGCAGCGTCCGGCAACCCAGAGGTTTGAGAGGCCCTGAGGGACGAGCGTGCCGTAGGAGATGTCGTAGGGGCGGGTGATGACGTGTTCGTGGTAGCCGGAGGAATCGACGGGATGCCGGTCCAGCCACCAGGCGCCCAGGCTGACCGCGTCGTCACAGGCGGCGGCGTTCTGGATGTCGTCGGCAGTTAGCACGCGGTCGCCGCTGATGCGGCGGGTTTCGCGCACACCGACTACCGGGCCGGACGTCACGAAGTAGGCATCCTTGAACGCCGGGATGTGTTCCTTGAAGAGGTCGAACATCAGGCGGGCATCGCGGCGGCCCTGGATTTCGGCGGCGGACAGGTCGTTGGGGTCGACGCCGTTGCCGGCGAAGCGGGTGGCGTTGAAGTAGTAGTCGCGTTCGGCAAAGGGCGCCATCCAAGGGCCGCCGTAGAGAGCCAAGCGGCCCTCAGCCAGGGCCTGCCGGAGCAGCGCCGCGCAGTGCGCGCGAACTTCGGGCGTGGCGTCGAAGCCACCGACGCGGAAATGGAGGCTCATGGGCTGCTGGGCGTCCAGGTCCTGGTCATAGGGCGCGCCGGCGAAGGCCGCTACGTCGGCGTCGCCGCTGGCGTCCACAATGGCCCGAGGCCGGATGACGCCTAGCCCGCCCTTGTTGGCCACCACCACGCCGGTGACGCGGTCACCCTCGCGAATGACGTCGGCAACGACCGAGTGGTAGAGCAGTTGGGCACCGGACTCCTGCATGAGGCGGTCGGCCTCGAGCTTGAAGCGCTCGATGTCAAAGTGGATGACGTGGCGGTCGAGGTTGGCCAGCGATTGGCCGACCTCGGCGTTGAAGCGGAAGCGGGTGGACGCCAGGTCGCCGGTCGCCGTGGTGGAAGCCGCGGCGCGGGCGAGGTCAAACACAACACCGCCGACCACGGGCAAGCCCGAGCGCAGGTCCACAAAGCCGTCCAGCGAGGCGCCCACGACGCCGGTGATGTAGCCGCCGGCAAAGCCGCCGCGCTCCACGACCAAGGTGGACGCGCCGGCGCGCGCGGCGGAGATAGCTGCCACCGTGCCCGCACAGCCGGCACCGACGACGAGGACATCCGGCCTGGCAATGACATCGAGTGTGCGGGTGAATTCCATTGGGCTGCGACCTGGCGGATCGGAGTGCGGGGAGTCTACCCGCGCTCGAGTCCGACAGTCGCAGGCTCGGTCAGAGGTGAGTTGCAAGGCGCCACCTAGTCGTCGCTCCAGCCGCGCGTGTTCACGGTGACGCGGATCGACGTCACGTCGTTTGCGTCGAGCCGCGAGCGGACGGCTTGCAGGACGTCCGGCACATAAAAGCGCACCCGCTGGGCCGTCGCGTTGTCGCGGCTTTCGATCCGGGCTTCGGTCCCGGTGATCGAGCGGACGCGACAGCGGGCGGCGACGCTTGTGCCGAGCACTTCTTCCACGGCCTCGCGGAGGGCGTCCACCGCGTCCACACGGCGCGAGCCGTAGCGCAGGTCGGATCGGTTCGAGAGTCCTTCCACGAGTTCGCGGATGCTGCGCGGTCCGCCGACGCGCCGGTCAGCCATGGATGCGCTCGATCTCGCCAGCCACGACACGGTAGCGGGCCGCGGAGGCCAGCGCCGTGTGCCGCAGAAGGCCAGGGTCGGCGGTGGTCACTATCGCCTGCGCCTCGGCCGGTAGCTGGTCGATGAGGAGCGGACGGTGGATGGGATCCAATTCAGCGGCGATGTCGTCCAGCAGCAGCACGGCCATTTGACCTCGCTGCTCGCGGACGACCGCGTGTTGTCCCAGCTTGAGCGCCAGCGCCGCCAGCCGCAGCTGGCCGCGCGAGGCGACGTGGGCCAGGGGGCGTCCATCCAGCCGCGCTTCCAGGTCGTCACGATGCGGCCCGAGCCCCGATGCGCCGCGCTGGACGTCTCGGTCGCGCCGGCTCAGCAGCGCCGCAGCAAATCCAGCGGCATCCAGACCCAGGGCCGAGGCCCGATAGGCGATATCGAGCCGCGCCCCGCCCTGCATGGCGGTAAAGCCAGCGCCAACGGGTATCCGTACTCGAGCCACATAGCCAGCCCGCGCCCGAGTCGCCGCAACCGCGGGTTCGGATATCCGGTGGTCCCAGAAGTTCAACTCCGCCGGCCGGCCTTGCCCGCCTTGCAGCCGGCGCAGCAGCGCGTTGCGTCGGGCGAGCAGCGCTTCGTAGGTGGTCAGATGGGCGGTGTAGGTAGGGTCAACCTGGGCGACGGCCAGATCCAACCAGCGGCGGCGACCGGACGGAGCACCCGTCCACAGGTTCAGATCCGACGGCGCAAAGCTCACAGCCAGCAGACGGCCGGGAAGATCGGCGAGACGCGTGAGCACGCCGTCAACCCGCGCGCGGCGGCGCACGCCCGAGGCTTCGCCATCTTCAGGCCGGGTGCGGGCGACGATCATCTCGACCTCGGACGCGCCCGAGGCGGAATCGACTTCGGCGCGCAGGCGCGCGAAACCTTCGGCAGCCGGGGCGTCGAAGCGGACCCACGAGGCCTCGGGACCGGGCCGCAGGCTCTGGGCGGAAGCCAGGACATGCAGGCCATCCAGCAGGTTGGTCTTGCCCTGGCCGTTGCCGCCGACGATCACGCTGGGACCGGGCGGCAGATGAAGCGCCAGGCGCCGGTAGTTGCGGAAGTTGGTGAGTTGGAGTTGAACGACGCGCACCGGAATCTGGCGGCATTGTCGCACCGGCAAGTCAGCGAGCCCGACGACACTCGGCGTACGTCCGCAGCGCCGCCAACTCTCAGGCTAGGCGGGCGGCTGCGTTTCGGCGTCGGTCCAGTGCAGCCGCAGCGCGGTGAGCTTTTGGCGCTGCCAGACGAGGTAAATAACCAGACCAAGAGCAAGCAGTACGATTACGGAGCCATACAGGATGAATGCCGCGACCAGGACGTAGGACAGCCACATCCAGAGCACCACCAGCAGAACCAGCGCCAGCGATAGGAGCGCCAGCAGGCCGATCAGCGCGGCCAGGACTTTGCCCTTGAGAGTACGCGGGATTATTCTCACGCGGTCACACGCCGTGGGTGGAGGCTACAAAGAACATGTCCATTAGAGTCGTTACCGACAGTACTGCCTCACTGCCTCCTGAGATTGCAGCGGACCTGGGGATTACCGTGATCCCAACCCACGTGACTTTCGGGACCACGAGTTACCGCGACGGCGTGGACCTGGACGCCGACGAATTCTATCGGCTGCTCGAATCGTCGCCGGATCACCCGATGACCTCGCAGCCGAATCCCGCCGAATTCGCGCAGGCGTATGGCCAAGTCGAGGGCGACGGTCCCATCGTGTCGATACACGTGTCAACGGACCTGAGCAAGACCGTGGAATCGGCCCGGCAGGGCGCCGCCCAGGTGGAAGATCGCGAGATTCTGGTGCTGGATTCTCGGCTGGTCGGTCCGGCGATGGCATTCAGCGCGATGGCGGCCGCCCGGGCGGGACGCGACGGGGCGAGCCTGGAAGACATTCAGGGCATCGTGGCGGACCACGCCGAGCGGGCGCACATCATCTTTGTGGTGCAGACCCTTGAGTACCTGAAGCGCGGAGGGCGCATCGGCGGCGCTCAAGCATTTCTTGGGTCGTTACTCAAGGTGAAGCCGGTGCTGGAACTGAGCGATGGTGTGGTAGCGCCGGTGACACGCGTGCGCACTATTCGCAAGGCCTATGCGGCCATTGCGGACCGGGTGCGGGCGCAGGCGCCGAACGGCGTGTCAAGCTGGGCCATCCTGCACGCGAATGCGCAGTCGGAACACGACCGCCTGAAGCGTGACGTGGCGGATCCGCTGAACGCGGACGGCGATACGATCCCGGACCTGCCAATCAGCCCGGTTATCGGCACGCACACGGGACCCGGCGCCTTTGGGTTCGCGTTCGTGGCTCGCGCCTAGACCGGCGAGGGCACTCCGTCGATCCCGGCAGCCTGCCGGATCTTCTGCACGACATCCGTAACCGGCCACCAGGCTTGCACACCGACGCGGCGCATCTCGAGCAGCCGGCTCGTGTTGTGCACCACCCCGGGCACCGTGGTCACGGCTGCCCGGTACCCCGCGGCGGCGACAAGCGATTTGACATCAGAGTCGAACAGCCCGAGCGGATAGGCGAAATAGTCGACGCCGTCCACTTCGTCTTCAATTTGCTCGCGCGACTCCACTACCTCGGCCTGGGCCGCGCCGAGATTGGTCCGGAATAGGGCCGGGAGGTCGGCGTGGTTGAGGGTGTGCGAACCCACAGTGACGCCCGCCGCCCGTACGGCCTGCAGGTCGGTCAGCGTCATGTGACCCTGGCCGTGCCGATCGAATTCGGGCAAGACGAAGAAGATGGCGGGCACGCGCAGCGCCTTGAGCACCGGCAACGCCCCGTCGAGCTGATCCAGCCAACCGTCGTCAAACGAGATCACGAACGCCCTGTCAGGCAACTCGGCCCAGCCTTCTATGGCCGCCACCAGGTGCTCGAACGACACCGGCGTGAGGCCGGCGTCCAGCAACCCTTCCAGCTGGGCCTGAAATACCGCGGTGCCGGCGGTGCGGTGGTACGTGAGGATCGGCGCCAGCACGTCCGGCACGGATCCAGCCGGCGGACGGGTGATTGGCGCGGCCCCCCTCGCTCCGCGAACGCGCGCTTCATCGTCCAGGCTGACGAAGGAATCGCCCAGATGTCCGGGATGCGGTCGCGCGTCCACGGGTGAGCGATCCAGCAGGCGAACCAGTTCGCGCTCGTAGAGCCGGATACGCCAGCCGCGCCATTCCAGCGGCGCGCTGACGGGCGGACCAGCGCTGGCGCGCCGCGACTCGTCGGTCCAGGGATCGGCAAAGGGACCGGCGGATCCTCCGGCCGGAGGCGCCTGCAAGGCCCGCGCCATGACGTGTCCCAGGTCTGCCAACCGCGGCACGCCGACCTGGTGGGCCCTCGAACGGCCCGGAACGTCGAGCCGCCCGTGATTGAAGTACTGCTGCAACACGTCGTCGACAAACAGGCCCGGCGTGATGGGGTAGCCGAGCAGGGCGGGTCCGCCCAGAGCTTCCACGGTGCGAAGGAACGGGGCTTCGACCGAAATGCCCGTGACGTCCCGCCAGCGGGACCGTCGCTCAGCCATCGCGCCCCTTGAGCTCAGCCCAGCGCGTCAGGCGACCAACTCGCGACCATACCTTCGACACCGAAGTCCCGCGCCGCCGGCGAACGGGCAGCGTGATTCTCTGCCTACAGGCTCAGAGCCGGTCCGGCTGAATTCGCGGCGCTCCGGCGTGCAACCTCGACCCGGTACTCGTGGGCAAGGTTCTTGGGCGTAACGGACGGGTCCGGCTCAAACTCCCCGCGCGCGGCGGCGGGCACGGCCATCATGTTCGCGTTGGTGACCTGGGGTGGGATTGCGCACTCGGGCGCGATGATGTCCACCCCAGCGGCCACGATGTCCTCGACCTCGAAGGCGACGTCTTCGGGGCGGCCCGTGAGCAGCGTGACGAAGTTGCTGACGTTGCCGACCAGCTTGAAGTCGCCGACTTCGGCCTTGGCCTCGTGGGGGTCATTCTCGGTGGCGAAGTGGAAGGCTTCGAAGCCCGCGTCCTTGATGTACTTCATCCGGTCCAGCGTTTTTCCACAGCAATGCAGGATCACGGGCGACTTGATCTGCGGCGTGATCTTCTGGTGAACCGGCATCAGGTAGTCACGGTAGGTCTCCGCGCGGACCAGGTCGCCGGTCGAGTGGTCGGCCAGACAAATGGCGTCCGCCCCGGCCTCGATCTGCGCGTTGGCGAAGGCGATGGAGGCCGGCATGAGCCGGTCCAGGCAGGCGTGCACATAGTCGGGGTCGAGAATGACGTTGATCAGGAAGTCCTGCGGCCCGAACATGTGGTACGAGAGCGTCCACGGCCCCATGACTTTGCCGATGACGGCGGCATCGGGATGCCGTTCGCGCAGGATCTTGATGGAGTCGATGACCGCCTTGGTCTCGCGGCGCTCCAGAAAGTCGTTGGGGATGACGATGTCATCGGGCGTCGTCCACGGGTTCGGCGGGCTGACGGCGGGCATGCGCGGGCCGGAAATGATCTTTCCGGTTCCCTTGTCGAACTCCCAGGGATCTTCGCCCCACTCGATTTCAGCGCCGAGCGCCGCGGCGCCCAGGATGATGCTGAAGTAGGGCATGATCGAGTCGTAGCCATGGTCGGTGTAGCTGCGCTCGGCCACGAGCGCTATAGGCTTCGCCTCGTAGTGGGCGTCCGGCCATTCCACGCCGAGACGGCGCATTTCCTCGTACGTTGCCAGGGACGTGGGGCTGCCCACGCAGATCCGGTCAACCGGCCGGCCCTGCAGCGCATTGAGGTAGCGCTCGCGTCCGGTCATTGAGCCGTTGGTTGTCGCTGTAGTCACGCGAACCCTCCAGGGCAGGCGCTGTCAGGCGAAGTATAAGCGGTGCGGGCTCGACCCATGCTCGGGATGGGGTCGCAGTTCGCCATGCGAAGCACCGGCAGCGGTGGCGAGCCAGGATCGGCGAGCACGTGCGGAGGCATACCACGCGGGGCGGGGAAGCCGACGGCTTCCGCCAGGGATAGGGTTCAACCAACGTGACCGCAACCGCTCGACATGCAGTTGCCAGCCGGCGTGGGCCTGCCGGAGGACCAACTAGCTGAGGAGGAGTGCTTGCAAAACGCTTGCAGTGACCGCAAGATGCGGTCATGTCCGTCCAGATCACGATCCGAAACGTTCCCGAGGCGGTGCGAGATGAGCTCGCCGCGAGGGCCGCGCTACAGCGCCAGTCCATGCAGGAGTTCCTGCGCGGCGAACTTGAACGGATCGCGTCACGGCCCTCCGTCGGCGCCTGGCTGCACGCCGTGCGCGAGCGCAAGGCCCTGACCCAAAGGCGGATCAGCCCGGCGCGAATCGTGCGAGCCCGCGACGCGGACCGGACGTGACCACCGTCGTTGACGCCTCGGTGCTGGTCGCGGCGTTAGTCGATTCTGGCGCCACTGGCCGCTGGGCGGAATCAGCACTTGCCGACGACGCTCTGGCCGGTCCGGAACTGGCGCTGGCCGAGGCCAGCAATATCCTGCGCCGCCTGGAACGGTCCCGTCAGATTTCGCGCCTGGAAGCGGCCAGCGCGCACGCCGATCTGCTGAAGCTGGATCTGGCGCTGTTTCCCTACGCCCCCTTCGCCGAACGGATATGGGCGTTGCGGGAGAATCTGACCAGCTACGACGCCTGGTACGTGGCGCTGGCCGAGGCACTGGAGTGCCCGCTGGCCACGCTTGACCACAAGCTCAGCCGCGCTAGCGGCCCGGTGTGCGAGGTGATTGCTCCGCCGCGGGAACACTGAGGACGCAGCTAACGTTGAAGCCCTCCCCAAACCTCGCCACCATTTTGCTGGCGACGGTGGTCTGACGCCTAGCTGGTCAGGCAGCGGCGGGCGTCGTCTCCCGAGGGCGTGTCGGGACGCGATTCGGGCGGGCCTGGCTGGAGCGTCAGCGGACGCCTCCGGCGCTGGCGCGAACCCGTCCAGCGGATCGTGGACAACGCTGATTTCCAAGCAGCGATCCCGAGACCCAGGCCCTCGGCCGTAGGGTCAGGAGGAACGAGCGGCGCGCAGGGCGGCGAGGGCAGGGGCGTTCGGGGGCGCCGGAGTCGGCACCCAGGCTTTGACCGCGATTTGGGCCGCCGAGTAGCATCGTGGTGGAGGGGCGTCACGTGGCGCCCACCAACTAGTTCCTCAATGCGACTTATCCGATTGTTCGTTCAACACACCCTTCTGGAGGCCAGCCGTGGAAGCCCTATTGGCGATCGTCGCCGGTCTGGCGGCGCTCGTAGTAGGGCTCGTGGCGGGCTACTTCTATCAGGTACGGCTATCCCAAGCGCGCGGGAAGGAATTCGCGCGCCGCGTGGAGCAAGAGCTGGCAGAAGTCGAAGCCCGACAACGAGCCAGTATCAAAGAGACCAACACAAAGATCCGCGCCGAGCGCGCGGAAGCGGAGCGCCAGACGCGCGAGCGCCGTGGCGAACTCCGCCAGCAGGAGCGCCGACTCCAGCAGCGTGAGCAGACGCTGGACAGGCGATCGGAGCGTCTGGACGACCTCGAGCGCGAGTTCCTGAAGCGCGACAACACGCTGGATGACCGCAAGCGCGGGTTGGATGGACGTGAGACCGAGTTGGGCGAGTTACGCGAGCAGCAGGTCGCGGCGCTCGAGGCGGTGGCAACGTTGACGCGCGACGAAGCCAAGGCGCAGCTGCTGGCTTCGGTGGAGCGCGAGGTTCGGGAGATCTGCGACCAGCGCGTGCGTGAGATTGCCGCCGAGGCGGAAGAAACAGCCGAAGCGCGGGCGCGATGGCTGGTTGGGCTGTCGCTGCAACGGGTGGCCGCGGTGCACACGACCGAGGTCACGACCTCGGTTGTCGACCTGAAGAGCGACGACATGAAGGGGCGGATCATCGGTCGGGAAGGCCGCAACATTCGAGCCCTGGAAGCGGCCACCGGCATTGACATCATCATCGACGACACACCCGAGACCGTGGTGCTGTCAGGGTTCGATCCGGTACGGCGCGAGGTGGCTCGCGTGGCCCTCCAACGATTGACGGTGGACGGGCGGATTCACCCGGCGCGCATCGAAGAAGCGGTAACGAAGGCGCGGTCGGAGGTCGAGGAGATCATCGAGCGGGAAGGCGAGCAGGCGGCCTACGACGCGGGCACACCGGTGCTGCCGCGCGACCTTTTGCGCTACATGGGGCGCCTGCGGTTTCGCACCAGCTACGGCCAGAACGTGCTGAGTCACTCCGTGGAGGTTTCGCTGCTGGCGGCCACGATGACCGCCGAGATGGGCGGGCAGGTGGAGCTGGCACGCCAGGCCGGGTTCCTGCATGACATCGGCAAAGCGATCGACCACGAGGTGGAGGGTCCGCACGCCCTGATCGGTGGGGCGTTGCTCCGACGGTCAGGCCTCAGCGAGGACGTGGCCCACGCCGCCGAGGCGCATCACTTTGAAGTGGAACTGCGCAGTTTCGAGGCGTTTGCGGTAGCCGCCGCCGACGCGATCTCGGCCTCGCGCCCCGGCGCCCGTCGCGAGACGGTGACGCGGTACCTCCAGCGGTTGGAGCGGCTGGAGGAGATTGCGCGGTCGTTCAACGGCGTGGACACCTGCTACGCGATCCAGGCCGGTCGCGAATTGCGCGTACTGATTCGGCCGGATCAGATTGACGAAGCAGGCGTACAGCGTCTGGCCAACGACATTGCCAAGTCCATCCAAGAGTCGATGGAGTACCCGGGCCAGATCAAGATCACGACGATTCGGGAGACGCGCGCCGTCGAGTACGCGCGGTAAGCGAAGCGGCGGCACCAGCCGCTCGGTCACAGCCCGCCTCGTCGGGCCGTCGCGACTGGGACAGGGCTGCCGGCGTGTGCTAAAGTTTTCTTTATCAAACTTTGCTTTATGTATGAGGCGACGGTGAACACGGATCTGGCTGCCATGCGCGCGTATGCCCGCGCGCTGGCTTCTCGGACGCGGCTGCTGACCCTCGACGAGCTGGCGTCGGCGACGGAGCTGGACGTCAGCGAACTGTCGCGGCGCATCGAGGTCAGCCAGCCGCTGATGTCGTGGCATCTGCGCCGACTGCGGCGCGCCGGGCTGGTGCGCGCGCGCCGCCAGGGTCGGCGCGTTCTCTACGCGCTGGACCGACCCACTCTGGGCGCCCGCCACGCGGCGCTCACCAATCTGATCGACGATCTAACGGCGACCGACACGCGTGGGTCGGACGCCGAATCTGCCAAGCCGGCCCGAGCGCTGGCGTAGGCGCGGAGGAGGACGAGGGTGTCTAAGGTTCGAGTCGGAATCATTGGCGTGGGCAATTGCGCCTCGGCCCTGGTGCAGGGCGCGAGCTACTACCGCGCGGCACCGGCCGACGAGTTCATTCCGGGATTGATGCACGCGCAACTCGGCCCGTACCACGTTAGTGACATCGAGTTCTCGGCCGCGATCGACATCGACCGCGCCAAAGTCGGCAAGGACCTTTCCGAAGCGCTGGTCGCGCCGCCCAACAACACGCCGCAGTTCGCCGCGGTCGACCACCTGGGCGTGCCGGTGGTACGCGGTATGACCCACGACGGCATCGGCACCTATATGGCTGACACCGTGTACAAGGCGGAAGGCGCGACCGACAACATCGTGCAACTCCTGCAGGACACCCAAACGGACGTGGTTGTGAACTTCCTGCCGGTAGGCAGCGAAGAGGCGACCAAGTGGTACGTGGAGCAAATCCTCAACGCCGGCTGCGCCATGGTGAACTGCATGCCGGTGTTTATCGCGCGCGAGGACTACTGGCAGGGTCGGTTCCGTTACGCTGGGGTGCCCATCATCGGCGACGATGTGAAGTCGCAGGTCGGCGCAACCATCACCCACCGCGTGTTGACCCGCCTGTTCCGGGAGCGCGGCGTGAAGCTGATGCGTACCTACCAGCTCAACGTTGGCGGGAACTCCGACTTCAAGAACATGCTGGAGCGCTCGCGGCTCGAGTCCAAGAAGATCTCCAAGACCGATGCGGTCACGAGCCAGCTCGAGTACGACGTCGGCGCGGAGAACGTGCACATCGGACCCAGCGATTACGTGCCCTGGCTGGCCGACCGCAAATGGGCCTACATCCGCATGGAAGGCGTGGCGTTCGGCGGCCAGCCGTTGACCGCCGAACTCAAGCTGGAAGTCGTGGACTCGCCGAACTCGGCCGGTGTGGTGATCGACGCGGTGCGCTGTTGCAAGATCGCCATGGACCGCGGCCTGAGCGGCGCGGTGGAAGGCCCCTCCGCCTATCTGATGAAGTCGCCGCCGATCCAGTACTCGGACGAGGAAGCGCGAACCATGACGGACGAGTTCATTCGCACGGCGTCTATCGCCGCCGGCGCGAGGAGCGACGCATAGAGCGTGATCACCCTCATTGCCGTAGCCGCCCGCCTTGAGAGGTGGGCGCCGCGCGCGCTGAAATCCGGCCTGGCCCGGATGTTCGGCATGCTGGTCTACTGGCTGGTTCCGCGTATCCGGCGGAACACCACGGCCAATATGTCCGTGGTCCTGAACCTGCCGCCCACGGACCCCAGGGTGCGCGCGCTGGCCATGCGCTCGGTGATCAGCTACGGCGAGTTGCTGGCGGACTTCCTGCGGACCTACCGGATGACGCCGGAGGAACTGCTGCGGTACACAATGGCCATCGAGGGACTGCACCATCTGCGCGCGTTCCAGAACATGGGGCGGGGCGGAATCATGATCACGGCGCACTTCGGCAGTTGGGACTGCTGCGGCGGCCTGGTTTCGGTTGACCGGCCCACGCATGCCGTGGCCGAGACGTTTGGCAGCCGGTCGCTGACCGCCCTGCTGGACAATGTGCGTGCGCGCAAGAATCTCCGGTCGATCCAACTGGGGAACGCGGCGCGCGGGATTCTTCGCACGCTACGGCGCGGCGAGTTCGTGGCGTTGCTGGCCGACCGCCCCACGCCGGGCAAGGGCGTGCAGGTGATGTTCTTCGACCGGCCCGTCTGGGTACCGGAAGGCGCGGCCGTCCTGGCGCGGCACACCGGCAGTCCGCTGCTGGTGGGCGGAATGGTCCGCTACCCCGACGGCACGTACACGGCGCACGGCATGCCGCCGATCACTATCGATCGAGACCAGCCGGCCGCCGAGGCGGTTCAGGCGGCGATGCAGCAGGTGATGTGGGACCTGGAAACCCTGATCCGCAAGGCTCCGGCCCAGTGGTACATGTTCCGGCCCATGTGGCCCGAGGCGCTCGACGCGTGAGAATCCTGCAGATCTCGCCCTACGACTTTCCCTATCCGGGCGGCGTCACCCAGCACATCCTCAACCTCGACCGGGAACTGCGGGCGCGCGGTCACGACGTGGCCATCATGGCGCCGAGTACGGATGACGACGTGGAAGAGAAGTTTCCGGGCTTCGTGCGCATCGGATCGCGCGTGGTCCCGCTGCCGGTCAACCAATCGCGGGCGAGGCTCACGCTCTCGCCGCAACTGCTTCCCAGGGTGCGGCGCTACCTGCGCGAGCAGCATTTTGACATCGTGCACCTCCAGGAGCCGCTGATTCCGGCGCTGCCGCTGACCGTGCTCCGGTACTCCTCCAGCGTGAACGTCGGGACGTTTCACGCGGCACGCAATTCGGCCTTCTTCTACCGCACGACCCGGCCGCTGATCCGGCGCTTGCAACGCCGGCTGCACGGAAAAATCGCAGTCTCCGAGGCGGCGCGAGAGCTGATCTTTCGCTCGTACAAGGGCGCGTACCGAATCATTCCGAACGGCATCGATGTCAACTTCTACGGCGCACCGCAGCCGCCGGCCAGCGAACTGCTGGACGGCAAGCTCAACATCGTGTTCGTGGGACGGCTGGAGAAGCGCAAAGGTCTGGACTACCTGCTGCGCGCCATGGCGTTGGTGTGCCAGCTGCGTCCGCAGGCGCGGCTGGTGGTGATCGGCGCGTTTCGCCCCGGCCAGCGCCGCGCCTTTCAACGACAAGTGCAGCAACTGGGGCTGCGTCACGTGGTGTTCAAGGGCTTCGTCTCTGACGAAGAAAAGCGCCAGTACCTGCAGACCGCCGACATCTACTGCTGGCCGGCCCTGGGCGGCGAGAGCCAGGGCATCACGCTGCTGGAAGCCATGGCGGCCGGGACGCCGGTGGTGGCATCCGACATCCCGGCCTCCCGCACCATGCTGATCGACAACGAAGCGGCGATCCTGGTGCCGCCCAAGGACCACGTGGCGCTGGCGCGCGCCCTGATGCGCGTCGCCGCCAACCCGGACAAGCGGCAGCGGATGGCGGAAGCGGGGCGCCAGAGGGCCCGGGATTTCGCCTGGAGCACCATTGCCGACCGCGTGCTGGCCTATTACGAGGAATTGCTCAACGAGGAAGAGTTGGGCGAGGCCTATTGGTCAGCCGACGCGGACCTGGTTCGGGCCGGGGGCTCGACCTCGTGAACAAGGCGCACATCGAGGCCAGCACGCGCCGAACGGTGGAGCGCCTGGTGGCACCGCTGGCGCGGACCGGGATCGATCCGAACGCGCTGACGGTGGCGGGTCTGCTGGTGAGCGGGGTGACGGCGGTGTGCATCGGCTTCGGCTGGACCCTGGCGGGCGGGCTCCTGGTGCTGGTTACCGGCGGGTTCGACATGCTGGACGGCGCCGTGGCGCGGGTGAGCGGCAACGGATCGCGCTTCGGTGCGTTTCTGGACTCCACGCTGGACCGCTGGGCCGAGGGGCTGATCTTCACCGGCCTGGTCTGGTATTTCGTGGCACAGGACGCGCGGATCGAGGTGGTTCTGGCCGTGACCACGATGGTGGGCTCGATGCTGATCAGCTACACGCGCGCACGCGCGGAGGGTCTGGGCGTGGACTGCGACGTCGGAGTGTTCCAACGTCCGGAACGGCTGCTGGTGCTGGGCATCGCGCTGCTGGGACCGGCCTGGCTGCTGAGCGCCGGGCTGTGGCTGCTGAGCGTGGTGACGCAGATCACCGCGGTTCAACGCATCCTGCACGTGCACGGCGAACTAGAGCGGCAGAAGCACTCCGATGCCGCAGACGCGCCGAACGACTAGCGCGGTCTAGGCCAGCGGCAGCGAAACAGGCTGGCCGCTGAAGTAGGAGGCGTAGCCGGCCAGCAGGGTTTCGACCTGGGCGACACCGTGCTCGGCGTTGTTGATGGTCTCCCGACCCTCGTCGATGCTGACAATGAACTCGTCAATCAGCGCCGCGATGCCATTTGAGTCCGCGGCGTCGACGCGGGTCGCTCCCTTGCCATCGTCGCCGGCCAGGCCATAGGTCATGGCCACCGGCGGCGATCCGTCCGCGACGATGGACCCGCGTGTCCCAATCACCGACACCTTGTCCACGCCGCCTCCGGGGTCGGTCTCGCGGCCGTAGCGACCCGTGGTGATGGTGGACGTGACACCGTTTTCGAACGTCATGTGCAGGATGGCGAAGTCTTCCAGGCCGCGTTCGGCGTGGGAGCCCAGCCAGTACTGGCCGAGTTGCGCGTAGACCGTGCGGACGGGCGAGTTGGCCAGGTGCTGGACCTGCCCAACTGGGTACAGCCCGATTTCGTGCAGTTCGCGCTTGGCCCAGACGTTGTGACCCGAGCCGGAAGGATCGGCGTTGTGGGCGCGGTACGTGAAGCGAGACAGGTCCTGCGAAATGGCGGTGGCCCAGTCATCTGAGACCGTGCCGGCCTGACCCTTGGCGAAGATCAGATCCCAATGAATGGCCTTGAGTTCGCCGATCGAGCCCGCGTCCAGTTCCCGCCCGATGCGCTGCATCATCGTCGACAGATGGCGCCCGTAGATGATGGTGCGCACGTTACGTGCCCGCGCCATGTCGGCGATGGCGCGCGCCTCGGCCACGGTGATGGCGTTGGGTTTGTCCATAAAGACGTGCTTGCCGGCATCCGCCAAACGGGCCGACACGCCACCGCGGCGCTCAAGCTGCGGGCACACGCTGACGATGTCGATCGTTGGGTCGGCCGCCACGGCGTCGATGCTCTCGATGTAAGGAACGCCGTAAAGGTCGGCTTCCGCCCGGTTGGTTGCGACGACATAGTCGTCGATTTCGTTGGGGTCGTCCGCCACGCAGACCACCTCGGTGCGCGGGTGGTTGGCGAACGTCGGGGCGTATTGCTGCGGCTGGTGCATGGCGCAACTCACCAGCGCGACTCGATAGGTCGGCTTGTTGCCCACGGGACGTGCTCCTACGGCAGTGTGTCAGGCCCAGCCTGACAAGCGAGCGGCCTGCTCGGCAAATCGGCCGCCGCCCAACGGCCCGAGCCGGCGGGACGGGTGCGTCTTAGCCGCCGCCTCGCAGCGGCGTGCCCCAGCCGAGGTCGCGCCCGCGGTCGTAGGAAAGTTCCACGCCCGTGGCCGGCGCCATGTACTCGTAGACGACGCCACGTCGCCCGTTGGGCGAGGTGTTGGGCGCGGAGTAGTGGTAGGTCAGGCAGTGAAACAGCAACGCGCCGCCTGCCTCGACCTCGGCGGCCACGACTTCTGATTGGTCGATGAGGGACTCATGCAAGGGGTCTTCGAAAAGACCGCGTCGGTGGCTGCCGGGCACGACCTGGATGCAGCCGTTCTCAAGCGTCGAGTCGTCCAGGAAGTACTGGATGGCGACTACGGGGGCCTGCTCAGGCCGCAGGTCGGTGCCCAGAGGGCGCAGACGGTCGGCTTCGGCCGGGGAGACGAAGCCGACCGGCAGGTCCTGGTGCCAGGGAATGGCGGAGCCTTCGAACGGCGGCTTCACCATCATCTTGCTGTGATGGAACCGGATGTCGGGGCCGATGAGGTCCTCCATGAGGTCCAGCACTTCATCGCGCCGCCGCAACTCGTCCCAGATCGCCCCGCCGTTGATGTGAATGTGGCTGATCTTGCGGATCGCCAGCCGGTCGGTGTGAAGCGCGTTCGGCTCGCGTTGAAAGTCCGGATGCTCGTGGTTCTGCACCCAGCGGTCCAGTGAGTCCATGCTGGCCCGCAGCGTGGCTATGTCGTCGTCGCCGAGGAAGTGCGGCAGGACGAGGTACCCGTCCCGCCAGAAGTCGTCGACTTGCGCCGGCGTGAGCCGTGCGAGCGTTTGCGTAGCCATGGTTTGTCCCTTCCCGTGTTCGGAACGCGTCCGACGGGCGGACGGACGCCACCGACCCTCCGGCTAGACTGATCTTCCCATGCTTTCGCGACATCCGCACGCGCGTCGGTGGCCGCTACCGTGACGCCAGACGCGCCGACCGACGATCTGGCGGTCGATCCATTGGGGTTTGCAGTGGCGGCGCTGGCCGAGGATTCGGCGTTGAACGCCGACGCGACGCTCGGCCACCTGGAACGAACTGCGCGCAGCCTACCGGCCGCCCGGCGGGCTTGGGCGGTTCTCGACACCGAGTCGTTTCCGAAGGCAGCCGCGGACGCCGCTCGTGCCCTGGCACTGAGCGTGGGCGAGATGGTGGTGGCAGGTCAGGCGGTCACGCAGGAGGTCGCGCTCGAGGCCGTCGAGGCCGCGGAACACTGGCTGGAGAGCACGAACTCGACCGATAGGCAGGCACGCGCCGACGCGCAGGAAGCGCGCGGCGTCGCACGCCGGGTGGCGGCCGAGCATGGCGGTGAGCAGGACGCTCGGATGCTGGAAGCAGCGGCGCTCGATCTGTTGGCGGCGGCACAATTCAGACAGACCGCAGGGGACCCCGAAGCGGCGGCTCGCACCGACCTGGAAATCGCGGAAGTGTTCGCGCGCTATCCAGCGGATGACCGCGGACCGCTGATCGAGCGCGCGGTGGGGCACGCGCGACGTGCGGCGGCCACCTTGACGCGCGAACGGGACGCCGCGGCGCACGCTCGCTGTCAGCTCCTGCTAAGCGGTCTGCTGCTGGACCATCCCAGGACCGATCCGCAGCAGTTCGCGCCCGCTGCGCTGCGCCTGGCGGAAACGGCGCTGGACGGCCTGGACCCTGAGCACGCGCCGTTGGTGGCGGCCCGAGCCTGGCAAGCCCGCGGCCGCGCGCTGGGACTCGTGAGCAGACCCGACGCAGCTGCCGCATACGCGCGGGCGGCTGACCTGCTGGCCGCCGCGGGCCTTCCGGCCGACAGCCGGCGACTGCGGCGGCACGACCTCTCGTGAACGCCGCTATCAGCGGGTACGACGCGCTGGTGCTGGGCGGGGGACCGGCGGGGTCCACGCTGGCGACGCTGCTGGCGCAGGACGGGCTGCGGGTGGCGCTGGTGGAGCGCGAGCACATGCCGCGGCCGCACGTGGGGGAGTCGCTGATCCCGGGCGTTCTGCCGGCACTGGACGCGAGCGGCGCTTTGCCGCTGGTGCAAAAGGCCGGGTTTACGCAGAAGTTTGGCGCTACGTACATCTGGGGCCGGTCGCGCGACCCCTGGACGGTCAAGTTCAGCGAGGTGTACCCCGACCAGGCGTTTGCCTGGCAGGTCGACCGCGCCAAGTTCGACAAGCTGCTGCTCGACCACGCGGCCGCCGAAGGCGTTGAGGTCCGCCAGGGCGTCACCGCGCTAGGACCGCTGGGACCGGCTGACCAAGTTGAGGGCGCGCGCGTCCGCGGTGACGACGGGCGCGATTCGGCGCTGGCCGCCGACCTAACCATTGATGCCACCGGCCAGGACGCGCTATTCGGCCGCAGCTTCCGTACCCGCGAATACAACACGGCGCTGCGGCACGTTGCCCTGTACGGGCACTGGAGCGGCGGGCGCGACCTGCACGAGGTGATTGGATCCGACGACGCCAAGGACGCCGGCAACATCCTGATCGTCACGGTCCCGGACGGGTGGATCTGGCACATCCCCATCGCGCACAGCATGCGCAGCGTGGGGCTGGTAACGGACCCGGCGGCCGTGGCGAACCTGAGCGCGGCCAGCCGCACGGACTACTACCTGGATCAGGTTCGAGCATGTCCCGAGATCGCCGCGCTGCTGGAGGGGGGCGACTGGGTCAGCGAGCGAGTTGAGGCGCTGAGCGATTGGTCGTTCTTCTGTTCGAGGTTCGCGGGGCCGGGATACCTGCAGGTGGGCGATGCGGCGTGCTTTGTCGACCCGATCCTGTCCACCGGCGTCACCCTGGCGGTGAACGGCGCGCTACGCGCCGCGCGGGCGATTCGGACCGGTCGGGCGGCGCCCTGGCTGCAGGGACTGGCCATGGACTGGTACGAAACGGAGTACCGGAGCGTGGCCACGGACTTCGCCGACCTGGCCGAGCACTGGTACGGCGGGCACGCCGACGCCGACGCCTGGTTCTGGCGGGCCAGGAAACTGGCCGATCCGACACGCAACTTTTCGATGCGTCAGGCCTTTATTCACCTGTCCACCGGGCTTACCGGAACGCAAGGCGCGGGCGGAAAGCTGCGGTCCGCCGGCGGCTACAGCCCGCGGCAACTCCAGTTGATCTACGAGAACCTGGCGACGGATCTGGATGCCGAGACTCAGACAGCCATCTCCGAGGTTGAGGCAAGTTTCGGCGGCGAACCGGCGCGCCCCCCCTCGGCCACGGGCGCCTTGCTGGGCCGGCCGCGTTTGCGCGAAGCGATCAGCTATCGCCCGCACATGACTGAGCACGAGGCGATCCTGCGACCGATCACGCGGGTGACCCGGCTGCATCCAAACGCGGGGCCCGAGCACATCGAGCTGCCGATTGCCGCGCTGCCGGTGCTGGAGCAGCTGGATGGCCGCCGCACCGGCCTGGACATCGCGGCCGACCTGCGCGCCCGCTACGCCGGCACGCCCATCGAACCCGAGCTGCGAGACCTCGTGGCCCAGACCTTGCGCCGCCTGACCGAGACCGGCGCGGTCGACGCCGGCTAGCGCGTCCGCGCTTAGCGTCCCGGCCAGTGGCGCAAAGGGTCAGCCGCTGCGCTTGAGGCGGCCGTGACGCAAGGCGTAGCGCTCGGCCCAGCCGAACACCCACACCCCAAGTGGCAGAGTGACCGCGGTGATCAGCACCAGGGGAACAAAGTGAGGCACCAGCGCGGAGAGGGTTGCGCCGTCCAGCACGGCATCGCGCATGGCGTTGAGCACGTAGGTAGCCGGCGAGATCACCGACATCCACTCCAGCCAATCCGGCAGGACCGAGACGGGGTAGTAGACCCCGGATACCAGCAAGAGCGCCGCCTGCACGACCACCGTCATCTGGGAACCGCGCTCAAGGAAGAGCAGCGGCAGCGCCGCACCCATGATCCCGACGCCGAGCAGTCCGAGGCTGCCGACTGCCAGCACCACGAAGGCGCCCACCCAATTCGCCGTGCCCAGGTCCAGGTTGAAGAACAGCGCCACGACCACAAGGATCACGATGGCGCGGGCGAACGAATACAGCACGGCGAACGCCGAACTGCCGGCGATGAACGTCACCCGGCGGATTGGGGCCATGAAGGTGCTCTCGATCGTGCCCTCCCAGCGTTCCCACGACACCATGAAGGCCACTGAGTCAAAGACGCTGTTCAGATAGGCCCAGACCACGGTACCCACTACCAGGAACAAGACCAGGCGGTCGGCGTCGAACTGCTCGCCCGCCACCACGACGCCGCCGGGCGCGATGTAGGCCACGGTCAGCGCGTTGACAATGGAGTAGAAGAGGAACACGAACTCCCAGCCCCAGTACCGGCGCACGGCTCGGAAGTTGCGCTCCACGAAGGCGTACGAAGCGCCGAATTCACGTCCTAGCGCAACCATGTCGTCAATCTCCTCCGCCCGTGGCGGCCTTCTCCGGCTCGTGGACTTCAACGGCGTGACCGGTGAGCCGGATGAAGGCGTCTTCAAGCGTTTCGCCCTCGCGCCGCAAGGCGCTCGGCTTGCTCTCCACCAAAATGCGTCCCTTCTCGATCACGGCCAGGCGATCGCATAGCTGCTCGGCCTCGTCCATGTCGTGCGTCATCAGGATCACGGTGGCGTCATGCGTCTCTCGGACTTCGCGAACGAAGTCCTGGACATCGCGTTTCGAGCGCGGGTCCAGGCCCGTGGTGGGTTCGTCCAAAATCAGAAGCACGGGCGCGGTCAGCAGCGCTCGCGCGACGGCGACTTTCTGCTGCTGGCCGCGTGACATCTGGTCCATTGGGCGGCGGATCGCCTTCTCCTCGATGCCCAGCCGCTTGAGGATCACGAAGATCCGCTCATGGGCTTCATTCACCGGCAGGCCGTAGATGCGCGCCGTGAAGCTGAGGTTCTCCAGCGGACTGAGCTTCTTGAAGAACGACGCCTCAACGGAGACGCGGTTCAAGAAGCGACGGACCGTGCGCGCCTCGTCGACGACGTCGTGGCCGAAGACGCGCACCGAGCCCGAGTCCGGTAGCAGCAGCGTGGCGACAACCCGGGCCAGCGTGGACTTACCGGATCCATTCGAGCCCACGATGCCGTAGACCTCGCCGCGCCGGAGACTCAGGTTGATGTCGTCCAGCGCCACAATCGGGTCCTTGAGCGGCCGGCGCAGGGCGCGCCGCCACGCGCCGCCAAAGCCGGCGGGATCGAATCGTTTGACCAGGTGGTCGATGGTTACGGCGGGTTTCATGGCCTCTTTCCAAAGGTTCGCGACAAACAAAAAACCGCGGATCGCCCGGTGAGTTCGGTGCCTGATCCGCGGCGGCGGCGTTGCGCAAGCGCGATTCAGAGCATGAAGAACTCCTGCAGGTTCCGGCTGGGCGTGGCCGGAATGTGCATCTGAAGGGTCGGCATCAATAGTCGCTCAGGTTGTGGTTCGGGCCAGAGCACTTCTCAAGCCGTAAATCCGAGCATATGCCGGAATTCGCGCCTGTCAAAGCGAAGATTGCGGTGTCCAGCCACGTTCGAGTTGGCGCTGGGAGCTCATACCGAAGGCGACGGTCACCACCGCTTCGACAACCAGCGCGCCGCCAATGGCTGCGACGCCGATCACACCGCCGGGCAGGTCGGTCGCGGTGACGCCGATCAGCAGGATGGCGACCAGGCCAACCAGCCGGATGGCGTTGATGTAGACCAGCACGTGTGCCCGCCGGACCCGCAGCAGCGCACTGGTGAAGATGGCTTCCTGAACGAAAACCGGCGGCAGCAGGGCCAGCAGGCGCAGGCCGGTCTCCGTCATCTCCTGGAGCCGACCGGAGGCGCCAATCCAGTCATGCACGACCACGCTGGTCAGCGGCGGGATGAAGGCCACCACAGCCGCGGGCGCCACGGTGATCAGCCCCACGATGTTGGCAAATCGGCGCCCAGCGAGGGGGCTCTCGCCACGGGCCATGAGCGCCAGCAAGGTGGGCTGCACACCCCAGAGCGCAATAAGAAAAATCTGGTTGACGCCGAAGGTCAGGGCTACGGCTGCCACACTGGCCTCCGGCTCCGGGGCGCGGGTCAGGATGGCGTTGATGACTGGCTGGGTGATGGCCGGCAGGAACGCGGCGACCAGCAACGGTCCGAAGAAGCGGAGCAGCGCACCGTAGGCGGGCCCGGCGTCGGCGCCCGGGGCCAGGTCGCGGCGCAGTGGGCCGCTGGTGCCAACCACGAGCACCAGGGATTCCACGGCGGCGCCGACCGTTACCGCGATGGCCGCGATGGCGGCCCCGGCCGACGGGTCGAGCCAGAGCACCAGGCCGGCCGTCGCTATCACGGCGACTGCGCCGGAACCCGTGCCGATCCATACCAAGCGCGGGCGGCCGATCCGAAGCGCTACGCCGTAGAGGTGGGTACGGACGATGGCCAGAACCGGAAACGGCGCCAGCGCAACCAGGGCGGCGGCGGACTCGGCTCGAAGCGTTCCCCTGGTGGCGAACACGCCGTCCAGAAGCAGATCGTGCACGGGCGTGAAGGCCACCACCACGGCCACGGCGCCGCTCAGCAGCGCGAACAGCGCGACGAATCGCCGTAGCCGACTCAGCGAGACCTGGTCGTCCAGGAAGACCAGGGTGAGCTGCTGGATGCGCATCTGCGGCAGCGCCACCAGCCCCATGACGCCCATGGCGATGGCGTAGCCGCTGATGGCGGCTTCGGGCTCGACGCTGCGCGCCAGCAGGCCGTTGAGCACGGGCGCCAGGACGTGGGTGATCCCGAGATTCAGCGAGGCCGGTAGCAGCAGCGTGGTCGCGCGACCGGCGAATCCCGGGGACCGACTCGCCGCGCCGCCCGATTCGCGGTGCGCGGCCGATTCGCGGTGCGCGGCCGGCTGCTTCAACTGCGTGTCAGGCGTCGAAACCGTCGCTCAAACTTGGCCAGGTAGGCGTGCAGCGAACTTCCGAGATGGACCCAGGCCGGGGCCAGGGTGGCGTGCAACTCGGCCTCACGAAGCGACGCCAGGAAGTCCCGCGGCCCGTCCCAGGGGCGCATCGACTGGCAGCAGTGGCCGATCTCGGCGGCCAGATGCGAGTCCGAGCCGACCGACTTGATCAGGCCGTGGGCTTCCGCGTACTGGTCGGCGCTGTCGTTGTCGCGCCGCCGCAGGGTGCGTCCGTTGAAGACTTCGAGGATGTCGATGTCGTCGACGATCGAATCGACCGCCTCGCGGCCGAGGGCCGAGCGCCGCAGGCCGTCGAACGGGTGGGGGAGCAACACGAGGCCGTCCTGTTCCCTGATCGCGGCGACGGTCTCCGCCGGCGAGAGATCGCGCGGGATCTCTCGAGAGAGGAAGAGGCCGATGATGTCGCCCTCGGTGCTCTTGATCTCTTCACCCAGGATTACGGGAAACGGGAGGCACTCGGCCATCTCAAAGGCACCGGCCATGGTGTTGTGGTCAGTGACGGCCACGACGTCGATGCCGCGTTCACCGTTTACGCGAGCGATCGTCTCGGCCGAGAGGCGAGAATCCGGTGACGCGTGGGTATGCGAGTGAAGCTCGACGCGCCAGCGATTGGGCTGCGAGGCCTCGGCCTCGCCTGCGGGAGGTGTCAGGCCTGAACCGGCTCCGTCTTGCGACCGGTGCCCATGATGCCGTCGCGCGTAATCTTGCGCTGCAGCGCCATGACGCCGTCGATCAGCGCCTCGGGGCGGGGCGGGCAGCCGGCGATGTAGATGTCAACCGGAATTACACGGTCCACCCCTTGCAGGGTGCTGTAACTGCGGAACGGGCCGCCGCAAGTAGCGCAGGCGCCCATGGCGATGACCCATTTCGGGTCTGGCATCTGGTCGTACAGGCGCTTGACCACAGGCGCCATCTTGTTGGTGACGGTGCCCGAGACGACCATCACGTCCGACTGCCGCGGCGAAGCCCGAAACACCGTGCCGAACCGGTCCAGATCGTAGTGGGGCGCCGCGCTGGCCATCATCTCGATGGCGCAGCAGGCCAGACCGAACCCCATGGCCCACAGCGAGTTGGACTGGCACCAGGTGAACAATTTGTCCACGGTGGTCGTGAGAACCTCGAGTCCACCAACGAGCTGCGTGGCCTGAACCAGCGGAATGGTGTTCTCGCCAAGCTCCACCTCGGTGCGTCCCCAGGGCTGGTGACCCAGCGGTATTTGGTCGATACCGAAGTCGTGCCGGTGTTCACCGCCCTGATCGCGGGCGTCCGCCATGGCGAGCTACTCCTGGGTCCATCGCTTGGACCGCTCATTGTACCTACGCCAGCCACTCGGGCTGGGCGGGACCGTGGGCATGCGAAGATCGACACCGGTACTCGTGCCCGCCGCCCCGGCTGGAGCCTGCGATCGTCAGCGACCCCATCGTCCGTTCGCGCTTTCTGCCCGAGGACCGCGAGATCACGGCTGCGGAGGGCGTCACGATCCTCGACGCCGCGCAGGCCAACGACGTCCCCGTGGAAACGGTCTGCTCAGGCAAGGGTTCCTGCGGAACCTGCCGGGTGCTGATTCGCGAGACCGACCCGCCCACGCCGAACGCGCATGACCGCCGCCGCCTGTCGGACCAGCAACTGGCCCACGGCTGGCGGCTGGCCTGCCAGCACCCACTCGTGGAGAGCGCCGTCTATACGCACCCGGTCGGGGTGCGGGCCGTGCAGGTGGTGGAGAGTTCGGGCCTGGGTCGGATTCGGCTGGACCCTGCCGTACAGAAGATTTATGTCAAGCCAACCGAGCCGACGCTCCACGACCAGAGCGCCGACTGGTCACGCATCCAGGACGAACTCGCGGCCGTCGCCGGCGACCTGGATCCCACGCTGGAGGCCCTACAACGGCTGGCCGCTATCGGCGAGGAGATCAGCCAGGGCATAACGGTCGTCATCGCCGGCAACCGCATCGTCTCCGTGGAGCCCGGCGACACGACCGAGCGCGGATTTGGCCTGGCGTTCGACATCGGGACGACCACGGTGGTTGGCGCGCTGATGAACCTGGTAACCGGCGAGGAAGTCGCGGTGGCGTCCAACCTCAACGGGCAGCATCTCTACGGCGGCGACGTGATCACCCGCATGAGCGTCACGATGCGCGGCCCGGAATGGGTCCAGCGCCTGACGCAAGCGGTCCGTTCCACGATCAACGACATCATCGACCGGTGCCTCCAGGCCAGCGGTGTGGCGCGTCACGAGGTCTACGAACTCACATTCGTCGGCAACACGGTGATGGAGCACCTGCTGATGGGCGCGGACCCGTCGCGCATCTCGTACTCGCCGTTCGTCCCTACCATGGTGGATCCGGTGACCGCCACGGCGGCCGAGTTGGGCCTGGAGGTCCTGCCATCCGCCGCCGTGTGGATTTCGCCCAACGTGGCGAGCTACGTGGGCGGCGACATCGTGGGCATGATGCTCAGCGCCAACCTGGGACGACGACGCGGCAACGTGTTGGCGATCGACGTGGGCACGAACGGTGAGATCGTACTGCAGAAGGGACGGGAGTTGTTCGCCACCGCCGCTCCGGCCGGTCCGGCATTCGAGGGCGCCGAGATTTCGCAGGGGATGCGGGCCGCACCCGGCGCGATCGAACGCGTGCGCATCCAAGACAGCGGGATCGACGTGGACGTGATTGGCGACGCCGAGCCGGTCGGCATCTGCGGGTCGGGGCTGGTGGACGCCGTGTCTGAACTGCTGCGAACCGGCCTGGTGACGCCCAGCGGGCGCTTGTTGTGGCAAGAAGAGGCTGAGCAAGCCGTGCCGGCGCTGGCCGACCGGATCATCGCGGATCAGACCGGCGGTGCGATCGTGCTGACCGGATCGGCCGACGACCCTGAGTCGGCGATCAAGCTGCACGCGCAGGACATCCGCCAGTTACAACTCGCCAAGGGCAGCATCCGCTGCGGCGTCAGCGTGCTGATGCGCCACGCCGGGCTGACAGCCGAGGACCTGGACGAAGTGATTCTGGCCGGCGCGTTTGGAAGCTACATCGACCCGGCCGGCGCCATTGCGATTGGCCTGGTGCCGGACGTGGGGACGGAGGCCATCCGTGCGGTGGGCAATGCCGCGGGCCACGGGGCGCGCATGTGCCTCTTGTCGCTCACGGCGCGCGTGCGGGCCATGGACCTGCCGGCACGAGTGTCGTACGTGGAACTTTCCGCGGTACCCAACTTTCAGGACGAATTCGCGGTCGCGATGGGGTTTCCAGCGGCGCCATGAGCGCCACACGCGGCGCGCTCCCTGACCGGCGGTGGCGTGCTCTGGCGAGCCTGATGGTCGGCGCGGCACTGGCAGCGCTGGCGGCGGGCTGCGGCGAGCCTCCCGCCGAACCGTCCCCAGCTACCTCCACCGCGCGTACACCAGCTTCGGCCTCCGCATTTGTCACGCCGACCGCGCCGCCGGCGGCTGTCGTCACGCCAACCGCGACCTCGGTCGCGGAGACACCGCTTCCCGTCCCGCGGGTCGATCTGCGGGCCGGCGGCCGCATCGGCGGAGCCCGCCCGACGCCGACTCCGACGGCGAGTGCCGCAATCACGCCAGCGCCGGGGTTCGCGCCGATTCCGCTCACTCCCGCCGCATCGCCTACCAGCGTGTCGATTCAGGCCGACCTGGAGCGGGCCCTCCAGCTTCTGCAAAGCGGCGACCTCGAGGGCGCTCGCGAGGCCTTTCAGTCCGCGGCTGACGCCGCGCCGGACGATCCACGCCCTCCGATGGGCATGGCGCTGACGGCTCAGTTTGGGGGCGACCTGGAAACGGCGCTGGCCGACGCGAGCCGTGCCGTGGAGCTGGCGCCCGACTTTCCGCCGGCGCTGCTGACACGCGCCGACATCCACATGGCTCGGCGCGACTCCGCCGCCGCGGCCGAGGACTACACGGCCGTGGTTCGGTTGGACCCGCTCCATCCCGCGGCGCACTTTGGGCACGGGCAGGCCCTTGCCGCGCAAGGCGACCTGCAAGGAGCCGTCGCGGCCACTACGCGTGCGCTCGACATTGCGGGCGACAACGTCGGCTATCTAATCGAGCGGGCGCGCCTCTACCAGGCATTGGATGACATCGAGGCCGCGCTGGCGGATCTGGAGCAAGCAAAGGCTGTCGCGCCTGACGATCCACGCCCCGTGCTGTTCCTGGCGCTGACCTTGCAAGGGAACGGCGACCTGGAGCGCGCGCTGGTCGAGGCGACGCTGGCCGTCGACATCGCGCCCACCTATCTCCCGGCGCTCGTCACACGCGCTGACATCCACCTGGCGCTGGGCAACGCGGCGGCGGCGGTCGAGGACTACGCCGCCGCGGTTCGATTGGAACCGCTCAACGCATCCGTGCACGCCGGGCATGGGCAAGCGCTCGCCGCTCAGGGCGACCTGGATGGCGCCATCGAGGCTCTGACGCGCGCGCTGGACATTGCCGGTGACGACCCCGACTTCCTGGCCGATCGGGCGCGTCTACACCTGGAGCTAGGGAATGTGGAGGCCGGGCTCGCGGATCTGGAGCGCGCTGTCGCGGCCGCGCAGGACCGACCGGCCATCCGGCTGCTGTACGCCGACGTGCTGCGGTTTGCCGACCGACTGGACGACGCCCTGGCCGTGGTGAGCGCGCTGATCGAGGATCAGCCCGAACTGCCTCTGGCCTACGAGGTTCGGGCAAGCATTCGGATCGCGCAGGACGATGAGGCCGGGGCGCTGGCCGACCTGGCGCGTGTGCTCGAAATCAATCCCAACGCCGTCGACGTCTACCGATTCCGGTCCAGCATCCACTTCCTGGCCGGCCGCGAAGACGCAGCGCTGGCCGATCTGGCCGCCGCCATCGCAATCGACCCGGACGATCCTGCAACCTACGCGGCGCGCGGTCTGCTACATCACCAGGCCGAGCGTTACGAGCCGGCGATCGCCGACTACGACCTCTCGCTGGAACTGCGGCCCGATAACGCCGTCACGCTCAACAACAGAGCCGATGTTCGGATGCTGCTGGGCGAGCTGGACCTGGCCTTGGTGGACATCGACGCCGCCGTGGCCGCCGACCCCGAACTGGGCATCGCCCACCACACCCGCGGCCAGATTCTGGACGAGCTGGGCCGCACGGAAGAAGCGCAGGCCGCCTACGCAGAAGCCGCGCGTTTGGGGTACGAGCCGCCGCCGGACGTTGGCTGATCCGGTTGACGCGCTCTCGATGTTCAACGGGCGACGGTTGCGGTCGACAGATTCCGAAACACCGGCTGGGCATCCCGCGCGCGCGGTGCCCTTGCCTAGAGTTGCTGCGATGCTTGCGTGACGGCGCGCCGTGGATGCGCTGCTCCGCACTCAACCTGGCAAGGAAGCTTGCCGTTTGGTCGCCTCTCGCCGGCGTGCAAGTCCTGGAGGTCCGTCCATGAAGGTCTATACCTACTCGGAGGCCAGGCAGCACCTCGCCGCGCTGTTGGACACCGCGCAGCGAGAAGGCGCGGTCATGATCCGCCGTAGAGGCGGCCAGTCCTTTGTCGTGCGGCCGGATGCTCAACAGAGGTCTCCGCTGGACGTTGAGGGAATCGACCTTGGCGTGACGACGGACGAGATCGTGGCCACGGTTCGGGAGGGTCGCGAACGCTACGGCTGAACCGGCGCGTCCAGCCTTGACCGTTCGTTCATTTGGTTAGGGAGGATCGTGCCCCGCAAGCGGTCATACCCTGCACCGTTAGGTCCTGCTCAGTTCGACGGAGACTGAGAGGACACCGGTTCGACCCAGACGGCGCCGTCCTGGAAGAACTCTTTCTTCCAGATCGGGACGCGGGTCTTGAGGGTGTCGATGATGTAACGACAGGCCTCGAAGGCTTCGGCACGGTGCGGAGCGCCGACGGCGATGGCGACGCTGGCCTCGCCGATCTGGAGCTCGCCGGTGCGGTGGGAGAGCGCCACGGCGTCCAGGCCCCAGCGGTCCATGGCTTCCTGGACGATTGCTCGCATCTGCAAGAGGGCCATTGCTTCGTACGCCTCGTAGCCCAGCTTGACCACAGGGCGGCCCTCCGCGTTGTCGCGCACAACGCCGAGGAACGTGCAGATGCCGCCGTTCGACGGTCGGGTGACGTGGGCGATCAGCCGCGCTACGTCGATGGGATCGGACGTGAGTTCGACAATCATCCGCCGGAAACCGGAGGGATCAACGCCAGTTCGTCGCCGTCTGCCAGCGGCGTGTCGATTGGTACGAATGCTTCGTTGACGGCGAACGACACGTGTCCGGCGCGCGAGGCAAGCACCGGCACGTCCCGCGCCAAGTGGCTCACCGCGTCCGCGACCGTCGACCCGGCGGGCAGATCGATACTCCGCCGCCGCCCGCCCATCAGGTCGGCCAGCGAGGCGAAGAACAACACGCGCACATTAATCGCGGCGGGCACGACGGGCGGCGCCGCGAGCGATGGCAGTTTGGTTTCGGCCATTATTCGAGCCTACCAGTGGCGGCGAATCCGCTGGGTATGATTTCGAGTCCACACCCGTAACCGAGGCGCAACCCACGTGAGTCACGATCATTCGCACGGCGCGTCCGCGTCGACCCGTGAGCACCGGCACGAGGCCGAGCAGATCGGCGCCGTGCGCTGCGCCGTGATCGTGATCAGCGACAGCCGCACCGAACGGACCGACCGTTCCGGGCGCACGGCGACGGCCCTGATCCAGGCGGGCGGCCACGAGGTCATCCACGAGGCCCTGATCCGCAACGAGGCCGATGACATTCGGGCGGCGGTTAGCGCCGCGATCGACGCCGGCAGCCGCTTCGTATTTTGCACGGGAGGCACGGGGCTGGGCGACCGCGACATCACCGTGGATACCGTGACGCCGATGCTGGAGAAAGTGCTGGACGGCTACGGGGAGTGGTTCCGCAGGGCCAGCTGGGATCAGATCGGACCGGCCGCGATCATGTCGCGCGCGGTGGCCGGCAAGTACCGACGTGCCCTGGTGGTGTGCTCGCCGGGCTCGACGGCGGCGGTTGAGCTGGCGCTTCAAGATCTCCTGGTGCCGGAACTGCGGCACTTCATCCGCGAGGTCTCGCGCTAGGCCGGAGCGTCCGCCTCCGGCTCGTCCTCGTCGGTGGGGGCAGGCACCCAGCTGAGACCATCCGGCGGAATCTGCTCCAGTTCGGCCAGGGAGTCGAGGTGGTCGATGAAGAGCACGCCGTTCAGATGGTCGATTTCGTGCTGCACGGCTTGCGCCAGCAAGCCCTCGGCGTCCAGCCGGGCCGGGCGGCCGTCGATTGCGGTGTATGCCACCGTGGCCGAGCGCGCCCGCTCCACCTCGGCGCGGTAGCCCGGCAGCGACAGGCAGCCTTCGGTCATGTGCTCTCGGGTGCCCAGGCGACGCACCTCGGGATTGACCAGCACATAGGGCACGCCGGCCTGCGGGTCCTTCTCGTTGGCAGGCAGCTCGACGACAACCAGCCGCACCAGTTCCCCAACCTGGGGCGCGGCGAGACCGATGCCCTGATTAGCGTGCATCGTGGCGAAGAGATCGGCGACCAGCGCTTCGAGTTCGGGCGTGATCCCGGGCACCGGGTCCGCGACCTCACGCAACAGGGGGTCGGGAAGTTCAAGGATTCGGCGGAGCACAAAGCGATGCTAGCAGCGGCCCGAACGAGCACTCATCAGTCAGACTTGCGGGTGCTTGCACGATTCAACTATTCAGGACGACGCCATGGGCACCGCTGACGAAGTCCGGGTTCCAAAGCTGCCAGCGGCCATCCGAACGCGTCGGCTGACGCTGCGGCGGGTGCGGCTGTCGGACGCGGACGATTTCTTCAGTTTCGCGACCGAGGACATCTGGATGCGCCTGCTGCCGGAGGCCCGGCCTCCGTACGAGCTTCGCGACGCCGAGCGCTGGGTTGCCAGGCGTCGGCTGGCGGACTGGGGGACCGAGCCGACGTGGGCGATCGAGATCAACGGCCGAATGTCGGGTTGGGTTGGGCTGAACATCGAGACGGAACACGCACAGGCCGAACTGAGCTATGCACTCAATCCCCTTCTTCGGGAGCAGGGCCGAGCGACCGAGGCTGTGCGCGCCGTGGTAGATCGGGTGTTCCTGGACACGCAGCTTGGCAAAGTCTGGGCGCGCGTGGATACGCCCAACATCGCATCCATACGGGTACTGGAAAAGCTGGGCATGCAACGCGAGGCGGTGATGCGCCAGTGCCACGTGCGCCAGGGCGAGTTGATCGATTTGGCGGTCTATGTGGTGCTGCGGCCCGAGTGGACGCCGCGGTCGCTTGACGCATGAGCGGCCCGTCGGCACTGCCGGAGCGAATCCAGACGGATCGGCTTGTGTTACGCCGGTGGACCTTGACGGATGTCGACGACGTACTGGCGTACGCGGCTGATCCGGAGTGGTCGCGGTTTCTGCCGGTACCCAAGCCGTATGAGCGGCGCCACGCCGAAGAGGCCGTGGCGCAGTGGGTGCTGGAGGACTGGGCGACCCACCCGATTTGGGCAATCGAAGTTGCCGGACGCGCCGCGGGTGGAATCAACCTGCGGATCAATCACCAGCACCGGAACGCCGAGATGGGCTACGCCATTGCGCGGCGGTATTGGGGCCGCGGCTTCATGCCGGAGGCCGCGCGCGCAGTGATTGACGCGGCCTTTGCAACGCTGCCGGAGCTTGCTCGGGTACAGGCGGGGGCGAACAGCCGGAACACGGCCTCGATTCGGGTGATGGAAAAGCTGGGGATGACGCACGAAGGGACCATTCGGCACGCGCCGCGAGGCGTGAAGCTGGAATCCAACGAATCAGGCGTGATCTATGCGGTGCTGCGGGAGGAGTGGGATCCGATCACCGGCTGACGGATTGCCTCGACCGGCGTCACGGGGGATCTACAAGTTCAGCCCTGCGAAAAAGACCCAGTAGTAAATGAGGTAGCCGCCGGCGCCGACCAGGAACAGCGAACTGGCGCGGTGGACGTGCGGCAGGGCGCCACGCAGAAAGCGGGCCACGGCGTCGCGAAAGATTGCAGCGCCGATGGTGACGGCGATCACGACCACGCCCATGCCCAGCGCGAACGCCAGGAACTGGCTGAACGAGGCCAGGAACCCGGCCGCGCCAAGTGCGCCACCAACCACGACCAGGAAGATTGGCAGGGTGCAGCTGAGCGACCCGACGGCGTAGCCGAGTCCGAAGAGGAACGCGTTACCGAGGTTTCGCTGAGGCGTGACCTGGATGCGGCTAGCAGCGAGCACGCCAATGTACCGGTGGGTGATGAGGAGATAGGCGCCGAAGATCACCATCAGGACGCCGACGGACAGTCCGAGGAAGGGGAAGACGCGACCGAGGAAGCTGCCGCCCGCCGCAATGACCGCCCCGACTGCGGCGAAGATCAGGACGAAGCCGAGCGTGGCCATCAGCCCGACGGCCAACGCGCGGGAGATTCGTCGCGAGTGCGACAGTTGGTCGTAGCCAGCTTCCTGGGTGCCCAATTGGTAGGCGACGTACCCGGGCAGCATGAAGAAGCCACAGGGGTTCACGCTGGCGACGACGCCGGCCGCCGCCGCAAAGCCGATCGGCAAGGCGCCGGCGAAATCGGACACGGCGGCCTCGGCGTTGGCCTGGAGCGAGATCAGCACGCCGATCAGGACCGCCACCACGAGCGCCGGAAGGCCGTATCCCAGGGCGGTGCCGAGCCACGGGCCGCGGGTCGACCCGGAGTCAGGCACGACGCTCACGGCGCGGTCACCTCAGCCTCCTGACGCCTGGACCAGTTCGTCGATGAGATCGCTGGTCGCCGCCTCGTCCAGGATGCCCGTCCACTGGCGGATGATCTGGGACTGCGACGTGATAAAGGTGGTGGTGGGCATGCCCAGCACCTGGAAGCGCTGCATCACGGTGGCGTCCGACGTGGTTCCGACGGGATAGGTTACGCCGAGTTCTTCCGCCAGCGCCTGCCCCTCGGCGCGCGAGCCGAGGTTGATGAGCGGTCCGACGTCCAAACCCACCATCAATATGCGGTCGCTGGCGGCCTGATACGCATGATCCAAATCCGGCATTTCCACCCGGCAGGGGGGACATTGGGCCGCCCAGAAATTCAGGACGACCGGCTTGCCGGCGGCCAGGATTTGGCTGAACTGCACGGTTTCGCCGCCCAGCAGGTCGCCGCCCTGGTAGGCCTCGAACGTGAAGTCGGGCGCGGGCCGCGTCTCACCGGCCGGGAAGCCGGACACGTCAGTCGCAGCCGCCGAGGTCGGCTCGGGTGGGGGCTCGGAAACCGCCGCCTCGCCGCACGCCGCCAGAATCGCGCCGGCGCCAAGACCGGCCAGAACCCGACGCCGACCAATTGCGCCGATTGCCGTCCGGCGTACGCCCATGCAATCCCGCCCTTCTGGCCGCCAGTATCTGTTGTCCAAGCATTGTGCGTCCCGCCGCGCGGGGAGGGTAGTGAGATGCCATACACACGCGGGGGTGTTGGGGCGCCGCTATGCTCGAAACCGCCGAACGCCGGCGCAACCGAGGTACGGGGGCCTACCACCTGTGGACGCCACGCAGCCCGAACGATTGACGCCGCCGCAATTGCTCGCGGCGCTGGCCGGCGTGGCCGTACTGGTGGCATTGATCGTGATCATCGGGCTGGTGCTGCGAGGCGGATCGGATCGCAGCGGACCGGGCATCATCTCGATAGGCCGTGCCACCGACATCAGGCCGCGACCAGCGCCCGACTTCGTGCTGACCTCATTTGACGGTCAGCGCATTCAACTATCGGACTATCGCGGGCGGATCGTGGTTCTCAACTTCTGGGCCACCTGGTGCCCGCCTTGCCGAGTGGAAGCGCCGGTGCTGCAGCGGGCGGCCGAGCGGCTGGACCCCGTTGACGTGACGATCTTGGGCGTCGACGTGTGGGACGACCGCGCGGCGGCGATCGAGTTCCTGAAGGAGACCGGCGTCACCTACCCAAACGCGGAGGACGCCACGCGGCTCATCCCCGTTGAGTACGGCGTGACCGGATTGCCGGAAACCTTCGTCATCGACCGCCGCGGCGTACTGGTGCGCCGCTGGGTCGGTCCGCTCACCGACGACGAACTTGACGAACTCCTCGCCCCTGTTCTGGCCGCCGCGCCGGCCTAAGAGTCAGCGGCGGGCGTGGGCCGCAGCGCGAACGAAGAGCGCCCGCCAGCGGTCTGGATTGCGAGCGTGCGGCCGGCCAGCGCGTCGGCGACCTCTGGCTCGGCGACCAGAATGACCCGCCCGTCGAAGACGACCTTCCGATCCCCCTCCCAAACCTCGCTCACCGACAGGCGCATCCGGTTCGACGTATCGAGGGAGATGCGAATCGCACGGTCCACATCGTCATTCCAGTTCCCCTCCTGCAACGCCGTATGCAGCGCCAGGGCAGCCTGGGGCGTGACGGTCAGCTCGCCAGTAGCCGATGCGGCGTCCGTCGGGTCAGGCGTAGAGATCGCTGACCTCCACCATTCGACCGTCGTCCTGGGCGGAGCGGTAGGCGGCGTCCAGCAGTTCAACCGAGCTGAGGCCGAACACGGCAGGCGACCCGTTCGGCTGGCGGCCCAGGCAGACGTCCACCAGGTTGGCAGCCGTAGCGAAGCGCGGATACGTGTCGTCGGCTGGCAAGCGGTCGCGCTCGATCGACCCGTCGCGGCGGTGAATCTCCAACGCGCCCGTGATCGCATCCAGTAGCACGTAGCCGTGTTCGCAGTAGGCGCGGACTTCCAACTGGCCGGCGTCGCCCACCGGCACGTTGCCAGTGCCGGAAACCACACCGAGCGCACCTCCCTCGAACTCCACGGTCATGACGTCCACAAGGTCCACCGGCACGTCAAACGAGCGCATCAGCGCGCTCACGCGCCGCGCGCGCAAGCCGGTGACGAAGAACATGAGGCCCGACGAGTGGGTGATCTGCAGATGTCCCTGACCGCCGCCCGAGAGCTCAGGACGGGCGTACACGTCGCCCGGTCCGGCGACCGTCCAATCGAAGATGGGCTGGTAGGCCGCGTCGTTGCCTCGATAGAACTCGACAACCATGGACGACTGGGTGCACGCGACGTGCTGAATGGCGCCGAGTTCGCCCGAGGCCAGGACCTCGCGGGCACGGATGGCGGTGCGGGTGAAGTGCCAGGGGTAGCCGATGATGAGTTCCACGCCCCGCGCTTCGGCCCGTTGCACCAGGTCGGCGGCATGGTGGGCCTTCAAGACCATGGGCTTCTCGAGCATCACGTTCAAGCCGGCGTCCAGGCAGCGTGCGGCCAAGGCGTAATGCGCCGCGTGGGGCACGGCGATCACTGCGCCGTCCAGCTCGGCCTCCGCGAGCATTGTCTCGACTTCCACGTAAGCGGCCGGTCCGGGGAAGGCCGCGGTGGCGCGTTCGCAGGCCTCCTCGCTGCGGTCGCAGATTGCCGCCAGGTGGGCCTGGGGATTCTCGAGCAGTCCCGGGATGTGCGTGTAGGTGGACCACCAGCCGGCGCCGATGACGCCGATACGAGCTTGGCGAGCGGACATGCGATTCGATCCCGTCAGAGCAGCGCGGCTGTCGATGGTACGCCGGACGGCCGGATCACGTCCGCGACGACTCACGCAGCGATGGCGGCGGGCCGTAGCCGGTCAGCTCCACGTAGCCCAGGCCAGCCTCGCCGCCGTCGCCGCTGACGCTCACGGCGCCTTCCCAATACACCACGCCCGTGCTGCCGCGGGTGTCCAGCTCTTGGTCCAGCAGCAGTGGGTCCAGGCGCAGGAGCAGACCTTGGCCGGGGACCGAGACTGTCCAACCCGACGGATAGACGACACCCGTGTGGGGACTAGTCCAGGCGCCGGTGGCCTGGATGGCCAGGTCGCCCGCGCGCAGGTGCGTCGTCTCGCCAGCGGGGCCGACCAGGGTTCCGTATTGCAGGACGGTGGCGCCCAGCTCGTCGCGGACCACGGAGGCGGTGAAGTCCCGGCCGTCGTCCAGATGGACGCTGTACCAGTCCCAGCCGCCGGATGCGACCGAGATGAAGTCGCCCCACTGATGGTCGATCCAGGCCGTGCCGGTCACCGGGCGCGGCAGGCCCTGGTCCAGCAGCACGCCACGAACGTCGGCGCGCGTGTAGGAGTAGTAGTAGCTCCAGCCGAATGGCGAGAAGTCCAGGATGCCTGTCTCGTTGTGGATGGCGGCCGGCTTGGACGGGATGAGTTCCAGTTGGAGCGCGACCGTGTCGAGGCCGGCCGAAATCGCGAACCCGCCAGGAACGTCGCGCAGCGTCCAGCCATCGACCGAAAGGTCGAGGCTCGGCGGCGAGGCGTCGGCGGGGCCTTCGATCGAATCGGCGACCTCAGTACGCTCGCCGAAGTGGAAACGCTGGCGACCAATGTCGGTCACGGCAAAGTGAGCGGCGTAGCCCGGCGGCGCGCCCTGTCGGACTGACTGGAACAGCGCGAACTCAAAGCCGAACGGATCGCCTTCCGCCGTCTGCAGGTGGCCGCTGACGTACCACCACTCGGTCAGGTTGTCGTGCGGGGCGTCATCACGGGGGAGGTCAATGGGCGGCAGCGAAGCGGCGTCGAATCGGACGGGCAACGGCTCAGGCAGCGGCGGCGCGGCTTCACCGCACGCGGCCAGCAAGACCGCAGCGAGAGCTAAGCAAAGTACGCGTCGGATCACGTGGAAGCCCGCAGTCGCGGCCAGCGCAGCGAGGGCGCCCACCAGTTCCATTGGCCCAGCAGGTGCATCGTGGCCGGAACCAGCAGCGCGCGCACGATCGCGGCGTCCACGAACACCGCAATGGCCGCGCCCAGACCAATCGCCTTGATCAGCACGATGTCGGCGGTCACGAACGCCAGGCAGACCGCGATCACCACCAGGGCCGCGCTGGTTACGACGCGGCCGCTGCGTTCCATGCCGATGGCCACACTCTCGGTGTTCGAGCGACCCTCGTCGTGCGCTTCCTTGACGCGCGAGAGCAGAAAGACCTCGTAGTCCATGCTCAGCCCGAAGAGCATGGCGAAGAGGACGACGGGCAGCAGGGAATCGATGTAGCCGAGCGGCTGGAACCGCAGGACGTTGGCCAGCCAGCCGTCCTGGAACACCAGAACCAAGGCTCCGAAGCTAGCCAGCAGGCTCAAGACGTTCAGCAGCACCGCCTTGAGCGGCAACACGACGGACCGAAATAGCACGGCCAGCACGATGTAGGTGATGGCCAGGATCAGGATCACAGCCTTAGGGAAGTCGGTGTAGAGCCGGTCGACGAAGTCCTTGAGCCCGGCCGCTCCGCCGCCAACCAGCAGATCGAGCCCGTTGGCGTCGCGGTAGGCGCGAACGGCTTCGACCAGACCCTCGGCTTCGGGCGAGGTCGCGGGCACGCTGGGATCCACGAGCATGAATGCGGCGGTGTCGCGCGTAAACGTCTCGCTAACCGCTCGCGCCCATGGGTCTGAAATGGAGGGCGCGCCGCGATAAAGCAACTGGTACTGCTCAAGCGTGATGCGGGGGTCAATTGACGCGACCCCGCGGACGCGCGCGACGCGGGGGTCGGCCTCCAGCGCACGGCTGAGCGCGTGCTGGGCGGCAATGGCCTCGGGAGCAAGCGCGCCGTTGGGAAACCGTGCCACCAGAAATAGCGGCGTCTGGTGACCCTCGCCGAACTCGTCGCGCAGCAGCTCGTAGGCCACGCGGGACGGAGAATCTGGCGTTAGGACCGTGGCGTCAGGGGCGTTCACGCGGACATGCAGGAACGGGAGGCCGAGCAGGACAAGAAAGGCGGTGACGACAACGAAGATGGGCAGGGGACGCCGCATCACCGCGCGCGCCAGCCTGGCCCAGCCGTTGCGCGGTCCGACGGGAGGTCGCCACACGCGCCACATGTTCACGCGCGGGCCCAGCACGGCCAGTAGGGCAGGCACGAAGGTGGTGGCCGCCGCCACGGCGATCAGCACCACCAGCGCCCCGCCGGCGCCGATCGAGCGCAGCATCATGAACTCGAAGACCATCAGCGAGCCCAACCCGGTCAGGACCGCTGCACCGGAGAACACGACGGCCCGACCGGCCGTCGCGACCGTGCGAGCCACCGCGTCGTCGGTCGTCTGACCGGCGGCCAGTTCCTCACGAAACCGGCTGACAAGGATCAGAGAGTAGTCAGCTCCCAGGCCCAGGCCGACAAGCGTGACGACGTTCAGCGCGAAGATCGAGAAACCGACTTGCTGGCCGAACGCCCACAGCAGGGCCAGTCCGACGACCACGCTGGCGCCGCCCGCCAACACGGGAATCCCTGCCGCGACCACGGACCCGAAGACCAGCACAAGCACGATCAGCGCAAACGGCAGCCCCACGGTTTCCGCGCGTTGCAAGTCCGCCTCGCTCAGCGTCTGTATATCCGCGTAGAACACCGGGGCGCCGGCGATGTGGACCTCGAGTTCCGAAGGTTCCAAACGCTCGCGCAGCACGGGCACGATGCGATGAGCAACGTCGGGGTGCAGATCCAGAAACAGCGTGGCGTAGGCGGTGTGTCCGCCCGGCGCGATCTGGGTTGGATCGTCCTGGAAGGTGACCACGCGCGTGACTTCAGGCAGCGCCGCCAGCGGCCCCAGTACCCGAGCCGCTTCGGCAACGAACGCCTGGTCGCTGAACCGCAGTTCGTCGTGGTGAAAGACGATCTGAATCGGCGAGCCGACGGCGCCGAAGTCCGTTTCGTAGCGCTCGAACGCTTCTTGGGACTCGATGCCCTCGGCGGAGAACCCGCCGGCGCGCAGGATTGAGCCGACCTGCGGTAGCGCCAGCAATGAAAGGGCCGCCGCGAGTAGCCAGGCCGCGATGAGCGGCCAGCGCCAACGCACCGTGAAGCGCCCCAGTGCTTCCAGCGAGCTGCTCCCGCGGCGTCCCGACGCGTTACCTGGATTCTAGGCGGGGCGCGGCGTTCGGCGGGACGGCAATGTGACTTCCGTCACCCTTCCAGCTTCCAAGCGATAACCGAATTGGCAGGCATCCGGCAGGAGGGGCTGGTACGGTTCCCGCGCCCAGCGAGCGAAGGGTCCGACCTACGGCGGCCAAGCAAATCGGGAACGGAAACGGACGGCGCGGTGACCAGCCAGACGGCTGACCCGGCGGCGCGTCTCGGGTCGCGCCGCTTCATCACGCTGATCGCCATCATGGGACTGGGCGTGGCCGGATGGCTGCCGGTCGTCAACTTTCTATCGCTCTTCGTGCGCGACGACCTGGGACGCGGCGTCGCTGGCGCGGGGGTGCTTCTGGTGGCCATGCACGGCGCGCGCGCGGTGTTGGGTGTATTCGCGTCGATTCCAATCGCCCGGTTTGGCAGCCAGCGGACGTACGCCCTGGGACTGGCCGGCCTTACCGTCCTGGTGGCCGTGATGATCGTCACGCCGGATCTGACTCTGTTCATCGTCGCGGCGCCCTTCGGCGGCCTGGCGCTGGGGCTGCACTGGTCGGCGTCGCAGACCTACGCCATGCAGGTGGCCCCCGCGGCGCGCCGGGGCCTGGCGTCGTCGTTGGTCAGCTTCACCGTCGGGGTCGCGCCCGGACTTGGCGGGCTGGCGCTAGGCGTGTTGGCCAACGCCTTCGGGTTTCGTGTCTTCGCGCTCGTTGCGGCCGTGATGATCGGACTGGCGGCGCTGGCGGCGCTCCGCGTGCTACCGCCTCTGCCGGTCGCGCCACGTGCCGGTGAAGTCAAGGTGCGCGAACTGCTGCAGCTGACGCGCCTGCCGGCGATTCGGCTGCTTGCGTTCATCCGCGCCTGTACCACCGTGACCTACGGCGCGTTCATCATCCTGGCTGGGCCGAAGTTGGTGGATGCGGGCGGCGACCTGACGGCGGTTGGGTGGCTCGTGTTCCTTTCAGCCGCCGGCGGGGCCAGTGCGCAAGTGGTCGTGGGGGCGCTATCGGACCGCTGGGGACGCCGCGGCGCGCTGGCCGTCGCGCTGGCGGTTGGCGCTGTGAATACGGCTGCCTACGGCCAGATCGATGCCTTTGGCGCGCTACTTGCGCTGTGGGTGCCGTACGCCTTCACGCAGAGCGTGTTTCAGGGGCTGATCGTGGCGTTGGCGGCGGACGTAACACCCCACGGCCGCCTGGGCCAGGCCATGGCGATCGACTCCACCGCCTATTCGGTTGGTGTGGCGCTGGCGGCGCTCCTGGCTATCGCCGCCGGCGACGCCGCGCCCGCCCTGCTGTTCTGGGCGGGCGCGGCGGCCGGGGTTGCATCCCTCGTGGCGATCAGCCGCCTGCGCGTTCGTCCCGTGGTCTAGTCGTGAATGACCACCAGCTTGTATTCGGTCATTTCTTCGACCGCGTACTTCGGGCCTTCCTTGCCCATGCCGCTGTCCTTCAGCCCGCCGTAGGGCATCAGGTCGGTGCGCCATTGGCTGCCCCAGTTGATGTGAATGTTCCCTGAATCGACGCTGCGGGCGAAGCGCATGGCGATGTCGATGTCCTGGGTGAAGATCGCCGCACTCAGGCCGTAGATCGAGTCGTTGGCCAAGTCAATCGCCTCATCCACGTCGTTAACGCGGGTCACGCCCATGGCTGGACCAAAGAGCTCGTCGCAGGAGACCCGCATGTCGGGGCTGACGCCGGCCAGCAGAGTCGGTTCGAAGAGCTGCCCTGAGCGTTCGCCGCCTACTAGCAGCTCGGCGCCTTCGCCGACCGCCTCGTCGATCCAGGCGCCCACGCGCGCGGCGTCGGACTCGCGGATCATCGGCCCCACGGACGTGGCGGGGTCGAGCGGATCGCCGGTGGACAGGGCGGCCACGGCGGGAACGAGCGTCTCCACCAGTTCGTCGTAGATCGGCGCGGGCGCGATCACGCGCTGGGTGGAAATGCAGACCTGGCCGGCGTTCGCGAAGGCCGTCTGCGGAATGACGGTGCGGACCTTGTCCAGGTCGGCGTCGGGCATCACGATCACCGGCGCGTTGGAGCCGAGCTCCATCGTGACCTTCTTGATCCCGGCCTGCTTGCAAATGCGCTCGCCGATGTCGCGGCTACCGGTGAAGCTGATCTTGCGCACGCGCGGGTCGGAGACGAGCGCGTCGCCGATCTCGGCGCCTGAGCCGGTCACGCACTGCACGGCCTCGGCCGGCACGCCGGCCTCCAGCAGCAGCTCGATCAGGCGCAGCGCGGAAAGTGGCGTGTCGCTGGCCGGCTTGACCACCACGGCGTTGCCGCCGGCCAAGGCGGGACCGACCTTGTGGCAGACGAGGTGCAGCGGGAAGTTGAACGGCGTAACGGCGGCGACCACGCCGCAGGGCACGCGCATGGTGAAGCCGAACTTGCCCTTGACGCCGGGACCACCCTCCAGCGGCACGACTTCGCCGTCCAGCCGCTTCGCTTCCTCGGCGGAGAGATATATGATCTCCGCGGCCCGCTCGACCTCCAGCGTGGCCTCGCCGATGATCTTGCCTTCCTCGCGGGTCAGCGAGGTCGCCAAGTGCTCCGTGTTGGCCTTGATCAGGTCCGCCGTACGGTGCAGCAACTCATAGCGCTCGAAGCCCGTCAGCCCGGCCATCACACGGGCGCCGCGCACCGCGCTGTCCAGGGCGCGGTCCACGTCCGCGGCCGTGCCGCGCGGCACGGTGTCCACCACGGAACCGTCAAAGGGGTTGAGCACGTCCATGCTGGATTGGCCGTTCGTCCAGCCGCCGCCGATGTACATCTGCATATTGATCCGAGTCCTTTCCGATGAGTAAAGGCCGCTGGCAAATCAGGGCGTGGGACCCGCCCGGCGGGACGCCACGAGAGACCGACGTATTGTTACAGCCCTGGCCCCGCCGATGCACGGGCCGTGGCGGCCTGCCCCCAAGCGTTTCTTGCGGTACGGGGTGATTTGTGAAACATTTCACGTTGTCACCCGGCCTGGAGACGAAATTCGCCCGATGCTGCCCTGCCCTCATTTTGTCGGTCGGGCCAATAGCGGACGCATCGCCCACACCGCGGGTGGACGGGTCGGATACCATTCGCCGCTGGTCGTGGGGCGCTTGGTGTTGATGGAGACGCGCGGGTGCAACTAAGCGAGCTTACGGCCGCCGACTGGGTAAAGCTCTCGGAACTGGTCGCGCACCTCTGGTTCCTTGCCGCGGCCATGATCGTGACCGGTCTTACGTACATGCTGGCGCACGCCATGATTCCCTCGCTGATGGACACCGGCGATCTCCCGGTGCCAGTGGCCCGGCGCATGCGCGCCCCCCTTTACCTGATTGTTGCGATGGGGTGTGTTGCAGTCGTAGTCCTCGTCATCAAGGGCACGCTGCTGGCGCTGAATATCCTGCCGGAAATCTACCCGCGGCTGGCGATCTAGCGGCATGCAATACCTGACCGCCCTTCTGCCGCGCGTCACGCTGAAGCAGGCGCTCATCGTTGTCGGCGCCACGGTGCCCCTGCTGGTGGGCGGCGCGGGCGTTCTGGCCGTCCTGCTGTTCCTGATGGCTTCCGGCGGTACCGCGACGCCCGCGCCCGAACAGCCCATCAAGTTCGACCACTCGGTTCACGCGGGTCAGGCCAACATCCCGTGCGAGTTCTGCCACCGCGGCGTGAGTACGCAGGCGGCGGCCACGGTTCCCTCCATTCAGCAGTGCATGTTCTGTCACTCGGTCGTCAAGACCGACAGCCCGCAGATTCAGTTGCTGCAAGCGCACTGGGACACCAACACCCCGGTGAACTGGACGCGCGTGCACCGCGTGCCCGACCACGTGCGCTTCGTGCACGCCCCACACATCCAGGCGGGCGTGGAGTGCGAGACCTGTCACGGCGACGTGGCCTCGATGCAGGTAGTCAAGCAAGTACGCTCCCTCGCCATGGGAGACTGCCAGGGATGCCACCGCGAGAACTCCGCCCTGCTGGACTGCGCGCTATGCCACAAGTAATTGGTCGGGCCGTATGAGCGGCATTGGACGACGGCGCTTCCTCGTGGGCTCGGCCGCGCTGGCCGGCGGCGCCACCGTGGTGGCCTGCGCGGCCCCCGAGCGCGAGTCGCAGATCCAGAGCTTCGTGCTCCAACCCGAACTGTCGCTGCCGGGCCAGGAACTCTGGTTCGCCACCGCTTGTGCGCACTCGTCCTGCGGCAACAGCGTGGTGGTACGCACGATTGACGGGCGCGCCAAGAAGGTGGAAGGCAACCCCGACTTCCCGGTCAACCAGGGCAAGCTCAACGTGCGCAGCCAAGCCGGCGTGCAATCGCTCTATCATCCCGACCGGTTGACCGTCCCGCGCCGCCGGCGCGGCCTGCGCGGCGCGGACGAGTTCGAGGATCTGGAGTGGCCGGCCGGACTTGACCTGTTGACCGAGAAGCTGGCCGAAGCCCGCAGCGTGGTTGTGATCACCGGGCCAGTCAGCGGAACGCGAGCGCAAATCGCTCGGGACTTTGCCGTGGCCTTCGGCGGCGAGCATCTCGTCTACGAAACCATGGAGTCCACCGTCTGGCGGAAGACTGTGCAAGATGGGCTGGGCGCCAAACGGCTGCCCTATCTCGACATTGCCAACGCCCATTCCATCCTCTCGTTCGGCGCCGACTTCCTGGCCACCTGGCAGTCGCCGACCCAGTACGGCGTCGGCTACGGCGAGTTCCGCCAGGGCCACGGCGAGCGCGGCCGCCTCATCCAGGTCGAGCCACGGATGTCTCTGACCGGCGCCAACGCCGATTCGTGGGTCTACGTGCACCCCGGTCAGGAAGGCGCGCTGGCGCTCTCAATCGCCCAGGTCATCGCCGCCGAGGGGCTGGCGCCGCCCGAAAATTGGTTCAACGTGGTCAATGCCGTTGGCGGCCTGGACGCGCTGAACGCCTACGCCCCCGACCGCGTATCCCAGCGCACCGGCGTGCCGGTGGCGCGCATCCAGGAAATCGCCCGCGAGTTCGCCAGCCACCAGCCGGGCATCGCCATCGCCGGCGGCCCGGCCCTGGCCAGCACCAACGGGCTGGACAACGGCCTGGCCGTGATGCTGCTGAACCACATGGTGGGCAGCGTGGGACAACCGGGCGGGCTGCTGCCCAACCCCGATCTGCGCAGCACCGTGACGCCGCCGGTCGAGCCGACCTCCTTCGCCGATTTGGCTGGCCGTGGCAACACCTGGCTGGAAGGCGAGCCTCCGGACGTCGCCATCGTCTTCGAGGCCGACCCGGTATACGGCATGCCGGAAGCCACCCGCTTTGCCGACGCGCTTGGCTCGATTCCGTTTGTCGTCGGCATCGGCACCATCATGAACGAGACGTTGGGGCACGCCGACCTGGTGCTGCCGTCCACCCATCCGTTCGAGGAGTGGGGCGATTTCGTGCCCGACCCGGCCCCGCGACAGCACGTCGTCGGCTTCCAGCAGCCGGTGGTCGCGCCGTCGATCTCCGGTCGAAGCTTTGGCGACATCCTGCTGACGCTCTGGCATGACCTGCGACCCAATCTGGCCCCGCCCTGGGAAACCATGCGTGACGCCGTCCGAGCCAACGCCGCGCAGGTGTTCAGAGCCGGCGACTTCGAGGAACGCTGGATCGAGTTGCTGAAGAACGGCGGCGGCTGGAACGACGACTGGACGACCGATTTCGCCGACGCCCCCGACTGGCACGTCAACCTGCTGGCCGAACCGGCCTTCAGCGACAACGGCCTCGAGTTCCCCCTGCACCTGATCCCCTTCGAGGGCGTAGCGCTGGGCGGCGGCGACGAGACGGCCAATCCCTGGCTGCAGGCGACGCCGGACCCGATCTCCACGGCAACCTGGACCACCTGGGTTGAAATGAACCCGTCCACCGCCGGGGCGCTCAGCGTGACGCACGGTGACGTGGTGCGGATCGAGACCGCGCACGGCGGCTTCGAGGCGACGGTCTACATTTCGCCCGCCGCCGCACCCGGCGTGCTGGGCGTCCCAATCGGCCAAGGCCACGCCTTCGGCGGCCGCTGGCGCGAGGACCGCGGCGCCAACGTGCTTGCCAGCCTGTCTCCGCTGACCGTGGCCGGTTCGGGGGCATTTGCCTGGGCGGCCACGCGCGCCCGCGTGCGGCCGACCGGCGACTATCGACGACTTCCGACTATCGAAGTCTTCCCGAACGCACGTAACGACGTCGAGGTACCGGTGGTGCAGATCACAAATGAGTAGCCCAGCCAACGAGGCCGCCGCCCGCGCCAGCACTGTGGCGTCGATAGGCCAGACCATCCCCACGGATGCGGAAGTCGGCCCCCCGAGCGGGGTGCGCTGGGGCATGGTCGTGGACCTGGACCGCTGCACCGGCTGCCAGGCCTGCGTGGTGGCCTGCCAGGCCGAGAACAACATCGCCCTCAACGAGGAACAGCGGGTTCTCGAGCGCCGCGCCAAGACCTGGATTCGCATCGAGCGCTACTGGGAAGGCGAGTTCCCGAACGCGAAGGCGCGCTTCATCCCGGTGCTCTGCCAGCACTGCGGCAACGCGCCCTGCGAGACGGTCTGCCCGGTCTGGGCCACCTACCACAACCGCGAGGGCCTGAACGTCCAGGTCTACAACCGCTGCATCGGCACCCGCTTCTGCGCCAACGGCTGCCCCTACTCCGTGCGCTATTTCAACTTCTGGAATCCCGAGTGGCCCGAGCCGCTGAACAACCAGCTCAATCCCGACGTCACCGTGCGCACCAAGGGCATCATCGAGAAGTGCACCTTCTGCGTGCAGCGGATTAACCGGGTTCAGATCAAGGCCAAGACCGAGGGACGCGAGATCGGCTCGGGTGAGGTGCAGCCGGCCTGCGCCCAGTCATGCCCGACCAGCGCGCTCGTGTTCGCCGACATCAACGACCCCAGCAGTTACCCTGCGCGGCTGGCGGAGGCCGAGGCCGACCGCAGCTACACATTGCTCGAGAACTTCGGCACCGATCCGGGAATCATTTACCTCAAGAAGGTCGACCCGCACGCGGAAATTGAAGAGGGCGAGCACGCCCCGGTCGAGACGCACGCATGATTCATCCCGAAGCCGCAGGCCTGAAGCTGACGCTGCGTCCGCCCTACCGGCCGCAGGCGCTCAACATCTCGCTCAACAACGCGGGCATTGCGCTGCTGGCGGCCCTGGGCGCGTTGGGCATCGTGACGTACGTCGTCAAGCTGATCACGGCCTGGGGCGACCGGGAGGCCTGGGCCTATCCGACCGTCGTGTTGATGTTCGTGCTGTCGACAGCTACCGCGGCCCCCCTGATCGCCTACGCCTCGCGCATGGCCAAGGGGTACTGGGCGCTGCCGCTGCGACGTGTCGCCGCGCTCTATGCGGTGCCGTCGCTGCTCAGCTTCGTCCTGCTGATCCCAATCATGGCCACGTTGCCGCCGTTGGAAGGCCGCTCCAACCTCTGGTTTGGCTTCAGCGCGGGCGCCCCGTTCCTAACCGACGCGCTGGCGCTGGCGATCCTGCTGCTTACCGGGATGGCCTTGTTGTGGTTTTCGGCCGTGCCCGACCTTGCCGGTCCGCCCAGCCGCGTGCGGGCCATGGGCCGCTGGCAGCGCCTGCTCTACCTGAATTGGACAGGCACGACCCGGCAGTGGAAGACGCTACGCGCCGCCAACCTGACGCTTGGCGCCTTCTATCTGATGGGTTACGCGTTTGTGCATACCCTCCTGTCAACAGACCTGGGCCAGAGCCTGCTGCCGGGCTGGCGCTCGGGCATTTTTCCCCTATACAACGCCGTCACCGGCATCCAGGCCGGCATTGCCACAACCCTGCTGACGCTGGCCCTCATACGGCGCTTTTCGCCGGAGGCAGGCCGCTTCATCGGCGACGAGCAGGCGTCCGCACTCGGCAAGATTCTGCTGGCCACCGTCCTGATGTGGTTCTACTTCTTCTGGTCCGACTTCCTGCTGATCTGGTACGCCCGACTGCCCAGCGAGGTTGCGGCAATGCAAACCACGGTGGCCATCACCTACAAGCTGCCGTTTGTCCTGGCGGCCGTGTTGATGCTGGCCGTGCCCTTTGGACTGCTGATCTTCAACAAGATTCGGCAGTCGCTATCCCGGATCGCGGCGGTCTCGGCACTGATCGTTGTCGGCCTGATTTTTGACCGCATCCGCTTTTTCGTCGCGCCCATGGCCAACCCATCGCCGTTCGGTCACGCGATGGAGGAACTGCCAGCTCCGGTCTGGCCGAACGCGCTCGACGTGCTGTTCATCATCGGCGTCATCGGCCTGATGTATGCGATCTACGTGTTTGCCGCCTCGCGCATCCCGGTGCTGAACGGCTGGGAGATGCGTCAGGGTTCCATGCTCCGCAAAGAGCGGACGTTCATGAAGGCGCACGTTCTCGTGATCGGGAAGCCGGACTAATGCAAGAACCGGTCGTTTCCGACACCCGCACCGCCAACCGCGAGCTGCTTGACTTCGTCTTCTCCTGGCCGGCGTGGTTCTTCGCGGTCGGCGGAGCGCTCAACGGCGTGTTGGTGGCTGCGGTCGCGGTTGTGATCCTGATGCTGATGTTCGGCCTCCAGTTCCTGGGGTACGCCCACCCGGTGTACTGGGGCTTCCTGATCGTGAACTTCGTGTTCTGGATCGGGGTCAGCCACGCCGGGATCATGGTTTCGGCCATCCTGCGGCTCACGCAGGCGGAGTGGCGGCGGCCCGTCACGCGTGCCGCCGAAGTTCTGACCGTCTTCTCGCTGCTCACGGCCGTCCAGTTCCCGCTCATCCACTCCGGGCGTCCCTGGCGGACGATGTACTGGACCTTTCCCTACGACTGGAATCGAGGCGCTTGGCCCAACCCGCGCTCCCCGCTGGTCTGGGACCCCTCGGCGATCTTCACCTACCTGACCTCGACGATCCTCTTCGTCTACGTCGCGCTGCTCCCGGACCTGGCGCTGGCCCGAGACCGGGCGCCAAACCCGGTCAGCCGCGCCATCTACGGCGTGCTGGCCATGGGGTTCCGCGGCACCACCCGGCAGTGGCGGATCCAGACGGTCGCCGGCCTGTTGCTCTCCGCCATCATCCTGCCGATCTTCGTCTCGGTGCACTCCATCGTGTCCTGGGACTTCGCGGTCACCTCGGTGCCGGGCTGGCACAACACCATCTTTGCCCCCTACTTCGTGATCGGGGCCGTGCATTCAGGCGTGTCAGCCGTCGTGACGGTCATGATCGTGATGCGCTACGCCTTCGGCCTGAAGCGGTTCATTACCCGCGACCACATCGATTCGCTGGCGCGGCTGCTGATCGTTGTGGCTACGGTCTGGCTGTTCTTCTTCATGCTGGATCTATTCTTCGGCCTCTACGGCGCTGAACCGGCCGAGGTTGACACCTGGCAACGGCGTCTGGTGGAACCGCCCTGGGTGGTGATCGCGATCACGTTCATCATCTGCGCCTACGTCATCCCGGTGCCGATGTGGCTGTTCCGCGGCGTGCGCCGCAACTTCTTCTGGATGTTCGTGACCACGATTCTGGTGAACGTGGGCATGTGGCTGGAGCGCTACATGATCATCGTGCCGGCCCTGGAGCGGAAAAGCGGCCTCACGTTCACCTACGGCGATTACGCTCCCTCGCTTTCCGAGTTCATACTCGTCGCCGCCTCGTTTGCCCTGGTGATTCTCGGGTTCCTGACATTCTCGAAACTGCTGCCGATCATGCCGGCCGCGGACATTAAGGAAGGCCAGATTCTGGCCGACCGCATCAGAGTCGGCCGGGCAAACGTCCCAGCCGCCATGCGGGAGTGAGGTCTATGGCAAGTCAATCCCAACCCAAGCGCGAACTGCTGGCGCTCTACGAGGAGCCGGACCAGGCCGCCGATGGCGTCGAGCGCCTGCACAGTGCCGGGTTCGAGGACTCCGACATCGAGATTCTCAGCAGCACGCCTTATCCGGAAGGCGCGTTCGGCGAGAGCCACACCAAGCACCGGCTGTTCGCCTTCCCGTTCGCCGGCGCCGCCTGCGGGCTGGCCGTGGGCGTGGCTTGGGTCGTCGGAGCGCAGGTCTCGCTGCCGATCATCACCGGCGGCAAGCCCGTGGTGGCCATACCTGCGATCATCCAGATTCTGTACGAGGGCACTCTGCTCGGCGCGGTGCTGTTCACCGTCCTCGGCGTGCTCTTCGAATCGCGCCTGCCTGACGGCGTGGGCCTCTACGACGATCGGATTTCCGAGGGCTACATCGGCGTCTCGGTCATGGCGCGCGAACGCCGCATGGCCGACGCCCAGATCGCGCTGGAAGAAGCGTCCCCCATCGACTTGCTCTCCAAGGAGGGCAGTCTGATGCACTCGCCGGGAACCACGTGACCCTACCTCGAGCAAGACTCCGAAATCTCGCCGCGCTCGCCGTGGGGCTGGCGGCGGTTCTGACGCTCGTCGGTTGCGAGACGGGCGCTTACCCGCTCGACCTGTTTCCCGAGATGCACTACCAGGCCTCGTATCGCACGCAGGAACCGCCGCACGCCGGCGCGCCCGCAGGCTCGGTGCCGACCACGGGCGGCGAAGCGCCGGTCACTGACTTTGTCGCCGTGCTGGAAACGGAAAACCCGCTGCCGTACACGGGCGAAACGATTCAGGCTGGCCGCGCGCTCTTCGTGACGAATTGCTCCATGTGCCACGGGATCAATGCCGACGGCGTCAGCTTCGTCGCCAGCAAGTTCGAGCAGTACCAGGAGAAGGCGCCGCCCTCCCTCAGCCGCGAAGACCTCGCGGAACTTCCGGACGGTTCCTATTTCTGGACGGTCACCAACGGCGTGAACCGCATGCCGTCGTTCAAGTCACTGCTCACGGCTGAGGAGCGGTGGTCGCTCGTCACGTACATTCGTTCGATACAGCCCTAGCCGGCGCACCAGCGCTGCCTGAGCGGAAGCGTCCGTATGGCCGAGAGTCCCGTGGCGCTGCTGGTTGTCCTGCGCTTTGTCCACGTGCTGGCGGCGGCCCTTTGGGTCGGCGGAGGGATCGTAGTCCTGGCCGCGCGTACGACGCCCAACGTCGCGCCGCTGTCCGGCATTTCCAGCGCCGCCCTGGGCCGATCGGTCGGACGGCTGGTCGGCACGGGGTTCGCCGTGTTTGTCCTCACGGGCGCGCTGCTGACCTTCAACCGGCTTGCCGAACAGTCGATCGACGCGGCCTACGTCGCGGTCCTTGCGGCCAAGGTGCTGCTCGCCCTGGCCATGTTCCGGCTGGCGGTCCCGCGCCGCCGACGCGCCGCACCGCCGGCCGCGCCGGCGCCCAGCCGTCCGTGGTGGCGGGGACGCACGGCCTTGATCGTTGGGCTTGGACTCGTCGCCTACGTCCTGTCGCTGATCCTGAACGAGATGGCGGAACTCGGGTTCAGAAGCGTGGGCTAGGCTGGAACCAGAAACGATGAACGAGCATCTACCGACCAGCCGCGCTTCGGTCGCTCCGTCACCCCGGCCCCGGCTTTCAGGGAAACTGATCCTCCTGGCCGCCGCACTGACGGCGGCCGTCGGCTTCCTGATATGGACGGGCACCCAGGGCGCCACGGTCTACTACCACACCGTCGGCGAAGTGCGTGCGATGGGTTCCGAGGCCTACTACCGCCTGATTCGCGTGAACGGCGTCGTGGCGGACGGATCCATCGAGACGTCGGACGACGGCAACGTCATCAGCTTCGCGTTGCAGGACGACTCGGGGCGGCTGCCGGTGGAATACCGCGGCACGCCGCCCGATCTGTTCGGCTACTCGACTGAGGACCGGTACCAGGACGTGATCGTCGAGGGGCAGCTCGAACCAAGCGGCGCGTTCCGTGCTCGAACCCTGATCGTCAAGCACGGCCCTGAGTTCGAGCCACGCGAAATCCCATCACAGTAGGTCCGCACGGGGTCCAGCGCCCCGCCTCCGACGCCTCCCCAACACTCCACGCCACGGTGCCGGCAATAGCCGCGACCGACCTGGTCGTGCGCCTGGGCCGGCGGGACGTCCTGCGCGGAGTTTCGCTGTCGCTGGCGCCGGGGGAACGCATGGCCGTCGTGGGCCCCAACGGCGCCGGAAAAACCACGCTCCTGCGGGCGCTGGCCGGACTGCTGCGCCCCCGACGCGGCCTGGTCAGCCTCAGAGGCGGCCGGGGCCCGGACGACCCCGCTGCCCGCTGCGGCCTCGGCGTTCTCGGGCACCGCCCGCACCTCTACCCGCACCTGACCGCCCGTGAAAACCTGGCCTTCGCCGCTCGTCTGCACGGGATCCCGGAGGCCGCGGAGCGCGTCGGCGCCGCGCTGCGCACCGTGGGGCTTACGGCGGACGCCAACCGCCTCGTGCGCGACTACTCCAGCGGGATGCAGCAACGCCTGGGCCTGGCCGTCGCGTTGCTGCCCGAGCCGGACATCCTGCTGCTTGACGAGCCGGACGCCAGCCTGGACGCGGCCGGCATGCGCAACCTGCCGACCATGCTCGACACGCTGGCGCCGCGGGCGGCTGTGTTATTCAGCACGCACGACGAGCGTGTGGCCCACGCCTTGGGCGCACGCATCGCACGGCTGAAAGCCGGGCGGCTGAACGACGCGCCCGGCGAACCGACCGCAGCTAGCGGATCGCCTGAGGAGATCGCGCGTCGGCAGCCCCCGAACTTCATGCAGGCCGTCGGCGCCATGATCGCCAAAGACGCCCGGGTCGAATGGCGGGCGCGGGAGCAGGTTCCGACCCTGCTGATGTTCACCCTGCTCGCCGCGGTGGTCTTCGACATGGCCTTCATCGCCGTCCTCGGAAGCCAGGCCGCCGGCGTTGCCGTCGGCGTCCTCTGGACCAGCGTCCTGCTGGCGGCCACGCTCGGCGGAACCCGGCTGTTCGCAACCGAGTACGAGCGCGGAACGCTGGATGGGCTGCTGGTTGCCCCCATCGACCCGAGCGGCATTTACCTCGCCAAGTTCGTGGCCCTGGCGCTGGAGACGATGTTCGTCGGCGTCGCGCAGCTCGTGTTTCTGAGCCTGCTGTTGAACGTCTCGCTGTTCCAGCCAACTACCGTGGCGGCCGTCGTCCTGGCCGCGGCGGCGATCAGCGCCGTGCTCGCGCTGCAGAGCGCCCTGGTTGTCAGCGCCCGCGCCCGTGAGGTTCTCATGCCGCTCCTCGCCATTCCGCCGGTCATCCCGGTGCTCCTGGCCGGCGTGGGGATCACGCTGGGAACGCTTGAAGTCACGCCCGCCGGCCAGCAGGGGGCCTGGTTCGGGTTGCTCGCTGTGATTACGGTCGTATTCTTAAGCTTAGGTGTGGCCCTCTACCCCCATGCCGCCCGGACGTGACTGGAGCGTTTAATGAGTCAGGTTCGAACGACTGAGTTGCCCGGCCCGTCGCGGCTCGGCGCGATTCGGAACCCCGGGACCGCCGCGCTGTACGGCGCGCTGTTGCTCAGCATGGGCCTGGCGATCTTCATGGCGTTCGTTTTCGCTCCCGCCGAACGCGTCCAGGCCGATATCTATCGCCTGCTCTTCGTTCACGTACCTAGCGCCTGGCTGGCGTTCTTTGCGTTCGGCAACGTGGCCCTTGGCAGCGTGATGTACCTCGTTCGCGGAAAGTCGCGCTGGGACCGCCTGGCGCTCGCCTCCGCCGAGATCGGCGTCCTCTTCACCACCCTCACGATCATCACCGGGTCCATCTGGGGCCGCAGCGTCTGGGGCGTGTGGTGGCAGTGGGACCCGCGCCTGACCACCACCCTGATCATGTGGTTCATCTACACCAGCTACCTGGCGCTGCGCTCGTACATTGACGACCCGGCCGTTCGGCAGCGCATGGCCGCCGTGCTCGGCGTTGTCGGTGTGGTCAGCGTGCCCATCGTCTGGTTTTCCGTGGAGTGGTGGCGCAGCCTGCACCCCACGCCTGCGATCACGAACCCCGGCGGTGGCATGCCGACGGAAATGCTGACGACCCTGTTGGTTTCGGTGGCCGCCTTCACCGTCTTCTACGTGGTGCTGCTGCGACAACGCATCCAGTTGGAACTGGCCGTCACCGAAATGGGACGCCTGCATGAGCAACTGCACGAGCGCAGCGAGGAAACCGCATGACTACCGACCTCCTCTTCCTCTTTGTCGGCTTCAGCGTCGTGTGGCTCGGAATCTTTGGCTACCTGCTTTACGTGACCGGACGCGTGCGCAGCGTGAGCGACGAGCTACGCGACGTGCGCGGGCAGCTGGATTTGCCCGAGGCAGGGCAGGAAACACCCAGCCGCTGACCCTGGCCACACCTATGCTCGGCCGCCCGCACGGGTAGAGGGCCGTTTGGATGCCTGACCTCGTTGACGCCGGCCGTTTGGGGCTCGGCGTTGCTTTTGGCGTCGCCGTCCTGCAATTGCTGCTGGGTGTCGCCGGAGTCGTTCGGCGCACGCCGGAACTGAGCCGCAGCGCCCGCAACGCCGCGTCCGTTCAGGCCGCGTTGCTCACGGTCGTGGTCGCCGGCCTGGCGGCCGGATTCCTGGCCCGGGACTTCTCGATCGCGTTCGTGGCCGACCACTCCAGTTCGGCCATGCCGACGGGCCTGACCATCGCGGCGCTGTGGGGCGGCCAGGAAGGTTCGCTGCTGTTCTGGACCTGGGCCATGAGCCTCTTCGCGGCGGTGGCCACGCGCCGAATGCTCACAGTCGACGTCGCAATCGGGCCGCACGGAATCGTTGTCCTCAGCGGCCTGCAACTCTTCTTTCTTGGCGTCCTGGTTTTCACGTCGTCGCCGTTCCAGCGCCTGCTGGCGGCCCCGCCGGAAGGCCGCGGCCTCAACCCGCTGCTGTGGGACAGCGGCATGCAAATCCATCCTCCAATGCTGCTCACGGGCTACATGAGCTTTGGCATCCCATTTGCGTTCGCCATAGGGCTGCTCGCGGCCGGGCGCGTCACCCAACCCTGGCTGCGCGAAATGCGGAACTGGATGTTGCTGGCCTGGGCGATTCAAAGCGCCGGGCTGCTGCTGGGCGCCTGGTGGGCCTACCGCGTGCTGGGCTGGGGCGGCTATTGGGGGTGGGACCCCGTGGAGAACGTGGCGCTCTTGCCCTGGCTGGTAGCCACGGCCTACCTGCACTCCGCCCTGGCGCAGGAGCGGCGCGGCCAGCTGCGCGCCTGGGCGATTGGACTGGTGCTGGCCACCTACGCACTGGCGATTTTCGGCACCTTCGTGGTGCGCAGCGGCGTGCTGTCGTCGGTCCACTCGTTCGCCCTGTCCGACGTCGGCCCGATCTTGTTCGTCTTTGTTGGAGCATTGCTGATCCTGTCAGCCGCACTCTTCATCTACCGGCTGCCGCTGATCCGCTCGGACGAACCGATCACAGCCGTGGCCTCCAAAGAGGCCGGCTTCCTGATCAACAACCTGCTGATGCTCGCCATCGCGGCGGCCACCTTCTGGGGCACCGTGTTCCCGATGGTCACCGAGATCGTGCAGGGCGCGCGCATCGCGGTCGGACCGCCCTTCTATACGCAGGTGAACGTGCCCTTGCTCATCGCAACCCTGGCGCTGCTGGCCATCTGGCCGCTCTTGGCCTGGCGCCGCACGTCTCCTCGCGCGGCCTGGCGGGCGACCCGCTGGCCCATCGCCACGCTGGTGCTTGTGTCGGCGCTGTTGGCAGTCCTCGGCATGCGCGACGGTCTCCCAATCGTCGCCATCGGACTCACAGCCGCCGTGGCCGTCGGCGTCGTGCTGGAATACATACGCAGCCTGCGCGCCGGATTCGCCCGCCGGCGCGAGTCGCCGGCCGGCCCGATGCCCCTCTTCCTGGGCAACCGGCGGCGCCTCGGCAGTTACCTCGTGCACCTAGGCATCGCCATCCTGGCGCTCGGCATCATTGCCTCGGCCTCCTTCGGCCAGGAGACCGCCGCTACCGTTCAGCGCGGCGAGGCCGTCAGCCTCGGCGCGTACGACGTCGTATTTCGAGGACTTCGCAGTAGCGTCCAGCCCGGCCTCAACACCGTGGCCGCCGACGTCGAAGTGTTGCGAGACGGCGTGGTAATCGACCGCCTGTCCCCGGCGCGCCGGATTCACGCCGGCTGGGCGAACCAGCCAACCGCCGACGTTGCCGTCAGCACCACCCTGCCGCACCTGGACGACGTGTATGTGCTGCTGAGTTCATGGGATCAGACCGGCGCATCCGCGACCCTCCGGGTCCTCATCAACCCACTAGTCGTGTTGCTGTGGATCGGCGGAATCGTCTACTTCGCAGGCATCCTGGTCGTTGCCTGGCCATCGGCGCGGCGCGACACGGCCGCGGTCTCGTCGGTCGTCGCCCAGCCCGCAGTCTCGTGAAGCTGCGCGGCGCAAGCCTGCTGCTCGGTCTGCTCGCCGCGCTCGCGCTGGCCGCCGTGGCGCACGCGGCCGAAGAGCCGGACCTGGCAACGCGCAAGCGCATGTGGTCGATTGCCACGCGGCTCGACTGCCCCGTCTGCCAGGGCCAGTCCGTGCGCGAATCCAACGCCCAGCTCGCCACCCAGATGCGCGAGATCATCACCATCAAACTCCAGGCCGGGGAGTCCGAAGACCAAATCATGCGGTTCTTCGCCGACCGCTACGGACCCGGCGTGCTGCGCGAACCGCCGCGCGAAGGACTGGCGCTGGGCGTCTGGATCGGGCCGCTGGTCATCCTTGCACTTGGCATCGTGCTGCTCGGCTGGGTTCTGGCCCGTGGACGCCGGCCTGCCGCCGCCGCCGCAGACGGCGATCTGGCCGCCTACGAGCGCTTGGTGGACGACCTTCGCCGACCCGGGCGCAACTCCCCACCGCCGGCGTGACAGCCCCGCTCCTCAGTCTGGCGATCCTGTTGATCGCCATTGCCGGTCTGGTCTGGATGCTCGTCCCGCTGGTGCGGCGCTCGCCGGAACGCGCGGACAGAGACGGCACGGACGACGACGTGGCGGTCGAGCGCGGGCTGCGCATGTTGGACGACCTCCAGGCGGAACGCGACCGCGGCGCAATCAGCGCGGCCGATTTCGAGCGCGTCAGCGGCGACATTCGCCGGGACACCGCCCAGCGCCTGCATGACCGCGACCAGCGGCGCGCTCGGCTGGATGCGGCAATCGAGGCCCTGGTCAGCGGCGCCGCGCCAGCTGCATCTCCCGCATCAGTCGCCGCGCCTTCTCGCGCCCGCACACTGGCCTGGATCGCGCCCAGCGTCGCCCTGGTGGCCATGCTTGGTGCGCTGGTAGCCGTCATCACGGTTGGGGCGCGCGCCTCGGCCGCGGAACAGTCGCCCGTCGGCAACGTTGGCGTGGCCGCTATCTCCGGTTCGGCGGTGTCGCCCGACGACCCTGATCTCATAGTCGTGACCCACGCCACCGGCGCCCAACTCAGCCGTGACGGCGGACAGTCCTGGACGCCAATTCAGGGGCCAGGACCAGCCGTAGCTGCAGCCTCGGCCCCGGGCACGCTGTACGTGGTGGCCGGCGACGGGGTCTGGTCCAGCCGGGATCAGGCCGCAACCTGGAGTCGCGAGACCAACTTCCCGGCCCTGCGGCTGCTCGCCGCTGGACACCGCACCGGCCGCATGGCCGGCGTGGACGACGCGGGCGCAATCCTGGTCAGCAACGACGCGGGCCGCACGTGGGACTCCGGTCCAGACGACGCCCCACGCGGCCTGACTGGATTGGCCGTCGTCGACTTCGACGCGCCCTTCCTCCTGGCCGCGACCGGCGCCGAGGGCGTGCTCGCCTCGGAATCCAGCGGCGGCTGGCGCGGCGCCAACGGGTTCGTCAACGGCGCCCTGCCGACCATCACCATCCGGGCGGTCGTCTACGAGCCTGACACCGGTGACAGCTTTAGTTCCGCGTCCGGCGACCGCTTCGAAGGCGCGGCCGTCGTCGCGACCGATGCCGGCGTGTTCAAGTCCGTCGACGGGATGCAGTCCTGGCTGCAACTGCCTCTGCGGGCAGACGTGCGCGCCCTGGCTGTCAACGGCCGCACGCTTTACGCCATCGCGGCGGACGGGTCGGTCTACCGCAGCCGCGACGCCGGGACGAGTTGGCGATGAGACGCGGAATCGGGCTTGCCGCCGCGCTCGTGCTCCTGTTTCTTGCCACGGTTCCCGGCGTGAGCGCCGAGGGCAGCGGCGAGATTGTGGGGCGCCTGACGCCGGCCACCTCCGGCGCAACGCTGCCCGACGGTCTGATCGTGCGACTCGACGGGTTCCGCCAGGCCGACCGCCTGCCAACCCGCGAGACGACGGTAGGGGCCGATGGCGCGTTCGCGTTCTCCGACGTTTCGGCCGGCGGCGAGTACGCCTACCTCGTCTCGCTCCAGGCCGGCGGTGTGCGCTACAGCAGCACGGTTCTCCAGGTGCTTGAGGGCCAGCGCACCGCAGTGCAAATCGACGTCTTCGCCGTTACTGAACAGGACCCCGGCATCAGCTTCCGCAGCCTCACCCGCCTGCTTAGGCGACAGACGGCCGACACGCTGTCAGTCGTCGAAGTCGCCGAAGTGCACGTACCCGGCGACCGCGCCTACCTTCCGATACAGCAACCGGGTTCACCACCGCCTCTCCGCTTCGCTGTGCCCGACGGCGCCTTCAACCTCCAGCCCGTCGCGGGCTTCGCACCGGGCGACGCGGTCATCGGCGGCCCGGGATTCGCCGTGTTCGCCGGGCTGCAACCGGGAGTAACGACCCTGGTGTACGGCTACCAGCTGGCCCTGCAGGGAGGCGCCGTGGCCTTCGACTGGTCGCCCACGCTGAACGCCGACATCGTGATTCTGCTGATCGAGTCCGGCCAGCTGAGCGCAACCATCAGCGGGCTTGAGCCTCGCGGCGAAGACGCCTTCGGCGGCACCAGCGTCCAGCGCTGGCAGGCGGACGAAGTGGCCGCCAGTCACACCGTCAGCGTGCACGTGACCGAAACCTCGTTGCCCGGCGTCGTGCGCGCGCTGCGCGCCACGACCGCCGACCGCTGGGCGCTCGTGGCAACCGGCCCGGCCATCGTTGCGGTGCTAGCGCTCGTGGTCTGGCGGCGCGGCTGGCGGCGCGAGCCGTCTACCGATCCGGCCGTCCGCGCCAGCCAGCTCCTGTCGGAACTGCGCGCGCTGGACGCTTCCACAGAACCGGAAGCGTCCGAACGCCGCGCCGAGGCCAAGCACGCGCTGCTGACGCTCCTGGAACGACAGCCGGGACTGCTCAGCGACCTCCGGCGCATGAACCGCCCGCCGCCTTCTGCATCGACTGACCAGCCTTGAATCGCGCCAAACCAGATATTTCAGCTTTGACTCCACGCAGGATCAGGCGCGCCAGCCCCACCAATTGCAGCCCCCGCCCTGCATCCCTAAGATCACTTTTGTGAACGAAATCCACCACGACATCCTCATCATCGGGGCCGGTGGGGCCGGGCTGCGCGCCGCAATGGCGGTTGTGGAAGCCAATCCCGACCTCTCCATCGGCCTGGTGTCTAAGGTCTACCCCATGCGCAGCCACACCGTGGCCGCCGAGGGGGGCATGGCCGCCGTCATCAAGGCCAACGACGCCCGCGAACACCACATCTACGACACCATCAGCGGCTCCGACTGGCTGGCTGATCAGGACGCCGTCGAACTCTTCGTCGACGAGGCACCGCGCGAGCTCATCCAGTTGGAGCACTGGGGCTGCCCCTGGAGCCGGGAGGACTCGGGGCACGTCGCGGTCCGGCCGTTCGGCGGAATGCAGATCGAACGCACCTGGTACGCCGCCGACAAGACGGGCTTCCACGTGCTGCATACGCTTTTTCAAGCCTCCTTGCAGTTCAGCCAGATCACCCGCTACGACGAATACTTCGCCACCAGCCTGCTAAACGCCGACGGCCGCTGCCAGGGCTGCGTGGCGCTCGAATTGCGCACCGGCGAGGTCCACGTCCTGCGCGCCAACGCCGTCCTGATCTGCACCGGTGGCTTCGGCCGCATCTTTCCCTTCACCACCAACGGCTCCATCAAGACTGGCGACGGGCTGGCCCTGGCCTACCGGGCCGGCGTGGCGCTCAAGGACATGGAGTTCGTCCAGTACCACCCCACCGGCCTGCCGGGCACCGGCATCCTGATCACCGAAGCCTCGCGTGGCGAAGGCGGCATCCTGCTCAACACCGAGGGCCGGCGATATCTAGAGGACTACGACCTGGGCCTGCCGCTGGACATTCACGATCCGCGCCATCCGCAGAACCGCACGATGGAACTCGGGCCGCGCGACCGCCTGTCCCAGGCGTTCATGCACGAGCAGGCGGCCGGACGGACATTCGGCGGCGACTACGGGGACTACGTGCACCTGGACGTGCGCCACCTTGGCGAAGAGCGCATCGACTCCCACATCCCGTTCGTGCGCGAACTCGCCCTCAACTACGCCGGCATCGATCCGGTCGACGAGCCGATCCCGGTACGGCCCGTCGTGCACTACATGATGGGCGGCATTGACACCGACGTTGACGGCGCCACGACCCTCCCTGGCCTTTACGCCGCCGGCGAATGCGCCTGCGTCAGCATCAACGGCGCCAACCGCCTCGGGTCCAACTCCTTGACGGAACTGGTCGTCTTCGGCGCGCGCGCCGGCCGCCACGCCGCCGCCGCGGTCGCCCGCCAGGAACTGTCCGATGGTCCCGAAATCGGGCGTCAGGTGACTGCCGAGCGCAACCGCCTGGCCGAACTGCGCGCCCGACCCGCCGGCGGCGAGCGCATCGCCGTCATCCGCGACGACCTCACCACTGCCATGGAAGCCGGCGCCGGTATCTTCCGCGACGAGGACACGCTGGACGCCTGCTGCGCCACGCTGCGCGAGCTGCATAAACGCGCAGCCAACATCTCGCTGGACGACTCGAGCCCCGTCTACAACACGGAGTTGATCAGCGCCCTCGAACTCGACTGCATGCTGGACATTGCGGACACGGTGACCCACTCGGCGCTCCACCGCACCGAGTCTCGCGGGTCGCACCAGCGCACCGATCACGCCGCCCGCGACGACGCGAATTTCCTCAAGCACTCGATGGCCTACCGCACGGACGCAGATCCGCGCATTGAGTTCAAAGACGTAGTCATCACGCGCTGGCCGCCGGCCGAACGCGTCTACGGAACCTCCGCCGACAAGGACGATGGGAAGCGCGCAACGTGAGCGAGACGACGATCCGGCTTGAAGTCTTCCGCTATCGACCCGACAACGGCGGGCCGAGCTTGCAGAGCTACGAGGTGCCCTATCACGACGACTGGGTCGTTCTTGACGCGTTGAATTATGTCAAGAACTACATCGACGGTTCGCTCAGCTACCGCTGGTCCTGCCGCATGGGCGTCTGCGGGTCCTGCGGCATGCAGGTCAACGGCGAACCTATCCTCACCTGTGCGGCGTTCCTGCGCGATCACCTGCCGGGTCCCGTACGGGTGGAGCCCCTCACGAACTTCCCGGTCGAGCGCGACCTTGTCGTTGACATCAATGGCTTCATGGAAAAGCTCGATCACGTGACGCCGTACCTGGTCCGTGACGATGACGCGGACGACCTAGGCGCTGAATTCATGCAGACGCCGACCCAGCTGGACCGCTACAAGCAATTCAGCATGTGCATCAACTGCATGCTGTGCTACGCGGCCTGTCCGGTCGTTGGCCGGGTGGACGACTTCATCGGGCCGGCCGCGCTTGCCCTTGCCCAGCGTTACAACCTCGACTCGCGCGACCAGGGCAAGCAAGTCCGGCAGGACGTGATCTTCCAGAACGAGGGCATCTGGGAATGCACGTTCGTGGGCGAGTGCTCCGAGGTTTGTCCAAAGCACGTCGATCCGGCCGGCGCCATTCAGCAGGCCAAGCTGGGGGGCGCGCTGGACTACTACAAGCGGTTGCTGACGCCGTGGGTCAAGCGCCCGTGAACCGACCGCTGGACCGGCGCATGGGCTGGACCTGGTGGACCCAGAAGGGTTCCTACTTCCGGGTGTTTCTGCGCGAAGCCAGTTCGGCGTTCATTCTGGCCGAAGTCGTGCTCTTCATGCTGCTGATCCATAAGGCGGGACAGGACGCGGAGACCTACCGCGCCTATCGCGACTTTCTCTGGCATCCGCTGATGGTGGTGTTCCACCTCGTGGCGCTGGCGTTTGCGCTCTGGCACACCATCACGTTTTTCCTGATCGCCCCAAGCGCGCTTCCGGGCCAGATCGCCGGCCGGCGCGTCCCGGCAGCCTTCATCATCAGCCAGCAGTTCGCCGGGCTGGCGGCGGTGTCCTTGCTCTTGTTCCTGTGGGTGGCCTGGGTAGGCGCAACGTGAGCGGCCGCTCGCATGAAGCGTTGTTCTGGTCACTGTTCGCCGCTGGCAGCGTGTTGGCCGCGCTGTTCGTGCCCGCACTCATCCTCGTCAGCTCGGTCTTCGGACCATTCGGCTGGCGCTGGTTCGCCGACGCGTTCGCCTACGAAGGCGTGCGCGACCTGCTGCACCCCGGCATTGTGCGCGCCGCAATCGGGGTGGTCGTGGCCCTGATCGCCATACACGCCTGCCATCGGCTGCGCCACCTGGCCGTGGACCTGCACGCGCCGCTGCCTGGGGGCCTCATTGCTCTCGTGGCCTACGGCGGCGCGACGGCTATTGCAGTCCTAACCGCGGTTTTTCTGTCTCTCGTCTGAGGCGGCTCGAGATCCGCCCAGGGAACAACGTCTAGAGCAAGAGTTGGCTCAGCGCCGCCGTCAACGCGGTCGCGATCGTCACCGAACTCGCGGCAATCACGCCCATTCGAATGGTGAGGCGAAGCTCAAGTTCCTGAATCTCGGACTTGAGCTCGGCCTTGGTCGCGAACCCGTCCAGATCCGTCTTGGTCGCGAATCTCTCCAAGTCCGCCTTGGTGGCAAACCTCTCCAGGTCCGCCTTGGTGGCAAACCTCTCCAGGTCCGCTTTGGTAGCGAATCTCTCCAGGTCCGATTTGGTAGCGAAGTCCCGCAAGTCCACCTTGGTCACACGATTCCCGTTCGCGACTGCCTGCACAATCTCGGCAACCGCTTCCGCCTGTGCGCCCCCGAACCCTGCCGCCTTCAGTGTTCGAGCTGCGCGCAGCGTATCGAAGACAGCCATAGCGCACCTCCAACTCTTAAGGCTGACTGTACACGTTTCCGCGGCCGCGTCCACCGGATGCATGCGGCCTGCCCCGCGTTGCGGTGCGCCCCTACACTGAACGCCATCCGCGCCCAGGATCTCCCGACCCATGCGCATCACCGGGGTTCGCACGGTCGTGTTCGAGCACGAACTCAGCCGCCCGCTGGGCGACGTCAATAGCCCCACCGGTCGTTCGCTCACGTCCGGCCTGATTCTGTATCTGGAAACCGACGCCGGGATCACAGGAATTGGGCTCAGCACCGCTATCGGGCGCCCGCATGTGCACAGCCTGGCCAAGCAGCTGATCGGATCCGACCCGCGAGGTGTGCGAGGTCTGTGGAAGCGAATGATGGATCTCGTCTTCAAGCTGGGCCCGCTGGGTCCGATTGCGGTAGGGCTCTCTGCAATCGACCTGGCGCTCTGGGACCTAAAGGCCAAGGCCAACGGCGAACCCTTGTGGCGAACGCTCGGCGCCTCCACGCCGCGCGTGCGCGCCTACGCCAGCGGCCTGGACTCGCCGCTGTCGGACGAGGAGTTGTACGCGTACTACGCCGGAATGGCCGCGCGCGGTGTGTCCGCCGGCAAGCTCAAGGGCGGCGCCAACCTCCAGGACGACCTGCGTCGGCTGGGCATCATGCGGGACGCGCTGTCCACCTCCGGCAAACGGGTTGACCTGATGCTGGACGTCAACGAGTTCTGGACGCCCAAGGAAGCCATCCGCCGCGTGCGCGAAATCGAGCGCAGCTTTGACCTGACCTGGATCGAGGAACCCGCCCGGCGTTGGGACGCCACCGGTTTGCGCCAGGTTTCGGACGGCGTGGCCGCCGCGGTGGCCAGCGGTGAGAACCTGCGCCATCCGGGAGAGTTCCTGCACCTGCTGGACCACCGGTCGATCGACGTAGTCCAGGTCGGCAGCGACACCTGCGGTGTGACCGGCGCGATGATCGTGGCCGACATGGTCTACGGAATCGAGCGGCCGGTCTCGGTAATGAACTCTCCCGGCAGCTTCATGGCTCACGCCGCGGCGGCCATGCCCAATCACACCATGCTGGAAGTGCTCGGCGCCGGGCGTGACGCCCTCTTCGACATCGACATTCGGATTGAGGACGGCTACCTCACGCTGGGTGAGCGTCCCGGCCTGGGCATCGAGTTTTACCCAGACCTCCTGGCCGCGCATACCGTGGAGCAGGCCTCTCGCGAAGCCGTCGCCAGCCCCTGGGGACGTCGTCCCGGCGCGGGCCTCTACGCCTGATCCGCTCTGGGGTCGTCAACGCCAGGGCTCAACGCACACGCCCGTTTCGCTGCGCGCAACCACCGACGAGCGCCCCGTCCAACCGCGGTTTAACTCCCAACCGCCCGTCGCGACTGGTAAGCATCGCCCGAAGTCGTGACAATGGGCGGGCAGGTTCCGTCACTGCCAGGAAACGGAGGCCGCCTTGCGCGCGATCCAGTACGCCGCACCCTCGACCGTTGAGGATGCTGTATCCATTCTCGCCGAGCACGGATCCGATGCCCGGATGCTTGCCGGCGGGACCGACCTGATCGTCCAGGTCCGCGAAGACGCTCGCGACACCGAAGTGTTCGTGGACGCGAAGCACATCCCAGAGTTGATGGACGTGTCCGTCAACTCCGATGGCAGCACCACGCTCGGGGCCGCCGTCCCCTGCCATCAGCTCTACAACGACGCCCAGTTCACGGCCGCCTATCCGGCTGTCGTGGACGCCGCTCGCATCATCGGCAGCACCGGCATTCAGGGCCGCGCGTCGGTCGGCGGCAACCTGTGTAACTCCGGTCCCGCTGGAGACACGATTCCGGCGCTGATCGTCCACTCGGCGGTCTGCAACATCGCCGGGCCTGACGGACGCCGAACAGTGGCCGTGGAGGACTTCTGCACCGCCCCCGGCCGGAACGTGCTGGACGACGGCGAATTGCTGGTCTCCCTCACCCTGCCCAAGCCGCCCGCGGGCTCCGGCACGCACTACCTGCGCTTCATCCCGCGCAACGAGATGGACATCGCGGTCGTCGGCGCCGGCGCCTTCCTGCAGTTGGACGGCGCCAGCATCACGGCAGCCCGGGTCGCGCTCGCAGCCGTGGCGCCCACCCCGCTCTTCGTTCAGGCCGCTGGGGACGCGCTGGTGGGCATGACAGCCGACGAAGACGCATTCGCGGTTGCCGCCGATATCGCCCGCGACGCCGCCGTGCCGATCGACGACATGCGCGGCACGGTGGCCCATCGCAAGCAGTTGTCCTACGTTCTCACCCAGCGCGCCCTGCGCGGCGCCAAGGCACGCGCCCAGGGAGGCAGTCCAACCAATGGCCACTGAAATCCTGTCGGGAAAGGTCCACGTCCAAACCACCATCAACGGCGAGCCGGTGGACTTTCTCGCCGAACCGCGGGAGAGCCTGCTGGAGGTCCTGCGCGACCACCTGGGGCTGACCGGCGCCAAGGAAGGCTGTAACAACGGCAACTGCGGCGCCTGCAACGTCGTCATGGATGGGACGCTGGTCAACTCCTGCTGCGTGCTCAGCGTCGAAGCGGCCGGCGCCTCCATCGACACCATCGAGGGCGTCGCTTCGCCGACCGGGCTGCACCCGCTGCAGCAGTCGTTCCTTGAAAACGCCGCCCTTCAGTGCGGCGTCTGCACGCCCGGCTTCATCGTCGCCGCCAAGGCGCTGCTGGAAGAGAATCCAAACCCCACTGAATACGAAGTTCGCTGGTGGCTCGCCGGCAACCTCTGCCGGTGCACGGGCTACGACAAGATCGTACGCGCCGTCCTCGACGCCGCCGAACGCATGCGCGCGGAGGCTTGACCATGGCCATTGACACCCGAGTCGCTCCGAAAATCAAGCATCACGACGAGAAATACAAGGTCATTGGAACCCGGCCGATTCGCCACGACGGCCTTGAGAAGGTCACCGGCGAAGCGCGCTACGGCTCCGACATCAACCTGCCCGGGCAGCTCCACGGCAAGGTGCTGCGCAGTCCGCACGCGCACGCCCGCATCCTCAGCGTCGACACCAGTCGCGCCGAGGCCCTGGACGGCGTCCGTGCGGTCATCACCAGCGACGACCTTCCGGAACCGGGCGACAAGCTGACCGGCGGCGGTGAAGCGCCCGGCCTTCCGGTCAAATACAAGAGCGCCAACATGCTGGCGCGCGGCAAGGTTCATTACCACGGCCATGCCGTCGCGGCTGTCGCGGCCACCAACCCGCACATCGCCGCCGAGGCCGTCAAGCTGATCGACGTCGAGTATGAAGTGCTCGATCCGGTGCTCGAGGTCTGGGACGCCATGAAGCCCGACGCGCCGGTCATCATCGAGGACCTGTACACCGCCAAGGCCGACGGCACCACGGCCGACACGCCGAGCAACGTCGCGGCGGAAATGCTGTACGAAGTTGGTGACGTCGACGCCGGGTTCGCAGAGGCGGACCTGATCGTGGACCGTGAGTTCACCTTCGGCGTAGTCCACCAGGGTTACATCGAAACTCACAACGCGACCGCGCACTGGCTCAAAGACGGCCACCTGCACGTCTGGTGCAGCTCGCAGGGCGCCTTCACCATTCGCCAGGAACTGGCCGACCTGCACGACCACCCGATCACCAAGATCCACGTCACCCCGATGGAGATCGGCGGTGGGTTTGGCGGCAAGACCACGGCCTACCTGGAGCCGCTCGCCGCCGTGCTATCCCAGCAGACTGGCCAACCGGTCAAGATGAGCATGGATCGGGCCGAAGTTCTGATGGCGACGGGTCCGACGCCGGGCGGCTACGTGCGCGTCAAGATGGGCGTCACCAAGGACGGCATGATTACCGCCGGCTACGCCAACCTGGCGTTCGATGCGGGCGGCTATCCCGGGTCGGTTGTAGGCGCTGGCTGCCGCTGCGTCTTCGCGCCGTACAACATGCCGAACGCCAAGGTCGAAGGCTTTGACATCGTGGTCAACAAGCCCAAGACCCACGCCTACCGCGCGCCGGGCGCTACCCACGCCGAGTTCGCCAGCGAGACGGTTGTGGACGAAATCTGCCGCGAGCTGGACATCGACCCAGTCGAGTTCCGCCTTAAGAACAGCGCCAAGGAAGGCGACTGGCAGCTTGCCATGCCGCCCTACGCACGCATCGGCCACATCGAGTGCATGCAGGCCGCGCGCGACTCCGCCCAGTGGCAGACGCCGCTGGAAGCCGCCCCAGGCAAAAAGCGGGGTCGCGGCATCGCCTCCGGGTTCTGGTTCAACATAGGCTTCACCTCCAGCGTGCTGGCGAGGCTGAACAGCGACGGCAGCGTGACGCTGCTCGAGGGTTCAACCGACATCGGCGGGACCCGTACCTCGATTGCCATGCAGTTCGCAGAGACGTTGGGAATCCCGGTTGAGGACGTGAACCCGATCGTGGCGGACACCGACTCGGTCGGGCAGACCGACGTGACCGGCGGCAGCCGGGTTACCTTTGCCACCGGCCTGGCCGCTCACAACGCAGCCAACGACATAAAGGATCAGATTGTCGAAGGGCTAGCCGACCTGTGGGATGTCGCCGCTGATTCGATCACGCACGCCGACGGAACGTTCTCGGCCAACGGCAACTCGGCAAGCGTCCGCGACGCGGCCGGCCTGCTGGAGGACGAGGGTGTATTTCCCATCGGCAAGAACACGGTCACGCCCACGCGCGAGGGTGGCGCTTTCGCCGTCCACATTGCCGACGTGGAAGTCGACACCGAGACAGGCAAGGTCGAGGTTCTGCGCTACACCGCCGTGCAGGACGCCGGCGTTGCGATTTACCCGCCCTACGTCGAAGGACAGATGCAGGGTGGCGTCGTGCAGGGCATCGGTTGGGCACTGAACGAGGAATACGTCTACGACGACGACGGTCGCCTGCGCAACGCCAGCCTGCTGGACTACCGCATGCCGACCACGCTCGATGTTCCCAACATCGAGACGATCATCGTGGAGGTTCCCAACCCCGGTCATCCCTATGGCGTCCGTGGCGTGGGGGAAGTGCCCATCGTGCCGCCGCCCGCGACGATGGCCAACGCGATCTTCGACGCAACCGGTGTGCGTATGCGCGACCTTCCGATGTCACCGCCGCGCATGCAGGCGGCGCTGGCTGCGGAGGCGTAACCCCTAATGGCGTCCGTTCACATTCCCACCCCAATGCGGGTGGCAACCGACGGTGCCGCCAGGGTTCAGATTGCAGGCGCCACGGTGCGCGAAGTCGTGGACTGCCTGGAGGAGCAATTCCCAGACCTGGGCAGCCGGCTGGTCGAGGACGGCCAGCTCCGCCCAGGCCTGGCGGTCTTTGTGGACGGCGCGAACGTCGGCCGGCGACTGCGCACGAAGCTACAGCCTGACAGCGAGCTTTTCTTCGTGGAGTCCCTCGGCGGCGGCGCGCCGCTAGACTTTCCGACATCCGTTTGCAATTCAGATTCACAGCCACACGCTGGGAGCAGGGCATGACAGCAGGCAACGGCGCATATCGAGTCGTTGGAACCCGACCGGTTCGTCACGACGGGGTGGACAAGGTCACGGGGCGGGCACGCTACGGCGTGGACGCCAGCATGCCGGGCATGGTCCACGGCAAAGTGCTGCGCAGCCCACACGCCCGCGCCCGCCTTCGCGGCATCGACACGTCGCGCGCCGAAGCCGCCGGCCAGGTGCTGGCCGTGGTCACCGGCGATGATTTCCCCGACCCGGGCGCCGGCGAGGCTGAGGCGAACGAGTCCGGCATGCAGAGTCTGCGCTACATGTCCGAGAGAGTCATCGCCCGCGGACGCGTCACCTATGAGGGCCAGGCGATCGCCGCGGTAGCGGCCGCCAGCGCGCACGAGGCCGAGGAAGCCCTGCACCTGATCGACGTTGACTACGAAGTCCTGCCACCGGTCTTGGACGTGCGCGAAGCCATGCAAGACCACGCGCCGGTCATCCTGGACGACCTGTACACCGAGTCCGGTGGGGTTTTCGGCGACAAGCCCAGCAATATCGCCAACCACATGATCTACGCGGAAGGCGACGTTGAGGCTGGCTTTGCGGCGGCCGACCTGGTGATGGAGCGGTCCTATTCCACCGCCATGGTTCACCAGGGATACATCGAGCCGCACAACGCCCTGGCCTACTGGAACCAGGACGGCCACCTGATCGTCGAATCCAGTTCGCAAGGCCACTTCGGAATCCGCGATGACCTGGCCAGCATGCTCATGTACCCGAAGTCCAAGATCCGCGTCATCCCGGCGGAGATTGGGGGCGGGTTCGGCGGTAAGACCACGGTCTACCTCGAACCGCTGGCGGCCGTGCTGTCCCGCAGGATCGGGCGGCCAGTGAAGATGACCATGAACCGCACCGAAGTCCTCATCGGCACCGGCCCCGCGCCTGGCGCCTTCATGACCGTCAAGATGGGCGTGACCAATGCGGGCAAGATCACGGCTGTCAACGTGGACCTGGCCTTCGAGGCCGGCGGCTACCCCGGTTCCGCCGTCGGCGCGGGCTGCCTGTGCTGCATCGGGCCGTTCGACATCGAGAACTTCCGCGTGGACGGCTACGACGTTGTCGTCAACAAGCCCAAGTCGCACGCCTATCGTGCGCCCGGCGCGCCCCAGGCCGAGTTCGCCGTTGACGTGCTGATCGACGAGATCTGCGACGAACTGGACATGGACCCGCTGGAGTTCCGCCGCCTCAACGCCTCCAAGGAAGGCGACCTGCGGGTCGACGGCACGCGCTTCCATCCCATCGGCAACATCGAGACCATCGACGCGGCCGAAGCCACCGACCACTGGCAGACTCCGCTGGGTGAGTCCACAGGCGCCAAGCGGCGAGGCCGCGGCGTGGCCTCCGGCTACTGGCTCAACGGCGGCGGCAAGTCCAGCGCCGTGGCCCGCCTGAACGGCGACGGCACGGTCACCCTACTGGAAGGCTCAATGGACATCGGCGGCACCCGTACCTCGATCGCCATGCAGCTGGCCGAATTCCTGAGCATCCCCATCGACGATGTGGACCCCATCGTGCCGGACACCGACTCGATTGCCTTCACCGGCGTCACCGGCGGCAGCCGCGTCACCTTCGCCACCGGTTGGGCCGCCATCGAAGCCGCGCAGGACCTCAGGGACCAGATGGTTGAGGGCCTAGCCGATTACTGGGACGTGCCAGCCGATTCGATCACATTCGAGGCTGGCGTGTTCAGCCAGAACGGCGCCAGCCTGAACTTCAGCGAAGCCGCAGCGGCACTGCAAGAGGACGGCTTGGAGGTGGAGGGAAAGTCCACCACGTCGCCGCAAGGCTCCGGCAACACCTTTGCCATCCACATCGCCGACGTGGAAGTCGATACCGAGACCGGCAAGGTCGACGTGCTCCGCTACACCGCGCTGCAGGACGCCGGCACCGCCATCTACCCGCCCTACGTTGAAGGCCAGATGGAAGGCGGCGTCGCCCAGGGCGTGGGTTGGGCGCTGCACGAGGAGTACGTCTACGACGCCGAGGGCCGCATGCGAAACTCCAGCTTCCTCGACTACCGCATGCCCACCACGTTGGACCTCCCGATGATCGAAACCGTCATCGTCGAGGTCCCGAATCCTGGTCATCCCTACGGGGTGCGCGGCGTTGGCGAGATCCCTATCGTCCCGCCGCTGGCAACCGTCGCCAACGCCGTCTCCAACGCCATCGGCGTCCGCATCCGCGACCTGCCCGCCTCGCCTCGTGAAGTCCAGGCCGCAGTGGCGTCTAGAGACGCCCGCGGCTAAAGGAGACGCCGTTGCTACGACTGCTCGGCAAAGCCAAGGCCGAGAAGCCCGAAGAAATTCAAGAGCGATACGGCCCACTGTTTGGTGAGCGAGAGATAGTCCAGATCGGCTTCAAGGGCATTCGCGACACCTTCATCTTCACGAACAAGCGGCTCATCATCGTGGACGCTCAGGGAATAACCGGAAGGAAGACCGAGTACCTGACTATCCCGTACAGCAAGATCACCAAGTACAGCATTGAGACATCCGGCCACTTCGACCTGGATGCAGATCTGAAAATCTGGGTCGGGAGTTTCCATGAACCGATAGAGAAGAAATTCCGCGGCGACTCCAACGTCTACGAGCTCCAGCGGGTGCTGGCCAGTTACGTGCTCTAGCGCGCGGCACCAGCTCGCGAGCGTCCACTGGTCTTGGCTTACAGCGGTCGGACGAATGGAGGTCACATTCGCATGAACCAGCGCCTGGCAAACAGCGTGGCCGTGATCACCGGCGCGGGCACCGGCATCGGGGTTGGTATCGCCCGCCGTCTGGCGGCGGAAGGCGCGCGCGTGGTCGTCTCGGCCGCCAGCAGCATCCAGGGCGCCCGCGACCTGGCCGAAGAAATCGTCGCTTCCGGCGGAAAGGCCCTGGCCGTGCAGGCTGACTTCCGCGACCCAAGCACCGCCGTCGGCGTGGTCGACACAGCCATAAGTGAGTTCGGCGGCGTGGACATACTGGTCAACAACGCCGGCTACACGCTGGATAAACCGTTCCTGGAAACCACGCCCGACGACTGGTCCTCACTCTTCAACATCAACGTCCAGGCCATGATCGCCTCGTCCCACGCCGCTGCGCCCCACATGATCGAACGCGGCGGCGGACGCATCATCAACATCAGCTCCGTGCACGGCGCGCTGCATGCCAACGGTCACGTGATCTATGGCGCGACCAAGGGAGCAATCAACGCCTTCACCCGCGCCCTCGCCGTCGAACTCGCCCCCCACCAGATCACGTCCAACGTCATCGCCCCCGGCGCCATCTACGTCGAACGCTACGACCGCGACAACCGCGACCTCGAAGCCATCCGCACGTCCATTCCCAACCAGCGCCTCGGCTATCCCGATGACATCGCCGGCGCCGCCGCCTACCTGGCCTCGGACGAAGCCCGCTACGTCACCGGCGCCGTCCTCTACGTCGACGGCGGCGTGACCTCGGCAATGGCGGTCACCGACTAGCGTGCATCCCACCGACCCTCCAATGGCCGACCAGTAACCAAGTGATCGTCGCACTCAACCGCCGGCCGCTGGCCACTATCGGTCACCGGTGCGTGATACGGTAGACCTATGCGCCCCCACAGCCACTGTAGATCCCTTCCTTGAGCGCCGAAACCTGGAGCCTCATCGCTGTCATGCTGGGTACCGGCGCAACCATCCTCATCGGGATAGTCGGCGTCATGCTGAAGCTCTGGGGAGAAACGAATAAGCGGCTCGATCGGCAGGATGAGCGCATTGAGACTTTGGATGCCAGCCTGCGCGCCGAAATCCGTACGACCAATGAGCGCATTGAGGCGACCAACGAGCGCATTGAGGCGTCGAATGCCAGCCTGCGCGCCGAAATCCACGCCCTACGCACCGAGAGCAACCAGCGGTTCGCGCAGATCGAACAGCGGTTCATCCAGATCGAGCAGCAGCTCGACCGACTGGCCGAGCGCCAGCACGCCGACATCAGCGCTGTCAACGCCCGGCTGGACGCCCTGGTTCTGTCGCAGGGATCGCTGGCCGCCGCGCTCGCGCCTGCACCGGGCCAGCAGCAAGCGCCGCCGCACGCCGCCCCGCCTGAGCCCGCGCCCGCCAGCACCTAGCGGAACCGCTCCCGTCAACATCAGCGTGCAGGCCGCGATCGCGTAGTCTCACGCCGCCGTGCCTCACATGATCCAAAGGGGGCGGCGGAAGCATCAGCATCGTCAGTTCCGTCCCCGGCGCGGCGATCTACGACGGAGGAGTCACCGCCTAAATGGCCGTAACGGACGAACAGAAAAGCTCAAACCAAAGCGCCGAGAAAGCGAGCGTCGCCCCCACACTCCACGGGCGCAGACACTCCCCCTCAGCCCTCGCATCAGGGCCGGTCCGTCCCGCCAGTAGAATGACCCTACGCATCAACACTGGGCGGAGTTATGCGAACACGGGCGGTTTGTGCCGCGACTTTGGCGGCATTGTGGCTGGCGGTAACAGTTTCCTTCGCAGCGGCCCAATGGCCGACTACCTGCGTAGAACTAAACGACATTGTTGAGGCTCATCTAGGCAACGATAACAACGTTGGTATCTATCAACGTGTCTTCGGAGATCAGGCCGAGCAAGCCTGCCGCAATGACCACGGCGACGACGTACGCAGCGTATTTGCCTGGGCTATCGGCACTGGCGCGTCGCCTCCGGCGTCAAACGTTGAGCGCGGGCAAGTCCTGCGCATCCTCGACGGCGACACGATCGAGATTCGCTACCTGAGCGGCGGCGAAGCCGTCGTCGGCCACATCGAGAAGGTGCGTTACCTGGGCATCGACACGCCCGAGAAAAACGAGCCGGGCGGCGCCGAGGCGACGGAGTTCAACCGGGCGCGCATGGAAGGCCAGACGGTCCGGCTGGTTCGCGAGGGTCGCAACCGCGACAACTTTGGCCGCCTGCTGCGGCATGTCTTCGTGGTCTATCAGGGTGAGGAAATCGACGTCGTGGAGGCCCTCATCGCCGCTGGACACGTGAAGGGTCAAGGTGCAACCACCGAGACCACCGGCACGACGGAAACGTCCACGCCGCCGGCGACGGCGTCAACGGTCACAGAGTTTGCGAGCTGCGAGGCAGCGGAGGCTGCCGGAGAGCCGCGCGTCCAGGGCAGCTCGGGATCCGGCCTTGGGTTCCCGCAGGCAACCGTGCCCACGGCCCGCGACGGCGACCGCGACGGAGTTGTATGTGAAGTAAGTCCCTAGTCGGTCCCGGCCGTACGCGGGACGGACGGGTTCGCAGCTCTCCGGCCAGCGTGCTGCCAGGCAGGCGTGGCCTAGCTAATGAAGTCTTTCAGCCGCCGATCGGCGCGGGATAGACCAGTGGAATCCCCGGCGTTTCCACGCGCAACCCGTTGATCTGCCAGCGGCCCAGGCAGGCCATGAGCAGCAGGCGGCGGTCCGCGCCTCCGAAGACGATGTTGGTTGGCGACGAGATGGTCTCGTGGGTGGGATCTTCAACGAGCAGTTCCAGGTGACCGTCCGGAAGCATGCGGTAGATGCGATCCGGGGTGTACATGGTGATGTGCAGCACGTCGTCTTCGTCGAACTGCACGCCGTCGGGCATGTGATCGGGCAGGGTCGTCACCACTTGGCGCTCGCCGGCCGAACCGTCGTCGAGGATTCGGATGCGCGAGACGCCCGGCAACCACGTCTCCACCACGTACAGCCACTCGCCGTTGTGATCCACGCACATCCCGTTGGTGAAATACCGCGACGCGTCGCTGAACATCACCGTCTCGCCCGACGGACTGATTCGAAAGATGCGCCCGGTGAACTCTCCCGCCGTCTGAGAGTCGGACACGTAGAGGTCGCCGGACGGATGGAAGCACGGATAGTTTGGTACCACCATCGGAACCTCGGCCGTGCCGGCGCTGACCTCCGAGACGGCCCCGCCTCCGGCCTCCACTCGCATAACCCGGTGCGCGCCGATGTCGCAGGCGTAGATGTTGGCGTCGCGGTCGCAGCACAGCCCAGCCACGAACCCTGCCAGCGTCGCGATCTGCTCGTACGTGCGGGCCTCCACGTCGATCCGGTAAATCTGCCCGGCCTCACCGCCCGCGTAGGCGTACCCGTCCGGACCCCACGTAACCCCTTCAGGGTGATCGAGTTCCCCTGGCGCCCCGCCCACGATGAACTCGACGTCGCTGATCGGTCGCAGAGGTTGAGACATGGCAAATCCGCAAACGTCGCGTGCGCCGCTCACCGTACAGCAATCCGCCCCGCCAGTCAGCCGCCTCGGTAAACTCGCGAAACGCTGGGTACCCTACCGCGCGTCTTCCTCCATGACCGCCGTCGCTTCCAAGACACACGCCGTCGCCGCAGTCCGGCGCGCTAAGCCAATCCACCAGAGTCACCATGCCCTCGACGTGCCTGATGTCGAGATTTCTCCGGTCGGAAGCTAGAACTATGCACCTATCCGCCGGGCACATGCCTCAGCCCTTCGTGCAACGACCGTGGATCCTGGTGACTCCACCCCGCGTCGCAAGCGCTGATCCGCCACGGCGTTTCTAGAGCCATGCTGGAGAGTCGGCTCTGGCGGACGGTCACATGGGCTGGGCGGCTGCTCCTCCTGGGCGCGGTGGTCTTCTGCTGGGGAGGATTCGTCGCCCCGCAACTCGTCAGTCTGGCATTCCCCAAGCTACTTCCGCCCGACGCTCTCCCACGCGGCCTGGATCCCGGGATCGAGGGGACGGTCGCGAACGCAATCTCCGCTACGGCGCTGTCAATCGTGGCGTTGCTTGCCTTCGCAAACGCCATGATCCGGTGCCGCGCGCGGGAAAGGTGGGGCATCGTCGGCGGCTGGGCGGCCCTGGCCGTGACGTCGGCGTATCTGGCCTGGGACGAATTGAAAACCGACCTGCACGGCGAGGCGACGGACGTTCTGAGGCGGGCTGTCTTCGGCGAGTCGTGGGACGCCTTTACCTGGGCGGTGCACCTCAGCCTCCTGCCCGTGGCGTTGGGCCTGACGATTTGGGGATTCACCCTCAAGGGTCGGCGCAGCCGGGCGGTGGGCGTGCCATTAGGTTTGGGACTTGCCGCCTGGATGCTCGCCACGGTCCTCGATATGAGTCAATTGAACCTATTCGCAGATCGAGCCGACGTACTTGAGATTGTGCTCGATGAGTCCTTGGAGTTCAGCGGAAGCCTGCTGATTGCCTTGAGCGCGGGTATCGCCGTGCGTTGGGATGCAATATCCCAACAGCGCCTCAATCTATTCCCTGGCCGCCTCCTGCGACTGCTGGCGGTCGGATCGATTGCCGTGGTTGCCTTACTAGGCAGCCTCGCCGTCGGGTTCGTATTCCGCGCCCCTATCGTCAATGCGCAAGCGCACACACATACCAACGCCTTTCATCTGAGTCTCAAAGATCGGGAAGCCATCACGCAGGAACTCCGCATGCCCGCGGCGCCACTGGGAAGGCTCAAGCTCCGTATGGCAACCCACGATCCCGACGGTCGTTCGGGAACCGCGGGCGTGCGTGTCACAAGGCTGAAAACTTCAGTACCTGTCCTTGCGGAAGGGTCGGTCGACATTCCCTCGGGAGACACCCCTGAGTGGATAGATGTTGAGCTTTACCCTCAGCTTGCTGAGCCCGACGGCCAACAATTGGCGTTGTGGGTAGTGGCCAATGTTGATCAGGACGCGGAACTCTGGATTGGCGCAACCAAACTGAACCGCTACCTGGACGGGCGGCTTTGGGTCAACGGTGAGTTGACCTGGTCTGACCAGGATCTTGAGTTTGTGGCCTATGGGGCACGGGACCTAACGCTCAGCAAGCTTGCAGGCCTACTAAGCGTCCTAACCTCCGATTGGCGTTGGCCGCTGCTGCTGGTGGACCTCTGTATCGCGCTCACGTTCATCACGTTCATCCCGGCGCTCCTCGTCACGACCGCCCTGCCACAGCGCAACGAATCCAACTGATCCGACTGGTTAGCGGAACAGTCCGGCACAGGTCGAGTTCGCGCCCCTGCGGATAGGACAGCGCGACCCCGCAGCTTCCACCGGCCCGCAGTGAATACCCTGGCGCCCGAGCCGCGGCGCGCCCGAATCACCATTCGCGGATACCCGGCACGCCGATCGCGCTGTCCATATTGAACTCGAAGCCGCCCAATGGCTGCAGCGGCATAGCGGACACGGGACACAGGTGGCGGTTGCGTCGCTTGCGGTACAGCAATCCAACGCACGGGTCAGCCGCCCCTGCGTGAGCCACGAACCACCGGCGACTGGCGACCGGCCACTGACTGCTGGCTACTGGCCACTGCCCCGCGCGAGGCGGGCGGCTGCTGAGTAGACTCAGAGAACGCGTGACGCAGCCGCGCGCCATCCAGCTATGAACCCCATCACAACCGTCACCGACGTCACCGACACTCGCGGGCGCGAAATGCGCGACCTGCGCATTTCGGTCACCGACCGTTGCAACTTCCGCTGCCCCTACTGCATGCCGGCCGAAGTCTTCGGGGCGCGCTACGCCTTTCTGCCCAAGCCCGAGATTCTCAGCTTCGAGGAAATCCAGCGCCTCACCCGGCTCTTCGTAGACCTGGGCGTGCGCAAACTGCGCCTCACGGGAGGGGAACCGCTCCTGCGCGCCGACGTACCCACGCTGGTCCGGCTGCTTACCCAGATCGACGGCGTGGAAGACATTGCCCTCACCACCAATGGCTACCTGCTGCCGCGCTACGCCCATGCGCTCAGGGAAGCTGGCCTCGACCGCGTCACCGTCAGTCTGGACAGCCTCGACGACGCCGTGTTCAAGCGCATGAACGGACGCCAAATCAGCGTGGCACCGGTGCTTGAAGGCATCCGCGCCGCCGAAGCGGCCGGTTTCGATCAGATCAAGATCAACTGCGTCGTCCAGCGCGGCGTCAACGATGAAGCGGTCGCCGAGCTGGCGCGCCACTTCAAGGGCACCGGCCACATCGTGCGCTATATCGAGTACATGGACGTCGGCAACCTCAATCAGTGGTCGCTCTCGGAAGTCGTACCCGCCCGCGAAATCGTGTCCCGCGTCAGCCAGGTGGCGCCCATCGAGCCTGCCGCCCCCAACTACCGCGGCGAAGTCGCCAACCGCTACCGCTACGCGGACGGCTCCGGCGAGATCGGCGTCATCGCCTCCGTCAGCCAACCCTTCTGCGGTGATTGCACCCGCGCGCGACTCTCAACCGACGGCCACCTGCTCACCTGCCTGTTCGCCGGCGGCGGAAAGGACCTCAAGACCCCGCTGCGCGCCGGCGCCGACGACGCAGAACTGCGCGACCTCATCCGCGGCGTCTGGACCGCCCGCACCGACCGCTATTCGGAAGAACGCGCGGGACTCATCGACGAAACCGGCCACGCCCACAGCGGCCGCAAAGTCGAGATGTACCAGATCGGCGGCTAGCGCAGGCAGGTTGACGCTGACCGCCCGCGCCGGATGCCGGCGCCAGAGGTCTCCACGGCGCTTGCACACCCAGCCGCCCGAAGCGAGGACCAGCCCCCTCCCGGATTGCGCCGACGACCGCCAAGCTGAACGCCTCCGCGGGTCGCACTGAACACCTCGGCGCACAAAGTGAACACATTTGCACCTGGAGTGGACACATTCGCGGCTGGAGTGGACACATTCGCGACTAAAGTGAACACCTGTCCACCCAGGCCTCGGCCTCGACACCCGTGGAAGCGCCGTCCGCTCCCCTGCCCACCAACCACCAGCCACTCCCCCGTTGCCGTTCGTAATCATTTGGTGTACAATGGATCTGCCGCCTGTCTCCCCTCCCCAGAGCCCCCATGTTCGCTCTCCGCATCCATCCCCAATCTGGCAGCGTCCCTCGTCGCGCTCGCCCCGTCACGCCCACGCCCTCAGGCGCCCAGCCCCGCTCCACACGCCGCCCCCGACCTCCAGGATTTGCCAATCCGCCAAAAAAATCCGCCAAAAACTGTCTCTCGCCAGCCTGCCCCCGTTAAGGGGGCAGGCTGGCGAGAGACAGTTCCCCCTATCATCCCCACGCATGGACCACGCGCTCGACTCCGAAAATGCACCCGCTGCCCACCGCTCGCGACGCGCCGCTCTGGCAGCCCGGCCAAGCCCAGCGATCCAACAGCGCGCTGGCCCGCTTCTGGCACGCGGCCGAGGCTCAGACAGACCAGCGCTTCGCCGACTATGCCGCGCTCCACCGCTGGTCCGTCGAACGTAGCCCGGACTTCTGGTCCTTCTACGCAGACTTCGCCGGTGTCCGCTTCACCGACCTGCCCATCGAAGTCAAGGGCCCTGACCGCATGCCCGGAACCGTGTGGTTCCGGGGCGCGACCCTCAACTACGCCGAGCATCTACTCCGACGCCGCGACGACAAGGTCGCCCTCGTTTCCCGCACCGAATCCGGCCAAACCCGCCGCCTCACCTATGCCCAACTGGGGCGCGAGGTTGGCCGCTGTGCCAGCGCTCTCCGCTCGTTCGGCATCGGCCCCGGCGACCGCGTGACCGGCTACCTAGTCAACGGACCCGAGACCGTCATCGCCTTCCTGGCTTGCGCCAGCATTGGCGCCATTTGGAGCGCCTGCTCGCCGGACTTCGGCGTTTCGGGCGCCCGCGACCGGCTGGGCCAGATCGAGCCCCGCCTGCTGATCGCCAGCGACCAGTACACCTACAACGGCCGGCGTTTCGACTGCCGGCCAACGATTCAGGCCCTCGGCTCTGCGATTCCATCGATCCAACAGGTCGTAGTGGTTCCGTTCACCGGATCGCCCTCGGCTGAGTTGCCGCACGACTGGCTGACGTGGGACGCCTTGTTGGACAGCGCGACCAGCGACGAACCCGAGTTCGCCGAGCTTCCCTTCGATCATCCCCTCTACATCCTGTACTCGTCGGGAACCACCGGCGCGCCCAAGTGCATGGTCCACGGCGCCGGCGGCACGCTGCTCCAGCACCGCAAGGAACACCAGTTGCACACCGACCTGCGGGCCGACGACACGATCGTCTACTTCACGACCTGCGGTTGGATGATGTGGAACTGGCTCGTATCGGCTCTCGCAACCGGGTGCACGCTCGTGTTGTATGAAGGCAGCCTGAATCACCCCGATCTTTCGACGGCCTGGCGGCTGGCCGAGGAGCTTGGCGTCACGGTATTCGGCACGAGCGCATCGTTCATTGAGGCTTGCATGCAGGCCGGCAGCCGGCCGCGCGACCTGGCCGACCTCTCAGCACTGCGCGTGCTTCTATCTACTGGCTCGCCACTCTCACCCGACGCCTTCCGTTGGGTCTATGCCAACGTGAATCCCAACCTGCGCCTGTCGTCCATTTCCGGGGGCACCGACATCGTCTCGTGCTTTGTTCTGGGCAACCCACTGCTGCCGGTCTATGCAGGCGAGATTCAATGCGCCGGCCTGGGGATGGACGTCGCGTCGTTCGACGAACATGGAAACTCTCTGGTCGGCCGTCAGGGCGAATTGGTCTGCCGACGGCCGTTCCCGTCAATGCCGGTGCGGTTTTGGAACGACCCTGACGGCCAGCGGTATCGCGCCGCGTACTTCGAGTCGTACCCGGGCGTTTGGCGTCACGGCGATTTCATCGAGATCACGCCGCGCGGCGGAATCGTCATATTGGGGCGCAGCGACGCAACCCTGATGCCGGGCGGCGTCCGGATAGGCACAGCTGAAATCTATCGGCCGCTGGAGGGCATTTCTCAGGTTGTTGCAGGTCTGGCTACCACGGTTCGCCGCGAAGGTCGCGATGAAATCGTGCTCTTCGTGGTCCTCCGCCCTGAGGGCAAGCTCGATGAAGCCCTTCGGGCGGAGATTCGGCGCACGATACGCACGTCAGCTTCTCCCCGCCACGTGCCGCAGCACCTGTTGGCCGTGCCGGACCTGCCGCGAACCCGCAACGGCAAGCTGGCGGAGTTGACCGTCGCAAGCATTTTGCGGGGCGACCCGGTGACTAACCGCGAATCGCTGGCGAACCCAGAATGCCTGGTCGTCTTCGAGTCCCTGCGCGAGAAACTCCTCGAAGCGCAGCCCGCGCATGCCTGACCAGCCCGAGGCCGTGATCCTGGCCGCGCGGCGAACGCCAATTGGTAAGTACCTGGGAGCGTTGGCCGGCCTGAGCGCGTCGGAGCTGGGCCGCCAACTCGCCGTTGACCTCCTGGGTGCCGCGCGCATCGACCCCGAGAAGATCGACCACGTGATCGTCGGATGCGCCCTGCAGGCGGGGCTGGGCATGAATCTGGCTCGGCAGGTGGCGGTAAAGGCCGGCATCCCCGTCGAACGACCAGCGTTCACGGTCAACCAGGTGTGCGGCAGCGGCTTACTGGCCGTGGAGTTGGCCGCTCAGCGAGTCTGGCTGAGAAAGAGCCGCGTCGTTCTGGCCGGCGGTGTGGAACGAATGTCCGGCGCGCCGTTCCTGACACCGCGCGACTCCGAGGGCGTCCCGGATACGACAGCATTGCCGATCGATGCGTTGCAAGGCGACGGGCTGGTCGACAGCTTCGAGCACATTCACATGGGCTGCACCGCCGAGCGTGTTGCTAGCGAGCTCGGCATTTCTCGTTCCGAACAGGACGCGTACGCCCTCGAAAGCCAGCGGCGCTATCAGGCGGCCCGCGACCGACTGGCGGACGAGATCAGTCCGATATCTGCTTCGAGCGCCAACGGGCCAACCGAGATCAGCGTTGACGAGTATCCGCGCGAGACCAGCGACGCCGCGCTGGCGGGACTCAGGCCCGTCTTTCAGGAAGGCGGCACGGTCACCGCCGGAAACGCTTCGGGTATCAACGACGGCGCGGCGCTGGCAGTCATAGCGTCCCGCCGCTGGGCGGACGATCACGGTCGCCGCTACGACCACGTGCTGCGAGGGTTCCACACGGTAGGCATCGAGCCTGGGCTGATGGGCCTGGGTCCGGTGGAGGCGATCCGGGGCCTGTTGGAACGGCACGGGCTGAGGGACGAAGACATTGACCTGTACGAGATCAACGAGGCGTTCGCGGGGCAAGTCCTGGGAGTGCTACGGCTGCTCGAATTAGATCCCGCAAAGGTCAACGTCAACGGCGGCGCCATCGCGCTGGGCCACCCTATCGGCGCGAGCGGCTGCCGCATCCTGGTGACCCTGACGCACGAGATGCGGAGGCGCAACGCCCAGCGCGGTGTCGCGGCCCTGTGTATCGGCGGCGGCATGGGTATTGCCGCGCTTATCGAGGCTGACTAGCGAGCAAGAAATCGGACATATGTTCTCCTACATTTCTTTGAGCATGTACGTCGTGATCAGATGCCGAACCTGAAGCTGTGGGCCAACAGTATAGTCCCCCTATTTTCCCGCAATAACGATAATCTTGATTTGATCTTATCTCTTGAGACTTCGGATCCGGAGATCTTGAGTTGATGAGGTTGCATGTGTAAACTCTCGCCAGTCACCTTCGACATTCTTGCGGATTAGCTATGCCCCAATTCACAAGCAGCGTCCTGGAGCAGTACGGTCGGGACGTGTTCACGGCCGCTGGCGCGCCGCCAGACATCGCCGACGCGGTGGCTCGCTCGCTGGTGCTGGCCGACCTTTCGGGCCATCCGTCCCACGGTGTTATGCGCATCCCCGACTACGTGAGCTACATCGACGAGGGTCTGGTGGATCCACGCGTCAGACCGTCCGTCAAGCACGCAACCGCAAACGCGGTGTTTGTCGACGGCCACTGGGGATTCGGACAAATCACGGCCGCCGAAGCCGTGGCCGAAGTGGTCAAGCTGGCCAAGGCGTCCGGCATCGCCATGGCCGGAGTGATCAACTGCAATCACGTCGGCCGCGTGGGTGAGTGGGTCGAGCTGGCCGCCGCCAGCGATGTGATCGCCATCATGACCGTTGGCGGGCCCTCCGACATTGTGACCGCACCGTTCGGCGGTTCCGAGACCGCGCTTAGCACCAATCCTATGGCCGCAGGCGTTCCGGCAGGTTCACGGGACCCGATGATTCTCGATTTTGCGACGTCCGCGCAGGCGGTCGGAAAGATTCGCATCGCCCAGGCACGCGGGCTTCCGATGCCTGAGAACTCGATTCTCGACGCCTCCGGTAACCCGTCGACCGACCCAGACGACTTCTTTGACGGCGGCCTGCTGCTGGCATTCGGCGGCCACAAGGGCTACGCCTTGTCGATTCTGGTTGACGCCCTTGGGAGCGGGTTGACGGGCTCAGAGCTGACGGACCGATATCACAAACTCGGCGCGGTGCTGATCGGGATCGACCCGGGCGTGTTTCGTCCACGGGACGAGTATGGATCAGCCGTGGACGGGTTGTTCGACCGAGTCACCGGCGTACGGCCGGCGCCAGGCTTCTCCGAAGTTCTGATTCCTGGCGAGCCCGAACGTCGTGCGCGCAGCGAGCAGCTCGCCACGGGTGTAGAGGTAGCTCCGGCAACGCTACAAACCCTGTTGGACACCGCTGAGAAACTGGACGTCGACGTCAGCGCACTTCAGGACAACGGGTAGCGGAGTCAGCCGGGTCCTGGTCGAGCCAACCGCGATAGCCGAATCCGCCGACGAGCGGCGCTGCACTCGATCAACTCACGTGGCGCGCCCTCGCAGACTCGCCGGACAAGCAAACCTCGGCCAGATCGTCGCCACGATTGCCGCGGTCGTCACGCCCCCTGTAGCAGCTTTGACGCACTGTTGGGTCCGCCCTACGCTGCCGCCGAAGCGTTGAGGCAGAAGCCATGAGCGAGGCGATCGCATGAAGCTCGGCGGATTCATGATGCCGTTGCATCCACCCGGCCACAATTTCACTGAGACGATCGCCGCTGATCTGGAGCAAATCGTCGAGGCTGACCGGCTCGGCTTCTCTGAGTATTGGATTGGCGAACACTTCACGGCCGAGTGGGAGAACATTCCAGCTCCCGATCTATTGATTGCACAAGCGCTGGGACGCACAAAGAACATCATCCTTGGCACAGGCGTTACGTGCCTTCCAAATCACCATCCGTTTGGCCTGGCGCACCGGATCGCGCAACTCGACCACATGGCTCGCGGGCGCTTCTATTGGGGCGTTGGATCAGGTGGTTTCCCAGGCGATCTGGAAGCGTTTGGATTCGATCTAACGTCTGGCGAAAACCGCAAGATGACCGGTCAGACAATCCAGGCAGTTCTTGACATCTGGAACGGCCAGGCGCCGGGAACCTACGAGTCCAAATACTGGTCGTACACCATTCCCAAACAGGTGGACTCCGTGGGCCTCCGCCTGCATTTGCGCCCATACCAACAACCGCACCCGCCCATCGGCGTCGCCGGCGTGTCGCAATCGTCAGGCACGCTGCGGCTGGCGGGTGAACGCGGTTGGATCCCAATGTCCATCAACATCATTCCTCCAGTAACGCTCAAGACGCATTGGGACGCCGTGGAGGAAGGTGCTCAGACGACCGGCCGGCAGCCCAGCCGGGCGGACTGGCGGATTGCCCGTACCATCTACGTTGCCGAGACTACGGAGCAGGCCCGTAAGGAAGCCATCGAGGGCAGCATGGGCCGCGACTTCCGCGACTACTTCTTCCGGCTGCTGCCCTTAGCCGGGATGTTCGACCTGTTCAAGACTTCGCCCGATATCCCGGACGAGGATGTCACGCTTGAGTACTTGTGCGATGAAGTCTGGATCGTCGGCAGTCCCGACGAAGTGGAACGCCGCCTGCGCGCGCTCTACGACGAGGTCGGAGGATTCGGCGTGCTGCTTGCCATGGCGCACGAATGGGAGCCGCTGGACGGCTGGAAGCGTTCGTTGAATCTGCTGAGCCAGGAAGTCTTACCGCGTTTGAAGGATCTCACGCCGGCGGCTTGAGCAAGAACCGTAGCTCGCTCTGCGACCATTTCGCATTGGGCGCCGGAGGCAGCGGGCACGGAGTCTGAGGGTCAGCGCCGCGAGGGAACTCTTGCGTCGTCCCGTCTCGTCGAGCCTTGACAACCTCGTTGAGCCTAGCGCCGGCCAGAAAACTCCCGGCGCCAGTAAACCAGTGGCTGGCGGTCGGTCACGCTGCCGCCAACTACCGTCCCGATGACGATCGCGTGGTCGCCATGTTTCGTCATGAAGGATCGGCGGCAGATAAGCGTGGCCAAGCTGTCCGCAATTAGTAGCAGTCCATGCGGCCCGGCGACACATTCACACTGCTCGAACTTGTCGTCGACCTTGGACGCAAACAGCCTCGCGATGTCAGCCTGGTCGTCATTCAGGAGATTGACAGCGAAGTGCTCGCCCTCCGTCATGCCACGATAGCTTCGGGTTGACTCATCGGCACAGACGATTACCGAAGGAGGATGAATCGAGTAGGAAGCGATGGATGTGACTGTCATTCCGCATGGCCCCAACTCGGGATCCAGACTGGTTACCACCGCAACACCAGACGCCAAGGACGCCATCGTCTCTTTGAACACATCGAGCGTGTCTTGCGTGTGGGACGGTTCTCGGGTCATAGCAATACAGACAGCCAACCCTTGAAGGACACGCCAAGCAGGTCTTCTTGAAAGGGCATTCCGAGGCACAACCCGCGCACCTTCAAACAAGACCCGATCAAGAACTGGCAACGTCTGCGGCGTGCTGGATTGAGGCTGACGCCAGCAGACCGGTCATCACGCCAGGTTTGCGGCGAGTGCATGCCTATTCTGTGAAGTCCCGCCGCCGCATCTCGGGTTTCGAGTCACCACCGCGCATGGCGGCGTCGCCACGGTGAAAAGCGTCGGCCATGTACGCCTCGTGCGACCCAAGCTCGCGGAACGCCTTGCCAGCGTCGGTCAGCGCACGCATGAGCACCCTCGCCACGACGTGCAACTTCACGATCGTGGATTGCCTCCCGGGAGTGCCACGTCGCACCAGCGTGCGTTTTCTGCCGACGACTCGCAACCCCCAAGGGGAGTTTCTTGGCTTGCGTCAGACCGGCTAGACGGCGGCTTTCATCTCCCGGTAGGCCGCCAGCATGCGGGTGTTGGCCTCGAGCGTAGTCTCAAGCGCCTGTTCAAGCGAACCCAGCTGAGCTTCCGGAATGGCGCTTAGCGTGTAGGCGTCAGGTATTTCGGTGAAGGTGCGCATGCCTGCGCAACCAACGGACAGCGTGGCCGATCCGTCGGCCACCGCGCGCGGCAACGCCGCACACGCCGGCCGGCCGAGGATTGAACCGCCGACTCCGTGCCACTGCGTCGTACCGAGCGACTCTTCCAGCAACATCGCCTGCCGCGGCGTCGTCCAGATCAGCACGGCGTCGGGAGTCAACGGAAAGTCGGCCAGCGGCCCGTACACCACGCCCCCGGTCGGCGGATCGAAGTGCGGAATTTGCGCGACTTCGGCTTCATCGAGATAGGCAATTGCGCACATCTCGCCAACCAGACTCATCAATTCAGCGCTCTTGGCCTCGTCCAGTTCAAAGCCCATCACCATGGCCCCAATCGGGCAAGCCATGTGCGACTGGGCATCGGCGAAGAACACACCGCGCTCCGCGCGCCGCCAAAAGGTGCAGGCGGAGGGGACGGCCGCCGTTGCCACCGCGATTCCTTCTGGAGCCGCTGAAACGCGGGTGAGCGCCACCGGCGGAAAGTCAAGTTCCAACCCGGTCTGCAGCCGTGCTGCTAGGTCGGCGTAGTCAGTGGTCATGGCATGTTCCCCAGGTCATCTACACAGCGCCCGGCCGGCAGGCTGCGGCCAATTCTCGCCTGGCAGCTTACTTCTTGGCGGCTTCGTAGTAGGGATTCGCTCCCGATGCATGGTCGGTGACGTCGACGACGCGCGTGATCTCGGGCACGCTCTCACGGAGCGCGACTTCGATGCCCTGGGAAAGGGTGACGCTAGCCATTCCGCAACCCTGACAGCCGCCTGACAGGCGTAGGTAGGCGGTGTCGTCCTCAACGGCAACCAATTCGGCATGCCCGCCATGCGCCGCGATAGCCGGGTTGATCTGTTGATCCAGCACATGGATCACTCGCTCGGCCACTGGCCCGGTCGGTGGAGCCGTCGCGTGCCCAGCCCCACTTACGGCCGGGCTGGGACTCTGAGGATTGTGTACAAACAGCCCGCCGCCGCCGGGGGCGTCGGACACGTCAATCGTGGACCCGCGCATCTGGTCCACGCTGCCCGCCGGAATCACAACCTGCAGACCTTCGGCCGCCGAAACGACGGCATCGCCGGGATCCGCCTCATCGACGGACTTCAGGTACATGTCGTAACTGAATCCAGACCCGGAAATCCCCGTGATCTCGACCCACATCCCCAGACGCTCAGGGTTGGGCTTGTCGGAGTGTCCGCGATAGGCGAGCACTAAATCCCTGGCGGCTTCCGTAACTTGGACCAGCGGCTGATCAGACGCCGTGGTGTCGAAAGTCATCGCGGGTTCCCTGTGGGCGGTAGTACCAAGCTTCACCCCTATGATAAGGGCGTGGCGCACGTTGTCCTATTGCTTCACAGCGAGAGTTACCGCGCGGCGGACTTTCTGCAGGCCGCGCGACAGCTTGGCGCCGACATCACCGTGGCCTCAGACCGACGCAATCCGGTGGCGCCCGACGCCGAAGACGGGGTGCTGGAAGTGCACCTGGCTCAGCCGCATATCGCTGCGGCGGCACTTGTGGAATATGCCAGCGAAACGGCGGTCGACGCGATCGTCGCCGTCGACGATCAGGGTGTTGCAACTGCAGCGCTGGCCAGCGAACAGCTTGGCCTGGCACACAACCCGCCCGCAGCCGTGTCCGCAACGCGCAATAAGGCTGATATGCGGCGACGCCTAGAAGCGCACGGCGTTTCCCAGCCCGCATTTCACGTAGCCGAAAGCATCGGCGAGGTGCACACGGCTGCAAAGCGTCTGGGATTTCCGGTCGTGGTGAAGCCCGTCTCCTTGTCCGCCAGCCAAGGTGTGATTCGGGTCGATCGAGCCGACGACATTCCGGAAACGTTCAAGCGGATTCAATCGATAACACGAGCACACGGTCGCAGTCCGATCGAACCACTGCTGGTGGAGCGTTTCATCCCGGGCGCTGAAGTGGCGGTCGAAGGACTGGTTCAGGGCGGGTCACTCGAGATTCTGGCCGTCTTCGACAAGCCCGACCCGCTGGACGGTCCATTCTTCGAGGAAACCATCTATGTCACACCGTCCCGCTTGCCACCGAAGGCCCAGGCAGCCATCCGTGACGTCACAGCCGAGGCGGCGAAGGCTCTCGGGCTTTCCGAAGGACCAATTCACGCCGAACTGCGCGTCAGCGACACACGAGCCTGGCTGCTGGAGATTGCCGCGCGCTCAATCGGGGGACTATGTGCGCGCTCGCTGAGGTTTGGCTTGGGCGTGAGCCTGGAACAGCTCATCCTGCGGCACGCGCTGGGACTTCCGATTCACGACCTGACCCTGACCGATGTCGCCGCCGGCGTGATGATGCTTCCCATCCCCCGCGCGGGCCGACTGCGAGCTGTCCGCGGAGTCGACCGAGCCCAGGCGGTCGACGGCGTGGCGGGCGTGGAGATTACGATCGCCCCAGGCCAGGAGCTCATCCCTTTGCCCGAAGGCAACCGCTACCTTGGATTCGTGTTCGCGCGCGGACGCGAGCCAGGTGCGGTTGAAGCGGCGCTGCGCACGGCACACGCCGAGCTTGTCTTCGAAATCACGGCAGACTAGCGCGAAGGTGCGGAAAAACGCCTAGGATTGACCGATGCGAGCACTGCTGATCTCGACCTATGAGCTCGGGCACCAGCCGCTGCATGCCGCATCGGCTTCCGGGGCGTTGTTGGCGGCAGGGCACGAGGTGCGCTGCCTCGACCTCTCGGTCGAGCCGTGGGACGACGCCAGCGTGGCCTGGGCGGAGGCGATCGCGATCTCGGTTCCCATGCACACCGCCACGCGACTGGCTGAACGCGCGGCGCAGCGCATTCGCCAGGATCATCCCGACACGCCAATTGCCTTCTACGGGCTGTACGCCGGCATGGAACACCACCCGGCTGGCGCAGCCGTGGCTGACGCTGAGATTGCCGGGGCTTACGAGCACGGTCTGACCGCCTGGCTTGGCCAAATGGGTTCACAGTCCGGCACGACCACTCGGAACATCGACCTCAGCCGGCGGCAGAGCCAGGTTCCCGCCCGTCACCTGCTGCCGGACATATCGCGTTACGCACGCCTGGCGCTGGGCGATGACGAGTTGCTGGTGGGCTACACGGAAGCCAGCCGCGGCTGCGTGCACACCTGCCGGCACTGTCCGGTCCCGATCGTCTACGACGGGCGAATCCGGATCATCGATCAGGACGTCGTGCTGGCCGACATCGACCAGCTGGTCGAGGCCGGCGCTCGCCACATTACGTTTGCGGATCCGGATTTTCTCAACGGCGTACGCCACTCGGAGCGCGTGGTGCGGGCCATGCACGCCCGGCATCCGCACGTGACGTTCGACGTGACGACCAAGGTGGAGCACATCCTGGAGCACGCCCACGTGTGGCCGGAGTTCTCGGCCGCCGGCTGTCTGTTTGTCGTCTCAGCGTTCGAGTCCGTGAACGACAATATCCTGCGACTATTGGATAAGGGTCACACGGCAATCGAGGCTGCTCTGGCCGTGGGGCAGTTGCGCCGGCACGGCATTGAAATACGTCCCTCGTGGATGCCATTCACCCCGTGGACGACGCCAGCGGACGTGCTGGCGATTATGGAGTTCGTGCGGGATCACGACCTCGTGCCCAACGTTGATCCCGTCCAGTACACGATCCGGTTGCTGGTTCCCCAGGGATCCCTGCTGCTGGACCTGCCCGAGATGATTCCTCACCTCGGCGGCTACGACGAAGAGCGGCTGACCCATCGCTGGCGCGGGGCCGATCCGCGGTCCGACGTGCTTCAGGAAACTCTGGCGGGAATCGTTGAGCGCGGGGTGGGCGAGGAGACTCCAGACACCGTCATGTTCCGAGAGTTGTGGACGGCCGTCCGCGCCGAGGCGCCTGAGGCGCCTGCCGGGCCGCCGCCACGCCTGACCGGTACGGTCCCCGCGGTCCGGCCGCGGCTTACCGAACCGTGGTTCTGTTGCGCCGAACCTACGGACATGCAATTCAGCCCGCTGGAAGAAATCCCGGCCTAGCTGCGTGCGAATCTTGATGGAGCTACACGGCAGCCGCCAGTAGAGTGACTTGTGATGTCAATCTCGCCAGTCCACCTGCATGACTTGGGATGCATGTCGTACCGGGACGCGCTGGACTGGCAACAGCGGACTGCGGCAGCGGTGCGCACCGAGTCGTCAGCCGACGCGCTGGCGCTGCTGGAGCACCCGGCGGTCTACACGATGGGCGCCCGCGGCGGGCAGGACCACATGTTGCTAAGCAATGACGACCTGCGTGGTCGGGGCGCCGAGCTCGTAATGACGGATCGAGGCGGCGACATTACTTTTCACGGCCCCGGCCAGCTGGTGCTCTACGCGATCATTAACTTGCGGCGGCGCATGCTGCGCCCAGTTGACCACGTGCGTCGGCTGGAGCGCACAATCGTGGAAACGCTGGCGGCCTTTGACGTGCACGGTCGAACGGTCAAGGGACGGCCCGGCGTCTGGATCGGTCCACGTAAGATCGCGGCGCTCGGCGTCTCCGTACGCGGTGGCGTCACCATGCACGGTGCGGCCCTTAACGTCGCGAACGATCTGGCGTGGTTCAACGCCATCGTGCCGTGCGGACTGCACGGACTTGGGGTCACATCCATGAAACGCGAACTGGTCGACGCGCCGCCGATGAGCGACGTTATGGACGCCGCCGCGTCCGCGTTCGCCGACGCCTTTGAAGCGGACGTGCAGCCGGCGGCACTCACCATGGAGCCCGCGCATGGCCACTGAGGTTCGGGTTGCCCGACCGTCCTGGCTGCGTGCCCGCGTCCCCGGCGGCGAGCGCTTCGACAGCCTGCGAGACCTTGTCCGCTCCGAGCGCCTGCACACCGTCTGCGAGGAGGCGCGCTGCCCCAACATCGGCGAGTGTTGGAACGCGGGCGAGGCCACGTTCATGATCCTGGGCGACACCTGCACCCGCGCCTGCGGCTTCTGCGCCGTCACCTCGGGACGGCCTGGAGCGCTAGACCCGCTCGAGCCGTTCCGGGTTGCACAGGCGGTCGCGCAGATGGACCTCGATTACTGCGTGATCACCTCCGTAAACCGAGACGACGAGCCCGATGGCGGCGCGGCGATATTTGCCGGCTGCATCCGGGCCATTCGCCATCGGACGCCCAATGTCGAAGTCGAAGTTCTCATCCCGGATTTCCAGGGCAACTGGGACGCGCTGGCAACCGTCGTTCGGGCCAGGCCGGTCGTTCTGAATCACAACATCGAAACGGTGCCGCGGCTCTATCCGCGGGCACGCCCCAAGGCGATCTACACCCAGTCCCTCGAACTGCTGCAGCGGGTCAAAGCTATCGATCCGACTATGGTCACGAAGTCCGGGATCATGCTCGGCCTGGGGGAAACGCGGGACGAGCTGGCCACAACGATCGCCGACTTGCGCAACCACGATTGCGACTTGCTCACCATCGGGCAATACCTGCGTCCATCGCGCAAACACCTGCCGATCGTCCGCTACTACAGTCCCGACGAGTTCGATGAGTTGGCGGACGAGGCGCGGAGCCTGGGCTTTGCGCACGTGGAAGCCGGACCGCTGGTGCGAAGTTCGTACCATGCGGGGGAACAGGCCCGCGCGGCCCGAGAGAAAGCGGCCGGCCAGAGTCGCGCACGGTAGACAAGTCCATGCGCGAATCCGGCCCGGGGCGCTAGGCTCGGACCGGTCGGGATATCGACTGCGTGAGGTGCGGCGCCATCGCAACCATCGACGTCAACGGACAGGCTGACGACTCCGCAATCGAGTCCCTGGAAACCCAGGACTGGCTGGACTCACTCGACGACGTTTACGTCCTGCGCGGACCGGAACGCGTCACCGGTCTACTGCGCGAGCTGCAAGTCCACGCCCAGCGCGACGGCATCTCACTACCCGTAACGTCGCGGACTCCCTACGTCAACACCATTCCGCCGGAGCGGCAGCCCGACTATCCGGGCGATCGAGAAATCGAGCGAACGATCAAGAGCATCATTCGCTGGAACGCCATGGCAATGGTGGTGGAGGCCAACGGAAAGTCGGATGGCATCGGCGGCCACATCTCCACCTATGCGTCGGCGGCCACGTTGTATGAGGTGGGGTTCAACCACTTCTTTCGAGGACCCAATCACCCGGACGGCGCCGACATCGTGTACTTCCAGGGGCACGCCTCGCCCGGGATGTATGCGCGCGCGTACGTCGAGGGTCGGTTGTCCCCCGCGCGGCTGCATAACTTCCGGCGCGAGCTGGCGGACGGCGGCGGTCTGTCGTCGTATCCGCACCCCTGGCTCATGCCCGACTTCTGGCAGTTTCCCACCGTTTCAATGGGCCTTGGGCCGCTCATGTCAATCTATCAAGCCCGGTTTATGCAGTATCTGGCCGACCGCAGCCTACGCCCGGACACGGGTCGCCGCGTTTGGGCTTTTTTGGGCGACGGGGAGTTCGACTCACCGGAGGCCAGCGGGGCGATCTCGCTGGCGGCTCGCGAGTGTCTGGACAACCTGACCTGGGTCGTGAACTGCAACCTGCAGCGCCTGGACGGGCCTGTGCGGGGGAATGGCAGCGTCGTCCAGGAGCTGGAGGGCCTGTTCCGAGGCGCCGGTTGGAATGTCATCAAGGTGCTCTGGGGCAGCGACTTCGACGAGCTATTCGCCAACGACTCTGAGGGAATCCTGGCCAAGCGAGCCACCGAGGTGGTAGATGGCGAGTACCAGAAGTACTCAGTCGCCGGCGGCGCGCACATCCGCGAGAACTTCTATGGCGTGGAACCGCGCCTGCTCGCAATGGTGGCCGACCGGAGCGACGACGATCTTTGGCGCATGCGGCTGGGCGGCCATGATCCGACTAAGGTTTACGCCGCCTATCACGCGGCTGTGCGCCACAAGGGTGCGCCCACGGTTGTTCTGGCGCGCACCATCAAGGGCTACGGGCTGGGCGAGGCCGGCGAAGGTCGAAACATCACGCACCAGCAAAAGAAACTCAATGAGGACGAATTGCTCACCTTCCGCGACCGGTTTCACATTCCCTTATCGGACACCGAGGTTATTAAGGCGCCGCTGTACCGACCGACTCCCGATAGCCCGGAAGGTCGCTATGTCGCCGAGCGGCTGCGCGCGATGGGCGGTCACCTGCCCACCCGCCAAGCGTCCTACGCGCCGATCACGCCGCCGAGCGAAGCGGCCTACGCGGAGTTCTCAGACGGCACGGGACAGCGCCAAGCCTCCACCACCATGGTGTTTGTACGTCTGCTGGCCAGGCTGCTGCGAGACCCCGAGATTGGTCGCCTGATCGTGCCGATCGTGCCCGACGAGGCGCGGACCTTTGGGATGGAGGCGCTCTTCCGCCAGGTCGGTATTTACTCCCACGTAGGACAGCTCTACGAGCCGGTCGACTCCGATACCCTGCTCTTCTACAAGGAATCGACCGACGGTCAGATCCTCGAAGAGGGGATAACCGAAGCCGGATCGCTGGCCTCGTTCATTGCTGCGGGCACGGCCTACGCAAGCCACGGGCTGCCGATGATTCCCTTCTACATCTACTACTCGATGTTCGGCTATCAGCGCGTTGGCGACCTGGTGTGGGCGGCGGCGGACAGTCGAACGCGCGGCTTTCTGGTCGGCGGCACGGCCGGGCGAACTACGCTGGCCGGCGAGGGCCTTCAGCACCAGGACGGCCATAGCCACCTCCTGTTTTCGGCGGTGCCCAACTGCCGAGCCTACGACCCCGCGTTCGCTTTTGAGGTGGCGACGCTCGTACGCGACGGCATCCGACGCATGTACGCGGATGGCGAGGACAGCTTCGTGTACATGACGGTCGGCAACGAGAGCTACTCGCACCCGCCCAAACCCGATGAGCCCGACGTTGACGAGGGCATCCTGCGAGGGATGTATCGGTTCCGCCGGTCGGATGTTGCGCAGCCTCGCGCCCGCGCCCAACTGCTGGGCAGCGGGGCAATCCTGAACGAGGCGATCGAGGCTCAGGAGATCCTGAGTGAAAAATATGGCGTCGCCGCCGATGTGTGGTCGGTGACCAGCTACACCGAATTACGACGCGATGCCCTGGATGTCGAGCGCTGGAACATGCTGCATCCGCACGCGGCGCCGCGGATCCCGTATCTGACGCGCAAGCTCCGAGGCCTACCCGGCGTTGTCGTCGCCGCGTCGGATTATGTCAAGACGATGTCGGACGCTATCTCCAAGTGGATACCCCAGCCGCTGGTTTCACTGGGGACCGATGGGTTCGGCCGTAGCGAGTCGCGCGAGGCCCTGCGCGACTTCTTCGAGGTGGATGCCCGGTACGTTACGCTGGCGACGCTGTATGCGCTGGCGCGCGAAGGCGAACTCGATCGGGAAATCGTCTCCGAAGCCCTCGAGGACCTGGGGATCGACCCGGCCAAAGCCAACCCCCGGCTCGCCTGACGCCCGCGCCACCGCCGCGACGGAACCGGCATGGCGACCGAACTCAAACTCCCTGATCTGGGCGAGGGCATCGCGGACGTGGATGTCCTGAGCGTCCTTGTCAGTGCCGGTCAGGCCGTTGCGAAGGACGACCCGATCATTGAGATCGAGAGCGACAAGGCGACCCTGGAAGTCCCGGCGGAGTTGGCCGGCACCGTCACTCAAGTGCTCGTAAACGCGGGCGACACGATTCAGGTCGGGCAGACGCTCATCGAACTGGAGGAGAGCGATTCGGCGGCGGATGCTAAGCCTCAGGCAGCTCCGCCACCGGCGGCGAAGGCGCCGGCGGTCGCCGGCACGGAGACGTCCGCGCCAACCCCTTCGTCCACGCCAGTTCCTTCGACACCTCAGGCCAGTCCAACATCAAGGTCCCAGGCTCCGCCGCCGCCACCCCCTGCCAGCGGCGACATGCCGGTGTTCGCTTCGCCTTCAACCCGGCAGTTCGCACGCGAGATCGGCCTGGACATTCGCCAGGTCCCGGGTTCCGGCCCAGCCGGTCGCATCTCAATTGACGATGTCAAGGCGCATGCACGGGCAAGACCGGCGCTGGGATCCACCGCGCCGAGCGGACTGACCGCAGTGCCGCTACCCGACTTCAGCGCGTACGGCCGGGTGACGCGCGAGCGCATGAGCCGGGTGCGCCGGGCAACTGCCACCAACATCGCCCAGTCGTGGTCGAGTATTCCGCACGTCACGCTCTTCAACGACGCCGACATTACGGCCGTGGAAGCGATGCGGCAGCGCGAGAAAGACCGTGTGCGGAGGGCCGGCGGCAGCCTCACGATCACGCCGATCCTGCTCAAAGTCGTAGCCGCCGCGCTCAAGGCACATCCGAAGCTGAACGCCAGCGCGGACTTCACGACCAACGAGATGGTCCTGAAAGACTATTGCCACCTGGGCGTCGCCGCCGATACGGACCGCGGCCTGCTGGTCCCGGTGATTCGCGATGTCGATGACAAGAGCATTACGGAGCTTGCGGTCGAAATAACCGATGTAGCCGCGCAGGTACGAGAGGGGCGTCTGCCACCCGAGCGCCTGGAAGGCGCATCGTTCACGATCAGCAATCTCGGCGCACTCGGCACCGGGCACTTCACGCCCATCATCAACCCGCCGGAAGTCGGGATTCTGGGCGTTGGACGTGCGGTTGAGCGTCCCGTCTACGTTGAGGGCCTCCTGAGGCCGCGGCTCATACTGCCGCTGGCGCTGTCGTTCGACCACCGCGCCGTGGACGGAGCGGACGGTGCCCGATTTCTCACGTGGATCGTTGACGCGCTGGCCCAGCCCCTGATGTTGGCGATGGGCTACTAGCCGCGCCGTGACCGCCGACGGACGGCAGCCGCGCATAGCCGTGATCGGCGCGGGGCCTGGAGGCTATCCGGCCGCCTTCCACGCCGCCGAGCTGGGAATGGATGTCACGCTGATCGATCCCGAGGCAAACCCCGGCGGGGTGTGCCTGTACCGCGGCTGCATCCCGTCCAAGACCCTATTGCACGTGGCGTCGCTGCTTGGCGAGGCCGAGGATGCGGCCGCCTGGGGCGTGAGTTTCGGAAGTCCGGAAATCGATCTGGATCGGCTCCGAAGCTGGAAGGACCAGGTCATATCCAAGATGACCTCAGGTCTTGGACTCCTCACTCGCGCCCGTCGGGTGCGTTTCGTCCGCGGATTCGCTCGGTTCGAGGATCCACAGACGCTGCAAATCGAGCCGACCGACGGCGGCGACGCGGAACGTCTGGACTTCGACTATGCGGTGGTAGCCACCGGCTCGCGGCCGGCGGCGCCGCCCGGATTCGAGATCGACGGCGAGCGTGTTCTGGACTCGACCTCGGCCCTGGAGCTCACGGATGTCCCGGAAACCTTGCTGGTTGTCGGCGGGGGCTACATCGGTCTGGAGTTGGGATCGGTCTACGCGGCGCTTGGCTCGCAGGTGACCGTCGTGGAGATGGAGACCGGCCTGCTGCCAGGCGCCGATCGGGATCTGGTGCGACCGCTCGCGAGAAAGCTGGAAGCCACGTTTGCCGAGATTCTGCTCAGCACCCGAGTCGCGAACCTGGATGTACAGCCGGGCGGCGTCGACGTCGAACTGGCGGGAGCGCGCGTCGAGAATCCCTCACGGCGGTTTGACAAGGTGCTGGTGGCCGTCGGGCGTCGCCCCAATAGCGCCGGTCTGGGCTTGGACGCCGCCGGCGTGGAGTCGGACGAGCGCGGCTTCATCAAAGTCGACCATCAGCGCCGAACAAGCGCCGCAAACATCTTCGCCGTCGGCGACGTGGCGGGTGAGCCGATGCTGGCGCATAAGGCCACCTACGAGGCACACGTCGCGGCCTCGGCCATCGCCGGTCACGCCGCAACCTACGACGCGCAAGCCATCCCGGCGGTTGTGTTCACCGACCCGGAAATCTCCTGGTGCGGGCTGACCGAATCGGAGGCCCGGGAGTCCGGCCGACCGCACAACGTCGCCACTTTTCCCTGGGCGGCATCCGGTCGCGCCACGACGCTGGGGCGTAACGACGGGCTGACGAAGCTGATTCTGGAGCCAACGACCGAGCGTGTCCTGGGGGTCGGAATCACCGGCCGGGGCGCTGGCGAGCTGATTGCCGAAGGCGTACTGGCCGTGGAAACGGGCGCCCGGGCCGACGACCTGCGGCTGAGCATCCACCCGCACCCCACGACGTCAGAAACACTGATGGAAGCCGCCGAGGTCTTCTTCAACACCAGCCCGCACTACATCCAGCGCACCCGCGGTTGAACCGGCGGGTGCTCTACCGGCGCTAGCCTTACGTCACCCGACCGACCGTCCACTCAACCGTCGGCAGCAGCGGGTCGTCGGTTTCCTTGAGCCAATTCACGATCTCGTCCGCCAGTTCCGCACGCACTTTGGCCGTTGTGGGGTCGTCGATGACGTTGCGGGTCTCGTGCGGATCGTTCTGCAGGTCGTACAACTCCGGCCGGTCGTAGAGCCAGAGGTTGAGTTTCCAACGATCCGTGACGGCGGTTTTCACGAACATCAGGTCGTCGCGCAGTCCGGCCTCGATGTAGAACTCGCTGAACACGATCCGGCGCGGTCCGTCCGCCTGGCCCAGGACCATGGCGCTTTGGTCTAGCCCGGCGCCTGCGCTGATCGGAACGTCGCACAAGGCCCCCAGCGTGGCCGGCAGGTCCACCGTGTTGAACAACGCGTCACTTCGCCGTCCGGCGCCAATGCCGGCCGGCCAGCGCAGGATGAGTGGAATACCGATCGACTGCTCGAACATCGCCGGGCCCTTTCCGGCCATGCGATGGGCGCCCATCATTTCGCCATGGTCGGAAAGAAAGACGATCAGCGTGTTGTCGCGTAGACCCTGCGCGTCCAGATATGCGAACAGTCGGCCCACTTCGGTGTCGATGTGCGCGTTCAGCCCGTGGTAGTGGGCGATAAACCGGCGCCAGTCGGCCTCCGACATATTGCGGACCCAGCGATGCGTGAGGCTGCGCTCGTACGCGTCGGACTTGCCGTGGAAGTCCTCGTCGAGGGTCGGCGGCAACTCCACGTCGGCTGGGTCGATGCGCTGAGCGAAGTCGCCCGGGGATATGACGGGCGGATGCGGATCCTTGATCGAGAGCGTAAACGCCCACGGCCGCTGGTCGCGGCCGCTGATGAAGTTGATGGTCTCATCGACGGCCCACGACGTACGGGCGTGCTCGACCGGAATGGCCGAGGGCCCCGAGGGCACCACGCCGGACTTCGTGCCCGCGCTGAAGCCGAATTCGTGGTGTTCGCGCTTGAACAGTTCGGCCAACCCGTGGCGTTCGAGATGCTGGATGTAGTAGTCGCGGCCGTTTTTCCAATAGCGATACGTCCGCCAGTGCTCCTCCCAGCCGTGATGCGGGACTTCGTCATTGCCCATGTGCCACGGGCCGGTGTAACCCATGCGGTAGCCGGCGTCTCGAAACGCCTGGCCGAGCGAAGGCACGGACTCGGGGAGAACCGCCCGCTGACGCACCGTGCCGAAACGCTCGTCCTGCCCTGAGCGAGGCACGCAGAGCAGATGGTGCTGGTGCGGATACAGCCCGGTGAACATTGAAGCGCGGGCCGGCGAGCACTGGGGAAGCGGAACGTAGGCGCGGGTCAGCGTGAGGCCGTCAGCCGCCAGCCTGTCGATGTGCGGGGTCTGCGCTACTCGGTTGCCATAGGCGCCCAGGTATCCGGCGTCCAGCTGGTCGCAGAGGATGATCAAAAGATTCGGGCGCGTAGCTGCCACAGCACATCTCCCAGAACCAGCTCGGTTCGGCGATTTCGATGCGGTCGCCCTGCACCCCAGGTCCGCAAGACGAGCGCCGCGTGAAGTCCCGCGTGGCGCGGGGCGCCGCCGCCTCTATTGACGCCTCGCCGTGCCGGGCGTAGCGTGAGAACGATTCGGCCCTAGAGTACTTCGGACTGAGGAAGTACGGGGGCGCAGCTAGGGAGGGCATTGATGACACGGCGACAAGTCCTGAAAGCGCTCGGAGTTGGCGGACTCGGCGCTGGCGGCGCGGCACTCCTGGCGGCCTGCGGTGAAACCCAGGTCGTGACCAAGGAGGTTCCGGTCGAGACGATCGTAGTGAAGGAAGTGCCGGTCGAGACCGTCGTGACCAAGACTGAAATCAAGGAAGTCCAGGTCGAGAAGGTTGTGACCCAGGTTGTCCAAGAGGTCGTGGAGGTTGAGAAAGTTGTCGAGAAGGTCGTTGAGAAGGTCGTTGAGAAGGTCGTCGAAGTCGAGGCCCAGCGCCCGCCCGTTGTGCTGACCTTCGCTACCGACCACACATCAGGTCCGCGAGGCGCGGCGGTGCAGTGGGCGGTCGAGAACTGGGCCACTAGGCGGCCGGACGTGAGGGTGCTGGTTGAGCCAGTTGGCGGGGGCTATTGGGACACGCTGTCGATCAGGGCCGCAGCCGGAACCCTGCCCGAGATGGTGCTTTGGGATGGCCACCTCTTCAACGCCTGGCGTGACGACAACACGGTGCTCCAACTCAACGACGTCCTGACGAAGATGGATGGCTGGAACGAGGAGGAGTACTACTACATCCCCAATCTCTGGACCGACAACGGCCACGACGACGACCACAGGTTTCCGCCGCCGACCCAGCTGCACGGCAATCAGTACGGGATCACCTACCAAGGCGGTATCAACGGGTTCATCTACAACCAGACCTTGGTGGACGAACTGGGCGCCGGGCATCCGGACGACAGTTGGACCTGGGACGACCTGATGGAGAACGCCCAGAAGACCACCGACCCCGAGCAGGGCCTCTGGGGTCTGGACGGGGGCGGCAACTGGTATTCGTGGCATCCGCTGATCTGGTCGGGCAACGAGGAGTTCTTCCGCAGCTACGACGACACCAAGTTCACGTTGTATGACAGCGGCGGCAGCGACGGGATCGAATTCATCCACGATGCGGTATTCGAGCACGAGGTCGCCGTGCCAATCGCCGAAATCCGCGAAATCCGCGGCGAGTTCAGTACACCGTTCACGGCAGGCATCCAGGCCTACTACCTGACCGAGCGGGTTCGTCAGACGGCGCGCCCGCTGATTCAGATCAAGGACCGGTTCGAGTGGTCACTGGCGCCCGTGCCAGTCAATCCGGCAACGGGTAGGTCGGGCACGTTCTGGTCCTGTCAGTTTCACGCCGTGACCAGCGGAGCGGAAGCGCGCGGCAATGTGGAAGAGACGGCCGAGGTGTGTCTGTACTTTGGGACCGAGGTGCAGCATCGTGTCGCCGGCGTCGACCGCGGCCACTTGCCGATGTGGCGCCCGGCGCACGAAACAGCGGAGGCGCAGGCCGGCCCTCCGAACAACATGCATCTCCTCAAGTCTTACGCCGACGGCACCCAGAATCGGCACCGTCAGTACCGCATGCCCAACTGGGGGGAGTGGTACCAGAGCTGGATCGGCCTGGAGCAGCGGTACATGCTCGGCGAAGACTCGCTTGAAGAAATGATCGGGAACGTCAAGACGGCCGCGGAAGGCAACCAGGCGCTGCAGATTGATGAGATGCGCAGCCGCGGCTGGATCTAATCGGATGAATCAGCAGGGGGGCACGGGCGGCAAAGCCCGCGCCTGCCTGCGGCCGCTTGGCCGAGTTTGCACGTCAGGGAAGCGAAGCTTAGCCGTAGGCTCGCGCGCTGCGCTGCGCCTTGCGCTCGGGGCCGCGATTGTCTCTGCAGCACTACTGCTTGCAGGTTGCGGCGACTCCAAAAGCGCCTTCGAGGATTATTCGTTTCCCAGAACAAGCTCGGAGAGCGGACGCTATCTCTCCGACGAAGAACACGCCCGCCTGCGCCAGCAGTGGCAAGCACAGCAGGACGCCAAGGGTGCACAGGCAACCACGCAGCCGGCCGGCGGAAGCTGAGGCGCGCCCGGCACCGGCTACACATACGACGGCAATGCGGTCCGGCGTGGCAACGTGACGCCTCGCAGGTACGACCAGCGATGGGAGACCGACAGTGATTGAGAAGCCGAATCTGCTCTTTCTCTTCACGGATGAGCAGCGGGACGACACGCTGGCCTGCTACGGCAACCAAACCATTCAGGCGCCGAACCTGAATCGCCTGGCCGAGGAGAGCTTCGTCGTGGATCGCGCGTATTGCACGCAGCCGGTCTGCACGCCCTCGCGATCGTCAATCATGACCGGCTTCTACCCGCACACGACGGGATGCCTTGAGAACAACGACCCATTACGACCCGAACACCTGACGCTGGCCGAGCGTGTTCCCGACGACTACACCTGCACGTATTACGGCAAGTGGCACCTGGGCAGCGAGCTTATTGCGCAGCGTGGCTTCTCGGAGTTCGTGGGGATCGAGGACGGCTACCGGGAATACTACGCAGACCCGGTCGAGGCCCGGCGTCTCAGTGACTATCACCACTTCCTGGTGGAGCATGGGTTTGAGCCGGATTCCGGGAAGTCCCAACGCGGTGACTCGTCGGCGGATACGGGAACCCTACGGACCTTTTCTCGGCAGCACGCCGCTGAGATGCCAGTGCCATACACCAAGGCCGGCTTTCTCGGCGCCCGTTCGGCCGAGTTCATCCAGTCGCATGCGGATAGGCCCTGGGTGCATTATGTCAACTTCCTCGAGCCGCACATGCCGTTCGACGGCCCACTCAACGAGTTGCACGACCCCGCGAACCTGGAAACCGGACCGGCCTTTCTGCGACCGCCGGACGACGTTTCGCTGATCCATCGGGCGCTGGCCGCCTACTACGGCAGCACGGACTGGCGAGGGTTCGATCTAAAGGACGAAGCCTCCTGGCGCAGGGTACGGCGGAATTACTGGGGGCTAGTGACCCTCGTAGACCGCGCCGTGGGACGCATCCTCCAAGCCCTGCATGACTCTGGACAGGCAGATCGCACCATCGTCGTCTTCACGTCGGACCACGGCGACATGATGGGCGACCACAACATCCTGGCGAAGTGCACGCTGTACGAAGAGGCCATGCGCGTGCCGCTGCTTGTGCGGGTGCCCTGGCTGTCCAACAACGGAGCACGTATCGACGGCGCGATGAGCCTGGTGGACCTCGTCCCGACACTGCTGGATCTGATGGGCATTGGTGCACCAGTCGATGTCCAGGGAATCAGTCGCGCTGACGTGTTCAAGGGCGACGCCGACCTCTCCGCTAACGACGTGATCGTCGAGTGGAACGGTAGCCACAACTCATGTGTCTGGCCGCCAGACGCACCGCCGGAGGCTCACCGGGTGGAATCCGATCCCTGGCGCTCCATCCTCAGCCACGAAGGCTGGAAGTTGAACGCCAGCGCAACGGATCAGTCGGAACTGTTCGATCTCAATGCGGATCCCCACGAACTCACGAATCGGTTCAACGATCCCGACCAGCGCGGACTCATCTCCGACTTGCTGGATCGCATTCGCGCCTGGCAGGCAGCAGTCGACGACACGGCGCCGCTGCCCAACGTATAGAAGGCCGGCGACTTCTGGTGTCCTCGCCCTACCCAACATCCATTGAGTTTGAGGCCACGGCTGGCCGGTCTGTTCTTTTCCTCGACCTGCTTGAGGTCGCTGAAATGCAGCGGGTCCACCAGGTCGTTCGACCAGCCATCAAGCATCCGTCCAATCCCGTCATCCGCACCGGGCCGCTCGGAACTTGGGACTCACTGCAAGCCAGTCCGTGGCAGGGCACAGTGATGTGGGATGCCGAGGATGGGCACTACAAGGCCTGGTATATGGGCATGGATGTCGCCGAGTCCGGCCTGCAGATTCCACGTGTCGGCTACGCCGTCAGTCCGGACGGTTCAACCTGGGAAAAGCCCAATGTTGGCGTGCACGAATACGGCGGCACGCGCGACAACAACCTGATCGCCTATCTTCCGGGCCGGCGAACCAATGGACCCGCGCTGAAAGACCCGGGGGAAACCGACCCCTCGCGGCGCTACAAGTTGCTGCTTTTCGACGAGAACATTGATCGGGAGATATGGAACTCGCCCGATGGACTGCGCTTCACCCGCGAGGGCAGGCCAAACATCTGGACGCCGCCGGCGGAGGATGGCTCGCGGCGAGTCCTCCCTGATCCCCTGGCCTGGTTCGACTCGCACCAGCTTCTCTATGACCGGCAAGACCCGAATCCTGACCGCCGCTACAAGGCCTACGGACAGATGTCGGCCCGGCGCGGCGGCTGGTCGATCAGAAAAGGCGCCCTGCTCTACGGCCCGGACCCCTGGACCTGGACTCGGTCACAGCAGAACCCGATCATCGACCCCGACGAGGGCGATGAGTCCCAGATCCATTTCATCTCAGTTCTGCCCTACAAGGGTCTGTACGTGATGCTTTACGAGTACGGCTGGCTAGAGCCGCACAGCTCCGTGTATGTGGCCGACATTCGACTGGCCGTCAGCCGTGACGGCGAGCGGTTTCAGAGGGTTCAGCCCAATCAGCCATTTGTACGGCGAGGCGGGCCAGGTGACTGGGACGGTGGTTTCCTGGTCACGTCGAGTGACCTGGTGGTCCGCGACCACGAGATCCAGGTATTTTATTCCGGCCAGCCCCAGCACTGGACAAACTGGCCCTCCGAGAATAGGGGCGAGTGGACGAGTAGCGCTGGCAGCGTGTATCCGGCACAGACCGGGCTGGCGTCGCTTCCGATCGACGGGTTCGCCGCGCTCGAGACCCCTGACGGCGAAATGCCCGGCTCGGTTACGACAATTCCAATCAAGCCCTCGGCGACGCCAGCTGGGCTTCAGGTCTCGTGGGGCAATGCGCTGCCGGGTCGCAATTTGATCGACGTGCAAGTGCTCGACACAGCCGGAGAGCCCGTCGATTCGTCGCCTCCAACTCGCATTGTGACGGACGGATCTGCCATGCCAGTTGTCTGGGCCGACGGTCAGGCGCTGCCTGTGGATCGAGAGTTCAGGTTGCGGTTTGGCATCCACGGTGCCGCGCGGCTCTTCGGATTCAGCTTTACGAGGGCACCTGGCAGCGCATGAGTGGCGACGGTCGGTCCAACGTGATCATCTTTGGCATGGACACCACGCCAGCCAACCACTTGGGCTGCTACGGCTACCCACGGCCCACCTCGCCAAATATCGACCGGTTGGCGCGCAACGGCATCCAGTTCGACGACGCCAACCTGACAGGGCTTCCAACAACTCCCGGCTGGACCAGCATGCTGACGGGCGTGCATCCGCTTAACTCGGGCATCGTGATCCACGCCGAGCCGCCGCAGCAGCACGAGCTTTCGCCGGAGTTTGTCTTCCTCCACGAAACGCTGGCCAGCCACGGGTATCGCACGTTTGCCCTGGAAGGCCGCGGACGCGCCTTTCGCTCGCCCTATTGGATGCGCAACTGGAACACCTACCTGGACCGTGGCGGTGAAGCAACCTACCCGCGAGGCATTCCGGCCGCGCACATGGCCGACATCCTGGTGGACTGGATCGAGTCCGGCAAGGCGGACGACGGCCCCTTTTACCTGTTCACGCACTGGTGGGACCCGCACTGGCCCTACTACCCGCCGCCGCCGTACGACCGGATGTTCTACGCCGGCGACGAACACAACTCTGCAAACACCAGCCTGACCAAGTTCCACGAGCACCCGTGGTGGACAAGCCGAATCAGCGGAGGCGGGGGCATGCGCGACCCGCGCGAGCAGGCGCATATCGACCTGGTACGCGACGTCACCGACCTGCAATTCCTGATCGCTCTTTTCGACGGTGAAATCGCCTATATGGACGCCATGATTGGGCGCGTGCTAGCGGCCCTGGAAGCGCGCGGGCTGGCCGACGACACGCTCACGATTGTCGTCGCCGATCACGGAGAGTCCATCGTCGACCACGACATGTTCTTCAACCACGGCGACCTGTACCAGACGAACGTGCACATCCCCCTGATCCTTCACCACCCGGCGGGACTGCCCTCTCTTCGAGTGGATGACACCGTCGAGCACATTGACCTGGTGCCCACGATCCTCGACCACCTGGGCATCGAGACGCCAGCGTGCGTGGATGGAATGAGCCTATTGCCGGCCGTGCGCGGGCAGGCACTGGAACACCCTCCGATCTGTATGACCAACAACAATTTCGGCATGAACCGCGCGTGGCGCAGCGGGCGTTGGAAGCTGATCGAACACATGTCGCCCGGTCATTTGGGGGCGGCGCCGGGGTCATTGGAGCTTTATGACGTCATGCGCGACCCGGACGAGCGAACCAACCTGATCGCCACGCACCGGGCATTGGCCGAAGCGCTGCGCGACGAGATGCACGCGTTCGTCGCTCGCCTGCTGGACGGTCGGCCGGACCCGCAACTGACCTACGCCAACCACCCGTCCGCAACCAACGTGCCGTACTAGCCAGCCGACCCTCAGGAGTCCGGGGCCGCCGCCTCAGTCGCTGATGGTCAGCCGCTCGGCTTCCACCTCTTCAAACCACGTCTCCAGGTCACGAAGCAACATCGCGGCCCGTTGCGGCTCTGCACTTGTCAGATCGTTCTGCTCGCCCGGGTCACGCTCCAGGTCAAACAGCTCGGGAGGCGGTGGCGGTGGAACCGACCGTTCCGGAGCGTCGTTCGGGATGGCCACCTGGTGAAGCTCGGGGCGGTACTTCAGGTCCCGGTCCATCTGCATGTGCTCTGGCCTGACTTGCATTAGCTCGGCGATCCGTGGCCGCACCAGCTTCCAGCGGCCATGGCGGATGGCGGCATTGCACTCCACCTGCGGCGTGTAGCGATTCCACTGCCAGAATCGTTGCGGCGCAGCGGTAGGTGTCTCGCCGCGGAGCGTGGGCAGTACGCTGACGCCATCAATTGGCAGTCCACCTACCCGCGAGGCGCCGGCCGCCTCCAGTAGCGTCGGCAGCCAGTCGACGTAGTGGACCAATGCGTCGTTGCGCTGCCCGGCCGGCAGGCCTTCCGCCCACCGGACCAGCATGGGGACGCGAATCCCGCCTTCGAAGACGTTGCCCTTGGCGCCGTTGAAATTGCAGTTGAACCGATGCGTGTCCACCTCCACACCCATGGTGTAGTCGAACCCCCACGAAAGCTGGGGCCCGTTGTCGCTGGTGAACATCACGATGGTGTTTCCAGCGCAGCCGCTTCGGTCCAACGTGTCGAGAATCTGGCCCACGCCCGCATCCATGCGCTCGTTCATGGCGTAGATCAACGCCACGCCGTGCGAGAGACCGGCATCCAGATAGGGTTGAACGAGTTCCTGCGGCGCCTGCAGGGGCGTGTGCGGCGCGTTAAAGGCCACGTGCAGAAAGAATGGTCGCTGTGAGTTTCGCTCAATGAACGCCGACGCTTCGGCAGCGAAAACGTCCGTCAGATATCGGCCGTCCGAATGCTCGGCCGTCCCGTTACGGTCGAGCCGCCAGCGGTAGTAGTCCGCCCAGCCGCCTCGGAAGCCGACGAAGTCGTCAAACCCGCGTGCATTTGGGTGGTACCTGGGATCCAGTGCCCCCAAGTGCCACTTGCCAACCATGCCCGTCGCATAACCCGCCGCCCGCAGGTTGTCGGCCAGCGTGACCTCTCGCAGCGCCAAGCGGTCGAGTCCCTGGCCCTCCAGCGTGTCGATCGCGCCGGTGCGGTGCGGATAGCGCCCCGTCAGCAGCGCCGCGCGCGCCGGCGCGCACACGCAGGCACCGGAGTAGTGCTGCGTCAGGCACACGCTTTCGTCCGCCAGCCCATCCAGAACCGGCGTCCGCGCCGGACCATCGTTGAATTGCCCGAAATCGCCATAGCCCATATCGTCGGCCACGATCAGCACAATGTTCGGCTGCGTCATCGTTCATCTCCCCTCAGTTGGCAGCCGCTCATTAACACCGACGACCACCAACACCACCGACGACGACACTATCGCAGCCCGAGCGCCCAAGGTGTCCGCAAGGCTGGCAGCCAGCGCTGCGCAAGCGCTGTGCAACACCGGCTATCCTGCCGGCCCAACCGCACCGGACTATGGACGTGTGTCGTCACGCCTCGAGCCTCGCGTCAATCATTTTAGGTGCCGATTGCGGCACCCCGGTGAGTCCCAGACACCCCGAAGACCATGCTATTGGTTCGATAAGTGACAGTTGATTCGGACGTCGTCCCGGGCTTGCTAATCCTCGCACTCGAACTGCTGGCCCTCGCCGCGGTCGGCTTCGTCGTCGCACGTGTTGCACTTGGTCAACGGTACGCCCCCTTGGCACTTGCGCAAGGGTTGCTTATCGGACCGGCGCTCTGGGGCCTGATCGTCAACTTCATCATGTTTCTGCTACCCGGCATGGCGGGCGCAATCGCGGCTTGGGTCGTCATCCTGGGCATCGGAGCCGGGCTGGCCTGGCGCGCGCCGTCGGAACTTCGCCTGTCAGCTCGTTCGGCGGCAGTAGTCGTCGCCGCGGCTTTGGCGCTTCTGTGGCTTGCGCTGTCCGGCCGCCAGCTCCTGTCGCTCGCCGATGAGGAGATTCACCTGGGACTGGCCGCCTCCATACGCGTCGGCGGGTTTCCGCCGGTACTGCCGTGGAATCCGGGACAGCCGGCGCCCTACCACTACGGCGTGGACATGCTGGTAGGGCTGTTAGCCCCACCCTCGGGTCCCGATCTGGCCTTCGTGAACGAGCTCTTGGGAGCCTATGTCTGGACGAGCCTGGCCCTCGTTGTGGTTGCCAGCGTCTTCAAGCTTGGGGGATGGGTCGGCACGCTCGCGCTGAGTCCCCTTCTCCTCACAGCAGGCGCGTGGACGCTGTTTGGCTCACCTAACCCACCAAGTATCTTACAGGTCCCCGTGCCGACAGGAGCCCCGGGAGTAGGACTACGCACGGTGTTATCCGAGGTTTACTGGCCGTCATTTGAATTGCCGCTGAATACTAATTTCGACGCGACGCCTCCAAACAGCTGGCGGCCGTCCTTTCCGCTCTCGTACGCATTGGCGTTCATCGTCCTGGAGCGCATTGCCGTAGGTCGAGCACGGTCGTGGACAGCAACCTTCACGCTGGCTGCAATACTCGGGTTCGTAGGTATCGTAGATGAACCGGTTGCACTGATTGCGCTTGCGCTTTGGGGCGTATTTCAATTCACGCAAACTCTAAGGCTTGTCCGAGTACGCTGGCGCCTCGAGTCTGAGTCGACGGGCGGCCACACCGATCAACACCACAACGCTAGTTGGCCTGTGATACTGCGAGCGGCCGCCGGACCAGCGCTGACGGTTGCGCTGCTGGCGGCAAGCGGTGGCGTTGTCACAGGCCTTCTGACGGGCTCATCGCACGCCGCGCTTAGCCTTGGATGGCACGAGAACCCAGCCAGCCGCCGACCGCTTGGCGAGTTCGCGGTACTGTCCGGCGGTCTAGGAGTCCTGGGCATCGGACCTCTTTGCGTTGCAATAGCCGCCGTGCTGCTGTCGAGGCGCAGCCAGCTCGTTCTGATGCTGGCCGCGGGGAGCGGCGCGTTTCTGGTGGCTGCCCTCGCGCTTCGCTACGAACCGTTTCCGGGGGACATCACCCGCATGGACGGGCACGCACGAAACTTCGCCCTCTTGGCTCTGTTGATTGCGCTGAGCCTCCGTCTGGCCACTCTTCGGACCCGATTCCGCTACGTTGCCGCGTTGGGCCTGATTGCACTTGTCACTTGGCCGACGGCTGCAACACCCGCACGCGCCGTCAGCCTGGCACTGCAGCGAGGTCCCAGCTTTTCCAACATGCAACCGGGGCCGCGTGAATTCCATGCCTGGTTTCTGGGACGACTTGCGGTCGAGCGCTTCACATCTGAAGGAGTCGCCGAATACATCCGCGAACACACGCCAGTTGATGCCCGCGTACTCTCGCCGCATCCTAGCGCGATGACCATTGCCACCGGCCGGCCGAACGCATCTGGATTCGCAGATCTCCTCCACATCATCTCGGGCACAGGACCCGAATACAAAGACGCCATCAGCTTTCTCGAACCCAATGCCATTGGGCGACTTGGCATCGACTATGTACACGCTACCGACACCTGGGAAGACGGGCTGCCCGACCGTGCTCGACAACGGTTGAGTAATCCCGCGCTGTTCGAATTGCTTGTCCGGGATGGACCTGATGCCTTCTACCGCATCCAGCCGGCGTTCCGAGAGCTCGATACGCCGCCGGCCCAAGGCTCCTTCGAGGCTCTTCGACGAGCTATCCCGGAGTCTGCGTCCGTCTACCTTTCACCTGACATTGAGCCGCGGGTCGCCCTTCGCGCCGCAGCGGCGCTTTCCCATACCCGGCAGTTCGGTGACGTGCAAACGTCGGTTCTGCACCTGCCAACGCCACTACCAATCGAGCCGCTTCGAAATCAAGAGCCTGACCTCGTCGTTACATCTTCCCGCTTGGCACCATCCGCCTTTGCCCCAGCCATGCGCCGCCCGATCTGGTGGAACAATGGCCTCGCCGTCTACGCACCAGCCGCCGCCATCAAGCCCATCATGGACCCACCGCCATCGCACTTCAGCGCCAAACTGTCAGATGTGCGCATGGTCGACGGACGCATTGCCTTCACCGCAACGTTCATCGATCGCGCGAGCGACCTGTGGTCAGGACAAGATTGGCTGGTGATCTCCGCCGACCATTCACGCTGGGCACTCCCGGACAAGTCCAGGATTGCCCGACGCACTCGAGCGCCTGCACGGTCCTTCATGGGGCAACTTCAGCCTGTACCCGAGACGGACATCCACGAGTACTTCTACCTGTACGAGTTTGAGCCTCGGACAGCAACACTAACCCTATGGGATGGAACCAGCTACGCAAGACTAGACAAGCACAGCCGCGAGTTTGGTCCCGGCGACTGGATACTAGCCGTGCGTCTACTTAGTGGCAGCCAGGAAGCTGCCCTGATCCCTGTCCTGCGTTTCGACCTGACAGCTAGCGGTGACCATACGTACGAAGTCTATGAAGGTTCGCTCAACGCTATGTTGCGGCCATGACTGCAGTAACTTGAATCACCGTCACGAGCCATCACCGAGTATTGGCGCGGAATATGAGATCAACCGTACACTCCTAGCCTCCCCGAATGCCGCCGCCGAAAGCATCTTGAATGACGGTTGATCCGACTGTCCTGCCAGGGCTGCTGCTGCTGGCTCTCGAACTCCTAGCGCTCGCTGCAGTCGGCTTCATCGTCGCTCGGGTAGCGCTGCGGCAGGCCGATGACCGGATGGCGCTGGCACAGGGGATGGTGATTGGACCAGCTGTCTGGGGACTGACTGTCAACTTCATCCTCTTCTTGGTTCCAGGTCGTGCCGGCGCGATCGTGGGTTGGGTCGTCGTTCTGGCACTAGCCCTAGGTTTGATCAAGAAAGCAGCGAAGCCGCCGCGCGTTTCGCCGCGCACCGTCGCTGGATTCTTAACCGCGAGCCTTCCGATTTTCTGGATCATGCTAGCTGCGCGACAACTGTTGAAAATTCCCGACCCAGGAATTCATCTGGGACTATCTTCATATGTTAGGGCCGGCGGATGGCCGCCAGCTACTCCTTGGAACCCAGACTTTCGCGTTTTCTATCACCACGGAGTCGACCTGCTTATCGGACTATTAGCACCACCCATAGGACCGAACTTCGTGTTGGTGACCGAATTGATTTCCGCCTTCATCTGGACGAGCTTAATTCTAGTCGTCGGAACCATGCTTCTGAATCGCGGCGGATGGATCTGCACCCTCACGCTGTCGCCACTTTTGCTGACAGCTGGATCATGGACTTTGATTGGATATCTAAACAGGGTACCGAATATCATCCAGATGCCCGTGCCGACGGACCTTAACACTGTCGGTTTACGAGCTTCGCTAGCTGGACTCTATTGGCCAGATATCGACCTGCGTTGGCATTCCGAGTTCGACGGTGCTCCAGCCAACATTTGGAAGCCCATGTTTGTCCTCGGTTATGCATTGGCACTTGTCGTGCTGTCTCATGTCGCATACAACCGTCCGAGGTCGCTGCTTGCCACCGTGTCACTGGCTTCACTGACTGGGTTCCTGGGAATCGTCAATGCCGAACTAGCAATGATCGTCATAGGGCTCTGGTGCGTACTGGAAGCATGGCGGATCATCCCACATTTAACCGGCCAACGCGTTTCGCAAGGTGGAGTAGCGCGATCAGTGGCAGGGCCCCTGTTGTCGATGCTTCTACTGGCTGTCGGCGGTGGTGTAACGACCGGGATCTTGGCAGCGGAGCCACGAGGCCATCTGCTGCTGGGCTTGATAGACGATCCCTTGAGTCGACAGATATTCGGGCGTTACGAACCTCTGCAGGGTCGTATTGGCTTACTCGGTATTGGAGCGATCACCGCAGCGGCAATTGCTGCTGTGATCGCGAACCGGGATCGGCTCGTCTTGGCACTGGCATCTGGATGTATCCCATTGATGGTTGCCGCGATTTCACTTCACTACAAGACAGCTCCACTTGATGTGACTCGGTTTGACGGCCACGCTCGCAACCTCGCGCTTCTAGCTCTGCTACTGGCGCTTGCCGGTCGCGTATCAGCCTTGAATCCGCGCTGGCATTACCTCTTTGGCATCATCGGCGTGCTGCTCGTCATTTGGCCGACGATTGCGCAACCGGTCCGAACCATAGGGTTGGGCGTTAGTCGTGGCATTAAACTTACTAATCCAGAACCCGGAATCCTAGCTTCGGATTCCGTGCCCTTCTACCACGACTTGCGGCGCTTTGTCATCGGCACTCCCTTATCCGCCGATGTCGCCGGCTATATCCGAAGAACTACATCCGTCGATTCCCGTATTTTCTCGCCTCATCCAAGCGAAATGAGCTTCGCCACGGGTCGTCCAAACGCCAGCGGGTTCGTAGGGCATCTTCACCAGGAGCCAGTTCGAGGTCCCGAGTACCAAGATGTGCTTCATTACTTGGAGCCTCGAGCCGTGCGTCGACTTAGATATGCCTACATTCATGCCACCAACGATTGGATAAACCAGCTGCCCAGCCACGCGCAGCGTTGGCTTGCGGATCCACGCTTGTTCGAGTCCCTGGCTAAATCGAAAACTGATGCCCTTTACCGCGTCCAGTCAGCCTTTCTGCAGCTGGATGCGGCGCACGTGCCCGATTCATTCGAAGCTCTACGGCAGGCTATTCCCGCGTCCGCTTCCGTACTCTTGGCACCAGGTCTCCGACCGAAGCACAGTCTTCAGATTGCCATGGCGCTATCGCGCGTGCAGCTCATCGGCACACTGGATCCAGGAGGCGCGCACCTGCTAACTGCCCTGCCAGCTACCACGGCATTGGGCACGCAAAGTCCTGACTTCGTTACGCTACCGGCTCGCATGGCACCGTCCGCTTTCGACCCCGCTGCGCGCGGACCACTATGGTGGAACCGAGAAGTTGCGATCTATGCTACGGATGTCACCTCCACTCCGCTAATGCGTCCGCCACCAAGAGACTTCAGCATCCACCTGTCTGACGTGCGAGTTGCCGACGTCCGCATCGCTTTTACCGCGACATTTACAGATCGCGCCACGGAGTCATGGAGCGGCCAGGATTGGGTTGTCGTCGCAACCGACGATTCCCCGTGGCGACTACCTTATCGATTTGGCACTGCCACTTTCACATCAGCCTTTGTCCGGTGGTTTGACGGGCAGGTCCAACCCGTCCCTGAAACCACTACCCACGAATACTTCTTCCTGTACGAGTTTGAGCCGCGCACTGGCACGCTGGCGCTCTGGGATGGCAGCGGTTACACGAGCCTCTCGGAGGCCCAGCCACAACTACGCCCCGGCAACTGGATGCTCGCCGCGCGCCCGAACATCAATCGCGAGGAAGTCGGCCTCATTCCAGTGCTGCAGTTCACGCTGACCGAAGACGGGGACTTTACCTACAAGGTTTACGAGGGCTCGCTCGACGCGATGCTCGTTCGCTGACCCCACCGCTAGCTCTGCTTGCCCACACCGAGTCCCCGCTGCTAGGAGACGCCAGTCCTTCGCCATTCGGCTGAACCAGTCGGGTCTGAACTGCGTTTCCACAATCGGTCGCTCGTCTCGATTGCGAGTGCGACACCAAAAACAACGAGCAGCCCAACAACGATCAACACCACGGCCCATGGACCCAGTCGCTGCGCAAGATAGAGGTCTGGACCGATCAGTCCGTCCTGCCATTGCCTGGCCAGGCGAAGGTGTGCGCCAATGAGCGAGAAGTGGGGGTTCCAAAGAACCTGCTCGGGGCGTGCGCCGTGCTCCCAGAGGTTGCGCCAGCCTGTTTGATAGTCAAACAACACGCCCAAGACTGATATCCCAAGCGACCAGGCTGTGAGGCCAGCGATTGATAGGCGCATGGCCAAACTTGTAGACCGAGCTTGTAGCACCGCGCCCACGCCAAGCGCCAGAATGGGCGTGACTGCGGTGAGATACCGAGCACCCCACGAAACGCCGCCGAACCAGTCGTGAAATGAGCCGTAGCCAATTGCCGCTATCGCAACCAGGCCCAGCATGGCCGACCAGACCGGCCGGGCCGTGGCCTTGCCAAGAAGTCCCCACACACCAACCGCTGCCACAGGCATGAAGACCAGCAGCCCGAAGCTCGGACTGGCTAGTGATCCGAAGATTCCGATGTATGCGCGGTCCGTCTGCCACAAGACGGTGGCCGTTCGATAGCCGACATCCAGGAAATCGCCCGTCCTATAGAGATTCCAGAGGCCGACGCCTGGAACTGCGATCAGAGCCCACGCGGCGGTGTAAACGACTGTGCATTTCAGGCCAGTTCGCCAGCCGCGCTTCCACGTCAGCAGCGTCAGTGCACCGACGACTACCCCAAGGGCAATGAACTCCGGTCGTGTGACCACGGCCAGTCCGGCGAACACGCCGGCGCCTGACCAGTGGCGCGCCTTGGGGTTCCGGGCTGCAATCCAAAGCAATGCCAGCACGGCCAGCAGGGCGGCTAACGGGATATTGGCAAGGCCCTTCGCGTAGACCCACAGCGGACTGGCACAGGCCAACATCAGAGCCGCGGCCAGGGCGTAGCGCGGTCGCAGGCCGAGGTTACGCCCAAGCAGGAACGTCGCACCTACCAGCGCGGCAGCAACCGTGGGTCCGTACATCAGCACTGCCAACGGACGCACCGCGCTGGGCTGAGGGAACGCTGAAGAGGGCGGCGGCGGCTCGGATCCGATCCAACTGGCGAGTCGGTAAGCCGGAATCATGGCGGCCCATGACAGCAGGCCGTAGCGGCCGGTAACCCGATCAGCCGACGGATGGCTGAGCGTCAACAGCTGCTCCCGCGGAAACGGCTGCTCACGTGCGAGGTCGGGACTGCCCGACTCCACCAGCGCCCGCGCCGACGCGTAGTTCGTAATCTCGTCTACGCTATAGGCGTGCGCGCCGGATGACAGCAGATAGACGAGGCCCGCGAGCAGTGCCACCACCGCAGCGCGGGCAATATCTCGCCGTGAATTGCCGTCCCTCGCTCCCGGAGTCTCGGATGTCCACTGTGTCATCGCTCAACTGCAAGCGTCGCAAGCGACCGGTTTGGCTGGCCGCGCCGAAGCACGGCGCAAAGTCGCAGCGACCGAATACTTGCGCCAGATCCCATCGGTCGCTCTACCTTGCACCCAGACGGCAGTGCACGATGTTGGTTTGACGGAACCGGCCTCCCCCGACACAACTCACGGATAGCGTAGACGTGGCACCGGCGGCACTGTCCAGGCTCACCCTTCTTCGTATGCGGCGCGAAATCACACCACAGATCGTCGGATTCGCTGCCGTCCTGGTAGCCGCCGTCACACGTCTCGTCAAGCTTGACGCCTTTCCCCCGTTCATCGATGAAGCCGCCAATGTCCGCTGGGCGGTACGTCTAGCCGAATCGCCGTCGTCGGACACGTTGTGGCTGCCGATGACCGAGGACTGGAAGACCCCCGTATTCATGTGGACGACAGCCGTCCTGCACCGCGGCATTGAAGACCCAATCCTCGCGGGTCGCCTCGTGGCAGCGCTCAGCGGCCTGCTCACAGTGGCGCTCGTCTATCACGTCGGCCTGCGGCTAGTCGGGGCATGGCCGGCTGCGATCGCCGCAAGCATCGTGGCGATTTCGCCGGCTTTCACCTTCACGAGCCGCCTGGCTCTCGCAGATACGCCAGTCGTGATGCTGACTGCACTCATCTGGGGCCTGTCCGTACCCACGGTGCGAGGCCATTTGCCCAGCGCGTTGGGCGCAGGCGCCGCTGTCGCACTCGCCTTCTGGATTAAACTCAGCGGAGCGTTGCTCCTGGTCATTCCGGTCACCGGAATCTTTCTCACAGGCCACATGGCTCCAAGGCGTCGCATAACAGCGCTCGCGCTGTGCATGGCACCAGCGATCACAATGTATATCGCATTTCTACTTGCCCCAACGTCAACGCAGGCGCTGCAGCGCGCGGAGGGAAGCGTGCTCACCATTGGCCAGCTTGCGACAGTTCCGGTCACTCAATGGGCCGAAAACCTGATCCAAATGGGCGGCTGGGCGCTGGCCTACCTGCCGTCCGCTTCGATCGTCGCTGCCATCGGGGCACTCGCACTCCCCTTCGTTACGCGCCGGCGTGAAGACTGGTGGCTTTGGTCCGTCCTTGTCTTCTGGCTGGCATTCCACGCCTTTCTGGGAGCAACACTGTACTCGCGCTATGTGCTCCCCGCGCTCGTCCCGCTCGCTCTGCTGACGGCACGCGTCATTGTGGAAGTAGGCCGCGCGCTTCGCGACGCCAATCGCGACCGCCTGGCATCCATCTGTATGGTCGGCGCTTCCCTCGCAGTTGTGCTCTCACTCGCCATTCCGGCCATGCTGCTCGTCGTCGCGCCTACCAGGGCCGCCCTCCCCCGGGACGACCGAGCGCAGTACATCGAGCAATGGTCAGCGGGTTTCGGACAGGCCGAGGCGTTGCAATGGATCGCCGATACAACAGCCGCCGAGCCAGGCCCCGCCATTGTCCTTACAAACCACGTGCTCGGTGCACCGAGGGACCTGGCGGCCCTTACATTTCGCAATCGCGCAGACCTGGACGTGCACGTCGAGAACCGCATTCGTCACCCGTACGGCGGCGTTGCGGACGCTTGGCGCGGTCACGGCGTTCCCGTGTACGCGCTCATTAACGGCAATCAGGACGATGGTGAGAAATTCCTCCGCCTGAACCCAGAGTTCACGACGGTCGCTGCATTCGAACGTCCCGGGGCTAAGACAGTTGTAAGCGTGCTGGAGTTCAGGCCCAGGTAACCCGAGCGTCGCACCCAACGCGTTGCGACGCTATCTGGGACTCAGGAGACGAAGGGCTCTGTCGGACGGTTCGTACGTCAGAAAGTACCGCAGATCGCTGGCGCCCGACTCAGACATCAAGCGCATCACAACCGGTCGACTAAAGGTCTGGACCTTCAGGTCGGCACGACCATATGTGACTTGCAACGCCGCCGGAAACCCCTCACGGAACACGTAGGCGCCGTTGACCATGTTCGGCAGATCGGCGGCAATGACTGTCGACCCCGCCGGCAGTTCACCAAGCTCAGAGTGAGCACTCTGCACCAGCCGATGACTGAGTCCGGCCGCGAACTCCCAATCGTTGAGGCGGCTGTGGGTTTGCCAAGCCAATAGCCCAGCAGCAACCACGAACAGCCAGCTGGCCGCCACGCGCGACCACGGAACAAGACTGGAGATCGACCGACCCGTGCCGGCAAGAGCTGCGACGCCTAGCGTCAGGACAAAGACGGCAGGAAGGTAGGCAAAGTGAAACATCGTTCCGCCAAGTAGAACGAACGGCGCTTCGAGGGCCAGGGCGGCACCAACGGCTACGCGAGCCCAGCCAGGACCGCGAACCATGGCCACGCCAGCGGCGCCGATGACAACGAGATGCACGGCCAGCACTGGTACGAATTGCGCCGTGCCAACGGTATGAGCGAACGATCCAGTCCCGTCCAGCAAGGCCAGCAGCGCCTGGTGCACGTCAAATAGCTCCGGCTCCGTAAATGGCGCCACCAGCACGGTCGGGTACCAGATGGCGTTGAGCAACAGGCGGGGTCCGAGGCTGTAGCCGTAGCCGCCACTCCCAGCAGCCACGCCCAGAGCAGCAACCTCAATGGCGAGGTAGCCCCCGGCCAGCATCAGCACTGGAATGTAGATCCAAAGGGCACTCCAGCATCGGCCGAGGCCGCGGGCAATACGCCAGAGATCAACCAGCACAAAGAAGCCTAGGATGGGCGCCGCCGTGGGATTGGCGCCCAGCGCAAGGCCATACAGCCCAACCGCCGTCCAGGCCCAGTTCGTACGACCCGACTCACGGAACTTCAGATACGCCAGCGCTGTCCCCAGCGCAAGCACGCCGGCCACGACTTCAGCAATTGAGCCAAACCACGCCACCGTTTCCACGTGCGCAAAGTGCAGCCCAAACACGGCGGTAACCGCTACACCCACCCAACTGCGGCGTGTGAGGTACCGGGCCAGCACGCCCGCCAGCGCCGACGCCGCCAAGTGACCGCCAATCAGAACGGCGTGATACCCAATTGGTTGCACCACCCCGAAGAGGCGAAAAAGCACATTGACAAGAATGGCGGTCGTGGGCCGGTAGTTCCAGGTGAACGGGTCCGCCGGATCCACGGTGGCTGGGTCTGGCAGCGCAAGCACAGCATGGATCGTGCCGATGGTCGCCGCCCGCTGGCCGTAGGTGTGCAACCAATCAAAGTCGTCTGACTGAAAGTAGTTGTCGAGGCTTCGCGCATATAGCGCCGCAGTCACGATCAAGACCAAACCAGCTACCAGAATCGGAGGTGACGCTCGAATCGCAAGTCGACGCCCGAACGCTCTGGAACCTGAAGTCATTCGCCGACCATCTGGGCGACTGTCGACACAGACCTCCGCGCGACCGAATTCACAGTGGCGGTGACCAAGGGTCGGTAGTGAGTCCCCGCACGCCAGGCCCCCTGAGTTCGACTATCAGCTCGATATCGGCCATCCAAAGGACTCGCCCCCGGCAGCGATGATTCGCCTCGGATCCCTACCGTACATCGCAAGTGTGAGCTTGCTCGGCTTGGGCCGGCCGCAAGCGCGGGCAGCGGCGCCGGCGTATTCGCGTTCGGCATGCCAACGCCCTAAGGGCCCGCGCTTTTCCGGCCAATCGCTATCTAGACTCCGCATATTTGCGGCGAGCTCGATGCCGGAACTGGGGGCATGTTGTCGAACAGTTCGCCGGCCAGGCGCGCGATGTCGGGCGTGATCCAACCAGCCGGCGTGCTGCGTTCCCGGAAGTTTCGGTCCGGGCACTCGAGAATTCGGCGGATCACGAACAGCAGGCCTGAGGGCGTATGCGGTCCCTTGCCCTGCCCCTATTGGCATCCCGCAGCGCCGGCGCTACCGTGAAGGCGCGCTCCTGTCGACGGCGAGCCAACGCTTGGTTCCCACGGGTAAAGGCGGCACCACGTGAAAGATCCACGCGCGCACGACGTGGCGAGCTCCTACGAGTTGTGGGAGCGCGCCAATCGGATCATCCCGGGTGGCTCGCAACTCATCAGCCGACGGCCATATGCCTTCGCCAACGGCGTAGCGCCGGTGTACGCCGAGCGAGGCAAGGGCTCGCGCATCTGGGATGACCGTGGCGTGGAGTACGTGGACTACGGCATGTCGGTGACCTCGGCGATCCTGGGATATGCCGATGACGTCGTGGACAACGCCGTGATCGAGCAGATTGGCAAAGGCACGACCTACTCGCTGAACAGCGAGCGTGAGATCGAACTGGCCGAGCTGCTGATCGAGCGCATCCCGTGCGCGGAGATGGTGCGGTTTTCCAAGGGCGGCGGCGAGTCCTGCGGGATTGCCGTGCGCATTGCGCGCGGGGCCACGGGCCGGGACGTGGTGCTCTTCAGCGGCTACCACGGCTGGCACGACTGGTACCTAGCCGCCGGCCACCTGCAGACGGGCGCATTCGATCCCTTCGCGGTGCCGAATATCCAACCGACCGGGGTGCCGAAAGCACTGCGAGGCACATCCATCCCGTTTCCCTGGGGCGAGTTGGCGCCGCTTGAGCGGCTGCTCGAGCAGCATCGAGGTGACGTAGCCGCGATCATCATGGAGCCGATCCTCTTGGGCGAGTCGCCGCCCGAGGGATACCTGGCCGGGGTGCGTGAACTGGCGACGCGCGAGAACGTGGTGCTGATCTTTGACGAGGTCACCACGAATTTCCGCTACGGCGCCAACGGGATACAGGAGTTCGTGGGCGTGGTCCCGGACATGGCGTGCTTCGCGAAGGCGATCTCGAACGGATACGCCATGGGCGCGGTGGTCGGCCGCCGCTGGGTCATGGAGCCGGCGTCGAACATGTTCGTCAGCAGCACCTATTGGAGCGATCTGGTGGGTATCACGGCCGCAATCACGACCCTCAGCGAGATCGAGCGTCGTGACGTGCCGGCGCAGCTGGCCGACTACGGCGAGCGCCTGCAGTCGGGTATGCGGGAAGTGCTGGACGAGATGGACTTGCCCGTGGACATCTCGGGCCTGCCGGCGACCCCAGGTTTCACGTTCACCGAGCCGTTCGATGCCGAGGAATCCAAGAAGCTCAACGTGCTGGTAGCGCAGGAAGCCGCCAAGCGGGGCGTCTTGCTCAACACCCACCCACGCCACAGCACGGCGCACAGCGACCGTGATCTCGGCCTGACGCTGGAGGCGTTCCGCGACGCACTGGTGGTGGTCCAGGACGCCCTCGCGCGTGATGCCGTCGACGACGTACTGGAGGCCAGCCTGGCGCCAGCGCTGATTCCCCGACCATCGGTCGAGCGCCGCGTTTCGGAGTGACTGCCGACGACTGGCCGACGCTGCGGGAGTCCATCCAGACACCGCGGTGTTTCCTGCGGCCATTCAGGCTGGCCGACGCCGACGATGTCTACGCCTATAGGCGCGATCCAGAGGTGGTGCGTTTTCTTCCGGTTGCACAGCCCTTTGAACGGCAACATGCAGACGTCTTTGTGGCCACGCAAGTACTAGCGGATCCGCGAGAGCGGTGTGTTTGGGCGCTGGAGCAGCAAGGCCGGGTGGTCGGAGGGGTTAGCTTGCGTCTCACACGCCGGAAGGTACGAGCGGAACTCGGCTATGAATTGGCCCGGTGGCTGTGGGGCCACGGTCTCATGGCCGAGGCCGCATCGGCGGTGATCGACGTGGCTTTCCGACGGCTTCCAATCATCAAGATCACTGCGACCGCGACCGCCACTAACGTCCGATCAACTCGGCTCTTGGAAATACTCGGCATGCAGCGCGAGGCACTGCTTCGACGGCACTGGGTGCATCATGGCAAGGTTCTCGACGAACTTCGCTACGGGTTCCTGCGTGAAGAGTGGGAGCAGCGCAGAAACGCTGCTATCCAGGAATGGCACCACGCCTAACCCCGCGAGGCTGTAGCAGATTCCGCAAGCGAACGCGCTTCCAAGATTGTGACGCGGCGCCATTTCAATGCGAGTGACGGCCTGCCGGCCGCAACTGCGATCGCCGGGCTGGTTGCCGCCAGCGGCAACCCTTGGGCACAACGCCGCTACGTGACGAAGCTGGCGCTCCCGGCAGGCTTTGTAGTTCTGTTCGCCTTGTTGTCGTGGTACGGGTCCCTAGCCGGCTATATAGTTCTCACGACTTGAGGAAGAACCGAAAGCCAGAGCCATGGGCAAGTACCTGTTCCATGCGACCTACGGTCCGGAAAGCGTAGCCGGGCTGTTAAGCGATGAGCGCGGCGGTACCCGACGCAGCGAGGTCGTGAAGAACCTCATCGAGGGTGCGGGCGGTACCCTCGAGGCGTTCTACTTCGGTTTCGGTGAGACCGACGCGTACACGATCGCCGATCTGCCAGACGACGCGACGGCCGTGGCCTTCTCTCTCGCTGCCGCAGCCACCGGCATGATGGTACTCAAGACCACGGTACTCGTGACGCCAGAGACCGTGGACCAGGCGATTGCCACCAAGGTGAGTTTCCGGACGCCGGGGGCATAGCCTACGGTACGGGCCACCAGGGCGAGGGGCCATTCGCGTTATCGAACACGACGCCGCGATCCGCCAGGCGCTGCATGGCTGGGGTCTGAGCGAACGGGTGCGCCTACGGCGATCTAAGAAAACGGACGATGCTGATCGGGCATCAGCACAGGGACGTTGGGTTTGCGAATCGCCGGCATTAACGCTTCGCCAAGGTCTGCGTCCGGATCCGCGCGCCGTGTGGCGGCAAGGTGCAGCACGTCATCATGGAAAAGCGTGGGGCTGCAGATTGTAGGAGTCCGGGCGCTACAGGCGTTCCGTTCGTTGTTCGGGCCATTCGATGCGGCGCTACGCGAGGAGGCGCCTCAAGGTGCGTGGCTCGCGGCAGCCGGGACTGGGCGTCCCGCGCATGGCGTCCTCGACACCCCGGTCCGGCCGGGGATTCAGGTGGCGAACTGGAACGCGAAGAGCTTGCAGGCGCGCATCGCGAACCGAACACGCACCGGCGTTCCCCGCGGGACGCCGAGGTCGCGGTTCCTTCCCCACGTAACCGTGTGGCGCAGATGGTTGCCGAGCACTCGATCACTGTCGGAGAGGGAATGACCAGGGACCGGCCGTCCCTGCGCGTCCTGGAGTTCCACTCGGCCCTCGCCAGACGCTGATGCATCCACGTTCAGTTCCAGCCGATCCCCCGTGAAGGTCAGCGGTCGTGTCACAAGCTCGCCGCCCGTGTACGGAAACCCGGCTGCCACAAACCCGTCAAGGCGCTGTTCCGTCCACCGGATCACGCCGCCCGGGTTGTTGGCGGGCCAGTGTCCGTGCGAGTGGTCAAAGGCGGTGTGGTACTGGAGGACCCGGTCACCTCGTAGTACCAGACCCTGGGCAGCGTAGACCATTCGCTGGCCGGGGCCTTCTACGTCGATGCCGACATAGGGGCGTCGGTCGGGGCGAGTCCAAGTGACGCCGTCCCGGCTCACCGCCAACTGAATGTCCATCAGCCCGTCGTTCCGTGGCGGATCCACGTCCTGCATTTCGTCCACGGTGTGGTGGTGGTACATGGACATCGTCGCGACGTACACGTCCTGGGCTCCCGGGTACCTGACGACGGAGGGGGTGTAGATGTCCATGTCGTCAGGGTCGTCGTCGTCGCAGGCGATCACGATGGGCAGCTCGGTGCTGATACGCGGCATGTCGCTGATGAGGAGCGGGTCGTTGCGGAGCTCCCAACCGGCGCGACTGGTCAGGTCATCCGTCTCCCAGCGAGCAACCGCACGTCGCCCATCACCGTCGGCCGTCGGCGTGAACGCGCGGAGGTAGGCGACGTAGCGTCCCAGCCGGCCGTCCCAAAACGCCATGTTCTGCGTGTCACCGGCGAGGTCGATGCCATTGCACCCAAGTTCGCGGAACGTGAAGCCGTCGCTCGAACTGAAGACGCCGTACCCGATCGATCCGATCTCCGACTCGAGGTTCAGGCCGAAGGTCTTGTATCGGTGCCCCGGCGCCGCCGTGGGATCGAGGAAGACGTTGGCCCGATGTGGCTTGGCCGGGATCAGGTTGTTGTCAGTGCGACCGTTGAACGTCACGAGGGCCAGGCTCGGCTTGTGCCAGGTGACGCCGTCGCTGGACTCAGCGTATCCGTGCCAGGCGGTCCTGGAACGCTGGCGGGCCCTGGCCGGCTTCGTGGACATGTACCACATGCGGGCGCGATCGCCCTCGTCGATCACGGTGGCGTGGAACCACAAGTGGTGCTCCCAGGCGCGGTCACGGGTAATCGCGACGCCGCCGAGACGCGGCGGATTGACGCGCAGCTGCACGTGCTGGTGCCGGTCGACGAGGCTAAGATCTACGAACAGGTGTTTGTGGGTTCGGAGTTTGACGGGTTTCTCGTCCACGCGGATGCCCCCTAACGATCGCAGCGGCGAGCGGTCGGTCGAAGTAGGCCAGATTATGCAGATCGGCGGTAGGTGCGAGAACTCAGGCAACTCCTCAACGCCTGCCGGAAACGGGAGGTGGCTCCTCGAGGCAACGTAGGTGTGCAAGCCGATGCGCGGACGGAGGCGGCTCCGGAGCGCTGCTACGGGCCGTGACGATTCCAGCGGACCGTGGGGCCACGCGGGCCATACCATCTCCACACGCACACGTGCGGGGTCGAAGCGGCCGGGCGTTGAGACAAGAACTTCGGTACGCACGGCGGCGCCGGCGCCGCAGAGGCCATCTGCTAGATTCGCCCGCCGTCGCCACGACGCCGCGGCGAACCGCGCAAGGATGATATGGCGTCCTCGTTTCCCACCGGCGTCAAGCGACGCACCGACTGTCTCTCGATGATCCTGGGCGACGATGTTGCCGAGCAGCACATGCTGGCCTGGCGGCTGGAGCCGGGTGAGTTGGATCCCAACAACCCGCTGGTCACGCCCGCCAGGCCATGGGACAGCGGTTCGGTGTTCGCCCACGGCACGTTTGCGCTTGACCCGATCGACGGGCTTTGGAAGGCCTGGCACGTCTCCACGCCGCTGACGTCGGGGTACTTCGAGAACTACAGGCGAGTGACCCACTTGATCTCGGAAGACGGCGTCGAGTGGACGCGTCCGCAACTGGACCTCTGCCCGCAACCCGGATATCCGCGCACGAACATCCTGCTGGACTTCGATTCGGGCGGACCGAGCAATTACAGCTCGGTGATGATCGACCCGGATGCCGAGCCCGACCGCCGCTACGAGATGTTCGTAATGCGCGACCCTGGCAACACCATCAGCGGGAGTCCAGGCTTCATTCGCGGTCTGCCGCCACCGTCACAGGGCCAGAAGCATGCGCGCGGCATGTACCGGTATTTCTCGTCCGACGGGATCAACTGGAAGGTCAGCGAAGGCCCGGTCCTGGAAGTTGCAGTGCCCGGGGTCCGGCTGGTGATTCCCTACGAGAATCCGATGCACACGGCGGACACGACGTATATCTTTCGCGAGGCCGACGGCACCTACATGGCGACCCACAAGCTGGGCGAGCCCGCGCACCCGGGCGGCCTGGTGCCGTATGACGTATTTGCCGAAGGCCGCCGGGTGATGGCGCGTCGCACGAGTCCGGACGGGTCGAACTGGAGCCCCTTCGAGACAATCATCCAGCCCGATATCTACGACCCGCAGGATATCCAGATCATGGAACTCTGCGTCACGCCGGTTCGCAGCGGCTACCTGGGCGTGATCGGCATTTACATGAATCGGACGCGGACGATGGAGCTGCACCTGGGCGGCAGCGTCGACGGACGCATTTGGGATCGACGGGTACGCCTACCGGCGGTCGCAACCGGGGCGCTGGGCGACTACGGCGGCGGCATGCTCTGGCCCTCGCACAACCTCATCGAACACAACGGCCGGCACTACATGTACTTCTCGGCCACCGAGGGCCTGCACGGCGACCCGGCGTCCAAGAGCCCGACGATCTGGCCATTCTTCTCCGCCATCTGCCGTGCCAGTTGGGCTGTCAATCGGTACTGGGCGGCTGTCTCAGGCCCCGGCGGCGACGTGGTGGGCACGCTGACCACGCATCCGTTGCCCGCCGGCGGCAAGCAGCTGACCCTGAACGCCGCAACCTCCACCGTGACGGACGGTGAACTGCAGGCTGAGCTGCTGGACCCGGATGGCAACGTCGTCGAGGGCTTCGGCAAGGACGATTTCATCCCCTGGCATGGGGACAGCACCTCGGCCGCGGCGCGCTGGACCGGCGGCGCCGTATGCCTGCTGGAACGATGCGCGGTGCGCTTCCATCTGCGGCGGTCACGCTTGTACGGGTACGCCTGGGAGTAGACGTCATGGCCATCGACTCGCGCTGGATCCTGCAGCAGTTGGGCCGTGGCGAGTCCATTGACGATGTCCGCGCCGTGGCCGGGCTGACGGATGCCGAATTCGAGGCGTGGTGGAATCAAGAGCTCCGGCGTCGCCTGGCGGTGATCGACGGCCGGGCGTCGGGCCCGGTCGGTGCAGCAGTCGAGATCCAGCGAGACGCCAGCGGCCTGCCGCACATCTATGCCCAAAACGAGTCCGACCTCTTCGTGGGATATGGCTACGCCATGGCCCAGGACCGGCTGTTCCAGATGGACTATCTGCGGCGGCGGGCGCTGGGGCAGCTTGCGGAAATCCTGGGCCCCGAGGCGTTCGACTACGACGTGCTGGTGCGGACGGTTGGGCTACATCGATTCGCGGCCGACGAAACGGCGCGCCTGCCCGCCGAGACGGCGTCGCGCTACGAGGCCTTCTCGACCGGCGTGAACGCGTTCATCGAGGAGTGTCGCGACCTGCCACCGATCGAGTTCGACCTGCTGGACTATCAGCCCGAGCCGTGGCGGCCACTCGACTCAATTGCGCTGCTGGGCGAGCTCCGCTGGTATCTCACGGGGCGGTTTCCCGTGATCGCCGTGCCGGAGATGGCGAAACGCGCCCTGGGCGACGGTCCGCTCTACCGCGCCTTCGTCACCCCCGAGGCGGGCGACGAAACGATCCTTCAACCCGGCGAGTACGCAAGCGCCGACAGCGGCAGGGATCCGGTCGAGTCTCAGCTGGGCGGAATCGACGACGGCACCGGCAGCAACAACTGGGTGATCGGCCCGAGCCGCAGCGTGTCCGGCGGGGCGATGGTGGCCAGCGATCCGCACATCGCGTTCGGCGCGCCGTGCTGCTGGTATCAAGCCCATCTGGTTGGCGGGCGCTTCAACGTGGCCGGATCTGGGTATGCGGGGGCGCCGGGCCTGTTCTTCGGTCGCAATAGGCGCGTGGCCTGGGGCATCACGAACAACATCAGCTCGCAGCGCGACCTCTACCAGGAACGCACGGACCCGGCGCACCCCGGCGCATTTCTGTACGACGGTCAGTGGGAAACGGCGCGCGAACGGGTGGAGGCCATCCGCGTGCGCGGCGAGGGCGCGCGCGAGGAAGTGGTGCGGTCGTCACGCAACGGCCCGATCGTCGACGGCATCCTGCCTGGATTCGCGCAAGGGACCGGGCCGGTGTCGCTGCGATGGGTGGGGGGCCTGCCCTGCGCGTGGCCAACGTCGCTGCTGGCGTTGAATCTCGCCGAGTCATGCGCGGAGCTCGAAGATTCCCTGCGGGGATGGGCGTCACCAACGCTGAGCATGGTGTTCGCGGACGTGGACGGCGGCTTCGGTTATCGGGCGACGGGCCAGGTGCCGATCCGCGCGCGGGCGAAACGCGCGTACCGCCGCGGGTGGGACCCCGCCGATGCCTGGCAGGGCATGATCCCGTTCGAGGGCATGCCCGCGGTGCGCGACCCCGAGCGCGGCTGGGTGACAACCGCCAACAATCTTCCGGCGCCGTCGGACTATCCGTACCCGCTGGCCAACATGTCGCCGACCGGCTACCGCGCACGACGCATCCGGCAGATGATCGAGTCGCGCGAGACCCATAGCCGTGAGGACATGGCGTCGATGCACTATGACGTGCTGTCGCTGCGGGCGCTGGAGGCGGTTCCGGCGCTGGTACAGATCCTTGACGGGGGCGATGCGCGGGCGAAGGCGGCCGCCGCGGCGCTGCGCGCGTGGGACCGCCGCATGGACAGCGGAAGCGCTGCAGCCGCGATCTTCGAGGCGTTCCAGCACCAATGGGACGAGACGGTTGCCGCCGAGCGCTTCTCGGCGGACGCGTCGGCCCTGGCCGTCGGCGATCCAGCCGCCTTCGTGGCCGGAGGGATTGGCAGTCTGTCGCTGCGCCTTCTGGCGGACGACGACGTGGGATGGTTTGCATCGGGGGAGGCGCGAGATGCGGCGGTGCGGTCAGCGATGGCCCACACCCTTGACCAGCTCGCCGAGCGGCTGGGCGACGATACGTCCACGTGGAGCTGGGGCCGGCTCCACACCCTGCAGCTGCCCCATCTGCTGTCCGGCCGCGGCGACCTGGGGCGATTGCTCGACCGCGGGGGCGAACCCGTGAGCGGAAACGGCTTCGTGGTTTCGAACACCGGTTCCGCGCCCGATTTCAGCTCGAGCGGCGGTGCCAACTTTCGACTTATCGTGGACCTCGCGGAGGCGCCGGTCCAGATGTGGACATTGGACGCGGCGGGGCCGTCGGGCCAGCCGGGCAGTCCGCACTATGCCAATCAGTTCGGCGACTGGCTGTCGGGCCGCTATCACCGGATCTGCCTGGAGCGCGCTGACGTGCGGCCTACGATCAGCACCACGCTAACGCTGCAGCCACGGGAGTGACGGCGGTGGACTTGTCGCGCAACGTGCCACGCAGTCCCTACGAGAAGCTCGGCGGAATAGTGTTCGTGCCGCGCGGCATCGACAGGGGGCGCGCGGACCTGGCGGGAACGCTCGGCGAGTACGAGTGCTGGACCGGCCGATCCGCGCGATTGTTCGAGTTTCTGGGGATCTCTTCCGGCGCCAGTGGCTGCAGGCCCAGGGGATCATGCACCGCTCCCACAAGCATCAACGGGCGCTCCCGCACTGGCAGCAGCGGCGCAACGACCTGGTATCGCCGCGGAAGCGGTCTTGGACCCGCGACGCCGCCGAGGTCGAGATCCCAGCCTCAGGTGGCCTGAAGGCCGCAGTCGGCCGCGGTTCTCAATTAAGGTGTGGTTTGAACCTGGAAACGTATGTTGGAGCCCACATCCGGATTTGAACCGGAGACCTCGTTCTTACCAACTATTTCGCTGCCAGCGCTGTGGCACGTACCAGGAGACCGCGAGCGAAACACATCAAATTGTGGTGTGGTGCGTTTTCGCTGACCTCTTTTTCCCCTGCTCGGACGACCCAAAAAGGCGTTCAGTCGACCCGCATAAGTTCGGAATCGCCCTCAGCGATCACAGACACAACCATATTCTCGGCGCGACGGCAAGACCCAAATCCAGCACACGCGGCTCCCCAGGCTGGGCCCGACTCAGCCGTGCCGTGAACCTACTGGCCGTAGCACCCGAGTTGGGCATCCTTCCAGTCGGATGCTCTCTCTACCCGTGTTCCACTCATGGCCGCCGTCGAAGCACGGCACCAACAGGTCGGACGCATGGCACTCGTTGTCGCGGGGATGGCCACCACCACGCCGACCGGCGATCCGTCGAACGGAAAGCGTCTTGGCGCGGCTGCCCGCTCCGCTTGGTCGTGGACACGGTAGACCTCCCTGGCTTCCGACGCCGAATACACGCCGGCATCAACGAGCCTCTGGAACTCGGCCTCGTCCTTTCAGAGCACCTTGCTCTCCAGCGTGACGCTGAGGTCGAGCGCGTCGACCGTCAGGTCGAACCCGCGTTCCGTCCGCACCGGCAGCGAGTGTGACGTCCGCCTTCCATCCCCTGAAGCAGTCCGGGCGCGGGTGATCTCACTGCCCTCGCAGCATGTACATCAGGAAGTCGTCGCCGTCGTTCCGAACGATGGTGTGAGGCCACGCATAGGTCCTCGCGGACGCGACGTGCCGCAGCGGCAGGTGGTCGCCCTCCCGCTTTCGCGCCGCTCCAGTCAGTCCCGCATGCGGCCTACCTTGTCCGACGCTGTCCTGACACCTCACTTGGCTACCGCCGGCTGTGACATGGTTGCCCTGCACCCGTCGGCAGACGGCGACATTCAGATGGCGGTAAGGCACCGAACGGACGCCCGAGCTGGACTGGTCAGCACCCCTGCCAAACTCTCTGGGTGAGGGAACGAATGTCGCCTTGCGCGCGTAGTCTCTACAAACGGCTTAGAGTTCCCCGTGCACACGATCCGTACCCGGCTGCCGGCGCGCGCGGTGCCGCAGCTTGCTGCGGGTACTGGGCCCATTGGCTACGGCCTTGGCCCTTGGGCTGGTCGCGGCTTTGCGGCCTGTGGTGCAGGCGGAGAGGCCACCGCCGAGGGAGCGTGTCGCGTCGGTGAGCAGCGGGGCCGGGTATACCTACAGACTTGGCGCCGACGACGGCACGGTCGCCTGCTGGGGCGACCACGCCTACGGTCAAGCTTCGCCGCCGGCCGGCGCGCGGTTCCTGGGGTCTGAGCCCAAGCCTCCGAATCCTTGCGACCCGGGGGCACCGCTGTCGTGGTCCAACGGCGGCCACGCCCACCAGCGCGATGCCGGACTTGCAGCTGCGGCGCGGGCGGCTGCGCGAAGCGGGCCAGACCCTTCCACTCCGACGCCGCGACGACCTGATAGGCCGCTTCGGCGTGGGGAGCGGTTCGGCGTGGGGAGCGGTGCGGGGCTCGTCGTCCACCGCATCCGTGGACACTGGTCCGGTTGGCTGCGTAGAATCCGGGCACATTCATTCGGTCGTACGTTCGCCGTTTCGGGGCCGAGCATCGGCGACGGATGCGGCGACGATTGGCGGAGCAAATGGGCGAGCAAACCGCCTCCGTAGGAACCCGACCGCAGCTCTTGGTCGACGACTATCTGGTGTCCGAGAGCCGGGGTCTGTCCGAACACACGCATCAGATGGCCAAGCACCCAAGCCCGGTGCTTACGGCCGAGGCAGCTTGGGAGCGGCCGCAGATTGCGGGTCTGGCGGGGCCGGTGAATGCGATCTACGACGCAGACGAGGGCTTATTCAAGCTCTGGTATTTCGCCCGCGGGACATTTACGGCGGGAACGCTGCCCGGCGTACCAAGCCTGTCGTGCTTCGCGACGTCACGCGACGGCATCAACTTCGAGCGACCTGAACTGGGCCTGATGGAGTTCAATGGCTCCACGGCCAACAACATCCTGAACGACGACATAGGCCCGGGTCACGGCATGTTGGATTGCGCCGAGATGGACGGTGTGGAACCCGCCGAAATGCGCTTCAAGAGCGCTATATGGATGGGGTTCGACGACAGCGGTCAGGGCATGCACGGCGCGAGTTTCTCGCCCGACGGCCTGCGCTGGCGGACTTACGACGGTAACCCCGTGATTCGCGGACGCGAGCATGGGGACTCGATCACCTCAGCCAAACTGCGCGACTTGTTTTATCGCCTGGACGACCCGCCGGGCTTTCCCAGCGGCAAGTACGCGCTGTTTCCAAAGGTCCATGTACCGCTAGGCCCGTGGCGAAGACGCTGCATCGGCATGTGCACGTCGGAGGCCGAAGCCAACCGAACGCCGTTCGTGAACTGGAGCACGCCGCTGCTGGCCCTGGCGCCTGATCAGCGCGACGACGAGATGACCGAGGAGCGGCTGGCCACCATGCCCAGTCCGGAACTGCTTATCTATAACCACCCCGACGACCACCGGTGCGAGTTCTACGGCATGCTGGCGTTTCGCCACGGGGACGTGATGCTGGGCCTGCTGTGGATCTTTGATGCGGCGTTCGAGTGCACCCGCCTGGGCGGACGTAACCAGCAAGCCCTGGTCGACGTGCAGTTGGTGTCCAGCCGAGACCTGGTGCATTGGCACCGCGCGGGCAACCGCCAGCCGGTGATCACGCGCGGCGATCCCGACAGCTTTGACAGCGCCATGATCTTCTACCACTCATTTCCACTCACGGTGGGGGACGAGTGGTGGATCTACTACTGCGGCCATGCCACCGCGCATTCGTCCATCAGTTACGCGGACCCGGTGGTTCGCGAAAGATTCCTGGAGGACGTGCGAGCGGGCCGCCGGCAGTTTCCCGCGATCGGACTTGCGAAAGTTCGAAGGGAAGGATTCATCTCGCTGGACGCCGGACCCGAAGGTGGATGGCTGGCCACACGGCCGTTGCGCCCGGGCGGCGGCCAGCTTGCCGTCAACGCGAATGTCGCAACGGGCGGGGAGTTGCGGGTTGAAGTCCAAGCGCCCAGCGGCGAGCCGCTGGCAGGCTATGGGCTGGCCGACTGCACGCCGATCACGGGCGACGGCGTGCGCCAGTCGGTCCGTTGGGGGGATCGGGCCGGCGACCCGAGTTGGACCGAACGCGAGGTACGGCTCAAGTTCGAGGTTCGGGACGCGGAACTCTACGCCTTTCAGTTTGCCGATCCGGCCCGCTGATCAGGACCTCGCGGGATTCGGGACTGGGCTGCCGCCTAGGTGTACTGACCACAGAGGTGTGAGACACGGCTGACAGGTGGCCGGCCACCGAGGGAGCCGTGCGGTCGGCGACGGTTGTACCACCGCAGCCAGCCGCCCAGCGCCCGGGTGCGATGGGTGCTCGAGGGGTAGGCCAGGCCGTAGGCCCAGCTCCGCAGCAGGATCTGGATGAAGCGTTCCGCCTTGCCGTTGGTGCGGGGCGTGGAGGGACGGGTGCGCAGGTGGCGCAGCCCATGGGCCGTGCAGCGCCACCGCCAGGCGTGAGAGCGATACGCCGAACCGTTGTCCGTCATCACGGCCTGTACCGCGATGCCCTGGGTGCGGAACCAGGGCAGCGCGCGGTCCAGGAAGGCCAGGGCGTCGGCCTGCCGGTCACTGGGCCGCACCTCGGCGTAGGCCAGCCGCGAGTGATCGTCCACGGCCACATGCACGTGGTGCCAGCCGGCTCGTGGGCTGCGCTGGATGCCGTCGCGACGGATGCGCTTGCCGACGTGCCAGAAGCGACCCAGCTTCTTGGTGTCCAAGTGCAGCAACTCGCCCGGATGGGCGCGCTCGTAGCGTAGGACCGGCGGCCGCGGCAGTCGTGGGCGTCGCGAACGCCCGAGCCGCCGCCGCACTTTGCCAATGGTCGAGGCGGGCCGCCCGAGCAGCGCCCCAAGCATGAGCGGGCCAGCCCCACGGTGCTCGCGGGCGGCCAGGATCGTGGCTTCGGCCGCTGCGCGGAGGCGGCGGGGCTGCCGCTTCGGCGTGGACGGCCGCTCGCGCAGCCCCGGCCAGCCCTCGGCCAGATACCGCGCTCGCCAGCGCTAGCCGGTGGCGCGGCTCGCGCCGACCGTCGCTGCCGCCGCCCCGGGCCCCACCCCGGCCCGCAGCAGGGCCACCGCACGGCAGCGCGCCTCAAATGAATACCGCATCCGTTGTGGGCGTCCCGTAGCATCAGCCATCGGAACCTCCGTTGAGTGCTTGGTGTGTGGTGACCCCAAGTCTCGATGGAGGTTCCGCGACTGTCAGGAGTCTCGCAGGTGTGTAGTCAGTACACCTAGGCTTGGCGCACTCGGACACGGACCGGCGCCAGTCCCTCAAGCTCGGCCTCGACCAACACACCGCGAACGAGATCTTCGGATGGGAGTACCAGGGCCGGTCCCAGCGGCCCTAGCCCAATCGTCGCCTGGCAAGAGGGTGATGACTCGGCTCAGATAGGCGATGGTCGCCGCGGCGTCGTGGCTGTAGTCCGCGCTCGACGCGCGGTGGGTCGCACCGTTGACCCGCAGGTGGGCCGCGCGGACGGTGGCAATGTCAACTTCAGACCCAACCGGCGTGGCCTGGCCGAGGATGTGCCTGCCATCCCCGCAGTAGCCCAGAAAGCTGGAAAAGCGGTGCTCATAGTCCGTGACCGGCGGCACAAGCCGCTCGGTTGGCCCGGCGTCGTGGATGGCAAGCAAGGTTGCAAGCCCCGCCACGTGCCCTAGGGCGGTCTCAGGCGTTTCCGCATACGCGTGTTCGGGCCCGAGGACGACCGCAAGCTGGCATGTAATTCGAACAGTGCCTGCATCGGAAGGAAGTCCAACCAAGCGCTCCTCGCCAGTGTCGGCGGCGTCGGCCACGCTGAGGCTAGCGATGGGAACGGCCACGGGCGCGGGCAACACTGGCGATGCGCAGCCCTCGAGCTCGAGTGAGGCCGCGTCGCGCTGATTGCCCAGGAGCATCCAGAAGCCGTGCGGCGGCGGCAGTCCGGGTAATGCAGGAGGTCCGGCGTCGTCCGCCGCCGCCCGATCCGACACAAGGCGATCGACCGGCGACGAGTCGTCCACCGTTCCCACGAAGTAGTACGGGCTTTTGCCGTTGCGCTCTGCTTGCTGCGGCGCGTCCGGGTAGTAGACGGGGGTGCGCAAGGCGCCCACGCGCTCGGCTTCGACTTCAAGCAGCGTGTGACCGGAGCCGTGATCGGTGGGCATGTCGCTAATCCCGTCCCAACCCGCCGCGCCCAGGCTCACAATCGTGCCGGGTTGCAACGTGAAGAGATGCGACAGGCGTTCGACCGCATCTTCCACGCCCAGGAGGTGCGAGCCGGTATGCGAACGATTGCGCAGGCGTCCGTCCTGGCGTGTCCAAAGCATCAGGTCGTGGGGATCGCCCACTTCATCGTGCGTCACGATCCAGGGACCGGCCGGCCCGCAGCCATCGGTCGCCTTATCGGCAATCTGCGTCGTGTTACGCACGTCCCCGGTTCTACCTCCGGGCACGTGCGGGGTATACACATTGCTGTAACCGTCGTTGGTGCACAGATACCCGGCCACATGCCGGTACGCGTGGTCGGCTGAAACCCGGTGGGCCGGCGCGCCGATCACGAACCCCAGCTCGGCGCCGAAGCTGAGTTGCGCATGCGGCGGCAAGTAGAGCGGTTCGTCCTGGCCCAGCAGCGCATTGACCGTCCGCACTCGCTTGGCCGGGACGCGCGTCATGATGTGCTGCGTCGGGTCCATGCCCTCCTGCTTGCGCCACACGGTTGGGCTATTGCCGTGCAACACCATCCACAGCGGCGGATCCGGCACCGGCGTCCGCAGCCGCGCACACGACGCTGGCACGAGCGCCGACTGCAGCAGAGCGTCGTCGTCGCCGCTCAGTGCCAACCGGCGCACGGTCTCGACGAGGTCGCGCAACTCAGCCAGCGCTGGCGGTCCTCCGGCCAGAATCCGGCGGGTGGAGACGTGACCTTCGTAGGGAAGCTCGAACATGGCGGCCGGCCAGCGGACGCGAGCGCCGACCGTCGCGAGGACGTGACGCGCTACCGCGACATCCAGGAAGTAGCGCGTGAATCCCGGCGCCGGTGCATTTGGATCGGGCGCCGAGTCTGTAGCGTCGGACTCCGTGTCGCGTGCAGACCCGTCCCAGCCCTCGGGAAGATCGAGCACGACCGCCGCCCGGTCCTGGCCCGCGCGCACGATGGTGGTCAGCTTCATGTCGCGGAATGTCCTACACGCTGGACGGTCGGCTCAGCGTGGCATAGCCCCAGCCGAAACGCGAGCGACGCACGGGCCGGGTCACACTACTCGTCCACGAATTGAAAGGCGTACAACCTAGTGCCGCGCATCACGAACCGCAGGCGCACAGGCTCGCGGACCTTTACGGGCAGCGTCGAGTCGCCGTGCCAGGTGACAACGCGTCGGATGTGGTTGCCCAGCACCCGGTCGCACGCGTCCAGTGTGTACCCGTCAATGGCCCGCCCCTCGGCATCCTGTAGCTCAATCCGGGCCTCGCCGCTGGCCGATGCATCGATATTGAGTTCCAGGCGATTGCCGGCAAAGACAATGGGCTTCGTGATCAGCTCGCCGCCGCCGTAGGCCGCTTCGGCGCCGACGAAGCCGTCCAGGCGCTGCTCGGTCCAAACGATCTGGCCGCCGGGGTTGTTCTTGCGTTTGAGCCCATGCGACTGGTCGTACGCGGTGCCGTATTGGTAGGTCGAGTCGCCCCGGATGACCATCCCGAGGGCCGAATAGACCATCTGCGATCGGGGCCCGGCGGGATCGATGCGGACGTAGGGCCGACGGTCTGGGCGGTCCCAGATGATCCCGTCGCGGCTGACGGCCAACTGAATCTCCATCAAGCCATCGTTGCCACGCGGCTCGGCGTCGTGGATTTCGGCCTCGGTGAAATGCTTGTACGCGGAGAAGGTCGAGATGTACACGTCATCGGCGCCCGGATACTTGACGACCGAGGGCGTGTAAATATCCATGTCCGGTGGGTCCAGATCGTCCAACGCGAGCACCGTCGGAAGTTCATTGGTGAGTCGCGAGCTGCCCAACTGAACCGGCGAATCGGTCAGTTGCCAGCCGTCGCGCGATGTGAGGTCATCGGTTTCCCACCGCGCGACCGCGCGCCGCCACGGCCCAACGGCGCTCAGCCACTTCCCGTCATGGCCGGTCGGGACCCAGTTGCGGAAATATGCCACGTAGCGTCCGATCCGCTCATCCCAGAAGGCGTGGTTTTGCGTATCCCCATGCAGCTCGACGCCGTTTCCGCCTTTCCACGTGAACCGAAGGCCGTCGGTCGACGCGAAATAGCCGAAACCGAGTTGACCGACGTCTGGGTCTTGGTTCAGCCAATACCCTTTGTAACGCTCCTCCGGGGGAGCCGCGGGGTCTTTGAAGGGGCTCCCCGGCGTCCCCGGCAGGAGGTTGTTCGCACCGACATGGTTGAGCTCGACGAGGCCAAGCTCCGGCTTGTGCCAGTGGACGCCATCCAGCGACTCGGCATACCCCCAGCGGAAGGTTTCGAGATTGCCCGCGCCCATGTGGCTGGACGCATACCACATACGCGCCAGACCGTCGTCGTCGATCACGGTATTCGGAAAGTGGAGGTGGTGCTCCCAGGCCCGATCCCGGTGAATGGCCACCCCGCCAACGCGCGGCGGGTTTACTCGCAGCCGGACGTCCTCGACCTGATCGACGAGCGAGAAATCGATGAAGACATGCTTCTGAGATCCGAGATCGATCGACTCGCTTGCGTGGCCTGTCATCCTGCCGCCTCGATTCCTACCGCCGCCTGAGCCTCAGCCGACGCTCCGCGGTCGTCGGTGTTGTGGAAGTACCGCGCCCGATCATGCCCGAGCAACTTCGTCAAGACAGCGAATCGAAAGAGCCGGCTCATAGCTACCCGACCGATCAGCATTGACGATCTGGAATCCAGCGCGGCGCCGCACCACGATCCAGTACCGTTGACCACCGGTTACGCTGGCGTTAATCGTAGTCGATGCCTGCTCAACTGCCTGCGTCAGCATCGCGACTATCCGCCGCTCTTGGCCGACTTCGAGTCTTCGATCCTCTTCGCGTAGCCCTCTTGAATCTTCTCCCTCTCCGCGTCGGACGCCGCCGGCCCGTATAAGCCTGAACGACTCATCCTGTCTCCGCTTCCGCGGAAATCAAAGTCATCACTGGCTTCACAGCCAGCAGCGGCCACGAACGTCGCCATCCCAAACACCACGGCCACACAGGTCACGGCCAGTTTGCGACGCATCCGCGCGATAGGCATGACTATCACGTGCGAGCTTGCGGGACGAGGCCGCCACTCGCCGTTGACCCGCTGCTCGGTGTGACGTGGTAGCCGTTGCTGCCTGGATTCCCGGGCGGCCAAACGTGTGGCCTATGCAGGGAGAAGTGAACGCGCTTCACGTTGAAAACCTCATCGCCAGTTGGAGCCAGACTGCGAGTCCTTTGGCTCTTGCCACCACCACCCGTCCACCGCCTGTTGAGCGGCGCCGGCAGGTCGGCCGCCTCGCCGACTCGTTTGAGTGCGAAATGTGCAGGGCTAGAATAGCCGCGCCCCACACGCGGCGGCAACCAATGCAGTTTGATCGTCAGCTGTTTCTCGAGGACGGCTACGCGATCTTGCGAAACGTCATCCCACCCGAGCGGCTGGATAAATTGCGAGCCAGCTTTGAGGTGCTGGTTGACCGGCAGCAGACCATCTGGGCGCGCGATCCCGAGGACCCGAGCAACCACGCCTATAAGGTCAAGCAACCGCGCCTGGCGTTTCAGACCGGGGTGGACGCAGCCACGGCCAACACGGTGGAGTTGTGCCTGCAGGCCAACACGTTGGGCGTCAGCCGGCAGGCGCTGCGCGACCCGGATGCAGCAGTGTCGATGATGTTCCTGATGTGCAACCCCGCAACCGACTACGGGCCGGATCTTTGGCATCGCGACCATCATCACGGGCCGTATAGCCAGGCGCCGCTGGCAGGTTTGCAGACGGACATGCTGGCCAACGGTGGGCCGGGCTCGGTGCAGTGGAACATTGCGCTGTACGGCGATGACGTGCTGTGGGTGGTGCCCGGCAGTCATCGCCGCCTGAACACGCCACAGGAGAATCGCGAGCTACACGACGATCCCCGCGGGCCGCTGTCAAACGGCATGCAGGTAGAGCTGCAGGCCGGCGACGGCGTGATGTACATCAACACCAACCTGCACTGGCCCAGCACCTACACCACGAAGCTGCGACGCTGCATCCACCTCGGGTACCGCGCCTTCACTGGCCAGTTGTTTCCCTACGCACCGGGCTTCTATTGGAACCCGGGCTTCATCAAACACTTGTCGTCAGAGGCCTGCGCGATGTTTGAGCGATTCACCGAGTTGGACGAACGCGAACGCGATCGGATTGAAGCGTTGTTTCGCGCAATGCTCGATCAGGATGCCGATAGATTTCGCGAAGCCCTGACCCTGCTGCACCCCGGGACGACGGGACGAATCGTCTGTGTTGTCTTGATGTCGAAACTGGCGAACAGGATCGAAACACTAAAACGTCCAGAGATTGCCGACCTACCCGAACGTGCGCGTGCGGCGGCCGTTGGCGAGCAGCCGTTCAGCATGGGCTACTTCAACGATCTAGCCCGGCGATTCACGACCGACGAAGCCGCACTGCTCCGGCAGCGCTTCGCTGCCTTGGACGCCAGGCTCCAGAGCGAGCCCCAAGAGTCCGCGCCCCGGATTCAGGGCGGCCTCACACGCTACAGGCGCGAGGACATGCCGACCGATTTCGACGTGGATGAGTTCATCGCAAGCTGGAGCGAGGCTGCGTAACCGGACGTCGCGCTGATCCGCCTCCGTCAGCGACGACCTGACTATTGGCTTGGGAACATCTCGCCGCACGGCCTGGGCAACAAGCCGGGAGGGCACGTAGGTGCGTGCCCTCCCGGCTACCATCACGGTCCTGACGCCTAGCGGGTCACGTCGCCGCGATCCAGTCGCTCCTGCCACCGCTTCATGATGGCGCTTGTGGCCTTCGTCGCCTCCTCAATTGCCTCCGTCGCCGTCGCTTCGCCCACGAGCGCTTTGCCAAGCAGCGGCCCCTCGACCTGGAGAAGCTCCAGCATCGTTGGACCACCGGGCACGTACCACTGCGAGTGACGCACGTACGGCGAGTCATAAGCCTCATAGAGGTAGTGCATGCCCTCCGGAGGCGCTGCGACGGCCGCCGGCTGGTTCTTGACGTCGTGATGCACCGGCTGATGACCGCGGTCGATGCCGACGCGGCCCTGAACTTCGGGCCCAGCCAAATAGACTCCGAAATCGACGGTCTGCACCTCTACGCCTGTCGTCGCAGCCGACGCGGCGAAGATATTCGGCTGATCGCCGTATTCCACATTCGGATGATCCGTCACATTGCCCCAAACCAGCGGCGCAAGCGACCACCGGAACCGGTCCTTGATCCGCGGGATAGCAAAACCCACCGTGCGGAACCGGCCGCCCCACCAGAAGACTTGCTTGCCGGCGGCAAACGGGCTCCCGATTTCGCCCGAAATCTCGGCCCTTTGCTCCGGCCTGAATGCGACCTGATGCTCGAACATTAGGTCCGTCACCCACTGCAGCCCCCGCCAGCCTTCACCGATAAAGTACCCGTCGACCTGGTGGCCTTCCGATCCCATCACCCGACGCTGGCTGTCGTTGTAGCCCATGGCGCAGTTGAACGCGGTGCCGAGGCCCGCGTCCGATCCCCAGATTCCTTGCTCGTGGTCGGTGACCTTCTTCATCTCCTCGAGCAGCTCGTCATAGCGCATACCGTCCCAGGGCTCTTTTGCACCGGCGGCGGCGACGGCGTCGATGTTGTAGAGCAGCCCGTTTAGGCCGCCCTGGTACATCATGCCGTGGTTGGGACCGTTCATTACCTTGTTCCACTTGCCGTAGTTATTTTGGTCCCGGTTGTCGGAGTGCTCATCGGGTGAAAACAGGTAGTCCTCCGGTACGAAGCCATCCTTCTTCGCCAGGATGTCGTTTGATTCCAGCCAGGCGCCGGCTGCAATGAACTGTCCGTACGAGTGTCCACTGAGCAAGTTGATCTCCGACAGTGTGTCGGCGGCCACCTCAACGGCAATCTTCTCGTAAAAAATGTGGTCCTGCGGGATGAACTTAATCTTGACGTCAGGGCGTATCTGCTCCCAGCGCTCGATGGCCCACTGCATGGCCTGGCCGCGCGGCCCCGACGTGTGGTCGGTCGCGTACTCGAGCTTCACAGTTCGCTGGACGGGCGCGGCCTCCACCATCACCTCACGCACGACGACCTTCTCAACGACCCGCTCGACCGGCACTTCCTTCTGGACGACCCGCTCGACGACCCGCTCGACCGGCACTTCCTTCTGGATGACCCGCTCGACCGGCACTTCCTTCTCAACGATCTTCTCAACCGTCACAACCTGCGTCTCACCGCAGGCGGCCAGCACGGCCAAACCCGCCGCGCCCGTGACGCCCACAACCGCGCTGCGTAGCATGCGTCTTCGCGAAACGTCTCGCTTCATCATTCCCTCCCCTGGGCCTCAACAGCTACCGGCGTGGCCATGCCCTACCCGGACCGATCAAGCCCTAAAACGCCGCTCGATAGTCCCGAGACAGGCTATACGCCGCCTCACGAAAGACGAATCACCCTAGCACAGACAATTCCACCTCGAACTGTGCTGAGCGTCTGTTGTAGCGGCTTGCCAGTCTCGTGTCGGCCGACTCCGTGCTCCGTTCTCGGGCACCGCTAGACTCGTCGCCACGATCGCTTCTCAATCCAGAGGGTCGGTTGCACTATGGCTAACGTGTCCGACGTCAACACCACCGACATTCGAGCCGCCATCCGGCTCGGCTGCCGCACAATGGCCAGCGTCTTCAATGGCGACGACAACGACATTCCGTTCTTCGGCTCGCAGGTCCGGCCCCACCCGTTTCTGAGCGGCGGCGGAATCGCGGAAGCCCACGTGCCCGGTCGTCACCTCAACGCCCTGCTCAACTCCGAAGATGCGGCCGGCATTGACATTGACGAAGCTGCCGTGGAGAAGCACGCGCGAGCCGCGTTTTTCTCCTACAGCGGGTCGCTGCCGTTACCGCTGAACCGAACCGAAATCGGCGGCCGCCTGGCAGTGTTTGATCCTCACAACGTCCGCGAGGGGTTCCATGCCCTCTACGCCCTGGCGCAGTTCCGCGATTCGGCACGCGCTCGGGAAGTCGCGTCCGCCAGTATCGCGGCCATCTTCGAGTACTGGGACCCAGATACCGGTTGGGATCATGCTCGACTGGAACGCGAGCACCGACTTTCCTTTCAGCCAGCGGAGACCTTCATCGTGGGCCTCGCCCGTGCCATCGGCCCGTTGGTGAAGTACTTCCGTGCGACCGGCGACGGTGCGGCACTTGAGCTGGCCATCGTGTTGAAGGAAAAGGCGATCTCGGACTTCTTTCTGGCGGACGGGTCGTACGACGCCCAGCGGTTCGGGAGGCACACCCACTCCACAACCTGCGTGATGTCGTCGCTCGCGCAGCTGGCCGACCTCACCTCGGATTCCGTTCTGGTGCAGCGCGTCAAGACCTTCTACGACCACGGGCTGTGGTGCATCCGCGACGCCCTGGGTTGGGTGATGGAAAACAGCGGCGATAAGAACCTTCACGCCCCGGATCGAGGCGAGGCCAACAACACGGGCGACATCGTGGAGACGGCCCTTATCCTGGGTCGGTGGGGCTATCCCGAGGCGTATCGCGATGCCGAGCGCATCCTTCGGGGACACCTGCTGCCTTCCCAACTTCGCGACACCTCGTTCATGGTCGATCCTCCCAACCCCACGAATGAGGACGGTTTGCGGGACCTGGCGGCCAGGCACCTGGGCGCCTTTGGGTTTCCGGCGCCCTACGGGCACGAGCCGCTGGGAATCGAACGGGTTTCGTTCAACATGGACATCGTGGGCGGCTCGGTGGGATCGTTGTGCGAGGCCTACCGCGATGGCACTCGGTTTGATCAGGCGGGCCATTGGGTCAACCTGCTCTTCGATCACGAGACCGAGGCGATCAGCGTCGAGTCGATCTACACCCACCGCGCGCTGACGATCACGCTCAAGCGGCCGGGGCCGCTTTTCGTCCGCCTGCCGCCCTGGGTTCCGTCAGGCGGTTTCACGGCCGACGGCTTGCCCGGAGCGATCCGGGTCACTCGCGGCTACCTCTTCGCATCTTCGCCGCCAATCCACCAACCGATCAGCCTGTCGTTCGCACTGCCGCGGCAGGAGCTGGTGCTCTCGCCCCACCCCCGCGACATTCGTGTCCGACTGCGGGGCGACGCCGTAACGGCGATGGATAACTTTGGCGCCGACCTGACGTTCTTCGATCCGTTCGACTGAACGCACGCCACTCGCGTGTCCCACATGCATCGACTACGCTGCAAGTCGCCATATGGAGTGCGTCGGGACGGCAGCCCGGCGGTTATCGACAGCCCGGCTGAGGGGCTGCGCACGACACGACGTGGAGTTCGTCAATCGGGCCATTCCGCCGTATTCGTGTCCGCTTTGTGAGGAAGAACCAATGCAGATTGATCCCAAGCAGTTCCTTGACGACGGCTTCGTGATTCTGAAGAACGTAGTGCCCCCCGAACGCCTGGACGAACTGCGCGCCAGCTTCGAAACGCTGGTCGACCGGCAGCAGGCAATCTGGGCGCGCGATCCCGAGGACCCAGGCAACCACGCTTACAAGGTCAAGCAGCCACGCTTGGCGTTCCAGACCGGGATCGACGAAGCGACGGCCAACACGGTGGAGTTCTGTCTGCACGAGAACACGCTGGGCGTCAGCCGCCAGGCGCTGCGTACGCCCGACGCGGCGCCAATCGCGATGTTTCTCATGTGCAATCCAGCAACCCACTATGGGCCGGATTTGTGGCATCGCGATATTCAGCCGCAGAACCAGGCCCCGCTGGCAGGCCTGCAGGCGGATCTGCTGGCCAACGGGCCGGGCTACGTGCAGTGGAACATTCCGCTGTACGACGATGACGTGCTGTGGGTCGTGCCCGGCAGTCATCGCCGCTTGAACACGGCGCAGGAAAGCCGGGAGCTATTGCAGGACCGGCGCGCGCCACTCTCGAGCGGGATGCCGGTCAAGCTCGAGGCTGGCGACGGCGTGATGTACATCAACACCATCCTGCATTGGCCGAGCAACTACAGCACCAAGCTGCGGCGCGTCATTCATCTCGGCTACCGCGCGTTCGGCGGCCAACTCTTTCCCTACGAAAGGCGCTACTATTGGGAGTCGGGCTTCGTCAAACATCTTTCGCCCGAGGCGCGGGCCACGTTCCAGCGGTTCACCGAACTGGCCGCGCGCGAGCACGATTGCATCGAGGCGTTGTGTCGCGCGATGCTCGACCAGGATCCAGATGGATTCCGCCAGGCTTTAGTCGCCCTGCACCCCGGCGAGACCGGGCGCATGGTCTGCGTGGTCCTTCTGTCGAAACTGGCGGCCAGGATCGCCACGCTCAAGAGCCCAGAGGTCGCCGGCCTGCCGGCAGGTGAGCGCGCGCAGGCGGTCGGCGAACAAGTGTGGGGGGCGTTCAGCACCTTCGACGATTTCGCGCGGCGCTTCACGCCCGCCGAGATCAAGCAGCTCGCGCGGCGTTTCGCACCCCTGAACGCCAGGCTCCGCATGCAGACCGAGCAGTTCGTGCCCGGCTTTCAGAGCGGACCGATGGCCCACGCGTTCGAGAAAATGCCGGCCGATTTCGAGGTGGACGACTTCATCGCAAGCTGGAAGGCCGCGTAGTCCAAGCTGCCAGGCGCCCTCGGCTCAAACTGGCTGCGACGCAACAGGCCATAACCGCGCGAGCGGAAGGCCAGCAATCGCGAGTCAGCGCGAGCCGGCGATTTCCGCCGATCGATTTATTTTGGGAGCGGGGGACGGGGCTCGAACCCGCGACATCCAGCTTGGAAGTAACTTCAGCCCAGAAGCCGCCCGCATTTCCGCACTAACAGGTTTGCGAAGCCTTTTTTCGCCCGCATCAGCCCTATAGTCTTGAAATCAATCTTTCGACAAATCTGCGTTAAATACGCAGCCAATTTTAGGCAGTTTCCCAAGGCTCACATTTCCCGCGAACGCGTACGAAGCGACATCGCCACCGCTTGCGTGCCGCCACTTCGAAGCCGGCCCAGCATCGCGGCTTGCTGCCGAGCCAACACCGACAGCGACGCTTCCCGAACGATCGGTCAGGCTGACACACGACCATGAGGTGGTGGCGAGTCCCCAATCGAGTTGCCCGCTCGCAGTCAGCGACGACCGCGGCGGGGAGGCGCCGACGATGCCAGGTCGGCGGCCGGACCTGGCGGCTGCGTAGGGACCGGCGCGGCCTTGTGTTCGCATCCCGATACTCACCACTGCCCCTGAGGCTCATGAACACGTCGGTCACCACCATCACAACTCGCGGTCGATAGTCCCGCGACAGGTGCGAGCGGTCCTTGCCCATCTCGCGAGCCACCGCCGCGATGTTGCCCGTCGCTACCCAGCGGCGAAGAAACGTCTCATATGGGGGCGCGAGTAGATCGCTGGCTAGGCTGACCGCCTCCTCCACCAGATCGCGCAGGGCCAGCGCCTCAGCGCCGGGGCGCCCGCGATAGCTGTGGGATGCGCGGTCCTGCACCACCGCGATCCGACACAAGGAATTGTCCTGGAGGTCCCACGCGCTTCGCAGGTGGCGAATCGCGTGCTCCACGCCTCGCTCCCAGTCGGCTCGGGGGCGTCGCCCCGGACCGGTCCTCGCCCCGTGTCCAGAAATATCCGCCGCTGGGCCGTGGCCGGCGACTTGCTCTCGGCCGCCAGCGCGCGCCGCCACGACACGGCTAGGTTCGCCGCGTCGCCGTTGGCGGACGGCGGAGGGCGGGCCGGGGCGCAGCCACACGCAGGCGGACTCGGTCGCGATCGGGTGAGCGAGGAGCGGCGACGGGCACTGGGACTCGGCGCTTCGGGGCAAAATCAGGACACCAAAACAGTGTCACAGTTATGGTGTGGTCAAGCGCTGTGGCAGGGCGCGTTGCCCCACGGATTTCAACTATGCGGTCGTTTGAACCTGGAAACTTTGTCCGGAGCCCACATCCGGATTTGAACCGGAGACCTCGTTCTTACCAAGGACTTCGCTCCCAGCGCTCTGGCACCCACCAGTAGAACGCGAGCGACACGCGTCAAATTATGGTGTGGTGGGTTTTCGTGGGTCTCGTTTTCCCCAGATCGGACGACCCACAGGAAGTCTAGTGGACCCAAGCGAGTTGGGAATCGCCCTCAGCGATCCTCGACTCAATCGGACACTCGCCGAGAAGGGAAGACCCGGACGCTCGAACGCGGTCTTGACCCACCGGTGCACCGTGCTGACCTGCAGCGGCCGGCCCCGGGGCGTTGGCGAACACGAGGTCCCGATCGGAGTAGACGCCCTCGCGGCGACGCCGACAGCACCCCGATTTGATCCGTGCCGCACCCGCTTGGCCGTAAGGGCGACTACCGCCACGGCGGTCTTTGCTGAGGCACCGGAGTTGCGCAGGATCGTCTCGGTTGCTTCACGCACATGGTGAGAGCCCGTCACATGATCGTCCACACTTGGCGCCGGCCCGCCGTCCGCCTGCCAGAGCTTGGCCCGCCGGTCGGCCAGCAGCTCGATCACGACCACTAGGTCGCTCGCCATTAGCGACGAGGTGTCATCCATTGGGACGCCGGTCTAGCGAGCCAGGCGCCGGCCGATCCACAAGCTGGCCGCCATAACGAAAATGGCCGCGATGACACCCAGAACAATTCAATCCATCACGGATCGATTTTTTTTGGCCGGAGCGTGCGAAGGCAGCCGATCCTGAAACATAGTTTCCAAACACCGCTGGTCATGGTCGGCGCGATAGGACTCGAACCTATGGCCTCGCGGATGTGAACCGGCCGCTATACCTAGCTGAGCTACGCGATCCGGGGCGCTCGTGCTCGCAATGTACGCTGCGGGCAACTGGCGCTTTGACGCTGGCAAACCCGCCTGGGAGTTGGTGCGCGCCTCAATGCAGGCATGCTATCGCCAGCGCTCCCCAGTGCGGCGCGGTTCCACATGGCGCGGAGGCGGCTTACATGGACACGGAGGCGGATGGCGTTCTGATCATAGTGGGCGACGCCACCGAGACGGTGGACACGCTGTACCCAATACTGCGGCTGCAGGAGGACGGCTTTCGCCCGGTGGTGGCTGGGCCCCAGAAGCGCCGGTACCAAATGGTCCTGCACGAGATTCCACAAACCGGCTGGGAAATCACGCGCGAATACGAGGGCTACACCATCCAGGCAGATGTGGCCTTCGCCGAGGTGCAGCCCGAGGCGTTTGTGGGGATCTTCTTTTCAGGGGGACGTGCGCCCGAATACATCCGCTACGACCCTGACCTGGTCCGCATCACGCGCTACTTCTTCGAGCACGACAAGCCGGCGGCCTCCGTCTGCCACGGCGTGGAAATCCCTGCGTATGCGGGCGTAGTGACGGGGCGCACGATGGCCTGTGTACCGAAGTGCAAGTTTGATTTGGAAGTGTGCGGCGGGATCTATTCCGAGGAGACCTGGGCGATCGACCGCAACCTAGTCTCGGGGCGAACCTGGCACAACCACGGGCAGTACATGAAGCACTGGATTGAGCTACTAAAGGCTGAGCGCCAGCGCATGCAAGAGACACCTGGAGCATGAGCCACGTCAAGTTGGGCGCGGGAACCTACGCCATTCGCGACGTGGACGTGTTCGAGGCCCTGCCGCGCTTGCGCCAGATCGGGTACGAGGCCATCGAGATACTGGCCGGTGAGGGTTGGCCAACCGCACCAGAGCGCTTGAACCGAGACGATCGGACCCGGCTGTCAGATGCGATTCGGGAGCAGGGTTTCGACTCGCCGGCGCTCATGGCCTTGCTGCCGCTGTGTGAGGAAGGCAGTGGTCGGCAGGCAGTCGAAGCTGAGTTTCGCGCCGTCTGCCAGCTGGCCCGCGATCTCTCCTTTTCGAATGACCCCTCGGTTCTCAGCTCTCCGATTGGGAGCCAGAGTCCACCCTGGGACAGCGGCCGCGCACGCATCGCAGACCGCCTGCTTGCGCTGGCTGACATCGCGCAGGAGCACGGGGTAATTCTGGCTGCCGAGCCACACGTCGGAAACCCTCTGGACAGCCCGGAAAAGGCCGTCTGGCTAATGGAACAGACTAATCATCCCGCTCTGCGGCTCAACTTCGATATGAGCCACTTCCACGTGCAGGAGATGGATCTGCGCCACTGCATCCAAGCATGTCTTCCGTATGCCGCGCACATACACGTCAAGGACGGCTACATTGGCACCGACGGGGAGGTTGTCTTTCAGCTTCCCGGCGAGGGAAGTCTGGACCTTGGCGAGTACTTCCGAATTCTGGCGGAGCACAACTCCACCATCCCGGTCACCGCCGAGGTAAGCGCCATGATCTGGGGACGGCCCGACTACGATCCCTGGGCGGCGGCTGAACAGTCATTTGCCGCCCTCGATGCGGCTCGGCGGGCCGCTAGCAGCTAGCCCGGGCGCCTACGCACACGGGTCGTAGGTCCCGAAGTGCCAGATATGGCTTTCCAGATCGCGGCAGTACGGTCATTCCCATACACCCAGGCCGAGCAGTTTCCTGCCGAGCTCGGTTAGGACGGCGGGCGGCTGGGTCCGATGTTCCCGGTCGCGAGGATCGCGGGGCCAACCGGCCCCACGGCCTGACGACTTTGCCGGCCGACGCTCGCGCCAGGACTCAATGCGCAATTGCCGCAACTTCTCGTTGTCTTCTTCCGCCGGTTGCATGGTGATGTACTGGGCCAGGCGCGGCTTGTCGGACGTGTTGTGGCCGTTTCCGTGGGCCAGCATGCGGTCCCAGATAATCAGGTCGCCGGCTTTGCCGGCTATTGACTTGACCTCAAGCCCATCAAGGGCAGGGGACCAGGGATCGCGGTCGGCGGGCTGTGTCTTCACCCATGCGTCAAAGGCGCGGTGGAAGCCTGGAACACACTGGAAGCCGCCCTGATTCTCCGCCGTCTCGGTCAGATACAGCACCCCCTGCACCATAAAGGGAATCGTCGGGCGTGACGTGTCGACGTCCCAGTGAATCATTCCCGTATGGCCCCACTCGGGCCGGTCGGTTCGTGCGGGAGGCTTCATGTTGACCCGGTCGAGCGAGACCCAAAGCCTCTCGCTGGCAATTATCTGGGTGAAGGCTTGATGCACCCGTGGGTATTGCCGGTTGTCCCACATGGCCTGGTGTTGGTACATCGACACCATGCCGGCCTCGGAAATCGGGGTCTGGGGATCGCTACGGTCATACGGGGCGCACTTATACCAATCGTCTTGGCTGTCCGGGTCCATCTCCAGAAAGTCCCAGATGACGTCGACGAGCGTCTCAAGCTGATGCTTCGGGACCGCATCCGACAGCACCACGTACCCGTGTTCTTCCCAGAACGCCATGTCGCGTTCGCTTAGCACCGGCATGTCATCCCACCGCGTCAAAGGCGCCATTGCACTGTAGCGGCTCGCGAAAGCACATCGCGCTCGGGCGAAGGCCATCAATGGAGGATATGGAGCATACCGCCGACCAAATGCTGCCTCATGTTGGCTGGACGCGCTCTTACATTCGAAGTTCCAACCGTGGCTGAAGCAGACGTTCGGGTACATCGTTCTCGCGCATGAACTCCACCAGCAGCCGATGCATCTCCCGTGCTTTGTCCAAGTGATTCTCGATCACATTGTCAAGTTGTTGGGGATCGGATGCCAGATTGTAGAGTTGAGACACTCCTGGGTCAGGGCTGTATAGCAGGCTCCAATGACCGGCAGTGACGGTTGTCACCGGAGGATCTTTGAGATCACGGAGGAAGTTGTCTACTGATTGGACCGCGTCGCCCGGATTGGCGAATGGGATGCTGCTGACCACGTAGTCGCGTCCTGATCGTGTGGCGTCGCCCAGGGCAGGCGCCAGTGAGCGGCCCTGAACGAAGTCCGGGATGGCGACACCCAGCAGGTCGAGCACTGTAGGCATCACATCGATTGCGGAACTCAAGCCGCTGTGTACCCCGGGAGACACCCCAGGGGCACGGATCAGGAGAGGCAAATGTACCAACTCCTCGAACAGCGGAGAGTAGCTCCACTGCGAACCCATTTCGTCATATGGTCGGAGCGTTCCATCCGGGTGCTTGTCTGAGCTCATCTTGCCGAAGAGGCCGCCATGCTCTCCGAAGTAGAAGCCGTGGTCTGAGGTGAAAATGACAGCCGTCTTGTCCGCAATCCCCATATTCTCTACAGACCTCAGAAGATGGCCCACCCAGGTGTCCACCATCGTGATCTCACCGCAGTAAGTAGCGTGCCCTTTACGAACCTGCGCCTCTGTGTAGCCTGGCATATCATGCCAGTTGCCGTAGATCGGGAGTACGAGCTCGCCATCGTACTCAGGCATGTATATCTCTGTGTAGTATGCTGGTGCATCCCAGGGCTCGTGGGGATCCCATGTGTCCACATATAGAAAGAAATCCTCTTTGTAGTGGCGCTCCAGCCACTGCATGGCAGTCATAAATGTCTTCGGCGCATTCCTGTCCGATTCATAGTGCCACCTATCCCTGATATCCAATGCCTCATTGTGATATCCGGTCTCCGGGATCAACGACCATAGGGTGTCCTGTCCGGTGTTCATGAAGAATGTCTGGAAGCCTCGGTCGAAGTTCATTCCATCCCTGAGGTAGTATGGCGTGTCCACTGAAGCCGACGTGTGAAAGCCATGTTTGGCTAGTATCTCCGCAAGAGTGGTCACGCCCGCGGGAAGTGGCTCCCAACCCATGAAGGACATCGTCCATCGCCCTGTGTGATGGTCCGCCCGTGAGGGCATGGTCGGGAATCCGGCGGAATAGTGAGCGTCGAACCTGACCGACGCGGCTGCCAACGCATCCAGGGAGGGTGTGCGTATGTAGGGATTGCCATATGCTCCAACGTGATCCTTGCGAAAGCTGTCGGAAACTATCCAAATGACATTCATACCAGTGACTTTCGCGAGGTTAACGTCATTTGATGAAGTCGGCTGCGCGTTCGGCCATGGCAATTACCGTGAGGTTGAGATTCGCCCGCACCGTGTCAGGCATGATCGAGGCGTCGACGACGCGCAGTCCGTCGAGGCCGTAGACCCTCCCGTACTGGTCCACCACCGCCAACGGGTCATTCGAAGGACCCATTTTGCAAGTGCTCGATACGTGGTGTGCGGTGATCACCTCCCGCTTCATCCAAGAATCCAGGGCATCATCGTCGGACAGGACGTCGTCCGGTGGTGCGAGCCGCTCCTCGACTATCTGATCGAAGGCCTCATGCTTAAACAGGTCGGCACACACCCTGACACATTCACGTAGCCGCGACCGATCGATGGGATCGTCCAGCAGGTTGAAGTCGAGATAGGGAGGTTGCCTGGGGTCGCCGGATTGGAGGCGCAACTCGCCCTGGCTGAAAGCCAAGTACAGGCACAAGCTTACGCCTATGCCTATCGGATTCCTATGATCCACCCCCCGCATGGGCTTCGCCGCCGAATAGTTGCCCATGTAGATGACCAAATCGTTCTTGAAGGACGAACCCGAGGCCGTAAACCGCAGGGTGACGGTGCCAGTCGCGACCTGGTCGGTGTCTAGTGGAAACCCTTCATGCGTCCTCCAGGCCATAGGCACATCCGGGTGATCGCGAAGATTCCGCCCGACTCCGGGAAGATCCTGTACGACGGGTATGTCCAACTGCCGCAATTGGTCCGCGGGCCCAATACCCGACAGTGCCAGAATATGCGGCGTCCCGATGGCGCCGGCACAGAGGATGATCTCCTCGCCATAGACTGAAATCTCCTCATGACCGCTGATGACCCGCAGTCCTACCGCTCGACGGCCTTCGAAGATGATCCGGACGACAAGGCAATGGGGTCTGATGGTCAGACCCCTTCGATCGCGCGCTGGGTCGAGGTAGCCCATAGCCGCACTCACACGCACGCGGCCCGAGACGTTGAAGGCAAGAGGCCCGACACCCGTGGAGTCAGGCTGATTGTGGTCCGGACAATCGGGGAACCCGGCGTCTCGACATGCCCGGTAGAAGGCGCGTTGTTGGGGGCCCCATTCGTCGGGCTGATACCTGCGGCAGCTTATGGGGCCATCCGTACCGTGACTTTCATCTGCGAAATCCTGGTCCGCTTCCAACTTTCGCAGGTAGGGGAGCAGCTTCTCGTACCGCCATTCGGAGTTCCCCCACTCCGCCCATCGGTCGAAGTCCTCCGGCATTCCACGAAGAAACTGAGCGTCATTGATAGCGCTCGAGCCGCCCGTGACCTTTCCACGAGGGACATCTATTTGGGCCTGGTCCGTGGCTCTGGCGCGAAAATTCCAAATGTGTCCGCTATCCCAGATTGCTTTCCCGGTCCCGTAGGCGTACTTCACCGAATCGGGCATCTGCTCCAACGCGGGATAGTCCCCTCCGGCCTCAAGAAGCAGAACCGACCGATGACGGTCTTCCGATAGACGGGCCGCCAAGACCGAACCTGCCGATCCTGCGCCGACGACAATGTGGTCGTATTTCTCAATCATGCTGCTTCGCTGTCGCGATAGCGCATCCCTAACGGTCGGGTGGTCCTCAATAGGGGCCAGTATCACAGGCTCACAGGTCGAAGCGACTCCGGGTGTGTCTTCCTCATGAAGCCTGGTGCGGCTCGCCGTCCGTGGCACCTGATATCACGGATGGCCGACACATCGGATACGCCGCGCCCGCACGGCGGGGCCTCAGCGCCGACCTGGACTCGGATTCCATCGGGTACGGGGCAGGTGAACTGGCGGCCGGCCATGGCCCCGGCGCTTCGGGGACCGATCTCTACGCCAACAAGCGCTCACGGATACGTTGCGGCAGCATGGTTTCTTGTGCGTTCGGAGGCCGAGTCGTCGGCAATACCAAATCGCTCTCTGCTCGACTTGCCTGTGGAGTCGTGGGAGTGGCCCGGCGAGATGGGCAAGGCCTGCGGCTATCGCGATCCGGCGCTTGAGCTCCGAAAGTCTGCTGAAGGCGATACCGACCGCGGCTTGGCGCGAAGGCCGGAGGGGCAGGCACTCCGCACCAGACTCGACGCATGACGAGGCGTCCCGACCTATTTCTCGAGCGCCGGTTGGATGTCGTTTCCAACCACGACGTCATCCAGCAACCCGTTCCGTACCGCCCAGATGACGAGTTCCTGCTTGGTGTGAATTCCCAGCTTGTCCTGCACGCGGTAGAGGGTGTTACGGACGGTCACGGTGCTCTTGCCCCTCGCCTTGGCGATTTGGGCATACGGTCTGCCGCTTGCGAAGAGTGTGAGGGTCTGTTGCTCCACAGCGGTTAGCTGGCCCACGGCCTGCCGGGCGGCGAGCTGGTGCGACCCGCGGACCATGGCGAAGACCTGCTGCACGGCCTGCTCCGGTATCCGCAGTCGGCCTTCGGCCACCTCCACGACTGTTTCCACCAGTTCGTCCGGTTGTGAGTACTTCGGAAGGTAGCCCGTGGCCCCGGCAGCGACTGCCTCGATTACGGCATCCATGGAGCTTGAAGCCGTCAGCATCAGGACCCGCGTAGTGGGTAGCAACTCCATGATCTCGCGGCAGGCATCAATGCCGTCCTTACGCGGCATCAGGACATCCATGACGATGACTTCAGGCCTTAGCTGCTGGACGGTCCTTACGGCTTCCTCTCCATCTCCAGCTTGCCCGACCACGTCCACGCGGTCGGACGCTTCCAGAACATCCCGCAGACCGTTGCGCATGATCGGATGATCGTCTACCACCATCACTCGTATCGAGCCGGCTGAAGCCATGGCAGCCTCCTCAATCAGCCGCTTTGCGGGGAACCACGCACGTAATGGTCAATCCCCGGTTTCCGTCGCCGCCGTCGACGATCAGCGATCCGCCTATCGCCGCAGCGTCGGCTCGCATGCCTTTGAAACCGCGACCTTGTTCCGAGTAGTCGGCCGGAAGACCCACTCCGTCGTCGGACACGGACAGCCTGACCTGATCGGGCTCGAAGTCCAGCCCCACGTCTACCTTGCCGGCTCGGGCATGCAGGAAGGCATTGGTCAGCGCGTTATGCGCGATGGCGAAGAGACGAGACCGGGTTTGCGTGGCAAGCGAGGGCTCAGTTCCGCGCTGTGACATCGAGGTAGGGATCCCGGTGATTTTCTCGAACGTGGCACAGTGCGACCACAGGACGTGTCCCAACTCTCGGCCTTCCAAGATGTCGCCCGCGTCGATGGGCCCCCGCATCTCCCACATGGCGGACTTTGACAGCGTAGCGGTGGCATCCAGCGTGGCCACCAGATCCGAGTTGGATTCACCGGCCAGCGCCCTGGCTCTGTGAATTCCCAGGCCGATCATGTAGGCCGTCTGCGCGATCGTATTGTGAATCGTCTGCGAGAGCTCGATGCGTTCCCGCCGCAATTGCCGCTCCCTTGAAACGGCCGCCTGCCACCGGAGACGCTCGAATCGGGTGATGAAGCTCACACCGAGCACCAAGACGTACATGGCCGCTAGTCTCGCCACCAGCACTTTTTCCTTGCCCGCGTCGATGTCCAGACCGGCTCCCGCCTGGAGGCACGCGACCACGTAAACGATCGCCACGGTCGTCGTCCAAGCCAAAATCAGCCAGAACGATGAGAAGACCACGGCCAGAATGGCAAGGGCCGGGAAGTACGCCAGAAAGATGAAGCTCGGGAATCCCCCGCCGACGACGATGCCGAACGTCGTGAGCGAAATGTCCATGGCGCCCAGGACGAGCAGCCACCGCCATGAAACGGGACTGTGCGCGAGAAGCCGCCAGTGGAGCAGGCCGTTGACCAGACCTAGTAGAACGGGAATCACCAGGTACTCGGCGGCCTGGGGATACCAAAAGTGAGGTCGATAGAGGATGAGACACAGGGCCACAGCCCAGATGAACCAGCGGCCCCAGACAGAGATCCAGGTGGCATACAAGACAACGTCGGGGTCGGACAGCGTGCCCGGAATGACTGCCTTCCGAGTGGCTCCAATACCAGCCTGCAGGACGTCCAAGCCCACAGTCACAAATCGCCTGCGCAGCTGCGCCATCACAGGCCACCTCGTTGCTCTCGTCCTGCGCCGCCCGATGCAGCGCGATCTCCCAGTGACAATATACAGCAGCTAATCACTTTCAATGGTATCACTTTATACCAATCAAGATGATACAGAGTGATCATTTGGATAGGCAAAGTGATACTTCAGGGCGATCTCTATTGACTCTTTCCTGTGACCATATTGCTGTGTCGTAATCCCCCTTTTTCTCGATATATCGCTTCGTCTGCTATGTATAATATGTACATGCTGGGAATACCAAACGCTCGCGGTGCGATCCATCCAAAAGGGTAGCATCGACACCGCGAGCGTGGTTTGCGCTGCCCCGACGGGAAAGTTGAAGGTCAGCGCGCTTGCCGCTGGGAGTACCGAAGTGTAGCTGTGACTTACAAGGACGCTACTCGCAGCCAGCCGCTAGGTATATCATCGCCTCCGACACTTGACAAGACCGGTTTTGGGAAATGAAGATACGGTCGCTCGTGTTAGGAGATGAACGGGAGGAACAAGCGTGGCGAGTTCATGTTAGCCCTGTGATCTTCTAGCCTAGTCAGCCGAAGGCAAAACTGACCATTTCCCGCTGGCTGACCACAGTCGCAGACTCTTGTTGCATTATCGCCCTAGAGGCCAAGGACTTGAGCGTCCTGGTCTTGAGACAAGCCTGGGGAGGCCGTGCTTGTCGAGATTCCATACGGTACAACGGTGTCTAGCGCGCGTCTTAAGTCCCACGACTGATTCCGCCTCTAGTCGCGTCCGATGAGAACAGACGCGAGTCCACGCCTCCCCAGCGCCGATTCCCCGCGCCGGATCATCCTGGCGCTGACCATCTCCGGACTGGCTGTGCTGACCGCCCTTTGGAGCGTCGGGCCCCCGACCGCCGCCAGCAGCCACTGTGCCTCGCAATCCAGCGCCGCACTGATCCGGGACTGCCACACGCTGATCGATCTGAAGGACGACCTGGACCCCAACGACGTGCTGAACTGGTTGGAATCCCTTGAAATGGATCAGTGGCAAGGGATAGTCAGCTCCGAAGAAGACGGCGTCACAACGCTTGAAGTTCACAACACCTCCCTGAACGGCACGGTTCCCGCCGGACTGGGAAGCCTCCCCAATCTGCGGTTCTTGCGACTGTGGCGCAGCGGGCTGACCGGCTCGATTCCCACGGAACTGGGCAACCTGTCGAACCTGGAGGAGTTGCGTCTTGACCAGAACTCGCTCACCGGGAGCATTCCCACCGGGCTGGGCGGTCTGAGCAACCTGACGTCCCTGAGCCTGGCCATCAACCAGTTGAGCGGCCGAATCCCCAGCGACTTCGGAAGCTTGAGTTCGCTGGGCTACTTGGCGCTGGATGGAAACTTTCTCGGCCTGCAAACCCATCCCACGCTGGGCGACCCCGCTCCGACCACCGTTTCAAACCCGATCCCCGCTAGCCTGGGGAACTTGACGAACCTCGCTGGCCTGGACCTCAGCGACAACAGACTGTCGGGATCCATCCCCTCCGCATTGGGCAACCTCAGCAGTCTGAACGTTCTCGACCTCGACCATAACGATTTCAGCGGGAGCATTCCCGCGGCACTTGGCAATCTCTTAGAGTTGAACGGGTTGAGTGCTCGGGGAAACAACCTGAGCGGATCGATTCCCTCGCAACTCGGCAACCTATCCAAACTCTCCTTCCTCGATCTTTCGGCCAATCAGTTAACCGGCAGCATTCCGGCCGGCTTCGGCCGTTTGAGCAAGTTGCGAGCGCTGCATCTCCAAGAGAATCAACTGAGCGGTTCCATCCCGCCTCTGGGTGCTCTCACGGAACTCCAGATTCTGAACCTTTACACCAACCGGCTGAGCGGCTCCATCCCAACAGATCTGGGCGATCTTGCGGCGCTCAAGTATTTGAATCTAGAGCGGAACGAGTTAAGCGGCGCTATTCCATTCGAGCTGAGCGGCCTTGGCAACCTCATAAGCCTGAACCTCAGCGACAACGGGTTGAGCCTGGGGATCCCGACCCAGCTTGCCAATCTGATGAAGGCGACCTCCATCAATCTTTCGTGCAACATTCTGACCGGCAACATTCCCACTGAGTTGGGCGGAATGGAGAAGCTGCAGATGTTGCTGCTGCACGGAAATAGCCTAAATGCCCCGACCGAAACCCAACTTGCCGAATTCAGCAACCTCTGGCTCTTTCGGCATTCGACCGAGAGCTCATGCCCCAGGGGACAGCCGGGCACGAGTCCACCGTCGAATGACGATGTCTCGCCAACGTTCGAAGACGCCGAGCATTCGCGCGACGGACTGAGCATCGTCCTTACCTATGACGAAGCATTGGACAGCTCGAACGGACCCACGACCACGGACTTCACGGTCAAGGTAGACGGCCAGGCGATTACGGTCTCGACGGTGACCGTGAAAGTTCGGAAGGTGCGGTTGGCCCTGGCCACGCCGGTGACGGAGCACCAGACCCTCACCGTCGGCTATGGGGATCCAACGTCGGGCAACGACGCGAAGGCCATACAGGACCGCGCCGGCAACGACGCGGACGACCTGTCAGAGACGCGGGTCACCAATGACTCCACCGTCGTCGACGATGTTGCGCCGACGTTTCAGAGCGCGGCGATTTCGAGCGAGGCCAACAAGATCATCCTTACCTACAGCGAGGTGCTGGATAGTCAGGACAAGCCGGATCACTCGAACTTCAAGGTCTTGGTCGAGGGCGAAGTTCGCGAGATCTATTTCGTGGGTGTCAGCGACCGGCAGGTCACGCTTGAAGTGTCCAGCGCGGTCACCCAGCGCCAGGCAGTGGTGGTCAGCTACTTCGATCCCACCACGGGCGATGACGACGACGCGATTCAGGACCGCTCGGGCAACGACGCGGCCACGCTCGAAGACCAGTCGGTCCAGAACTCCGTCCCAGCTCCCGACACGCGCCCGCCCAGATTTGAGCGGTCGGCAATGTCCAGCGATGGCCTCAGCATCACGCTGGTCTATGACGAGGTACTGGACGAGCTAGCCGGGCCAGCCACCAGCGACTTTTCGGTTGACGTGGACGACGTGACTGCCGAGCCCTTGTACGTGGAGTACAGCGGCCTCACGGTCGTCCTGTACCTGGCTAGCGAGGTGCGAGAGTTGCAGACGGTCAAGGTGAGCTACACCGATCCGACCAGCGGCAATGACACCTATGCGATTCAAGACGTCGCCGGCAATGACGCGGCCAGCCTGACCGACCACGTCGTCACGAGTTCGTCCACGGTGCGCGACAACGTGGCGCCAGTGTTTCAGACCGCGGAAACCTCGACCGACGGAACCAAGATCATTTTGACCTATGACGAAGTCCTGGACAGACAGAATCCGCCGATTACCGCCAATTTCCAGGTCTCGGTTTACGGCGAGGCCCGCGAAATCTCAGCGGTGACGGTCAGCGGGAAGACGGTTGAACTGCGGCTTCGCGACACGATTAATACAGGCCAGACGGTCACCGTGACCTACAACGATCCTACGCTCGCCTTTGACGACCAGAAGGCGATTCAGGACCGGGCGGGCAACGACGCGGCCAGCCTGATCGAGCGTGATGTTTCGAACTCGTCGACGGTCGCTGACACCACGCCGCCGACGTTCGTGCGGGCCGTCATGTCAACTGACGGCGGCTCCGTCGTTCTCACCTACAACGAGCTGCTGGATGAAACGAACCGGCCAGCAACGACTGCCTTTTCGGTGACGGTGGCTGGTCAATCCTCGGAGATCTCCTCGGTGCGTGTCGAAGGCCGATCCGTCGCCCTGGATATGACCAACACGGTGCCATCTGGCGCCGCTGTGAAAGTGACCTACACCGATCCAAGCGCAAACAACGACGCCAACGCGATCCAGGACCGGGCCGGCAACGACGCCGCCGATCTGACCAACCAAACAGTTACGAATGACTCCTCCGTCACCGATGAGGATGCGCCGGTATTCCAGACCGCCGAAACGTCAACCGACGGGACCAAGATCATCCTCACGTTCAACGAGAACCTGGATAGCCAGAACAAGCCGGGCAGCAGCGACTTCACCGTCACGGTGCAGGGCGAACATCGAAGGGTCTCCGCGGTGACCGTGAGCGGGGCGACCGCTGAGCTCGGGCTTGGCGCTGCGATCACCTCGGAACAGACGGTCACGGTCATCTACACCGACCCGACCGCAGGCGTGAATGACCGAAATGCCATTCAGGATGCGGCGGGCAACGACGCGGCCAGTCTGTCTGAGCCGGTCACGAACAATTCCACGGCCGCCGATTCAACTGCCCCGACCCTGGTGCGCGCGGAGACGTCGACCAATGGCGGCCAGATCATCCTCACGTTCAGCGAGGTTTTGGACAGCAACAGCGTGCCGCAATCCAGCGATTTCACAGTGACGGTGGACGGCGACTCTGTGGAACTCTCATCCAGTTCGCCGGTCACAGTCCGAGGACGCGCGGTGATTCTGGGCCTTGACGCCGCGGTGACGTCGGGACAGAGCGTCAAGTTCACCTACACCGATCCGACGAATGGCGACGACTCGGGTGTGATTCAAGATCCGGCGGGCAACGATGTCGCGACGATTACTGACTGGCAGGTGACGAACCGAGTAGGACAGGGGACGTCGCGGCCCTCGACACCGGGTGGATCAGGATCGCCAGGGTCCACGCCCGGATCATCGACACGCGGCACTCCGCCTGGAACTCCGCAGGGACCGCTTGGTTTGACCCTCATGGTGCCCGAAGCGCCAATCGAAGTCGGCCAAACGCTCACGTACACCGTGACCATCGTCAACTCCGGCAGCGAGGCGCTGACCGGGCTGACTTGGCGCGACGTGACAGCTGAAACGGCGGCCCAGTCGCTGAGCGATCTGGCGTCCGGTGGCTCGGTGTCGGTCAGCGGGACGTTTGGGCCCATGCAGGACGACCACGTGCCGCACATCATCCTCACCGTCGCGGCAGACTCCGACCAGACGGACGAGATCGTCACCACCGAACGCGTCGAGGTGGCCGCGTCGGAAGAGACATCCACGACGCAGGATCCGCAGCAATCCGACCAGCTCTCCGGCCAGCCGCCCACGGGCGTGCGACCCAAGGTCCCGTCGTCGCTGGTGTTGCGGGTGGTGCGCAATCAGTTCAACGTGCCGGACGTGCACCTGGCGCACAACATTCCGGACCTGCTGGTGACCTTGCCGGATGGCTCCGAGACGTCGTGCAACTTCCTGACGCACTACGAGAACACCGGCGGGCTGACCCGCTGGGGTCACACGACCTCGGAAGTGCTCGAAGAACGGCCCGGCTCGCTCACGCAGTACTACCAGCGCGGCGTGGTGGACTGCCACGCCCGCGAGGGCGAGTGGCTGATGGAGCGCCGGCTGGCCTGGGACCACTTCGGCGGCGGGATCGACGGCTCCGAGGACCTGGGCGTGGAGCCGCACCTGCTCAGCGACCAGCCTGGCGAGTTGCTGGGGCCGTGGGGCCACACGGTGTCCAACTACGCGGTCGACGGCACCTACATCGGCTTCCTGGACTTCTTTACGTCCCTGGGCGGGGTGCCGGCGTTTGGGTACCCGAAGAGCGAAGCCCGCTACGACAACGATCCGCGGCGCCAGCTCGGCATCCAGGTCGCCACCCAGGGCTTCATCCGGCAGTACTTCCAGGCGGCGGTCATGGAGGACCACCCGGACACCTTGTCCACGGTGATGCTGCGGCTGCTCGGCGACGACCTGCGCGATCGCCGCTATCCCAACGAGCTGTACAGGACATTCGTCAGCTTCGGCTCCGTTCCGCCACTGCACGTCGGGCAGATCTACGTTGCCGAGCTGGTCACGGCCGATCCAGAGGCTGCGCCCACGCTCACACCACCGGTTGAACACACACCGTTGCCGGCCACGCCAGCCAGGCCCTCAACGCTCCGGGTTCGCGTGGATCGGTTCGAATACAGCGAGCCGGACGTGCATATGGGCCACAACATTTCCGACCTGACGCTCCTGCTGCCGGACGGCTCCGAGAGCACCTGCAACTTCCTGACCTACTTCGAGTCCAGCCACGGCCTGGCACGTTGGGGGCACCCAACGTCCGAGGTCTTTGAAGAGCGCGACGCTGTGCTCACCCAGTACTTCCAGCGCGGGGCCCTGAACTGCTCGGAACGCGATGGCCAGTGGAGCGTCACGCGACGCCTGGCCTGGGACTACGTGGGCGGCGCCGCGGCCGGCGCACCGGACCTGGGCGTCGAGGCCCACCTGACCAGTGCACAGCCCGGCGAGGTCGTGGGCCCCTGGGGCCACCGGGTGTCCAACTCCGCCGTCGACGGCACCGTCATCGGCTTTCTCGACTTCTACACCGCGCTGGGGGGTGTCGAAACCTTCGGGTTCCCCAAGACCGAGGCCCGCTACGACACAGACCCACGGGCCGAGCTGGGGATCCTGGGGGCCGCACGCAGCGTCATTCGCCAGTACTTCCAATCCGCCGTGCTGGAATACCACCCCAGCGACGCATCCCAGCCGGCCAAGCTGCGGTTGCTGGGCGACGATGTCCGCGACCGGCTGTACCCTAACCAGACCTACCGGGCCTTTGGCGTCTTCGGCCCGTCCGTCCCCCTGGCCAAAGGACAGATCTACACGCCTGAGCGGATCACACCACCCGGCATCACCGGGGCGGCCATCACGGCGCCGCCCGGTCCGCCCACCGCAACCACGCCGTTCGTCACCCCTGGCGCGCCGTCCACTCTGGGTCTGCGCGTAGACCGCGTGCTCTTCAACGCACCCGACGTGCACCTGGCGCACAACATCCCGGACCTGACCCTGACGCTGGCCGACGGATCGGAGGCGACCTGCGGCTTCCTCAGCTTCTACCAGGCCACCTACGGCGTCGCTCGCTGGGGCCACGCGATCTCCGAGGTCGTGCAGGAGCGGCCGGGCTCGCTGACCCAGTACTTCCAGCGCGGCGTGCTGGACTGTACGGAACGTGACGGCGCGTGGCGGGTCGACATTCGCCTGGCCTGGGACTCCATCGGCGGCGGCGGCGACGGCGCTCCCGACCTGGGCGTCGAGCCGGACCTGCGCAGCGATCAGCCGGGCGACCCCCTGGGCCCGTGGGGCCACAAGGTGTCCAACTACGCCGTGGACGGCACCTACATCGGCTTCCTGGACTTCTTCACGACCCTCGGCGGCGAGTCGACGTTCGGTCTACCCAAGACCGAGGCGCGGTATGACGACCCGCGCGCCGTGCTGCGCGTGCCCAATGGCGACCCAGGCGTCATCCGACAGTACTTCCAGGCCGCGGTGCTTGAGTATCACCTCACCGACGCGGCCGAGCCGGTGAAGCTGTACCTCCTTGGCGACAACCTGCGTGACTGGCGCTATCCCACGTACGGCGCATTCGCGAGCTTCGGGTCGTTTGGCCCGCTCAGCGAAGGCCAGCCGTACTACCCGCCGCCCACATCGAATGTGTTGCGACCAGCCGGCTGAGTTAGGCGCGCCTGGAGAGAACAGGCCGCGGTCGGACGCGTCGAGAAAGAATGGTGTGGGTTGAACAAGGGAGCTTTTCTGGGAGCCCACATCCGGAATTGAACCGGAGACCTCGTTCTTACCAAGAACGCGCTCTACCGACTGAGCTATGTGGGCCGGCGGCCGGAACGCGGCGACCACGCCGCTACCCGGATCCTGCTGATCGTACCCTGTTCGCCGCGCAGCGGAGATTTCCCAGGGGCCACCCCGCGTACGGGCGCTAGGCGTCCGCGTCCAGCAGCGCGACTATGTCAGCCACATGCACATAGGGGTCAACCGCCGGCCACACGTGTTCTACCTCGCCATCCGGTCCGATTAGATAGCTGACCCGGTCAGTGCCCATGAACGTGCGGCCGTCTCGATGCTTCTGGACCCAGGCGCCATAGCCCTCGATCACGGCGTGATCGACGTCCGCCAGGAGCGGAAAGTTCAACTCGTGCTTCGCCGTGAACCGTTCGTGCGAGGCAACGTCATCGTCACTGACCCCAAACACATCCACACCGCGGGCGCTCAGCTCGCTCAGGTTGTCGCGGAAGCTGCAGGCCTCGATGGTGCAGCCCGGCGTATCGTCGCGCGGGTAGAAGTACAGGAGGACCCGCTGACCGCGCCGGTCCCCGAGCGTGACTCGCGAGCCATCCGTGGCGGTCAGCGTGAAGTCGGGGGCTGTGTCTCCGGGAGCAAGCATGGACATGCGGGAACTCGCAGGCTAGCGGCAGTTTCGTGGGGACCATTGTGCGAGAAGCATGCGAATGTCGCGAAACCCGCCGGAGCAGCGGAGCCAGCCACCGTGGTTGGGAAGCGCAGCGCGGACGCCCTGCGCCCTTGCCTGATAATGTCGGCGAATCGCCTGCCGGAGACGCCACAATGCCGGACGCACAATCCGAGAGTCCCTTCGACCTGACCGGTCGCGTGGCCCTGGTGACAGGCGCCGGGCGCGGGATTGGGCGATCGATTGCGTTGGGGCTGGCGGCCGCGGGCGCCGACGTGGCCGTCTCGGCTCGGTCGTCCGACCAGCTGGACGGCGTCTGCGACGAGATGCGCGCGCTGGGTCGCCAGGCGCTGGCCCTTCCGGCGGACCTGGCCGACCTGGACGCGCTGACGGGTGTGTTTAGCTCCGTTGCAGCCGAGTTTGGTCAGCTGGACATCCTGTTCAACAACGCGGGCACCGGATTCCGTAAGCCCCTGCTGGACATCACACCGGCCGACTGGGACCACGTGGCGGACCTGAACCTGCGCAGCCTCTTCTTCGCCTGCCAGCACGGCATCCGGCTCATGGAACCGCGTGGCTACGGGCGGATCATCAACACCGCCTCCCTCACCTCATTTCTAGGCTTCGCCCAGGTCTCCGTCTACGGCGCAACCAAGGGCGGCGTTGCACAACTGACCAAAGCGCTGGCCGTGGAATTCGCCCAGAGTGGGATCACAGTCAATGCCATCGCCCCTGGCTACGTCTTCACCGAACTCACCCGCCCACGCTTCGAAGACCCCGAGACCCGTGACTGGCTGATGAGCCGCATTCCCCAAGGCCGCCACGGTGTCCCGTCAGACATGGCCGGCACCGCCGTCTACCTCGCCTCCGACGCCTCGGCCTACCTCACCGGCGTCGTCATCCCAGTAGATGGCGGCTGGCTGGCAGCCTAACGCGCGCAGGCCGTTCTGCTTCCTAATGTCAATCCTTCCAGCAGGATTCGGGACTGGGGAGACCTCTGAATGACCGTTGATCCCGCTGTCGTACCGGGTCTATTGCTCCTGGCGCTCGAGCTCCTGGCCCTTGCGGCCGTCGGCTACGTCGTCGCACGGGTGGCGCTCCGACAGACCGACGACCTATTGGCGCTGGCCCAGGGCATGGTCATCGGCCCTGCCTTGTGGGGCCTGATCGTCAACTTCGCAATGCATCTGCTGCCGGGACTGGCCGGCGCACTTGCGGGCTGGATTGTCATATTGACCCTGGGTACCGGCCTAGCCTGGCGAGCGCGCCAGGACCTCCATGTTCCAGCCCGCACGTTGGCGGGGTTTGGGCTGGCCGGGGCCGCGATCTTCTGGGTCGCGCTGGCCAGTCGGCAGCTGCTGAGCATCCCGGACGAGGACATCCACCTCGCGATCGCCTCCACGATCAGAGCCGGCCAGTTTCCGCCGGTCCTGTCGTGGATTCCCGACCAACCCCTCCCCTACCACTACGGCGCAGACCTGCTAATCGCGTTGCTGACCCCACCCGTGGGCCCGGATCTCGCCTTTGCGACCGAAGTCCTGGGCGCCTACGTCTGGATAGGGTTTGTATTGGTGGTCGCGACGGCCTTGATGCGGCGAGCGGGCGCCAGCGCCCTGATTGTCGCGCCACTCATGGTGACGGCTGGTGCGTGGTCGCTGATCTGGTACGCCGACGCGCCACACATCCTCAAGGTCGCGGTGCCTGCCGGGATTCCCGAAGCGGGAATCCGAGCCGCGCTGGGCGACATCTACTGGCCGTCAGTTTCATTGCCGTGGACGTGGCCTGGCGAGGCATCGCCACCGAACATCTGGAAACCCCCGTTTGTCCTGAGTTACGCGCTGGGATTCATCGTGCTGGAACGGGTCGCCGCGGCGGGAACCAGCACCGGTGGCAGCACGTGGCCGCTGGCACTACTGATCGGCTTCGTGGGTCTGATGGCCGAAGAGGTAGCCCTCGTCGTACTCGCCCTGTGGGTTGCCCTGGAATCCGTGCGGTTTGTGCGCGACCGGCCGTCGCACGTCGCCACCCGCCAGGCAGCGCTGCGGGTGTCGGCTGGTCCTCTTCTGGCCACGCTCCTGCTTGCCCTCGGGGGTGGAGTCCTTACCAGCACGTTGACCGGCGTGGAAGGAAAGGAGCTTTCACTGGGTTGGCACGCCAATGCCGGGAGCCGTCGCCCCCTGGGCGCCCTCGAAGCAATGCCAGGCGGGGTTGGCATCCTCGGCCTCGGCGTGCTGCCTGTCGCTCTGGCAGCCATGCTCCTCGCCCGCCGCAATCGCCTCGTCGTGGCGCTAGCGGCTGGAAGCGGCGCATTTCTCATTGCCGCGTTAGTGCTGCAATACGACCCCGCGGGCGAAGTTACCCGCATGGACGGACACGCCCGCAACTTCGCGCTGCTGGCGTTGCTGGTGGCACTCAGCATCGGCCTGCCGGGCTTGCGGCCGCGCTGGCGCCATGCCGCCATCGCAGGCATCGCGGTGCTCGTCATCTGGCCGACGATTGCGAACCCAACACGCAGCATGGCCTTGGCGCTCAGCCGCGGACCGCAAATCTCAAATTCTCAGCAGAACGAGCGTGAATTCGACGAGTGGGTCATGGGGCGAGCCGTCATCAAGCCGCTCCGTTCCGAGCGCATCGCGGCCTACATCCGCGACCAGACGGCGATTGACGCTCGGGTCTTCTCTCCCAATCCGCACGGCATGACGGTCTCGACTGGCCGACCCAATGCGTCGGGCTTCCCGACACTCATCCACTTATTCGGACTGACGGGTGCCGAGTACGAGGACGCGCTTCGCTTCCTCGAACCGGCGGCGGCACGTCGACTCGGATTCGGCCACGTCCATGCCCCGGACGCCTGGGTCGAGAATCTGCCCGTTCGTGCCAGGGGCTGGCTGCGGAATCCCGATCTGTTTGAAATTCTCGTTCGCGATGGCGCGGACGCCTTGTACCGGATCCAGCCGGCGTTCCTTCGTCTGGTGCCCACGCCCGCCCCGCAGTCATACGAAGCGCTTCGGCAGGCTGTGCCAGAGGGCGCGACGGTGCACGTCCCCACACCGACCAGCCCGCTGACCGCGATTCGCGCTGCGTCTGTTCTGCCCCACGCCAGAATTTTGGGCAAATTGGATCCGCAGGTTCACTATTCGCTAAGCGAAATCCCAACCGAGACCCTCAACGGCCGCCTGCCTGACATCGTGGTTGTGGAGCGGGACGTCTCATTCGACGTCAGCTCCCACGAGTTCGCCCCGATCTGGTGGAATTACGCAGCGGTCGCCTACGCCACGCGACCAAACGTGGCCCCAGCCATCGACCCGCCACCACAGTCGGCACACCATTTCAGTATTCGGGTTGGCGATCCCCTAGTCACCGATGGCCAGATCACGTTTTCGACAACATTTAGCGACAATGCGCCTGGGGAATGGACGGGACAGGATTGGCTGCTCGTCCGCCTGGAGGACTCCCGATGGGGTTTGGCGGCAGATTTCGAGTCCGACGGCTACACGCTCGTCGGCACCCGGTGGTTTGGCGGCCAGATATCCCCGGACCTCGGTACCTCAAGACGTACGTACAGATTTGACGCGGGTCGTGGCCAGCTTTCCGTTCAGGGGGACGACGGGAGCTTTAGTGCGCTCCCGGAATCCGGAGACAGCCTGACGCCGGGCGCCTATGTCCTGGTGGTTCGGCTGCAGCTCGAATACTTGCAGGCGGCGATCATCCCGGTCGTTGAGGTCGTGACTTCGGAGAATGGCGGCACGTCGTTAACGGCCTTCCAGGGCGAACGCCGCGTGTCCGTCAAAGCCTGCGTCGAACGCCTGAGAATCGCCACGCTCGGCGGCACGCTATGTCCGGATCGCGCTACCAAGACCTCGCAGTACACAGCCGCGTAGTCATGGAATTCACCCAACGCCTCTGGCGCAAGACCCCACCAGGCTCTTGGGTCCAATGAGGGTCGATCCCGCGGTCATCCCAGGCCTCCTGCTCCTGGCCGCGGAACTCCTGGCTCTCGCGGCGGTCGGCTACGTCGTTGCGCGCGTCGCCCTACGCCAAAACGACCACCGTCTGGCGCTGGCGCAGGGGCTGGTGATCGGTCCTGCTCTGTGGGGCCTGATCATCAACTTCGTCCTACACGTACTCCCGGGACTAGCCGGAGCTTTGGCGGGCTGGATCATCGTCTTAGCCCTGGGCGCCGGCCTCACATGGCGCCACGGCCACGTCCTACGGATACCGCCGCGCACGGTCGCCGGATTGGCCGTGGTTGCGCTGGTGGTCTTTTGGGCGGTTTTGGCCAGCCGCCAATTGATGACGATTGTCGATGCCAACCTGCACCTGGGTCTTGCCGCCTCCATTCGCGCGGGCAGCTTTCCGCCAACGTTTCCTTGGCAGCCAAGCGTACCAGCGCCCTATCACTACGGCGTGAACCTGCTAGTGGCTCTACTTGCCCCGCCTTTTGGACCTGATCCTGCGTTCACGACTGAAGTCATTGACGCGTATATCTGGACAAGCTTCGCGATTGTTCTGTCTGCCACGGTCCTTCGGTTCGGTTCGTGGATAGCCGCTGTGAGCACGTGCCCTCTGCTTCTGTCCTTCGGGTTATGGACTCCGTTGCACTACACGGCGCCGCCCGGAATCGTCGAGATTCTCATACCGGCGGGAATCCCGGAAGCTGGCCTGCGCGCCTCACTGGCAGACATTTACTGGCCCTCCGCGCCCACGTCCTGGACGACAGCCGTGGACGCGTCCCCACCAAACATCTGGAAACCTAATTTCGTGCTGACGTACGCGCTGGCCTTGGTGGTGCTGGAGCGCGCGTCGGCCCACCGCGGTCTCCGCCCTGCCGGACACCTAACCCTCGCGTCAGTAGTGGGGTTTCTCGGGCTTGTGGACGAAGTCCTCGCAGCCATCGTGCTTGGACTGTGGACGGTTTTGGAAGCCTATCGTTTACTACGAGGCCGACACTTCGGCTTCTTTCGCCCGACACGATGGGACAACCGTTCCGGCGATCCCCTGCAGTGGAAGCGACTACTGGGCACTCTCGCGGGCCCTGGGCTTGCCACAGTATTGCTGGTTGTTGGGGGTGGTGTCATTACGAGCATCCTCACCGGCACATCCCACTCCGGTGTATCGCTGGCATGGATACCCGACCCCGGTAGTAGGCGCCCAATCGCCGACCTCGAGATTCAGCCGGGAGGAGTCGGCGTGCTCGCGGTGGGCACGGTTCCCGTGGCCGCCACGACTATAGCGTTGGGGTGGCGCTACAGACTGGTCTTTGTTCTGGCCATAGCCAGCTTCCTTTTGTTACTGGCTGCCTTTACGCTGCGCTATGAGTTTTCAAGCATCGAAGTTGCGCGTCTGGACGGCCACGCGCGGAACTTCGCACTGGCGGCGCTGCTCGTAGGCCTGGGCGCCCGCCTGCCGGATTTGTCGCCACGTTGGCGCTACGCGGTGGGTGCGCTAATCGTCGCCACACTTACCTGGCCTACGGCAATCGGGCCGGCGCAGAACATCAGAGTGGCGGTTTCTCAAGGGCCCAAGCTTTCCAACGCCCGGCTGATAGCGCCTCGTGCCTCGGCTCGCTCACCGTCTTTCCAAGGCTCACGCTATGTGATGCCCACTCTGGTGTCGTCAGAGGTTGCCGCCTACGCCCGAGAGCAGACCCCGCTCGACGCCCGAATTCTGTCGCCATATCCGAGCCAGATGTCAATTGTGACTGGCCGTGCCAATGCCGCCGGCTTCCTAGGAGAAGTTCAGTTCCATCCTGATCACGGCCCAAAGTACCATGACGCGATCCGCTTCCTTGAACGCTTGGCCCTTCGGCAACTTGGGATTGGCTACGTCCACGCACCGGATGCATGGGTTGCGAGTCTCCCGGACCGAGCGCGGCGCCAGTTAAGCAATCCTGACCTATTCAAATTGCTGACCTCCGACGATTCTGAGGCTCTGTACCAAATACTCCCCACCTTCTACGATCTCACATCGACGCCTCAACCGGAGTCCTTTGAGGCGCTTCGGCGCGCCGTCCCGACCGCCTCAACGGTGTATTTCTCTGCGGCCCTCAATCCTTCGGATGCCATACGCGTTGCCGCCGTGCTCGCGCACGCCCGCCTCCTGGGCAGGCAGCTGCGTCCGAATTGGCACACCAGACTTGAGATAAAAATGGATCAGCTCGGCGATCGCGTTCCTGACTTGGTAGTCACACCGCTGCATCGTGCCCCATCCGCCTTTCCTCCGAGCGCACGCCGGCCGATCTGGTGGAACAAGAGTCTGGCCGTCTATGCACCGGGCCGAGCGATTGATCCCGTAATGCCTCCGCCGTCGCAGCAGTTCACGGTGCAGGTTGACGACTTGAACGTCACTGAGGGGCGTATCACATTTGGCGCCGAATTCGCCAACCGTGCTCGAAAGCACTGGACAGGGCAGGACTGGTTAGTCCTGCCAGCTGACGCGTCTCCGTGGGCCATCCCCCGAGAGACAGCACCGAATCGCACAAGCCACGAGGCAACTTCCTGGTTTGCCGGCCAGATGACTCCAGGCTTGGAGAAGCTGACCCACATCTACGAATATGACGCGCGTGCAGGCACACTTGCAGTGGCGGACGGTGAATCGTTCGAACGAGTCCGGGCCTCTGGACCCAGGCTGGATCCAGGATCGTACACGCTTGCGGTGCGCCTTCAGTGGCAGTACCGGGAGGCTGCGTTAATCCCTGTCATGAGTATTGGGGTCTCCCCGAGCGGCGAAGTGACCTATCGCGTCTACCGTGGCCCACTCGCTGCTCCGTTGCGCACGTGGGATGAAGCCCCATAGCGTCGGGAGTCAAAAGCAGCGAAAGGGAATAGCGGGGCAATTGCAGCGTGGCGAACTCTGAATGACGGTTGACCCAGAGGTTCTGCCCGGCCTCCTGCTGCTAACCGCCGAACTGCTGACGCTGGCTGCCGTCGGCTACATCGTCGCGCGCACCGCGCTCCGCCAAAGCGACCACCGCCTGGCCCTCGCCCAGGGCCTAGTCATCGGCCCAGCCCTCTGGGGCCTCATCGTCAACTTCGTCCTCCACGTGCTCCCAGGACTAGCCGGTGCCCTCGCTGGCTGGATCGTCATCCTGGCCCTCGGAGCCGGCCTGGCCTGGCGCGGACGACCTAACCTCCCCATTCCGCCACGCTCGCTCGCTGGCTTCAGCCTCGCAGGCGCCGCCATCTTCTGGGTTGCACTGGCCAGCCGCCAACTGCTCATCATTCCGGACCACGTCCTGCACACCATGATTCCCGCCACGATCCGGGCCGGCGGCTGGCCGCCAACCCTTGGCTGGAACCCCGACCTGGATCTGGCCTATCACCACGGAATCGATCTGATCGTCGCGCTTTTGACCCCTCCGACCGGTCCCGACCTGGCATTCACGACGGAACTGCTCGGTGCCTACGCCTGGACCGCGTTGATACTGCTCACGGCCGCACTCCTTATGCGACGCGGCTCCTGGGCCGGCACTTTGGCCCTCGCGCCGCTTCTGCTGACTCCAGGCGCCTGGACGCTAGTGTTCGGCGAGCAGCCCACGCTAATTCAGATGCCCATCCCGGTAGGCGTCCCGGTAGCCGGCGTACGCGCGGCACTCGCCGATGTGTACTGGCCTGCCGTGGAATTACCCTGGTCTTCGGAGCAGCACGGCGTTCCACCAAACATCTGGAAGCCGGCGTTTGCCTTCTCCTATGGGCTCGCGTTTGTTGCACTTGAGCGAATCATGGCCGGAGCCCATAGGCCATGGCCGGCGACGCTCACACTCGCCGCCCTGGTGGGTTTCCTTGGCCTGCTCGATGAAACGGTGGCCCCAATTGTGCTGGGGCTCTGGGGCGCGATTGGAGCCTGGGAGCTGTTCCGCGCTCAGCCCAAGCGATCGCGGATCCCCGCTGCCGTCCTCCGCGTGGCCGCGGGACCACTGATTGCTGTGGCCCTTCTGCTCGCGAGCGGAGGCGTCTTTACGGGCGTCCTATCCGGAAGCTCTGGATCCGGCGAACTGACGATTGGATGGCCACTGGATCCACGGGGCCGTGGTGCGGCGAGTTCGGTGACCCAGCTGGACGCGGGACTGGGCCTCCTGAGCCTCGGATCTTTGGTCGTAGCCGGAATCGCCGTCCTGATTGACCGTCGAAACCGACTGGCCCTAGCCTTTGCGGCTGCCACGGGAGCGTTCTTGCTCGCCGCACTCGTTCTGAAATACGACGTCGCCCCGCACGACATTGGGCGATTTGATGGGCACGCACGCAATTTCGCGCTGTTGGCACTTCTGCTTGCGCTGAGCGTCCGGCTGGCCGACCTGCGTCCGCGCTGGCGACACGCAGCCGCCGCCTTGATTCTTGTACTCGTGACCTGGCCAACCGTCGCCGCGCCAGTACGCAAACTTGGCCTGGCGGTCGGCCACGGCGTGCAGATTGCTAACGCGAAGCCAGGAGTACGCGAGTTCGGCGATTTCTTCTGGTGGATGGGGAGATACCCACTGGAACAGTTCCCGTCCGACCGGATCGCCGCCTGGATCCGTCACCACACCGATGTTGACGCGCGAGTTCTGTCCCCTACGCCGTACGCCCTGACCATCGCCACGGGCCGGCCGAATGCCTCGGGCTTCGCAGACTTCCTGCACACGCGCCCATACACGGGTCCGGGATACTTGGACTCAATCCGTTTGCTCGAACCGGCCGCACTCGGGCGGCTGGGCATCACATACGTCCATGCACCTGAAGATTGGACCGCCGACCTTCCTGACCGAGCCAGGCGCTGGTTGGCGAACCCAACGTTTTTCAAACCGCTGATTCGCGACGGTGCCCACACGCTCTTTCGGGTGCAACCGGCATTCCTTGAGCTCGACGTCCCGCCAGCATCGGAGTCGTACGAGGCTCTTCGGCAGGCCGTTCCGGCGGGTTCTGCGGTATATCTTTCGGCTGCCAGCGGCTCGCTGAATACCTTCCGCGCGGTAGCCGTGCTACCGCATGCCCGCCTGCTGGGATCCCCCGACCGGGCCGCCCTGCATCTCCAGGCCGACATTCCGTCGACACCGCTCGGCAGCCAGACCGCCGACTTGGTTGTGACCTCCGCGCAACTCGCGCCGTCGATGTTCCAACCAACCGCACGCCGTCCGGTCTTCTGGAACCAGGAGATTGCCGTCTACTCCCCGGACAGCACCGTTGCTCCGGTCCGTGAGCCCCCGCCGCAGCCCTTCAAGGTCCGGCTGTCAGACGCCAAGGAAGCCGACGGACGCCTCACCTTTACCGCCGTGCTTGCCGATACGTCCGGCGAGGGATGGACCGGTCAGGACTGGTTGGTGGTACCGGCGGATGCCTCACCGTGGGCTCTGCCACGCATTCGGCCAACCGATCCTGCCGCGCAATGGTTCGCCGGCCAGGCTAGCCCACGCCCGGGGTCGATCACTCATCGCTACGAGTACAACCCGCAATCCGTGTCACTCGTCCTACAGACTGCTGGGCAGAGTCCAACCGAGCTCCCGTCATCCGGCGGAGGCTTGGAGCCGGGCGTGTGGGTGCTGGCCGTTCGGCTGCGCAGCGGCTATCAACTCGCCGCGTTCATTCCGGTGGCAAAGATCGTGGTCACTGACACCGGCGACGTGTCGTACGACGCGTACGAGGGCGAACTGGGAGTCAAGCCCTCGCCTAGACCACCAGGGCCCTAGCGTCCAACGCCAGGCTGCGCGGCCTGCACCTAGGGTCACGGGGCCGCCAACAACGCGCGGCTAAACGACCGTGCCGCGTCTCAGATCAACTGCTCACGCCAAGTCGCCGGCGCCCGCTCGCGCCCAATCTCGAGACTGTTCGGCAGGTACGACGGCTCCCGCGGACCGACCGTGCGCGCCCACCGCACCATCGCCTCCACTCCCGCCCGAAGAGACGTCACGTTACGGAATCCCAGAATCTGCTCAGCCGCATCATGCGCGCAGTAGGCGTTCTTCACCTCTAGCGGACGGGCCGGCAAGTACTTGGGTTCCAGACCACCCGGCCAGGGCCCGCCGTCAAAGAACACCTCGCGCACCACATCAGCAAGCTGGTTGATCGTGACCGCCTCGGCCGAGCCGACGTTGAAGATTCGACCGTTGGACAAGGCACTCAGACCGCCGTCGACGATCGCCGGGTTCACGTCGCCGATGTACGAATACGCGCGGCGCTGCTCACCGTCACCGTAGATGTGAATGGTGCGACCGCGCAGCAGGGCGTTGATGAAAATCGCCACCACGTTGCGATACGGATCGGCCAGGTTCTGGCGCTCGCCGTACACGTTATGGGGTCGGAACACCGCATAGTTGAAGCCGTGCACGGCCGCCAAGTGCTCGGTGGCGGCTTCCATCGAGGCCTTCATCGCGGCGTACACGTCCTCCGGCAGGCGCGGCATCGTCTCGTTGAAGGGGGGCTGCTGCGCGCCGTACACGCTCATCGAACTGACGAGCACCACCTTGGTCAAACCGCGGGCGATGGCCGGAACCAGCGTGTTCAGGTACGCCACCACGTTGTTGTCCATCGAGCTCAGCGGCGTGAACTGGCTGCGCCCTTCAGTGGCATCGGCCGCGTAGTGAAAGATGACCTCAGGAGCAGCGGATTCAACCAGCTCAGCCGCCGCCGCGCGATCAGCCAGGTCGCACTCCACAAACTCCGCAGCCGGGTTCACGTTTTCCACGTAACCGCCGATAAGGCTGTCAGCGGCAGTGACCTCATGGCCGCGGTCGAGCAGACGGTCCACGGCATGGCTTCCCATAAAGCCGGCCGCGCCGGTTACCAGCACGCGCATGGTTGGCTTCAGCGCACTCCCATCAGGGTCCGCAAGTCAGGCAACGTGGCGCCGGACGTCCGTCGCGCCGGACGGATTCTAGCCGAGGGCACGACCGGCCATAACCACCACGCCCGCCCCATTCAGTCATGCACTCACACGCGCCGTTGGCGCCTAGCCCAACACCAAACCGGCCGTCACGCGCAAGCGGAGGAGGGAGCCCAGGGTGGGACTCGAACCCACAACCTGCGGTTTACAAAACCGCTGCTCTGCCGATTGAGCCACCTGGGCAGTGATGGCCTTCTAGCCTAGACGGCAAACTACGTCACCGCCCACGACCGCACTGAAAGGCAGGCGAGCGAACCGCCGGGCAAGCCGGGCACACAACGCCGCGACCGCGCTTGGGCCAGCCACCGCCTCTCACCACCGCGCGCAAACGTGCCTGGCGCTACGCCTGACTACGAATGAACGCGATGAAGTTCTGCAGTTCCTGCGGCGACACTTCAAACTTCGGCATAGCACCACCGCCTCGCACAACCTGCTCGCGTATTCGGTCGTCGCTCAGGTTCTGCGGTGTCCGGCCGGAGAGCTTTGGACCAATGTTGCCGCTCAGGTCAGCCTTATGACACATACCGCACTGCATGGCGATGAACTGTCGGCGACCTTCCTCCGCTGCACCGATTAGCTCAGGTGTCGGTGTTGGGGTCACGCTGGGTGGCACTGGCGTGACGGTGATTGTCGGCGTCGGCGTGACGGTCGGACGCTCGACCGTTTCGATCGGTGTGGCCGCGCGCGGCGTCGGCGACACCGCCGGCAACACCGGCGTCTCACCGGGCGGCACGGTGATCTGCGCTACTGGCGGCATGGCAATGGCAGGTCCTGTGACGGCAATCTGCCGGACTTCCCCGCAAGAAGCCAGAAGCCCGCCTAGCAGCAAAAAGACGTCTAGCGCCCCGAACAGGAGGCGATTCGGTCTGCGGCCAGTCATGCGGTCATGGCCCCGAGAACCTCTCGACGGCACATTGTGTTTTTATTCACAAAGTCGCGTCACCGCAAGTTTGCACGGCGAGGCAACAGAGTCAGACTGCCTATCGCCAGTCGTCGCAGTTCCGCGATTCGGCCAGAAACTTTGGCCTTTACAGAGGGGCCGCGTCACTCACCAGATAGCGGCCGCTCGCAACGGCTCGCATCAGGCTAACCGCTGCACGCCTCAGAAAGAGAGTCGGCCAATCACAACTACTCGGGACGCTTGCCAACTGGGCCTCCCATGAGACGCGACCACAATCGTCGCCCAATCGCCACGGCGTGCGGAGCCTGCGCTAGGCGCTGGCAGTCGTCGAACCGCCGTCACCTATGCCTGGCTGCGAATAAACGCGATGAAGTTCTGCAGCTCCTGCTCGGTCATGTTTGGGAATGCCGGCATGCCGTTACCGCCCTGCTTGGCCTGCTCGCGGATGCGGTCCTCAGTCAGGTCATCCGCCGTCCGACCCGAAAGCTGGGGACCAATGCCGCCGCTGAGGTCCGCGCCATGGCAGGCGATACAGCCAAATGCGGTGAACTGCTGGCGACCGACCTCCGCCGCGCCTGTGAGTGCCACAACGGCTGCCGGCGCAGCAGTCGTCTCCGCTGCTTCCGCTGGCTCGGCAGCCGCAACGGCGGTTGGCACGGCTGTAACGGGCGTGACGGCCACGATCGCTTCAGCCACGCGTGGCGTGGGCGACCCCACCAGCGCCGCTGGCGTCTTACCCGGCGGCACGGTGATCTGCGCCACCGGCGGAAGGGGTACAACCGCGCTCACGGTAACTATCGGCCGGCTCTCGCCACAGGAAGCCAGGACGCCTGCGAGTAATAGCGAAACGGCCAGCGCGCCCAGCAGGCGGCGGCTCGGGCTATGGCCGGTCATGCGGTCGCGGTCTCCTCGGGCGCACGCGCGCGCCGTCGGTTGTGATTGTATTCACAAAGTTCCCTTGCCGCGAATCCTCACCGTCCGACCTGACAGACAGCCCGTGGCTGGCTATTCCTCGTCGCCCCGCAGCGCGGCCAGCACCGACAAGTCCTCCAGGGTCGTCGTGTCGCCCACTACTTCGCGGCCCGCCGCAATGTCCCGCAGCAGGCGCCGCATGATCTTGCCACTGCGCGTTTTCGGCAGGGCGTCAGTGAACCGCAACTGCTTGGGGCAAGCAAAGCGACCCAGGACCTTGCCGACGTGCGCGATCAGTTCAGCTTGCAGTTCGTCGCTGCCGTCAATCTCGGCGCGCAGCGTGACGAAGGCCGCGATGAACTCGCCGGTGATGGGATCTGGCGCGCCCACCACGGCGGACTCGGCCACGGACGGATGGCTCACCAGTGCGCTCTCGACCTCGGCCGTGCCGATACGGTGACCGGCCACGCTCAGGGTGTCATCCACACGACCGATCACCCAGTAGTACCCGTCCGCATCGCGCACGGCGCCGTCGCCCGTCAGATACCGGCCGGGGAACTTCTCCCAATAGGTTTCGACAAGCCGCTCTCGGTCCCCGAACTCGCCGGGATGTCCGGGCTGACCCCAGCCTTCCTTGTAGATGCCGCGAAGAATCGAGGGCCAGGCGCGCTTGATGATCAGCAGTCCGCGCTGGCCGTCGGGCACCGGCTCACCGTCCTCGCCCACCACGGCCGGCTCCACGCCGGGGAAGGGCAGCGTGGCCGATCCGGGCTTCAGAACCGTGGCGCCGGGCAGCGGGGCGATCAGGATCCCGCCAGTTTCAGTCTGCCACCAGGTGTCCACGATGGGGCAGCGTCCTTGCCCGATCACCCGGTGATACCAGAGCCAGGCGTCCGGATTGATCGGCTCGCCCACGGTGCCCAGCAGACGCAGGCTCGACAGGTCGTGCCCTTCGGGATGGTGGTCGCCCCAGCGCACAAACGTCCGGATGGCCGTGGGCGCCGTGTAGAACACCGTGACCTGGTACTTCGCCACGATCTCCCAGAAGCGGTCCTCGGCCGGATGGTTGGGCGCGCCTTCGTACATCACGCCGGTCACCCCGTTGGCCAGGATTCCGTAGACGATGTAGCTGTGCCCCGTTACCCAGCCGATGTCGGCCGTGCACCAGTAGATGTCCTCGTCCTTGAGATCAAAGATCAGCCGGGCCGTGTAGGCCGTGTAGACCATGTAGCCGGCCGTGGCGTGCACCACGCCCTTGGGCTTTCCGGTGGTGCCGCTGGTGTACAGGATGTAGAGCGGGTGTTCCGCTGGCAGCTGCGCGGGCGGACACACGTCGGACTGCCCGTCGATCGCGTCGTCCCACCACAGGTCGCGAGCGTCGTCCCAGCCAATGTCGTTGCCACAGCGCTTGAGCACGATCACGCGCTCCACCGTGGGGCAGGCGTCGTCGGCCACCGCGGCATCTACGTTGGCCTTGAGCGGAATCACACGCCCGCGCCGCCAGCCGCCATCGGCGGTCACGATCAGCCGGGCGCCCGCGTCGTTGACCCGGTCGCGAATGGCGTCCGCGCTGAACCCGCCGAAGACCACGCTGTGCACCACGCCCAGACGTGCGCAGGCCAGCATGGCCACGGGCAGTTCCGGAACCATCGGCATGTACAGCACCACGCGGTCGCCGGCTTCAAGGCCCTGGGCCTTCAGTGCGTTCGCAAACCGCTGCACGTCGGTCAGCAGGTCGGCGTACGTGACGGTGCGCGTATCGCCCGGCTCACCTTCCCAGTAGTAGGCGACCCGATCGCCGCGGCCGGCCTCGACGTGGCGGTCGAGGCAGTTGACGGAGATATTGGTCTCGCCGTCCACAAACCATTGAACGAACGGCGGGGAGCCTTCCTGCAGCTGTGTCCACGGCTTGAACCACGTGAAGCCGTCGGTCACCTCGCGCCAGAACCCCTCGGGGTCGTCAAGGCTGTGCCGGTGAAGCTCCTGGTACGCCTCGAACGACCGGACGTGCGCGTCCGTGGCGAAGTCCGCCGGAGGGGCGAATAACTCGGTGTCTTGGGAAGCCTGATGCGTGTCCTGCGCCGCCGCCATCGATCACCCTCGCCGGTCTATCCGGTCAGCCCGAGCGGCACCGAGGCTAGGGAGCGACGTTGAACCCGTCAACCCCAACGGCAGGCTCTGGCCCTCGCTCACAAAGATTGCCTTCGCCCGTCTAGGGCGTTCGGTCAGTCGCCGGCGTTTCGACGTAGGTCGGGCTGGTCCAGGCCATGTGACCGTCGAGTTGCAGCACCCGTACGTGATAGGCGTGAACGCCATCCAGCGGCGCGGGGTCGGTCCAGGTCACCAGCGTGTCCAGTGGACCACCATCCGGCGCCACCGCCTGTAGACGTAGGTGGGCGCCCAGGCCTGTGGCTTCGACAAAGATCGGACCGTCCTCGATTCCGGCCAGCGCCTGCGTGACCGTCAGCGGCTCTGAGGCGAACTCGATCACGGGCCCCGCCGCGTCGGCCAGCTCCAGCCGCACCCCGTCGTAGTCGCCGGCCACCTCGCTGGTCCAGGTCACGCGCTGTCCGTCGTGTCCGGTCAGACCCTCTTCGGAGTGGTCGAACGCGAACGGCGAAGCTCCGGCGATGCGCGCCCCGTATACCGTCAGTTCACCGTCCCACGTTTGCTTGCGGCCGCGCGCGATCCGCAGATTGCCCGTCCAGGCCACCAGGACATGCGCCGGGTCGCCAGCCGGGGTCCAGCGGTGGACCGGCTGGCCGTCTCGGTAGACGGCGATCTCGATGATCGGCGCGGTGCCGTTGACCTCAACCGCCACCGGAACACCGCCTTGTCCGACGGCTTCGGCGCCCATGCGCGCGCCCGCAATCTCGGCGTCCACCAGAATTCGCGCGCTCGTAGTTCCGTGACAGTAACGGGAGTGCAGCCCGTTCCAGAGACCCTCGCGCGTGAGCTCTGCGGCGCGAATGCAGGCCAGGCCGCCGGGCACCGGCATCTCGTTCGAGTTAGCCAGCGTTGCGCCCGGCCGCCCCATGTGGTCGTCGCTGCCCGCCACAAACCCCACGTGCGCCCCCGTCGCCAGCGCCTGCTGCAGGAACCACTCGGACGTGCCGTGGGCGGAATGCACTTCGACCACCGGCTCCAGGTCAGGATCGATCCAGCGCAACTCCGCGCGCCGTCCGCCGACATGCGGCAGCAGCATCACGTCGTCGCGTCCGCGAAAGCGCGCGTACAGGTCTTCCACGTTCAGAGCGTCACGCTCGGGATCGAGCGGCCGGCGGTCTTCGATCAGCCAATGACCGGAGCGCGCGATGTCGCCGGCCTCGGGAATGCCCCGAAAGATCACGTTCCGGTCGCCGCCGACCTCGGTGTTACCTGACCACTCGTAGCCGTGGAAGCACACGAAGTCGTCGTCGGCGTGAATCGCCTCCACCTCGCGCCGCAGCCTCGCCCAGAAGTCGTCCGTGATCTGAAAGTCGTTGCCCTGGTGGCAGGTGAAATCCGCGCAAGCCAGGTAGCGCGCGAAGTGGAAGTAGTCCGCCGACGGGTTCGTGCCCACCGTCTCACCGCTCTGCCCATGCAAATCGCCCCACCAGTGCCGGTGGACAGGCGGGTCGGCGACAACCCGGATCGGGTTGCTGGTTGCTCGGTGGCCGCTGGTCGAGTCCGTCACTTCAAGCCGGACTACACCAGATTCCCCCAACGTCAGATTTCCGACCGGTATCACTGGCCCTGCGCCGGCTGCCGCCCCCAGCACCTCGTCGCTGTCTGACATCGCGACCTCTAGCGAGGCCCCGCGCATCTCAGTGGGATTGCCCCAGACGTCTTCAAACCGCGCCCGAACCGCGAACGGCTCGCCGACCTGAACGTCGCTTGGCGCAATCGCCACCAGCCGAACCGCCGGCCCCGCCACCACCGGAAACGTCAAGAAATCATCCAGGTCCAGGAACTCCTGCGCCCCCTTGCAGTCCACCGACACCTGGAACTCAAAGGCGTTCACTACCGTAACCGGCGCACGGATGCCGGGGCTGCCCCCGGCCGTGTCGCCGAACGTCAACTCCAGTCGATCGCCCGGCCACAGCCCGCCGTCATCGGTGTGGACGGTCACCGCCGGTACGAACGGACGACGATGCCCCCGCTCGTTGAACCGCGCCTGCGGCCGCACACTGCCCTCCGACACCGTCCGAACCGCCACATAGCCAAGCGCTGCGGGATCCTCGAACTGCGGAGCTCCCAGCCCCGCCTGCGACCGCCACGAAACCCGCACCGCCCCCCGGTCATCCACCCCAGCCGCACCAGCCGTATACACAATCCGAAACGTCACCGGCTGGCCGGCCATCGCTGGCCTGTCAATCTCAACCCGAGCCGAACCAAGAACTTCATCCGCGATCTGTGCAGCCATGTCGTTCATCCACGATCGGCGCGGTCAGCGCATTCTGCCTTCCCGAGACCAATGCCAGCACCACGCCTTACGTGCCGCTACGCGCCAGGGCAAATTCGAGAACTTAGGGACTACGGCCGCAACCGTGCATTGAGTTCGCCTTCGTAGATCTCGTACCGCACCTCCCCGGCCTCAGCAACCACGATCTTCATCACTGGAATCACAGCTGCTTCCCACCAGTCGGCACGCAGGCGCACCGCCAGCGTCCAAGCGCCTGGGCCAAGTCCGGATCCAGACGACTGGGCGTCGACGAAGACGCCGTCTGCATCGCGTACGGCCAGCTTGGCCGCCCGCGGGTCGAACTCATAGACGTGCAGCGTGGTTTCCTGGCCTGGAGCAATCTGCCCGGCGTACCACTGCGTGCCGGCATGACGTTGACCATCGGCTTCAAACTCGCTCGGGAAGGCCCAGGGCGAGCCATCAGTGGCCATCACCAGCCAGTCCTGGCCTTGCCACCGGTCGCGCGCACGGTCGGTGAATCTGGTTGTGAAAGCAAGACGTCCCTCAGCCGCGTACACCTCTGACAGGCTGACGCCAAAGGACGGCCGCGGGGGCATCGAGATCGGCTTGGCACCACCTTGAAGCGCGTAAACGGCCAGTTCCTCATTCCACCAAATCGGCTGGCGTGCGCCTGGGTTCAGCGCGGATGGCGTAAGCAGAGCCGACGTAACCACGAAGTCGGGAGGTATGGACCCTAGCGGCTCGGTCGGAACGCGCGTCTGTAGGTGCAAGATAGACGAAGGCTCGGCACCTAGGCGTCTGGCGTGCCACAACGCCTCCGCGGCCCTGAGTGCGGCCAGCCGTTCGACGTCCTTCGGCAGAATGCTCGGTGAGAAATACACCGTGGCTGACGCGGGAACGGCTTCCCGCAGAGCTTCAAATGAGGCTGGCATGGGCGCTGTTTCGAGGCCGAGGAAAGCGGGCTGGATGCGGTAGAGCACGTCGACACCATCTCGGATCAGCGGTTCGAAGAGGCGTGGGTCGGCGAGCCAGCGCCTGGCTCGGTCCGGCAGATCAGCAGCCCAAGTGTCCGTGGCGTGGATGTATTCGAAGCCGCGCCGGCGAACGGCGGCCGGTTCGAGATACCGGATCGCGTCCAGGTACTCAGGACCGGGCTCGTAGCTGTAATGCGCAAACCGTGCATAACCGGCGGCGTTGGCACGGCCGGTTGTAACCGAGAGGCCTGTCGGGCTGGGCGAGAGGATCCGCGCGTCAGTGGCAGTGTGGTTGCGGATATAGGCCGCCACGATTTCCGACGGTGGTTGTCTGATCGCATATCGACCGAGGAAGCTCCAAAGAACGTCGGGAGGGCCTGACCGAGCATCGGCGAACTGCGGTCCGCGGCTGAGCGCCTGACCAATGTTGTGCACCGGCCCTATCGCCGTTGGCCAGAGAATCAGTGCCCCAATGAGCGAACCGGCGGCGTAGCGCCAACGCGGCCGCAAGGCGGGCAGCCTGCTGGCTAACGCGACGAGGAGCGCCAGCAGCGCGAAATTGCGAGCGTGCCCATCCAGCCGGGTCACGTCTCGCGCGGGTTCATACTGCAGCGTGAGCGCCGCAAGCAGAAACGCGCTGCTTGCGGCCACCAGCGCCAAAGCAAGGCGGTTTCGCCGGGCCAACAGCCCCGCAGCAATCGCCGTTGGGATGAGCCCGATCTCCAACACACCCACGCCACCCGGTAAGAGCTCAAGAAACCCCAGAAGTCGACGACTCCCTGGATCGTCGATCCTCCCAAGCGTCAGACCGCCCCCGACGGACTTCACCAACACCCCTGTGACCAATCCGCCGCCGACGGCCAGGAGAAGCGCGGCAAGTCCCGGACCTACGGCTGAGCGCAGGATCAGGTCCCGGGTGACGGTGCGCCCAGGCCAGAATTGCGAAAGGTACACGGCTTCCAGAACCGTCCAGAGCGCGAGCACCACCAGAGCAACTGTCTCCTCCACAAGGCCCACAAACCCGATCAACGCCGCGAGCGTCAGAACAGACGGCCAGGATCGGCGGCGGTTGCTGACGGCCCTTGTGAGCACGACAAAAGCCAGCGCATACGCCAGCAGGAATAAGGGTTGCCAAATGTTCGGCGGCGACACCTGCACTGGAGCGTTCCAGGGCAACTCAGGCGTCACAACCGCCGGCCAGTAAATGTCCGCCAACGACGCCCGCAGACCCGCCGCCGGGATACCCGCGGGAACCGGGACATGAAGCAGACCTGGAGGTTCCGCGTAGTGAACCAGCGTCCACGCGCCAGCTGTGAGCAGGAGCGGGATGAGCGCCAACACCCCCAGCCCGCCGCGCCGCACCAGGGTTGTCAGCACTATAAGGACAAAGCTGGTCCACACGTAGGCGCCTATGAGCTCGATCATGAAAACCGGGTCCGGCCCGAATGGCGGACTCAGCAGTCCGACCAGCAAGTCCACGCCGTAGTGGTAGAACACAGGCAATCCCGGGTTCCAGGGCAGGGCGGGCGGCCAGCCGCCGGCCCGTATGGCGGCGGCCAGGCCCAAATGGATATCGGGATCGGTGATCGATATGAGCTGCCGGCTGGCCAGGGCCACCCAGAACAGCACCAGCGCCACGACTACAAACCAGGCGACCGTGCGCGGTGCCAGGCGCAGAGCACACCTCGCTCGCCAACCGAGACCAGCCCCCAGGGCCAGCGTGATGGCCCAGGCCACGATTGCCCCGGCCAGACCCGAGACTGCCCACATGACGAAGTTGGCAAGGAGTCCCCACAGCGCCAGGCCGATCACTAGACCCTGTGCCAGCGCCATTGGGTCGTCGTCCTGCCGCAGCCCCACCCGCGCTACGACAAAGCCCACGCCGGCCAGCGCCAGCAACTCCAACCCAAGAAACACCAGGCCCGGGATAGCAGCCGCGTCAACCGTCATTCAGTGAACCTTCACCTCGTAACCTGGCCACTTCGCATCGCCTTGAAATCGCGTCCGCGTCATAGCCGTGCCGTCGAAGGTGGGGGGCCCGTGCCGAGCGCGATCTTACGGAGCCAGCGCCGAGTCTAGTGCGCCCTCATACACCTCATAGGTCGTCGCGCCGTCGGCAGCAACTTCGATCCTCATCACAGGAATAAAGGCGACTTCCCACCAATCGCCGCGCAAGCGAACGGCCAGTGACCACACGCCCGGGTTCAGTCCTGGACCGGATGACCTGGCTGCGCCAAAGTTGCCGTCGGCGCCCAGCACGGCCAGCTTGGCCGCCCGCGGATCAAACTCATAGGTATGGGTCGTGGTGACCTGGCCCGGAATGACTTGCCCGGCGTACCACTGCGTGCCGGCATGACGTCGTCCATCAGCCTCAAGCTCCAGCGGGAACGCCCAAGGGGACTTGTCAGCAGCAACCACCAGCCAGTCCTGACCGTTCCACTGATCGGACGCCCAGTCAGTGAACGTGACGGTAAACGTGATGCGCCCATCACCCTCTTGAAAGTTCGACAACCGGACGCTCAAGAGGGACATGGACGGCGTGGCGACGCCGTCGCCGGCGCCGGGCGGTGCGTACACCGCCAGTTCGTCATTTTTCCAGATCGGCCGGCGCGCGGCCGGGCTCAGGGCGGATGGCGTAAGTAGAGTTGACGCCACAACGAAATCGGGCATGGAGTCACCCAGCGGCTCAGTAGGGATATCCGTCAGCAAATACAGGTCGGCGTGGTGCACGTCACCGAGAATCCGAGCATGTGACAGCACGGATGCCGTCCGGACACTGTCCACAGGGTGGATGGCCGGCGCCAGGTACACCAGGGCGGACGACGGGACGGCCCGGCGCAGGGCTTCGAAGGACGCGGGAGCAGGTTCGGCTTCCAGGTCCAGAAACGCCGGCAGGATGCGGTAGAGGGCGTCGGTTTCATCGTGGATCAGAGGCTCAAAGAATCTTGGGTCGGCCAGCCACCGCCTGGCCCGGTCGGGCAGGTCGGCAACCCATGCGTCCGTAGCGTGCACGTACGCGAAGTCGAGCGAACGGACGGCCGCCGGCTCGAGGTAACGAATGGCGTCAACGTACTCGGCCCCGGGTGTGGGATGGAGATGCAGATGCCCGGGAAACCCCGACGCGTTGGGACGACCCGTGGCCAGCGACAAGCCGGTTGGGTCAGGCGAGAGGACACGCGCGTCAATTTCCGTGCTACTGCGGATGTACTCGGCAACGCGCTCCGAAATCGGACGACTTATAACGAAGCGGCGCATGAGGTTCGATTCGAATGGCTGGCCCGGCTGGGCATTGTCAAACCTGGGCCCGTACGTGAGTCCCAGGCCAATGCTGTGCATTGGTGCCGCAACGGTCGGCCAAGTAACCAGCGCCACAAACCCCGCGCCCAGGACGTAGCGCCAGCGCGGTTGCAGCGCGGGCAAGCGGCTGCTGAGTGCGACCAGCAGCGCTAGAAGGGCGAAATTCCGTGCGTGCCCATCCAGCCGCGTTATATCGCGCGCGGGCTCGTATTGCATGATGAGCGAGGCGAGCAGGAATGCACCGCTCCCTGTCGCAAGGGCCAGGACGAGCCGACTACGTCGGGCCAGCAGCCCGGCGGCTACTGCGGCGACAACAGGACCGACCCCCAAGAGGCCGATGCCACCTGGCAGCACTTCAAGGTGCCCCAGGGGGCGCCGGCTCCCTGGGTCGGCGAGCCACTCAATCGCAAGCCTCCCGGCTCCTCCAAATGAGCCAGTCACAATGCCTGTCACTACCCCGCCACCGGCAACAAGCAGCAACGCGGCCAGCGCCGGGCCCGCGGCTAAGCGCAGCATCGTGTCCGGGCCGGCGGAACGCTTGTGCAGAGCCTGCAAAACAAGCCACGCTTCTAACAGCGACCACAAGGCCAGGGTCATGAGAGCTATCGCTTCCTCGACAACACCCATGAACCCGATCAGCGCAGCAAGCGTCAGCACCGCCGGCCAGGACCGACGACGGGAGCTGGCTGCCCAGGTCAGCACGACGACCGTCAGCGCATACGCCAGCACAAACGGGGGCTTCCAGACATTTGGCGGCGATGTTTGGACTGGATTGGTCAAGGGCAGTTCGTCCGGCTTGATCGCCGGCCAGTAGATATCCGCCAGCGAGGCGCGCAGCCCCGCCGCCGGGATATCGGTCGGGATGGGCATCTGCAGGATGTTCTCCGGGATGTAGCCGATAAGCGTCCAGGCGCCGGCCGTCAGCAGCAGCGGGGTCAGCACGAGCAAGCTGATCCAGCCTCGCCGCCACAGCAGCGTAGCCACGACCAGAACAAGGCCGGTCCAGGCGTAGGCGCCCACCAGTTCGGTTACTAGACCCAGGTCCGGTCCAAAAGGCGGGGCCAGCAGCCCAATCAGCAGGTCCACCCCGTAGTGGTAGAAGACCGGCAGCCAGGGATTCCATGCCAAGCTCGGCGGCCAGGACCCGGCCCGGATGGCGGCGGCCAGCTCCAGATGGATTTCAGGGTCTGGAATCGTGAGGAGTTGGCGGCCGGCCAGCGCAACCCAGAAGATCGCGGCCCCTGCCAGTCCGAAGCCAGCAATGCTGCGCAGGGGAACCCGCAGGGCCTGCGGCGCGCGCCAAGCGAGGCCGGCGCCCAGGGCCACCACGATGATCCAGCCAGCAAGGGCGCCTGCCATTCCCGGCAGGAGATGCAGAACAAAGCTGACGATCAGCCCCCACAGCGCCGGCCCGATCACCAGACCCTGTGCTAGCGCCCTCCCCTCGGCTCGCTGCCGCAGCGCCACCCGCGCTACCAGGTATCCAACAGACGCCAGCGCCAGCAATTCCAGCGCCAGCAGCAGCAAGCCGGGCACAACCAGCGGATCCATCGTCATTCCCTTGGCCTCGTCGCCCGCTTTACCCCCACATCTGCGCCCACGTCACCCACAAAGACCTCGTAGGCCACGTCCCCAGTCTCGGCAACTTGCACCTTCAACACTGGGATTACCGCCGCCTCCAGATACGCCTGCCGCAACCGCACCGCCAGCACGAAGGTGCCGGGCCCCAGCCTCGCTCCCGACGACCGCACCTCCGTCATAAGGCCGCCGCCGTCCTGCACCGCCAGCCGCGGCCCCCGGGCGTCGAATTCGTACCGATGCCTTACCGTTCCGCCACCCGGCACGACCTGACCAGCAAACCACATCACGCCAACGTGAGTGCGCCCATCCACGTCGTACGCCGTCGGCAGTGTCCAGGGCGTGTCCTCCACGTCGATGACCAGCCAATCCTGGCCCGTCCAGCGCGCCGGCGCGCGATCGGTGAATGTGGCCGTGAAGGCGACGCCGTCCGCCGTCACTCGGTCCCGCTTCAGGTGAACGGCAAAGGTGGCCGCGCGGCGGGGCGGCGGCTCGACCGCTGGGGCGATACCCGGCCCGGTGGCGTAGGCCACAAATTCGTCATTCCACCAGATCGGAGTGAACCCATGCTGGTCAACGTCGTAGAGCCGCCCACGCGGTAGCACACCCACATCAGGCCTCCCTCCGCCCAGCGGCTCGGTGGGGATGACCTCCAGCAGGTGAATTGCTGAAGCGTCCACCTCGCCCAGCAACCGCGCATGCCCTAGTACGGATGCGAGCCGGACCCTCGTGACGGGATCGTGCACGACCGGCAAATACACCGTGGCCCACGCGGGTACGGCCCGACGCAGGGCCTCGAACGAAGGCGGCACCGGCCCGGGATCAAGCGCCAGAAACCCCGGTTCGATCCGGTACAGCGCGTCATTCTCCACACGGATTAGGCGCTCAAAAAAGTCTGGGTCGGTAAGCCAGACCCGCGCCCGGTCGGGCAGCGCAGCAACCCAGGCGTCCGTCGCGTGTACGTACTCGATGCCCAGCCGCCGGATGGCTGCCGGTTCCAAGTAGCGCACCGCATCCAGGTAGTCGGGACCTAGTCTCGGAACGATGTGCAGAAACCCGGCGAAGCCTGAAGCGTTGGGACGGCCGGTAGCGGCAGTCAGATGGTGCGGGTAGGGCGAGAGGATACGCGCGTCCACCGCTGTGTGGTTGCGAATGTAGTCCACCATCGTCTGTGGTGCACCTGGCCTCAGCGCGTGGCGCTGTCCCAGCTGGAACACCTCGGGGGCGTCCCGCGGCGGTGGCTGCGCATTGGTCAGTCGTACACCGTGACCAAGAACCAGGTGCAGTGTGCGAATGGGCGCCGCCACCGTGGGCCAGGCAACAAGCACCAGGAACATCGCCGCGGTGGCATAGCGCCAGCGCGACCGCAGAACCAGCAACCGGCCGCTAAGAGCAACTAGCAACGCCAGGAGTGCGAAGTTGCGCGCATGCCCGTCAAATCGGTCTAAGTCGTAGTCTGCAAAGGCATAGCGAAGGATGAGCGTGGCCAGCAGGAAAACGGCGCTGGCCGTAGCCAGCGCCAAGACCAACTTGCTGCGCCAGCCAAGAAGAACGGCCGCGACGCCGATGAGCAGGGGACCCAGCCCCAGCACCGCCAAGCCGCCTGGCAGCGGCTGGATCGTGCCAACCAGCCGGCGGTCGAACGGGTTGTTGGGCCATCCCAGGGACACGCCGCCGACCAGTGAACCGGTTAGGATGTCCGTGAGCACGCCGCCGCCGACGGCGAGCAGCGCTGCGGCCAGGGCTGGCCCGGCACACGACCGGACTATCAGGCTCCGGGTGATACCAGGCCCTCTCCAAGCCTGTCCCAGGCGCAAAGCCTCCAGCAGGCCCCAGCAGCCGAGCACGGTAAGCGCCAGAGTTTCCTCGACGAGCCCAAGAAATCCAATCAGTGAAGCCAGCGCCGCATGTGCCGGCCAGCCAGCCCAGCCACGTGCCGTCGCGCGTTCCAGCACCGTGAAGGCCAGGGCGTAGCCAAGTACGAATTGCGGTTTCCAAATGTTGGGCGTCGGCGCGTGGTACCACGTCGGCCATCCCAGCGAAACTTCGGGCCAGTACACCGCGCTGAGCGACGCCCGCACGCCGGCCGCTGGAATCCCCATCGGCGCTGGAAGTTGAAGGATGTCCGCTGGCAGGACATCGAAACCGATCAGCGTCCAAGCGCCGGTAGAAAGAATCAGCGGTGTCAGAATCACCAGGCTTGTCCAGCCGCCGCGCCTCAGCATGGTCGTGCCCACGATCAGCGCCATGGCCATCCAGAGGTAGGCGCCCAGCACCTCGATGGTGAATGCAAGATCGGGCCCAACCGGCGGTGCCAGCAATCCCGTAAGCAGGTTTGGACCGTAGTGATAGGGAGCAGAGTCGCCTGGGTTCCACGGCAATTCGGACGGACTGCCCCCAGCTTGAATCGTGGCGGCAAGTACGACATGGATGGTATCCGGCAGAGGCAGCAACTGGCGGACGGCCAACGCCACCCAGAAGACAGGGAGGGCCGCCACAACAAACCCAACGACCGAGCGCGCTTCAAGTCGCAGCGAACGCGGTGCACGCCGGGCCAGGCCAATGCTAAGCGCGAGAATGATGATCCAACCGGCCAGCGCGCCGGCGCGTCCCGGAAACAGGGGCAACACGAAGTTGACCAGCAGACTCCAGAGCGCCGGACCAATCACCAGCCCCTGCGCCAGCGCCATGCAATCGTCCGTCTGCCGCAGCGCCAGCCGTGCGACGGTGTAGCCCACCCCCGCCAGCGCCAGTAGCTCAGTTGCCAACAGCAGCAAGCCGGGCACGACCGCCGGATCAACTCTCATAAGCCCGACCTCGGCGGCCACCCGGGCCTCATGGACGCGGTAGTCAGAGGCCGGTCAGTGTTTGATGTCGGCATTAGCGCGGACTTACCAGGGCGCATGTGGTCAGGCTAGCGGGTTATGTTCCCGCGACCATTGTCGGCCGCTCAACAGGCGATGTAGTGCGGCAATACCGCTCGACCTGTGCATTCAGGCCGTGCAACCTGCGGTGCAGCCACGAGCGCCAGGCCCTCAAAAGCCCGCAGGCTGCGAAAGCCTCCAGGTCGGAGTCATGTAGCACGGAACTGCCATGTTGGCGCCTATGGCGATACCGCCGCGCCGGTCCCTGCCAGTCGGCGACACGAGTCGGTGTGTTGCAGGAGCTCAGGGCAAGCGTTCACACCGGCACTGCGCTCACCCGCGTATGTGGTGTACGACACGTCGTCAGCCTCGGAGATCACGATCCCTAGAACCGGAATCACCGCCGCTTGCAAGTGGTCGAGCTGCAGCCGCACCGCCAAGACATAGGCTCCTTGCGCCAGCGCCTCACCCGACGTGGATCGCACAGGGAGCACGTCGTCGCCGACCCTCACTGCCAGCCGGCCTTCCCGGGGGCTAAATTCGTACTCATGGGTGACGGTTCCACCGGTGGGTACGATTTGGCCTGCGAACCACAGGGTTCCAACGTTCGTAAACCCATCGGCTTCATATCCAGTCGGCAACGCCAAGGGAGTATCGTCCACCTCGATCACCAGCCAGTCCTGTCCTGTCCATCGCTCGCGCGCCTGATCGCTAAACGTTGCCGTAAAGGCCACGCGGTCCTCCGCCACCCGGTAGTCGGACAATCGGACAGCAAAGCTGTGTTCAGGCGGCGGCCCGTCCAGGACAGGTGTGATTCCGGGGTCTGTTGCGTAGGCGGCGACTTCGTCGCCCAACCAGATCAGCGAGAACTCCTCCGCCCTGGTAGTAGACGCAAACCCTCGCTGGACCAGAAACACATCGGGGGTTTGCCCGCTCACCGGCTCGGTTGGGATGTCCGTCAGCAGATAAGTCCCGGATGGGTCCACGTCGCCAAGCAACCGAGTATGCGACAGCGCGGACGCCAGTCGAACCTGGTTCTTGGCCGTGAGTCCTCCCGCAAGATAGGCGCTTGCCGACGCCGGAACCGCTTGCCGCAGAGCCTCGAATGATGCCGGGGCGGGTTTCGGTTCGAGTTCCAGGAACGCCGGCTGAATGCGGTAGAGCGCGTCGGCGTCTCCACGCACCAGCGGCTCGAACAGCCGGGGATCGTCCAGCCAGCGTTGGGCGCGGTCGGGCAGACTCGCGATCCAAGGGTCCGTCGCATGCACGTAGGCGACGCCGAGCCGCCGGATGGCCGCCGGTTCGAGAAAGTCCCGCGCGTCCTCGTAGTCAGGGCCCTGCGTCGCCCAGAGGTGGAGAAGTCCCACGAACCCGGAAGCGTTCGGTCGCCCGGTCGTGGCAGTAAGATCCAGCGGATGCGGCGAGAGGATGCGGGCGTCGACCGCCGTGTGGTCGCTGACGTAACGCTCCACAGGCTCGGACACAGGGTGCTCGATGACGTAGCGTCCCAGGCCCCAGAAATATCGGTCGGTATCAGATTCAGGGTCACGACCCCCGGGGCCGTGCCGGACATTGGCTAGTTCGATGCCGTGGCCAGCTTCTAGGATCAGGGTACGGATAGGAACCGCGACGGTGGGCCAGGTTACGAATACAAGGATGAGCGTGCCGACTATGTAGCGCCACCTTGGAAGTAGGACAGGCAACCGACGGCCGAGGGCGAGCACCAAGGCCAGCAGGGCGAAGTTGCGGGCGTGCCCGTCCATCCGGGTCACATCGAACTGAAATGCCGGGTGCTGCAAGGCAAGCGCCGCGAGTATGAAAACGCCGGCGCCGGCGACGAGCGCAAGCACCAACCGCTGGCGCCGTGCCAGCAGCAGCGCGGCGGCGGCGACTGGCACCACTCCGACGCCGAGCCACCCGACACCGCCAGCTGCCCGGTTCAGGAGTGTGCCAAATGGGAGTCGGCTGCCGGGGTCGTCAGTCCAGCCGAGATGCGTTCCGCTCGATACGCCGCTCAGCAGCGCGGAGAGCGGTCCGCCGCCAATGGCTAGCAGCAGCACGGCCAGCGCCGGCCCGGCAGCGGCGTAGAGAACGGTTGCGCAGCCTACGGAGCGTACGATCTGGGGCCTTCCGGCGTGGCCGTGCGCGGGAAGCGGCCGCTCGGTTCGGCGTGTCGGCGGAAAGCGAAGCAGCGCGAGCGTCGACCGGAGCCGGGACAGGGGTGCGACTCGGACGGCCTCCAAGGCACCCCAAAGGACTAGCGTGAGCAGCGCGACCTCTTCGCTCAACAGCCCGGCGAAGCCGACCAATGCGGCCAGGGTCAGTGCGGCCGGCCACGACCGGCGGCGAAGGCTGGCTGCCCAGGTCAGCACCACGACCGTCAGCGCATACGCCAGCACAAACGGAGGCTTCCAGATGTTCGGCGGGGATGCCTCAAACTCCGTTTGCCATTGCAGCGACACCTCGGGCCAGTACAGGTTCGCCAGCGACGCACGCAGCCCCGCGGTCGGGAGACCGGTCGGGACAGCGATTTGCAATATGTCCGGCGGCGGGATGATGAAGCCGACCAGTGTCCAGGCCCCGGTCGTGAGAATTAGCGGTGCCAGTGCCACCAGATTGATCCAGCCGCCAAGCCGCCAAAGCAACGTCGCCACGACGAGGGCAAAGCCCGTCCAGAGGTAGGCGCCCATCAACTCAGAGGTGAAGGGCAGATCGGGCCCGACCGGCGGCATCAGCAACGCGATCAGCAGATCCGCGCCGTAGTGATAGAAGAGCGGCTGGTCGGGGGTCCAGGAAATCACCGGCGGCCAGCCACCCTCCCTCGTGAACGAAGCCAGCCCCAGGTGGATAGCCTCGTCGGGGATTTGCAGGAGTTGGCGGGCGGCCAGCATGACCCAGAAAACGGCCAGCGCCGCAATGGTGAATCCCGCCGCGGTGCGTAGCCGCGGCCGAACTGGTTGCGGCGCGCGCCAGACCAGAACCGCGGCCAGCACCAACAGCACCGCCCAACTCGCCAGCGCGCCCGCACGTCCTGGCGTCACGTGCAGCACAAAGTTGACAATCAAACCCCACAGCGCGGGTCCGATCACCAGTCCCTGCGCAAGGGCCATGCGGTCGTCGGTCTGTCGTAGTGCCACCCGCGCCACCACATACCCCACCGCCGCCAACGCCCCCAGCTCCACCGCCAGCAGCAGTAAACCAGGCAGTACCACTGGATCTACAGTCACTCAGTCAATCCCCGTATTGCTCCGTGCGGCGCGTCGCGACCAGCCGGCTGGCACGCCCGAGTGTTGGCCAAGATCCACTATCCGAGACGTCGCGAGTATCTACGGAATCAAGGCAGCGCCAAGCGTTCCCTCATATACCTCATAAGAAACCTCACCAGTCTGTGAGACCGTAAATCTCATCAAGGGGATGAACGCAAGTTCCCACCAGTCACCGCGCAGGCGCACGGCCAGCGTCCAGGCGCCCGGTTCCAGGCTGGCGCCAGAAGAGGGTGCGTTCGCCCAGCTTCCGTCGCTCGCCTCGACCTGAAGGCTGACCGAGCGCGGGTCAAACTCAAACCGGTACTCCGTTGTGCCCCTCCCGGGTACAACTTGGCCACCAAACCATTGCGATCCGGAATGTCGGCGTTCGTCCGCTTCAAACTCCCGCGGGATTGCCCAGGGCGAGCTGTCAGTCGAAGTGACCAGCCAGTCCTGGCCTTTCCACTGGTCTGGCGCACCGTCCGAGACCGTCGCAGTGAAGGAAATGCGTCCATCGGCCTCATGAACGTCTGACACGCGGACGCTAAATGGGCGCACGGGCGGCGGCATGATGGGGTTGGCGGCTTTGCCCAGCGGGTAAATGGCGATTTCATCGTTCCACCAGATCGGTTGGCGCCGGTCGAGCGGGAACGCGGACGGCGCCAGGCGCGCCGATGTGACGATCAGATCGGGCGTCTGATCACCAAGAGGCTCGGTCGCAAAGTCCGGCCGGCTGTGCCACGTTGGCGTGGGTCGTGCACGGCCAAGAAGCCGCGTGTGCGACAGCACCACCGCGGCGCGAATCGAGTTTACGGGCTCGAGCGCTGGTGAAAGATATACCGTCGTGGAGGCCGCAATCGCACGCCGCAACCCCTCGAACGACTCAGGCGGTGGTGTCGTGTCCAAGTCCAGGAACGCGGGCTGGACACGGAACAGCGCGTCGACGCCGTCGCGTATGAGCAGGTCGAACAAGCCAAGATCTTCCAGCCAGCGCTTGGCCCGCTCCGGCAGGCTGGCAACCCAAGCGTCCGACGCGTGCACGTACGTAACACCAAGCCGTCGGACGGCGAGTGGTTCGAGGTATCGGATCGCGTCCAAGTACTCCGGGCCGTAGACGGGAACGAATTGCACGAACTCTGCGTAGGCGGAGGCGTTGGGACGGCCGGTGACGATGGACATCTCGGTGGGAGCCGGCGAGAGAATGCGAGTGTTGATCGCCGTGTGCTCGCGGATATAGTCGGAGACCGCTTTCGACATCGGGGGCCGCATCACGTAGCGGCCGATGAGGTCTGAGGGGATTGCCGAGGGCACGGGCCGGGCATTGGCGAATTGGGGCCCGCGCGTCAGCGCTAGGCCGATGTTGTGCATCGGTGCCACAACCGTCGGCCAGGTAGTTAGCGCCACAATCAGCGCGCTCGTGGCATAGCGCCAGCGCGGCGGCACCGCGGTTAGGCGGGCGCCCAGCGCCACCAGCAGAGCCAGCAGTGCAAAGTTGCGTGCGTGGCCGTCCAGACGGACCAAGTCCAGGGAGTACTCGTATCGCAGCGTCAGCGCGGCCAGCAGCAACAGGGCGCTGGCAGCGGCCAGGGCAAGAGCCAGCCGCTGCCGCCACGCCAGCAGCGCAGCCGCCGCAGCCACCGGCACTGTGCCCAGCGCGAGCACTCCCACTCCGCCAGGCCAGCCGCTGAAGTCGCCCACGGGCCGCCGACTGCCAGCGTCTGCGATCCAGCCTAGCGACAACCCCGATCGTGAATCGCTGGTCAGGGCCCCCGTGATGGCGCCGCCGCCGAGCGCCAGCAGCAACGCGGCCAGGACTGGCCCCGCCGCAGCGCGCAGGATAGGCGTCCACTGTATGGGTCTCCCCGCGTCGCCTCCACGTAGCCGCCCAAGCAGCGGGCTGACGTGCGAGCGCTGCACGAGCCCCAAGACTTCCAGCACCGCCCACAGACCCAGAACGATCGGGGCAACCGTTTCGTCCACGAGCCCCAGGAACCCAAGCAGCAGTGCCAGCGCGGCCTGCGCAAGCCACCCCCGCTCGCTGCGGGCTGTCGCTCGTTCTAGCCCCACCAACGCTAGGGCGTAGGCCAGAACGAAGTGCGGCTTCCAAATATTGGCCGGCGACGCCTCAACCGCGGACGTCCACGGGTATTCCACCGTTGGCCAATAGATATCAGCCAGCGAGGCGCGCAGGCCGGCTTCGGGGAATCCCGCCGGCACGAGAACCTGCAGAATGCCCGGCGGCGCGGTGTAGTGCAGTTGAGTCCAGAGTCCAAACGACAGCAGCAGCGGGCAGATGACCAACGCGGTAATCCGCGACCCGAACCGCAGCACCGTGGTGACCACAATCAGCGCCAGGCTCGTCCAGGCGTACGCGTCGATGACCTCGGTCGCGAACGCGGGGTCCGGTCCGAACGGCGGAGCTAGCAGCGCCGTCAGCAGGTCCGCCCCGTAGTGGTACGGCGCTGGCAATCCCGGATGCCAGGGGAATGCTGGTGGGAACCCACCGGCGCGGATGGAGGCGGCCAGACCCAGATGGAGGTACGCATCTACGATCGACATCAGCTGGCGGCTGGCCAGCACGACCCAGAAAAGTGCCAGCGCCACCACAACGAACATCGCGACGGTGCGGGGCGGCAGCCGCAGCGCGGATGGTGCGCGCCAGGTCAACCCGACGGCGAGCGCCAGCGTGACCACCCAGGCCGCAGTCGCACCAGCCATTCCAGGCAGCAGGTGCAGGACAAAGTTGACCGTCAGGCCCCAAATCGCGGGGCCAATCACCATTCCCTGCGCCAGGGCCATGCGGTCGTTGGTCTGACGCAACGCAATCCGCGAGACGATGTAGCCCGCTACCGCCAGTGTCAGCAACTCCAGCGCGAGCAGTAGCAGGCCAGGGACCACGGCCAGATCAACCGTCATTCAGCCAGCGTCCGTCATTGGCTTTGACCCGCCCTCGTTCGGCTGACTGCGACAATCGGACGCCAGATGTTGATGCCTACCAGGCGGGCGCTCAGCCAAGAAACAGCCGGTACTCCCCACCCCGCGGATTCTCAACCTCGGCCGGGTACAGAAGGTTGCGCGAGGCGCCCAGGGCGCGCGCGGCGATGGCGCGGTTGATCTCGGGAACCTGGTCCAGCGCGTCGATCTCAGCCATGGTCAGATAGGCGGCCCGGTCGACTTCGTCGCCGGGCGACGGATCACCGCGCTCCGGTCGCATCAGAAAAACCACGTACGTGCTGTTGGTGTCGTCCCAGCGGGTGCGCACGGCAAGGACCCCTTGCACGCAGGCCTCCACGCCGGTTTCTTCGCGCACCTCTCGGACTGCGGCGGCATCCAGCGTCTCGCCCCGGTCAACAAACCCGCCGGGGATCTGCCAGTTCCCGCGCCCATATTTCGAGGAACGGCGCACGAACAGCACCGAGCGGCCGCGCACCACCGCGCCGCCCACCCCGACGTTATAGCCCTGGTTGTACTGCTCAAAGTTGGTTGGCACGTCGTCTCCTGGCGAGGGTCGGCCGCCGCGGCTCACCGCCGATTATGGACTATGGTTGGCTATCAATCCGCCCGTGGCCCCTACCCTGCCCAGCTTGCTAGCTCTGCCATCGGCATACCAGCATGGACCGGCAGGCACAGCCTTGCCGCATTGTGGCCGCACGCCCACGCTCCCTAGAATCGAGCAGGCCAACGATGCCACCCAACCCACTGGCTACCGAAACCATGCTCTTTGACTTTCAGACCCATACCTTCCTCAGCGACGGCGAGCTGTCGCCCATGGAGCTGCTTCGCCGCTGCCACGTCTCCGGCTACACGGCCATGGCCATTACCGACCATGCCAGTCCGGCCAACGTGCAAAGCGTGGTTGAGGCGTTGGCCCGCGACTGCCGCGAGGCGGACACCGCCTGGGGGATGGTGGCCTTAGCCGGAGTCGAGATTACGCACGTGCCTCCTGCCGCGATCGACAGGGTCGCGCGTATGGCTGCCGAAGCCGGTGCGGAGTTCATCGCCGTTCACGGTGAAACCATCGTGGAACCCGTGGCGGCCGGGACAAACCGCGCGGCCTTGGAGTCCGAATACGTGCATGCGCTGGTCCATCCGGGCCTGCTCAGCCCTGAGCTGAGCCATGTCGCACGCGAAAACGGCAAGTTCGTCGAACTCTCGGCCCGACGCGGCCACTCGCTCACCAACGGCCACGTGGCAAACGTCTGTCGCGAGGCCGGCGCAAAGCTCATCGTGAACAGCGACGCGCACGCGCCCGGCGACCTGCTCACCGAGGCCCTAGCCCGTCGGGTCGCGCGCGGCGCCGGGCTCGACGCTGACGAGACCGAGACCGTGCTGGTTGACAACCCGTTAGACCTGTTGGCTCGGCTGGGCCGGACCATTACACGGGGCGACCGGCCCTGATGCCCGACTCCAGCGTCGTCCAAGCCGGCCACCGCGCGACGGCCGAACGTGATGGACCCGGCGCAAGCCTGCAGTCCGACGCGCCCGACGACGCCCCGATTGAGGTCGAGCTGCCCGTGCTCCCCCTCCGCGGCGAAACCCTGTTCCCAATCCCAGACACCGTGAACTCCTTTGTCGTGGGCCGCGAGCAGTCCCTCGCCGCGATTGAAGAGGCACTGAGTCTGGACCGCCACGTGCTGGTAATCAGCCAGCACGATCCCGACGCCGAGACCGTGACATTTGGCGATCTGCACGAAGTCGGTACCGAGGCCAAAATCGCACGAGTACTCAAGCTGCCGGACGGAACCACCAGCGTGCTTGCGGAGGGCATCCGGCGGGTCCGCGCCATCACGCCGGTGTCGGAAAACCCCTTTATCCGCGCAACCGGGTGGGTCGTGGAGGAACTGGACGAAGCGCCGGATCAAGCCCGCGAGCTGATGCCGCTCACGCTGCAACTCTTCCATCACGTGGTCGAGCTGAACGAAGCAACTCCTGACGAGGCGTACATCCGGGCCATGAACGCCGACGCCCCCGGCCTCTTGGCCGACATCGTCGCCGCGTCGCTCAACCTGCTGCCTGGAACGCAGCAGGAACTGCTCGAAATCCGCGAGGTTTCCGAGCGATTGCGGCTGGTGCACACCGTTCTTGAAGAAGAGATCCGCGTCCTGGAACTCGAGCGCGAAGTCCGCGAGGAAGTGCGCGAGGAAGTCGACAAGGACCAGCGTGAGTTCATCCTTCGCGAACAACTGCGAACCATCACCAAAGAACTCGGCGAGACCAGCGCGCAGAACACCGAGATCAGCGAGTTTCGCGAACGGCTCGAAGCCGGACGCTATCCCTCAGCCGTCATGGAGCGCGGACTCAAAGAAATCGACCGGCTCAACGCCATGCCGCCCGGGTCGCCCGAGGCCAGCATGGTTCGTAATTACCTGGAGTGGCTCACCGAGCTCCCCTGGAAAAAGCGCACCCGCGATAACACCGACATTCAGCGCGCGGAGCGCATTCTGGACACCCACCATCACGGCCTCGACCGCGTCAAGGAGCGGCTCCTCGAATACATCGCCGTGCGCCGGCTGGCGCGGCAATCGCGCAGTCCCATCCTGTGCTTTGTCGGGCCGCCCGGCGTGGGCAAGACCAGCCTCGGTCACTCAATCGCCCAGGCGCTGTCGCGCAAGTTTGTGCGGGTATCGCTTGGCGGCGTGCGCGATGAGGCCGAGATTCGCGGACACCGCATGACCTACATCGGCTCGATGCCGGGCCGCATTCTCCAGATGATGCGCCAGGCGGGAACCGTAAACCCCGTGTTCATGATCGACGAACTCGACAAGCTCGGCGTGGACTTTCGCGGAGACCCCTCGGCCGCCCTGCTTGAAGTGTTGGACCCTGAGCAGAACTCGGCATTCAGCGACCACTATCTGGAGATTCCCTACGACCTCAGCCGCGTCATCTTCATCGCCACGGCCAACACGCTGGCAGGTCTGCCGCCGGCGCTGATTGATCGGATGGAGGTCGTCGAGCTCCCCGGCTACGTGGAGGACGAGAAACTCGCCATTGCCGAGCGATTCCTGGTCCCTCGCGAACTGGAAGAGCACGGGCTTGAACCAGACGCCGTTCGCTTCAAACGTGGCGCACTGACCCGAATCATCCGCGAATACACCCGCGAGGCTGGCGTGCGCGGACTCACGCGATCCATCGCGGCCGTTGCCCGCAAGCGCGCGCTGGCGCGTGCCGAAAGGAACGACCGGAACTGGAACATTGGTTCCCGCGATGTGCCCAAAGTGCTGGGGCCGCCGCGCTTTCGTTTCGGTGCGACCGAAAGCGAGGCCAGCGTCGGCGCCGCGATGGCCGTCTTCAGCACACCGGCTGGGGGTGACCTCTCGCCGGTCGAGGTCTCGCTGGCACAGGGATCCGGCCAGATCCTGCTCACGGGGCTGCTGGGCAGCGTGATGAAGGAGTCGGCGCACGCGGCGCTCACGTACGCACGATCACGAGCTGACAAGCAGGCAAGGGCACAGCGCGACTTCGCCAAGTTGGACGTGCATGTGCATGTGCCCTCCGGCGCCTTGCCCAAGGATGGGCCGTCGGCCGGACTAGCCGCCGTCGTGGCGCTGATATCTGCGCTGACCAAGAAGAAAGTCCGCCACGACCTGACGCTAACCGGCGAGATCACACTCCAGGGCCGCGTGCTGCCAGTCGGCTCCATCAAGCCCAAGGTGTTAGGCGCGCACCGAGCGGGCGTGCGCGTGTTCGTGCTGCCAAAAGGCAACCGTCAGGACTTGGCGGAACTCCCCGCGCACGTCCGCCGGGACATGGAATTTGTCGAGGTCGCCAGCGTCGAGGCGGCACTGTGCCGCGCGCTCATCGACGACGCATAGCCCGCCAACCCGCGGCCGCGTAGCCGCCCGTCCCGTCGCGCTACCGCTATGCTGACGCGCAGGCGGTGATCGCCGCGCCTCACCAATCCCGGAATGGTTGATGTTTGGACCGTTCAACGCGCTCCTGGGTCTCTTTTCTCGCGACCTCGGGATTGACTTAGGCACGGCGAACACACTCGTTTATGTCAAGGACCGCGGCATCATGCTCGCGGAGCCGTCAGTTGTCGCCACCGACACGCACACCTCCCGCGTGCTCGCCGTCGGTGCCGAAGCCAAGAAAATGGTTGGGCGAACACCCACGAACATCGTGGCCAGCCGCCCGCTGCGCGACGGCGTGATTGCCGACTTCGAGACCGTGCACGCCATGCTGACGTACTTCATCGGGCAGGTGCACGGCGAACTGCCCATCGCTGCGCGTCCGCGCGTGATCGTGGGTGTTCCCTCGGGCGTAACCGAAGTCGAAAAACGCGCGGTGCACGAAGCCAGCCTGCAGGCCGGCGCGCGTGAGGTCTACTTGATCGAAGAACCAATGGCGGCCGCCATTGGCGCTGGGCAACCGATCCAGGAAGCCAGCGGCAGCATGATCGTGGACATCGGCGGCGGGACCACCGAGGTCGCGGTCATCTCCCTGGGCGGCGTGGTGGTAAGCCACAGCATTCGCATTGCCGGCGACGAAATCGACGAGCAAATCGTCGACTACTGCCGTAATGCGCACCACCTGCTAATCGGCGAGCGCACCGCCGAGGCCTGCAAAATCGCCATTGGGTCGGCGGCGCCCGGTCTCCAGGAAGAAACGACCATCGTGCGCGGGCGCGACCTGCAAACGGGATTGCCGCGCCAGGTCGAACTGACCGAAGGCCAGATCCGAGAGGCCATCAGCGGCCCGGTTACCGAAATCGTTGAGAACATCAAGCTCGCGCTCGAAGCCACACCGCCTGAATTGCTGGCTGACGTGATGGAACATGGCATCGCGGTCGCCGGTGGCGGCGCGCTGCTGCGAGGGCTCGACAAGCGAATCGAGCAGGAAACCGACATTCCCGTGCACATTGCGAACAATCCCTTGGAAGCGGTGGTTCGTGGAACCGGCGCCTGTCTGCACAATCTCGAAGCTTTTCGCGAAGTGTTTGTCGCGGAGAACGCCGCGCCCTACGTGTAGTCGCCACCGGGATGCGCGGCGGACAGCGGTCGGTTCTCCTGCTCCTGGTTCTGGTTGTCGCCGCCACCGTGCTGGCCGCGCTGCGAAACACCGATGCCGGATCGACGGTGCAGGGCGCGGCCCTCGCAGTCATCGCCCCAATCCGCTCCGCGCTGACCGGCGCCTCATCGGGGGCCGCCGCCGCCTTGACCGACGCCCAACGCTTCAACGAACTCCGGGCGGAAAACGAGGCCTTGCGAGCCGAAGTCGCCCAGTTGCGCTCGGCCGCGGCCGGCGTTCAGGCCACTCGCCGCGAGAACGAAGACCTACGTGCGGCGCTCAACTACCAGCGCAGGAATACGGAGTTCAACCTGTTGACCGCGCGGGTGGCCGGACGTGACAGCGTTGACGTGCTGGACACGCTTACTATCGACCGAGGAGCGGCGGACGGAGTACGCGTGGGCATGGCCGTGATCGCCAACGGCAGTCTGGCCGGCCGCGTACTCGGCGTTACGACCACCTCGGCCGACGTCCTGCCAATTCATAGCAGTCAGAGCGCCGTCAACGCGGTCGCCCAGGGCGAGGATGGCGTAGCCGACGGCATCGTCGAGGGCGATGACAGCGGCGGTCTGCTCTTGACCCGAATCGAACCTGACGCTCCCCTGGCGATCGGCGACCTGGTGGTGACATCGGGGCTCGGCGGCGGCTTCCCCCGCGGACTGCCCATAGGCCGCGTCATCTCCGTGTTCACGTCGCCGGAAAACGTCTTCCGTGAAGCCGCGGTTGAGCCATTTGTACGCGCCGCGCGCGTGGACGTGGTCCAGGTCGTTCTGGAGCGCGCGCCGGCATCGTCGTGACCGCCGCCAGAATGCCCCAGCCCCGGCGCGGCTGGTGGGTACGGCCCGGCGCTATCGGCGTCGCGCTGCTCATCGTGGCGTTGGGCCTCTTGCAGACCTCGGTCTTTCCGTCTTTTGCCATTGCCGGCATCCGCCCGGCCCTGGTCCTGATGGCCGCGATCACGCTCGCCACCATCAGCGACGACGCGCGCGCTATGTACTGGGCTTTTGCGGGAGGATTGCTCGTAGATCTCCTGTCCGCCACACCGCTCGGCGTCAACGCGCTGCTCTTCACGTTGCTCGTCTACGTCGTCGGCGGACAGGGACGTCAGTTCGACCGAGCCAACCTGCTCTTTCCGGTCATAGCCGGCGCGGCGGCAACCGTGCTCTACTACCCGGCCCTGGTCCTGGCACTGCAACTGGAGGGATTCGACATAGACTGGGGCAGGCAAGTTTGGGATCGCCTGCCGCGTGCCGTGGCGGTCAACGCCGGGGCAACCATGCTGCTAAGCCCGGCGGTACGTCTGGCGGAACGGTGGACGCGCCCACGGACCGGCGCGCGCTATGTGGGCCGTACGCGCGGCGGACACTTCGGCTGACAACGGGAGACTCGCTTGGAGGCGCATCCACGCCCGGCGGCCAGAACTGGCGCCGGGCAGCCGCGCATCAGTGGCACCCGGCGCGCGCTGCTGCTGGGTGGCGCGGCGTTGGCCGGCAACACCGCGCTGGCCGCCCGCCTCTGGCAGTTACAGGTCGTCGAGTCCGACACCTACCTCGAGCAAGCGGCGCAAAACCGCGCCCGTACCAGACCCATCCAGCCCCTCCGTGGGCTGATTTACGACCGGAACCGCGAGCCGCTCGTCGCGAACGCCCCGGTCTTCAGCGTCTGGCTGGCGCCGGCCGACCTGCCGCTAGAGCGCGAAGGCCCGGTGACGGCCAACCTGGCCGTGTTGACAGGCGAGCGCCTGGAAGACCTGCGCTTCAAACTCAGCCAGGCGCGGTTGGCCCCGGATACGCCCGCGCGGCTGGCCCGTGCCGTGCCCCGCGAGTCGGCGCTCACGATCGAAGAACGACGCCAGGACCTCCCGGGAATCTCCGTTCGAACCAGCACCCGGCGCGAATACGCGCATGGCGACGTGTTGGGCCACATTCTGGGCTTCACTGGACCGATTCCGGCCGAAGAGGAGGAAGCCTATCGGCGTCAGGGCGTCCGCTTCGATGAAGACATTGGTCTCGCGGGTGTGGAGCGCAGTCTGCAGACTCGACTGCGCGGCCTGGACGGCGAACAGCGGCTGGAAACGGATGCTCTCGGACGCGCGCTCCACGAGCTGTCGTTCACCCCGCCGCAGGTCGGCCACCACGCCGTCCTCACCATCGCCATCAACGAACAGCAGGCCATCCGCGAGATCCTGGCCCGCCATCTCGCCTTGCGCGAACGGGGCGCCGGTGCGGTGGTCGTGCTGCGGCCGGACAGCGGCGACATCGTGGCCATGGTGAGCCTGCCCGACTACGACAGCAACATCTTCACCCGCGGTGCCTCGTCAGAGAGCTTTGCGTTGCTCGTCAGCGACCCGCGCCGGCCGCTTATCAACCACACGATCTCCGGGCTCTACCCTCCGGGCTCCACGTACAAGGTCATTGCGGCCAGCGGTGCGCTGGAGGCTGGTGTGGTGTTGCCGCAGAGCAAAATCCACTGCGACGGCCGCCTGATACTGCCCAGCGGCTGGGCATTCGACGACTGGCTGCCCCAGGGACATGGGTTCGTGGACTTGGAACGCGCCATCGCCGAGTCCTGCAACATCTACTTTTACAACGTCTCCGGCGGCAATCCGTACACCCGGCTCCAGGGCCTCGGAAACCGCCGTCTGGCGGAGTTCGAGCGTGAGTTCGGCTTCGGCGAGCGGACCGGAATCGACCTCCCCGGCGAGGCGTCCGGCCTCGTCCCAACCTCCGAGTGGAAAAACAAGAACCTGCAACAGCCATGGGTGACGGGTGACACCTATCACGCCGCCATCGGCCAGGGCCTGGTCCAGGTCACGCCGCTCCAGATCGCCCGCATGTACGCCGCCATTGGCAACGGTGGATACGTGATGCGTCCGCGCCTGATCGACCGCATGCTCGACCAGGACGGCTATGTGGTCGAACGCACGGCGCCGCAGGTTCGCAGCGTATTGCCGATCAGCGAATCAAACTTGCATTTGCTCCAAACGGGCCTCTACCGCGCCGTCAACGAGCCGTCGGGCACCGGTCCGCGGGCGCGCTCGTCGCATACGCTCGTGGCCGGCAAAACGGGAACCGCTGAGTACAGCGGCCAGCGCGACGCCGAAGGGCGTTTGCCCAGCCACGCGTGGTTTGCCGGATACGCGCCGGCCGAGCGGCCCGAGTACGCGTTTGCCGTGCTGGTGCGCGACGGCGGTGAAGGCGCGTTCGCCGCGGCGCCCATCGCCCGCGACATCGTTGACTACCTGATGACTGGCGATATGCCGCCGCTGCCGCAAGATCGCCCAGACTTCATCTCGCCGGATCATCGACTCTGATGCTGGTCCGACTGGCGCGCATCGAGTGGGCAACGGTGATTTCAACCATCGCCCTGGTCGCCTTCGGCGTCCTCATGCTCAGCACGACCGCCGAGCCCGACGCCTACGGATTGCAGAACCAGGCCGTGCAGAAAGCCGTGCTGGGGGCGGTTGGCTTGGCGCTGGCCTTCGCGATGGCCCAGATCGACTACCGCGGTTTGCACGGAGTGGCTGGGCCCGTCTACCTGTTGGGCGTTGTCGCGCTGATCCTGGTGCTGCTGGTCGGCGACTTTGACCTCGGTGCTCGCCGCTGGTTTGAACTCGGCCCCATCGTCATTCAGCCCTCCGAGTTCATGAAACTGGCGGCCATCGTCGCATTCGCGAAATACCTGTCGGACCGCAGTGACTCCGCGCGGTCGCTGCGCACCGTGGTCGTGAGCCTAGGCATCATGCTCATCCCGTCCGGCCTGATCTTTCTCGAACCCGACCTGGGCACCGCCCTGATGTTCGGCGCGATCTGGATGGCCATGGTCTTTGTTGCCGGTGCGCGCTGGTGGCATCTGCTCATGCCCATTGTCATCGCTCTGGCCGCCTTTCCGTTTGCTTGGTTCTTTGCCCAGGACTACATGCGACAGCGCTTTGTGACGTTTCTCGATCCAGGCAGCGATCCGTTGGGCGCGGGCTACAACGTGCTGCAGGCCCGGATCTCCATTGGCTCCGGCGGCTGGTTCGGCCACGGCCTCGGGCAGGGCTCCCAGTCGCAGCTCGAATTCCTGCGGGTGCGCGACACCGACTTCATTTTCGCCATGCTTGGCGAGCAACTCGGGCTGATCGGGACCTTCGGCCTGCTGGCGTTCTTCACTCTTCTCATCGTGCAGGCCCTTGTGATTGGGCTGAGGGCGCGCGACATGTTCGGTCGCCTGCTGGCCATCGGAATCGCCGCCATGCTCTTCACGCAGTCGTTCGTGAACATCGGGATGAACGTTGGCCTCATGCCGGTAACTGGGATCACGTTGCCGCTCGTGAGCCTGGGCAAGAACTCACTGCTGGTTACGCTCGTGGCAATCGGCATTCTGCTCAGCATTCATTCGCACCGCGCGGTCGCGCCCTTCCGGCAGCAGTCGATGCACGTGGTACGAGGATCGTTGGGGTCGGGCCCTCCGCGCAGCGTGCTGGGCCGGTGACCGGCCGCGCTCGCGTATCCGTCCCAGCCTCCTCCGGCAACCTGGGCGCCGGGTTCGATGTGTTCGGACTCGCCATCGACCTGCGCGACGAGTACGCCTTCGACCCGGCCACCCGCGACGTCATCGAGCCTGCTGGAAAGTTCCTGAAGCACGTGCCCCGCGACCCCAAACGCAATCTCGCTTTCCGCGCCTTTCGGTCGCTGGCGCCGGCCGCGGCCGGGCCGTACAGGCTGCGTGCGGTGCGCGAGATTCCTCCCCAGGGCGGTCTGGGCGGCTCCGCCAGTGCCATCGTCGGGGGCCTCGTCGCCGCAAACCACGCGTTCGGTCTCGGCCTTGACAATGACGAGTTGCTGCCCCGGGCGACGGAGATTGAAGGCCATCCCGACAACGTGGCCGCGGCTCTATTGGGCGGCCTGGTGTTGACCGTCCAGACGGACGAGGCCCTGCACGCGGTGCGCGTGCCCTTTCCGGGCGACATCGGGATCGTCGTCGTCGTACCCACCTATCACGTGCCGACCGCGCGTGCGCGCGCCGTGTTGCCGGAGCACGTGCCCCGCGCCGACGCGGTGGCCAACCTCGGGCGCGCCGGCCTTCTGGTCGCCGCCTTGCAAACAGGCCGCTATGCGGAGTTGCGCGTCGCGACGCAGGACTTTCTGCACCAGCCCTACCGGTCAGGACTCAACCCTGCTCTCCAGCCGGGGATCCAGGCCGCCCTTGACGCCGGGGCCTACGGTGCGGCGCTCAGCGGATCGGGCCCGACACTCATCGCCTTTGCGCCCAAGGACCGCACCATGCGCGTCGCGGGCGCCATGGCGGATGTCGCGATCGAGATCAGCTCCGGCTGCGAGACCTACGTGGCCAACGCCGCTGAGAACGGCGCGATGGTGGTCGAGACGGCATCCTGAAGACGAGGCGACGTTACCCGTATACTCAGGCTCGGCAAGGATGAGCCGCGCCGGCCTACGGCGCGGTCGCTGGGAGGCACCATCCGCGTGGACGGCGCGCAGATTTGCGCAGGATCCGTCTCGTCCCCCTACCCCAGGCCAAACGCCCCTCTGACCGGCCAAGAACCGGCGCAGCGGTGAACGTGGTGCAACCCCGCCGAGAGCCTGTCACAGACCACGAGACCATCGTGGTGCTCGACTTTGGCGCCCAGTACAGCCAGTTGATCGCCCGCCGCGTGCGAGAACTTGGGGTCCGAACCATCCTCGCCCCCTGCAACCAACCCGACGCGCTGCGCGTATCCAACCTGCGCGGAATCATTCTTTCCGGCGGACCCACCAGCGTCTACGACGACGGCGCACCCCAACTGCCATCCACCGTGCTGGCAGCGGGCGTCCCTGTGCTGGGCATCTGCTATGGCATGCAGTTGTTGGGGCACAGCCTGGGTGGTTCGGTTGAACCCGCCGACGACCGCGAGTACGGACCCGCGCGCGCACAAATTGCCGACAGCTCCCATGCCCTCTTTCAGGGAGTGCCGGACGAGATCGACGTCTGGATGAGCCACGGTGACGTAGTTGCGAATGTTCCGCCCGGCTTCCGACCGCTCGCCCGCACGCATACCTCCCCCGTCGCCGCCATGGGCAACGACAACGGCGTGGTGGCGGTTCAGTTTCACCCCGAAGTCCGGCATACGTCGCACGGCCAGCGCCTGCTCCGCAATTTCGCGGTCGACATGTGCGGCTGCAGCGGAGACTGGACATCCGCCTCGATCATCGACGAGCGCGTGGCGCAGATTCGGCGTCAGGTCGGCGGCGGGCACGTGATCTGCGGACTCAGCGGCGGCGTGGACAGTGCCGTCACCGCCGCACTGGTGGCCCGCGCCGTCGGCAACCGGCTGACGGCAATCCTGATCGACACCGGCCTGCTTCGCGCCAATGAGGCCAACGAGGTCGAAGCCACGTTTCAGGATGGCTTCGACCTGCGACTGGTCATCTTGGACGCCGCCGACGAGTTTCTTGGCGCCCTCCGCGGCGTTACCGACCCGGAGGCGAAGCGCCAGATCATTGGCGAACGCTTCGTGCGCGTCTTCGAGCGTGAGGCCTCACGCATCGCCAACGCCGACTTCCTGGCTCAAGGCACCATCTACCCGGACGTCATCGAAAGTGGCGGCGTGCACGGCTCGGCCGCCGTCATCAAGAGCCACCACAACGTCGGCGGGTTGCCCGACGACCTGGAGTTCGAACTCGTCGAGCCCCTACGCGACCTGTTCAAGGACGAAGTGCGAGCGCTGGGCGCCCTTCTCGGACTCCCCGACGCGCTGGTCTGGCGGCAGCCGTTTCCCGGGCCAGGACTGGCGGTTCGCATCGTCGGCGAAGTCACGGCTGACAAAGTGGCGCTACTCCAGCAGGCGGACGCTATCCTGCGGGCTGAAATCGCGGAGGCTGGCCTGGAGCGCCAACTCTCCCAGTACTTTGCCGTCCTGCCCGGCGTGCGGACCGTCGGGGTGATGGGCGACGGCCGATCCTACGGAGAGCTGGTGGCCTTGCGCGCGGTGACCACGGACGACTTCATGACGGCCGACTGGGCACGCATCCCCAATGATGTCCTCGCCCGCATCTCGGCCCGCATCGTCAACGAAGTCCCGGACGCCACGCGCGTGGTCTACGACGTGACCTCCAAACCGCCGGGCACGATCGAATGGGAATGAAGATTCTCGTCGTCGGAAGCGGCGGGCGCGAGCATGCCCTCTGCTGGCGCGTACGCGCCGACCATCCTGACGCCGACCTCTGGTGCGCGCCCGGAAACTCCGCAATCGCGAGCATCGCGACCAACGTCGCGCTGGACGCCGACGACGTATCCGGCCTGGTCAACTGGACCTCAACCAACCGTCCGGACCTCGTGATCGTCGGCCCCGAGGATCCCAGCGCTCTGGGCCTGGTTGATCGCCTGACGCAAGTCGGCATCCGAACGTTTGGTCCAAGCGCCACCGCGACCCGCCTGGAGTCCAGCAAGGCCTGGACCACCGAGCTTCTCGACCGCGCGGGAGTGCCGATCCCGGAGTCGGCCATCTTCGACTCGGCGGAAGACGCCCACGCCTACGTTGACGACGCCGTTGACCCGCTCGTCGTCAAGGCTGACGGACTGGCGCTGGGCAAAGGTGTCCTGGTCTGCGACACACCGGCGGACGCCCACGACGCGATCGACCTAATCATGGTCCAGCGCCGATTCGGCGACGCCGGCGGGTCGGTCGTCATCCAGGAACGCTGCTACGGGCCGGAGCTATCGGTCTTTGCGATCTGCGCCGGAACCGGCTTCCGGATCATTGGCGCCGCCCGCGACTACAAGCGTGCCCACGATGGCGACCAGGGGTTGAATACCGGCGGCGTGGGCGCATACTCGCCCGTGGCAGACGCGGACGCGGCGCTCCTTCAGGACATCGCCGACCGCGTCATTGGCCCGACCTTGCAGGCCGCTGCCGACGCCGGAGCGCCGTTCACCGGCGTGCTGTATGCCGGCCTGATGCTGACCCCTGACGGCCCCGTCGTCATCGAGTTCAACATCCGCTTCGGCGACCCCGAAGCCCAGGTCATCCTCCCCATGATGCGCGGTGACCTCGTCGAGGCCATGCTCGCGGCTATCGATGGCGACGTAACAACGGTGGACCTTGCGCCCGATGGAACGGCTGCCGTATGCGTGGTTCTCGCCTCCGGGGGCTATCCAGGCGACTACGCGACCGGACACAAAATCGACGGCCTGGACGCGTTACCGCCCGGCGCGTTGGCATTCCATGCGGGCACCGAAGTGCGTGACGACGGTCTGTACACCGCCGGCGGACGCGTCCTCGGAATCGTGGGCACAGGGCCGGATGTTCCGGCAGCGAGGGCTAATGCGTATGCGGCGGTTGGACAAGTGACCTTCCAGGATTGCCAGTGGCGAAGCGACATTGCCGAGGCCGAACAAGCACCGGCCCGCCAATCGCAAGCGGTCGTGCTGCCATGATCCCCCGCTACTCGCGACCCGAAATGGCTGCCGTCTGGGACCGGCAGGTCTACTTCGAAAAGCAGCGCGATGTCGAGCTCGCCGTCGTCAACGCCTGGGCGCGCGCCGAACGCATCCCAAGCGAAGACGCCAGAAAACTGATGCAAGCCACCTTCACGCTCGACCGCATCGACGACCTCGAGCGCGTCAACGACCACGAAACCAACGCCTTCGTCGACGCCCTGGCCGAGTCCGTCGGCCCCGAGTCCCGCTGGCTGCACCTCGGCCTGACCTCCAGCGACGTGCTGGATACCGGCCTGGCCTTGCAACTGGTCGATGCCGCCGACCTACTCGACCAGCGGCTCGCCACCCTTCAGCAGGTCCTCACCGACCAGGCGCTCACACACAAGCACACCCTCATGATCGGCCGCAGCCACGGCGTGCACGCCGAGCCGATCACCTTCGGCCTCAAGCTCCTCATCTGGCTGGGCGAAGTCCAACGCCACCGCTCACGCTTGGCTGAAGCACGCGCCCACATCGCCGTGGGCAAGATTTCCGGCTCGGTCGGCACACACGCAAACGTCCCGCCGGACGTCGAGGACTGGACCTGCGAAGCTCTCGGCCTCGCCGTGGCGCCCGTTTCCAACCAGATCGTGCAGCGTGACCGCCACGCCCACTTCGTCTGCACGTTGGCCCTCATCGCCAGCTCGCTGGACAAGTTCGCCACCGAGCTTCGCTCCCTCCAGCGCACAGAGATCCGCGAAGCCGAAGAGCCGTTCGAAGCCGGCCGCCACGGCTCCTCCTCCATGCCGCACAAGCGCAACCCGTCGAGGTTGGAGCGCATCTCCGGGCTGGCCCGCCTCCTGCGTTCGCACGCACAGGTCGCGCTGGAAAACGTCCCGCTCTGGCACGAACGCGACATCAGCCACTCCTCGGCCGAGCGCATCATCCTGCCCGACGCCTGCATAGCGCTGGACTACATGCTCTGGCTGTTCATACCCATCGCGCGCGACATGCGGGTCTATCCCGAACGCATGGCGGCCAACGTGGAAGCCACGGGCGGCCTCATCTATTCCCAGGGCGTGATGCTCGCCCTGATCCACGCCGGCATGTCGCGGCAGGACGCCTACGAGATGGTGCAGGAACACGCCTCCGCCGCCTGGGATGGCGGCGCCAGCTTCCAGGACGCCGTGCGCGCCGACACACGTGTCGCCGCCCTGCTGAGCACCGAACAACTTGACGCCGCCTTCAGCCCCGCGCCCCATCTGCGCTGGCTCGACACGGCCTACGAACGAATGGGCTTGGAATCCACGCCGGAACCGACGCCGGCGTCAGCACAGGAGGTCACCTCGTAGTGAGCGGAACCATCACCGAAACCACGCTGTCAGGGCTCACCCTGCTCAACCGCGGCAAAGTCCGCGACATTTATGACATGGACGACCGGCTGCTGATCGTCACCACCGATCGCATCTCGTCCTTCGACCACGTCCTCCCCAACCCCATTCCCGGCAAGGGATCCGTGCTTACGGCCATGTCGGAGCACTGGTTTCGGTTGACCTCCCACATCGTGCCCAACCACCTCATCACCACCGACGTCGACGAGATGGGTCCCGAGGTCGCCCCCCACCGCGACACCCTCCGCGGCCGCACCATGCTGGTGCACAAGGCTGACCGCATCGACGCCGAATGCGTGGCCCGCGGCTACATCACCGGCTCCGGTTGGGTCGACTACCAGCGCGACGGCGCGATCTGTGGCATCCCGATCCCCGCCGGCATGCAGGAAGCCGAACCCTTCGACGAAACCCTCTTCACCCCCGCCACCAAGGCCGAGAGCGGCCACGACGAGAACATCGGCTTCGAGGACTTCCGCTCGATCGTCGGCGACGTCGCCGACCGCCTGCGTGAACTCACCATCGCCGTCTACGAATTCGGCCGCGACTACGCCAGGGAACGCGGAATCATCCTGGCCGACACTAAGTTCGAGTTTGGATACGTCAACGGCGAAATCACCCTGATCGACGAGGTGCTCACACCCGACTCCTCGCGCTTCTGGGACCTTCGCGAATACCAGATCGGCATGTCGCCGCCCAGCTTCGACAAGCAGATCGTGCGCAACCACCTGATTAGCACAGGCTGGGACCGCGAACCGCCTATTCCCAGCCTCCCGGCCGAAATCATTGAGCGAACCGGCGCCCGCTACCGCGAAGCCCAGGAGTTGCTTGCTGAATGACGGGCCAGCTCTACCGCGCCCGGGTAACCGTTCAGCTCAACGCCGGCGTCAACGATCCGCAAGGCTCGACCGTGCGAGGCAGTCTCCACGACCTGGGGTTTGTGGAAGTGAGCGAGGTGCGCATCGGCAAGCTCATCAATATCGAGCTGTCGGCGGACAGCGAAACGGCCGCTAGTGAACGCACCGAGGCCATGTGTCGCCAACTCCTAGTCAACCCCGTCATCGAGTCGTTCGCGATCGAGGCGCTGACGCCCGTCGCCAGCGAAGCCCCGCAACCCGCGTGAACGCCGCGGTCGTCGTCTTTCCCGGAAGCAACTGCGACGCCGATACGCTGCATGTCCTCGGCAACGTGGTCGGCATGAACGCCCGCTACGCCTGGCACGCGGACACAACCCTGGACGACGTGGACCTGGTCGTGCTCCCGGGCGGATTCAGTTACGGCGACTACCTGCGCACCGGCGCCATGGCCGCCCGCGCCCCGATCATGGCGGCCGTGAGGGAACACGCCGCCCAGGGCCGGCCGGTCCTGGGCATCTGCAACGGCTTTCAGATCCTTCTGGAGGCCGGCCTGCTTCCCGGCGCCATGCTCTCGAACGAGAGCACCGAGTTCCGCTGCGAGTGGACCCACCTCCGCGTGGAATCCACCCACACGCCCTGTACCGCCGCAGCCCAATCCGGTCAGGTATTGCGCCTGCCGATCGCCCACGCCGACGGCAACTACGTCATCGAACAGGACGGTCTCGCGCGACTGCAAGACGAGGACCGAATTGTCTTCCGCTACGTCTCGCCGACTGGCGACCGCTCGCCGGACGCCAACCCCAACGGCTCCGTCGACGACATCGCCGGGATCTGCAACGCCGAGCGCAACGTGGTCGGCATGATGCCCCACCCCGAACGCGCCTCAGAGGCGACCCTCGGCGGCGAGGATGGGCGCGCCATCTGGAAATCGCTCCTCGCCGCGGCAGGCGCATGACGGTTACCCCGACGCACGAGCCGCCCAGCGACGAAGCCCTCCGCGAAGTCGCTCTGACCCGCGACGAATACCACTTCGCCGCCGATCTCCTGGACCGCCCGCCCAACGCGGTGGAACTGGGAATCATCGGCGGCATGTGGAGCGAGCACTGCGGCTACAAGCACTCCCGACCGCTCCTCAGCCGCCTGCCCAGCGACGGCCCCCAGGTGCTCATCGGTCCCGGCGAAGAGAACGCCGGCGCCGTGGACATCGGCCACGGCTTGGCCATCGTGATGAAGATCGAGAGCCATAACCACCCCAGCGCCGTCGAACCGTTCCAGGGCGCCGCCACCGGCGTCGGCGGCATCCTGCGCGACATCTTCACCATGGGCGCGCGCCCCATCGCCATCCTCGACAGCCTCCGCTTCGGTCCTCTCGACGACCGGCGCGGACGCTACCTGGCCAACGGCATCGTCGGCGGTATCGGCTGGTACGGGAACTGCATGGGCGTGCCGACGGTCGGTGGCGAGGTCGCCGTCGCCGCCTCCTACCGTGGCAACCCGTTGGTCAACGCCATGTGCGTGGGCCTGATCGAGCACGAGCAGCTCACCAGCGCTGCGGCCAGCGGCGTGGGCAACGAGTTGATCCTGGTCGGTGCCGACACCGGTCGCGACGGTATCCACGGCGCCACCTTTGCCTCGGTCGACGACCCCGAGGCCTCCCACCGCGGCGTGGTCCAGGTCGGCAACCCCTTCATGGAGAAGCTGCTGCTGGAAGCCTGCCTGGAGGTCCTGAGCAGCACCGACGCCATACTTGGGCTTCAGGACCTTGGCGCCACGGGCCTCACCAGTTCGTCCGTCGAATCCGCCGGCCGAGGTGGCACCGGCGTGGCCCTCCACGTGGACCGCGTCGCCCGCCGCGCCTCCGGCATGACGCCCTACGAAGTTATGTTAAGTGAGAGCCAGGAGCGCATGCTCGTTGTCGCCGCGCGCGGCCGCGCACACGAAGTCCAGCGGGTCTTCTCCAAATGGGGCCTCCACAGCGACGTTATCGGCGAAGTCACCGAATCCGGCCTCCTGGAAGTCATCGACAGCGGCAAGCCCGCGGCCACCTTGCCCATCAACATGCTGACCGACGCGCCCACCTACACCTACCCCGTTGAGCGCCCTGCCTATCTCGACGAAGTCGGCGCCCTCGACGTGGAAACCCTGCCCGAACCGAAAGACCCGACCGATGCCTTCCTGCAACTCCTTGCCTCGCCCAACATCGCCAGCCGCCGGCCCATTTACCGGCAATACGACCACATGGTCGGCGCCAACACCGTCATCGCGCCCGGTGGTGACGCCGCGCTCCTGCGCATCAAGGGCGCCCCGCTGGCCGTGGCCCTGGCCACGGACGGTAACGGCCGCACCGCCTACCTCGACCCGTACGTTGGCGGTGCCGCGGCCGTGGCCGAATCCGCCCGCAACGTCTCCTGCACCGGCGCACGGCCCCTCGCGTTCACCAACTGCCTGAACTTCGGTTCGCCCGAGCAGCCGGCCGCGTACTACCAGCTGTCCCAGGCCATTGACGGCATGGCCGCCGCCGGCCGGGCCTTCGAGACCCCCGTCATCAGCGGCAATGTCAGCCTCTACAACGAGTCCGGCGGCCAGGCCATCTGGCCAACCCCCGTGGTTGGAATGCTGGGCCTTCTGGACGACCTGGACCGACGCTGCGGGATGGGCTTTACCAGCGACGGCGACGAAATCGCCGTTCTTGGCGCAGGACGCCCCAGGCTGGACGGCAGCGAATACCTGTCCGTCGCGCACGGCCAGGTCGCCGGACGCCCGGAAATCCGCTTGGTCGACGAAGTTGCGGTTCAACGCCTCGTTCGTGAGCTCATTGCCGGCCGCCTGCTGTCCTCCGCCCACGACTGCTCGGACGGCGGCCTTGCAACCGCCTTGGCCGAGTCCGCCTTCGACGGCGGGCGCGGCGTCCAGGCGCCCGACCTCCCGCTGGCCGGACGCGTCGACGAGACCCTCTTCGGCGAGTCGCAGTCGCGCATCGTCGTCAGCTACGCGCCCCTGGCTGGCGCGGCCGTGGCCGCCGCCGCCGCTACCCTGTCGGTCCCCCTCACGCCGATCGGCATGGTCGGCGGCGACCGACTGCGCATCGGCCCGATCGACGTCTCGCTGGCTGAGGCCGAGCGAGTCTGGGCGGAGGGTCTGGAACAGGCGCTAGCCGGACATGCCCCGCCGGGCTAAGATGCCGCACGGGGAGCACGTAGCGGAAGATCCTGCTCTGACGCTGAGCCTGGGTCCGTCTTACGAACCTGCCGCACCCGCCGGATCGCCAAACTTGCGCGAGGCCTGCGGGGTTATCGGCATCCACGGCGCTACCGACGACGCGGCAATCCAAACCTACTTCGCCCTCTTTGCCGTGCAGCACCGCGGGCAGGAAAGCGCTGGAATCGCTGTTGGCGACGGGCAGCGTCTGCACGCCGAACGTCGCATGGGTCTGGTGTCGCGCGTCTTCTCCGACCACCGCCTGGCCCGGCTCAAGGGACACCTCGCCATCGGCCACTGCCGCTACTCGACCGCCGGCTCCAGCAACTTCTCCAACATTCAGCCCATCCTGCGCAATACCGATATCGGCCCCATGGCCCTCGGCCATAACGGCAACATCGTCAACGCGCTTGATCTCCGCAGCGACGCCGCCACGGACATCCTGCCCGAGACTTCCACCACCGACTCCGCCGTTATCGCCGACCTCATCGCCACTGCTCCCGGCGCAACCATGGTTGACCGCGTGCGCCAGGTCGTACCGCGCCTCCACGGGTCGTTTTGCCTCATCATTGCCACGCCCACCCAGCTGATCGCCGTGCGCGATGGCATGGGCAACCGCCCGCTGTCCATCGGCCGCGCCAACGGAACCCGCGTCATCGCCTCCGAGACCTGCGCGCTCGACACCATTGGCGCGGTCTTCGAGCGCGACATCGAACCCGGCGAGATCGTGGCCATCGACGACGACGGCATGCAGTCGATCAAGCTTGAAATGCCCCAGCGCCACGCCATGTGCGCCTTCGAGTACATCTACTTTTGCCGGCCCGACTCGATGCTGGATGGCGCCAGCGTCCACTCCGCGCGCCGATCCATGGGCCGCCTGCTCGCCCGCCAGCACCCCGTCGACGCCGACATCGTCATCGGCGTACCCGACTCTGCAACCGCCGCCGCCACTGGCTATGCGGAGGAGTCCGGCCTGCCCTATGGCGACGGATTTGTGCGTAATCGCTACATTGGCCGCACCTTCATTGAACCCACCCCGCGCCTCCGCAAACTCGGGGTCCGCCTCAAGTACAGCGCGCTACCCGATATCACCAGCGGCAAGCGCGTGGTCATGGTGGACGACACCATCGTGCGCGGCACCACCCAGGCCTCGCTCGTCAGGCTGCTGCGCGAAGAGGGCGGCGCCTCCGAGGTGCACGTGCGCATCACCGCGCCACCAATCCGCTGGCCCTGTTTCCTGGGGATCGACATTCCCGATCCCGACGACCTGATCGCCCACAAGTCGCTGGTTGACCAGATCTGCCAGGACATCGGCGCCGATAGCCTCGGCTACTCGTCCACGGACAACCTAGTGGAAGCCATCGGACGCTCCCGCGATCGTCTCTGCTTGGGTTGCTTCACCCACAGCTACCCGCTGGACGTTCAGCTGAGCTTCGACAAATTCCTGCTCGAACGTCCGGAGAACATCGCAACCGCCATGGTTTTCCCGCGCGAGGCCACCATCGACCGTCTCGAGTCCGGCACTCCCACAACTGGCTGACCCGGCCGCCGGCATGGAAAACGACCCAGACTCCAGCTACGCGGCGGCCGGCGTCGACCTGGACCTGGCCCAGCGCGCCAAGGCGGGCCTGAGTTCAGCGGTCGCCTCCACCGCAACACCTCTTGTGCTGGACGCCTTCGGCAGCTTTGGCGGCGTGATTCGGATTCCCAGGGACATTCCCGACCCGGCCATCGTCGCCAGCATCGACGGCGTCGGCACCAAGCTCCATCTGGCCATCGAAGTGGGGCGCGCGGCCGACGCCGGACGCGACCTGGTCAACCACTGCCTCAACGACGTCGCCGTGCAAAACGCGCGGCCAATTGCGTTCTTGGACTACGTAGCCGCCGACCGCCTGGATCCTGAAGTCTTGACGTCGCTCGTCCAGGGCATGGCGTCGGCCTGCCGCGCGGCCGGCGTCTCAATCGTCGGCGGCGAGACCGCCCTTATGCCCGACACCTACGCCCCGGGCCGCTACGACGCCGTGGGCACAGTAATCGGAGTAGCCTCCGCCGGCCAACTCCCTGATCCGGCCTCTGTCTCGGTTGGCGACGTCTGCATCGGCCTCCCCTCTAGCGGCCCTCACACCAACGGCTACGCCCTGGCCCGCGAGCTGCTCACCCTCTACGACCGAACCACGCCCATCGGCGACCAGACCCTGGAAGACGCGTTACTCGCGCCGCACCTCCCCTATCTCAGCGAATTCGCCACCGCCTTCGCCCTCCCCGGCACGCGCGTCGCCGCCCACATCACCGGCGGCGGCATCGCCGAAAACCTTGAGCGCGTCCTTCCCGACAACGCAACCGCCCTGATCGACACGACCGCCTGGTCCCAACCGCCCATCTTCGCCGCCATCGCCGACGGCCTCGACGTCTCGCCCGCCGAGATGTACCGCGTCTTCAACATGGGCGTCGGCGCAATCCTCGTGGCCGCGCCCGACGCAGCCGCTCAACTCCTAAGCGACCTGCGGCACGCCCTGCGCGTGGGCGAGATCGTCGCCCGGCGCCAGTCCCCGGTTGAGTTGACGCCAGTCGAATGAACCTGGCGATCATGGCCTCTGGCCGCGGCTCCAACGCGGCCGCCATCCTCAACGCCATCGCCAGCGATGCGATTGATGCCCGCGCGGTCGCCCTGATCACGAACCGCGAAAACGTCGGCGCGCTGGACGTCGCCAGGGCGCATGACGTGCCCAGATACACGGCCCTGCGGCGCGACTTTCCCTCCCGCGACGCCCAGCACCAGCACATGCTTCATCTGCTGCGCACGTCGGGTGCCGACTTCGTGGCGCTGGCCGGGTTCACGTCAATCCTGCGGCCGCCAATCGTCGCCGCCTACCCCAACCGCATCCTCAACATCCACCCCTCGCTGCTGCCCGCCTTCGCCGGCGGCATGGCGCCCGAACCGCAAGCCGCCGCCCTGCGCGCCGGCGTCAAGATCAGCGGCTGTACCGTGCACGTCGTCACCGAGGTCCTGGACGCCGGGCCCATCGTGGCCCAGGCTGCCGTTCCCGTGTTGCCCGGCGATACCGTGGACTCGCTGTCGGAACGCATTCTCAAGCAGGAGCATCGGATTTATCCTTTGGCCCTGCGTTGGTTTGCCGACGGGTTGGCCCGCGTAGAAGACGGTCAAGTCCACATCGATTCGGAGGAGAGCCAGGCGTTATGGCCGCACCCCGCGCCCTGATCAGCGTCTTCGACAAAACCGGGCTGGAAGACCTGACCGCCGGTCTGGCGGCCCGAGGCTGGGAGCTCGTCGCCTCCGGTGGAACCGCCAACGCCATCGCCGCCGCCGGTCACCCCGTCCACGCGGTTGAAGAAGTTACCGGCGCACCCGAAATGCTCGACGGCCGCGTCAAGACCCTTCACCCCGCCATCCACGGCGGCATCCTGGCCCGCCGCTCGTCCGGCCAACACCTGGCCGAACTCACCGACCTAGGCATCGGCACGATCGACCTCGTCGCCGTCAACCTCTACCCCTTCGCCGCCACGCTTGCCGACACCGACGACCGTCTCGAACTCCTTGAAAACATCGACATCGGCGGCGTCACCCTCATCCGCGCCGCCGCCAAGAACCCCGACGACGTCTGGATCCTCGTCGATCCCGCCGACTACCCACGCGTGCTCGACTCCCTCGACGACCCCTCGGGCGCCGACACCCTGCGCCGCGAACTCGCCGCCAAGGCCTTCGCCCTCACCGCCTTCTACGACGCCCACATCGCCGCCTACCTGCAGCAGGACCTGGGTCAGTCCTTTCCCGACCTGCTCACCATCCCGCTCCGCCGTCTCTTGAACCTGCGCTACGGCGAAAACCCCCACCAGCCCGGCGCCTTCTACGCCGCCGGAGCCGCCGAACTTGGCAACAGCGAACTCTCCGGCGTGGAGCAACTCCACGGCCTGGAACTCTCGTACATCAACATCCTTGACCTGCAAGCCGCCTGGGCCTCAGCCAACGACTTCGACGACATCGCCGTCTCGATCATCAAGCACACCATGCCCTGCTGCCTGGCCGTCCATCCCGAGTCCCAGGCCGAGGCTTACCGGCGAGCACGCGCTGGAGACCCGGTCTCCGCCTTCGGCGGCATCGTCGGCTTCAACCGCACGCTCACGGCCGAGACCGTGGCCGCCATGCGCGGCCACCTCTACCACGTCATCGTCGCCCCCGACTACGAACCCGCCGCCCTCCGCCGGCTGCGGCGGCGCAAGGACCTCCGCATCATGCGCTGGCCCTCGGCCGCAACGCGCCCACCCCTCCACTTCGAAGCCGCCCACGTCTGGGGCATGGACCGCGGCTACCTGGTTCAGACCCCAGACCGCGCCCCCGACCCCGGCCTTGAGCTGCGCGTAGTCAGCAAGGCCCAGCCAACCGAGGACGACCTGGAGCAACTCCGCTTCGGCCTCCGCGTCATCCGCCACGTCAAGTCCAACGCCATCGTGCTGGTCAGGGACGGACGCCTCATCGGCCTCGGCAGCGGCCAGGTCAACCGAGTCAACGCCGTACGCCACGCCACCCAGCAGGCTGGCGACGCAGCCCGCGGCGCCTACCTCGCGTCGGACGCATTCTTCCCCTTCGCCGACGGGCCCGAAGCTGCCCTCGACGCCGGCGTTCGCGCCATCGTCTCGGTTGCCGGCTCGCTTCGCGACCAGGAAGTCATCAATGCCGTGGACGCCCACGGCGGCATCCTGACCCTGGTCGACGAACGCCACTTCAGGCACTAAGTCCAGCCCCATGCAGACCGCCGGCCACCCGTCCCCAACCCGCGTCCTCATGGTCGCGGCCGAGTTCGACCCCTTCGCCAAGACCGGCGGCCTGGCCGATGTAGTCGCGTCCCTGCCTAAAGCCCTGGCGCGTCGCGGACTGGACGTGCGCGTCGCCATCCCCAGGTACGGCTCGGTTGACCTGGAAGGCGTCTCGCGACGGCCTGGCATCGCCCGCTTCGAGCTGCCCTTTGACGGACGCGACGAACCCGTACGCCTGGACGCCGTTACCCTCGACGGCTTCAAAGTCCTCCTCATCGACAACCAGCACTACTTCAGCGCGCGCGACGCTATCTACGGCTACCCCGACGACGGCCACCGCTTCACGTTCTTCGCCCGCGCGGCCCTCGAGAGCGCTCGCCTGCTGGACTGGCAGCCAGACGTGATCCATTGCCACGACTGGCACACCGGCCTGATCCCCAACTGGCTGCGAACCACGCACCGCCACCTACCCGAGTTCGCCGACACGGCCAGCGTGTTCACCATTCACAACCTCGAATACCAGGGCCACTTCGACCCGTCGGTTCTCGAGGTGGCCGGCCTGGCGCTCGACGGCCTCATCCCGCACCCAACCCGCGCCGACCTAAGCGACGTCCTGATCTTCATGTCGCGCGGCATCCTCTTTGCCGACAAGGTCAGCACCGTCAGCCCCCGCTACGCCGGCGAGATCCTCACCCCCGCCTACGGCCACGACCTCGATCCCCTTCTCCGCGACCGAGAATCCGACCTGCACGGCATCCTCAACGGCATCGACACACAAACGGCAAACCCCGCCACCGACCCGCACCTCCCCAGCCACTACTCGCTTGACCGCCTTGACCGCCGCGCCCCCAACAAGCACGTCTTGCAGGCCGCCCTCGGCCTCCCTACTCGACCGGACGTCCCCCTGCTCGGGTTGGTCACGCGCCTCGCCGAACACAAAGGGCTCGACCTGCTACTGGCCTCGCTGCCGCACATGCTGGACCGCGGCGCGCAGCTGGTCGTGCTCGGAGTTGGCGAGCCGCGCTACGAGGAGGCCCTCCGTGAACTGGCCCTCGCCCACCCCAACCAGGTCGCCGCCGCCATCCGCTTCGACAACCCGCTCGCCAGCCTCATCTACGCCGGCAGCGACATCTTCCTCATGCCCTCACGCCACGAACCCTGCGGCCTCGGCCAGCTCATCGCCATGCGCTACGGCAGCGTGCCGGTCGTCCGCGCCACCGGCGGCCTCGCCGACACCGTCGACGACGCCAATCCATCCAACGACACCGGCGTCGGCTTCGTATTCCAGCGCTACGACCCCATCGACTTCTTTGGAGCTGTCTCCCGCGCCCTGGAGATCTACCGCTTCCCCCAAGCTTGGCGCCAGATCGTCCGCCGCGGCATGACCCGCGACTCCTCCTGGGACGTCTCCGCCGCCGCCTACGAACGCCTCTACTCCAACGCCCTCACCGCCCGCCGCACCGAGCCGTCACCAGCCCTGGCCACGGTTTCATAACGGGCCAGCAACGCCGTCAGACCAGCCGCATCCCCGGCTGAATCTCCAGCCGCTCGCCGTCCGCTTCCCCGCGCGCCAGCGCCCACGCCCCCGCCAGACCAATCATCGCCGCGTTATCCGTACAGCGCGCCGGCGCCGGAATGAAGAGCGGAATCGAAGTGGCCGCGCGCATCGCCGCGCGCAACCGCTGGTTCGCCGCCACCCCGCCCGTCACGATGATCGACCGCGCGCCCACGGCCGCCGCGGCGTCAACCGTCTTCCGCACCAGCACCTCGACCACCGACTCCTCGAACGCCAACGCCACCTGGCCCACCAGCGTGTCGCCGTCGGCCGCTTGGTCCAGCCCATCGGCGCTACCCAGGATACGGGCCGACTCGTCCGGCCCCAGCCTGTGTTCCAGTAGCCGTCGGACCGCCGTCTTCAGCCCGCTGAAACTGAAATCATTGGTCCCCCGCAGCCAGGCGCGCGGCAGCGTGTACGGCGTCCCATCCGCGCCCTCCGCCGACGCTTGAATCGCCGGACCGCCCGGAAATCCCAGCCCCAGCATCCGCGCGACCTTGTCAAACGCCTCACCGGCCGCGTCGTCGCGCGTGCGTCCCAGCGTGCGGTAGCGGCCCGGCCCCTCGACCATCACCAACTCGGTGTGCCCGCCAGAAACGATAAGCGCCGCCGCCGGCAACGCTGGCCCCCGGTAAACGTCCAGCCACGCCGCCGCGATGTGACCCTCCAGGTGGTTGACCGGAATCAGCGGAACGCCCAACCCGAACGCCAGCCCTCGCGCGAATTCCAGGCCGACCAGCAGCGAGCCCGGCAGGCCCGGCCCCACGGTCACCGCCACCGCCCCGATTTCGCCCACTCCAACATCAGCCTCCTCCAGGGCAGTCACGCACACGCCGTCGATTGCCTCGGCGTGAATCCGCGATGCGACTTCGGGCACGATCCCGCCGTACGCCGCGTGCGGCGCCACCTGCGTCTGGCTCACCGTGGCCGTCGCCTCGCGGCCGTCGCGCAGCACCGACACCGACGTGTCGTCGCAGGACGTCTCGATGGCGAGCAGCCATCGGGGAATCCCATTCGTCACAGGCGCAAGCACCACCGCAGCCGCCGGCGCAGGTGCGCTTCACCGGCGTCCATCCGCTCCGCAAAGCTGCAACTGCCCAGCTCTTCGCTGCGCATGACCAGCGCGTCCTCAAAGTCGTCGCTGTAATACCTCGGTCGCACCCCGCCGTCGTTGAATCCGTACTTCCGGTACAGCGCCTGGGCGATCTCGTTGCTCATGCGGACCTCCAGCGTCATCCGCGTGGCGCGGGCCTTCAGGACAATACGCGCCATCTGGATGATCAGCAGTTCACCCAGCCCAAGCCGCCGGTAGTCGGGATCGACCGCAATGGTCGTGATGTGTGCCTCGTCCATCATCACCCAGACCCCGCAGTACGCCACCACGTCACGCGCGTCCGAACGCCCGAACAGCAAGTTCGACAGCGGAAACTGCCGACGCCTCGGCGTGGGCGCTGGCTTGGCCCTGGTCCGCACCACCAGGTAGTGCGCTCGCTCGTTGTTCAGAATCTCGCGGCGGTAGGCGCTTCGCGGCCAGGGCGTCGGAAAGGATGCCCGTTCGATGCGGCGCACCTGGTCCAGGTGGTCCAGGTGCATGGGCTCCACCACGAACAGCTCGTCAACCATCGGTCCGCCCGGCTATCCCGACGCCCGCGCCCGTCCAGCGTCTCGCCCGAGTGGCGGGCGCCGCATACACCGGTTGCGCGCCCAGCTTGGCCGGTCCGCGGCCTTCCTCGATTCGCTGCAGGGCAAGCCGCACCAGCGCCCCCAGCATTGCCTCGCCATCCACCTGCCGAACCTGCCGCCCGCAATCCGACAGAGACTGAGCCAGCGCCGCATCCAGCGGTCCGGCGACCGGACCGTCCTCCGGCAGCGTTCGTGCCAACTCGTCGGCGTCCACGAGGCGTATCTCGGCATCCTCGGCCGGTGTCGCGACGTACCAGCGGCCGCGCCCGGCTGGAAGGACAACCGTCGCGTCGCCAGTCCCCGCGGCCTCGACGACCGCCAGAGCCGTCGGAACGCCCGCCAGCGGCGCGCCCCGCGCCAGCGCAAGGCCTTTGGCAAACGCGATCCCACCCCGCACGGCCCCGAACCTCCCTGGCCCCGTGGCCACCACCACGCCGCCGAGCGTCGTGCCCGCCGCGAGCCCCGCCTGTCCAAGCACTTCTCGCGCCAGGGCGGTCAGGTCGGCCGGCCATCCCGGTGCGCACGCCGAGGCCAACAGCCGCCCCTGCTGCCCAGCGGCAACCGCCGGCGTCTCAAAGGACGTGTTGAGGGCGACTATCACTCTTGAGTCCAGCCCTGCGACTCCAGACGCCACAGCGTCGCGCAAGCCTCAAGACCGATCGCGCGCAATTCGATGCCGCGCGCATCGCCCCTGCCCAGCGTCATGTCCACGTTGATCCGCGGCGTCGGAAGCTGCCCGTCCGCGTGCTCGGCCCATTCCACCGCCAGCACGTCAGCTTCGAGCACCACATCCGACCACCCGATTGACTCCAGATCTTCGTCGCTCTCGATCCGATAGAGGTCCACGTGTGTCAGCCGGCGTCCGCCCTCTCGATACTCGTTCACAAATGTAAACGTGGGTGACGTCACATTGTCGGCCATGCCCAGACCCTGGGCGATACCTTTGACAAACACGGTTTTGCCTGCCCCCAGCGGGCCGCTCAGCGCCACGCACAGGGGCCTTCGACAGGCCACGCCCAGCGCCCGCCCAACTTCGCGCGTTCCGCGCTCGCCAAGGGTGGCAATCGTGACGCGCAGATCGACGCTCATGCCCAACCGGGTCTGTCGGCGTTGCCGTACCGAGACCGCGCCCCTAAAATCCGGCCCACCTCCGCCGGCGCCGACCGACGGAGGTTTCGCGTGTATGGGAGCAATTCGTCGTGCGTCGTCATGTCGTCAAGATCGCGCCAACGGGTTTCTTCGCCGACTACGGCTGCCACGTCCGCATTCTCGAGGAAGCGCGCGGTCTCCAGGACCAAGGGTATGACGTTACAGTCGTAACCTATCCGGGCGGACAGGATCCGCGCGGACTGCGCGTCGTTCGCATTCCGGCCTGGCTGCACCGCGGCGGACCGCGAGTGGGTTCCCACTGGCGCAAGCTCATGTTGGACCCCGCCCTGTTGGCCACCGCCCTCATCCGCCTGCCGTCGCGGCCCGTAGATGTCGTGCATGCGCACCTGCACGAAGGCGTGCTGATCGGCTGGCTCCTGGCTCGCATGCATGGCGCGGGACTGGTGTTCGACTACCAGGGCAGTCTCACGCGCGAGATGCTCGACCATCAATTCATTCGCGCCGCCAACCCAGTCCTCCACGTCTTCTCCTGGCTGGAACGCCTGGCCAACCGGCTGCCCGACTGCATTCTCACCAGTTCCGAAAACGCGCGCCGAACGCTCATCGCCGAGTCGGGTCTCAACGCCAATCGAGTCGTGGCCGTCACCGACGGCGTCAACCTCACCCGCTTCCACCCGCGCGAACCGTCCGACACCGCCCGCCTCCGCGACCTGCGACGCCGCCTGGGCGTTCCTCCCAACCGCCTGCTCGTCGGCTACCTGGGCCTGCTGGCCGGATACCAGGGAACCGACGATCTCATTCGCGCCGCCCAACTCGTCCTGCAACGCAACCGGGGCGCGCACTTCCTGGTCATGGGGTTCCCTAACGAGGCGTCCTACCGAGACGCGGCCGATGCGGCCGGCCTGGCCGGGCACATGCACTTCACCGGCCGCGTCCCCTACGCCGACGCCCCCGAGATGCTGCGCGTCCTCGATATCGCGGTCGCCCCCAAGCGATCGGAGTCCGAGGGCAACGGCAAGGTCCTCAACTACATGGCGGCCGGCCTGCCCGTGGTCGCCTACGACGGCCCCGTAGCCCGCGAACTGCTCGGAGACGCCGGCCTGCGCGTCCCGGTCGGATCCCTGGAAGGTCTGGCCGAAGGACTCCTGCGCTACCTCGCCGACGCCGACCTCCGCACCCGCCACGGACGCGCCCTCCGCCAGCGCGTCGAACGTATGTACGGCTGGGACCGCCAGATTCAGCACGTAATCCGGGTCTACGAGTCGCTGCGCAATCGGAGCTAACCCGTGCCGCCCCTATACTCGCTCGGTTGAGCGGCTCGGGCGACCACGATCGGCTTTGACGTCTTCCCGCCGGAGCTTCTAGTCATGGCGACCGTGCTGGTGCTGGCCCTTGTGGCGATCCCGCTGGTGCTGACTGTTGCCCTGACCCCGCTGGCGCTCGCCCTGTTTCCCCGTTTTCGATCCCGCGAAAACAAGCGCGGCGCGCATCAGTTGACTTCCGCGGCTCGTCCCAGCAGCCGGCTGCCCCTGGTCGGTGGCCCGGTCCTGGCGCTGGCACTGACCGCCGGTGCGATCTTGCACCCGGACGCGCCGCTGTGGCCCCTTGCCGCGGTCGGCGGATTCTTTGCGTTTGGCCTTTTGGATGACCTGACCAAGACGCTGCGCGGCCGCGGAATCGGTGCCGGCGTCTACTTTGCAGTGAACATTCTGCTGTCGATCGTCGCCGTTGCACTGATCGTCGGCCGCGGCGAGCGCGCGGTCGAAACCTTGACGCCCTTCGCGCTGGCAACCTACGTCGGAACCGACGCGCTACTGACTCTTGGCGCTTGGTATCTGGCCCTGATCCTGGGAACAACCTTGGCCGCCGGCTTCAGCGACGGCATGGACGGCCTCACCGCCGGATCGACCACCATTCTGATGGCCGGACTCTGGCTTGTGGCCGGACCAGTAACCGGCGTGTGGGCCGGGCTAACCGCCGCCGGCGCCGCCGGCGCCTTGGCCTGGAATCTGCCTTCCCGTTGGTCGCCCTCCGCCCGCACCCGGCCACGCCGCGCCCGCGCCTACATTGGCGATAGCGGAGCGCTCACGCTAGGCGCCGCCATGGCTGTCGCGGCCATCGGGGCCGGGTACGACCTGCTCTGGCCCTTGATCGCCGCGCCGCTGCTGCTCGAAGGCTTCTCGTCGCTCGTCCAGGCCAGGGTTCTCGTACCGGCCTGGCGGCGGCTGGTGGATCCCCGCGCCCCCGACGGCACGCCGCTGCCGTATCAGCGCTTTCCGCTCCCGCTGCTCGCGGTCCCCCTGCACTACCACTGGGAACTCCTGGGTCTGGACCGACGCTCCATCGTCCTGCTCTTCTGGATCAGTACATTTCTGGCAACCGCGGCTGGAGTCGTTGCCGTGCACGCGTCCGCCGCAACCGCCCCGGCCCTCGCGCTCAGCGGCGCCGTCGGCCTGGCGTTCTGGCTCGGCGCCATGTGGCTCCGTCCCGCCTTTCTCCAAGTCGAAAACCAAGCCGTCTCCGTCATGCACGGCCGCCCGCTAAAGCTCGGGCCGTTTCGCCTCTACCGACGCCGCGAGACGATCCAGGACAGTTCCCTGGCCGAAACCGCCGGCCACGCCGGCCTCGTCGGTCGCCCCATGAACGCCCACGCCCTGGCCCAGTGGCTCGCCGACGCCCGCCAGCCGGAGCACCAGGTCAGTGACTGACCTCCCCGACGGTCTCCGCCAGGCCATATCGGCCGGGCTGAGCGACTCCTCTGCCCCCTGGCGCCCAATGGCTACCGACGGTCGCCACCGCATGTGGCTGGTCGACGCACAACCTCTGCCAGTCGTCGTCAAGGGCTACCTGCCCGCCATCGACCTCTACTACGCCCACCGCTGGCGCCGCGAGGAACGCGCGCTCGACCTCCTACACCGCTACGCCCCCGGCCTGGCCCCCCAACCCCTGGCCGCCGCCCACGCGCCCGGCCAATGGGCCGCCCTGACCATGCAACACGTCGGCAACCATTCACTCGCCGACGGTCTGCCCACTGAATCCGAAGACGACCGATCGCAGGCCCTCCAGGCCGCCCTCGACGCCTACCACCGCTTCCAGGCGGTAGCCGGCCACCTGGGACCGATGTTCCGCGCCCTCGCGTTTCAGTCCGACCTCGACCGCATCACCCGCCGGACCCTTGAGCGCCGCTACGCCGCCGCCTTCGTCCGGCTGCACGACCCGACCGCCGCGCCTGCACCCACCGCCTCGCCTCGCCGCACCGCCCCCGACGCCCCCTGGGACCTCGTGGAAGCCCTTATCAAACCGCTCCTCAGCAGTCCCCGCCGCGTGATCCACAACGGCTTCTCGCCACTCAACCTGATCTGGAACGCCGACCGCCTGGTCGTCATCGACTGGGAAACCTTGGCCGTCGCCCCTCCCGAAATTGACTTCGCCGACCTCCTCACCTTCCCCGACTGGGACACGCCGAACCGCATGGCCCACCGATCTGCCGCGCTAATTGCGGACCAACACCTGCGCCTGGACACCTTCTGGGCCGCCGCCGCCGAGCGCTCCCTCACCTACGCCGCCACCGCGCACGTCCGCAGCCGCCGTCTACGCACAGCCAACCCCAACCTCGCCGACACCTACGAACAGCGATTGCCCCGCTACCTCGACTGGTTCCACCTCGCCGCCGCCGAACTCATCTCCGATTCCGCATCCCGCAACCGCTTGAGCGCCATCATCGCCGCGCTGCGTCCGCCTGACTGACCCCAATGTTCAAACTCTCGGACGTCTACGTGGCCGCCGGACAGCAATCGCCCGCTGATGCGCCTGACCTGGAGATATCCGCCGCCCACTTCGACAGCCGCCGCATCCAACCCGGCATGCTGTTCGTGGCCCTGCCCGGCGCGCGCGTCGACGGCAACGACTACATCGGCGACGCGCTCAGCCGCGGTGCCGCAGCCACCCTGGGCAGCCGCATCGACGCTGAACACCCGACCTGGCGCCAGGTCACCGCTTCAGACGCACTCGCCGCCTTCCAGGAACTCGCCCGTGGCATCAGGCAACGCAGTACCGCCACTGTCGTCGGCGTCACCGGCAGCAACGGCAAGACCTCCACCAAGCAGGCGCTGGCGGCCGCTCTCGGCGGACACGGCTTCACCCTGGCCACCGATCGCAGCGAGAACACCGATGTAGGAGTCCCCGCCACGCTCTCCCGCCTGCTTCCCGACCACCGTTTCGCCGTGATCGAGATGGGCGCCCAGATCCGCGGCGAGATCGCCTCCTACTGCCGCGTGGCCGTGCCGGACGCTGCCGTCATCACCAGCATTTCCGGCGCGCACATTGGCCTCTTCGGCGCCATCGAGGCCATCGTCGAAGCCAAGTCCGAACTCCTCACCGCCCTGCCTGACCGCGCCCCCGCCGTCCTGCCCGCCGACAGCCGCTGGCTCCCCGAACTCCGAGCCCGCGCCCCCGGCCCCGTCCTCACCTTTGGGCGCAACCCGACCGCCGACGTGCGGGTGGCTGGCGCCGTCAACCTCGACGGCACGACCGTCTCCCTCGACACCCCACGTGGACGCGGCCAGGTCCACGCCCCCGGCATGGCCGGTCCCATCGATCTGGTCTTCGGCGCGGCCGTTGCCGCCGTCCTGGCCCTCGGGCTGGACCTCCAACCGGCGCTCGACGCCCTCCAGTCCTTCCAGCCCGCCCCGCACCGCATGGCCCTCCGGCGCAACTCCGCCGGGACAACAATCCTCGACGACAGCTACAACGCCAACACCGCCTCCATGCTCGCCGCCCTCCAGACCCTCGCCCTACTGCCGGTGCCCGGACGACGCATCGCCGTCCTCGGCGACATGCTGGAACTGGGTGATGAGTCGCCCGACGCCCACCGCCAGGTCGGCCGCGCCGCCGCCAACGCCGATGCCCTCATCGCCATCGGCGAAGCAGCCGGCGGCTTCGTGCAGGGTGCACAAAAAGCCGGCATGCCCGGCGAGCGCATCGTCCTGCTATCCGCCATTCTCGAAGATACGGACTCGTTGAACGGCGCCCGTCAGTCGCTCGAGACCTACCTCCGCGACACCCTTCTCCCCTCCGACGCCGTCCTACTCAAAGCCAGCAACGGCATCGGTCTCGGACCGATAGCCGACGCCCTAACCAAGTCCTGATCCCCGCACACTAGTTCGGGCCTGGCACGCCCGCTCCCGACACGAGTGCTTCGAGCCGGAGCTACAACTCCATCGGCGCGCGACCGGTGGCGGCGGCTGGCTTGCCCGCCTTGGCGGCCCGGCGCAGCTCCCGCCGCTCGCGCGCGGATTCCTCGTTGCGGTAATTGCGAATCCAGGTGGACGAGAACTCGTCCAGCCCGTGCGCCAAATTGGCCGCCAGCACCGCGTGCCGGATCTCCTTGTGGGTCATGTCCAGAATCGCCGCCGTCAGGCCCGCCTCGATAGCCAGCAGCAGCGTCGCGGCATTCAGCGTGCGGCGGTTCGGCAGTCCGAACGAGACGTTGCTCAGGCCGATGCTCATATTGACGTCATCCTCATCGGCCAGGATGTGGATCGCCTCGATCAGGCCGGGACCGTACGAGTCACTGGCCCCGATGGGCAGACACACCGGATCGATGATGATGTCTTCCGGCATGACCCCGTGCTCGCCGGCCGCCGCGATCAGGTCCCGCGCGTTCTCCACGCGCTCGGCGGCGTTCTCGGGCATCGCCGCCCCGCCCTTCGTGCACATCCCGATCATCGCCGCGCCATGCTCTGCAATCGCCGGCAGCAGTTCGTCCATATACTCGGCCTCGTACGGGACGGAGTTGACGATTGGTCGCCCCTCGGCCACTTCCAGACCCGCCAGCAGAACGTCCACCGTATAGCTGTCCACGCTCACCGGAACGTCCACGGCTTCCTGCACCGCCCGCACCGCGTCCCGCATCTTCCGCTGCTCGATGTCGTGATGCGGATCGCCCGTGTTCACGTCAATCACCCGCGCCCCGAACCGAACCTGCCGCTTGGCGTCGCGCTGCACGTAGGCCCAGTCGCCGGTGTCGTACGCCCGTTGCAGCCGCGGCTTATTGGTCGGGTTCAGCCGCTCCCCGATGGGCGTGAACGGACCGTCACGGCTGACGACGACTTCCAGCCCCTCACGGCCTCGCAGAACAGTTTTCACAGTCAGCAACACCTCATGAAAGGCACGGATAACCCAAGGCCTTGCTTGGGCGGCCTGAAAGGATACGCGGGGCGCACATTGCCTTCAACGTCGTCGGAATCAGTCCGGGCTGCGGAACAGCGCATCCGCCACCGCCAGCGCACTGCGCGTGGCCGCCACGTCGTGCACCCGCACCATGTCCGCGCCCTTCGCCACCGCCGCCACCGCTGCGGCCAGCGACCCTTCCAGGCGCTCGCCCGGCGGCCGTCCCGTCAACTCGCCGATGAACGACTTCCGCGACACGCCCACCAGCACCGGCAGCCCAATCTCCCGAACACGATCCAGTTCGCGCAGCAGCTCCACGTTTTGCCTTGGCGTCTTCCCAAACCCGATCCCGGGGTCGAAGATCAGCGTCTCCCGCGCGACGCCTGCCCGCACCGCCGTCTCCACCAGCTCCCGACCCTCGCGCACCACGTCGGCGGCGACGTTCTCGTACCGCACGCCCCGGTACTGCCCTCCAAATTCAGTCATAACCGCTCTGGCCCGGCGGCTGTGCATCAGGACCACTGGAACTCCCAACGCCGCCGCCACCCCGGCCAGATCCGGATCGTCGCGCAGACCGCTCACGTCGTTGATCGCGTCCGCGCCCGCCGCGATGGCCTGCTCCGCCACCACCGCCTTTCGCGTATCGATCGAGATCGGCGTGTCCGGCGCCTGCCGTCGCACGGCCTCGATCGCCGGCAGCACCCGGTCCAGTTCGGTGGCGGCATCCACCGGCCCCGCCCCTGGACGAGTCGACTCGCCCCCGATGTCAATCACGTCGGGACACTCGTCCACCAACTGGCGGACACGTCGTTCCATCGCCCCCGCAACGGCCGCCACCCCGTCCCCGCTGAAGGAATCGGGCGTCGCGTTTAGCACGCCCATCACATACGTTCGTGCGCCCCACACCAATTCGCGAGCGCCCATGCGCAGCGACACGACACGTTCTACATGCACGAAGTGCCTGCCACAGGCGATACTGGATACGAACCGAGGAAGTATTGCACCAGATTGAGGATCGTCCCGTGAGGTCCAGACGTGGAACCCCGCCATTCGCGCGCCGCTCACTTCTCAGGCTGGTCGGCTTCGGCGCGCCCCTCCTGATCACGCTGGCCGCCTGCGGTGAGGTGGCCTCCGAACCCGAGCCTACCCCGGCCGAGGAACTAACCCCCGAGGCCCCGGCCGACAACCTGGCCCGCGAACTCCCCGCCATGCCCGAGATGCGCTCCGGTAGAACCGACCATCTCCAGCAGCGCACCGAAACCGGACGCTTTGACCGCGCCGTCTACTTCTCCGAACTAACGGCCGGCCACGTCCTCAACTTCTACCTGGACGAAATGCCCGCCCTCGGCTGGAAGGAGCTTTCGCGCTCCGAACTCACCGCCAGGGGCGGCCAACTGGAGTACGAAAGCCCCAGCGGGTCCCAGCACCTCCTGATCAAAGTCGAACGCCGGGCGCGTGACTCCTCCTCAACCGTCCTCGAACTCACCACCACCACCCGCCCCAGCTAATCCCCGCCCGTCCGTCATGTTCCCTCTCCCGACGGTGAGTGTCAGGGTCTTCCGGGCTAGCGGCCGCCAAACCCTACGACATATGGTGCCAAGCCCCGCTAACGCGGATCCGCCACGTCGTCCGCCGACATATGCCGCACCGTCTGGCCCGTGGCCACGAACGTCCGGCTCACTTCCGGCTTCCCGTAGGTCCACACAATCCGCATCTGCGTCTCGCCGTCATTCCAGAAGCGGTGGTGCGCGCCTTCCGGAATCCACACGTGATCGAACGGCTGAAGCGTCAGTTGTTCGCCGTCGATCTCGGCCGTCGCCACGCCCTCCACGCACGTAATGCACTCCTCGGTGTCGTGAAAGTGCAGCGGTAGGCCCGCCCCTGGCGCCATGATCGTCATGCCCGTCGAGACGTTCTGCGCGCCCTTGGCGCCGTTCATCAGCGGAATGCTCCGCACCCCGCCGCCCCGATCGAACACCTCGGCTTCAGTCTCCCGAATCAGCACTCGACCCATAGCGGACTCCTGCCTCACCAATCGTTTTCGCCAGCCTAACCAACCGCCGCCGAACCCCTTATCGCCACATCACGGCCGCACACCCAGCCGACCAAATCAGGCGGCCCTACCCACCGGACCCATTGAGATTCGCACCCTAAGGTGCGAGCATCGACCAATGACCAGCCGTGAGTTCATCAGGCGAGCAAGGAGGTACGCCCGCACAAGCGGACAAGCGTTTCGTTTCGATCCGGCTCACGGCAAAGGCAGTCACGGCCGGCTCTACGTCGGTCCCCGGTTCACCACCGTCAAACAAGGCGAACTGTCGAGGGGCCTCGTGGCCGCCATGTTGCGGCAGTTGAATATCAACCGAAAGGACTTCTGATCCATGATCTACGCCTACCCGTGTGTCCTCACTCCGGTCGACGATGGGAGCCTCGTCGCCACCTTTCAAGACGTCCCGGAAGCCATCACCGGCGGCGCAAGCCGGTCCGAAGCTCTGGCCCAGGCCGAGGACGCCCTCGCAACAGCTCTGGCCGGCTACGTTCACGAAAAGTGGGACATTCCATCCCCAAGCGAGGCGGTCGCTGGTCATGAGCTGGTCGCCGTGCCCGCCGTCATTGCCGCCAAACTCGCCCTCTACTCAGCCATGCGCGCGCAGCGCATCACCAAAGTGGAACTCGCCAGCAGACTGGGCATTAGTGAGTCCGCGGTACGCAAGCTGGCCAATCCGGACCACCGCTCACACGTCGGCCAGGTACAGAAAGCACTCCGGGCTGTGGGACGCACCATCAAAGTCGAGGTCACCGCCGCCTGAACGTGACGGAGGCATGGACGCGCCGAGGGCGACGAGAATCACCATCGTCGCCCCACCCAACGCCCCGCGCTTGCCCAGAATATGCACCGGGACCTCGCACAGTGATTCCCCGCGCTCCACGCCTGCCAGGCACCTACCGCCAAACCGCCGCCACAAACCCGCTCGTCGTCAGAAACCCATGCGGCTTCGGCAGCCCCTTTGCTAGCGCCCCGGCCAGCCGCAGCGTCGCCGACCGTTCCGGCCTACGCAGCGCCGCTTCAAACTCCCGGCGAACATCCCCCGGCTCGTCGCGAACCTGCACCAGCCGCACGTGCAGCCCCGGCCCCCAGACCTGCAACCCGAACCGCACCGACTCCAACCCCGCCGCCAGTTCCGTCTCCGCCACCAGCACCGTCACCCCGTCGCGCGGCGCAGCCGTTTCCGCCAGACCCATCAACGCCCCCGCGCCCAGTCCTGTCAGCGCGCTCGGACTGCCCGTATCCAACACCCGCTCCACCACCTCCGGCCGCCTGGCCTGCGCGGCCTCCCCCACCGCCGCCAGTCCGTCACCCCTGCCCGGCGCCAGCCAGAACAGCTTCTGCTCCACCCAGGCCGGCGGCCCACCCCTGGCCTGAAACGGCGCCCGTTCCGCCGCCCCATCCTCCAGCAGTCGCCGCGCCGCGCGCACCGCCTGCTCGAACTCCGCCTTTGGCAGCGCCTCCCGGACCTCCAGAAACTCCGGCAAATCGTCCAGGACAACCCCTCCGCCCGGATACACCTCCACGTCAATCCCCAGGTCCGTCCAGGTCAGCGCGCCGCCGCGATACTCGGCCGGCGTCGTCACGTTGCAATACCAGTGCACCCCGGGCGCCTGCGCGTGCATCACGTGCGACCACGCCCCGCGCCGAAAACTCAGATGCTCCCCGTGGTCCGAGATCCACAGCTCCCGCCCCGGCATCTCATACGCCGTGCCCTTCGGCACCTGCACGTCCAACCGCTCGCCGCTCGACAGCGACACGATCCCCTCCACCTGCCACGCCGGCACGCTCGTATTCCACCGCAGCTTCCGCAACCGGATCCGATCGCCAATCACCCGCTCAACCCAGTTCTCCATAGCCACGAATTCCGGGAAATCAGGCGGAGCCTGCGTCCAACTCCGCAACCCGCGCCAGCGCCTCGTTCCAGACCTCGTCTGGAATCCGCGTCCGCGCCTCCCGCACATTCGTCTCAATCTCCCCCGCCGTCGCCGCCCCACTCAGCACCGCGCTGATCCCGGGCCGGTCCAGCACATACCGCATATTCAGGTGACGAAACTCCACCTCCCGCTCCCGGCACCAGTCCCACCACGCCGTCGCCCCGCGCACGTCCTCTTCCGGGAAGTAGCCATATCCCCGCATCCGCGCCGTAACCCGCGGGTCCCCCTTCGCCAGCAGCCCCAGCATCTGCGGCGACCCCAGCAACACCCCCACGCCCGCCGCCGACGCCTGGTCGATCAGCCCCGCCGCCTGCCGCCGCACCAGGTTGTAGTCCGCAAACGTCAGAATCACGTCCACCCGCCCCGACTCGATCGCCGCCCGGTGATACGGGATGTCCCGAGCCCCCAGCCCCACGTAATCCAGCAGCCCCTCGTCTCGCAGCTTGTCCAGCGCATCAAACCCGTCCCCCGACTTGAACACCGGATCCATCGTCGGCGGATCGTGAATCAGCACAATGTCCACCCGATCCCGACCCAGCAGCTTCAGGCTCTCGTCCAGCGACCAGCGGATGTCGTCCGCCGTATAGCTGTGCCGCCGCTCCGCGTGCGTCCCCACCTTCGTCGAAATCGTCAACCCCGGCGCCTCCACCTCCGCCAGCGCCATGCCAATCCGCCGCTCGCTCGGCTCGTACAGCGGCGAGGTATCAATGTGCGTGATCCCCAACTCCAGCGCCCGCTGCACCGTCGCCACCGCCACGCCGTCCCTGCGCCGCGTCGCCTGCGCCGGATCATCCAGCAGCGGATCCTCGCGCCCCCCAATAAACGCCGCCCCCAGGCTCAACTCCGTCAGCTCCAGGCTCGAACGACCCAACCGCCGCCTCGGAATCTCGGACACAGACCGCACCCCTGCGCTCAACAGCTCGCGATTCTAGACCGCATCTTCGGCTACGACGCCGATCTCCAGCAGTGGCGCCACGTCCCCGACATCCCCACCTTCCAGACCCTCGGCTTCTACTGGTGCAACGTCACCGCCGCCGACGCCGCCTTCTTCCAACGCATCACCCCCGGCCCTTCCTATCCGCCCAGCAGCACCCCTGCCCGCGACGACTACCCTGGCTGCCTGACCTGGATCGGCAGTCCGCGCTGTCCCACCGGCCGCAAGGCGCCCGCGCCGTCCATCGACCCGCTTCCCCACGCAAGTTGACACGCGCCGAGCGTTTGGATAGAACGTGCGCTATCTCCCGGGCGAACAAGGGCGGCGGCCGGTGATAAGGCTTCGAGCGTTCGTTATAGCCACACTGGTCGCAGTCGTCGCGGCCGCCGTCTACACAACTTCCGTCCTCGCCCAGTGGCCCACCACCTGCGTCGACCTCAACGACATCGTCGAGACCCACCTCGGCAACCACAACAACGTCGGCATCTACCAGCGCGTCTTCGGCAACCAGGCCGAACAGGCCTGCCAGAACGACCACCGCCAGGACGTCCGCGGCGTCTTCGCCTGGGCCTTCGACAATTCGGCGACGACCGCCCAAGCGGACACCCCCGACCTCGCCTGGCCCACCGACTGCGTTGAACTCAACGACATCGTCGAAAACCACCTCGGCAACCACCAGAACGTCGCCATCTACCAACGCGTCTTCGGCGACCAGGCCGAGCCGGCCTGCCGCAACGACCACCGAGCGGATGTGCGCGGCGTCTTCGCCTGGGCGTTTGGCGGCGTCGCTCCGTCACCGGCGCGCCTTGCGTTCACATCGGATCGTGGCGGCGCCTATGAGCTATACCTGATGAACGCTGACGGCACGGGCGTGACCCAGGTCACCCACAATTCAGCTCAGGCCGTAGCGTCCACCTGGTCCCCCGACGGGAACCGGCTGGCCTTCTCATCGGACCGCGACGGCGACTTTGAGATCTACATCATCAATGCCGACGGCACAGGCTTGGCCCAGCTGACGCACAACGTGGGTATCGATCACTTTCCCGCCTGGGCGCCGGACGGCCGCCGCCTCGCGTTCAATTCCAACCGCGACGGCGATACCGAAATCTACGTCATCAATACGGACGGCACGGGCTTGACGCAGCTGACACACAACTCGCAAGGCGATGCGCAGGCCGCCTGGTCGCCCGACGGCCGCCGAATCGCCTTCCGCTCTCATCGCGACGGAGATCTCGAGGTCTACGTCATGAACGCCGACGGTACCGGCGCGGTCCGGCTTACAGACACTCCGGGAATGGATCGGCGCCCCTCCTGGTCGCCGGATGGCCGCCGCCTCGTGTTCGCATCGAGGCGCGACGGGGACGACGAGATTTTCGTCATGAACGCCGACGGAACCGGCGTGATGCAGCTCACCCACAACGCCTCGGCGGATTGGTACCCTGCCTGGTCGCCCGACGGCCGCCGGATCGCCTTCCATTCAAATCGCGATGGCGACTACGAGATATACCTCATGAACGTCGACGGCACGGGCGTAGCGCGGCTGACGGACAACCCAGCCACGGACTGGATCGCCGCTTGGTCGCCGCCATCCGGCTAGATGTTCGCGGCAACACCAGCCCCGACGAACTCCGGCCCGAAGTCTTCCAGGCCCGGACCCCTTCAAACCTCGAGCCACGACCTGGGTGGAACCCATCCGAACGGGGACCGGCGCACAGCGCTCTTGGCCGCCACTGAGCCACGAGACTTCCGTTCGCTCGACGCCCCAGCGCGTCCATGCCCTGATCCACAGCCCCGCCAAGTTCAGGTACACCACGCGGACACCGGGAGTTCAAGAGCGGGCGGCCCATGGTGAGGCCACTGGGTGTTCTTCTCGCCGTCGTGGTCGCGCTCGTTACCGTGGCGACGCTGGCAACACCAGTATTCGCCCAGTGGCCCACCACCTGCGTCGACCTCAACGACATCGTCGAAACCCACCTCGGCAACCACCAGAACGTCCGCATCTACCAGCGCGTCTTCGCCGACCAAGCCGAACAGGCCTGCCAGAACGACCACCGCCAGGACGTCCGCGGCGTCTTCGCCTGGGCCTTCGACGACTCGGCGCAATCCACGGCCGCCGACACCCCCGACCTCGCCTGGCCCACCGACTGCGTTGAACTCAACGACATCGTTGAAAACCACCTTGGTAACGACAACAACGTCGCCATTTACCAGCGCGCCTTTAGCGATCATGCCGAGCCGGCTTGCCGGATCGACCACCGGGCGGATGTACGCGGCGTCTTTGCCTGGGCCTTTGACGGGTTCATCCCGCCGCCTGCACGCCTCGCATTCTCATCGGATCGCGATGGTGATTTTGAGATCTACGCCATGAACGCCGACGGAATGGAAATCACGAAACTGACCGACAACGTATATTGGGACGGGGCAGCCGACTGGTCACCCGATGGCAGACGCCTCGCCTTCGCCTCCGATCGCGACATATACCTCCAGATCTACGTCATGAACGCCGACGGGTCGGATGTGGCACAGCTGACCCACAACACCACCTGGGAAACCGAGCCCGACTGGTCGCCCGACGGGCGCCGCCTCGCCTTCACATCAAATCGCGACGGAAACCGCGAGATCTACGTCATGGACGCCGACGGAACCGATGTAACGAGGCTCACCTACAACGCGGCCAGGGATGGGCGGCCCGCCTGGTCGCCTGACGGTCGACGTCTCGCCTTCAATTCAGATCGCGACGGAAACCGCGAGATCTACGTTATCGACACCGACGGGTCCGGCGAAGCGCGCCTCACGCACAACGCCCACCGCGACTGGCTGCCTGCCTGGTCGCCCGACGGGCGCCGACTCGCCTTCTCGTCGAATCGCAGCGGAGACCCGGAGCTCTACCTCATGAACGCCGACGGGACCGACGTCACCCGGCTGACGCACAGCATCGGCAACGACTGGCTGCCCGCTTGGTCGCCCGACGGGCGCCGTCTGGCATTCCAATCCAATCGCGAAGGCGGCTACGAAATCTTCGTTATGAACGCCGACGGCTCCGGCGTGGTACAGCTGACCGTCAACAGGCATATAGACGGATCCCCCGACTGGCAGCAACCACCCACCCAGTAACCAAAACCTCCTTCCCCACCACCCCCACCGGCCCCCACGTCCCCGGCATCCTCCTGCAGCCGCCCAACCCCCTCGCCCTCATGCTCTTCGGCCACGGCGCCGCCACCCCCATGCGCGCGCGCCTCATGGACCAGATGTCAGAAGCCCTCGCCGCCCGCGGCGTCGCCACCTTTCGCTACAACTACCCCTACAGCCACCGTCTCGAAACCGGATACACCGAAGACCTCATCGACCCGCTGGAGGTCCTTCTCACCACCACCCGCGCCGCCGCCAACGCGGCCCGCAGACTCGCGCCCGATCTGCCCCTATTCCTCGGCGGCCGCTCCATGAGCAGCCAGGTCATGTCCCTCGCCCTCGCGCAAGAGCCCTGGCCCCAAGTCCGCGGCCTCATCTGCTACGTCTACCCCACACGCTGGCGTGTCCTCCTCAACAACACCGTCGCCCACCCAAGTTGTCATTCCGAGCGCAGCGCAGCGGAGCCGAGGAATCTCGCCTTCAGCCCCGATCCCATGTCCGTCCCAACCGTCGCCCACCTCCCGCACGTCCCCGTCCCCATGCTCTTCATCCAGGGCAGCCGCGACCCCGAATACTGCGACCTCACCCACCTCCAACCCGTCCTGGATCAGCTAGGCCCCACGCCACCCTCCACGTAATACAAGGCGCCGACCACTCCTACGAACTACCAGGCACTTCCAACCGAACCCAGCAACACGCCATAACCGAAGCCGCCACCACCACCGCCACCTGGATCCGCCAACAATTGCAGGCGCCCAACCACCCACGACCTTCACCCACCACCAAGTACCCTTCTGAGTCCCCGTAACTCTCCGCAGGACCCACCCCTTGGCCGCCCTTGAGGACCTCCGCCCCTCCACCACCGTCCGCGGCATCGCGCCCAACGGCCTCGTCACGGTGATTAACGTCCAGTGGTACGGATCCGACGCCCTCGAACTCACCTACAAGGACCCCGCCGGCAACCCTGCTAGCGAAATCCTCTATCGCCACGACGAACCCCGCCTCGAAGTCGTCGAGGAAGGCCGCCCCTGGAGCTTCGACGGCGATGGCGCCCTCTTCCGCCTCGTCTCCGAGGCCCAACGCATCCGCCTCGCCCACCTCTTCGACCCCGTCCTCGCCGTCCACACCTCGCTCGTGGAACCCCTGCCCCACCAGATCACCGCCGTCTACGAAGCCATGCTCCCCCGCCAACCCCTGCGCTTCCTGCTCGCCGACGACCCCGGCGCCGGCAAAACCATCATGGCCGGCCTGCTCATCAAGGAACTCATTGCCCGCGGCGACCTCAAGCGCTGCCTCATCGTCTGTCCCGGCAGCCTCGTCGAGCAGTGGCAGGACGAACTCTCCCGCAAGTTCCAGCTTCCCTTCGACATCGTCACTAACGACAAGCTTGAAGCCGCCCGCACCGGCAACTGGTTCATCGAAAACGACCTCGCCATCGCCCGCCTCGACAAGCTCGCCCGCGACGAGGACGTCCAGGCCAAACTCAGCGCGCCGGACTGCCGCTGGGACCTCGTCGTCTGCGACGAAGCCCACAAAATGTCCGCCACCTTCTTCAGCGGCGAGGTGCGCTACACCAAGCGCCACCGGCTCGGCCAGCTGCTCTCCGGGCTGACCCGCCACTTCCTGTTGATGACCGCCACCCCCCACAACGGCAAGGAAACCGACTTCCAGCTCTTCCTTGCCTTGCTGGATGGCGACCGCTTCGAGGGCCGCTTCCGCGACGGCGTTCATCAGGTCGACGTCTCCGACCTCATGCGCCGCATGGTCAAGGAAAAGCTCCTCAAGTTCGACGGCCGGCCCCTGTTCCCCGAGCGAATCGCCTACACCGTCCCCTACAAGCTCACCGACCCTGAAGCCCGCCTGTACACCGCCGTCACCGAATACGTCCGCGAGGAGTTCAACCGCGCCGAGGCCCTCCAGAACGACAAGCGTTCCGGTACCGTCGGCTTCGCCCTCACCATCCTGCAGCGCCGGTTGGCGTCCTCGCCCGAGGCCATCTACGAGTCCCTGCGTCGCCGCCGCGAACGCCTCGAAAGCCGTCTGCGCGAGGTCCGTCTCATGCAACGCGGCGCCGCGCCGCTTGAGCAGGGCATGCCCCTGCTCGATGCCGACGACATTGAGGACCTCGACGACGCCCCCGAGGACGAAGTCGAAGCCGTCGGCGAGCAGATCCTTGACCAGGCCACCGCCGCCCGCACCGTCACCGAGCTTCAGGCCGAGATAGCCATCCTCCAGCGCCTGCAGGGCCTCGCAGCCGAGGTCCGCCGCACCGGCGACACCAAGTGGCGCGAACTGGCCAGGGTTCTGGAAACCGTCCTCACGCCCGCCGGAATCGCGCACGGTGCCAGGGAGCCTGAGGCCCCCTACGGCGCGGGCCCTATCGACCCGCCCAAACCCGCACCCAACCAGAAGATCGTCATCTTTACCGAGCACCGCGACACCCTGAGCTACCTCTATGACAACATCGCCAACAAGCTGCTCGGCCGTGGCGACGCCGTCGCCGTCATCCACGGTGGTCTGGGGCGCGAGGACCGCCGCAAGGCCCAGGAGCGTTTCCTCCACGACATCACCGTCCAGGTCCTGCTCGCCACCGACGCCGCCAGCGAGGGCATCAACCTCCAGCGCGCCCACCTCATGGTCAACTACGACCTGCCCTGGAACCCCAACCGCCTCGAACAGCGCTTCGGCCGCATCCACCGCATCGGCCAGACCGAGGTCTGCCACCTCTGGAATCTGGTCGCCCAAGAGACCCGTGAGGGCGACGTCTACCGCACCCTCCTGGAGAAGATCGAGCAAGCCCGCAAGGCCCTCGGCGGCCAGGTGTTCGACGTGCTCGGCAAGCTCCAATTCGAAGGTCAACCCCTACGTGACCTGCTCATCCGGGCTATCCGCTACGGCGAGGATCCCGAGGTTCAGGCCCGCCTCACGCAGGCCATCGAGTCCGCCGTCGACCGCTCTCACCTCGAAGAGCTCATGGAAGATCGCGCCCTCGTCACCGAACTCATGGGAACCAGCCGCGTGGCCAAGGTCCGTGAGGACATGGAACGCGCCCAGGCCCGACGCCTTCAGCCCCACTACATCGAGGAATTCTTCAGCGAAGCCTTCCAACGCCTCGGCGGAGCGCTCCGGCAGCGCGAGTCCCGGCGCTACGAGATCAGACACGTCCCCGCCCCCATCCGCAACCGCGACCGCATCATCGGCGTCGGCGAACCCGTGCTCCAGCGCTACGAGCGCGTAGTGTTCGAGAAGGACCTGATCGCGCCCCACGGCCAGCCGCTCGCCGCCTTCGTCTGCCCCGGACACCCCCTGCTGGACGCCACCCTCGACCTCACGCTCGAGCGTCACCGCGACCTGCTCCGGCGCGGCGCCATCCTCGTCGACGACCGTGACTCGGGCACCCAGCCCCGCATGCTCTTTTACGCCGAACACGCCATCCAGGACGCCAGCCTGCTGCCATCGGGCGAACGCCGCTCGATCTCCAAGCGCATGCTCTACGTCGAGTTGGATGCCGCCGGCGATGCCCGCCACATGCAGTACGCCCCCTACCTCGACTACCGGCCCCTGCACGAGGATGAGCCGGAGGTCGACGCTTTCCTCGACCGGCCCGAGTGCGCCTGGATCACGCGCGACCTCGAACAGCGCGCCATGAGTCACCTCATCGCCCAGGTCGTCCCCCAACACGTGGCCGAGGTCCGCAACCGCCGCCTCGCCTGGATCGAGAAGACCCGCGCAGCCGTCCACGACCGGCTGGCCAAGGAGATCACCTACTGGGACCACCAGGCCGCCGTGCTCGCCGACCAGGAATCCGCCGGCAAGCCCAACGCCCGCCTCAACGCCGGTGAGGCCCGGCGTCGCGCCGACGACCTGCAGGAACGGCTCCACCGCCGCCTCGCCGAGCTTGACAAGGAGGCCCAGATCTCGGCCCGCCCGCCCGTCGTGCTCGGCGGCCTCATGGTCGTGCCCGCCGGCATGATTGCCGCCATGACTGGCCGTCAGTTGCCAGAAGCCTCAACTACGCCGGACCGCCAGGCCGTCGCCGCCCGCGCGCGCCGGATCGTGATGGACATTGAGCGCGAACTTGGTTTCGAGCCCGAAGACCGCGAGTTCGAACAGCTGGGCTACGACATCGAGAGTCGCGATCCACGCGACGGGCACGGCCTCCGCTTCATCGAGGTCAAGGGTCGCGCCGCCGATGCTGCGACAATCACCGTCACCAAGAACGAAATCCTCCGCTCCCTCAACTTGCCCGACAGCTTCATCCTGGCCCTGGTTGCGTTCGGCCAGGACGGCATCCACCGCGTCCGTTACCTCCGCCGCCCCTTCCGCCGCGAACCCGACTTCGGCGCAACCAGCGTCAACTACGACTTCGCGGACTTGCTTGAGCGATCCGAGGTGCCGTCGTGACGCAAGATATGCCGCCCGTCGTAACGAGGAAAAAGCTGATCGAGGTCGCTCTGCCGCTAGATGCCATAAACCGAGCCTCAAAGCGCGAGAAGTCAATCAGGCGCGGCCATCCCAGCACGTTTCACTTGTGGTGGTCACGAAAGCCGTTAGCTACGGCGCGTGCCGTCATCTTCGCGCAAATGGTGGACGATCCTTCCGCCAACGCGGACTTGTTCCCTACTGAGCGGGAACAGGACAAACAACGTCAACGCCTCTTCCGAATCATTGAGGATCTCGTGAAGTGGGAGAACACAACTAATCAGGTCGTGATTCGGCGGGCTCGCGATGAGATCTACCAGTCATGGCGCCGGGCCTGTGCCGATAACGCCGCACACCCACGCGCCAGGGAGATCTTTGATCGCCAGGTGCTTCCCGCCTTTCACGATCCGTTTGCAGGCGGCGGCTCATTGCCGCTGGAGGCGCAGCGCCTTGGACTGGAAGCCCACGCGTCGGATCTGAATCCCGTCGCGGTCTTGCTCAACAAGGCGATGATCGAAATTCCACCCAAATTCTCGGACAAACCACCGACCAATCCTGAGGCGCGTAGCGAAAGACGACTGATGAATAACACGTGGCACGGTGCTCAGGGACTCGCCGAGGACGTCCGCTACTACGGCCGATGGGTGCGCGATGAGGCCCAGAAGCGAATAGGTCACCTCTATCCTAGCGTACGCGTCACAAGGGATACGGCAGACGGTCGACCCGATCTGGCGCCCTATATCGGACGCGATCTACCTGTCATTGGTTGGCTCTGGGCAAGAACAATAAAAAGTCCAAACCCCGCGTTTGCCAATATCCACGTACCACTAGTTTATTCGTTTATGCTATCTACTAAGAAGGGCAGAGAGGCATTTGTCAAACCCGAGATTTACGAGAATGGCTACAGATTCACAGTCCGCACAGGGAAACCACGCGATCTAGCCGCAACGAAGCGTGGTACCAAGCTCTCGCGTGGGGCAAACTTTCGGTGCATTATGTCAGGCGTTCCAATTGCCCCCGACTATGTGAAGCGCGAGGCCAGCCAGGGCGGAATGGGAAGCCGTCTGTTGGCTGCGATAGTACAGGGTGACAGACGCAGGCTATATTTACCTCCTACGGTCGACATGGAGACTACAGCAACATCTGCGAAGCCCGAATGGCGTCCGAACCTTGAGCTGACTGGAAGCACCCAATACCTGGGTGTGAAGCCCTATGGCATGCACAACTTTGAGGACCTTTTCACCCCTCGTCAGATTTCCGTGCTCCACACACTCGCTGATGTCACGCGCGAAGCCCGATCCCGAATCCTGGCTGACACGAGCGCGGTGCTTCCGCACACTGAGGTGAAGGCTTACGCGGAAGCACTGTGTTCTTACCTTTCACTTTCAATCAGCCGGCAAGCCAACAGATCGTCCACACTTAACTTTTGGGATTCAGCAGGAGAGACAATTCAGCAGGTATTCGGACGTCAAGCATTACAGATGACTTGGGGATTCGTTGAAGGGAACCCATTCAGCACTGCTACAGGCAGCTTTGTTGGCCAGGTCGAATACTTGGCTTCCGTTCTAGAGAAGTCAGTTTCTCCGGACGTACCCGGCTTTGCGTCGCAGGAGGATGCGCGCAGACAAATCCTTAGTGCCGACAAACTGGTATCGACAGATCCCCCATACTACGATAATGTTCCATATGCAGACTTATCGGATTTCTTTTATGTTTGGCTTCGTCCAACTCTCGGGTCCGTAATCCCTGACTTATTCTCGACGGTTGCGGTTCCCAAGACAGACGAGCTTGTTGCCTTTGCCTATCGTCACGGCGGAAAGTCTGCTGCGGAGGCCTTCTTTCTCGAGGGAATGACGGACGTGATGAGTCGCATAGGAGACTTAGCACATCCGGCATTTCCTATTACGATATACTATGCTTTTCGACAGTCAGAGGCTAGTGTCGGCGGCGGTTCTGGCAGTACTGGGTGGGACACGTTTCTGGAGGCAGTAGTGCAGGCCGGCTTGACCGTGAGTGGTACTTGGCCGATGCGCACGGAATACACGAGCAACTTAAAGACTAAACGAAGTGCACTAGCATCGAGTATAGTGTTAGTATGTCGTCGTGAGAATATTGGCTCTAGGCTATGCACGCGGCGAGAATTTCAGGAAGCGCTTCGAAAGGAACTCCCTGCTGCATTGGGGAACTTACTACAGAGCAATATCGCTCCGGTAGACCTCGCGCAGGCGTCACTCGGTCCAGGCATGGGGATATTTACTCGGTATCAGGGTGTGCTAAACGCCGACGGAAGCAGAATGTCGGTGCGAAGTGCGCTCGCGCTGATAAACGCCACTCTAGACGAAGTGATGGCTGAGCAGGAAGGTGAGTTCGATGCAGACACTCGGTGGGCACTAACGTGGTTCGAGCAGCATGGCTTCAACGAGGGCGAGTTTGGGAGCGCCGAACAGCTATCCAAGGCGAAAAACACGAGCGTTAGCGGATTGGTTCGGGCCGGTGTCGTGGTCTCGAGTCGCCGCAGCGTCCGACTTCTACGGCCCTCCGAGCTTGATCCAGAATGGGATCCGGCCGTAGACAGCAGGCTCACCGTGTGGGAGATGGCACACCACCTAATTCGTGCCCTCACAGTCAGCGAGCGGAGCGCCGGAGATGTCGCGGCGAAGCTGGGGGCACGGGCCGAGACTGCGCGCGACCTTGCCTATCGCCTCTATACGGTCAGCGAACGCAAGCGCCGCCCCGCCGACGCCCTCCAATACAACACCCTCGTCCAGTCCTGGCCGGAGATTGCACGGTTGGCGCGGCAGCGCCCCCGGCCGCGGCAGACGGTATTGCTGGGCCAGGCCGAGGACGGCCCGTGAATTCCGAAGACATCGTTGCGACCATGGTGGACCGCATCGTCGGACGGTTCCAACCGGCCCGTGTCGTGCTCTTCGGTTCCCGGGCGCGCGGCGCCGCCGGCCAGTGGAGCGACGTGGACCTGCTGGTCGTAATGCCGGACGGGACGGACAGGCGCCAGGCCGCCGTCGAGATGCACGTCGCGCTCGGGGACCTCCCGGCCGCAAAAGACATCGTCGTGACAACGCCTGCCCACATCGCACAGCGGGGCCATGTCATCGGGACGGTGCTGCGCCCAGCGCTGCGCGAGGGAAAGGTGCTCTATGAGCGAACCTGCCCCCCCAACAAAGGCGCGCCGCTGTCTGGGCTACGGACTGGTCGAGATGGTGCGTTGAAATGGCGGTGACCTACACGGACCCGGAGATCGATGCGCTTGTCCGGGAGCCGAAGCATCTCCCAGCCAACTGGCGTGCCCGGACTCAGCTGCGTCCCAAGCGAGGGCATCAGGAACGACAGCTGAACTTCTCGGGCAGCGCTGGTGCTGACTTCAGTCTTATTCTCCGCAAGAGTCTCGTCAACCCACTCGATTTCTCGGCAATTCTGGCCGTGCATGTCCCAAGGTCCAATCGGCTATTCCGTCTGTGCAGGTACAACGGGAGAAGTCACGAACACACGAATCACATTGAGGGCGACCGGTTCTACGACTTCCACATACACCTGGCGACTCAGCGGTACCAGGAGATTGGGTCGCGTGAAGACGCCTACGCCGAGACCACGGACAGGTACACGGATATTGACGGAGCGATTCAAAGTATGTTTGAGGACGCGGGGTTCGAGGTTCCTCCAGTCGACCAGCCGCTTCTCCTCTGAAGGAAGTGCCGCGATGTCTATCGACATGATCGAACAGGACTTCCAGGCAACGGTTTCCGCGCAAGTGAGGCTTGTGGCTGAGGGGATGGGCCGCTATCGCGTCTTCACTCCGTTTCGCTTCGATGACGGTGACCACTTGTCCATCGTCTTGAAGCGATTGGGTGAACGCTGGGTGCTGTCTGATGAAGCGCATACCTACATGCACCTCACCTACGACATCGATGAGCAGGACCTGCACCGGGGCACGCGCCAAACGATCATTTCCAACGCGCTGTCGGTGTTTCAGGTCGAGGATCGGGATGGCGAACTCGTGGCGGACGTACCGGACCGGCAGTTCGGCGATGCGCTCTATTCGTTCGTTCAGGCCCTGCTCAAGATCACCGACGTGACCTACCTCTCACGTGAGCGCGTTCGCTCCGCGTTCATGGATGACTTCCTGGCGTTGTGCACGGAATACGTGCCGGAAGACCGCCGGACCTTTGACTGGCGCCACCCCGAACACGACCCACAGGGGATATACACCGTTGATTGCCACGTCAACGGCATGCCGCGCCCGCTCTTCGTGCACGCGCTGGACAATGACCGCAAAGCTCGAGACGCCACGATCTCGCTTCACCAGTTTGAGAAGTGGGGCCTGCCCTTCCGCTCACTCGCCATTTTCGAAGATCAGGAATCGATCAACCGCAAAGTCTTGGCGCGTTTCAGCGACGTGTGCGAAAAGCAGTTTTCCAGCCTCACCGCCAACCGCGATCGAATCGAGCAGTACCTCAGGGAAGCCATCGCGGCTGGGGCTGCTGGCTGATCGCCGTCACGAATCCCAAGCGTGTCCGCACGCCGCTCCACCCGCTCAGAAACCCTTGCACAACACCCCTCGTCCTCGAAGGCGCGGCCACTTGCCTCTCCCCGCGGAGACCTTTGCATAACCCCCGTCATTCCGGCGTCTTCAGCCGGAATCCAGTCCCCCCAAACCTGGAACCCGCCACGATCCTCGCCGGACCTCCTGAACCTGGCCGAGTTACGCAAACGCCTCTCCTGGGGGAGAGGGTTGGGCTTAAGGGTCTTCGCCACCCAAAACTCAAAGTGACCCACTGCCGAAATTCCCGCAGCACGGCATGATGGGCTAGGAAGGCCACAGGGCGGAACGTATGGCCATCACCAACCACGAACGCGTCGGCAAGGCGCTGGACCTGCTAAGGGACGGCCTCGGCCCCTTCGTGCAGCGCGAGTTCAGCAACGAGTTTGGGCCCGGAGATGCCCTGGATGGCGCCCGCGCCTACTTCGGGCACGGCTCGCGGCTGTCAACAACCGGAACGCTGACGCAGTGGGATAGCGCCGCGCTGCTCAGCCTCATGGTCTATTCGTGGGGCGACGTGTTCCGGCAAACCCTTGGCCACACGGAGCGATCGCTGGTCAGCGAGCTTCTGGAATGGCGCAACAAGTGGGCCCACCAGCATCGCTTCTCCAGTGACGACGCCGAGCGCACCCTCGACTCCGCCGCCCGGCTCCTCACCGCGGTTTCCGCCCCCCAGGCCGACGAAGTTGCCCGGATGCGCAGCGAACTGCGTCGCCTCGTGATCGACGAACAGACGCGCCGGGAGCGGAGGAAAGCTGGAGGCTCACTCATAACGCCGGCAGCCGCTGAGTCTCTTCGTCCCTGGCGCGAGGTGGTGACGCCCCATGCCGACGTCGCCAGCGGTCGTTACCAGCAGGCTGAGTTCGCCGCCGACCTCTGGCAGGTGCACCTTGGCGAAGGCGCCGACGAGTACCGCGACCCTGCCGAGTTCTTCCGACGCACCTTCCTCACCGAAAGCCTGCGCCGACTCCTCGTTGGCGGCGTCCAACGCCTCACCAATGGCGGCGGCGACCCGGTCGTCCAACTCCAGACCAACTTCGGCGGCGGCAAGACGCATTCGATGCTTGCGCTCTATCACTTGTTCACCGGCGCGCCGGCCAACGACCTCCCGGCGTCGAAGCAATCATGGCGGCCGCCGCTGCCCCCGACCTACCGGCCGTTCACCGCGTGGTCCTGGTCGGCAACAAGATCTCGCCCGGCAGCCCCGTCACTAAGCCCGACGGTACGGTCGTCCACACCCTCTGGGGCGAGCTTGCCTACCAACTCGGCGGTGCCGAGGCCTACGCCCGCCTCGCCGCCGATGACCGCGCGGCTACCAATCCCGGCGACACCCTTCGCCAACTCTTCAACGAGTACGGCCCCTGCCTGATCCTCATCGACGAGTGGGTCGCCTACGCCCGCCAACTCCACGACGCCCCAGACCTCACAGGCGGCACCTTCGAAACCCAGTTCACCTTCGCCCAGGCGCTTACCGAAGCCGCCCGCGCCGCCGACCGCTGTCTGCTCCTTATCTCCCTGCCCGCCTCCGAGACCACCGGCTCGCCCCACACCCAGGCCGACGACGTGGAAGTCGGCGGGATCCGTGGACGCGAAGCGCTTGACCGCCTCCGCAACGTGGTCGGTCGCGTCGAATCGTCCTGGCGCGCGGCCAGCGCTGAGGAGGGCTTCGAGATCGTTCGTCGCCGTCTCTTTGAACCTCCGACAGCCGACAACCTCACGCACCGAAACGTGACCGCCCGCGCCTTCGCCGAGCTGTATCAGGCGCAGCAGGGCGAGTTCCCGCCCGAATGTCGCACCGTCGACTACGAACGGCGCATTCAGGCGGGATACCCCATCCACCCCGAGGTCTTTGACCGGCTCTACACCGACTGGTCGACCCTGGTGACGTTCCAGCGCACGCGCGGCGTCCTGCGCCTCATGGCCTCCGTCATCCACAGCCTGTGGGAGAAGGGTGACCCCAGTCCGCTGATCCTCCCGTCCACGGTCCCCATCGACGACTCGCGCGTGCAGTCCGAACTGACGCGCTACCTTTCCGAAGACTGGGTACCGATCATTGATGGCGATGTCGACGGCCCGAACTCGCTCCCGCTCCGCATCGACGGCGAGATCACCAACCTCGGCAAGCTGGCTGCGACCCGCCGGGTCGCCCGCACCATTTACCTGGGCTCCGCGCCCACCGCCGGCGCCACCCAGCGCGGCATCGAGGACCGGCGCGTCAAGCTCGGCTGCGTCATGCCCGGCGAGTCGCCCCAGGTCTTCGGCGACGCCATCCGCCGCCTGGCCGCCCAAGCCACCTTCCTCTATCAGGACGGCCCCCGCTACTGGTACTCCACCCAACCCACCGTCACCAAGTTGGCCGACGACCGCGCCCACCAGCTGGAGCGCGATCCCGACAAGCTCCACGCAGAACTGAAGCGTCGTCTTGAGAAGGACCTGGGCTTTAACCCGCGCAACGCCAATCTCAGCGGCGACTTCGCTCGCATCCACCTATTGCCCCGCGGCGGCGCCGAGGTCCCCGACGAGCTAGTTACACGTCTCGTCGTCTTGGACATCGACCACGACTATGCGCGCGGACAGGCCAAGAACCCCGCGGAAGCTGCCGCTCAGGCAATCCTTGAGTCACGCGGCAGCGGTCCCCGCCTCTACCGCAACTCCCTCGTATTCCTGGCCGCCGACCGGACGCGCCTCCAGGACCTGGACGACGCACTCCGGCGCTATCTCGCCTGGCACTCGATCCTCGAAGACAAGGACTCGCTGAACCTCGATCCCCACCAGGTTCGCCAGGCCACGACACAGCACGAGGCCGCCGACGGCGCTGTAACCGCCCGCTTGCCCGAGGCCTACCAGTGGGTGCTCACGCCCGGCCAGAAGAATCCACGGTCACCCATCGAATGGCAGTCGACCCGCCTCAGCGGCAGCGACCCGCTCGCCCTCCGCGCCGCCCGCAAGCTCCGCTCTGACGAACTCCTCGTCGGCAAGCTCGGACCAACCCTCGTCCGCCGCGCCCTCGACGAAATCCCCCTTTGGCGCGACACCCACGTGCCCGTCCGCACCCTCGTCGACGACTTCGCCCAGCAGCTCTATCTCCAGCGCCTCGATGGACCCGCCGTCCTGGCCGATGCACTCCGCTCGGGCGTCGGCTCCCTCACCTGGCAACTCGACACGTTCGCCTACGCCGAGTCCTTCGACGAGGCGACTGGTCGCTACCTTGGCCTGCAAGCCGGTCAGTTGGTCGACATCTCACCCGACGACCCCGGCCTCATCGTCAAACCCGACGTCGCCCAGCGCCAGCTTGAGGCTGACAAGCGCAAGGTCGATCCCCCCTTTGATCCACTCAAGCCAGGGATTGTTACGCCGCCGCCTCCACTACCGCCGCCACCGCCCTCGCTCCATCGTCGCTACCACGGCACCGTTCGCCTCGACCCCACCCGCGTCGGCCGCGACGCCAGCCAGATCGCCGAAGAGGTCGTCGCCCACCTAGTCGCCCTCGCCGACGCCGAAGTCACCGTCACCATCGACATCGAAGCCACGCTCCCCGAAGGCGCCTCCGCCCACATCGTCCGCACCGTCACCGAAAACGGCCGCACCCTAAAGTTCCACCCCGGCTCCGGCTTCGAACGCGACTAACCGCCAACTCCCCAACCAGCCCTTACCCGCGCCCACCCCCCTGCCCACCTTGCCTCATCCGTACTCAGAGTGTACACTTACCGAGTAAGCCTCGCAACCCGATCTCCAAATGCCCGCTGCCTCGCTCCTGCTCCTGCTGCTCAAACCCCTCCTGCGTCTGATCCCGCCCCTTCTGACCCTGCTCCCCGTCCTGCTGCGCCCGCCACCGATGGCCGCACGCCTCTCCCCGCTTGCCCTGCCCCTGCCCCCATTCGTGCCACGCCTGCCGACGTTCGCGCTGCGCCCCCTCGCCTTCCTGCCAACCCCGACCAACCACCCCCGCCGCCCTGCCGAAAGACGGCCCGCCTCCTGCCCCCTCGCCCTGTGGGAAAGGGTTGGAGCCTGCCCCGGACGCGATCCGGGGACTAGGGTCTTCCGGTCGAGGCGCCACCCCGCAGCGCCGTCGCATCGAGCCGTCCCCACCGCGCCCCAAACCCCGCCAAAAAGCACCCCGCGCCGCCTCAAGAGTTTTTTGGAAAAAACTCTTACTGCGCGCGAGGCCCCCGTTTTCGTGTCTCTGCCAACGTCGGCGCCCAGCCCTTCCACCCAGCGGGGCCGTCCCTCGCCGCATAGAATCCCCGCAACGCCCTCACCCAACCGATGCCCAATGTCTGACCTCCGAGCCGTTGTCATCACCGACAGCACCAACGACCGCGGCGGCCCCTCCCACGGCCTCCACCGCACCTTCGACCGCAGCCCTGACGTCCAAACCGTCGCCCTCGCCGACCCCTCCGACGACCACCGCGACCACTGGCTCCAGGAGTCCGGCGCCGCCACCGGCTACGCCGACTACCGCGACATGCTCGCCGCCGAGTCCCCCGACATCGCCATCATCGCCATTCACCGCTACCACCAGGAGCGGCTGCAGGCCTTCCTCGACACCATCGCGGCGGGCGTCAAGGGCGTCGTCATCGAAAAGCCCATCGCCTCCCAGCCCGCCCACGCCGACCAGATGGTCGCCGCCGCCGATGCCGCCGGCGCGCGCGTCGTGCTGGCCCACCGCGGCCGCGAGAACCCCGCCGTCCGCGAGGCCAAGCGCCAGGCCGCCACCGGCAAGTGGGGCCCCCTGATTCAGATCAAGGCCCGCGGCAAGGGCGACCATCGCTGCGGCGTCGTGGACGCCCTCGTCCTCGGCACCCACGAGCTCAACACCATGCTCTACTTCGCCGAAGCCAACCCGATCTCCTGCTGGGGCACCGTGCTCATCAACGGCGCGCCCGCCCAGCGCAGCGACGCGATGGACGACGAGATGTACGAATCCGGGCCACAGGCCGGCGACCGGATCTTTGCCGAGTACACCTTCCCCAACGGCATCATCGGGTCCTACGAATCGCTCCCCATCGGCGACGGCTCAAACTCCGGCCACGCCCTCGGCTGCGACCTCTTCTTCCAGAACGCCGTCGTCACCACCCGCTCCAAGCCCGACGCCGAAATCCACATCTACCCGGAAGGCGACATCTTCCCCCAGGCCGAAGTCGGCGCCTGGCAGCCTCTCCTTCCCGACGGTTGGACGCCCCCTGCCAGCGACATCGCCGCGCCCTACTGGGCTGACTGGCCGGGTCGCGAGTCCACCGCGTGCAGCAACCGGTCCATCGGCGCTGAACTCGTGCGCTGCCTGCGCGAGAACACCGCCCCCGTCTACGCCAGCGGCATCCACGACGCCGCGGTCGTCGTGGACATGATCATCGGCCCACAGCGCAGCCACCTTGAGGGCCGCCGCCTCGCTCTGCCGCTGGAAGCCCGCGGCAATCCTTGGGAGGGGTAATCAGGCGAACCTGACGCCGCCCGCCGGCGGCCTATCCCATCGGAGCGGTCGGTGCCAGTCGCCGCCCTAGCCCTCATCCTGGTCTCGTCCGTCCTGCACGCCAGCTGGAATCTGCTGGCCAAGCACAACCGCGGCAACGCGGTCTTCTTCTGGCAGGCCCTCGTCGCCTCCGTCGTCATCTTCCTCGCGCCGTTCCTCATCCTCCTCGCCCAGCACCCCATCCCGCCCCACGGCTGGATCTGGATCGCCCTGACCGGTCTCCTCCACACCTTCTACTTCCGCACCCTCGCCGCCGCCTACCGCCGCGCCGACCTCTCGGTCGCCTACCCCATCGCCCGCGGCCTCGGCCCCGCCCTGGTCCTGGTTCTCGCTGTCGGCGTCCTTGGCGAAAGCGTTTCGCCACTCGGCGTCGCCGGCATCCTCGCCGTTGTCCTCGGCATCTACGCCATCAACATCCGGCGCAACGAGCCGGGTTCCTGGCTGGCCCCAGTTCGTGCCCTCGCCCAACCAGAGGGCCGCTACGCCGCAGGCACCGGCGTGATCATCGCCGCCTACACCCTGATCGACAACCAGGGCGTTTCGGTTGTGCATCCGCTTGTCTACATCTACCTCATGTACGCCCTATCCACTGCCGGAGTGCTGGTGACCTTCGTTGGGCGACAGCCCGACTGGACATCGCTTCGGCGGCTAGCCTCCTGGGGGCAGGCCGCTGCTGTCGCCTGCCTGTCAATCGTCGCTTACTCAATGGTGCTGATCGCGCTCAACATGGCGCCCACGCCGTACGTCGCGGCGGCCAGGGAACTCAGCATCGTGATCGGCGCCGCGCTAGGCGTTCTGCTTCTGGGAGAACCACTGCGACGCGAACGCATTGGCGGAGCCCTGCTCATCGCCGCGGGCGTCGCGATTATCGGCGTAGCCTGACCTACGCACGTTCCAGCGCAACGCTCATCAGGCGCCCATCGGAACGAACCACGACATCGCCAGCGAGATCTGTCCGAAAAACGTCCGCTCCAGTTGACCGCAGCCGGCGCAGCACATCGTCGCGCGGGTGGTTGAAGGCGTTCCCCAGCCCCGCCGAGATGATCGCCACCTGGGGCTGCACGACATCCAGAAACTCCGGCGAGCTTGATGTCGACGCCCCATGGTGAGCGACCTTCAGAACGTCGGCGTCCAGCCCGTTGCTCAAGTCAATGAGCGATTGCTCAGCGGCGCGCTCGATGTCGCCGGTCAGCAGAAAGTCGGCGTCGCCATATCGCACGTGCAACACCATCGACTGGTTGTTGTCACCCCCGGCAACGTCGGGTGCGGCGAATCGAACCTGAATCGAAATCGCTGGATGCCACTGGAGGGCCTCGCCGTCGCGCGGCCGTGCGATTCGGCTACCCGCCCGCGCGGCCGCGGCCTCGATCACGGACAGCAGCGGATGGTCGTGCTCAGGCTCAGACATCCAAAGCGTGGTCACCGACAACGCGCCCAGAATGTCGGCGGCGCCGCCAATGTGGTCGGCGTCCGCGTGCGTGAGCGCCAGCCCGTCCAGACGATCAACGCCCAGCCGCGCCAGCCGCGGCAATAGGACCTGGCGCGCAGTCTGCGGGTCCGGACCTGCATCAACCAGGAGGGCGCGCTCCCCCAAGCGAAGCAGGATGGCGTCTCCCTGGCCCACGTCAAAGACTCGCAACTCCAGTTCACCAGGCGGCAGCGGCAAGGGCTTCGATCGCCCGGGCGGCCCACCCACCGCCTGGCCCAGCACCACAAAGGCGATAAAGACCAGAAGCCCAACGATCGCCAGCGGCCGCATCGCCGGACCCGGGTGCGGCAACGGCAGCCGCGGCAACGGGACGAAAGGCGTCAGACCTGGCGTCCCTCGCCCGCGGTCAATTCAACCGCCTCGCCCAGGGCCGCCAGACCCCGTGGTCACAGGGGTCGTACGTGACCGTCGCCCAGCACGACCCACTTATAGGTCGTCATTTCACGCAGGCCCATGGGGCCGCGTGCGTGCAGCTTCTGCGTGCTGATGCCTACTTCAGCCCCCAGGCCAAATTCGCCACCGTCCGTGAATTGCGTGGACGCGTTGACGTACACGGCGGCCGCATCCACCTCATCGGTGAACCGACGCGCACTGCGGTGCGAGTTCGTCACGATCGCCTCGGAGTGCCCGCCGCCGTGCCTGCGAATGTGAGCGATCGCGTCATCCATGCCGTCGACCAACGCAATCGACATTCGCAGTGACAGCCACTCGGTATCGAAGTCGTCCTCCCCAAGCGGCTCAAGAGCGAAATCGCCACGAAGCAACTGACCGACGTCGTTCCCGGCGTGGATTTCCACCCCGCGTCCGACCAGCTCGCGTGCCACGAGCGGAAGGAAATCCGCCGCAACCTCTCGGCTTACCAGCAGGGTGTCAAGAGCGTTGCAAATCGACGGGCGGCGGGTCTTCGCGTTCACCACAATTCGCTCGGCCATTGCGAAGTCGGCGCTGGCGTCCACAAAAGTGTGACAAACACCCCAGCCGGTTTCGATCACCGGGATCGTGGCCGTATCCGTCACGTAGTTGATCAGGCCCGCGCCGCCGCGGGGCACGATCACGTCAATGTGCTCACGATCTCGCAACAAGTCGTACATCAGCGCGCGGTCCGGATCGTCGATCAGCTGGACGGCGGCCGGCGGCGCTCCGGCCTTTTCCGCCGCCTCGCCGATCACCGCAGCCAGCGCAATGTTGCTCTGGAGGGCTTCCTTGCCACCGCGCAGGATGACGGCGTTGCCGGCCTTCAGACAGAGTGCCGAGATGTCCACGGTCACGTTCGGACGGGCCTCGAATATCACGGCTACGACGCCAAGGGGGACGCGGCGGCGTCCGACTTCAAGACCATTACCTAGCCGTCGAGCGTCTTCCACGCTCCCGACGGGATCTTCCAGCCTAACGACGGTCTGCACCGCTGCGGAGATGTCAGCCAGTCGCTCAGGTGTCAGGGTAAGCCGGTCGATCAGCGCGTCGGTCATTCCGGCCGCACGGGCTGCACGCACATCAACCTGGTTAGCCGCCAGTATTTCGTCGGCGCGTGCAGGCAGCGCCTCGGCCATGGCGTTCAGGATGTCGTTCTTGGCGCTGGTTGGCAGCGTCGCTAGCACACGGCCGGCCTCGCGTGCGCCGGCGCCGATTGCGGAGAGATCGATTGCTGCGCGGGATGGCGTGACTGTGGTCATTTGGCTCGCTCGGCGTCGCGGTCGATTACGACCAGATTGTTGCGGTGGACAGCCTCGTCACCGCTTGAGGACCCGAGGATAGCGCCGATCGCAGTGGAAGGCTGGCCGCGAATCCGCGCTAGGTCGGTCGAACCGTAGTTCACGAGGCCGCGGGCGAAGACGTTTCCGAGGGAATCGGTCAGACTGACCAGGTCGCCGCGCTCGAACGCGCCTGCTACGCGCATGATCCCGGCCGGGAGCAGACTCCTCCCGTTGCTGACCAGGGCGCGGCGAGCTCCGTCATCCACGACAATCGAGCCGCGCTGGGCCAGGCTGGAACTCAACCAGCGGGCGCGACTGGACCGGCGCGGCCCCCGGCCGGCGAAGCGCGTGCCCAAGGGTTCGCCCGCTTCGAGGCGGACCATGACGTCCGGCTCGTCGCCGCCGGCGACTACGACGTCAATGCCGTCGGCGGCCGCCTCCAGCGCCGCCTGCAGCTTGGACCGCATCCCTCCAAGGCCACCGTGGGACGCCCCGCCGGCGATGCGTTCCAGTTCCGCGCGCGGGATCTCGCCCGCGTCCGGGATGAGTTTGGCCGACGGTTCAGACTCGGGATCCGCCGTGTACAGGCCGGCCGTGCGCGAGAGGATGTAGAGCCGGTCGGCGCCTACGAGCTTGGCGATGAGGACCGACAACCGGTCATTGTCGCCAAACCTCAGCTCCTCGGTAGCCACCACGTCGTTCTCATTGGCAATGGGAACCACGCCCGCGTCAAACAAGCCACTCAGGGCGTTGCGCGCGTTCAGATAGCCGGAACGGCTACGCAGGTCCGCTCGCGACAGCAGAGCCTGCGCCACAGTCATGCCTGCGTCCGCGAAGCAGGCCGCGTAGTGGGCCATCAGCGGCGCCTGCCCAACGGCCGCAAGCACTTGCCGGGTAACAAGCGTGTCGCCAGGCAGCGAGATGATGGATCGTCCGACCGCCACGGCGCCGGACGTCACCAACGCAACCTGTGTTCCCTGGGACCGGATGTAGGCGATCTGTCGGGCCATCTCGGCCACGAAGACCTCGTTAACCCCGGCGTCACCAGCCAACAGGCGGGTGCCGCATTTCACCACGATTCGGCGGGAAGCGTGCAACATCGCCCAGGTCCTTTAGCCTGCGGAGAAGCGGCGCACAGATTGTAGGCGGACGCTGCCAACTGCCCCCCAGCCTCGCGCCTATAATGGCGACCTGCGGCTCAGGTGCCGGTTGCCGCAAGGCCGCAGATGAGCGAGACGATGGACCGATACGAAACCGCGAGCATTCGAAACGTGGCCCTCGTCGCCCACAGCGGCGCGGGCAAGACCTCGCTTGCCGAGGCTCTGTACTTCGTCACCGGCAAAGCCTCTCGGCTGGGCCGCGTCGAAGAACACAACACCATTTCCGACTACGACCCCGACGAACACGAGCGGGGCATGTCGATCAACCTGGCCGCCGTCGCCTGTGAGTGGGCGGGCGTGAAAGTCAATGTGATTGACACCCCGGGGTACGCCGACTTCATCGGCGAGGTCATCTCAGGCTTGCACGCGGCGGACGCCGCGGCCGTACTGATCGATGCCACCGCGGGAATTGAAGTGGGAACCGAAATCGTCTGGCGCCTGGCGTCCGACCTCAACCGTCCGCGCATCCTGATCGTCAGTCGGGCCGACCGGGACAACGCGGACACGGCGTCGGTCGTTGACGACCTGCGCGAGCGGTTCGGCGCCAACGTGGCGCCGATCCAGGTGCCGATCGGCAACGGTACGGCATTCCGCGGCGTAGTCGACCTGTTGGACGGCAAGGCGCGCCTCTTCGGCGAGAACGCGTCGTCGGTGGGCGAAGCGCCCGACGACCTTGCCGACGAAGTTGAAGATGCCCGTGAACAGTTGGTGGAAGCCGTGGCGTCCACCGACGATGAACTCCTCGAGCAGTACCTGGAAGGCGAGGATCTACAGCGCGCGGACTTGGAACGCGCCCTGCGGGCCGGGGTGGCTGACGGAAGCATCTATCCGGTGCTATTCACGGCGGCCACCGACCTTAAAGGCGTTCGGGAGGCCCTGGAGGCCATGGTGGCCCTGGCGCCGTCGCCGGCCGAGGGGCTCAAAGCCATGTTGGACGGCAACGCTGCGCCAATTGACGGGCCAGTCGTAGCTCAAGTCTTCAAGACGCTGGCCGATCCATTCGTCGGCAAGGTCTCGATGTTTCGCCTGTTTGCGGGCCAAATAGACGGCGAGGCGCAGCTCGTGGATCAGCGCACCGGCCAGACAGAGCGACTGGCCAACATCCAATTCGCAACCGGCAAGGAAGGGACACTGGCCCGGCGCGTGGTCGCCGGCGACATTGGCTTCGTGACCAAGCTCGACGGCGTGACGACCGGCGACACGCTGACCGCGGGCACGCAAGCCATTGACCTGCCGGCGTTTGCCATGCCGCAGCCCTTATTCGAGGCGTCCATCAGCCCGGAGACGACGGCCGACCTGGACAAGATGGGCACGGCCCTGGCACGCCTGGTGGAAGAGGACCCCTCGCTCCAGTCGTACCGAAACGATGAAACGTTCGAGACGATCCTTGCCGGTCTGGGCGAGTCGCATGTGCGCATCAGCCTGGAACGCGTGCGCCGCAAGTTTGGGGTTGGGCTGAAAGCCGACGTTCCTCGGGTGGCCTATCGCGAGACTATCCGCAGAACCGTCAACGCGCATGGCCGCCACAAGCGGCAGTCGGGTGGACACGGACAATTTGGCGACGTGCACATCGAGTTTTCGCCGCTGGCGCGCGGCTCGGGGTTCGAGTTCGAAGACCGCGTCGTTGGCGGCCGTGTCCCACGCCAATACATCCCGGCCGTAGAGAAGGGGCTTCTTGAGACGATCGGTCGCGGAAGGCTGGCGGGCTATCCCATGGTGGACCTGAAAGCGGCACTGTTCGACGGCCAATACCACTCGGTCGATTCGTCCGACGAGTCGTTTCGTATCGCAGCGCGCCTGGCCTACGAGGACGGCGTCACGCAGGCCGGCCCCGTGATTCTGGAGCCGATCCTCAAGCTCGACATCATGATTCCCGACGGCAACACGGGGGATGTGATTGGGGACATCAGTTCAAAGCGCGGACATGTGCTTGGCATGGCGCCGGTCGAAGGTGAGCCAGGCTTCTCGATCGTGGAGGTTGAAGTGCCGGAGGCTGAGGTTCAGCGCTACGCGACGGACCTGCGCTCAATCACCCAGGGACGCGGACGCTTCACACGCGAATTCGTGCGCTATGAAGAGGTTCCGCCAAACATCCAGGAACAGATCGTCGCGACGGCCGCACGACAGCGAGACGGGTCCAGCTAGGGCGCCGCCACATGAGGGATGGTATGAACACTTCGGAACGCGGATTCCTGAATGCGCTTGTTGAGGCGCCCAGCCCATCAGGCTATGAGCAGCCGGTGCGTCGTGTCTACCATGAGTACACCGAGGAGTTCGCGGACCGCGTGCGCTCCGACGTGCATGGCAACGTCATCGCCACGCGCAACCTGGATGGCAATCCGCGGGTCATGTTCGCCGGGCATTGCGATGAGTTGGGATTCCAGGTCAACTACATCACCAGCGACGGATTCATCTACTTCAACACCATCGGGGGACATGACGCCGGCGTCATTCCGGGCCGTCGTGTAGTGATCCACACCCGGAACGGCCCAGTTGCTGGGGTGACAGGGCGACGGGCCATCCACCTCACGCCTGTAAGTGATCGTGGCAAGCCGGCCAAGGTCGAGGACATCTGGATCGATATCGCGGTGGCGGACAAGGACGAGGCGCTAAGCCTGGTGCAGATCGGCGACCCCATCACCTACGGCGTGGGTATACAGGATCTTCGGAATGGCGTCGTGGCCGGACGCGCACTTGATAACAAGGTCGGCGCCTGGGTGGTCGGCGAGGCGCTTCGCCGGATCGATGGCGAACAGCTGCAAGCGTCGGTGCATGCCGTGGCCACGGTGCAGGAAGAGATCGGCCTACGCGGCGCGGAGACGAGCGCGTTTGGCATTGACCCACTGGTGGCGGTTGCGGTGGACGTGACGCACGCCACCGATCACCCCAACATCAATAAGAAGACCGCGGGCGACGTGACGCTGGGCGGCGGTCCCACGATTTCGCGCGGGCCGAACTTCAACCCGGTGGTGGTGCAGAAACTGGTCGAAGCCGCGGAAGCTCTGGACATGCCGGTTCAGATGGAAGCGGCAGGTCGCGGAACGGGAACGGATGCGAACGCAATCCAGTTGACGCGGGCCGGGGTGGCCACGGGGCTGGTCAGCGTCCCGCTGCGCTACATGCACACACCGTCCGAGATCGTCGCGCTGTCCGACGCCGACGCGGCCGCCACGCTGCTGGCGGAGTTCGCGAACCGCATCTCGCCGGACGACGACTTCACGCCTTAGGGAAGGTCAACTCGTCGGCATCCGTCGGGTCGGCGATACGCGGCCGAAACCTCAGGCCGCAGGCGTCCGAACGATGTGTGCCGGCACGTCCTGAATGGCCCGCTCGGCCCAGAATGGGTCGGCAGTGAACAGGAAGACCTGCCGGTCGCCGGGCATATCGGCTAGAGCCGCCAGGCCGCTGGTCGTACGGCCCGGATCCCAATTGACGAACATTTCATCCAGAAACAGCGGCAGCGGCTCGTCGCCTTCCACCAGATCAACCATGGCCAGCCGCAGCGCAAAGTAGATCTGCTGAATCGTCCCGCGGCTGAGCGGAGTGTCCACGTTCTGGGGAAAGTCCTCGCCCGTGCGACGGACCTGGAGGATGGCCCCCGAGGAACTGGCGTCGTCGACACTCAGCAGGTCATACCGATCGTGCGTAAAGCCGCGTAGGTATCGACCCGCCACAGAGAGCAAAGGCGACTGGTAACGGTCGCGATAGGACGTTTCGGCTTCCTGCACCAGCTTCTGCAGAAGGGCCAGCCGGTCATGCTCGCGGCGCACGAAATCCAGACGCTCCTCCGCAGCTGTGATAGCGCCCATTATGTGAGCAGGCCCCGGCTCTTCCATCCACCGATGGCGCTCCGTGGTTATTTGGCCGCGCTCATCCGCCAGGTCTTGGGCCGTCTGTCGCAGGTCTTCTGCTTCGCGCCGGCTCTCAACCCGTTCGGCGTCGCTGAGCCCCATCTGAACGCCACCGGCCAAAAGCTGCTCGGCCTCGGCGAATCGCTGGCGCCAATCGGGCACGTCGCGCTCAAGCTCAAGCAGGACGTGCCGTGCTTCGGCGCGCAGATCGAACGCATGCAGCACCCGCTCGAGTCCAACCTCGGGGTCGGCACCGTACGGATCAATCGCGGCGAGCGAGGCGTCGATCCGTTCGAGTTCGACGTGCACATCGTCAAGGTCCTCGCCACAAGCCTCAAGCTGCTGGCGGAGCCCCGGAATCTCGGCATCGGCGATCTTGGCAATACGTTCGGTCTCCAACGCGTCTTCCAGCGCCCGCCGCGTGGCTGGCGCCGCCTCGAAGGGGTCAACGGGCAGTTCAATTGCGAGTTCCTCCCGCAGGCGCGTCACCTCGTCGTACCATGCCTCAAGACTAGCGGCCACTTCGCGCCTATTGCGGCGCAAACGTTGGGCGCTGCCAGCAATCTGGCGCATGTCTTCCAGGTCACGGACCAGGTCCTCATCAGGCGTTTCACGCTGTACCGGCGCGATCGGCACGTCCGCGACTACGGACAGGAATTCCGCATGCGCTTCGCTCGCGGCCGTCGCGGCCCGCTCAACCTCGGCCTCCGCCGCCTCTAGCTCAGCCTGGCCTGCCTCGAGTTCCTGGCGCAGCCGCATCACGTCAGTCTTGGCCTGCTCCGCGGTGCGCTCAACCTCCAGCGCATCCTGCAGCGCCCGCCGCGCGGCCGGCGCCGCCTCGAAAGGATCTACCGGCAGGTCGCGCCCGAGCGTCGGCGTCAACCGCTCGACTTCGCCTCGCCAGGCGGCCAGCCGTGTGGCCACAGCTTCTCGATTACGCCGCAGTCGCTCGGCGCTGCTCAGCATCAGACGCATCTCTTCCAGGTCGCGGACCAAGCCCTCATCAGGCGTTTCATGCTGTACCGGCGCGATCGGCACGTCCGCGACTACGGACAGAAATTCCGCATGCGCTTCGCTCGCGGCCGTCGCGGCCCGCTCAACCTCGGCCTCCGCCGCCTCTAGCTCAGCCTGGCCTGCCTCGAGTTCCTGGCGCAGCCGTATCACGTCAGTCTTGGCCTGCTCCGCGGTGCGCTCAACCTCCAGCGCATCCTGCAGCGCCCGCCGCGCGGCCGGCGCCGCCTCGAAAGGATCTACCGGCAGGTCGCGCCCGAGCGTCGGCGTCAACCGCTCGACTTCGCCTCGCCAGGCGGCCAGCCGTGTGGCCACAGCTTCTCGATTACGCCGCAGTCGCTCGGCGCTGCTCAGCATCAGACGCATCTCTTCCAGGTCGCGAAGCAGCCCCTCGTCCGGCGCCTCGAGGTGAATCCGAGCGACGGGGACACTCGCGACTACCGTTAGAAACTTCTCGTGCGCGCTCTCAGCCGTGCTTTCGTTGGCCACGACGCGCTCACGTGCTTCGACTTCAAAATCCTTCGCGTCTGCTATTTGCTCCAGCACGTCATCGCGCCGCAAGGCGGCGTCCCGACTTTCCTGGGTCCGCTCGACCTCGGCCTCAAGATCGGCGTCGAGTTCGAGCCCAAGCCGATGGAGCCGCGCTTCCAAACCGACGCTGGTCTTCTGCTGACGCCGGCGCGACCAACCTCTATTCACAACGACGGAAGCGACTACAGTCACCACAGCCGCTACTGCAACAATGACAAGCACCCCGACCGGCGCGCTGAACGCGAAGCTGAGTGAGAGAGCCAGCGCGCCGAGCAGGATTGGAATCGCTATCCAGGCAGCAGCCTTCAGCGTCACCGGAGCCGGGGTCAGCGCCCGGGAACGTTCAATGTGGCGGAGTTCACGCAACCGGTCGTCGAGTTCAGCGCGGCTGTGCTCGGTCGCGACGGCAACCAGTCTCCGTTTCAAGCGGGCGCGATTTGACTCAGCAGCTTGAAAGTCAACAACGGCGGCAGCCCGCTGCTGCACCGCCGCCTGCAGACTGGCAAAGCGTCCGCGCAATTCGCCCACAGGGAGCTTGAGGACCGCAATCCGCGTGTCTGCATCGATCTGATCGGTTCTCAGTATCCGTCCGGCGAGCTCGCGCAGAGCTTCGTTGATGCGTCGCGCCTCGGAATCAATGCTCGCGAGGCTCTCCTGGTATTCCTGAGCACGGGAGAGTTCACGGTCGAGGCGCTCAATGTCAGCGCGGGCACCTAGTAGCGCACGCGTCCGATCCTCGATCTCAAGCGCCTGTTCACGCTCCGCAATCGCGAGTTGGGTCTCCCGTTGCTGAATTTGGAGTTGCAGCAGGCGATCATTAACCGACTGCAGCTCTTGCCGGGACTCCCGCCACCCGGCGAAGCGCCCTCGTAACTCGGCCACCGAGATCGTGAGGAGTGCTCGGCGGGTAGCAGGGTCAATCTGATCACACGTGAGCGTGCGCCCGGCGACCTCACGGAGGGCGCCGTCGCTGCGTTGCAGTTCTGCATTCATGCTCCGCACCCGGTCTTGGTTTTCCTGCGCGCGCGAGGTCTCACGGTCCAAGCGTTCGATATCCTCACGAGCCTCCAGAAGCGCGCGGGTGCCAAGGTCAATCTCCAGCGCGGCTTCGCTCTCCGCGATCCTCCTACGGATGTCCTCTTGCCCAGCCTGAAGCTGCTGACGGCGACCATCCGCTGCGTCAAGCAGATTCCGGGAATTCCGCCAGGCGGCGAAGCGCCCACGCAATTCGACCACTGAGACTTCGTTAACCGCGGCGCGGACGCCGTCGTCGACCTGTTCCACTGTGAGCGCGCGTCCTGCCAGTTCTCGCAGCCCACCGTCGCTGCGCTGCAACTCCTTATCCATGCTCCTGATACGATCGCGATCCTCTTGCGCACGAGACAACTCGCGGTCCAGTCGCTCGACATCAGCGCGGGCGACCAACAGACGGCGGATCGCCGCCTCAACTTCACGCGCCTTCTCGCGCTTCGCGATCATCACCCGAAGATCCTTCCGCTGTGCCCTGAGCTTCTCCGAGCGGTCACGAAGTTCCGCTCGCTCTTCGGCGACACCGTCCCAGGTGTCGCCTCCGGGTGCCAGGTCCGCGGCCCGTGCTTCGAGTCCGCGAAGGCGGTCGACCCGTCGAACCAGAGGGGCCAGCGTGCGGTCCCGCTCCAGCGCTAGCTCAATGCGCTGTAGTTTTCGTTCATTTGCTGCCAGGTTTGAGGCGATCCCCTGCAGTCGCTTATCTGCCTTCTCGATCCGGCCACGGTGCTCACGAGCCTCGGCCAAGCTTCCGCGCAGCCGCCGTATCTGATCGGTAAGCTCGCGGTGTGCCGGCTTCCCGCGACGGTCGGACCGCCAGAGGCGCCGGCGGTCAGCCTCCAGGGCGCGCACGATGTCGCGCGATGGCCGCAGAAAGTCAAATGGACTCCCGCCCAGCAAACTCTGCACCGCCTGCCAGGCTTGCTGATCAAGCCGGAGCGCCTCGTCTTGAGTCAAGGCATACACGTTCTTGAAGACGGCACGGTCCATGAGGCCAGTCCAAGGAACCTGTCGATTGGCAAGATCTCCCTCGTCGCTGTTTACCCTGATTCGTCCAAACGGCCGCGCTCGGAGTCGACGGACAACGCTAGCCAGATCGCCGTTGCGCAGCACAACATCCAGTCGACCGTGTGGAAATTGACCGCCCCAGGGCCGGTAAGGATGGCCGTCGGCCGTGGCCGGAGAGAATCCGAACATTGCGCTGGTGAAAAACTCAAAGAGCGCGCTCTTCCCGGATTCGTTGGGACCGAGAACGACAACCACGTCATGGCCGCCAAGACCTGTTGTCGACCAATCCGTGATTGGTCCAAAGGCGGCTATTGACCAACCCTCGACCCTCATAGCCGATTCTCGCGCAGCATCCGCTCGGCCGCGGCGAAGTCGAGACCGTCCAGCAACTCGCGGAGATAAGCCAGCCGTTCGGGGCCATCAGGATGCTCGTCGGCGAGTGCAAGTTCCTCCGGGCCCAGCCGGGCAAGGATCGAGTTGTCGACCCGCGCCAGATTCACGAGTTCGAGCGCCTCGCCCAGCACGTGCTGCTGGCCGACATATCGGGCGGGGTCGATCGGCGGATAGAGCCCGGCGTCGCGAACCTCGATGTCGAGCACCCCGAGCGCTGCGCAGAGATCTTCGGCCAATTCGTTGCGCTCGTCGGCTCGGCGCAGCACATCAACCAGCGGGCAAGGGCCGGCAAGATTCACGCGCAGAATCCACTCTTGGTCGGGCAACACATTCGCGTCGGACTCTCGTAGACGTTCGAAATCCGCCCGTATTTGGCCCTGGAGAATGGTGATGCTGTCGGCACTTCTAAGGTCTGGACTAGGTAGTTCCTCCCAGCGCACGGGCGCGAGCGGGTGGAAGCGCACGTGAGGCGCAGCAGGCGGGTCCAAATCGACGACTAGCGCCCCCTTGGCGCCAGATTCGCCGAAGTCCCGCCCCTGCAGATTGCCCGGATACCAGGCGGGGGAGTCCTCGCGGAGGCGTTGGCGCTTGTGGATATGACCGAGTGCCCAGTAGGCGTAGCTTGGATCGAGATCGGAAAGAGCAGCGGGTGCGTAGACGTTTCCAGCTTCGTCGTCCGCCGCGCCCTGCGCGCCGCCGACATCCGCGTGCAGTAGCGCGACAGCCGGTTGGGGACCGGGTGCCGGCGGGAACGTCCCCGCGAGGTTGATCGATTCGTGGGCTGTCTGATGCCCCGCGGCCACGACCCAGCCCACTCGATCACCGTCGCGACCGATAGGAGTCCTTCGTGGGCTCCGAGAACTCTGCAGGTGAAAGTTGGTGGACGGCCAATCGATATGGGCGGCGCGGTAGTTGGTGCGACCGGGGTCGTGGTTGCCGGTTGCGTAGACCACGGTGACGCCGGCTTCCGTTAGGCGCGCCAGTTCGCGCGTAAGCACACGCTCGGTGGCGATAGTCAGCCATTCGTTGTCGAACAGGTCGCCGGCGATCAGCAATGCGTCGGCACGTTCCTGGAGAACGAGATCGACTAACTCAACAAAAGCCTCCCGTCCGGCATGCTGGAGCCGCCGACGCAGGGCTCCGTCGTGCCGCCGATACGGGGTGTCAAGGTGAATGTCGGCCGTGTGGACGAACCGCATGGGAGCCTGACTTACGCTACAATACGACGTTGACGCCCGGCGGAGTGGCCAACTCCGCCGGGTTGATCTATGTCCGGGCCCGCCGCTGGTTGCGACGTCCACGACATGATGCGAGCGTAGCACACACTTTTCTGGGCTCCCAAGCAGAAATGCAACGTCGAATCAGGCAGGGTTGATATCCTGCTGATCGGATCGAAACCCCAGTCGACTAGATACCGATAGAGTATCCGTCTCGTCGCGGATCAGCGCCACCCTGAAGCGCGCCGCTGGCAGGGTTGCGACTTGCGCCCTGCATGCCGCCCACGGCCATGGTCCAGGGTTCGATGGCTTCGGCGCCGTGGCCGCAGGAGCACAAGGCGTCGATCACGCTCTGATCGATGCGCGATTCGACAAGCACCAGGTCGCCGTCCATCAGCCGCATGCGCGGGGCCTCGATGGCCGCCTGCACGTCCAGGCCGAAGTCCACGTGCTGCACCAGGGCCTGCGGCTGGGTCTGGCAGATGCCGTAGCTGCCCGGCGTTCCCAGGGCCAGGACCGGCTCGCCATCGCGCAGCGTGATGCTGGGGGCAATTGGCAATGAGAGCGGCGCGCCGGGGTAGAGGTGGTTCGGGCTGAGCGGGTTCAGATCGCCCCACCTGAGGAGATCGTTGGTCAGCACGCCATGGCCCTGCACGACGATGCCGGAGCCGAAGCCAGCGCCCAGGCTCTGCGTCAGGCAGACCGCATTGCCGTCGGCGTCCATTACCGAGAAGGACGTGGTGTGCTCGAGCATGGGATCGGGCCGCGAGCCAGGCGGGGGCGCGGCTCCGATCTGCTCCGTGGGTCCGCTTATGGCCTCGGGCGAGTCCAGCAGTCCGCGCAGGCGGTCCAGGTTCTCGTCTCCAAGAATCTCTTCAACGATCTCTATTGGCGCGTTGGCGTGCCGAAAGCGTGCACGGGATGACAACCGAATCGCTCGGATCATCGCGTCCAGATGCTCCGCGCCGTTTCGCTCGAGCGCTCCGATGTCCAGGTGGCTCACGAGGGCCAGGGTCATCAGCATCTGAAAGCCCTCCGAGGGCGGCGGGGCGCCGTTGACTTCAAGCTCGCGGTACTGGACCTGGATCGGGTCCTGCCAGCGGGCTTCGACGGCGGCAAGGTCGTCCATGGAGAGCGCGCCACCGAGCGCTTGGATTTCGTTTACCAGGGCCTCGCCCAGCGGACCGTGGTAGAGGTAGCCGGGGCCTTCGCTGACAAGGGCCTCGTACGTGTCGGCCAAATCGTGCTGATGCAGCATCCAGCCGGCGTCAGGCTCTACACCGTCGTCCAGAAAGATCTCCGACCAGCCGGCGAAAATCTCCGCAATGTCATTCAGACGGCCAGAAATCATGTGGGCGTTGCCTTCACTGACAGGGAAGCCTCCGCGCGCCATATCGATGGCATCGGCGAAGAGTTCAGCGCGTGTGCGCGTGCCGTAGGTATCCAGCAGCTTCATCCAGCCGGCCAGGCTGGCGGGCGGCCCCACACCGTGCGGACCGCGAGTCAGGTCGTCGTAGCGCCGCGCGATGGGGTCGAACTTCAGGGGCACCGCCGGCGTGAAGTCCAGGCAACGCACGCGGCGTTCGGCCGCCACGTAGACCATGGCCGTACCCATGCCGGCCAGCCCGGACATGTAGGGCTCGACCACATCGAGCGCGGCCGCGGTGGCAACGGCCGCATCAAAGGCATTGCCGCCATTGGACAAGATCCGGGCACCCGCTTGCGCCGCCAGGGGATGCGCCGCCGCTACTACGCCGCGGCGGGAGGTGACGCTTGGTCGCCGTCCAAACATACGCGTCCAACTCCTTGCGATCCGTCAGAAACCGCATGATGCGCCCTCACAGGCATCGTGTCATATGCGGAACACGTTCACGCCCACACCCGTGGATGATTGGAAGTCAGTACGCCTCGGCCACATCCTCCAGCGCCTGCCGGTTCAAGACGTCGATGCGCTTGCGGCCGATGGCAATTAAGCCGGAGTTCTTGAGTTCGTTGAGCGCCTGCGTCGCGGTCTCCCGCGACGTTCCCACGCGCTCGGCTAGGTCGCTGTGAGTCAACCCCGTGACACGTGCGTTGGCTTCCGAGGTGAGCCGAAGGATCAAGGTGGCCAACCGGGACGTGAGGGACTTGAGCGCCAAGTCCTCCAGCTGCGTCTCCGCCTCGCTCAGCCGGTCGGCGAGCGTTTGCATGATGCGGACGCCAACGATCGGGTAGCGGCCCATCAGGTACTCCAGATCACGTCGGCTCATCACGCACAGCGTTGAATCTTCAACGGTCTCGGCGAACGAGTCGTAGACGGACTGCCCGAGCAGCGCCATCTCGCCAAAGAACATGCCCGGTTCGATGTTGGAGATGATGAAACGCTTACCGTCAGGCGAGATGCGGTAGATCTGGACGCTGCCGGTCTTCAACAGGTAGAGCGCCTCGGGCTTGTCGTCCGGCTGAAAGATGATCCGTGCGGCGCCGACCGTCGACATCCGCGTGCTGCGCTCAACCTCGTAAATCTGCCGCTCCGTGAGGTCCTGGAAGACCTCAACCTGCCGCAGGTAGCGGCGCTTGAGCTCGCCCCGGTCCCGGCGTTGGCCGCCGCTACCCACGTTCCCGGCGCGAGGCAATCTGCGCTCAGGCATCACACACCGCCCACACTCGTTGCGTCGTCAGGCCGTTGCCCGCCCGCGACCTGGCCGAGCTGTTGAGATGGAAAATCCACCGTCCCGACCCATGTTGGCACAGCTAGAACGCTGACCTGCGTCTGGGCGCCGCAGGCACCCAGCGCAACCTTCACCCCGGCGTTGGGCCAAACGGTGCTCGCTCATCCGGACCGCCCAGGTTGATGGTCCGGGCAGCCTCGCGGTCCCGCTGCATGGCGGCCACCAGCTCTTCCTCCGAGCCAAAGGCCTCCTGTCCTCGCAACCAGACTCGGACGAACGTACGAAGCCGGCAGCCATAGATATCGCCGCTGAATCCAACGAGATGGGTTTCGAAGAGCCGGTCGCCAGCGCCAAACGTCGGCCGTGTTCCCACGCTGATCAGCGCCGGGTAGAGCATTGGGTCGCCGTCCACCAATGCTGATCCCGCGTAGACGCCGTCCGCTGGCAGGACCAGCCAGGACGCGGTCTGTACGTTGGCTGTGGCAAAACCAAGGGCGCGACCGCGACCATCGCCACGGCCGACCGTCCCGTACACACTGTGCGTGCGACCCAGAATGCCACTGAGCCGGTCCAAGTCGCCCTCAGCCAGCGCGTTCCGAGCCTGGCTGCTCGAAATCGCGCCGGGTTCGCCCTCGTAACGCACGGGCACGTGGGTGAACTCCAGGCTTGGCGCAAGACGGGCGATGACATCCGGGGTGCCTCCCCGATCCCGTCCAATGGCGGCGTTTGGCCCGGTGACGAGCGTTCGCATGCCGAGCCGATCAATCAGGTCGCGCAGGAAGTCCGCGGCCGAGCGGCGCGAGAACTTCCGGTCGAACCGCAGCACGACCACATCGTCCACACCTGAAGCAGCCAGCAAGGCGATCCGGTCGTCAAGCGTAGTCAACAGGCGCCGTGGTTCGAACGGCCGCAGCACCCACTCGGGCGGAGGCCAGAGGGTTACGGCAATCGCGCGGCCGTCGGCCAACTCGGCAGCCGTCCGACAGGTTGCGGCCAGCAACGCTCGATGCCCGCGGTGAACGCCGTCAAAGCGGCCAATCGTCACGGCGGCATCGCCCAGCGGAACAAATGCGTCGTCTTCTCGAAACACGCGGAAGCGGTGGGCAACCGGCGCCTTCCCCATTACGCGGGCTTCCACACGACGCGCGGGGTCGAGCACCCAGCCTGCCCGACAGCAAGCCCCAGAAAGTCGCCCTGGCCGTCATACAGTCGGTGCAGGCCCGCGGTGGCGCGGTTGAGGGCGCGCCCGTGACTGAACGCAACCCGCGCGCTGTCGCTGAGGATGGCCGCCGGCAAGTGTTCGACCGCGGTATCCGGCGCATAGAGCAGCGTGTCGAGGTAGCCCTCGCGCGCCGCAATGTCGAGCTGCCACATCTCGGTTGCCGCTCGCAGCGTGAAGGGTCCGACTCGGGTTCGCACCAGTCCGAACAGCATGGCCCCGCAGCCGAGCGCCGTGCCAAGATCGCGGGCCAGCGCCCGAATGTACGTGCCGGACGAGCATTCGATTCGGAGACCAGCCAGCAGGGCGTCGCTGGAGTCCTTCCCGCCCGTAAAGCGCAGGCGACCGTCAGCCACACGCACGCCTATGCGGCCCGCCGCCACGAGATCCAGCGTACGAACGTGAACTTGACGCGGCTCTAGATCTAGCTGCCGGCCGGCGCGGGCGGACCGATAGGCGCGCACGCCTCCCACCTGCACAGCGGAGTAGTCCGGCGGACGTTGTTCGATCGCACCCGTGAAGGCCGGGAGCAGCTCCTCGACCGCGCGCGGCGGCGGCGGCCGGCGGGGCCCGGTGGTTGGATGCGTCTCAAGGTCGTAGGAAGGCGTCTCCACGCCAAAGAGCACGGCGGCCTCGTAAGTCTTGGGCATTTCCAGGATGTAGCCGCTCAGCCGCGTGGCACGCCCCATGGCAAGTGGCAGGACTCCCCACGCCAGCGGGTCGAGGGTGCCGCAGTGTCCCACGCGCCGCACGCCGACGGCGCGGCGTACGCGCCCGACGGCCTGCGTGGAACCGACCCCAATTGGCTTACAGACATTGAGGAATCCGCCATCGGGTGGCCCCTGCCCATCAGGCGCCATCGTTGGGCTGAGCCGTGAGGGCTTGCGCTGCATCGTCAACCGCCTGATCGGCGTGGCGCTGGGTAATCGCCTCGGCGCTCAGCATCTCCGGGTCGAGCTGAAAGCGAACATGCGGGATGCGGTAGACGCGAATGCGAGCTGCGAGTTCGCGGCGGACAAACGTTGATGCGCGCTGCAGGGCGGCCACCGACTCCTCAGCGACGCGAGCGTCGCCCAGCGGCGTTACAAACACGATGGCCTGCGTCAGATCTGTCGAAAGCGATACGCGCTGCACGGTGACAAACCCAATCGCCGGATCGTCGAGGCGGCGCTCTATGACGTCGCTGACCTCACGCGCGATCTGGGCTTCGATCCGTTGCGCACGGCGCGTAGCGATGATGCGGCCTCCGGAGCTACGGCATCCGTTCTTCGGTGTGGCTGGCCTCGATGACGTCGGCGAGTTGAATCTTCGTGGTGGTCTCAATCGCCAGCCCACAATCGAAGCCTTGCCGAACCTCGTCTACCACATCGGAGAACCGGCGAACCGTCAGGACGTGGCCGGCGCCAATCTCCTCGTCGCCGCGCAGAATCCGCACCCGGGCGCCGGTGTATACGCGACCAGAGAGCACCATGCCGCCCACGATCTGGCGCGCGCGCTCGGTGCGGAACTCGCCGCGTATCTCAAGCCGGCCGTCGACCACATCAACCTGCTCAGGCTTAATTGAACCCTTGAGCGCCGCGTCAACGTCGTCGATCAGCTCATAGATCGTGCGGTAGGTACGCACGTCAACGTTCTGACGTTCGGCTTCCGCTGCCGCCGTGGCGTCAACGCGTGCATTGAACGCAAGCACCAGGCCTTTCGCGGCCGACGCAAGGTTCACATCCGACTCGGAAACGGATCCCACACCCTCAAACACCACCATGGCGCGGGCTCGCTCGTCGCCCAGCTGGTCAATCGACTTCACCACGGCGTCAACGGACCCGGCGGTATCCGCTTTAACGACCAGATTGATTTGCTGGAGGCGGCCCGCCGTCATCTGCGCAGCGAGTGATTCGAGGCTTAGTCGCATGGCCTGATCGCCGCTGCCACGCGCCGGCGCGCGGACTTGCCGCCGGCGCCGCTTGCGCTGGCGCGCTACAACACTGAGCGGATCGCCAACCTCCGGCATCGCGTCCAGACCCATGACTTGAACGGGCGAGGAGGGCCGAGCGGATCTGATCCGCCCCCCGCTGTCGTCAAACAGCGCCCGCACGCGGCCGTTGATCTCACCAGTTGTGATGGTGTCGCCAACCTTCAGCGTGCCGCCCTGCACCAGTACAGTTGCAACCGGTCCCTGACTGTGATCGAGTCGGGTTTCGATGATCGTGCCCTCGGCTGGGCCATCCACGGGGGCGCGCAACTCCTCGAGCTCGGCCGTCAGGTTGATGTATTCGAGCAGATCGTCGATACCCCGACCCTCGAGGGCCGATAGCGGGACCGCTACCACGTCCCCGCCGAAGTCTTCGACGACGATTTCGTGCTCCGTGAGTTGCTGAAGCACTCGATTCGGGTTGGCGGCCTGCAGATCGATCTTGTTGACCGCGATGATGATCGGAACGCTGGCCGCCTTGGCGTGCCCAATGGCTTCCACCGTCTGCGGCATGATGCCGTCATCGGCGGCAACCACGATCACGACTATGTCCGTAACGCCCGCCCCGCGAGCGCGCATGGCGGTGAAGGCCTCGTGCCCAGGCGTGTCAATGAAGGTAATAGCACTTCCGTTCACCGGAACCTGATAGGCCCCTATGTGCTGGGTGATGCCCCCGTATTCGGTTTCAACCACGTTGGTGTTGCGGATCGCGTCGAGCAACGTGGTCTTGCCGTGATCGACATGGCCCATCACCGTCACGACCGGTGGTCGAGGCTCACCCGCGGGAGGTGCCTCGGAATCCGGCTGCTTCAATTCCCGAGTCAGCGCGGGGACGGCATTGTCTCTATCCGCTTCGTCAATGATTGCAACACCGAGTTTGCTCATGACGGCGCGCGCGGTATCGCGATCGATGGCCGCGTTTATCGTCGTCAGCACGCCACGGTTGAGCAACTCCATGATGATGTCGGTTGGCGGCACCTCGGACAGTTCCGCGATGTCGCCAATCGAGGCCGAGGCCGGCATTGCGACCTGTCGCAAGTCAATCGCCGGCTCCTCCTGGGGCTCGGCGGGCTGTTCTTCGGTGGTTGGCCCGGGCCGCTGCTGCGGCCGGCGGCGGGCGCGCGGACGGGGCGGCGGGCGGCGGCGCGTGCGCCGGCGGCGAGCCATGCTAGCGAACGCTCCCGGCCGCACGAACGCGACGTTCGCGCTCGACGTGTTCGATCAAGCTCTCAGCCTTGTCGTGATCAATGGACACTCCCAACTGCCTGCTCAGAATGCCGCGTGCGAGCGCCATCTGCACACATCCGTCGTCGAGGGAGAGATACGCGCCCCGACCATTGAGCCGACCCGACGAATCGCAGCGCACATCGCCCTCAGGTGTGCGCACGATTCGGATGAGTTCGCGCTTGGGCCGCTTCACGCGCGTCACAATACACGTACGAGCAGGCTCAGGGCGGGCGATGGTCAGCTCCCGGGTCTGGCGGCTTCACGCCCGACGCGCTCCGCCGCTCGAGTCGAAACGTCGTCCTCAGGGATTCGAGAGGCGTCTCCGATCAGTCCATGATCGGCCTCGCCCGTTTCACCGTCCACAGAGCTCTCGGGTTCGGCAACGCCCACAGCTTCCGCTGGCTCCGCCGCGTCCCGAATCGTGATCTTGAATCCGGTCAGCCTGGCCGCCAAGCGTGCGTTCTGACCTTCACGGCCAATAGCCAGCGACACCATATCCGTCGGCACAAACACATCAGCCACCCGCTGCGTCAGATCGACGTGGACGTTGCGCACACGCGCAGGGCTCAGCGCGTTGGCCACGTAGGCGCGCGGTTCGTCGTGGTACAGGATGATCTCGACCTTCTCCTGTCCAAGTTCGCGCAGCACGTTCTGGATGCGCGTCCCGCGCATGCCCACCGCCGAACCTACGGGGTCTAGTCCCTCCTGACGCGAGCGAACCGCCAGCTTGGTGCGCACGCCGGCATCGCGCGCGATCGCCGCAATCTCGACCAGGCCGTTCTGAATCTCGGGGACCTCGCGTTCAAAGAGCCGCCGCACAAAGTCCGCGTGCGAACGCGAGACGCGCAATTGGGCGCCCCGTCCCCCGTCCGCAACCTCAAGCAGCAGCACGCGCATGCGCTGACCGGAGCGATAGAACTCACCTGGCACCTGATCGACAGGAAGCATGATTGCTTCACCACGTCCGAGGTCAACGAAGACGCCCCGGTTCTCCACGCGGGTTACGCGCCCAACGAGCATCTGGCCCTGGTGCTCAATGAAGTGCGTGTAAATCTCCAAGCGCTCAGCGTCTCGTAGCGCCTGCTGCATCGCCTGCCGAGCCTTCTGGGTAGCAATGCGCCCAAAGTTAGGCGGCGTGATGTCGATCTGAAAGATCTCGCCCAGCTCCATAGTCTCGTCGTAGCTCCGAGCCTCAGCCAGGGAGATCTGGTGAATCTCGTCCGTCACCACCTCGACGACGGACTTGTTGGCATACACGGTCGAGTCACCCGTCTCCGGGTCGATCTCGATGTCGATGTCGTCGTAGTCGCTGTTGTAGTCCTCAAAGGCCGAAGTGATGGCCGTGCGCAGGGCATTAACGACAGCCTCAATCTGAATGCCCTTCTCGTCGGCAAGCTGCTGCAGCGCCAACATGAAGTCACTGCGCACGGGATAGCCTCCTCAGGACGTCTGGACCGCTTCCCTCCCCCGGGAATAGGACGAGCCCTCGCCCGCCCATAGCGACAGTGCGGTTGGGCGTAGTCTAGCACTTTGTGCCGCTGCCGGGCGAACCTGACTCGAATTGACTCTTTGAAGCTACAAAATCTCCCCATGTGGCGCTCGTGATCCGACAAACTCCAAGTGCCTTCTGACCGCTCCAGCAGCTAGATCAGACGGTCCTCATCAGCGTCAAAGACATACGCCTCCTCCACCGGAACCTTCGCGTACACCGTGGTGTTACGGTCCCACTCCTCCTCAAGCGGTCGTTTGGCGATCACCCGCGCACCAGCGAGGTCAAAGGTGACTTCCTTGCGCTGCTCGGAGAAGTGGCTCTCCACCCAGTACACGTCAACCGGCACGGAGCCGTCCACCTGATGATGAGTCAACTCAATCGCCTCGGGTCGAATGCCCAGATTTACCGGCGCGCCTTCGCGCCTACCCAGCGCATCGCTACGCAAGTCCACAAAGTGACCGTCCACGCGCACGCCGCCACGCTCGGCTTTCGCCGACATCAAATTCATTGGCGGCAGGCCCACAAAACCGGCCACGAACATGTTGGACGGGTTGTCATAGATCTCGCGGTAGGTGCCGAGCTGTTGGATCTTGCCGGCCTGCATCACGACAATCCGGTCACCCATCGCCTGGGCTTCGGTCTGGTCGTGCGTGACATACACCGTCGTGATGTTGAACCGGCGCAGCAGCCGCTTGATCTCCACCCGCGTGCGGCTGCGCAGCTTGGCGTCGAGATTCGAGAGCGGCTCGTCGAAGAGGAAGACCGTTGGGTCGCGCACGATGCAGCGAGCAATCGCCACGCGTTGCTGCTGCCCACCGGAGAGCGCCTTTGGACGACGGTCAAGGAGCTGATCGAACCCGACGCCCATGATCTGGGCGACGATCTCCACTCGCTCGTCAACTTCCTCCTCACGCTTGTGCATCTTGAAGAAGAATCCAAGATTCTTCTTGCTGTGCATGTGCGGATAGAGGGCGTAGTTCTGGAACACAATGCCTACGCGCCGCTCCTTGGCGCCAAGCACCGTCCAGTCCTCTTGGCCGTACCTGATCGTCCCGCTGTTGGGGTCGTCCAGCCTGATGAGGCCGGCGACAACGCGCAGCATCGTGGACTTGCCGCATCCGGACGGACCGAGAATCGCGACGGACTCGCCGTCGTGGATGTCGAGACTCACGCCGTCAATGGCATGAATATAGCCGTCGTGGTAGTTGGCCTGTCCCACGAGGTCGGACTTCTCGTCCTCGGGCGTGCCACCGGTCTGGCCGAAAATCACGGCTGCCGGGTCAGAGTCTTCCTTGAAGATCACCCGAGCGTTTCGTATCTGAACGTCAGCCATCGAACGCCTCCGAGCCTGCTGTCAGCTTTGGTGGACGTGCCGTCACAGGCCCCGCCCCTGCGCCTCCACGCCAAATGCGTGGAGCCGGTCTTGCGTCATTCGCATTGCCACGAGTGCCAGGGTGCTCGCCATCAAGAACACCGCCGGGAAGATAACCAGCATACTGATCACAATGCTACCGACAACAACGATAAAGTAGGCGATGGACGACCCAGGCGCGCTCAGCGCCATGACCGCCGCGTTGCGAAACAGGTGGTAGATCGACATGTCATACCGGATGAACATCGGATACAGATAGGCCTGTGCCGCCGTCCATAGCACGACGAAGTACAGCGAGAGGAATCCCAACGCCTGGATGAGGAGTTGGCCCGTCCCGGTGTAGAAGATAAACCCGACGATCAAGCCGTAGAGCAGGCACAAATCCACCACGAAGAGGATCCAGGCGCGCGCGAAGTTGAAGCGAAAACCGTGCCAGAAGTCGCGAGCCTCAACGTTCTCGTACTCCATATGGCGGTGCGCCACGTAGAAAAGTGCAGCCGTGCCTGGCCCTGCCAGCGCGCCGCCCACGACGGTCCCACCCACGACGAACACGAAGAACTGAACGCCGGTGACGGGTGCATCCGTCTGCAGCACGGCCTGCTGGAGGGCAAAAGCGCCTGGAATCCCGACGATGGGAACCAGGGGCAGCATGGCAAGGAACCACAGAAAGTTGCCGACCAAAGCTAACGCTCGGAGGTCGTAGTACACCTGCGCGAACGCCCACCACGTGTGTCGAAATACGTCAGCCACAGCGCCTCTCAGCGGGAATGGCGGAAGGCGGCGCCTCCCACATGCATGGTAGCCGAGGCTTGGGCAGCACCCTATGCCGGATTGCCCTCACACCTCGCAGGCCTGCAACTCGACTCAGGCAGGCACTCGCGCAGGCAAGTGATCAATCATCTCGCGCAGCAGGTGGGTCGTCTGGTTGGTACTTCCGCAGCACGATCCGATCACTGACAGGCCGTCATCAATCCACTGCCGAGCGAACTCAACCATCTTCTCCGGCGGATACAGGTAACACACCCGGCCGTCAATGAGCTCGGGCACGCCGGCATTTGACTGGGCCATCAGCGGTCGCCGCGGACCCGCGGCTAGCATCTGGTCCAGCACCTGTGTCATTTCTTCGGGCCCGTTCCCGCAGTTGCACCCAACGACGGCGGCGCCGGCTTCCTCACAGGCGCGCATGCCGTCCGCCGGCGCCACGCCCATCATGGTGTGCAGGTTGATGTCGTAGGTCATCGTGGCGAAGACCGGCAGGCCGGTTGAACTGGCGGCCTGGATCGCAATCTGGACTTCGAGGATGTCGCTGAAGGTCTCACAGAGGAAAAAATCTACGCCGCCGGCAGCCAGTTGCTCCGCCTGAACTCGAAAGGCCTCGGTCATTCGTTCCTCGGTGACGTCGCCGAGCGGCTCCAGAAAGTCACCGCTCTGTCCTATGTCGCCAGCGACCCAGGCGTCGGTGCCGGCCACGGCCCGGGCCTGTTCAGCCGCGCCGCGATTTATGGCTTCAGACTTGTCAACCAAGCCGGCCCGTTCGAGTCGGATCAGGTTCCCACCAAACGTGTTGGTCGACAGAACGTCCGCGCCAGCGTCCAGATAGGCCTGATAAACCCCGGCCATACGGTCGGGGAAGCGCAGGGTGGCTTCCTCGGGCGCTTCCCAGTCACGGTCTGGAAAGTCGTTCAGGTTGCTTCCCATCGCACCGTCAAAGAGCAGCGGGCGACGGGCTAGCGCGCGCAGGACGGCATCAGGGGTTGTTCGATCGACAGACATGGAGAGTGTGGCTCGGGCCCGGCCAGCCGGCGCGGGCTATCGGTCGAATATAGCAACGCAACAAAGCTCGCTTGGTTACGCCTCCACCGTCTCCGCGGCCTGCGCCGCCGCGGCAGCTCGATTCGCCTCGGCCAGCGCGGGGTAGAGGTCACGGTAACGCGCGTAGGTCGCCTCCAGCGCCGCGGTCCCGATGGCGTTCGGAGTCACTGTGGCGTGAAGCCCGGCCGTTGCCCGGACCGCCTCCTCAACGGATCCAAATAGTCCGGCCGCCACGGCGCCCAGCAGCGCCGCGCCGAAGGCTGGCCCGCGGCCCTCAGGCTCAACCTGCATCGGTGCGTTGAACACGTCGGCGACGATCTGCCGCCACAGCGGACTGCGGGCGCCCCCTCCAGCGAGTTTGAACCGACGCAGCGGCGCGCCAACGCCCCGTATGGCCTGGGCGGCGTCGCGCAGACTGAAGGCGACCCCTTCAAGCACCGCCCGAACAATGTCGGCTCGGCCGTGCGCGGTCGTGAGGCCGACCAGCGCGCCGCGCGCGTCGACGTCCAGGTGCGGCGTACGTTCGCCTTGCAGGTAGGGCAGCCACAGCAGCCCGCGGCTGCCCGGCGGCGAACTTTCCGCCTCGGAAACCAATTGGGCATACGAGATTTCCGGCACGAACGTGTCGCGAAGCCAGCGCAGCGACAGGCCGGCCGCCTGCGTGACACCCATGAGATACCAGCGTTGAGGCAGCGCGTGCGCTCCGACCTGTACGCGTCCGTCCGGCGCCGCCGCATAGGCCGAGGCGGCGGAAAATATGACGCCCGATGATCCGATAGTCACGGCGGCGTCGCCCTCCGCCACGACCCCAGCCGCGACGGCGCCGGCCGGCTGATCGCCGGCGCCTGCGGCAATTGGAATCCCAGGCGGCAATCCCAGTCGTTTGGCGGCGGCCCGCGTCAGCCGTCCGGCCGTCTGCGGGGATTCGCGCAATTCGGGCAGCCAGGCCGAATCGATCTCCAAGGCATCCAACATTGCGTCCGACCAGCGGCGCGTGGCCGAGTCGAAGTACCCGGTCCCGCTGGCGTCGGACACGTCAGTCCAACATTCACCGGACAGCCGCAGCCGGATGAAGTCCTTAGGCAGCAAGAGGTGCGCCGTGCGTTCGAGGAGACGAGGCTCATGCGCGCGGACCCAGACGAGCTTGGGGGCCTGGAAGCCTTCCAGCGGAAGGTTGCCCGTGTGCCGGATGAGCGTTGGCACACCCAACCTGTTCTCCAGTTCGCGCCGCTGCGGACCGGTGCGGAGGTCGCACCACAGAATCGCGTCACGCAGCGGCCGTTGCGCCCGGTCAAGCAGGGTGAGCCCGTGCATCTGACCGGTCAGCCCGATGGCTCGGACGTCATTCGCCCGTTCCGCCTGCGAGGCCACCGCCGCCAGGGCCGCAAAGGCGGCCTCTTCCCAGGCCTCGGGTGACTGCTCGGCCCAGCCGGGCCTCGGAGTCAGCAGTTCGTACGGAGATTCGTGGACTGCGAGGGTTGCGCCCGAAACATCGGCCAGAACGGCACGAGCGCCCGTGGTGCCCAGATCAAGGCCAATGACCGCCGCGGTGCTCATGCCGGCAACCAGGCGGCGCGTCGGCAAGCCGGCACCGGCAGGTCGGCTGGCTCAAGTCGGACGCCTGGCGCCGCACGCGGCATAGGAAACGCGGACGCCGCGCCGTGGTCAACTATGTTCTTGGCCAGCCACGAGGGGTCGTCGTGCAGCGCGATGATCGTGCCACCCAATCCGGCACCGGCAAGCTTTGCGCCGCGCGCCCCGAGCTTGATCGCCTGCTCAATCAGAGCGTCGACGACCGTCCCGGATCCGCCGACGGCTGAGATTTGACCGTGCGCGGCGTTCATGGCCGTGGCCACCGCCGGCCAGTTGCCCTCAAGTACATCGCGCTTCGACTGTCGGGCGATGGATCCCAACGCATGCATGGCGGCGCGCACATCGCGATCGCCTTCGACCCAGCGAGCGCGCAGGGGACGGTGGGTCTCGCCGGAATCGCGTTGCCGGCCGGTATGGGCCAAGACGAGCGGAAGCGACGCGTCGGGATCGAGCATGGGCTCGACTGTGGCCAGAGGATCGACGGTCGGTCCGCGCCAGTGCTCCTTGTCCCGGAAGTCCATGCATAGCAGACCGCCATACGTCGTGGCGTAGAAGTCCTGAAACCCGCAGGTGACACCCATGCGGCTGAACTCAATTTCGCGCGCCGTCTCGGCGAACTGGTGCGGCGGCGTCTCGCGCTCCAGCCAGGCATTTGTGGCGAACAGCGCGGCCACCAGCAGTGCGCTGCTGCTGGACAGGCCGGCACTCGGTGGAACCTCGCTCCAGCAACGAATTTCCACCCTGGCGTCTTGCATGCCTTGCGCCGCCACCGCCGCCTTCAGAACGTTCAGATAGGTTGAACGACGTGCCGCGGCCAGGGCCGTCGGTGTCATTCGGGCCGCCGCGGCCGCGGCCGGCGGAGGAACCAGGCGCAGGTCGTTCGGCGACCGCACAGTCAGATCGAGATCTGCGTCAAGCGCTGCCAGTCGCAAACGAGGCGCCGGACGGATGGCAACCCAGGCGCGTCGAGGAACCCCAACAGCTATGACCGTCCCGCCGTACATGTCGCTGGGGTTGCCGAGAAGCCCGGCGCGCCCGGGCGCCGACGCGACGACCGGAGCGCGCGCTATCACAGCCGCTGACCAAGCTCGCTGACGTATTGGCGCACACCCGCCCCGTACTGCGGGTCCGCGAGTGCGAAGTCAATGAACGCGCGGTAGTACGACTCGAAGTTTCCGATGTCATACCGGCGCTCATTCGCCTCCAAGGGAACGACCCGCACGGGCGGCGATTCACGCACCAGAATCGAAATGGAATCCGTCAACCAGCGTTCGCCGCCCAACCCCGGCCGCGTGGCTTCAATCGCGTCGAAGATCACCGGATCGAACACATAACGCGGAACGATGGCCAGATCGCTGGGCGCGCGGCCCGCGGCGGGCTTCTCCACGAGATCCACCGCCACAAGCGAATCATCGACCTCGCGCACATCGACGATGCCATAGCGAAACGCGTCTTCCGGGGCGATCTGTTCAACAGCGACCGCACCGCTCGCCCGGCTTTCGAGATGGGCGGCCATCAGTCGGGCTACCAGATTGCCCCCGCGAATGATTGTGTCGCCAAATGCGACGACGATGGGTTCGCCCCCGGCGAAGTCCCGCGCCAGACCCACGGCGTCAGCGACGCCGCTGGGGGTGCCCTGACGCGTATAGAACACGCCGCGAATGCCGTCGGCAATAGGCAAGTCGGCTAGGTCAACACTTCCCGCCTGTCGAAGCACTTGGCTGAGTTCGAGATCGGCGTCGAAGTGATCCTCGATTGCCGCCTTCTTGCGGCCGGTGATCAGCAGGACTTGCTCGACCCCAGCGGCGCGAAGCTCTTCCACCACGTATTGGACGACAGGCTTGCGGCCTACCGGCAGCATTTCCTTGGGCTGCGACTTCGTAGCGGGAAACAGGCGGGTTCCAATCCCCGCTACGGGAACCACGGCTTTACGTACAGGGCCCGTCAATGCGGTTGGCTTCACAGGCTCCCGCCACAACGGCTCGTGAGCGACCGGACGCTAGCATACGCATGCCACCGGTTAGGCTCGCCGTGCATTACGCACGGCGTCATCCTGCGATCTGACTTGTGCAGCCGTTGCACAGTGCCGGTAACTCGCGGCGCGGCGGCGAAATGGGGTGAGTCTGCGTGCGTCGCGCTTTGGTGCTTGGCATCTGGTTGCTGCTGGCGGCGGCTGGCGTAATGACAGTTCTCGGCGTGTTTGCCACGCGTGGTTCAGTTGACATCTCGGACTTGGCGCGCATCCAGCCGGATCCACAGGTTCGTGCTCGCGCCGAAGCCAAGCTCAACGCATTTGGCCAGACTTCGGAGCAGGCGCGCCAAGCCGGACGCGAAATCCCGGCCCAGATTGCCTTCACCCACGACGAGATGACCGCACTCCTCCAGGACTGGGCGCGGCAGGATCACGGGTTTGGCTCGATCACCGACCTGCAGCTCACGTTCCGCCCGCGAACGCTAACGCTGACGGGCGTTGTCCATTCACTTGGATTGAGCTTCCCGTTTCGGCTCGACGTGACCGTCATGACCGAAAACAGCCAGCGCCAGGCCGAGATCACTCGCTTCCAGGTTGGGGAAATGTACGCCCCCGGCTTCGTGCGCTCGCTCGTTCTGGCCCTGGCCGAGCGCACCGTGGACGCCGGGTTGCCGCGGCTGCCGATAGCGATCGAATCGCTGGTCGTGACGGACGGCGAGCTATTCGTGTCAGGCGCCGCGGTTCCGTAACACCGGGCCGCGGCACGGAGTCTCAGCGCGGGAAAGCTCCACGGACGCCGCCGTCGACCGGCAGCACGGTGCCCGTCGTCTTGGCCGCGCGGTCGCTGGCGAGGAAAAGCACGGCCTCAGCTACGTCGTCGGCGTCAATCGCCGTCTGCAAGAGATTGCGGCGGCGGTAGAAGTCCTCCAGCTCGTCTACGTCAACGCCGTGGGCAGCGGCCCTACCGGCTCGGAGGTCGGTGCTCCAAAGACGGGAATCGGTAAACACGGCGTCCGGGTTGACCATGTTGACGCGAATCCCATGCTCGCCGTTCTCGATTGCGAGCACGCGTCCCAGCTGTAACTGGGCCGCCTTGGCCGCGCTATAGGCGCCGAAATCACGTCCCGGGTCAAGCGCGTTCTTCGTGCACACCAGGATCACGCTACCGCCGATGCCCTGATCGCGCATCGCCCGGATCGCCGCCCGGGCAACAAGGAAGTGTCCGGTAGCGTTGACATCCAGACTGCGCTGCCAGTCGGCGACCGCAAGAGCGTCAATTGGCGCCGCGTCTGCGATGCCGGCGTTTGAGACCACGATGTCGATCCCCCCGACCGCGAGCAGGACTGCCCGCATGGTGGAGGCGACGGCGTCTTCATCCGTCACATCCAGCGTCAGCGATTCGGCCACACCTCCGGCGGCCGAAATTTGCGTCGCCGCTGTCTTCGCGCCCGCCGCGTCGATATCCGTGACAAAGACGTGGGCGCCGGAACCTGCCAGCCGACGCGCCGTGGCGCGGCCGATCCCACTGGCTGCCCCTGTGACCAGTGCCACCCGCCCGGCCAGTTCGCGGTCGGGAGGCGCCAGCTTGAGTTTGTACAACTCCAGCGGCCAGTACTCGATGGCGAACAGATCCCGCGCCGGCAGCGCCGCGTAGGCCGCCATGGATTCCGCGCCCTCGATCACGTCCATCGTGTGGCGATAGATCCGAGCCACAGCGTCCGCTTCAGCCGCCGAACGACCCGCCGTGAACATGCCGACTCCAGGCGCCAATGTGACGCGCGGGCCGGGGTCGTGTCTGAACTCGTCGGCTGGATCGGCATGTTCCCGCACGTAGTCGGCGTACGCGGTTTCGTATTGCGCCACGGCGTCAGCGGCATCGGCGGGATCGGCGGTAGGCAACGCCAGGGGCAATCGTTTGGTGCGCAGAACGTGGTCAGGCGTCGCCGGTCCTTGCTGGGAAATGCGCACGAAATCTTGACGGTCAACGAAGGCACGAACCCGAGGGCTGGCGTCGCAACGGACGATCATGTGCCGGCGGCGGCTCAGCAGACCTCGCAGCGTCACAGCCAGCCGGGCCGCATCGCCTGTCGATCTGGCCGCCGGTTGCCGCGGGCCGAACCAGGTCCGCCCAATCCGCGCTTCCGCCAGCGAAACCAGTTCGATATGCCGTTCGTACGACTGCTGGGCGGTTTCGCCAAACGTCACCAGGCCGTGCTTGTCGAGTACCAGGCCGGAAACTGACGGGTCGGCGTCGTACACGTCGGCGGCCGCTTTGGAGAGGTCGAAGCCGGGCTTGATGTAGGGAACCAGACCGACGGCGCACCCAAGAGCCTCCTGCACACGCGCGGCGCCGTCTGGCTGGTTGGTCAGGGTGAGAATCGCGTCTGCGTGGCTGTGGTCGATCCAATCCAGCGGGATGAACGCGTGCAGCAGGGTCTCAATGGATGGACGCGGAGCGCGCGAGTCGAGCAGCGCCAGCGTGACCAGTTCGACCATGGCGTCGTCATCCAGCGCCTCGCGTTCGCGCAGCGGGATCAGGTCGTCGAGGGCCAGCGGGGCGAACCCATCGGCGCCAATTGAGGCCAGATCGGTCCCGCTGCCCTTGATGGTGAGCGTTCGCCGGACACCGCCGCGCGGATCCGGTGCGTCGTGCTTGACCGAGGTGTTTCCGCCGCCAAAGAGCACCAGCGACGGCTCCGCCCCCAGCAGGCGCGAGGTGTGGACGCGCAGGTCCAGGGGGCCCAGGCCGACAGTGGTCTCCGATGACCAACGGGATCGCACGGGCGGCCTCCGATTAGTCGCGCAGCGGCGCCGTCGGTTCGAGCGTGACGGTCTTTCCGGACTCGGCGGCGATGGCGCAAAACAGGTCGTAGGCGGCATCCAGCTGGACCTTGGGATTCCCGCCATCGGTGCTGCGCACCACGATGTCGACCGGAAGACCGTTGACGCGCGACTGCCCGACGTACGCCTTCAAATATGCGACGGGCAGCTCGCGCATGACGCGCTGCATGAACGGCGACGTCTCGGATTCGAACGAGTCGATGAAGACGCGCATCCGCGCGCTCTGGCTAGCGAACATTCCGCGCAAGGCCGGCCGGATGTGAGTCTCGAAGCAGCCCTCCACTTCGCGAGGCGGCCCAGGCATCGACCATATGGTGGTCTCGTCCACGACGGTCGAGAAGCAGGGCGCCCAGCCGACCGGGTTGAGATGCACGGTGGCGGCGCGCGGTATCGACCCCATCTTTAGTCGAGGCGGAGCCGATACTTCCTCGATCGTCATGTTTCTACGATGGGCATAGTCTTCAATGACCTCGAACGGCGTATGCGTGTCGCTGTCCGCGACGGCGGCAATCGCATCAACCGTCATGTCGTCGGGCGTGGGACCAAGTCCGCCGGTGGTCAGGACCACACGCGGCCTGCGCGCCACGGCGGCACGCAACTCCGCGATCAGCGCCTCCAGGTCGTCCGCCAGCGCGGTGATACGGCGAACGTCGCCGCCGGCGACCGAAACTTCGCCAGCCAGCCAGTGCGAGTTCGTGTCCAGCACGAGGCCGGAAACGAGCTCCGTTCCGATCGAGAAGATCTCAACGTCGTCGTTCATAACGTCCGCCGCTGCAAGGGGACACCGGGAGGCATTCTAAGTTGATCAGCCGGGTCCGGTGCTAGCCTGCGGCCCGGCACGCGGAAAGGCTGGCAGGGCATGGGCGCCGACTGGTACGCACAGCGCGGATTCGAGCCGGAGACCGTTCGGCGCGCGCGCGCCTGGTACCTGCGTTTCATACCCGAAGCCGGCGACCTGCTGGACGTGGGATGCGGACGCGGCGAGTTCCTGGCGGCGGCCGCCGAGGCCGGGCACCGGGTCCTTGGTCTGGATCATGATGGGGCAATGTTGGCGGAAGCTCGCGGACTGCCGGTGCGCCAGGGCGACGCGCTGGACTTCCTGCAAAGCACCGCCGACCACTATGACGCGATCACCGCCTTCCACGTCGTTGAGCATCTGGCGGTTCGGGAAACAGCGGCACTGATTCGCCTGGCGGCAGACCGGCTGCGGTCCGGCGGACGGCTCATCCTTGCCACGCCCAATCCGGGCAGCCTTCCCACCATCGCGCACGAGTTTTGGCGCGACCCCACCCATGTCCGGCCCTACGACCGGGAGCTCATCGAGTTCCTCACGGTCGGCTGCGGGTTGGAAACCGTTGCGGCCGGGGTCAATCCCGAGTCGGAACGCGGTTTGCCGGTGGATCTGGCTGATCTTGGCCTGACGCCGCAGACGCCGCCGGGGCGCCCGTCCGACCCGTCCGAATCGCGCGCTTCGCGCTGGGTCGCGGCGCGACTGGCCGACTCGGGCTACGGGCGAGACCTGGAGCATGCCATCCACGAGGTATCGGACGGCCTGCTCCACACGCGGCAGGAACTGGCGCGCGTGGCAGCCGTGCTGCGCCGCTTCCTGGAGGTGGCCTACGAGCCTTCGGAGCTCTACGTAGTGGCGCGGCGGACCTAAGACGCGGGCTGCTGCCGGTTGGCCAGCTCGACCTGGGGTTCGGCTTCAGGCGGCGGCAATGATTCACCCCGCCGCATCAGGTCGGCCGTATAGGCATGGATAAGCGGCACGTTGGGTTGCAGCACGTACGCGCCATTGTCCGCAATGACCGCGCGCACCATGCCGTCCTCGGGCCGGATCGCCCCAGACACGGTCCGAGCGGAGCCGATCTGCATCCCAAGCTTGGCCATCGAGGGCACCAGATCAGGCGGCAGATTCGATTCGAACGCGTTGCTGAGTTCGCGCAGGAAGGCCGGCGACTCCACCAATGTCTGCGGCGAGATCACCTGCTCCACCAACGCCAACAGGACCTGCTGCTGGCGAACTTCGCGCGCGAAGGAACCGTCCTGATGCCGGGTTCGTACGTAGCGCAGCGCCATGTCCCCGTCGAGGTGGTTGGGACCCGCCTCAACGTAGAACGGCTCGAAGCCCGTATCGGTCGCGTTGGGGTACGAGGGATCGTAAATCGTCGACTCGACGTCAACGTCCACTCCGCCGAAGAAGTCAACCAGGCGCTTGAACCCGTTGAAGTCCAGCGTGACCCAGTAGTCCACCTGCACGCCAAGCAGGTTGGCCACGCGTCGCCGTAGTGCGTCCGGGCCTTCGGCATGCCAGACGGAATTGATCCGGAAAGGGTCCGTTCGACAATTCGCCACGCACACGTCGCGCGGTATGGACACCAGGGTTGCGGATCTGGCCCGGGGCTCGATGTGGGCGAGAATAATCGCGTCGGTCCGCCCGCCTCCCTCGCCCGGACGCCGGTCGAGACCGAGGAACAGCACACCAAACGGTCGGTCTTCGGGCCAGTCGGCGATGAGGTTCAGTGGATTCGGAGGCTCCGGCGTGGCGCTGGCTTCCACAACCGGCGAGGGCAATGGCGGAAGCGGCGTCCTGGCGCTCACGACCGGGGTTGGCGCCTGGGGCCGGGGCACCGCCACGGTCGGCGTGGTCGCCACGGTCACCGTGGGCGCCTCTGAAGACCGAAGCCAGACCAGGACGCCCAGCACAGCCACGATCACGAACACGACGCCAGCAGAGATAACGCTAATTACCTCTGCGCGCCGCAGACGATGCGCGCGCCCAGACGGTCGTCGGGTGCTAGGGCTAGATGACATTGCGCTGAAGCGGCGTTATGTCGAGCAGAACGCTCACTATACGACAGCTCTCCAGACCATGGACCGGTTTGCCCGTTGGTTTTCCTCCATCGGCTCGGACTAAAGAGCGGACCGTTGTGGCAGAACGTTACGCCGCGGCAGCTGAAGTCAAAGCTGTTCGGGGCAAGCAGTACGCTGAGCGCGACGGCTCCCGGGCCAAGGACTCAGGCTTGCAGTTTGCCATTGTCGGATACGGCACGGCTGGCCGCGCCTACGGAGCCCTGCTTCAGGCGCTGTCCAGCGTGTCGGTCAGTTGCGTAGTCGATGCCGACCGACGTCGGGCGCAAGCGGGCGCCCGCGCCTTGAGCGCCGCAGCCTGGAGCGACAACGCCGACGCCGCGCTGCGGCGTGACGATGTAGACGCCGTAATCGTAGCCACGCCGCATGCCAGTCATTGGCGCCTTGCCAGAGAGGCGCTCGATCGAGGTCTACACGTCCTGCTCGAGGCTCCCCTGGCCCTTCGCTACTCAGATGCTCAGCACGTCCTGGCCTATGCGCGGGCATCCGACAGCGTCCTGGCTGTCAACTTCTGGGCGCGCGCCGCTCCCGATGTACGCCTGATCCGCGGCCGGATCCCGCGGCCGACGTTTCTCCGGATCGAATCCGTCGTCGATCCCCTGCACGACTCCTGGATGGGTTCGGCCGAGCACGGCGGCCTGCTGGCACTCCTGGGAAGCCATGCGTTGGACTTGGCCTGCTTTCTCATGCAATCCCAGCCGATCTATGTCCAGGCCATGGGCGGCCGGCACACGCGCCGAGCGGATCTGGCCGACACCATTGCGGCCGGCATCCGCTTCGCAAACGGAGGTCTCGCACGCGTGACCGTGGGCGAATACGGCCGCAGCCCAGCCAGCTCCACCTGGCGCCTGATGGCAACGGACGGCACGGTCACGGCAACCGCCAAGGGTGACGTGCCAGGAGATGTGTCCCAGATCGGCGGCCTGTCTGACGTTGTCACGCCACGTTCGCACCCCGCCGACGCACCACAGGGCGAAAGCCTGCACGCGTTCGTGGACGCCGTAGCGGGAAACGGCGAGCCGCTCGCTGGCGTTGAGGATGGTGTGCGCGCCGTCCAGCTTGCCGACGCGGTGTATGAATCAATGGGCGCCCGCCGGCGGATTCCTATCGCCGAGACGTCCTTACACGTCGGCGTCGGACCGATCTACGCTGATGATTCCGTCGCGAACCGCCGCAACCACGGCTTCGGTACGTGAGCGGACCCGCAGCTTGCCGTACACGCTGCTGAGGTGCGCCTCAACCGTCTTGGCTGAAACGCCCAGCGCAGCCGCGGCCTCGCGATTGGATGCGCCCTCGGCCACCAGCCGAAGCACATCCAACTCGCGCATTGTGAGCGGCTCGGCGAGCCGGCGCCCGGCCGCCGTTTCCGGTACGGCCTCGGGAAGTTTCTGGAACACCGTGCCTCCGGCGTGGATCTGACGCACGGCATCGGCCAGGCCCGCGGTGTCCAAGTTCTTCAGGACATATCCCCTCACACCCGCGTCACGCATTGAGCGAACATAGTCCGCTTTGCCGTAAGCCGACACCACCAATACCCGCGTCGCCGGCGCAATGTGGGCCAGACGTCGCGCGAGCGCCGGTCCACCGCCGGGGATGCGGAAATCCAGCAGGCAAACATCAGGCGCACATCGGCGGCACGCGCGCTCCGCCGCCGCCGCGTCACCCGCAGCGCCCACAACCTCGATATCGGGCACATCGGCCAAAACGGCGGCGGTTCCTTCCCGCACCATGGCGTGGTCATCCACCAGGAGTACCCGGATCGGGCGGCGCAGGGTCACTCGCGGGCCACCGCTGCGGGATGGAGCGGAGCTTCCACTGTCAGCACCGTCGGCCCGCCGGGCTGCGACTCCACCTGTATAACGCCGCCCAGGCGCGTGAACCGCTCACGCAGCCCAGCCAGTCCGAGGTGCCCCGTCGCCGCATATACGGCAAAGTCGGGCGAGGTCTGGAACCCACACCCATCGTCCCGCACCGAGAGCCGAATCGCGTCGGCCGCGCGGGTCAAGCGAATGCGAACTCGCGACGCGTGGGCGTGCCGCAGGGCATTGTTCAAAGCCTCCTGGGCTGCCCGGTAGATGTTTGTCTCAACGTCGACATCCGGCCGCTCGACGTCCGGCGTGCCGTCAGTCTGTAGATCGATTTGGAACGGCGCTGCACGTCCCGCCTCGTCCGCAAGCCAGCGCAGCGCCGCCTCCAGCCCCAGGTCGTCCAGGACCGGCGGGCGCAGACGCTCGCATATCTCGCGTAAGTCGCCGGCAGCCGTATCCACCAGCCGCAAGAGAGCATCGCGGCTGCGGTACGGCCCGGGCGCGGCTGAGCGCAGTGCGCGCTGCAAGAGCACCAGCTTCTGCAACGGCTCGTCGTGCAGGTCGCGCGAGATGCGTTGCCGCTCAGCCTCCAGCATCCCGTTGACCTGGTCGTAGAGATCACTCAGCGTCTGCTGGCTGTCGTGCAGGCGCTGCGCCGTTTCATCGAGTTCCAGCACGCGATCCTGCAGCTGACCCCACAAATCCACGCGCACCATGAAACTGGCGAGTTGGCTTGCCAATGCGTCCAGCAGGTCGGCGTCAGCCTGACTTAGACCAAACGACTCCTCGCGGATCGAAGCAACCACATAGGCCGCCACCGTATCTCCGATCTGGCAGGGAACGACCACCGCGGCGATTTCCGAATGACCGAGACCTCCCGCGGCCCGAACGGCGGAGCGGACTTGGGCGTCGTCCGGAGTCGGGGCCAGAGTGTTGAAAGCGATGGCGGCGAGGTCATGCGGGGAAGCCGCGCGGGTGACTGCGATCCAGTCGAGGCCAATCGCCCGGCGCACCGGCGCCAGCACCGACTCGGCAAGCTGCTCCACCGAAGTCGTGGACGCCAGCGCCGCGCTGACCGTCCGCAAGACTCGCTGCGGGTCATAGCTATCCCGGTACACCCATCCCGATAGCGTCTTAAGGACCGCCCAGCGCGCCAACGGCATCGTCACGCCAATGCCCACCAGCGCCGCTGCGAGCATCCAGAGCACCGGCACAGCGCCGTCGCGGTCGGACAGGTAGCGACCGATCACGCCCACCAGAAGCGCGTAGACCGTAAACAGCCAGATCCAGGCCGCACCGTGCAGAAACAGCGTGCGCAGAACGCGCTGGAACCGAATCCGCCAGGTCGGCACCGCCACGTGAGCCACACCCAACGCCGTCGCCGCAATTGCCAGCAGCGACACGAAGTACGGAAGGATCTCGGCGCCGCTCACGACCGCCGGCGCCAGCGACAGTGCGGTGGGCGGCAATGCGGCGGTCACGAATGTTGCCAGCAGCACGCGCGCTACACGCCGGTCACGCGGAAATGTGATATCCAGCAGCGTCACCAGGCACTTGGCCAGGAGCGCCGTGAGGCCCAGCGCGGGAAGGATTGCGACCGTGATCCAGGCCGCGTTGTATAGCTCCGGACGGCCCTGAAACGAGGCGACCAGCACCGCCACCGGTCCCGCCAGCATGGACGCCGCCAAAGCCGGCACGAACGGCGCCACGGACGCCGGTCCCCTGATGGGGAACACAGCGGCCAGCCACAACAAGGCTACGCCCGCCGCACCTGTGGCCGCGAACGTCAGCAGCGACAGCACGCCACCGGCGTCGGGCGCGACGGACCCCAGCGTCAGGGCAATTGCCACAGCGAACATTGCCGCGGTGGCCGCCCCCAGCACGCGACGCCGCCCGTAGAGCGCCACCACACCTGCGCCCACCGCAAACGCTGTCGCGAGCGCCAGCGTGGTCGCTCGCATGGCCGGGTCACGGCCCGGAATGGGTATGGCCAGCCCGGTTTGCGGGTCGATGATCGCGGCCGAGCCCGACTCGACTCGCAGGACCCCTGGCGCCTCGGTCGGTTCCGTCAGAGGTCCGCTCCAGGAAGCACGCTCGCCAACGCGAAGTCCGGCGCGCCAGGCCGGGCCGCCCGGAGTCACGTGCTCAATCACCCATCGACCAGATTCAGCCGGTCGTACAGTCACTCCGTATTCGAACGGCTGCATGGCGACGATGGCGGCCAACAAGATCGCCGCCAGCCAAAGCGTCAAGCCGAAGGCGAGATATGCCACCCGACGCGGCCAGATTCGAGCCAGACCGCCGCGGCGCCGATTCTCTGCAGCTAGCCATTCGCCGAGGCTCTGGCGACGCGTGCGACTGGGTGGTCGAGCCAGCGGTATACCCCAGGACAGCGCGCCCTCCCAGCATACGCCGGGCAGCCACAATCGTTCGGCGATGCGCTCGGCGCCCGCCGCTGGGCGCGAGGCGCAAGCCCAGCCCGCCAGACCGCGCGGCGATCAGGCAGTCGGCGGGTGCTTAGACGGCGACCGCCTCCGCCGTGGCCGGTGCCGCGTCGCCGCCCGCGAAGCCGCAGAACTCCTCGTAGTCGATCAATTCGGTAATCGTCGGGTGGTCACCACAGACCGGGCAGTCAGGATCGCGCCGCAGCTTCAACTCCCGGAATTCCATCTCCAGGGCGTCAAGCAACAACAGACGTCCGGTCAGGGCCGTTCCATTACCGACGATTAACTTGAGCACCTCGGTGGCCTGAATCAACCCGATCAGGCCGGGCAAGACACCAAGCACGCCAGCCTCGGCGCAGCTCGGGGCCATCTCCGGTGGTGGCGGCGTCGGGTAGAGGCAGCGGTAGCACCCCGCGCCTGGCTCAAAGACGGTGGCCATGCCCTCAAAGCGCATCACGCTGCCGTCCACGAGTGGCTTACCCAGGAAATACGCCGCGTCATTGGCCAGGTAGCGAGTGGGAAAGTTGTCGCACCCGTTGACCACAATGTCGTACGGCTCGAGGATTTCGAGCGCGTTGTCTGAGGTCAGCGGCTCGTCGTGGCGTACCACGGTCACGTCCGGGTTCAGGCCGGTCAAGGTCGCTTCGGCCGACGCGGTCTTCGGCATCCCGACGCGGTCATCGCGATGCAGAATCTGTCGCTGTAGGTTCGAACGGTCGACGGTGTCGAAGTCCACAACGCCCAACCTGCCGACCCCAGCGGCAGCCAGGTAATAGAGCACCGGCGAGCCAAGGCCGCCCGCGCCTATAGCCAGCACCTTGGCATTGAGAATCTTCACTTGTCCCGCGGCCCCAACTTCGGGCAGCAGCATGTGGCGGCTGTAGCGCTGGACTTGCTCAACGGTGAACACGGTCTGTGTCCTTCCAGGTGAACCGCGCGCTCAGTGCGCGGCGGGCGGTTCCTCGGTCTCGTAGCCGGCCTCGGCCCAGGCGGTCATCCCCCCGGCCATGTTGTACGCGTCCGCAACACTTAGCGCTCGGGCCATCTGGGTGGCAACCGCGCTGGTCTGCCCGACGTTGCAGACGAAGAGCAGGGGCTTCCCCGACGGAATGACTTCGGCTGGCCGCGCCAGGATGTCGTCCAGCGGCACGTACGCAGCCCCGGGCATGGCCGGCGCGTGGAACTGGGTGCGGACATCCACCACGTCCACCTCACCCTTTTCAATCATCTCTTTGGCTTTGTGCACATCAACATCGAAGTCCGGCGTTCCAGGCAGACCCATGGTTTGGCACCAATCGGCGATTCCGTCGACACTCAAGCATCGCGCCGCAACGCGGACAGGTCAACGTGGCGCGCACAAGTCGTGGGAGTTTTGCTACCGACGACCGGACATCCCACAAAGCTATGATCAAAAGCGCGGCTCGTACGAATCGCCTTTTGAATATGTTGGAACTCTCCGCCCAGCTCGCAGATACCTCTATTCCCGACAGCGTGGCGGCCATGCTGCGCCAGCGCGTGGACCATCTGGACGGGAGCCTTGACGCCGAAGATCGACTGGCGCGCGCGCTGCGTCTCCCCTGGTCCGCCGCCGGCGCCGCTCGGCCGCAGTTCGCCGATCTCCACTCAAGCTTTGTGGAGGAGCTCTTCGTCCCCGAGGAAGTTGCCGATCTGCTCTGCGACCACCTGGTCGTGCGTGAACACCAACTCACGGCGGAGCCCGACGTGTCCGGGACCCGAGCTCTGCTCTGCCTCGTCGGACCGCCGGGCGTTGGCAAGTCGTACGTGGCGCACCACATCGCCGATCACCTCGGTCTGCCACTAGCCACGGTTCGACTGGACCACCTCGGGTCAGCCGACGAACTGTTTGGCAGTGAGCAAGCGCCCGGCCAGATCATGGGAGCCATCGAACGGCTTGGGCAGACTGAAATCGTCTTGCTGCTCGAGGATCTCGACGCCATTGGCAGCGGCTGGCCTACGGCCGCGACCGAAAGCCAGAGCATCAGCGAAAGCTGGTCGGCATCCCGAGCCACGCTCTTGAATGTCCTGACCGACCCTACGGCGCGACGCCAGTTTCACGACCGCTTCTTCGATGTCCCGTTCGACCTCTCCCGTGTCCTCGTCGTCACCACCGCGCGCTGGCTACCAGACATTCCGCCGCTGGAACGTGGCCGTCTGGACATCGTGGAGCTAGCCGGCTACGTGGACGACGACAAGGTTCTCATTGCACGCGACTCGCTGGCGCCGGCCATGCTGCGCGAGTACAACGTGTCGCCGGACGATGTGACGATCGAGGAAGACGCCCTCGCCGCGCTCGTGCGCAGTTACACGATCGAGCCCGGTGTCGACGAACTCGACGGCCTGGTTCGCCAGGTCGTGCGGCGTGCGCTGACACATCGCGCGTTGCGTGGCGAGTCCGCGCCACTCGCCGTTGCGATCGAAGACCTGGGCGCTACGGTCGGCCGGCCAACCAGATTGAACCTGAATCGTCGCCGGCGTGAAACACCCGGGCTCACCGCGGGCGCGGTTGTACGCCGCGGCGGCGGAATCCTGGGACACATCGAAGCCGTGCAGATGCCAGGCGCCGGACGTATTCGAATTCTGGACTCGACGGGCGAGGACTTGACCGGCCACTACATGGTCGTGCCGTCGTTCGTGCGTTCGCGACTCTCGGACCTGGACGTGTCGGCGCGGTCGCTCGAAGAGTTCGACACCGACCTGCTGCTTCCCGCCAGCGAACTCCCCGGCGACGCAGGTTCACTCGCCATCGCGGCGGCGATCGCCATGGTCTCTCTCATGCGCGACCGGTCCGCGGATCCCGAATTGCTGGCCATCGGCGGCATGACCGCGCACGGGCACGTACGCCGGGCTGAAGGCGTGCACGCAAAAATCCTTGCGGCGCATCGCGGTGGCATACGCCGCGTGGTGCTGCCGCGACAGAACGAGCACGACCTGGACAGCATTCCCGCGCAGCTGCACGACGCGATTACGTTCATCCCCATCGACGAGGCAGGCCAAGGCATCAACGTCGCGCTGCGCTAGCAGCGCAGGCGGCGCGGTCAACCGTCAGACGTCAAGTCGTCTACCCACCAAAGCAGTTGGGCGCCTGGCCGACCGCGCCTGGCCGTGCGCGAAACAAACTGCCCGCCTCAGGCTCCACGTCCTCGGAGATGCCGCGGGCGGCCGACGTCACGTAAAGGTCCCGCGCGTCCCCACCGCCGAACGCACAGCTCGACGTTTGGCTCACTGGGAAGCGGACCATGCCCCGCTCGCTCCCGTCAGGTGCGTAGTGCACCACCCGCGAGCCGCCCCATTGCGCCACCCACAGGTCACCGTTCGCGTCCACCGTCATTCCGTCAGGCAGGCCATTGGCCGCGTCCACCTCGATCAGCGTGCGCCGGTTGCTGATCGCGCCGTCGTCCAGGTCGAAATCAAAGACATCGACCCTCTGGGTTCTGCTGTCGACGAAGTACATCAGCCGGTCGTCGGGACTCCAGTCGATCCCATTGGAAATCGAGACCCCGTCCAGCATGGTGCGCACGCTCAGGTCCGGATCCAGCCGGTAGAGTTTGCCCAGGCCTGCCGGAGCGGACTCGTCGTAGGCCATCGTGCCGGCCCAGAACCGCCCGTGGCGGTCACACTTCCCGTCGTTCATCCGCATAGACGGATCATCGGCCTCGACCTCTACCAGAAGGGTCTGGGAGCCGTCCGCCGCAAGCGCGCGGAATCCATCGGTGGCGGCGAGCACCAGGCCGCCGCTCGCCCGCACAGCTACGGCGCCAACGTCGATTCCAACATCCATACACAGGTCGTGCCCGGTCGAAGGATCAAACCGATGTACGGCGGACCCGGTGATGTCTACCCAGACCAGCGTTTCGGTTCCAGCGTCCCAGATTGGGCCTTCGCCTACTTCGGCACGCGTTCGCACCACGAGTTCAGGTTCCATGGCTCACATCCCGGCGTCCTGGCAGTCGGCTCGCGCACATTCTAGGCGGGCCGCCGGGCTACCAATCCCTTTGCCAGCCGTGCGCAGCCGCGCACTGCCAGAGGGACACCCCTTCGTATACTCGGCGCCTGACCATCCCCGCACCCACCACGGGAGCCGTTTGTGACGCTGGTGACCAACCTGTCCGCGCGCGAAGTTCTGGACTCGCGCGGGAACCCGACCGTTGAGGTGGAAGCCAGCCTCGAGAGCGGCGGGTTCGGCCGAGCCATCGTGCCGTCCGGCGCTTCGACCGGCGAACACGAAGCGCACGAGTTGCGCGACGGCGACGCCCAGCGCTACCGCGGCAAGGGCGTGCTGCGCGCGGTCGAGCACGTAAACGACGTCATCGCTCTCGAAGTCGAAGGCGAAGACGCGGCTAACCAGGCCGCCCTTGACACGCGGCTCCTGGCGCTGGACGGCACCGCGAACAAGAGTTCGCTGGGCGCCAACGCAATTCTGGGCGTATCGCTGGCGCTGGCGCACGCGGCCGCCGACGGCTTGGGCCTGCCGCTCTATCGCTATCTCGGAGGCGCCGGCGCCACCACCCTGCCCGTGCCCATGCTGAACATCATGAACGGCGGCGTTCACGCCGCCGGCAGCACCGACTTTCAGGAATTCATGGTGATGCCGGTAGCCGCCGGATCGTTCGCCGAAGCGCTGCGCACCTCGGTCGAGATCTATCACCAGCTCCACGACGTGCTGACCGAACGAGGGTTTGGAACCAGCGTCGGCGACGAGGGCGGATTCGCGCCCAGCCTGGGATCCAATGCCGCAGCCTTCGAGGTCATTCTCGAAGCTATCGACCGGGCCGGCTACGAAGCCGGGCGCGACATCTTTCTGGCGATCGACGCCGCCGCCTCCGAGCTGATGGATGATGCCGGTCGCTACGTGCTCGCCCAGGAAGGCCGCACGCTGACCGGTTCCGAACTGGTTGAGTTGTGGGCCGAGTGGGTCGAGCGCTTCCCCATCGTGTCGATCGAAGACGGGCTGGGCGAGAACGACTGGGACAGCTGGAGCGCGCTCACGGAAGCCATCGGCGACCGCGTGCAGTTGGTCGGCGACGACCTTCTGGTGACGAACACCGACCGCCTGCGCCAGGCCATCGAACGGGGCGCTGGCAATTCAATCCTGATCAAGGTCAACCAGATCGGCACGCTCAGCGAGACGCTGGAGGCCATCGACATGGCGCACCGCGCGGGATTCACGGCTGTCATCTCGCACCGGTCCGGCGAAAGCGAGGACACCACCATCGCCGACCTGGCGGTGGCTACCAACGCGGGCCAGATCAAGACCGGCGCGCCGGCCCGCACCGACCGCGTGGCCAAGTACAACCAACTGCTGCGTATCGAAGCCGACCTGGCGGACGCCGCCAGATACGCAGGTTCGCGCGCCTTTACGAGTATTCGCCGGAACTGGACATGAACCCCGCGGAGCTTCACCGGCTCCTGGCCGACGTGGCGGCCGGCGCGGTTTCGGCCGGCGCTGCCTACGAGCGTCTGCGCACGTTTCCCACCGATCACCTGGGCTTCGCCCGCGTGGACACCCACCGCACCCTGCGTACGGGTATCCCGGAGGTCATTTACGGCGCTGGCAAGACCGCGGCCCAGGTGGCCGAAATCGCCGAACGACTCGCCGCCAGCGGCTCGCCGGTGCTGGCTACTCGAGTAACTTCAGCGATGGCCGAGGCCGTACAGGCCCGGCTATCAGACGCGCGGTATCACGAGACGGCGTCAATGCTCACCGCGCCCGGCCGCGAGCCACTTGAACGCCACGGCCACGTCACCGTAGTCTCCGCCGGCACCTCCGACCTGCCCGTCGCCGAGGAAGCGGCCATCACCGCCGACGCCCTCGGCGCCCACGTCGAACGGGTCTACGACGCCGGCGTCGCCGCCCTCCACCGCATCCTCGCCGAACGCCCCGCGCTGGACCGCGCCGACGCGATCGTGGTGGTTGCCGGCATGGAAGGCGCGCTGCCAAGCGTCGTGGGCGGCCTGACGGACCGACCCATCATTGGAGTTCCGACCAGCGTTGGCTATGGCGCCGCGTTCGGAGGTCTGGCGGCCCTGCTGGGGATGTTGACCAGCTGCGCCCCCGGCGTCTCCGTCGTGAACATCGACAACGGCTTCGGCGCGGGCGTGCAAGCGACGCTGATCGCCCGCCGCGCGTCGGGCGCGCCCGCATGACGACGGCCTATTTCGACTGCCAGTCCGGCGCCAGCGGAAACATGGTCCTGGGCGCGCTGCTCGACGCCGGCCTGGACAAAACCCGCCTCCTCGCCGAACTCCGCAAGCTGGACCTCCCCACCTGGAAACTCCGCGACGAACGAGTCCAACGCGGCCTCATCCAGGCCCGCCTGGTCGACTTCGAAATCGAAGACCGCGGCCACCACCACCCCTACACCGACATCGACGCCTGCATCGCCAAAGCCGACCTGGGAGCTCGCGTCAAGGCAGAGGCGCGCCACGTCTTTCGCCGCATTGCCGAAGCCGAGGCCGCCACCCACGGCACCGCCGTCGACGAGGTCGAGTTTCACGAAGTCGGGGCCGCCGACTCGGTATTGGACGTGGTTGGCGCCGTTGTGGGCTTTGATCTGCTGGCCATTGATCGGGTGGTGGTTTCACCCATCAACACCGGCAGCGGCTGGGTCCAGACCGCCCACGGTCGGCTCCCGGTCCCCGCGCCCGCCACCGCGCGCCTGCTGGCTGGCAGCGGCGCCATCGCCTATGGATCGGACGTGAAGTTCGAGCTCCTGACACCGACCGGCGCCGCCGTGCTTACGCGTGCGGAGCACGAGTACGGGCCGCTGCCGGCGATGCGCGTGCAACGCACCGGCTACGGCGCGGGTACCGCCAGCCTGTCCATCCCCAACGTACTGCGCGTCACCCTCGGCGGGTCTGTCGAAGGGCGCGAAGCCGACACCGCAACCGTGATCGAGACCAACATCGACGATATGAACCCCGAGATCTACGAGTACGTGACCGCCCGCCTGTTTGCCGCCGGCGCGCTGGACGTCTGGACGGCGCCTATCGTGATGAAAGGGGGCCGACCGGCGACGCAACTGAGTGCACTGGCCCCGAACGAAGCCGCGAACGCGCTGATCGATGTGATTCTGACCGAGACCACCACGCTGGGCGTGCGCACCCATCAGGTCCAGCGAACCAAGCTGCGGCGCGCGAGCTTTAGCGTGACAACCCCATACGGCGAGATCCGAGTCAAGGCCTCCTATCTGCACGGGGCGCTCCGGGACGTGGCGCCCGAGGCTGCGGACTGCCGAAGGGTTGCGGCGGAACGCGGCGCAACCTGGCGCGACGTGTACGATGCCGCCCGAAACGCCGGTCGCGCCGTCGCCCCCTCCAGGCCCGAGTCCCCGCACGAAAGTTCCAACCATGCGCCGATCTGATGCCGACGTTGTTCCCAGCACCCAGGCCGAGGTCGTGCGCTTGAATGAGGCTGCCGTAGGCACGGTTCGGGCCGGACGCGTGGTGGCCAACCGCACCACCATGCGCCGCGCCGATGCCGGCCGGGTGGAGGCTGACCGCTCCCTCATTCTGGTGAACAGCGCGGACCAACTGCGCGTGACCCGAGGCGCGCTGGGTGGTGCCACCGCGCTGCGCACCCAGGTGCGCAACGGTGCGCTGGGCGTCAACGTCAGCGGCAACGCCAAGCTCGAGAACGTGGCGGCCAGCTGGATCGTGGCCGGCAACGTCCAGGCCGACCGGGTTCTGAGCCTGGCCGTGGTCGGCGGCAACGTGTCCGGCAACGTCCGCAGCCTCTTCGGAACCCGCGCCGCCATCGCCTTCGGAATCGCCCTCGGCCTCTCCTCCCTCCTCGCCCGCCTCCTCACCCGCCTCCTCCGCTAACGGCGTCTCCGCCCTCTCTCTTTCGTAGGGGCCGGTTTAAAACCGGCCTCTTCCGCGCACCCCCGTTCGTGGTAAGCCGGGCCGAAGTCCGCGAAGGACCGAGTCGAACCACACCCGCCCCCTGGTCGAAGCGACTCCCCTTAAGTCAAAGCGCTCCTAAGGCAGCGGCACTTCCACGGGCCGACCCAGGGCAACCGACAGGTCCGCGGCAATGCACGCCTCATGCGTGTTGATCGAGTTCGCCAGGCTCACGTGCGATTCCTCGTCGCGCTCGATGCAATCCAGCAGGTGCGCCGCTTGGCCTTGGAAGGGATGGTGCGAGACGTCGCCGCTGTCCGGCAGCACCGTGGGGATTTCCGCGTAGTCGGTCTGACCGGGAAGGGTGCGGCTGAACACTCGGTTGTCGAGCATGTTCCCCAGATCGCCGAAGAGCGAGATACGGAACCTGTAGGGCGCACAGTCGTCCAGGTTCGAGAGAGCCTTGCCAATCGCGCCGCTGGCGAACTTGCAGATCATCACGCTGGTGCCCGGGTACTCAAAGCGGTCGCTGCCCGTCACCGCGTAGGCGCTCACCTCCACGATGTCGCTCTCGGTGAAGTAGCGCAGCGCGTCCACCGCGTGGCAACCGGCGTTCAGGAACGATGAGCGCCCCTGGGCCGCCGTCTTCGACCACTCGTACTGTGCGTACCACGGGCCAAGCCCGTGCACATAGTCAACTTCGGCCATGTACAGGCGGCCCAGGGCCCCGTTGGTCAGCTGAGCGCGAATCACGTCAAACAGCGGATTCCAACGCAGCACGAAGCTCACCACCGACCGGACCCCAGCGGCGGCTATCGCGTCGCGCATGGCGCGGAGGCTTTCCAGATCCAGCGCCGCAGGCTTCTCGATCAGCACGTGCTTCCCAGCCTCGGCCGCGGCAATCGTGTTCGAGGGGTGCAAATCGTGCGGCGTGCACACCGCCAGAATGTGCACGTCGTCGCGGCTCAGAACGGCGTCCAAATCCGTTTCGATCAGCGCGTCGGGATGACCCGTCTCCTGGGCGACACGCGCCGCCGACTCGGCCCGCCGGCTCGAAATCGCAACCACCCGCGCCCGCGGATCCGCCTCAAACGCCCGCACATGCTCAGCCGCCACCCACCCGGCCCCATGCACCGCCACCCCATACGTCTGCACGATCGAGCCTCCGGAGACCGGTCGAGGATTCTACGCGCCACCCCCGTCATCCCGGCGTCCCCGGCCGGGACCCAGCAGCAGCCAACACCCCAAGCCCACCCTGCAGCCCGATCACCCAACCATCCCGAGCGCACAAACCAATCCTGATGAACCTGTCGAATCCAACAACCCACCCGTGGCACCATGACTCCCGCTCACCCAACAATCCCCAGGACTCACCCCATGGCCGCCCGACGCTCCACCACCGGCGAGGCCCTCGACTACCGCGCCCAACTCTGGAGCATGGCCGACGCCCTCCGCGGCAGCATGGACGCCGCCGAATACAAGCACGTCGTCCTCGGCCTCATCTTCCTCAAGTACATCTCCGACGCCTTCCAGGAGCGCCACGCGCTGGTGCTGGACAGATGGGGTGAAGAGGCCGCCGAGGACCGCGACGAGTACATTGCCGAGAACATCTTCTGGGTGCCGCCCGACGCCCGCTGGTCCGTCCTGCAAGCCCAGGCCCACCAACCCACCATCGGCACCGTCGTCGACGACGCCATGGCCGCCATCGAGCAGGACAACCCTGCCCTCAGGGAGGTGCTCCCCAAGGACTACGCCCGACCCGCCCTCGACAAGACCCGCCTCGGCCAGGTGATTGACATGGTCAGCAACATCAAGGTCGGCGGCGCCCAGGCCCGCGCCACGGACGTTCTGGGCAGCGTCTACGAGTATTTCCTGGAACAGTTCGCTCTGGCCGAGGGTCGCAAGGGCGGCGAGTTCTACACCCCGCGCAGCGTCGTGGGGCTCCTCGTCGAAATGCTCCAGCCCTACGAAGGTCGTGTCTACGACCCCTGCTGCGGCTCCTCCGGCATGTTCGTCCAGTCCATCCGGTTCATCCAGGCCCACGCCACCGGCAACGGCAACGCCCGCCCCGGACCTCGATCCTCTGGCGCCCAGACAGCAGCCGCTGTCTCCATCTACGGCCAGGAGTCCAACTACACCACCTGGCGCATGGCCCGTATGAACCTCGCCATTCGCGGCATCGAGGGCCAGATCGCCCATGGCGACAGCTTCCACAACGACCTCCACCCCGACCTGCGCGCCGACTACATCCTCGCCAATCCGCCCTTCAACGTCTCCGACTGGGGCGGCGACAGGCTGCAGGGCGACCAGCGCTGGCGCTACGGCGACCCGCCCAGGGGCAACGCCAACTTCGCCTGGGTCCAGCACTTCCTGCACCACCTGGCGCCCCGCGGCCGCGCCGGCTTCGTCCTGGCCAACGGCTCCATGTCGTCCAGCCAGTCCGGCGAAGGCCAGATCCGCGAGAACATCGTCGAGGCCGGCCTGGTCGACTGCATCGTCGCCCTCCCCGGCCAGCTCTTCCGCTCAACCCAGATCCCCGCCTGCCTCTGGTTCCTGTCCCGCGACCGCGGCGGTTCTTCTGTAGGGGCAGGCCTTGTGCCTGCCCGCCACCGCCGCGACGAAACCCTCTTCATCGACGCCCGCAACCTCGGCCACATGATCGACCGCACCCGCCGCGACCTCTCCGCCGAAGACATCGCCCGCATAGCCGACACCTACCACGCCTGGAGACAAGGCAAGTCCGCCCCATCTTCACCCTCTCCTGGGAAAGCAACCGCATCGGGGCGCACCGCTCTTCACCCTCTCCAAGGGGAGAGGCAGGTTCGGGCGTCCTCGGCCGAAACCGGAGAGGGGTCTTCCGCGCAACCACCCCGAATTCAATCCGGTGCTGAGAGTCGAAACACCGTCACGGCAACCTCCCCAGCCGAAAGTCCCGCTGCGGACGATGTCTATGCCGACATCCCCGGCTTCTGCAAATGCGCCACCCTCGAAGAAATCCGCAAACATGCCCACATCCTCACCCCCGGCCGCTACGTCGGCGCCGCCCCCCAGGAAGACGACGGCGAACCGTTCGAGCAGAAAATGGCCCGCCTCACCACCCAATGGCGCCAGCAGCAGGCCGAAGCACGCCGGCTGGACACCGCCATCCAGGAGAACCTGGCGCGGCTGGGATTCGGAACGGGAGAATAGGACGTGCCCATCAACACGGACTTCCTTGTCCGCTGCATCAATACGCTCGAATCGGCCTTCGAGCAACTACAACAGCGCGAACCCTCCGATGAGTTTTACGACATCTTCCGCGCGGCGTCCGTCAAGGAGTTCGAACTCGTGCTGGAGCAGTCCGGCAAGCTGCTTACGAAGCGGCTGCGGCCCTATTTCGCCAGCAATCGACAGGCGGACAAGCTGACCTTCAAGAACGTCTTCCGGCACGCCGTCAAGCACGACCTCATCACCGCGGCCGCCTGCGAACGCTGGCTCGTCTATCGTGACAACCGGAACGACACCGCCCACGACTACGGCGAGCAGTTTGCGGAGACAACGCTCACGCTGCTGCCAAGCTTCATTGACGACGCTAGGGACTTGGCCAGGATCATCGCCGAGGGCACCGATGACTGACCGCCTCGACCTTCCGCGTCGCTACCGGAAACAGCTTGAGACTCTGTTGCGCCAGCACGTGCCCGACGTAGAGGTTTGGGCCTACGGCAGCCGCGTCAGCGGCGAAAGCCACGAGGGCAGCGACCTGGATCTCGTACTACGCAGCCCCACGCTGGAGCCGCTGGGCATCGAATACCTAGACCTCATCGAGGCCTTGGAAGAGTCGCACATCCCAATTCTTATTCAGGCCCACGACTGGGCACGACTGCCAGTGAGCTTCCACCACGAGATTGAGCAGGACTATGCGGTTATACAAGCGATGCAGGCAGCGACACGGTGAGCAAGGGTTGGAATGATGTCCAGCTCGGGGATCTGATCGAAATCAAGCACGGATTCGCGTTTAAGGGTTCCTTCTTTCGAAGTGAGCCGCATGGAGATGTATTGCTGACTCCGGGAAACTTCGCCGTTGGCGGTGGATTCAAAGACGATAAGATCAAATACTACGATGGGCCAGTTCCCGAGGACTTTGTGCTCCACGAAGGTGATTTGCTGGTCACCATGACTGATCTAAGCAAGCAATCCGATACGCTTGGTTATCCGGCATTCATACCAACTAGTTCAGACGGTCGTCGCTATCTTCATAATCAGCGTCTTGGCAGGATCGTTATCAAGGATAACAGAGAGACAGACTTAGGGTATATCTACTACCTCATGTGCAGTCGTGCGTACCGCAATGAAGTGCTTGCGAGTGCAACGGGTACCTCCGTCAAGCACACCTCGCCCGACAGAATCAAGCAGTTTCAATTCAGCTCGCCGCCCATCTCCGAACAACGCGCCATCGCCCACATCCTCGGCACCCTGGACGACAAGATCGAGCTAAACCGCCGCATGAACCAGACCCTCGAGGAAATGGCCCGCGCCGTCTTCAAATCCTGGTTCGTCGACTTCGACCCCGTCCGCGCCAAAGCCGCCCTCAAGCAGCACGCCGAACCTGCAGCACAAACGAGCGGAAACGGTACCGCGACCGCTGGCGAGTGGACGGTCGACTGCGCCCGAGCCTACCTGGACGTCATGGACCCGCAAATCGTCGACCTCTTCCCCGACCGGCTGGTGCTCTCAGAACTTGGGGGGATTCCCCAAGGGTGGGAGATAAAGACGCTAGGGGAGGACTTTCGCATCATCATGGGGCAATCCCCACCCGGTGGCACGTACAACCAGACAGGGGATGGAATACCCTTCTACCAAGGGCGTACTGACTTTGGCTTCCGCTACCCGGGTTACCGCATGTACTGCACCTCTCCGAAACGGCTCGGGATTCCCGGCGACACATTGGTATCTGTCCGTGCACCGGTAGGCGATGTAAACGTGGCTCTCGATGAGTGCTGCATTGGGCGTGGCGTCGCTGCGGTTCGTCACAAGTCTCGGAGCAAGCCGTTCACCTACTACTCAATGCGAGCACTTCGCTCCAGATTCGAGCTCTTCGAGGCTGATGGAACGGTATTCGGTGCACTCAACAAGACGGCCTTCCACTCGATGCCCTGGCTGGCCCCCACTGATCAGCTAGTGGCGACCTTCGACGAGCTGTGCTCCCCCCTTGACGACCGAATCAAAACCGCCGAGCTGGGCATTTCCGCACTCGCCGCTCAACGAGACGTTCTCTTGCCAAAGCTGACTTCAGGACTTCTGCGGCTTGACGGATCCAGCGACTTCTCTGACACGACCAATCAATGAGCTTTCCTGACACATGGCATGCATTGGCCCGAGAGGCTGAGTTCGCTGCTGAAAGCATGGCGATCGGAGCAACAGCTCTGCGGAATGCCGATTACGCCCGGATCGCCAGCTACCCACAAATGTTCTTCAGTTTGTCCACCGGCTTAGAGCGGGCATCGAAGCTAGCGATCTGTTTGGAATATGCAGCTAGGCTTGGCGAGTATCCGAGGGCAAGTACGATTAGACATTATGGTCACAATCTACAAGATTTACTCTTGGAAACGGACCGCATTGGCAGAGAGTATTGCACTAGTGATGACGCCCGACTTCCGAATTGTGAAATCAGCAATGCAATCGTAAGGATTCTCTCCGATTTTGCAACAAATGTCACACGCTACTACAGCTTTGACTTTCTTGGTCGTGAACTTGACGACCAGTCATACGATCCCATCGAATCATGGCATCGAGATGTTTCCACGGTTGTCCTGCGAGAACACCTTACAGAGCGAGCGAAAAACAGAATCCTTTCTAATGCTCACTTTATCGGCGCTTTACTTGACCCAATCGCCATCATACTTCAGTCACGAGAAGATCGGTCTCCAATCGAAGACGCACGGACTGCGTCTGAGCACGCTGGCTTTGGGGATTTCGAAAAGCCGTATACGCGAATGTATATTCTCCGACTTTGTCGGTTTGTTGCACGAGTAGTCGTCGAAATGTCTCACATTGCTCAGCAGACGCTTGCAAGGGGTGATCCCGAAGATCAACCACGGGGGCATGTGCCCTATATGATTGAGATGTTTGGTCTATTTTTTTGTGACGATAGCTACTTTCGGAGGCGTAAGACTTGGAGCATTTATCGACCTTAGGACACCAGCTAAATCTTGGCAGACGCATGAGCAACATGATCGGACTGAGAACGATATCGAGCGTAATGTCAATAGCTGCATGGTTCATTCTGTTATGTTGTGCGCACGCGGGATGCAGGTCGTCGGTTACCATCCGACAGTGTCCTGCTATGGAATTCAGCCCTTGCAGTCCGTCACGAGCTCAATCTTTGTGATCGACGTCTTCCCATTTCCTTTGATCCCATGGGTGCGACATTCATGAATGAGACCATTGTTGAGCAGGCCACTCTATCGTGGCTGGAGAGCGCGGGCTGGGTTGTCGTACACGGACCGGACATCGCGCCCGACACCGTTGGTGCGGAGCGCAACGACTATGGACAGGTAGCGCTTGATCTTCGGCTTCAAGACGCACTGGCCGCTCTTAACTCCGGCCTGCCCGCCAAAGCGCTCGACGACGCCATCCGCAAGCTGACGCGGCCACAGGGTGCGACTACAGAAGCCCGCAACCGCGCCTTCCACCGGATGCTCGTCAACGGCGTCGAGATTGAGTATCGCGAAGTCGCCGGCAGGCTGCGCGGGGACCAGGTCCGCGTCATCGACTTCAACAACACCGCCAGCAACGACTGGCTGGCCGTCAACCAGTTCACCGTCACTGATAACCAGAACACCCGCCGTCCCGACGTGGTGCTCTTCGTCAACGGCCTGCCCCTCGGCCTGATCGAACTGAAGAACCCCGCCGACAAGGACGCCACCATCCGCACGGCCTGGAACCAGTTCCAGACCTACAAGGCTGAATTGCCCACCCTGTTCGCCATGAACGAGGCCCTGGTGGTCTCGGACGGGATCGAGGCCCGCCTCGGCACCCTCACCGCCGGCTGGGAGTGGTTCAAGCCCTGGCGCACACTTGGCGGCCCCCAGCTTGGCGACGTCCCACGGACCCAACATCGCGCCGCACCGCCGAAGCACTAAGATCGAGCATTCTTCAATCGGGAGGGCGTTGGTCATGAGTTGGCACGAGTACATCTCCGTTGACCCGAATATCTGTCACGGCCACGCTTGCATCGCCGGCACGCGGGTGATGGTCACTACCATCCTGGACAACCTCGCCGCCGGTTTGACCATTGAGGAGATTGTTGAGAGCTATCCCTCCGTTTCCGCCGATGCGGTGAAGGCGACCCTGCACTACGCGGCAGAACTCGCCAAGGAGCGGATGGCGCCCTTGGGCGCGTAGCGTTTCCCTGTGCGCTTCAAGCTCGACGAGAATCTTCCGCTTCAGCTACAGCGTCTGCTTGCGGAGTCCGGCCATGACGCCGTCACGGTCCTCGACCAGGGCATGGGCGGCGCGGTCGATTCGGATCTCGCCTCGGCCTGCCTTCTTGAAGGACGCGTGCTGTTGACCCAAGACATAGACTTCGCCGACATCAGGATGTATCCCCCAGGCGAGTATCCCGGGATAGTCGTTTTTCGGCTGGCGAGCCAATCTCGGGATGATCTCTTGGAGATTGGGACGATGTTGATCGGAACGCTGGTCAGGTCATCCCCCAAACGTCAGCTTTGGATTGTGGAAAGTTCGCGGATCCGAATCAGGGAGTGACCCGTCATCACCCTCACTGAAGCCGATCTTGAGTCTGCCGTCCTTTCATGGCTTGCCGACCTGGGCTGGCAGGTTGCTCAGGGACCGGACATCGCCCCCGACACGCCCGTTGCCGAGCGCAGCGAGTACGGGCAGGTGGTGTTTGAGCGTCGGCTTCTGGACGCCCTAGCCGCTCTCAACTCCGGCATGCCGGTCGAAGCGCTCGACGATGCATTCCGCAAGCTGACACGCCCGCAGGGCGCGACCGTCCAAGCCCGCAATCGTGCCTTCCACCGCATGCTCGTCAACGGAGTCGAGATCGAGTACCGCGATGCCGAGGGCACAGTGCGCGGGGATCAGGTCCGCGTCATCGACTTCGAGAGCACAGCCAACAACGACTGGCTGGCCGTCAACCAGTTCACCGTCACCGAGAGCCAGCACACCCGCCGACCGGACGTGGTGCTTTTCGTCAATGGCCTGCCTCTTGGCCTGATCGAACTCAAGAACCCGGCGGACGAGGAGGCCACCATCCGGACGGCCTGGAACCAGCTTCAGACCTACAAAGCCGAGCTGCCCGCGTTGTTCGCCATGAACGAGGCGCTGGTGGCCTCGGACGGGATCGAGGCCCGTATCGGCACGCTCACTGGCGGCTGGGAGTGGTTCAAGCCCTGGCGCACCGTCACCGGGGAGGCGCTTGCCGACCCTCACATGACTGAATTGCAGGTGATGCTGCAAGGCGTCTTCGAACCCAGCCGCTTCCTCGCCCTCCTGCGCGACTTCATCGTGTTCGAGGACGACGGCGGCGCGCTGACCAAGAAGATGGCCGGCTACCACCAATTCCACGCCGTCCGCGTCGCTGTCGACGAAACGATTCGTGCCGCGGAGTTGCTGGGGGCAGCCGAACCCACCGGGCGCTACGAGGCCGGCCGTCGGCCGGGCGGCGATCCAGGCGATCGCCGCATCGGTGTTGTCTGGCACACCCAGGGCGCCGGCAAGAGTCTGACCATGGCCTTCTATGCCGGCGCGATCGTCCGGGAGCCGGCGATGGAGAACCCGACCATCGTCGTCCTGACCGATCGCAACGACCTCGACGACCAGCTCTTCGGCACCTTCGCCCGCTGCCAGGACCTGTTGCGCCAGCCGCCGGTTCAGGCGCAGGACCGGACCGACCTGCGCAGCAAGCTCTCGGTGAACGCCGGGGGCGTAGTGTTCACCACGATCCAGAAGTTCTACCCCGAGGAGAAGGGCGACACCCACCCGATGTTGTCTGACCGGCGCAACATCGTGGTCATCGCCGACGAGGCCCACCGCAGCCAGTACGACTTCATCGACGGCTTCGCCCGCCACATGCGCGACGCCCTGCCCAACGCTTCGTTTGTCGGCTTCACCGGAACGCCCATTGAGCTCGAAGACGCCAACACCCGCGCCGTCTTCGGCGACTACATCAGCATCTACGACATCCAGCGCTCGGTGGAGGACGGCGCCACCGTGCCCATCTACTACGAGGGCCGCCTGGCAAAGCTGGCGCTGGACGAGAGCGAGCTTCCGCATATCGATCAGGAGTTTGAAGAGGCCACCGAAGGCGAGGAGATCGAGCGCAAGGAGAAGCTCAAGACAAAGTGGGCCCAGCTCGAGGCTGTCGTCGGCGCGGAGCAGCGCGTCCGCCAGATCGCCGAGGACATCGTCGTCCACTTCGAGCACCGGCTTGAGGTCATCGACGGCAAGGCCATGGTCGTCTGCATGAGCCGCCGCATCTGCATCGACCTCTACCGCGAACTGGTGCGCCTGCGTCCCGGCTGGCACCACGACGATGACAGCCGGGGAGCAATCAAGGTCGTAATGACCGGCGCCGCGTCCGACCCCGTCGATTGGCAGCCCCACATCCGCAACAAGCCGCGCCGCGAGGCCCTGGCCAAACGCTTCCGCGACCCCAACGACCCGCTGCAAATCGTGCTGGTGCGCGACATGTGGCTCACCGGCTTCGACGCCCCCAGCCTCCACACCATGTACGTCGACAAGCCCATGCGCGGCCACGGCCTCATGCAGGCCATCGCCCGCGTGAATCGCGTGTTCAAGGACAAACCGGGCGGCCTGATCGTGGACTACCTGGGACTGGCGCAGGACCTGAAGAAGGCCCTCGCCACCTACACCGAAAGCGGCGGCGAGGGCGACACCGCGCTGGACCAGGAAAAGGCCGTCGCGGTCATGCTGGAGAAGTACGACGTCTGCCGCGGCCTCTTCCACGGCTTCGACTGGTCGCTCTGGACGTCCGGAACTCCGCAGCAACGGCTTGGCCTGCTACCGGCAGCCCAGGAGCATGTCCTGGCCAAGGAGGACGGCAAGCAACGCTGCCTCGATGCCGTCCGCGAGCTTTCACAGGCCTTCGCGCTGGCCGTGCCCCACGACGAAACAAAGCGCATCAGGAACGACGTCGGCTTCTTCCAGGCGGTACGGGCAGCGCTGCTAAAGAAAGCGGCGAGCGACGCGCGCCCCGAGGAAGACCTTGACTTCGCCGTGCGCCAGATCATCTCGCATGCGGTCGCCTCCGAGGGCGTAATGGACATCTTCGCCGCCGCTGGCCTTCGCAAACCGGACATCTCCGTCCTCTCGGATGAGTTCCTGTCGGAAGTGCAAGGAATGCCCCATCGCAACCTGGCCGTGGAGCTTCTTGAAAAACTCCTCAAGGGCGAGGTCTCAACCCGCCGCCGCAAGAACGTCGTCCAGGCCCGCTCCTTCGCCGAGATGCTGGAGCAGACCCTCCGCCGCTACCAGAACCGCGCCATCGAGGCGGCCCAGGTCATCGAGGAACTGATCGCCCTTGCCCGCGAAATGCGCGAAGCCAACGCCCGCGGCGAGCAACTGGGACTCTCCGAGGACGAACTGGCCTTCTACGACGCGCTCGAAACCAACGACAGCGCCGTGCAAGTCCTGGGTGACGAAACCCTCCGCGACATCGCCCGCGAGCTTGTGGACACCGTCCGCAACAACGTCACCATCGACTGGACCCTCCGCGAAAACGTCCGCGCCCACCTCCGCCGCCTCGTGCGCCGCACCCTCCGCAAACACGGCTACCCGCCCGACAAGCAGGAAAAGGCCACCCAAACAGTCCTCGAACAAGCCGAAGTCCTCTCCCAAACCTGGGCCACCGCCTAACCAACGCCTAACCGCCGCCTCTCCCCCATCCCTGCCAGCGTTGCCTGCAATGCCAGCAACGCATGCACTGACCGCATTGCTGGCATTGTCATCATTACCAGCACCCGCCATCCCCGGTCCCGGATCGCCCCCCGGACCCCACCCAGCCCAACACCCACCCTGGTCACCAGCCACTCCCCACCACCCACCAACCACTTGCCACTTCGCCCCTGTGATCCTGAGGTCCGCCGAGAGCCCGTCCTGAGCCTGCCGAAGGGCCTGCCCAACGGGTTTGATCCAGCCGCCCGAATGCGGTCGCGAGCGCCACTGAAGGCCTTCCATCGAGGGATAGACTGAGAGCGTGCGGTGGACCGCCCAGCGCAGCGACCAGGCGGCGGCGGTGGACCGGGCGCTGGAGTCGAGCGTCCACCGCGTGGCGGACGGCGCGGCGCACGAATCGCCTGGATCTCAGGCGCCAACGCGCTAGCCGCGGGTCACAGACTGGCCGGAAAGGACCGGGAATGATTATGAACGTCAAGGCCAGATACGCCGACGGCGTGCTCACGCCGCTGGAGCCGCTCGACCTGGACGAAGGCAAAGAGGTGATCCTGTCGATCCAGGACACCGAAGCGGCGGGCAACGACGCGCCAACGGCAGGGCAAGGGTTGGCCGCCATCGCGGCACGAGTTGCGGAGCTCCGCAAGTCCGTTCCCCCGGAAACGTGGGACGACCTCCCCGCTGACCTGGCCAGGAATAAGAAGCACTACCTCTACGGCCATCCCAGGGAAGAGGACGAGTGAGCGTAGTCTTCGCAGATTCGGGCTACTGGATTGCGTTATGGAACCCTCGAGATGCGCTCCACCAGAGGTCGATGGCCGTTGCTGACGCCTTGGGAACATCCGATGTCGTGACGACGCAACTGGTGTTGGTTGAAGCGCTTAACTCAATGGCGGGCAGGCGTGAATTTCGGCGAACATTCGCAGCCCGGATGGTCTACGAGCTTGAGGCCGATCCCAGCGTTGAGATCGTCCCGCAGACGGACGCGCAGTTCAGGGCCGCCGTGGAACGGTACGCGTCGCGCAGTGACCAGAGTTGGAGCCTCACGGACTGCGCGAGCTTTCTTGTCATGGAGGAGCGGAACATAACCGACGCGCTGGCCTACGACCGGGATTTCGAGCAGGCCGGCTTCAGAGCCTTGCTTCGAGAAAACCGGCAATGACATTGACCCTCGCCTTGACTGAGAGCCTTGGCGTTCGGAGCCAACGCCGTCGCCGCACCCATCACTCGCTGCCCGGGCGCCCCCCAGGCCGCGCCCGTTCGCCCCTATCGCCGCCTGCGCGGCCCCCGATCAGCCGCCCACGCCACTGCCGACAATCTGGTTGACCGCAATCGCAACCCCAGCCGCGGCGGCCGCCCCGGCCACCACCAGGCCGGCAATCCACGTGATCAGCCGCGCCTCCCGCGCGTGCAGGTCGGCTTTCATCTCGCCAAAGTCGGCCTTCCACTCCGACCGCATCACCTGGATGTCCGCTCGCAGCGAGTGAATGGCGGCTTGTGGCCCAGGCTGCGCGCAGCCTGGGACCCTCTCTCGCGGATAACACGTCCAAGCCGTCGAACCACCACGCCCCGCCCACGCACTCTTCGCCACCCACTCACCACCAACCACTTGCCACTTCCCCCGAGTCACTCCAAGCGCGGCGCGCAATCTCCCCGCCTCGCCGACATCTGAACCGAGGGGACGCGCGCCGCCCAAAACTGAACACATGCCCCGCAAAAGTGAACACATTGGACGGGTAAGTGAACACATTCGCCCGAAAACTGGACACATTGGGCAAAAAACTGAACACATTGGCCTGCCAAACTGAACACATTGCCCCGACCGAGTGAACACATCCCAAGCCGCGCGCTCAACGCCCGCCCCCCGCCCTCCGTGCCCCGTCCCCTACCGTTCATGGTGAGCCGGCCCGCAGTCTTCGGAGGGCCGAGTCGAACCACACCCCGGCGTCCCCGGAGAGCCTGCCCTGAGCTTGTCGAATGGGGGACCCAGCAGCACCACCCCCGTCATCCCCGCGCAGAGCCTGCCCCAGCCTGCCCCGGACGCGATCCGGGGGACCCGATCCGGGGCGGGGACCCAGCAGCACCCAACCACCCGACCGCACCCAGCGTTTCTGGTGAGCCTGTCGAACCACACCCCTGGCAACCCACCCACACCCAATGCTCCCAACCTCCGACTCCGACTCTCCCCTTGTATGTTCCCGAAGCCTTGGATTTGCCAGGGTGACAGTGAACGGGCCGGGACAGACCGATCTCCCCTTGGTCGTGAGAGACCGCGAGAGAGCAGGGCCGTCCCGGCCCTGCCGCTCTCCCCTTCCTCCCCTCACTCCTTGTACGTTCCCTAGAGCCTTGGACATAGCAAGCGGGCCGGGACAGACCCCTCACTCCTTGGTCGTTGGAGACCGTTGAAGAGCAGGGTCATCCCGGCCCAGACGCTGCCCCAAAGCCCGAATCTGCAAGGCGTAACACGGGGTCAGCGTCGTTCGAGCGTACCCAATGGCCCCACCAGCGCACATCTCGGTCGGCAAGCCGCCCAAGGTGGCCCTCGTCGCCTGCATGCGCAAGCTCCTCGTCCTCTGCAACGCCCTCTGCCAGCAGCAGACCACGTGGGACCCCACCATGCCCTGACCCTTGACGCCCCAACACAGGTGCTCTCCCCTTCCACCCGTCACCCTTCCCCTTCGTAACCATTCAGTGTACACTGGAGACACCCTCTATCCCACGTCCATCCCCCGGAACCTCCATGCTCGCCCGCCTCCTTCGACTGCTCGCCACTTCCGCCACCCGGCGTCCCCGCTTGTTCCTCACCTTGCGTAGGCGCCGGTCTGAGACCGGCCTCGTCCGGTCGAGACGTCTCCGCCCCAACCCCTCGCCACGTCCGCGCACCCAGCGTCCCTGGGGCCGTCCTGCCGTCACCTCACAGCCCCAACCTTCGTCGCCGACCCGCCAAAAAATCCGGCCCAAGCTATCTCTCGCCAGCCTGAACCCCCAAGGGGGGTTCAGGCTGGCGAGAGATAGCTCCCCCTTCACCCCCACCCAATTCCCGCCGCCCCGCATGCGCCCCCAGCTTCGTCCGATCCCCGTGGCCCCCGGTCGCGGCGCTGCTGCGCGCCGCTCGCAACTTAAAGTGACCCACGACCGACGGGACCGGAGAACACGCGTGTTCGAGGAAGAGTTCCGCACCTACGACATCGATGCGCCCGAAGTTCGCGCCCTCCAGCGCGCCATGCCGCAGGAGACGTTTGCGCTCGTGGAGGGTCTGATGGGTCGCTGGCAGCAGGCCGGGATTCCGCTCCGGCCCGCACGCCGTGGCTTTGCATTCCAGGCGCCCCACGGCGACCGCCTGACCACCGTCGCCTGGGTCTACGCACCAGACCGCCGCCACCCGGTGGCGCGCTTGGAGGTCGCCCTTGATCTGCTCCTGCGGCGAGGCGTGGACTCCGAGCAGATCGACGGATTACGCGACGACCTGACACGCTTTCCAACCCATGTTCCGAGCGAATCCGAGTCGCTCGTGGAACTGCCGCTGACCGTTGAATTGGGCGGCGCCGACATGGAGCGCCTGGCGTCGGCCTTGGTGCAGTTTGGCCTGTCCCTCGCTTGACCGTCGCGGACGCCGGCCCAGGTCCTCGGCCAGCGGTGACGACGCGCTGGGCCACCATGGCAATCGTGGCCGGCGGAGTCTTCATGGCCACGCTGGACGCCAGCATCGTCAACGTCTCGCTGCCCACCCTGGTCCGCGAACTGGACGCGCCGTTCGACCGCGTGCAGTGGGTCACGTTGGCCTATGTGATCGCCATTACCAGCCTGTTGCTACCCGCCGGCCGGCTGGCCCAGATGCGGGGTGCCAAACGGCTTTACCTGGCGGGATTCCTGGTCTTCACGCTTGGCTCGCTTCTGTGCGGCCTGGCGCCAAACGTCGGTCTACTCATCGCATTTCGGGTCGTACAGGGCATCGGCGGCTCGATCGTTCAAGCCCTTGGACCAGCGTTGGTGGTCGACGCGTTCCCGCCCAGCCAGCGAGGCAAGGCTATCGGGTTCATCTTGTCGGCGGTCTCGGTAGGACTTGTCAGCGGCCCCGTGGTAGGCGGCTTGATTCTGGGATCCCTCGGCTGGCCGTTCATCTTTCTGGTCAACGTCCCGGTTGGCGTGGCGGCGGTGGCGCTGGGCGCGCGGATTCTGCCGAAGGGGGCGGGTGGAATCGGGGGGCGGTTCGACCGGCGCGGGGCTGTCTTGCTGATGATCGGTCTGACGCTCCTCGTGTTTGGCCTGAACCGGATACAGACGCTGGGCATCGCATCGCCGGCCGTCATCACGCTGGTCGTGGCCGGGCTGGCGCTGCTGGTGGGATTCGGCTGGTGGCAGACGCGAACGCCCTGGCCAACGATCCAGCCGGCCATGTTTCGCATGCCGGACTTCACAGCCGCCACGCTGGCGGGCTACCTGACGTTCGCAGGCGCCGCCACCCAGATTCTGCTACTGCCGTTTTACCTGCAGCGCGTGCTGGAACTACCTGTGCAACAGGTTGGGCTACTCATGGTCACGGTACCGGCACTGATGGGGTTGCTTGGAACCCCCTCGGGAATGCTGGCCGACCGAACGAGTCCCCGTACAGTGGGCGCGGTGGGAATCGGAGTCGTCGCGGTCGGACTGTCGCTGCTTGCCACGCTGACGGCCCACACGTCTCCATGGGCCGTCGTTCCCCGACTCGCCGTCATCGGGGTGGGGATGGCCATGTTCAATAGCGGGAACGCCAGCATGCTGATGGGCGCCGCCGCCGCGGAGCACCGCAACCAAGCCAGCGCGGTGCTGGCCCTGGCGCGCAACATGGCGCAGTCCACCGGTCAAGCGCTCTGGGGCACGATCTGGGCATCGATCGTGGTCGTACAGCTCGGGGTACCCGGCCCGGATCTTGCGGCCGGCCCCGACACCGTGAGCGCATTTCAGATCGTTTTCGGCGCAGCCGGCGGGTTGGTGCTGCTTGGGATTCTGGCAACGCTGGCGCCGCTGCTGGGCCGACGGCCAGCACGCTAAACAACCCGCCGCAGATCGATCACGCGTGTATCAGCCGAGGCGGTCGGTGTCTCCCCCGGCGCCGCACCGGGCCGCATCGGGTCTGGTGACTCGGCGCTAGCGACGCCGCGCAGGCGCTGCAGCAGGGCGATTCCTTTGCGGGTGTCGCTCGCCATGCGCGCCGGGATCTGGGTACGAAGCCGCAGCCGGAACCGCCAGTAGGTGAAGTCCTTCCAGACATCCCAGCGGACACATTCGTCCCGGCTCAGTCCGCGCGCGGCTCGGTAGGCAGCCAGCAAATCTTCGAGCGTCTGGCCGTAGACCAGCAGGTAGGCATCGGCGGACGCGCGATCAATCGGGTGGGCCTTGGCCGCCTCCAGTTCAACCGCGTGCACCACCGCTTCCTCAACATCGATTCCGTAGAAGTAGTTGAGGTAGGCCTTGTAGCGGGCTTCTCCCAGAGCATCGGCAAACGCATGGCCTGGGATGTAAATGGGAGGCCGACCATGAAAGCGCAGCTCGTCTCGCTCCACCCGCGGCACGGCATCGCGCCGGGCGCTGGCAATTCGGTCGATCAGTAGCACAAGGTCCAGCGCTTCGCGCGCTACGAGATAGGTGAGACGACGCCCTTGGAATGTCTCGGTCGCCAGTCGCCATTGACCGCACGCGCGCAGCGCCGCCGGATACCAGTGCACGCCGGCGGCTAGCTCGGCGTCGAAACGCCGCAGCGGATCTCGCAGCAGCTCAGGCGCTTCACCCGGCGGTACGACTACCGGTTCGAGCGGCCGGTCGGGCAGCTAAGTCCCCTGTCATTGGCAGTTCCGTCAGTACCATGCATTGTCCTTCCCCCGCACGACCGGTCTCTACACGCGCATGCAATACCGCGTCCATTGCGACGGCGCCAGCCGCGGCAACCCCGGCGAAGCCGCGGCTGGCGTGGTGATCTACGACGCCTACGGCGCTATCGCCGGACGCATCGCGGTTCGTCTGGGAGTGCTGACCAACAACCAGGCGGAATACCGGGCCGTGCTGGCCGGAATGCGGCTGGTTGAGCAACTCCGGCCCAGCACCATCGAGTTTCGCCTCGACAGCGAGTTGGCGGCGCGCCAGCTGTCAGGGGCCTGGAAGATCAAGAACGCGGGACTACGAGAATTGGCGGCCAAAGTGCATGCGGCCGCCCCAACCGGCGTGCCGGTGCGCTTCGTCCACGTTGCCCGGTCCGAGAACGTGCTGGCTGACCGGCTGGCGAACTGGGCGCTCGACCGCACGTCGCCCGACAGCCCGCACCTGTTCTAGACGCTACCCGCGCCAGGCCGCCGACCGTACGCCGCAGAGCCTATGTGGGGACCGGTGTAGCGGTATTGACACGAGGTGGGGAGTATGCTTCACTTCTGAGGCCAAATGACCACTGTTGTGGTGATTGGTGGGTTCTTGTGGGGAGAAAAGGGGTAGGCTTCGGCCGAAACACGGGGCATGGCCAGCTTCAAGGGGACCTATGTCCACCAGCTGGACGCCAAGGCGCGCCTTGCGTTTCCCAGCCGGCTCCGCGCCCAGATTCCCGAGGGGGGCACATTGACCGTCAGCGCCGAGAACTGTCTCACGTTCTATCCGGCGGCGCTGTGGAGCGACGTGGAACGCGAGTTGGCCAGGCTGGACCCGCTGAACCCCGATGCCCGCGATACCAAACGACAACTCTTCGGATCCGCAGAGGACGTGACGTTCGACAAGCAAGGTCGGATTGCGATTCCCGTCCACCTACGCGACCACGCGGCACTGACCAAGGAAGTGGTCGTGATGGGCGTGGGTGACGTGATTGAGCTATGGGACGCAACGGCCTGGCAGAAGCGTCACGTCCGCATCGCTGCCGATGCGTCCGACATCATGCGGCGCGCCCGCGGAGGCGTACCGCACTCTCCTTAGGGTGTTCTGTGTGGGGCGCGGCGCCTCCCCCGCGTCCCACACACACCGATTGCCATGACAACAGCGTCCGGTCGGCACGAGCCGGTGCTGGTGGAAGAAGTAGTAGACGCGCTGCAGCCGTGTTTGCCGGGTGCGATTGTCGACGGAACGGCTGGGCAAGGCGGCCACACGCAGGCCCTGCTGGACGCCGGGGCCGCGCGGGTTCTGGCAATCGATCTCGACCCCGACGCCGTTCGCTGGCTGGCCACGCGCTTTCGGAGCGACGTTCGCGTCCAGCCGACACACGCCAGCTACGCGGACCTGCCGGAGCCAGTCGGCCTCCAGCAAGCGACCGGTGTGCTGCTGGACCTGGGCGTGTCCTCTCGCCAGTTGGAGACGGCGGAGCGCGGCTTTTCGTTCCGTCTGGAAGGACCGCTGGACATGCGGTTTGACGCCACAGCCGGCGCGCCGGCCGCACAGCTAGTGAACCGCCTCCCTGAATCCGAGTTGGCGGACCTGCTCCGCGAGTACGGCGAAGAGTGGCGGTCGCGTGCGATCGCACGACGGATCGTTGCCCGACGCCCGCTCCAGACCACGACCCAACTGGCGCGGGTCGTTGCGGCGGCGTTTCCAGGACGCCGACGCCTGCATCCCGCCACGCGAACGTTCCAAGCCCTGCGCATCGCAACGAACGCAGAACTCGAAACGCTTGGCCAGGGGTTGGCAGGAGCACGCCGTGCCCTGCGCAAGGGCGGGCGGCTGGTGGTGATCGCCTTCCACAGCCTGGAGGATCGGATCGTCAAGCACACGTTTCGGGCCTGGGCGGGCGAGGGCCGCGGGGACGTCCTGACCCGTCGTCCAATCCGGCCCGACCGGATAGAAGCGCAGCGCAACCCGCGCGCGCGCAGCGCCAGGCTGCGTGTGTTTGCCAAGGCGAACGGCAACTGATGGCTCTCCTACAGGAACCACTGCTGCGCGACACGGTCTGGCCGGCTCGGGTCACGCGCTGGCTGCCGACAGCCATTCCACTTTCGCGGCTGGTCCTGGTGGTCATCATCGCGGCATTTGTGCTGGCCATGGTGTGGGTCCAGCAGACCCAGACCCTGGTACGGCTGGGCGGAGAGATACAGCGGCTGGAGCGCCAACTCGAAACGGTTGAACTGGAGCGGCAACGAATCCTGGCCGAGTTGGCCGTGCGCAACGACTTGTCCAGAGTCCAGCGCGTCGCGTTCACGGAGCTCAACATGCGCCAAGCCCGTAAGCCGGCGTTTACGCGGGCACAACCGCTGCCGCCTGGTGTCTCATTCGACCTCCCGCTGTGGGCCGCGCCAACGCAACCGCTCGTTGAGCCGCCCTGGTGGGAAGCTGTGATTCGAGAGATCAGTGCGCGAATTACCCGGCTTGCGGAGTAACCGCCACTCCTCGACGGACAGGGGCGAACCACCGGACCCCTCGCGGCGCCTGGTCGTCATGCTCGGCGGCGCCGTGGCGGCCGCCAGCGTCCTGGGCTGGCGTCTGTTCGACTGGCACGTCCAACAGTCCGCCGAACTGTCGGCGCGCGGCGCCAGCGCTCTGCTGACTCGCAGCGAGATCAACCCTCGGCGCGGCAGCATCTTGGATCGCGACAACGATGTCTTGGCCATCAGTCGCGGCGCGGTGCGAGTGGTGGCTGACCCTCTGGCCATCCACGAGTCCTCTGACCCATTTGAGGTCGCCGACCGGTTGAGCGGGCTGCTGGACCTCGACACCGCCAGTGTGGCGGAACGTCTGGGCAATCCAAAGCTGCGCTACGCGGAAGTCGCGCGGGGTCTGATTGGCGATCCGGCGAGGGCTGTGGACGAGGCGATCCAGGAAGGGCAATTGCCCGGAGTACGCCTGGACCCTGATCGGGTGCGTGTCTACCCCAACCAGGAGCTGGCCGCGCACGTGCTGGGGTTTGTTGGCGAAGGTGCGGCCCGTCCCGGCGATGTCGTGGGCCAAGCCGGCGTTGAAGCCTGGTACAACGACGTGCTGGGCGGGCAATCGGGGCTTGTCAGCTCCGATATCGACCGCCTCGGCCGCCGTATTCCGATCGGCCGCTTCGCGCTCCAGCCGCCACGCCATGGAGCGCACGTGTCCCTATCGATCGATCGCACGATCCAGCACATCGCCGAGCAGGAACTCGAGGCCGCACTTGAGCAATTCGGGGCGACGGCCGGCACGATCCTGATCACCAATCCGCGAACCGGCGAACTGCTAGGCCTCGCCAACCGGCCAACCTACGACCCTGGCCGCGTTCACTCCTACCGCGAGTTTGGCCCCGAGTTCGCCAACCGGGCGTGCAGCCTGATTTACGAGCCGGGCAGCACCTTCAAGCTTGTGACGATGGCCGCCGGGCTCGACGTCGGCGCCGTGCGGCCCGAGACGATCCACAACCTTCCGGGAACCGTGAATTACTTCGGGCAGGAGTTCAAGAACTGGGATGAGCGCACGTACCCGAGTCAGACGATGGTCAGCGTGCTCCAGCATTCCAGCAATACCGGAACGATCTTCGTTGCCGACACCATCGGTGCCAACACATTCTACGAATACATCAATCGCTTCGGCTTCGGTACTCGCACCGGCATCGACTTGGCTGGCGAAGTTCCCGGCATTGTCCGTCGACGCGGAGATCAAGGTTGGTACCTGCCCGACCTGGCTTCCAATTCATTCGGTCAGGGCATTTCCGTCACACCACTTCAGCTCGCGACCGCGGTTGGGGCAATTGCGAACGACGGCGTGATGATGCGACCGCACGTGGCGCGAGCGGTCACCCACGCCGACGGCCGCCGAGAGACGATCGAGTCGCAGCCAATTCGCAGGGTGCTCTCTCGAGAAACGGCCCAGACCCTGATCAAAATGATGGAAGCGGCGGAATCGGGCGTGCTGGACAACCTTGCACGTGTCCCCGGCTACCGGACCGCTGGCAAGACAGGGACATCGGAAATCGCGTCGAGCGGGCGCTTTCTCGAGGATACGTCCATCGCGTCCTATGTCGGCTTTGGCCCCCTCGAGCTGCCGGGCGTTCTGGCCCTCATCGTCATTGAACGGCCGCAGTCCGCCTTCTTTGGCGCTCACGTGGCCTCGCCCACCTTCGCCCGGGTGATGAGCCGGGTATTCGCGCACCTTCGCGTTCCCCCGCGTACCGGCCGAGCATGAGCACCAGCACTGGCCACTGGCTGGCCGGGCGGCTGCCAAGCTGGCCGTCGCGAGACCCGTACCTGTTGCTGCTGACGTTCATCCTGCCGCTTGGCGGGGTCGTGCTCGTAGCCAGCGCCCGCGTACCCGTCGTCTTGGGCGGAGATTCGATCTTCGAGCGCGTCTCGGTCCAGCAGATGGTTCTGGCAGGAGTGGGCGTAGCGCTGGCGCTGGCGCTTAGCGCGGTGAACTACCGACGCTATGCGCGGATTGCGCCGGTGGCCTTCCTGGGTGTCTTGATCGCCCTTGTGGCCGTCCTCTTCGTTGAAGACGCCACCAGTCTCTTTGCGGCACGCCGGTGGTTTCGCGTGGCCGAACTCACAGTACAGCCGAGCGAGTTCGCAAAGATTGCCATGGTGGTGATGCTGGCCGCGCTGGCCCATCACTACGGTGGACGAATCCGCGACCTGCGGGTGTCCATCATCTATCTGGGTGGCGTCGTCGCTTTGGTGGTGGTTCCGATCGTACTCGAGCCGGACTTGGGCGCAGCCATCACCATTGCGTTTGTGGGTTTCGTGATGATTTTCGCTGCCGGCGCCCGCGTGTGGCACCTGCTGCTCGGTTTTGCTGCGCTGGTGCCCGTCGCGCTCGTCTCGCTGACCCAGAATGCCTATCAGCGCGAACGCCTCCTGACGTTTCTCAGCGGCGACCCGGACATCAACCGAACCGGCTATCAGGCGGCGCAGGCCCAGATTGCCATGGGTTCGGGTGGCATCACTGGTCGCGGGCTTGGCTTGGGCACGCAGAAGTTTCGGCTGCCAATCCCGGACTCAGACGCGGTCTTTGCGGTTCTCGGCGAGGAATTCGGCCTGGTCGGAACAGGATTGGTGTTGGTGCTATTCCTTGCGCTGTTCGTGCGCGGGATTCAGATCGCCGCCGCCACCGACGACGTGTTTGGCCGAATGCTGGCCATTGGCATCGTGACGCAACTGTGCTTTCAGGCGTTCGTCAACATGGCGGTTGTGACGGGTCTGATACCCGTAACGGGCATCACGTTGCCCTTCATCAGCCGCGGCGGCTCATCGCTTCTCGCCTCGATGATCATGATGGGCATTCTCATCAACATCGCCCGACAATCCGACCTCGGGCGAAGCCCATGAGGCTTGTACTCGTCGGCGGCGGCACCGCCGGCCACATCTTTCCGACGATCGCCGTCGCTCGGCAACTCGCCACGCTGACGGGGTCGGCGGCCGATCTCACCGCCGTGTGCGGATCCCGTGAACTGGATCGGCTGCTCTACCGCGGTGTTGACCTCGAAGTTCTCTCCTTGCCGGCCCGCGGCATCGTGGGTGTCGCCTGGTGGCAGCTGCCGTGGCGGGCTTGGCTGCTCATTCGGTCGCTCCTGTCCATTTGGCGCGACTTCAGCAAGCGGCGCCCAGACGCAGTGATCGCCAGCGGCGGCTACGTCAGCGCGCCCGTGCTGCTGGTGAGCTGGTTGCGCCGCATTCCGTCCGTGATCTTCTCTGGCGACGCGGCGTTGGGGTGGGCTACCCGCGTGATGGCCCCGCTAACTTCGGTGGCGACCACTGCCTTCGAGGAAGCGCGCAGTCAGATTTGGCGCGCCCCGGTCGAACTGGCCGGGTATCCGGTTCGGGGCTCGTTCGCCGCGCCCGATGTGGCAGCCGGTCGCGCGGCGGTCGGGGTACCCAGCGATCACACCCTGATCGTCGTGATGGGAGGCAGCCAGGGTTCACACGCAATCAACGAGGCTCTGCGTGCGGATCTGGAGCGCCTGCTCGAGAAGGCCCACGTAGTGCATGTGAGCGGGCAACGCGACTATCAACCCCTCACGGCCGAACGCGACCGTCTGCCCGAAGCGCTGCGATCGCGGTACCACCTGCACGACTTCATCCAACGCGGTTTTGCTGACCTGCTGGCTGCGGCGGACATTGTGGTGAGTCGCGCAGGCGCGACGTCGGTTGCGGAGTTGAGCGCTGTGGGAACCGCCGCCGTGCTCATCCCCGGCACTTTCGGCGCGGGGCATCAGATTGCAACCGCCGAGGCCATGGCTGCGGCTGGTGCGGCCCTGGTGCTTCCAGAGTCCGCCCTGGCGTCCGGGCGCCTGGTGGACGACCTGCTGAAACTGCTGGACGATCCCGAACGCTTGCGCGCCATCGGCGCCGCCTCGCGGTCGCGCGGGCGGCCGCACGCGGCGGCCCAGATAGCGCAGATAGGCCTGCGCCTAGCGGGCCAGCCCATGACGGCCGACGCATGATGTCGCCGCAGGTCACCGACCCCTCGCTCCGACACGTCCACATCGTGGGCATTGGGGGCAAGGGCATGAGCGCCATCGGCGCGGCTCTGCTCGACCTCGGCAAGACCGTAACCGGCAGCGATCTCAAACGTTCGCCCCAGGCGGACCGCCTGCAAAGCCGCGGGGCACGTATCGCACGGGGCCACAACGCCGCCCACATCGCGGGCGCCGACATTGTGATTCACTCATCGGCCATACCGTCGGACAACCCTGAGCTGGCAGCCGCCCGTACCGCCGGCACACCGGTTGGTACCCGCGCGGAAGCCGTAGCGGCCCTGTTCAATACCCGCCGCGGGATCGCCATTGCCGGCACACATGGCAAGACCACGACGTCAGCACTGACTGCGACCATCTTGCACGGCGCCGGTCTAGCGCCCTCATTTCTTATCGGCGCCGATATTCCATCGCTGGGCGGCGTGAATGGGCGGATCGGCGCCGGAGCCTGGATGGTGCTGGAAGCCGACGAGTTCGACGACGCGTTCCTGGCCTACCGGCCCCGTGTGGCCGTGTTGACGCATCTGGAACCGGACCATCTGGACCACTTCGGCAGCGTCGCTCGCATGGTTGCGGCGTTCGAGCAGTTCGTCGACCAATTGCCCACCAACGCCACACTCGTCGCTCGACGCGACGTGCCGCTGTTGCGGAACGTGGCCGAGCGGCACGCCAATGACTTGATTTGGTTTGGTCCGGGCGGCGACTGGCGAATCGAGCACTACAGCGCAGGCATTTCCGGCCCAACGCTCGACATATCGAGCCCTCGCGGGCACCTGGTGCTCAACCTACCGATGCCGGGACGCCACAACGCCTTGAACGCGCTGGCGGCGTTGGTGGCCGCGACGCTGGCGGGGGTTGATGCGACCGAAGCCGCGCGAGCATTGGAAAGCTACAGCGGCGCCGAACGCCGCCTGCAACTACGCGCGAACGCGCATGGCGTTTCCCTCTTCGAGGACTACGCGCACCACCCAACCGCGGTACGAGCCAGCCTTCAAGCCGTGCGCGAACTAAAGCCGAACCGGGTGCTCGCGATCTACCAGCCGTTGCTCCAGTCGCGCACACGCGATCTCTTCGAAGACTTCCTGGACGCGTTTGGCGACGCCGATCAGCTGCTGCTGGCGGAAATCTACTCACCGCCGGGGCGTGAGGCGCCGAGCGGAATCAGTTCGACAGACCTGGCCGCCGCCGTGCGGCACCCCAACGCAATGGCACTGCCCAGCTTCGATGCAATAGCAGACCACGTGCTGGCAACGGTTACCGAGGGCGACCTGATTCTGGTAATGGGTCCCGAGTCCGTGACTCCGCTGGCCGACCGCCTGACAACGAGCATCACGCAGGGCACGGGCGCATGACCATCACGGCGCAGTTCCCCTCCAGGCTCCGGGTTCGTGCCCAGGAGCCGATGGCTCGACACACGTCGTTCGGCGTTGGGGGACCGGCCGAATACTGGGTTGAAGTGCGCAGCCTGGACGCGCTGCGTCTGGCCCTGCAGACAGCCGACCGGCTGGGCGTTCCACGAGTAGTCATGGGGCACGGCACGAACACGCTGGTGGCCGACGCAGGCATCGAAGGCCTGGTGATCTACAACCGCTGCATGGACTTCGCGCCGCACGGCGCTGGCGCACGCGTGCGGGTAGCTTCCGGCCACAGCATGGCGCGCATGGCGGGGCGCTGCGCTCGCCTGGGTCTAGGTGGCCTGTCCTTTGCCATCGGAGTCCCCGGCACCGTTGGCGGCGCCGTGTACGGCAACGCGGGTGCGTTCGGGTTGGACGTCGCCGCTGTGCTGGAAGCGGCCTTGGTCTGGCGACCCAGCCTGGAACGCGAAGTCCTGGCACGCGAGTTCGACTTCGGGTATCGGCGAAGCAACCTCCACGACGATGAAACCAGTCCGGTCGTGCTGGCAGCCACGTTTCGAGTCGAACCGGAAGATCCAGCCGTGCTCCGCCGCGAGTTGCTGACGCTGGCCCGGCGGCGACGCGCCACACAGCCGCAGGGACAGAACGCCGGGTCGTTCTTTATGAATCCTGACGGCGACTACGCGGGGCGCTTGATTGAGACCACCGGGCTGAAAGGTCAGAAACTTGGCGGGGCCTTTGTATCGCCACTCCACGCCAACTTTCTCTCGGCCAAACCGGGCAGTACGGCCCGGGAAGTCCTGGACCTCGCCATTGTCGTGCGCGAACGGGTAGCCGAGGCCACGGGCGTGCGCCTGACACCTGAAGTTCGCCTGCTGGGCCGCTGGAACAGCCACGCGCAGGCGTTGTTCTCATGACTGACCTACGCGCCAGCCTGTTTACCAAGGTGGTGTCATTGGTGATTGCGGCGTTCGCGGCCGGTGTCCTCATCTGGTTGCTTAGTTCGCCGGTGTTTAACGTACGAGACGTCACCGTCCATCGGGCCGATTCGTCGCCCCCTCCGGCGGTGGATCCAGCCAGCATCGAGGCTGCGGCGCTCCCCCTGGTGGGAGAGAACGTGTTTCGTATCGACACCACGGCGCTGCAGCAGCAAATCGCGGAGTTGCCGGGGGTAGCCGACGCGCTGGTGCAAGTCGGGATTGGCGGACGGGCCACAGTCACCGTCGCCTATGAGGCGCCGGTCGCGAACTGGGTTGTCAACGGACAAAGCTTCCTTGTTAATGCGTCCGGCGAGGTCCTGGCGGAGCAATTTGAGCCGGACGTACCGCTCACGATCGAGGATGAGTCGCCTCACAGTTTGACGCCGGGAGACCAGGTCAACGTGGGAGCGCTGTATGCGGCCCATCAGCTGCAGAGCAACCTTCCGCTGCTGCGGGTAATTCCCAGCCGCATTCGTTACTCGGTCGGCAGGCTGATCGTCGTTGACCACGCCGGGCGGGAGCTTGACTTTGGCGACACCTCGCACCTCGACGCAAAGCTCGTCGCCTTGCACGCCGTGCTCGAGCAGGCGAACCGGCTGGGCGAGCGCATTGCCAGCGTCGACCTGCGACCAATCGAGCGACCCACGTACCGCACGGTTGACGCCCCGGCGCTCACCACATCACTCGATCCGCAGGCGCCTTAATCGTGTTATGTAAACTGTTGCTTCTGGGGCACGATACAGCTCGGAAGTCAGGGGCATGAGCCGCAACCGAACCTTCGTCGGGCTGGACGTTGGCACCACCAAGACCTGCGCCGTGATTGGGCAGGACTACCGCGGCGCGCAACTGCATATTCTCGGCGTGGGTACTGCTCCGTCCTATGGACTCAAGGGCGGCCAGGTCGTTGACGTCGTGCTGACGGTCAAAGCCATCGACGAAGCAATTCACCGAGCCGAGAAGGCGGCGCAGGTGCGAGCCTCGCAGGTCGTGACCGGGATAGCCGGCGGCCACCTGCAATCGCACAGCCAACACGAGGAAGTTCAGCTGCCCTCCGACGAGCGCGAGGTTCGCGAGCGCCATGTTGGGGCCGTGGTTCGCGGCGCAACCATGTTGAATCTGGCCGAAGACCGGGAGGTCGTGGCCGTCATCCCCAGGACCTTCGCAACCGATCACCTCACCGATGTACTGGATCCACGCGGTCTGACCGCGCGCCGGCTTTCCGTTGAAGCTCACGTGATTACTGGCGCCACCAACGCAATGGCGAACTTGGAGCACTGCGTGGACCAGGCCGGCTTGTCAACGCAAGGTCGGGTGCTGCAGCCGCTGGCTTCGGCGCGTGCCTGCCTCACGCCGGAGCAGCGGCGTGAGGGAGTTGTGCTGATTGACATCGGCGGCGGGACCACCGACGTTGCCCTCTTCGTAGACGATGCCTGCTGGCACATCGCCGTCATCCCGCTCGGCGGCGCGCTGGTCACGGCCGATATCGGCCGTGGCTTGCGGCTGCCAACCAAGGTCGCCGAGGCCTTGAAAACCGAGCATGGAAGCGTGGGCCCGCTAGCCGAGGACGATGACACAACCGTCACGGTTCCGGGCTTCGACCATGGCGCGCCCGTGGCCGTGCGGCGGCGCGATCTGGCCGAGGTCGTCACCGCCCGAGTCGAGGAGTTGCTGCAATTGGTGCTCGATGAGATCACACGCAGCGGCTACTACGACATTCTCCCGGCAGGGGCGGTGCTCACGGGAGGTGGTTCGCGCATGGCCGGCCTCCCCGATCTGGCCAGCGAGATCCTGGACATGCCGGTCACAATGGGACACCCGCGGGCGCTCTGGGGCCTGGGCGAAAACCTCCGTGCGCCCGAATTCAGCACCGGGATCGGACTGCTGCTCACGGCCGCGGCGGCCGAGGAAGCGGATGGCTGGGTCACTGCCGCTAGCCGCAGACGCGAAGGCGTCCTGGGCCGCCTGGGCGGATGGATGCGCTCGGTCGTCTCACCAACGGTCCATTGAATGGCGTCCTGACATGATTGCGCTTCGGCATAATGGCGTTACCGTTGTGGCGTTGCATCGTGAGCGGTCTGGCCGTCCTGTGCTGGCGCGCCTCGAAAGGGTGAGTGGTCATGGCCGAGAATGATGGCCGCGGTGGAAGTCGAATCACGCGGCTGACGAGGACGGATCGCGAAGCGCGGCCCGGCGCGACGGAGCGCGAGCCGCGACAGGCCATGGGCGGCGACTCCCTGGCCGATCTGAAGGTCGTAGGGATCGGTGGCGGCGGAAGCAACGCCGTCGACCGCATGATCGACGAAAACGTGCAGGGCGTTGACTTCATCGCGATTAATACAGACGCCCAGGCACTCGTACGCTCCAACGCACCCACGCGCATCCGCGTTGGCGACAAAGCAACGCGCGGCTTGGGCTCCGGCGGCCAGCCCTCGCTGGGGCAGAAGGCGGCTGAGGAGTCGCTGGATGAAATCCGCGAAGCCATGGAAGGCGCGGACATGGTCTTTATCGCCGCCGGCATGGGCGGCGGCACCGGTACCGGCGGCGCGCCGGTCGTGGCGGACCTCGCGCGGGAAACGGGAGCGTTGACGGTCGGCGTCGTGACCCGGCCCTTTGACTTCGAAGGCAGCACTCGCGCCCGCTACGCCGAGGAAGGCCTTCGCAGCCTTCAGGAACGCGTGGACACGCTGGTGATGATCCCGAACCAGCAGTTGCTGGCCGTGGCCGACCCCAAGATGTCCATGAGCGAGGCCTTTGCCCTGGCCGACGACGTGTTGCGCCAGGCTATCCAGGGCGTGTCAGACCTGATCACCCAACCAGGCTTGATCAACCTCGACTTCAACGACGTGCGTGCGGTCATGACCGAATCCGGCAGCGCCTTGATGGCAATCGGTGAAGCTCAGGGCGAAGACCGAGCCACGGATGCCATGCAGCAAGCCCTAAACAGCCCGCTGCTCAACGTCTCGGTGGACGGCGCGCGCGGCGTGTTGCTGAACTTCACCGGCGGCCCGGACATGACGCTGCATGAAGTGAACGAAGCCGCGGACATCGTGGCCAAGGCCGCGGAGCCGAACGCCAACATCATCTTCGGAACGGTGATCGACGAAGCTATGGAAGGCCGCTTGCAGGTCACAGTCATCGCAACTGGATTCCAGACCGGCGCCGCCGAGGCGCGCGCGCCGCGGCGGCGCAGTTCGCGAGTCTCCAGCAGCCCGGTCGTCCGTGAACTAGACTTCTCCAGCCGGGCGCGCGAGTCCAGCGAGATCGAGATTCCGGCATTCCTGCGTCGCCGCTCGGAAGGCCGCTGAACCGCTTCCAGACAAGCCCATGACACAGGCCGCCGACGCCTCCGGGATTGCCGCTCGGGTGCAGGGGATGCGGGCGCGCATCGCGATGGTCTGCCGCGAGGTCGGCCGCTCACCCGAGACTGTGACGCTCGTGGCCGTCTCCAAGACTTTCGACGCCGCAACCGTTCGGCACGGCCTGGCCGCGGGGCTGACGGACCTGGGCGAGAACCGGGTGCAGGAAGCGCAGGTCAAGATCCCCCAGGCCGGCGGCGGGCGCTGGCATCTGGTCGGCCATCTGCAACGCAACAAGGCCCGCGCCGCCATTCAGCTCTTCTCCCTGATCCACTCCCTGGATTCGGAGCGCTTGGCGCGCCGCCTGGAGGCGGTTCGCGACGATCGACCCTGTGACGTACTGATCCAGGTCAACCTCACCGGGATGCAAACGCAGGGCGGTATCGAGCCTGCGGGGTTGTCCCGGCTCGCGTTTGTGCTCGACCGGGAGACCGGACTGACACTGCGGGGCCTCATGACAATCGGTCCGTTTGACGCCACGCCCGCGGCCAGTCGCGCCTGCTTTCGCCGGTTGCGGGAACTGCGCGATGCGTTGCAAGTCGCCCTGCCCAACCAGCCAATTGTCGACCTTTCGATGGGTATGACGGACGACCTGGACCCGGCGCTCGTCGAGGGGGCCACGATCGTGCGGGTCGGACGCGCTATCTTTGGGGCGCGTTCCCTGGCTCCAGGTCCCTGATTCACCGTGCTCACTGGACTTGTCGGACTCCTCAACTGGCTGGTGACGATCGTGGTTTTCGCCATCATCGGCCGCGCGATCCTTTCGTGGTTCGTGCGCGACCCGTCGCACCCCGTGATGCGGCTGTTGATTGACGTGACGGAGCCGATTCTGGGTCCGATCCGCCGAGCGCTGCCCCAGTCCTGGATGATCGACCTCTCGCCGCTCATCGCAATCCTGGTCATTCAAGTGCTATGGAGCCTTGTGCGTTCGCTCGCGCTCGGGTGAGCAGTTGTGCCGTGACTGACCCGCCCCATGCCGACCACCATCCATTTGCGTGTTCGAGCCACTCCCCGCGCACGATCCACCGCCCTGCGCCGACGGGCTGACGGGTCGCTGACAGCTCGGATCACCGCGCCGCCCACTGAAGGCCGCGCCAATCGCGCGCTAATCGACCTACTGGCGGAGGCCCTCGGTCTGCGCCGACGCGACATCAGCATCGAGCGAGGAGCACGCGCTCGTGACAAACGAATCGCCGTGACGACCGAAGACCCATCAGCCGTGCTGGCGGCGGTCAATCGTCTGGACGCCATCACATGATCCAACGTCCGCGTGGCACCGCCGACCGACTTCCGAACGTGGCGCCGGCCTGGCGAACGGTGGCTGAGACGTTTCAACGTCAGTGCGAACTGCGCGGCTTTGCGCCGATCAGCACGCCAACCATCGAGCGAACCGAACTGTTCGCTCGTACGACCGGTGACGCCACAGACCTTGCAAAGAAAGAGATGTACAGCTTCCAGGATCGCGGCGGTGACTCACTGACGCTGCGGCCTGAGGGAACCGCCCCTGTCGTGCGCGCCTACGTTCAGAACGGTCTGCACAACCTGCCGCAGCCCGTGAAGCTCTACTACATCGCCTCGATCTTCCGTTACGACCGTCCGCAGGCCGGACGCTATCGGGAACACCACCAGATTGGCGCCGAGGCCCTGGGCGACCCCAGCCCGGCCGTTGATGCAGAGGTGATCGACTTGCTCAGGTCCACGTATCACGCGCTCGGCATCGATGACCTACGGCTGGAACTGAACTCGCTGGGCGACCCCGACACCCGGCCCGCGTATCGGCAGGCGCTGGTGGACTACTTCACACCCGTTTCCGACCGCCTGGACTCCGAAAGCCGGGAGCGGCTGACAACCAACCCGCTGCGCATACTCGATTCCAAGCACCCAGTGGTCGCCGAGCTTTGCGAGGGCGCACCGCACTCGTTGGACTATCTGGGCGAACCGGCGAGCACCCACTTTGCGGAGCTTCGGGACCTCCTGGATGCGCTCGACATCCCGTTCACAATCAATCACCGCCTCGTGCGCGGTTTCGACTACTACAACCGCACCGTTTTCGAGTTCATTCCTCCCGACGCCGGTTCGCAGAGCACGGTGGGCGGTGGAGGGCGCTACGACTATCTGGCTGAACTGATCGGCGCCAACCATGTGCCGGGGGTTGGCTTTGGCAGCGGCATCGAGCGCGTGCTGCTCAACTTGGAGCGCCGCGGTAAGACCCCCACCAATGTTCCGGTAACGGACGTGTACATCGCGCCGCTGGCCGACGGCGCGCTGACTGACGCGATGCGCTTGGCCCGCCAGCTACGGCAGACCGGCGCTTCGGTCGAGTCGGGGTTCCGGGCGGCCAGCCCGCGCTCGCACCTGCGGCGCGCAAGCCGGGCCGGGGCACGGGCTGCCGTGCTGATCGGCGCCCGCGAACTGGAGCGCGGCGTCGTGACGTTGAAACCGCTGAACGGCGCCGCCCAGCGGGAAGTCCCTCGCACCGAGGCCGTGACGCGCGTTCAGGCAGTGCTGGCGGACGGCGCATGATCGCGGTTGTCGACTACGGCGCCGGAAACATCCACAGCGTGGCGCGGGCGCTGAACCGCGTGGGTGCAACCTTCGCCGTCACCGACGACCCGGCCGCCGTGGCCATGGCCGACGCGGTCGTCCTGCCCGGTGTGGGCGCCGCGGCGGACACCATGCGGGGGCTGCGTAACGCACGCGTGGACGACCCGGTGGTGGCGGCCATCGCGCGAGGCGTGCCCTACCTGGGCATTTGCATGGGCCTCCAAGTCTTGTTCGACCGCAGCGAAGAGGACAATGAAACGCCCTGCCTGGGTGTGCTGCCGGGTGACGTGGTGCGCTTCCCACCGGGACTGGAAGTCCCGCACATGGGCTGGAACCAGGTGCGCCAGGCGCAGAGCTCGCCGCTGTTCGCGGGCGTGCCGCAGGACGCCAACTTCTATTTCGTGCACTCGTACTACGCACGACCTGGGGACCCGGCCTGCGTGTCGGCGACCACGGACTATGGGCTGGACTTCACGAGCGTGGTGCGTCGCGACCATCTCTACGCGACCCAGTTCCACCCCGAAAAGAGCGGGCTCGTGGGTTTGCGAATCTACGCCAACTTTATCCGCCTGGCCGGCCAGACGCCCGCGCCGGAGTTTGACTGACGAATGGACATCTACGCGGCCATCGACATTCGCGGAGGCAAGTGCGTGAACCTCATCCAGGGCGACTTCGCCCGCGAAACGGTCTACTACGAGGATCCGCGCGAAGCAGCCCGCTATTTCCTGGATGCCGGAACGGACTGGATTCACATCGTGGACATGGACGCCGCGCGCAGCGCCATGCCCACACACACCGCGCTCGTGATCGAAATCATTGACCTCGCCGGTTCGCTTCCCGTGCAGGTCGGCGGCGGAATCCGGAACTTGCAAGCGGTCCGTGAGGTGCTGGACGCCGGCGCCGCCCGCGCCGTGATCGGCACCGCCGCCGTGCGCGATCCGGCCCTGGTGCGCACGGCCGTGGCCGCCTACCCCGGCCAGATTGCCGTTGGTGTTGATGCCCGCAATGGGCAAGTCGCAATCGAAGCCTGGGCCGAGGACAGCACGCTGACGGCGGCTGACCTGGCCTCCAGGGCGGCAGACGCCGGCACCGCAGCGCTGGTGTACACGATGTCAAGCGCGATGGCATGCTGGCCCAACCGGACTTTGAGGGGACGGCCGACCTCGTTCAGCGCCACGGCCGCCAGTTGGACGTCATTGCCTCCGGCGGCGTGCATAGCCGGGACGACGTGGCACAGCTAGCCGAACTTGGAGCCGCCGGAGTGATCATTGGGCGCGCGCTGTACACAGGAGCAGTCACCCTGGCCGACGCCCGGCGCGCGGCCCGGGGATAGCCGATGCTCACGCGCCGTGTGATCCCCTGCCTCGACGTTAAGAACGGCCGCAACGTCCGCGGCGTGCGCTTCTCGGCCGACGTGGACGCCGGCGATCCGGTTGATCTGGCGGCACGTTACGACCGCGAAGGCGCCGACGAGCTCGTTTTTTACGACATCACGGCCTCGGCCGAAGGCCGCAACATCATGGTGGACCTGGTCGAGCGCGTGGCGTCGCAGGTGTTTATCCCTCTATCGGTCGGCGGCGGCGTGCGCACGATCGATGACATGCACCTGATGTTGCGTAGCGGCGCCGAGAAGGTCTCGATAAACAGTGCGGCCCATCGCGACCCTGACCTGATTCGCGCCTGCGCCGATCGGTTCGGATCACAGTGCGTTGTGCTGTCGATCGACGCCCTGCGCGATCCAGGCAGCGACCCGCCGCGTTGGACCATCTATCTGAACGGCGGACGCGTGCGCACAAACCTGGAAGCCGTGGAGACCGCGCAGCGCGGACAGGAACTGGGCGCCGGCGAGATCGTGCTCAACAGCATCGACGCCGACGGCACGCGCGAGGGCTACGACGTGGAGTTCCTGCGCGCCGTTACCGACGTCGTCTCAATCCCAGTGATCGCCTCGGGTGGGGCGGGATCGCTGGAGCACCTGCGGGACGCGGTCACCCGGGGGCACGCGCATGCGGTGCTGGCGGCGTCGATCTTTCACTTCGGGGTCTACAGCGTGCGCGAAGCAAAAGAGTTCATGGCCGCCTCGGGCATCCCCATGCGGCTCGATCCGTACCGCTGATCGAACCGCTTCAGCTAACAGCCGCAAGTTAAGCGCCAGCGCCGCTTCGCGGCGCGCACGCTCTAAGCGAGCCGCCGTGTGACCGCTGAAACCGGCAACACCATGTCGGGCGTCTCCACCCGGACGTGATGTACCAGTTATGTCTAGCTGTCGTCAGCCGAGCCGCGGATGAGGGAATAGACCCAGTAGAGGAGTCCAATGATGAGGCCTCCGAACGAGACCCCGATCACGAGATAGAAAACGACTGTCTGCATTCCGGACTGCCTCCAGTTCGACCCATTCGCGTTTGGGCTGTGCTGGCTTGGACGTAACCGGCCCCGCCCGCACGCGAGACGGGGCCGCATCGCGAGATTATGCCTAACATCCCTCATTCGTGCATACCGCGAAGTCGCTTGCCCTCCGCAGAGACCAACGTGAGACCTACCGCCGCCGGCTTACGTGGCGTTGCGGTCAGGCTCCGACTGCTTGCTGAGGCTTCGAGCTTCCGGCGCGAGCACCCGGGAATCCGGGGCGGCGTGCGCGTGCGCGCGGACCTTGAACAGCACGACCACGCTCAGCAGGAAGTAGAGCCCCATGAGGGCAAAGACCGTGCGAAATCCATAGCCAGGCGCGAGTTGGTTCACCACGTCGAGCGCGACGCCCGCGGACAGTGTGGCCAAGGCGTCCCCCCCGGCGGTCGCCACGTTCGTCAATCCCATGTAGAGGCCCGCCGCGCGCGCATCGGGAACCAGATCGATCGCCGCGGCCCAGTCCGCAGCCGTGAACAGCCCCAGCCCAATCCCGAGCAGGCTCGCAAAAGCGACGACCTGGACAAAGTCCTGTGCGAATACCAGGAGGACGGCCGACGCCAAGCCCAGGCAGGTGCCTGTCGCCACGAGTCGCAGCCGACCGAAGCGGTCGGATGCCCAACCCGCCGGCACGCTCGTAAGCACGGCCAGGATCAACACGGTGCCCAGAACGATCGTGGTCTTGTCCTCCGGGCTTTCTTCCCCGAGACCCTGACCAATGAACAGCTGAAGAAAGTTGTCCATCGACTGCAAGCCCATGAAGAACAGGAGCCGCGAGCCCATCAGCCATACAAAGGCCTGCTTGCCCCGCAATTCGCGGACCCGGCGGCGAACCTCGGTCCACACCGGCCCATAGGCGACCGGGGGGGGCGGAGGCGCCTCCCGCACGAAGACCCACGTCATCAAGGACATCGCGACCAGCACAATCGCGATCGACAGCAGGGCCAGGAGCACCTGGCCTTCCGCCAGGAATCGGCCGGCAACGGCGGCGCCCAGGATCGTGCCTAGGAGATTGGCAATGCCGAAGAACCCCGATGCGCGCCCGCGAGCGGGCGGCGGGACCTGGTCCGGAATCACGCCCTGGTAGGGACCGTGCGCAATGTTCCCGCCGACCTGTATCCCAACAACCGCCAGAAACAGCAGCCAGTAGTAGGGCGTGAGCCCGATGACCACCAGGAACGGAATGACGAAGAGCACGCCCGCGAGCATGAAGGGTCGACGGCGTCCCACCCGGAATCGGGCGCGGTCGCTCACCGCACCCGCAAGCGGTTGCACCACGATCGCGATGGCGAGACCCACAAAGACGATGGCGCCGATGGCCGTGCCCTGCAGATCGGAGCCCACCATGTCGGGCACGACCGATGGGAGGACCTGAATGTTCACGGCCCCCCACATGAACGAGAGGCCAACCCAGAACAGGCTGATGCGCGTGAAGAACCAGCCCGTGGGCCGCGATTCGGCGGGTTTCGAATCCGCGCTCATTGCACCGGGTCCCGCCAGGTGCTCAGAAAGGGCGTCAGGCCACCGTTGCCTCCGGTCGAGAACATTGGCCGTCCCCGGGCGCGCCTGACAGGAAAGGCTATCCGAGCGGATTCCAGGAAACCAGTCGGTGGTTGGCGCTAACCGCTGGCACCGCGCATATTCGCGTCGGGCGTCTGCTCCGACGGACGCCAAAGTTCACGGCCCACCCTCGTATAGACTTCGCCCACCGTCGCTCCTGAGACCGCCCGTGCCCGCCAACCCCATCACATTCCTCGTCCTTGGGACCGGCCGTATGGCGCACCGTCACGCGGCCGCGCTTGCCAAAATTCGCGCGCAGCCCGAGCTCATCGACGGCGAGCCGATGCCCGTGATCCTCGGCATCTACGGCCGTACGCCGGAGCGGCTGCGCGAGATCTTCCACGCTTACAGTGCCGGCTTCTCCAGCGACCATCTGGAAGGCTCGATTGCACGCTACGACGTGGATGTGGTCGACAATTGCCTCGTGAATCGGCTGCACTACGACCCGCTGATGCAGGCCATCGGCGATGGCAAGCACGTGTTCACGGACAAGCCCCTTGGCGCCACGCTGGAAGAGTCCGAAGAGCTTCTCGCCGCCGCTACGGCGGCCGGTGTGCGGCACGGGATCATCCAGAACATGCGGTTCCAAGGCGGACCGCAGGCGGCCAAGGTGATATTGGAATCGGGCGACCTCGGCGACGTTTTTCACGCGCGCGTGGTCTTCGGCTACTACGTGCCGCCGCTGGTTTCCAACCGGCCGCCCTGGTTCTTCAAGCGCGAAGAGTCAGCCGGCGGCGTGGTGCACGACATGATGGCCCACTTCTACGACTTGCTCGGCTGGCTGGTTGGACCGGTGGCCAGTACGCACTGCCTGACGTTTGGGGGCATCACCGAGCGCGAGGACCCCGCCACCGGCCCGTTCCACAGCGACGTTGAGGATTCTTGCGCGGTCAACCTGCGGTTTGAGAATGGCGCCATCGGGCAGGTTTTTTCGAGCTGGGTGCGCCGCCGCCATGAAGACGTACCGACCATCGAGATTGACTGCAGCCGCGGGGGACTGCTGGTGACGGCGAACCGATGTTGGGTGCAGCGCGGCGACGGTCCGCTGTTCTCCTACGATCCGGCTGCCGAGCAAGGGGACCCGCTGGACGGGTGGGACGCCGTCCCAACGACCGCCGTCGATCCGTTTGAAGTTCAGCTCCGCGGGTTCGTGCGCAGTGTCGCTACCGGCAGCGACTACACGCCTGATTGGCACGACGCTTTGCGCACCCACCGTTGGGTTGAAGCGGCGTATGAGTCAGACCAGAGTGGGCGAGAGGTCTCAATCCAGGAAGACTAGGCGGTCGCGGGCCTGATTCAGCTCTGTCTGCGGATCACGTGGACGACGTCGCCTTGAAGCACCACGCCGCCCCGCGCAACGACGGCCAGCATGCCGCGGCGGCCTCGCAATTCCTCCTGGAGACCCGGCCGCAGGGCATCCATCTTGTGGCATGGCGCACAGGGATGCGAAATCAGCAACTCGGCATCCACGCCCACCCGGAGCCTGTCGCCTTCTGCCAGCTTTGCAACCTCCACACCGCGGGTCGCGATGTTCTCGCGAATGTCGCCAGCCCGCAGGTGCAGCTCGTCCAGCGTCTCAATGTCCATAACCAGGACTTGGTTTCGTTTCTCGGGTCGAGCGTGGCGGTCGCCTTCGATGCCCAGACCTTCGATCAGGTTGAGACTCGACATCTCCTCGTTGCGTCCCGGCGACGGCGACACCCGCACCCAGGCCACGTAGGGCGCCAGGCTCACTGGGATTCGAGAATCCGCATCAGCGCGGCGTGCGCGTCGCGCCACAGATACGCACGATCGCGACCACGACCCGCCTCGGTGCCCGCCAGGTGGGGCTCGACCGACAGGTAGGCCACGGTCTCGGGATCGGCCGCGCCCAGCACGTCAGCCAGTTGACCGTCGCCGGCCCCTGCGGGCGCCCAGTCGGCAATGGCCGTGTCGAAGTCCTTCACGTGGATCATGCGCGTCGCCGCGCCGAGCACGGGCCACGCCTCGTCGAACGGACGCACGCCGGCGCGTACGAAGTTCCCCGGATCGAAGCACATGCGGACCGGTGCGCCGTCCAGCGCCAGGAACTCGGCGCAGGCGTTGGGGGTGTCGTCAAATAGATCGTGCTCGTTCTCGAGACTCAGAGTGATCTCGGGATCAAAGGTCGCCGCGCGCTCGGCGACTCGCTGGAATCTCTCCAACGCCGCCGGGCGCTCGCGGGCGAGCGGCTCACCTTGCTCAGGCTGGAATCCGAAGACGCGAATGTAGGCCGCGTCCAACGCGTGCGCCGCACGCACCGCGCCCTCAAGCTGACGGTATTGCACCTGCAGATCCGACGTCACCGGCGCCTTGCCGACCGGCGACCCAATCTGGGAGCAGGACAGCCCATGGTCATCCAGCATGCGCCGCATGATTCGCAGCTCGGAATCCGACATCTCCACAATGTTCTTTGTCTCGGCGTCGGGCAGCTGAACCCGTCGCGGTTCCAGCCCGTCTACGCCGAGTGCGGACATGACGCCGAGCTGCACCGACAAGTCGTCAGAGATTTCGTCGCCAAAGCCGGATATTCTGAATTGCATGACCGCATTGTTGCACCGAACCGGTGGCGTCGCGACGCATGCCGACGTTCGAGCAAATTGACATGCCCGCGATAGTCGGCGTCACTGCGGGCGACGCCCTGCGTGAGCCCTCAGCCGAAGGCGCGCCCAACCGGCCCCACGCCGCCCTGAAGCAGGATTACCTGGACGCGGTTGTCGGCGCGGGCGCGATACCGGTCGTGATTGCACCCGATGCGACGCCAGCGGCCGATCTCGTAGCGTCCCGACTCGACGGACTCATGCTGGTCGGCGGCGCGGACGTGGATCCCGCCAACTACGGCGAGACCCCGCTAAACGACACCGTCTCCCCCGGTCCGGAGCGCGATGCACTGGAAATGGCCCTGTTACAGAGCGCGCTGGACCGAGGCTTGCCGGTGCTGGCGATTTGCCGCGGTCATCAGGTGCTCAACGTCGCCCGCGGCGGCAGCCTCTGGCAGGACCTGCCCACCCAGCAGCCGGACGGGGTGCCCCACCGGCAGGCTGGCGAGCCGCACACCATCGGCCACGAACTCCGCGTAGCGCCGGGGTCACTACTGCATCAGATCGTCGGATCGGAGCGTCTGGGCGCCAACTCCTTCCACCATCAGGCCGTACGCACGCTTGGGCATGGGCTGCGACCCACAGCCTGGAGCGTCGACGGACTGGTCGAAGCCCTGGAAGACCCATCCCACCCATTCGTGCTGGGCGTGCAGTGGCACCCGGAAGAAATGCTGCACCACGCGCCGCATCGCGCCCTCTTCAACGCCTTCGTGGAAGCGGCGGTTGAACGTTCCGGCAAGGAGACTCGCTGACACCCGTCTACAATGAGCGCAGGCCGAGGTGGCGGAATTTGGTAGACGCGCTAGCTTGAGGGGCTAGTGGCCTTCGGGCTGTGCGGGTTCGAGTCCCGCCCTCGGCACCCTCGTCATTCTGTGTGGCAGGCGCCAATGACCGGCCATCAGCTAGCCGCGACAGGAAGAAATCTCGGGCACGTGTCCCCGAGACGACCGGCTCCAACGGCCGGAGTTCCGGATAAACGCAGACGGCCTTGCAGCGAGATACTTCGTCCGCGAGCGGGACCTTAACGCAGGACTATAGAGTCCCGTGACCCGGACTGCGCCAACTTCCCCTGTAAGTAGAATAGTCCTGCGCCGCGTGATTCTGGTCTGGGCAGCAGTCGCGGTCGCCCTGGCATTGGCCTGGCACACCACCACGTTGGTTCGTGGGAGCGAATCGGGCGTGCTTGTTATCGACATCGACGGCACCATCGAGCCGCTGACAGTCGACTACATCGCGCGGGGACTCGACGAAGCGCGCGGGGACGGTGCAACGCTGGTCATCATACGGCTGGACACTCCCGGCGGACTTCTCGAGTCAACGCGTGAAATCGTCGAGCTGATGCTCGAATCGCATGTCCCCATTGCGGTGTACGTCGCTCCCGCCGGCGCCAGAGCGGCCTCCGCGGGAACCTTCGTGGCGGCTGCGGCAAACTTCGCCATCATGGCACCGGGCACCAGCATTGGCGCGGCCTCTCCCGTGGCCTCCGGCGGCGCCGATCTTCCCGACACACTCTCGCGGAAAGTCAGCGAGGGCACCCAAGCGTTCATCCGGAGCATCGCGCAGGCTCGAGGCCGCAACGCCGAGGCCCTGGAAGCCACGGTTTCGAAGGCTACGGCCTACTCGGCGCAAGAAGCCCTCGATCGCGACATCATCGATTTCCTTGCTTCTGACATGCAGACGATGCTCGAGCAGCTGCACGGGCGTACCGCCGAGACAGCGGCCGGCCCCGTGGTGATCTCGTCTAGTGGTGTCCCTGTCAACCGGCTCAACCGAACGTTTCTGGAAGATGTCCTTGGCTTGCTCGCCAATCCCAACGTGGTGCTCGCGCTTTTCCTTATTGGGGGCATCGCGATCCTTGTAGAGATTTCCGCCCCCGGCATGGTTGGTCCGGGAGTCCTGGGAGTAATCACGCTTGCGTTGGCATTCGTCGGCTTCTTCAATTTACCCGGCAGCTGGGGAGGCTTGCTGCTCATCGCGCTCGCGCTGGGACTGTTCTATGTCGAGGCGTCAGCGCCCGGATTCAGCCTCTTCGGTGCGGGCGGAATAGTCGCTCTCATTCTTGGCTCGATGTTTCTGTTTGGAAATCAGTTCAGCCCCTCAGACCTGCCAGAGCCGAGCTATATGGTGAGTCCGATCATGATCGCGGCAACAGTCGGCCTCACGGTTGTCGCCTGGGTTCTGTTGATCCACTTTGCCAGAACTGAGGGCGGGACATCCGGCGGATTTCAGTCCGAGGAAGAACGGCTGTTGGAAGGAGCGTGGGGGGTGGCGCTCTCTGACCTTGAGCCGGCAGGCAAAGTCAGGATTTCCAACCAGGAGTGGGCAGCGTCGGCCGATCCCGAGGTCTCGATCCAGGCGGGCGACGAGATTCGAGTCGTCGGCGTCTATGGGCAGGTGCTCAAGGTTGAACGGCTGTACCAGGAGCGCAAGCGCTGAGTCAGGCATAATCAAGGCCCAAAGCGGCAGAACTGGAGGCTACCGATGGCAGGTTTCCATACCGTCGGACCGAATCACGCGCTGATCGTCTCGGGCGGAACCGCGCAGCCGAAGCTCAAGGTCGGCGGCCGCATGTTCGTGCTGCCAATCTTGCAAAAGGCGCAGCTCATTTCCCTCGAAGTCATGACCCTCCAGGTGAATACGGCCAGGGTCTACACCAAGGAGGGCGTCTCGGTCTCGGTCGACGGCGTCGCACAGGTGAAGGTCGGTCGCAGCGAAGAGGCCATTCGCACCGCGGCTGAGCAGTTCCTCGGCAAGAACGCCATGCAGATCGCCGAGGTCGCCCTGCAGACCCTCGAGGGTCAGCAGCGCGCCATCCTCGGCACGATGACCGTCGAGGACATCTACCGCGACCGCGTGGCCTTTGCCGAGCAGGTGCGCGACGTTGCGGCAACCGACATGACCAACATGGGGTTGGAGATTGTCAGCTTTGCTATCCGCGACATCCAGGATGAGCAGGGTTATCTCGAGGCCCTGGGCGTACGCAGGACCGCCGAGGTCAAGCGAGACGCCGCCATCGGTGAAGCCCAGGCCGAACGCGACGCCGGCATTAAGGAAGCCCAAGCGGAGCAGCTGCGGCAGGCGGCGCGGTTTGCCGCCGACACCGAGATCGCCGAGTCCGAGCGCGACTTCCAAACGAGGAAGGCCGGGTACGACCAGGAGGTCAACGCCCGGCGCGCCGAGGCCGAGCTGGCCTACTCATTGCAGGAGGCCAAGACTCGCCAGCGGATCCGCGAGGAAGAGCTGCAGGTGGAGGTTGTCGAGAGGCAAAAGCAGATCGAGATTCAGGTGCAGGAAATCACCCGGCGCGAACGTGAGTTGGACGCCACGATTAGGCGCCCCGCCGAGGCCGAACGTGACCAGTTGGAACTGGTCGCCGAAGGTAACCGGCGGCGCATCAGGGTCGAGTCTGAAGCCGAGCGGTACAAGCTGGAGACCGTTGCCGAAGGTGAGCGCTCCAGGATCATCGCCGAGGCCCAGGCCGACGCCGAGTCAATCAGGCTCCGCGGCCAGGCGGACGCCGACGCGATCAGGGCCCGGGGTGAGGCCGGAGCCGACGCCACCAGAGCCCAAGGCCTTGCCGAGGCCCAGGCGATGAACAAGAAGGCCGACGCCTGGAAGGAATACGGCCAGGCGGCCATGATCCAGCAGCTGTTCGAATCGCTCCCGGACGTCGCGAGCGCAGTTGCAGAGCCCCTCGCCAAGACCGACAGCATCGTGGTGATCAGCAACGGCGGCGACAACGGATCGGGCGCTGGGGCCAGCAAGGTGACCCAGGACGTGTCGTCCACGATCGCGCAGCTGCCAGCCCTAGTGCAGTCGCTGACCGGGGTTGATCTGATCAGTTCGCTGAAGAATCTTCCGGGCATCGTCTCGGACGAGTCGCCGCAGAATGGCGCCGCCGGTGAGGAAGATGCGACGCCAGAGGAGGACAAGTAGCCGAACGCTAGTCGAGGTCGACGTCCAGGATGAAACGCGTGGCCCGTGACGCACGCTTCCAGATATCTGGGCGGATATAGCGGCGCTGGTCGGTTTGCTGGGGATGCTCGCGCCCGATGAAGGCGCAGAAGATCCCGCGGCGACGTTGGCCTCTGGTTCGATTGCGGGTGCCGCCGTGCCAGGTGTGGCCGTTGAACACGGCGACGGAGCCGGCCGGCGCCACCAGGTACTCCTCCTCGGGATGCGGCGCCATGACGTCGGCCAGCACGTTTCTGGGGTGTCGCTCTCGATGGCTTCCGGGAACCAGGCGCGTGCAGCCGTTGTCTCGGGTGAAGTCGTCAAGCAGCCAGATTGAGTTACAGACGTGGGCATGCCCGTCGTGGTCGTCCGCGTCTGACCAGTCGGCGTGCAGCCCCTGAAGCCCTTCGCCGGGGAGCGCGTCACGCCCGTTAAGGGAGTGGAGTTTCATGTCGCGCCCAATGACGTGATGCGCCGCGGACAGGACGACCGGATGCGTGTAGATGGGGTCGAAGACCGAGCCCTTGTTAACCAGATCGGCCAGACGTCGCGCGCCGGCCTCCTGGCTGACCTCGATGCCCGCGGCGGTGCCTTCCTCGGTGCAAACCTGTTCAAACCGCACGCGTAATTCCGCTAGCCACGGTCCGTCAATCAAGCCGCAAAACACCGTGTAGCCCTTGTCGTCCAGGTCTGCCCGGTTCTGGCTGGGCAGGGTGTCCGAGGTGACGCCCAGGTCTTGCAGCGCTTTGGCCATGTTCATCTCGTCACTCCACGCCATACATGCGGTCCGGGTCGGCCACGCAGTGCTCGCCTCGGTCCGTCTCGATGGTGTGGCCGTAGGCCAATGGGGTGACTACTCCGTCCTGTCTGAGAAATGCGAGGTCATCTTGTTCGTAGAGCTCGCGCGCCATTCGGCGCAGATCGTGTCCGCCGAACAGGCGCGCAACGGCATTTCCCACCTCGCCGACCCGGACCAAGCCGGCGTCTTCCATGCGCTGGCCCAGCCGGTTGAAATCGCTGCCGGGGTGCCCGGGCTGCGGCGGGCAGCCGACGCTGACGAGCGGCGCGAGCGAGCCGTCCGCGCGGCGCATCGTGGTCTCGATCCGAACGGCCTTTCGATACGGTACCTTCAACTCGATTTCGGAGACGTGTACCGCCGTGAGGTTCTGGTAGGGCACGCCCAGCAGGAGGTACCGGCCGTCACGGTCGCGGATCTGCCGCATGGGACTGTCGGCGTCCCAGGCCGATTCGCCACCGGAGGTAACGATGGCCTCGGCGAGCGGGCCGATGGCGGCAACGCTGTGCCAGAGATGAATGCTGCGGCGAGCCTTGGGATGCCGGCGGGCGGCATCCGAAATCGCACCCATGAGCGACGGCGTGCGCAGCGGATCGAACACGAACCCCGGCTCGCGGGCGAGCGGATAGGTGAACGTTGGAACCACCAGGGTTCCCTCAGGTCCCAGCGCCTCCAGTAAAGCGGCCATCACCGTGTCGGCGCCGCCGGCCACGTGCCCCAGGCTGCGCAGCGAACTGTGCACCATCACAAGCCCGCCACGCGGCACGCCGAGGCGGGTGAGGTCTCGAATGATGGCCGCGCGGTCCAGTGGTTCGGTCCGCTGCTGACGCTCAGGCTCGGTATTCATCTAGTCCCAACCCATTGAGATCCGCCACGACGCCCTGCTCCTCGGCCTCGTATAGCCGCCAGACTAACCGCAGGCCCTGCAGGCTGCCGGGGCCGTCAGTCCGGGGCCTGGCCCCGGTCTCGACGCAGTCGAGGAAGTGGGACAGCTCAGCGACCCGCGCAACTCGCCCCAGTTCGACGCGCACGGCGTCGTTCAGACGGGGTTGGATGCCGGCGCTGGCGTCAAGCAAAACCTCGGTTCGGCTAGCCACGCGTTGCTCACCACGCAGGTTCGTGTGCGCCAGCAGTTGCCCGTTGGTGAAGTCTATTTCCAGCATGCCCTCGGTGCAGTGGGCCTGGAACGAGTAGCCGAGCTTCGTGCCGCGGGCGCCCCAGGTGCCGAAGTGGTAGCCGAGCGCTCCGCCCTCGAACTCGATGGCGACGTGGCTGGTGCCTTCGCGCTCCATCCAGGGCGTACCGGTGTTGGTGCCGAGGTGGCTGCCGCGAACCGGGCGTCCCAGGTACCAGAGCAGGATGTCGATGTAGTGGCAGCCGTGGCTGAAAAGCTGGCCGCCGCCCAGCGAAGCCACCGTCGTAAGGCCCGGATAGGCGGGCAAGCGGGTGTATTGCTCGGTCCAGATCGAAACCTGGAACACATCGCCGTAGGCCCGCTGGTCCAGCAGTTCCTTCATGCGGACAACGAGGGGATTGAACCGCATCACGTAGGCGGTCATGAGCACGCGGCGGGATCGCTCGGAGGCCTTGATCAGATCGAGGCAGTGCTCCTCCGTGGTGGCCATCGGCTTCTCGAGCAGGACGTGCTTGCCCGCGTCCAGAAAGAACCTGGCCGCGGGATGGTGCAGGCGGTGGGGCAGGGCGATCAGAACGCCGTCCACGTCGTCCATTACTGCCTCGTAGTCGGTGGTGGGGCGGCAGGATTCGAACTGGTCGGCTACGGCTTCCGCGCGCTCAGGCTCGATGTCGACTGCGGCCGTCACGCGAACCCGGTCCTCGAGCTGATCGAACCCTTCGGCGTGCCGCGAACCCATGCCGCCACAGCCGATGAGTCCCAGCCGGAAGATCGTCACTGGCGCGCCTCCCCCAGCCTCAATCGACCAAAGCTGGGTATGTGACTTGGAGACCTTTTCGCTCCTTAGGCTGGCTAGCCTGGCCCGATCCATTGGCTTCGCCCACGACCAACATCGCTACATTGCGCGTTCCCTGGATGAGGTCCCCGTCCGCCCTCGTCGAGCGCAAAGGCCTACGGGTGCCGCCGCTCGTCACCGCATGCCGGGAAGCCCGCATCCGGATTTGAACCGGAGACCTCGGTCTTGCAACTGTCCGGTCATAACGCACGAATCGGATGCTGCAACGCGGGAGTCAGCGCCACATCTTAGCCAGTGAGTCAGTCGATCCCATACTTGCTAACCGCCACCGGATCGAGTTCGAGGCCGAGGCCGGGTTTGGTGGAGTCGGGGGTCCAGTTGTCGCCGGCTGGTTCGGGGAACTCGGTGAAGATGGCCCGATCGGCGATCTCGAAGGTGCTGAGGATCTCGACGACCTGCATGTTGGGGGTGGCGCAGGCGAGGTGGAGGTGGACGAGTTGATAGGCATGCGAGGCGACGGGGATGTTGAAGGCCTCGGCCAGGTGGGCGACTTTGAGCCATTCGGTGACACCGCCGACGCGGGCGACATCGGGCTGCGCGATGTCGGCCGCGGCGCGGCTGAGCAGGTCCTTGAATCCGTACTTGGTGTACTCGTGCTCGCCGGTGGCTATGGGCACGGTGAGAGTCGCAGCAATGCGGGCTAGCCCTTCGATGTCGTCGGCCAGGACAGGCTCCTCGTACCAGTCGATTCCCGAGTCCTCGAATCTGCGGCCCAACACAATGGCCTGCTTGGCGGTGTAGGCGTTGTTGGCGTCGATGTAGAGCTCGACGTCATCGCCGAGCGCACGGCGAACAGCGGCGACGCGGCGAACGTCTGCCTCGGGTTGCGTGCCGAAGTCCATGCCGACCTTCATCTTGACGCGGTGCATGCCGCGCTCGACGTAGCCGAGTTGCTCGTCGATGAGCTCGCTGTCCGTGTAGTTGGTCCAGCCGCCGCTGCCGTAGATGGGCGTGGAGTCGCGACAGGGACCCAGCAGCTTGAACAGGGGGAGGCCAAGGGTCCGCGCCTTGAGATCCCAGAGCGCAATGTCAACGGCGGAAATGGCCTGGAACGCCAGCCCTTTGCGCCCGACGCCACGCACGCGCCAGAACATTTCCTGCCACAAGCCTTCGATGTTGAGCGGATCGGCGCCCAGCAGGATTTCCTTGAGGTCGTGCTCGATGACGGCGCGGATGCCGCGCGAGGGCGCTGTCATGCCAAGTCCCTCGTGCCCTTCGTCATTACGGATCTGGACGAAGCAGTAGCCGCCAGCATCAATCTTTGGGGCGGTTCCGTCTGACACGGGCACGGCGCGCGGAACGATGATGAGCGTGGTTCGAACGTCAGTAATCTTCACGGCGTCGCTCCTGTCAGTTCTGGGAGCACCGGGAAGTGTGCTCGGGGTCGTGAGGTTCGGGCGCCAATCATTGATTCCACCACTTGCGCCAGCGGTTGGTGGCGACGAACAGGCGCTGGAACTGGTTGAACCAGTAGACAGTCAGGAACTCATCGCCGGACAGTGGAACCGTAACCGGATAGCCGATGTCGCCATTGAGCAGATCGTCGCGCAAGATGCGGGTGTTGCGCCGGACGTCCCAGGTGGCGCCTTCATCGAAGCTGACCGCCAGGCGGATGCTGGTGGCGTCGTCCAGAGCACCCTCGCGCCGCAGGCGACGGCCGTAGCTGCAGAGCAACTCGCCCGAGTCCAGCGTGATCAAGCGCGCGCGGTGGCCGTAGCTGGGCAGGGGCGTCTCGATCCAGTCGGTCCAGGTGCGGCCGTCGTCTTCGGAAACCGATTGCAGTTGGTTGCCGCGATCGATACGCACGAGCGCGACGAGTTTTCCGGAGGGTGTGCGAGCGAGGGTGGTCTCGGGGTAGCGGGCCGGCACGGGAATGTCGCCGATCATGGCGTGGAAGCGCCAGCTTTGGCCGCCATCGTCGGACACGAAGACGGAGGCGGAGGGCTGCGGGTGGTTGCACGTGGAACAGGGGAGCAGCAGTCGGCCATCAGGTAGCTCGACCGCGGGGGCGTGGACGACGATCCAGTCGAGGGGACCGGGATCGATGGTTTCGGGCTCTTGGGTCCAGGTGCGGCCGCCGTCGCTCGAGCGGATGAGCAGGGTCTCGTGGATGCGCTCGCCGGACCGCGGCGCCCGACGCTCGCCGCGGTTGTCGTAGGCGGTGTACGAGAACCAGGTGAGCATGACGGTTCCATCCGGAAGCGGGTGCAGGACGGGGTCGCGACTGTCGACGGGCCAGGGGCAGCGCCCTACCTCCCGCGGTGACGACCAGGTGCGGCCACGATCATCAGAGGTTATGAGCCGGATGTGGCCGTCGGCGGCCATGTGTTCAAGCGCAGCCCGCCAGACGACGAGGAGCCGGCCGTCAGCGGTGCGCGCCAGGTCGGGTCCGTTTGCGTGCTCGCGTCCGGCGGAGAAGATGATCGACTCCTCGGACTGGAGTTGGTTGGTTTGCAGCTCGGGATAGACGCGCCGGGCCAAGGCGTTGAGCGAGCGCTGGAGTTGAATGACGTCGCGCTGGAGGGCTTCGATTTGTTGATCGTTGGTGCGTGGGCTGACCTCCAGCATGTCGCGGCGCTCTTTGACCATGAAGAAGGCGTCGCGGTCATATGTCTCCGGCTCAAGCTCAACTCGCAGCGTGCAGGGCTGGTCGGCCGTGACGTCGGATGCGGGGACCTCCAGTTCAAGACGGCCGCTGTTGCCGTGCATTTCGCTCTGGCGTTCCCAGCCATCGAAGGGCATTTGGGCGCGCTTAGGGGTCCAGTCAAGCGCGAAGTCGCCTTCACGCCAGCGCCAGGGGATGCGCAGTCCGAGGTCGAAGGTGAGGGCGCGCAGGCCATTGACGGAGAGGTGGGCTCGGCAGGGCGTGTCCCGGTTGTGCGGTTGGTTCGACGTTGCTACGGCGAGGACGAAGACGGTGGGTCGGCTGTCGGGAACGGCGGCCGTGAGCCACACGACGCCCAGGTCCTCGCCCTCGGCCCTGACCCAGGGGGCCGGGGTCCACCAGCCACGTGACTGGCCGCGAAAGTCAAAGCCCGGTTCCACGGCGGGCACGGACCAGGTGGGGCCGCCAGGGGCAGAGACAATTCGGTCGAATCCCTCCACGTACTGCCAGCCGATGTCCGCCCGACGATCCTCGGGCAACGGCGTGGTGGCGTCGTCCTGTGCCGGTCGCAACGTCATGGCCCTCTCCTGTGTCTCCAAGCGATCAGCGTCGCTTTCTAGCGCGGACCACCGCGTCCTGAAAAGGCACGTGCCAATCTCGGCGCGGCCCCACACCCCACCGTTGACCTTCGGCGTCTCGACGATCCTCGTCCGACATTCTCCCGCACACGATCCGCGCGGCCCGTAGGAATCACTTTAGGCGGCTCACGCCACTCAGCCTTTGATTCCGGTAAGAGCAATGCCGCGAACAAATTGCTTTTGAGCAACGAAGAACACGACGATCATCGGCCCAACCATGATCACGGCGCCAGCCATCAGCAGATGGAATTCAGTGCCCCACTGACCCGTAAACCACCGCATGCCCACTGCCAGCGTAAGATTCTCGGTATGCAGCAAATAGATGAGCGGTTCAAGAAAGTCGTTCCACCTATTCATAAAGGAGAACACCGCAACGGTGGCGATCGCAGGCACGGACAGTGGGATAATGATCGTTCGCAGAATCTGCAGCAGACTTGCACCGTCGATTTCCGCCGCATCGTCGAGTTCTTTGGGCAGCGATAGGAAAAACTGCCTAAGGATGAATATGTAGAACGGCGTGGCAAAGAACCTCGGTACGATGAGCGGCCACAAGGTGTCGATCCATCCGAGCCGGAAGAATATCAGCCACTTTGGCACGAGCGTAACCGCGCCGGGCAACATCATCGTTGCCAGCACGCCGATGAAGAGCTTGTCTCGGCCCGCCATCTTTGTTCGTGCGAAACCAAAGGCGACAGCCACGCTTGTCACCGTCTCTGCAATCACACTCACGCCCGTTACGATTAGCGAATTTTTGACCCATGACAACGTGGGCCCGTTTGTCCACATCTGCACGTAATTATCCCAGACGGGCGGTATCGGTATAATCACTGGAGGCCAAGCATAGAGTTCGTGCTCAGCCGTGAGCGACGTCCGAAGCATATAGAACAGTGGAAACGTATATGCGAGACTTGTGACAATCAGGATTGTGTACAGGAGTAGCCGAGAGTATATTCGGCTGCGCTTACGCCAGGCCGAGCGATTGATGCTGCTGAATCCAGGCCGGGGCATGCTTGAGCTCAGGGGGGCGTTTCTTGAAGTTTTGCTTGCCACTTATAATGCTTCTTGGTACTCATAATAGACCCAGCGTCGGGCAATCACAAATTGGACAGCGGTAGCCAGCATGATAATTATGAACAATACCCACGAGAACGCCGCTGCGTATCCCATCCTGAAGGTTACCCATGCTGTTTCCCAGATATAGAGCAGTACAAAGAGGGTTGAATTGTCCGGCCCGCCTTCGGTCATTAGCAGGGCCTGGGTGACAACCTGAAAAGAGCTGATCACGCCGAGGATCATCACGAGGAATATGTACGGTGTCATCATTGGTATGGTTACGTGCCGTAGCTTGGCCCAGCGGCCACCACCATCGACCTCCGCGGCTTCGTAGAGATGTTGCGGAACTCCTTGCAAGCCGGCCAGGAAGATAATCATCGACGAGCCCATGCCCCAGAAGCTCATGATGATGAGCGCCGGCATTGCCCAGTTGGGATCCGCGAGCCAGTGCGGGCCGCGGATACCAAACCATCCAAGGAAGGCGTTGACTGCCCCGTTGGGAGCGAACATCCAGATCCAGATCAACGCCATCCCGACCCCCGAAGTTACGGACGGAATGTAGAACATCGTGCGATAGACAGGCAGCCCCCTGACCTTCTGATTGAGGAACCCGGCCACGGCAAAGGCGATCAGGGTCGTGCCGGGGACGTGGACGAGGGTGTAGTAGGCGGTATTCCAGAGACTCCGGCGAGCCATCTCGTCGTCCCACAACGCCTGGAAGTTGCGCAGCCCAACCCAGCTTGCCTCGCCGGCCAGGTCCCACTTCATAAACGACAGAACCAGAGCGGCTAGGTATGGGAACAGGTCAAGGAAGATAAAACCAAGGATCCAGGGAAAGATGAACAGCCAACCCGCATGCCTTCTTTGCCACGAGAGACGACGTGGCGATCCCGACTCTTTGTCCCGCCGGCCTAGTTTAAGCGGCAAGCGCCGCTGTCCAGGGTTTGCCTTCATTCGGTGCCGTGCTCCCGAGACGGGACCCGCATGTCGCGAAGTGGCCGCCTCACGGACGCAGCAGCCCCTCGGTCTGTCCCGGCCAGCATGCCGGCGCTATCCATGCTTCAAACCAGCAGCAACCGGAGGGTTCGCATGAACCCTCCGGTGCGAGCAGCGGCCGCCAGCATTCCGTGCTAAGAACCCGTGCGCAGTGCGCCCGTCCCAGCCTCGTCGGCTTCAGCCATCATCAGCGAGGGATCCTCGCCCCCCTTGAGAGCCCGATCCTCGAGCTTGCCGCGCACGGCCCGCCAGTATGACGGCCAGTTCTCGTGGGAGTTGTTGCCGCCCATCCACGTTTCGCGAAACTGTCCCGTCTTCTCGGCCTCGGCGGCCAGATCGGGAAGTATCTCGTAGCCGGAGGCGAAGCCCGTAGCCGTTGGCGAACTCCACGCAGACTTGCGTGGCGGGACGTTGGGCATATTGGCCGAGATGAACTCGGTCATGGTTTCGCTGTGCCAGAACAGGGCCAGATCAACGGCTTGCTCGGCATGCCCTCGTGTCTCTGCAACCGCGCCAGCCGAGATGTTCGTCGCGTCACAGCTATAGCCCCGCCGGCCGCTGTAGGACGACTCCGGCGGCCACATCATGTGCCAGGTGAAGCGATCCCCAATGCGGCTGTTCCAGGCGCCGCCATGCCCGGTGGACATACCTGAGATGCCGATCAGGCCTGTCGCGAACAACCTGGCGCCAGGCCCGCCGGCGTTGCTTGGCGAAGTCATGACGGCGGCTTCATCTTCGGGCCGAGGGGCTACGCCATCGCGGTAGACCAGACCCCACCAATCGCCAAACGCCTCGACCGAGTCGCCGTTAGCAACTGTGGCGACTTGCAGCGTGGAACTCTCGGTCGCCGTGTCGTACCACTGGGCCCCTTCGCCCGCCATGATGTCCGCCCATCCGTACCAGCCCGGGCCACTGCCGCGCTCAAAGCCCCACACGTCTCCCTCGGGATCTCTCAGGCGCTGGGCCGTTTCCCGTAGTTCCGGGAACCCGTATCCCTTGGAGGGCAACTCCGCCCCGGCGGCATCGACAACATTCAAATTCGCGACGAATGCGCTCGTGTAGGTTCCAAATGGCAAGGCGCGGATAGCGCCGTTGGCGTCCTCCAGATAGTCCGGAATCCACCAGAAGTCGTCCTTGCTGAGGCCCGCCTTCGCCAGATAGGGCGTCAAGTCCAAGTGAAATTGCTCCGGCTTGAACCAAACTTCCGCCATAACGTCAGGGCCGGACCCGGCCACCATGAGGTTTGTGACGATGGCCACGTACCCAACATAGGTTGAACCGCCGCCACCGCCCAGGAACAACAGGTCGATGGTGGTGTTGGGGTTCAGTTTCTCGTACTCCTCCTTCATATATTCGAACGTCTCTTTACGAATTCCTGACGTCCAGTCGCTGCTGATCTGCAGTGTGATGGGCGGCCGTTGCGGCGCGGCCTCCACGATCTTCTCGACGACTCTTTCGACGACCTTCTCGACTTCAACGACCTTCGGGACGAGCTTCTCGACTTGGACCTCCTTCGTCACGATGCGGTCGACGGGAACTTCCTTGATCTGTGTCTGAGTGACGATCGTCTCGACCGGAACTTCCTTGATTTGCGTCTGCATCACAATCTTTTCGACCGGGACTTCCTTGACTACGGTCGTCTCGACTGGCACTTCTTTCGTGACCACCTGCGTTTCCCCGCAGGCCGCGAGCACGGCTGCGCCCGTCAACCCCAGAGCCGCTCCAGCACTTGTGCGCAACACTCGTCGTCGGGTGACCTTGTGAACCATGGTTTCCTCCCCAGCCGTACCGCGAGCGCCGGGCGCCCATAGTGGCCGCGCACCGCGAACATCTTCTGGTCGCGGATACTACGGAATCGAAGGCCTAGAGTTCAAACATCCCTTCCCCGAAAGATAAGCCCGCACCCGCCACACATATATGCTGGCCACCGGCCACTGGCGACCGCCCACAGCCCCTCGCCGGCTGCCGGCCGTCCCTGGTGATTGCCCCTGGTGCACTTGTAGTGTACACTAGACCTACCAACCCCGCAACCTAGTTCCCGGATGGCCCTCTCCTGCCCCCCGCTCCACGCCGCCGCCCCACCTACCAGCCGCTCGCGCCTGCCCTCGTCCCACCCCGCGAACGCCTCGCAACATTCCAAATTTCGCCCCCAAAAATCCGCCAAATCTCGCGCCCGCCGCAGCCCGAACCCCCTATGGGGGTTCGGGCTGCGGCGGGCGCGAGTACCCCCAAAAAGCACCACCCAGCGGCGCATAAGTGGGGAGGGAGCCTATGGACGTGACGGTTGAGGAGCGGCGGCGGGCGATTCTGGCTCAGCCGGCGGCGATGAAGGAGGTGTATGGGGCGGGGCAGGACACGGTGAATCCGCACACGATCGTGCGGGGGCCGGATTGCTGGCACCTGTTCTATGGGCCGTGGCCGGGCCGTCAGAACCTCGAGAAGCGGCATGCGACGTCGGATGACCTGGTGGTGTGGACGCGGCAGGCGCCGGTGTTGCTGCCGGGCGGGCCGGGGGAGTGCGATCACGCGGAGGTCAGCGAGGCAAGCGTGATCGAGCACGAGGGGCGCTGGTACATGATCTACGCGTGCCAACCGCGGCCGGAGGCGAGCCGGAGATTCTCGCTAGCGGTCTCGGACGACCTGTGGCACTGGGAAAAGGTGCCGGGGGACGGCTCGCCGGTGTTCATTCCGCTGCCGGAGTGGTCGGGGTGGACCGAGGACGGGGTGCTGGAGTGCAAGGACCCGTGGCTGATCCGCTACGAGGATCGCTTTCTGATGTATTTCGTGAGCCAGAACCGCTGGGGCGATTCGTGCCTGGCGCTGGCGGAGTCGGAGGACCTGGTGCATTGGGAGGACCGGGGGCCGCTGATGACGTTTCAGCGGATCGAGAACAAGCTGCAAGGCCCCTCGGGGTTCGAGGTGCCGCGGGTGTTCGAGCGGGACGGCCGGTATTACATCTTTGTGATGAACTTCTGGGGCACTCAGTACGCCAGCGGCGACGACCCGTTCCACTTTGGCGAGTGGACGGTGCTGGGTCCGTGGCACGGATCCAGCGTGTTCAGTGACGAGCAGGACCGCTGGTTCATCACGCACGCGCTGCGTCCATTCGGACAGCCGTCAACGCGGCTAGGCCCACTAATAGGACCGCTGCAGGGGCTGTGTATCGGCGGCATTGTCTGGAGTGAAGGGGTGCCGGTGCCGGTGGACCTCCGCAACGTCCTAGGGAATCCCCAGTAGGAGGCCCCGGCCCGGCGCTATCGCGTTCGTTCGACCGGCTACCGGCCTATGGACTGAGTTTGGTTGCCAGGGCGCCGACGTGGATGGGGCCGGACTGGACGACGCGGGTGTTGATGCCGCGGAGGCGCAGGTCTTGGCCGGTTGGCGTGCTGATGAAGCGGAGCGCGTCGTGGCCGAAGCGTTGGGCGAATTTTGAGCAGCCAGTGTGGGGCTCCTCGGAGATTTCGATCACGGCCGAGCCGATGGAGATCCGGGCGCCTGGCGGCAAGTTGTCCGTGCTCATGTCAATGTCGATGACGAGCTGATCGCCGGCCAGGGGCCAGCGATCCTCGGTCCGCGCGATCAGCGCGATCAGGCGGGCATTGATGATGGTGACCTGTGCAGCCGGGTTGGGACCGCCGTCGGGGGTCCGCGTGCTGCCGCGGGCGTGCCAGCTGTCGCCGACGAGTCCGGCAACCACATCCAGCGTGCCCGCCGCCACGACTTCACGCTGATCGACGTCGGGTCGCTGGACGATCATGCGTAGCGGTCCGCTGTCAGCCGGGGACTGGCGGATGTGGTCCATCCCGGCTTCCAGCTCGTCGATGGTTGGTTGCCTTTCCGAGTTCACTGATTCGTCCACCTCTCCAAGCGTCAGACGCACTGGTGCCGCCGGCCGGCTGGCCAGCGGCGTTCTGGACCTTTGCGCCTCAACTCTTGACCATAGCCAGATTGCGCGCCATGTCCAACAAAGGCTGGTAAGGGTTCGGTGAGGACATGGCGAGGGTTCACGGCGTTTTCGTACCCGGCTTACCGCGTGCTGTGGATCAGCTCGAACTTCACGGCGCTGGGCACGTGGGCGGAACGTCTGGCCGTGAGCTGGCTGGTGTTGGTGGAAACCGAATCCGTGCTGCTGTCGGCGGCGACCTTTGCCATGCGCAGCGCACCCGGAATCATCACCGCGCCGCTGGGCGGTGCCGTTGCCGACAGGTTTCCGCGCACTCGGTTGCTGCCGATCACGGCCGTGGTGCGAGCGGCGGTGATGTTGCTGATGGCGCTGGTTGCCTGGGGCGGGTTTTCCAATCCCTGGCCGATATTTCTGCTCGTCGCGATTGGCGGCGTTGTGAACTCGTTCGACATGCCGGCCAAGCAGGGATTGATCACTGATCTTGTGCCGCGGGACGTCCGAATGAACGCTATTTCGCTGCACTCGGTGGGCAGTTTGGCCGTGGGGGCCATCGGCTCGCTGGCCAGCGGAATCACGGCGGAGTTGCTGGGCATTCCGGCGGCGCTGACGGGAGCCGCCATCCTGGTCTTGATTGGCGGCGCGATCGTGCTGCTGGTGCCCAGCGTGCGCGCAGCGGGTCAGGACCAGCAAACGCCGCTGCGCATGGTCTTCCGCGACGCTGCGGATGGCATCCGGCTGATGGCCGGAATGCCCCTGGTGGCCACCCTGCTGCTGATGGCGATTGCGGTTGAGATCTTCGGCTTTGCCTATCAGGCCGTGATTCCGGCGATGGCACGGGACGAACTCCAGGTCACGGAGTCGGGGCTGGGAACGCTGCAATTTGCCGCCGGCATGGGGGCCGTTGCCGGCGCCGTGGCGTTGTCGATGCTGGGGGACTTCCGTCGTAAGGGGCGGCTTTTGCTCGCGGTGACCACGGGGTATGGGCTGGGTCTGTTTGGCGTGGCGCTCAGCCCTAACCTGGCGGTCGCGATCATGCTGGTGACGCTGGTGGGCGCGATGGCCGCCGGGTTCGACACCATGCAACTGACGCTGCTGCAGGCGACGGTGCCCGACAACATGCGGGGTCGTGTGATCGGCGGCTGGATCTTCGCCATTGGGTTTGGTTGGGTGGGGCACCTGGCGATGGGAGCGGTCGGCGAGGCGGTGGGCGTGCGGTGGGCCATCGGCGGGGCCGGGCTGGTGGTGATGCTGACCAGTCTGGTTGTGCTTGTTGCTTCGCCGCTGATTCGGCGGGCGTAGGCGCAGGGCCGCGTGATCGGTTATTCGGCCAAGCGTTTCGGCGTGAGAGGACGAATCGCCGCAGGACTCGCGGCGAGTGTGTGACGGAGTAGCCTGTGGCTACCTCCACGGCAGTTACCGCTGATCGGGAAGCCATGTCCAACGCATCCAGCGATCGATTGACTCTATTGGCTCATCTGCACATGCAGCGGGTCTTTACGGCGGAGCGCATCGAGTACCGGGATCCGGCGGCCGATGTTCCGGGTCGCCAGGTGGATATTCCGAAGCTGAAGCGGGGTGGGGTGAATTACATCTGCCCAACGGACCGAGTGCGGGGGGATGTCGGCGGATCCGCCACCTGCGCCGCACACGTGCGAGATCCCCACGAGCACGATGCTATGTCGAACGTTTTCGAAAGAGGCGCAGGCGTGCCCTTCGCCGTCCCGCCCGCATTTGCACTGGTCAACGGCGAGCTTGCCGCCAGGCACACCTCGAACTGCCCGAGCCGACTTTGCAGGCGTTAACCGCCGACAGGTCCTTACAGACCAAGCAACCGTTCCACGAGCCGGAGGCACCGCACGGCGGAACCGGTACTCAGGCCTTCCCGACGCCGTCCGTCGGGAGCCGAAGTCGCGCGGTCACTACCTCCCTAATCCAGCCGTAGCCAGGAACGAGCTCTCCGCGCTTGGAGGACTTCACGATTCCACCGGCGGCTTCACACCGTCATCGCGCCCGATTTGACCCGTGCTGCCGTTCGCGTCGTTGAGGCAGCCGTACGTTGTCTGATGCCCGAACAACGTGGGGACGATGAAAGCTTGTCTGCTCACATGCTCGAGAACGCGGTGCTGACCGACGCCTCCCGATCCGCAACCGAGATGCCGCGCAGCGGGCGCGTGCGCGCCGTCCTGATTGGCGACGCGAGCCGGGCCGAAGGGATGCGAGACGCGATTCAAGACATTCGGGCGTCAATGTTGGTTGACTGACCCGTTATCCGATGGCCAGCCTGGCTGTGAACGCTGGTTCCGGTCAGGGTCCGCATCACTCGCCGCGAACCGCATGCATGGAAGCCGGAAGCCATCCAGAGGCCCACGTCAGCGCCCCTCCCGTAGCAATCCCGAACTCGTGGTGGGCGACAGAACGACGATTCGCAGCCAGACAGGTCCGCGAGTAACATACCGGCGCAGATACGACGTGACTGACGTCAGAGGGTGAAGCGCCTGCGCAATAGTCGGCTGCTCGCAATCGCAGCAATCGCGTGCCTTTTGGTTGCCGTAACTGTCACCCCGGTTCGGGCGTTGGCGTGCGGGCCAGAGGTCGGGGTCGTCTTGTCTGACGGCTGCATGTTCACCATCACCGGCAGCGATACGCCCGACCCGGCTGACGGATTCGCCGTGACCAACGCGGGCGATGTGCCGCTCTGGGACTTCGTGCTCGACAAGGATCTGCAAGCGATCGGCTACCCAATCAGTCAGCGCTGGACGAACGGACCATTCACGCTGCAGGCATTTCAAAAGGTGATTCTGCAATGGGATCCGGGCCGGGAGCGGTTGAACTACTACAACACGCTGGACGTGCTAGCCAACCGCTATCCCCAGATTGCGCTGCCAAATGTGCCTGCTCACCACGTGTTGGCCGAGGACGCCGGCCAAGACTTTGCCACGGTTACAAGAAACCACCTGGCACTTCTCGAGGCGAACGCGAAGATCAAGGCGCGGTTTCTCGCAGAGCCCAATTGGCTAAACCTCTATGGCCTTCCCATTCGATACGAGAACCGCGAGGTTGACGGCAACCCCAACGGCCTGCAGGTCTTGCGCACACAGCGCACGGTATTCGAAATCTGGAACGTACCCGCTCCCGGCACAACCCCAGGACGGGTGCAGTTGCAGAACGTTCCGGACAAGGTAAAGAAGCTGGACAACGTCATCATCCCCCATGAGGCGAAACATCCCCTTGGCACCTTTGCCCCACCAACTGAAGCCGTAAGCGTCGAGGGAGCCCAATCAGAGGGCACACTCTCCACGCGCGCAGCACAGGAAATTGCCGCAATCGACTGGGTACAAGACGGGTTGACGCCCATCGAACGGCAAGCTCTTGACGAGCTGACTTTGCTAGGACGCGTCTCGCAAGATCTCTTGCTCCATATATTTGGACACATTTGGGTTTCTGGGATTCACAGCCCACCTACCGAGCGTGATCTTCCAATCCTGCGAGTCCTCGTCGAGATTGCGGAATTGCCGTGGATAAAGGATGGCATCACCGACGATGAACACGAATCGATTCGGACTGAATATGATCTCCGCACGGCAGCCATTCGGGCTATTAACGGACAGGATTGGGTGCAGGATGGAATCACTTCAATAGAGCAGACCGCACTCGGGTATTTGGAAAGGCTTATGGACCTCTCCGAAGATATGCTCTTACAGATAGTTCGGAACATATGGGTGGACGGGATACACAGTCAGCCCACGGAGCAGAATATCGCAAATCTCGAGCTCATCGTGGCCATCGCAGAAATCCCATCGATCAGGAACAGCCTGGAGAGCGGTGACAGTGACCCGTTTTCGCGCCTTTACGACCTAAGCCATGGATGGGCATCCCAGTTTCGACTCCTGCTCAACAAGCCTTGGGCTCGCGATGGTCTCGCCAGAGAGGAAGAACAGGTCATTCGTCATCTACGTACCCTGGCCACTGCTCAGACGGACGGACCCGAAGACGACCACGTCTCATCCGTCGTGGACGTCATCGTCAACATGCCGTTCCTGAATTCAATTGAAGGGTATGACCGACTTGCACTGCGAAGCCTCGAGCGCATTCGATTCAGCAAATACCAATATTTCCCGCATATTGTCTCCCAATACCAGGACCGTGGCGGAATCACCGATCGAGACGCACAGATAGTCGCCGTCCTCGACGAGATCGTCAATCGAGACGATTCCCTTCTGCCGAGATTCCTAAACGAAGACGGGATCTCACTTGAGAATCGGACAATTACTCTCCCACGCTCCGGCAACATGCACATTGGAATTATCCGCCAAGAGCTGGGATGGTCGAAGACGGTGGAACACCTCGAGCGTGCCATACGGCAGACCGAGGACATTATGAACGAACCGTTTCCAGTGAATTATATCGCTCTGCTAGTTTCTGACACAGTTAAACCTTGGGGTGGATGGTACTACGGATCTCACATCACAATTCAAGATGGCTACGATGATCCAAAGCACTATTTCTCCCGATTCACTGATCGAATACTTACGCACGAAGTTTCCCACTACTATTGGCATTCTTGTCCAAGCTGGTTATGCGAAGGCGGTGCGGTCTTTGTGGAAATCAGGGCTGGAGTCCTAGGCTCCGGCGCGCGAGCGGATCTTGCGCACAAGTGTGGGCAAACGAATATTCAGGATATTTCCTTAGACCACACGTCCAATTGCCGATACTTTCTCGGCGCACAGATGCTCCACGATCTTTACTTCATTCTGGGTGAAGATCTGTTCCAAGTCGGCCTTCAGCGACTGTATCACGCCACGCAAGGCGGCGACGGACCGGAAAGCTGCGAAGGAGTAGAGATTGGCTTGTGCTACTTGCGATACGCCTTTACTGAAGAGACGACACCTCATGCAGCAGCCACAGCCGAGGAGTTCATCACGCGCTGGTACCACGGGTATTCTTCGAGATTCAACTGATACCTCTATTCTTGGTTAAATCCTCGTGCCGTCGGTCTAGCATTGGCATCTTCTGCTGCCGCCACTTTCAGTGCGAGGGTTCGGCCGTGCGATGTCGAATTTTAGAACTAGCGAATTGACCCTCCCGTCGAAGCTGGACAGTCTGTCAGGTCTTGCGAACTCCTTGGACGAACTGGCCTCCTAAGTCGCATGGATCTGTCAGAGAGGACCGGGACGGTGGGGAGATTCCGGTATCGTGACCATCGAACAGTCTGCGGTCCGTCGCACGGGGATGCCCTTCCACAGCCAATGACATGACCGGTAGCCGAGTAGCTAGGCCCCACGAAACCGACGAACGCGTGACTCTGCTTGCGCATTTGCATATGGAGCGAGTATTCACGGCTAAGAGCATCGAGTACCGGGAGCCAATGGCGGACGTTCCCGATCGGCAGGTGGATATTCCAAAGCTGAGGCGGGGTGGGGTGAATTGCATCTGGCTTTCGGAAGGGGCACCGGGGGAGTTCACGGTCGATCCGATGCCTGCTCTGCAGGCCTGCGAGCACCCGAATACGCAGATGTTTCGGCGAACCTTCTTCGAGGGCGCCGCGGGGGTGCAGCGATTGCTGCGCGGGTTCGACGCGGTAAGACGCTTGTGCGAGGCCTCAGAGGATCTTGAGCTGGTGACTTCGACCGAGGGAGTTCGAGCCGCGGCAACCGCGGGCAAGATCGCGGTGCTGCTGCACACCGAGAATCTGCTGATGGCCGAGGACCTGGCGATGCTGCGCGCGTACCACCAGGTTGGTATGCGCGTGACGGGTCTGGTGCATGCGGCGCCGCAGGCGTGGATCGATTGCGACGCGGAGCAGCGCGTGCCGAGCGGATTGACGGAGTTTGGCCGTGAGGTGGTTCACGAGTTGAACCGGCTGGGCATCCTGATGGATGTCTCACACGCGTCGGTACAGGCCATCGACGACGTGCTGGACGAGAGCCGTGATCCGATCGTGGCTTCTCACTCGAATCCGAAGGCGATCAGCCCGTTGCAGCGGAACCTGACGGATGAGCACATTCGAAGGATCGCCGATGGGGGCGGGGTGGTTGGGATTCATTGCTCGTCGGCGTTCGTCGACTTTGCCTGCCAGCAGGGGCGCGGCTCGGGGCCGGGCATCGATGCCTCGGAGCGTGAGCGGGGGCTGAAGCTGCTGGCTGACGTCAGGTCGGGCACTCTGGATCCGTTCGCGGCGGAGGCTGGAGTTCGGACAGGGGTAGCAAAGCCGCTTTACCTGCGGTTTCCCACGGTGGGGCTGGATGCGCTGGTGGACGTGGTGGACTACATGGTGAACCTGGCGGGCTATGAGCACGTTGGGATCGGGACGGATTTCGAGTTCCTGGAGGATGTGGTGGAAGGCTTTGCCGGCGCCCACGAGACGCCGCAGTTGCTGGCCGCGCTGGAAGCTCGGGGCTACAGCGCGCGAGAGGTGGACGCCATCGCCGGGGAGAACTTCATGCGGGTGATGGCTGAGGTGATCGACTAGGGCACTAACGCGCTGGCTGCCGCTTCGCGGCCGGCGATGCGGCCGAAGGCCAGGCCCATTGAAAGACCGCCGGTGTAGCCACGGGTGTAGATGCCGCCGGCGTCGGCGCCCGCAGCATAGAGGCCGCCCAGCGGCCGACCGGTGGAGTCCAGCACCCGGGTAAAGGCGTCGATGCGCACGCCGCCGTAGGTAACGGTGATGCCCGGCAGGAAGCGGATGGCGTAGAAGGGTGGCTGGGTCAGCGGGTTCAGATCGCGGGCGCGGGGAATCGCGAGCATGGTTGCGTCGCCGGCTTCGGCCGCAGCGTTGTAGATCGCAAGGGAGTCCAGCAATGGAGCGCGGGCGACGTCCCAGCGTCTGGACATCCGCTCAGCCAGGGACTCGAGCGACGGCGACTCAAGGATTTCGGTCCCAACGGACCTGACCGTATCCAAAGCGGCCGAGCCGACCTGTGTGGCCGCGTCGGCTTCGCTGTAGATCATGAAGCCGAGCGCCTCGGGTTGGTGCGGCAGGGCGTGGACGCTGACTTCGTCGCTCTCGGACTCGTCGACGTAGCGTTCGCCGCGCAGGTTGACGAGGATTGCGCCGGGCAACGCTCCGCCGAGGTGAACGCGCGGGAATGAGGGGAAGTCAACTACGGCGGGCGGAGCAACGACCCGATGGCCGTAGAAGCGGCCGAAGGGCCCCGCAGTCCCGGCTCCGACGGCCATAGCGGCCTGGAAGGCTTCGCCGGTGCTGTAGGGGTTGGCGCGCAGGATCATGCGGTCGCTGTTGGGACCGAAGTAGCGGGCGCGGAGTTCGGGGCTGCCCTGGAAGCCGCCGGTGGCCATGACGGTGCCTCTGGCGCTTATGCGGATGCGGCCGGTGGGTCCTTGCGCTTCGGCACCGACGACACGTCCGGCGGCATCCTGCCTGAAGTTGCGAATGGCAGTTTCGGTGAGGATCTGGCCGCCGGCCTCAGCGATGTTGGCGGTGAGTTGATCCATGGCGGCGCGCGGGTTGGAACGGCCGTCGTCCTTTGGCTCGAGCTGGTAGGCCACATAAGGGAACGGCGGGTTCCAGCCGGTAGCTCCGAATTCGAACGGCACGGCCCGTACTTGCTGCGACCGCAGCCACTCGACGGCTTCGGGGAAGGTTGTGACCTGGGCCTTGCCGAGGGTGGGGTCGCCGCCGGGCTGGACGGAGAGCCAGCCTGCGAGGTCGCGGGCCGTCCAGACAATGCCGGCGGAGACGGCGGAGGATCCGCCGGTTTCGGGGCCTTTCTCGAGGACCACCACTCGCGCGCCGGCTTCCTGGGCGGTGCGGGCGGCGGTGAGGCCGGCGATGCCGGCGCCGCAGATCAGGACGTCGGCGTCGAGCGTGGGGATATCAGTCATGGGAGCGTCCATTCGCCTCGGCTTGGTACGGGCTCGGCGCGGCCGCTGGCGGCGGAGCGGTAGGCGGCGTGGACGACTCGGAGGGCCTGGAGGGCGTCGAGGGTTGAGGTTGGCGGATCGCCAAGGCCGGCGGCGGCACGGAGCGCTTCGTGCATGAGGGTGTCGTAGCCGGTGATGAAGTCGGAGTCGTAGTCGATCCGTTCGCGAGGCTGATCCGCGTAGGCGGGCAGGTTGCTGTAGCAGGTGAGCGGGGTGCCTTCGTGCGGGTCGATTTGGAGCCAGCCGTTCTCGCCCCAGACCTTGAAGAGCGACTGCTTGTCGTCGGCGACGTCGTGCTGGTCCAGGTAGTAAGCCGAGGTGAGCGAGGCCAGCATGCCGTTGTCGTAGCGGAGGGTTAGGACGGCGGAGTCCTCGACGTCGATGGGCTGGCCGCCGGCCACGTTGGTCATGGCGCTGACCTCGACGACGTCATGGCCGGTGACGACATGGAGCATGTCGACGAAGTGGATGCCGAGCCAGGAGAGGTGCCCGCCGCCGCCAACGCGCTTCTGGAAGAACCAGGTGTTGGACGAGCCGGTGCGGCGCTGGAGCTGTTCGACGTCGCGGATGCGGGCCTGATCGGCGATGTAGTGGGCCGTGACACCGTAGAGGGTGCCCAGGCGTCCCTCGTCGCGAATGATGCGGGCGGCGTCGCGAACGGCGGGTTGCTGGCTGCCGGCGAAGGCGAGCATGAGGTGGCGGTCGCAGTCGAGCGCCTTGCGGGCGAGGGGTTCGAGCACGGTGTCCGAGACGCTAGCCGGTTTCTCGGTAAGGACATGCGCGCCGGCGTCCAGCGCCGCTTCGATGATCGGTGGTGAATCCAGGGGCGGGACGGTGATGACCGCGAGTTGCGGAGATTCGGCGGCCAGGAGTTCGGCGGGGTCTTCAGCGACGGTGCGCACCTTGTCGCCGAGCACGGCCAGGATGGAGTCGCGACGCTCACCGGCGGGGACGGCCACGGAGACCGAGGCGGCGCCGTCGTTGGCCGCCAGGCGGTCGCGATAGCCCTGCCAGTGGGCGGCTTCGTCGTTGACGACCAGGACGACGTGAATGCCTCTAGCCACTTCGGGCCTCCCTTGGGTCATTGATCCACTCGGCAGCGCCGCGGCGGCGTGGGGGTGAAGGGGGGAACTCTCCCTCGCCAGCCCGTCCCCTTAAGGGGACGGGCTGGCGAGGGAGAGTTTTTGGCGATTTTTTTAGCGAGTATCCGAATTTTCGAGGTTGGTCGCGGAGCGGAGGCCTTGAGGGAACAGCGAGGCGGGCTCGGCGACAGGACGACCGGATAGCGCGACGGGACGGCTGAACAGGTTCACTACGAGAAGCAGGGGCGGACGGAGCGGTGGGCATTCGGGGGACGCGAGGGCTGGGACCATCGCCTCCAGTGTACTCTGACAGATAACGGCTGGCAAGGGAGAGCGTGGTAACGACGGGTCCAGCGAGACTCACGACTCGTTATTCAGGCAAGTGTTCACCGAAGCTCCGGCGATGTGTTCAGTTTTTGCCCGGATGTGTTCAGTTTTCGGGCGAATGTGTTCAGTTTTTGCCTGGATGTGTCCAGTTCTCGGGCAAATGTGTCCAGTTCTCGCCTGGATGTGTCCAGTTTTCGGGCGGATGTGTCCAGTCTTTGCCTGGATGTGTCCACTTGTACCTGGTGATGTGTTCAGGGTTTCCCGCGACGACACGCTGATCGCTCCCCCAGCCCGGGCGCGGGCGATGAGGATGACTGGTCAGTCCCAAGCCCTTGGTGCGATACCGGCGATATCGGTCTTGACGTCGATCACGGCGGCCCGGCTGGATGACAGGGCGCGGTCCAAGGCCCCTTCCATTTCGGAGGGCCGGGTGACGGTGATGCCTTCGCAGCCCATGGTTTCGGCGATGGCGGCGAAGTCGGCGTCGGTGAGTTTCCAGAGCCGGTCGGAGCCGGGGGTGACGCCGCCGTAGATGCGTTCGTTGAGCGCCTGTTCCTGGTTGAGCGAGGCATTGTTGTTGACGACGGTGACGGTGTTGATGCCGTAGCGGGCGGCGGTGTCGAGCTCGGTGAGGTGGTACCACATGCCGCCGTCGCCGGTGAAGCAGACGACCGGGCGGTCGGGGGCGGCGCACTTGGCGCCGAGCGCGGCCGGTAGACCCCAGCCCAGCGAGCCGGCGCAGCGGATGAAGCTCTGCTGAGGCGAGGTCAGGTCGATCATCGTCCCTGTCCAGATACCGGCGTGGCCGGTATCCGAGACCAGAATGGCGTCCGCCGGCAGCAGCCGGGTGAGTTCGCCGCAGAGGCGCTCAGGGCGCATGGGGACCTGGTCTGAAGTGAGGAGCGGGTCGACCTGGGCTCGCCAGGTGGCGACCAACGACTGGACGCGCTCGACCCACGAATTGCGCGACTCCGGTGGGGTCATGGAGTCGGTTTCGACTTGATTCACTAGCTTGCGGAGCCCGGCGCGCGCGTCGGCCAGGAGGCCGACGTTGATGGGGAACGAGCGGCCGAGCTCGGCGGGGTTTATGTCAAGTTGGACTATGCGAGCGGCGGGACGCGGAAACTTCCAGATGTTGGTGACCTGCTCGCCCTTGTGGCTGCCGACGAAGAACGCGAGATCGACCTCGGCAAACACTCGATTGGCGCATTCGCGCGAGTAGGTTCCAGACACGCCGACCGCGAGCGGGTGGTCGGCGGGGAAGGTCTCCTTGGCGTTGAGGGAGGTGATGACGGGGATGTTCAGGCGCTCCGCCAATTCGATGAGTTCAGCGCGCGCGCCTGCCGACCGGACGCCGCCGCCCGCCACGATGACCGGCCGCTCCGCCCCAGCCAGTTCGGCCAGGGCCGCACGGACGCTGGCCGTATCAGGCTCGGGTCGGAAGGGGGGCGTGCGGCGGAACGGCTCCTCAACGATCACGTCGAGACTCGCCTCAGCATTCATGATCTCGCCGCCGGTGATTCCCCAGAGGTCAAGGTGCGCAGGTCCCGGGGTTCCGGAAACGACTTCGCGCAGCGCCTGGCGCAGGAAGATCGGGAACTCGGCGATTGAGGTTACGGGCGTGGCGAACTTGGTGACCGCAGCGAAGGGCGCCGAGTGATCGACCTCCTGGTAGGCGTGGCGGTTTTGCATGATTTGCGTCAGGCGGCCGGTCAGGGCCAGCACGGGCGAACAGGCCAGGTAGGCGTCTTGCAGGCCCGCGGCCAGGTTCAACGCCCCGACGGACTGAGCGCCGCAGACACCGGCGCCGCCGCTGATCCGGGCGTAGCCGTCGGCCATGTAGGCCGCGCCCTTTTCGGTGTGGGCCATGACGGGTTCGACACCCACACGTTCCAACTCCGGCATGGCCTCGGGGACGCTGACGGGCATGAAGAAGTAGTGAGTGATCCCGTAGGCGTGAAGGGTCTCAGCGAGGAAGCGTGCGCCGCTCATCATGGGCATTGGGAGCTCCTTCCCTGGATCGACAGAGCCATTGCGCCGGAACATCGCCCGTCACCGCGGAGCCCGCCCGCGAGGCCACTGAGCCGTGAGCACCGTGATCCTAGGCGAATCCTGCCACGCCTACCGATTGGGCGCGCCGCGGCTCGCGAACTTTGGACTTGACGGGAGAAGGCATAATGTGTAGTGTTTAGGAAACATGACGCAGTTTGGCACATTCGTACACACGGCGCGACGGAGTCTGCAAGAGGGCGACCGTCGCTATTCGCTGCGGCAGGTGGCGAAGCGGATCGGGGTTGAGCCGGGGTATCTGAGCAAGATCGAGCGCGGGCAGGTTGCGCCGCCTTCCGAAGCCGCGACGGTTCGGCTTGCGAAGGAACTCGACCAGGATCCGGACGTGTTGTTGGCGTTGGGCGGCAAGGTCTCCAGTGACTTGCAGGACGTCATCCGCAAGCGGCCGCGCCTCTTCGCGGAGTTGATTCGCGAACTCAAGCAGGCACCCGACCACGCGATCCTGCACATCGTGCGCGAGGTCCGGGACGGGGACTGGTAGGACGCATCGGCACCAGAGGCCAACGGACTTAGCAAGTGATCGACAGCTTCCGACGCAACGCATTCACGAGGCTGCACGACAAGGAGAGTGGGTAGGAATGATCACGCTCGAACACGACCGCCTGGTTTTCAGGTTCCCAGAGGTGCACAAGGACGCGCGCTGCGCCATCGACTTTCAGCGGACGTTGCGGATTCCGGACGATGGGCTGGACTATCCGCTGCCGCCGGGGATGGGCAGCTTCCCCCTGCGGCACCTGGACGACTACGCCCGGCGCGTTCCGCCGACGTGGTTGCGACGCGGCGGCGTGCTGATGCCCATGCACCAGGCGGAAGCCATGTGGATCAGTTTTGATTGCGGGGAGTATCCATTCGCCGTGAAGGTTGCGACGGGCAAGATCTGCGCGCTAACGGGCGAATGCTGGATGAACCACCTCAACACCGACCCGCAGGACTACGCGGTGCTGCCGGAACAGCCGTGGCTGGACGGCTACTGCGTGGCCGAAGGCATCGTTCGCCAGTTCGTGGCCATGCCGCTGGGCCAGGGCTACACGGTGGAGGAGCAGCTCACGGGCGAGGGCGAGCATGGCGGGCTGCAACTCATCGCGTATCCCATGAAGGCGGAACGGTACGAAGATCTGTTCTCAGGCTTTGCGGCCGGTGCCCCGTTAGACGAAGGTGACGCCTGTTCGCTGGTCAAGAGCGCGTCCATGGGTCTGGCGCCCGGCGGCCGGATGCAGCAGGACATCTACGACGACCCGTACGGACTGGATGCGTGGGATCAACGGCACGCGAGTCGCTGCTTCGTAACGATCGCCACTTCGGTGCAGTGGATGGCGCTGACCTGTGAACGCCCGCCGACGGAGCCGCCGACGGCGAGCGCCTATGCGGCAGCCGGTCTGCCCTGGTACGACTACTTTGGCGGCGATCTGACGGCCATTTCGGCAACCGACAAGCTGCGAGGAATCGCCAGCGTGGCGGAGATTGGGGCGGCGAAAGGCGAGACCCCGCTGCCGGATAACGAGTCAGCGGATGTCGATCGCGTCATTTCGGTACGGCGGCGGGGCTCAGACCAGGTGCGGGAAATGCGGGGCGAAGAGACCTCAACGCAGTAGGCGCCGCGGAGCCCACACGCCGTTCTTGCTCACGGCCCATGGGCCAGGCAATGGACGGGCGGGGCCCTGCCGCGCAACGATTTGACAAGGGGTTTTCCGCGTCCTACGCGCATGCCGCTCAATGGAGCCGGGACGTCAATGAGGATGCCTTGCAGACGAGCGGAGGTTCGCCATGCGTAGAACCACCACGGCCATTCTTGCGGCTAGCCTGGGGCTGCTGCTCATGTTCAGCATCGCGGCTGCGGAGGCGCCGCCCGCCGGCGACGGTCCGCAGGAAGGCGACATCCTGCTGGTCACGACGGAACAGGTCGTGGGCTTCCCCGTTCCGTCAGGCGCCACCTGGTTCACGCTCGGGACGACAGGCGCGGGCTGCAAGGAGCAGCAGTGGTCCGGGCGAATTCGCGAGTGCATCAACAACCAGTGGGAAACGGTCGTCAGGCTCAAGTCCGACACGTCGTTCTGCTACAACGGCGACCACATCCAGCCGCCCCTCAACTGGTACGCCAGCACCGTGATGCTTGCCGCGAACTGGCAGCAAGAGTCGTTTCAGACGCGCGAGTGGGGCGGGATCGACGAGTACGAGCACAGCGACCGCGTGATCGCCAAGTACAAGAAATGCACGCTGGGCTGCGGTGTGCCCGTGAGGGTCGAGGTTCGCAAGTGGCAGTGGGGCGATAGCGGGACCGACCTGAACGACAACGGGACGAACTAGCCGACGGACGGGTTGGCGCTCGCCACGCCGACCGCCGGGCGCCCTGGGGACCTCCATGTCCCCAGGGCGCTTAGCATGGCCTATGCCGACCTATCGGCTCTACAGGAAAATCGCCCGAGCGAGCGAGGAGGACGTCCCGCCGCTCGTCTGGGAGCTCCGTCACTACTGGCACTGCTGTCGCAACTGCCCCGGGTGGCCCAACGTGCCGTACAGCCGGTGGCGCTCGACGAACCCGAAGGCCGACCTGCTGGTCTGTCAGGCGTGCGTCGGGCTCGTCAGGATGGGCGCCTGCGACGAACCCGAGAGCGTTCGACCCGATTAGCGATTGATGCGTCGGAGCTCGGTCATAAAGTCGCGGCGCATGCCCTTGATCTCGGTCTTGATCTCGGCCACGTCGGCCTTGAGCTGGGCCACGTCCTTTTGCAGCGTCTGCACGATCCCCAGGACCGTGTGCAGGGTGTCGTCCGGGTCGTCATCGCGCTGCTCAAGGGCGGCCACGTAGGTCGGCTCGGGCTCCGCGGATGCTAACGCCATTTCCTCAGCCGTGGCTGGACGGCTACTGCGTGGCCGAAGGCATCGTCCGCCAGTTTGTGGCGATGCCGCTGGGCCAGGACTACACGGTGGAGGAACAGTTCACGGGCGACGCCGAGCACGGCGGGCTGCAGGTCATCGCCTATCCGATGAAGGCGGAACGGTATGAGGACCTACTGTCCGACCATGTTGCCGGCGCGCCGCTGGACGATGGTGTCGCCTATTCCCCAGTCGAGATCGCGTCCATGGGTCTGGCGCCCGGCGGCCGGATGCAGCAGGACATCTATGACGACCCGTACGGACTGGATGCGTGGGATCAACGGCACGCGAGTCGCTGCTTCGTGACGATCGCCAACTCGGTGCAGTGGATGGCGCTGACCGGTGAAGGCCCGCCGACGGAGGCGCCGACGGCGCACGTGTATGCGTCGGCCGGTCTGCCCTGGTACGACTACTTTGGCGGCGATCTGACGGCCATTTCGGCAACCGACAAGCTGCGAGGGATCGCCAGCGTGGCGGGGATTGGGGCGGCGAAAGGCGCAAAGCCGCTGCCGGATAACGAGTCGGTGGACGTGGATCGAGTCATTTCGGTACGGCGGCGGGGCTCGGACCAGGTGCGGGAAATGCACGCCGAAGAGACCGCAACGCGGTAGACGCCGCGGAGCGCACACGCCGTTCTTGCTCACGGCCCATGGGCCCGGCAATGGACGGGCGGGGCCAACCGACGGCTCGTTGACGCATCCTTCGGCACCGATTAGTCTCTCGGCAGTAGCGTTGGCGCATTCTGGGACGTATTGGATGTGCCCGCGGTTCGCTTTCGGGGACTGGCCTTTGCCGGGCCCGAAGCACCAGAAAGAGGGGGACGCATGCTTCCACGATCCATGACACGACGGCAGTTGTTGCGCGTCGGCGGTGGCGTTGCGCTGGGGGTTGGCGGAGCGGCAATCCTGGCGGCGTGCGGCGAGACGCAAGTAGTCGAGAAGATCGTCGAAGTCGAAAAGATCGTCACCAAGGAAGTCCCAGTCGAGAAAATCGTGACCAGAGAAGTCTCCGTCGAAAAGATCGTGACGGTTGTGATCGAGAAGCCAATTGGCAAGCCGCGCGTGCGCTTGCGCGGTACCGGGCCGCTGGGGAACCCGGACACAGGCGTGTTCGACAAGCTGCTGTCTGAGACCCAGATCGAACTCGACCCGGTTGAGCAGCCCTACGCGGCCACCTACCAGAGTCTGCTGATTAACCTGAGCCAGGGAGGGTCCGCCTTCGACGTGGCGTCGATGGACGACCCGTGGATGCCGCAGTTCACCGAATTTCTGACCGACATCACGCCGCTGTACCAGGGGTTCGGCTGGGTGTGGCCCGATCCGGACATGATCCCGGCGATCGTGAATCTGGGCGACTGGCCGCCGGGCAAGTACGGCCCGCGAGCCGTGCCGAACATCGGCAACATCCAGAGCTTTGCCTACCGGACCGACGTGATGGAGGAGATTGGCGCGGAGCCGCCGCAGACCTGGGACGACGTGGCCGAGTATTCAACCAAGATCACCGGCGACATGGCCCCCGACCTCTACGGCTACGCCATCCGCGGGCAGCCGGGGAACCCGGCCATGACGAGCTTCCTGCCGATTATGCGCGGCTTCGGGCGCGACGTGATCGACAGCGACCTGAACCCGCAGGTGAACACGGAAGAGGGCCTGGCCGCGCTGGACATGGTGGTGACGCTGAAGAACCTGGCGCCGCCGGGCGTCGAGAACATCGGCCACCCCGAGCTTGGCAAGCTGTTGTACACCGGCCTGGCGGCCATGTCAGGCGACGTGTGGCCCGACCAGCTCCTGAAGATCTACACGCCGGAACTTTCAAACGTGGTCGGCAAGGTTGACGTGCTGCCGGAGCCGGCTCAGCCGGGTGCGGATCACGCCAACATGACCGGAGTGTGGCTGTTCGGTATTCCTCAAGGCAGCGAGAACTACGAAGAGGCCGCGGAGGCGATCCACTGGCTCACCCAGGCGGAGAACCAGAAGGAAAACATGTACGCCAACAACTGGCCGCCGGTTCGTTTCAGCCTGATGGACGATCCCGGGCTGCTGAAGGACTTCCCGTTCCTGGCCGGTATCAAGAACGCGGCCTCGGTGGCCGTGCCGCGCCCGCGGACGGAGCACTACTCCATCGTCGAGGAGATCGTTGGCCGGCACGTATCGGCCGTGATCGCCGAGCAGGAGTCGGTGGGCGACGCCGCACGCCTGGCCGACGAAGAGGTTCGGGTGGCGCTGGAAGAAAAGGGCGCCTACTCATAGGGACGCTGAGAACCACGATCGCAGGGATCGCGGCGGCCTAGCGCCACCCGATCGTCAGGTGATCGCGGAGCTGGCATTTCGAACAGGCAAGGGCCTGACGGCGCTCACGCCGGTGAGCGCCGTCAGGTATCGCCTACACGCTGGCGCAAAGGAAACAGCAGGTGGCACGCGTGACGGTGTTTAACGTCTTTCGTAGGCGCGTCGGCGACGACCCACGCGCCATCGCCAAGACGCCCTGGTGGGAGCAGCACCTCAGGTTCTTCTTCATTGCACCCTCCCTAATCCTGCTGGCCTTGCTCGCGGTCTTTCCCGCCATCATGAGTTGGCGGTTCGCGTTCTCGCGGGTCACGTTCAAACTTGGCGAGCTCGGCATCGAGCCCATCGGATTCAGCAATTTCACCAAGGCGTTCAGCGATAACCTGATCATCGGATCCACGGTTCGAACAGCGACCTGGACCGTGGTCGTGGTGTCTGCTGAGATCATCGTCGGCCTGTTCATCGCGTTTCTGATGAGCAGGCTGCACTCGAGGGCGCGCACGATGTTCACGGCCGCCCTCATCATTCCGCTCGTCCTGCCCCCGGTTAGCGTGGGCGCGGGATGGGTGGTGATGATGGACGTGCAATTTGGCGTCCTGAATTACCTGCTGAGCCTGGTGGGAATCGAGCCACTGCTCTGGCTGGCCGACGACCGGACCGCGTTGCCAGCGATCATGCTCATCGACATCTGGCAATCGAGCATGTTCGTGTTCATCCTGATGTACGCGGGGATTCTCTCGCTGCCGCAGGATCCGTACGAAGCCGCCGCAATCGACGGCGCGTCGCCTTGGCAGATCTTCCGAGACGTCACGCTCCCACTGTTGCGGCCGACCTTTGTGGTGATCCTGCTGCTGCGAACGCTTGACGCAGCCCGGATTGCCGACCGGATGCTTGTCATGACGCGGGGCGGTCCCGGATCATCCACCGAGACCGTCGTACTATCGATCTACAAATATGCGTTCATCCACTTCAATTTCGGGTATGCCTCGGCCCTCTCGGTCATGTTTCAAGTCTTCCTGATCATCCTGGCGACGTTCTACATTCGGCGCATCCTGCGCACGTAGGTGTGAGTTAATCATGGTTGGCGAACGCAGCGCCCCACTCGTCCTGAGCCGCCACGTGCTGATGCTTGGCGTGGTTCTGATCGTGCTGGCGCCCGTCTACTGGATGCTGACGATCGGCCTCAAGAGCGAGGCGGAGTTCTCACAGATTCCGCCGACGATCTGGCCGCAGGAATTCACGCTGCAGTGGTTCGAGCAGGTCATGGGAAAACGTGGATTCGGCGAGCAGATCATGAACAGCATCATCATTGCCGCGATCGCTACGTCGATCGCGATCACGGTGGGCAGCCTGGCCGCCTACGGCCTCTCCCGGTTTCAGCTGCCCTATGGCCTGAACTATCACATTCTCTTCTTCATCCTCACGGTTCGCATGTTCCCGCAAACGGTAACCGTGGTCCCGCTGTTCATTCTGTTCACGCAGGTCGGCCTCATCGACACGCACATCGGCATGGGGCTGGTGCATTCGATGCTGGAGTTGCCGCTGGCGGTCTGGATGATGCTGGGGTTCTTCCGCGATATTCCGCGCGATCTTGAGGAGGCGGCGATGGTGGACGGTGACCACTGGCTGGGCGCGTTCCGTAAGGTGATCATTCCGCTGGTGCGACCTGGCCTGGCCGCGACCTCAATTCTGGTTCTGATTGCGTCCTGGAACGAGTTCCTGTTCGCGTTGATCCTGACGCGAACCGAGGCGCAGACCCTGCCTATTGCGGTAGCGAATCAGATCACGCAGTTCGACATTCTCTACGGCCGCATGATGGCGGCCTCAGCCATCTCGATCCTCCCGGTGTTGATCTTTACGTTGCTGGTCCAGCGCAACCTGATTCGGGGGCTGACCCTCGGTGGAGTTTCCGGAGCATGAGCACCTCGTCAAGGCCGATGCGTTCGCTGCCAGTCACGTTCGAAGAGGTCTCGAAGCACTTCGGGAGCGTGATCGCCGTCGACGAAGTGGACCTGCACGTGCAGGAAGGCGAGTTCATGGTCCTGCTGGGGCCATCGGGCTGCGGGAAGACCACGTCTTTGCGAATGATCGCGGGTCTGGAGACGGCCACGGCCGGAACCATCAAGATCGGCGACACCGTAATCAACAAGGTGCCGCCGCGAGCGCGCAACGTAGCGATGGTGTTCCAAAGCTACGCGCTCTATCCCCACATGAAGGTGGCCGACAACATTGGCTATCCGCTGAAGATCCGCAAGACCTCCAAGGCGCGCATCGGGGAGCGCGTGAAGGAAGTCGCGGAACTCCTGCGGATCCCGGAACTGATGGAGCGGAAACCGCGTGAACTGAGCGGCGGCCAGCGGCAGCGCGTGGCGTTGGCGCGCGCCATCATCCGCGAGCCGAATGTCTTTCTGTTCGACGAGCCGCTATCCAACCTGGACGCCGAGTTGCGGCTGGAGATGCGCGGTGAATTGAAGCACCTGCAACAGCAGCTGGGGACGACAGCCATCTACGTGACGCACGACCAAGCGGAAGCGCTGGCCATGGCCGACCGCATCACGGTCATGCGTGAGGCCAAGGTGCTGCAGGTGGGTTCGCCGATGGACATCTACGACCGGCCGGCCAATGCCTTCGTTGGGCACTTCGTGGGCAGCCCTGGGATGAGCCTGGTTTCGGGAACGTTGACAAGCACGGACGGTTGGGTTCGCGTGATTGGGAACGGCTTCTCCTGGGACGTGAGCGGCGACGCCGCCATCGCCGTCTTGCGCAGACCTCGCGTCGACCGGCAGGCGATTGCGGGGGCGCGTCCCGAAGCGATGGAACTCTCGTTCACAGAGCAAGCGGGCTACGCGAAGACCTCGATCTTCGCGGTCGAGCCGATGGGCAGCGAAGTCCTGGTTGACGTGCTACTCGACGAGGACACGCGGATCAAGGCGCGAGCGGAAACCACGTTTGCCGGTCAACCCGGCGAGGCCATCTGGATACGTCCGAAGCCTGACCGTATCCGACTGTTCGACGGCGAAAGCCAGGAGGCCATCGAATAGCAGGTCTGGCGCCGCGAATGCTGCGTACGACCACAGGGCATCTGGAATGACGAAACTCCGCACCGGTCTGGTTGGCTGCGGCAGCATGGGCGGCGGCGTTCACGCACCGGGGCTGGCCAGTCATCCGCAGGTCGAACTTACGGCGATCGCCGACGTTACCCGGCCGAACCTGGAACGCGTGGGTGACGAACAGGGCATTCCAGCCGAGCGCCGGTTTGCCGATGCGGAAGACCTGGCGTCGCTGCCGGACCTCGACTTCATCGTGGTGGCTACGCCACCGTGGCTGCGCAAGGCCCCGGTGCTGGCCGCTCTGAACGCGGGAAAGCACGTGCTGGCCGAGAAACCGCTGGCGGCGGTGCCGCAGGAGGCCTGGGAGATGGTTGAGGCGGCGCGGAGCGCGGACCGTGTTCTGGCCATGATGCACAACTATCTGTTCTTTCCCGAGTTCGAGGCGGCGAAGGCCGCAATTGACGGCGGCGCCATCGGGGAGGTTCGGACACTGAGCGCGAATCTGCTATGCGTTCCCGACAATCCGGGCGCAGCCACCTTTCAGCCAGGCTGGCGACGCGATCCCGCGCGCGCCGGCGGCGGGATTCTGATGGACATGCTGCACCCGCTCTACGTGATGAACTGGCTGGCAAGCGCTCCGACTACTGAAGTGTCCGCCACGATCCGTCGAACGGGGGACGGACCGCTGCCGGTGGACGACCTAGCCATGTGCCATCTGCGACTCGACGAAGTGTACGCCAGCGTGAATATCGGCTGGGGCCTCGGTCCCGGCGGGATTGGCGTTGGCGGCACCGACGGACGCCTTTGGCTCCGCTACGTCAACAACGGCACGACGCCGTTTGATCGGTTCCACTCGGCATTCATGTCCGACGGATTCTCGACCCGTCCCCTGGAGGTGGAGGGCGTCATAGCCAACGCCGATTCCGCGCACGCGAGCGAGGACGCGCGACTGGCCTGGGCCTTTGCCGGGTACAACATGCAGGACTCGTACCTGAACCTGATCAGCGATATCGTCGAGGCGGTCAGCTCCGGCCGTCAGCCGAGGAGCACCGGTGCGGATGGGGCGCAAGCCATCGATACGGTGCTTGCGTGCTATGCCTCGGCGGCGCGTCGGCGCCCGGTTGCCCTGCCGCTGGATGCGGCCGATCCGGTGTACCGCGAGGGCGTTACAGCGCTGGCCGCGGAGGCGGACGAAGGCTAAGCGCGCGGCGCGATCACGTCGGTCAGATCCTCAGGCAACAGCGGCTTCAGGAACTCGACGCTTTTCTCCAGGCCTTCGAGGCGGCCCAGCCAGCGGTCCTCATGCTCGATGCTGACGACGCCGTCGAAGCCAGTCTTTCTGAGGGCGCTGAAGAACTGGCGCCACCAGAGTTCGCCGTGGCCGTAGCCGACGGTACGAAAGGCCCAGGAGCGCTCGAATGACTGATCCCAGGGGCGAATCTCAAGCAATCCGTTGAGGGCGGCCTCGTTGGGGTCGATGCCGGTGTCCTTGGCGTGTACGTGCCAGATGCAGCCGGCCAGGCCTTGCACCACGACGGTGGGTTCCATGCCCTGCGGCCAAAGGTGGCTGGGATCCAGGTTGGCGCCCAGCAGGTCACCGGCGATCGCGCGTAGCTGCAACAGGGAGCGCGGGTTGTAGGCGACCATGCCGTGGTGCATTTCGATCGCAATTTTCATGTCGTGGTCGGCGGCGAAGCGGCCGGCTTCGCTCCAGAAGGGGGTGACTTCCTCGGCCCACTGCCGGAGACCGCATTCGACGTATTCGGCCGGCCACGTGGCCGTGATCCAATTGGGGTAGGTGCCGCCGTCGGGTGCACCCGGACAGCCGCTCTGCGTAATGACGATGTCGAGCCCAAGGGCGCGCGCCACACGAATCGTGTCGTAGTAGACCTGCTGGCAACGCTCTCGCCGTTCGGGGTGCGGGTCGAGCAGGTTGCCGGAACAGTTCAACGCCGAGAGCACTAGCCCGCGGTCGGCTATGGCGCCGAGAAACTCGTCGCGCGCGGTCTGGCTCTGCACCAGTTCGTCGAGCCGGCAGTGGGGCGACGAGGAGAAGTTGCCGGTGCCGATCTCGACCGTGTCCAGACCGAGACCGGCGGCGTAGTCCAGGGCCTGGATGAACGACTTGTCGTCCAGGATGTCCATGTACAAGCCAAGCTTCATGACGCTTCTCCCCGCTAATCGGCGTTGTGTGAAAGCGTAGACCGGGACCGACTGAGCGAATTGGCGTCTGGCGATTCAAGCTTGGCGTGCATTGCGTGGCGCTGCACCCGCTAGATGAGGGGGCGCTCGTCTGTGACAGCTTTGGCGTAGCGTTCGCGCGAGGCTTGCACGCCTGCGATGGTGGACACCTCTGAGATCGGGACGTCCCACCATGACTCGTAGGTAGGCACGCCGTCCACGGCGTCCACGTCCACAGCAATGAGAGTGGAGCGGTCCGCCTCGCGCGCGTCGCCGAGGGCCTCGTGCAGGTCGTCCGCAGTGTTGGCGCGGATGACGTTCATGCCGAGGCCCTCGGCGTTGGCGGCGAGGTCGAGTGGAATGGTGTCGCCGTCCAGCAGGCCCGAAGCGCCATTTCGGTAGCGATATTGGGTGCCCCAGCCATCGGCGCCGACGTCGGTGGAGAGCGCGCGGATGCTGCCCCAGCCGTGGTTATCGAGCAGGACGACGTTGATCTTGATGCCCTCCTGCAAGGCGGTGACGAGTTCCTGGGCCATCATCAGGTAGGAGCCGTCGCCGACCATGACGTAGACCTCACGCTCGGGGGCCGCCAGCTTGGCGCCGATGCCGCCGGCGATCTCGTAGCCCATGCAGGAGTAGCCGTATTCCAGGTGGAAGCCGCCGGGCTGTTTGGTGCGCCAGAGCTTGTGAAGGTCGCCGGGGAGGCTGCCGGCGGCGCAGACCACCACGTCCTCAGGCCTCGTGAAGTCGTTGACGACGCCGATGACGTGGCCCTGGCGCAGCGGGATGGCGTCGGTGGCGGCCGTCTGCTGGTCGGTTTCGGCGATCCACTCGGCTCGCCGAGCGTCCACTTGCTGGCTGAAGGCCGTCGGGACGCGGTAGCCGGCAGCGGCCTCAGCCAGTTCCTCCAGCACGACCTTGGCGTCGCCCTGCAGCGGGAGGGCGGCGTGCTTATAGGCGTCCAGTTCGGCCACATTGATGTTGATGAAGCGGACATTCGGATTCTGAAACTGGGTTTTGGAAGCGGTGGTGAAGTCGGTGTAGCGCGTGCCGATGCCAATGATGAGGTCGGCGTCGCGTGCGACGAGGTTGGCGGCCGTGCCGCCGGAGAACCCGACGGCGCCCAGAACCTGGGGATGGTCGTGCGGCAAGGCGCCCTTGCCGGCCTTGGTCTCGGAGACAGGAATCCCGGTGGCCTCGACGAAGGCCTGTAGCGTGGCAGACGCCTCGCTGTATAGGACGCCGCCACCGGCAATGATGAGCGGACGCTGGCTGGCACGCAGCCAGGCGGCTGCCCGCTGTAAGAGATCAGCGTCGGGCCGCGCCCGCGGGATGTCCCAGACGCGGGGCTCGAATAGTCGGTCAGGGTAGTCGTAAGCCTCGGTCTGAACATCCTGCGGCAGGCAGAGCGTGACCGCGCCGGTGGATGCGGGGGATGTGAGCACTCGCATCGCTTCCATTAGCGCAGGCACCAGCTGGTCGGGGCGGTTGATGCGGTCCCAGTAGGTGGATACCGGGCGGAAGCAGTCGTTGACGGAAACGTCGTGTGACCAGGGCGCTTCGAGTTGCTGGAGGACCGGCGCGACTTTGCGGTTGGCAAAGATGTCGCCGGGCAGCAGCAGGACGGGCAGGCGGTTGATGGTGGCCGTGGCCGCGCCGGTGACCATGTTGGTGGCGCCGGGGCCGATGGACGACGTGCAAGCCAGCGTGCCCAGGCGATTCTTCATCTTGGCGAAGCCAATGGCGCTGTGGACCATGGACTGCTCGTTGCGCGCCTGGTAGTAACGAAAGTCGGGGTTTTCCTGCAGGGCCTCGCCGACTCCGGCGACGTTTCCATGGCCGAATATGCCGAAACAGCCCGCGAAAAACGGCTGCCGGCTACCGTCTCGGGCCACGTGCTGAACCTTGAGGAATTCAACCAGTGCCTGGGCCATCGTCTTCTTCACCTGGAATGCCCCTTTGCTATCGTCGGCCGTCGACTCGGACGGTGTTTTGCCACGTGGTGCCCGCAGCCACCAATTTGCGCAACGAGTCGCAAGCGAATGTCACCAAGGCCGCAGCAGATCATACGAGAGACACCCATATCTGACGTTCAAGCCGGGGAGGTTTGAGATGGCTGGCGTTCCACGAGCCAATGAGCTGCTGGGGCACCCCACCGACGCGCGGCTGTTGATCGTCAACGCCGATGACTTCGGCATGTGTCACGGCCAGAACCTGGGGGCGATCCGGTCGATTACCGAGGGCCTGGTGAGTTCGTGCTCTCTTATGGCGCCGACGCCGTGGTGTTTACATGCGGCCGAGTTTCTGCGCAGGCATCCAGACGTTTCATTCGCCGTTCACCTGACCATCGTTTCCGAGTACCGGTACTACCGCTGGGGGCCGTTGGCGCCGGCGGCGGAGGTGCCGTCGTTGGTGGATGAGTCCGGGTATTTTTTTGGTGACGACCGGTTTGATCACATCCTCGAGGCAGCCGACATCGGTGAGTTGGAGACAGAGTTCCGAGCGCAGATCGAAGCCGTAAGCACGCTTGGGCTACAACCCACCCATCTGGACACTCACTACGGTCCACACGAGTATCGGCAGGACATCTTCGACCTAGCGTTTAGCCTGGCGCGAGAGTACGGGTTGGCCGTGCGCGTGGGGTCGCCCGAGCTGGTGCGGGGCTTGCTGGAGCAGGGCTTGCCGGCCGCCGAGCACGGCGTGCTGGATTCGGGCCGGATTCCTCCGGAACAGAAGGCTGATGTGCTGGCCGCCAAGCTGCGGAAGCTGCCGGCGGGATTGAGCGAGTGGGCGTTGCACCCTGGAATCGCGACCGAGGAACTGCGGGCGGTGATGGCCGACCCCCGAGTGCCGGGCGTGACCGGCACACCGGAGGGTCGGCAGTCGGACTTCGACGTGGCCGTCTCGGCGGAAGCCGCGCGGATCGTGCGGGAGGAGGGCATCCAGATCATCGGCTACCGCGAGTTGCAGGAGGTGTGGCAAGCGGCCGGTTAGTTAGCCAGCGCTTGGGCGGCGCGTTTGACGATAGGGGCCAGGGGATCGCCGGTCTCGTGGACCCAGTCGACGATGCGTTGGGCGAGGGCTGCGCGGATGGCGGCGTAGGCCGGGTCGGCGATCAGGTTGGTCATCTCATGCGGGTCGGCTTGCAGGTCGTATAGCTCGGAGTCGTCGAGCAGGAAGAGATTGAGCTTCCAGCGTTCAGTACACACGGTCTTGATGAACTGGTGCTGGTCTTCGAAGTGGGAGTAGAACTCGGCGAAGATGGCGTCGCGCGGCGCCGGCGCGTCTGACGTCCAGGCGTCGGCGAAGCTACGGCCCTCGCCGGCGTCCACGTTGACCTCGCAGAGATTGCCGAGGGTGGACGTGAGGTCAATCGTGCTGAAGAGTGCGTCGCTGACCTGCCCGCCGTCGATCCGGCCGGGCCAGCGCACGATGAAGGGGATGCCGAGGGACTTCTCGTACATGGAGGGGCCTTTTTCGATCATGCGGTGCGCGCCCAGGCTCTCACCGTGGTCGGAAAGCACGACCACGATCGTGTCATCGGCCAGTCCCTGGGCTTGCAGGTGGTCCAGCATCCGGCCGACCTCGGTGTCGACGTGCGCCACGAGCCCGTGATAGTGCGCGATCAAGCGGCGCCAGTCGTCGTCGCTCATGTTGCGGACCCATTGGTGCTGGACGGACTCGCGAAGCGTGCGCGGCTTGGTGGACAGGTCGTCGGCCAGCGAGACCGGCAAATCGACCTCGTCCGGCGATACCAGGTCGGGGAATTCGCCGGGCGAGATGATCGGCGGATGCGGATCTTTGATCGAGCAGCAGAACACCCAGGGGCGCTCGTCGCGCGAGTCGAGGAACTCGATGGCCTGATCGACGGCCCAGGACGTGCGGGCGTGCTCGACGGGAATGGTGGATGCGCCGGACGGAAATATGCCGTTGGCCAGCGAGCCCGAGGCGCCAAAGCGGCGATGCTCCTGGTGAAACGTCTCGGCTAGCCCGTGCCGTTCGAGGTGCTGGATGTAGAAGTCGCGGCCGTCTTTCCAGTAGCGGTAGGTGCGCCAGAAGTCAGTCCAGCCGTGATGCGGGGTCTCGTCGTCGCCCATGTGCCAGGAGCCGGTGTAGCCCATGCGGTAGCCGGCGGCCTGGAATGCCTGCCCCAGCGAGGGCACGGATTCCGGCAGCGGGGTGCGATGCACCAGTGGCCCCACCTCCGCCTGCCAGTCCGCCGGGAACTCTGTCGAATCGCCAACTCGGTACACCTGATGCTGGTGCGGGTAGCGTCCGGTGAACATGGACGCCCGGGCGGGGGCGCATTGAGGCAACGGCACGTAGGCGCGAGTGAGTTTGAGGCCGTCGGCAGCCAGCCGATCGAACACGGGGGTGCGTGCGGCTCGGCAGCCGTAGGACCCGAGCGCGCCCCGCTGAAGCTGATCCATGAGCACGATCAGGACGTTGGGACGACGCGCGACCATGCCATCGCTCCCGAACGAGGAGGCAGACGCCGCCAGCTTGCCAGACTCCCCAGCCGTCACTTCGGTAACCAGCGGAATCCGGGGCACCCGAGGGACGCTGGACCTCGGCGCCGCAAGTTTCTGCCAGCTGGAATCCGCCTGGCGACAGGCTCGAAACGGGCAGTTGGCTGCAAATAAGAGTTTCTTCTAAGAAACTCTTGACCCGCGGCGCCGCGCATCCCGGCGGGGGACGGGATGCGTCTCGGAAGGCCCGGGCTACGGCCCGGGGATCGAGGACGGCTCAGGGTCCGTTTGGGTCCGGGACGGGCTGGTGGCCGGACTGACGGAACAAGGCGGCAAGCGGGGCAGTGGGCATGCGGGAATGGGTTGCGGGATCTGTGCGACTATCGTACACTATACGTGTACGACGGGCAAGCCTGGACTGAGCCGGGAGCGCGGGGGCGCTTCGGGCCGCGGCGGCGGGCCGGATGGGATGCTCGTACGGCGCTTTGCCCGTGTGGAGGCCAACCTCCAAACGGAGACCGAGCAGTTCGTGTCCTGGTTTCAGAGCGGCCCATCGCGCTACCGGTTCGAGCACATGCCGCGCGGATTCGAGGTGGTCGACTTCATCGCGAGTTGGAACCAGTACACCTAGACGCCCCGCCCTCCCGACCCCACCGGGTCGGTCTGCGCGGCCGCTTGGCCGCGCAGCACACGGCCGCCTTGAAGCCGATCCAGCGGCCATCCGTGCCGCTCCCGACAGACCATCCAACGTCAGCGCCGCTTCGCCCAGTGCCTGTCGGCCGACGAGCTGCAACGGCTTTTCCCCAGCCACCTCACTACCTACGCCCGGATCGTCGCGGACAACATGCCAAGCGCGCAGACACTACATTGGTTCCACGTGCCTATGACCTATATCCGATAGCCTTTGACCCTCAGTAAGTTATGGGGATTTCGTTGCCTTATGCTCGGTCGGCGCCTCAACGGATGAGGCGCGACCGGTATCCCGATGACTCCCGTCGCTCGGTGGGCTATGCTTGATCACATGTCTCCTTGGGCGAAAAGGGAACACGCGTCCTCTCGGTCATCCGATACAAACATGAGACGAAAGTCTCCGGTGACGACAGCGTGAAGCCGAGCGAGTTTCAAAGTTTCGGGCTACCATTCACAGGCAACTCCACTAGTCTTGCGGACGGGCAGGTCGGCGCATGGGTGCGTAGGACTATCGGGTCAACAGGGACAAGGGTTGCATGGGCGGGCCACTGGAGCGGCCTGAGAGCACGTCTGCCTAGATTTTCACCTCCTCATCAAGCTCAGGCAAGTCTTCTACCCACTCGATGTGTAAGATCCTGAGCGGATTGCAACCTGCAAAAGATACAAGAAGTGTGATGGAGGGAACGATCTCCAATGGGTATGAACGCAAGCAACCGATCCCTGCCCGACTGGTTTGCCCGCGTGCGAACAGGGCAGGTCGCACTGCCACGGTTCCAACGGTTCGAGAGCTGGAGCCATTCCGAGGTAGTCACACTTCTGGATTCGGTTTTGCGGGGACGTCCGGTTGGTGCGGCACTAGTGCTCGAGATCGGCGATACAGAGCCGTTTGTTAGCCGTACGATGGTAGGTGCGCCTGCACCGACCGAGCGGATTACCGAGCATTTGTTGGACGGCCAGCAGCGATTGACGGCGCTTTGGAAGGCCCTCAACGACGGGTATGCGAATCGAACCTACTTCGCTCTGCTGAAGCCAGAAGCTAGGGACGATCCGCTGGCAATTGGCATAGGCCGGTGGCAAAGAAACGAGCGAGTCTATCCACTGTGGGCTGATCAGCCGCAGGAGCAACTGGAGCGTGGCCTGGCACCGATGCGCCTCTTGGGTCCCGAGACTGAACAAGATCAAATCGTCGCATGGTGCGACGACGCTACGACTTCTATAGCAGATAGTCGAATTGTTGAACGGAAAGTGGGAATGCTACGCACGGCTGTACGGGAGGCGAACCTTCCCTATCTGTCCCTACCAGTCGAAACGCCCCCAGATGAGGCGATCGACGTTTTTATCAGGATGAACACGACGTCGGTTCGACTCTCGGCATTCGATATTGTCGTCGCCCAGTTTGAAGCGGCCACCGGGCAGTCGCTGCACGACCTCGAGGGCTTGCTGCGTTCAGCCGTACCTACCGCGGAACGATATGTGCAAGTTCCCGACCTAGTCCTGCGAGTCGCCGCGCTGCGCGAGGATCGGCCACCAACCGAATCGTCGTTCCTACGCTTGAATCTCCAGCGACTCTCAGACGATTGGAGTGCGATCGAGAGCGGTGTTGATGGAGCCATCGGATTCCTCGAAGAGGAGAACATTTTCGACCGGGATCGATTGCCCACGGTCGCCGTGGTCCCCGTGCTTGCTGCGATTTGGAGTCAGATGCCACAGTCGCTCGACGCACTTGGACAAGCACGTACGCTGCTGCGTCAATACCTGTGGCGTTCATTCTTCACCGAACGTTACGACCGAGCAGCGGCGACGGCGGCTCTGCAAGATTATCGCGGTCTCGAAGCTCAACTGGTTGGCGGACAAGCGCACGCCCCGATTCCGGTACTTGACGAGACGCGGTTTCCAATCGCAGCGGTTGAAGCTCTGGAACGTGCCCCGTGGCCACGGATTCGTAACACGCTCTCCCGTGCAATTCTGGCCGTTTCCCTCCGAGGCGGCGGTTGGGACTTTGCCGACGAAACGCCAGCCACGCGGGAATCCCTAACGAGACGGGAATACCATCATCTGTTCCCCGCAGCACTGCTCAGGAGCGACGGGCAGTTGGACGACTCGGACATCAACCTAGCATTGAACTGCGCCCTGGTGACCTGGAACACCAACCGACACATCTCTGCGAAAGAGCCCGTCGCGTACCTGCGGGAGCGTGTTGAGCGTGCGCCGTTGGGAGAGGATCAAATCCGGCGCCGACTTCGCTCGCATCAGATTCCGTACACGGAGCTCAATGTTGGCGGGTATGCCGATATCAGATCTCAGAATGAGCGGTCTGCCCGAGTCAGATCCGACTACATACGCTTCGTTCGCGCGCGCGCCGAGAAGACTTACGGCGTGGTTGCGAAACTGTGCAATGGCGAAGAGTAGGGCGGGTGACAGGACGCAGCTTCCTTCAACTCGTAAAGCTGATGACCACCTTGCCACCGAGATGCATGTCTTGGAAGCCGGCGGAGTCACGAATCTCGTGATTCACGCGAGGCCAGACAGCCAGCGCATCTGTTCGCCGATTCGAAAGCCTTGCATAGGCACGGAGACGAGCAAGCCACGACGGTGCAACGATGGTGTGAGGAATTCGCGATAGCGTAGACCGGCCAAGAACACAACCTCCGTGACGCCTTCAAGGTGGGATTCCAATTGCATGAGCACTCGACGCGCCCAACGGCGACGATCGGCCACGGACATCGTGTTCAGTGTGCGGTCGTACGGCACGATCACCTCATCCGGCCGAACGAGCCCGTATTCGGCGGATAGAATGAACCACGGCAGGCTTGTTCCTACCACATGGCTGCGAGCCTTGCGGAACAAGGCCGAGGTGTAGAGACATTTTGCGGGCGCGGGAACCGGCTGTTTTCGCGCCGCGCATGACACCAAGTGGATCGTTCCCATCACGGTCGGACGGCTGTCGCTTGGTGGAACCTGAGCTGCCACCCGTGCTCTTGACGTGACCATAACGAGCTGCAGTTTGCCAGTTCTTCCGCGCCTCCGTAGGTCACATCGCTTACACGCGATCGCGGCTGGCGCCGAGCCCGAGTTCACGGCCTGGCGCGACGAGGACGTGCTGGTGCAGATCAGCCGGCACTGGGACCGGGACAACCCTGGCCGTGCGCTCGTGATCCCGCTGGCGCACTTCAAGAACATCTACACGCTGCCCGACGACCTGGCGGGCCGAATCGCCGGAATGGCGCGCCGCGTAGCCATCGCCATGCGCCGTGGGTACCCCTGTGACGGCGTGACCGTGCGCCAGAACAATGAGCCAGCCGGCGGCCAGGACATCTGGCACCTGGACACGCACGTGGTCCCGTGCCACACGGGAGGCAAATGGCGCGGCTCACGTCTCCGGCGGGCGAGCGATGCCGAGCGAGCACGCTACGCGGCCCGCCTGCGCCAGAGCCTCGCGACGATCGATTAGACGCTCGGCGCGTCGTAAGCGATGGTCGTTCGCCGGAGCAACCTAGCAAGGCGACGAGGCGACCGGCGAGCGAGGGCCTGGACTGGAAACTCCCGCAGCGCGATGTTGCGGCGCGATTGGAACGGGCGGTTGGCCGCGTATCCTGGCGGGGGACGGGAGGCATCTCGGACGGCTTGGGCCGCGGCCCTGGGATCGAGGATGAGGCAGGGTCCGTGTGGGGTCCGGGGCGGGCTGGTGGCCGGAATGACCGAGCACGGGAGCGGGTGGACTGGTGAGTGGGGCGGTGGGCATGCGGGAATGGGTTGCGGGACCTGTGCGACTATCGTACACTGAACGCGTACGAATGGCAAGCCTGGACTGGGCCGGGAGCGCGGGGGCGCTCCGGGCCGCGGCGGCGGCAACCGACAGGCGGTCGAATCTTTGTCCTCAGAATTCATGAGGGTGCTGAAGCTGGGGAATGGCGGCTACGCGATGCCCTGGTGGATGCGGCCCGATATGCCCTGTGGAACCGTGGGACTCGCGTGCAACGGATCAGAAAGGTCACCATTCGTTTGGAAACGGGTTTTCGTTTGTAGATATCTCTGTTGTAGATCAAGACACGAGATAGAGCTTATTTCTCACGCCCGTTGGGCGTGATGACGATGTGTGCCTGCTCGTGCTTCCATGATGTGATGCGGGGAAGTCGATGAGCTTGAAGAAGTATGACGGCGTGCTGCAATGGCGACGGGTTATCGCGCGATCGGGAGGATCTCCGCGAGCGACGTATATGGGCCAGGTCCAAAGGTCTCTGTGATCCGGACTGTGATCGTTGTCGCAACGTCGTTGGGCATGTCAATCACGTTCTCGATGTCCGGACGAAGGGGCTGCCACCGTACCCAGTCGGATGTCCCGCTTCCGCGGTCGATTGCGATCTCAACCTGCCGCGGCCAGGTGTCCGGCGGCTCATCGCTGGCGTTGTAGAGCACCACTCGCTCAAGCGCGCGCGGCGGATTCAGCCGGATCGTGATCTCTTGCGGCAAGCCGGAATCCGAGGATCGCCAGGCCGGCGTGGTCCCATCGGCCACGCTGTCGATAAGTAGCCACGCCGGATGCCCGTCGGCCTCACTCGTGACCGCTTCGATGGTCCCGCCCATCGACCCAATGCCGAAGACCTTGTTCAGGGACGGGTTGTCGATGATTTGCGGTTTGTACTCGGAACCAATGAACCGCTGCTCAACGAAGCCATAGCCAATCACCGCCGCCGGCAGGGCCAGGGTCAGAGCCATCGTCAGCAGCGGGATTGGCACCGTGCCACGCTCGCTCGTATGCACGATCGCAAGCACGGCCGGCGTCAGCAGCAGCACCAGCACCAGCACCACGGGCGTGTCGAGAATGCTGTCCACGCCGCGCGCTTGGAGCAAAACGTACGTGATCGGCAACGCGAGCGCCGCCGGCAGAAGGACGAACCGTCGGCCCAGCACCGCGAACGGGACGCGTTCGAGCGGCAAGATCACCAAGACGACAAACGTAAAGACAACACCCGCGAAGGCCGGGGCAGGGTTTCGCACGTCGATCGACCAGACGACCAGCCAGGCCAGAATCAGGACAAACGACGCTAGCGGAGCCGAGTCACCCGCTGACCGCGCGCTGTCGAGTATCACCGGCTCGCGAATAGTCGAGCGGCCCGTGGCGTAGCGTCGTGGTCGATAGAGGCCCGCGCGCGGCGGACGGGTTGACGACGACCGTTCCGTCTCCCCCGTCATCTGGAGCGTCGCCTTTCGTCTCGACAGCTACATTGGGCCGGCAAGGGTAGCGAAGCCGGATCAACGGCTTCGACAGTCAGATTTTTCGCATGAGTGGATGCAGCAACGAGTCCGTGACCGTCGGCCGCCGCGTCTTGCCTCTCGAATTGCCGAGCCGAAACCCCGGCAGCATTCCGATGCCCGGGGACTTTGGTCTGGATGCGTTCAGCAACGCAATGGCCGCCGCTGTGCAGGACGATGCGGGCGCAAACCCGCGCACCGACCCCGAGCGTGTGCGTACGGCGCTTCGCGCCTGGATCCTCGGCTTCGAGATCGATGCTCCCACCATCCGGCAGCGGCAACAGGTCGTGCGGGCGGTCTGGGATCGGCCGGCGCTCCGGTCCGTCGTTGCTAGCTTGGACGTCGCGCCCTACGACGCTGACCAGGAAACACGCGGCGGGTACCAGTACGCGCTGGAGCGGTTCGAGTCGTACGCGTCGGCTCTTACCAAGCTGCGCACGGCGCTCGACGGTTCATTGCCGGCCTGGCTGGTCGACATACGCGACGCTCTGGATGAGGCCGCGGCCGCGGCCTCCAGCGCGGTGCAAAAACTCAATCCCCGGCTCGCACTGGAAGTGCAGATGGCCGGGCGCGTGCGGATCTCCAAGCGCCAAAGCTTGTTGGGTGGAATCACCCAGCAGGGTCACCTCGCCTACACGTATGCCTTGGTCAACGAGTCGACCGGCGAATCCGTCGAGCGACGCACTCCCGGAGGCTTTGGTGTCGGCGACGTGATGAACCCGTGGGACTCCGCCGACCAGCGCCGGTCCACCTTCGAGTACCGGATGGACAGCGAGATCTTTCAGCAACTGACTCGGGGCGTGAAGGAGTCGATCTTCACGCGCGTGTACGACCTGTCCGGCGTCATCGGCGTCGAAGAAGCAGCTGGCGTCGCCAAGGGCACGGTCTTCTTCAAGCGCACCTCGCGCGAGCCGCTGCTGAAGGCCATGGCCAACAACGTCCTCGGGTTCATTCCCGGTGCGTCGCGTCTTGGCTATGCGTGGGAGAGCCTGAAGCCGTCAGCCGGGGAGGGGACGCTCTACGTCGAAGTCTCAGCCGAGCCGACCGGCGCCATGCAGGACGAGAACACCCTGTTCCGCATCCTGGAGAAAGTCCGTTCTGATCACAATCTGTTCTACCTGCGGCAGTTCGCATCCGTCATCCGCCGGTTCGAACGACTGCTGGTGACGCTCAAGGCCGTTGCGACGGCCGTACGGTTCTTCCGTGATCTTGAGGCTCGAGACATCCCGGTCACGTTTCCGACGCCGGTCGACTCAGCCTCGAATATCCCAACGCACATCCGAGGCATGTTCCCGCCCGAAGTTGCCGTCCTCTCGGATCGTGCCGGCGTGCCGAGTGACGTTGAGTTCTCGCCTGAGCGGCCGACGGTACTCATCACCGGCGCGAACAACAACGGCAAGACCACCTATTTGGACTCCATAGGCATTTCGCAGGCGCTGTTTCAGGCAGGGCTCCCGGTGCTGGCGTGTGAGGCCACGCTTGAGCCGCGCGACAAGATTCTGTCCCACTTCATCCGACCAGGAGATGTGCAGGCCGGCGAATCGACCTTTGCGCACGAGTGCTCGCGCGCGGTGCGCTTTGTCGAGCAACTCACCGCCCGAAGTCTGGCGCTTTGCGATGAGCTGTTCCGCGGTACGTCCCCGCAAGACGGAGAAGTCGTCTCCGAGCTGGCGCTGCGCTCCTTCCTGCGCACCGGCGCTGCCGTGTTTTTTGTCACGCACTATCACGGTCTCGTTCGGCCTCTAGACGGAGTAGCAACGCTGCGATTCCTGGCCTGCAAGCTCGATCACTCGTGCGAACCGCCACGCTACACCTATCGGATGCTACCCGGAGTCTCCACCGAGTCGGACGGCCTGCTGGTTGCGGCTCAACACGGCTTTAGTTCGGAGAGCCTCAATCGGATCCTGACGCATAAGGCTGCCAAGGGCGAAATTCGATAGCGACCTTGGGCACCTCCACGGTCACGCTCACGGGTTGAGATTGACCGACCTGGGGTGATTGCGCCGCATACATCCGGTCCGCGCAGACTCAGACGAGAACCATGGACCTGGTGCGGGACAATGGGCGCCGTTGGAGGACGCGGCCGGCGGCGGTACACGGTGGCGTGTGAGCGCGCGACGCAAGGCCGTGGGGAGTTGGCTCCGCGTGGAGTTTCTACCAGTCCCGGGGACGGCCGTGCTGCTGGGCGTGTGGCCTGTACGGATCAGGGACTGGATCGCAGCGGGCCGCGATTACCGGGGTCCGAAGACCTTCTGTCACGAGGGTTCCGACCACCCGGTGGGGAATGTCAGCTGGCACGACGCGCAGGCGTATTGCGCCTGGCTCAGCGAACGCGAGGGCCGGCTCCACCGTCTGCCGACCGACCATGAGTGGAGTTGCGCGGTCGGGATAGGTCATCTGGAGGACCCCGCGTCCGAACCCGCGAGCAAGGACGGCAAGCTCCCGGGCGTCTTTCCGTGGGGCAGGTCGTGGCCGCCGCCGGTCGGCGCAGGTAACTATCAGGGCGAAGAGTGGCGCGGCCACGCGGCTGCCCTGCGCGCGCTGAGGCGCGAGTACCTGCGCTACTACCCCGACCGCACGGACTCCGAGATCGAGCAAATCAACAGCGACACGCTGGCGTTCATCCGCGGCTTCAACGACGGCCATCTGTTTACGTCGCCCGTGGGGTCATTCCCACCGAACGAATCCGGCTTCTACGATCTTGGCGGCAACGTCAACGAGTGGTGCCAGGACCGGTTCTCCCAGTCCCGCGGAAACTCCGACCGGCGCGTCCTCCGCGGCGGCTCCTTTGGCAAGCTGCATCCAGGTCAGCTGTTGTCGTCGCGTCGGTACCGCGGCGACCCGACCCGGCGCATGGCGAGCCACGGATTCCGCGTTGCGGTCGAAGTGTGACGGCCGAGCTCGTAGAGCACGGGATCGCCCGCCAAGCGTGACAGGAAACGGCCTGGGACCAGGGATCTAGCGGCGAAACGAGCGTGCGCGCTGGTCCCCTTGGGGCATCGCTCACTCAAGGCACAGGTTTAGCTGCCCGCAAGGCCTCGCGCTGAAGCCAACTTGGCGTGGCCACAGCGCATCCACGAACACATTCTCTCCCTACTGCCGGTGCGTGGGCCATCTCTCGCCGCTGCTTCGGTGGTCTCCGTCGTGGCTACTCGGCCCAGTAGTGCAAAGGTATCTACAAAGAGAGAGAAAGATCGGCCGACTCTTAGAAGCGCTCGTGCGGCTAGAGGATCTGGTCCAGGAACATCTTGGTGCGTTCTTCCTGGGGGTTGTTGAAGATCTGGTGGGGCGGGGCGAGTTCGACCAGGGCGCCTTCGTCGAAGAAGGCCATGCGGTCGGCGACCTCGCGGGCGAAGCCCATCTCGTGGGTGACGCAAAGCATGGTCATGCCGGTGGCGGCCAGCTCGCGCATGGCGTCCAGCACTTCCTTGATCATCTCCGGGTCGAGCGCCGAGGTGGGTTCGTCGAAGAGCATGATCTGGGGCTGCATGGCCAGGGCACGGGCAATGGCCACACGCTGCTGCTGACCGCCGGATAGTTCGGCGGGGTATTTGTTGGCCTGCTCTGGAATGCCGACCCTTTCGAGAAGGCTCATGGCTAGTTCCTCGGCCTCGCTCCGGGGCAGATGCCGCACACGCTGGGGCGCCAGCGTGATGTTGCCGAGCACAGTGATGTGGGGAAAGAGGTTGAACTGCTGGAAGACCATGCCGACTTCACGGCGGATGGCGTCCAGGTTGCGGACGTCGTTGGTCATCTCGATGCCGTCGATGACAATGCGGCCCTGCTGGTGTTCCTCCAGACGGTTGATCATGCGGATGAAGGTGGATTTGCCGGAACCCGACGGGCCGAAGATGACGACCACTTCGCCGCGCTTGACACTCATGCTCACGTCGCGCACGGCGCAGAAATCGTCGAACCACTTATGCACGTTTTCGCAGATCACGATGTCGTCGCGCTCCGCGAGCGGGCGGGCCAGGATTTCGGCCTTGTCCGCCGGAATTCCGATGGCTTCTTGAGCCCCGTGAGTCTTCGCCGTTGAGCGACCAACGGGCTGTTTGGCCGGAATCATGGCAAGGGGGATGAACGCAATGATGCTAAAAATTAGCCCCATGAAAAACCAGGCGCGTCCATCACGACCTCGTTTCTGTGCAACCCAAGCACACAGAACGCCAATAACGGCATTGGCAACGAGGAGAACTAAGAAAAGGGAAATGAGGCTTTCCATGGCTGAACTCCTGCGCGGTCCGGCTAGCGCTGGCCCACGCCAAGGGTGCGCTCAATGCGCCGGCTGATGAACGACATGCTGAAACAGAAGACCCAGAAGACCAGGGCAATGAACAGGTAGACCTCGCGGCCGTTGTCGATGAACTCCTGGTTGCCCTGAACGCTGACGCGGCCCATCTCCACCAGGTCCAGCATGCCGATGAAGTAGACGAGACTGGTGTCCTTAAAGAGGCTGATGAATTGGCCGACGATGGCGGGAATGATATTTCGCAGCCCCTGCGGCAGGGTGATCAGGAGGGTGGTCTGCCAGCCGCGCAGGCCGAGCGCGTGGGCCGCCTCGGTCTGTCCTGTCAGCACGGCGGCCATGCCGCCCCTCACGTTTTCGGCCATGTAGGCCGACGAGAAGATGGTGATGGTGATGCCCGCCAGGTAGACGCGGTCAATGTTCAGGTCGGCCGGGAATGTGAGCGGCAGGATGTGACGGGACATGAATAGCAGCGTGATGAGCGGCACGCCGCGGATAACCTCGATGAAGATCACGCAGGCGACTTTGAGAATCGGCAGATTGCTGCGCCGCCCCAGGGCCAAGCCGATGCCGATGGGCAACGAGCAGACGATGCCGAAGAAGGCCAACAGCAGGTTGATCATGAGGCCGCCCAGGTCCTGCGGATTGACCGGATCGAGACCAGGCAGGCCGCCGATGCCGAGGATCAGGATCATGGTGAGAACCAGGGCAACCAGTGCCGCCACGATCATGCGCCTGGGCGTGGAGAAGATACCGACGCGCTCAAGGACGGGGGTCAGCGAACCGCCGGCCATCGCCTCCAGGCGCCCGGGGCCTGCATCAGCGGGGCGAGGTGTCAATAGGTAGCCGAGACCGATGGCCGGCAGGTTGAGCAGCAGAAGCGCGCGGTGGAGCGGGGCCATTTCGTGCGGAAATATGCCCACGAATAGCATGATCGCGCCGAACGCAAAGGCGAAGCGGCGCGCGGCGTTGGGCCAGGCGCGCCAGGACATGCCCAGCAAGACGCTAATCAGCAGCAGGCATAGCGCAAGTCGCCAGTAGCCCTCATACGGATAGAGACCCACGATGTAGAGGGGCGCGCGGCTGACGATGACGGTCCAGTCGGCCTCGACAAGTACCCAGCCACCCAGGTTGACGACGAACCAAGACAGCACGACCGCCAGGACGACCGTGACGACGCCGTTGCCCCAGGAGCTGAAGAGGTTCTTCCGCAGCCAGCCCACAAGGCCCACGGTCGTGACGGGGGGAAGCGGCGCCGGGGCCGCGCGTGCGGTCACGCGGAAGCCCTCACGCGGCCTTGAACTTGATCATGCGGTTGTAGAGGTTGCCAATGAGTGAGTAGAGGAGGCTCATAGACAGGTAGCTGACCATCACGATCACGAAGAGCGAGATGGCGGGAGCGATCTGCGTCATGGTGTTGGCCACGCTGACCAAGTCCGGGTAGCCGATGGCGGCGGCGAGGCTGGAGTTCTTGGTGAGATTGAGGAACTGGCTGATCAGCGGCGGGATGATGACCCGCAGCGCCTGAGGGAAGGTGACGTGCCGAAGCGTGAGCATTCCCGAGAGCCCGACCGAACGGGCAGCCTCGGTCTGGCCCTTGCCGACGGACTGGATGCCGGCGCGGACAATCTCGGCAATGAAGGCCGAGGTGTAAACGACCAGCCCAACCAACAGCGCCATAAAGCTGCCGCTCAGTTGCGCGCCGCCCTGCGGTCGTCCGAAGCGTCCCTCGATGTGCGGCACGTCCACGGCCAGCGGCCGCAATATCAGAAGCGCAATCAAGCTGAGGCCAATGGCGATGACCGCGCCCGCAAGCAGGGGATAGCTCTGCTGGCCAGTCTCAGTTTCGCGCCGGCTCAGCCGCCGGTACGCATAGACCGCCGACGCAACCCCAATGGCAGTTATGAGCGCCCACGGCCAGAATCCGTCCTGTGCCGCGAACCAGGGCATGTAGAAGCCGCTGTTGTTGATGAAGATCGCATCGGCGATTACGTAGCCCTCAACCACTTTGGGGAGGGTGAGCACGATGGTCAGCCAGAAGAGCAACTGCACGATCAGTGGGATGTTGCGAAAAATCTCGATGTAGGTCAGGGCGATTCGACTGAGTAGCCAGTTGGGCGACATGCGGGCCACGCCGACGAGGATGCCGATGGCCGTGGCCAGGATGACCCCAAGCACCGAGGCCCTGACGGTGTTGAGTCCGGCCACGGCCAATCCGTGCAAATATGAATCGGACGGTTGGTAGGGAATTACGGCTTCGCCGATAGGAATCTGGGCGGCGCGGTCGAGGAAGGTGAAGCCGAAGGGGATGTCGCGCGCCTCGATCTCGCGAGCCACGTTTAGCAGGAACAGGGCAATCGTGGAGAGCACCACGACCGCGGAAACAACCTGCACAGCCCAGCGCAAAGCGACCACGTTGCGCCAAATCGGGACGCCCTGGACGTAGAGCAGTCGCGTCACGGCGTTGTGCAGTCACCTTCGTTGGTGTAGGCCCGCGTCAGCCTACAAGAAACGCCCTTAAACGTTTGGGGGGACGCTTTCGCGTCCCCCCGAAACCGCGGCGAGCAAGCTCGCCGGTTGCCGCGATTAGCGCAGCGGCGGTGCGTAGATCTGACCACCCTTGGGGCAGTCCGTGCACGGGGCGTTGGCCCAGAGCGCGTTGCGACCACCCTCGCGCGGGAGGTCGATACCGCCCGGACCGAGGTTGCGGTTGTAGATCTCACCGTAGTTGCCCACGGACGTGATCACGTCCTGCATGAAGGTCTCGCTCAGGCCGAGGTCCTCCTGACCGAAGCTGCCCTCGGTGCCCAGGAGTCGCTTGGCCTTGACGTTGTCGCCAGCTGCCATCTGCGCCACGTTTCCGCTGTTGATCCCGTACGCCTCGGCGTAGATCAGACCGGCAACAACGGTCTTGACGATGTCGAACCACTGCTCGTCACCGTGCGGGACGACCGGGCCCAGCGGCTCCTCGGAGATGGTCTCCGGAAGAATCACGTGGTCCTGCGGGTTCGACAGGCCGCTGCGCAGCGCGGCCAACTGCGAGCGGTCATTGGTAAAGACATCGCACTGGCCTTCCTGATACGCCCCAAGCACCACGTCCGTGTCTTCGAACACCTGGGGGTTGTACTCCAGGTTGTTCTGGCGGAAGAAATCGGCCATGTTCAACTCGGTCGTGGTACCGGCGGTCACGCAGACCGAGGCGCCGCCCAACTCGAGTGCCGAGGAGACGCCCAGATCTCTGGGAACCATGAAGCCCTGACCGTCGTAGAAGGTCGTGTGGACGTAGTTGCCCCACTGCGCGTCGCGGGAGGTCGTCCACGTGACAGTGCGGACCAGGAGGTCTACGTCACCGGACTGGATGGTGGGACCACGCTCGGCCGCGGTGATGAACTCGATTTTGATGGCCTCGGGGTTACCCAGCACGGCCGTGGCGACGGCGCGGCACAGGTCGATGTCAAAGCCAACGTTGCGGCCGGCCGCGTCAAGCGAACCATAGCCCGGCACGTCGTTACGGCTTGCGCAGATGAGGGTGCCGCGCTCTTTGACGGCCGCGAGGCGGTTGACGACTTCAGGCGCCTCTTCTTCTCCACAGGCCGCGATCGCGGCGATCGCTAGCGCCAGGGCCACTACAACCAGCCCTAGCCTCAGAAATGTCCGAATCCGCCCCATACATTCCTCCCGCTCAGCCGTGTGGCTGCCATCGGCACACGGTTTGCGAGTGTGCCCGAAGCCTGTGGCGGGTGCAATTCCTTTGGGGCCTATCGGGTTTGACGCACGCAGGTTCGGCGCCGCCACGCGCACGTGGGCAGTAGCGAGGCTTAGCCGTCGATTACGCCGACCAATGCACCCTTTTCGACCATGTTGTCCCAGTGGCCGCGGAAGGTGGCGTTCCACTCAGCGGTGCCCGCGTGCAGCATCATTTCCTCGAAGTGGTGCGGGAACACCACGACGCCGTCGCAGCCAGCTCGAAGCGCCACGTCGGCTGCGAGCCAGTTGCGAATGATCCCGCCCAGCACGTACGGCTGATTGGCGCGACCGCGCACGATCTGCACGATGTCGCTGACAATGGCTCGGGCGTCGGCGCCGGAGTCGATCAGCGGTCCCACGAACGGCGCGATGAAGGTCGCGCCGCACTGCACTCCCGCCACCGCCTGGCTGGCCGAGAATAGGGTGGTGACCATGGACTCGCGGCCTTTGGCCCTCATACGGGCGATGGCGCGAAAGCCCTTGCTGGTGCTGGGAATCTTCATAACGACGCGCGGCGAGAGCGCCTGGAAGGGGGCCGACGCGGCCACGATGTCCTCGGTGGTGTCGCCGTCGACTTCCACCACCACCGGTCCGTCGTTCTCGAGTTCGAGATAGCGTTCGATCACGCCCAGCATGGGGCCGTACGTGTCGACCAGACCGTCCAGAACGATCGTGTTGGTGACGATCCCCACGGGGTTGAATTCGAGGTAGTCCTTGATGACCTCGGGATCACCCTGAAACCAGATGCCCGCCTGTCCCGGATAACCCTGCACCATTGGATCGACCTCCCCGCATCAGGCACGCCGCATCCTACGCCGAAATGCCCCAGGCGCGCGGCCGACGAGCGATACGTCGGTGATACGCCAGGCGCCGTGACTAGACGCAGGACGGCGGCTAGCCCTTGGCCGCCACGTCGTCGGGGTGTCCGCTGAAGTCGGGTCCGGTGTAGCCCTCGATTTCCTCACGCGGCAAGTAGTTGCCGTAGCCGTGGTAGACCCCGCGCGGCTGCGAGCACCAGCGCACGGCGTTGCCGATGACATGCTGGACTTCGGCCTGGTGGTAGATGGGCAGGGTTTCGTGGCCGGGCCGGAAGTAGAAGATCTTGCCGTTGCCGCGGCGGAAGGTGCAGCCGCTACGGAAGACTTCGCCGCCCTGGAACCAGCTGATGAAGACCAGTTCGTCAGGTGGCGGGATATCGAAGTGCTCGCCGTACATTTCGCACTGCGGAATCTCGAAGTATTCGCCCAGGCCGGCGGCGATGGGGTGCGACGGGTCGACCACCCAGATGCGCTCGCGTTCGTCGGCCTCGCGCCATTTCAGCCAGCAACTTGTACCCATGAGGGTCGAGAAGACCTTTGACATGTGGCCGGAATGCAAGACCACCAGGCCCATGCCCTCCCAAACGCGCCGGCGAACGCGTTCGACGATGACGTCGTCCACCTCGCCGTGGGCCATGTGGCCCCACCAGGTCAGGACGTCGGTGGCAGCCAGCACGTCGTCCGATAGGCCGTGTTCCGGCTCGTCGAGCGTGGCGGTGCGGACCTCCAGGTCAGCGTGCTTTGTCAGGGACCCTGCAATGGCGCCGTGGATGCCGTCTGGATAGATCGCGGCGATCTCTGGGCTGGTCTGTTCGTGTCGGAATTCGTTCCAGACGGTTACGCGGATGGGGTCCGCCATTGGACGCGCTCCTAGGGAGGGCGGGTGGCCACGCTTCGAATTGCATCCTACGCGCCGTTTGCGAATCACGCGTGATTCCAGCCCGTCACCCAGCCGCCGTGCGTTGTGCCGGCGGAACCCGCACAATCGGGGCTACTCGCACTGTGGACTTCTCGCGCATGGCCGACATCGAGCCTCCGATCGAGACATCCGTGGATCAGACTGCCCTCGATGCGCTGGCCGAACTGGCGACGCCTACGGTCACGGCCGCCCTGGGCAAGTTGGGGTTTGAATTCACCTACGCAACGGGAATCAACCCGCTGGCGCCACCGGAAGGCGGCCGCATGGTGGGACGCGCGCGCACGCTGCGCTTTATTCAGAAGCGCGAGGACCTGGTGCGGGCGCAGTACGCCGACCTTGAGAGCTCACCGCACCGAGACTCATTGGAGTCGATCGAGCCGGGCGAGGTGATGGTGATTGACGCGCGCGGCTGCCTGGATGCCGCCGTGGTGGGCGACATCTTCACGCGCCGCGTGCTGGCCCGCGGCGGTCGCGGGATCGTCATCGACGGGGTGTGCCGCGACCTGACCGCTATCCGGGAGGTTGGCCTGCCGCTCTACGCTCGCGGCGTGCACGGCGACGGCATCGACCGGCGGCTGATGTCGGTGGGAAGCCAGGAGCCGGTGCAGATTGCCGAGGTTGCCGTGATGCCTAGGGACATTGTGCTGGGCGACGGCGATGGCGTGGTGGTATTGCCGCCGCACGCGGTTGAAGAAGTAATCGCCGAGGCCTCGACGCACGAGGAGTTGGAAGTCTGGATTCGGGATGAGATCAGCGCCGGGCGCGGCAGCCTGCACACGCACTATCCCCCCAACGCCGAGGTAATGGCGGAGTTCGAAGCCTGGTTGCGGTCGCAGGGGCGCGGCCCGCTTGGGCGCGAGTTCCGGCTGTAGGAAGGCACCTGCCGACATGCGCATAACCGAAGTCGAGACGTTCGTTTGTAGCTATGCCTTTCCGGAAGCCGACCGCTGGTACGCGGGTGGACGCGGCGAGCGGGAGCCGCTGGCCATGCACTTCAACGCCATCGTGCTGCGGGTGCATACGGACGAGGGAATCACCGGCCTGAGCGAGATCATGCCCTGGTCGGACATCGACACCCGGGTACGGGCGGTGCGCGACGTGGTGCAGCCGCGGCTGGTTGGGCGTAGTCCGTTCGACGCGGACAAGCTGACGGTCTTTGGCCCGGACCTGGACACGAACCTGGCGCTGGCGGCAGCCAACGTGGCCTGCTGGGACATCGTAGGCAAGGCCACCGACACCCCCGTCTACCGCCTGCTCGACACCGAGGGCCTGGCTCAGCCGCGCCTGCGCTGCTACGCCAGCGGTGGCGTGGGCTGGGCCTGGTTCGATCGGCCTGAGCAGCTGGTCGACGAGGCGCTGGAACATCAGTCAAACGGTTACACGGCCATGAAGCTGCGGATTGGAACCTCATGGGCGCGCTCCGACGTTACGCCGGGCCGATTCCTGGACCTGCTGGGACGCCTGCGCGACACCGTGGGTCCCGAGTTCGAGTTGATGCTGGACGCCAATATGCGGTTCAGCCCCGACGAGGCGGACGAGGTGCTGGAACTAGCCGGCGGACTACGCGAGTTGGACTTCCGCTGGTTCGAAGACCCGATCATGCGAGCGGAGGACGATGCCTCCTACCGCGGGATCACCGCCGAGGCCACCGACGCAGATAGCGTGGCGGTTTATCGGCGGCTGCGGCAAGAGTCAGGCATGACGATCTCCGGCGCCGAGACGACCTTCGACCCGCGGGTGGTGCGTCGACTGATCGACAGCGACGCGTTGGACATCGTGAACTTGGACGTGACTTGGGTCGGCCTGGACCAGGCCCGCCGCTTCGCCCGCTGGCTGGAAGCGCGCGGCAAGCTCTGCATCCCGCATAGCTGGACGACGGCAATTTCGTTTGCCGCCACGGCGCACTTCGTGGCCGCCATCCCCAACCGCTACACGCTGGAACACCAGACGATTAACAATCGGCTGATGGACGACTTGGTCACCGACCCGGTGCGGCCGGTGAACGGCTACGTCACCGTCCCCGAGCGCCCGGGGCTGGGGATCGAGTTGGATGAGGCGGCTATGGCAGGGAAATTTCAGCGGATTGACGGCGACATTCTGTCGAACGTCTAGAAGTCGAGTCTGCCGGACGGTGACCGTTGGTTAGCCAGTTGAGCCTTGAGGTCTATCCGAGGCATCGAGCGCCAGAGCGCGCGGCTTTAGGACTTCATGGAATCTCACGAGGTTGTCGAAGAGCCATTCCTTGGCGGCTTCGCGCTGGTCAGGGCTACGAAAATCAAATTCATTCTTGACCTCAATGTAGGCACGCTTCACATTCGGAGGATTTCGCCAGTTCAAATCCACGCCCATCGCTTCTTCAATTGAATCTCGTTGCAATTCAAGCAACGAGAAGTGATCCTTGGACTTATCACCAGTTAAGACTAACTCCACGCGAGCAACAGGTCGCCCAGTTAGGAAAACAGACGAAAAATGCACCCAAGCTCTACCAATTTTGTGTACCATCCAATGTCGAGAAATCGGATTCGCGCAACGGATCTCGCTGTCGCGGGAATTGACGAAATCCTTGTACTCATGCCAGAACTCAAGCTGCTTGCGTTTTGTTTCTGAGATCTCACGGTTTGAACCAGTCGTGGCCCGAAGCGAAGTATTCCAGTCGTTGGGCTTCGCAACCACATTGAACTTTGGTGCGATTGCCGAGTTGGCGATCTTCCAAAGCTCAATCTCAAGCCCGAAGAAGTTAACGCTTGGCTCTGTCTTTTCGTTTAGCCAGTCGAGCGCTGCGCGGTGCTCGTCGGTGAAAGGCGCCGCAATCCAGACCACTGTGACCGCGTCAAGCCCCGCTGCGTACGTCAGCAGCTGACCCAAGTGATTGTGATTCGTCCGCTCGAGCTGGTTTTCAATGAGAACGAGTGAGCCTTCAGAGGAACCATCGGCAGTGTTTCGGCAGACGATGTCGGCGCGATAGGGGCCAACACCTGCCTCTGTCGATTCGACATCCAGCTCGAGACCGAGCGTCGCGCCAAGCAGCGTGATGTTGTCCGGCTGGGCCAGCCACGGCGTGAAGTCCTCTGGCTCGCTATGCCAGACTTGTCTCAGATCGACCGGCTCCAACCGAGCAAGATCCATCGCAGCCATTCAAAGTCTCCATATGCGCCAGGCCATCACAGCGACACCCAGGCGGCGCCTTTTTGGGAGGACTCGACGGCGCGGTAGATGAATTGCATGCCGCGGAGGCCGTCGTGGGCGGTGGGGAAGTCGTATTCATCGGTGGACATGGGGACGCCGTCGAGGTGGCGGCGGATGGCGGTGAGGGCGCCGACGTAGATCTGGGCGAAGGCTTCCAGGTAGCCCTCGGGATGGCCGGGCGGGATGCGTCCAGCCGCGGACGCGTGCGCTTCCAGGTAGCCCTGAGCGCGGCTGAAGGTCTGGCGCGGTTCGCCGATGCGCCAGACGTCCAGGTAGTTGGGGTTTTCCTGCGCCCAACGGATGGCGCCGTGTTCGGCGTAGACGCGCAGGGTGACGCCATTTTCCTCGCCGGTAGCGATCTGGCTGGCGGTCAGCAGCCCCTTGCCGCCGCCCTGCAGGCGCAGGAGGGCGTTGACGTCTTCATCGAGCGTGCGGTCGGGCAGGAAGGTGCTGAGGTCCACGCACATTTCGCGCACGGGGTCGCCGGTGACGTACTCCAGCAGGTTGAAGGCGTGAGTCCCGATGTCGCCGATAGTTGCGCCGATGCCGGACTGTGCGGGGTCCAGCCGCCACTCGGCCTGCCGCATGCCCAGCTTTTCGTGCGGCGTGGCCAGGAAGTCCTGCAGGTATTCCACGATGACCTTGCGTATCGGTCCCATCTGGCCCGAACGAAACATCGCGCGGGCCTGCCGGATCATGGGATGGCCGGTGTAGTTGTGGGTGAGCGCGAAGACCAGGCCGGATTCCTCGACGATCCCCACGAGCTGCTCGGACTGTTCCAGCGTGTAGGTCATTGGCTTGTCGCACACGACGTGGATGCCAGCTTCCAGAAACGCGCGGCAGATGTCGAAGTGGGAAACGTTGGGCGTGACGATGCTGACGAAGTCGATGCGCTGATCCGCGGGCAGCGCCGCCTCGGCGGCAGCCATCTCCGTGTACGAGTCGTACACCCGGCTTGGGTCCAGGTAGAGCTCGGCGCCCGTTTCCCGGTTGAGCTCCGGGTCGCGCGAGAAGACGCCGGCGACCATCTCGGCTTGCTGTTCCATGGCGACGACCATGCGATGCACCGGGCCGATGAATGATCCGGGGCCGCCGCCGACCATGCCCATCCGCAGCTTGCGGTTCCACGAGTCCATTAGAACTGTCCTTTCGTGTGCGGTGGGTTTTCAGGCCAGTCCCAGCAGTCTGCGGTTGGCTTCGGGGTCCATGTCGCCGCCGGCAAAGTCGTCAAAGGCAACATCAGCCGCGTCGATCAGGTGGCGCTGGATGAAAGGGGCGCCTTCAGCCGCGCCTTGCTCCGGGCTCTTGACGCAGCACTCCCACTCCAGCACGGCCCAGCTTCGGTAACCGGCCTCGGTGAGCAGGGTGAAGACCTGCCTGAAGTCCACCTGCCCGTCGCCCAGGGAGCGGAAGCGCCCGGCGCGACCAGTCCAGCCCTGATAGCCGCCGTAGACGCCCACCCGGCCGTCGGGCCTGAATTCGGCGTCCTTGACGTGGAAGGCCGTGATTCGATCGGCATAGCGGCGGATGAAGTCCAGGTAGTCCAACTGCTGCAATAGGAAGTGGCTGGGGTCGTAGTTGATGCAGGCGGCTTCGTTGCCGTCAGTGGCGTCCAGGAACATCTCGAACGTGGCGCCGTCGTAGATGTCGGATCCGGGATGAAGCTCGTAGGCGATGGTGACGCCGTGATCGCGCGCCATGTCCAGGATCGGCCGCCAGCGGCGGGCCAGTTCCTCAAAGGCCGTCTCAATCACGCCCGGCGGCCGCTGCGGCCAGGGGTAGACCATGTGCCAGGCGAATCCGCCGGACATGACGGGAAGCGCATTGACGCCGAGGTTGACGGAGGCCTTGATCGCCTTGCCCAGTTGGTCTGTCGCCCAGGCGGTGACCTCCGACCCCGAGAGTCTCGGCGGGTGGAAGACGGAGAACCCGTCGGCGTACGCCGGATGCATGGCCAGCACCTGGCCCTGCAAGTGCGCCGCGAGCTCTGTGACCTCAAGTCCGAGTTCGGCGAGTCCGCCGAGATATTCGTCCGCGTAGGACTTGGACTCGGCGACCTTGTCCAGGTCGATGACGCGCGGATCCCAGGTCGGGATCTGCACGCCTTTGTAGCCGAGGCCGGCAACCCAGCGGCCAATGTTCTCCAGGTTGTTGTAGGGCGGCTCGTCGCGCAGAAACTGCGCCAGCAGGATGGCAGGGCCCTTCATCGATGCCATGCGGGCCTCCTTCGGCTAGGGTCCCTCGTCTCCACGCTTGGAATCAGGTGTACGGGACCCGTGCGGCACGGGGTGGCCGCAGTGTGAAGAACCATGGCCCCGGCTTCAAGTGAGCGCCCCGGCTCCGGTACCGACTGTGCCCTGACCTCGACGCGGCGGGTTCCCGCTTGTACGGTACGCGACGGTCTTGGGCCCTCGGCCGCCGCGAACGGTGCGACCTCGCTACTCTGGTTCCAATGTCAATCTCAGGCTTTTGGCTCGTGATCGGTTTGCTGGCCCTTTGCGAAACCGCCATCGTCGTCACCGCTCTGCGCATGCGGGTGCGGCCGATCGCGTCGCGCAGCGTCGTGGGCGGGCGGCCGGCCGAAGTCGTCTGGACGCTGCTTCCGGCGCTGCTGCTGGGTGCGCTGGCCCTTCTGTCAGTGCAAGCCGGCTAGATAACGAACGATTCCTTGACCGCGTCCAGCCCAACGCCCTCGATTCACGTGCGCCGCGCCGGACAGTGGGCCATGGTCGCGGCGGTCCTGACCATTGGGCTCATCACCTACGGATCCTGGGTGCGCGTCTCAGGCTCCGGCCTGGGCTGCCCCGATTGGCCGCTCTGCGAAGGCGTGGTCGTTCCAGAGCTGGACGGCGCCACGGCCATCGAGTTCGGCCACCGTCTTTACGCCGGAGTCACCATGCTCACGGTTGTCCTGGCCGCGTGGTACGCGGTGCGAGGCCGGGCTTCCGACCCGCTGACCACCAGACTCATCATCGGCGCGTTGGCGGCCGTTCTGGTCCAGGCCGTGCTGGGCGGAATCACCGTGCTGACCGAACTGCACGGCCTGGTGCGGCTGGCCCACCTCACGTTTTCGTTGCTCACGCTGGCCCTGCTGACCGGCGGCGCGCTGCGCGCGCTGGATGTGCCCGGCACAGCGCTGCCGGGCGTGCGGCGTACGAGGGCTCTGCTGGTAGCTACCGCCTTTGTGGTTCTGGTGGGCGGCTCAATTGTGGGAACCAACACGAGCGCCGGCTGCCCGACGCTGCCACTCTGCGACGGCGACGCTGGCGCCGAGGCGCTGGGACTTCACACGTTGCACCGGGTGGCAGCCTCGCTGCTCCTGCTCACCTTCTATTTCACCGCATGGCAGGTCTGGCGACGCGGGGGAACGTGCGCCGCATTTCACCTGAGCCTGGGCGCCGCCCTGCTGAGCACCGCGCAGTTCGCCGTCGGCGTTGCCTCGATAGCCATTGGCTTGCGTCCGGAGCTGCGCGTGCTCCACCTCACGCTTGCCACGCTGCTCTGGTGGGTCGTTGTGATTCACTTCAGCCTGGGGATCCGGCACCGAAGCGGCTGATGCCCACGTTGGCACGCCACCTGTTCCCGCTGGCCAAACCCCGCATCGTGCTGCTGCTGGTCTTCACCGCGGCGGCCGGGGTCTGGAAGGCCGCAGCCGGCCAGCCTGACCCCGCAGTGCTCCTGGCGGTCGTCCTGGCCGGCGCCGTAGCAGCCGCCGGGTCGAACCTGATCAACCAGGGGCTGGAAGCCGACATCGACTCCGTGATGCGCCGAACCCGCACGCGCCCGGTGGCTTCGCGCCAAGTGGGCGCTATCGCGGCCGTCGCCACCGGTCTGGTCCTGGTCGCGGTCGCCGTCGCGGTCCTGGCGGTGAGCACCAACCTACTCGCCGCCCTGCTCACGCTCGCCGCGTCCGCGGTCTATGTGCTCGTATACACCGTGGTACTGAAGCGCCGCTCTTGGAACAACATCGTGATCGGCGGCGCGGCCGGCGCGTTCCCTCCGCTGATAGGTGTGGCCGCCGTTTCAGGCCAGGTTGACGACCTGGGCCTGTACATGTTCGCCTTCGTCTTCTTCTGGACGCCGCCGCATTTCTGGACGCTTTCGCTCTTGCTCCGTAGGGACTACGCCGCCGCCAGGGTCCCCATGCTGGGCGCCGTCGCCAGTCCCCACGACACGGCTGTCCAGGTGATGCTGTACATCCTTTTCCTTACCGGCCTGGCCTGGCTGCCCCTGGCCGCCGGCTACGGCGGGCTGACCTTCGCGCTGGCGGGAACTCTGCTTAGCGCCTATTGGCTGCGCGCATCCTGGCCCCTACGCAACGGCGCGAGTTCCCGGCAGACGCTGTCCGCCTACAAGTTCTCCCTGCTCTACCTGGCGCTGATGTTCCTGATCCTGGCCACCGAGCCAATGCTCCCCTGGTACATCTAGCCTGTCTCCACGCGCCATGGTCATGTCCGAATCCTGTGGTCCCCGCGCGTGTCCGGTCAGCGGAGACCCAGCACCGATGCTGCAGCGCAGGTCGACGCTGGATCACGGCGTCCCGGCTTGAAGGAGTCTTAAGCAGCGCCGCTTGCCAGGTTCAGACCGGTCGCTTCGTGTCCCCGGCCTGCGCCGTCATACACTCAGAAGGATCGCGACAGCGCTCCCAGACTGAGTCCGAGGCGAACCGTGGAAACCCAATCACAAGCAGACCGGGAACCACCCGACACGCACGATAGGCCGTCGAAGACGGTCTACGTCCTGCATGGCCAAGCGATCGCAAGCCGAGGTCGGCGCTTCGCGGCCATGGTCATCGATTCCGCGATCATCGCGCTCATTGTCCTCATGATGTTCGGCGTCGCGGTCTCGGGCGAGGATGCGAAGATGCCATGGGAATCGGCGGCCACCCTAACCGTGGCTTTTCTTATCTTCTATCACATCCTCGCTTGGACGGCATTTAGTGCAACCCCGGGCAAGATGATGCTGAAGCTGCAAATCGTCGATCGCAATGGATGGCGGATCGGGATTCTGCAGTCGGTAGGCCGACTGGTTGGATACGGGATATCGACACTTGTTATTGGACTTGGTTTCCTATGGATATTCGTCAACCGATTCGGCCGTGGATGGCATGACTATATAGCGGGAACGTACGTGATTTACAAAGACCCCGACAAGTCTCGCTCCCGCAACATGGCCGGTGACTTTTTCCAAGACCTAATGGGTGGACCACCCAGCAAAAGAGACTTTGCAGACCCCGGCTCTGCTAAAGCCACGCATGGCAGGTTAGCAGCCGACGAACGGGAAGAGGCTGGGCAGCGGGTGAGAGTCGTAGACGTGGAAAATGCCACGCAGACCCGCGCGGACCGACCAGTCATTGGCGATTACCCGGTTGCCGACTTCTCACGTCGTTTAATTGCATTTGGGCTTGATATCTTCGCATCACTTGTCGCTTCACTCGCAGCACTTTTTGTATTGTCAATATGGATTCCGCAAACGCCCGATGGGTTTGCAGGCGAAGATACTGCCAGGCAGGACGCCATCAGACTCTCCATAATCTTAGCCTTGATCTTCGGCTATCTTGTCTATCCCGTGATTTCGAACTGGCTGTTCAAGTCCACGGCAGGAAAACGAATCATGCATCTCCAAGTAGTCGATGTACACGGACAAAACGTAGGTCTTTCTCGGCTACTAACCAGACACGTAGGCTACTTCGTCTCAGCCCCGGTAGTGCTCATGGGCTTCATCTCGGTTTTGTCCGATGACTACTCGCAAAGCTGGCACGACAAGATAGCCAAGACTTACGTTATATACACCGGCGACGGGCGCATCAGCGATCAGCGGACGACGCGCCGCCCGCGGACGACCGGCAAGGGACAGCTTCGAAGCGATTGGCCAACCGAGTAGGCGGCTCGCACCTTAGGATTCGCACGAATCGCGGTGCAGTCATCTGGGGCTCCAGTTCAGGCGCTGCGCGCAAGCCAATGCGGGAGTTCTGTCAGGCAAGTCCACAGCGATTCGAGTTGCAGCGCTCGCAGTGCGCAAGTATAGTTCCTGCGACACATCGTTAACCATATGCAATGGAATCCACCAACAGTCCACTTATAGCTCGATGAGGCAGATTGAGGACACGCAGTCAGCGCGTCATCTTGGACCGACAAAGCCGAGCGGTGAACGCACGAAGGCCGTCCAAACGCTACACGGCTATGAGATCGCCAGCCGAAGTCGACGCGCCGCAGCCATGCTCGTCGACTTTTGCATTGCAGCGATCGTGAGCTCAATGCTGATAGGTCTTGCTCTCGCAGGCGACGCAGGAGGCCCAGCGCCATTGCCAGCCGCTGCGACGATGGCAATTGGATTTCTCTGCTTTTATCACGTCCTGACATGGACCGTATTCAGCGCAACTCCGGGCAAGATGCTTCTCAGACTCAAGGTGGTGGATCGTAACGGTTGGGGCATCGGAATATCTCAGGCGGCCAGCCGCTGCCTTGGATACGGAATTTCAACACTTATCTTCGGGCTTGGATTCGCATGGATATACATTGACCGTCACCGGCGTGGCTGGCACGATCTAATCGCTAGCACCTATGTAATCTACGAAGGATCGGGCGAAACTAGATCGAGAGACATGGCAGCCGATCTCTTGCACGATTTATCCACTGGGCCACCCGTAGTTCGCACGACTAGTGCCGTGCAAGAAATCAATTCACGCGAACAGAGCCAAGCAATCGATGCTGGTGATCGAGACAGGCGACCGACGGAATCTGTAGACATAGGGCGCGATAGTATAGCGCCAAATAAACGACCGTCAATTGGAGGGTATCCAGTCGCGTCATTCCCCCGCAGATTGCTCGCGATCGCCTTTGACTTTTTGATTTCCCTATCGGCGACCGTTCTGATACTTGCCATCCTAGTATTGCCGCCAGTAAACAAGCCGCCGCCAGGGTCACAATTGGATGCCTATATCAAGCATGACACCTTTCGCACCTTTGCAATCGTTGCACTAGTTATCAGTTATATTGTTTATCCAATCATTTCAAACTGGTTCTTCAAGGGTACTGCTGGAAAGCGACTTCTACACTTACAGATTGTCGATTTCAAAGGCCGGCATGTTGGGCTCGGTTGGATTCTTATTAGACATGCTGCCTATATTCTCTCTGCAGCGGTTCTACCGCTAGCAATTGCCTGGATTGCGTTCGACCGGAAGTCACAGGGTTGGCACGACAAGATAGCCAGAACTTACGTAACCTATACCGGCGACGGGCGGATCAACGATCGGCGAACGGCGCGCCGCCCGCGGACGACCGGCAAGGGACAGCTTCGAAGCGATTGGCCAACCGAGTAGGTTGCCGACGTGTGTCGCTGCCGGCTCTGATTGCGTTTAGGTGCGCGCTCGGTACTCGCGCGAGTGCGTCGCCCGACGCTCCCAAGACTAGGTGCGGTCGAGCGGCCTGGACCAGACTCGGCTCCTATCGCGAGCACAGTCCCGGCCACGCGCTGGTCTTGAACTGACTCGCGTAAATCCGGCCCCGTTCGGATATCTCGTCAGCCGGCGAGCGCTATAATTCGACTCCGCAGTAGCGGCGAGCACCCTTACCGGAGGCGACCCGTGGCTACGCAGCCAGACCAGCCACCAAAGGTATCTGAAGGCGACGGATCCGCTGTAACCGACGATGTCTCGCCGGGTGGCTACCCCCTGGCACGATTCCGGACTCGGTTCGACGCGAACCTGCTTGATCTGTGCGTGCTGTTACTCGTAATGATGCTCGCCAGCCTGGCCTTCAGCCTCGATCACTCCCGCCTGCTCGAATCCCAATACGCCATCTACATCATTCCCTACTATCTCTACTACGCCATCATCTACTTCGCCGTGTTCTGGTGGATATGGGGCGCGACGCCGGGCAAGCTGATTTTCGGCCTGCGCATCGTCGACCACAGAGGCGGACCCATCGGACTTGAGCGCGCCCTGGTGCGGACCATCCAACTTCCGCTGTTCCTCGGTTTCATCTGGGCCGCGTTCGACGATCACCGGCAAGGCATCCACGACAAGATGGCCGGAACCTACGTGATCGACAAGCGGCGCGGGCGCACCGCGGAGACCGCGGCGGCGAAGTAGGCAGCGCGTCCGATCCGGGTCCGCTTGCCGTTCAATCCCGTTCACCGCGTTTGGCCGCGCCGCTTCGGTTCCGTACCATCGCACTCGTGCTTGAACTCTTTGACGCCAACTGCGCGCTGGGCATGGTTTCCCGGCCCGGACCGGCCGGGGCGTTTCTCAGCGCCGATGACCTGGCGGCGCATCAGGCGCGCTTTGGGATCGGCAAGGCGCTGGTCTACCACTCGCTGGCGCTGGAAGAGCACCCGATGGCCGGGAATGAGTTGCTGATGCAGGCGCTGGAAGGCCACGACTCGCTGATCCCGTCCTGGCTGGCACTGCCACATCACACCGGGGAGTTCCCTGAGCCGTCGCGGTTTGTGGAGGAACTGCGCTCGGCGGGCGTGTGCGCCGTCCGGATCTTTCCGGACCAGCAGCGGTTTCTGACGGACGATTGGGTGTTGGGTGACCTGTTCGCGGCGTTGGCGGGCCAGGTCCCGCTGTTTTGGCACATAGACAGCCTGGACACGCCCACAGCCCGCGACCTGTACCGCGTCTCCACCTCGCATCCAGACCTGCAAATCGTGGTCTGCGACGTGGACAAGATGATCAACCGAACGATTACGCCGCTGATGCGGGAAGCGCCAAACCTCTGGCTGGAGACCGGCGGGTACCGCACGCACCGGGGAATCGAGTACTTGTCGAATGCCGTCGGCGCTGATCGTCTCGTGTTTGGCACAAAGCTACCCTGGCAGGCGGTTGGTCCTCCCCACGCCGAACTGATGTACGCGGATATCGACGACGACGCGCGCCGGGCCATCGGCGCGACGAACCTGGAGCGGCTGCTCGCCATGGCGGCCTGGTAGCCCGATGTTTGGCAACGTCTGGCGCCACCACGCGCCGCACCCGCATCACCACCGGCCAGACCCCGTCGCCGCCGACGCGCTGGCGGGCGAGCCGCTGGAAGATTTCGTCATCGACGTCCACAGCCATCCAGGGCCGGGTACCAACTTCTTTTACCAAGGTGGCGGGGTGGACGACTTACTGCGCGTCATGGACCTCACGGGCGTGGACTACTCGTGCTTCAGCGCGTACACGGCCATCGGGCCGGACTTCGTACGCGGGAACGAGCTGGTGGCCGGGGCGGTGCGTGACCATCCCGACCGGGTCATTGGGTTCGCGGTCCCGAATCCGCACTATCCCGACCTGGCGAAGGAAGAGTTGATTCGCCGCGTGGACGAGCAGGGCTTTCGCGGCATCAAGATCCACACCACCAGTCACGACTACCCGCTGCATGGCCCCAACTACTTACCGGTGTTCGAGTTCGCCGACGACCATCGGCTGCCGATCCTCAGTCACACGTACGACTCGCCGGCGCGTGTGCGCGAACTGGCCACCACCTATCCCAACGCGCGGTTCATATGGGCGCATGCGATCTGGCAGCACATCCGCACTCCAGACCTGGCTTTGACGGTTCGCGACTTGCCGAACGTCTATTGCGAGATGTCCGGTTCCGGCAACCGTCGGGGGCAGATCGAGTCGTTCGTGCGGGTGGCCGGGGTTGAGAGTGCCGTGTTCGGGTCCGACTACCCGGTGCTCGGCCAAACCTGGCAGATGGGTAACGTGGCGCACGCCGATCTGAGTGCTGACGAAAAGCGCAAGATCTTCAGCGAGAACATCCGCGGCGCGCTGGGGTTATAAGCAGACCCGCGACGCGCGACGGCTCACCGGCTAGCGTTTCCGGATCGCGCTAAGGCGCGTGCTCCTCGTCAGGTGCCGAGTCCCCCGCCCGCACGCGCTCGTGGTTCAGCAGTTGCCGAATCTCGGCCAGACGCCCGGCGTGGGCCGGATCGTCAGCCAGATTTCGAGACTCCCAGGGGTCTTCGGCCAGATTGAAAAGCTGGCTGTGCGTCAGGCCGGCGAGGTGGGACTCGATCAGCTTTAGGTCGCCGCGGCGAACCATGCGTTGTCGGGACTCGTCGGGAGCGAGGTCTTGGCCGCCCTGAAAGGCGGCCAAGACGGCGTCGCGCGTCCCGGCTTCCCGCCCGTCGAGCACCGGGACCAGGCTGATGCCTTCGGATCCGGGCGGGACCTCCACGCCGGCGAAGTCCAGGATGGTCGGAAAGACGTCGTGCAGGTAGCACAGGCCCTCGCGCCGTTGACCTGCGGGGATCCCGGGTCCACGAACGATCAGGGGAACGCGGAGGCTGTGGTCATAGACGTTCTGCTTACCCAGCAATCCGTGTTGCCCGACGGCCAGTCCGTGGTCGGCGGTGTAGACCACGATCGTGTTTTCAGCATGGCCTGAGGCAGACAGCGCATCCAGCAAGCGGCCAATCTGCGCGTCGAGGTGGCTGACCATCCCGTAGTAGTCGGCGATGTGACGCCGGACTTCGTCCGGATCACGGGGATGCGCCGCCAGTGACTCGTCGCGCCCGTGCAGGTGCCCGTTGTCGAAGGGGTGCATGCGCGCAAAGTTTGGCGGTAGTTCGATGTCCTCGGGCGGGTACCTGGCGGCGAACTCCGGCGGCGGCGTGCGCGGGTCGTGCGGCGACGTAAAAGCTGTGTACATGCAGAACGGCTGGTCGGCGGGATGCTCGTGCAGCAGCCGAATCGCCGTATCGACGAAGATCTCGGTTGAGAATCCACGTCCAATCGAGACCGCCTCCGGCGGGTACACGCCGTCCGGGTCGAAGTCATGCAATGGGACCGCCTCGTGATCCGACATCCCGCCGAAGAAGATGCTGCCTCCACCGTCGAAGCTGCGGGCGAAGAGTTTGGGTTCGTTGTGCCACTTGCCGACGCCATAGGTCCGGTACCCGGCGGCGCGCAGCAACTGCGGAAACGTCGGGATCTCCGCATCCATCGGATACGGGGATAGACCGTCAGGGTTTGGAGCAAAGACCCGGAACAACGAGCGGCCGGTTAGCAACATCGCGCGGCTGGGCATGCAGACCGCGTTCGACGTGGACCCCATGATGTAGGTGCTTGTGAGCGTGGTACCGGCGGCGGCCAGGGCATCAAGCGTGGGCGTGTGCACGGCGGGATTGCCCAGCGAGCCGATGACGTCGTGCCGATGGTCGTCGGCGATCAGGAACAGGAAGTTCGGCGGCATGGGCCGGAATCATGGGAATGCGCGGACGGCTCAGCGTAGCGCGGCCGCTGGGGTGTCCAGCGACCACCTCGAGCGCTCGGCTCTCTAGGCGTGGCGTTCAGTCAACCGCCGACCGCGACGCACGACGATCTCCGATCCATCCGCCAGAAAGGCCGATGCGGGCTCTCGGCTCAGCGCTTGGGCAAATTCGTTGCCGTACAGCCGGGCGACGTCACACACCAACTCGACCTCAGCCGCTTGAGCAACGCGCCAGCGCGGATGCTCGACCTGGTATTCGAGCGTCGAACCGTCCCTTTGAACCGCGTATCCCCAGTAGTGTTCGGTGATGAACGCGGCTTCGGATGCCGGGTCGGCAAGGTGCCAGTCGCCCAGGCCTGCGAGTGCCAGGCCGTTCCAGGCGCCGTCAAGTCGCCACTCGTAGCGCGCGGAGATGTCGTCCACGGCGTGGCGCATCGGCAGAGCGACGTAGTTTTCGTTGTATACCGTCCGCGCGACCCACGCGATGGCGCGCCGGGGAACGATCTCCTTGACGAAGACCACCCCGCGCCGCACCTCGCCTTCAACCTCGCGCCGCACATAGAATCGGAGGTTCAGCTCCAGGAAGTTGGAGTGGAACGGAATGGGAATGCCCATCAGCCGCGTCTTGAGAAACCGGAACCCGACGACGCTGACGAAGCAGCGGCCGTCCCATAGATCGAGCTCGGTGCCCGCCGGCACATATGGGAGAAGGACCTCCTGGTCGATCTCGTAGTTGAGGAGCGCCAGGTCGCGCCACTCGGCGGTGAGAAAGGTGCGTTCAGGCATAGATGCCGCGGGGAGCTAGCTGTGCCCAGATCGTCTTCTGCAAGCCTAGCCGACAGGTCGCGTCGAACTGGCGACGAGCGAGAGCGGTTAGCCCAAGACTGGGACTCGCCGTTCATATGCAGAGCCAGTCAAGCACGGAATCGTGGCCGAAATCATTCGTCAGGCGACTGGCGATGAATCAGAATGCGGCCAGTACCTGGTTAGGGACTGAGGAATGGCCGAGCGTATTTACAGCAGGGGCGAGAAGGGCCTCGAGCCATTGGAGGAGCATCCGTTCGACACTGAAGACGAACTCCAGCAGTTAATCGCCGAGCACCCAGAACTGCTGGACGGTGAGCAGATGCGGCCGGGCGACCCGCGGCGCTGGATTCTGATCACCCGCGAGCAAGGCATCGCCGATACGACCGGCGCACATGACCGCTGGGCGGTTGACCATCTGATCATCGATCAGGACGCCATGCCGACGCTGGTGGAAGTGAAACGCAGCTCGAACACTGAAATCCGCCGAACCGTGGTCGGACAGCTGCTGGAGTATGCGGCGCACGCCTCGCAGACGTGGTCGGCGGATGGCCTGCGAGAGACGTTCGAGGAGTCCCTTCGGGAACATGGCCGTGACTCGGACAGCGAACTCGCTGCCTTGCTACAGACGGATAGGGAACCGGATGCCGACCAGTTCTGGGAGCAGGTCGCGACAAATCTGGCCGCTCGACGTCTGAGGCTTCTATTCGTGGCGGATGAGATTCCCGATCCGCTGGAGCAACTGGTCAAGTTTCTCAACGAAGAGATGCCTGAGATCGAAGTGATGGCAGTGGAGATTAAGCAGTTCAAGGGAGCGTCTGGACAGGCGCTTGTGCCCCGGGTAATTGGTCGCACTCCCGACCGTCCTGGGCCAGGTCCGTCCCGGCGACGCCGAAGGCTGAACCGTGAGATGTTCATGCAGGATCTAGGGAGCGGCTCCGCTCGCCGCGTTGCCGAAGGTCTCCTTGACGCGGCCCAAGAATCGGGCGCTCTTCTTCAATGGGGTTCGAGTGGGGTGAGCATTCGAACGCGCTGCTCCGCCTGGAAACGCCCAGTGACAGTTGCGTGGCTCTATCCGCCATCGGTTCCGGGATGGATGGGCTTGACGGACATCACATTCGGTGCTGCCATATTTGGCGATGACCCTCCGCCTGCCGAAGAGCTCCGGGCGCTATTGGAGACGTGGGCTGACCAGTTCGCTGAACATGGCTTTTCCGTCCCTGCCAGTTTTCACGATCCCGGAGCCACGGGTTGGGCCAGAGGATGGACTGTCAAGTACGACGCCGAGGAGCAACACGTCGAGCTCATGACGAAGCACCTGACGAACATCCTCGTCGAACTGAAGGCGCTGTAAGTCGATCTCCCTTTCGCCAGGCCGCCGCTAATCAATCACAATGTGGCTTGAGCCAGTTTCGTGGAGTCCCGGCATGGCTGTGCAACGACCAAACATTTTGTTCATCACGACCGATCAGCAGCGCGGCGATGCCTTGGGCGTGGCGGGGCAGCCGTGGTTGCAGACGCCCACGCTGGATGCGCTGGCGCGGGACGGGTACTACCTGACTCGCTGCTATAGCGAGACGCCGGTGTGCGTGGCAGCGCGAACGACCTGGATGACGGGGCAGCATCCGTGGGCGCACGGGGTGTTTGGCAACTCGCGGAATCCGATGAATCCGGAGACCACGCTGCCGGCCGCGCTGACCCGGCACGGCTATCGCACCCACGGCGCCGGCAAGTTTCATTTCACGCCCGATCAACGCGCGCTGAACGGCTTTGAGAGCACCGTGATCTGCGAAGAAGGCCGCATGCCGGAGGGCGATGATTACCACCACTGGCTGCAAACGACGCCCTGGGCGGGCCTGGAGCGGGCCCACGGCGTGGGCAACAACGACATCTTCGCCGCACCTTCGCCGGTCCCGGAATCTCACTACGTTTCTACCTGGACCGCCAACGAGGCGATCGGGTTTCTCAACCAGCACCAGGCAACCGAGCCTGAGCGCCCGTTTTACCTGCATTGCAGCTTTACCAAGCCGCACTCCGCCTACGACCCGCCGCACCCGTACGACCAGCTTTATGCACCCGGCGACGTGCCCACACCGTGGCGCAACGGCAAAGACATGCCGGAGAGTCCACCGCAGCTGCGTCGCGCCAACTTCGAGTACACGTGGCACTCGCTGGGGCCGGAGCAGATCGCGCTGGCTCGTGCCTTCTACTACGGCAACATCACCCACCTGGACCACTGCATCGGCCGCCTGCTGGGCGTACTGGCTGGACTCGGCATGCGCGAGGACACGGTCATCGTCTTCAACTCCGATCACGGCGACCTGATGGGCGACCACAACCTGTTCTTCAAAAGCAATTTCTACGAGGAGTCAACGCACGTTCCGCTGATCGTGTGGGCGCCGGAATCGGTGCGGCAGGAGTTGGGCCTGGGGCCTTCGCGCCACATCGACTCCCTGACGAGCCAGGAGCAGCTGATGCCCTTCATGCTCCGCGCCGCCGGCGCGGAGATTCCGTCGGACGTCGGCGTCGCGCCACCATTGTCTGAGGTAATCGGCGGCAGGCATCCGGGGGCCCCAGTGCACGGGGTCTTCGGCGACCAGACCAACCGCCAGCTTGCGTTGATCGAGGAGCGTTACAAGTACATCTGGTGGGCCAACGGCCGCTTTGAACAGCTCTTCGACCGCCAGACCGATCCAACGGAACTCATCAACCTGGCCGACGATCCGGAATATGACGACGAACTCGGACGGATGCGAGCGGCGCTGGTCGAGATCGTGCGCTCGCATGACGGGCATGCGGCGCTGGACGACGACGACCTACGCGGCAGCGACTACGACGAATCAACGACCAGGTTCGGAAGGCCGAAAGCGCAGCCCTGGGGGCGACGGCCGTACTGAGGTCTGCGGGAATCACAACTTTGCCGCAGGCTCTCCGACAGGCTCGGCAACAGGCTTGACGATGCTCGCCGTGAAGGCCTCTGGCTACGGCGAGAGACAGAGGAGGCGAACGTGGCCGAACAACCTCCAGCCGTCCACCGGTTTCTAGAGGTGCTGCGTGGCGGGGACGCAGCGACGATGCAGGAGCTGTTGGCCTCGGACCTGTGGTTGCGTGAGCACATCGACGAGCCGTGGGGGTACTTTGACGCGCCGGCGGTTGTGGAAGCCAGCGCACGGGGCGACGCGGAAATGATGCGGGTCCTGGCAGAGGCCGGCGCCGACGTCAACGCACGGTCCGGATGGGAGCCTGGCGGATCAGGCGTACTAGACGGCGAGCACATTGAGCTGTGGGTCAAAGAACGGAACGACGACGGTAGCCCGGTGATGACCGAACTCTTCGACGACTTCCTGCGCCGCGGACTGACCGTTGACGCGCATGCCGCCGCGAATCTCGGCGACACCTCCACGCTGCGTCGCCTGCTCGACAAACAGCCAGTGCTTGTGAATGCGCGCGGGCGCGATGGGGCTTCGCCGTTGCATATGGCGCGCACGCCGGCGATCGTGGATCTGTTGGTGGATCGGGGCGCAGATCTCGACATGCGCGACCTGGACCACGGGGCAACGCCGGCGCAGTGGGCCATCGACGAGCGGGCGATCTGTCAGCAACTGATCGAGCGCGGCGCGACACCCGACATCTTCATCGCCTGCACGCTGGGCGACATAGCGCTGGCGGATCAGGTGCTGGCTGCCCACCCGGACGCGCTGCGCTCGCGCAGCAATCACGGCCCGCACATGGCGAATCGACCGCCCGGAGGTCACATGTACATCTACCGGATGGGCGTAGGGATGCGACCGCTGCCATTCGCCAGCACGCAGGGCCACGACGAGTTTGTCGAACAGCTGCTGAAGCGAGCCAGTCCGGCGGAGCAACTGATTCACGCGACCTGGATCGGCAACCGCCGGACGGCGCTTCAGCTTCTACAGGCGAACCCCGGGCTGGTCGCGTCGCTGGAACCTGATGAAACGCGCGCCGTTAGCGACGCCGCCTGGAACAACAACCGCGAGGGAGTCGCGCTGATGCTGGAAGTGGGATTCCCAGTGGACGCTCGCGGCGATGACAATGGGACGCCGCTGGACCGCGCCGCGGTGCGGGGATACGCGGACATCGTGGAGGTGCTGCTGGCGCACAACGCATCGCTGGATGTCACCAACGAATTCGATGGGACGCCGCTTGGCGGCGCGGTATGGGGCGCGGGCAACTTTCGCGATCCCCAAGGCGACTACCCTAAGACTGTCGACCTGCTGGCAGCGGTCGACGCCGACCTGAATCGGCGCGGCGCCGACGGGCAGACGCAGGTCGACCGCGCGCTCGCGGGCGGACGTGAGGATGTGGCGGCGGTGCTGCGACGCCACGGGGGCTTGGCGTCGGTTGAATTGTCGGACGGTCAACTGCCCAATGACGACTGAAGTCGTTGGGTCGTTCGAGGTCACCCCCGAACGCGGCTGCGTGTCATCCGTGCTTTTGCGCCCGCCCGCAGCGCGAGCGCTGTTGGTGCTTGGGCATGGAGCGGGAACCAATGTCCGCCACCTGTTCATGGAACAGCTGGCCCGGGCGCTAGCAGCCGCTGGTGTCGCGACGTTTCGCTTCAACTACCCCTATTCGGAAGCCGGCCGCGGCGGCATGGACGGCGAGCGCGTGCGCTTGGCCACAGTCCGGGCGGCCATAGCTGCGGCGGCCACGGCCGCACCTGATCTACCAAGATTCGCTGGCGGGCACTCGATGAGCGGGCGTATGGCCACGCTGGCCGTCGCGAAGGGACTGGTTAGCGATCTGGCCGGAATCGTCGCGTTCGCGTTCCCGTTGCATCAGGCCGGGCGGCCAGACGTCATGCGTGCCCGGCATCTGGCCGACGTTGACGCGCCGCTCCTAATTCTTTCAGGCGACCGTGACCGCATGGCCCAGATCGATTTGCTGCGCGCGGCCATCGACGGCCTGCGCGCCCCGGTACGCCTGCACGTTCTACGAGCCGCGGACCACAGCTTCAAGGTCCTGAAGCGCTCTGGGCGCACTGTGGACGACGTGCTGGCCGAGGCCGGACGTGTAACGGCGGACTGGATAGCCGAGCAAGCCGAGCGATAACCGGCAGATGTTGACCGTCATCATTCCTATGCGAGCCTTGGCATCCGGCACGCGCTGCCGCTGCTAATGGCGTAACGTCAGAGTCGACGCCGCTGCCGAACTATCACGTGCGCGCAGGCCGGCGTCGCAACGGAGGGGGCAAGAGAGATGGCTGAGCGTCCTAACGTCGTCTTGTTCATCAGCGATCAGCAACACGCCGACACCATTGCCGCCGGCGGCGTGGAAGGTATCCGCACGCCTCACCTGGATTGGGTTGCCGACGACGGTGCGCTCTTTGATCGCGCCTACTGTCCGTATCCCATCTGTTCGCCGTCGCGCATGGCCACGCTTTCCGGGCTGTATCCGCACACCAACGGCATGGTGGCCAATCACCAGATGCGGCCAGGCTGCGATCTGATGCGCTACCCGGAAGGCGTTCGCAACCTGGGCGACTACCTGGGCGAACTCGGCTACCTGCGAGGCTACGCCGGGAAGTGGCACCTGGGAAGCGGGGCCGACCGCCCCGGGTTCCCCGACCTCTGGTCCGGTTCGGGGGATATCGATATCGATCGTCGCGCCCAGAACATGGTTCTGCGCCTTACGCAGCAGATCGGCGCGGAGATCGGCGGCAAGGAGCATGGGTTCGAACCCGATCCCGTCGTCTACAACCGTAAGACCAACGTCGGACCGTCGCTGCTGCCGCTGGCCCAGCATCCGTCCTTCTTCCACATGGACCACGCCACCGACTGGGTGCGCAGCCGCAAGGGCGACGACCAGCCGTTTTGCCTGGTCTATTCCTGTCACGAACCGCACCCGCCCTACACCTCGCCAGAGCCGTTTCATTCCATGTACGACCCGGACGAGATGGATGTGCCGGCGAACCGGCACGACCCGGCCGGCCCAGCGCTGGTCGCCCACCGGGACGCCGAGCAGCTCCGGGTCATATCCGACTGGACCGATGACGAAGTCCGGTCAATGCGGGCGGCCTACCGGGGCGCCGTGTCCTACGTGGACCACCTGGCCGGGCGCCTGATCACGGCCCTACTGGATGCCGACAAGTGGGACAACACCCTGTTCATCTTCTTTTCGGACCACGGGGAGATGCTCGGGCACCACGGGCTGGCCGCCAAGGGCGCCGTGATGTACGAAGACCTGGTGCGGATTCCGTTGATCATCCGGCCGCCGGGCGGGCTGGGATCCTCGCATCGCTCGGCGCGCGTGGTGTCGCTGGTCGACCTGGTTCCAACCATCGTGCACATGTGCGGCGGGCAGCCGGCCGAGGTGCTTCAGGGCGTGGACATCGGCGACCTGGTACGCGGCGGCGACCGCCAAGTCAACCAGGGCGTCGTAACCGAGTTCCACTCGGTGAACTGGACCGATCCCCTGCACCTGCTGCGCATGTGGGTGGACGAACGCTGGAAGTACGTCGAATCGCAGGACGGGAGCGACGAGCTATACGACCTGCGCGACGATCCGCTGGAGCTACACAACCAGGCCGCAAACCCGCACTACCAGGTTCAGCTCGAGCGGTCGAGGCAGTCGCTACGACGCTGGTGCGCCGAAACCGGCGACACTTGGCCCAAAGTCGTGCAGCCTCCGCCGCGTCCCGCCACATTGGCCCGGCCCATTACCTAGGCCGGTGGACACCGGCGCCGCTATCCATTCGACCGCGAACAATTCACTGCTATATAGTCGAACTGCACTGGCCCATTGAGCGTCACAAGACTCTCATGCCGGACCCAGGGAGGGACCGATGCGTCGATTGATCTCACGTAGGTACATGCTGCGCGGCGCCGCCGTCGGCGCGACGGGCGTGGCGGGCATGGCCGCCTTGGCCGCCTGCGGTGAAACGCAGGTTGTCACAGTCGAGAAGATCGTTGAGAAGGAAGTGCCGGTCGAGCGCATCGTCCAGAAGGAAGTTCCGGTCGAGCGCGTCGTCGAGAAGGTCGTCCAGAAGGAAGTTCCGGTCGAGCGCATCGTCGAGAAGATCGTCACGCGTGAAGTGATGGTTGAGGCGATGCCTGAAGCTCGCACCGTGAAGGTCGAGCACGCCACCGACCACACCTCCGGTCCGCGTGGCGCGGCCATGTCGTGGGCCATCGAACGATTCGCCGTGGAGCGTCCTGACATCAAGGTGAAGTTCATCCCGCAGGACCACATCTACTACGAGAAGATCGCCATCGAGGCCGTGTCGGGCACGCTCTCCGAGTCGAACCTGCTCAACGGCGTGTCGTTCCAGCAGTTCCAGGGTGCGGGCATCTGGCTGAACATCGACGACATCCTGGCCAAGAAGGACGGCTACGACCCGACGAACTACTGGTTCCAGCCCGACATCTACTCGGACAACATGGACCAGAGCTATCCCTACGACTCCGGCCGACTGCAGGGACCGTTGTTCGGGATGCCGTATCAGGGTGCCATTGGCGGCATCATGTACAACATCAATCTCTTTGAGAACGCAGGCGCCAACCAGCCCACCGAGGGCATGCGCTACAGCGGCCTGCTGGAAGAGATGAGAAAGATTCGCGACCCCGAGAACGACATCTATGGAATTCGGTCTACGCGCTCGGAGCAGTTCCAGGTCTTCCCGCAGATGTACGGCTACAACAATGGCCAGGCGCGCGTGATGGGGCCGGACGGCCACCAGATCTGGGGTCCGCCCTTGGGTGAGGGTTGGAAGGGCTGGCAGGACATCGTGGATTACATCCACAAAGACAACGTGTCCTTCACCCCGGAGGAGCGCAGCGGTTTGTCCGGCGAGTTCGGCGACCCGTTCTCGGCCGGCAAACAGGGCGTCAACATCGGCGGTCAGGTCTACGGCACCGGCTCCCTAGCCCCGCGGATTAAGGACCGGTTCAAGTGGGCCCTGGCCCCCATGGTCTGGGGCGAGAACACCGACCACGCCAACTTCGAGTGGAACGACCAGCCGCACATCGTGGCCTCCACGGCTACGGTGACGGGCGTCGAAGAGCAGACCGTTGACTGGGTTTATTTCCTGTCCGGGCCGGACGTGCAGGGCCGGGTGTCAATCGACCGCGGGCACGTTCCGCTTTGGAAGACTGTGAAGGATCTCCCGGAGGCATCGGCGGGTCCGCCCGAGGGCATGCGCTACCTGTACGATTACATCGGCAGCCCGAATCTGCGGGCCATGCAGTGGTACGTGCCGGGCGGTTTCTACGGCGAGGTTCGATCCCTCCGAATCCCGTTCCTGGATGCGTCGCTTGTCGGCGAGATGGGGGCGCAGGAGGCTCTCGAAAAGGCCAGCGAGAAGCAGAGCGCTGCGCTGAAGAAGGCTCAGGACGCCCTCGACAAGGGCGAAGTCGACCGCTAGCACACGGCTCGTCTTCGAAACGAGGTCCCCGCTTCGGCGGGGGCCTCGTTTACGTTAACGGTTCGTCTGATTGGACAGGCTGCGCCGGGTAGGGTTTGCGGATGACAGAAAAGCGGCCCGCTCGTGAGGGCGGCGTTCGGCAGTGGCGCAGCCTGGCCCTCCTGACGCTGGCCGAGTTGCTGGCGCTGGCGCCTTGGTTCAGCGCCGCCGCGGTGGCACCGCTCATCCAAGTGGAATGGCGCCTGACGGTGGGGGCGGCAGCCTGGCTGACGCTGGCCGTGCAGTTGGGGTTCGTGGCCGGGACGCTGGTGAGCGGCGTTCTCAATCTGCCCGATCGTTTTGACGCCGCCCGGTTGTTCGCGCTCAGCACCGCCGGCGCTGCGCTGACGACCGCAGGATTCGCCCTGGTTGCCGGTGGGCCGCTGGACGGCGCGGTGCTGCGCTTCCTGACCGGCGCGTTTCTGGCGGGGGTGTATCCGCCTGGACTGAAGCTCGCGGCCACCTGGACACGGCGACATCGAGGGCTGGCGTTGAGCCTGATCGTCGGGGCGCTGACCGTCGGTTCGGCCAGCCCGCATCTGGTCAGGGCGCTGCTTGATACGTCCTGGCGGCCGATGGTGCTGGTGACTGCCGCGCTGGCGCTGGCCGCTGGATTGTTGGTGCTAGGCGGGGTCCGACAAGGACCGTTCGCGGCGGCGCCGGCTCGGTTCAATCCGCGGTTTGCACTGCAGATCGTGCGTGCGCCTGGGCTGCGGCTGGCCACGCTTGGGTACCTGGGGCATCAGTGGGAGCTGTATGCGATGTGGGCCTGGACGCCGCTGTTCTTGGCGCAGGTGGTGCAGCGGGAAGGCGGGGAAGCTGGACTGGCAGCGGGGTTGGCGTTTGCGGTGATCGCGGTGGGTGGGGGCGGAGCGGTTGTGGGCGGAGTGGTGGCCGACCGTGCGGGGCGGTCGGTGACGGCGGCTGGGGCGATGGCGGTGAGTGGCAGCGCGGCGCTGGCGGTGGCGCTGCTGGTGGATGCGCCGCTGTGGGTGTTGCTGCCGATCATGTTGGTCTGGGGATTCAGCGTGATCGCGGACTCGGCGCAGTTCTCGGCGGCGATCTCGGAGTTGAGTCCGGCGCAATATGTTGGTACCGCGCTGACGATGCAGATCTCGATTGGGTTTCTACTCACCTTTGTGAGTATTCACCTGGTGGGATTGCTGGTAGATAGCGGGCCGAATTGGGCGCTGGCGTTTGGGCTGCTGGCGCTGGGGCCGGTGTTTGGCGTGGTATCGATGCTGGCGCTGCGGCGGCGCCCGGAGGCCGTGCGGATGGCCGGTGGGCGCCGTTAGTAGACTGGTGGGCCGGGGTTGTAGTTGGGTGGGGCCAGGCCGGGAACCATGTGTTCGTGGGGGCGGCCGGTGATGAGGCGCGAGCCGTCGGTGAAGCCTTCGGGGCGATCGCGCAACTGTTCGATCAGGCGCTGACGCCAGGGGCCGAGATCGGTCTGTGAGGAGAGGTCACGCTCCTCAAACGGGTCGTTGCGGACGTCGAACAAGAGTTCCTGGCCGGTCTGGCTTTCCCAGATGTATTTGTGACTGTCGCTGACAAGGGAGTGCCAGCCGCGCGCCCACTGCTGTTCGGCGGGCGGCGGTTCATTGGGCGTTGTGCCGAGCGCAAGTTCAGAGCGGGCGCCGCTGGCGTATTCCAGGTGTAGCGCGTCTCGCCAAGCCGGTGACTGGCCGCGGACCAGGGGAACGAGACTGCGACCGGTGACCGAGGGCGGAATCTTGCCGCCGGCGGCATCGATGAGGGTGGGCATGAGATCCTGCAAGCCTACCGGCTGGTCGAGAACCTGTGCGCGCGGGGCGCCCCATTCCTCCGGCGGGTTGATGAGAAACGGAATGCCGGCCGAGCCCTCGAACGGATAGCTCTTGGCGATGTGGTAGTGGTCACCCAGCATCTCGCCGTGGTCGCTGACGAAGACGATCAGCGTGTCCTCCAGGACGCCCTGGTCACGCATGTACTGGAAGAGGCGGCTCAACTGCATGTCGATGTGGTTGATCATGCCGAAGTAGGCGGCGCGCATGTAGTGCATTGGTAGCGGGTCGAGATTCATGCCACGGCGGTAGAAGCGCCGCTCGGAGCGAACCTCGGGGTCGACGCCGCGATTCGGGCCCTTCCAAGGCTCCACCCAGTCGCCGATGACAGGCTGCGGCAGATCCATGTCCGCGTAGCGGTCAAAGAAGAACTTTGGCGGCGTGAAGGGCGGATGGGGATCGATAAAGGAGAGGTTGAGAAAGAACGGCTGGCTGGGGTCGCGTCGCTCCAGGAAATTAATGGCGCGGGAGACACACCAGAAGGTGTGGGTGAGTTCCTCAGGCAGGTGGTTGGGGCGGCCGATCCAGCCGTTGGGAGTGGCACCGTGAGCCATGGCCCAGCGGTCGAGCGGAATCTCGCCGTGCAGCCAGTCGAGATAGTCGTTGCCTTCCCCGCGCGTCGAGTCGGCCAGTTCCATGGCGTCAAAGCCAAAGCGGCGGCGCTGCGGGTACAGATGTATCTTCCCGATCATGCGGGTCTCGTAACCCGCCTTGCCCAGTTCGCCGGCCAGGGTGGCAGGCGGATCCCAGTGCATGCCGCCGGTCATGCCGACCATGCCGTTGACGCACGGCGCCTGGCCGGACATGAGCACTCGGCGAGCGGGAATGCAGGCCGGGGACTCGGTGTAGCCGCGGCGGAAGCGGGTGCCGGTGGCGCCGATCCAGTCCATGCTGGGGGTCTGCAGGACGGGGTGATCAGCGATGCCCAGCGCGTCGTTGCGCTGTTGATCGGTCATGATCAGCAGGATGTGCGGTTGCTTGCTGGCCATTGCGCGCTCCGCTAGAGCTTTGGCCGGGTGACGGTGATGCCCGCCGGGACCTTGGTGGGCACCATGTGCTCGTGCGTCTGACCGGGTATCAGACGCTGGCCGTCGGTAAAGCCTTCGGGCCGGTCGCGCAGCACCTCGATCAGATGCTCGCGCCAAGGCTGGAGATCGGCCTGCGCGGAGAGATCGCGCTCCTCGAGCGGGTCCTCGTGCAGGTCGAAGACAAATTCACGACCGGTCTGGCTCATCCAGATGTACTTGTAGCGCTGGTCAACCAGCCAATGATTGCCGTCCACGTAGCGGTACATGCCGGCGTGCTCGCCGTGCAGGTATCTGCGCCAGTCGGCGTCCTCCCCGCGCATGAGCGGGAGGAGACTGCGGCCGCTGACGGACTCGGGAATCGGCGCGCCGACGGCCTCAAGAATGGTGGGCATGACGTCCTGAAGGCCGACTGGCTGATCGCGGACGACCTCGCGCGGTAGCCCCATGCGCTGGGGGGCTCGGGCCAGGAAGGGGACGCGGGCGGAGGCGTCGAGCGCCCGGCACTTGGAGTACATCTGGTGGTCGCCCAGCATCTCGCCGTGGTCGCTGACGAAGACGATGAAGGTCTCCTCCAGCAAACCGTTGTCGCGCATGTACTGGAAGAGCCGGCTCATCTGCATGTCGATGTGGTTGATCATTCCGTAGTAGGCGGCGCGGAGGTGGTGCATGGCGTCCGGGTCGATGGGGCCGCGCTGGCCATACGGGCCCTTTTCCGCCGGGATGCCGCGCGGTGGTCCGTCCCACGGTTCCATCCAGTCGCCCATGGCCGGCTCGGGCAGGTCCATCGCGGCGTAGCGGTCGTAGAACCAGTCGGGCGGAGTCATCGGCGGATGGGGATCGATGAAGGAGACGTTGAGGAAGAAGGGGCAGGAGGGGTCGCGCTTTTCGAGGTACTCGATAGCGCGGGAGACGCACCAGAAGGTGTGGGTCTTCTCCTCGGGCAGGTGGTTGGGTCGACCGATCCAGCCGTTGGGTGTTGCGCCGTGGGCCATGGCCCAGCGGTCGAGGGGGAACTCACCCTGCAGCCAGTCGAGGTACTCGTTGTCGTCGGCGCGGGTGGAGTCGGCCAGTTCCATGACGTCAAACCCGAAGCGGTGGCGCTTCGGGTGCAAGTGGAGCTTGCCGACCATGCGGGTTTCGTAGCCGGCGGCGCGGAGTTCGCCGGCCAGGGTGGCGGGCGGGTCCCAGGGGGCGCTCATGAAGCCGACCATGCCGTCCTCGTCGGGCGGGCGGCCGGACATGAGGACGCGGCGGGCGGGGATGCAGGACGGGGATTCGGAGTAGCCGCGGCGGAAGAAGGTGCCCGAGGCGCCCAGCCAATCCATGGCGGGGGTTTGCAGCACGGGGTGGCCGTCGATCCCCAGGCAGTCGCCTCGCTGCTGGTCGGTGATGATGAGCAGCACGTTGGGCCGGCTCTGGTCCTGGCTCATGCGGGGCGTCCCGTGGGCAGGCAGTGCCTGACGGTACCGCTCCCGGGCGTGCGGCTCAACTGCGCCGACTGAACGCTCCCCTGACGTGGTTGGGGAACAGGCATCGTTGGTCTCCAGGCGAGGGGCCCACATCGTCTCTCGCACCCGGTGTGTGCCTGGGGGTGAAGGGGGGAACTGTCTCTCGCCAGCCCGAACCCCAGAGGGGTTCGGGCTGGCGAGAGACAGTTTTTGGCAGATTTTTGCGGTGAGATTCCAGACTGCCTGGGGCAGACGCGGGGCGGAGGAGGGAATGGGGCACGTGGCCGGGGAACGGGTTGGCGAGACCATGCAGCGGCGACTGCCGCGGGGCTCGCGGCGGAGGCCGAAGCGCAAACTCGGGAAGAGGTCGGCGGCAGCGAGCGCGCGAAGCGGAGTTGCGGCGCAATGCGGAGTTTCTTCCAGGAAACTCATGAGCTGGCGCAGGGCCTGTCGAAGTCCGAGCCAGGGCGTGCTGGGGGGCGCTGGAGGGGGACCCAGGATGGAGGCACCGGCGAGGGCCAAGAGGGATCTCCAAGACGTGTTGCGTAAAGGTCTCGTTTAGTGTACACTATCTGCATACCGAAGGCAAGACGAGGGAGGAGCGAGGGGCAGGAGCAAGGCCTCGGCGACCCAGATGGCTGGGCGCGACGAGTACCGGTTGGCTGGGGACCGGACACGCGCATGGTCCAGCGTGGGGCGCTCAGTGCGCGGGCAGGAGCCAGTGATACCTGGGCGGCAGTCAGGGATGGGAATCGCAACGCCGGAGGAACGTTGGCGGGCCGGCGGCGGGGTGTGTGATTCGGGGCGGGCGAGTCGCGCTAAGGGACTGTTTGTGGGAGGCGCTCGAGGATTCGGTCGAGTTTGTCGTTGGTTTGACGAACCTCGGATCGGAGCTCGCCGATGTCGGCATGCATTTCAGTTCGCAATTCCTGGAAGTCGGCCTTGACGTCGGTGCGCAGGTCCTGGATGTCGGTCTTGACCTCGGTGCGAAGGTCCTTGATGTCGGTTTTGACCTCGGACCGGAGAATCTGGATGTCGGCCTTCACCTCGGTCCGCAGTTCCTGGATATCGGTCTTCACCTCGGTCCGCAGATCGCTGACCTCGGTTCGCACTAGTTGGACGTCGGCTTTCACCTCGGTTCGTAGATCTTGGACCTCGGTCCGTACTAGTTGGGCGTTGTCCTTCACTTCGGTTCGCAGGCCCTCGTTGCCGGCCTTTACCTCGGTCCGAACGCTCTGGATGTCGGTGTGCAGCCGCGTTCCCTGGTCACGGACATCAATGTGCAGTTCACGAAGTCGGTCGTCGCAGCCGACGACGCCCTGCTCGACGCCGCCGAGGCGCATGCCAACTCTCCAGGCCGCACCGGCTACGGCAAAAACCAGGGTGAGGCCGACGGTGATCATGGTGACGACGATGGGTGTGGCGTCCGTGGCGGTTCTCCTTGTCAGGTAGCCACGCGTCGCCGGTGCGCTCCGCCAGCACGCTCTCGGCCCGTGGCTCGGAAGGATTGCGAACCGGCCGCCCACGGCCCGTCGCTTGTTTGTATCAGGCGGCAGCTGCCGTAGTCAATCCAGAGGTGTCGTGGAACGATTCGGGCCATGCGTGCGTACTATCTACCGGAGCGGCGAGGAGTACCTGAGCACATGTCGAATTCAGCGGTCGGTTCAGAAGGCTGGCGTGGGCGTGGCGGGCGCACGATTGGTGGGGCGCTTTCGCTGCGGTCGGTGAGCAGGCCGGTGCCGGCGAGGCTGTGGGCGCTAGGGCTGCTAGCCGTGCTTGCCGCGATCGTTGCCGTTTTGGCATCGACTCAGCCGGCGTGGGCGTGCGGCGGGTTTTTCTGCACGACCACGCCGGTGGATCAGAACGCCGAGCGGATCATCTTCACGCAGAACGGCGACGGGACCGTGTCGGCCTACGTGCAGATCGAGTACACCGGATCGGCGCCGGACTTCTCGTGGATATTGCCGCTGCCGGAAGCCATCGATGTGGAGTCCGTCCAGGTGCCCGAGGACGCCATGGCGGCTTTCCGGGAGCTCGAGGTGGCTACCGACCCCGTGTTCATAGCCCCCGATCTGCCTGAGTGCGTTCGTCGGGCGCCCCCACCGCCGATGGCTGCTGCACCCGCGGCAGTAACCGTCTTCGCCAGCGGCGAAGTAGGGCCTTATGGCTTCGACGTCGTGGGATCGGAGGATCCTGACGCGCTCGTTACGTGGCTCCGAGAAAACGGGTACCGAGTTACCGTGGCAATGGAGCCGCTAATCGACGTCTACGTAGACGAGCAGTTCGTGTTCCTGGCCATGAAGCTGCGTCCGGACAAAGGGGCCCAGGACGTGGAGCCGGTCAAGATCACGTACCCCTCTGAACGACCGATGATCCCTCTGCGACTCACCGCGGTCGCGGCGAATCCGGACATGGCCGTGATGGTCTGGATCTATGCCGACCAGCAGGCGAAGGCCGCAAACTACGCGACGATGAACATCGAGAACGACGAACTCACTTTCTTCGGCCGGAGGCAGAGCAGCAATTATCGACGGCTTATGGGTGAAAAAGCAGACGAGTTCGGCGGGCGGGCGTTCATTACCGAGTTCGCCGCTCCCACGAGCGAACTGACAGTTACGCATCCGCTCCTGCAACAGTTGTCCCGTCGGTTCACCTACGTAACGCGGCTGAATACGGTTATCTCGCCCGAGGAAATGACCGTGGATCCAGTCTTCGACTACGACTCTCGGCTGAAGGACGTATCCAATATTCGAGATCTTTCCGGGATGACTGGCCTGTACCAGTGTGAGCGAGATGAACGAGCCAAGCCTGCGCTGGGACGGCTTCAATCATTCGGCGAATCCGTATTCGAAGCAATCGACGACGACGCGGGAGCCGAAGCCGGCGACGACTCCATCTCGGTTCGCACCCTGGTCACGGGAATCGTTTCCGGAGTCGTCGGGGCGCTGGTGCTGGGCGGGGCGGTGTATCTCGGCGTTCGGCTGGGTCGGCGGAGAAGGGAGTAGGCACGGCCCAAGTCGGGGAGTCGCTGATCAAGTATGCACGCACCGCTAGGAAGTTGCCGCACACCCGTGAGGCCGCGAACGCCTGCGGCCTGCAGTCATATCTGCTGTGCCCCCCAAGCCTAAGTCCACCGATCATGCGCGACGGATCGGCGCGAGCACTGGGGTAGTTGCACCCTTGAGCGAGGCGAGAATTGACGACTAGGCGTCTTCTTCGTTGATTTCGTCCACAATTTCCCCAATTCTAGGAGTGACGACCTCGATGAAATGTCTGAGCGTCTCAGCTAGCGTGGTGGCAAAAGCTTGGTCAAGTGCATTGCTGCGACGTGTTACTCCAAGCTCCCCCCACCTGCTTTCCCACCATTGATCATCGTAGACGCGTAGATCAGCAAGCTTGTTTTCCAAGTCGTCGATTTCATTGCGGTGGTCCGAGAAACCTATGGTAGCTTGCCATGTATTTGAGTCATCATCACTTTCGGGATAGAGATTAATACGATAATGTAATCTCCAGTTACCCCAATACGGACGAGAATACCACACGTGCCAGTGGCGTACGGACGGGTTTCCACCAGCCCATCTGCTTGTCTTGTCTGGCTTAAGATGGTCAGGTAATCCGCTTATCGACTGGTCTGAAATTCCTCTGAGAAAGGGTGTAATATTATCGTTTCTGTTCCTTGCAATTGTCCGAGCCAGCTTACTGGCTCCTGGTCTCACAGATGCATTCTCGTTTGACGAGTCGCCAGGCTTGATTATGTAATCATCTATTCCAGGTACGGGAATGATCGTGCTTGCCTGTATGTATAGTGAATCGTTTTCCTCGTCCTGGTACGGCGTGAGTTGGACGCAAGTGATCAGGTCTTCGCTTGGGGCTTTCTCATTCAGCCAGAGGGCGGCGGAGGTCACTTCAGGGGCAAATCTATGGCTGGCCAGGATGATGCGTTGGTCGTTGTTCAAGGCGTTGAGATCATCTGAGTTGAAGTGTGACAGCAATCTGTCTAGGGCGTCTGTTTCGGACGTCTCTTCATGGTCGGCAAGCATACGAACGATGTCGTCCACGCCAGCGTGGCGGAGATAGCTGGCGTACTTGATGGCCTGCCAGTGGGCATCGGCGCCGGTGTCGTCGCGCTTCAGTTCGATGACGACCAGCTTGCCGTCCGCGTCCACCGCCAGCAGGTCCAGCCGCTCGTCCGTCCGGTCGAAACCGCTGAACTCCTTTCCGATGATCAACAGATCTTCGCCCAAGATGCCGGGGTTGGAGGCGATCCACTCCTGGATGTCGCGCCGCTCCCGAAACCCCAGGCGGGCGAAGTCGACTTCCGCGATCTTCTCGGATTCGCGGTTCTCGGGGTTAATTCTGAAGAGCTGGGGTTCGGCGCTCATGTGCTGTTTCTCCGGCGTGTCAGGTCTGTGGAGGACGTTCTTGGTTCGACAGGCTCACCACGTATGGGAGTTAGCTCGCCGCGAACTCAGACGGGCTACTTTCCGTGGTCGGGGACAGGCAGCTTACGGCGAACGGGAGGATGCGGCCAGGATCCGCCAACTCAGGGCGACGATGACCGCGGCGGTTAGTTGGGTGAGGATGAAGATGGCGGCGGATTGGGGAGCGATGCCGGAGAAGGTGTCGGTGAAGATGCGGCCGATGGACACGGCGGGGTTGGCTACGCCGGTGGATGAGGTGAAGTAGTAGGCGCCGGCCACGTAGGCGCCGACGGCACCGGGCAGGAAGTTGAAGGACCGGGTGGCGACGAGGGTGAAGATGAGGCTTAGCAGGCCGACGGTGGCGACGAGGTCGCCGAGCCAGGTGATTGGGGCATCGCGGACGGTGCCGGAGATTTCGGCAATTGGCAGCCCGAACATCAGGTTGGTCAGGAGCGTGCCGGCAATACCGCCGGCGATCTGGGCCGGGAGGTAGCTGGCGGCCTCACGCCAGGGAAGCTGCCCGACGGCGGCAGCCGTAAGGGTGACGGCGGGGTTGACGTGGGCGCCAGAAACGGGGCGTAGGGCAGCGATGATGGCGGCCAGGGCGAAGCCGGTGACCAGGGCGTTCTGGAGAAGCTGGAGGCCGGCGTCGTCGGGGCTGAGACGCTCGGCCATGATGCCGGAGCCGACGATGGCGATGAGGAGCCAGGCGGTACCGAAGAATTCGGCCAATGTGCGAATTGGGAGGGATGGGGGTGATTTCATCTCTGGGCGGTTTAGGGGTGGAAGGCCCTGTCCCAGCCGAAAAAGAGGCGAGTTGAGCGTCGAGGGTTGCTTGACCCGCCGCACGGTTGCGGTGCCCGGCAGCCACCCTCACCCCAGCCCTCTCCCTCAAGTGAGAGGGAGAAAGAGCGGCACCGCGTCGCCCTAGCTCCCCGACGGATCGTCGCTGCCAGGCGGCGATCCGCAGCCCCGGCTTCTCGCTCAGGAGAGAGCGACGAGGGGAACCAGTTCTTGCGAGTAGCCACTAGCTGGCGTCGTGGCTAGGCGGACTGGGAGCCGTTGGAGCCGGAGCCGCCGGAGTCCTGAGCGACGGTTTCGCCGACGTCGGGCCAGCGTTCGTCCCGGGAGGGAATCTGGCCGGTGGTGAGGTAGATGACTCGCTCGGCGATGTTGGTGGCGCGGTCACCGATGCGTTCCAGGTTGTGCGCGACCCAGACGAGCCAGGTGGCGCGCTGGATGTTGCGCGGGTTCTCGTACATAAACGTCAGCAACTCGCCGAAGACCTGATCGTAGAGCTGGTCGACCTCGTCATCGGCGTGCCACACGACACGCGCCAGGGCGTCGTCGCGCTCGTTCAAGGCGGTGAGGCTGTTGCGCAGCATGCCGATGGCGATGTCGGCCATGCGCGGGATGTCGATCAGTGGCTTGAGCGGCGGATCGTCACCCATGCGGATGCTGATCTTGGCGATGCCCTCGGCGTAGTCGCCCATGCGCTCAAGCTCGGAGGCCACCTGCATGCCGGTGATCAGCACGCGCAGGTCGCCGGCCATGGGCTGCTGGGTCGCCATGACGTCGATGCACAACTCCTCGAGCGCCAGATGCCGCTCGTCGATGTCGTCGTCTTCCTCGATGATCCGGCGCGCAAGCTCCAGGTCGCGTAGTCGGAGCGACTCGATGGAACGCTTGATCGCTTTCTCAACCATGCTGCCGATGAGCAGGAGCTCGTCGTGCACGTGCTGGAGCTGGCTTTCGTACTCAGTGCGTGGCGACATGGACTCCTCCGTCCTAGCCAAACCGGCCGGTGATATAGGCCTCGGTGCGCTGATCCGACGGGGTCGTAAAAAGCTTTTGCGTGTTATCGAGTTCGACCAGGATGCCGGCCCCGGCTTCACCCACCGTGAAGAAGGCTGTGCGGTCGGAAATCCGCGCGGCCTGCTGCATGTTGTGGGTGACGATGATGATCGTGAGCTGCTCGCAGAGCTCGCGGATCAGGTCTTCGATGCGGGTGGTGGCGATGGGGTCGAGCGCCGAGCACGGCTCGTCCATCAGCAGCACGTCAGGGTCCACCGCCAGCGCGCGCGCGATGCACAGCCGCTGCTGCTGCCCGCCGGACAGCGCCAGTCCGCTCTTCTTCAGATCGTCCTTGACCTCGTCCCAGAGCGCGGCGCGCTTGAGCGACGTCTCCACGATCTCGTCCATCTCGCCCCGATAGCCGTTGACGCGCGGGCCGTAGGCCACATTGTCGTAGATGGACTTGGGAAACGGATTGGGCTTCTGAAACACCATGCCGACCTGCCGGCGAATCTCGACGGGGTCCACCGAGCGGTCGTAGATGTCCTGGTTGCGAAAGGTGACCATGCCCTGGCTGCGGGCGCCGGGGATGAGTTCGTTCATTCGATTGAAGCAGCGGAGGTAGGTGCTCTTGCCGCAGCCGGAGGGGCCGATGATGGCGGTGACCTGACGGGCCAGGACATCGATGTCGATGCCGTCCAGGACCAGGGTGTCGCCATACCAGAAATTGAGGTCCCTGGTCATGAGGATCACCTCCGACTGCCCGTTCGTACCGGGCTCGAGGGCGTCCGTGGCGCGCTGGTCGAGGCGCAGGTTGATCACTGAAGCCCCCTCTGCATGCGGTATCGGAGATAGACGGCCGCGGAATTCGCAATCAGCAGCACGACCAGCAGAACCACGATCCCGCCGGCCGCCAGACTGTGGAACTCCTTCTGAGGCAGCGAGACCCAGTTGAGGATCTGAATCGGCAACACCGTGAAGAGGTCCATGGGACCCTGCGGGTCGAACGCGATGTAGGTGAGCGCACCGATCATGATGAGCGGGGCGGTCTCACCAATGGCACGGGCCAGCGCCAGGATCGTGCCGGTGAGAATGCCGCCGGCGGCGGCCGGCAGCACGGTGCGCCGCACCATCTGCCAGCGCGAGGCTCCCAGAGCAAAGGCGCCATCGCGCAGCGAATCGGGCACGGCGCGAATAGCCTCGCGCGAGGCCACGATGATGAGCGGCAGGATCAGCAACGACAGGGTCATGGACCCCGCCAGGAGGCTGCGGCCCAGCCCGAACCAGCGGACGAACAGCGCCAACCCCAGAATGCCGTAGACGATGCTGGGGACCCCGGCCAGGTTGGCGATGTTGAGCTGGATGATGCGCGTCATCCAGTTGTCCGGCGCATACTCTTCCAGGTAGATCGCCGCCCCGACGCCGACCGGAAAGGCGAGCGCCGCCGTGAGCCCCAGCAACCAGAGCGTGCCCAGCAAGGCTGAGCGCAGCCCGGCATCCACGGGAAAGCGCGACGGATAGCTGGTGAGGAAGTGGCCGTCCACCTGGGTGGCGCCGTCCGTGAACACGTCAATCAGCAGCGCGGCCAGCATGATCAGCCCGAGCATGGTCGCGATGATGGTGAGGCCGTAGAAGATCCAGCCAGACATGCGCCGCCGTCCCGAGCGGGGACGCCAGTTCTCCGCCGACCTGGCCGCAGTAGTTGCCTGGGCGCTCATTCGTAGGCCTCACGAAAGCGCCGCATGATGACGTCGCTCAGGATGTTCATGACAAACGTCGTCATGAACAGAAGGGTGCCGACCGCGAAGATGGTGCGGAACTCGATCGTGTCCTGCGGCGTGTCGCCCAGACTGACCGACGCGATGTAGGCCGTCATGGTTTGCATGCCTTTGAGGAGATCAAAGCCCAGATCCGGCCGCCCACCGGCCGCGAGGTAGACGATCATGGTTTCGCCGATCGCCCGCGACACGGACAGGATGATCGCGGCGAGGATGCCCGAGAGAGCGCCGGGCATGACCACGCGGGTGACGACTTCGAACCTGGTGGCGCCCAGCGCGAAGGCGCCCTGGCGCAGGTCGCGGGGGACGGCTCGCAGCGCGTCCTCGCTGATCGACGCCAGCATGGGCAGGATCATGAAACCCATCACGATGCCGGCGCTGGCGACGTTGAACCTGCTGGTCTGAGGAAAGATGCCCTCCAGGATGGGGGTGACGAACAGCAGGGCGAAGTAGCCGTAGACCACCGTGGGGATGCCAGCCAGGACTTCAAGCACCGGCTTGATGACGGCGCGAAGGCGCGGGGGCGCATATTCGCTCAGAAAGACCGCGGTCAGCAGCCCGATCGACACCGCAACCGCCAGGGCAACCACGGCCACCGCGAGGGTGCCGTTGACCAGGGGCAGAACGCCGAAATGCTGCGAGGCGAACAGCGGCGTCCAACGGGTGCCGGTGAGGAAGTCGAGGACGGGAACTTCACCGAAGAATTGGATGGTCTCGCCCAGCAACGTGACCACGATGCCGACGGTGGTGAGCACCGAGAGGGCCGCGCAGGCGAACAGAACCGCATGCACGAGCCGCTCGACGACCATGCGGCGGCGGCGTGTCCCCAGGTCGAGCTTAGAGCCGTTCCCGGCCGCGGCCGACGGCGTGTCAGGAGAGCGTGACGCGAGTTTGGCGTTATCCATTCACTCTCCCGGACGCGCCGCGTCCGCCTCCCAGGCTTCCGGCAGTGCGTCGGGTCCGGCGGTGGAATTCGCGCGGGCTCCAGGCGCTTGCCGGACACGCGAGCGTGGGCGCATGCCTGGGGACCGGCCCCACGCGTGCGCCGCCGGGACCGGGTCGTACGGTGATGCTTCCATGGAATCGGGCTGAGCAGGCTGAAGCGTGCCGTCGAACCCCGCCTGGCCTGGTGACAGTCCCCGGAACGTTGTCAGGTTTGCGATCGTCGGTCTCGCCGCGGTCGGTGCGCGCACCATGTCCGCCGCGGCCAGCGTACAAAACGCGAATCGCCCACCCTGGCGGGAACCGACTCTGGGGCCAGCTCCCGCCAGCGTGTCTCGTTCGCCCCCGTAGCCAACGTGGCGCGTCGGAGGGAGCAGCGGGAGCGCCCGAGGGGTGGTCATGGAATTAGGCGCCGGCTTTCCAGGCTTTCAGCACCGAGTTGGGACTGGCCGTCACGCCATCCATGGCGGTCACGGTGCCCGTCTTGCGAGTGGCAAAGCGCTCGAGCGCGATGTCGTACATCTCGCTCGTCAGGGGCACGTAGCCGACATCACTCGCCAGTCCACCGGCGTTCTTGAGGTAGAACTCGATGAAGGTCTGGATCTCCGGCCGCTCGGCCGCCACGGTGCTCACGTAGATGAAGATCACGCGCGAAAGGGGCGCGTACTTGCCGGTCAGGATGTTTTCGCTGTTGGGGAACACCGGGCCGGCGCCGCCGTCGACCTGCAGCGCTTTCAGGAGATCCTGGTTCTGCTCGAAGTACGCCAAACCGAAGAAACCCAGGGCGCCGGTGTCGCCGGAAACCCCCTGCACCAGCACGTTGTCGTCCTCGCTGGGCGTGAAGTCGCCGCGGCTGGCGCCTTCCTCACCGTTGATGACCTTGGTGAAGTAGTCGTAGGTTCCGGAGTCGGTGCCCGGGCCGTAGAGCAGAAGCGGTTGGTCCGGCATCCCCTCACGGATCTGGGACCAGTTCGTGATCGTGTCTTCGGACTCCGGCGCCCACATCATCTTCAACTCTTCGACCGTGATGCTGTCGCCGACCCAGTCGTTGTCCGGGCTCACGACAACCGCGATCCCGTCGATCGCCACGGGCAGCTCGATGTACGCGATGCCGTTCTCGTCGCAGAGTTCCTGCTCCGACCCCTTGATGAAACGTGAGGCGTCAGAGATGTCGGTTTCCTTCACGCAGAACTTCTTGAACCCGCCGCCGGTGCCGGAGATGCCGACCGGGACGCGCACGTCCGGAAATTGCTTCTGGAATTCCTCCGCCACGGCCTGGGTGATTGGACCGACCGTGCTGGAGCCGTCCACGAGGACGGTGCCGGAAATCGGGCCGGCGGGCGGGGTGACCTCGACCATCACATTCTTCGTGACGGCAGCTTCCTTGCTGGCCGCCAGCGTCTCGCCGCAAGCGGCCAGCACTGCGGCGCCAGCGGCCGCCAGGGATCCGAATCCGGCTGCGCGCAGAACGCGCCGTCGGCTGATTGCACTCACGAAATGGCCTGCCTCTCCAAAGCCATGCGGTCTACTTTGACCAATGAAACCGTATGCGCCACACGTCAACGGGCAGCACCGGCGGTTAAACGGACGTTTAGCGTTGACTTAGCGGTCTGTGAACCAGGAGAGGATGCTTGCCGACGGGATGCTCACGTTTCTGAACCGACCGGCTGGCGCGCGGGTTCTCTGAGGGGAAGGGCAACGCTGAAGGTTGCGCCCCGGCCAAGGCCGGGGGACTCGGCCCAGATGCGGCCGCCGTGCTGGCGGACGGTGTGGCGGGCGATGGAGAGGCCGAGGCCGGCGCCGGCGCCGCTGCGTGAGGGGTCGGCCTTGTAAAAACGTTCGAATACGCGGTCCAGTTCGTCCAGCGCCAGGCCGGCGCCGCTGTCGCGCACGCTGATAAGCGCTTCGCCGTCCCGTCGTCGGGTCGAGACCTGGATCGATCCCGACGGGGGCGTGAACTTGATGGCGTTGTGCACAAGGCTCATGACGACGCGGCCGGTGCGGTCGGCGTCGGCCTGCACGGGGAGCGCTTCACCGTTCGTGACGACTTCCAAGGTGACCTCATGGCGAGCGGCCTGGGCGCGGAGGCGGTCGGCGGCTGGTGCGACAACCTGGTTGAGGTCCACCACGGCCAGGTCCAGATCGGCCATGCCGGACTCGATGCGGGCCAGGTCGAGCAGCTCGGCGATCATCTGGCTCATGCGCTCGACCTCGACCTCGATGCCGTGGAGGAACTCGGCGCGGCTGGAGGGGTCGGCGGCGGCGCCGTCCTGCAAGGTTTCGACCAATGCGCGGAGGGCCGTGAGGGGCGTGCGCAGCTCGTGGGAGACGTTGGCGACGAAGTCGCGGCGGACGGTCTCGGTCTGACGGAGGTCGGTGAGGTCGCGGAGGAGTACCAGGCGCTGACGCAGGCCGGGGACGCCAAGCGGAACGGCGATGGCGTGGACTTCGCGTTCGGTGGCCCCGACGGTCAGGAGGCGAGCTGCCGGGTGCTCGGTTATCGCGGGCGCCCGGATGAACTCGACGAGGTCGTTGTCGCGCAGGGCGTCGGCCAGGGACGCGTGGCCCTCCATGCGCGAGCGAACGTCCAGCATGTCGGCGGCTGCTTGATTGACGAGGCTGACGGTGTCGTCGGCCTCGACGATTACGACGCCGTCGGTCATGGAGGCCAGCACGGTTTCCAGGCGGGCGTGGTCGTGTTCGAGGGCGCGGGATTCGGCCTGGAGGGCGTCGGTGGTGTCGGAAATGGCCCGCGTCAGGTCGCGGACTTCGGGGCCGCCGGTGCGGGGGAATGGCTCGGGGCCCTCGGGCGAGAGGAGGCTCTCGGTGGAACGACGGACCTGGCGGAGGGCGCGGACATCTCTGTTCATCACGCAGGCCGTGACGGCCGCGGCCAGGGTCCCGCCGAGCAGGGTGGCGAGGATGAGGGTTCCAGTCAGCCCGCCTCGCCCGTCGGCCGATTGGATGGCCAAAACGATTCCGACGATCAGCAGGGCGGCGAGCACCCCGGCCACCGCCCCCAGGGCGGCGCGGGCGCGCAGGCCGCCGGCCGGCCGCATCAGCCGACGAACCGGTAGCCGACGCCGCGGACGGTTTCGATGCGGGTGGGATTGGAGGGGTCGTCCTCGATCTTGCGGCGGATGCCGCGTACGTGAACGGGGACGGTGCGGGTGTCGCGGGTGTAGGCGTAGCCCCATACGTGTTCCAGCAGCTGCTCGGCGGAGTACACGCGTTCGCGGTTACGCATCAGGAACTCCAGAAGCTCAAACTCCTTGGGCTTCAGGCGGATCGGCTGGTCATGCAGCGTGACCTGGCGGGTGGCGCGGGAGAGGGTCAGTTGGCCGGCTTCGATGGTGTCGCGGGACGGGGCGTCAGCGTGACGAATTTCCTCCTGCAGCAACTCGCGACGACGCAGCATGGCCTTGACGCGCGCCATGAGTTCCCGCATCGAGAACGGCTTGGTCATGTAGTCGTCGGCGCCGATTTCGAGCCCGACCACCCGGTCGATTTCATCGTCGCGGGCCGTCAGCATCAGCAACGGCACGGCACTCGACCGGCGAATCTGGCGGCATACGTCGAAGCCGTCCATGCCGGGCAGCATGAGGTCGAGCACCACCAGGTCAGGCTGGCTGGCCAACGCCAGCTCCAGCGCGCGTTCGCCGTCGGAGGCCGTCTCGACCTGGTAGCCCTGGCGTCGCAGGTTGTAGGCGATGGTGCGGGCCAGGCTCGCTTCGTCCTCGACGATCAGGACCCGGGCCACAGTGTTTCTCCGCGCGCGCCCGACGGTCGGGCTGACTGCTTCCGGCTCTCAACTATACGCAGGGGCAGGTCATGCGCTCACCCGGGCGTCCGGACTGTTCAACGCTCGTTAATCCAAGCGAAGCCAGCGGAAAGGCGACCAGCCCGTACAGCGGGGCCGGTGCCACGCGACTACCGCGCAGACTTGCGATACTGCCCGAGTTCGCCTGACTGGAGGCTGCGCGTGATTCACGCAAATGCCGACATCCGGCTCAGCCGCTTCAATCCGCTGCCGCGCATTCTGTCGTTTGACGACTTTGACGACGGGCTGCACGGCTGGTGCGAACTGGTGGGCAACCACAACGGCGATCTCAACGAGGTTCAGCCGGTCTTCAAGGACATGCGCCCAGCCCAACTGAGCACTTGCACGTTCTTCGACATCGGGACGCACGGCGCGGTGGACGGCACCTATTCGCTGAAGCTGGCCACCCGTGCGCGTCGCTTCCACCAGGCGGTTGCCATCAAACGGCTCACGTCGGCGGCCGACGGGCTGGTCCAGGTCGAAGCCTGGTTCACCTACAAGGCCGAGCAGACGTTTGGCTTCGCGGACTCGGGTGCGCGTGCCTGGGACGGCAATTACCACCCGTCCGAAGCCCATTTCGGGTCCTTCACGCTGTGGAACGACATCTGCGAGGGCACCGAGCCACGAGATCGCTATCACGCGGCGCTGCGCTACGAGAACACGAACGAAGAGGGCGAGTTCACGCAGCGGTGGCTCTATAAGACGGGATTGCACCCGACGACGCGGATGCTGCGCGAAGGGTTCGACTCGAACCAGAACGACGTGCACGTGGCGAAGCCGGACATGTGGGCGCCGGTGCCCGGCGGCGATCAGCAGTTGTGCTTCAACGAGGTGCCCACCAAGGTCAACTGGCACTACTTGCGCTGGTTGTTTGACCTGTCCACGCGCCGCAACACCGAGCTGCAGGTCAACGACCTGACGATGGACCTGCGGGACATCCCGGTGCTGCGATTTGACGATGGGTACTGGGGCATCAACCGGCTGCTGAACCTCTGCATGGACGTGCGCACGACGAGCAACGTGCGGAATTTCCTTTACCTGGATTCCGTCGTGATCTCAGCGGACTGGTAGGCGGCCGTGCGACATTCCTTCACGGCGGTCATCGAGAAGAACGCGACGTTTCACGAGGACTTCGAGACGGAGCCGTATGAGTGCGCCTGGGCCTCGGAGGCTCGCTGGTTCATTCACGTGGTGGAGTTGGAGAGGGAGGGAGCCAGCTTGAGCGCCAGGGTCCAGGTATCGCCGGACGGGCTGTTCTGGTGCGATGACGGGTCGGCGTTCGAGCCGATGTCCGCGCCGGGTATGCATTCGGTGGCGGTGCGCGACTTCGGCGGCTGGTTGCGGCTGGATTGCGGCCTGGATGGGGTGAACCCGAGGGTTCGGTTGATGATCTACCTGGTGCTGAAGGAATAGATGTAGCGCAGGACCGGTTCGCGAACCGCCGGCGTTCAGTTCGAAAACCGAAGCGAAGTTCCCGGTGAAGGGAAGAAAGGTCATTCCATGAAAGCCGTCGTGTATGACGAAGTGGGCGGTCCGGAGGTTCTGCACCTGGCCGACGTTCCGACGCCCGAGCCGGCCGACGACGAAGTGCTGGTGCGCGTGCTGGCGGTGGCGGTGGACTTTATCCAGCTGCACATCCGGCATGGGGGCTCCGGGCGGATCGGATCGCCGAATGAGGCGGCGTACGGGCTGGCGCCGTTGCCGAGGATTCCGGGTGGCACCGCGTGCGTGGAAGTCGTTGAGTGCGGCTCGGCGGTAAGCAACGTGGCGGTTGGTAAACGGCATCTGGTGGGGGGACTGCGGCCCGGTTCCTACGTGGAATACGGGGTCGCCTCAGCCAGCAGTCTTTCGCTGGGAAGCCCGGCCGCGCCCGGTCCCACAGCGATACCGGCGAACTTCAGCCCTGTGGAGGCCGCCGCGTTCGACTACGCGCCGGTGGCGTACCACACGCTGCGGGTGGCGGCGGGCCTGTCCGAGGGCGAGACAGTGCTGATTCACTCGGCCGCGGGCGGGACTGGGGTGCTGGCCGTGCAACTGGCCAAGCGCTTCGGCGCGACGGTCATAGGCGTGGCGAGCAGCGACGCGAAGCTGGACTTGGTGCAATCACTGGGCGCCGACCATGTGATCAACTCGCTCGAGGCAGACGTCATTGCAGAAGCATTGCGCCTGACGGACGGCGAGGGCGTGGACGTGGTTTGGGACCCCGTGGGCGGCGACGTCTTCGAGCAGAGCCCGCGGGCGATGGCCGAGGGCGGACGGCTGGTGAGCCTGGGGTCGAACTCGTTCACCGGGTCGGGCGTGGTGGAGTTCTGGTCGTTCTGGGTGAAGAACCTGCGGCTGATCGGTTGGGGCGGGCGGAGCAATTCGGATGCGCATGCACCGGAGATCATGCGCGAGTTGATTGAGCTAGCCGAGACGGGTCGGCTGCGGCCGGTGGTGGGCGGGACGTATTCGTTTGCGGAAGCGGCGGCGGCGCATGCGGCGATCGAGGCGCGGATTCCGATCGGAAAGGTCGTGCTGGTGCCGTAGCGTGAGTACCGAAAGCCAAGAGTCTGAACTGATCGAAGTTCTTTAGCTCCTTGGCGGTCCCAGGTGATTTATATCGAGTTTAGGCAGTTTATGATTTTTCCATAAACTCGCTAACTTTGTATACAATCCCCCATGGATCCGGTCCTCAATCCGTACGCCCCGGGGGCAGGCACTCGCCCGCCGGAGTTGGCCGGCCGCGACGAAGTGCTGGAGGCCGCGCGAATCGCCCTGGCTCGGACCCGGATAGGCCGGCCGAGCAAGAGCATATTGATGGTCGGGCTGCGGGGCGTCGGCAAGACGGTGTTGCTTGACCGGATGCGGGAGGACGCCGAGGCGCAGGGGATGCATGCGCTGGCGGTGGAAGCGCCCGAGAACCGCTCGCTGCCGTCCATCCTGGCGCCCCAACTGCGCCTAGCCCTGCTTCGGCTTTCTCGCAAGGAAGCCGCGCGACGCCTGGCACGGCGCGGGCTGCGCGCGCTCGCGGGGTTCGCGTCCGCCCTCAAGGTCAAGTACCAGGACATCGAGGTCGGTCTGGACCTGGAACCCGAGCCGGGCCTGGCCGACAACGGGGACCTGGAGACCGATCTGCAGGACTTGCTTCAGGCCGTCGGCGAGGCGGCCAGGGCGGACGGGACCTGCGTGGCGCTGTTCATCGACGAGCTTCAGTACGTGGAAGAGGACCAGCTTGCAGCCCTAATCACGGCCCTTCACCGAGCAGCCCAGCGCCAACTTCCGGTGACGATGATCGGCGCCGGGCTGCCGCAGGTGCGCGGACGCATGGGGCGGGCCAAGTCATACGCCGAGCGGCTGTTCGAGTTCCCCAAGATTGGTGTGCTGGCGTCCGATGACGCCAGACGAGCAATTGCACGGCCCGTGGAAGCGGAAGGGGTAGCTATTGAAGCGGGCGCCCTCGACCTCATCATCCACAAGACGCAGTGCTACCCCTACTTTCTACAGGAATGGGGCAAGCAGACGTGGGACGTTGCCGAAGGGTCTCCCATTACAGCAGCCGACGCCGAAGCCGCATCGATACTCGCCATCGCCGGGCTGGATCAGAGTTTCTTCCTGGTCAGGTTCGACCGATTGACGCCCTTGGAAAAGCGTTATTTGCGCGCGATGGCGGAGCTTGGGCCGGGACCCCACCGCTCCGGTAGCGTCGCCGACGTGCTGGGGCGGCGCGCGAACTCTCTCGGACCCACGCGGAGCCAACTGATCAACAAGGGGATGGTGTGGAGTCCAAGCCATGGCGACACTGCATTTACCGTGCCGATGTTTGACGAATTCATGCGGCGCATCATGCCCGGAAACTCGTGGTCGCAAGCCTGAACACGAGACGCGACGAGATGATGCGCAGGGTGCTGCCGTCGGCAGATTCGGCCATACCTTGAACGGCATTTGCAGTGAGGTGTCTGTTGGCAGCAACGGCGGGCGCGAATGCTGCTACAGAGACGCACGCCCAGATTGGGAGGACCGTGCCCGTACGCTAGACGTTTTGGGTGCCTTGTGCAGCGAACCTGGCAGCAGGGACCTGGCGTCGTGGGTACCGAAAGTAGACGAACTGTGGACTGCCACGATGGTCCTATCGGTCTTGGTCGTAACTTTGTGAACAGCCTGATCGTCGAATGATCTTGGGGAATTTAGGAAAACCAACGCCCGCTACGGTCGGGTAAATGTCCGGCAAGTCACGTCGTTATGACTTCGACCGTTCCTAGTCGGAAGATTCCTCGCATTTGTGGTGGGACCGAGCCCGTCAAATAGGTGTGCGAAAGATCCACCTTCTTTAGTTCGGTGAGCGAATACAGTTGGGATGGGACTGTGCCTCGCATTTGGTTACTCGAGAGATTCAGTTCTTCCAGGTTCAAGAGTCCCCCGAATTCTAGCGGAATGCTGCCCGTCAACGAGTTTGACGAGAGATCCAAACCCTCCAAGCGTGAAAGCGATTCCAACTCGGGCGGAAGAGTGCCAATCAGCCAGTTCGACGAGATGTCCAACCGTTCAAGCCGTGCCAGCAACCCAAGTTCTGCCGGGATACTTCCTTCGAACCTATTCGAGCCAAGGTCAAGCTCACGCAGGCTAAGAAGCTCGCCGAGTTCTGGAGGGATGGTCCCTGACAGTTGATTAGATCGAAGTCGAAGTACTTCCAGGCTTGCAAGCGAGCCCAGTTCCGGCGGGATCGAGAACAACAGCCTGTTTCCCGTGAGGTCGAGAGTCCTTAGCTCAACCAGTCCACTGATTTCTGGCGGAAGCCATCCCGTCAACCACCTGGATGTGAGGCTTAGCTCAACGACGCGCCGCGGTGTGAGATCGCTCAGGCGAACACCTTGCCACCATGAGATCTCGTGGTTCATGGTCCAGTTCAATTCAGCGGTCCCGGCTAGCGAACGTTGGATGCCCAAGAGAACCACGCAGTCCTGAACAAGCCCTGGATTACTGTTCGGATCCGGCACGACCACACCGTTGACACACTCGGATTGCGGCGACGCCGGCGACGTTGACGCCCTAGCTTCCGACGTGGGCGAAGCCTTCGGCGAAGTGACCGAAGTCGGCTTGGGAGAGGCCGCAACACGCAGCGTGGCCGCTAGCTGCGCGGAAGCAGTCGCGGGCGCCGCAGGTGTAGACGTGTGGACGGTCTCGACGCCTCGCGGCGTGCCGGCGCACGAAGCCGAGACAATCAAGGCCGCAGCGACAACAAGGACGAAAGTTGTCATCGCAGCCCACCAAGCGACTAAATGCTTCCGTCTGACTGTACTCCAGCCGCGAGTTCTTATCGACAAGGCGACCAGCTACACGTCACGCTGCCGCGGAGGCGGCTCAGGCAGGATGAACTCGTCGCGCGACCTAGGCATGGCGAGCTTTTGGCCACGCTGGTTTGACAGCCAGCAGGTCCTTGAGAGTCGATAGCTCATAGGGCTACGGAATCTCCCGATCACGCGCCATTTGGGCTTTTTTGGTGCGGATCTTGGACGCTGAAGCGCAATCATTGCGACGCTGAGCCAGCTAGTCTTTCCTGCAATTCAGTTGAGTTCGCAATAGACAGCAAAGTCGACTTGGCCGGACGAACGGATAGGCGCGGTCGGCCTCAGACGGTGCCGTCGATGATGATGTCGAGGAGGGTGGGGCCGTTGCGTTGGAGGGCTTGGGTTAGGGCGGGGGCGATTCGGGTTGGGTTTTCAATGCGTTCGGCGGGGACGTTCATGGCCTGGGCGATGGCGGCGAGGTCGAAGGGTTGGTTGAGGTCCATGCCGATGTACTGGCTGGGTCGGTCGGGTTCGTGGAGCACTTCCCCGAACCAGCGGCGCAGGTTGAGCTTGAGCACGCGGTAGCCGGCGTTGTTGCAGATGCAGTAGACGATCGGGATCTGGTAGGCGGCGGCGGTCCAGAGCGCCTGTACGGTGAGCATGGCGCTGCCGTCGCCGATGACGGCGACGACGCGCTGGTCCGGTGCGGCCAATGCGACACCCAAGGCCCCGCCCATGCCCCAGCCGATGGCGCCGCCGGCACGTTCGGCCTGGAGGCGACGTCGATGGTCGAAGGTGACCGCAGCGTGCAGATCGGGCCGGCAGGAGATGCTGTCGTCGACGACGATTACGTCGGCGGGCAGGCCCTCGGCCAGCCCGGCCATCATGGCGGTGGAGGGCATCGGTCTGGTCTCGTCCATCGCTGGCGGCGCGGCGCGGCGACCGGCGTATCCGGCTGCCAGGTTCTCGCCGCGACGATGGGACGCGTCGGCTTGCGACGGCGTTTGCAACTCGCTCACGGCTGCGTACAGCTCGTCCAAGCCGACCGTCAGATCAGACCAAACACCCACGTCCGTAGGCTCGACGCGTCCGATCGCATCTTGATTTATGTCAAGGTGAACCAGGCGAGCGTCGGCGGCGAGGATGCCGGTGGCGGGCGCGAAGAAGTCGTGAAAGACGCGTGCGCCGACCGCCAGGAGGACGTCTGTTTCAGCGAAGGCTTCTCGATAGAGCCCGACGTAGGGCGGGAGCTGGTGCATCCACTGGGGATGGGTGGTTGGGAACATCATGGTGGGGTAGGAGGCCCCATAGACGGGGGTGCCCAGAAGCTCGGCCACGCGGATCATCTGGTCCACCGCGCCGTATTGGGCGACGCGATCGCCCACCAAGAGGGCCGGCCGATCGGCAGAAGCCAGTAGCTCGGCCGCGGCCTGGATCGACTTAGGGTCGGGGACGATGGCGGTGCTGAGGTCGCCGGAGGGGGCGACGCGGACATCCGTCATTTCGTCGAGGGCGTTCTGGGCGAGGGAGACGAAGGTTGGGCCGGTGGGCGGCGTCTTGGCCTCGCGAAAGGCACGGCGCATGACGGCCGGAAGCTGATCGGCGTTGGTGACTTCGGCGCCCCACTTGCTGAAGGGTCGGGCGAGGTCCACGAGGTCCGTGCGACCCTCGGCCACCTTGCCGATGGAGCTGTTGGCGGCGGTTACGACCATGGGCGTGCCGCCGGCGTAGGCGTTGCACATGAGGCTGAGGCCGTTGGACAGGCCGGTCTCGATGTGGAGATTCACGAAGCCCGGCCGGCCGCTCTCGCGGGCGTAGCCGTCGGCCATGCCCACGGCCACGCCTTCCTGGGCGACCAGAATGAACTCGAGGTCGGGATAGCCCTCCAGCGCGTGCATGATGGCGCCCTCGGTGGTGCCGGGGTTGCCGAAGATGTACTGCACGCCCTCGGCTTCGAGGACTTCCATCAATACGTCACGGCCGGGTCGCGTTGGCATGGCTCAGGCCTCCTGGATCCAGGCGTCCAGCGCCTCGGCGGCGTCGATCACGTACATCTGGCGGCTGCCTTCGTGGACGGAGTCAATGCAGACCTGTCCGGCGTCACGGCTCCAGCGGGGATGCAGGTCGCAGCGGACCGGGCCAGCGTAGCGCGGCGGCGAGTGGAAGCGGCCAAGCTCCAAGGCCTGCTCGGCCTCTTCGTCATATACCAGCAAGCAGCGTAGACCGTCGGCGCCCGGCTGCGTGTCCATCAGCACGAAACGGCCGCCCGGACGGTAGCTGCAATGGCCGTCGGGCGGAAGTACGTCTCGGCCGACTTCGCGCGCGCAGCCCGAAGTCAGATCCAGCAACCAAAAGCCCATCGGCCCTGACTTGGTTTCCGGATTGTCCGGCACGTCCGCCGGTACCGCCGAGAACAGAATCTCGGTTGGCGAGCGCCAGCACATGTGCGAGGCGCGGGTGGGCCAAATTTCGCGAACCGATCCGTCGCCGATTTGCAGCAGCATGAAGCGCGTACGGTAGCGGGGGGCGCTCGGCGGCCGCCAGCGGTGGACGAACATTGCGTGTGTGTCATCGGGGCTGAAGATGAGGTGATTTACCCAGTTGATCGCGCCGTGCATTGAAGGGTGGGAACGCACGGACGCGACTTCGTCCAGCGAGACCTCTAGCTCGGCCTCGCCGCTGTGCAGATCGATGAGGTAGATGCCGTCATCGTCGGGATGGTCCACGCCGTCCCAGAGATCGGCCAGACCGGGATAGCCGACCTCTGGACGCACGCGCAGGCGGGCGAAGTTGAGGCTGAGGGCGCGGCGCTGGTCGTGGCTGACGGCGGCGATAGGGCGGTCGAGGATGCGGGTTGACCCGGACACGAAGTCAGTGACCCGGGCCACATAGCGATCGTTATCGCTCTCGTTGTAGACGATGGTGGTCGGGCCGTGCTTGGGCAGCCAATGGAGCATGGCGCCTTGCTGCCAGGACCAGGTGCGGGTGGTCGCGACGGGGCGAAAGCGGCAGCCATCCTCAAGGTCAATAGTGCCGATCGTGGCTGTGTCGTCGGCCAAGGGAATCTCGACGTCGAGATTCACGCGCTGCGTGAGCAGGTAGCGGCCCGAAGCGTCCCATGAGGGCATGTCGTAGTAGCCGAAGAAGTGGCTGGCCGGACCCGACGTGACCCGACGAACCGTAACGCCCCGCGCGGCCTGGATCCTGACGGCCACCTGGTGAGTCCTGGGCCTCGGGCGGGCAGATTGTAGCCGGAGCCGCCTCTGCCTTATTCGCCGTAGAGCGTGGTCCTTGGGTAATAACTCACCCAGCCAAACCAGTAGGCCAGGTGGCCGCCCAGCCGGTCCAGCGTCTGTCCATCCGGACCCACCAATGCATCCTCGGTGATCTGCCAGAGTCGGCCCTGGGCATCGCGCACCTGCTCGACGCCCTCGGCGGGCTCGAACGTCTGGTCGCCGCGTTCGTAGGCGCGGACTTCCGCGCCGGCGTCCCAGACGACCGGACCGCGGATGCGATCGATGCCGACGCCCTTGAGGTCGGGGCCGCCGGCAATGACCACGACCGCCGCGTCGCCTACCTTGTCGTTGATGACTCGCTCCCGAGCCACATCGGCGGTCGCGAGAGCGTGCGGCTGGCCATTGATGTAGAGCGCGAAGATGCGGGCCTTGTCGGGGAGACGGTCGACCGCGCCCTCGGCCGGGAACATTGTCTCCGGACTGGCGAAGTAGCCGCCGTAGGGGTTGCCGGGCGTGTAGTCCCGCAGGTGGCCGGTTTGCAGGCTGAGCACCTGGGTCTCGGGATGTCGCTCAAGCCAGGCCTGCCAGCGTGTCACCACGACCGGGAGCCGTTTGAGTTCGATGGAACCGTCGGCCAGCTTGCCGAGCACAGGCTCGCCGGTGAGCTGATTCCAGAGCGTGTAGGTCGTGCGGTCGTACATCAGCTTGTTGCTGCGCATGAGGAAGCCTGAGGAGCCGAACTCGTAGGTGGCGTCGCCGACGCGGGTGTCGAATAGCACGCCGGCGCCGCAGAGGGTGCAGTATGCGAGCGCGACGGGGACGCCGCCGACGACGTCGTTAGCCATTTCGTGCCAGTCGAGGATGCGGAGGGGATAGGCGCGGGCATCGCCGTTGATCTCGACGCCGAAGACCAGTTCGGTGGGCGTGATGTAGTCGGCTTCAGCCGCCGGCAGCATGCGGGCGTTGACCAGGGCCGGAATCCCGTCGAGGGCCACGCCGCCCCAGACGATTTCCTCCACGCGAATCTGGGAGGGTGCGTCCTCGCGGAAGAAGGAGGGAAATTCCTCGTCGATGCGGCTGTAGATGCGGCCCTTCCAGGTTCGGAATCCGGGCGGCGGCTCCAGGTCGGTTGTGGCGTACCAGATGACCCAGTCGGGCCAGGGTTGTTCGGGGATTCCGGTGAGCTGACTCAAGGCCCGAATGGCGGACGACGGTTGGCCGGGGAGGATGCCGATCTCCTGCGCGCGCAGGACTTCGATCAGAACCGAGACGAATCGCTGGTCGCTGCTGGCGGCGGCCTCCTCGATGGCCGACTCGAACTCGTCGAGGCTGGTCGTCGATCGCAATGTCTCGAACATGCGCGCCGCCAGGTCATCCTCTCCAGCTTGTGCCTGCGTCTGCTCCTCGGACTCGGGACCGCAGCCGGCGAGAACCCCGGCCATCGCCGCCAGGGCCAGGGCACGTCGCCGGGTGAGTTGTGGCGCCTTCATTCCTTCGTTCCGCATCTCGATCGCTGACCTCAGCTTAGGCGTGGGCGGGCAGGCGTGTCGTGGGACAAGTCACATGCAGGCCTCGATGACCGCTCGTGCCTTAGGCTGAACGGCAGCTAGAAGGCAGTGCACGGACGGGAATCGGAGCATGCGGCTCGAGAATCGCGTTATCGGAATCACTGGCGGCGCCTCGGGCATAGGGCGGGCCTGCGCGCTGGCCGCCGCAGCCGAGGGCGCCGACGTGGCGCTGGGGGACATCAACGCCGACGGGCTGGCGGAGGCGGCTGCAAAGATACGAGCCACCGGGCGACGGGTTGTGACCCGGCTGGTCGATGTCACCACGGACGACGACCAGGAAGCGCTGGTGGAGTTGGCGGTCAACGAGCTAGGCGGGCTGGACGGCTGGGTGGGGAGCGCCGGCACAACTTCCGGCCAGATGTCGCTGGAGCACTCGCGGGCCGAGTGGCACCGGGTGATGGACCTGAACGTGGGCGGGGTGTTCTTTGGCGCGCAGGCGGCGGCGCGCCACATGGTTGCCAACGGCGGGGGCTCGATTGTGACGTTGGCCTCGATGTACGGCCAGCGCGCCGTCAAACAGCGGGTGGCGTACTGCACGTCCAAGGCTTCGGTGATCATGCTGACGGAGGTTCTCGCGCTGGAGCTGGCCGAGCACGGCATCCGGGTGAACGCGCTGGCGCCCGGCTATACAGACACGCCGCTGTTTAACGCCGGCAAGGAGCGCGACAGCATCCTGCTGGACCGCCTGCTTTCCTTTGTACCCATCAAGCGCCTGGCCGATCCCGAGGAAATTGCGGCTGCGGCGATCTTCCTGCTGTCGGACGAGGCCAGCTTTGTTACCGGGCACACCCTGACGGTTGACGGCGGCTGGGCCGCGAACGGACCGCGGGGCTAACGGCGGATCCATAGGTTGCCAGCGGAACCAGTGACGGGCCGCAGCGGTCGCGAACGCGCAGGGACGTGGGCTGACGCGGCGTTTGTCGACGGGCTGCGAGTTCGGGCGGAAGTGTTCAACCAGGAGTTCTTCAACGGCCGGTTGCCACTCGCGAGGGTCGTGTTCTTTCCGTCAGGCGCAGTTCGCCAGCTTGGGTCGGTCAAGACCGACGCCCGGCGTTCAATGTTTGTGGTGCGCGTTGCTCGACTCCTGGATGGGCCGGTCGGCGATCAGCCCGTGGAAGGGTCGCGCTTTCGGCTGTGCGACGAGGTGCTGGTGCACGAGTTGGTGCATGTGGAGCAGTTCATCAGCGCGCCGGATGACCCGCCGCACGGGCGGTGGTTTCGCGACCGTATGCGGGCGATCGGGGCGCGACCACGGGCCTGTCCGACAGTTCAGATGGAGGTGAACAGCGGATGGCTGTACCGCTGTCCGGCCGGGCATGAGGTAACGCGCCTCCGCCGCTACGGCAGACGACGGGTGAGCTGCCGGCGCTGCGATCCGCGCGCCTACAACCCACGCCATCGCCTGCGACTTGTAGGGCATATCACGACAGGCGACCAATCGGAGTAGATTAATCAGGTGAGCGTTACCGGTTGTGGCGATGGCGGTGACGAGCACAGCCACAGATCCGGAGGGCAGGAGGCGCTGACATGTCGATGCGACGACGAATCATTCTGGCTGGCGGAGGCGTGGGGGCCGTTGTGGCGATTGCGGTGGGCTGGTGGCTTGGGTCACCGCTATTCGTCAGCAACGTTGTGGACGAAGCGTTTCCGTTCGAGATGCCCGAGTCGGCGGCGATGGACAGCATGCCGGCCGAAGAGAAGCAGGAGCTGAAAGCCAAGTTCGACGCGGCCATGCCGAGCGCCGAGACCATCGAATCGCTCAGTCCAGGAGATCGAGAGCAGGTCCAGGAGCGCGTGATGGAAGTGGCCGCGAAGATGCCGGACACGATGATGGAAGAGCCGATGCCGGCCGGTCTGGCTGGGGTGGCGGTTGCCGCAATGCCCGCCGCGACGCCGGCCGCAACTGCGGCTGCCACAGCAACACCGGCGCCTACGGCAATGCCTGACACGGGACCGGCCGCGGTAGCGATGGGTACGTTCCGCGACGCCGACGAATTCCACCGGGGGTCGGGCACGGCCACGATGTTCCGCGGCCCGGACGGTAACCACATCCTGCGGTTCGAGGACTTCATGGTCACCAACGGCCCGGCGCTGAGCGTGCTGCTTTCAACGGCCACGGGTGTCACAAGCAGTGAAAACCTCGGCGAGTACCTGGACCTGGGGCCTCTGAAGGGCAACATCGGCAACCAGAATTATGAGGTTCCGGCCGGGACCGACGTGAACCAATACAAGACCGTGGTGATCTACTGCGTGCCGTTCCACGTGGTCTTCGCCACCGCGCCGTTCGCCTAGCGAGCGGGCGCGGTGGGCAGCGGGTCAGGCCGCTTCGACGAGTTCCTTGAGCTTGCGGAGCTGCTTGCGGCCGAGCCACCTGGTGAACCAGCTGAACAGGAAACCCATGACGCGGACGAAGATGGAGGACGAGTCGACCTCAACGACGCTGACGACCTCGGTGCCGCCATCGGCCACCGTGAGATGGTATTCGACGACCATCGAGTAGGAACCACCGGAGACCTGGGATCCCCAGGTTTTGGGCGGGTCGTAGGCGGTGATTTCGCCGTGGTACTCGGTGACGCGGCCGCCTTCGCGGATGCGCTGGGTGAAGGTGGTGCCGACGGCGTCGTCCGGATCGAAATCGGAGGTGTAGTCGAAGGTCTCCATGCCTTCGGCCCACTCGCCGCGGCGGGTGTTGTCGGCCAGGAGCTCAAAGACGGCGTCGGGCGAGGCATCGATCTGGATTCGTGCGATTTCCTGCATGGGTGGACGCCGGGTGTGAGGGGCGGCCATTCTGGCACGCAGGGAGGGCGTAGAGTTGCCGTCGGCGATGCGTGAGCCGGGAGAAGGTCCGATGGCCAGGGCATTGGCAGGACTGACGCAGCGTATGCAGCAGTGATAACCGCCTGGCGACAGGGACGGCGCTACGCGGTTCGTGGCGTGAAGACGCTGCGGGTCACGCCGTTTGTCTATGCGGCGATCATGGTGCTGTTCTCGCTGCCCGCGGCGGTTGTGATCTGGATAACCGCGGCCGACCTGCCGGAGGGGTTGGGGCGATCGGCCGGCACAACGGTGTTGAATCTGCTGTCGGGCACGGTTGCGCCGGTGGTGTTTATGAAGGCCGTGGCGGCGGCGCACGACGGGCGCCGGCTCGGGTTGTGGCCGCACCTGGAGGACGGGACGCGCTGGCTGCCGCGGTACATCTGGACGAATCTGCATACCACGGTGATCTTCTGGGTGCCGGTGGGGATCCTGACGCTGGGGCTGAACAGCTTTCAGCGAGTGGCTTTCGCGGAGACGACGCCCGGGATTCTGGTTTCCGTCCTGTGGGTGGTAGTGATCGGCGGAACCGGGATTTACGTGCACACGCGGACTCTGCTGGCACCGTTTATCGCGGTTCATGGGAACGTGCCGGGTTCGCTGGCGGCGCTGGAGTCGTGGCGAGTGAGCGGGCGGATGTTTGGACCGGTATTCGCCACGTTTGTGACTGCGGCCGGGCCGATTGCGGTACCGCTGGCGGCGGTGTTCATGGGGTTCTACCTGACCCTGACCGGTCCGGCGCTGGAAGTCTTTAGCGCCACGCTCGTGGCGCAGGTGTGGATCGCCGTCAATCTGATCCGGCCGCCGCTGGTGGCGGCGACTTATGCGCTGTACACGGAGGTCTGGGCGGACGAACTGGAGCGGCGCGCTCAGCTGGGGCATCCGGCAACACCGTCGCTGGTGCGCTGGCTGATCGACATGTCGTGGTGGCCGCCGCGGGTGGCGGCGGCGATGTTTCGTCGGCCGGTGAGCGGTCCGCTGTAGCGGCGCGGCGTGGGGGGTGAAGGGGGGTACGCTCGCCCGCCGGCCCGTACCCCTATGGGGTACGGGCCGGCGGGCGAGCGATTGGCGCGATTTTTGTTGGTTCGGAGTGGAACTGTTTGGCGAATGATCAACGGGGTTCGAGGGGTTGGGCATGCGCGGGGGGCGTGACAGGGGTTGGGGAAGGGGCGAGAATCGGAGCGGGTTGAAGCAGACGAGCCGGGACTGAGCATGCGTCTCAACAGCGAGCAACTGGCGTTCTTCAAGCGCGAGGGGTACCTGGTGGCGCCGAACGCGCTGGATCCGGCGGGTCTGCAACCGGCGATCGACGAGATCACGGAGGTCGTTGACAGGCACGCCGCCGAGGCGGTGGCGCGTGGAGACCTGAGCCACACCTACGCCGACGAGCCCTTCGAGACGCGCCTGTGGAAGATTCACCAGGAGTACGAAGACCTGTACTGGTCGGTGATCTACGGTCAGCTGCAGGGCCACGGAATCTTCGCGCTGGTGTCGAACGAGGAATTGCTGGACCTGGCCGAGTCGGTGGTCGGTCCCGAGATCATCGGGTCGGCGGTGTACCGGCTGCGACCGAAGCTGCCAGGCCACTGGCACGGCGAGGTGCCCTGGCACCAGGACTCGGGCTACTTCGAGCCGGTCTGCGACGACGAACTGATCCTGACGGTTTGGGTTCCGTTTGTGGACGCGACGGTGGAGCGCGGGTGCCTGGAAGTGATGCCGGGCGTGCACATGGGCGGGGTGGTGCGGCATACGCAGCTGGAAGCCGGCGAGGAAGGCCGCCGCGCCTACCTGGAAATCCGTGAGAACGACCTGCCGGGCGAGCGGGTGGTCGCCACCCCGGTGGACCGGGGCGGCGTGGTGCTGCTGACCAACCGCACGCCGCACCGCTCGACGCCGAATCGGAGCAACGTGATCCGCTGGAGCATCGACATCCGCTACCAGAACGCCAAGCTGCCGACGAACTTCCCGCCGCTGGCGCACGCCCGCAACGGAGCAGCGAGCGGCAACGGGGCCGCCGTCAGCGACGGCCCGCCTGCTGACGCGCCGTTGACCTGCTATCCGCCGGAATCGGACTTCCTGGTGCGCAGCCGGTCGCGGCCCGAGGCGGTGGTGCGCAGCTGGGAGGCGTTCAACGAGCTGCGCCGCGCTCACGAGCCGGCGGACAGCACGGTGCGCTGGGAGTAGGGCGGGCGGGCAGTCGCCGGTGGTCAGTGGCCAGTCGCCAGTCGCCGGTCGCCAGCGCTGGTAGTCGGCGGTGGGGCGCAACGAGGAGTTTCTTCTAAGAAACTCCTGATCGGCGGGGGGCTCGAACTTCGTACGAGTAATGAGTACGACGGAATCAGTAGGCTTGATCATTTGGGGGTAAGCGGCGGGACGGCGAGCGGGGGGCTTTGGGCCGGGCTGTGGTGTGAGGCGTCGAGCCGGGGTGCGGGCGCGTGGCGCCGCGGGTCGGCCAGAGTTCGGCGGGGTTGTGCGCATCTGAGATCGAGTGCCGGCTGAAGCAGTGCCGTCTGGCTGGCGCATGGGAGTGGCGCAGGCGACTTGGGACCGTCGGGCGCGGGGTGCGTCCGCAGGGAGAAGGTCCGGCGGGCAGTCGCCGGGCACCAGCGGTGGGTTGCCTGGGCGAGGCGGCGGCAGGGTGGTGAAGTGAGGAGCATCTTCTAAGAACCCCCAACTTACGGGTCGCCAGTTGTTCGTACGAGTAATGAGTACGATAGGTTTTGCAGTGCTAATCATCTGGGGGACGGATTGGGACGGATTGCGACGGCGTGGGGGCGGCTTTGGGCCGGGCTGTGGTGTGAGGCGTCGAGCCGGGGTGCGGGCGCGTGGCGCCGCGGGTCGCCCAGAGTTCGGCGGGGTCGTGCGCAGCTGAGATCGAGGGTCGGCTCGGGCGACTTGGGGCCGTCGGGCGAGGGGACGGTGCGCTGGGCTTAGGACGGACGGGTCGGTGCCGGTCGGCGGTTGACCGTCGCCAGGGGCGGGCTGCCGGGGCGGGGAGTCGGCGGGCTGGCGATGCGCGGAGCTGTTTCTCGGGGAGTGTCGGGTTACGAGGTGCCCGTGATTCGTACGAGTAATGAGTACGGCGCATTGAGTAGCGCGTATCAATAACGGGAGAGGTCGGGACAGCGTCGGGGCGGCTGGGCAGCGGTCTGCCGAGTGGCGCCCGAAACGGGGCCGTCGGGCGCGGGGACGGTGCGCTGGGCGTGGGCCGGGCGGGCAGGCGCCAGCAAGCAGTTGCCAGTGGTCGGTGGCCAGCGGCCAGCGCTGGGAATCGGCGGGGTGGCGATTCGAGGAGTTTCTTCTAAGAAACTCCTGATCGGCGGGGTGTCTGGATTCGGACGTGCAGCGGACAGCCGGGTGGCACGCGGACCGGGGCCTTTGAGCGCGGGGGCGAAGGCTTGGGTCGGCGGGCGGGGCAACGGGCATTCAGGAAATGGGTTGCGGGAACATCAGGCTTAGTGTACACTATTAGCATACTGCCGGCAACCGATGGATGAGTCGGGGACGGGCAAGGGGTCGCTGGCAGTTTGGGAAGTGTGTGCTGCCCGGAAAGCTCTCACCCGGCCCCCTCCCCAGGAGAGCAGCTGTGTGGGGCAGTGGATTGATCGCCTATAGCAGGAGTTTCCCTCGGGGCGTAGCGCAGCCTGGTAGCGCGCATCGTTCGGGACGATGAGATCGGAGGTTCAAATCTTCTCGCCCCGACCAGCGCCCCTGCCTTGGCGTAAGACGCAAGCCTCAGCGGCTGCTCCCGATTCCATCGCCGGCGGCCGCGGTCGCGGTCCAGCTGGTCAGGTTGGCCAGGGTTTGCGTGTGCTCGGGGTCGCCCGCCGGCGTGTCGTCGCGAATGGCCTGCACCACGTCGTCGGCGGCGTGGTCCCGGTGCCCAGCAGGAACCCGGTCACCGCGTAGTCGGCAAGACACGTCAGGAACAGGTAGTCCATCGACAACCCGCCCCGCGCGATCACCAGGAAGTTGGCCTTGGCCGTCTCGCGGTATTCCGGGTCGAGCGTCTCCAGCACCGCCATAAACACGGCCTCTACGCGGGCCGTCTCGGGAATCGTCGCGTCAGCCCCGAGCCGTAGCCAGAACCGAATCGCATCCTCCCGTTGCTGCGCCGTCCGCGTGATCCCGCGCCACGCGCAGCGCACACTGTCCGCCGCCGGCGTGCCCCGAATCGCCAGGTGCACCGGCGAGGCGCCGGCTCGGTGCAAGCCTTCGTCCAGCAGTTCCTCTACCGTCGTGGTTTCGCCGCTGGTCAGCGCCGCCGTCGCGCGGCCAGTACTCGGTGGTGCCTGGGCAGTCGACGGGGCGACGGACGGATCGGCGGGCATTGTGAACCCAGACGCCGACACCGCGCGGGGCGCTGCATCCGCTGACGACGATTCGCCCTGCGCTTCTGCCATCGACACGTGATTTGCCGTCGCGCGTCCGCCGCTGCCCAAGCTGGCGACGACCACGAGGAGGCCAAGAGCCACCAGCACTCCGAGGCTCCGTGGCCGGCCAACTTCAGGCCGTCCTCGCCGCATCCGGAAGACCGTCTCACGCCGCCGCCTCACAGTCCGGCAGCCCCAGCTCCGCACGGTCCATCACCGGCAACCCCGCCGGCACGCAGCCCGTCAAGTCATTGCCCGCTAGGCGCACCTCGCGCAGCCCAGCCATCTGGCTGAGCTCTCCCGGAATCGGCCCCGTCAACTGATTCTGTGACAGGTCCAGATAGGGCAGGTTGGCTAATTGCCCTGATTCCGGTGGAATCGAGCCGGTCAGCTGATTCTTGGACAGATCGAGGTGCCTCAAGGCCAGCAGCCGCCCAAACGCGCCCGGGATCGGCCCAGTCAGCCGGTTGCCGCTGAGATCCAGGAGCTCCAACGCGGCAAGATCCCCCAATTCCGCTGGGATGGGACCTTCCAGGTAGCCTGAACTCAAGTCCAGTCTGACCAGCGCGGTCAGCTGGGCCAGTTCCGGCGGAATCGTCCCACCCAGCCCCTCCAGCACGAGCGCGCGAATGCGCAGCGGCGACCCGCCCACGTCGACTCCCGGCCACTCGTGCATCGGGCGCATCGGCAGGTCCGTCCACGTCCGCACGGGCACCTTGGCGATCCAGTGCAGAAAGCTCTCCCCCTGCAGGACGTGCCGAATCTCGAGCAGCACCATGCAGTCCCGGACCAACTCGGGATTCTCGGCCGGGTCCGGGATCGCGACGCCCGCCGCGCACACACCGGGTCCGTTGGGCGTCATCGTGGGGCCGTAGTCATCATTCGCGCGCTCGTAGCGGGGGTTGTCGCCGAGCCTGCTCTGGGCCAGCACGCGAACGTCGCTTCCATCCGGGGCCACGCTCAGCAGCGTGACCGGCCAGACCGGGAACGTGTCGAGCATGTCGAATATTTGGCGGGCGTCCAACTCGGCGAGCACAGCAATTCGCGACCCATCCGGCGCCCAGGCGGCCGCCCGGGGCTGCCAGGCAAGTTGGTTGTTCCCTGGCTGCGGGAACGGCAGTTCGATCGGCGCCTGGCGGCCGTCGGTCGCGTCCACGACGACGGGCCGGGCCAACGGCTGGTCGTGATCCCACAGGTCGGGATTGGCGATCAGCAGGATCTTGGCGCCGTCGGGCGACCACGCCAGTGACCTAATCCGACCCTGATAACCAAAGCGTGATGTTAGGCGCGGGTCAAAAAAGCTGGTCAGCCTCCGCTCGTCCGTCCCGTCCGCCGCGATGGTGTACAAGCCAACGCCTCGGTCGTCCCGTCTGGAAAAGGCCAGCCGGCGGCCGTCCGGCGACCACTCCGGCACACTCGCCCAGGTGGTTAGGGGCCGCAGATCTGGAAGTTGCAGCAACGTGGTATCCGCCGACGGCACCACGTAGAGTCCCCCTGAGCGGTCCCCCGCGCGAGCGATGAATGCCAAGTGCTCTCCGTCTGGCGACCAGGCCGGGGCGCCCCTCCAGATTTGTGATCCCTCGGGCGCCTCAACAATGCCGCGCAGGTCGCTCCCGTCGGCCGCGACGGTCGACAGCCGGCGGCCTTCCCACCCTTGTACGAACGCTACACGCCGTCCGTCCGGCGACCACGAGGGATGCCCGTCAAAGACCAGGTTCCGGGTGATCCGCTCCGGCTCGCCGCCGGCCACCGGCACGCGCGCCAGTTCGTACTCGTAGTCGGCGGCTACGAACCCGTCACGGGTCGGGGTTGATCCCGGCCGCTGATAGGTGCAGGTGACAAACATGAGCTGCTCGCCGTCCGGCGATATGTCGAACGGGAACATCGTGCCCACGCTGCGAGCGCTTTCCGCGTCAACTACGCGTGGGTTGGCGGGCCGACTGGCGGTTATCGGGCGCCACGCCTGCGCCACGCGTCGCACGGCGCCCCCGTCCGCCGTAACGGCGAACAGTTCCGGTCCCTGGCTGAACAGCACTTCCCGCCCATCCGGCCGCCACTGCGCAAAGACCTGCCATGGCCATGTTGTCCAGCCCCGCTTGCTCACACAGCGGGAGGGCCTTGGCTGCAGCAGCCAATGTTTCGGTTGTGCGTCCTCTCCCACCTGCCCGCCAGGCTGCGCACCGACGCCGGATCTCGCACCGCCACGCTCGGCCGCCGTCGCATCAGCCAAACCTACCGTCCCAGCCCTGCCGACATCGGAGATTCGCTCCGAATCCCCAGTGTCCACTGAGGTTCCGGTTTCGCTATCTGTTTCTTTCTCTCCGCTCCCGTTCGACTCTTGCTCAATCCTCTTCTCCGGGCCGGCCTGATCTGTCTGCTTCAGACCCCAAGCGAAGAAAACGATAACGACAATCGACAAGCCCAACAACAACGTTGCCACCGCCACGCCTCGTCTCAGACCCACTCTCATGACACGGACTTCCTCATACTGCGGATTCTGTCCCTATGAGCCTGTCATCGGCTGCCGCACGTGCTGGTACAACGCATACATGGCAAGCACGTCAAACGGTGTTGGCGAGCAATAGCTTTGCCCAAGACCAAGTGCCGAGTCCTCGATCCAGTCGTTCGGATGATGTCTGGCTTGGTCATTGGGATCATCGACATCGTCAGCCGATCGAACTCCGAGTGCATGCCCGACTTCATGAACAAGTGTGCCATAGCGGATCTGAAAGTTTCTCTCGTTGTTATCTTCGAGAAAAGTTGAGCACATATTCAAACCCACAGCCGGGACCTCCGGAATGTATATTGTACCCTCTGATTTGTCGCTCTTGTTAATCCAAACTTCATATCCTCTTTCTCTTCTCAGCGCAATGTCCGTGATCCATCCACGCACCGGGTGTGGTTGGTCTCCTCTCCGATTTGCACAGGCCATCGCCGGACCACACTTGTTACTCCATACGTCTCCGCTCATTTCAAGCACCGCTGTCATATCCTCGTGTTCAAACATAAACACTTCACTCACGACGTTCTCCTGGTTCCGCTCGACCGCTGCCCGGTACAGGGCGTCGCGCAGGACGGGGGAAAACCGCAATCGCTCCACGACACCTTCTACATGTGCTTGGATTGTCGCGTCGTCGAGCTGAATCTCCGATCCCAATTCGCTCTTGACGGCCTGCGCTAACTGCTGCACTTCTGGTGCGTAGTTCTGGCACGGAGTCGTGTTGTGAAGAGGTCGTACGATGTCGTCCGTCGCATCCCACCACTGATGGAACGCGCTCTTGATGAACTCGGTCCACGAGACAGCGCCAAGGCTGGGATCGAGCACAAAGAACGTCTCGGTGCAGACGCGATACTCGTACGTTGATTCTGGAACCTTCGTTGAATTTGCCAGCGGGTAGTTCAATGGAAAGCTTGCCACGCGCTTGCCGGCCCGGTCTCCGGTTCCGGCCGCCTCGTTGGACGGCCATACGTACACGTCCCGCGCGGCGTATACGCGGGGATTCTCAGGTTGGTTGCTCTGGCGGCGCGGCGTATGTATCAGCTGGATGCCATATATCGAGTACAGGGTCAGCTCGGTGTATGGATTGTCCGTGGTCGTCTCCACCGGAATATACGCATTGGGCTCCCACGCCAAGTGCGAGTGATGAATCTCAGCGTCCGGATCAGCGTTGCTGACGATCTCACGGTATCGAAACTCGTACGTACCCATTTCGTACTTGCTGTCACTCAGGATCTGATCGACGGTCGTCCACGTGAGTGATGCCTGTCCGCCGGTCGTAGGACTTCTCCCGCTAGCCGATTCGATGGGCGTATCGATGATCACAACTCGAGAGCTGAACTCGCTCGCTTCGCCGCCTGCCTCCGAACGGACTCGCAGTTCATAAGCCTTGTAAACCTGCAAGCCGGCGGCGGAGCCGCCTACGTTTGTGATGAGCTCAAGGTCGATGACGCACCGCGGCTCAGTCACGCGTCCGGGACTGCCGACCAGGTCGCCCACGCAATTCGCCGCGCTCCAGGTGTTCTGCTTGAACACCCGGGCCTGGACCACATACGCATCGGCATCGAACACGGGCTCCCACGTCAGGACCGCGGTGCGAGTTGCGCTGTTGCCGCGGTCATACGGCTCGCGCCCGGGCAGCGGCACCACGTCCAGACTCTGCGGCCGCCCATCCGGGGTACCCTCGCCTTGCGTCCAGCTACCGCAGTCGTTGTTGCTCGACCCGTTGCAGGCGCGGACTTGCACGTGGTGGAGGGCGCCGTTGGTGAGCGGCATCCGCTCGTCGCCGGTCAGAATGGGGACCGTCGTCGCCGTGCCGCTCGTCACCTCAGGGTTGCTGGTCCACGACGTCGCGGCCGCTGGCTTGTACCGCACCTGGTAGCGGGTAATGTCGGGCCCTCCGTTGCTTGAGGGCGCCCGCCAGCGCACCCCCAGCTTGTGGTCGCCCGGCGTGAGCGTCAGATCCTGGATGCGGCCGGGCTTGTTCACTGGCGGAGGCGGTGGCGACGCCTGGGGGCGGCCGCTGACGGAGGCGTGACTGAACCCCATCCGTTCCGACCAGTGCAAGCACGCGGATTCGCGGTTACAGGGCGTGACCCGGATGTGGTACTTCGTGCCGTTCCTCAGCCCCGTGACCGTGTGGCTGGTCCCCGTCCCGGAGGTGTCGCGCACCGGTGGGGATTCGCTGGCCCAGGCCGCGCCATCCAGCCGATGCTGCACCGCGTAGCCCACGATGTCCGAGCCGCCTGTGCGCCGCGGCGCGTCCCAGGTCACCGTCAGCGACCCGTCGCCCTCTTCGGTCTGCCTGAGGTTGCGGATGTGGCTGGGCACGGTGTATTGCACCACGACGATGGTGGCCCGCGCGATGACGTTCGACTCGTTGTTGCGTTCGACCAAGCGTACTTCCCCGGTGCCCCCGGGCGAGCAGCCGGTGACCCAGATGGAGTTGTAGTAGCCGAGGTTGGGATGCACGTGCCGGGGGCCGCGGGTTTGCTCCGGGCAGCGGCCGATCGGCTGGATGGGGCGTGGTGCGAGGACTGGAGCGGCGATCATCGCGAGTCTTCACATACCGATACATGGGTATCTTCGCATCGGTGATGGGAGCACCGGATTGCGGCGTTGTCAACGGGGGCGGACCGCGCCGCTGGGATCGCGTGCGGCAGACCGACGCGGATCTGGGAATGCTGGGAATGGAGGGGATCGAAGAGTTGGGGGTTGTGGGATCAACGGGGTGGCGTCTGTGGGCTGGGATCGATCGGGGTGCTGGATCCCGGCTGCGGACGCCGGGATGACGGGGGAGGAGACGAGGAGAGAGGGAAGCAACTGTGTGGGACGTCAAGGGCTAGGCCATGGTTGAGTCCCAGGTGGTTTGGTGTTTGCATAGGGCGTTGCAGAGGACGAGCAGCTTGCGCATGCAGGCCGTCAGCGCCAGCTTGGGCGGCTTGCCGGCCGCGACCAACTGCTGGTAGCAGGCCCGGAGGCGGAGGTTGAGGCGGGTCGCCGCCAGGGCGGCCATGTACAGCACGGCGCGGACCGGGGCACGCCCGCTCCAGATGCGGCGGCGACCGCGCTAGCCGATCACGTCACGTCGACTGAACTCCGCCGCTATGGAGTTGCAAACCACACGCGCCTCTGACAGCGCCCGGAGGGCGTCCGCGTCGATGTGCTCAGGCCAGTCGCCCGGGTAGCGAGGCTCCACGCCCCACTCGGTCACTTCGACCAGATCAGCAGGCGTTGTCCGAACGGTCCAGGCGGCGGGATTCAGGGCCTGGCCTTGGTCTGGCCAAGCAAGACGGCGTTCATTGGCTGGGAGCGCTTCCAGACCAACCCTTAAATCTCCGGCCACGGTTGGGCGAGGCCGTTGCATTGCCGATGGTTCGTCCGACCGGGCACAGGGGCGATTGCCGGTTGCCAGTGAAGAGCTGTCGCGACCTCTGGATGGTGTCGTGGGGTCGAATTTGCTGCGCGGAAGGCCGGTGACTGGGTGGTTGGTGGGGGTGTGATGGGGACAGAGGCGCGGGTTGCGGGGGTGGGCGTGGGACTGGATGCGGGCAGGTTCGGGAGGGTTTAGAGTCCGCCGACATCGGGACCCGGGCGACGCCAGGTTGGGCGATAGTCCTCGGTCCGTCTGGAATGAGCATTGGGAGGCTGGAGCGATGGAATGTGAGGGCGGACCTGGCCGAACACAGTCGGGATTCCTCGATCAGGTCGGGAGTTCGAACGAGCTGAGACGGATGCGAGTCCTGCCGGGAGCGCCGTGCGCGCTCACCTCATAGTGTCGCTTGCGCGGCTGTGTTCGCAGCCTTTCGAGATAGTCGTCCAGCACGTAGCTGAGAATCCGTAGCTGTTGCCGGCTGCTCATTCCGTCTTTCGGTCGCCGAACCCAGAGCGTTCGAATTGCGTGGGCCACGAGCAATTTTCTGTGCCTGCGTTTGGCCTCGTCGTCCGCGTGGATCCATACCGCGTTGCGGCTTCCCATCCAGGGGATCAGTTGTTCGTCCTTGACGCCGATTGCACCCGCGAACTCAGCGATCTCGCCAACCAGTGTTGTACGGTATCCAACCAGACCGAGCGCCGTGCCAACTAGGGGACTCAGCGACTCGTCCACGACGAGCAGCGGCTGTCCGCCAGGTTGAAGAGGATGATCAGGCGGCGACTTTGTTCTCCCATTTCAGGGCGGCCGTCAGTTCCCCTCGCGTAATCCCATAGGAGCGCGCCACCAGGTCTTGCGAGTCGCCACCGCGCACCAGGCTCCAGACGGCGCGCGTGGGGATTCGGGTGTCCCGGATGCAGGGCTCGCCGAATTGCACTGCGGGATCGAGCACCACGCCGGGCTGCGGCGACCAACTCCTCGCTACCTGATCCGCGAATTGCAACCCGCTGACCGGGATCAGGTAGTCCTTGATGATCGACATGGCCAGCTGTCCGTGCTGGCTGGCCGCGATGAGTTGATCGCCAAAGTCCGCCAGCACGTCCGAGTGGTCGGTCCATAGGTGTTCCGTGGCGAACGGCCGCTGATGCTTGGTGTGCCGGCGCAGCCAGGTCTCGGCGGCGTAGATGCGCGGCCACGAGACACCAGCCGCACGCAGCGCGGCGATGACACGCATGGAAACCAGGTCGTGGAACGCGATGGTCAGTTCCCGGCCGGGCACATCAGCGAGGTTCGGGTGCGCCAGGCCCTTGCGTATCCAGCGGATCAAGTGCCGCGACGTGACCGGGTAGGCCCGGTCGGCTGCGCGCGCGGCCAACAGGTAGCGGGCGGCCGTGGGCGGAGCGTAGATACCCTCGTACACGCCTATTCCCTGAACGACGGGGGAGCCTCCACGTGCCTGCGGTGTCGACGCTTCGTCGCCAGCGTAACCCGTGACTGGCGGCCCAGGCTGCAGGGCGCCTGAGACCTCCCGCTGTGTCGCCCGGCGTTAGCAGTGCGAGTGAGCCAGTGCTTCGTTCGGGCGCTTCACGAACCGCCCCACAGTTGACGCCCGTCGCCGTGGCCCTTCGACAGACTCGCCATGAACCGAGAGAAGGTCAGCGCGAACGGGGGTGGTGGGTCACCTCGGCACCTGGGTCACGTGGCGTTGGTTGGGCCTGGGTTCCGGCCCCGGATCTGGGTCCCCCGTCTCGCGTACGCGGCAGGCTGTGGCAGGTTCTGCGCGGGAGTGACGGGGGAGACGTGGGAATGACGAAGGGGGCGCGGGATGAGTGAGCGGCGTGGAGGGTCGAGCGGCGATGGTCGGGTGGGGGCGGTGGTGTTTGATCTGTTCAATACGTTGACGAGGCCGGTGGACGATGGGGAGTTCAGGTCGTCGATTAGGGAGATGGGGCTGGCGGCGGGGGTGGATCCGGACGGGTTTACGCGGGGCTGGTTTGAGTTGTGGCGGGAGCGGTTTGACGGGACGTTTGCGACGACGGAGGCGGAATTTCGGGGGGTGTGCGAGGCGATGGGGGCTGTGGCCGACGAGGCGGCGGTTGGCCGGGCGGAGGAGGTTCGGATTGAGTTTTCGAGACGTATTCTCCGGCCACGGGCAGATGCTGTCGCCACGCTGCGACGGCTGCGAACGCTGGGGCTGCAGACGGCGCTGATCAGCGACTGTTCGACGGATGTGCCAGTCCTATGGCCGACGACGCCTTATGCCGAGTTGATCGACGAGCCGCTGTTTTCCTGCGTGGAAGGTTTGGTCAAGCCTGATCCCGACCTGTACCTGCGGGCGTGCGGGCGCCTGGGGATGGAGCCGCGGGATTGCGTGTATGTGGGGGATGGGGGTAATCACGAGCTGACGGGGGCCGAGCGGGTTGGGATGCGGGCGGTGCTGATCAGGACTCAGGAGGACAAGGCGGCTTCGTACCGTTCGGAGCGGGGCTCGTGGCGGGGTGAGACGATTGAGGCTTTGAGTGAGTTGCCGGGTCTCGTATCTCCAGGTAGGGAAGATTGATTTGCTGGTTGTGCTGAGGCGGAGAGGTTAGCGGGGTTTGCGGCGGGTGAAGCGGAGGCCGGACCAAGTTTGGTCGATGGCGGCGATTTTGTAGTCGACGAGGCCGTTGGCGAGGCCGGTTTCGCGGACGACGCGCTCGGAGAGGTTGGTCTTGACTCCGGAGGCTTTCTTGGGCCAGCAGATCCAGAGGCCGCCGGGGCCGGCTTTGAGGCCGTAGCGCTGGACGCGTTGCCGAAGCTCCCGACGGGAGCCGACGAACCAGACGATGAGGTCGCAGCGGCCCTGGACGCGGCGGCGGAGAGTCACGCGGTCGGGGAGTTCGCCGAGGGTGGTTTCGAAGTCGTCGGGCGCGCCGGGCAGGGCGACGGCGTAGCCGGGTTTGATACCCAGCTTGCGCGGCAGGGGTGTGCCGGAGTAGCCGGCCAGGCTGGACTTGAGCACGACGGGCTGGGCCGGCGGGTTGGCGATGGCGTGGCGCACGGCGGGCTGGATGTTGGGCCAGTCGGTGTAGACGGCGTCGGGCAGCAATTGGCGTATTGGTTCGACCTTGGCAGGGTCGCCGCCGATGAAGACGAGGGGAATGCCACGGGTGGCCCTGGTTTGGCGCATGGACACGCCGACGTCGCGGCCGTGCGAGGGCAGGCGCGACAGGTCGATGAGTAGGGCGTCGGGTGGGTTGGCGCGTAGGGCTCGCAGGCCGGCGGGGTCGAGTGGGGCGTGATCGACGTCGAAGTCGTCGTCAGGCAGACGAGTGGCGCGTTCCTGGGCTTCGGCGGGGTTCCAGTGGATCAGGCGGATTCGGGGCATGAGCGGTCCCACGGCTCAGATGGAGACCGAGTCTAGAACCCCCTCGTGTAGGTCCCGCGCCGCAGAACCGCGCGAGCCGGTGGTTGTCGGCAACCGCGACCAGCCAGGTGATCAGGTGTACGGTTGTTGACGATGAACGTTGAACCCTTCGTTGACCAGTACGACGTGACGGCGGAGCTTTACGGCCTATCCGAGCGTGAACTGCGTCGCCGCGACGGTGGGCAGCCAGAACCACCCCAACGCTGGCTTGCCAGTCGCTCCGGCACCCCGGTGGGCGCCGTTACGGCCACGCTGCGGCCCGACGATCGAATGTTCCTCGCCTTCGGGTGTCGGGATCTAGCCGCGTACGGCCCGCTGATCGAGACGGCCGCATCCCAACTCCGTCGGCGTCTCTATACCACCGTCGGTACGCGCGACCGCGAGGCAGTGGATGCTCTGACGGCCGCTGGGTTCGCCGCAGAGCTGGAAGTGGAAGGCTTCCGCATTCGATTCGATAGAGCGCTCGCCATGCTGGAGCGCGCGTGGGTTCCCCAAGGGTTCAGCATCCGTACGGCGGACACGGTCGATGAGGATCGCCTCTTCACGCTCGACAACACCCTGCGTCACGATGTTCCCGGCACCGATGGGTGGCGAGGCTACCGCGAGTGGTTCCGCGAGGAGCTCAGCGAGGCGCCGCCGTTCGATGCTGCTGCGTACCTTGTGGCGGTCGATGACCACAACGGGGAGTACGTTGGACTGACAAGGATCTGGCGAAACCCGGATGGTCCACACTTCGGATTGGTGGGAGTCATCCGTCAGTACCGAAACACCGTGATCGCCGCAGCCCTTATGAAGCGCGCGCTCACCGCGGCGTCACAATGGGGTCATGAGACGTTCACCACGTCGACGAGCCCGGTGAACCCGGTGACCTACCCACGGATGAAGCGATTAGGCGCCGAAAGCCTGGGCAAGAAGGTTCAACTCGTCCGCCGTCTGACGTGACCAGCCGTGCGACATAGGGACCTCGGGCAAGCAGCCGGTAGCCTCGTCGATCAGCCCGTGGGGCTGGGCGTCGCCTGAACGAACGGCTCAGGTGGATACGGATGCCTTGGCGGCAAGGCCGTCGGGGTCGGCGTCCTCGGGGCGTAGGCGCCAGATGTCGCGTACCCAGAGCGGGACGCCAATCCCTACCACCGCGGTGGCCAGGCCGCCGATCAGGATGGCGGTTGGCGTGCCCTGGGCTTCGGCGACCCAGGACAGCGGGAGCAGGCCAAGCGGGGACAGACCGAAGGTCATCATGCGCAGGGCCATGACGCGACCGCGCAGGGCATCCGGCACCAGCAACTGGAGTGCCATCTGGTTCACGGACATGTAGACGGACTGGCTGAAGCCCATGAAGGCCACGACCACCGCAGCTGCCGCGAATGTGCGGGTGAACGCGAGGAGGATGAGCAGCGCGCTGTAGGCAAGGATTGCCGCAACCAGGGCGCGGCCCTTGTCGCGGTACCTGGAGAAGGTAACCACCAAGGCCGAGCCAACCAGCGCGCCGATGCCCAGAGCGCCGAGCAGGAATCCCAAGGCTTGCGCACCGCCGGCCAGGTCATTGCGAACGAAGGCGGGGAACAGGACCATCAACGGCATGCCGAAGAGGGAGGGGCCCAGCGCCAGGAGCATGAGCGCGAGCATGATGCGAGTGCGAGCCACATAAGCGAAGCCGCCGCGCATGTCGGCCCAGGTGGACGAGCGCGGTCGCGGCGAGCGCGGGGGCGGGACGACTCGCAGCATGTTGAGGCTGCTCCACAGATAGCCGCCCACCTGGACGAAGTAGGACGCGGCGATGCCGACCGTGGCTATGACCTGTCCGGCCAGGGAGGGTCCGATGATTCGGGCGGAGTTGAGGGTGGCGCTGTGCAGGCCGATGGCGTTGGCGAGATGTTGACGCGGTACGAGGCCGGCCACGAGGGCGGTGCGGGCCGGGACGTTGACGGCAAACATGGTGCCGACGATCAGCGAGGACACGGCCAGATGCACAACATGCACCTGCTTGGTTAGCACCAGAATGGCGATCGTCAGCATCAGACAGGCCAGGATCACCTGTGCGATCAGGACCATGCGGCGCCGGTCGAGGCGGTCGGCCAGCACGCCACCCAGGGGCGAGAGCAGCAGCATGGGAATCGACCGGAAGAATGCAAGGAGACCGAGCGTGAATTCTGAGCCGGTGAGATCCAGCACCAGCCAGCCCTGCGCCACCTGCTGCATCCAGAAGGCGACCTGGCTGCCGGCGTTTGCCTGCCAGAGCCGAGAGTACTGTTTGTAGGCCAGGGCAGGCGCCACACGGTCGCGGAACCGAATCAGCGGACGCAGCGCCTGATTGATAGCCGGTGATCCGATCAGCGGTTGGGACCCGAAAGTTCCGGGTCACGAGCGGAGTGTGAGGGACGGGCGGGGACTTGGGCAACCGGCAGCAGGCCGTGGCTGTCGGTAAGTGAATCCCGAACAGTCCGAGCAGCGTGCAGGCAAACAAGAAGCGTTGCTAGGCTCCGCGGAGGCGCGACCCCGCACGCTTCCCTGAAAGAGTTGCGGCCCAGTGCGAAGCCTGCGGGCGACTCTGGCAGCCTTGCTTACGGTCGTGGCCGCATTGGCGCTGGCGTCGCCGGTGCTGGCGCAGTGGCCGACGACGTGCGTTGATCTGAACGACATCGTTGAGGCGCACCTGGGCAACGACGGCAACGTGGGCATTTATCAGCGCGTCTTTGGTGACCAAGCTGAGCAGGCGTGCCAGAACGATCATCGCGACGATGTGCGCAGCGTGTTCGACTGGGCCTTCGACGACCCGACACCCAGTCCCACCGAACCGGCCCCACCCTCGCCTTCTCCAACCGTCGTGGCATGGTCCTCCATAAGCGCGGGTCAAGACCACACGTGCGCCGTGCGTACCGTTGGGACGGCCGCCTGCTGGGGAAGCAACAATCATCCAGGCGGCACCTACCTCGGCCAAGCCGAGCCCCCATCCGACGTGTTCCGCGCCGTGAGCGCCGGAAACCTGCATACATGCGGGGTGCGCGCCGACGGGACGGTGGCCTGCTGGGGCTCGAATCAACACGGCGAGGCGGCGGCGCCGCCCGGTGCCTTCTCTGGCGTGAGCGCTAATAACGAATACACGTGCGGGGTTCGAAGCAGCGGCACAGTCGTTTGCTGGGGGTTGAGCGGGGCCAACGCTTTGAAGCCACCGCAGGGCTCATTCACCGCCGTGAGCACCGGTATCCACCACGCTTGTGCGGTACGGACCGACGGAATGCTCGTCTGCTGGGGATCGAACGAGAATGGCTCGGCCAAACCCCCTGGAGGAACATTCCGCTCCGTTAGCTCGGGCGGGTTCCACAGCTGCGCCGTGCGCACCACGGGCACGGTTTCCTGCTGGGGATGGAACAGCGACGGTCAGACTTCTCGGCCAGCCGGCACATTCGAGTCGGTCAGCGCCGGACACCATCACACCTGCGGAATTCGCACCGGCGGGTCTGTGGCCTGCTGGGGAGCTAACGGCGGGTTCTATCGTCCGTCTGGCCAGGCCGCTTCGCCGCCGGGCACATTTCAAGCAGTCAGCGCCGGTGATGAGCACACCTGCGGCGTGCGGGCGGACGGATCGATCATCTGTTGGGGATCGAATGCGTCTGGTCAGGGCACGCCGCCAGCATGACCGCATGGCACGACGCGTCCCTGGGTCCTTCGTACCGTGCTGGCGCTCGCCAGCCTGACTTCACCTCACCTCGGTTGGTAAATCGACGCAGGTGAGCAGCTAGGGGCAGTCAGTTCGAGACGTCGAGCGATTCGACGCTGTTGCTACCGAATGAGCAACACGGGGCGTTGATAATATTCGCGGCCGCTGCGAGCGAGTAGGTGCACTGACAAGGCGGTGGCTTGATGCGATCTGACCGAGCGGTTCTGGCTGTAACGACTGCGCTTCTAGCAGCCTTGGCGCTAGCGTCGCCTGTGCTGGCGCAGTGGCCGACGACGTGTGTTGATCTGAACGACATCGTCGAGGCGCACCTGGGTAACGACGGGAACGTCGGGATTTACCAGCGGGTGTTTGGCGACCAAGCCGAGCAGGCTTGTCAGAACGATCACCGCGAGGACCTGCGGGCAGTGTTCGCGTAGGCGTTCGATGGCGTGGCGCCCGCAACCAGCCCGAGCCCAACTGCATCGGCCGCTGTTGGGTGGTCGTCAGTCCCGTCCCGGGGCTCTCACAACTGCTGCCTGCGGACCGATGGGACCGCCGCCTGCTGGGGGCTGACTACGAGCGGGGGCGGGTCCTACTTCGGCCAGTCTGAGCCACCAACAGGCTTGTTTCAGTCCGTGAGCGCCGGGTTGCGCCATACCTGCGGTGTGCGAACCGATGGAACCGTGGTGTGTTGGGGAGAGAATGGAGACGGCCAGACCAGCTCACTGCCAGGCAGCTTCTGCTCCGTGGGCTCCGGTTCAAACCACACGTGCGGGGTGCGAACCGACGGGACCTTAGCTTGCTGGGGATCGAACAGGAACGAGCAAACGACTCCCCCAGCCGGTGGCTGTCAATCAGTCAGCGGGGGCCTGTACCACACCTGCGGCGTGCGAGCCGGCGGGACTCTTGCGTGCTGGGGATCGAATGTTGACAATTGGAACAGGTTCGTTGGTCAATCCACACCGCCGCAGGGCACGTTCCATTCAGTCAGCGTAGGCCTCTACCACAGCTGTGGAGTACGGACCGACGCCACCGTCTCGTGCTGGGGATCGAACACTGAACGAGGGCTGGGGCACGCTGGCCAATCGATACCGCCCCCAGGTGCGTTCCGGTCCGTCAGCACAGGTCACAGCCATTCCTGCGGGCTAAAGACCGATGGGACCGTGGCTTGCTGGGGGTGGAATGGATATGGCCAGACTTCGCCACCCGTGTAACGAATAGCGACGCGCGATCCTTCGCTGTTCTGTCGCCAGCTCAGGTCGTGAAGCGGCGCGTCTGTGAGAGGTACGGCGAGGGAGAGTTGGTTTTTTGGGGCACCGGCGGGAGAAGGCGCCACGGCAGCGATCCAGCGCGCGCCTAACTCAAATCCGGGCGTTGCTAGACTCTGCGTCAGCCGCTAGCGCGCAAGCGCCCTGAAGAGGCTGCGGCCCGATGAGAATTGTGCGGGCGGTTGTGTTCGCGGTTGCGGCCGCCTTGGTGATGGCGTCGCCGGTGCTGGCGGAGTGGCCGACGACGTGCGTTGATTTGAACGACATCGTTGAGGCGCATCTGGGGAACGACGGCAACGTCGGGATCTACCAACGGGTGTTTGGCGACCAATCTGAGCCGGGCTGCCAGAACGATCACCGAGACGACGTGCGCGGGGTGTTTGTCTGGGCCTTCGACGATGCCGCCGAAGCCGCGACGCCCGAGGCGCCGGACCTGGCTTGGCCGTCGGACTGCGTGGAGCTGAATGACATTGTCGAGGCCAGCCTGGGCAACGACGGAAACGTGGGCATCTATCAGGGCACGTTCGGTGCAGAAGCCGAGGACGCGTGTCGGAACGACCACCGGGGGGACGTGCGAGGGACATTTGCCTGGGCATTCGAGCCGGCTACAGCCAGCGCCAGCGGACCACCGCTGTCTTACAACGGGCTCGTCGCGCAGTCTCAGGCAGCCGTTCGCTACATCCGCACCGCAGGTGATGGATGCGGAAGCGCGTTTGTCGTGACGGCGGATGGCTACGTGGTGACCAACAGCCATGTCCTGGGCGGTGCAGAGCAGGCGGTTGTCGGGACGAGTGACGGTCTGGAGGAGTTTGCGTCGGTTGTGGCCGACGACCCCGAGCGCGACCTGGCGCTGCTGAAGCTGCCGGGCCGCGGTCCGCATCCGTTTCTCGCGTTCGGTCAATCCTCGGATCTGGAGGTGGGTGAGCCGCTGATGATTCTTGGCTATCCGCTTTGCCTGGAGACATTTTCCAGCGCCACCGGCACGCTGACCGCCCGACGACCGGGCTGGCTTCAGACCGATGCCGATGCCAACCGCGGCAATAGCGGCGGACCGGCCCTTGACGTCCGTGGCGGAGTTATCGGTGTTGCAACCAAGCGGCTGGTCGAGGACGCAGGACGCGAGGCCGAAAACGCCAATCTTCTGATCGACGGCGATACGGCGCGACAGCTTCTTGACAGCTGGATTGCGAGTCATCGGGCGCAAGCCGGCGCGCAGCCGCCAGTGCCGCCGGTCGCCGCCGCCTGGGCGGCCGTTGACACCGGGACAAAGCACACCTGCGGCGTGCGCAGCGACGGGATCGTGACCTGCTGGGGATCGAACACGGACTGGCAGGAGAAATACAGCGGGCAGGCCCTGGCGCCTGCGGGCGCCTTCCGCTCCGTGAGCGCCGGCGGTTACCACACCTGCGGGGTGTGGACGGACGGCACGCTGGCTTGCTGGGGATCGAACGACAACGGTCAAGCCGCGCCGCCGCCGGGCGCGTTCCAATCGGTCAGCGCCGGCGACCACTACACGTGCGGCGTACGGACCGACGGAAGCCTGGCCTGCTGGGGCTGGAACGGGCATGGCCAGGCCGCGCCGCCGCCGGGCGCGTTTCGATCCATGAGCGCGGGGCACCACCATGCCTGCGGCGTGCGCACGGATGGCAAGGTGATCTGCTGGGGGTGGAATGAATACGGTCAAGCTGTGCCGCCAGCGGGCACCTTTCTATCCGTCAGCGCGGGTCTCTTCCACACTTGCGGCGTGCGGACGAACAGCACGGTGGCTTGCTGGGGTGGAAATGAGGATGGCCAGGCCAGACCGCCACCAGGCCCGTTTGCCGCGGTGAGCGCCGGTGGGAGTTCCACCTGCGGCGTGCGACCTGACGGTTCGCTCTCCTGCTGGGGCGCGAATCGACAGGGGCAGGCAGCCCCGCCGCCAGGCGCGTTCGACTCAGTTAGTGTGGGTTGGCCCCACAGCTGCGGAGTCCGAACAAACGGAAGCGTCGTCTGCTGGGGATCGAACACGTACGGGAGAGCGGCGCCACCGGCGTAACCTCGCAACAGCGGTCTGTGCAGGTGCAGCGGGAGTCCGTTTGGGGGCCGATTGGCTCGTACGTGCCGGACGCTGGTCGGCCCGCACGGACGAGCCGCCGCAGGGACTAACGGCGGAGCCCGACTGCGCGTGAAGTCTTGCAGCTCACCGGCGCTGGCGACGCCAGCGCTGGCGCAGTGGCCGATCACGTGTCTTGAGCTGAATGACATCGTGGAGGCGCACCTCGGCAACGATGGCAACGTGGGCATTTACCAGCGGGTGTTCGGCGACCAGGCCGAGCAGGGCTGCCAGAGCGACCACCGGGAGGATGTGCGCGGCGTGTTCGCGTGGGTCTTCGAGAACACAGGGCCCGCGACGGCTCTGAACCTGCCTTCGCAGGTGTGGCCTTCCGACTGCGTGGAACTGAACGACATTGCGGAAAACCACCTCGGCAATCACGGCAATGTCGGGATTTACCAGCACGTCTTCGGCGTGGACGCGGAGTCAGCGTGCCGGAGCGACCACCGGGACGATGTACGCGGGGTGTTTGCCTGGGCTTTCGACACCGCCACGTCCAGCGTCGCCGGACCGCCGCTGTCGGTGGCCGAACTGGTACAGCGATACCAGGAGGCGGTTCGCTACATCGACACATCTGACGACGGCTGCGGAAGCGCGTTTGTGGTGACGGCGGACGGCTACGTGGTCACAAATAGCCACGTGCTCAACGGCACGCGACAGGCAATCGTCGGGACGCACAACGGCCAGGAGCAGCAAGCGACGGTGGTTGCCGACGATCCCGAAGCTGACCTTGCACTGCTGAAGCTGCCCGGCAGCGGCCATCCGTTCGTGCCTCTTGGCGATTCCTCGAGCCTGGGGCTGGGGGAGGATCTGGTCATCCTGGGCTATCCGCTCTGCTTCGAAACGCTCACCGTCACCCGGGGCATTCTGTCCGCCCGGCACCCCGACTGGCTGCAGACCGACGCGACCGCCAACCCGGGGAACAGCGGCGGGCCCGCGTTCAATCTGCGGGGCGGAGTGATTGGCGTGGCAACCGCGAAGTTGGGCGGCGCTGCCAGGGTCGAGTCGGCGAACTTTCTGATCGACGGGGATCGGGTGCGCCAAGCTGTGGATGACTGGATCACGCGCCACCGCGCCGGGCTCCTTCCGGCACCGCCGGATCCGGAGCCCTTGCCGCATCCTTCCGAGTTAATCGAGGCGGTCGGGTTGGCGACGGGTCCGGACTGTAGGTCAGGACCGGATCAGGCCGGCACCTGGAGCGAATCGCTGCCAGGGGATCCAATGCCCGAATTCTTCTGCGTGGTGTACCTGGTGAAATGGTGGCCCAGCGACTGGACCGTAGAGTCGCATTGGACATGGCCGGGCGGCGTAACCACGTCAACCGACCCGCGACGGTGGTGTGACACGGTCGGCGGCCGGTGCGAGCGCGGATACATGAAGCTGGCGTGGCATGACCGAGATCGTGTCTCGTCGGAGCTGGGCGGGACGCTGGAAGTCGCCCTGCATGTGAACGGTGGCCACATTCGGACGGATCGGTTTTGAGTTTCTTAGGGCCGAGAGCTGCATTCCTCGACTCGTTGCGCTGCGGCTTTGATCTACGAACTGTGCGCAGCAGCCGAGGCTTAGCGGCTCAGGGCAGTTTGGAATTGACGGCCGCACGTAGCAGGGCGGCGCGGTGGGCACGCTGGTCCGGCGGGGCGCGGTAGCGTTCGGGGGTGCGCTCGTAGAGGCGGTCGTTGCGCCAGCGCGGCAGGACGTGCAGGTGGTAGTGCCAGACTTCCTGGCCGCCCCCAGGGCCGTTGTGCTGGCGCGTGGATACGCCTTCACACCGATAGACGCTGGTCATTGCGACGGCCACACGCTGTGCCACCGAGTGAATCTGCGCCGCGGCCTCAGCCGGCAGATCAAAGATGGACTCGAAGTGCGTGTTGGGGATCACAATCACCGATCCCTCGTTGCGCGGCCACCAGTGCGAGCCGACAACGGCCGTCACGTGCGGGGTGCGGAGCACGTCAGCCTCGGCACCGCCGATCACGGGTCTGCTGAAGTCGCTGCGGGCGATGCGGCAGAATGGGCAGTCGTAGTTGGGCGGCGCGTATGGCGGGTCGATCACAAGTCGCTAGTGATCCATAGCTGCGGCGGGCAAATTAGTGATGCCGCCGTGCAACGGCTCGCATCGCAGGCTTGGCTTGGGATCCATGTCGCCAAGCCAAGCGCGGATGTGGGGGTTCAGCAAGGTCTTGTTGCCGGGATAGCGCATAGGGCTGAGCTGGAATACCGACGCCACGCTGACGGCGGAAAAAGGTGAGCCGGCAAATTCGGACATTGGTCTACAGCAGAGGATCGGGTGCTACGCTCGGTACAAGTATCCGGGCGGTTGCAAAGGCTCGCCCAGGGTGACACTGACCGCGGCCGACCTGCTGACCATTGCAGGCGCCATCCTCGGCCCGATGCTAATCGTGGGCGGCGGCGCGTTAGCTTGGCTGCGCGCCGACATCGCGCGTCTCGACGAACGCCAGAGCTCCGACAACGCGTCCTTGCGCGCCGAATTGGCCAAACTGGACGAACGCCAGCGGGCCGACACCGCTGCCATCAATATGCGGCTGGACACGTTGACCCAGACCATCATCACCAGCACGATCGCCCGAAGCTCAGAGTCTGATCTCCCGACCGAGCGCACGGGCCAGGGCATCCCCGCGAGGACGGCCACGAAGGCCTAGCCGGCCGACTCCGTGACGCGAGAGATCAGGCTTTGGCTCTTTCGAGGTCGCGGCGGAATTCGCTGATCTGGTCGCGGAGGGCGGCGGCTTTTTCGAAGGCGAGGCTGTCGGCGGCGAGGCGCATCTGGTGCTCCAGGTCCTTTATGGCCTGGGCCACTTCGACGCGTGAAAGGTCGTTGGTGCGACGGAAGCCGAGCTCGTAGGCCGGTTCTTCCTCGGCGGCGCGGGCCAGGCCGTCCTGAGCGGGCTCCTGGGTCACGCGTTCGGTCAGGTCGCGCAGGCTCTTGACGATGGAGGCCGGCGTGATGCCGTGCTGCTCGTTGTAGACCACTTGCAGGCTGCGGCGGCGGTAGGTCTCGTCGATCGCGCGCCGCATGCTGCGCGTGACCACATCGGCGTACATGATGACGCGGCCGTGCAAGTGGCGGGCCGCGCGACCGGCGGTCTGAATCAGTGAGGTCTCGGAGCGCAGAAAGCCCTCCTTGTCGGCATCCAGAATAGCCACCAGGCTGACCTCGGGCAGGTCCAGGCCTTCGCGCAGCAGGTTGATTCCCACCACCACGTCATAGACCCCACGGCGCAGGTCGCTAAGGATTTCGACCCTCTCCAGGGTGTCGATCTCCGAGTGCAGGTAGTGCACTTTCATGCCGATCTCGGCCAAGTACTCGGCCAGATCCTCGGCCATGCGCTTGGTGAGCGTGGTGACCAGCACCCGTTCGTGCACGTCCACCCGCTTCTGAATCTCGGTGATGAGGTCGTCGATTTGTCCTTCGGTGGGGCGCACCTCAATGGCCGGGTCCACCAGCCCGGTGGGGCGCACGATCTGTTCCACGATCTGCTCGCTGTGTTCGAATTCGTAGGGTCCCGGCGTGGCCGACATGAACACGGCGGTCTTGATGTGCTGCTCGAACTCCTCAAAGGAGAGGGGGCGGTTGTCGAACGCCGAGGGCAGCCGGAATCCGTACTCCACCAGCGATTCCTTGCGAGCGCGGTCGCCGGCCAACATGCCGCGTACCTGCGGCAGCGTGACGTGGGACTCGTCGACGACGAGCAGGTAGTCCTCAGGCAGATAGTCGAGCAGCGCCCAGGGCGGGTCGCCGGGTTCACGCGCGTTGAGATGGCGGCTGTAGTTCTCAATGCCTGTGCAACTGCCGGTTTCGCGCAGCATCTCCATGTCAAAGTTGGTGCGCTGGCGCAGGCGGGCAGCTTCCAGCACCTTGCCGCGGGCTTCCAGCTGGGCCAGGTGCTTGTCCAGCTCCTGGCCGATGGCCCCGATGGCACGCTGCAGACGTTCGATCGGCGTCACGTAGAAGCGCGCCGGGTAGACGGTGACGCTGGTCAGATCCTCGAGGATCTCGCCCGTCAACGGTTCGAGGCGGACCACGCGCTCGAGTTCGTCGCCAAAGAACTGCAGGCGCAACACGAAGTCGTCGTAGGGCGGGAAGACTTCGAGCACTTCGCCGCGCACGCGGAAGCGGCCATGCTCGAGGCTGGCCGAGGTGCGGGCGTACTGGAGACCCACGAGGACCCGCAGCAGGCGGGTGCGGTCGTATTCGCCGCCGACTTCCAGCGACAGGCTCATGTCGCCGTAGTCCTCGGGCGGGGTGATGCCGTAGATGCAGGAGACGGTTGCCACGACGATGACATCGCGGCGTTCGAAGAGGGAGCGAGTGGTGGAGTAGCGCAGCTTCTCGATCTCGGCGTTGATGTCGGTTTCTTTCTCGATGTAGGTGTCGCTGCGCGCGATGTAGGCCTCGGGCTGGTAGTAGTCGTAGTAGCTGACGAAGTACTCGACGGCGTTGCGGGGGAAGAATTCCTTCAACTCGGTGGCCAGCTGGGCAGCCAGGGTCTTGTTGTGGGCGAGCACCAGGGCCGGGCGCTGGATGCGCTGGATGACGTTGGCGATCGTGAACGTCTTGCCGGAGCCGGTAACGCCGAGCAAGGTCTGGGCGCGGTTGCCGGCGTTGATGCCCTCAACGAGCTGCTGAATGGCGTGGGGCTGACTGCCGGCAGGCTGGAAGTCGGCGCCGATCTCGAAGCCCGCGCGGGTGCCGCTTTGGGGAAGGGTGGCCATGATCAGACGATTCTAGGACGGGCCCCTGGCGTCTCGTCGTCGATCGCGGCCGCTCCTGCCGAAGTCGCCGGCTAGCCTAGGTCTGTCAAGACCTCGCGCAGGCGTTGGCCAATGATCTCGGGCTCGCCGGGTTGCAGGTTGGCGGAGTTGGCCTCCACCAGACGGCGGGCGGGGTCGATGCGGACGAAGATGGGCGGGTCGCCAGCGAGAAGCGCTTCGCCAATTGCCTCAACACCGGGGCCAGTCCAGTCGGCCTCAAAGCCGATGACCGCCGTCGGCACGAAGTACCTGTCGTCGTCGAACTCGACCGTTGCGCGGATGCCATCCAACTCTCCGACGTCATCAACGATGATTTCGACAAGCTCGTGGAAGTCGCGAAGCATCGCGTCTTCGTCGGAGTCAATGTAGCTGCGGAGCGCGGCGTACATGCCCACCATTTCTTCCTTGGCGACCTTGGACGGGCGGCCCATGGAATGGTTGGGGCTGCTGTTGAGGTGGGCGGCTTCAATGAGGTCCGCGCGTCCGTAGAGGAGCCCGGTCGCCTGGGGGCCGCGGATGACTTTGCCGCCGCTCATGGTGACCAGATCGGCACCGTCGCGGATGAAGCGCTTGAGGTTGTCGCGCGGCGGGACCGTCATGGCCGCGTCAACAATGACCGGGATATCTCGCGCGTGGGCAATCTCGGACACCTGGGGCAAGGTCAAGCCGCCGCGTGGGTTCCCCGGCGCGAATAGGAAGGCCACGGCGGCTGTGCGGTCGGTGAGGGCGGCTTCGAGTTCCTCGGGCAGGCAGGAGTTGACGTTGCCGACCTCGACGAAACGCGTGCCGGTGAAGCCGTACATGTGGCTGTAGGGTCCGCGATGGAGCTTCTGGATGACGAGCTCGTCCTTGAGTCCGGTCGTGTCAGGAAGGCGGCGGACGGCCGCCACATCGCCTCGCGTTATACACGCGGCCATCGAGATGACCATGCCGGCGGCCGCGCCGCCAACCACCATGCCGGCTTCGGCGCCGGTGACTTCGGCGATATAGGCGCCGATGCGGCGGTTGAGCGTCTCGATGGAAACGAAGGCGCGACCGGCCTCGGCCATTGCCGCAATCGTCTCCGGCAGCATGAGCGAGCCGCCGTAGTTGGTGGTGGGACCGCCGGCGTGAATGACCCGCGGCACGCCAAGTTCATCGTAGATGCGGTTGGAGGATCGCGTACGAGCCATCAGACCGTCCGACGTAAGCGGCCGCCGCTGTATAGCACGTCTGGTGTCGCTATAGGTATATAGTTCGCCATCTAAGGTTCCCCACTGCGAGTCGCCAGCATGAGCATTGACAACCTATACCCCGGGCTGGTGACGCCGCTGCCAGTGGCGGAGGGCTATCACCCGTTCGTGGACAACCGCTTCATTCATCCGGGGCGTGCGCACTGGGTGGACGCCGAGGGGAGCTTCCAAAGCGCCTGGGGGCTGAAGAATCCGACTTCGATTCACGCCGAGTTCCTGGCCGTGCCGCGCGGGGTTGAACTTCAGGCGGAACCGGCGGTGCGCACCGAGCCAGTGCTGAAGGCCACCGAGCCGTGGGAGCGGTTGGTGTGGTGGCCGAAGGTTATGTACGAGGGCGGACGCTACCGCCTCTGGTACGAGGCGGTTCCGCCGGACCACTGGGACCCGGAGATCGGTCCCGGGCTGGCCTGGCCGAACCCGGTTTTCGGCGGACTGCTCTGCTACGCCGAGTCGGACGACGGGTTCACCTGGACGAAGCCGAAGTTGGGGATCGGGGCGTGGGACGGGTCCACGGAGACGAATATCTCACTCGGGCGGGAGACCGTGGGACCAATGGGCATGCACGGGGCCAGTCCGTTCATCGACCCGGAGGCGGAGCCAGAGGCGCGCTACAAGGCGTTCTGGTACGGCGACGCGACCCAGGAAGTCCTGGAAAAGGTGCGACAGGATCGCCCGGATGCGGTGGACCCGCGTAGCGCCGACGGCAGTCACGGGCGGGCCATGTACGTGGCCACTTCACCCGACGGGCTGCACTGGACGGTGCAAGACGAGCCGGCGGTGGCCTTCAATAGCGACACGCTGCAGGTTGTGGAATGGGACGCGCTGCGGAAGCAGTACGTCTGGTACGGGCGGGGCTGGTCGTGGGGCCGCCGCACGATCTCGCGGGCCGAGACGACGGACTTCAGCCGCTGGCCGCTGCCACAGGACGTGCTGACGGTTGCGCCAACGGCGCCGGAGCAGACGGACATTTACACCAATGGCAAGACACGCTATCCGGGCGACCCCACCACCCACCTGATGTTCCCCACGTTGTACGACCGGGGGACAGACCAAACGGCCATCGGGATGGCCACCAGCGTGGACGGCGTGGCATGGACCTGGACGCCGGGCAACCCGGTGTTGCCGGTTGGGCCGGTGGGCAGCGTGGACGGCGGCAGCATGTTCGTTGGGACTGGCCTGGTACCGCTGCCGGGCGACCGCGTGGGCCTGCCCTACGGGGGCTATAGCTATCCGCACAAGTTCCCGGCCAACCTGGCTGACAGCGGGATCTGCTGGTGTACCTGGACGCGCGGGCGGCTGGCGGGCATCCACGCGGCCACTGAAGGCGAGTTCTGGACGCCGCCGGTGCGGCTGGCAGGCGGCGGCCTGCGGGTCAACTGCCGAGTGCAGCCGGGCGGCAGCCTGAAGGTGGGCGTAGTGGATGAGGATTGGTCGGACCTGCCTGGGCTCAGCCTCGAGGACTGCCGACCAATCGTGGGCGATCAACTGGAAGCCACGGTGAAGTGGAGCGGGGGCGCACGGCCGCCGGTGGATCAAGCCGTGTCGCTGCGCTTCAGCCTGCGGACGACATCGGTGTTCGGGTTCGAGGTCATCGCCGGCGACTGACCCTCGGTGGGCGGTGGGGCGAGGCGCCTAGAATGGCGCCGCCGCCTCAATGTCGAGTCAGCGGTTGTCGTATGCGCACTTTGCGGCCGGCGAGCACATCGGAGTCCGACGCCGAGGTTGTGGGACGGCTGATGCTGGACGCTTTCCCGGAGACGTTCACGCGCATATTCGGCGAGCGCGACCATGAGGCCGCGCGGGCTGTGGGGCATGGGCTGCGGGCGTTTGGGTCGCTGCCGAATGCTTGGCTGGCGGAAAACGACGGCGAGTGCGAGGGCCTGGTGCTGGTGCGCTGGGGCAATGGGTCCACACCCGCGGCCGCGCTGCGGGCGTTTGTTGCCATGGAACGAGTTCTGGGGCCCTGGCGCGCTCTGTGCGTGGCGTTTCACATTCCGCCGCTGCCACCGCACTGGCTGCATGAGCACGAGGCCTACATCAGCGCCCTGGCAGTGTCGCCCACGCGGCGGCGGTGCGGGCATGGTTCGGCGCTACTAGACCACGTGATCGACCTGGCGCGGGCTCGGGGCTTCCGACAGATCACGCTGCGAGTGGAAGCCGAAAACGCCGCGGCGGAGGCGCTGTTCCAGCGGCACGGATTCGTGCGCGATCCACGCCGGTTCCAGTGGGTGTTCAACCTGGTGCGGCGGCACTTCGGGCAGATTGTGATGACGCGGCGGCTGGGAGCCGAGCCGGACTGACCACGACGCTCGTTGCGGGAAGCTAAGCGCCGACAACCTCAGTCATCAGCGTTGCGACGTCCGGCCAGTGAGCCGAGCATTTGGGTGAATTCCATCGGGAAGATGAATTTCGAGGCAGGGCCGGCACCCAGTGACTTGAGGGTTTCGAAGTACTGCAAGCGCATGGTGTTGTCGTCGATTCCGCGCGCGGTCTCGAAGATGCGCTGCAGGGCGTCGGAAAATCCTTCGGCGCGCAGTAGGGCGGCCTGCTTGTCGCCCTCAGCCTGCAGGATTTCGGCCTGACGGCCGCCCTCGGCCTTGAGAATGGCGGCCTGCTTCTGGCCCTCGGCCACGGTGATGTCCGACTGACGGGTCCCCTCAGCTTCCAGAATTACGGCGCGGCGCACACGCTCGGCCGACATCTGGCGGTTCATGGCGTCCTGAATCTCGCGCGGCGGGTCAATCTCGCGGATTTCGACGTTGGTGACCTTGATGCCCCAGCGCTCGGTTTCGGCGTCGAGCTTGACGCGGATGGATTCGTTAATGCGCTCACGCTGGGACAGGACATCGTCAAGCGGGATGTCGCCGATGACCGCGCGGAGGGTGGTGGTTGCCAAGCCAACGACGGCCTGGTGGTAGTTCTCAACTTCCAGCACGGCGCGTTCCGCTTGGTTCAAGTCCACCCGCAAATAGACCAGGAAGTCGATTTCGATCGGCGCGTTGTCGCGGGTGATGTTGGTCTGGCGCGGGATATCCAGCACCTCGGTACGGGTATCGAGCCGCGTGATCTGATGGATGATCGGAATGGCAATCACGATGCCGGGGCCGAGCATGCCTTCGAAGCGTCCGAACCGGAATCGGGCCAGCCGCTCGTAGTCACGGATGAAATTGATGAGTGCCATTGCTGCCTCCCTGGCTACGCGCTTGCTGGGGGCCGCGCCACCCCGTGTCGATCCGGTGTCGAATTGTCGTTTGCGGGCTCGACCATCAGCATCGAGCCTTCCACGGCGGTTACATCCACAGCGTAACCCTCCTCGATGGCGGCGTCAGCGTCGTCCTGCGGTTCCAGACGGGCGTGCCAGAACTCGCCGAGCATCTGGACTTCGCCTTCGGGGGCCAGCCGACGCGTGACGCGGGCACGGCTACCGACAAGGGCGGCGCGGTGGTATCGGCTGCGGTAGGGCACTGGCTTGCCGGTGTTAGCCATCACGATCAGCGTGGTCGTGAGGGCCGCCAGGATCGCGCCGACGGCCACCATGACCCAGACGCTGACCGTTAGGGTCTCGGCGCCAGGAAAATCCAGTTCGACCGGGCGGAGCGCGCCGCCGGCGAGCAGGATTGCACCGACGACAAAGGTGGCCAAAGCGCCAGCACCGTAGACCCCGGCGCCGGGTTCCTGGAACTCAAGAAAGAGCAGGCCCAGGGTGATGAGGATCAGGACGACGCCCAGCCAGTTGACCGGCAGTTGGCCCAGCCCGACGAACCCCAGCCCCAGGGCGATGGCGCCGGTGACGCCGGGAATGATCAGGCCGGGGTTGGCCAGCTCGATGAGCAGGGCGATGCCACCGACCGTGAGCAGGATGAAGGCCAGGTTCGGTGAGGCCACGACCGAGAGGAAGTGCTCCAGGAAGGTGCGGTCGACGGGCTGAATGGGGGCGTCGGTGATCTGGAGCGGGACTTCGCCGGTTGCGGTGGGCACGAATGCTCCGTTGATCTGGCGCAGCAAGTCGGGCAGGTCGTCGGCGAGGACGTCGGCGAGTCCGAGGTTGAGGGCCTCGGTTGCGGAGTAGGAGCGGGCTTCGGTGATGGCGGCTTCAAGGGGGGCGGGGTCGCGGCCGCGGGCATCGGCAATGCTGCGGGCGAAGGCCTGGGTGTCCTGGAGGACCTTGGAGGCGAGGGTTTCGGGGACGTCCTGGCCGGTGGCGTCGATGGGGGAGGCGGCGCCGACGTTGGTACCGGGGCTCATGGCGGCGACGCCGGCGGCGGCCAGCACGAACATGCCGGCGGAGGCTGCCTGGGCGCCGCGGGGGGTGACGAAGACGGCCACGGGCAGCGGGGATTCGAGGATCGAAGAGACCATCTGGCGTGCGGAGGCGCTGAGGCCGCCGGGGGTGTTGAGTCGGATGACCAGCAGGGCCGCGCCGGCGTCGACGGATTCGTTGATGGCGCGGTCTACGTAGCGGGCTGAGTTCGGGTCGATGAAGCCATCGAGTTCGATGGTCATGACGGCGGAGGATTGGGCCTGGGCGGCGGGGGACAGCAGCAAGGCCAGGAGGGAGGCGACGAGGAGCACGCGGCGGATGGGGGTGAGGAGGCGGCGGGAAATCACCGGGTCCTCCGAGGCAGCGGGTCGGCTATCTGATTATCGCCGGTCTGGGTGGTGTCGTAAGGGTGATTTGGCACGTTCGACGGGTGGGTGGTTGGAGGGGCGAAATGGGGTGGCTTTGCGCGCGTAAGAGTTTTTTCCAAAAAACTCTTGAGGTGCAACGGGGCGCTTTTCTGGCGGGTTTGGGGCGTGTTGGGGCCGGCCGGGATGGATCGGAAAGGATGGGAGCGGTGCGCCCGGGGATGCGGGAGGAAGAGGGCTGTGAGCTCGGGGTGCAGGGGAGGCTGGGGTGGCTGGGTGCGGCCGGGTGGTTGGGTGCCGCTGGGTCCCCGCCCTTCGGCAAGCTCAGGGCAGGCTCTGCGCGGGGATGACGTTGTGCTGCTGGGTCCCGGCCGGGGACGCCGGGATGACGTTGCGCTTCGGGTGGTGAGTGCTGTTGGGGACGCTGTCGGGTTCCCGGCTGGGGACGGCGGGGTGACGGAGGGGAGTGGTTTGACGGGCTGGTTCGAGCGGCTCGGGACAGGGCGAAGGTGGAATGGGCAGAGCCGGAAGAGCGGCAGGAGCGGGGTCAGAACGAGAGCGAGGAAGGTAGGGGGCATTGGGGGATTGGGTTGCGGGGATTACTCGGATAGTGTACACTTTCTGAGGACAGGTGACAAGTGGATGGTGGACGGTGGGTGGTGGAGACGTGGAAGGGTGCGGGCCTCGTGGGTTTGACCAGCGCGACGGACTGCGTGGGGGAGGTCGCGTCCCTGGCGCGATTGGGGGTCAGGCGGCGTCGTTGCGGCGGTCTCGCCTGGCGAAGAAGCCTTCGATGACGCCTTCGAGCCGAGACATGCGTGCTTCGAGCCGAGACATGCGTTCGGTCAGGGCCTGGACATCCTTGCGGAGTTCCGCCAAGTCGGCGCGCGCGTCGCGCCTGAAGGTGAGCATGAGGGCAATCACGGTGGCGCCTACGGCGAGGATTCCGATGAGTTCGGGGGTCATGGGCGGCTCCATGGTGTGGGACTGATTAGTCGCCGCCCGTATGGTTTCGACGGTAGCACGGCTTGTGGAACGAGGGACGATCTTTGAGTGGCTGGTCGTTGGTGTCGTCAGCCGTGGCTTCGCGCCCGGCTCACGGGTGGGCTAAGCGGCGTCGTCTTGGCGTTCGCGGGCGCCTTGTCCGGCGAAGAAGCCTTCGATGGCGCCTTCGATCCGAGACACGCGCTCGGTCAGCGCCTGCATGTCCTTACGCACGTCGGCCAAGTCGCCTCGGACCCGGGCAAAGTCAGCGCGGACTTCCGTGCGCAGGCGCTGGTTGTCGGCGCGGACTTCGGCCAAGCCGCCATTAACTTCGGTGCGCAGACGCTGGTTGTCGGCGCGGAATTCGGCTCGCAGGGCCTGGCTGTCGGCACGTGCATCGCGCCAGAGGGCGCGCAGCAGCCCAATCATGGTGGCACCGACGCCAGTCAAGGTGGCGCCGACGGCGAGGATTCCGATGAGTTCGGGGGTCATGGGCGGCTCCTAGTGCGCAGTTTTGCTGCGTCCGCCCCGTGGCTCACACCGTAGCACGGGCCGTGGAAGGCGGGATTGCACCTGCGTAGCTGGTCACCAACGCTCAAAGCTCGGGTCGGTCAGGCGTCGTCGTGGCGGTCGCGGGCGCCGCGTCGGGCGAAGAGGCCCTCGATGACGCCTTCGAGGCGGGACACTCGTTCGGTCAGCGCCTGAACGTCTTTGCGAAGGGCAGCCACGTCGCCACGAACTTCCGCGCGGAGGTCTTGTATGTCGGCGCGTGCGTCACGCCAAAATGTGAGTAGCAGGCCGATGATGGTCGCGCCGACGGCGAGGATTCCGATGAGTTCGGGGGTCATGGGCGGCTCCCAGATGCGCAGGTGTATCGCGTCCGCCCTGTGGTTGACACGGTAGCGCGGGCCGTGGAGCGCCGGATTGCACCTGCTTAACTGGTCGCCAACGCTCAACGCTCAGCGCTCGGGTCGGTCAGGCGGCGTCGTCGTGGCGGTCGCGGGCGCCTGGTCCGGCGAAGAAGCCCTGGATGGCGCCTTCGAGGCGGGAGAGGCGCTCGGTCAGGGCCTGGACATCTTTGCGAATGGAAGCCACGTCGCCACGAACTTCGGTGCGGAGATCCTGCATGTCGGCGCGCATCTCGGTTCGGAAGGACGCCATGTCGGCACGGGCTTCGGCGCGCTGGCGCTGGTTGTCGGCGCGGAATTCGGCTCGCAAGGCTTGGCTGTCGGATCGCGCGTCGCGCCGAAACGTGAGCAGCAGGCCAATCATGGTGGCACCGACGCCAGTCAAGGTGGCGCCTACGGCGAGGATTCCGATGAGTTCGGGGGTCATGGGCGGCTCCCGGGTGCGCAGGTGTATCGCGTCCGCCCTATGGTTGACACGGTAGCACGGGCAGCAAAGCCAAGGGCACTCTTGGGAGCCGATGGTCGATGGGAAGAATCGGAGCTTGTCTCGCCTTGGCTGCGGTATCGGGGTAGCGTGGCCGGGAATGGGCGGGGAGGTTGACGGGCTGGGATGAGGAAGTTTCCGAGGGTCGTTGAGGACTACCTGGGGGACCTGCGGCGGATTCGGGTCTCGGGTGGGGCGACGGGGGAGCGGTCGGGGTATGGGCCGCTGGCGAATCTGCTCAATGAGATCGGCGGCGGGCTGAGGCCGAAGGTGTTCTGCGTCGGCGAGCTGGCGGACCAGGGGGCCGGGCATCCAGATTTCGGTCTGTACGCGGCGAAACAGGTACAGCGCGGGGGTGGTTCGACAAGCTCACCACGAACGGCGGGCGAGCTGCCCGAGCACGGGGTCGTGGAGGTGAAGTCGGCTGAAGACGATGCGTGGCTGACGGCTGAGAGCGCACAGGTGAGCAAGTACTGGGGGCGCTACCGGTTGGTGCTGGTTACGAACTACCGGGACTTCGTGCTGGTGGGTGAAGACGCCGATGGGAACGCAGCGCGGCTAGAGACTTTGCGGCTGGCGGCGGACGCGGAGGACTTCGAGCGGCAGTTGGAGAAACCGCGGGCGTTTGCGGGGCGGGTTGGCGTGGGGTTGGGCGAGTACCTGCGGCGGGTGCTCGCGCACCGGGCGCGGTTGGCCGAACCGCGGGACCTGGCCGAACTGATGGCCTCGCATGCGCGGGACGCGCTAGCGCGGGTGGAGGCCGCCGAAGGCGAATCGGACGACGGGGCCTCTCCGTTGGCGACGGTGCGGGCGGCGCTGGAAGAGGCGCTGGGGGTGCAGTTCAAGGGCGAGCGGGGCGCTCGGTTCTTCAGGTCGACACTGGTGCAGACTCTGTTCTACGGGGTCTTTTCGGCGTGGGTGCTGTGGGCGCGGCAGCCGTTACCGCTGGGCGGCGCATTCAACTGGCGTGAGGCCGTCTGGCACCTGCGGGCACCGGTGCTGCGGGCGCTTTTTCAGCAGCTTTCGGATCCGGGCCGGCTACAGCCGCTGGGACTGGTAGAGGTGCTGGACTGGACGGCGGCGGCGCTGAATCGCGTGGAGCGGGAGGCCTTCTTTGCGCGGTTCAACGAGGGCCAGGCCGTGACCTACTTCTACGAGCCGTTCCTGCGCGCCTTCGATCCGGCGCTGCGCAAGCAACTGGGCGTCTGGTACACGCCGCCCGAGGTGGTGCGCTACATGGTGGCGAGGGTGGACAAGGCGCTGAAGGACGACCTGGGGATTGCCGACGGGCTGGCGGCCGAGAACGTGTACGTGCTGGACCCGTGCTGCGGGACCGGCGCGTACCTGGCCGAGACGCTGCGGCGGATTGCCAACAACCTGCAAGGCCAGGGGCTGGGGGCGCTGACCGGGGCGAGGGTGAAGCAGGCGGCGACCAAGCGGGTTTTCGGGTTCGAGATCATGCCGGCGCCGTTCGTGGTGGCGCACTTGCAGGTGGGCCTGACGATGCAGGACCTGGACGCGCCGCTGGCGGAGGACGGGGCGGAACGGGCGGGAATATTCCTGACCAACGCGCTGACCGGCTGGGAGCCGCACGCGCAGAAGCCGTTGCCGTTTCCGGAATTGGAGGAGGAACGGGACCGAGCCGATCAGGTCAAGCAGGACAGGCCGATCCTGGTGATCCTGGGCAATCCGCCGTACAACGGCTTTGCCGGGATGGCGGTGGACGAGGAACGGGAACTCTCGACGGCCTACCGCACAACCCGGCGGGTGCGACGGCCGGAAGGCCAGGGACTGAACGATCTGTACGTGCGATTCTTCCGCATGGCCGAACGGCGAATCGCCGAGAAGACCGGGCAGGGCGTGGTGTGTTTCATCTCGAACTATTCCTGGCTGGACAGCCTGTCGTGTCCGGGGATGCGGGAGCGGTACCTGGAGGCCTTTGACGTCATCCGGATCGACAACCTCAACGGCGACAAGTACAGGACCGGCAAGGTGGCGCCCGACGGTTCGCCGGATCCCAGCATCTTCTCGACGCCCGACGATCCGGTGGGCATCCAGGTCGGAACGGCGATTGCCACGCTGGTTCGTAAGGCCGACCACGCGGCCGCGCCAAGCGTCCAGTTCCGCAGCCTGTGGGGGCGGGCGAAGCTGGGCGCGCTGGCCGAAACGGCGGAGGCCGAACCGGAGGCGCTCTACGACACGATGGAACCGGTGCTGCCGCTGGGTCTGCCGTTTGCACCGGTGGCCGTAAGTCCCGAGTGGTTCGACTGGCCGGCGTTGCCGGAACTGTTCCCGACGTCGTTTCCTGGAGTCAAGACAAGCCGCGACGCGTTTCTGGTCGATGTGGACCTGGACCGGCTACGAGCGCGAATCGCCGATTACTTCGACCCGGACCTGAGCCATGCGGAAATCGCGCGGCGCTACCCAGGAGTAATGCGGAGTAGGCAACGCTTCGATGCTCCCGGAGTACGCGAGGCTCTATTGGCACGCGGCGGTCCGATGGAAACCGGCTTCGTCCGCCATGCCTACCGGCCCTTCGATACGCGCTGGCTCTATTGGGAAGCCGAAACCAAGCTGCTAGATGAGAAGCGCGCCGAGTACCAGCCGCACGTGTTCAAGGGGAATCTTTGGCTGGGTTCGAACAAGAGAGAAATCCACGACGAATTCACGCACGGCACTTCCATACGGCACCTCGGAAATTGGAAGCTTGCAAACTGGGGTATCCACTTCTTTCCCGCTTGGCTCAGCGAAGAAAGCCTGGGAATCGACGCCTCTGACAAGAGTCGTCCCAACCTGTCAGCTGCCGCCAAGCGCTACATGGAACGCATGAACCTGACCGTTGAGGACCTCTTTCACCATGTGCTGGCGGTCCTGCACGACCCCGCCTACCGGCAGGCGAATGCGGGCGCGCTGCGGATGGAATGGCCGCGGATTCCGTTGCCGCACTGGACCGAACTTTCCAGCCCGGTTGCTTCGCCTTTGAGCAGTGCTTTGGCGGAGGGCCAGCAAGGAGGATCAGAGCAGGCGAACCCTGCCCCTGCGCCGGCCGGTGCTAGCGACGCGGCCGACCCTCACCCCAACCCTCTCCCTGCCAGGGAGAGGGAGAAAGAGCCGCCCCCAGTGATGCCTGAGGGTACCGATGCTAGAGCCGACGATGCCGCCGAGACCCTGGCCGTCTCGGTTGCTCGCGGGCGGGAGTTGGCCGCGCTGCTCGATCCCGAGACCCCGGTTCCCGGCGTGACTACCGGTCAGCTTCGTCCTGAGATCGCCGCCATTGCCGTACCGGCCACCACGCACGGCCACAACATGCTCGGCGACGATTTCGGCCTGACGGCTGGCTGGGGGCACTTTGGGTCAGGTCAGGCGGTGATGCCGGGGCAGGGTCGGGCGGTGGAGCGCGCTTACACGGGGTCGGAGCGTGCGGCCCTGGGCGCCGCCCTGGACGTCCTGGGCGAGACGACCTATGACATCCACCTGAACGACAAGGCCTACTGGCGGAATGTGCCGGCCGCCGTGTGGAACTACCGGCTGGGCGGGTACCAAGTCCTGAAGAAGTGGTTGTCGTATCGGGAGCGGAAGGTGTTGGGGCGGGCGTTGAAGGTGGAGGAGGTGGGGTATTTTAGTGAGGTGGCGAGGAGAATTGGGGCGATTCTGCTGTTGACGGAGGCAAACGCCTGATGCAACGGCTTCGGTGCGTGGGAAGCATCCTCGGTCGACACGCCGAAATTTGCGTCACCCTGACTGCTTGGGCGCTTCTGATTGTCGTTATAGCAATCTGGATCAGGTCACCCGACGACTTATCGGCCATCCGTGACTATGGCTTGCTGATCGCCGCAATAGTTGCCTTCCCTCTCGGTTTTTGGCGCAGCAGGGTAGCCGAGCGCCAAGCTGACGCAGCACGTCGCCAAGTCGAGACAGCTCAGCAGGGGCTTCTCAATGAGCGCCACCAGCAAGGTGCGGAAATGCTCGCGAGCGACGTGCTCGCCGTGCGCCTAGGAGGAATCTATGCTCTCCAACGGCTAGCAAAAGAACATCCGGAGAGCTACCACACCCAGAACATGCAGTTGTTATGCGCGTTCGTACGTCATCCAACCAGAGATTCGGATCTACACGAATCCCTAGCCACTGCGAACCGTCCTAAGCTACGCCAAGATGTCCAGACCGCATTGGACGTGATCACCGCTCCTCACGTACGGCAATACGACCTCGAACAAGCCGCAGGATTCCGCCTCGAGCTTGCTGGCGCAAACCTCGCACACGCAATCCTCTGGAATGCCGATTTGTCGGGTGCCATTCTTTGGGAAGCCGATGTGACATTTGCGCAACTAAACAACGCAGACCTCATGGGTGCCGCGCTTGGAAGCGCGCGTCTATGTGCTGCGACGTTAGTTGGCACCAACCTAGCATATTCCGATCTTCACGGTGTCGACTTCGCCAACGCTTCTATGCAAGATGCTAACCTTTCCAATGCACAATTCTCGAAATTGGATGGAGAAATCACTGCGAAAGGCTTGACGCAGTCACAGCTAAACTCGGCCTTGGCACATCCGCATTACGAGCCAGAACTGAAAGGAGTCTCAGACGCCCAGACCGGAGAGCCACTTATTTGGCAATATAAGTCAGAAGGAGACTGCGGATAGACACCCAGTACATTAGAAATTGTTTCGACCAGACCATGAATCGGACAGTGCAAATCACTATTGGACTTCGTTGTTGAACTCCTCTAAGGATAATATGGCTCAATAGCAACCAGCGAAACAGGGAGCTTAAGAGCTAAAATAGCTAACCAAAAACTGTTCAACGAATCCAACAACGCTGTTGACCTCAGGCTCCGAAATGCTATCCCAATCAGCATGCATCGCGGAATTCCTGACGCCGGGCATGGTGTCAAGCAAGGACTTTCGCGCACCTGAGACCAGCCTTCGTGACTTGAGAGCATTGATTACTTCAGCCATAGACTTCCCTTGAACGTTCAGTCCGTTACCCGTTGCATAGCGCTTTAGGGCATCTTCTAGAGCTGCGGATGCCAGGACTGCCGCCACATCTTTGTGGCCTTCCGAGAGGGCTTGCTTGGCGAGAACGACAAAGTCTCCGAACACCTCTCCTGATACCATGAGCTCAATGTTGAATACATAGCCACCTTCGAAATCCTCTTTGGCGCTCAGAAATATCCCCCGAATTGCTTTGACGCGATCTTCGGTTCCATTGCACGCAGCTATCGCATTGATGAGGTTTTCATAATGCGGAGATTCAGTTCCATATACGGCCTTTGTCAGACTCTGGCAACTAGTAGCCCACTGCTGCCAAGAGCCCTCCGGATAGTAGTTGCCCCTATATGAGTCGTGTTCAACCGGAAGAGATGTGAACTTTTCGTCTAGCTCTTGAAACCGCCTCGAGAACTTCTCGTTGAGCAATGGTCTCACCTGTGATTTCGAGTATCTGGCCGGAAAATTGTAGCACGCCTCATAAGCCAGCGCTTCGTGGCCCAACGGTACGCCAGAAAAGTGTTGTGACTGGAAAGCTAGCTGTCTCAGTGGTTGTAGTGATAGCAACGACCGACAGGTCTGGTGGACATCCAAGTGTGGGGCCGTCTGCTCCGCGGATCGTTTACGGTTTGGGGCTCAGAGTGAACGGCCCCCGACGCCCTTCAATCGGCTTAGCACGTACCGGGAAACGGAGGTCGGGAGCAATTGGCGGGGCGCCGGGGGTGCCTTGGGTGCGGTTTGGTGATCGGGTGGTGGATCACGGCTGAGATGCCGGGATGGCGAAGAGAAGACGGGCGGGTCAGAGACGCGGCTTTGGGGAAGGGGAGAGGTGAGAGGGGGTGCGGAAGGGGAGAGGGAAGAGGGCAGAGGAGTTAGATGGGGAGAAGAATGGGTTGGTTGCCGCATCCGGGGGTGTGGTTCGACACGGCCCGCCGGGGACGACGGGCCGGCTCACCACGAACGGAAAAGGATCACGGCCGGGGAGGCCGGGATGCGGGGCTGGGGTGGTGCCTTCTGATCTTGCGTTGCGGAAGATCCGCAGGTCTTGGCGATGCTTCGTAGCGTCGGCATTGCCCACGCAGTATCTTTGTGTTGGATATCGCATCGCCAGAGGGTCAGGCATACCGATGCAGTACAAGCTGCCGTATGTGCTACGAGCGCCATCCGACGAAACGGAGGGCATGTACCTGGCGGAAGTGCCTATCCTGCCGGGTTGCCGGGCATGGGGCACTACGGCCGAGGAGGCCGTGTTCAACCTGGAAGGCGTCGCCGCAGACTTCATTGCATCTTGCGAAGACCACGGCGACGAGCTCCCCGCGGCTATCGCTGAAGCCGGGGAACTCGTCGTAGCGGTTTGACCTATCGGAGACTGTTGCATAGCCCATAGGCGGTTGCCCGGAAGACCCCTCACCCCCGGATCGCGTCCGGGGCAGGCTCGAACCCTCTCCCCCAGGAGAGACCTTTGCGTAACCCGTAGCTGGGTGCCCGGAAGATCCCTCACCGATTTCGGCCGAAGACGCCCGAACCCCGGATCAGGTCCCCCGGATCGCGTCCGGGGCAGGCTGGGGCAGGTTCTGCCTCTCCCCCAGGAGAGGGTAAAGAGCGGAGCCCCTTGAAGAGACTGACCCCGCACACCCGCCCCTCGCGTTTTGCAAGGGTCTCCCAGGAGAGCGGGAGCAAGAGCGGCCGCGGCTTCGAGGACGAGGGGCGTTCTGCAAAGTGACCTACCGGGAGTTGACCCGCAAGTTGAGGTCGCTCGGCGGCGAGTTCGACCGCCAGTCACGGGGCTCGCACGAGATTTGGCGAAATCCCGCGAACAGCACGCGGACCACGATTCCAAACTGGGGCGGCAAGGACCTCCGGACCGGGACGATCCGAGCCATCATCCGGGATCTTGGCGTTGACCGAAACACCTTCGATCGGGCCTGAGTGTCAGGACCTCGATGCGCGGAATTGGTTACAGCGCGGTTTGGTTTGCGTGGCCGCGCGGACAGGCCACCTCGGCAGGCTCAGGGCAGGTTCTGCCTCTCCCCCAGGAGAGGGTGAAGAGCGGCGCATCCCCTTGGACGTCTGAAGCCGCACGGGGTTGCTAGCGCGTGGGACCTCGACCGGAGGACCCCTCACCGGTTTCGGCCGAAGACGCCCGAACCTGCCTCTCCCCTTGGAGAGGGGAAGACCTGCCCGGCCCTCAGATTCTTGGATCTGCACGCCGGTGCTGGCGACTCAGGTCTCGACCGGAAGATCCCTCACCGATTTCCGGCGGGGACGCCGGAATCCCTCGGCGGGCTCGGGACGGGTTCTGCCTCTCCCCCAGGAGAGGGTGAAGAGCGGCGGCTGCGGTTCGACACGGGTCGCCGGGGACGGCGCCCCGGCTCACCACGAACGGGGTTGGCTGGGGTGACGCACGAGCGGAAGTCGAGATTCCTCGGGGGACCTCGGAATGACAGAGGGCGCGTGGTTTAGGTGACTACCTCGAAGCCGAAGAGGGTGGCCTGGCGGAGCTTGAATCTCAGTACCACGGGGCGGTAGTCGGCGGCGGTTATGCGGGTTGTGGCGCCCCAGGTTACGGGGGCGTCGAGGTGGTCGCCGGTGATGGGGGTGGATTGTTCGAGGGCGTAGCCTTCGCGCGGGATCCAGTCCTCATCCTGGACTTCGACGCGGATGCTGCCGCCGGATTGTGTTACCGCGTTGAGCCGAAAGCCGTGTCCGTGGAGGCGGAGCGGCGGGGTCCAGAACTCGGCGTCCTGATCGCACACCAGGCCGGCCAAGCGGCCGCGGGGCCAAGTGGCCCAGGCTACGCCTTCGCCGTGTCCGGGCGGGGGGTGCTTGTGCGGCGCGGGGAACGTCCCGTAGGGGATGCCGATGCGGTCGCCGGGCAGGTCGACCAGCCCGGTACCGGCGAATACGCAGCCGCCATCGACGGAGCCCCTTGGCCCGGGTTCGAGGCAGGGACCACCAGGGATGGAACTCCAGCCGATGTTGTCGGCGCTGGCGAGCGCGATCACCGACGTTGTGTCGCGCGAGCGGTCGTAGACGGTTGGGAACATCAGGTGGGTGGACGGATCCCCGGGGTAGGTGGTCTTGGCGTTGGTGTAGATGTCGCTCCACGGGGTGTCGATGGGCGAGGCCGTGACGAGGGGCGTGGCGAGCGGCCAGTCGTGAAAGTCGATGGTTTCGGCCCGAGCGATGGTGCGCCGGCCCCACGTCCAGCCGCGGGTGTACCAGACGTAGGTTTGCAGGGCGGGATCCCACTCGGCCACATTGCCCGTGTCGGCGACGTGCCAAGCGATCGGCTGTTCGTGGACCGTCCAGTCAAGGCCGTCCGGCGAGGTAGCCGCGAAGATGCCGCCCTGGCCCTCGTGCATCCGGGTCATTGGGTCGACGGGCGTGCCGGGGCGTGGAAGTCCTTCGAGGCCGGGGACCGCGTCGGTCCGGCCCATGAACATGCACTTGAACCGTTCGTGCGCCGGGGCCGTGGCGTCGCGAAAGACAGCGGCGCCGATGAGTCCACGCGGTCCAGTCAGCTCACGACCCAGAACGATATTGTTCGCGCGCGACCCGTTCCAGTCCTGGAGACCAAGCTCGGGTTTGCGCCAGGTCAGGCCGTCCTCGGATTCGGCGTAACAGAGCACCACGCCCCAGATACCTTGCGCCGGTAGGTGGCGGCGGCGCTGCGCGTCCCACAGGTCCTCGGGCGCGCCTTCGTACCAGAGTCTGTAGAGGCCGCCATCGCGGATGACGGTATCGACGCTGTCGACCAGCCAGTACTCCCAGGGTTTATCGCCGAGAATGAACGGTTCCGACTTGGCGGCCGGTTGCAGTTCCAGGCGAATCCCGTAGGGCACGGCCACATGGGCGGGCGTGAGCCACGATTTCCCTGAGATCGGTTCCCAAGAGGACGGCTCACGGCCGTCAGCCTCCAGCCAGCGCGACCGGCCGGCGTGGACGTAACGATAGTCGACAAATGGGTGATAGCCAGCGCCGACATCGAAGGGGGGCGCGGCGCCGGGCCAAGCTGTGGGCATTACGCGTTGCCTCTGACTGCTTGCTTCAGTCGAATCTTCCGACAGGGGCGCACGCTGCGCAAAGGGCGGTAGTGGGCAAGTTTGGCGACTGTGGGGCAATGACCCTCTTTCGCAGGCCGGAGGGAAGAGGGAGCCGAGTTGGCGCGCGAGACCTAGACCGGAAGATCCCTCACCGATTTCCGGCGAAGGCGCCGGAACCCCGGATCAGGTCCGGGGCAGGTTCCGCCTCTCCCCCAGGCGAGGGGAAGACTGGCGCGGTCCGAAGGAGATTGACCAGGCGCAGAGGTGCTCGTCCAGAGGAAGAGGCGGATCGCATTGGCGATCTGACAAGGGGTCTCTGCTAGTGGTCGACGAGTTGGATGTGGTGGGTGTAGCGGCGGACGTTGGCGGTGTTGAAGGTGAGGAGGCGGCGTTTGGCGTGGACAAGCGTGCTGGCGACGATGTTGGGGTCGTCGATCTGGCGGCCAATTTTGTCCTCGCGGCGGTAACGCTGGACGGAGCGACCAGCGGGCTCAGCGTGCAGGTCCGCGCGGGGACGGCTCAGGACATTGACGGATGTCTCATCGACGGGCGACTATAGGAACCGTGGCTCGTCGTCTCAACCTGGGGAGGCGCACCGGCCGACGCGCGGGCAGGTTTCTCTGGCCACGGCCAACAGTTCTCCAGAGGACGAGATCATGGCAGTCACAAGGGACGATCTCCTCAAAGCATATCGGGTGATGCGGACGATCCGCGAGTTTGAGGAGCGGGTGCACGTGGAGTTCGCAACTGGTGAGATCGAGGGCTTCGTCCATCTCTACGCTGGTGAAGAGGCGTGCGCCGTGGGCGTGATGCTGCATCTGACGAAAGCCGATCGCATTGCGTCCACCCATCGGGGCCACGGGCATTGCATCGCGAAAGGCGTGGACGTGCCCGCAATGATGGCCGAGATCTATGGTCGGGCCACGGGCAGCTGTCGCGGCAAGGGCGGATCGATGCATATCGCCGACTTGGACAAGGGGATGATGGGCGCCAACGGCATTGTGGGCGGCGGACCGCCGTTGATCTGCGGCGCCGCGCTGGCAGCAAAGGTGCAGGGCACACGCCAGGTTGGCGTCGCCTTCATTGGCGATGGCGCCTCGAACCAGGGCACCACGTTTGAGAGCATGAACCTGGCGACGGTCTGGAACCTGCCGGCCATCTTCGTGGCCGAGAACAATGGGTACGCCGAATCCACGGCCGCCGACTACCACATCGGGGCCAGCAGCCTGGCCGACCGCGCCGAGGGCTTTGGCATGCCGGCCGCGACTGTGGATGGTCACGACTTCTTCGCCGTCCACCAGGCGGCGGGCGAGGCGATCGGGCGGGCACGCGCGGGCGAGGGTCCGTCGTTCATCGAGTGCCAGGTGAACCGCTACTTCGGCCACTACGAGGGCGACGCGCAGACGTACCGCCCACCGGGCGAGGCCGAGGCGGCGCGGGCCAACCACGACTGCCTGGAAATGTTCGCGGGGCGGGTCACGGAGTCGGCGGGTATCGAGCGGGAGGAACTTGACGACATTGACCGAGCGGTTGCGGCGCTGATCGATGGGGCGGTGAGCTCGGCGAAGGCGGACCCGGCGCCGGCGGCCGCTGACTACCTAACCGACGTCTACATCGACTACTGAGCGGGCACGGAGGCGCACGATGGCACGGACTCTCACGATCTTGCAGGCGATCAATGAGGCGCTGGACCAGGAGATGGAGCGCGATTCCACCGTGATCCTGATGGGTGAGGACATCGTGGGCGGCTCGGGCGCGGAAGGCGAAATGGACGCCTGGGGCGGCCCGCTGGGCGTGACCAAGGGCCTCTATGCAAAATACGGCGATCGTCTGCTGGACACCCCGATCACCGAGTCCGCCTTCATTGGCGCGGCCGTTGGCGCGGCGGCTTCCGGTCTGCGACCGGTTGCCGAGTTGATGTTCAGCGACTTCGTGGGGGTGTGCTTCGATCAGATTTACAACCAGGCGGCAAAGTTTCGCTACATGTTCGGCGGCCGAGCGGAGACGCCGGTGGTGGTGCGCACGATGTACGGCGCGGGGCTTCGCGCCGCGGCCCAGCACTCGCAGTCGCCGTACTCGATCTTCACGCACGTTCCCGGGCTCAAGTGCGTGATGCCAGTCACGCCGTACGACGCCAAAGGACTATTGATCCAGGCGATTCGCGACAACGACCCGGTGATCTTCTTCGAGCACAAGGGCCTCTACGAAACCGAGGGCGAGGTGCCGGAGCAGTCCTACAGCATTCCGTTTGGCGAGGCGAACGTGGTACGCGAGGGCGACGACGTGTCGATTATCAGCCTGGGGCTAATGGTGCATCGCTCGCTTGCGGCGGCGGAGACGCTGGCCGGGGAAGGCATCCAGTGCGAGGTGGTTGACTTGCGCACGACGTCGCCGCTGGACGAGGACACCGTGCTGGAGAGCGCCGAAAACACCGGCCGAATAGTGGTGGTTGACGAGGCGCCGCCACGCTGCAGCGTCGCCACCGACATCTCGGCGTTAGTCGCCCAACACGCATTTGATGCGTTGGAGGCGCCCATCACCCTGGTGACCGCGCCGCACACGCCGGTGCCTTTTGCGGGGGTCCTGGAAGACCAGTACATGCCGGACGCCGCGCGGATAGCCGCAGCGGTGCGACGCGTGGCGGGCTACGCGCAATGAGCGACTCCGACATGCGGGCGCTGGTGATGCCGAAGTGGGGCTTGACGATGACGCAGGGCGTGGTGGTGACGTGGCTGGTTGACGAGGGCGCGGATGTAGAGCTGGGCACCGAATTGGTGGACGTGGAGACGGAGAAGATTCTGAGCGCGGTCGAGTCGCCGGCGAGCGGCGCCTTGCGCTGGCGGGCGGCTGAGGGCAGCACGATTCCAGTGGGCGGCTTGCTGGGGGTCATCGCGGATGCGGACGTTCCGGACGATGCGATCGTTGGCTTCGCCGCCACTTTCGAGGCGGAGTTCACGCCCGAGACGGATGAGGTGACGGGCGAAGGACCGTCGCCGCAACAGGTGGAAGTCAATGGACGCTCGCTGCGCTATCTGAAACTGGGCGAGGGCGGCGAGCCGGTCGTGCTGGTGCACGGTTTTGGTGGCGACCTCAACAACTGGCTGTTCAACCATGCGGCGCTGTCCGCTGACCGCGCCGTGTATGCCCTGGACCTGCCAGGGCACGGCGAGTCGTCGAAGGACGTTGGCGACGGGACGGTCGCGACGCTGGCACAGGTCGTTGCGGGGTTCATGGACGCTCTTGAGTTGCCCCCGGCGCATCTGGTGGGGCACTCGCTGGGAGGCGCCATTGCAGCCGAGTTGGCCGGCACGGCGCCCGACCGCGTACGGTCGCTCAGCCTGATAGCCAGCGTGGGCCTGGGTCGGGAATTCCTCCCCGGCTTCCTGGACGGTTTCGTCACGGCCCGCCGTCGTCGGCAGATCAAGCCGGTGTTGGAAGCGCTTTTTGCCGATCCGGCCCTGGTCACGCGACGCCTGGTGAACGATGTCCTGCAGTACAAGCGCCTGGATGGAGTTGAGCAGGCTCTAGGGGCGATCGCCGGTAACCTCGTAGCGGATGGACAGCAGACGGTCTCCATCCGCGAGTGCCTGGCGGCATACCCGGGGCCAACCCTGGTGATTTGGGGCGCGGCCGACCAGGTCGTCCCGGCCTCGCACGCCAGCGGACTCCCCGACCGGATGCACGTGGAGGTCATCGAGGCGGTGGGGCACATGCCGATGATGGAAGCCTCGATGCGGGTCAATCAGGTACTCGCCGTCCATTTTGAGGGACTCCGGATCCCGTAGGTCCGGCGGATTCCCGCGTAGGCGACGCGTGACTTAGGCGACGACCTCGAAGCCGAAGAGCGTGGCCTGGTGGAGCTTGAATCTCAGTACCACGGGGCGGTAGTCGGCGGCGCTAACTCGGGTCGTGTCTCCCCAGGTTACGGGCGCGTCGAGGTGGTCGCCGCTGATTGGTGTGGATTGTTCGAGGGCGTAGCCTTCGCGCGGGGTCCAGTCCTCAGCCTGGACTTCGACGCGGATGCTGCCGCCGGATTGTGTTACCGCGTTGAGCCGCAGGCTGTGGCCGTGGAGGCGGAGGGGTGGGGTCCAGAACTCGGCGTCGTCGTCGCACACCAGGCCGGCCAAGCGGCCGCGCTGCCAGGTGGCCCAGGCCACGCCTTCGCCGTGCCCCGGCGGGGGGTGCTTGTGCGGGGCCGGGAACGTCCCGTAGGGGATGCCGATGCGGTCGCCTGGAAGGTCGACCAGGCCGGTTCCGGCGAAGACGCAGCCGCCATCGACCGAGCCCTCTAGGCCAGGTTCAAGGCAGGAACCACCGGGGATGAAGCTCCAGCCAATGTTGTCGGCGCTGGCGAGGGCAACAACAGAAGTGGTGTCGCGGGAGCGGTCGTAGACGGTCGGGAACATGAGGTGGGTGGAGGGATCGCCGGGGTAGGTGGTCTTGGCGTTGGTGTAGATGTCGGTCCACGGGGTGTCGATGGGCGAGGCGGTGACGAGGGCCGTGGACAGCGGCCAGTCGTGAAAGTCGGTGGTTTCGGCCCGAGCGATGGTGCGCCGGCCCCAGGTCCAGCCGCGGGTGTACCAAACGTAGGACTGCAGGGCGGGATCCCACTCGGCGACGTTGCCGGTGTCGGCGAAGTGCCAAGCGATGGGCTGGTCGTGGACCGTCCAGTCTAGGCCGTCCGGCGAGGTAGCCGCGAAGATGGCGCCCTGGCCCTCGTGCATCCGGGTCATTGGGTCGACGGGCGTGCCGGGGCGCGGCAGGCCTTCAAGGCCCGGAACGTTTTCGGTCCGGCCCATGAACATGCACTTGAACCGTTCGTGCGCCGGGGCCGTGGCGTCGCGAAAGACAGCGGCGCCCATGAGTCCACGCGGTCCAGTCAGCTCACGACCCAGCACGATATTGTTCGCGCACGAGCCGTTCCACTCCTGCAGGTCAAGCTTGGGTTTGCGCCAGGTCAGCCCGTCCTCGGACTCGGCGTAGCAGAGCACGACGCCCCAGATATCGCGCGCCGGTAGGTGGCGGGAGCGCTGCGCGTCCAACAGATCCTCGGGCGCGCCTTCGTACCAGAGCCGGTAGAGGCCGCTATCGCGGATGACGGTGTCGACGCTGTCGACGAGCCAGTACTCCCAGGGTTTGTCGCCGAGAATGAACGGTTCCGACTTGGCGGCCGGTTGCAGTTCCAGTCGAATCCCGTAGGGCACGGCCACGTGCGCGGGCGTGAGCCAGGAGTTGCCTGCAACCGGCTCCCAGAAGCCCGGTTCATGGCCGTTCGCGTCCAGCCAGCGCGACCGGCCGGCGTGGACGTAGCGGTAGTCGACAAATGGGTGATAGCCGGCGGCGACATCGTAGGGGGCCGCGGCACCGGGCCAGGTGGTGGGCATTATGCGTTCTTTCTAACTGGAAGTAACGGTCGAATGATCCAACAGGAGCGCGCCGGGGGCAACGCGCCCAGGCCAGTCGCGGTGGACGATGATGCCGGTTGTGGGGGCCGAATCGTTGCGCCGGGCCGCAACGACCGAGCGGGCCGCAGGCTTCACCGGCACCGCTTGGCCACCGCCCGCACCCGTTCGCCGCTCGCTTGGGGGCTCTGGGTGGTCCGGGATGGACTTGGTCCCGTCCCAGATCGAGCGCATCTCCCACGCGTTCAACGAAGCCACGCGGGCATCGCCGCGGGCGCTGAGCAGCTGGATGCCGACGCTGTCGGACCGCGTCGGGTAGATCCGGCTGGCCGCGGCGCGACCGTTGGCGAAGACCTCGATGGTCGACCCATCGAGGAATACTCGGAGGCACAGCGCACGGCCACGGGGCAGGCGCAGCGGCCGAGATTCGAGGTTCAGCATTTACTTTGAGCGGCAGATTGACCTGCGCGCGGCGCCGCCTTGACGTGCCGGCCGAGTGAAGCTCGTCCAGCTGGGTTCTGAACAGAGGAGCAGGGGCCGCGATCCCATGGCAGCCATGCCCCATCGTTCCCTGGCGCCTACCCGCGGACCGGGGGGCTGGCCGAATAGCCAAGCATGTAGCGCAGGTGCGGTGAGAACGTCTGCGCGACGGCCGACGCCAAGCCTGCCGAGTTGTCGCTCATTGCGTTGACCCAAGACCGGCAGTAGTAGCAGAGGATCGCGCGCCGCGGGGCATCGGTGAAATTGGGCCCCGCCCGATGCCACGTATTCGAGAGCCAGATGCCTACCGAGCCTGCCGGCGCTTTGAGAATCGCGACCTCGTCCTCCACGTCGGCGCCCCATGGCGGCTTTTTTCGATAGAGGTGGCTGCCGGGGACGACCCGGGTGGCGCCGTTGGTTTCTGTGAAGTCATCCAGCATCCAGACGTTCTGCAGCGTGATGGGAAAGTCCGGCAAGGGCTCGGGGAGCTGCCCCAGCGGTACATCCACGTGCCAGCTGTGGCCTTCGGTGGAATGCGCCCCGATGCTCATGGCACCGCAGTCGGAGAGTAAGCAGTCGTCGCCGAGGACGCCTTGAACCAATTTCAGGACCACCGGGTGCACGATTAACTTGCCGACCTCGGGGGCCTTGACGACGAGGCGTCTGACAAGATGCGAGCGGTCGTTATCGAACAGCGTGGGTAGGTGCAAGAACAGCTTGGATACTTCCTCCGGCGGAACGGGCCAGGTGGTGTGCTCATTCTGTGCGCGGGTGTAGCGAATGCGTCGCAAGATCCGTGCAAACTCGGCTTCGGTGCATCGGTAGCTCGCGCGCAGGTAGCGCTCGAGGTCCTCGTCGCCCGGTTGCGTCGGCCCGTCGCCCGGATCGTAGGGCTGCTCGCGTTCGCGCGCAAAGAGCTCGTCGACGATCTCCCGGTAGCGCTGCACCTCAGCGGACGGCAGCAGGCCTTCGATCACCGCATAGCCCCGCTCATGCAGACTGGCGGCGACGGTCTCCAAGTCCGACTCCGTGAGCGTGGCGGTGGTCATGTCTCGCAACCTCCTGCACCAAGTGCATCGCTGCCGGTCGGCAGCGATCGTGGCGCTCAACTAGCATCTCTTGCGAACTGCCCAATCAGCGCTGACTAAGCGGCGGTACCTCACACGACCTCTGACGGGTCGCCCCGTGCCCGTGGTGTCCTACGCGGCCCCCGCGATGTACGGCCACCACGAGCGCCACTGTTCGCAGGCGATTTTCGAGGAGTCCCCCCAAGGATGCCGATACTCCGCAGCGTTGAAGAACGCTTCGATCTCGGCCGCGTCCCAGCCTTCGGTGTCGAAGTGGCCCTGCTGCGGAACTTGTGGTCCGTAGCGGATCTTGAACATGAAGCGCCAGCGCTCCGTGCGATTGGGCTGCGCGCAGTGCCACATCGACTCATGCAGAAACGCTATCCGACCGCCGGGCCCGGCGAGCTGTCGCTGCCCGACGAAGTTCTTGTAGCGCGTCACGTCGTCATAGTTCACCCGACGCATGTGCGACCCGGGAAGAATCATGGTGGGGCCCATCTCCGCGGGTGCATCGTGGGGGAAGTAGCACACCAGAATGTCGAACGTGCGCGGATGATCGACGGCGAGCGCGAAATCAACGTGCCAGACCTGTGCTTCATCGCGTCCGGGGCTGACCTTGTGCAGATACGAATGGTCGTGCCGCGGCGCCGGGCCGACGAGGCTCTGCACGATGCCCTGCACGGACGGAAGATCGAAGACCTCGCGCACCGCCGCGGAGAAGTCCCAGAATTCCCGTCGGTGATTGGGGTCCCAGCCGCGGTCCTTCGGGTATCGTAGGGCGTCGGCGTGAACGGCCGCATTGAGGTCAGTGGGCACCACATCGCCGAACTCGAGGTAGCCGTCCACCGCGAACTGGGCCATTTGCCGGGCCGTGAGCAGATGCTCAGTTGTCCTGGTCACCATCGCCGTCCTCCATCTCTGCTGTCCGCTCCAGCACATACTCCCAGACCAGAGGTCCGGGCTGGGGCTCCGCGTCGCTTGGAAGCGTTGGCAGCGTGGGCAGCTGAATCACGCGCCAGCCGTCACGCATGGCGTCGAGCACGGAGCCGTACTGCGGCTCGGCTTGGTCGCCCGCCTGCATCTGTTGCGCACCGGGCGGCCTGCTTCCGTCGTAAAGCGCCCAGGCAACCGTCCGCTCGCTGAGCTCGGGCTTGGCGAGGTGCAGAATCAGAATCTGCTGTCGCTCGCGTGTCATGTCCGCATCACCTGCGGGGCGCCCGCAAAGGCTAGCAACGTTCTCCCAACCGATCAATCGCCAGGTCGCGCGCAGACAGCGGTGGACGCCGATCAACGGCGGGCCAGCTAGGGCAACGCCGTGATCTGCGGGGAGCTCGGCGAACAGCCGGCGCAGGAGGTGCGGTAGCAGGGGCGTGGCGCGCCTGCACGCCACCTCCGCGCCCACGGCGGACGCGGCGACCGCGTCCATCGGGATCCAGTTGACTCAAGACACTCGCCACAGTAGATTCCAGCCATGATAGTTTCGTCCCTAATCGTAACATGCCGCTGGACTGTGTTGCGGGTTGGGACGAGTGCCTTGGGAGGGCGACATGCGTCCGACAATGACACGACGGCAGGTTTTGCGGGCAAGTGGCGGAGCGGCTCTCGGATTGGCCGGCACCCTAGCGCTCGCGGCCTGCGGTGAGACGCAGGTCGTCACGGTCGAGAAGGTCGTGGAGAAGGAAGTCCCGGTCGAAAGGATCGTGACGAAGGAAGTCCCGGTCGAGAGGGTGGTCACGCGGGAAGTCGTCAAGGAGGTCACGGCGCAGCGCGGGGCCGTGAAGATCGAGTTGCACCACGACCACAGCTCCGGTCCGCGCGGCGCGGCCATGAGTTGGGCGCTGGATCGATTCCAGCAAACCAACCCCAACATCCTGATCCGATTCGTACCGCAGACGGATGATTTCTTTGACGTCTTCGCGATCAAGATCGCTGCGGGAACGAACGGTGAGATCGCCTTGCTGACTGGGGATATGTTGGCGAAGTGGGTTCAGGAGGGCGATGCATTCACGCAAGTCAACGAGCCGTTGAACAAGCACCCGAACTGGGACGCAAGCACTATTTTTCATTCGGTGGATGAATACGGCCTTGTCTTCTGGAACCGGGTGCCTTCGGCGTTCCTGGAGCCCGTGTTCGGTCCGATGTGGGGCTTGCCTTACCAGGGCAACCTGTTCGTCTTCGGGTACAACCTCGACATCTTGGAAAGCGCTGGCATCGAGTTCCCCACCGAAGGTAGCTGGGGATTGGAGACTGAGTATCTGGAGGCCTTGAAGAAGGCTACCGACCCAGAGATCGGCCAGTGGGGTATGCGGCTGAACGCAGACGATGCGTACGTTGAGATGTGGCCCATAGCGCTAGCGGATCGCGACGACCTGATGTCAAACTATAACGCAGACGCGACCCACTATGAGGTATACGACGATGGCGGGGATCGTGGGTTGCAGTTTGCGGTTGACATTATTCACAAGCACAAAGTCTCGTTTAGTCCGGAGGCGACAAAGGAAATTGCTGGGGAATTTGGAAGTCCGTTTAGAGCTGGCAAGGTGCTAGTTGACAAGATGGGCGGCGCGACCGGTTACAATGTCGCCGCGATCAAAGACCGGTTTTCGTGGAGTTTGGGTCCACCGCCGGAGGGGCGGTTTGGTCCTGTCCCCAATAAGGTTGGTGGGCAGCCGCACTTGGTTTCCGGCAATGCCGCGAAGCTCGGCACCGTTGAAGAGGCGGTCGACGTTATCGTGTTCTTCGCTGGTGAAGAAGTTCAGACGCGAATCGGGATTGATCGCGGGTCGTTCCCTGTGTACAAGGGAGTGCTCGATAAGCCGGAGTTTGCGGCCGCTCCGCCTGAGAATCACGGCCAGATGATCAAGGACATTGTTCGCACGGACCACCGGCACGGGCAACAGTCGCATCCAGCGACGCGCGAGATACTTCAGGCCGGACCAGGCCGTGACAAGATGATCCTTGGTGAGGAGACAGTTGAAGAAGGCGTGCCGAAGCTCGTAGCCGCCAAGGACCGCGTTCTCCAAAACACCCTAGGGCAATACAACTCGCTCAAGACTTGGGTTGAGTCGCTCCCGTCCTAGGCGCCGTCGGAGACTTGCTGGTCCCAGAAGCTCGGTGGGCCGCGGCTGGAGCTACGCCCGTTCGCTGACTGTCTCCACGGATTGGGCGCCTCATCGCCGGACGACGGCGGGCCGCTTGGTCATTCGGCTATGTGGTGGAGATTATGCAGGTGACCACGTGCGAACCTGATCACGCCCTCGCCTGTCGCTTCACGGGCTCTGGGTGGTCCGGGATGGACTCGGTCCCGTCCCAGATCGAGCGCATCTCCCACGCGTTCAACGAAACCACGCGGGCATCGCCGCGGGCGCTGAGCAGCTGGATGCCGACGCTGTCGGACCGGGTCGGGTAGATCCGGCTGGCCGCGGCGCGACCGTTGGCGAAGACCTCGATGGTCGATCCATCGAGGAATACTTGGAGGCGCAGGGCGCGGCCACGGGGCAGGCGCAGCGGCCCGCCGGTCAGGGGCCGCTCAGTCGTTGGGTCAAGACTGGATTGCCGACAGTCGAGTTCCAGGTGGTCCTTCATGAAGCTATAGGTGATGCGCGTCTGCTCCGCCCCGTCGGGCGAGCAGCGCACCGCAAGGCCCACGGTGTCCGAATGCGCAGGCTCGAACTCCGCCACGATCTCCAGGCGGTCGCCCAGCACGCCGTCTACGTTGTGCGGCGCAGCGGCCGAGAGCTGGATGTCGGTTCGTGTGAAGCGGCGTCCGCGCAAGACCTGCAGTTCCGGCGCGGGCTCCGAATGCAGTCGTCCGGCGGGGTCGAGGGTCAACACGCGTGGCAGCGATATCGCGCCCGCCCAGCCAGCGGCGGCGAGGGCTTCCGGCGTGCGTCCCTCGCGGAGCCACCCCCACATGAGTCTGCGGCCCTGGTCGTCCAGCATCGTCTGAGCCGCGTAGAAGTGCGCGCCGAGGTCTACTCGACCGCCGAATTCGGCGTCGTAGGTGTGATTGGCGTACGAGCCCACGTAGAAGCCCACCCACCCCGATGGATTCGCCGACACGAGCAGCACCTGCCGGCCGTCCAACGGAAAGAAGTCGGGACACTCCCACATCGCGTCGGTCTGCTCCGAGTCGCCGGTTAGCAGCAACCCGAGGTAGTCCCAGTGGATCAGATCGGGTGACTTGTAGAGCGGGAGCGTGCCGCCCACGCCGTGAATGCCACAGCCGACCAGTTGATACCACGCGTCGCCATCCCGCCATACCGCATGGTCACGAAAGCCGGTGATGTCCAGCCCCTCCGGCGTCTCGCGAATGACCGGATTGGCCGGGTGTTTGTCCCACCTGACCAGATCGTCCGAGCCCGTGGCGATACACGGGCGTGAGGTGTATGGCCAACCGGGCGGCGCGCCGGTGTAGACGATGGTGGGCACGCCGTCGCTGTCCACGGTGCGGCCTGAGCAGCAACCGGCGCGATCAGGCCCGCCAGGGGTTGGCACCAGCGCGAACGGCAGGTGCTCCCAGCGCACCAGATCGTCGCTCACCGCGTGGGCCCAGACCCCCGCTGCTAAGACCGTACTGTGCGGCTGGTACTGGTAAAAGAGGTGGTACCGCCCCTTCCATTGAATCAGCCCAAAGGCATCGCAGGTGAAGTTGGCGGGCGGCAGAAAGTGATAGCTCGGACGGTGCGGGTCGCGCATGCTGCCCTCACGCTTTCGACGGATCGCGGCGAAGACTTCGGCGCGAGCATGCCCGAACGCGGGACGAGAAACCAGCTCAACGTAGTTTCGCAAGGCTGCGAGGGCTGCTACTACCGGGCACGGCCGACCCTGTCAAAGCCGCCCGACGGAGCGCGCAGCGAGAAAGGTGGCGCACGCGCAGGCCGGCTGGTTCGCGGGGCGTGCGGCGCCCGGTCGGCAAGCGCCGTGCTCTACGGCTTGGCAGCACCCTGGGGGACCTGGCTCGCGAGGGCGCGTTCCAGCAACGCCGTCCGGCCGGTGGTACCGAGCCGTACCGTTGCCGGTCCGCCAGCGACCCGGCACGGACGACTCTCGAGCCGCGGCTCCTCACTCCCGGGGCGGTCAGGCAGGACGCGGCAACAGCCTCGGCCGGGCTTCCTTTGACCCGAACTGCTCGCCGACGTATATTCAGGCTCTGAAATTCCAGCCTGCGCTGTAACACGCCGCTGACTGCGCTGCGCGGTTGGGACGACTGCCTTGGGAGGGCGACATGCGTCCGACGATGACACGACGGCAGGTATTGCGCGCAAGTGGCGGGGCGGTTCTTGGGGTGACCGGCGCCATAGCGCTCGCGGCCTGCGGTGAGACGCAGGTGGTCACGGTCGAGAAGATCGTGGAGAAGGAAGTTCCGGTCGAGACGATCGTGACGAAGGAAGTCCCGGTCGAGAAGGTGGTCACGCGGGAAGTCATCAAGGAAGTCATGGCGGAGCGCGGGACCATAAAGATTGAGTTGCATCACGACCACACCTCTGGTCCGCGCGGATCGGCCATGAGTTGGGCGCTTGAGCGTTTCAGCCAAATCAACCCCAACATCCTGATCCGGTTCGTAGCCCAGCCTGAGGATTTCCTGGATTCCTTCGCAATAAAGCAAGCCGCGGGCACGACGGGTGAACTCGCCTTGCTCAGTGGGTATTTCATGACGGCCTGGGTCAAGTCCGGAGCATTTACCCAGATCAACGAGTCGTTGAACAAAAACCCAAAGTGGGATCCAAGCGCTGTCTTCCATACACCGGATGAGTTCGGGCTTGTCTACTGGAACCGGGTACCCTCGCCGCACCTGGAGCCCGTCTCCGGACCGCTGTGGGGACTCCCCTATCAGGGAAACGTCAACGCCTATTCGTACAACTTCGACATCATTGATAGCGCCGGTATCGACTTCCCCAGCGAAGGCAGTTGGGGACTGGAGACTGAGTATCTCGATGCCTTGAAGAAGGCGACCGACCCTGAGACTGATCAGTGGGGCATGCGGATGACGGGAGCTCACCACCAATTCGCCCAGTGGTGGCCCCTGGCGCTTGCCGACCGCGACGATCTGATGCCATACATGAACGAGGACGCGACCCACTATGAGTGCTTAGACGATGGCGGCGATCGTGGGTTGCAGCTTTGCGTTGACATGATTCAGAAACACAAAGTCTCGTTTGCACCGGAGGCGGCAAAGGAAATCTCGGGGGAGTTCTCCAGTCCGTTCGTCGCGGGCAAGGTATTAGTTGACATGCAAGGTGGTGCTACTGGTTACAACGTCCCTAGGATCAAAGACCGCTTCAAGTGGGGGATGGGGCCGACGCCTGAGGGCCCCCATGGTCCGGTTCCAACGATATTTGGCGGCCAAGCGCATACCGCGACCAATACGGCCCAAAAGACGGGTACGGTCGATGAGTCGGTGGAGGTGTTGCTGTTCTTCGCTGGTGAAGAGGTTCAGACCCGCATCGCGATTGACCGCGGATCGTTCCCAATGTACAAGGCGGTACTCGATTCGCCGGAGTTCGCGGCGGCTCCGCCCGAGAATCACGTGTACTGGAAACGAGTTACGAATCGCACAAACCACCGACACGGGCAATCGTCGCATCCGGGGCGTGTCGAAATAATCAGGGCCGCAGGCTGGGATGCGATGATCAATGGTGAAGAATCACTTGATGAAGGCATACCGAAGCTCATTGCGGCAAAGGACCGAGTCCTCCAAAATGAGTTAGAACGATATAACGAGATTAAGGCCTGGGCTGAGGCGCTTCCGACCTAGGCGTCAGCGGAGAATCGCCCGTCGCCGACGCCAGGTGGACGGGTGTCGAGCCTGCGATAGGTGGCCGGTTATCTCCAAGGACCGGGTGGCCGGTCACCTAGCGGCGAGGCAACGGGTATTGTGGTGGAGTTGCGACAGGAGACGACGGTGGCAACGATTACCGAAGCTGATCACAGCGGGAACCCGTTTGCGGCCGAGGGACGCTGGTATCGCGGCAACCTACACTGCCACTCCACGAACTCGATGGACGTGCCCGAGGACCGTGGTAAGTCGCCCGAGGATGTCGTGGCCTGGTACCGGGACCACGGCTACGATTTCGTGGGGATTACCGACCATCGTGTGCTCACCGACACGTCGGCGTTTGCGACGGCTGACTTCGTCACGCTCAATAGCATCGAGACACATAGCTGGGATGCCCGGGGCGCGCTCTTCGATATCGTGGGGGTTGGGGTCCACAGCTTTACGCCTTCGTCCGAGGACTGCCACCCACTGCCGGCGCCGGGAGGTTCGGGCGGCCCACAAGGCGCCATCGACCGAATCAACGCCGATGGCGGCATCGCCATCATGGTGCACCCGACGGGTACGGGGCTGGGTGCTGGTGACCTGCGCCAGTTCCGAGGGTTCGTAGGTATTGAGATATATAACGCCGCCAACGATGATCTGTTCTCGAAGGGCTACGCCACCATTCAGTGGGATGAGTTCAGCCTTGCCTCCCTGGAGGGCTTCGATGCCCACAGAAATCTCACGTGGGGTTTCGCGGCGGATGACGTGCACTACTTTGCCCCCAATGAGGCGGGCCGCGGCTGGGTGATGGTACGGACTACCGACTTCAGCGTGCCGGGGTTGTTGACGGCGATGCGCGCAGGTCACTTCTACGCGTCCCAGGGTCCGGAAATCCATGATGTTCAGATCGCGGGAGGGACCTTGACGGTTGAGTGCTCGCCGGTTCGCCGGATCAGCGTCATGGCCCGCCGCAACCGCGGACGAACCTACCGAGCAGCGGGCGATGACGTGCTCACCGGCATCGAGCATGAGCTGCGCCATGCAGTTCCAGGCACGGATCCTGAACGCCAGGAACTGTACGTCCGCATCGAGGTGGAAGATGCGGAGGGCCGCCAAGCCTGGACCAACCCGCGGGCGCTGTAGAGCAAGTTGCCTCAGGACTGCGCGAGGACTCCCGTTCGGCTGCTAGCGGCGGCTTGTCACCCCTGCTTCAGGCGTGTGGTTCACCCGGCCAGACTCAGTTTCGCGCCCGGGACGAGACTTCACCATCGCCAACGGCACACGAGATCGTATGCGATCGGCCAGCTCGACGAATACGCACGGCGCGAGATAATTGTTGGCGATGTCAGGTTCGGGCAACGATTCGGAGGAATCTCATGCACACACTGAGTCGCGAAGAAGTCGAGTTCTACAACGAGAACGGATTCCTGCGTTTGAAGCAAGTATATCCGGCGGACGAGGTTCGCTGGCTGTCGGACGAACTGGAGCGGCTGATGCAGGAGTGGACCGTGGAAGGTCCAGGCTGGGTGGGCCCGTGGCGTGAGGCGTATATGACGGCCGAGGAAGACGAGCGGGCCCGCGCGACGTTTCTAAACGACCTGCATTTCTACTCCGCAGCCTATATGCGGGCCGCGATGAATGACACGGTTACCGGGGCCCTGATCGATCTGATGGGGCCCAACGTCGAGCTGCACCACACGACACTCCACGCCAAGGCGCCCGAGATGGGCACCCCGTTCCCGATGCATCAGGACCACGCGTTCTATGCGCACGAGGGTCCCGGCTACATTGACGCGATCGTGCACATCGACGCGGCGGGAGAAGAGAACGGCTGCCTGAAGTTCTTGCCGGGCTCGCACAAAGCAGGGCCGTTGGATCACATCAGCAGTGAGAACAGCGTCCCCTACCTGCCGGTGGACCGCTACAAGCTGGAGGATGCGGTCTCGGTGCCGGCCGACACTGGCGACGTGGTGCTCTTCAGCTATTACACGGTCCATGGCTCCGCGCCGAACCGCACGTCGCAGTGGCGGCGGCTGGTGCGCTTCGGGTACCGGGACCCAGCCAATTCACAGGTTGCGGGCACGGCACACGGGCGGCAGGGCCCAATGCTGTGCGGTCAGAAGCGTCCCAGCGAGTCGAAGGCGGCAGCGGCTTAGCGGACAGACTGAACCGCGTGCGGCGCACCTTGGTGGACTGCACGTCGTCCTACGTTTGGGTTGGTGAATGCTCTGTGAGCTTTGTCTCGGAGTTGTCTATGATTTGTTGTCTACCGTTCGGTCCGGGTAGTTCAAGAGAATAACGGTGGAGTAACGTTAGACGGCTGGTCCAGCATCAGAGCTAGTCGGCGTGCCGCAGCGCGATGACATCATTGATGTAATTAGGGAACCTCTGAACAACCAGCCCACTGAGCGCCAAGGTGTTTGGGGCGGTGCCGAGAGGTGTCGATGTAGCCTGAATCCGTGCCGTTGGGCACTGCGAGCGGCAGTTTAAGCCGCGCGCGACCCCGTTCACGGCGAACAGTGCCCGCTTAGGCGGTCGCCTGCCGCTTGGCAATCAGCAGATTCGCCAGCCTAAACAACAGGCACAGCTGGTTCCGATTCTTCGTCAAGTCTCGCTAGCGCACCTGCGCGTAGCCGAAATGCCTCTTCACATACAGAAAGGGATGCCCGACCTTCGCTCGGATTGACGCCTTGCGCCGCTCCGCCTGCGCGGCTGCGCTGTCCGGTGCCAACCGCCGCCGTTGCCCGGGCCGCAAGGCCACCTGCCAGTCCACGGCCCGGCTCCGGTGCTCCGGGCGCCGATCCACGCCCAGGTAGCCCGCGTCGCCCCCACCCGCGTCTCGCCCCCGTGGAGGAGCTGCAGCCCTTGCGTGATATCCGCCACGTTTGCTGCCGTCGTGGCGACGCTGTGGACCACGCCGGTCACGGCGTCCACGCTAGTGTGCGCCTTCGTGCCGAAGCACCACTGCTGGCCCTTCTTGACCTGGCAAATCTCGGGATCGCGCTGCCGCGTCCGGTTCGCCATCGACCCGGGGGCGTCAAGGATGGTCGCGTCCACGATCGTGCCAGCCCGCAGCCGCACGCCCTGCGCCGCCACGTGCCGGGTGATCTCGGCTATGAGGGCCTGGCCCAGGTCGTGCCGTTCCAACCGGTGCCGGAAATTGAGGATCGTCGTCTCATCAGGCCGCGGGCCCCGCGGCCAGGCCCACGAAGCGCTGCACCGCTACGCTGTCGGAGAGGGCGTCCTCCATCGCCGGGTCGCTGAGGTTGTAGCACAGTTGCACGCCGTGAATCCGCAGCAGCATGGTCAGCGGATGGGGTGGCCGCCCACGCGTGCCGGTCGGATAGACCGAACAAATGCAGGCTTCCAGCCGTGCCCACAGCAGCAAGCCGTCCATCCGCTGCCGAAACCGTGCCCGCCGGGTCTGGCGTGGCTGCCCGTCGTACTCCACATCGGCCAATGAGCGCTGCGGCGGCGTCGCGTCCCCCCACTGGGCATCCGTCACTAGCGACCACAGGGCCTAGCGCTACCGTCGGGTTCATTCAGACTATTCCTAAAGGAAGGCCAACGGGAGGGCCAGCGGTGCGATTGACGGGGTGGGCGGTGGGCATACACTGGGCGGCATGAACGGGGCACTGGTTTAGATGCGCAGACCTGACGTGCAGCGCCGTGGCGCTGGATGCCGGGTGATTGCGCGAGGAGTGTGCCCTCTGACGTAGCGACCGACTGAGACAAGATCGATTGCCGCGGATGGGCCTCCGAGCCGGGAATGTCCGCGGTTTTTTCTTTTTCCCAGACCAGAAGGATTCGGGCTGACGCATGTTGAGTCTCAGCAAGGTTTCGTACGCGTGGGGGCCGCAGCAGGTGCTGCGCGAGGTTTCGCTGTTTGTGGGGCGGGGCGAGAAGGTGGGACTGGCGGGGGTGAACGGGGCGGGGAAGTCCACGCTGTTGCAGGTGGCGGCGGGGTCGCTGGAACCGGATAGCGGCGGGATCAACCGGCCGAACCGGATCGGGATGCTGCCGCAGGAGCCGCAGGTCTCGTCAGAGTTCGCGGCGGATGCGACGGTGATGGAGGTGGTGATGTCGAGCGGGCCGACGGCGGAGCTGGCGGCGCGGCTGGCCCTGGCGGAACGGCGGATGGCGACGGCGAGCGATGCGGAGCTGACGGAGGCAGTGGAGGATTACGGTCAGGTTGAGGAGGAGTTTCGGAATGCGGACGGGTACCGGGCGCAGTCGGACGCGGGGGTGATTCTGAGCGGGCTGGGGCTGGGGGCTGAACTGGCGGACCGGGCGCTGGCGACGCTGTCGTCGGGTCAGCGGACGCGGGTTGAGATGGCGCGGGTGCTGGCGAGCCGGGCGGATTTGCTGCTGCTGGACGAGCCGACGAATCACCTGGACGTGGATGGGACGCGGTGGCTGATGGGGTTCCTGGCGGATTCGCCGGCGGCGGTGTTGATCGTCTCGCACGACCTGCGGTTGCTGGATCACGCGATTACGCGGGTGTACGAGCTGGACGGCATGACACGCAAGGCGACGGCGTTCAAGGGGACGTATAGCGAGTACCTGGTGTGGAGCGCGGAGCAGCGGGCGGCGTTGGAGGTGACCCGCGAGCAGCAGCAACGACGGATTGATCGCTTGCAGGCGTCCACCGACCGGCTGCGGGCGTACTCGATGAAAAGCGAGAAGGTGGCGCGGCGGGTGAAGGTGATGGACCGGCGGCTGGATCGGATGCGGGAGGAGCAGGTGGAGCTGCCGCTGGAGCCGGGCGAGATCGGGATGCGGGTGGGTCAGGCGCCGAGGTCGGGTCGGGTGGCGCTGCGGGTGGAGGGGGTGGCGCATGCGTATGGGCCGAACCGGGTGTTGCGGAATGTCTCGCTGGAGTTGGAGCGGGGGCAGCGACTGGCGGTGATCGGTCGGAACGGGGCGGGGAAGTCGACGTTGCTGAATATCGCGGCGGGGGTGTTGGAGGCGGAACGCGGGTCAGCGGAGTTGGGTCACAACGTGGCGATGGCGCATTTCACGCATGCGCTGGATCCCGAGACGGCCAGGCTGTCGGCGTATGACTTTGTGCGGTCGCTGCTGGGACCCGTGGAACCCACGATCCGCAGCTTCCTGGCCACGTTGATGTTTCACGAGGACCACATTTTCCGGCCATTGCGAACGCTGTCGGCCGGGGAGCGGGCGCGGCTGTCAATCGCGGGGCTGATGCTGGAGCGGCGCAATTTGCTGCTGCTGGACGAGCCGAACAGCAACCTGGACCGGACGACGCAGGCCTGGTTGCTGGAGGCCTTACAGAGCTATGGGGCGTCGCTGGTGGTGGTGTCGCACGACGTGGAGTTCGTGGCGGGTCTGCAGCCGGATTGGGTGTTGCTGATGCCGGAGGAGCGGTTGGAGGCGTATGAGGAAGGGCATTTGGAGCGGGTGGCGTTGGTGTAGGGGAAGTGATTGGTGGCTACTGGCTAGTGAAGATCTGCGGAGCGCTTGAGCCGTCCACGCGAGGCGCTCCGTCGGCAACGGCACGGTGTTGAACGTAAGGAGGCAGCGCAAGGCGGAGCGTTAGGCCGCCAGTGAGCAGGGCCACTTACACTGCCGTGAACCATTCTTCGCATCAGTATCAGGCTGCTGCATTTCTGGGGCGAACGGACATGTTTGCGAATACACCGGTGATTGTGACCTCGACAGAGGATGAGGCCGCTCTTCTAAGGATCGGGTTGATTTTCGCCGGCATTGTCGTATCCGCATTGGTTTCCGGCAGCTTCTGCGCCTGGTTAGCTCACGTGAAGGGACGTCCGGTCGGGGCATGGTTCTCACTCGGGCTGGTATTCGGGCCGTTCGCGCTGCTTGCGGTTGCCGGCGCACCCACGGCGGTGAGCCGCGAGGCCAGATGGTCCGCCGTTAGAAGTGCGCGCAAGAGACGCCCGCGGGCGTCTCAACGTCAGGCTGCGCCGGAGGCAAGCAGCCTTGCAGCCGTACAGGCCGGCGGGTTGCCCCGGACGGGAATGCGGGGACGTCATGAGGCGGCGCAACTCTCACCAGAACATCAAGAACTGCTGGCAGCCAACCGAGCGATGCGCGAGACGCCGGAGCGACGACGGACCGAAATCGACGATTAGGACGGAGATGAGGCGGACAGCCTGACGGCCAGGAGGACAACTCCGACGCCGTTCAGCAGGACCGCGCCTAAGAGTCCAATCATCCAGGCTTTCCGGTTGGCAACGTCCGCCTTCGTCGCCACGTGCTCCAGCGTCGTTTCGACGCGAGCCAGACCTTCTTCGATCGTGGCCGCGGTCATTAAGCCACCAATACCTCAGTCCGTACGGATGGTTTCACGCTACCACTAATTGTCGGCGAGGCCGCACGAGGTTGTGTGCTCATGATTCGCCTATACTGATCACGGAACAGCGGGCGGTATGGCGTCGCGCTGGAGGTGACGATGGCCACGGACGAGATCGTCACTGATTCTGGAATCGATAACGTCAGCCTGAGCAACCGGGTGAGTCGCCTGGACGGCGCATACGGTCACCTGGCGACGAAGGCCGACCTGGCAGAACTCAAAGCCGATCTGACTGCAGCTATTGCCGCGCAAACGCGCTGGCTTGCGGGTCTTGTCCTGGCGACAGCGGCTGCCGCAGCCGGTGTCGTAATCGCCGTCGATCGACTGGCGGGCTAGGCGACCAGCACCATCACCGAGTCTGGATAGGCGAGCCCGCGGCGATCGTCATTCGACTCTTCAAAGGCTTGGTGGGCAACGGTGCCGGCCTTCGCGATGATTCTCCGTCTAGCGGACGCTGGCGGCGTTGAGTTGGGGGACGGCGGAGAAGGGTTTCTGAGGGATGAGAACAGGCACAGGGCTATGGGAGATCATGGGGAAAGAGTGGGAATGTTAGCTACCGGAATAGGTCACTGTGAGTTCCAGTACGTACGAAAATCAACCTATCGTCTTCTTGCTTCCGCATCAGTAGCCGGTCAGGCTCGATATGGCATTCCCAGTATTGCGACAGTCTGCCTTTGAGCTTATGAGGTCGATGTCGAAATGCGAGAGGCGCACCTGCTAGCAGTTGGTCAACAACAACTCTGAGCTTCTCAGGGTCTTTACCGCGCCTCTCAGACCGCCGAAGATCCTTGTTGAACTGTTTGCGAAAAACAGCTCTCAAAACACAGACCTATCCGCCCTATGACTCGCTGCGCTTGAACTCTTCGTAGTCCTTCATGAACTCGTCTATGTTTTCGTATTCAATCAAGTCTTCTCCAGCTTCGACCTGTCGTATCGCCTCCAAGGTTTCAGCATTCGGGGTACGATCTACGTGCGGTTCGTCTTGCACTGCCGGACCAGCATAGCCAAGCACCAACCTGCGTACTTTGGCTTTTTCCTTCATCGTTGAGTTCCCAAGACGCGCTGCGTTCGCAGCCACGCTGACTGCAAGTCAAAGTGTAGCACGATGTCCAAGTTCAGCATCCGGGGATGCCGCCTTGACTCGCCTGCCCGCAATCCGGATTCCAAAACGGCACGCATCCCGAGCCAGCGCCACGAATGCACGGTCGTCAGCGGATGCCGGGGGCGTTGAGTTGGAGGACGGCGGAGAAGGCTTCCTGGGGGATGTCGACGCGGCCGACGCGCTTCATGCGGCGCTTGCCTTCTTTTTGGGATTCCAGGAGCTTTTTCTTACGGGAGACGTCGCGGCCGTAGCACTTGGCGAGAACGTCCTTGCGGAGCGGGCGGACGGTTTCGCGGGCGATGATGCGGGAGCCGATGGCGGCCTGGACGGCTACTTCGAATAGTTGGCGCGGGATTTCGCGGCGGATTCGCAGGGCCAGATCGCGGCCAATGTCGGGGGCACGGTTGCGCAAGACCAGGGTGGAGAGGGCGTCCACGATCTGGCCGTTGACCTTGATATCGAGCCGGACCAGGTCGGCTTCCCGATAGCCCAGGACGTTGTAGTCCATTGAGGCGTAGCCGCGGCTGACGGACTTGAGGGTGTCGAAGAAGCCGGTGAGCATTTCGGCCAGCGCCAGGTCGTATTCGATGAGCACGCGGGTGGGTTCGATGTGCTCCATGCGGTGGTGCGAACCGCGACGGTTGGCGAGGAGTTCACTGACGCGCCCGATGTAGGCGGTGGGCGTGATGATGCTGAGACGCATCCAGGGTTCGCGGATGGCGGCGATCTGGGCGAGTTCGGGGAAGTCGGCGGGGCTATCCAACAGCGAGATCGTGCCGTCGCGGGCCTCGACCTCGTATTCGACCTGAGGCGTGGTGATGACCAGTTCGATGTCGAATTCGCGTTCCAGGCGCTCGCGGACGATGTCCATGTGCAGGACGCCCAGGAATCCGGCGCGGAATCCGAAGCCAAGGGCCAACGACTTCTCGGGTTGGAAGGTCAGTGCGGGATCGCTGAGGCGCAGACGTTCCAGGGCGTCGCGCAGGTCGGGGTAGGCCTCGGGATTGGTGCAGTAGAGGCCGGCGAAGACCAGCGGCTTGGGCTGCCGGTAGCCGGGCAGCGGTTCGATGCCGTCAGCGCCGTGGGGCGCAACCGTGTCGCCGGCGGGCAGGTCGTGGGTGTCCTTGAGCCCGGTGGCCACGAAGCCGACCTCGCCGGTTCCCAGGACGTCCTGCTGACGGCGCGTGGGGACGAAGACGCCGACATCAACGGCCTCGGCGCGAGTGCCGGCCTGCACGAGTTGGAGGCGGTCGGCGCGCTGTAGCTGGCCGTCCACGACGCGGACGTAGGCCACGACGCCCTGGTGCTGGTCGTAGGCGGAGTCGAACACGAGGGCGCGGAGCGGGGCGTTGGCGTTGCCGGGGGGCGGGGGGGTTTCGGCCACGATGCGGTCCAGCAGCTCGCGCACGCCGTCGCCGGTCTTGGCGGAGACGCGCATGACCTCGGACGGGTCAGCGCCCAGAAAGTCCACCAGTTCGCGGGCGACCTCTTCGGTGCGCGCGGTGGGCAGGTCGGTCTTGTTGACGACGGGAATGATGGTCAGGTCCAGTTCAAGGGCGGCGTAGGCGTTGGCCAGGGTCTGGGCCTCGATGCCCTGGGTGGCGTCGACCAGCAGCACGGCGCTCTCGCAGGCGGCCAGGGAGCGGGACACCTCGTAGCTGAAGTCCACGTGGCCGGGGGTGTCGATCAGGTTGAGCGCATAAGCCGCGCCGCCAACGTGGTGCCGCATGTGGACCGGGTGGGCCTTGATGGTGATGCCGCGCTCGCGTTCCAGGTCCATGGAGTCGAGCACCTGCTCGCGCATCTCGCGCTGGCTGAGCGTGGCGGTGAGCTCGAGCATGCGGTCGGCCAGGGTGGATTTGCCGTGGTCGATGTGGGCGATGATGCAGAAGTTGCGGGTGCGCGCCTGGGCGGGGACGTTGGGCTGGGGCATGGGGGATTCTATCGGCGCAGTCGCGCCTGGCGGGGGCGGAGGCGGGATAGGCGGGTGGTGAGTTCGGTGAGTTCGCGGCTGGCGAGGAGCCAGGCGACGCCCAGGTAGGCGACGGCGGCGGCCGTCAGGTAGGCGGCGAGGAGCAGGGCCGAGTCGAGGCCGATGGGTCCTTCGGTCCAGGTGGTGACGCGGAGGACGGCGATGACCAAGCCCATCATGGCGGCGGCAGTTAGAGCGGTGGCGGCGACTTTGACTTCAGGTTGGCCGACCTGAATGCCGCCGCGGCGCTGGAGGATGAAGCCGAGCAGCACGGCTTCCGCCAGTACCCCGATGGAGAGGCCCAGGGCGATGCCGCGAATGCCGAGCCACTGGGCGAGTAGCCAGGACAGAGCCATGTGCAGGCCAAGGGAGGCCACGCCGACGGCTACCGGGGTTCGTGTGTCCTGCATGGCGAAGAAGCCGCGCACCAGGATTTCAATGGCGGCGTGCCCGGCCAGCCCAATTGCGAAGAAGCGGAGCGCGGTGGCGGTGACCTCGGTGGCGTGGGCATCAAAAGCGCCGCGTTGAAAGAGGACCGCGACCAGCGGTTCGGCCAAGATGACCAAGACCACGGCGGCGGGGAGATTCAGGAAGACGATATGCCGCGCGACGCCGCTGACGCGGGCGGCAAAGAGCTCGCGGTCGCCTCCGGCCCAGCGACCGGCGAGTTCGGGCAGAGCGGCCTCGCCCAAGGCCATCCCGAACACGCCGAGGGGCAGCAGCATCAGCAGGAAGCCGTTGTTGAGGGCCGCCACGGCTGATGGGCCTTGCAGCGAGGCCAGGATGTTGACGTAGATGAGGCTGGCCTGCAGCACGGCTACGCCGAGGAGGCGGGGCAGCATGAGGACGATCACGCGTCGGACGTCGGGGTTGGCAAGGCCCCAGGTCAACCGAAAGCGGCCCCAGGACGCCAGGCCGGGCGCCTGAACGCCCAGATGCAAGGCAGCGCCAATCAGCGTGCCCCAGACGAGGCCACGGAGACCGAAGGCCTGGGCCAAGACCAGGGCGCCAATGATGATGCCGACGTTGTAGAGGAGGGGGCTGAGGGCCGGCGGGACGAAGCGGCGCTCGGCCTGGAGGGCGGCCTTGGCGAGGGCGCTGAGTCCCAAGAGGACCGGGGAGAGCATGAGCCAGCGTGAGGCGTCCACGGCCAAGTTGTGCGTGTCGGACTGGAAGCCGGGGGCGATGGCTGTCATCAGCGGTTCGGCCAGTAGCGCACCAAGGGCGGCGAAGGCGGCGGTGGCCAGGAACACCAGCGTGGCGACGCCGCTCAAGAGTTGGCGCAGGGCTTCGGGATCGCCGCGGGACTTGACCTCGGCGTAGACCGGGATGACCGATGACAGCAACGCGCCGCCGGCCAGCAGCATGAAGATGGTGTCGGGAATACGGAAGGCGGCGAACCAGGCGTCGGCTTCGGGTCCCACGCCGAACTGGGCATTGATGGCGGCCTGGCGCACGAAGCCGAGCAGCCGGCTGAGGGCGATGGAGGCCAAGACGATGCCTGCGGCGGCGGCGATGCCGCCGCCGAGGCCATCGGTGGTGTTGGCGCTCGGGACGTCCGGGCGAGGCGGCTCAGGCTTCACGATATGTGTCCAGCCGAACAGCCATGAGGGCCCGAGCCGGGGTTAGGATTGTTAGAGGATCCGCCAATGGCTAGGGCGCAACGCTGAACGACGCGCCGCAAGTTAGGGAACCCGTTCGTGCCGCCGACGTTCACGCCCGACAACCTTGAAATCGTCTTCCTCTCGTTCGAGGGGCCGGACCAACCCTACTCACAGGCCGGGGGCCTGGGGGTGCGCGTGGCGCAGTTCACGCGCTCGCTGGCGCGACAGGGGTTCAGGACGCACCTGATTTTCGTCGGCGATCCCGACCTTCCGAGTTACGAAGTGCGAGAGGACAGCCGCCTGCACTTGCACCGATGGTGTCAGTGGATCAGCGAGCATCACAGGGGCGGGGTGTACGAGGCCGAAATCGAGAAGGTTCACGACTACCAGGGTTCCGTGCCGGCACACGTGACGTTCGACATTGTGGCGCCGGCCGTCGCCGAGGGCCGACAGGTGGTGGTGATGGCGGAGGAGTGGCACACGGCCGACGCGCTGTCCCGACTAAGCGACTCTTTGCACTTCAACGGATTGCGCCAGAGTTGTGTGTTGGTCTGGAACGCTAACAACGACATGTCGTTCCACCGCATGAACTGGGACCGGATTGGTTACGTGGCGGACTTTGCGGCGGTCTCAAAGTACGTGAAGCATCAGATGTGGGACTGCGGGGTCAACCCGGTGGTGATTCCGAACGGGGTTCCATCGGAGCGACTTGAAGCCGTGGACCCGGACGCCGTGGCGGCGTTCCAACGAGCGCTGGACTGCGACCTGTGGTTCTTCAAGATCGGTCGGACCGATCCCGACAAGGGCTGGCTGGAAGCCGTGGAGGCGGTGCATAGGCTGCGCTCCCAGGGTCTCGACGCTCGCCTGGTCATGAAGCCGGGCGCTTACGAAGCCTTTGGCGACGAGGTCTACCGACACATGGTGTGGCGAGGGCTGGAGCGGGCCGAGGTGGTGACAGAGGACCGTTCGGTCGCGGGCATTGCCACGGCGCTGGGCGCCGCACCGGAGGCGGCTGTGCTGGACCTTCGGTTCTTTGTGCCGGACGACATCCTGCCGGCGTTCTATTGCGCGGCGGACGGCACGATGGCCAACAGCGGCTACGAGCCGTTTGGGCTTGTGGGGCTGGAAGCGATGGCTGCGGGCGGAATCGCCTACGTGGGGTCCACGGGCGAGGATTACGCGCGCCCGCTGCAGAACTGCGTGGTGCTGGACGACGCGGCGGAGCCGGACGAGATTGTTCGGTTTGCGCTGCAGCTGAAGGACGACTCGGTACTCAATGCATCAATTCGGGCCGGCGCACGCCGGGGGGCAGAGCTGTTTACCTGGGAAGCCGTGACGCCGATCTTCCTGACCCGAATGAGCCACCTGGCAGCCGGGCAGGGCGTGGGCGTCGGGTAGCATTCGCGGAGCGCCAACCGGCCGCCCCACCCCCACGATCGCGCCCATCCAATCGCCGACAACCTGGTTATCTATACGCTGATTCACCAGCCGCGTCGAGTGCGTATTCCGGCGGCGCCGATCCCGCGCGGCGCGGACGCGGCGACGATCGAGGCACAACTGTTCGACGACGAGTTGAATCGGTTCTACTTCGAGAAAGTCGCGCGCTGGTGTTACCGGCCGGCCATCAAGCTGTGGCGTGACCTGCTGGATCGGGGCCTGACGCTCGGGCTGGGAATCCCGCTGTCCACGCTGCCGCAGTTCGAGGCCTGGGACCCAGACCTGCTGCAAGAACTGAGGGCCTTGCTGCAGCACGAAAACTGCGAGCCGGTGGCGACCGAGCCGTATCACGCGGTGAGCATGCTGCTGGACCTGCCGCTGTTTGCCGCGGGGATGGAGCGGTCGGCCGCCGAGCTGCACGAGGTCTGCGGGCGGCGTCCGCGGGCTGCGGACACGACCGAGATGCTGATGTCGTCCGACATTGCGCGGACGCTGGCGCGAACGGGTTTCGAAGCCGGGTTCGTGGACGGGCGACCCTGGGTCATGGAATGGCGGAGCGCGGCCCACCTTTACAAGGAACGGGGCGGGCTGCCGCTGCTGGCAAGACACTTTGACCTGAGCGACGACGTCGGGTACCGGTTCTCGAACCAAAGCTGGGACGGGTGGCCGCTGACGGCGGACCGGTACGCCGACTGGGTTGCGGCAACGCCCGGGGACCTGGTGACGCTGGCGTGGGACTTCGAGACGTTTGGCGAGCACCACAACGTGGACACCGGCATTTTTGAGTTCATGGACGCGCTGCCGGATGCTCTGGAACGGCGGGGGGTGCGCTGCCTGACGCCGAGTGGGGCGGTTGAGGCATTTGGAGGCGAGGCGCACGATCTGCCACTGTCCCCGTTCCCAGCCACTTGGGCGGGGCAGCATGGGGGGCTGGAGTTCTTCCTGGGCAACCATGCGCAGCAGGCGGTGTTCCGGCTGATGACGGCGGCGTACGGCAGCGCGCAGTTGACGCAGGACCCGGAACTCATCGACCTGGCGCATCTGCTGTTGCAGTCCGACAACCTGCACTGGCTGCAATGGGTCGGTAAGGAAGGCTCGGAAGCGGACGTTTCCGCCTATTTCACGCCAAACGAATGGATGTGGCTGGGCGCGGACCGGTTGCTGTGGGAGCACCAGCGCGTGTACATCAACTTCATTGACGCGATCAGTTAGCGAGGCAGGCATGGAGGACGTATTCCTGGGACCCACACAGACAACCGTTCCGAAAATCGGCCTGGGAACGGCCCGGTACTTCGGCGGGCGGGGCGTGCTGGTGAAAGGGCTGGCGGCAGGTCTGCGGCTAATCGACACGGCGGAGTCGTACAACGCCCGGGGCGATGAGCCCGGGGAGGCCGAGTTGCTGGTGGGGGCCGAGCTTGCCGGGCGCTGGGATCAGACCTTTATCGCCTCCAAGATCTCGCCGCGGAACCTGGCTGCGGCCGACGTTCCTGTGCACGCCCGGGCCAGCGCGCGACGGCTGGGCGTAGAGGTGATCGACCTGTACCAGATCCACGGGCCGAACCCGTCGATCCCGATTGGCGAGACGATTGGCGCTCTGGAGCGGCTGGTGGACGAGGGGCTGATCAGGTTTATCGGCGTGAGCAACTTCTCAGCCGATCAACTGAAGGCGGTGCAGGACGCCGCGCAGCGCTATCCCATCGTGTCCAACCAGATTCGCTACAACCTGTTCGACCGCGCCGTGGCGGAGGACGTGCTCGAACTATGCCGAGAGACAAAGGTCACGGTGATCGCGCATACGCCGCTGGCGTTGGCGGACTTCGGCGGGCACAGAGGCTCGGCCGTGCTGGCAGATGTCAGTCGAGCCACGGGGCGAACGCCCGCGCAGGTGATGCTGAACTGGCTGGTGGGGCAGGACGGCGTGATTGCGATTCCCAAGACGGATCGGCCCGAGCGTGTCGCGGAACTGTCGGGATCAGTCGGGTGGGAACTGGAAATCGACCAGCGCCGGGCGCTGGACGCGTGCGCCTGATCGCCAGCGGCGGCATGGCCAACGAATCCAAGGGATAGCCGACGTTGCGGATTGCCATGCTCGTCTGGGAGTACCCGCCGCACGTCGTTGGAGGTCTGGGGACGTACTCCGGGGCGATGGCCCCGGCACTGCGGGCGGCGGGGCACGACGTGCAGGTGTTCGCCGCGTTGCGGGACGGCGAAGTGCCAGAGCAGCAGCCGGATACGCACTGGGCGCGGCCGCTGGACCTCAGTCCAACCTACTTCGGGGTCTACAACCAGGAGGCGGCCGGTTGGGGCGCTTTCTTTGGGGAGCTGTACTCAACAAACATCCTGTGGGCGGACGCAGTGCGGGCCGAGCATGGACGGCGCCCGTTCGACGTGATCGCGGTGCACGACTGGCTGGCGGCGCCGGCGGGGCTAACGCTGGCGCAGCACCTGGACGTGCCCATGGTGTTTCACGTGCATAGCGCCGAATGGGGTCGCCAGCCGGGCGGGCCTTCGCCGATTGTGTCGCGGTGGGAAACAGCGGCCGGCAGGGCGGCGGCGGCCACGATCACCGTGAGCCACGCCATGGTTCGGGACCTGATTGCGCACGGCTGGGACCCGCAACGCGTGCACGGGGTCTGGAACGGAGTAGATACGGAGCTGTACGCGCCGGACCTGCCGGGCGGACCGGCGCTGCGAGCGCGCTACGGGCTGCCGGATGACGCGCCGGTGGTGTTCTTCATTGGCCGACTAACGGGTGTGAAGGGCGCGCGGCCGCTGATAGAGGCCTGGCCGCAGGTGCTGGCGCAGCATCCAGAGGCGCGCCTGGTGTCCCTGGGCACCGGCGATCAGGACGACGAGATTCGGGGGCTGGTCGCGGAGCTGGGGGTAGAGGAATCGGTCACGCTTCGCACAGAGTGGGTTTCGGAGACCGAGCGCATCGCCCACTTCGCGGCCGCCGACCTGGTGGTGCTGCCGTCCACTTACGAGCCGTTCGGGATCGTGTGCCTGGAAGCGATGGCCTGCGGCAAGCCGGTGGTGGTGGGGGCGCGCGGGGTCGTTGGCTTCCGCGAGCAGGTGCTCAACAACGGGCCGAACCAATGCGGGCTGCACGTGAACGGGTCAGATTCCGCCGACATTGTCTGGGGAATCAACGAGGCGCTGGGCGCTGCAGAGCGGATGCGGTATTGGGGGCGGAATGGGCGGCAGAGAGCGGTGAAGATGTTCTCTTGGGCGCGGTGCGCGGCGCGGACGGTGGAGGTTTATAGGCGGGTTGGGTGACTTGCCGCGTGAGAACTAGCGCGAGGCGGACGCTCACTCTCTCTTCACGATTCCCGTCAACGCTGCTAGGGCGAGCGTAACCGTCCCCCAGCCGACCAGCTTCAAGAGCCACAAGTAGGCCAACACGAGCCAAGCAAGCGATCCGCCACTGGCGGTATCGATTCCCCAGCGCGACTCGATGCCTAGGTGAACGATTGGAACAAATACATCAAGCGCGTGGATGAACGGGTTGTATGGAGTAACGGAGTCCGCAGAAGTGTTGAGGAAACCTGCATCTTGTACACAGATCAAGAGTCCGAACACATAGAGGAAGAGGACGAATCCAACGACAAGCGGTCGCCATGCCTGCCAGCCATAAAGCACTGATATATCTAAGAACTCGTCCCAACGCTTACTCCACCATCCCTGAAGAACTGTCCGTTGTTTGAGGCGCTTGGCGATCACTACGTCCCTGGCCTCCTGGTCCTGTCCGTTACGCCGGAACACAGCAGCGAGTTGATCGAAAGGCTGTGGGTGATAACCCTTCGGCTGCCGTTCCAGCCACAGCAGGCGAGTCGCAGCGTCTCGAGGCGCGTCTGGAGCAATTCGATCGTACACAAATCCGTCCAGATGCAGAGCGACGCCCTTTTCACCCAGCGTCTCGGGATCGTCAATCAATAGTGAGACTTGAGCGCCAAGCAAATCTATCAGTCCGCCTGTCTCGAGGCCGGCATCGCGCAGCCATAGCGAATCCGCCCGGACGTGCTGGAGGTTCAGCGCCGTGGACCGGGAGCTTTCAAATCGCCCACCGGAGCAACTTAGTTGACCGCTGATTTGCGCACCTGACAACTTGACCTCGCCAGTAGCACAAAAGCCGTCCCGCAAAAGCACGCTGACTCCGATCTGCGCGCTCTCTGCTGAGAGTGCGCAGCCATCAGAGTTTTCAAACCGTCCACCAGCGCAGTTCACCTGGCCGGCGATGCGCGCACCCATTAGAAATACCGTGCCAGTAGAATAAAAGCGGCCGTTACCACCATTGAGCGTGCTAAGAAACACGCTGCCGCCAATCTCTGCTCCATCGACAGCTAATGCGTAGCCCGCTGCGTTGTCAAAGCGCCCACCTGAGCAATTGAGAACGCCGCCGATTTGCGCGCCTACTAGCCACACTGCACCTGTGGCGTGGAACCCCGAGGCTAGACTCACAGGACCTCTGATGTTCGCCCCGTCGGCCCTGAGCGCGTAGCTCTCAGATCTCTTCATAACTTCGCGTGCTGTTAGATCGATTGGACTTCGTACGTCAGAGTCAAGCGAACAATTCTTGGACTTCTCAAATCGTCCTCCAGAACAGTCTAGGTCGCTGCCAATTCGCGCACCGAGCATTCGCACCTCGCCCGTTGCATGGAAGCTGTCGAACTTGCCTAAGAGTTTGTCTTTGTTGCATGAATTGTTGAGGAACACTCCGCGACCTATCTCCGCATGATCTAAAGTGATGGCGACTCCATCAGGGTTCTCAAACCGTCCACCGGAACAGACCAACTGACCAGCAATCCGCGTGCCTGGGAGCCGCACCTCACCCTTGGCATGGAAGCCGTATAATTTGCAAACGAACTTGCTGACGTCATTTGGCGTGTTGAGGAACACATTGCCGCCAACTTCAAGCCCATCGGCGTTGAGAGCTGGCCCGCTATTACCAGAAATCCTTGATCCGGATAGATCGACCGAATGGCTGACCTCCGCATGAGCGAGAGATACGGCGCGTCGGACTTTCGACTGCTTGATCTCGAGGAAGCCTTCAACAGATGCGCCTACCGCGTCGACAGAATCCAACACGCAAGTCTCGAATTGAATCGTGCGAGTGCGTGTGAGCCAAAGGAATACGCCGTCATCAAATAGACAACACACGAACCGCGCCGCCACGGCCACCTCGGCGTGACTCATATTCACCTCGTCGGTCACGCGGGCACCCTGGACCACTACCTGCCGCGCTGACGGCGTCCCGCCAGCTCCAACATGCATGAGGAGTCCTGCCAGCACATGCCCACGGATGGTCCTCTCCGGGCCCCATTCGTCCGGCGAAGCCAGCGTTCTTGGATCGCCACCTCCGAGATTGCACATCTTGCCGGTCGTCACAGCACCCCACATGAGTTGCTCAGGTCCGGTCAGAGCGAAACCGCTGGAGAATTCCATGTGGGGTCGAGGCGTGAAGTCAGGTGGGCGCTTTTCTTGAAGGTAGCAACTTCGCGACATCAAGCGGAGAAGGGCAGGCTCGCACCGACCGGTGCGCGGGAACGCGGGGACAGATCTTGGTCTCACGCGGTTCTCTAGTCGGATAGTGGGGAGTCAAGTCGCCACAGCACGACCGACCGACTAGGCCCAGGGACGATGGGTAGCCGGCGGTCGTCGGCTCTCTAGTCAGGTCGCAGTTCGAGGCGGGTGACGCGCTCGCTGAGGTCGGTCATGCGTTCGGCCAAGATGTTTATGCGGCCATCGAGGGCGCGGATATCGGCACGGACGTCGGTTTCCAGGGCGCGGATGTCGGCGCGCAACCAGGCGGCCAGCGCCACCATCAGGGCGGCCAATGCACCGGCCGCGCCTATCACCGTTCCCAGGATAGGGATCAGATCAGCGCTTATTGAGGAAGGCTATCCAGCCGCTGCGTGTCAGGCACGGATCGTGGGGCGCTTTGCCATCGGTGTGGGGCCTGCTGATCCGTCGCCCGCAGACGGACGCGCAGTGCGCTCGGGCGGGGCTGCAAGTGGTCCGCGGGCCAGAGCGCCCGCCAGGAGAACCCAGGTCAAGGCGTCCACTTTCGCACTGGTGGCGCGCAGCCGGTCGACCAACTGCGCGATGTCTGACCGCAGCCAAGCCACGGCACTGCCGATAACCGCGAGCGCGGACGCAAGGACGATCCCGGCAATGGCCAGCAGGTCGACAGCTTCGAGCGTCACGGAACCGCCTTCCCTGCGGCGGGGTCAAGCACAGGTTGAACGAGTCAGGCAAACGCGAAAGGCCGGCCAGTCACAGACCTTTCACCCGGCGGGCGTGGGCTGGCGCTGGGTTTCGGGCGCCGGTGCGCCAGTTTCAGACGAGGTGGGGAGCGGGTCGCGGGCCAGCGCGCTTGCGAGAATGGCCTGAGTCAAGGCGTCAACCTTTGCATCGACGGCGCGAATCTCGGCCCGCAGGTCGCGCATGTCAGCCCGAGTCTCGGTGCGCAGGTCTCGGATATCGGACTTCAGCCAGGCTAGCGTCCCTCCCATGGCAGCTAGTAGCAGGGTTAGCACGATTCCGGCAATGGCTAGGAGGTCGGCGGTTTCGAGCGTCATGGAGTGGGTTTAGCAGCGGCTGGATCACGTACAGGTTCACCGAGGCGGACCAGCGCCTGCACCATTTCGTACTGCCGGGCCTCCAGCCTGTCGAGGCGTATGTCCATCCTGTCGAGGCGGGTATTGATGCTGTCGAAGCGGGCATCGTGGTCAGCGCGTAGATCGCGCAAGGCGGCAGCATGCTGCTGGGCCAAAAGCTCAAGACGAGATTCCAGGCTGCGCCATATCGCTATGGCCAAGCCAGCCAATCCAACGAACAGGGCCCCGCCCGTGCCCATGATTGTCCACGCTTCGGCGCTCATGCGGCGACGATCCGGCGGGGTCGGGCATTGGCTTCAACGTATCACACTCACGAGAGCGGGCGGTGGCGGCGTTTGACACCTTCCGAAGTCCAAAGGCCCTGGGCCGTAAGCAGGACGGGTGCGGTGGACGCCTAGAATGCGGGCGGCGCGTGGTGGGCGAATTCGGTGATGCAGAGCTTTCTTAGATCCCTGTTTGGCGTGTCGGATGAGTCCGTGGGCCGTGCTGGCGCGGCAGCGGACGCTGCCGGCGATGGCCGCGCGGTGTTTGGCGAACATATCGTGCTTGGGCGCTCGGACGTTGAGGTTCTGGGTGAGCGGTTTGCGCGGCGGGACTTGCGGGCGGATCGGTTTCTGCCGGTGCCGGCGGAGGTTCGGGAGGAGCTGGGCGGGTTCGGGGATGAGGCGCCGGACGCGGCACGGCTGGTGCCCACGCGGGACGAGGTGTTTATACGGATTACCGCCTCAATGGCGGGAATCCTGCGGCGGATGGCGCAGATCGAGGCGAATCCGCACCTGCGGACCTTCGTGTTGCTGACCGGACCGACCGGCTGCGGCAAGACCACGATGGTCAAGACTTACTGCCACTTGGCCAACGAGCCGTGCGTGGAACTGACGTTCAGCGGAGACACCACGCTGGCGGATTTCTTCCAGCGAACGGAAGTCGTGCGCGGCGAGGCGGGGCAATCCACCGTGGCGGCGCTGGGTCCGGCGGTGCAGGCGATGCTGCACGGGCACAAGCTGCTGATCAACGAGATCAACATGCTGCCGCCCGACCTGGTGAGCGCCCTGACGCAAGCCATGGACACGGGTCGGCTGGTGATCTCGGGGACGGACCTTGGGAATATCCAAATCGAGGTGCACGAGCAGTTCGGGGTGTTCGCCACAGCCAACCCGAACTACGTGGGAGCCGCGGAGATTGGGCGTGCGCTGCAGCGCCGATTCGGCTGGGGGCTTGGCGCCATTCCGATGGGATTCCTGCCGCCGGACGAGGAAGCGGACGCGGTTGCCTACGAATTTGGGCGGCTGGAGTTGGCGGAGGCGTTGGGCCTGCGCGCCAATCCGTCAATCGTAGAGCGATTGGTGGGCGTGGCCAGTCAACTGCGCGGTCACGCCGAGCTGGGCGGGGCGATGCGCGACCGGATTTCGACCCGTTCGTTGGTTCACTGGCTGGCGCTGGGTCACGCGACGGGGCTGCCATTGGCCGAGGTCGGGGCGCAGGCGGTGCTTTCGATCGCGCCTGACGACCTAATGCAACCGGTGGCCGAGACGACCAGGCAGGCACTGGGACGCGCGGTGGCCTCGACTTCGTATCCCGATGAATTGCGGCAGGCGCTGCTGGACATCGAGCGGCCGGACGCCGGTGCGGCCGTAGCGCTGCCGCCGCCGAATCCGGTGGAAGCTTCCGAGTCCAGTCCTGACGGGGCCGGAGTAACGCTGGATCTGACTGACGGGCGCCGAGTGCGTCTGCGCGCGCGGGCCGACCGTCCTCCGGTGATCGAGAGCGCGAACGGCGTCAATGGCGCGTCTGCGGACGAATTGCGGCAGGCGTTGCGGGCGGAGTACGGGCTGAACCTGGCGACGTCGCTTGGGCACGTGCCGCCGACCGCAAGCGTCCTGCCGTGCCTGACAGCTTCAAGCTGGCGAGCGCTTCGGCTTACGCAGGGCGCGTTGATCGCCGGTCGGCCGGTGTTCCTGCGCGGTCCAACCGGCTGCGGCAAGTCGGCGCTGGCGCGCACGCTGGCCCACTTGTGGAAGCTGCCGGCGGTGGAGTTCAGCCTGACCGGCGAGACCAGCAAGACCGACCTGACGGCGGCGCGACGGCTGGTGGGCGGCGCGACCTCATGGTCGATTCAGGGCTTCCTGGAGGCCGCCAGCGAGGGGCTGTTCGTGATCGTCAACGAATACAACCTGGCATACCCGGACGTGCATTCGATCATTAACGGGCTGTTCGACAAAGGCGGTCGGCTGCTGCTGCCGGATGGCCGTGTCGTCCATGCGCATCCGGACTTTCGCCTGATCGCCACCGGGTTCGCCGAGGGTCCCGGCGTGAAGCCGCTGAACGAGGCGGTGGAAAACCGCTTCGGGGCGGTGATCCGCATGGACTATCCGCCGCTCGACGAGGAGGCCGCAATCCTGGCATTCGTTGCCGACGCCACGATTGATCCGGCCCTGCTGCACGCCGCGGCGGAATTGGCAGGCACAGGTCGCGCGGTTCTGTCGGGCGCCTGGGATCGCGACGCGCGCCACCCGCTGAACGACGTGCCGGCGGACCTGGCCGGGGCCGCCGCCGAGCGCGTAAGCCTGACGACGGCGGAATTGGTGACCAGCGCGCGGGCGGGCGACGATGCGTCCACGTTCGTGCGATGGCTGCGGCGCGGCGTGCTGGATGGGGCCAGCGACGACATTCGTCCGGTGCTGGAAGCGACACTGGCCGGCTATGGCCTGGTCTGACGAACGCCACCTTTCGACCGAGCAATTCGAGCTAGCCGGCCACCTGATCCTGAGCGACCTGCCGGTACGTCTGGAAGCCGGGCCGTGGTGGGCTTACCGCCCGGCGCAAGGGGTCGTGGACTATCCGCGCGCTCTGCTGTCGGAATGGCCGCTCGAACTGATGGTGGCGGCGTTGGGGCACGAGGCAGCGGAGGTCCGCTTTACCGGCAAGGCCGGCGCAATGGCCACGGCGCGCTGGATCGAGCATCACGTCAGCGCCGAGGTTTCAGCCGCAGCGCTGGCGCTGCTGGTGAACGTCGTCAACGACATGCGCGTCAATCGGCTGCACATGGCGCGCTACCCGGGCGTCGGTCGACTCTTTCAGCGCCTGTATGGCCGCGGGGTGGAACTGGAGCCAATGACGGACATGTCGGACATTCGAGACACCGGCGGCGTACCACTGCACCACCAGTTCCTGGACGCGCACATTCACGCCTGGACGGAACGGCAATGGCCGGGGACGCGCGCAGCGCCGGTGCTGGACCCGCCGGCCGCCGCAGCGTTCGAGGCGACGCTGGCGCCGGTGCAGGGAGCGGCCGCCTGCGCGGAGGTCTCGGCACTGCTGGAGGAACTCAGCGACGAGGTGCTGCCCGCCTACCGCTCGCTGGTCGCGGCGGAACACGAGGCGCGGCGGCAGGCAGCCGAGCAGGCCCGTACCAAGACAAGAGCGCCGGACACGAGCGATCCGGGCGTCTCGCCGCCAACGGATGAAACGGAGCCGTCTCCGACGATGAACGGGAGCGGTTCGGAGGACTCCGGAGCGCCTCGAGATGAGCCGGCCGAGCGTGACCAGGATGCGCCGGACGCACGGAGTCAGCCCTTGCAGAGCCGACGGCGCGACAGGGCACCGCAGGCCCCGGCGGACCGTCTCCCATCATCCATCACCCAGGGCCAGCGGCGGAGGCCCAGCCGCGAGCAAGTCCGCGACCGGGTGCTCAGTTCAACCGGCGAGTCCTGGCATCCGGGCTTGATTTCCTACCTGCGGCGCGGGCGGGGACCGCAGATCGATTACGAAGCGTTCGACTACCTGGCGGCGGTGCGAAAGTTGGAGCCGCTGATACGGGAGTCGATCCACGGGAGCGGACGCCGGCGCGGGCTGGCCGAGATCATGGACCGGCGGCGTCACGGGGCGGTGGACCCATGGCGGCGTCCGCGCAAGCAGCGGCGCGGCGACACCGGCGAGATCGATCTGGAGCATCCCGAGCGCCTGGTTACCGATCCGGCCTCGGCGTTCCTACGCGGGGTCCGGGTGGCGCGGGAAGACCGGCAGCGGGACTTCGCCAGCGCCATTCTGCTGGACATCAGCGGCAGCATGGTGCAGCGCGGCTTCCCGACCCGGAAGTTCGACCGGCTGGTGGACGCGGCGGTGATCTTCATTGAGATCCACGAGCGGCTGCGCATCCCCTATGCCGTGTTGAGCTTCAGCACGGAGGCTGTGGTCCACTGGCGCTTCGAACAGAGCGTCTGGACGGCGGCCGGCATTCCCTCGGAGGCGGCCTATCGTCCGCGTGATCACAGTCAGATTGTCCGCGCCATGTACACGCTGGATCACCGGGAGACCGACGACGCGGGGGCGCTGCGGCGCGCGCTGACACACATTCAGCCGCAACTCGGCCTGAAGAGCGTAATCGTGATTACCGACGGCATCAGCAGCGATCCGGCCCAACTCCGGCGCGTCCTGTCGGACCTTGACCGACGCAACCGCAACGGAGCGGGCGGCCAGGCGACCAAGGTCTTGGCCTTCGGAGTGGGGGTGGTGCGGACCGAGTTCGAGCGCGCCTACACCCCGCGGATCGACGGGCGGCCGGTACGCGCATGCCATGGAGAAATCGTGCATGACAGCCGTGTGTTGCCGACCCTGATTCGGAACGCGGTGGATCAGCGGATCCGGGCGGCGTAGCGTTTAGGAATCGAATAACTGACAATGGATCAGTCAACAATTCAAAGCTTGGGGTGAACGCTTTGTTCGCCCTGCCGCACTTGAGTCCCTCGACGGGGATGTGGAGCCGCAGCCCTATGCGCCGCACGAAAACAGGCGGGCACCTGACGTGTTGACGCGCCTGCGGCCGGGCCGTCCCGAGGATCCGCAGCACACGCAAGCCGCGGTGCGGGCACTGGTCAATGCCGGCTACGCGCCGCACGAAGCCGGTCGTGCGTTCATCCAGTATCGGACGCGTCTGCGCGAGGCCACCGCCGCCTGGCTGGCCATCGCAATCGCCGGATTCCTGACCACCGCGCTTCCCGCGCTTGGCCTGCTGGTTCTGAAGGCGGCCCCCACGGCGGGGCTGCTATGCCTCGGTGGAATCGGCTTGGGCGTCATCGAGCGCTGGCGCTGGCGGCGGGAGATGATGCACAAACAGTTCAAGGTGCAGCCCAACGATCAGCAGTACCTCATCCACCAGGGGACGCTCTGGGCGCTCCTGCTGGCCGTGCTGGCAGTCCAGCAATTCGCGCAGGCCGGTGCGGTGATTGGCCTGGGCATTGCCACGGGACTCCCGCTCAGCTTCGTCTTTCGCTACTACTTCTACCGGAGCTATCCGACGGCGCTGGCGATCGTGAGCAACGCGCCGGCGGGCGCCGAGGCACGGCGCATCGTCGAGACGGAGATCACCGACTCCGAAGCAGCCGCCGTGCAGATGCCACGCAGCGCGGGACCAGTCCGGACCGCGGTGGCTCAGCCAGGCATGGTGAGGCAGCAACGCCGCTCATGGGTCCGACGGCAGGACGCGGCGATCGCGCTGGGAAGCTTCGCCGGCTGGTGGTTTCTGGCGCGCTGGTGGGTCTGGCAGGGGGCCGAGGAAGGGACGTCGTCGATGGCGCCGTTCAGCGGCGACATCGGCGTCGATATCGTCGGAATTGTGGGGGGGGTGCCAATCGGGCTTGGACTGGCCTGGTTCTACCGGAGCTTTATCGAGACGTAGTCGGGTGCGCCGTCCTTAGTCGTCGGTCAGGCTGACCCGTTCGAGGACCTCGCGGTTCCAGACGTATTCGGGCATTCGACCCTGCAAGACGCGGACGACGGACAGGGCCGCCCGGCGCTCCAGTTCCAGCAGTGACTCTTCCGAGAGGAAGGCCGCGTGCGGGGTTACAACGGCGCGTTCCAGACCGATCAACGGGTGGTTGGGCGGCGGGGGCTCCTGCTCCAGGACGTCGATGCCGGCTCCGGCGATCCAGCCTTCGTCAATGGCGCGCGCCAGGGCGTATTCGTCAATCAAGGGCCCGCGCGCGGTGTTGATGATGTAGGTGGTTGGCTTCATGGCCCGCAACTCGGGCTCGCCGATGGTGTGGCGCGTCTCGGGGGTGAGGGGGGCGTGGACCGAGATGAAGTCGGATTCGGCCACCAGGCGGTCCTTTTCGACCAGTTCGGCTCCGATGTCGGCCACGCGGTCGGCGGTGATGTACGGATCGTGGACCAGGATCCGCAGCCCGTGCGGTAGGGCGCGTTGCGCCAAGGCGTAGCCGATGCGTCCATAGCCCAGGATGCCGAGCACCCGACCGCGCATCCGGTGCATGGGACGGGCCGGCTGATTGGTCCACTGGCCGGTGCGCACGCTGCGGTCCAGCACGGCCACGCCGCGGGCCTGCGCCATCAGCAAGGCCATGGCGTGGTCGGCCACTTCCTCGTACCCGTAGTCGGGCACGTAGGTCACCGGAACATCCAGCTCGGTGCAGGTATCCACGTCGATGTTGTCGGTGCCGACGCCGTAGCGACCCACGACCCGGAGGCGGGGCGAGGCCCGTACGACTCGCTCGGTGACCTTGGCAAAGCAGGTGAGGATGCCGGTGACGTCCGCCGCCAGTTCGGTCAGGCGGTCTTCGTCACCGGAGTCGGATTCCACGATCTCGGCATCGACTTCGGCCAAGACTTCCCGCTCGGGATTGGTCGAGGGCCAGACGTAGTCGGTAATGAGGATCTTGTGTCGGGCGGCCACGCAATCGACTCCCAGAACAGCGAGCGGTCGGTGCGGGGAGCTTAGGGAGCGGCCAAAACCGGTGTCAACGCGGCACGCCCCGGCCCGCAACTGCGACAATGCGTGCGGCGCCAGGATTCACTGGAGTTGACGCCATGCCGCGCGACCTTGCCCTGGGCAACGGATCGTTGCTCGTTAATTTCGACTCGCGCTACCGCGTGCGCGACATCTACTACCCGCGGGTCGGCTCGGAAAACCAGACCGGCGGGCGTGCCTGCCGATTTGGCATCGGCGTGGACGGTCAGTTCTCCTGGATCAGCAACGACGAGTGGTCGCGCGACCTGGACTACGCCGACAACACGCTGGTCACCAACGTCCGGCTTCGGAACCCGCGGCTGGGCGTGGAGCTGGTCTGCGCCGACGCGGTGGACTTTGACCGTCCGATCTTCGTGCGCCGGATCGTCGTGAAGAACCTGGTGGACCGCGAACGAACGTTCACGCTCTACTTCCACGCCGACTTCTGGCTGGAGCGCGACGGAATCGGCGACACGGCCTATTTCGACCCGTGGACACAGGGCATCGTGCACTACAAGCGCAACGTGCAGTTCCTGTGCAACGCGCAGGTTGGGGACAGGGTTGGGTTCGAGGAGTTCAGCGTGGGGGGCAAGTCCGAAGACGCTTCGCAGGGCACCTGGCTGGACGCCGAAGACGGGCGTCTGGAGGCCAATGCCATTGCCCAGGGGCAGGTGGACAGCGTGGGGTCCGCGGGGGTGACGGTGGAGGCCGGCGGGGAAGGCACCGCCCACTACTGGATCGTGGCTTCCGACGACTTCTTTCGGGCCAAGGATCACAACGACACGGTTGTAGCGCGCACCCCCGAGAGCTTCATCCAGCGAACCAGAGACTACTGGTCGTACTGGATCACGCGGGACCCCACGGACCTTTGGCCGCTGGCGCCGCGCAGCCGGAGGCTTTACCGCCGCAGCATGCTGGTAGTGCGCACGCAGATCGACGACGGCGGCGCGATCGTGGCCGCGAACGATAGCGACATCCTGCAGTTCGGGCGGGACACCTACAGCTACATGTGGCCGCGCGACGGCGCGCTGGTGGCGGAGGCACTGATCGGGGCGAACCAACGCGAACTGGCCGGGCGCTTTTTCCAGTTCTGCCGCCGAGCCCTGCAGCCCGGCGGGTTCATGCTGCACAAATATCACCCCGACGGCTCGCCGGGCAGCAGCTGGCATCCCTGGGCGAACGCCGACCGTCAGCGCGTGCTGCCGATCCAAGAGGACGAGACCGCGTTGGTGCTGTGGGCGCTGAGCCTCTACAACCAGCGGTTTCAGGACACCGAGTTCATCCGCGGCGTCTATGCCCCCTTGATCAAGGGGGCAGCGGATTTCCTGGTCCGCTATCGCCACGAGCCAAGCGGTCTGCCGGCAGCCTCATGGGACCTCTGGGAAGAACGTCTGGGCATTCACACCTTTACGGTCGCCTCGGTGTGGGCAGGCCTGGAAGCCGCCGCGGAGTTCGCGGAAGGGTTTGGCGAGCTGGAGACGGCCTCTCGCTATCGCACGGCGGCGGCCGAAATCCGAACGGCAGCCCTGAAGCACCTCTACAGCGAGGAGCACCGCCGCTTCATCCGGCGCGTGGAGGTCAACGACGACGGATCGCTGACGCCGGACCTGAATATCGACGCCAGCGTGCACGGGGTCTGGCGCTTCGGGATGTTCGACGCCGACGACTCGCGCGTGCGGTCCACGATGGAGAGCGTCCGCGACGAGCTAACGGTGAAGACCCAAGTGGGTGGCGTGGCGCGTTACCAGAACGACTACTACCACCAGGTCAGCAGTGACATTCAGACCGTGCCAGGCAACCCCTGGTTCATTTGCACGCTCTGGCTGGCGCAGTGGTACGTAGCGCTGGCCGCGACCTCCGCCGACCTGGAACCCGCTCGCGACATTCTGGCCTGGGTGACCGCCCGCGCCCTGCCGAGCGGCACGCTGGCCGAGCAGGTTCACCCCTACAGCGGCGCGCCGCTGAGCGTGAGCCCCCTGACCTGGAGTCACGCCGAGTTTGCGACCACGGTCCAGAAGTACGCCGAGAAGGCCGCGCAGATCGCCTAGCCTGCGCCGCGACCGTTCCTCCTTCGACAGGCTCAGGGCGAGCGGATACCGATCCGTTCCGTGGGAGTCCGAGCAATCCTGGCGGTACCAATCGTCTCGCGGCAGCGGGATTGCTAAGGTCCGACTGCTAAGCCTCCAGCCCGCCCCCCAAATGCCTCGACCGATCACTATCACCGTTGGCGACATCGAGATGGACGGCGTGCTGTTCGATACCCCGACGGCCGACGCCATCTGGGAGGCGCTGCCGATCGCCCGCACCGTGAACACGTGGGGACACGAGTTCTACTTCGATATCGGCGTGCTGGCCGACCAGGAGCCGGACGCCTCGGACGTCGTTGAGGTTGGGGACCTGGGTTATTGGCCGCCCGGGCTGGCGTTTTGCGTTTTCTTCGGCCGCACGCCGGCGAGCCAGGGCAACGAAGTGCGCGCCGCCAGCCCGGTGAACGTTGTGGGCCGCATCAGCGATCCGCCGGTCGACGCGCTGCGTCGGGTGCGCATGGGAACGGCAATCCGCATCGAAGCCGCCTGAACACGAGCCTGTCTGAATCTCTAGTCAATCGCGCGGCTTGACCGTTCGCTTATTGTCCGGTAGATTGCGATGACAGCCTGAGATCTCAGGCCCGGCGCATGGCAAGGGCTGTGTGTTCCGTGACGCCCGAGATGCATGTAAGGACGGCTCTCGGTGGGCGATCCGCTGACACAGCGCCAGCATCGTGTGTTGCAGACCATTGAGCGGTTCGTACAGGACGAGGGCTACACGCCCAGCGTGCGCGAGATCGGCGCCGTCCTGGGGCTGGCGCCCGCCACGGTGCAACAGCACCTGGAAGTGCTGGAGCGCAAGGGTTATATCCGGCGATCCGGCCAGTCCCACGGCATCGAGATCCTCAGCGGCGGGATGCCAGGCGGGGTGGTGAACGTGCCCATCGTGGGCGAGATTGCCGCCGGCGCCCCGATCGACGCCTATGAGGAGCGGCTGGACACTATTGCCGTCACACCCGACGTGTCGCCCGACGGCAGGGCCTACGCTCTGCGGGTACGCGGCGACAGCATGATCGACGATCACATCTGCGACGGCGACATCGTGATCGTGGAACGGGTCGAAACGATTCGCGACGGGGAGATCGGTGTGGCCATGCTCGATGACGGCACCGTTACGCTTAAGCGAATCTTCCGCGAGGACGACCGCGTCCGCCTGCAACCGGCCAACGCCGAAATGGCGCCGATCTACGCCAACGACGTCCGGGTCCAAGGACGGGTGACCTCGATCATGCGGCGGCTCTGAGGCGGCGCGTGCCGTGCCTCACATCCAGGATCGCCGCGACGACATAGCGGACCTGGTGGCGGCGGGCGCCGTTGACGCCGCCGCTCAATGTGCGCTGCTGGCGGTCGATGCCGCCGCGCCCGGCCCGGCAGCCCGGCTGTCGGCGCTGCACCTGGCCAGCCTGGGGGTTCGATACGCCGCCGAAGGCAACAGCGCCGCCGCGCGCGAAGCCTTTGACCATGCGCTGGACACGGCGACCGGAGAATCCGAGCACGACGACCTGCGGCCGCGTCTCTATCGCAACGTGGCGGCGGCGCTGGACGCTGCCGGCCGCCATGCGTCAGCAGCACGTTGCCTGGAAGGCGCCGTCGAGCTGGGAGCTGACGGTGCAGCCGTGTGGCAGGCGCTGGGCCGAGCGCGTCTAAAGGCCGGAGATTCGGTCGGCGCCCTGGAAGCACTGAATCACGCCCAGCGGCTGAATCCCACGGCCGCCGTAACCGCGGATCTTGTGCTGGCCGAGCTAGCCGAAGAACCGTCGTCGGCAGCGGCGCGGCGCGCCCTGGCCCGTCTGGAGGCCAGCCGGCCGGACCGCGCCTCGGTCCGTTGGAATTTCGCCCTGGCCCGCGCCCACCAGCTGGCCGGTGACATCAGAGCGGCCACGGCCGCTTTCCAGCGTGTCCTGGAACACGCCGACGGCGAACTGGGCGCCCAGGAACTGGCCCAGGCGCGCAGCGGCATCTAGCGAAGCGTTCCACCCGCCCGGCGATTCCAGGCGTGTGAAGCGCGAAGGCCCGCCTCTTTCCTGACCACTGACGGCCGGCGACGAGCCCGTGTGTTCGTTATTTGTCCGTATGTTTTTTGTACGGTACTATCTAGCCATGGCCACAGCATCCGTCGCGATTCCCACTCGCCACAGCCAGCCCGCCGCCTGGATCGGCCAGCGCGTGATCATGCACGCTGACATGGACGCGTTCTATGCGTCAGTCGAGCAGCGCGAGCAGCCGTCGCTGCGGGGTCGCCCTGTGATCGTGGGCGGTTCAAGGGATGCGCGGGGTGTCGTGACGGCTGCGTCTTACGAGGCCCGCGCGTATGGAGTCAGGGCGGCGATGCCGCTGCGGGAGGCCGCAACGCGCTGCCCCCAGGCTGTGTTCGTGCCGGGCCGCATGCGCCTCTACTCCAACGTGTCCACTGAAGTCATGCGGATATTCCGGTCGTGCACGCCGCTGGTGGAACCGTTGTCGCTGGACGAGGCATTTCTGGACGTGACCGGCTGCGAGCGGCGCTTTGGCGCTCCGGACGAAATTGCCGAACACGTGCGGGCGGAGGTTCGCGCGACGGTTGAGTTGCCGATTTCGGTTGGCGTGGCCACCAACAAGTCAGTCGCGAAGATCGCCTCGACGCTGGCCAAGCCCGACGGGCGCCGACTGGTGCCGCCGGGCCAAGAACAGGAGTTCCTGGATCCGCTTTCAGTGCGGATGATCTGGGGCGTTGGTCCAAAGACCGAAGCCCGCCTGGCCGGCCGCGGCATCCGCACGATCGGCGATCTGGCGGGCCGGGACCCTGAACGAATGCGTGAGTTGCGCAAGCCCGCCGCCCTGGCGCGCGGGATCGATTCCCGCGACGTGGAGGCCGAGCGCACGGCCAAGTCCGTGGGCAACGAGGTGACGTTCAGCCGCGACACCAGCGACCGCGAATTGGTGCTGCGTTACCTGCGGCAACTCGCCGATCACGTGGCGCGCCGCCTGCGCGCCAAGCGACTGGCCGGACGAACGGTCGCGCTAAAGCTGCGCTACGCCGACTTCCGAACGATCACGCGGCAGGTCACGCTGGACCTGCCGACCGACCAGACACGGGACATCTTCAGCGCCGCCCAGGATCTGCTGCTGCGCGAGGCGCGCGACCGGGACGTCTACCGGCTGGTCGGTGTTCACGTGACCGGCATTCAAGGGGAAGCAACTCGGCAACTTGCGCTGAGGTCAGTAAGCGAGCGCGACCGGCGCCCGCTGGAAACCGCGATGGACGAGGTTCGGGCGCGCTTTGGCGACGCCGTGATCACGCACGCCGCCCTGTTGGGATCGAGCGCCCGCATGGACAGGGAGCGCTACGCCTGGCGCGAGGACGTGCTGGGATGACCCGTCGCGTTCTTCGGCTCTGGAACGTTCATAAAGCGACTGTTGCCTGCAAAGGAGCGCCTGATGCCGCGACTGCCCGATGATTTCCGCGCCCTGCTGCGCCTCGAAGCGGCCAGCGGCCACGCGACGGCGGAGGCCGCCGTGCCAGGCAAGTCTGCCGATCGGATGGCGATGGCCAAGCTGGGCCGTCTCTACTGTTACGCCCTGCGGCACCCGGCCGGCGGTCGGGATCAGGTGCTTCTTGAAGTGGCCCGGCAAACGCTGCGGCACGGCCCTGCCCACGTTCTGGGCCGTCGGACGCGCGAGGCGCGGCTCTTCATCAGTTGGGGGCATCAGGTGCACCGCGAAGTGTTCGCGGCGCGCGCCGGTCTGCGGTTCGAGCCGGGGCGAACTCCGCGCCAGTTGGTGGCCACCTGGCGTTTCAGGTTCCCGGTCGTCGATCTGGTGCTGAGCGACCTGCATCGGCGGATGCGCGACTACACGCTGGTCGTGGAAGACGGCACCCGCCGCTACGTGCACGACGGGTGCGGCATCCGGCTGGAAACGACACCGGCGCGGACGCTGTTCGAAATGGAGCCCCAGGGTGGGGAGACGTACGCCGTCGCTCTTCGCGCCGGCTTAGGCACTCGGACTTCGCGCGGCTTGGTGGTCCAGGCCTGACCGCGGCCACGCACCAGGGGGGTGATACCATCATTTCCGTCAGGCCGTGCGGATTGTGCAGCCTGCGACACGGGAGGCAAGGATGAGCTTGTTTCCGTGCGTATCGTTCGCCCACTTGAAGGGCGTGCCCGTCTCGCGGTAGCTGCCGGGTTTCAGCTCGGCGCGTGGCCCGCGGCGCTGGCGCCATGCCAACGTGAACTCTTCAGCACCCTCACCCATCGCGCCTTCGCGGGCGTCCTGGAGCAGGCGGCGCGCGCCGGATGTCAGGCCTTCATCTGCGGCGGTGGGCTGTTCGCCGACCCTCTCCCGTCGCTGGAAAACGTCCGCGCCGCGATGGCTCCGCTGGGGTCCGCGCGTCGCGCCGGCATCACCGTCATTGCGACCGGCGAACACTCCGGCCAGGACACGAACGGCACGAGCTTTCTGGCCGAGGTCGGGCTGATCGACGCGGTGTTGGACGCGCAAGGCCCAACGTCCATCCTCGTTTCGGCCGCGAACCAACAGATTGCCCTGGTAACCGGCGGCGCGAGCGGAGACCTGGACGCGGCCGATCTGATCGTCGCCCTCGACGCGCCGGCGGGCAATGCCGCTGAACCGACACCGCCGACCGGTATTGTCGACGTCGTCGTCAATACCTGGGCCCCCAATGCGGGGTTTGATCGTCTGGACGAAGTTCCAGTGATCGAGACCGGTTGGGCGGGTCCGTCACTGGACCGCGAGACGCAGCCCGGCTTCGTGGTGCTGGACATCGATCCCGGCTCGGGCGTGACTCCCACATTTGTTGAGACCGAAGCTCTGCGGCCCGCGCAGCTGGTTGTCGACACACCGCATGTGGGCGCCGAGGTTGCGCGCATGATCGAGCCGCACTTTGGCTCGGCCGCCATCCTGGACGTGGACCTGACCGGGCGGGTATCGCGGTCGGTCTGGCATGACGTCGATCCAGCAGGGCTGATTGAAGGCGCCGCGACGGCCGGCAGCTTGCTGCGCTTCGCCATCGACCGGCTGGTCGTTGACGAAACGGAGAACGAGACCAGCGCACCCGAGCGCCCGTCCTTCCTGGTCAATGCACGGCGCGTGAGCGAGCGGCTGGCCGCGGCCGCGGACGATGACAGCCAGCGGGACATGGTTGCCGAGGCCCGAGCGCGCGTTGTCGAGATCACCCGTCGCCGTGAACCGACGAAGGCCGTGGCGTGATCTTCCTGGAGCGGCTGGTTGCCTACCACGTCGGCGATATCGACGACGTGGACATCGGCTTTGCCCCGCGCGGACGCCATCTCATCGAGGCGCCGACCGCGACCGCGACAACGCTGAGCGCCGCTCTTCGCTGCGCGCTGTTTGGCGACGTCGCGCCGGGATTCGGTCAGCGGGAGGGCGCGCTGGTGGGCGCGTCAATCGTCGCCGGCGGCGCGGCGTATGCCATCGAGCGGCGAATCGCCCGCGACGGGCGCCTCACCACGGCCCTGGCGCGCGGTGGTCCTTCCGGGCTGGTTCCGATCACGGGCGCGGAACGGATTGAACGCGAACTTGACCGGTTGCTGGGCGCCGACAGCGACGCGCTGGCGGCCTTGATCTGGCCGCCACGCAACCTGGAACCGGTGGCCGGCCGCCTGCGCGATGTGCTTCGCGCGTGGCTCGGTTCACGGCGCATGAATGTGCTGGCCGCCAGCGTGGAGGTCAGCCAAGACCTGCAAGAAGCCGAACGCCTGGCCTCGCTGCACGTTGCGCTGGCCAACGCGGCGGAAGCGCACGCCGCCGCCGCCGCCCAGGTGCAGCGGCTGGAGTACACGCGCAAGCGGGACCGGGCCGCTCGCGTGGTTCAGCAGCTTGAAGAAGCCGAACGGCTGGTTGCCCAGGCCAAAGACGAGCGACTACGGATGGCGAGCCTGGGCAAGGGATTTGAACGACACCTCGAACTAGCTGAACGCACCCTGGCGCTGGCGCACCTGCTGGACCATCGCGACGCGGCCCTCAAGCGCTTCGGGACCGTGCAGTCCAAGCGCGCCGAGAGCGAACGGCAACTGGCCGCGCTGAACGACGTACGCTCCGACTTAGCAACCAGCGAACAACGGCTGACTGCCCTCGAACGTGGACTGACCGCATACGGCCGTGCCGACGCGGCCGCCGCGGCCGCCGCGCAGGCGCGGCGCGCCAGTACGACGGTCGGCGACGACATGGCAACCCTGGAACGCGCCCGACAGGAACTGTCGGCCAGCCATAGCAAGGCCGAGCGGCTGGCCGCTCAGGCGAAGCGCGCGCGAACGCTGAGCGACCGGGTTAACGAAGATACGCAGCTGCCCACGGCGCATCGTCTCTGGCGCGAGTGGCTGGAGCATGCGCCTCAGGCCGACGGCGACGTGGACGCCGCGAAGGCCGAAGCGGCGGCGCTGCACGACCAACTGGATGCTCTGGAAACGGCGGTTCGTGCCCGAGCCCGCGACGCCCACGTGCGGGCGGGCTGGCGCCGACTGGCGGCCGGCGGCGCCATCGCCGGTCTGGCGGCGGGCGTGCTGGGGCTTCTCACGTTCGCCCCGCTTACCCCGCTGGGCCTGACCGTAGGGCTGATGAGCGCGCTGGCCGGAATCTGGCTGACGCTGGCGGAACGCGCCCGCACCGACACCGCGGATGACCTGGCGCGCGACCTGGATGTCGTCGCCCACGAACTCCAGCAGACGGAAGACCGGATGCTAGTAGCGGCCGAGCAGGCACGGGCCGCCCGAAGCCGGGTCGAGCGCCAGCTCGAGGCTCTGGGGCTGGAGACTCCAGCAGACGCGAAGCGGGCGGTAGTGCTGCGCGATAGCGCCGCGACCCGCTTGCGCCAGATGGTCGACGGCGACAACCGGCCGGACTCCGCGGAGCTTCACGCTGCAGCGGAGACTGCGGCCCAGGCCGCCGACGACGCAGCACGAGAGGTTCGACGTCTGGAAGCGCGCGTGGCGGCGCTGAACCGCGACGATCCCGAGCAGCAATTGATTACCGCCGCGGCCGAGCGGCGCACGCAGCTGGAAAAAGCGGCCGACGCGCACCGAGCGGCCGAGCGACTGGCCGCCGAACTGAACATTGGAACGTCGCGGGACGCCATCGAAGAGGCCCGCCGCGACACGTTGCGCGAGGCGCAGCACCTGCGGCGGCGACTGGCCGGCGGCGCGGACTTGGAATTCCAGCGCCAGATGGCAAGACGCGACGAAACCAGGGCCAACGACGAACTGGCCGCGCTGGATACCCAAATCGCCGGTCAGTGCAGTGCTGAGTCCGAGGACGCGCAGGATCGCCCGCGCGCCGTGCAGTTAGCTCGGCTCGCGGCCGTGGCTGCTCAGCTTGGTAGCGAGCGGGCGCACGCCGCGGCGCGGGCCGCCGGTCTGCGCGGCCGTACCGTCCAGGCCGCGAGCGGTCGACACACGACCGATCTCGCGGCGGCGCTGCGTGCCCTGGGGATCGACGCCGACGCCGATCCCACCGCAGCTGAAGCGCGGGCCGCCATCCCGAACCTGGACACGGAGCCGGTCGACGCCGAGCAGATCCGACGGTCCCTACGCCAGGAGCGCGACGCGGTGCGCCGGACCGAGACCCGAGTGCAGACGCTGGAGTTGCGGGCCGGGGTGGACCACACCGACATCAATCCCACCGACGCTCAGAAGCGACTGGATCAGGCCGTGCGGTCGCGCCGCATTCGCGAGATCGGCGACACCATTGTGACCGGCGCGCTGGATGCCTCGCTGGAGGGCCTGCCCGCTGCGGTGGAACGCGAACTTCGGACCATCCTGCCGGCCGCCAGCGCAGGCCGTTTCTGGGACGCGCGCAGTCGCGACGGCCTGGGCCTGGAGGTGTGGGACCCGGCAGGCGGAACCTGGCGCGCGCCTTGCGACCTGGACGGACCGACCCGCGAGCGGGTAGAGCGGGCGCTGGCTCTGGCCTTCGCGGCCGCCGGCCCACCCCTCGATGCGACGGACCTGCCGGCCTTCCTCTGGCTCGAACAGTCGCCGTCAGATCACGACGGGGCGATCGTGCAGGCCGTCGCAGCCGCCGCCGGCCTGGGCGCGGCGGCGCAGCGCTATCCGCAAGTGATTGCGACAGGCCGGTCGCTCGCGGCCAGCCTTGGACGGTTCCACCGTGTGACGCGGCTCACCAACGGGCACACGGCCAGCGCCGCCCACGCGGTCAGCGGAATACGCGAGGCCGGATAGTGCTTACGACAGACGCCAACCGCGGCGCTCCAGGCAAGCGTGCTTCCGGCGGCGAAACCCGCCGGCTGCGCCGGACGCAACCGCGCAGGGGTCGCGCGACTGTTAGCGCGCCAGCCGACGACAACGTCCATGGGGGCGATTCAACCGAAGCCCGCGGAATCACAGCCGACGCCGCACGCCGTGTTCCAATCCGCCGAGGGGACGACCGTCAAGATGCCAAGGCCACCGACACGCCCGCCGAGGGCGCCTCGAGCCGTTCCTCGCGCCGGGCGCTGGACGCCGCCGCACGCAATGACGGCGATCCCGACGACCAACTGCAAATGACGCTGGACCTCAGCGAACCCGAACCACGCGGCTACAAACCGTCAGCCAGACCGCCGCGGGAGCGGATCGACACGACCCGCTGGCTTTGGTTGGCCATGGGGCTGGGCGCCGCGACGTGCCCGATCCTGCTGGGATTCCAGCTCGTCTTCACGAACCCGGCGCACGGCGCGAACGTGCTGGCGGTCGTGGTCACGATGGCCTTCGGCGCGCTGTTGGCCACGTGGACCTTCGAGTACTGGCTCAGGCGCGGGACCGCCGCCAAGCCGGCGACGCCGCCAATCTGGGCCCTCACCCGGCACGCCATCTTCGCGTTCGTGGGCGTCGCCGCCATGGCGGTCAGCGCGCTGAACGGCACGGCCAGTTTTGGCCTGCTGCTGCTGGTCATCTTTACGCTGATCGTGGCCGACATCGTGCTGCGCCGAGTTCGCATCCGGTAGTGCACGCCGCCGCGGCGAACGACCCCTACGCGCGCATCGCCGATCTGTACGAGGCCGAACACCGCGGTTGGACCGACGATCTGGACCTGTACCAGGCGCTGGCGGTTCGCGCCGGCGGGCCGGTGCTGGAACTGGGCTGTGGTTCGGGACGCGTCGCCATCGCCTTGGCCGAAGCCGGGTTTGAGGTCCACGGCCTCGACACATCGGAGGCCATGCTGGCGATTGCGTGTGCCAAGGTGCGCGGACGCGAACTTCCCATCACATTCGCCCGCGGCGACATGCGGCGGTTCAGCAGCCGGCGCACGTTTGGCCTGGTGTTGTGCGCGCTGAACTCCCTGCTACACCTGCAAACCGTCGGCGACGTTCGCGACACGCTGGTAGCGGCGTCTCGCGCCCTGCGCCCCGGGGGACTGCTGGCCTGCGACATCATCAATCCGGCGCCCGACCTGCTGGCGATGCGCGACGGTGTGGTGCGGCAGCAGTCGACGTTTGCCGGTCCGGGAGACACCGAAATGACGCACTTCGTGTCATGGAATATCGACCCCGTGGCTCAGACTATTGAGACCGCGCACTACTACGACTGCCTGACCGACGAAGGACTCGTTCGGCGGCGCATAGCGTCGTTCCGGCTGCGCTACCTGCAACGCGGCGAGGTTGAAAACGCGCTGCGAGCCGCCGGCTTCGACAGACCGGAGTTGTACGGGAGCGCGCAACTGGATCCATTTGAACCCGATAGCGACCGCATGATCTTCGTCGCAGCCAAAGTCGACGGGTAGCCGTCAGAACGACCAGCGCGCAATCGGGCCGTTGCGTCGGCGCCACGCGGCATACGCGTCGGGGTCGTTGACGAGGCGGACCGTGGACGCGATTGGCGTGAGGCCCAATCTCGCAAGGCGCTGTAGCAACATGCCGTCTGCCAGCGCCAGATCCACTTCGAGCGCGGTGAGGCCGCGAGCCAGCGCCGAGCGGGCGGCCGCGCCCAGGGCAGTCTCACAGATGTCGACGTGCGGCTCTTTGGCGATGCTCAGACGCAGGTTGAGCGATCCCCCGGTCGCTGGTAGCAGCGGGTCCGGATCGCACAGCAGGACGGCGCCCGGGGCGTGCAGCAGGAAACTGTCCTGGGAACGAGGCTGTGCGCGGACTCTGGCAGCGAAGGACGGGGCAATGCTCTCCGACAGGCTGTCCAGGTGGTCGCAAGTAGCTTCGCGCCAGGCGTCCTGGCCGGCCTGGGCGGCCTGGGCGGCCAGCGCCACCGTGGGACCGCGCAGCCGCACCGTTAGGTCGGCAACCCGATAGCCGCGGCGCGCATACAGCGCAGCCGCGCCCACGGCCGTGGGCGCGGCTTCCATTCCAACAACCGGCCGCTGGCGTGCGACCAGACATGCGAGCCCGCGATCCGTTAGAGCCCCACCCACGCCCGCGCCTCGAAACTCGGGCGCTACGCCCAGGGCAGCCAGCCAGCCGACCTCAGGCTCGACCACCGCAAACACGGCGCCAATCGGGCCGTAGCCCCCAACTTCGGCCACCCAGGCACCCGCCGCAGCCTGCCGCCAGGTCCGCAGGCGCTCACCGGTTAGCGGGAGGTTCGGTCCGCGACCTGCCGGGACCGCCCCGGCGTCGGGTTGTCGATACGCGGACCGCAGCACACGCGCCACGGCGTCCGCGTCAGCGTCGCGCATACAGCGCACCGACGCCCGTGCGCATCGGTCAGAGTCAGCCACGATAGAATCTGTTCGGCGGCCCTCAGGTGGCCGCAGTCTGACCTCCGAAGCGAATTGCCGCACCCATGACCACCTTGCCTCATCCCGATCTGGCCGGCGCCATGAGCCGTCTCGGCACCGAAACGGCGTTCTCCGTGCTGGCTCGAGCCAAGGCCCTGGAACGCGAAGGCCGCGACATCATTCACCTGGAGATCGGCGAGCCGGACTTCGACACCCCGGCCAACATTGTGGCCGCTGCCAAGCGCGCGCTGGACGACGGATTCACGCACTACGTGCCGTCGGCTGGTGTCCCCGAGGCTCGCGAGGCCATCGCCGCCGACGTGGCCGCCTCGCGCGGGATCGACGTCACGCCCGATCAGGTGGTCATCACGCCGGGCGCCAAGCCCATCATGTACTTCGGGATCACGGCGCTCTGCGGCCCGGGCGATGAGGTCTTGTACCCGGATCCGGGATTCCCGATCTATGAATCGGTTATTCGGTTCGTTGGCGCCACGCCGGTGCCATTGGCCCTGCGGCCAGAGAACCAGTTCCGGCTGGACCTGGACGAACTGAAGGCCCAGCTCTCCGACCGCACCAAGCTGCTGATCCTGAACTCGCCCCAAAACCCCACAGGCGGCGTGCTTCCACCGGAGGACATCGCCGCGATTGCCGACCTGGTCGAAGACCGACCGCTGTATGTCCTCAGCGACGAGATTTACGGACGCATCATGTACGGCGAGGTCGAGCACGCCTCCATCGCAGCGTGTCCCGGCATGGCCGACAAGACCCTGATCCTGGACGGCTTTTCCAAGACCTACGCCATGACCGGCTGGCGGTTGGGCTACGGCGTGATGAACCCCGGCTTAGCCGAGGCCGTGGCGCAGTTGCAGACCAACTGCACCAGTTGCACCGCCGCGTTCATCCAGATGGCCGGAGTCGAAGCCTTGACCGGCCCCCAGGACGCGGTCGATGGCTTTGTGGCCGAGTTTCAGCGTCGGCGCGACGTGATCGTGGACGGCCTCAACAGCCTGGAGGGCGTGGACTGCCAGCGGCCGGCGGGCGCGTTCTACGTGTTCCCGCAACTCAGCGGGTTCCGCATCAGCACCGATGCGATCGCCGACCGGCTGTTGAACGAAGCGGGCGTGGCCGTGCTGGCCGGGACCGCCTTCGGGACGGTCGGCGCCGATTCCCTGCGCCTTTCGTTCGCCAACTCGGTCGAGAACCTCGAACGTGCCGTCGAGCGGATGCGTCCGGTGCTGGCCGCCTGTCGCTAAATCTCCGCGCCGGCTAGATCTGCTCGACCCGGTCCAGATCGAACATGAATACCGTGGCGCCGCCGACCTGAACCTCCAGCGGGAACGGGAGACGGGCCTCCCCAGGGTCCTGCGCCGTTTGTAGGGGACTCACGATTTGCATGCGGGTCGTGGCGTTACGCCTGACGACCCCCAGCAGATCGCCAATACGGTCGTCGTCCACGCCAACGATGAAGGTCGTATTGCCCTCGCGCAGGAAACCACCCGCCGTCGGCACGCGCGTGAACCGAAATCCGCTGGAGACGAGCGAGTCGGCCAGCACGTCGGCGTCCGGTTCCTGCACGATCCCAAAGAAAAGCTTCAACGGGCTTCCATTCGGGCACGGGGCTTCCGACGCGGCGCGGGCAGCTTACGCGATGCTGAGCGGCAGAAGCCGCTGGACCGGAGTCGTTACCCGGCGCAGTTCACGGGCGTCGACATCAGGTTGTGCACGCCCCTGGATTTCGGCCGCGATGTCCCCAGGGGGCTGAAGACCGTCCAGCACCAGCCAATGGTCGGGGTCGTCCGCCGCCTGGTCCAGGTACGAAGTGCGTATGCGCCGGTGGAACGGCAAACCATGCCAGTTGATGCCGCCGGCCTTTTCCCAGTCCGTGTTGCGGTGACTGAGGCTGCGCTTCAGCCCGGCCTCGACCTCGACATCCAGTAAGACCGTCAGGTCCGGCGTGACGCCCTGCACGGCAAACGACGTCAGGATTTCGAGATCGCGCCGGCGCAATCGGAATCCTCCCCCTTGGTAGGCGCGCGTGGACGCGGAAAACCGGTCGCAAATCACCACCCCGCCGCGTTCCAGATGCGGACGGATTCGCTCCGTGACGTGCTGCGAGCGGGCGGCCGACATCAGCAGCGCCTGCACGCGCGGATCCACGGCCTGCATGTCCTGCTCCTGCAGCAGCAGGCGACGCAGCCGTTCGCCCAGCGGGGTTCCGCCAGGTTCTCGGGTCAGATCCACGTCAAGGCTCTGCTGCCGCAGCGCATCGCCCAGCAGTTGCGCCTGCGTGGTCTTGCCGCTGCCCTCAGGGCCCTCGAAGACAACAAAGAGCCCGGCAGGTTTCCCGTCGATCATGGAAGCCTTGGCCTCGAAGTCAGCGGTGTGCGCAAGTGCTGGCGCGGCGCTCCGTTGCCGCGCGCGTTCGCTTGGGCCCTGGCCGGATGCTCGGTCACAGCCTCCTCCGGACGTTCGTTGTCCAGCAGCGTAGCCAGGCAGGCCTCCATTTGCGTCACCGTGTTGTTGCGCAGCACGTAGACGGGTACGCCACGGGCCTCGGCATCGCGTAAGACGCGAGCTCGCTTGCGGTGGAAGCTGCGCAGCGTGACGACCACGTCGGCCTGGGCCAGGTGGCGCACCAATCTGACCATGTCGGTTGCGCTGTTGGCGACAGCGTGTTCCATGCGGCTGCGGCTGACGCCGAAGGGGAACACATGCAGCCGCCCATCGTCTTCCTGCGTGTCATCGGGTTCCAGCGGCTCCGGCAAGGCGCCCTCAACGCTTACGCGAGCCTCCGCGTTGGTGTCGCGAAGTACCCGACCGTCCGGCAGCCGCATTCGGGACTCGGCTCGCACGGCCCCGCCTCTCAGGATGGCGTCCACGGAGGCCGCGACGTTGTTGTGAATCACAAACGCATCGCGCGAGTGCAACTCGATCAACGTATCGAACGTGGGCGGTGACCGGCGCTCCAGTACGGTCTTCTGCGTACGCCGGCGGCGGGCCTCATCGTCGCTGAGTGTGACGGACTCGACGCCGCCAACCAGGTCGCTGAGCAGTGGGTTGAGCAGCACGTTATCCAAGGTCTGCCCGTGGGCGGTCGCGATGAGGCGCACGCCGCGTTCCGCGATCGTGCGGGCCGCCTGGGCTTCCAGGTCGGTGCCGATCTCGTCCACCACGATGACCTCGGGCATGTGATTCTCGACCGCTTCGATCATCACCCGGTGCTGACGGTCCGGGGCGGCCACCTGCATCCGCCGGGCGCGGCCGATGCCCGGGTGGGGAACGTCGCCGTCGCCGCCGATTTCGTTCGAGGTATCGACAATGACCACCCGGGCGCCATGGTCGTTGGCCAGCACGCGCGCCATCTCGCGCAGCATGGTGGTCTTACCCACGCCGGGCGGCCCCAGCAGCAGCAGGCTGCGGTCGCCGGCCAAGATGTCGCGAACGATGGCCGTGGTGCCGTACAGGGCGCGTCCGCGCCGCACCGTGAGTCCGACGACCCGACCCGACCGATTGCGAATGGCCGAGAAGCGGTGCAACGTTCCCGGAACCCCGGCGCGATTGTCCGAGGTGAATTCGCCCACGGCCTCCACGACCGCGGCAATGTGCGCCGAATCCACGCTCCAGGGCAGCAGCCGCTCGGACCCGTCGCTGAGCCGGATTTCGGGAACCCGCCCCAGATCGAGCACGATTTCTACGAACTCGGTCCAGCCGGGCATCGTGCGCAAGTCGTCCTGCAGCCTGGCCGGCAGGGCCGCCACCAGCTCCATCAGTTCGTCGTCATCTCCCGACTGGATGTGCGGTGCATCAACGGCCTTCGGCGGCTGGAGTAAGTCGGGGGTCGCCACGCTGGCCTAACTCGTCGCCCGGTCGAGCGCTTGCGCCGGTACTTCAGCGGCGATTCGCACGGTCATGTGCTTGACCAGCAGTTCGCGCTCGTCAGTCTTCGCAAAGCCCTCAGCCTCCACGGCTCGGCGGAGCGAGTCTTCGTGTGCGTGTACGACCACCCGGATGGGCAGCCGGCCCGCATCCATGAGCGACCAGACCGCGAAGCGGAGCAGCTGGCGCGTGAGGTCGGCGCGACGGGGATGAATCATCAGCGCCGCCGTGTGGCGGCCACGGGTACCCGCGTGCACATGCAGCCAGCCATCGAGCCCGAGCTCGCCGTCAACAACAAACTCCTGGGGTGCGCGCCCGCCGCCGAGCAGGGAAAACCGGCGCCGCGGCACCGTTGGTCGTTCGCCGCCGGGCGACTCCGCCAGCTGCAGCGCCGCAGGCGTGATGGTGCGATAAAGCTGCGAAATGTCCCACGCGTCCGCCTGCTCCACGGGTCGCAGACCGGTGGTCGATCCCGGGTCGGCTATCGGTCCCGGGCGGCGCGTGTAGACGTCCTCGCTGACGGCGCCGACGAAGCCCAGGCGTTCAAAGACCTCCCGAAAGCGGCTGTCGCGAGGCAGGCGGGCGAAGACGCTGACGTAGCCCCGCGCGGCGGCGTCCACCGTCAGGCGCTCCAGCATGGCAGTACAGGCCGCCAGTTCAATTGAGTCCGGTCCGGCATCGTCAGCCGACAAGGCGATGGTCAGCACGGAGACGTTGGCCCGACGCCGGTCGGGCACAAACTCGGCAAGTGCAAAGCCCGCCAAGTCGTCACCCGCCCAGGTCGCATACCCCTGGACGTGAGGAACCAGTCCAGGCACCGTGCCCGCCAGGGCCATGAACGCCGGGAGTGTCGGTCCGGCCACGGGCACCACGTTTTCGCGTGGACCGGTTGCGAGGATGAAATTGCGCGCCAGCGCCGGCGCGTGCCAGGGGCGAAGCCGGGAGACGCGCGGCGTCACGCGTGCCGGGCCGTCTCGACGAAGCTGGCGTGCAGCCGCGTATCCCCCGTGAGCTCGGGATGAAAGGCGGTTCCAAACAGACGGCCGCGGCGCACGGCCACGATGGCCCCATCGTTCAGCCGACTCAGCACTTGCACACCCGGGCCGACGGCTCGCACGACCGGCGCGCGAATGAACACCGCAGGGAAGGGGCCGCCAGACAGGCCCTCGATCTCCAGATCGGTTTCAAAGCTATCGGTCTGACGGCCGAAGGCATTCCGCTCGACTGTTATGTCAAGTAGGTTCAACACCGGCTGTCGCCGCCCGACGTCCCGCGCCATGAGAATCAGTCCGGCGCAGGTGCCCCACAGCGGCTTTCCAGCCTTCGCCAGACCCCGGATCGGCTCCTGGAATCCGTACCGCACCATCAGCTTGCCAATGGTGGTGCTCTCGCCTCCGGGAATGATCAGCCCGTCGATTCCGTCCATGTCGGACGGCTGCCTGACTTCCACGGGTTCAACGTCAAGCCTGCTGAGCATGTGGCCATGCTCGGCGAAATCGCCCTGAAGTGCGAGGACTCCAATGCGAATGCTCACGCGCACCTCGCGCCGCTACCACCCGCGACCGGCAAGCATCTCCTCGGGCTGGAGCGAGCTGTTGGCAATCCCAACCATCGGCTCACCGAGATTTCGCGAGACCTCGGCGATGAGCGCCGAGTCCTCGAAGTTCGTAGTGGCCTCCACGATCGCGCGGGCGCGTTGCGCCGGATCCCCGGACTTGAAGATCCCGCTGCCCACAAAGTTGCCATCCGCGCCCAGTCGCATCATCAACGCGGCGTCGGCGGGGGTGGCGATTCCGCCGGCGGCGAAGTTTACTACCGGCACGCGGCCGAGCTCGGCGGCTTCCTCCACCAGGTTGAGCGGCGCCTGAATCGTCTTTGCAAACGCGAAGAGTTCGTCGGAGCGCATGTTCTGGACTAGGCGAATCTCGCCTATCACCCGGCGCATGTGGCGCACGGCCTCAACGACGTCACCGGTCCCCGCCTCGCCCTTGGTGCGAATCATCGCAGCGCCCTCGCCGAGGCGCCGCAGCGCCTCGCCCAGGTTCCGGCAGCCGCAAACGAACGGCACGTCGAACGCGGCCTTGGCCACGTGGTGCTCCTCGTCGGCGGGGGTGAGGACTTCCGACTCGTCGATGTAGTCGACACCGAGCGATTGCAGCACCTCGGCTTCCACGAAGTGACCGATGCGGCACTTGGCCATCACCGGAATGGTGACCGCAGCCTGAATCTCCACGATCTTCTCCGGGTCGGCCATGCGCGCCACGCCGCCCTGGACGCGGATATCAGCCGGGACGCGCTCCAACGCCATTACGGCGGCGGCGCCCGCGTCTTCGGCGATGCGGGCCTGCTCGGCCGTGACGACATCCATGATGACGCCGCCCTTGAGCATTTGCGCCAAGCCGCGCTTTACAGTTTCCGTGTTCTTACTGACAGATCCGTTGGAACTCATGGCTACCCCGGACGCATCTCCAAGATGGAGACTCTTAGCCCACATTCTAGCGCCAGCGCGCCCCCTCGTTTCTATACGAGTTGAGCCGTCTCGACCAGGTCGACCAGGAGCGTGTCCAGGTCCGCGCGCAGAACGCCGTTCAGCGCCGCAGCCGCAAGGTTCCGATCAACCGGCTCCGAGGCGTTCCGGAACTTGGCCTCGAGCTCCGCGTTGCTGAGCGGACGCCTGGCGTCGCCCCTCGGGTCTTCGACGAGGACCGTCCGCACGTCGCCCCCGGCGAATTCGGCGCTCACCTCACAGCCCCAGCGCTGCGGATAGGCTGCGTCCAGCGCTGCGTTGCTGGTAACTTCGATGCGGTCCGCCATACGCAGCACCTCAGCGTCCCTGAGATGCGGCTCGCCGAAGCGGTCGGGCGTGGGCGGACCATGCACCAGGGCCTGGGCCGCCACGTAGTAGACGCTGAACTGCGCGTCCACACGGTTGGACGGACGCCGCTTGGGCTCGGCCGGGCGGGCGACGATGGGCCCTCCGCCGGGCAGCACGCTCACGGTCACACGGCGCAGATCGCCCGGCTGGTATCCGTTACTGGCGCGTAGTTCGCGGCAGGCATCGATCACCGGGTGGATGTAGCGGCAGCAGGCGTAGGGCTTGATCGCCACGTCCAACAGCGCGGGACGGTCGGAGTCGAGCGGGCCCAGGGCCTCGGGTCGCGGATCGTCGCTGTAGGCCTCCAGCAGCCCGTACGTCCCGGTCAGCGCGTCGATCGGGCCGGGTACCCCGGCGGCGGCCAGGTCGGCGGCCACGATGCCGGCGTGCGCGGCCCAGCCCGCGTTGAGGCGCTTGCCGTCACTGCCGTTTTGGACGTACGCCATCGATCCCGCGGCCATCCCGCCGGCCAGCCCCAGGGCCTTAAGCATGCCTCCGGCGTCAAGACCAATTGCGTGCGCGGCCGCGACGGCAGCGCCCAGGGCTCCCGCCACCCCGGTTGGATGAAACCCGCGCGCGTAGGTTGCGGGCGCGTTGAGCGCGTCGCCGACCCGCATGGTCACTTCGTAGCCGGCAACACCGGCGGAAAGGAGATTGGCGAGCGTGCCTCCGTCGCGTTCCACGGCCGCCATGGCGGCGGGCCACACGACAACGCCTGGATGCAGTGAGGACACGTTGGTGACGTCGTCAAGCTCCAGCGCGTGGGCCGTCATCCCGTTAGCCAGGGCGGCCAGCGGGGCCGGTGCTCGACCGCGCAATTGGACGGAGGCTTCGCCGTCACCGGCCTGTTGGGCGTACGCCGCCGCGCGCGCGCCCACGGGCAGGGCGCTGCCGCCGATCAGCACGCCCAGGTAGTCGAGCAGGAGGCCGCGCGCCCGCGCCTCGACCACCGGCTGCAGAGCGTGCGGGGATACCGCGGCGGCAAACTCGGCGAGATCACGTGAGGGGTTGCGCGTCATGACGGCAAGCTCCGCAACGCCTGGCCCCGCCATCATGCCAAGCCTCGGTTACACCGTGTCGGGCTGGAGCCTCCGCGTCAAATCTGCGGACTTGATGGCGCCGCCCGTTCCCAGAGGAGTCGCCCTGACCGCGACTTCCCAGCCAGCGCCATGGGCGGGGTCGTCAAGATCAGTTGGTCACCGTCCTGCTGAACGTATCGAACCTGCTCGGTGCCAACGCGGTTGGGATAAAAGGCCGTCTCAATTATGTGAATAACCCGGTCTCCCAGGAATTCATACCGGCCGCAATAGGCGATGAAAGTGCTTGCCGCCTCCAGCTTTTCGTCGTCGGAGCCACCCAAAATGTCATCCGACGCGAAGTCTGTCCGGCCGGCGGCCATGATGAGGACCGACATGTAGCCGTCGGGCGTGTACATGATGTAGCCCGACGCGTCCTCACCCAACGGGTACGAAACCTCGTTCCCCGAATGGGCCTCGTAGGTTACGAGTCGCCAGGCTCCGATCAGCGGGTTGGGTTCCATGGCTCCGCCTCCGTCGGTCCGGGTGCCGGCCATGATGCCAACTTGAAGCTAAGCAGTGTCAGCCAACAATGCGTCCAGCAAGCGTTGCTTGAGCGCCGCGAACTCCACCGTGCCACGCACATGCCGCGTCCGGGGCCTGGGTAGACCAACGGGCAGATCGAGCTGAATGCTGCCCGGGCGTCGGGTCATCACGTAGACGCGGTCGGAAAGCCACAGGGCTTCCTCGACGTCGTGGGTGACGAAGAGCACGGCGGCCTTCAGCCGCTCCCAGATACCGAGCAGCCATTCCTGTAGCGCCGCGCGGGTGAGCGCGTCCAGCGCCCCAAAGGGTTCATCCAGAAGCAGGATCGGCCGGTCGAGCAGGACCGTGCGCAGCAATGCCGCGCGTTGCCGCATGCCGCCGGAGAGCGTGTGCGGCAACGCGTCGGCGAACCCCTTGAGTCCAAAGGCCGGTAGGAGTTTCTGGGCGCGCTCGCGCGCCGCCGCGCGGTCGCCGCCACCTACCTCGGCTCCCAGCGTCACGTTATCCAGCAGCGAACGCCAGGGGAGCAGGAGGTCGCGCTGCGGCATATAGGCCACCTTGCCGGGCGTGCCTTCCGCCTCAGCCGCGACTTCGATGTCGCCGTTGGTCGGCTCCTCCAGGCCAGCGATCAGTCCCAGCAGCGTGCTCTTGCCACAGCCGCTGGGACCGACCAGCGAGACGAATTCGCCAGGACCAACCTCCAGGCTGACGTCGCGCAAGGCCTGAACCGGTCGAGATCCGTCCGCCGCGTAGGTCTTGGACACGCCGGACAGCCGCAAGACCGGCGGTCCGACGGCGGCCATATGCGCTTAGCTGTTCCGGATGAAGCTGTTGTCCATGGCGTCCGCCGTGTTGATCACGCGGGACTGCAGGCCGCGCTCCACCATCCAGCGCGAATAGGCGTCCCAGACCGCCTGCGACTGGTCGCCCCAGCGATCGGCGTCCTCCGCGTAGCGCTCGCTCAGCCACGGCTGGCTCAGACGTACCAGATCCGCGTTGATGCCCTCAGCGCTCGAGATCAAGATTTCAGCCGCGTCCTCGGGATATTTGATGGCGTACTCGTAGCCGCGCGCCAGCGCGCGCGTCCAGCGCTGTACGACGTCGGGTCGGTCGGCAATCAGCTGTTCGCTGGTGACCATGACCGGCGTGTAGTAGTCCGGCACGCAGCCCAGGTCAGTCATCCGCACGAAATTCAACTCGACCCCGCGTAGCTGCGCCTCGACGCCCGTCCAGCCTTCGAAGATCCAGACGAAGTCCACGTCGCCGCGCTCCCAGGCCACGAACGGGTCGGTGAAACCGATGTCCACGAATTCAATCGCGTTCACGTCGCCGCCGTCGCACTCCATCAGTGAGGTGAGCACCTGGCGCTCGACGTCCGAACCGAACGCGCCGTACTTCTTGCCCTCGAAGTCGCGCGGGCGGCGGATGCGCCGGTCCACGGGCGAGGCGAAGCCGGAGGTGTTGTGCTGGATCACGGCCGCGACGGAGACCACCGGGACGTCCTCCACGCGCGCCAGCGTCACGGCTTCCTGATAGCTGACGCCAAAGCTGGCCGCGCCTGAACCCACGGCGGCCTCAACGCCGGCCGTGCCCGGTTCCACGATCGTGACATCCAGCTCTTCCTCCGCGAAGTAGCCCTTTTCCTGCGCCACGTAGAGTCCGGTGTGGTTGGTGTTCGGCACCCAGTCGAGCATGACCGTCACGCTCGCCGGACCGGACGACTCTTCGCCGCAGGCGCTCAGCAGCGGAATGGCGGCTGCGGCGCCAAGCGCGCCCAGGGCGCGCCGTCGTGTGAGTCTCATGTCTTGGCCTCCTCCGTACGCACGTATATCCAGGGCGCGATCCAGCGCCCAACAACATCGACCGCCAGGAACAACACCACACTCAGAACCGCAATCACCGCAATCACCGCGAACACGCGCGCCGTCTGAAACGAACTGGACGCGCGCAGCATGTACAGGCCCAGTCCCTGGCTCGCGCCGACCCACTCGCCGATCACGGCCGCGATCACGCTGTAGCTGGCTGCGATTTTCATGCCGCTCAGCAGTGCCGGAATGGCAGAGGGCAGCTTGACCTTGCTAAATACCTGCCGCCGGTTGGCACCCATCGAGCGCACGAGGGCCTGCATGTCCGGGTCGGCGTTTCGCAGACCGCCGGCCAGGCTGACCGCGATGGGAAAGAAGCAGGCCAGCGCCACGATCAGGATTTTGGGCGTGATCCCAAACCCGAACCAGATCGCCAGCAACGGTGCCAGCGCGAATATCGGGATCGTTTGCGACGTCACCAAGAGCGGCGAAAGCGCGCGCCGCGCCAGGCCCGACTGGTCAATCAGCGCGGCCACCGCGAAGGCCAGCAGCAGGGCCGCGCCATAGCCAATCACCGCCTCCAGCAGCGTGCGCACCGTATGCGGCCCAAGTTGCGGGAGCGACTCGATGAACTCCACCGCGATTGCCGACGGACCCGGCAGCAGCCACTCGGGCACCGCGGCCAGCCGGGTCACGAGCTCCCAAAGAGCGATCAACGCCGCGACCACAGCCAGCGCAGGAGTGAGCCGCACCAAGCGGCGGGAATTCATCCCGCGGGTTGCTTCCGGTAGGGAGCGACGCGTTCACGCATCGTGTCCAGCCCGGAGGGCCGTTCCAGCAGACGGATGTTGCTCTGAATCGCGTCAGCGCCCTTGGCGATGGCCGCGCGGTGGGCATCAATCGCCACCTGCATCAGTTGGCCGGCGTCGTTGCCTTCAATTGTGGTCTCCAAGGACCCGACCTCATACTCGAATCCTGCTGCCTGGATCAACTCGATTGCGGCGTTGATCGGCTCCAGGTCGTCGCAGCCGTCCAGCGACTGGACTTGAATCGCGAGCGTTGCTCGTGGCATCGCCATCCCCCAGACGTAAAGAAATCCGCGGGTTGCCGTGCAACCTGCGGATATGGCCGAGCCTGTTCCCTACGCTGGCATTACCCAGATCAGGTTCCACGGGTCGGTGACGACTCCGGTCACCTTCTCAGCCGGGCTTGCCCCCCCGGCTCCCCGAGTATTCAGTTGTAGGGCCCGCCCTAGTGCGAGCCGTGAACTAGCGCATCTAACGCTCGCACGCGCGAATCAGCGTGTCAATCGCGGCCCGCGCCGTGCTCATGCACGAGCAGCAGCATGCCCGATCCGACTTCCAGCGTGGCCGTGGACCCGGTCAGCTCGTTGCTCACGCCCAGGCTGGTCCCGACCTCGAGGCTGCGGCCGCCAAGCTCGTAGCTGAGTCCGCGGGAGCTAATGTTCCCTACCGGCCCACCCACGGCCAGCAGCGTGACGATGTCGCCTGCACAGCCGCGGATTTCGGCCTGATCGGTCACCAGCCGCACGTCTCGTCGCCCGTCAGCCAGCAGCACCTCGCGGTCGCGCCAGCGCTCATTGGCCAGCAGCATCACGGTGGCCAGTTCGTGGTCGAGCCGGGCCCCGCCAAACGCTCCGACGACCACGATGCGCTTCGGATTGACTTCAAGCGCGGTCTGTATGGCCAACTCAGCGTCGGTGGCGTCCTTGGCCGTGGGGAAACGGCGCACCTCCACGTTTGGATTGGCCTCTCGCGCACGGGCAAACCCGTCCTCACCCAGCGAGTCGCCGTCGCCCACGATGACGTTGCAGATGCCGCCCGCCGCCGTGACGGCTCGCGCCCCGCCGTCGGCGGCGATGACACGGTCCGCCATCGCCAATTGCCGCGCCAGAAACGCGGGATCGATATCGCCGTTGAGGACCACCAGCACCGTACTGCCGGCGTCAACGGTCGCCAGACTAGAGATCCGTGCGGTAGACGTAGCGGATGTCCCAGAGCCCGAACAGGGTAGGCGTGAGATTTCCGAATACGTTGCGGACCGCGGTGAGCCGCTCGGAATGCGTGGTGTAGACAACCGGCGCGTGATCGGCCGCGATTTCCTGTGCCTCGTGGTAATGCCGAACCCGCTGCTCGTGGTCCAGCTCCTGGCTGGCGCGGATGAAGCGGGAGTCGATTTCGGCTTCCCAGGTCGTGGCCGGTTCGGATTGATTCGGGTTCCACAGGTGTAGCGACTCGCTGCTGTGCCAGAACGCGATGCTGAAGTGCGGCTCGGATCCGCTGCCGAAGCCGATCAGGATCGTTTCCCAGTCATAGGAGTCGGTGAGTTGGTCAACGAGGACGCCAAACTCGACTTCCTCGATGTCTCCCTGAATACCGATCTGCACCAGCCCAGCTTGGATGATCTGCAGGATCTGCAGGCGCACGCTGTTGCGCGAGTTGGTCGACAGCGTGAACCGGATGTTGTTGCCGGCGTAGTCTTCACGGATTCCATCGCCGTCACTGTCCACCCAGCCGAGACCGTCCAGGATGGCGTTGGCCTTCTCGATGTCGTACTCGTACTGCTGGACATTCGGATTATGGAAGTCGCCCGCGGCCGGGCCGATGAAGGACCACTGCGGGTAGCCGAGTCCGTATTGCACGTCGCTGATGATGGCGGCCTTGTCGACCGCGTGCGCGACTGCCTGACGGAATCGGGTGTTCTCGAACCACCGCAGCTTCTCGGGCGCCAGGTACGGCTCGCCGGTTTCCGCGTCGCTGCCCGGGTTCATGTTGAAGGCCAGGAACGTCGCTCCGAATGAAGGACCGCGGCTGTAGATCGTGAAGTTCCCTGCCTGCTGCAGCGGATTCAGGGCCGCGAACTCCTCACCCAAGACGCCGTGGGCATCAGTCTCGCCTGCCTGAAACTTCATGAGTTCGGCGTCGAAGTCCGGGACGATGAGGTACCTGACCTGCTCCAGGTAGGGCAGCCGGTTTCCGGCACCGTCCTTGAGCCAGTAGTTCGGGTAGCGCCGCAGGAGGATGCGCTCGTCGGGTACGAGGGTCTCGATGGTGAAGGGACCCGTGCCGATGATCTCGGTCGGATCTGTGTCGATGCCCCAGGTCGAGTTGAAGGTTCCGTCGTCCACGTGCGGCTCGAGGATGTGCCTCGGATAGATGGCGTTGGTCATGGAACGCAGGAATGGAGCGAATGGCACCGGCAGCGCGAACTGGACGGTGTAGTCGTCAATCGTGCTGACGGTCATCCGCTCTTCGCGCCACTCGGCGGTCTCGTCGTCGAAGACGCGGAACGTGAAGGACGCGCGATCACTGGTCGGGATGTCGTCGTTGTAGATGATCCGGTTGAATGTGAAGTCCACATCGTGAGCAGTGAAGGGCTGGCCGTCGTGCCAGGTCACGTCCTGACGCAGGTGGAAGGTCCAGGTCAATCCGTCGTCCGAGTGCTCCCAGGACTCCGCCAGGCTCGGCTCGACTTGATTGTTCAGCCAGGAGATTTCGGTGAGGCCCTCGAAGAGATACCCGAGGATGCCGGATGACGACGACTCGTTGGCCAGGGCCAGATTCAGAGTCAGGGGACCGCCGATGGTGGAGTAGGTGACGCTCCCGCCCGGCGTGCCGACCGAGTACTCGAATGCCTCCGCATTGGCTTGCAATTCGGCCACGGTTGCACTGCGCAGGACAGGCGCCGGTTCCGGGGTAGGCGACGGCGGGGGCGGCACAACCAGCGGGGTGGCGACGTATGCCCACGCCTCATGCGTCTGATCGCTGTCAGCGCCAAAGGACTGAACCAGCGGTCCGGGGAGATCGTCGTCGGCTACGACGTAGGTCGTGACAACGATCAGCGATTCGTGCATCGCCAGGTTGCCCACGCGCAGCTGCGGATTGCCCGCGTAGTTCTCGGTGGGTCGATCCGTCTCGTACGGGTAGTGCAACAGGAACAGGCCGGTCAGATCGGTTCCGCCGGTATTCGACACCCTCACCCGACAGGTCAATGTGTCGCCCGGCGTCGCCGACTCGCTGTCGCACTCGGCGCTGATCGCCAGGCCCGGCGCCCCGGAATGCGACGCGGATGCGTTTGACGGGCCGACGACCAAGGCTGCCGCCGCAGCCAGAACCGCCAGGATGACGGCAAGGCGAAGTGAACGGAAAGGCGTTACGTGGGTAGCAAACATTCTCGGGTTCAACGGCTTCCGATCGGCACCGGCGACAACGTCACGCATCGGCCTACGACTGTCAAGCCCGGCCCCTTCGGCGGGCGGGGGTGAAGGGGGGAGCTGTCGCTGGCCAGCCCGACCCCTTAAGGGGTCGGGCTGGCCAGCGACAGCTTGAGGCGGATTTTTGAGGCGCAACGGCGACATGTTGCGAGGCTGCGCGGGGATTCGCGGGGGCTGGATACGCCAGGTTGGCGGAGAGAGCACGAGCGCGGGGAAGGCGGCGAGATAACGGAAGCCGGGGCACCGACAGGCAAGGGGCGCGGGCAAGGGAATTCCGGGGATGGGGCGGAGATGGCAGATCAAGTGTACATATTATGAGTACGACTGTCAATGAGCGGGCTGGTGGTGGGATCGGACGGCCCTGCGCGGAAGGCTGGAGGGCGCTTCTCGAATCGCCCCTAGCGGATCGCGGCGGGGGCAGGGGCTCGGGAGGGGCGGCTAGCCGGGGGGCGGCGGGGGTTCACCCGGTTCTTAGGCCAGGTGTTCACGGTTGCCGTCGAATGTGTTCACCGAATCCCGAAATGTGTTCACTTTTTTCGCCAATGTGTTCACTTTTGGGGCCAGTGTGTCTAGTTTTCAGGCCGATGTGTCCACTTTCCAGGCCAATGTGTCCAGTTTTGAGGCCGATGTGTCAACTTTTCGGGCCGATGTGTCCAGTGGGTCTCCACAGGCGTTCACCGTGTCTCCGATCCGGGTCCCTGGACCGTGGAGCGGAATGCCGGCGCTCAGCGGCGGGCAAACCGCGAGGGTCTGAGCAGCGCAGGCTGACGGTTCCGGCCGTCGGCCTCAGGCGAAGCGGTCCGGTCCGAAGGGTCTGAGGAGCGGATCCAGCCGACCGTCGCATACGAGGTCGGCTGCTAGTTCGGCCGTGACCGGCGCAAGGGCGATGCCCTTGGTGAAGTGACCTGTGGCGACGACAAGCCCGTCGACAGGTGTCGGACCGATTACCGGAAAGCCGTCGGCCGACTGTGGACGGAAGCCCATCCAGGTTTCCACGATCTCGGCGTCGGCGAGCCCGGGGACCAGGGCGGCGCTATCGGCCTGTAGCTGTCGAATGGCATCCGGGTCGATGTGGGCGTCGAACCCCACGTCTTCCTGCGTGGCGCCCAGGGCCACTCGTCCGTCCCGGCGCGGCACGATGATCCCTTCCGGAAAGTTGATGGCGCGATGAGGTCCCTCGGCCCGGACGGCGCACATTTGACCCTTGGAGGGACGCACAGGCAGCCGGAATCCGGGCGCAAGGCCAGCGCACCAGGCGCCGGCGGCTAGAAGCACGGCAGGCGCAGATACAACCACGTCACTCAGGCAAACACCCGTGGCGCGGCCACCGCTGACCTCAATTGAGATCGCCGGGGCATCGGTCAGCACGTCGACGCCAGCCGAGCGAACCGCCTGCTCCAGGGCGGCGCCCAGCAGTCGCGGATCGAGCGACGCATCGGCGGGAAAAAGCGCGGCCATCGTTACGGATCCCGTACAGAGCGGCTCCAGTTCGCGTAGCGCTGAGGGCGTCAGCGATTCGGCTTCGTAGTCGGCCTCGTTCAGCCAGGAGATCCGCGCTTCAAGCTCGGCGGCTTCCTGGTCAGTCCTTGCCACGGCGAGAATGCCTTCGGTGCGCCAATCCACACCGTCAGCCGCAACGTTCTCCAGGAACTCCGGATAGGCCGCGAGCGATCGCCGCAACAGATCAAAGAGCGGACCCGGCCCCGCCCCATAGTGATGCGCGGCAATCACGCCCGCCGCGGCCCAGGTGGACTCGCGGGCCGGCCGCCCCCGCTCGATCAGCGTGACTGTCAGGCCCCGTCGACGCAGTTCCCAGGCACACGCCAGCCCGATCACACCGCCGCCGACAATGACCGCGTCGGCTGTCCTACCTGGGCTCACAGCCAGGTTGGTCCGCCGTGGAGCAACCTCCGGCTAGGCCCCGTCCACGGCGGCACGCAGGGCTTCGCCGTTCTGCGCCCACCAACTGGACAGGATGCCGATGTCGGTTCCGATCGAGAAATGCGTGACGCCCATGTCCAAGTAGCGCTTGGCGTGGTCGGGCGAGCCGATCTCCGCCCGTGGCTGAATGCCCATGCTCAGCGCGGTCTTGATGACATAGGCCTCGGCTTCGCGGACGGCCGGGGAGCCGCCCTGGCCGGGCATGTCGATGCTCATGGCGTAGTCGGTGGGACCGAACTGGACCATGTCCACGCCGCCGACGCCCAGCACGTTCTCGAGATTCCGGACGGCCTCGTCCTTTTCGATCATCAGCATCACGACGGCCTGTTCCAGCGCGTCCACAAACGCCTGGCTGCCGCCTTCGCGCACGTAGCCCGTGTCACGACGCGAACCGGCGCCATGCCGACCGCCGGTCGACGGAGTGCTGGCCCGAACCGCCTGCACACACTCGCGCGCTTCCTCAGGCGTTCGCACATCCGCAAACAGCAGGTTCTGAATGCCCGAGCCGATGGCCCGCACGCTCAGGTACGTGCGCGGCTCCTGCTCGATCTTCATCATGCCGCTGAAGTTGTCGAAGAGATCGATCGCCCGCCCAATGTTCTCCAGCGCGTAGAGGTCGTAGGGCGCGTACTCGGCCACGAATTCCACGTAGTCGTACTGACCGGTCTGGCCGACCAGCTCAACAATCGCGGGCCAGGAGATGAGGACGTGGGTGCTGATACTCGGCTTTCCGGCATCGAGCAAGTTGCGAAGACGGTTGGGGCGCATAAGGGTCTACCAAGATGTCGGCTGCCGCGCAGTGTTTCACACCACCGCGGGCAGCGTCTCCGTAGGCGCGCCGCTCAGGTCACCAGGTACTCCCGCAACGCGTCCCAATTGACTTCCATGCCCAGGCCAGGCCCCTGAGGCAGTCGAACGGTACCGTCGACGGTCAGTTCCAGCTTTTCATGGAACATGACCTCGTTCAGCCCGGCCACGTTGGGGTTGTAGAACTCCAGGATCAACGGCATCGGGAAAGCCGCCAGCAGGTGAATGTGGACTTCCTGCAGGCCGTGCGGCGCAATTGGGATCTCGTACGCCGCCGCCAGTGCCGCGACCTTGCGGTATTCGGTGATCCCGCCGAGCACCATCGCGTCGGGGTTCAGGATGTCCACGGCCCCGGTTTCCAGCAATTCGCGGAAGCCCCAGCGGGTGTATTCGTTCTCACCGGCGGCAACGGGCACCGTTGAGGATCGGGCCGTCGCGGCGCTGCCACGCATGTTGTCGGGCGATACCGGTTCCTCAAACCAAAAGGCGTCGTACTTCTCCAGGATGCGCGCCATGCGCACCGCATCCGCCTGCACGTAGGCGTTGTTGGCATCCACCAGCAGGTCGATGTCAGGGCCGATGGCCTCGCGCACCGCGCGAATCCGTGTTTCATCCTCCCGAAGCGGCACCGCGCCAATCTTCATCTTCACCGCGTTCGCGCCCTGCTCCACGCAACCCAGCATTTCGTCCTGCAGTTCGGGCAGACCTTTCCCCTCGGCGTAGTAGCCGCCGGCGATGTAGGCGCGCACCTCGTCGGTATAACCACCCAGCACCTGGTAAAGCGGGCACTCAAAGGACTTGGCCACAATGTCCCAGAGCGCGATGTCGATGGCCGAGATTGCTCGGGTGGTCAGGCCCTTCCGGCCGAAGATCTTGGGCTGGTACAGGGAATCCCAGATGCGCTCCACGTTGCGCGGGTCCTCGCCGATCAGCGCCTGCCGCATGTCGTTGACAGTGGCGATGATGACGTCGCCGTGCCGCGTGGCCGCGATTCCGCCGGCTCCGCAGACGCCAAAGCCTTCCAATCCACTGTCCGTCGAAATCCGTACGACGACGTTCTTGGAGGCGGTGTAGGTGTACTTCCCATTGCTGATCGGCGTGTCATACGGCTTGGCGTACAACTCGGCGGTTACGTCGGTGATCTTCACGCGGCGGCTCGCATCGACTGAAGGGTGCAAGCGCAGCAAACCACGGCGGCGGGCACGCGGTCAATCAGGGACGAGTAACGCTTGCTTGTCCCACGATCATGAACGACGTAACCGCCGCGACCGATCCATCCACGGTGATCTCAACCGCGTGCTCGCCGACGCAGGTGGTCTCGTCCAAGTAGAAGGCGAAGAAGCCGCGGCGCAACGCCCGCTGCGGTCCGGTCTCGTACTCGCCGCCGCAGCTGCCGGAGCTCCAGCGGAACCCGAGCCGAGCGCCTGCTCGCACGTCGCGAAACTCGACGCTGATGTATACCCGGTCATCCAGCCCAAATGTGTCCGACAAGTCCTGTGGTCGCTGCAAGCCGTCCACCGTCAGCGCCGTGGCGATCCGGCCAACGACTGCGCGAGCCGGGGTAGGCGCCCGCGTGGGCGCCGCCGTGGGGCGTTCGGTCGCCGCCGGCGGCGGTGTTGCAGCCGGTGTGGTCGGGCTGGGAGATGCGACCGGCGACGGGTTTGGCGAGGGTGGAAGAGCTGTGGCCGTGCTGGACGGTGTTGTGGGAACAGACGTGGGCGGCGCTTGCGCCGTAGGCGCCGGTTCGGGAGAAACCGTGGGTGTCCCGGTTGACGCAGGGCGCGGCGCAGCCGCCACAGTCGCTCCAGTTGCTGGGGCGGCCGGCGTGGAAAGGGCCGGCGAGGGGCTCGCGGCGGCGGGTGGCGGCTGCGTAGACGCAGGCGCGCTGGGCGTCGCCGTGGTGTCGCCATTGCACGCAGCCAGCACAACAATAAGGAGCGCGAAGCAGCCGCAACAGACCGCCACCCTGGCGCAGGACCTCATTCGCGTTGTGCAGCGTCGCACGATGGTCCTCAACAGTCGCCGCAGCCTTTGCCGAGCGTCAGGCAGCGGCCGAAGCAAGCAACCCGAAACATTCGTCCAGCGAAATGAAAGTCTAACAACGGAAGGTCCGCAGACTCGGTTCCCTATGAGACCGAGGAAACCCGCCGCAGCGTTACGCAGAACGTGGTGTCAGCTTCCGTTGAGCGCCTCGTGCAAGCGCCCCAGAACCTGCTCAGTCGCCGCGTCGAGCGACGCGGCCAGCGTGGCGCCCGCCGCCAGCGCGTGGCCGCCTCCGCCGAACGACGCGGCTACGCGATCGATCCGTGGACCGCTTGAGCGCAGACTCACGCGCGTGCGGGAAGCATCCAGTTCGTAGAAGACGGCCACGGCTACCGAGTCCGCGATGTCCTGTAGGGCATTTGCTATGCCCCACGAGTCGGCGATGCGGGCGCCCACGCCCGCCACCATTTCAGCATTGACCTGCGTCCACACCACGCGCCCATCCTCCGATCGCACGGCCGCCGCCAGCGCAGCACCGAGCAGCCGCGACGCCTGAAAGGTCCGCACGTTGAGCACGCGTCGCGGGACATCCGACGTGGCGCCACCCATTTCTTGCAAGGCGGCCGCGGCCCGTAGCGTGCGTGGGCGTGTCTCCTCGGTCTGAAATCCCAACGTGTCGGCCACCAGCCCGGCTTGCAGCGCAATGGCGCCTTCGCGCGAGATGCCGCCGCCCAACGTGCTGAGCAGCATCCAGATCACTTCCGCGGCTGCGCCGGCGTCGGACACGACGTAATTCACGTCGCCAAATTGCTCGTTGGTGACGTGATGGTCGATATTGATGATCGGACGGATGGCGAGCAGCGCGGCCCGAATCTTCTGATCCGCGCTCAACAGGCTGGGGCTGGCCGTGTCGACCGAGAACAGAGCGTCGAACGGGCGTCCGTCCGGAGGATCCGCCAGCAAGCCAATGGTGAGGGGCAGGAAGCGTGCGGTCCCCGGGATCGTGGCCATCACCGGATCGATACTCTCGGGCCGGTTCACCGCCAGCACGGGCGACGCACCCAGGGCATCGAATATCGCCGCCAGGCCCAGGGCCGAACCGAGGCTGTCGGGGTCCGGATTGCGATGCGACACGATCAGCGGGCGCCTGGCCCGCCGAATGTGCGCCACCACAGCGCCGCGCACGCCAGGCTGACAGAGTGCGTCTTGGATGGACCGAGTATCCCGGGGCGCGGAGCTGTGGTGCGAACCTATCTTATAGGCGAACGCCAGGGCGGCCCGCAGACCCGCTATTCGCGGACGGTCTCAGCGTGCTAGGTTCAGAGAAGCGGTCAGAGAGCCGCGGCTAGTTGTCGTTGGGGGATCGCATGAGCGCGGTTGAAACAGGCGAACGCATTGGTCTGCCGCAGAACAAGCCGGCCGCACAGCGGGTGTCGCTGCCGATGGCCGCGCCGCCGGCCCCGGAACCGCCTGCCCCCGTGTCGCTGACTGCCCGCGCCGCTCGCGCCTTTGGCGAGATCCTGACCGGCAAGGGTGAGCCGTACGGCGCCCTCAAGGTCGCGGTCATGGGCGGCGGCTGCGCCGGCAACCAGTACGCCATGGCCATCGCCCGCGCCCCAGAACCCACCGATGTTGTGCTGGAGTCCCGTGGCGTGGACATCTTTCTGGACGGCGCCAGCGCCCACATGATGGTCGGGGCCGAGATCGACTTCATTGACAGCATGATGGGCCGCGGCTTCACGGTCAGAAACCCCAGCGCGGAGCAGACCTGCGGCTGCGGCAGTTCCTTCAACACCAACGGCGGCGGCGTTAAGCCCGGCGGCTGCACCGCCTAACAGGCTACGCGTCCGGGCTGCCAGCCTAAGGCAGTCATCGGAAGTCAGTCGCTGCCATAACCCATGTCGGCCAGCGCGTCCCGCGCCGCCTGGGTCTCGTCCCACGGCTCTTCGCGGTCCGCGAACTGTATTGACCGCTCGTGACCCTTGCCGGCCAGCACCACGGCGTCGCCCGCGCGGGCCAGTTCAAACGCGCGGGCGATGGCCTCGCGCCGGTCGTGGACCGTCTCGAAGCGCGCGCCGCCGCCAGTCGCCCCGGCAACCACGGCCCGAGCGATATCCGCCGGACGCTCCCTGCGCGGGTCTTCGTTGGTCACGATCGCCAGGTCGGCCTGCTGCGCCGCGGCGCGGCCCAGCATGGGGCGCTTCTCGGCGTCCTGATCACCGGCGCTGCCGAAGACCACCAGCACTCGGCCTTCGGTTTGTGCCCTGACCTCCGTCAGGCAGGCCGCCAGCGCCGCCGGTGTGTGTGCGAAGTCGACGATCACCTGAAACGGCTGGCCCGCGTGCACGGTTTCCATGCGACCCTTCACGGGAGCGAACGTAGACAGTCGGTTGACCCCCGCCGAAATCTCGCCCGCGATGCTTCCCACGCAGGCCACGGCTGCCGCCACGTTTGAGACGTTCCAGCGCCCACGCAGCCTGGTGGGCGCTTCCCAATCGCCCCAGGGTGACGACCCGCCAATCACGAGGCCGTTGGCCGTCAACCCGGCGCAGCGCGCCGACACATGGGCCGGCGCCGTCTCACCGAAGGTCAGCACATCGACCGTGCGTCCCGCGGCGAACCCGGCGCTCACCGGATCGTCGGCGTTGAGTACGGCGACTTTCCCCCGGCCATCGTCCGGACCGCGTTCCAACAGGTCCAGCAGCCGCCGCTTGGCCGCCCTATAGCCCGCCAGCGTCCCGTGCAGGTCCAGGTGCTCGTGGGTCACGTTGGTAATCACGGCCCGGTCGAAGGCGAAGCCATCCACGCGCGCCAGTTCGAGAGCGTGTGACGCCACCTCAACGACAGCCCACGAATCGCCGCCCCGGACCATCCGGTCCAGCAGCCGCGCCACGGTGGGCGCTTCGGGGGTCGTCAAGCGACCTGTCTTCTCCAGATCGACCCCGCCGGCACGCGTGTTCACCGTTGTGAGCTCACCGACGCCGCTTACGTACGCGCCCAGCATCCAGGCGATCAGGCGTGAGGTGCTGGTCTTGCCGTCCGTGCCGGTCACCCCAACCAGCCCCAGGCGACGGTCCGGTTCGCCCCAGAAGCGACGCGCCAGATCGGCCAGCGCCACCCGCCCGTCCGGCACGATCGCCAGACCCACGTCGGGCGGCGTCGCCACGGGCCGTTCGGCCACGATCGCCGCGGCCCCGGCGGCCAGCGCAGCCGCCGCGTAGGCATGCCCGTCAACGCGCAGGCCGCGCCGGCAGACGAAACAGCTCCCCGGCCTGACGTCGCGCGAGTCGTGCGCGATGTCGCGGATCTCGGCGCTGCTTGGCCGTACCAACTCCGCCCCGGGCAGGCCGGCGATCAACGCATCAAACGTCGGATGCACGCCGAACCGCCTCAGTACTGCGGGCGCCCGCGCCAGCGTTGGAGCGCCGCGCGCGCACGCAGGGCCCCGGACGTCAGCGCCCAGGCACGGACCCGCTGTACCGGTAGGTCGTACGTACCCGGATACTCCACCAGCCGCGGGTTGAATCCCAGCTTGAATCGATGCACGCCGGCCATCGGGTCGTTCGAGTCGTTCGGATCGGCCATTCCCCAAAGGTCATAGTGCCGACAGCCCCGCGCCCGGGCCCACTGCATGGCCGCCCACTGAACGGCGTGCGGGGCCATGCGCCCGCGTTCGGCGTCGGACGACGCGCCGTACAGGTACACCGCCGCCGGACCAAACGCCACGGCCATCAGCGCGGCCAGCGCGCGGCCCTTATAGCGGGCCAGGAAGAGTTGCGCGTCATCCCCGAACGTGCGCGCCACGTCGCGGTAATACGACGCCGCATGCACCGCAAACCCCTGGCGCGCCGCCGTGGCCGTGGTCAGTTCGTAAAAGGCGTCGAAGGCGGGCTCGCTGCAGTCCGTCTCGATCTGAACCCCGCGCCGCGCCGCCAGCCGGATGTTGTAGCGCATCTTGGACTTGAACGACGCCAACAACGCCTCGTCGTCGGCTCCCAGGTCCACGATGGCGGTCCGTGGAATCTGTACGAAGGCATCGGTCTTGCGGAAGCCCAACGCCTCGAGGATGGCCGCGTGCCCCGCGCGCACAGGTTCAATGCGCAGCACGGATGCCCCCGCATGCCGCGCCACATCCGCCGCCGTCGCGATCAGCGCCTGAACGTCCGCGTCGGAAGCCGCCAGCGGGCCGCGAGGGACGTAGGCCAGGCCGGCTGACGGTCCCAACGGCGGAAGTCGTCGAGTGCGAGTCAGGACTTGCACGCCTCCGCGCGGCGAGTCAACGTCGCCCACGGCCAGCCGAAACACTCGCCAGCCGTAGCGCGCCTTCAGGTCGCCCCATGAACCGGACTGCAACAGGTTGGCGTCCGCGTGCGCGGCCGCCAGCTGATTCCACTGGCGGGAACTTGGCACTGGCCAGACGGAGGGCACGGTTAGACCCGGGTCGCGGTGTGCAGCGCCACCGTGCCAAGCCCCAGACGACGCACGCTCACGTCGGCGAATCCCGCCTCGGCGATAAGGGCCGCCAGCGCCTCCGCGCTTATGAAATCGTCAACCGACTGCGGCAGCCAGGTGTAGGCATTCGGATGGCGGCTCACCAGGCGTCCCAGTAGGGGCACCCAGCGGTTGAAGTACAGACGGAACAGCGCGCGCAGCAGCGGCTGGCGAATGGGCGTCATCTCGAGAATGACCAGCTTCCCGCCACGGCGCAGCGCACGCGCCATCGCCCCGAAAGCCTCCGGCAATCCGTCCACGTTCCGCAGAACGAACGCGCTGACTACGGCGTCGACGGACCCGTCGGCCAGCGGCGGGCGCAGCGCGTCACCCAGCACGTACCGCGCGCGCTCGCCGTCTTGGACGTCGCCCGACCGCTGCTGAGCGATCTTGAGCATGGCCCCCGCGAAGTCCAGGCCGACGATGCGGGGTCTGGATCCGTGGCCGCGAATCAAGGCCAGGGCCAGATCGCCGGTTCCAGTGCCCACGTCGAGCACCAGGCGCGGCTCAACCGCCAGGGCCTCGCGAACCGCGACGCGCCGCCAGCCGTGATCCATTCCGAGGCTGATGAGGCGATTGAGCAGGTCATAGCGCGGCGCAATGGCGTCGAACATCGGCCGCACCCAGGAGGCCTTGCGCGCTGGCACGGCGCTAGCCGCAGGACCTAGGAGTGCCGATCCGTCGCGTAGGTGACGAGATCGGCTAGGGCGTCGAACGCCGGATCGGAGGGCAGCCGCGCAAGCTCTCCGCGCGCCTGATCGGCAAACCCCTCGGCCACCGCGCGAGCCGCGTCCACCGCGCCGGTGGCCCGCAGTGTCTCGATGGCCTCCGCGGATTCGGCCGCGGACAGGCCTTCGCCCGCAGCCAGCCGCCCAAGGATGGGCGTGGGCCGGGTGACCCCGACCAGGTATTCGACCACTGGCAAGGTCAGCAGACCGGCCCGCAGATCGCCGCCCACGGGCTTGCCTGTCTCCTGGGAGTCCCCGGCGATATCCAGCACGTCGTCCGTGACTTGAAAGGCCATGCCCAGCGCCCACCCAAAGTCGTGAAGCGCCTGGGCCTCGTCGCCCTGGGCCTCCGCCAGCACGCCGGTCGCGTCGCAGGCCAGGGCGATCAGCGCCGCGGTCTTACCGCCGATCTTCCGCAGGTATTGCCGGCGCGTCGCCTCGGGGTCGCCGTCAAAGGTCGGCAGGACAAACTCGCTGCGCGACATCATGTGAATGGTGTCCGCGAACTGGCGCACGATCTTGGGGCGGTTGAGCCGGGCCACCAGATCCGCGGCACTGGCAAACAGATAGTCGCCCGCCAGAACGGCGACCTTCGTGGACCAGGCCGTATAAACGGAAGGTTGTCCGCGGCGCGCGTCCGCCTCGTCCACGATGTCGTCGTGGACGAGCGTGGCACTGTGCAGCACCTCGGTCCCTGCCGCCAGCAGAACCACGTCCGCATCCTGCACGCCGTAGGCCTGACCAATCAGCAGCGCAATTGCGGGCCGCAAGCGCTTGCCAGGGCCGCCCAGCGCCGACGCCAGCACGGTCTGCAGCAGCGGGATTCCGCTTTCGGCCACGCAACGGTCCAGCACCGCCTCAACCCGTGCCTGACCCGCCTGCACAGGGGCCAGAATGGCCGTCAGGTCACGCGGCGGCGGCCGGCTGGTCACGGCGTGGGAGCGCACCGAAAAAGCTCGTGAGCGTTTCGCGTGGTGGTGGCGCGCAGCGAGGATACCGACACATTTCGCACCGCCGCGACCACAGCGGCCGTATGCAGCAGGTAGGCCGGCTCGTTTCGGCGTCCGCGCATGGGAGTCGGCGCCAGGTAGGGCGCGTCGGTCTCGAGCAGGAGCCTGTCCGACGGAATGGCCGCCGCCGTCTCGCGAACGTCGTCTGCGCGCTTGAACGTGACAATGCCGGAGATTGAGATGTGCAGCCCCAGGTCCAGGAATCGTCCGACGGCTTCAGGCGGTCCCGTGAAGCTGTGCATCACGCCGCCCGCCGGGCCCAGCGTCTCGCGCAGCACGAGTTCGACTGCGTCCAAGCTCTCGCGCTGATGAACCACGACGGGAAGATCGAGGTCGGCTGCCAGCCGGCATTGGGCGCCGAACGCATGTTCCTGAAGCGCGCGCGGCTGATGTTCGCGATAGAAGTCCAACCCGGTTTCGCCTATGGCCTTGACCTTATTGTCGCTGGCCAGTTCTCGAAGCGTCTGAATGGTGGCCGTATCGAAGCCATAGCAGTCGTGCGGATGGACACCCACGGTCGCGTACCAGCCCTCGAAGGCTTCGCACATCGCAATCGCCCGCGCGCTTGTGGCCACGTCGGTCGCCACCACCAGCGCCTCGGCCACACCGGCGATCCGCGCGCGCTCGTGGAGGGCGTCAAGCTCGTCGGTGAACCCCGGGTCGGCCAGATGGGCGTGACTGTCGAACAGCCGGATTATCCGTCCAGGCGCGGGAACAGCGGCGGGCCGCCCGGCACGCGCTGGCCGGCTTGGATTGCGCCGGCGTCGCCCGCCCAGACCGCCGGCCGGTCCGTGACTCCCAGCTGCGCCTCGATCGTGTCGGCCGTCGCCGGCATCGCCGGACGGATCATTGTGGCAATGCGGGGCAGCGCATCCATGAGCATGGCGAGCACCGTGTTCAGGCGCGAACGCTGTGCCTCATCCCGCGCCAGCCGCCAGGGTTCGGTTCGATCGATGTATTGATTTACCGCCGTGATGTACTGCCATACGGCGGCCAGCGCCAAGTGGAAACGCCAGCCCTCGAAGTGATGGGCGGCCAGTTCCCACGCCGTTTGCTCGGCCGCGCGCAGTTCCGACTCCCGGCCGGTCAAGTCATATAGTTCGGGCGCAACGCCATCCCGGTAACGGTGCAGCATGGACGTGCTGCGCAGCACCAGGTTCCCAAGGTCGTTGCCCAGATCGTGCTGGTAGCGACGCGCCATGCCTTCCCACGTGAAGTCGCCGTCGCGCTCATAGGCCACCTCGCGCAGCAGGAAGTAACGCAAAGCGTCCGAGCCGAAGCGTTCCACGACTTCAGCCGGCCGGACAACGTGGCCGCCGCTCTGGCTTAGCTCCTCGCCGGCAAAGTTGACCCAGCCGTGCACGCACACCTGCCGCGGCACCTCCACGCCTGCCGCCATAAGCATGGCCGGCCAGTAGATGGCGTGAAAGCGCACGATGTCCTTACCGACGACATGCACGTCGGCCGGCCAGCGCTTTTCAAATAGGTCGTCACCCCCGGGCTGTCCGAATCCGATCCCAGTGATGTAGTTGATCAGCGCGTCGAACCACACGTAAATGACGTGGTCTGGATCGTTCGGCAACGGCAGTCCCCAGGTTCCGCCTGCCCGCGAGATGCTGAAGTCCCTGAGTCCCTGGCGCAGGAAGCCCAGCATTTCGTTGCGCCGCGATTCGGGCCAGACGAAGTCCGGGCGCTGCTCGTAGAGCTCCAGCAGCGGCTCCTGGTAGCGCGAGAGTGCGAAGAAGTAGTTGTCCTCCTCCACCCACTCCGGCGGCGCACGATGGGTTGGGCAGCGATCCTCGACGAGTTCCTCGTCGGTGTAGAAGGCCTCGCAGCGGACGCAGTACCAGCCTTCGTAGCGGCCCTTGTAGATATCGCCGTTATCGAACACGCGGTTATAGAACGCCTGCACCGTCTGCAAGTGTCGGGGTTCGGTTGTGCGTACAAAGTCATCAAACTCCACGCCCACCAGGTCCCAGGCGGTCGTGTAACGCGTGGCCGCCTGGTCCACGTAGGTCTGGGTGTCGATCCCCTCCTGACGCGCCGAACGGCTGACGCGCTGGCTGTTCTCATCCAAGCCGCCCAGCAAGAACACGTCCTGGCCGCGTAGTCGCCGATAGCGCGCCATGGCGTCGGCCGTGATCATCTCGAACGAGTGGCCCACGTGCGGCTCACCGCTGGGGTAGGGAATCGACGTGGTCAGGTAGTAGCGGGACACAGCGCGATCAGTGGGGCGGAGGCGGGCGACCGCGCGATTCTACGCGCTATCGGCTGGCGGCCCACGCAATTCCCGGACGATGCGGTAGACCTCATCCCGCGGGAGCTCCAGCGCCCGCGCCACCGCACCCGCCGCCTTGCCCGGCGGCCTGCCGGCCTGCAGAAGCGCCCGCAGTCGCTCCTCGACCTCCGTCCGGTCGAGCACGGGCGCCTCAGTCACACCACCAACGTCGATCACCACCGTCAGTTCGCCGCGCACGCCCAGCGCCGCCGCGTAGCCGGCAATATCCGCCAGCGTTGTCTCGCGGATTTCCTCGTAGATCTTCGTAAGTTCCCGGCACAGCGCCGCCGGTACGTCTCCCAGCCAGGCTTCCAGCTCGGCCAGACGCTCCGCCGCGCCGTGGGGTGGGAGGTAGATAACCAACGTCCGGGAAGTGTCCGCGGCCCGACGCACCAAGCGCTCCCGCCGAACCCGCCGCTCGGGCAGAAAGGCCAGGAACGCGACCGGTTGGCGGGCGAAGGACACAACCGAGAGCGCCGTGGTCAGCGCCGACGGCCCGGGGATCGGGACGATCGGCAACCCCTCGGCCCGCACACGCGCCAGCAGGTCCGGGCCGGGGTCCGAAACGCCCGGCGTTCCCGCGTCCACGATCAACGCCGCGTCTCCGGCCCGCAACCGCTCGACGATGGCGTCCTCGCGGCTTTCGGGGCTGTCCTCGCGGTAGGTGATGACCTTCGGGGTACAGCCCACGTGACTCAGCAGCTTGCGGGCGCGCTGCGCGTCCTCCGCCACCACCACGTCGACCGAGCGCAGGGTCCGGGCCGCCCGGAAGGTCAGGTCCTCCAGGTTGCCGATCGGCGTCCCGACTACAAAGAGCGTGCCCATGCGGCGAGTCTACGCAGCGCTACTGGTTCTGGGTCCAGACGGCAAAAAGACCAGGCCCGGAACGTTTGCCCGGGCCTGGTCCCTTGAACCATCCGCCTACGGCTTGGGCATCGCCTTGATCGCGTTGTAGGCGGGTCGCGGCGAGAGATCGGAGCGCAAGATGCCAAACGCCCACTTTTCGTCGGTATTTGGCACAACCTGCTGGAAGTTCAGGTTCCAGATGATCATGTGCGTGACATACGGGGTTTCAGCCCGAACCTTGGCGAACGAGCGAACCAGGAAGTTCGCCTGGTCGGTCTCCGAGTTGCAGTTTGCGTACTCGTAGCCGGCGGTCGCACCAGCGGGTGCGCCGGGGCCGTCCACCGTGGCCCAGCCGAATTCGGTAAACCACACCGTCTTCTCCGGATGCCCACGGGCCGCCATCATGTTGTACAGCTCCTTGTAGCGGTCGAAGAAGAAGCTCGGGTGGGTGGACCAACCGCCGTTGCAGTTCGCGTTGCTGTGATGCGCAGCGCCCAACCGGTCATCCGGAGCATTTGCCCCGCCGTTCGGGTGCACGCCGAGCGCTTCGAAGTAGTTGAAGACCTCGCCATTGTTGAAGTCAAAGATGCGCTGTAGATAGATCGCGTCATCAATGGCGATGGAATTGTTCACCACGCCGGTTGGCGTAGGCGCACCGAACACCACGATCGCGTCAGGGTCCGACTCCTTGACGCCCCAGTAGCCGTTCTTCAGCAGTTGGATGAACTGGCTATAGGAACGGTCGGAGAAGGTGCCCCACTCCAACGAGAGGTTCTCCTCGTTCCAGATCTCATACGCCTGGACACGGCCCTTGTAGCGCGCCGCAAGCTCGCGCATGAATTTGCGCAGAGGCTCCGGACTGTTGGGACGGCCGTGCGTGGTGCCCTTCTTGCTTGCTTCGGCCTTATAGAAGTCCGGCGACTTCACGACGCTCAGCAAGATGTTAAGCCCCTTGCCTCGCATGGTGTTTACCAGGCGATCTGTGGGCCCCCAATTGAACACTCCGGGCTGATTCTCGACTTCCTGCCAGGGGATCTGCTGCTTGACCCACTTCAGGCCGGCGCCGGTTACCAGATCCGCCAGCCGACCGTCGTCGGGACGCCGAAACTCGCCCTGAATGCCATAGCCGGTCAGCCCGCGCGGGAGCGTTCGCGGCCCGGGAATCGAACTCACGGACACCGGTCCTGTAACGGGCGTCGGCGAGGGCGTTGTTACGGGTGTCGGAACGGCTGTCACGACCGGCTGTGTTACCGGCACCGCCGTTGGCACGGCCGCACCAGCCTGTGAGGCCGTCACGGGCGGCTTGGCCGCGTCCGGGATGATCACGTTACTCAGCTTCTTCACCTTGTCCGGCACGTTCTGGCGGCCGACGGCCCCCAGCGAGGTGCCAGGCGCGGGCACGTTCCAGACCTCGAACACAATCCGCTGGGCGCGCAGCAGTTGGAGACCCTGCGGATTCCCGTTGACCGTCCGCTCCTCATAGCGGATCGGTAGACCGTAGAGGTTCAGCCAATCCGGATCCCTCAAGAACTCAGCCTTGATCTTCGGATTGGCGTCCAGCAGCGCCAGATGGTTCTGGACGATGACCCCGAAGTCCGTCACGCCTTGATCCGCCGCCAGGATCTGGTGCGGAGGCACGTTCGGCAGCGCGACGTGCGGATACCGGTTGGCGAGCGCGTCGAGGGTGTTGAACCAGTTCATTCGGTTGTTGACCGAATCCCACTGAAGGATCACCTTTTGGAACGCCTGCAGGGTGAACGGGCCTTCAATCCAGCGTCCGCTGACCGGGTAGCCGAGCGCCTGCAGGTTCTTGTCGCGTACGAAGTCCCACATTGGAACCCCGCCGGCGTTGGTCACGGCGTAGCCGTCGTCGTCCCGGCTGGGCGTATCGCCGCCGGTGGCGGTAAACAGGCATCCGCCGTTCAGCGGAATGCCGTCGCAGTCGATGGCGTGAGCCGGAGCAGCCAAGGCGAACACGACCAATGCAACGACCAAGCCAAGGACTAGCTTTCGCATCTCAACTCCCAGGGCGACCAGAGGTAGCAATCGGCGGACGATTCGCCGTTACAGTAGTTAACGACAGCAGCGCCAGTCTGTAACGCGAATCTGGCAGACGCAAGGCCAGACCATTGCCAAGCCGCGCCTGATCAGTGCTCCGCAACCGTGCCGTGGGCCAGGCCCTCAGGCGAGCCGCGTGACCGAGACGTAATAGGCGCCGGCGAGCTCGTTGCCTTCAGCGTCAAGCCACCAGGTCTTGAGCCGTGCAGGGCCGGCAGTCAGGTCGGCGGAGAAGGTCGCACATCGGTCCTCGGGCCCCACGTCGCCTTCCGCCTCAATGCCGCCGACCTTCATCCAGGCACGTGCGACCGGCAGCGCCGCGCCCTTCGGCAACGATCCGTCGACGCCATGCATTGCGGGGGCGGGCGCGGAAACAGGCAGACCCGACTCCTCCGGCCACCGGTAGAGCGAGAATTCATAGGTCCCATCCCGGTCGACCGAGAGGTGCCACGTGCCGCTGTCCATGACACAGCCGCGGATGCCACCGGGGTTGTCGCAGTAGACGGTGGCCCAGTCGCAACTGGACAGCCGTGTCGGGTTCTCGTGGTCCGAGCCGATCGTGATCGGGTTGTACGTTTCGAGATTCCCGCCAACACGGTCCCACCAGGCGTCGTATTCGTCGCGCATTGCGACACGAACCTGGGGGAATTCGCCCGAAAGATCGGTCTGTTGGCCCGGGTCACGTGAGAGATCGAACAATCGATCTTCAACCAGACGCCAGTTGTTCCAGATCACAGCTGCATCGCCTCGACGCGTTGCCCCCGAGTCGCCGTCACTGGAGTGGCCGTACTGAACAAATAGCATCCGGTCGCCGATCTCCCCCTCGTTTCGAAGGGGTCGTGCCAGCGAAACCCCATCGAAGTCAGCCGGCTCAGGCGACTCCAGTCCGCACAGGTCGATCAGCGTCGGCAGGAGATCCTGGCACTGGGTCGGTTCATCGATCTGGCGCGGTCCTGGCAGGCCTCCCGATGGCCAGCGAATGAAGCAGGGAACACGGTGACCGCCCTCGTATAGTGATCGCTTCTTGCCTCGCATGCCGGCGTTGTAGACGTCCTCACCGGTCGCCGTTCCGTTGTCGCCCATGAAGACGAGGATGGTGTTGTCGCGAAGGCCCGATTCAGTGAGGTAGGCGTCCAGGCGACCGAAGTTCTCGTCGATGTTCGCGATCATTCCGTAGAAGCTAGCGACGTCGTAGTCGACCTGATCGAGGTACGGCTGCCGGTACCGGTCCGGAACCCAGAGCGGGGCGTGCGGGGCGTTGGTCGCCAGATACGCGAAGAAAGGCGCATCGCGGTCCCGGTCGATCCACTTGATCGTCTCGTCAAACCAAACGTCCGTGCAGTAGCCCTCAGACCGCTCGATGGTGTCGCCCCGTCGGAAGTGGGCGTCGAAATAGTCGTTCTCAAAGTAGTCGGCTGCGGAAGTAATGCCCCAGGCCGGGTGATGAATCGTCTCCTGGAAACCCCGGTCCTGCGGGCGGTAGGGGTAGTTGTCGCCCAAATGCCACTTGCCGAAATGGCCGGATCGGTAGCCGCTATCCGAGAAGATGTCGGCCATGGTCGGAAGCGCGGGATCAAGCAGCGACCTGCCCATGCAGACGAAGGTTGCACCGTTGCGCAGCGCATCCCGGCCAGTCAACAGCTGGCCTCGCGTCGGCGTGCACATGGGCGCGACGTGAAAGTCTTCTAGCCGAACGCTCTCGCGGTATAGCCGGTCCAGATTCGGCGTCTCAAGGACCGGATTGCCGTGGCAGGACAGGTCGCCGTAGCCCTGGTCGTCGGTGAGCAGAACGATGACGTTGGGCTTCGGGTTCGGCATCGAATCCCTTCCCGTCTTGAGGGCGTCAGAGATGGGCGGCCATGGCGCTCCGGAGGCTCGCCGCGAGCGATTTGCCTCTAGTCGACGTGCGAAGCCACCGTCCGACCCAGACCGCCGTTGCGGACGAATACCTCGAACTCAGCCAGGTCCTTGAACACTCGGGTCGAGAGGAAGCGAATCGCCCAGTTGGTTGCCATTGGCGAAATGGTGAAGACCAGCCGACCGGCGGCATAGGCCCGGTACATCTCGACCGCCGTGCCCATGGTGGCCACCGGCGCGAAGGCCACCAGGACGTCGGTCTCCGCTGCCAGATCCAGCTCACTCATGAACGCCCGGCGCGCCGCCGCTTCGTCATAGGCCACAGAGTCCGGATTCATATCCGCGGGACAGACCACCTCGGCCTCGGGATGCGCGGCGGTGATGATCTCGCGCAACCGCTGCCGGTAGTCCTGGGCGTGGAGCGTGTCGTCAGCGTTTGATCCCTGCATGACGCCGGAAAGGAAAACGGAGAACGTCGGGCGGCCGTCCACCTGTCCGTTGGAAGTCTCTCCTTGCGCGGAGTCTTTCTTGCTCTGCACATCGCTCACAGCATCGATCGCACGCATCACGCCTCCTTGATTGTCAGCCAAAACGGGTCATCGCGTTTCAAGCGCACCGGTCGTCCGGTCGCATCCACGTACGCGTGCGTGGTAGCGGCGGTGGCGGCAACCTGCTCGCCGCGCAGGATCTCGTACGTGAGGCCAACCCGTGCGCGCGTCACGTCGCCGAGAGTGAGATGCACGTTCACCTGCTCGCCCGCGTAGACCGGCGCCTGAAACGTGCAACTACAGGTGGTTAGCGGCAGGTAGATACCGCGTGTGGTCAAATCGCCGTAGGGCTGACCGATAGCCTCCAGCCAGCCGATGCGCGCCTCTTCCAGCCAGCGGAAGTAGTTTGAGTGGTGGACGATGCCCTGAGCATCCGTGTCGGAATAACGCACGCGCAGGGTCTCGATGTGGTCGCAGGCGTCACTCACCGATGTTGGCGAGGAAGGTTCCGATGGCGTCCGCCCCGGCCAAGACCGAAAGTTCCACGTCAAACTCGGCCGTCTCGCCCGGTTCCAGGATTTGCAGCGTCCCGTCGGCGCGGTTGACCGCGCGGCCCAGCACGGTGCAGTTGGCTGGCTCGATGCCGGTGACGTAGTTGCCCACGCCCAGGAATTTCCATTGGTTGAGGAACGGGAGCTGGGCTTTCGGGTACGTGAATCCCAGACCGATCCCATCAGCGAACGAGCGGTTGACCAGCGCCGCGTGCACCAGGCCGTCGCCATCCGGTTCCACGTCATGTATCCAGACCGTGTTCTGCCATCCCAGGGTCGGCGGGCCGTAGGTGTCCCAGCCGGGTTCCAGCGACGCCGAATGCTCGTCGTAGGGTCGCCGCGATCGGCTGCGTACGTGCAACCGCGACCCGTCATCCACCAACGGATAGCCGGGGTTGAAGTGGAAGAGGATCATCGCGGGCTCGGGCTCGGAGCCCAGGTTCGTTATCTCATTGCGGATTCGTATCGACCTGGATCCCAGCGAGGTCGAGATGCGCCGCTTGAGCTCCAGGTTCTCGCCGAACAGCGCGGCCTGCCGCACCCGGCCCTGCACCCACATCTCGTATTCGTCGCCCTGCCACTCGCCGTCGGCGTGGACGTTGGAAGCGGCCAGGTTGGAGAGGCGTCCGTGCAGTCCCATGTCGGTGTAGAGCCGGTCGGGATCGACGGCCGGGTCGCCCACGTTGTCCAGGCCGCCGGTAACCAGCAAGCCCAGCACCGTGCTGCGAACCCAGCCCCAGCCCTGCGGTTCGTAGTAGGCGCCGTGCATCTCGCCGGCGGCGCTGCGGAAACCGAGCGGGATGTTCTTGAACCAGGCCCCTGAAATGTCGAGCGCGCGACCCGGGATTACCGTGAAGCGCAGCCCGGAGCCGGTGTTCACATCAACCACGGACAGCCCGTCGCCGGCGCCGCCGTCCAGGCGGTATTCGCGAACCCCGCCGACTTGCGAAACGTCTCCGACGCGCGCCATCAACTCGGCGCGGCTGAACTGGCGACCCCAGAGATGCGGCATGGCGGCTCTCGGCTGACGACGAGCGAGCGGCGCCTATTGTAGGCGGGAGGACGCTACGCGCCCGCCGGCGCTCGTGTTACCGCCCGCTCCCAGCCCAACGCGACCAGGAGCAACAGGGCCGACGCGAGACCCGCGGCGCCCAGCCAGCCCATACCGGCGCCGCCCACCAGCAGCGGACCCGACGAGACGCCGCTCAGCGCGCCCACCACGCCAATCAGCACCTCCACCCGGCCCTGGACGCGGGCGCGCAGGTTCAGCGGCAACCCGCGCGCCAGCATGGTGGAGCCGGCCACGAAGCACGCGTTCCAGCCATATCCCAGCAGGAACATGGCGGGCAGCACCGTGCCCAACCCGGCATCCAGCCCAGCCAGCGCGCTGGCCAGCATCAGCAGCACCGCGCCCAGCAACACCATGGGCCGTGGCCCCAACGTGTCCACCAGACGACCTGTCACCGGCGCCAAGGCAAACATGCCCGCCACGTGCGCGGTCATCGCCGCCGGGACTGCCTCGCCCAGGGCCACATTGGTGTGCAGGTGCAGCGGAACCACCACCATGATGAGCGTCATCACGGCCTGTCCGGTCAGCATGGCCCAGATACCCAACCGCAGCCGGGGGTCCCGCAACACGCCCCGTAGGTCAAGCGCCGCGCCGGCCGCCGTCACGGCGTCCCGCGCCACTTCGGCCACGTCGCGCGGATCGGGGCGTACGAAGGCCCACGTCACCAGCGCGCCGAAGACCACCAACGCCGCCGCAGCCAGCCAGGGTCCGGCAAAGGGCGACAGCCCCGCTGTGTCCGCCAGGTCCTGCGTGAACCCGCCCAGCAACGGCCCGCCCAACGCCCCGGCGGTGCCCCCGAATACGATGATCCCGATGGCGCGGCCGCGCCGGTTGGGCGGGTACACCTCCGCCGCGGCGTACCGCGACAGGTCGCCGGCGGCGTGCGCCACGCCCATCAGCAGCGTCCCCAGCAGCAGCAGCCAGAACCATCCCGCCGCGATTGCCAGCGCGGCCGTTACGGCGCCCACGGCGCCCAGCGCGTAGCCGCCGGCGATCGCCGGGCGGCGCCCGTACACGTCCATCGCGCGTGCGATGGGCGGCGGACTCAGCGCCCGGCCCACCATCGACAGCGCGGCCGGCAACCCGGCCAGTTCCGCATGTCCGGTCATCGCCGCGCCGGCGATGGGGAGCACGATGAAGCCGGCCAGGTACCCCACCCCGCCTGCGCCGCGCGCCACGAGCAGCGCGCCGACGATGCGGCGCCGACCGGCCGCGGTGATAGCAGGGGACGCCGGACGCGTGCTCATGAGTTGGACGGGAGTCTACGCGCCAGCCTGTCCCGCCGCTTCCGCCGCGCCCGCTAGGCTGTCCCAGGCGTATCCGCGGGGAACGAGTCGATGAGCGAGCACGACGGACAGGTAGCGCTGGTGACGGGCGGCGCCATGGGCATTGGCGGTGGAATCGTGGAGTCGTTCGCCGCGGCCGGAGCGGCCGTGAGCGTGGCGGACGTGAACGAGGCAGCGGCACGCAGTCTGGTTGACCGCTTGCAAAGTGCCGGACAGCGCGCCATCGCGGTCATCGGTGACGTCAGTTCAATTGCGGACGCCGAATGCATGGTCGAGGAAACCGTCGCGGAGTTCGGCGGCCTGGATGTCCTGGTCAACAACGCCGGCATCCAGCCCACGGCTTCTTACATGACGGCCGAGGAGATGGACGAGGCCACCTGGGACCGGATCATCGATATCAACCTCAAGGGCCAGTTTCTGATGTCAAAGTTCGCGATCCCACATCTGCGGCGGCGCGGCGGCGGCGTGATTATCAACATCGCCAGCGTTCAGGGCCTGCAGTCCCAACCTCAGGTCCCGGCCTACGCCGCCAGCAAGGGCGGCAGCCTGTCGCTCACCCGAAACATGGCGTTGGATTTCGCCGCGGACAACATCCGCGTCCTGGCCATCAATCCCGGCACGTTCGACACGCCGCTGGCGCGCGGGGCGGCCCGCGCTTTCGGCGACGAGGACGAAATGCTCAACCTGTGGGGCAAGGCGCATCCGCTGGGCCGGGTGGGTCAGACCGCCGAAATCGGCTCGGTGGCAGTGTTCCTGGCCAGCGAGGGCGCCTCATTTATGACCGGCGAGTTTGTCAACGTGGACGGCGGCTACATGGCCCTCGGCGCCTGGGCGGCCGGAACGGACTAGCTACCGGCAGGCGATCACTGCCTCCCGACCCGAGGCGCCAGCGCGTTCCAGGCGTCGGCTAGTTCGCGGTTTGCGCTGAAGCTGCGGTAGAGCGCGGCCCACATGTCGTCGACCGCTGCTTCGGCCGCCGACTGATCGCCGTGGGACAGGGCCTGCTCCAGTGCCGCGATGCCTGTGCGCTGAGCCTCGGCGGCCGCCTGCGCCGCCTGCGCCGCTACGTCGGCGGCCGCCGCGTGCGCGGAGGTGAGATCTGCGATGGGCGGCGACGGGGTTTCCGCATCCATCGCCGCGCGCTCGGCGCTCGAGGACCCGCCATAGCGCGGCGGCAGTTTGTTCCCGTCTTCGTCCCACCAGGTGTGTGTTGGGTCGATATGGGGAGTGACCGAGAGGTACATCGTCATGGGGGCGTCGCCCACGCACCGGACGATGTGGACCTCGTCGCGGTCGGCGAAGCAGAGTTGCCCGGGGCCCAGGACTTCGCTGTGGCCTTCGATCACGAATTCGGCCTGACCTTCCAGGATCAGGAAGATTTCGGCGCCAAGATCGTGGGTGTGCGGCACGTTTTCCTCACCCGGCTCCATGCGCAGGAAGCGCGCCCGGATGTCGGGTTGAATGATCAGATTCTGGATGTCGGTGCGTGCATCGAAGACTCGGAAGGCCATGCTCAACTCCCGTCGGTAAACGACGCGCGCACGATGTCGCGCACGAGCGTCAGGTGGTCGATCAACTCGGTGCCGGGCGTGTCGGGTGTGCGGCCGGACTTAATGCAGTCGTGGAAGTGTTCCAGTTCGCGTTTGAACGGGTTTTCGTGCCAGGTCAGTTCGCGCCGGGCAGGCGCGCCATCGGCGTCGGGCTCCTGCACCACCGCCGTGGTCGGCAGGCCGCGGCTGAAGCCGGTCGGGAACGACACGATCACGCGCTCCGAGCCTCCGTAGACGGCGAAGGTCTCCTCGAAGGCCCAGAGATCGGGCAAGTCCACCCAGGTCAGCACCGCCCGAATGTCGTTCGGAAAGCGCAGCGTGGTCGTGAGCCCGCCGCCCGCGCGCCAGATCTCGGTGTTCAACACCGCCTCCGGCGGCCCGAACATGCCGTGCAGCACGCTGATGTCGTGAATCAGGCTGCCGTTGGACAACTGGTAGGCCCGGACCAGCTCCTGCCGAGGTTCCTCCAGGCCCAGCGCCTCCGCGACCAGAGCTCTGTCCGCTGCCCGTAACCGCGCCACCACCTCGTCCGGTAGGTCGGCCCGGTGAAACGAGAACTCGGCCATATGCAGGTCGTTCGACGGGTGCAGGTGGTTGATCTGGATCAGCCGCACGTCCTGCATGGCACGCACGCGGCTCGCGGCGTAGGCGTAGCTGGGCTCGTAGCGCTTGGGATAGGCCACCATCAGGACCACGCCGGCCGATTCGCAGGCGTCGATCATGGCCCGGGCCTCGCGTAGCGTGATGCAGGCCGGCTTCTCCACCAGCACGTGCTTGCCGGCCGCAGCGGCGGCCAGTACCTGGGGCGCGTGGGTCCCGGACGAGCAGATCAGCACCGCGTCAATGTCGGAGGCGACAAGATCATGCACGTCGGTGAAGCGCGCATCCGCCGGCACGTGAAAGTGGTCACCGACCTTTCGCAACAGGTCCGGCGCGATGTCGCAGATGCCGCCAATCTCGAATAGGTCGCGCCCGTCGCGCAGGTGCGGCAAATGCTGGATCTGAGCAATCGCGCCGCAGCCGACGACGCCCACCCTTAGACGAGACATTGACTAGCTCCTCGCCCGCCAAGTCCGTTCAGCGTAGAACGGTTACGGCACAGCGTCGAAACCGCGCGCGCTGCTCTACGAAATATGGCAGCAGCGTACAGCCGCCCTGGATCTCTGGTTGTCGCCGCCCAACGCGCGGTTCCGCGCCGGCATTTGGTCTCGGCTGTCAGTCGGTGTTGCGATTGCTCGCGATTAGCGCGTCGCGCATACCTTCCAGCAGACCTTCGGTTCGTGCCTGCTGTCGAGCCAGCTCGGTCAGATCGCGCCGCATCTCGCGCAGGTCGGCTCGCATCGTGGCCAGTCCGCCCACGATCAGCGCCGCCAGCGCCACGCCCACCGACAGGACACCGATCAGTTCGGGTGTCATAGCCTTAGTTTCTCACGTCGCCGTCACTTCGTATTGCCCGCCGACGTTGACATCCGAACGCCTGTCAACTGACGATTGCTCTGTGTGAATTCGGGGGACGTTGCCATGCAACGCGTAGGACTGCTGGTTCCGTCGGTCAATACGGTGGTCGAGCCTGAGTTCTGGCGTTTGGCACCGCCCACGGCCAGCCTGCATTCGGCGCGAATGCGGAACTCGACCTGCGGCGTGGACGACGCCCGCCAGATGCTGGCCCATGCCGAGCGAGCGGCTGACGAGGTGGGCAGCGCGCTCGTCGAGGTCGTGGCGTTCGCCTGCACCGCTAGCAGCTTCGTGGACGGCCGGGGCGGCGAGGCCGCCTTGCGCGATTCCATTTCCACAGCCGCAAACGCGCCGGCCATCACCACCTCCGGTGCCGTGGCCGAGGCTCTGAAGTCGCTGGGCAGCCGTCGAGTTGCGCTCTATACGCCCTATCCGGCCGAATTGAACGATCACGAAGAGGATTTCCTGGCCACGCACGGCGTTGAAACGTTGTGCGCGTACGGCCTGGGCATCTCGGCCGCCGTGGAGATCGCCGACGTGACCTCGAACGAACTTCGCGACTTCATCGACGCCCAGCCGCCGCCCGCCGGCGCGGACACGATCTTCATTTCCTGCACCAACCTGGCGACGTTCGAGGTCATCCAGCCGCTGGAGTCGGCCTACGGCTTGCCGGTGGTCAGCAGCAACAGCGCCACATTTGCCGCCATCGCGCGCAGGCTCGGCTGGGATGTCCCTGCCACGCTGGGCGCGCTGGCCGGAACAACCGCGGCGCCCGCCGTCAGCTAGCGACCGCGCCGTGTCACCCGACGGTCAGACCCCTGATGGTCTGCGCGCGGCCGCGGACGTAGGCGGGACATTTACCGACCTCGTCGCGGTGGATGCGGACGGCGGCGTCACGAGGCACAAGACGCTCTCCACGCCGCCCGACTTCGATACGGGCGTGTTGGAGGGCTTGCGGGCCTGCGGCGGCGGTTCTCTTGTGCCGTTCGCCGGCTTGCTGCACGCCAGCACCGTGGCCACTAACGCCATCCTGGAGCGGCGCGGGCCGCGCACCGGGCTGGTAACGACAGAAGGCTTCCGCGATGTGCTGGAGATCGGGCGGCTGCGTTATCCGCGGCTGTACGACCTGAGTTGGTCGCGGCCCGAACCGTTGGTGAAGCGCCGGTTGCGCCTGGGTGTCCGCGAACGCATGGCCGCGGACGGATCCGTGTTTACCCCTCTGGACACAGACAGCGTGGCATGCGCGCTGGACGTGCTGGAACGAGCGGGCGTGGAAGCCGTGGCGATCTGCCTGCTGAACTCCTACGTCAACGATCGACATGAGATCGAGGTCGAGCAACAGGTGCGGGACCGCTTCCCTGAGGCCGCCATCTCGCGTAGTTCGGCGGTGCTGCCGCTGATCCGGGAGTACGACCGCACCAGCACCACGGTCATCAATGCCTATCTGCAACCGGTCATGGGCGCCTACCTTCGGCGGCTGGCGCAGGCGTTGCGCCGCGCGGAGTCGCAAGCGCACATCCTGATGCTGCAATCCAGCGGCGGTGTGATGCCCGCCGCCGAGGCGGCCCAACTGCCGGCCTTCTGCCTGGAGTCCGGGCCGACGGCTGGGGTCCTGGCGACCGCCCAGCTGGCTCGCCAGCGTGGCCTGGATCGAGTGCTGGCGTTCGACATGGGCGGAACCACAGCCAAGGCGGCGGTGGTGCTGGACGGCGCGCCGGCCATCGCGCCGGAGCTTGAGCTGGGTGGCGGCATCAGTTCCGGCACGCGCCTTACCCGCGGCTCGGGTTACCTGCTGCGGACGCCAACCATCGACCTGGCCGAGATTGGGGCCGGTGGCGGCAGCATCGCGAGGATCGACCCGGCCGGCGGCTTGTCGGTTGGACCGGACAGTGCCGGCGCGGATCCCGGGCCAGCCTGCTACGGGCGCGGCGGGGCGGAAGCCACACTCACGGACGTCAATGTCGTGCTGGGCCAAGTCAGCCCGACGGCGCTGCTGGGTGGCGACATGGCAATCGACGCGGCGCAGGCCGAACGAGCAGTGGCTCGAAATCTGGCCGGGCCACTCGGGACCGACGTTGCGCGAGCGGCGGACGCCGCACGGCAGGTGGCGGCGGCCGAACTGGCGCGCGCCCTGCGAGCGGTCACCAGCGAACGCGGCGTGGACCCGGCGGCCTTCACGCTCGTGGCCTTTGGGGGCGGCGGACCTGGCATGGCCGCCGCGGTGGCCGACCTGCTGGGTATCCGGCGGGTCCTGGCGCCCGCTGGGCCGGGGGTGTTCAGTGCGACCGGGCTGCTGGGCGCGGACCTGCGCTGGATGGCCACCCACTCGCCGCTGATCGATTTGGGCGGGCCTGATGCAGTCAGCCGCCTGGACGAATCCCTGCGCTCCTTGCGCGACCGGTGCCTGGCACTGGCGGCCGGGGGTGGCTATGAGGCTGCTGACTTGCAGATTGAGTCCGTGGCCGAATGCCGCTACCGCGGGCAGTCGTTCGAGATGCCCGCGCCGATTCCGGCTGGCCGTGTCACGAACGGCGCGCTCGACACCATCCGAGACCGCTTCGAATCCCTGCACGAAGCCACCTACGGCCACCGCGATCCCACCAGCCCGGTCATCGCGGCGGCCCTGAGGGTCAGCGCGGTCAGGCCCAGCGATCCCGTGACGTTGCGCGAGACGCTGGCCCGCAGCCGGAAGCTGACGCAGCGCCGGGCCTGGTTCGGCGGGCGCTGGCGCACGACGCCGGTGCTGCGGCGGGGGGACCTGAGCGCCAAGCCGATGCGCGGCCCTCTGATCGTGGAGGACTATGACGCCACGACCGTGGTTCCGCCCGGCTGGCGCTGCGCGCGTGAGGCGGACGGGGCGCTGCTGCTGGAGGCGAGCCGATGAGCGCCGGGCGTCGCGCGGTGGATCCGGTGCAGCGAGAGCTGTTTCGTCATGCGGTGGCGGCGCTGGTGGACGAAATGGCCGTGGCGATGGTGCGCACGGCGCGCTCGACGCACCTGAAGAACTCGATGGACCTTTCGTCCGCGCTCTGCGATCCGGATGGGCGGCTGATCGCGCAGGGGCTGACGCTGCCGTTGCACCTGGGGTCGGTGCCCGACGCCATGCGGGCCTTCCTGGCGCGATTTGGCGGCGAGATGCGCCCGGGCGACGTGTACGCGCTCAACGACCCGTACGCCGGCGGCACGCATTTGCCGGATATCTACACGGCGCAGCCGGTGTTCCGCAACGGGCGGGTCATCGGGCACGTGGTGACCATCGCGCATCACGCGGACGTTGGCGGCAAGACGGCGGGCGGCAACGGCTGCGACGCCACGGAACTCTTCCAGGAAGGAATCTGCCTGCCGCCGGTGCGGCTCATGGCCGCCGGCCAGCCGGTGGAGCACGTCTGGCGGCTGCTGGAGCGGAACGTGCGGGTCCCCAACCAGGTGCTGGGCGACTTGCGCGCCCAGTTGGCGGCGAGTCACGTGGGGGAACGCGGGCTGCTGGCGCTGGCCGACGAGCACGGGCCGCGCCGCCTGGCCGACCTGGGCACGGCGGTGCTGGACTACGCCGCAGACCGAGCGCGGCTGGCAATTCACGAGATTCCGGACGGCGTCTACGGCTTCACCGACTACCTGGACGACGACGGAATCGGCCCCGAGCCGATTCCGATCCAGGTCACGCTGCATGTCGCTGGCGACCGAATCACCGTCGACTTCACCGGGTCGGGACGCCAGGTCCGGGGCGCCATCAACTGCCCGCTGCCCTTCACCAAGTCGGCGGCCTATGCCTGCGTTCGGTGCGTCATGCCCACGGACATTCCGAACAACGAGGGTCACTTCCGCCCGATCGAAGTGACAGCGCCGGAGGGCACCATCGTCAACCCGCGCCGCCCGGCGCCAGTGGCGGCACGCGGGCTGACCGGGTTTCGGATTGCCAATGCGGTGCTGGGCGCACTGGCGCAGGCCGTGCCGGAGCGCGTGCCGGCGGCCGAGGCGGGCGGCGACACGGGGGTCAGCCTGGCGGGCTACGACGCGCGGGGCGACCCGTTCGTGCTCCTGGAGTTCCTGTTCGGATCGTGGGGTGGCCGCCCGTTCGCCGACGGCCCCGACGGGGTGTCCAGCGTGGTGGTGAACTTCGCCAACAATCCGGCGGAGGTGATTGAGGCGGAGCATCCGATCGCCATCGACCGGTACGAGTTCGTGCCGGACAGTGGGGGCGACGGGCAGTTCCGCGGGGGACTGGCGGTCGAACGGCATTACAGGATGCTGGCGGAGCAGACGACGCTGAACCTGCGCTCGGACCGGCGGACGCGGGGGCCCTACGGACTGCAGGGTGGCGAAGCCGGAGCCACCTCGAGCAGCGTGCTGGTGCGCGACGGCGAGCGGGTCGAGCTGCCGGGGAAGGGGACTACGGCGCTGCGACGGGGGGACGTGTTCGAGCACCGCACGGCGGGCGGCGGCGGGTGGGGTCCGCCGGAGCAGCGGGAGCCGGCGGCGCGTGAGCGGGACCGGCGGGCGGGGAAGGTTACGGGCTGATCGCGGCGGGCGGCCGGAAGTGTGCCCTCGTGCGCACATAAGAGTTTTTTCCAAAAAACTCTTGAGGCGCCGCGCGGCCCATCCGAGCCTGAGTCGAAGTTCGCGGAGGCCCTTCCGGCGAGGGGTGGTTGCGTTTGCCAGCGCGGCCCGCCGGACTCCGGACCGGGGCGTGCTGGGGTGGCCTCGGTGGGGGTTGGGGCGGCGGGTTGGCGGGGTAGGCACGAGGTGGTCTCCAGGCACAGTTGCGTAGACGTAAGCGGATAGTGTACATTATCCGAGAACGACTAGCAATTCAGGTCGACAGATCGACGGTTGGGCGCTGCGGGCGCCGGTTCGCTGGGGACCGGCAGCCCGGGCACTCGGTCCGTCCGGTCGCGGCGTCGACTCGCTCGCGCCGGCAGTGCCGCTATTCGGGACGCCGGGCCGCTAGCCCTCTTCGACGTCCCAGTCCAGCAGGACGCCGAGGGTTTGGTCGGGGTGGTCGTGGAGGAGGTGGAAGGCTTCGGGAGCTCGGGTGTAGGGGAAGCGGTGGGTGGTCATGCGGTCGGGGTTGATGGCGCCGGACTCGATGAGGGCCAGGGAGCGCCGGGCCGACCCGGCGTGCCACTGGCCGCCGAAGAAGCCGCCCACGATGCGGCGGCTCTGAATGATCTCGGAGCTGAGGGGCAGGTACTGCTGCTCGTACTTGCCGATGAGGTGGAGAGCTCCGCCTTCCGCGAGCATTTCCATGCCCTGCCGGAAGGCCTTCGGGCCCGCGGGACCGCCGACGGCGTAGACGACCAGGTCCGCGCCGAGGCCTTCGGAGTGGCGCCTGACGGCCGCGACGGGGTCTTCCTCGGCGGCGTTGACGACGTGGTCGGCGCCGAGGGCGGCGGCAAGCTCGCAGCGGAGCGGGGCCGCGTCGACGGCGATGAGCCGCCCGGCGTCGATGGAGCGCATGACCTGGAGGATGAGGCTGCCGACGAGGCCCTGGCCGAGGATGACGATGACGTTGTCGCGTCCGAACGGGGCGATATCCGTCCAGCGCACGGCCGAGGCGCTGAGCATCCAGTAGGGGGCCTGGTCCCAGGTGACGCTGGGGGAGAGCGGAAGGATCTCGGGCAGCTTGGCCTGGCGCTCGGGGATGGCGGCGGCCACCACGAACTGCGCGTGGGGCGCGACGGCGCCCACGCGGTCGCCGACGGCCAGGTGCTCCACGCCCTCGCCCAGCGCATCGACCACCCCGGCCATGGAATAACCCATGATCTGCGGATCGACGGCTTCTTCCAGGACGTAGCGCCGTCCGATTTCCGAGCCACGGCTGATGAGGCTGCGCACGGCCTTGACGCGGACTTCGCCGTAGCCCGGCTCCGGGATGGGGGCGTCTTCCAGCATCACGTTGCCCCGCCCCGCGGGCTTTGCCATTCGCTTCATGCGTCGGCTCCATGCGGCGCGGCATCGCGCCGGTGCGGTGAGTCCATGATGCCGGGGGTGCGAGGGAGTGGCGAGGGGGCGACCTGCCGGGATCGGGGAACAGCCGAGGGACCAGAGGGCGTTAGTCGCTGAGATCGATTGCGCGCTACGCGGCCGGCGGTGGCATTCGATTGCCTTTCGGGCTGCTCTACTGGCCGCAGACCCGTACGCCTTCGGCTACCTCCAGCTGCTCCACGAAGGCAGCGCTCAGGCAGCCGCTCATCCATGCGCCCCGGTGAAGCCGCAGGTTCAGTTCACGTAGATGCGCCAGCCGTTCGAGTTCACGTGGCACGTCGTCGAAGAACGTGTGGCCGGACAGGTCCAGCGTCTGCAGCTGGTCCAGATCGGCGATCGCCGGCGGCACACGGCCAATTAACTGAAGACTGTCGTGCGAGTACGCCCCATACCAGAACTCGAATTTCAATCCTGTCACCCGCCGCGGCTCGCCGCTGATGTGTACCCCCGCCCACTGCGCAAGTGGCGTCCCCGGGCCCCAGTTCAGCAGCGTCGGACCCGCCAGCGTGTCGCGCAGCCTCAGCAGCGTCTCGCAGTCCGCCACCAGCCCGGGGTTGGCCTCCGGATTGGGCACCACATATCCCTCACGACAGGAGGCCTTGGCCGCCTCGGCGTCCTCATAGCCCGAGTGCTCCGCCACCATGGCCAGCCCGCCGCGCACCAGCACGCGCATGTCCGAGCCGTCCGGCGCCATCGTGTACAGCACCACCTCGCCGTCGGGCGTCGGGCTGCCCGACGTCCGCACCGCGATCCGCGACCCGTCCGGCGCCCAGACCGCCGCGGCTCGTGCTCGTCCCCGCTCGTTGGCAAATTCCTCCGGCGAGCGCCCCACGATCTCGCCGTCCAGGTCCACCACGCAGAACTGCTGCCCACACGAATAGAGAAAGTGCGACCCGTCCGGCGCCCACGCCACGTGGAGCAGCGGGACGTTATAGATGGAGTGCTGAACATCGACGTGCGCCGACAGCCCCACCCGATCGGTCAGCTGCCGGATGACCTGCGCATCCGACCCATCGGGCGCGATCGTCACCAGCTGCACGGCGTTCCCGTCCAGCCGCGCCAACGCCAGACGCTGCCCATCTGGCGACCAGGACACCGTGCTCACCGTGTGCGCCACCGTGCGCGGCGCGGAGCCGTCGGGCGCGGCAATCACGACGCCCATCTCCTTTGCTACCCAGTCGCCAAGTTGAACGTCGTCGCCAAGCCCCAGAACCGCCAGCTGCGTTCCGTCCGGTGCCCACTGCGGTGGCGCCGCAACGTAGAGGTCGCGCACCAGCGATTCGGGTTCGGCGTCCGCAGCACCCATCGAGACGACATAAAGCTCGTCGAGGCTTCGATCGCTGTTCGGGTTACCAGACGACAAGAACGCGATGCGTTGGCCGTCGGACGACCACACCGGCAGGTGATCGTAGTACCGGTTCGTGGTGCGCCGCTGCGCGCCTGACCCGTCCACGCCCACCGTCGCTATTTCGAATTGGTAGTCCCCGCGCGGATCCCGTGGCGCGTCACCACGCAACGCGTCCCCTTCGGTCGAGAACTCGCAACTGGCATACACGATCGCTTGACCGTCCGGCGAAAACTGGGCGTACGGGCCAATCCCTTCGCGGAATCGGTAGCCTGGGTTGGCGTCGACGATCTGCCGCAGCCGCGTCCCGTTGACGTCCACCAACCGCACCGACGTGACGTCGTCAAAGATGAGATGCGTGCCATCCGGGCTCCAGTTGATGAAGTGCGGCGGGGGATCGCGATGCCAAGCGGTAAATGGCCCGCACACAAGCCCGCCGGCCTCAAAAACATCCTCGCCACGCGTCCCCTCGACAGGTGTCGGAGACGTCAACTCCTCGACAGGTGTCGGAGACGTCAACTCCTCGACAGGTGTCGGAGACGTCAACTCCTCGACAGGTGTCGGAGACGTCAACTCCTCGACAGGTGTCGGAGACGTCAACTCCTCGACAGGTGTCGGAGACGTCAACTCCTCGACAGGTGTCGGAGACGTCAACTCCTCGACAGGTGTCGGAGACGTCAACTCCTCGACAGGTGTCGGAGACGTCAACTCACACCCTGAAAAGAAGAGACAACTAATCACCGCGGCCATGGACACAACTCGACGCAGCCAGGCAAGTGTCACGGGCTTGATTCCTGCTGGTACAGCGCGTAGATGGCCAGCACGTCCAGCGGATGCGTCGGACAGTTCAGCGGAATCAAGTGTCGGACGTGTGGCGGCGAGAATCCGAGCAGGCGCGAACCAGCGCGGCAGGTGCGAATGCAGTCACCACGCCGGGGCGCCACGGAGCGCGGGAACTCTCACCGTCACATAGATACTTCATGGCTGCCAGACCTATCATGATCGATCCGACCTTCGCAACTCTCAAACCGTACGGCTGTCAGCGTCTACTGCCTGTGCGGCGGAAGTGTGGGCGCGACAGAGTCCGCCAGACGCACTCTCCGCCGCTGGCTGCCGTGGCGTCCTCCGCCGCGATGCGGATCAAGTTTGAGTCGGCGCGGCCGGAGGCCCATGGCTGGCGGTCGTGTAGGCGAAGTTGTCGGTTCCCTTGAATGAGAGTGTGGCAGAAGCGGCGGTGACTGCGCGCGTTGGTCCCTGGCGAGTGTTCAGCGTAGTCCCTGATCGCGGCCGGCGAGGTGGGCTATGAAGGTGAACGTGGACCGAGAAGCGGACGCGCTGTACCTGCGACTGGACGACTCTGAGATTGTCGAGTCGGAGGAAGTCTCGCCGGGCGTGGCGCCGGACTGCAACGAGGCGAATGAGGTGATCGGGGTGGAGTTGCTGTACCTATCGAAGCAGTCCTCGGACCTCAACCTGACGGCCCTGGAGTTCGAGACGGTCTAGCGAAGCGTCGCCGCAGACCCACGGGAGAGATGCGGTGGCATAACCCCACCGCAATGGCACCAAAGCGTCCCGCGGACATTGGGTCTATTGCGCGCGCCCCTCGCGCCCACCTCATCACCCGGAGCCGTGGTGAGGCTGCCGCAACATACAAGTGACGAGGGCAAGTACAGCTAGTCAGCCAGCCCGCCGCGGTGGAGGTCCATGGCGAGGGAGCGGAAGTTGGGGATGCGGTGGATGGTGCAGAGGTCGGCGTCGTGCTGGTTTTCGGCGTCGCGGCTGGTGCGGGAGAGGATGACGAGGTCGTGGCCGTCGATGGCGGCGCTGGGGTACATGAAGCTGCGGAGCACGCTGTCGGGCCAGCGCGCCACGCAGCCGGCGGGGAACCAATTGAGGCAGTCGATGCTGTAGTGCAGGAAGAGCCAGCGACGCTCGTTGCCGGGTCCGCCGGTGTACTTGGTCTCGCGCATGCGGTCCCCCCAGCCGAGGAGGTCCTGCGAGTTGGTGACGAGGTTGCTGAGCATCCAGTAGGTGCGGTTCGGCTGGTCGTTGAGGATGAAGAACTTGCACTGGCCGCCGGGCCAGGCGGTGAACTGGGTGAAGCGGAGCTGGTTGGCTTCCTCGTCATAGTCGAGCACGGCGGCGATGTTGGCGGTGGCTTTCTCATCGATGATGGCCCGGGCGAACACGCGGATCCTGCCGGCGACCTCGATCGTGTTGGGCTCCAGCCACACGAGCGGCGACGGCCAGCCGCCGTGAATCTGTGGCCGGTCGTCCACGGGGAAGAGGCCCCGAGTCAGGGCCGCCGGAACTTCCGGGGGCGGGACGACGTTGGAAATGGACCAGGCGTCGGGATCGAGCGCGGACCGGGTGCGATCCCAGCGGACCATGACCTTGCCCTTGTAATCGACACCCGCCGAATCGCGGTCCATCGCCCAGTAGAGCGCGTCGGGCCGGATGACCTGCGCCGTCGAGATGTTCCAGAGCGGCCCCTGGATGACGGTCCGCGGCTCGGTCCAGGTCTCCCCGCGGTCTTGGCTGGTCACGATCTGAAAGTCGCGGTGCGTCCGCTCCTGGACGAACATCAGCAGCTGGCCGTCGACGACGAAGGGCCGGCCCTCCTCGTAGGGCAGCGTGGGCAGATCGGTCCAGGTCGTGCCGCCGTCGGTGCTTCGGACGATCCGCAGGGAGCGTCCGAGATCGGTATGTCTTCGGCCCCACTGCGGGGCCGCGACGATCAGGGCGCCGTCGTCGAGACGGGCCAGGTTCGGGTCGTGGAAGAAGTAGAGCTTGGGATCGGGGACACGGGCGGCTATTGCGAAGTCCTGGGCGAGGGGGGTGACGTTTGGGTTGGGCATTGGGGGCTTTCTGGCGAAGGGTGGCAGCTTCCGACCCTCGAGCGTGGGTCGGCTGGGATATCGGGTCTGGACGAATCATTGTGCAGGGCTGGCGTGATGCTGGCCGTGTCGGGCGACAATTCACAGGTGCGTTTCGGGTTAGTCTGGCGCCATGGCCAATCTGCACATCCGAAATTTTCCGGACGAACTTTACGAACGTCTGCGGCGCCATGCGCGCGAGAACGGCCGCACTGTGAGCGCGGTTGTGCTGAGCGCGGTGGAGCGTGAGTTGGAGCGCTTGGAGTGGCAGGAGCGCCTGGCTCGGCATCCGACGACAGACCTAGGAATCGACGCGGCGACGCTGGTTGCCGAGGAACGGTTGCGGCGCGACCAAGAGATTGGGTAGCCCGAGACCTCGTTAACGCGGCCGCGGCCGTTGAATACCTGGTCCGGACGCCACCTGAGCCGACGGTGGCGAACCGCCGCCACGGCCAGGGTCACGTAGCCTGACTGGTTGCAACGCGTGCACGGTAAGGCGACGGCGTGATGCCGGGACGAAGCGTCCCATCGGCTGGCCGGGAGATTCTTTCGTACTACGAGGGGATTGATGAGGAGGGGCGGCTGGTGCGGGGTGCGGGACCGCTTGAGTTTGCGCGGATGCAGGAGTTGATTGGGCGGTTTGTGCCGGAGGCGCCGGGGGTGGTGCTGGATGTTGGCGGCGGGCCGGGCCGGTACGCGTACTTACATGGTAGTGCTCGTTGCCTGAACGGTTGAGCAGATGGACTTGACCAGACCGAGACTGAGGCGTGCTGGGACATTCAAGGCCGGTTTCGGGAAGCGGGCTGGCGAAGTAAGCACGAGGCAATCTCCGAAGACTTTGCCCAACGGAAACCCTCGGCGTTCACTCCTCTTATACGGTCGGGAGTTCATGCCGCAGCATGAGTACTCAATCAAGTACGTTAGGTTCTAAACTATACGCCTCGCACCTTAAGCGAGGCGATCTGATCAGCAATAGCCGCAGGGACTTTGACAATCCCTGTGTACTCCAGTTCGTCATTTGCTTGAATAGTCAGCGTGGTTGACGTTCGGAGAAGCGCGACGGCAAATCCATCTGCGTCAAGAAATGCCGCATCAATGTGCCACATATCAAACGTGAAGTCTTCATCCGACACATTGCGCAAGGTGAGCTTGAATGAGACTGCCGCCTCAGGATCGAAGTCTCGGTTTTCAACGTACAACATCTTGTAGTCTATGGACTCTTCAACGACCTCAAGTTTTTCGACACGATCGATATCACTACTGTATTCCGTGGTTGAAGTGTACCGCTCGCTGAGATTGAATCTCAGATAAGGAATAGCAAGCAATCCGATTATGACGCCAACGCCCAGCAGGGCGATGATGCCGACACCAACAGTAGCTATTCTGGCCGTGGAGTTCATCGCGTTTTCCTTTTCTCTAGAAACTAATGATCGTCTGGTCCATGCCTCCACCGAACAGCCAGATGAATCCAGCTATCAGCAGAATGATGATGATTCCTAATAGTACGCCGCACAAACCGCCACCGAACCATGACTCCGCGTATTCGTCCACAGGCATGTCACGAGGCTTTGGTGGTGGGTACTCGTTCATCGGGTAGACCCTCCCGTCAATTCGAATTCACCAATGGGTCGTACTTTCGTCTCTTCAACAGGAACGTCACGTGCCTCGACTCTCATGATCTCTCCGTCGCGGCAATCCTGCTCGTCAGATATGTCGCACGGCGAACTCTGAAGCAATCGCAGGTGCCGACAACCATGCGACGGTCGGCCGGCGCGCATCAACAATTCCTTTACTCGTCAGCGGCCGCTATGCGTAGACGTGGCCGCATCGCCAAGCCTTCGGCGGCCAATAGACGAAGCCGCCCAGCCCGCCGCTCCGCAACTCGACCCACACTACGTGATCCTGATTGCTTGGCTGGTCGATGTACGCGAGGGCCGCGTCGAAGGCGGTTGGGGGCGAGCAGTGGCCGGTGTCGGCCTCGGTTCTTACCCGCACCACCGGGACGTCGGCGCGCCGCGTCGAGCAATATTCGCGCACCTGCCCCCCACGACGAGCGAACCCTTGAAGGGCCCATGTCCAACCGCGTGAACCGGGCGCGGTTGCTGGACTGGATTCGCACCGTCGAACAGGAGCCAACGTTGATGGGCATGTCCAAGCACTTCGTGGTGGCTGCCACGAAGTGACGGCCTGACGCGGCGGCCGAGCGTCAGGCCGGGGCGTCGACGCTGGCGTGGGTTTCGGTGAGGACTAGGTCGACGACCTGGCGGAGGGCCTGGTCGTGGGAGTCGCCTTCGAGGCGGCGGAGGCGGTAGAGGTCGACCTGGCGGTCGGCGCCGGCGCCTTCGGCGATGATGGTGAGAGCGTGGCGTAGCTCGGGCTCGCAGTCGAGGGCGCGGGCGTCGTCGGTGACCGTGTCGACGAGTTCTTCGGTGAAGTCGCTGATGTCCTTGCGTCCGCCGCCGCGTTCGTCGCCGAAAAAGGCCAGCACGCCGTAGCGCTGGGCGAGCCAGCGGTTCTCGGCAATGATCTCTGTGGGCGGCTCCGGCGGCAGCTGGCCGGCCGTGTCCAGGCGGAGCAGGTAGCGGATGAGGGACGCGTAGAGGGCGACGATGCACATGGCGTCGTCGATGCGGGTGCAGACATCGCAGATGCGCATTTCGACGGTCGGAAACTTGCCGGAGGGCCGGATGTCCCACCAGAGTTCGCTGGCGTCGCCGATGAAGTCCATGCGCTGATAGTCGGCCACCAGCCGGTCGAACTCGGCGCGGGATTGCAGGGGGCCGGGCAGGCTGGTGCGCGGAATGCCTGTCATCAAATTGAGGCGGAAGGACTTGAAGCCGGTTTCGCGACCTTCGACAAAGGGCGACGAGGCGGAGAGCGCGTGGAGGATGGGCAGGTAGCGCCGGATGGCGGTCATGACGCGGATGCGCGAACTGGGATCGCCGAAGCCGGCGTGGATGTGCATGCCGCTGATCAGAAACCGACGGACGCTGTCCTGAAAGGTCACGGCAAAGCGCTCATAGCGCTCGCGTGGCGTGGGGGCCTGGGCTCGCCAGTCGGCGAATGGGTGGGTTGAGGCGGCCATGACGGCGGCGCCGTAGGTCTCCGCGGCTTGGATGACAACCTGTCGGGTCTCCAGCAGCGCTGTTCGGACTTCGGCCACCGATTCGCAGACGCGGGAATTGGATTCGATCTGGGTGCGCAGGAACTCCCTGACGAACTTGTGCGGGCCGCCCTGGGCCTCGCACGCCTCGAAGATGCGGACGTCGGGGTCGGCGAGGAGGTCGCGGGACTCGGGGTCGACGAGGAAGAACTCCTCCTCGATGCCCAGCTTGATCATTGTTTCGTCTTGCTCCCGAATCCGGGCTGCTCCGGCACGCTCGGGCAGGTTACGGCCACGAGTGGACTTGCGGAGTGGGGCGGGTCATTCCACGAGGCAACTGGAGTGCTGGCGGCCTGGGGCGTGGAAATCAGAGCAAAGGCTCGATGGCGGTGGACTCGAGCAGGTGGGGGCCGTTGTTGCGGACGGAGTTGACGGCGGGGTTGACGGGGTAGCCGGTCAGCACGTCAGCGGCGGCGGGTCGCAGGAGGGCGGCGCGCCAGGCGGGGTCTTCGTCGTCAGCGGACAGCCAGGCGCCCCAGTCGCCCGGCTCGAGAACGACGGGCATGCGGGTGTGGATGGTTGACATGTAGGCGTTGGGGACGGTGGTGATGATGGTGAAGGTGGGGCCGAACTCGTCGTGCGTTTCCCAGAGGCCGGCGAGGGCGAGCGGGAATCCATCGGAGCGGTGGATGTTGAGCGGCTGGCGCCTGCCGCGGGGGCCAGTCCACTCGTAGAAGCCGTCGGCCGGCACCAGGCAGCGGCGGCGGCGGAAGGCAGCACGGAAGGCGGGCTTGGAGGCGACGGTTTCGGCGCGGGCGTTGATGGTGCGGCGACCAATGCGGGGGTCCTTGGCCCAGAAGGGGATGAGACCCCAGCGCATGACCTCAAAGCGCCGGGGGCCGTCCACCACGACGGGGGCCTGCTGGGTAGGCGCGACGTTGAAGTTGGGCAGCGGGAGGGTGACGGGAGGTTCGGGCGGGGCCGACTGGAAGTACTCGGCCAGGGCCTCGGGGCTGGAGCGGAGGTTGTAGCGGGCGCACATGGTGCCGTCATCGTGCCATGAAAGCGTTACAAGTGTTCGCTTTTTGTTTGGTATGCTGGTTTCCCGTACTACCCAGGGTGTTCCGCTGGCTCTTCTCGACACCGAGCGTCCCGCCGCGTTGCGGGTGGCCGTGAATGAAATCGAACAGCGCTGGGGGTTGCATGCCGCGGGCCGGCTGTTTGGCGTCAGCCCGCCGGAGGCCGGGTTTTCGACCGGGATCGGTGCGCTGGATCAGGCCACCGGGTTCGACGGGATACCCCGGGGGCGCCTGAGCGAACTGACCGGGCCAGCGGGCAGCGGGGCGCTGACGCTGGGGTGGCGGGTGCTGGGCGCCGCGCTGGATGGGGGCGGGTTGGCGGCCTACGTGGACCTGCCCGGGACGTTCGCGCCGACCGCGGGCGTGGCGCTGGGGCTGGATCTGTCGCGGCTGGTGGTGGTGCGACCGTCGGACGCCGACGCCGCAGTGCAGGCGAGTGCGACGTTGCTGCGGAGCAATGCCTTCGAGGCGGTGCTGCTAGACCTGGAGACCGCCCGGCCGCGCGCCAACCGGTGGTCCCAGCTGGCCGACCTGGCGGGACGCGGGGCGGCGAGCCTGGTGGCGGTGACGGCGGCCGGCGGTCGGCGCGTTGCCGGGCTGCCCTATCTGGCCTCGCTGCGCCTGGGGGTGGCCTGTCGGGGCTGGCGCTGGCAGCGCAGCCGCCTGACCGAGGCGCCGATGGGGCTGACGCTGGAGGTTCGGGTGCTGAAGTCGCGCAGCGACACGGGGGTGCAGCAGCTGGTGATCGACTGTCCGTTTGTGAGGAGGTCCGGTGGACCGCAAGACGCTGTGCCTGTGGATTCCGCACTTCCGGACCACGGTGGAAGCGCAGAGGCAGCCCTCGTGGTCGGCGCAGCCGCTGGCGATCTACGCGCGGCAAGCTAACCAGCGGCGGTTGATCGAGGTTTCCGAGGCGGCCCAAGCCGCGGGCCTGCGGCTGGGGATGGCCGTGAAGGAGGCGGCGCAGCGCTGTCCGCAGGGGGTCTACGTGCCCGACGATCCGCCGCGTTACGCCAAAGCGTTCGAGGCGGTGCTGGATGTGCTGGATCGATTTTCGCCGGTGGTGGAGGACGCCGGGGTGGGGCTGGCGTTTGCCGACGCGGCGGGGCTGGCGCCGCTGTATGGGGCCGACGCAAAGCTGGGGGCGCGGGTGCGGCGGGACGTGGAAGCGGCGACGGGGCAGGTTGGTCAAGTTGGACTGGCGGCGGGGCGGCTGGCGGCTGAGGTTGTGGCGCGTACGGCGGGGGACACGGTCGTGGTTTCCACTTCTGACCGGGACTATCTGGCCGAACAACCCGTTGACCGGCTCCCGTTGCCGGAGCGGACGATTGCTCACCTGCGCGCGCTGGGCATCGCCACGATCGGGGCGTTCGCCGGCCTGCCGGCCAACGCCGTACGGACGCGTTACGGGACCGAGGGCGCGCTGGCGCGGCGGCTGGCGCAGGGCGAGGACCCACAGTCCCTGCGAGGGCGGCCACGGCCGATCGTCCTGGATGAGGCGATCGACTTCGAGTGGGAAGAGCACAACGTCGACCGGCTGACGTTCGCGCTGCAGGCGCTGGCGCAGCGGCTGGCTACGCGGCTGGCCAACCGGGGGCTGATGGCGCAGCAGGTTGGCAGCCGGATCGAGCGGGCCGACGGGACGGTGCAGCAGTTCACGCTGGCTCTGCCTGAGCCGTCGGCCGGCGCCGCCAGCTTGCGGGACGTGGCTCGGTGGCGTTTGGAGGCGTGGGCCGGCGCTACCCAGGCCGAGGCCGCCGTGCAGGAGATTCCACTCCACCGGCCCGGGGTCGTGCGCATTGGCCTGGACGTGCAGCACTTGGTCCCGGGCGCCGGCACACAACGGTCTCTGCTTGGCAACCGGTCGGAGCGCGTGGCGCGCGCCAACCACGCGATCAGCCGCCTGCGGGCGCAGCTGGGCGACGACGCGGTGTTCCGCATGGAGCTTTGCCCCGAGGCCTGGATCCTTGAGACAGCCGCCCGCCGGATTGACGCCTACGTTGCGACGGGCGCCCAGCACGATGCGCCTTCGCTCTCCCCGGCGTGGCTGGCCGGACTGGCGGGTGCGCGCGGCCTGACTCGGCTCTTCACCCCGCCCCGTCCGGTCCGCATCAGCGAGATCGACGGCACCAGCCGGGTCACGATCGATGGGACGACCAGGAAGGTGGCTGCCCGCTACGGGCCGCAGCGGGTGCAAACCGGGTGGTGGGCGGAACCCGTCGACCGCGACTACCTGCACGTGCGGCTGGACGACGGGCGCGGGCTGGTGCTCTATCGCGACCGCGTCCAGGCGCGCTGGTTTGCCCAGGGGGCGCTGGATTGACCCGCCCCGCCTACGCGGAACTGCACGCGCACAGCAACTTCTCCTTTCTGGACGGCGCGTCGCATCCCGAAGAAATGGCGGCGCGCGCCGCCGAGCTTGGGCTGGCGGCCCTGGCGATCACGGATCACGACGGGGTCTACGGCGCGGTGCGGTTATCCCACGCCGCGCGCGAGCTTGACCTGCATCCCATCGTGGGCATGGAAGCCAGCATGGCCGGCGGGCATCACCTGACCCTGCTGGCGTATCACCGGGAGGGCTACGCCAACATCTGCCGGCTGGCGACCGCGGCGCATCACGACCGGCCCAAAGGCACGGCGGAACTCGATCTCGACACCCTGGCGCGGCACACACGCGGCCTGGTGGGACTTTCAGGCTGCCTGCAAGGCGCGATTCCGGCCGCGGCGCTGGGTGGGAACAGCCGCCAGGCCATTGACCTGGCGGGGACGTACGCCGAGATGTTCGAGGACGACTGCTTTTTCCTCGAACTGCAGGAGCATCGCCTGGAAGCGGAGCACCTGGCCAACGCCGGGCTGCTGGAGGTTGCGCGGCACACGGGGCTGCCGCTGGTGGCCACCAACAACGTCCACTATCACGACCGGGCGCGTGCGCGATTGCAGGACGTGCTGGTCTGCATCAAGCACACGACCACGCTCGAAACGGCGGGGCGGCGGCGGCGACCCAATCACGAGTTCGGGCTGAAGTCCGCCGAGGAGATGGCGCGGCTTTTTGCGGACGTTCCGGAGGCGACCGACAACACCCTGCGGGTTGCCGAGATGTGCGACTTCGACCTGAGCCGCAAGCTGGAATACGGCTTGCCGGCGTATCCCACGCCCGAGGGCGAGTCGGAATACGACTACATGGAGCGGCTGGTCTGGGAGGGCGTGGGGCGGCGGTACCCGGACCCGGACGCGACGGTGCGGCAGCGGGTGCTGCACGAACTGCGGTACGTAGAGGACCAGGGGCTGGCGGGGTATTTCCTCACGGTCCGCGACCTGGTGGCCTTCTGTCATCGCAACGACATTCTGGTCAACACCCGCGGCTCGGCGCCGGGCTCGATTCTCTGTTACGCCCTCGACATCTCGATGGTCGACCCCATCGCCGCCGGGCTGATGTTCGAGCGGTTCATGTCGCCGGACCGGGACGAACCGCCCGACATCGACCTGGACATCGAGCACCAGGAGCGCGAGCGGGTCATCCAGTACGTCTACCAGCGCTACGGCCGCCGGCGGGCGGCGATGGTGGCGAACGTGATCTGCTTTCGCGGGCGCTCGGCCATCCGTGACGTAGGCAAGGCGCTGGGGCTACCGCTGGCCCAGGTGGACCGGCTGGCTCAGCGCTTGCAGTGGCATCCCAGCGTGGCGATGCCAGACCCGGACCAGGCCGGTGGGGACGTGCCGCGCGAGGTCTCCGGTCGCGTGGGCCGCGACTTGCTCGAGCTCAGCCGGCAGATCGTGGACTTTCCGCGGCACTTGGGGATCCATACCGGGGGGATGATCATTTCGTCGCGTCCGCTGGATGCCTCGGTACCGATCGAGCCAGCGACGATGGAAGGTCGCAGCGTGGCGCAGTGGGATAAGGACGACTGCGCGGACGCCGGACTGTTGAAGATCGACCTGTTGGGGCTGGGCATGCTGACGCTGGTGCAGCGGGCCTTCCGGCTGATCGAGCAGCGACACGGCCGGCGGCTGGCGCTGGCGGATTTCAGGTTCGACGACCCCAAGGTCTACGACGCGATCTGCGCGGCCGACACCATCGGGATGTTCCAGGTGGAGAGCCGGGCGCAGATGCACGTGCTGCCGCAGACCCGGCCACGCTGCTTCTACGACCTGGTGGTGCAGGTGGCGATCATCCGGCCGGGTCCGATGACCACCAAGATGCACCGGCGCTGGATCCTGCGCCGCATCGGGCAGGAGGCGACCGACCCGGTGTGGCCCGGCCTGGCGTCCGTGCTGCAGCGCACGCTGGGGCTGCCGATCTTCCAGGAGCAGTGCCTGCAGATCGCCATGGTGGCGGCCGGGTTTTCGGCGACCAAGGCCGATGCGCTGCGGCGGGCGATGAGCCGGAAGCGTTCGCTGGCGCACATCCAGGCGCTCCAAGACGACCTGATGCAGGGCATGGTCCGCAACGGCATCCCAGCGTCGACGGCTGAACAGATCTATGCGCAGATCGAAGGCTATGCGGGCTATGGATTTCCCGAGGCGCATTCCTGCGCCTTTGCGCTGTTGGTGTACGTCTCGGCGTGGTTGAAGGTGCATCACCACGCGGAGTTCAGCTGCGCGATTCTGAACAGTCAGCCGATGGGCTTCTACAGCCCGCACACGCTGGTGGGCGACGCGCAGCGGCACGGGGTGACGGTGCGTCCCGTGGGCATTCAGCACAGCCGCTTCGAGTGCATGATCGAGCCGGACGGCGCGGTTCGGATGGGCTATCGGTACGTGGAGGGCCTGGGGGAGGCCTACCGCGAGCGCCTGGACGGCGAGTTCGCCCGTGGGGCGTATGGCTCGCTGGAAAGCTTCTGCCGCCGGACGCGGTTGCCCAGCAACGTATTGGAAGCGCTGGCCACGGCAGGGGCTTTTCGGAGCCTTGGGCTGAGCCGGCGTGAGGCCCTCTGGCAGGTGCAGGCGTACGCCCCGGCCGCCCACGGCGGGGAACTGCCGGGGCTGGCGGCCGAACTGGAGGAACCGGTGGCGCTGCCGTCGGCCGACGCGCTGGTACAGGCCCGGATGGACTTTGCCGCCACCGGCCTCTCCACGCGCTGGCGCGGTCTGGAATTCCTGCGGCCAGCGTTGGCCCAGGCCGGTGTGCTGCGCGCCGTGGACCTTCCCGCCCTGGCGGCCAGCCGGCCGCACCCTCAAATCCTCCGGGTCCCAATACCAACGGCCGTTCGCCGGCCGAGCCAGCGAACGCGCGAACGCTCCGCCATTGGGAAGCCACGTTTCGGTGGAGGGGGCCTGCCCCGCCACATCGCCACAGGGCGCTATGGCGAGCGTGCCCGTCGCACCGGGAACAGCTACGACGGGCGCGGGAGCGGCCAGCAATTTCAGGGCCTGGGCGATAGCGGGGTTCCCGACGCCCTGCGCGAACAAGCCTGCACGGGAATCATGGTTACCGTGGCCGGCATCGTGATCAACCGCCAGCATCCGCCCACCGCGCGGGGATACACCTTCCTGTCGCTGGAAGATGAGACCGGGCTGGTCAACGTGATCATTCGGCCGGACGTCTTCACCCGGTACGAGCGGGCGATCCTGGATTCGCCGGTGATGATGGTGGACGGCGAACTCCAGGACGAGCATGGAGCGGTGCAGGTGATGGCCCACACCTGCAGGCCGGTTACGTCGGACTGCCTGGGCACGCCGCCATCCCGCGACTGGCAGTAGACGCGCGTAAGCCTGGGCGGCTAGTTGGAGTGAAAGTGCGTTCGAATGACGTGGTTCAGCAGGTCGGCCGTGCACTCGGCACAGAAGATCGTGCGGGTTTCGTGTTCTTCCTGAGCAAATGCCAGCAATTGCCCGACATCGGGCGCAAAGCGCAGCGCGCAGCGGTTGAGGCAACTCAAGCTGCCGCGCGCGGTTTCCACATTGGTCTGGCGATTGCCGGCGGGGAGTTCCAGCACACGGCCAAACGCGTGGATGGCCAGCCGTCGCAATGCCGCCTGCCGCAGGGCCCCCTCCGAGATGGCGCGCAGGCGGTGCACGGACAGCACGGCGGCCAGGTTCGGCCGGCAGCTGGAAAACACGTGCGGATCACTCTGCGGCGAGATGTTGTGCTCGGGAGCGTCCCGCAGGTCATGGTCCAGGATGGCCACGTCGTAGTGCGGCCCGGCCTGCTGCCAGGGTTCCCGCTCGAGCGTGCGAATGAAGCGAGGCCCGACGATCTGGCCGTTATCCTGGTCCAGACTTTGCTCCACGTACCAGAGCGTGCTCCAGTAGGGCGACCCGCGCGGAAGCTGCGGGATGACCCAGGTACCGAACGGGCGCAGTTGCCCCCGCTCCACACTGAACCCGGCACGCTGGCCCAACACCAGCGCAACTTCCTGCAAGTGCGCGATCGTGGAGACGACCGTTTCGGCTTCCCAGCTTTCGACGCCGGGAGTCCACTGGAACGAGATGGATTTCATGGATCAGAGCGGCGCGCGGCGTTGGGCCGTACGACTGCGCGTATTCCTCGGGCCTCGTTCATACTGAGGTGAGTATGCGACGCCTGCCACGATGCGTGTGAGACCCGACTCAGCCGAGCGCCTGATGGTGATGGACCTGGGGCCCTGGGTCCGCGCGGGCATCTACGCGCGCGGGCCGGGCGGCTACCGGATCCTGGCTGTCGGCTCAGCGCCGTCCACGCTGGATGCGCCGCACTTCGATCTCACCCCGGCCTTTGAGGACACGCTGGCCGACGCCGCCGTCCGGGCCGGCAGCTTCGCCTTTCCGCACCCGCCGTATGACGGACCGCTGTCCGATCGGGCGCCCGACATCGCGGCCGTGACGGGGGACGACGCGGTCAGCAGGCCGACGGCGTTCCTGATGGGCAACCTGATACAGCGCGACCAGGACGAACTGACCCGCACGATTGCCGAAGCCGGATTTGAGCAGATCGGCCACGCCACCACGGCCGTGCGCGGCTTTCGAGATCGCGTGGACGGGCCGGCGGCGCTGGACGTGATCGTCTCGCGCAGGCCCGACACCATCGTTGTCCCCCTCACCGACGACGATACGGGCGAAAGCCTGGAATACGTGGCCGACCTGCTGGCGGGCGGGCTGGCCAGCCACGAGTCCGGCTACCTGCCGAGCGTGGTCTTGCTCTATGGGGGCGTGCCGGAGCCGACGGCCTGCGAGCGCCTGCACGGCGCGATGCCGACCACGGTCTTTCAGGTGTACGGCGGCTCACCGACCGAGCCGATGGACATGGGCACGCCGCTGGCCGCGCTGCAGGATGCAGCCCGCGCCGTTCAGCGCCGGACGGCGGCGGACCGCGTGGTTCCGCTCACAGTGAGCCGGGCCCCGCAGGTCTCGCGGTCTGAAGCGCTGGGTGCGGCGGCACAGGCCCTGAGCGCGGGTCAAGAACTTGACGTCGGCGTGGTCTCTTTCGACTACGGCGACGTAACGGCCGTGACTGCGCACGGCGACGCGCCGGCGGTGACGCGGCTGGGCTCGGCGCGGCTGCAGGGTCGACCGTTCCATCTGGGGCTGCACACGCCCATCGACCGAGTCGCACGTTGGACGGCGGACGAACCGCTGCCGGAGGCTCTGCAGGTCTTCGTGCTTGAGCGCACGGCCCATCCCACCGCGCTGCCGGCCACATCCTCGGAATTGCAACTGGCGCACGCTATCTGGACCGCGGCGGCGCGGGAAGCCCTGAGCGAGTCCGCCGGACGCCGCGGCCAGCCGCAGACGGTTGACCTGGCGGTGATCACCGGCGACATCACCCGCACGCTGGCGCGACCCGTGCAGGCGGCCCTGATGCTGATCAACAGTCTGGAATCCGCCGGCGTGACGCAACTGGCGCTGGACGCCTCGAACGCGCTGGCCATGAGCGGGTGTCTCATTCAGACGGGGCTCCCGGCCTCAGTCGAGTCCTCGCTGGTTCGCCTGGGCGCCTGCGCGGCGCTGCGCGGCGACGCCTCGCTGGGTAACGCGGCGGTTGCCGTAGAAGTCCAGCCGGTCGGCGCCGCCGTGATCGAGCGTGAGGTGACCGCAGGCTCGATGGACGTCATTCAGTGGGAAGCGGACATGGAAGCTGAAGTGCGGATCTGGCCGGCGCCCGAGTTCGACGCGGGATTGGGCCATGGACGGCCAGTGCATCTGCGCGAGCCAATCGTGGCCGGGAGCATTGGCCTGGTGATCGACGCGCGCGGTCGCCCGCTGGTATGGCCGGACGCTCCGGATGCACGCCAGGCGTGGGTGGGGCAGTGGCACCGCGCCCTCAACGCCTATCCCGCCGGGCGGCCGCGACGTCAGGACGCTTCGCATGTCAGCTGAGCCGGTGGACCGGCACGCGCTGCCGCGTGGCGTGTTCATAGGGCGGCTGCGCCGCCGGCACCCGCTGCCGTTTCCCGGCCGCATCCTGGTCGACGTTGGCGACACCGTTGTGCCGGGCCAGATCTGGTGTCGCGGACGACTGCGGAGTGGCGTGGTGGTGGTTGATCTGCCGCGCCTGCTCCAGGTTCAGCCGGACGAGGTACGCGACCTGATGGAGGTGGAGCCTGGCGTCACGGTCGAAGCCGAGACGCTGCTGGCGGGTGCGCCGGGCCGGCTGCGCACGAGTCGTCAATGGCTGGCGCCCACGCGCGGGATGCTGACTGAAGTCAATGTGCGAACCGGCGTGGCGGTATTCGTCCGCGAGGTTCGCGATTCCGCTCTTTACTGCCGTCTCGGCGGCGAAGTTGTCAGTGTGGACTCAGAGGACGGGATCGTGGTTGAGGGCGAAGGCGTGGCGGTGGCCGGCGCCCTGGGCGGCGGCGGACGTGCGTACGGGCCGTTTCGCTTTGTGGAGTCGGGCGAGCGACCCGAGGGCAAAGCCGACGGTCTCGAGCCGGGCATTCTGGTCACGCCGGATCCGCTGCGCGCCGACTGGGTGCGCCGCGCGCTGGAAACGAAGGCTGCGGGAATCGTGGCCCCTTCAGCCGACGCCGAAATGGTGACGGGGTTGGGGCTGGCCCCAACCATCGCCGGTCTGGCTCCACCCGAGGGCAGCTACGGCCAGCCGCCGCAGGTGACCGTGCTGACTGGGGGCGCGGGCTTCGCCCGGATGCCGCACGCGCTGCAGGACGTGTTCCGGGCCACGGAAGGCGAGATCGGCGCCGTCATCGGCGCGCGACGGCCCGGGCAGTCAGAAGTCCTGCTCCCGCCGGTGGCCGCCGAGGGCCTTGCGCAGCGCACGGCCGAAGGTCTCCCCGTGCGTCTGGCCAGCGGTTCCGCGGCGGGCGCCGAAGGGATCGTGCTGGGTGATGCGCCAGACGTCGGCCGCATGAGCTCGGGCATAGCCACGCGCTTCGTGCGGGTGCGCCTGGCGGAGGGCGGCGTGGCGACCTGGCCCACGCCCAATCTGGCGACGCTCGCGTAGCGCGGGGCTACATTCGTTCGGGAGCGGCGATCCCCAGCAAGCCAAGCCCGTTGGCCAGCACCTGCTGCACGGCGCGCACCAGTTCCAATCGCCGGGCCGTCCGGGCGGCGTCGTCCGTCACCACGCGGTGCTTGTTGTAGTAGGAATGAAACACGCGCGCCAGCTCCAGCAAGAAGTGCGTCACGCGGTGCGGTTCGCGGTTCAGGCAGGCGTCCTCCACGACTTCGGGAAAGGCGAGCAGGCGGCGCGCCAGCGCGACGTCGTCGGGCGTAAGGACCGCCGCCGCCGCAGCCTTGGGGGCGGTTGCCGCGGTTCGCCGGATGCCGGCGCAACGCGCATGGGCCATCTGGATGTAGTAGACCGGGTTTTCGGGGTCTTCGCGCTTCGCCAGTTCCAAGTCAAATTCCATCTGGCTATCAATGGCTTTGGATAGGAAGAAGTAGCGGGTTGCCGCCGAACCCACCTCGTCCAATACCTCACGCAGGGTCACGAACTTGCCGCTGCGCTTGCCCTGGCGGCCGAGTTCGCCGTCGGTCCGAATGCCGACCATCTGGGTGACCAGGATTTCAAGCCGGGCGGCGTCGGCGCTGACGTCCAGCGCCTGCATGGCCGCGTGCATGCGGGCCACGTGCCCATGGTGATCCGCACCCCAGACATCAATCACGCGCTCGAAGCCTCGGGTTTCGAACTTGTCCTGGTGGTAGGCGATGTCGACGGCAAAGTAGGTGGGGTCGCCGCGTGAACGCACCAGCACGTTTTCGCGGTCCTCCGCGCCCGCGCCGCCGATGAACCAGGCAGCGCCGTCGCGCAGCGCAACGAAGCCCTGGTCGTCCAGGGCACCAATCACCTCGGCCACGTCACCCCGGTCGCGCATGGCCTGCTCGGAAAACCAGACGTCAAACTCGATGCCCAGGTCATCGAGGTCACGTCGAATCTCCGCGAGGCCGATCCCTACGGCCCGGTTTTCGAAGGCCCGGGCGTCGCTAGGAGCACCGTTACCAAGCCAGCAGGGGCCGTCGTCGCGCGCGATCCGATCGGCCCAGGCCGCGATGTAGTCGCCCTGGTACCCATCCGCGGGGAACGGAGCATCCGACCCGAGTGCCGCCGCGTAGTAGTGATACACACTCAGACCCAGGATCTCCACCTGGCGCCCGGCGTCGTTGACGTAGTACTCGCGGGTGACGTCGTAGCCGCAGGCTTCAAGCAGGCGGGCCAGGGCATCGCCAACGACGCCGCCGCGGCCTGCGCCGGCGGTGAGCGGACCGGTGGGATTGGCGCTTACATACTCCACCTGCACGCGCGCTTTCCGTCCGACATCGGACCCCCCATACCCGGCGCCGGTCTCGATGACGGTCTGCAACTGTTCCAGAACCCAGGCGTCGTCGATCCAGAAGTTGATGAACCCCGGTCCGGCCGTTTCGACGCGGCGTACGGCGGGCGACGCCGGCAGGTGGGCCACGATTGCGTCGGCGATTTTTCTGGGCGGGGCGCCCACGATCCGGGCCAGGCGCAAAGCCTCGGAACTGGAGTAGTGAGCCAGGTCGTCGTCGCGCCGCTCCAGCGCAAACGTCACCCGCGGCGTGGCGGCGACCGCGCCGGCGGCCTGGGCCGCAGCCAGCCCGTCGGACAACAATGCGGAAAGCCGATCGCGAATCATGGTGGTTGGCCCGCAGCTTGCTGGGTCGTGCCGTCCGGGCACGCGCGGGAGGCTTTGGAAGTATAGCGAGATGGCTGGTAGCCAGACGCCAGCGGCCGCTGACGAGAGGTTGCGGGGCGGCGCAGCGGCGCCTGCGGTGGGCGACTGGTTACTTCCGGCCAACGCCGTGGCTGTCCCGCAGTTTCGGTAGACCGTCTTATACGACGCACACTTTGCGACAGTCCCCCGCTGCCCGAGCCAACTCCCACCAATTGCTCCGGCCCGGACGGGGCTGTAACACTGTGCGAACCTGTGCCTTCCTGCTGGCTCTAGACAACATGGTTCAATGAACAGCGCACGCTGGCTCAGGCGACGACCGAAGGCGATCCATGTCGTTGTGGCGTTGTCTTTCGTGCCATGGTTGGTGCTCCTGGGTTGGTTGGCCAGCGTTGCGTGGTTCATAACTGACGATGCCTTCATCAGTTTTCGCTACGCCCGCAATCTGCTCGAGGGTCACGGTTTGGTCTTCAACCCCGGCGAGTACGTCGAGGGCTATACCAACTTCCTGTGGGTACTCGAACTCGCTGCGATCTGGGGCCTGCTCGGCATCCGTCCGGAAGACGCGGCCCAGTGGCTGTCGGTTATCTACACCGCGGGCACAATCGTCGTGATGCTGTGGTGGGTGGCGCGTATGCCGGCGCTAAGATACCGATGGCTGGTGGCGTGGATGGCCCTGGGGCTGGTGTGCAGCAGCGCCACATTCGCCGTGTGGACCTCGGGCGGCGGGCTGGAAACGCGGCAGTTCACGTTCTTCGCCCTCGCCGCTGTTGTTTGCCTGAGCGTGTTTGGCCAGAGCCGCTGGGGACTCCTTGCAGCCTCCCTCAGCTTGGCGGCGGCGGCCCTGACGCGGCCCGAAGGCCTGCTGCTTGCGGCCTGCAGCGTTGGCTGGTTCGTGGGCCATCGTCTGCTCACGGCTCATCGGTTGGACTGGCGAGGGACGCTAGCGCTGGCGGGGCCCTTTGCCGTCCTGATAGGGGGCCACTTCCTGGCGCGCTACCGATACTACGGTGAGTGGTTGCCGAACACCTACTACGCGAAGCACGTCGGCCCGTGGTACGAGTCAGGTTTTCGCTACCTCTGGGCCGCCGCGATTGAGACCGGGCTGTATCTGCTGATCCCCTTGACCTACGTGGCACTCCGGACCCGTTGGCGGGAGCACCGCGATGGGCTCCCCGCCCTAGCGCTGCTCTGCGTCGGTACGCACATGGCCTATATCTTGCAGATCGGCGGAGACTACTTCGAATTTCGACCGCTGGATTTTTACTGGCCGCTTCTTGCAGTGCCGACAGCAGCGGGCATTGCTCAACTCAGTGCCACGATTTCTGCTAGTGTACGGCCGTTGTTTCGGAATTTCTGGTACCCACGAACGTGGAGCTATTCTATTGCTATATTTGTGCCCTTACTATTCTACTCGAATGCGATCCAAGGTGTGCTGTTGTTGGAGGGTGATGCGAGGTATGAGACGTTCACACCTAATGATGTCCAACGCCTCTATGTGGTGCTTGATGACAAAAACTCGCGATGGCTGCTGGCAGCGCCGGCAATGCCTGCGCTGGTGGCAATTTCAAACGATCTTCGGAGGCAATCCAGTCGACAGTATGTCGGCGTTCACTTTCCGGAACATCGCTCGATTGGTGACGGTCTGGTGGGGACTTGGAAGCCTTACGAAAGGTCCGCTCGAGGAGTTATCCCGGTCGACGCCCGTATGGCTTTGCGAACCGTCGGAATCTTACCCTATTACGTTCCTGACCTGAAGATCGTCGATAAGCTTGGCCTAACGGACGTAGCGATTGCTCGCAATCCAGTGGAACATTCCAACGATGAACGTTTGAGTGCACATGACCGCTCGCCTCCCCGAGGCTACCTTCAGCAGAGAGGCGTGAATTTTCGCCTGCACCCCGCAGCTGCGCGTGAAGACGAGGCGCTCAGCCGAGGGAACTATGCACTGAGAGTTGGTCCGAGTCTCTGGATGCCCTTCGATGTCGCCGATCACGAATGGGCAAACGCACGATTTGACGTCAGCGAACTCAGGGCTGTGAATCGCTATTCCCAAACAGATCCTACTGGTAACCGAATATTTGTTGACGGTGTCCATTTCGTCGGAGAGCGGTTTCTCGGCCGCTTCGAAAATTCCCTGGATGGCTGGTGGCTCGAAGGCAAAGCCGTGTCAAACAATAGTGAACTTTCCTACCCAAGAGCGGGAGAGCCGATATTTGGCCACGTTGGACCCGGGTATCTTTCGTCGTACTGGCCAGGCAAATGGGAAAGGACCGGAAGAGCACTGTCGCCGAAGTTTGCTGCTAGGGGTGATCAATACCTTATGTTCTTGCTCGCCGGGATTTCAAGCGATCTCGTCGGTTTTCGCTTACTGGCTGATGGAAAGGAGGCTGCAGTTTGGCGCGGCAACAATACGCGCCAATTCGACGTAATTGTGTATCCGCTAGAAGAAGTTGCCGAGAAGCAATTACAACTGGAGATCTTCAACAATGAGATTGGCGACTATCCTCGGCTCTTACTCGATCACGTCATGTTAGTCCGGAAGGCTTCAATCGGCGGCCACTGATCGCCCAGCTTGAGCACCGACCGCCACTGTAGGCGTCGACGCGTTGTGCAGTCGGTTGGGCGAACATCAGGCGCGAAACCAGACGGTTTTGGTAAGCGAGGCTTGCGTCTACCCCGTTGTCTTGGGTGCGGGCACGCCGGTAAGGGTTGCAACGTCCTGGACCCTGGTCCAGGACGCGGTGCTTAGACCGACCCGACTGCTGGCCAGGTTGCGGCGGAGGGCCAGGCCGGATTGCTCGCCGGGGTAGCGGATGGGGCGGGCCGGATCGAGGGGTGGGCTGCTGGTCACCCGGTCCAGCGCGTGATTGACGTCGCGCAGAAACTCGTCCCGCGGTCGAAACGTGTCCACGCGCCAGGCCATGAAGAACCCGCCGTAGCGGCCGGGCGGGATTTCGAGGGCGATGGGCATTGCGTTGAGGGTGGCGGCCAGAACTTCATGCACGAGTCCCAAGCCGTAGCCGCGATGCTCGGCTACTGGGAGAAACACGCCGTTCGCCATCGCCTGCTCGGGATCGCGGATCGGGCGACCGGCGGCATCAACGGCCCAACCTTCGAGAAGGGGCTGGCCGTCGGCCACCAACTCGCGCATCCGGCCGGTTGACGCAGAGACACCGAAGTCCACCACGATCGGCGGGCGCGGATCTGCGGGAATCGCGTAGGACAGGGGGTTGTTGCCCAGCACCCGCGTGGCGCCGCCCACAGGCGCGAACGACGGGTTGGTGTAGCAGGTGCAGTAGCCGATCAGGCCGGCGGCCGCCGCGCGCATGCTGTAGAAGGCGGGAATGACCCAGTGCGGCATGTCGCGCAGGGAGGCCATCGCGGCCCCCTGGGTTTGCGCCTTGGCGATGCAGGCATCCATGGCCTGAACGGCCCCAATCGGTCCCAGCGCCCCGTGTGCGTCGAGAGCCGTGAAGGCGGGCAGGTCGGCCAGTACCTCAACCTGCGCATCGGCGCGGGCTCGCCACTTCCCCCGCGACCTCAAACGCGGCAACTGCTACCCACTTCCGGCCCACGGGCACGCCAGGGCCACCGCCCGCGTGGCAGCGGGTCGGGCTGCGGGGCCGGGAGCGCCCGCGTCGATTGCTCCAACGTGACCGCCGACCGTTCGGCTTGGTCACGCGCGAATCTGAGCGCCTCGCCTAGCGTTGCCAATTCGCGCCGCAGCCCGGCGTTTTCAGCAGGGCTGCTCGCGTCGCAACTCAAAATGACCCACTACCGACTGGTTTGCGGGCGCTGATTCACTTTAGTAACATGCGTAAGGCGCGCTCCGGTTGGCCTTGCGTGGGGCTGAGACGCGGCCGCCAAGGAGTGGCGCGCGAGTTGCAGTGTCCGCGGTGCAGAACGCGGCAGTATGGGGCTGCCGCCCTTTGTAGTAACTGCGGTAAAGATCTCTTGCACGGCCGGTCACCCCGTATCCGCTACTACGCCTTCCTCGTTGCGGTCTTCTGCTTCATGGTGGTTGGCGGCGTCGTGCTGGGAGCCGAGCGGATACCTTTCTCCGCCCCAATCATCGCGATGGGGCTGGTAACAGCGGTCAGTGGCGCGGTGATTGCGATGACGCCGGTATCCACGGCGAGCCGCTATCAGCGTCGCGCCTATGCCTATCTGCGCAGCAACCCGGAACTGGCGCTGCAGGACCTCTCGCGGGCTATTGAACTGGATGCCAACGACCGCAGCCTGCTGGTTGACCGCGCGCGGGTGTACCGCCTGCTGGGCCGCTACCGCGAAGCAGCCGCCGACCTACAGGCGTACCTGCGACAGACGCGTGGCGAGCCACCAGCGCGGGTGGACCAGGCGCGGATGCTGCTAGAGCGCGTTGAAGCCGGCGGCGGTTTCGGTATGCGGGAGTTCTGACGGGGCGCGTCCCTCCGCCCAGGCGTCGGCGATTCGACGCGCCAGGGCAGCCGTAGCCGCCGGACCGGCCGCGCCGGCGCCGAGTTCAAACGTCCAGGCGCCGTTGAACCCGATTTCGATCAGGGCCGCGCTGACGCGGCGCCAGTCGATGTTGCCCAGCCCCGGTGGCCAGTGCCGGTCTTCCACGGCGTCCGTGTCCTGCATGTGCAGGGCAATCAGCCGCTCCCCCGCGATACGGGCCTCGTCGGCGGGATCCAGCCCGTTGTTGTTCGCGTGCCCGGTGTCCAGGCAGATGCCCACGGTCGACGGGTAGTCGTCCACCACGCTGCGCAGGTCCGCCATTCGGCAGAGCGGGCGCGGCTGGCCCTTGTGTTGCAGGTTTTCGCAGGCCAGGCGGATACCCAGCTCTTCGGCCTTGGCGGTCAAGGTGTCCAGGGAGCGCCGAAAGGCGCCGATGTGCAAGTCCAGGTCCTCGGCGCGAATGTCGCGGCCGGTGGGATGCACGATAGCCGCAAACCCACCGAGTTCGGCGAACGGCTCGAAACAGGAAGCCACCGTGGCGACCGCCCCCGAGCGCACAGCTTCGTCCGTGGCCGCCAGGTTGACGTTGTCAATCTGGGGGTGGACCGTGCGAGCCCAGACGCCGTGCTGATTCAAGATGCGGCGGCGCTCCCCTGCCGTGCGGTCATCAACCAGCTGCTTGGACGCGAAGAGTTCGCACTGGGTGAAGCCGGCGCCGGCGAGTTCGGCGATGACTTGGTCGAATGGCGCCGCGCTGTCCCACATCGCGGTAGCCAGGCTGTATACGGGCATGGTCAGCGTCCCCAATCGCGCGGATAGCGAAAGTCTCGGTCAATCGTACGGTTTGAGAGCTTGGCGATGAGCGGCAGCCGACGCTTGAACTGCGAGCGCACCACGCGGCGCTGCAGGTCGTGGACCAGGTCGGCGTCGAATCCTTCGGCAATCAGATCGGCGGCGGAGTACATTTCGTCGATCACCAGGTAGAGCGCCTGATCGGCGTGCTCGTAGTCGAAGCCAAGCTCATCTTCGTCGGACTGCCCGGCCCACAGGTCGGCGCTCGGCGCCTTCTCGCGGATTGCGCGCGGCACGTGCAGGGCCGCCGCGAGGGAGCGCACCTGGGTCTTGTAGAGGTCGCCGATCGGGTTCACGGCGCTGGCCATATCGCCAAACTGGGTTCCGTAACCCAGCAAGAGCTCGGTCTTGTTGCTTGTGCCCACGACCAATCCGCCGAACGCTTCCGACTGGTCGTAGAGGGCGATCATGCGTGCGCGGGCCATGATGTTGCCGCGCCGCAGCGGGCTTGGGTCGTCGTCCAGTTCGCCGAGCAACCCGTCAACTGCCGCCGAAATCTCGATTAGCGTTGACGGTATACCCAACTGATCGACCAGGGTCTCGGCGTCCCCGCGGCTGGCCGGATTGCTGGTGCGATAGGGCATCAGGACAGCCAGTACCCGGTCAGGTCCGAAGGCACGCGCGGCCAGGGCGCAGCTGACGGCCGAGTCGATTCCGCCCGACAACGCCACGACGGCACGCTGGATGCCAACTTTCCAATCTCGTCGCGGATGAAGGCTTCGAGGACGCGGCACGTCAGGCCAGGGTCAAGGTCCAGGCCGCGCCGCGCCCGCTGACGCAGGTTCAACTCAGCCGTCATCCAGCCAATGCCGCTGGGCGGCGATGCGGGCGAACTCCTGACCATTGAGCATTACGTTCTCGTCGCGGCGAAGCGGCAGGCGCGTTCGCTGCCTCCGAAGGGGGGCATCAGTCAGGGTGGCCACGATGAGGGCCTCGTCGAAGTCGGGTGCCCGCGCCAGCACTTCGCCATCCGGGCCAACGACCTCGGACCCGCCCCAGAAGTTCACACCATCCTCGAAGCCGACGCGGTTGCAGTGCACGACGTAGCAGACGTGAAGGGTGGCGTAGAGCCGGTTGATGGCGCGCCAGGTCTCGGCGGACCCCAACTCGTGGGTTCCTCCCGCCACCCCGCGTCCCGGGCTGCTGGAAAGCCCGTAGATCACGTCCGCGCCGTCGGCGGCCACGATACTGGCGGTGGTGGGATGCCACAGGTCTTCACAGATCAACATGGCCTGCCGGCCGAAGCGCGTGTCGAACGCGCGGACCACCCGGCCGCCGGCCAGGTCGCGCGCCTCGTCAAAGAGGCCGTAGGTCACCAAGTAGACCTTGTGGTGGACGTGCACGAACTCGCCGTTGTGCAGGTAGCCGGCTGCCGGCAGGAACCGGTGGTCCGAGGTCTCTTCGACGAATCCGAAGATCACGTCGACTTTGCGGCTGGCCTCCCGCAGCGGGTCCAGCCGGGGATCGTCGCGGCGCAGGGCTACGTCGGGCACCAGGTCGCTGAGGAAGTAGCCGGTCAGCGACTGTTCGGGAAACATGACGACGTCGGCCGCGACCGCCTCGGCCTGGTCGATGTAGTCCAGGTGCAGCGCCAGGTTGTGTCCCAGATCGCCTAAGGCAGGCCGAATCTGGGCCAGCGCCAACCGAATGTCCTGCACGGCGCCTCGCCGTTAGTTCGGGTGGAGTCAGTCTAGCGGCGAGAACCGGCCCTGATGTGAGCCGTAGCGATTCGCACAGAAGGTCGGGGAGGCGTGCCTATACTCGAAGTGCATAGGTTTCGTTGATCCCCCGTGATGCAATCCCCGCCACCCACGCCGACGCCGGGAGTCTCCCGATTGATTGTCGGGTTGTTGGTGCTCACTGTCGTCCTGGGCACCGGCGGCGGGGCGGCTGCCGGGTACCTTGCCGGACGCGCGGCCGCACCAGCCACAGCGGCCGTTGCCGTGGAGACAGAGCCACAAGCGACCGCCACCGCGGCCATCGTCGCCGCCTCTCCAACCTCGTACGTCGACCTGCTCGAGCAGCTCATTCCGGCCGTGGTCACTGTTGAAGCGCGGCAGGGGACGCTCAACCGCGGTGTCGGTATTGGAACGGGATTTTTCTACAGCACCGACGGCCGAATTCTCACCAACGCCCACGTCCTACCGGAGGATGCGACCGGTGAGGTGCGAGTCACGCTGTCCGACGGCCATCGGATTCCGGCGAAGATCATCGGTCGCGACGTGTGGGGCGACGTGGCCGTTCTTCAGGCGGACGGCGGGCCATTCCCGGCCCTGGAGCTGGCCGGCAATCTGGATCTGCGGATTGGTGAGCCGGTCCTGGCGATCGGAAGCCCTCGCAATTTCCGAAACACCGCCACCTCGGGGATCGTCAGCGGCCTCGATCGCCTCATCCCGCGTACCGTCAATACCGAAAGTGGTCCGATGGCCATTCCGCTGCGGGGCTTGATCCAGACCGATGCCGCCGTCAATCAGGGCAACAGCGGCGGTCCCCTGGTCACCGCGGACGGCCGCGTGGTCGGCATCAACACGGCCGTGCAGTCCAATGCCAACGACATCGGGTTTGCCCTGCCTATCGCAGGCATCGTTCGCCGATTGCCCGAGCTTGAATCCACGGGCACGGTGGCACGGGGTCTGCTGGGGGTCCGCTATCAGTTGATCGATCCCGAACTTGACAGCTTTGCCGGTTCGCCGTACCCCTACACCGTGGGCGTCAGCGCGGTAATGCCCGACACGACCGCGAGCGCCGCAGGTGTCGCGGCGGGCGACCTGATCGTGGCGATCAATGGAGAGCCGCTGACACGCGAGGTCACCCTCTCGCACGCCATCGATAGCGCGACGGTGGGTGAGACGATCACCATTTCAGTTCGTCGCCAGGATCGGCAGGTCGATCTCGAAGCAGTCCTGGCGCCGCGGCCACGGGCGATCAATACGACGCCGGGGGTGGCCCCGCCGAACTGATAGGGCGGGGAGCAGCTGCCTTCTGGCTCCGTCTGCTAGCCCAGTCCGGTCAGGGCGAATCTCACGCTGCCCCGACTAGTCAGAGGGCGACTACACTCACAGCCCGACGATGAGCACTCAGGGGATCTGCCCTTGAACGCAGTTCAGAACTTGCGCAAGGGCCTGCGCGATGGCTGCCTCGGCGCCGACACGCCGCTGCCCGAAGTTTTTCGTCTGGCCAATCGTGGTGGATTCGAGGGCGTGGAACTGACGCTGCCGGCGGACGGTCGGTATTCGCTGCGGGCTACCGACGCGGAACGGCGCGAACTCCGCCGCCTAGCGGCCGACGGGCCGCCCATCCTGTGCCTGAATGGCGGCATTCCCTGGCAGTACTCGCCATCGTCACTCGACGCGAACGTGCGCGCTGAGGGCCAGGCGCTGACTCGAAGCAGCATCGACCTGGCGGCGGACCTGGGCGTAGACACGCTGCTCTACATCCCGGGCGTTGTGACCGACGACCAGCCGTTCACCCAGATTTGGGACGCCGCGCGAGCCGCCACCGAGTCGCTGCTGCCCCAAGCCGAACAGGCCGGGGTGACCCTGGCGGTGGAGAACGTCTGGAACGCGCTGATTCTTAGTCCGCGCGACATGTTGGAGTTCGTGGACGGCTTCGCCAGCCCGTATCTGCGGGTTTACTTCGACGTGGGCAACGTGATGCAGTTCGGGCGTCCGCAGCACTGGATCGAGGCGCTGGGGGCGGAACGCATCGCGCGCGTGCACGTCAAGGACTTCACGCTGAGGCCCGGCGGGTGGCTGGGATTCACCCAGCTGCTGCACGGGGACGTGGACTGGCCGAGCACCATGCAGGCCCTGCGCCGCGTCGGCTACAACGGCTGGATAACGCCCGAAGTCTCGCCGAGCAGCGCCGAGCCCGAAGCCTGGATTGCCGAACTCTCCGCGGCCATGGATACGATCATCGGGTACTACGAAGCGTGATCGGTGTCCGGCGGCCGCCAGTGAGATACTGCGCGCCATGAATCAGCCTTTGCGCGTGCGCATGGCGCCAAGCCCCACGGGCGACCTGCACCTGGGCAGCGCCCGCACCGCGTTGTTCAACTACTTGATGGCCCGTCGGGACGGCGGCGTGTTCATCGTGCGGGTCGAAGACACGGACGCCCAGCGCAGCGACCCTACCCGCGAAGCCGGAATCTATGACGGGTTGCGCTGGCTGGGCTTGCATTGGGACGAAGGCCCGGACGTCGGCGGGCCATACGGCCCCTACCGGTCAAGCGAACGGCACGAGAGCCACCGTGAAGCCATCCAGCAGCTCCTGGCGGCAGGCTGTGCCTACTACGACTACACCTCGGCTCAGGAGCGCGCCGCCGAACGCGAGCAGCAGCGGGCGGAGGGTCGGCCGCAGCGCTACTCCGGCATCGGACGCCACTTCACCGCCGGCCAGATCGCCGAACGCCAGGCAGCCGGCGTTGTTCCGGCCGTGCGGTTTCGGACCGAGCCGCAGGCGCTTCAATTCGACGACATCATCCTGGGGTCGATCAGCGTTGGCCCCGGCGATGTCGACGACTTTGTGGTTGCCCGCGGCGACGGTTCGGCGCTGTACAACATGGCCGTGACCGTAGACGACCACCACATGCGAATCAGCCACGTGGTGCGGGGCAGAGACCATGTCTCCAACACGTTCCGGCAGCTGCTGATCTACCAGGCGCTGGGCTGGACGCGGCCGGCCTTTGCCCATCTCCCGCTGGTGCTCAACCGCCGCCGCCAGAAGTTTTCCAAGCGCGACGGCGCCCAGTGGGTAGGCGAATATCGCACGCGCGGCTACCTGCCCGAGGCTATGGTCAACTTCCTGATATTTCTGGGCTGGTCGCCGGGCGACGAACGCGAACTCTTCAGCCTTGACGAGCTGGCGACCGAGTTCGCCCTCGAACGCGTCAACCGGGCCGACGCTATCTTCGACTCGCAGCGGCTCGACCATTTCAACGGGGTCTGGATTCGGCGCCTGGACCTCCAGGACCTCGCCGAGCGTGCCTGGTCGTACGCGGCCGCCGGCGGTCTGGAGCTTGCCGCGGACCAGCGCCCCTACTTCACATCGGCGCTGGAGCTTGAGTACGAGCGCCTATCACACCTCGACCAGACAGCCGACCTGATGGAGTTCTTCTTCGACGACGAGCTTGACCCGGACATGCGGCAGGCCCGGTTCAATCGCCACGACGCGTCTGAGACGGCTCGGGCCTTGAAGCGGGTGGCGGCGCTGGTTGACGAGACCGAACCGTTCGACGATCCGACGCTGGAAGCGGGACTGCGCGAGCTGGCCCGCGACCTGAATTGGCGGGCCGGCGATCTGTTCATGCCCGTCCGAATTGCCGTGACCGGTCGCCGCGCCACGCCGCCGCTCTTCGCCACCATGGCCGTGCTGGGCCGCCGGCGCTGCCGGGAACGCTTGCAACGAGCGCTGGCGGGCCTGGCGAAGCTGGCGACCGCCTGAGCCGATCGTGCCCGACCGCAAGATCCAATTCCTTCCCCACGAACTCGGTCCACCCTGGGAACAGGTGCGGGTTGAGGTCGACGGCGAACTCGTCAGTTGGATGCAGACGTTTACCGTGGGCCACCGCCTGCGCGGGGTGACGCTGGACTGCGCGGGCGTGGTTGGCGTGCACACGCACGACGCGCATCAGATGCAGGGGCACATGCGGTACATGCTGGAGACGGTGATCGATCGAGCCGAGGCGCGTGGAGTGCCTCTCTCCACGCTGTACGGCGGCGCCCCGGATCTCTACCACCGCTGGGGGTACGCCACGGTGATGCCGGAGTTCACAATCACAATCAACACGCGCCGCGCCGAAGCGGCGCCGCGCAGCCACCAGGTGCGCGAAGGGGATCCGGCGGACCGTCCCGCGATCGCTCGCCTCTACAATCGCGAGACCGCGCGGTTCAGCGGGATGCGGGTTCGCGAGCCCGAGCGCTGGCTTGGCCCCCGCCAGGGCATCTGGTTCAGCCGACTTGACGCCTGGGTGCGGGTGGCCGTGGACGGCCGAGGCCGAATCGTGGGCTACTGCATCGGGGATCAAGTCGACCACGACGCGCAGCAACTCGACATCGTGGACGCGCAGGCGACCAGCTCCGCGGGGGCAGCCTCGATCATCCGGGCCATGGCGGACGAGGCGGTGCGACGTCGGATGGGCAAGATTGCGTTCCATGTTCATCCAGAGAGCCGTGTGGGCGTCTACCTGCGCAACCTTGAGGTGACTGTCAGCTCCGAGCGTCCGGTGGGCCGCTCGCAGATGGTGCGGCTCAGCCTGCCCGGCGCGGTGCTGGACGCGCTGCGACCCTACGCTCGCGAACAGGCTGCTGCGCTGGGCGGCCAGCGACCGACGCAGCTCACCATCGACACCGAGCTCGGATCAGGTGAACTTCCGCTCGGGGGCGACCTGCCTCCGCACCAGGTTCATCTGCCGGCCGCGCGCCTGGCCGAGATTCTGTTCGGTTACCGCTCGGCCGAGGAGTTGCGGGACATTCACGGTTTGCAACTGTCGCACCACGACGCCGAGATCCTGGATGCGCTTTTTCCGCCGATTGACGCCTACTGCTACTGGCCCGACCGCTACTAAGGCCGAGATCCTCGGCCGGCGAGGCTGCCCGGCGGCTCGGCCGATAGCTCGCACTCAGCGCAACCGGCCCGCAGCGTCCGCACCCTGCGGAAGAGCACGTAGCCCATGAAGAGGGCCGTGACCCCACCGATGAATGGGCGTGCCGGATCAAAGAGGTTGGCCGCGGCGCCGGCGCCGAATGCAGCCACCAGCAGCCCGTTGCATAGCGGGCAGGAAATGGCGAATGCCGAGAGGAAGCCGCCCGCGTAGAGCGGACCGATGCCAAACGCCTGCCGCTGCCGCATGGCGTAGACGCTGACTCCGGCCAGCGCTCCTACCAGCAGCGCGTTGAGGGTCCAGATCGGGTAGTCGATCGCGTAGGCCGGCGTCGCGCGCTCGAAGATCGGCGTGTCAATGGCGCCGGTGATGACGCCAACACTCAATCCAAACGCCGCCGCCGTAACCAAGCCCACAGCCACCGCTGCCAGGAGCGGCGAGCGGCCCGGAATGCGTTGCGCGCGAGCTTGCGTGGTCATGCGACCAGTCTAAGCGGTTTGCGCGCTGCCGCCGCGGTCAGCCTCAGCCGGCCGGGCGGAGCACGCTCGACGTGGCGACCGGGTAGTAGGGCTGACCTTCGGTGAGCGGCCCAAACGATCCGAAGGTGATGAACACTCCGTAGGTGGGATAGCGCCAGTCGCGCAGGGTGTCGCCCAGGAGATACAGCTTCGCGGGCTGCGCCGCGTCGTTCGGGTGGTATTCCAGCACGGCCGCCTGGAAGTACTGCCGGATCACCCCCGCCGCGCCACCGGGCACGCGCAGTTCCGCCCGAGGATCGTCGTCGTAGCGCGCCTCGGTCTTGGGAAGGCCGAAGGTCTCTTCGCCGCCAAGTGAGGTGAAGAAGTCCAGGAAGCCGATGTACGTGCCGTCCACGGCGTAGTTGGACACCCGGTGGCCCCAGGGACCGAGCAACTCGCCCGCCTGGTCGCTCAGCAGGCCCGGCTCCACGCCCTGGTCCGGCGCGCCGCCAACGCCACCGCCAATGTGGTCCCAGGCCAGACGGCGCTCCACGCGCCACTCGCCGTCACGTTCGTGGCAGTCCACCACGCCGCGCTGGAAGTATTGGGTCAGCGTGCCGGGCCGCTCTTCCAGGACCTCGGAAATTGGGTGACCCCAGCGGGCCAGGCCAAAGGTGGACTCGAAGTAGGTCAGGAAGTCGCACGATGCCTCGGATCCGTCGGCCAAGGTCAGCGTCAGGTCGGGGATGTTGTGCGCCAGATGCACGTCCGGCGCGCTGAACAGCACCCGGTCCACACGCAGCCCGAGGGCGGACGGGGCACGCGGGGTTACCGACGGACTGGTCGCTGACGGCGGCGGAGGCGGCGTACGTACCGGTGTGCCCGCCGATCCAGGCGGCGTGATCCGCTCGGGGGAGTAGAACTGGCCTTTGGCGAGGGGAATGGAGGGCCCAAAGCTGTCGTACGCCCTGTACGTCTGGTTGGGATACAACCGGTCGCGCACGTCATCGCCCAGCAGCCGCAGCTTGACCGGCTCCGATGTATCGGCCGGGTGATATTCCAGCACCGCGGACTGGAAGTACTGGCGGACAACGCGCCGCGCCGAGCCAAGGATGTGCAACTCGGCCTGCGGGTGGTCGTCGTAGCGCGCTTCGGTCTTGGGGAAGCCGAAGGTCTCCACCCCGCCCAGCGCGTTGAAGAAGTCCAGGAAGCCGATGTTCGTGCCGTCCACGGCGTAATTCGACACCCGGTGGCCCCAGGGACCGAGAACGTCGCCAGACTGTTCGCTTACCAAGTCAGATTCCACGCCCAGGTCCGGCGCGCCGGCGGCGCCTCCGCCGACGTAGTCCCAGGCCAGGCGGCGCGACACGTCCCACGCACCGTCGCGCTCCTCACAGTCCAGCACCCCGCGCTGGAAGTACTGGGTGAGAACGCCGTCACGCTCTTCCAGAACCTCGGATGTCGCGTGACCCCAGCGCGCCACGCCGTGGTTGGACTCGTAGTAGGCCAGGAAATTGCAGGTGCTCTCGGATCCGTCCGGCAGCAATAGGGTCAAGTCGGGGATGTTGTGACCCATGTGGACATCCGGCTCGCGGTACAGCACTCGGTCCACGCGCAGCTTGAGCGTGGAGGGCTTGGCCGGGGTCGCTGGTAACGGGGTGACGGCTACCGGCGGCCTGAGGGTCGGGGCCGCCCCCGGACTGGCCGACACCAGTTCCGCGACGTAGATCTGCCCGAAGCGCAGCGGGGGCACCGATCCAAAGCTGGCGAACGTCTTGTACGACTCATTGGGGTAGCGCCGATTACGCAAGTCGTCACCCAGCAGCCGCAGCATCACGAAGGAGAGAGTGTCGGGGTGGTACTCCATCACGGCCGCCTGGAAGTACTGGCGGATAAAGCCCTTGGTAGAGACGGCAATACCCAGCTGCCGCCGTGGGTCGTTGTCGAAGCGCGCCTCGCTCTTGGGGTAACCGAAGGCCGGCACGCCGCCCAAGGCGGTGAAGAAGTCCAGGAAGCCGATGTAGGTCCCGTCCACGGCGTAGTTGGAAACCCGGTGGCCCCAGGGACCAAGCAGTTCGCCCGGCTGCTCGCTCAGCAGGTGCGGCTCCACGCCCAGATCCTCGGAGCCGTCGATGCCTCCGCCAAAGTGGTCCCACGTCAGGCGACGCTCCATCAGCCAATCGCCCTCGCGCTCGTGACAGTCCACCACGCCGCGCTGGTAGTACTGCGTGAGCGAGCCGGGGCGCTCTTCCAGCACTTCCGAGGTCGTGTGGCCCCAGCGGGTGAGGCCGCCGGTGTTTTCGTAATGCGTCAGGAAATTACAGGTGGTTTCGGACCCGTCGGGCAGCGTCAGCAGCAGGTCGGGGATGTTGTGCGCCAGGTGCACGTCCGGCACGTTGAACTGCACGCGCACCACCCGCAAGACGAGCGAGGACGGGACTCTCGGCCGGGTGCCCGATCCCGGCGGCTGGCCGGAGAGCTCGCCCGACCCCTGCGGCTGTGGCGTCGCCGCAACCACCTGCACGAACAGGCTGGCCGACCGCTCCGAGGTCTGGTCGGAATCGGCCGCCACCGTGAGGATGACTCCAGGCATGTGGCCGGCCTGCACCGTCCCGAAACTTCCCGTGGTCGAAACCGAGCCACCCACCGCGATGTCGTTCAGCGACTGCGACGACGTTCCCGCCGTGACGTCGCGCCAGGTCACCCCGGTCAAGGGCTCGGTGCCCGTGTTGACGATGGTCACGGTGTAATTCAGGGTCTGGCCAACCTCGATCGGTGCGCCGGACACCGTGATAGTCAAAACAAGCGGTCCCTGTGGAGTGCCAGACGTAGTGCCCGGCGTCGATGATCCGGGCGTGGAGCCGGACGACCCCGATCCTCCTGGTGTCGAGGGCCGCGACGGCTCCTGTCCGACTCTGTTCGTCACCGTCCGGTCGGTAATCGTCGCGACGTCGTTACCGGCCGGGTCCTGAATCGCGTTCACATCATCGCCGGCGGTCGGATCGGTGTAGGTCACCTTGATGTCCTGATCGGCAGTGACCGCGGTTTCCAGACCCAGGACCACTGTGCGTCCGCGCACCGTGACCGACGAGGTGGACGCAAGGTTCACAACCGCATCGTCGACCGTGACCTCGAAGTCGTTGGCCAACGGAGTGTTGACACTGTCCAATACCTCGTCGTAGGTCAGGATGATGCGTCCGCCGTCGGTCGAAGTTTCCGCGCTGTCCAGGCCTGGCGCCTGCGCGTCAACCACGGTCGAATTGTTCGTGACCGGCTTGGTAAAGCTGGCCGCGTCATTGCCGACCGAGTCCTGAATGGCGTTGCGGTCATCCACGCCGGCGGTGGGATCGGTGTAGATGACTGCAACCGTCTCATTTTCTGCAATCGCCTTGCTCAGGCCCAGGGTCACGGTCTTGCCACTCACGGTCACCGCTGAAACACTCCGCCGCTCGCCCTGCACCGTGACCGCGAAGTCGGAAGTTCTCGGGCCGTTCCCGCTATCGAGATTCTCGTCAAACGTGAGGACAACCATGAGCCCATTGCTCGACGTCGCCGCGCTCGAAAACTGTGGCGCGCGCTCATCGGGGACGGCAGAGGCGTTCGTGACCTCCTGATCGGTCAGGCTGGCCGCGTCGTTGCCGGCCGGGTCCTGAATCGCATTGGTGTCGTTGACGTTGGCCGTGGGATCGGTGTAGCTCACCTTGACGTCCTGGTCCGCCGTAACCGCGTTGGCCAGCCCGATGTTCACTGTGCGTCCACGGACGGTCACGGGCGAATTCGAGGAGAGATCCGCCGACGCCCCGTCCACCGTGACTGCGAAATCGCTGGATCCCGGCGTGTCTTCGGCGTCCAGCACCTCGTCGTAGGTCAGGACGATCGTGCCGCCGTCGCTCGAGAGCACCGCCCGCACGAAGGTCGGGGCCGTCGTGTCCGTGACAGTCGAGGCATTGAAAACCGTCTTGCTCAGGCTGGCCGCATCGTTGCCGGCCTCATCCTGAATCGCATTTCGGTCATCCACCCCGGCGGTCGGATCCGTGTAGGTGACCGCAACAGACTGACCGGTCGTGACCGCTGCACCAAGCCCCAAGGTCACCGTCTTACCGCTCACGTCGACCGTCGAGACATCCCGCCGTTCGCCCTGCACGGTGATCCAGAAGTTGGCGGTCCTCGGCTTGTTCTGGCTATCGAGGTCCTCGTCGAAGGTCAGGACTATCGAGAGGCCGTCGGTCGACGTGGTAGCGCTCTCGAATTCCGGCGCTCGCACATCGGGGACGGTGGAGGCATTCGTGACCGCTTGGTCGGTCAATGTGGCCGCGTCATTGCCGGCTGGATCCTGGATGGCGCTGCCGTCGTCGCTGCCGGAGGGATCGGTGTAGGTCACCGTGACGTCATGACCGGCCGTGACCGCGCTGGCCAGGCCAACCACCACGGTCCGACCGCGTACGATCGGCGCCGACGACGAAAGAGTTACCGATTCACCCTCAACCTTGACCGTGAAGTCGCTGTTTTCCGGCCCGTTGTCGGCATCCAACACTTCATCGAACGTCAGCGTGATGCTGCCGCCGTCACTCGACACCACTGCGCGCACGAAACCCGGTGGTGTCGTGTCGGAGACCGTGGAACCACTGACGGGGGAATAGCTAGAGTTCGCCGCGTCGTTGCCGGCCGCGTCCTGAATGGCCTTGGTGTCGTCCACACCGGCGGTCGGATCCGTGTAGGTCACGGCGACCACCAGAGCTGAGGTGATTACATTGGCCAGTCGCAGCCGAACGTCCGTGCCGGTGACCGTTACCGTCGAGACCTGTCGACGCTCCCCCTCCGCCGACACGACGAAGTCCGCAGGCACCGGGCCATTGCTGCCGTCCAGGTTCTCGTTGTAAGTCAATGTCAACGTCAGGCCGTCGCTCGAAATCGCGGCCCTCTCGAATACAGGTGGCGTCACGTCAGGTACCGCGGAGGTGTTGGCGACTGACCGGTTGGTCAGCGTGGCCGCATCATTACCCGCGGGATCCTGGATGGCGTTGGCGTCGTTGTCCGTGCTGGGATCGGTGTAGGTCACTTTGACGTCCTGACCTGCCGTCACCGCGCTGTTAAGCGTCAGCAGGACGCCTCGGCCGCTGACATCCACCGAGGAGACATCAGTCGATTGGCCGGCCACCGTTACGGCGAAGTCGGTGGTCGCCGGCCGGTTAGTTTCGTCAAGCGCCTCGTCGTAGGTCAGGGTGAGGGTGCCGCCGTCACTTGACATGGCTGCCCGCACGAAACTGGGCGCCGTGGTGTCCGCAACCGTCGAGGCATTCGTGACTTCACGCTGGAACAGATCGCCCGCGTCGTTTCCAGCCAGGTCCTGGATAGCGTTGGTGTCGTCGACGTTGTACGTGGGATCCGTGTAGGACACCGTGACCGGCTGGCCCGTGTTGATCGCACGGCCAAGCTCCAGTTCAACCGTTTTTCCGCTGACGTTGACCGTTGAGATGTCCCGCGGTTCGCCGTGCACCTCGACCACGAAATTCCCCGCGGGCGGCTCGTTGGCGCTGTCCAGAGTCTCGTCGTAGGTCAGGGTGATCGTTTCGCCGTCGGTGGACGTCGTGGCGCTCTGGAAAATCGGCGCCTGCTCGTCGAGCACCGTCGACGCATTGATGACCGTCTGGTTAACCAGGCTGGCCGCGTCATTGCCGGCCGGGTCCTGGATGGCGTTCGGGTCATTGTTTGGGCTCGGATCCGTGTAGGTCACTGCGACTTCCTTCAGTGACGGGATCCTCCCGACCAGGAACAGCAGAACCTCGCGGCCCCTGACGTCCAGCGAGGAAATCGCCTCCGAGTCGCCATCCACCGTGACCGCGAAGTCGGTGGTCGCCGGTTCGTTCGTCTCGTCCAGCACCTCGTCGTAGGTCAGGGTGATCGTCCAGCCGTCGCTGGCCAGAACCGCCCGCACGAACTTTGGCGCCGTGGAGTCGGTGTCCGCGGAGGCGTTCGTGACGTCTGTTTGGGTCAGGTCGGCTGCATCGTTACCCGCCCGGTCCTGGATTGCATTCGTGTCATCCACGTTGGCCGTCGGATCGGTATACGCGACGGTGACCTCCTGGCCGGTCGTGACCGCGGTCCCGAGTCCCAATTCAACCGTCTTCCCAACCACGGTCACCGTGGAGGCCTCTCGCGCTTCGCTCTGCACCGTGATCTCGAAGTCGGCCGTGGCCGGTCTGTTCGTGCTGTCCAGGATCTCGTCGTAGGTCAGGATGATCTTGGCGCCGTCGGTCGACGTAGTCGCGCTCTGAAAGACCGGCGCCACCTCATCGAGCACGGTGGAGGCATTGGCAACCTCCCGGTCGACCAAGCTGACGGCATCATTACCCGCGGCGTCCTGAATCGCGTTGGCGTCATCGTCGCCCGTCGGATCGGTGTAGCTCACGGTGACGTCCTGGAGTGACAGCACCCCCGTGCTCAGCTCCAGCACGACGGTCCGGCCGTTCAGGGTCACCTGTGAAGGCTCGGCCGACACGTCGTCAACCGTGACCGAGAAGTCGGCGGTCCCCGGTCCGTTCGCGCCGTCCAGCGCTTCGTCGTAGGTCAAGGTGATCGACTGGCCATTGCTGGACATCACCGCCCGCAGAAACTTCGGCGCCGTGCTGTCGGTGGCCGTGGACACGTTCGTGACCGGTTCATTGATCAGGCTGTTCGCGTCGTTGCCGGAGCGGTCTTGAATCGCGTTCAGGTCGTCAAGGCCGTTCGTCGGATCGTGATAGGTCACCGTGACGGTCTGGCCCGTGGTGATCGCGTTGGCGAGCTTTAGTGCAACCGTCTTGCCGCTGACGGTCGCGGCGGAGACGTCCCGGCGCTCGCCCTGCACCATGATCTGGAAGTTGGCGGTGGCCGGCCCGTTGGCGCTGTCCAAGACCTCGTCATAGGTCAGGGTGATGGTGGCGCCGTCGGTTGACATCGCCACGCTCTGAAATAGCGGCGCCACCTGGTCGAGCAGCGTCGAGGCGTTGGTGACCTTGTGGTCGACCAAGTCGGCGGCGTCATTGCCGGCGGCGTCCTGAATCGCATTCGTGTCGTCGCCGCTGGTCGGATCGGTGTAGGTCACCGTGACGCCTTGCAGCGCCCGCACCGCACTGGCCAGCCGCAGCACGACCGTGCGGCCGCTGACCGAGACCGCCGAACTCGTCGACAGGTCCGCCGACCCCTCGTCCACCTCAACCGCAAAGTCGCTGGCCGCCGGTCCGGCCGCATCGTCCAGCGCCTCGTCATAGACCAGCGTGATGCTGAGGCCGTCGCTGGACATCACCGCCCGCTCAAACCTGGGCGCACGGTTGTCCTGGGCCTGGGAATCGTTCGGGACCGGCTCGTTCTCGAGCGTGGCCGCGTCATTGCCTGAGCGGTCCTGGATTGCGTTCGCGTCATCGCCAGTGGTGGGATCGAAATAGCTCACGCTGACCGTCTGGCTGACCGTGACCGGACTGGCCAAACGCAACTCGACTTCGCGGCTGTTGACGCGCACCCGAGAGACGTCGCGCCGCTCGCCCTCAACCATCACCGCGAAGTTCGTGGTCCCCGGCCCGGCCTGGCCGTCCAATATCTCGTCATAGGTAAGCGTGATGGTGGTCCCATCGCTCGACAACGCCACGCTCTTAAAGTTGGGCGCAACCTCGTCGTCGACGGTGGACTCATTCGTGACCGTCCGTTCGCTCAGGTCCCTCGCGTCGTTGCCGGAGCGGTCCTGAATCGCGTTCTCGTCATCGCCCGATGTCGGATCCGTGTAGGCCACCGTGACGCCCTGGTTTTCCGTCACCGCGGCGCCCAGGTCCAGCCTGACCTCGCGGATTCGAACGTCCACCGTCGAAATCGTCACGGGCTGACCGTCCACCTTGACCGTGAAGTCAGTGGTCGCCGGCCCGTTCGAGCTGTCCAGCGACTCGTTGTAGGTCAGGACGATCGTGAGCCCGTCGCGCGAAAGCTCCGCCATTTCAAAGGTCGGCGGCACTTCGTCAGTCGACGGCGGGTCCGCGTCGGGCTGGCCCCGGGGGCACACATTGCCGCTGGTCAACCGAGCGAAGCCAATGTTATCGAGGCTGGCGGGTACGTCCGCCGCCTCGATATTCAGCTTGTTGTTGTCCAGCAGCAGGATCGCCAGCTTGCCAGGATCAACCGACTTCTCGTTGCCAATATCTCCCAGTTCGCTGGGGATGTTCCCAGTCAGAAAGTTGCACGAGAGGCTGATGTAGTCCACGTTCTGGAGGTCGCCCAACTCGGCCGGAATATTCATGCTCAACGCGTTGTCGTTCAGGTTCAGGCTCTCCAGGCTGGTCATGTCGCCCAGTTCCGCCGGAATGGCGCCGCTCAACTCATTCCGCGCGAGGCCCAAATCCCTGAGGAGTGTCAGGTCGCCAAGGTCCGCCGGAATGGGTCCGTTCAACCGGTTCGTGTCCAAGAACAATTGCGTGAGTTGCGTAAGGTTGCCCAGCTGCGACGGGATCGAGCCGCTCAGCTGATTCTCATTCAGGCTCAGGTGCCGCAGCTTGCTCAGGCGGCCGAGTTGAGAGGGGATGCTGTTCTGCAGGCCGTTGTACGAAAGGTCGAGAGATTCGAGCGCGGCAAGGTTGCCCAGCTGTGACGGGATGGAACCGCTCAACTGGTTTCCCCACAGGCTCAGGGACTCCAGCTTCGTGAGATTGCCCAACGCCGAGGGAATGTTCCCGTCGAAGTTGTTGCCGCTGAGCCCAAGAGTTTCCAATTCCCTGAGGTTGCCCAACGCGGCCGGGATGGACCCCGAAAAGCTGTTGTCGTAAAGGTCCAGCCCTTCCAGTGCGCTCAGATTGCCCAGACTGTCGGGGATCGGGTTGTCGACGGATTCTGGTGGGGGGCTGCCTGCCGTGGGATGGGATTCCAAGCCGAGGAAGTTTCGATCCAGCGACAAGTACACCAACGAGCTCAAGCTGCCAAAGTCGCTGGGAATCCCGCCGCTCAACTGGTTGATGGCCAAACCCAAGTACCTCAGGTTGCTGAGGCTGCCCAGCCCGGTGGGAATGCTGCCGGTCAACTTGTTCTGGTCCAGGCGCAGCTCTTCCAGGTTCGACAGGTTGCCCAGTTCGGCGGGGATCGAGCCGGTCAAGCCGAGCCGCCACATCTTGAGAAACCGCAGGTTGGGAAGGCTGCCCAGTCCCGCGGGGACCGTTCCGCCCAGCGTCAGCGGATTGTGGTCGCCCCGCATCGTTTCGTAGATCTCAATTGACCTGACGCCCAGCTCCGGCGTGCTGAAGATGCCTTCCCAGTTCACCATGTGATTGTTCTCACGCCAGCTGATCAGCCGCCCATTGGGATCCAGGTCGTCCTTCAGATCCATGAGCGTGCGGCAGTCCCGGATCCGAGCGGCGCTGTCCTGCGAAGCGCAGTGACTGCTGGCGGCGGCGGGCGGCGCGACGCTCCACAAGGCCGTCAGCAACGCCAGACCGGTGATCGCGGCCGCCACGACGAGCCGCCGCACCGACATTGCGGCGCGCGGGCGGCGAACTACGTCCCTCAGCATGGGACGCTGCGGGTGGGTGAAACGGGCACCATGCGGATGGCGCACGCCAAATACAGTTGTCCCGTCGGGGCTATCGACAGGCTCAGCCTCCCTAAGCTGCGTTTCTATGCGACCGCCCGTGAAGCCACAGCTTCGGGTGCTTAGCGTAGCTGTCGCTGACCCGCAGCGTCAACCGGCGGGACCCAATATGTAGTGCCGAGTAGCGGGGCAGTGCCCAGATCTAGTGCTTGAAGGCCACGGCCTCGCCAAATGCGATGGCACCCACCGCGCCGGGGTCGGCCTTCCAATCGTCGATTCGAGACCGCCACTCGTCGAGCGTCTGCTGACTGGCCAGCCCGAGTTTCACGATGGCCGCGGTTACCTTGGGCGAGTAGAACCAGTCGTTGATGAAGCCGTGGAAGAAGGCCACGTCTTCGGTCGTGCCGAAGAAATCGAACGAGGCGGACGCGCGGATGTCTGTAAACCCGGCAGCCATGAAATTGGCCCTGAGTTTCAGGCCCATCTCCGGGTGTCCGCCGTTGCCGGCCAGGAGCCTGGCGAAGGTGGCCCAGGCCTCGGCCGTCTGCTCATCGCCGGGATACAGGAACGAGGATGAGATGATCGACTCGCGGCAGGCGATTAGGCCGCCCGGCTTCAGAACTCGCTTGACCTCGGCCAGGGTCGCCTGGGTGTCGGGCACGTGCATCAGCACGGCGTGGCCGTGGGCGACATCGAAGGAGTCGTCGTCGAAGGGAAGATCGGTCACGTCCCCAACGTGGAAGGTCGCGTTGGCGTGTCCGCCGGCCTGGGCGGCGGCGCGCGCCAGGTCGATCTGCGTGGCTTCCATGTCGATGCCGTGCAGCTGGCCGGGATCCACGGCCTCGGCCAGACCCATCGAGATGGTCCCTGGCCCACAGCCGAAGTCCAGGACGCGCATGCCGGGCTTGAGGTGGGGGAGTAGGTGCGCGGCGTGGGTGTGCACGCTGCGACGATCGAGCAACTGCTGAAAGTCGTCGCTGTAGCCCATGGTGTAGGTGGATTCTTGTGCTGCGTCATCGGTCATTGCCGCCCGCTCCTGGTCTGCCGCCCGTCCAACATCGAAGATAAGGTACGAGCGGGTAAGCCGGCATCGGCCGCCGGTACGCGCGGCAACCGGAGGGTCGGGCGTGGGGGCGCCTACTGGAAGCGGGGGACGCTGACGAACTCGCCGCGGCGGGCGGAGGCGTAGGCGGCTTCGGTGCAGGCGACGCCGGCCCAGCCGTCATGGCCGTCGGCGCAAGGTGGTCGGCCGGTGGCAACGGCGGCAGCAAAGTCGCGCAGCAGGGCCGCGTTCATGTCGGAGGCGAATGAGGTTTCCTGGTAAGGGATCGCGGGATCGGCGGACGTGACCCTAATCACGTGGTCCGTCACGTCAAACTCGATGACGCCGCCGTCGCAGACGATGCGGCCGCTCACGTCACCCCACTTGCGCCAGGTGAGCGGGCGGTTCCAACTGGGATCGCAGGTTCCGATGACGCCGGAGTCGAAGACCTCGATCAAGGCGCCGGTGTCCTCGACCGGGATGTCGCGCGCGAGGGTGTCGGCCTCGCAGTAGACCTGACGGACTTCGGCGCCGCTGAACCAGCGCATGAGGTCAGTGGCATGCACGATGTGGTCGCGGATGGCGCCGCCGCCGGAGCGGGCCGGATTGATGAACCAGCCGGTGGTCTGGGCGCGGAGCACGTTGGTGAGGGACATGGCGCGGATAGCGCCCAGTTCGCCGCCGGCGAGGCGGCGCTTGGCCTCCCAGACGGGGGCGGCGTGGCGCACGGGGTAGGCGGTGGCCAGGGTGACGCCGTGTTGGGCGCAGCCCTTGACCATTGCCGTGGCCTCGGCCAGCGAGACCGCCAGGGGCTTCTCACAAAGCACGTGCTTCCCAGCCTCGGCCGCCGCCAGGGTCAGGTCGTGATGGGCGGCGTTGGCAGCACAGATGCTGACGGCGTCTATGTCCTCGGCCCTGAAGATGTCGGCGTGGCTCTCGTGAACGCGAACCGAGCCTCCGCCGTTAGCGGCGAGGAGCTGCTCGGCAACGGCGCGCTGGTCAGGGTCGGGATCCGAAATCGCAACCAACTCGATCTCCGGCAGCCGCAGCATGGCCCGCAGGTAGGAGTGCTGATGCCCGTGGTCAAAGCTGACCGCAGCCATGCGCACAGGAGCGCTCACAGGTTGACCGCCGTATCGGATTCGCAGGCCCGGAGCAGCGCGTCGTAGGCGGCGCGAGCCTCGGCCAGAATCGGGGCAAGCTCGGCCGGTGGCCCGGCGCCGCGGCTGAGGCTGGCGACAAACTGCGCGTAGGGGTCTTGGTGCGCGGCCGGTAACTGGGCGGCCACCCCGCCGCTGATCACGCGATTGATCGAACGGCGCGAGTCGAACTCACGTATACCGCCACGGCCAAGGGCTTCGTAGATAAGGAGCCCGGCACCGGAAGGCGCTCCGGCCATGGCTTCGACGTAGGCAATGGATTCGTCGCGAAAGCGTCCGACGCCGTAGATGGCAGCGAAGCCAGCGCCGTGCGGCTGGCGACGGGCGGCGATGCGCCGCAGGCCGCCGCCGAGGGCAGTGAGCGCAAGGACGGCCTGCCAGGTCGGTGGTCCGAGGCCGGGCGTTTCCGTGACCACGATGGACTTGGACATGGTGCGCGGCCCCAGCGAGTCAAGATCCGCTGCCATGGCAGCAACCGGGCCGCTCAGCAGGTCCGGCCAGGCCGTAACTACCTGCGGGCGCCGGGGGCCGGGCAGGGGAGCGCCGGCGACGACGAGCGCGTCGGACGCCAGCAGTTGGTCACGCAGGGCCGCGGGCAGGGCGTCGGGGTCGTCCAGGTCAACCACGACGTCGTCCGCCAGGTTGGCGTCGGCGGTCAGCCAGTCCACCCGTTCTTCGCCCAGCACTGACGCGTAGGCGGCCCGGCGTACAGCGCCGGTCGGGCCGTGGCCGATGAGCGCGCGTGCGATCACTCTGGTAACAGACGCCGCTGCCAGGCGATGAGCACGGTGTTGATCATGCCGGCGTGCTCGTATTGATCATCCAGGATCTGCTGCCGCAGTTCCTGGATCGGGATGCGGACGACTTCCAGAATTTCGGTTTCTTCCAGCGCGGCCTGACCCTGGGACAGGTTGCGGCCAATGAACATGTGCATACGGAAGCCGCTCAAGGCGGGGACGGGAAGGAATGATCCGAGGTCCTGCAGATCGCCGATGCGCAGGCCGGTCTCTTCCTCGAACTCTCGATGGGCGCAGGCGGCGGGCGTTTCGTTGCGGTCCACGTGGCCGGCGGGCAGTTCGAGCATGACCTGGCCCGTGGGGTGTCGATACTGGCGCACGCAGACGGCCCGGTTGTCGTCGTCGAGTCCCAGCACGGTGACCGCGCCGCCGCTCAACTTCAGGTAGGTGTAGTCCATCTCGCGGCCGTCTTCGCGGGCCCGCAGCCGGTCGATGACAACCGGAAAGCGTCCCCGCCAGACCAGCTTGGACGAAATGACATCCCACTTCAGATCCATCAAGGCTCCTGATCTGGCGGTGCCACGGCGCGAATCCCTTCGCTGAGGTTACGGCAGCGCCCAGGGCACCGGCGCAACGTGCGGCCTGATCAGGTCAGGCAGCTCGGCGATGGAGGCGATCACGGGTACTGGCGAATACTCAGGCCGGTCGGGATTGACCCAGACGGCATCGATTCCAGCGCCCAGCGCGCCGCGAACGTCGGGGACCAATCCATCGCCGACGTGCAGGACCCGATCCCGATCTGTTCCGGCAATGGCGAGCCCGCGCTCGAAGAACAGGGCGTCGGGCTTTTCAGCGCCGATATCGGCGCTGACGACTTGCGCGGCGAAGAATCGTTCGAGGTCGAGCACGACCAGCAGGCGGCCGAGCCAGCCTTCCCAGTTGGAAGCGGCGACGACGCGCAGACCCATACGGTTGAGCACCCGCAGGGCGTCGACTGCGCCGGGCATGGGCGCATAGGCCTCAAAGGAACTGAAGCGCTGGTAGAGCGCGTGGCTGAAGTCGTCCTGATCTTGCATCCCCAGCAGCTCGCCAAGCCGGGCGTAATGGGTGTGCCAGTAGTCGGAACTGGCTGAGGTTGTGATGGTGTGACCCCGGGAACGGCTGGCCTTCACGTCTTGACGCCAGATGCGGTCGGCCTGGTGCTCGAAGTCGTCCGGCGGGCGCGTCACGCCGAAGTCGGAGGCAATGGCAAGGACGGTTGCAATGAAGGGCGGATCGATATGCACAACCGTCTCGCCGATGTCGACGAAGACGGTCCGGTAGGGGCCGCGCAGCGGGTGGGGGGATTGGGCGACGGTGTTCATGGGCTCATTGTCGCGCCTGACGCCGGGTTGTGGCGAAGGGGCGACGCTTGGGCGTCTGAGGCGAGGTCGAGACGATAGGTGCTTCGTTGATTCAACGGGTCTGTGGCACGGGTCCGTGCGCGGATTATGTCAAATCGTCATCCGCCGCGGGCTGGGCTGATGCTGTTGGGATCGGCTCGGGTGGTAGGGTTGAATCCGGCCCGAGACGGCCGGATTTTGGGGTATCGTCTAGTGGTAGGACGCACGGCTCTGGACCGTGAAGCGGTGGTTCGAATCCATCTACCCCAGCCATCACCACCGCGCGGATTCCGCCGGCCCGGGACCGAACGGGCGACGCGGAACGTTACCTGCAAACCTGCTTCCCGAGGGTATGTATGGCTATCAAGCTGACGGTCAGCGACGCGCTGCTGCTGGTTGACGTGCAGAACGACTTTTGCCCAGGCGGGGCACTGGCCGTTGCCGACGGCGACGCGGTGGTTCCGGCGCTCAACGCCTGGATCGCGGCGGCACGGAGCGGGGGTGCGGGGATCTTCGCCTCGCGCGATTGGCATCCGGCCGACCACATGAGCTTCGCCGAGCAAGGCGGGATTTGGCCGCCGCATTGCGTGCAGGACACCCCGGGTGCGGCGTTTCACCCGGACCTGCAGTTGCCGGACGACGCCGCTGTCGTCACCAAGGCCGATACAGCCGACCGCGAGGCCTACTCGGCGTTCGATAGCGGCGAACTCGCCGAGCAGCTTCGCGCGGCCGGCACCAAGCGGCTGTGGGTCGGAGGCCTGGCCACGGACTACTGCGTGAAGGCGAGCGTGCTGGACGCGGTGCAACTTCCCGGGCTTAGGGTCCACGTCATCACCGACGCCATCCGTGCCGTGGACGCGGCGCCCGGCGACGGCGGAGCGGCGCTGGAAGCAATGCGCGAGGCCGGCGCGATTCTGGAGAACGCCGCGCCCGCATGACGCCCCGGGCGCACGCGTTCGCCCCCGCCGACGCGCTGCTGACCGACCTGTATCAGTTGAGCATGATGCAGGCCTACTGGGAGCACGGCCTCAGGGAACCCGCGACCTTCGACCTGATCTGTCGCCGCCTGCCGCCGAACCGCAACCTGCTGATCGCCTGCGGGCTGGACTCGGCGTTGGACCACCTGGAGAACCTGGCGGTCACGCCGGCGGACCTGGAGTACCTGGCCTCGCTGAATCGCTTCCCCACGGACTTTCTGGACCGGCTGGAACAGCTCAGGTTCCGGGGCGCGGTGCGCGCCGTGCCCGAAGGGACACCGGTCTTCGGGAACGAGCCGATTCTCGAGGTCACGGCCTCGCTGCCGGAGGCGCAGCTGGTGGAGACGTATCTCCTCAGCGCGATCCATCACCAGACGATGGCCGCGTCCGCCGCGTACCGCCTGGCGGTTGCGGCCAAGGGCACGCCGGTTGTCGACTTCGGCACGCGGCACGCACAGGGGGCGGCGGCCGGTGTGGACACGGCTCGCGCGGCCTACATCGCGGGTGTCGCAGCCACCTCGAATGTCGCCGCCGGGCGGCAATTCGGCGTGCCCGTCAGCGGCACGATGGCGCACAGCTACATCCAGGCGCACGAGCGCGAGTCTCACGCGCTGGCTTCGTTCGCGGCCACGCACCGCGGAACCACGTTGCTGGTGGATACCTACGACGTCCGCGGAGGCGTGCAGCGGTTAATCGACCTGGCGTCACAGTCAGGTGACAGCTTTGACGTGGCCGCCATTCGCATCGACTCAGGCGATCTGGGGGGCAACGCCCGAATGGCGCGTGAGATGTTGGACGCGGCCGGGCTCACCTCCGTGCGCATCATCGTCAGTGGCGAGCTCGATGCCACAGCCATCGCGGAGTTAGTCGACGCCGGGGCACCGATTGACGGATACGGCGTTGGCACAGCGCTGGCCGTGTCGACTGACGCACCGTACCTGGATACGGCTTACAAATTGGCCGACTACACCGGGCGGGGCCGGATGAAGCTGGCCGCCTCCAAGCGCACGTGGCCGGGTCGCAAGCAAGTCTTCCGGGAGATGGACGACGGTGTGGCGGTTCGGGACGTAGTGGGAGTAGAGGACGAACAGCTGGACGGGCGGCCGCTGCTCCAGCCGGTGATGTCTGCCGGACAGCGGATGGAAGGGACCTGTCCCTCCCTGCACGCGATACGCCGACAGACAAAGCGGTCGCTGGCGGAACTACCGGAGCGAATCCGCGGCCTGGGCCCGGCCGAGCCGGCCTATCCCGTAGCGATCAGCGACAGGCTGGACGACACGGCACGCGATCTCGCGAGCCGCCTGCGGGCCCAAGCTTAGGCCTCGTCGTCGCCTTCCCCGCCACCACCGGCGGGCTGCCGGGCGGCTAATTCGCGGTCGAGGATCAGCAGTCCGGCACCCTCGTCACCGGCGATTCTGAGCTGGCTGAGCAGGGTGCGCAGGGTGTCCTCTTCCTCGATCTGCTCGTTTACGAACCAGTCCATCAGCGCCTTGGCCTGGTAGTCGCCGGCTTCAACCGACTGCGCGTAGATGGCATTGACCGAACGTGTGGTGCCCTGCTCCAGGGCCAGCGCCGTGGCGATTACGGATTGCGGATCGCCGTACTCGGTCTCCGCCTCGGCCAGTCCGCCGAGCGTGATCGGGACGTCGCGGGCGGCCAGGTGGTCGTAGATGCGCATGCCGTGGGCCCACTCTTCCTCGCTTTGGGCACGCATCCAGCCGGCAAAGCCTTCCAGGTCCAGTGATTCGAAGTAGGCGGCCATGCCCAGGTAGACGTAGGAGGCGCTGAACTCGCGGTTGATCTGATCGTTGAGCGCCTTGGCCAGGCTCCTATCCATAGTCATCGCCGCCTCCTCGCTTTGGGCCTTTCCGCTAAGCCTAGCGCCGCGGCGACTCAGATCGTGGTCGGTTCTGCCACCAATGAAGGCCGGCGCTTGGTCGCCGAGGCGGTGAAGCGACGCAACCGCAGGGAATTGCCAATGACCGAGACGTCGCTGAACGCCATAGCGCCGGCGGCCAGCATCGGGTTGAGCTGAAGTCCCAGGGACGGGAAGAGGACGCCGGCCGCCACCGGAATCAGCGCCACGTTGTAGGCAAACGCCCAGAACAGGTTCTGCCGGATCGTGCGCATGGTGGCTCGGCTGAGCCGCATCGCCGTTACCGCGTCGCGCAGATCGCCGCGAACAAGGGTGACGTCGCCGGCCTCCATGGCGATGTCCGTCCCGGTGCCCATCGCGATGCCCAGGTCCGCCTGGGCGAGCGCGGGAGCGTCGTTGATGCCATCACCGACAACGGCCACTCGGCGCCCCTCAGCCTGTAAGTCGCGCACGATGGCCGCCTTGTCGCCAGGCCGCACTTCGGCGCGAACGTCGTCCACGCCGACCCGGCGGGCCATGGCCTGGGCCGGAGCTTCGCGGTCGCCACTGACCATCAGCACGCGCAGTCCCAGCCGCTTCAACTGGGCGATAGCCTCGGCGGCTTCCGGCCGCGGGGTGTCGGCGAAGGCCAGCAATCCCGCCAGCTGGCCGTCAATCGCCGCGTAGACGGCCGACTGACCTTGAGCCGCCAGCTCCGCACCGTTATTCGCCGCCGCATCGACGGACACGCCCGCCTCGCCTAGCAACTCGGTGGTCCCGACCAGGATCTGGCGGTCATCCACCAAGGCCTGGACGCCGCCGCCGGTGACTGACCGGAATTGTCCGGCTGGCGCCAGCTCGATGCCACGATCGGATGCGCCGCGCACGATGGCCCGGCCGATGGGGTGCTCGGAATCGCGTTCCGCGGCCGCGACGAGCCGCAGGACTTCGGACTCCGTTGCACCGTTGAGCGGGATGACTTTCGTCAGTTCCGGCTGGCCGAGGGTGATGGTGCCAGTCTTGTCCAGCACGACAGTGTCGACACGGCCCGCGGTCTCCAGCGCCTCGCCGCTGCGGACCAGGACGCCTAACTCGGCGCCCTTGCCCACGCCGACCATGATGGCGGTAGGCGTGGCCAGACCCAGCGCGCACGGACAGGCGATGATCAGCACCGTAACCATGGCCACCAGCGCGTAGGTGAGCTTCGGTTCAGGTCCGATCGCCAGCCAAACGCCCAGCGTCGCCAGGCCAATCAGGATCACGGTTGGCACAAAGCGCGCCGCCACCCAGTCCGCCAGTCGCTGCACGGGCGCCTTCGTAGTCTGAGCGCGCTCAACCAGCGCGATGATCTGGGCCAGCATCGAGTCCTGGCCCAGGCGCGTGGGGCGCACGCGCAGGCTGCCGGTGGTGTTGAGCGTGGCCCCGATCACGTCATCCCCGGGGCCCTTCTCCGCTGGCACGCTCTCGCCGGTGATCATCGACTCGTCCAACGCGGATGCTCCGTCGAGCACCTGGCCATCCACCGGAACCTTTTCGCCGGGGCGCACCACGACGATGTCTTCGTGCCGCACGTCTTCCAGAGCGACTTCAAGCGTTTGACCGTCGCGCTCGACGCGGGCCGTTCTGGCCCTGAGATCGAGGAGTCGCTGGATCGCGGCGGATACCCGCGCCCTGGCGCCGGCCTCGACGTACTGGCCGAGCAGGACCAGCCCAATGATGACCGCTGAGGCTTCGTAGTACAGAACGTCCGCTCCGGCCACGCCGCTCAGCAGCCCCGGCCAAACCGTGAGCACGACGCTGTAGCCGTAGGCCGCGCTGGTTCCGACGGCGATGAGGGTGTTCATGTCGGTGGTCAGGCGCCGCGCCGCGAGCCAGGTGCCCCGGTAGAAACGCCACCCGGCCCAGAACTGGACCGGCGTAACCAGCACCAGCAAGACCCAGGCATTCCTTAGAAATTCCGGCGCCCAGGGAATGAACGCCGCCGATCCCCAGAACGCCAGCACGCCGACTGCCAGGGCGAACGCTGCCTGCAAGCCGAGCAGCCGGCGCTCACGAAGGCGGCGGTCTTCCAGCGAATCGGCGGCGGCCGAAGGCGTCTGATCGGCCTCGGCCGCGTCAAGAGCGGTGAAGCCGGACCGTTCGACCGCCGACCGCAACGCGGCCGTCTCAGCCTGGCCAAGCGCGTGACGAACCCTGGCCTGGCCGGATGCCAGGTTCACCGCCGTGTCCAACACACCGGGAACTTCGGCAAGGCCGCTCTCGACCCGGCCGACGCAGGACGCGCAGTGCATGCCCTCGACCTGGAGCGTTTGCTCGGCCGCCGGAACCTCGTAGCCCGCCGCCTCGACCGCGGCGACGACATCAGTTGCTCTGAGCTCTTGCTCGACACGGACGGCAAGCGTCTCGTCCGCCAGATTGACCGTCGCCTCGTGCACACCCACCACGTCCTGGACGGCCTGCTCGACGCGACCGACGCAGGCAACGCAATGCAAGCCTGTAAGCGGGAGAGTGAATGAACGTCTGGTTGCGACGGTCACGACACTTCACCGTTCCCGTGGGCATGCGGCGGCTCCTCGCCAGCGCTCAGGCTGGCGGCTACGCGCTGGATGGCCTCGCCGGCCGAGGCCACGCGTCGAAGGTGACCGGTTCCCTTGAACACGTCCATCAGTTCCGCGATTACCTGCTCCCGCTCGGCCAGGTCGTCCGAGGCAATGGCGGTCATGACGCACGTTCTGAGGTGGCGTTCCAGGACGCCGGCGTTGACTTTCTCGATCGCGCCCTGGATGGCGAGGGTCTGCTTGAGCACGTCCACGCAGTAGGCGTCGTCTTCGAGCATCTTCTCCACCGCCCGGGCGTGGCCCTGGATTGACTTCCAGCGGTTGAGGAGGTTGCGCGTCTCCTGATCCATCGCTTGCTCCCGGTCGGTTTACCCTGTCTTACCCCACCCCAGGTGGGGTGGTCTTTCCAAGCCTACGCCCGGCAGATCGGAAGTCAAGCACCGCCCGTGGCCGTCGCCACGGAGCCAGTCGCGCTATGTTTCAAGCCCACCACCAAGCCAGGAGTCACCGCGATGGAGTACCGGCGCCTGGGCCGTACGGGTCTGCGCGTGTCGCTAACGAGCCTGGGGACCGGCGGCCCCAGCAAGATGGGCCAGAACCGCGGCGCCACGCTGGACGACGCGCGACGGCTGGTCCGGCGGGCCCTGCACCACGGGATCAACTTCTTCGACACCGCCGCCAGTTACGGCGACAGCGAGATCCTGCTGGGACACGGGTTGGCCGGTGTGCCGCACGACGATTTCATCGTGGCGACGAAGTACAGCCCCGCCGCAGAAGGTGAATTGATTGGCCCGGAAGCCGTGCGGGCCTCGATCGACCGAAGCCTCGAACGTCTGGGGCTGGACTACATCGACGTGCTGCAGGCGCACGGCGTGGCGCCGAAGCGTTACGACCGGATCGTGGCGGAGCACCTGCCAGTTCTCCAAGAGGCTCAACGGGCCGGCAAGGTTCGATTCTTGGGTGTGACCGAACAAGGGCATAACGACGTGCACCACGACATGTTCAAGCGCATGGCGTGCGACGGGCACTTCGACACGGTGATGACCGGCTACAACCTGCTGCATCAGACGGCGGAGCAGGACGTGCTGGAGGCGGCGCAGGCGGCGGACATTGGCGTGATCGTGATGATCGCCGTGCGCCGCACGATGGCGAACCCGGAGCGCCTCCACGAAGTGATTGCCGAGCTGAAGGCGCAGGGTCATCTGGCAGCCGACGCGGTTCCCGCCGACGACCCGCTGGGCTGGCTGGTGCAGGGCGACGTGGAGTCGGTGCCCGAAGCCGCCTACCGCTACGTGCTGGAACCTAGCGCCATCTCAACTGTGCTGACGGGCACCGCCAACCTGCAACACCTGGACGACAACGTGGCCGCCATGGCCCGCGGGCCGCTGCCGCCGGAAGACAGACGGCGACTGCAATCGATCTTCGGCGGCCTGGCACTGGGGCTGGGGAACTAGGCCGCAGCCCCAGTCGGTCAGCTCAGTCGATAGCGCCAGTGGAGCGCATGATGGTTTCCTGCACCGCCCGCTCGTGCTCGAGCGAGCGTTCCGGCGCCTGCTCGCCGCGCAGGGTGCGAACGAATGCCTCCAGGCTGGCCACGTAGCGAGGCCGCGCCTCAAGCGTCATCGTCTGCTCGCCCTCGAGGAACCCGTCTCGCGCGCTGTCCAGCGACAGTCGCACGGTCTGCGCGGGTTCCATCGGTTCCATGATGGCCCAGCCGCGCGAACCATAGACCTCATAGCGGCGAGGCCGCGGCGGAACCTCGAGCCCGGCGATGTCCACAATCGCCAGCGCTCCGGGGTACTCCAGTACCGCCACGCCGTTGTCGACGAACTCGCTGTCCGGCCGCACACGCTGCATGAAGGGCGTCACTCGATCCGGCCGCCCAAGGGTCCAGACGATCTGATCCAGCACGTGCCCGCACAGGTCATAAAACACGCCGCCGGCAAAGCTGGCCAACAATGGGTGGGTGGCCGGCTCCACGTAGGTGGACATGTGGGCGCGGATCGCAAAAACGTCGCCCAGCAGCCCGCCACGCGCCCAGTTGGCAATTCGCTGGTAGCCGTCGTGGTGCCGGAACATATAGCCAAGCTGGATGTACAGACTCTGCTCGGCGGCTGACTCCAGCACGCGCTCCCACCTCGGCAGGTCGTGACCCGCCGGCTTGTCCAGCAGCAGGTTGCGTCCGGCCGCGATAACGGCCTCGCCCTGTTGCAGGTTCTCCGAGTTGTCGCCTTCCGCCACGACCGCGTCCACGCTGGCGTCTTCCAGGACATCGCCCAGGTCGTCGAGCCAGGTCGCCTGGTTCCACCGCACGTCACCGCTGCCCTCGAGCTCGCGCCGACGCTCGGCGTCGTCTTCAAACACGCCCACAACTTCAACGTCCGGACTGTCGAGCATCACGCTCAGCCAGCCCGCCGCATGGGGATGCTTGGTCCCCCACTGAACGATGCGCAAAGGTGAAGGGGTCACAGAATCAGGCTCCTCTTGCAGCGGCGTCGGATCGGATCGTCGTTCGCCACTCAGCCTAGCTGGCTTGCCGAGCCGCTGCTGACGTCAAGCGCGCGGTTGTCGCGCTACAGCCGCGACCAATTCGTCGGCGGAGTTCACGGGCTGTAGGCATCTTGTGGACGAACCCCGAATCCAGCCATGCCGGACGAGGGTTTAGGCCATTCCGGGACGTCAACTGCGGTACGGAACGGTCTCCACGTCTTCGATCTGCTCGTCCTCCGTGAAGCGCCAGATGCCGACGTGGCCTTGTCGCAGGTCGCCGTTGGCGTTCCAGTCGAGCGTGCCGGAGGCGCCTTGGTAGATGACGTGGCCGCCATCGGCCAGCGCCTCAAGAGCTTGGGCGACTCCCTCGGGCCCGGCGATGGCGAGCTGGCCCGGGGGCCACGCCGATGGTGCGCAGTTGGTCGCGGATAGCACCGCCGTCGATGCTGTTGGCGGCCTGGGCGGCCAGCGCCAGGGCGATGGTGGCGTCGTAGACCTCTCGGACATATGAACCAGCCGGCGGTTCGCCGTAGGCGTCCACATACGCCGCTGCCCAGGCGGCGGCGGACTCGCTGGCCGGCGGAGCGGCCGGCCCGGCGCCGTACATGCCGGCCAGCGCGGACCCGCCGATAGCCTGGACCAGGGCGAGGCTCTTGAGACCGTCGCTGAAGACGAACTGGTCGTAGATTCCGCGGTCCAGCGCCTCGCGGACGATGGTCTTGGCTTGCGACTCGAAAACGATCAGGACCAGAGCCGGCGCGCCGGCGGCGGCGGATTCGCGCACCGCGGCGGCGAGTTCGGTCTGGCCAGGTTCGACAGCGACGGATAGGACGGAGCCATCCCAAGCGCGCGCAAACGCCTGGGCCAACCCCTGGCCCCAGAGGTCGTTGCGGAAGATCAGGCCCACGTTGTCGAAACTGCGCTGCTGGGCGATCCGGGCCAGCACAGGTCCCTGCGCCAGGTCGGAGAGGGCGGCGCGGAAGAAGAAATCGTCGTCCGCGGCGTCGGTCAGGCGCGGAGACGTGGCGGAGGGGCTGATTAGGGGCACGCGGGCCGGCCCGGCCACGCGCTCGGCCACGGGCAACGCGTTGGCGCTGGTGCTGGGGCCGACCAGCGCGTGCACGCCTTCGTCCTCGATGAGTCGCCGGGCCTCAGCCGTTGCGGTGTCGGGATCGAGCGCGGTATCGCCCACGGCGGTCTCTACCGGCCGGCCGAACACTCCGCCGGCCTGGTTGAGGTGTGTGACGGCCAAATGGAACCCCCGCTGCCGATCCTGGGCGTTCTGGGCCGACCCTGCGCTGATGTACGTCAGCAAGCCGAGCTTTAGCGGCTCAGCCGGGGCTGCCTCGTCGCAGGCGGTCAGGCTCAGCAGGAGCAAGACCGCCGCCAGCAGCCGGGCAGCGGTGGGGGCGCGCGGTGATGCGCGAAAGGGCCGGATCAGACAGTGCATTGGGTTCGTGGCCACGTGCTCATCGGCCTCGCATTCGTCCTGGCGCTAGAAGATCTCACGCCCCGGGACATTGACCCGCGTTCGGTACAACGAGGTCCCGGCATTGATGAAGAGGCTGCAAAGGTCGGCGTCGCCCCAGGTGAAGTTGGCGACGCCCTGGGGAACGTAGATTACGCCAAGGCACGTCGCGTCCGGCGCGAACACCTGAATCCCGCCGGGCCCGGCCGTGTACAGATTGCCCTCGCTGTCGATCTTCATGCCGTCGGCCAGGCCATCGCGCTCGCCGGTCAACTCGGCCCACACGCGGCCGTTGGACAACCCACCGTCGGCCGTGACGTCAAACACCCGGATGTGGGCTCGCATCGTGTCGTTGATGAAGAGTTGCCGCTCGTCCAGCGAGAACGTCAGGCCGTTGGGCTGGTCGAAGTCGTCGACCAGCAGCGTGAGGTCCCCGCTCTCGGGATCCAGCCGGTAGACGCCGCGAACATCGAGCTCCGCCTCGCGTGCCACCCCGTAGTACTCCATACGACCAAACGAAGGGTCGCTGAAGTAGATCGAGCCGTCGCTCTTCACGATCACGTCGTTGGGACTGTTCAGCTCCTTGCCGTCGTAGTGGCTGGCGAGAACGGTGATCGAGCCGTCGTGCTCGGTGCGAGTGACGCGACTGGTCGCGTGCTCGCACGTAATCAGCCTGCCCTGCAAGTCGTGAAAGTTGCCGTTGGCCATATTGCTGGGCTGTCGAAACACCAGGATCCCGTCCGCGGCCGTCCACGTGCGCATGACGTCGCCCGGCATATCGCTAAAGATGAGAGAGCCGTCAACGTGGTTCCAGACCGCGCCTTCGGTGAAGTCGAACCCGGTGGCCAGCTCCTCAACCGGAGCGTCGTCGCCAACCACCTGCCGAAACCGCTCGTCTCGAATCTCTACGTTCATCGTCGCTCCCTATCCAGGCTTACGGGCGGCCTGCCACGCCACCGCGACGGCGGCTACTCGTTGGAAGAAATAACGGGCAGGGCTTCGTTCATGGCGCCGGAGCGGAAGCCCTGGAGGTCCAGGGTGACGTAGGTGAAGCCGAGGGTCTTGAGGCCCTGGATGATGCGCTGGCGACGAGCCGCGTCTTGGGTGAAGCGGGCGAGTTCTGATTCGGGCACTTCGATTCGGGCGATGGGACCGTGATGGCGGACACGGAGTTCGCGGAAACCCTCGGCGCGCAGCAGGGCCTCGGCGTCTTCGATCTGGCGCAACTTCTCCACCGTGACCTGGCTGCCGTACGCGACACGGGAGGATAAGCAAGCTACCGCCGGTTTGTCCCAACTGGAGAGGCCGAGGCGTTTGGAGAGTTCGCGGACCTCCGCCTTGCGCAAGCCAGCCTCGACAAGTGGTGCGCGGGCGCCACGTTCCCGGCTGGCGGCCATGCCGGGGCGGAAGTCGCCCAGATCGTCAATGACCGGCCCGTAGAGCATGTGCTGAACGCCGCGTTCGGCCACGAATTCGCGCAGGCGGTCGAACAGCTCGGCCTTGCAGTGGAAGCAACGGGAACTGTCGTTAGCGCGATAGGCCGGATTGTCCAGTTCGCGGGTTTCGATGAATTCGTGCCGGATGCCGATCTGCGCGGCAAAGCGGGCGGCGTCGTCACGTTCGGCCCGCGCAAGGCTGGGTGAGACGGCCGTCACGGCCATCGCCTGCCCTCCCAGGGCGTCGTAGGCCATCTTGGCCAGGAACGTGCTGTCCACACCGCCGGAATAGGCGACGACCACGCGATCCAGGCTGCTGAGCGTCTGCTCTAAGTACCGAGTCTTGGCCTCCAGCGAGGCCTCAAGGTCAATGGACGGCTGGTAGACGGCGGTTGCCATATTCAAATCCTACGCGGTCGGGCCGTTTGGCGGGTCGGTAACGATCAGCGGTTCCTCGCTGATGACGCCGCCGCGCAGCCAGAAGCAGCGCATCACCGGCCGCTCGGGGTTCAGCAGCGAGACGATGATGAAGCGGCTGTACTCGGAGTAGCCGGACTGCACGGCTTCGCTCACGTCGGTGGGCGAGGGGTAGGCGTCGCTGCGTGGGTGGGAGTGGTAGAAGGCCGAGATCTCCCAGCCCTGGACGTCCTCGATGTCGCGCTCGGCTCGCATCTGGTCCTGCGGGTCGATGGTGTAGTGCACGCGGCTCTGGTCGGCGTTTCGGGTCGGATACACCTTCAGGGCGGATTCACCCTGCCCGCCGATTAGGCCGCAGCACTCCAGCGGAGCCTCGGTGCGTGCCTGGGCCACGATCCAGTCGTACTGCGCGCGGGTCAGGTGGAAGGACATGGCCCAACGATAAGGGATTTGAGGCGGAAATCGGGAGATCAGGGAGTTGAACTTGCGGCTCCTACAGCCTGGAGTCGCCTGCCTCAGCCGCCGATTCGGCTCGGTCTTCACGAGCCAGCCAGTTGGCTGAGCGTCGGCTCGGGAGCCCCTGAAAGCTCTTGACGCTCGATTTGGGCGCTCCCTACAATGTGTTGCTAACGCGATTGATTCGATCCGCGTCAGCGTGCGTCCCGATTTGTTCGGTGCGCCGCGCCTGACTGGCGGACCAGCCACGACCCCCATGTATCGGCCGCAGCGTCCTGCTGGCGGCCAGACGGGTCGAAAGGGACGACACATATGCCGAAGGACATCCTGCTGGATGTAGAGGCCCGCTCGAAGCTGGTGAAGGGCATCGACGTGGTGGCCAACGCCGTCAAGACCACGCTGGGGCCGAAGGGCCGCAACGTGGCCCTGGGCAAGAAGTACTCCGGCCCCACGGTGACGCACGACGGCGTGACCGTGGCCAAGGACATCGACCTGGAAGACCCGTTCGAGGACATGGGCGCGCAGCTCATCAAGGAAGCCGCCAGCAAGACCAATGACATCGCCGGTGACGGCACCACCACGGCCACCGTGCTGGCGCAGGCCATCATCAAGGAAGGCCTGAAGAACGTGGCGGCCGGCGCCAACCCGATGATCATCAAGCGCGGCCTGGCCAAGGGCGTTGAAGCGGTGGTCGAGGAAGTAGGCGCCGAGGCCAAGCAGATTCGCAGCCAGGACGAGATCGCGCAGATCGCTGCGATCTCCGCCAACGACACGCAGATCGGCGAGCTGATCGGCGAGGTGATGGACAAGGTCGGCAAGGACGGCGCCATTACGGTTGAGGAGTCCAAGGGCCTGGAATTCGAGATCGAGTACGTGGAGGGCATGAAGTTCGACCGCGGCTACATCTCGCCGTACTTCGTGACCAACCAGGACCGCATGGAAGCCGTGATCGAGGACGCACTGGTCCTCGTCACCGACAAAAAGCTTTCGGCGGTGAGCGACATTCTGCCGACGCTGGAGAAGGTCACGCAGGCCGGTAAGAAGGACCTGGTGATCATCTCCGAGGACGTGGAAGGCGAAGGCCTGGCCACGCTGGTGGTGAACAAGCTGCGCGGCATCCTCAACTGCCTGGCCGTGAAGGCGCCGGGCTACGGCGACCGCCGCAAGGAAATGTTGCAGGACGTGGCTGTGGTCACGGGCGGCACGGTGATCTCCGAGGACATGGGCCGCCGTCTCGACGGCGTCATCCTGGAGGACCTCGGTCGCGCCCGCCGCGTGGTGGCCGACAAGGACAACACCACCATCGTGGAAGGCGGCGGCAAGGAAGCGGCCGTGCAGGCGCGCCTCAACCAGTTGAAGGGCCAGGTTGAGGAAGTCACCTCCGAGTACGACCGCGAGAAGCTGCAGGAACGGCTGGCGAAGCTGGCCGGCGGCGTGGCGGTCATTCGGGTCGGCGCCGCGACCGAGACCGAGTTGAAGGAGAAGAAGCACCGCGTGGAAGACGCGCTGTCGGCCACGCGGGCCGCGATCGAGGAAGGCATCGTGCCGGGCGGCGGGGTGGCCCTGCTGAACGCCGCGCACGTGCTGGGGGGCGTGGAAGCGGAGTGCAGCGGCGACGAGGTCGTGGGCGTCCGCGCCCTGCGCCGCGCGCTGGAAGAGCCGCTGCGCTGGATCGCCTCAAACTCGGGCGCCGACGGCTCGGTGGTCGTGGAGGAGGTTCGCCGGCAGTCCAGGAACCGTGGCGACACCAACTGGGGCTACCACGTGGTGGACGAGGAGTACACCGACATGGTGGCGGCTGGCGTGATCGACCCGGCCAAGGTGACGCGCTCGGCCCTCGAGAACGCCGCCTCAATCGCGGGCATGATCCTGACGACCGAGGCGCTGATTGCCGACGTTCCCGAGCAGGAAGAGGCTCCCGCGCCGGCCATGGACTACTAGGTCCACAAACCGGATCGCTCAACCGCCCCGCCGGCCTGTGCCGGCGGGGCGGTTTGCTTTGGGCCTCGATGGTAGGGGCGTGATTTCACCCAGCAGGATGCGGGCGGGCGTGGGCTTGCATGCATCTGGCCCAGGCACGAAGCAAGGCTGGACTCAATCCGGCGAGCCGCCAAGCGTCGCCGGCAACCCAATGGAACCGCTCGTTGCCGGAACCGCGCGGCGCTGAGGCTACCCCTCGGGAACAACCGCACCTGCCGGATCCACCACCCACGTCCACTCGCCAATCTCCTCCCCGGACGGCGCCATGCGCGCGCCCCGCCAGCGCACCGTGATCGGTGGGCCACCCGGATCCAGCGCCGGGAATTGAAATCCGCCGTGCTCGATGGCGTCCGGTGCAACCCGCCCGCGCGGCGCGGGGATGCCCTCTCCAATAGGAATGACTGCCTGGATTTCGGTTCCGTCGACTTCGATTCCCAGCCCCGTCGCGAAGGCCAGCAGGGTCTCGCTACGGCGGTTCTCCAGCGTGAAGTAGATGCGCGTCTCCTCGTCGGCGAACTCGACGCGTTCCAGAACCACCCGTACCCCTCGACGTTCGAGCGCCTGTCCGACCTGGACCGCCCGCCGTGCCGGCCGCACGCCCAGGCGATCCGTAACCGTCAGGTGCGCGACTTCCACCTCAGGCTGTACGGCGCCGCCGCATCCTTCCCCGGGTTCAGTGATACGGCTAATGGTCCCTTCCACCCAGACGAAGTTGTCGCGCTCCACGCCCTCCGAGGCGCCGGGAATCCGCAAGACGGTGGAAAGCTGGTCGTTGTCGAAATCGACCCAGGCACAGAGCACCAGATCGTCCGCCACCGCAGAAACGCTGTACACGCGCGCCCGCAGCACGACCTGCCGCCCCACGACCGCCGCGGGGTCGGCATGAGCCACCGCCCAGTTGCGATTGGTCAGGACGACCGGCGCGGTAGCGACGGGTGTCGCTGCCGGTTCCGGTGCGTCGGCGGCGTCGCAGGCGGCGGCCAGAACCAGCGCCAGTCCGACAGCCAGCGTCAGCCACAGCGCCCTGACCCGCCGCATGGTCATCCCGCCCCCCGGCAAAGATGCGAACGTCGCCCGCACACGTCATACTCTGCCCCACGGCGTCGAGGAAGAGGCACGCGCCCATGACACGAGCCGCGGTGATCGGGCTTGGCCGAATCGCCAGCACCTGGGACGAAGAGCGCAGGAAGTACGACGGCTGGCACCTACCGCACGCCCACATCGGCTGCATGGTTGCCGTCCCGGAGATCGAGATCGTCGGTCTCTCGGACACTTGGGCTGAGCAGCGGGAGGCGGCCCGGGCCAAGTGGGGAATCGACGCCCTCTTCGAGGACTACCGCGAGATGCTGGCCAAGACCCGGCCGCAAATCGTCAGCGTCTGCACCTCCATGAATCCCCGCACCGACATCCTGCTGGAGATCGCCAACGGCGGCTACGGCGTACAGGCAATCTGGGCCGAAAAGCCGTTGACCTATTCCCTGGACCAGGCCGACGAAGTGATCGCCGCGTGTCGCAGGGCCGGCATTCACCTGGCCGTCAATTGCACCCACCGATGGAAGGACAGCTTCATCCAGGCCCGCGAAATGATCGACGACGGATTCATCGGTGACGTGCTGCACGTGCAGGGCAACAGGACCTGCAACCTTTCCCACAACGGCAGTCACTTGATTACCCGCCTCACCCTGTATACCGATTCGCCGGTCGCCTGGGTTGCCGGAGAGGCCGAGAGCGACGAGGCCGTGGCCGGCGACAACGATTTTGCCGGGGACGGCTACTTCGTCTGTCACAACGGCGTGCGCGGCATGTTTCACGGCATGCGCGCGGGAGCGCTGGAGCTCTCCTACGACATCACCGGCACCGAAGGCATGATCCGTCTGATGGATGACAGCCGCAGCCCCGAACTGTGGCGGATCGAGCAGGGCCTGCCGGGCCAGCGCAACCCAACGCCGGCCTGCCACTTTTTTCGCCCCAGCCACAAGCCGCGGGCCGCCGGCGTGAACGTGCTGTACGACCTGATGAACTGCATCGAGACCGGGCAAGACTCCCGCTGTACCGGCGAAGACGCCCGCGAAGCTCTGGAAATCGCTATCGCCGTCCGCGAATCCCATCGAAAGGGCGGAGGCCGCGTGGACCTTCCGCTTGAAGACCGTAGCCTGGGTATCGTCTCGCACGAAGTCGTCGTATCCGAAGTGCCGCGAGCGATTCTCCGGCGGGGTCAGGCTCAAGCCGCCGCACAGGCAGGGGAGGCGTCGTGATGGCCAGGATGAAAGCAGCGGTAATAGGTCTCGGGCGCATCGCCAGCACCTGGGACGAAGAGCGCAGCAAGTATGACGGCTGGCACCTGCCGCACGCCCACATCGGCTGCATGGCGGCCGTCCCGGAGATCGAGATCGTCGGTCTCTCGGATACCTGGACCGAGCAGCGAGAGGCAGCTCGGGCCAAGTGGGGGATCGACGCCCTCTTCGAGGACTACCGCGAGATGCTGGAAGAGACCCGGCCGGACATCGTCAGCGTGTGCACCTCGGCCAAGCCGCGCGGCGATATCCTGCTGGAGATCGCCAACGGCGGCTACGGCGTCCGCGCCATATGGGCAGAAAAGCCCATCACGCTCTCCCTGGCCGAGGCGGATGCCGCCATCGACGCCTGCAAGCGGGCCAACATTGCGCTGGCCGTCAACTGCACCCGCCGCTGGCGCGATGACTACCTGCAGGTCAAGTCCCTGCTCGACGAAGGCGCGATCGGCGATGTGGTGTCCGTGGATTCCCGAGCCAGGAACGGCCTCTCCCACAACGGCAGCCACCTGATTACAACGCTCACCATGTATGTGCCCGAGCGCGCCGTCTCGGTCGTCGGCGAGGCGGAACTAGACGAGGCCAACCCCGACAACGACTTCACGGGCGCCGGTCTTCTCAGGTTTCCCGGCAATGTTCGCGGCTACGTGCGCGCCTACGACAATGGCCCAAACGAGAATTCCCATGACATCGTGGGCACCGACGGCATGATCCGCATCATCGACGACGCCCGCAGCATCCAGGTATGGACGGCTTACGAGGCGTCGGAAAGCCTCCGGCAGCTTCGGGAACGCTACAGCTTCGTCCGCCGCCACTTCCCGCCGCCGGTACGACGCCATAGCGGCGGAGTCAATGCGGTCTACGACCTCATACACTGCATCGAGTCCGGGGACGCCCCACGCTGCAGTGGCGAGGACGCGCTCGAGGCTCTGGAAATCGCCATCGCCATCCGGGAGTCCGAACAGCGCGGCAATCAGCCGGTTGACCTGCCGCTGGCGGACCGCAGCGCCCGCATCATCTCCAGCGAGGTCGTCCGCTACGAACTCCCGCGCGCAATCCTTCGCCGGCGCGAGGAGGCGGCCCAGGCCTAGGCGCTGCCCAGCCGCTGCACGTAGGCCACGGCGGACTCGCCCAACCGGTTCAGCGCGTACCCGCCTTCCAGCACGTGCAGCTGCGCCCTGCCCAGTCTGGCAACCCGCTCGGCCAAACGACCGAGGTCCTCGCTGCGCAGTCCGAGGATCGCGATCGGGTCCTCTCGATGCGTGTCAAAACCCAGCGGCACCACCAGAGTCTGCGGGTCGAAGTCGGCAATTGCGACCCAGCCCCGGTCCAACTCATCCACATAGGCGTCGATGCCCATGTGCGGCGGCAGCGGCAGATTCAGGTTGAATCCCTCACCTGCCCTACCTGCTCCACCCGTAGTGCGGGCCGCACGCCGATCCGGTCGGTAACCGGCAGATGCCTGACCTCAACTTCCGGCTGGCCGGCATCGCCGCACGCGTCCTCGGGTTCAGCGACCCCCGTAACCAGCCCCTCGACCCAAACGAATTCGTCCCGCTCAACGCCCTCCACGACGCCGGGGATTCGAAACACAGTCGAAAGCTGGTCGTTGTCGAAGTCGACCTAGGCGCAGAGCACGAGGTCGTTGGCTGTGTTGGCGACGCTACACACCCGCGTCCGCAACACAACCTGCTGCCCAATCGAGGCTGTGGGATCCGCGTGAGCCACGAGCCCATCCGGGTTCGTAAGCGCGAACGGTGCAATGGCGCTGGGCGTGGCCGTCGGCTCGGGGTCCTCGGTGACGTCGCAGGCGGCCGCCAGGACAAGCGCCACCACCCCAGCTAGCATCAGCCCGGGCCTCCAGGATCCTCGCTTGGTCGTTCGGCGCCCCACCGAAGATGCGAACCGTGCGCGCATACGCCATACTCTGCCCCACGGCGTCCAGGGAAAGGCATCCGCCCATGACACGAGCCGCGGTGATCGGGCTTGGCCGTATCGCAAGCACCTGGGACGAAGAGCGCAGCAAGTACGACGGCTGGCACCTCCCGCATGCCCACATCGGCTGCATGGCCGCCGTCCCGGAGATCGAGATTGTTGGTCTCTCGGATACCTGGGCCGAGCAGCGCCAAGCGGCTCGGGCCAAGTGGGGCATCGACGCCCTCTTCGAGGACTACCGTGAGATGTTGGTCAAGACTCGGCCGCAGATCGTCAGCATCTGCACTTCGATGAAGCCCCGCACCGACATCCTGCTCGAGATCGCAAATGGCGACTACGGCGTCCAGGCCATTTGGGCCGAGAAGCCCTTGACCTATTCGCTGGCCCAGGCCGACGAAGTAATCGCCGCGTGTCGCAAGGCCGGCATTCATTTGGCCGTCAACTGCACCCACCGCTGGCGCGACAGCTTCACCCAGACACGCGAGATGATCGCCGACGGACTGATCGGCGATGTCCTGCACGTGCAGGGCAGTTTCAACTGCAACTTGTCCCACAACGGCAGTCACCTGATTACCCGTCTCACCATGTTTACCGATGCGCCGGTCGCCTGGGTCGCCGGCGAGGCCGAATGCGACGAGGCCGTGGCCGGCGAGGATGACTTTGCCGGCAATGGCTACTTCGTCTGCCACAACGGCGTACGCGGCATGTTTCGTGGCATGCGTACCGGTGGGCTGGAGCTCTCCTACGACATCACCGGCACCGAGGGTATGATCCGGCTCATGGACGACAGCCGTAGCCCCGAACTATGGCGGCTGGAAGATGGAATGACCGGCCAGCGCGGTCCAATGCCGGTCTGCCACTTCTTCCGACCCGGCCACGATCCACGACCGGCCGGCGTGAACGTGCTGTACGACCTGATGAATTGCATCGAGACGGGCGAAGACTCCCGCTGCTCGGGCGAGGACGCACGCGAAGCCCTGGAAGTCGCCATCGCGGTTCGCGAATCGCACCGAAAAGGCGGCGGGCGCGTCAATCTTCCGCTTGAGGACCGCAGCCTCGGCATCGTCTCGCGCGAAGTGCTGGTCTCCGAACTGCCCCGCGCGATTCTCCGGCGGCGCGAAGCCGATGCCGCCGCCACGAATGGGCAGGCATCCTGATGGCCAGGATCAAGGCGGCTGTGATCGGGCTCGGGCGCATCGCCAGCACGATCGACGAGGAACTCGGCGACTTCGACGGCGTCGAGTTTCCTTATGGCCACATCCCGTGCTACATGTCCATGCCCGAGATCGAAGTCGTCGGCATGTCCGACACCTGGGTGGAACAGCGCGAAGCCGCCGGCGCCAAATGGGGCTTCGAGGCGCTATACGCGGACTACCGCCAGATGTTGGAGGAAACCCGGCCGGACATCGTCAGCGTGTGCACCTCCGCCAAGCCTCGCGGCGACATCCTCATGGAGATCGCCAACGGCGGCTATGGCGTCCGCGCGATATGGGCGGAAAAGCCCATAACGCTCTCCCTGGCCGAGGCGGATGCCGCCATCGGCGCCTGCAAGCGGGCCAACATTGCGCTGGCCATCAACTGCACCCGCCGATGGCAGGATGACTACCTGCAGGTGAATGCCCTGATCGACGAAGGCGCTATTGGCGATGTGGTGTCCGTGGATTCCCGATCCAGCTGCAGCCTTTCGCACAACGGCAGCCACCTCATCACCACGCTCACCATGTACGTGCCCGAGCGCGCAGTCTCGGTCGTTGGCGAGGCCGAGTTGGACGAAGCCAATCCCGACAACGACTTTTCGGGCGTCGGTCTGATCAGCTTCCCCGGCGACGTCCGCGGCTACGTGCGTGCCTACGACAACGGCCCGAACGAGAGCTCCCACGACATCGTCGGCACCGACGGCATGATTCGAATGATGAACGACGCCCGCAGCGTCCAGATTTGGACGACTCACGAGGCGTTGGCTGGCCACCAGCAGCATCGGGAACGCCGCAGCTTCGTCCGCCGCCACTTCCCGCCGCCGGTGCGACGCCATAGCGGCGGAGTCAATGCGGTCTATGACCTCATCCACTGCATCGAGTCCGGGGACGACCCGAGGTGTAGTGGCGAGGACGCCCGCGAGGCGCTGGAAATCGCGATTGCCATTCGCGAGTCCGAACGGCGCGGCAACCAGCCGGTCGACCTGCCGCTGGCGGACCGCAGCGCCCGCATCATTTCGGGCGAGGTCGTCCGCAGCGAACTCCCGCGCGCCATCCTTCGCCAGCGCGAGGAGGCGGCCCAGACCTAGGCGCGAAGCCGAACTCGGTCTCACCCGGTCCGTCCAGCCGGGGTTGACGCTCTGGGCTACCCGTGGATCGGGAAGGCGCGTTCCAGGCCATGTGTCGCGGCAATCTGGAGAATGACTTGGTGGATTCCGCCGTTGCTGAAGATACAGCGACGGCTTTCGGGGCTGGTTGGAACACCCCGGACGTTGGTGACCCGGCCACCGGCGCGTTGTACCAGTAGCCCCGCGCCCGCGTGGTCCCACCACTTGACGCTGCTGAACATCGCGCCGTCGTATCGCCCGGCAGCTACCCAGGCCGTTTCCAGCGCGGCGGAACCCGTCAGGCGTACGCGGTGAAATGTACGGGCCGCCTCGGCCAACGCCGCGTTGAAGCGACTGTCGTCCTCCGCGTCGACTCCGCGTTGCGCCCACGCCACCGTGCTCTCGGACGGCCTGGTCCGACCGGTCACCTCGATCAGCCGGCCGTTGAGCCGCGCCGGGCCGTCGGCCAGCGCCGTGAACATTTCGTCGCGCACCGGATCGTAAATCGCGGCCGCATCGGGCCGGGTGTGGCGTGTGTGGGCCACGCTCACGCAGAACTGCGGCTGCCCTCGCGAGTAATTGTCGGTGCCGTCCAGGGGGTCAATCACCCACACGTCGGGCCCATCCACTTCCTCGTCGTCCGGAAACTCCTCCGAGAACACCGTGTGGGTCGGCACCTGCTCGGCCAGCACCTCGCGGATGGCGCGGTCAGCGGCAAAGTCGGCGTCGGTCACCACCGTCCGCTCGCCCTGCCAGGTCTTCCATTGCACGCCCAGCAGCTCGGACTCGAAGCTCCGTAGCAACTCGGCTCCGGCTGCACGGGCAGCCGCCTCCGCAATGTCCAGCAGCCCGGCCCGGTCGTTCGGGCCTGTCATGATCAGCCGGTGGTCGGCATTTCGGCCAGCGCCCTGCGTAGGCCCTGGGTCCAGCCACGCAGATTGCGGCGTACGCTGAATCGCACTAAAAAGCCCAGCGGGCCCAGCGTGCGCGGCCCCGCCGCCGTCTGCCGCAGCCGCACGCCGGTCCCGCCTTCCACTGGACGCAATTCAATCGACATGCTCCGCGTAAGTCCGGCCTTGGAGCCGCTCCACGAAGCGCCGTGGCCCAGATCAACCTCGCTGATGGTGTAGATGAAGGACGTCCGCTCGCGAGCGGATTTCTGGCGGAACCGATACCCGGACGTCCAGTTCCCGGCCGTCAGGCGCTCGGCCGACTCGATAGTGGCGTTCCACTTTTCCCAGTCGTTGATTCCACTCACCAACTGCCAGATCGTGTTGACTGGCGCGTTCAACTCGACGTTCGCGGTTTCCTCAATCACCGACCGCTCCTCACCCCGGCCGCGCACGGTCAACCCGCCCGCGCATCCGGTATCTTACGCCGCCCGCCGGGAACCTCGCCTGGCGGACGCTACGCTACACCTGTACCGGCCGCGAGCCGCCCCAAGGAACGCTGATGGACCCGCTGGGATTTGTTGACGCACATGTGCGCGACCTGCGTGCGCGCAGCCTCTTCCGGCCCTTTCAGGTCTTGCAGACGCCGCAGGGGCCGCGTATCCGCATTGCCGGCCGTGAACTCATCAACATGTCGTCCAACGACTATCTGGGACTAGCCAACCATCCAGAGCTGCGGGAAGCGGCAAAGGCCGGGGCCGACGCCTGGGGCAGCGGCGCGGGCGCCGTGCGCACCATTGCCGGCACGCTGGACGTGCACGAGGCGCTGGAAGCCGAGCTTGCCGCCTGGAAGGGCGTGGAAGCCACCCTGGTCTTCCAGTCGGGCTTCGCGGGCAACCTGGGCACGATTCCAGCCTTGGTGGGCCGCGGCGACGTGATCCTCAGCGACGAACTGAACCACGCCAGCATCATCGACGGCTGCCGACTCAGCCGAGCGGAAATCCGCCGTTTCGCCCACGCGGACGCCGATTCGCTGCGCGAGCAACTAACCGCCTGCGCCCCCGACCAGCGCAAGCTGGTGGTTACGGACGGCGTGTTCAGCATGGACGGCGACATCGCGCCGCTGCCCGATATCTGCGAGGTGGCCGAGTCGTTCGACGCCATGGTGATGGTGGATGACGCGCATGGCAGCGGCGTGTTGGGTCGCGGCGGACGCGGCAGTGTGGACCACTTTGGCCTGCACGGGCGCGTGCACGTGCAGCTGGGCACGCTCTCGAAGGCCATCGGGTCGATGGGCGGCTACATCGCCGGTAGCCAAGGCTTGCGCGACTATCTGACGCAAACGGCGCGCCCGCTGCTGTTCTCCACCTCGCATCCGCCGGCCGTGGTCGAGGCCACGCGGGCCGCGATCCGCGTCCTGAGCCGCGAACCGGAGCGAGTCGATCGCCTGTGGTCCAACGCACGCTTCTTCAAACGGGGACTGACTGTATTGGGAATGGACATCGGGCGCAGCGCCACGCCGATCACGCCGGTGATCGTGGGCGAAGCCGAACGCGCCCACGCCCTGAGCGACCGGCTGCGGAAACGGGGCGTCTTCGTCCAGAGCGTGGCGTTCCCCACGGTCGCCCGCGGTGCTGCCCGCGTTCGCGCCATGGTCAGTGCCGCTCACAGCCAGGATGACCTGGCCCAGGCCATCGACGCGTTCGGCGAGTCGATCCGCGGGCTCTGACCCACGCTCGCGCCGCCAGCCAACGGCGGTCCGGTGCTAGCATCGCGCCCCCTGCGCGGTCCGGAGTCTGTGGTGTCCCAGTCGCTTGATGAGCTGCGCCGAGACATCGACTCCCTGGACGAGCAGCTGGTGCAGTTGCTTAGTCGGCGAGCTGAGTTCGTGCGTGAGATCGGCCACCTGAAAGCCAGCGCCGGGGCGCCGGTGTTCGCCCCCGGGCGCGAGCACAGCGTGCTGCGCCGGGTCACGATGCTTAACCCCGGTCCGTATGACGACGACCATATCCGTGCGATCTTTCGCGAGATCATGTCGGCCTCGCGCAGCCTGGAAGAACCGCCCAAGGTCGGCTATCTGGGACCGCCCCATACCTTCAGCCACCAGGCCGCGCAGCAGCACTTCGGGCGCCTGGCGGACCTGACGCCGCTCAATTCGTTCAGCGACATCTTCGATTTCGTCGACCGCTCTGCGCGCGCCTGGGGCGTGGTGCCTATCGAGAACACCACCAGCGGCACGATCGGAGAAACGTTGGACCTCTTCGTCACCCGCTCGGTGCACATCCAGGCCGAGATTCAGCTGCCGGTCTCCCACAACCTGCTGGCGCCTACCGGGTCGTCGGATTGGGTCCACGTCTTTTCGCACCCGCACGCCATCGCCCAGTGCCGCGGCTGGATTCAGCGCCATCTGGGCACGACGCCGATCATGGAAGTGGCCAGCACCGCGGAAGCGGCCCGACGCGCGGCCAACGAACCGGACGTGGCGGCAATCGGGCCGCTCAGTGCGGCGGAAGCATTTGGCCTTGAGGTATTGCACCGCGATATCCAGGACGTGGCGGCCAACCGAACCCGCTTCTACGTGATCGCCGACGAGCCTGCCGCGCCCACCGGCCAGGACAAGATGGCGCTTATGGTGGCCGTGCACGACCGCGTGGGCGCGCTGCACGATGTGCTGAGCTGTCTGCGCACGCATGACTTGAACCTGAGCTTCATCCAGTCGCGGCCTTCACGCCTGAAGCCGGACGACTACATCTTCTTCCTGGAACTCATGGGACACCCGGACGACTCGGCCGTACGGCAGGCGCTGGGCGTGCTGGGGGAATCGACCGTCCTGACCCGCGTCCTCGGCGCCTGGCCGGTGGACGCCTAGCCGTCTGGTCAGACGGCCTCAGCGCGGGCGCGCGTCCTCGATTGCCGCGCGCATGGCCTCAACCTTCTCGCGAACAGCCTGCGCATAGTCCGGGCCATTGCCCGCCCAGAGCGCCGAACGCCCGGCGTTGACCAGCACGCCCTCGGGTTCAGGCCCGAAGCCAGCCCTCACCGTGGCCTCCAGCGCGCCTCCCTGGGCGCCAACGCCGGGCGCCAGGATCGGCATGCCCGGTACCATTTTGCGGACGGTCGCAACATCGTCCGGGCGAGTCGCCCCAACCACCGCGCCCAGGTTGCCAAGCTCGTTCCACTCAACCAGTCGCCGGGCAAGCCGTAGGTACACCGGCTCGCCCTGCGCCGTGCTCATGCCCTGGACGTCATTGGCGTCGGGATTGCTGCTGCGCAGCCAGGCGAATGCGCCGCGGTCTGGTCGCTCGATTAGCGGTCGAACTGCGTCCCGGCCACCCCAGGGGTTGAAGGTGATGGCATCGGCTTCCAGGTAGTCGAACAGGAAACTCGCGTACCGCTCGGACGTGTCGGCGACATCGCCAACTTTGTTGTCGGCGATGAGCAAGGCGCGGTCACCGATGCCGTCGCGCACGTCACGCAGCAGTTGCAAGCCGTCGGGGCCCAGCGCCAGGTAAAACGGAACATTCGGCTTGAAGGCCACAGCCACATCGGCGCAGGCGTCCACGACCGCGCACAGGAATTCGCGCGCACCGTCCACCGAGCGTGGGAGACCCTCCGGCAACCGCTCCAAGTCCAGGTCCAACCCCAGGCACACCCAGGAACGTTTGGCCTCTGCCTCGCGCCAGAGGCGCCCGGCAAACGTTTCAGCAGGCTCATCAGGTGTGCGCGTCACGGGGTCATACTCCCAACCATTGGGGGCGCTCTTTGAGACAAGAGCAAGCCAGTCCTATACTCGCTGCTGCGCGAAATGCCTGTGGGCAACAGCGTTTGGGGGCAAGCATGGGTCTTTTGGATTTCCTGAAGCGTGAGAAGAAACCGACGGCCGTCCGCCACACGATCAAGGTGATGCCCCGCGAGACGCTGCGAACGCTCGCCGAGCGCGAATACGGCGACCAGACCAAGTGGGAGATCATCTTCAACAAGAACAAGTGGCGGTTTGAAGACGGCGACCCGAACACGATCTATCCGGGCATGGACCTGGACATTCCGGAGATCGAAGCGGACTAACACCCGCGCGGGGGGCGTCTGACCATCAGGTGCCGAAGGTCGGGATCGAACCGACACGAGGGATGAACCTCACTGGTTTTTGAGACCAGCGCGTCTACCAGTTCCGCCACTTCGGCGCTGGCAGGAGTGGAGGGGCTCGAACCCCCGACCTACGGTTTTGGAGACCGTTGCTCTTCCAGCTGAGCTACACTCCTTCACGGTTCGTACGCTAGCACAGGGGAGCCGGCGGTTCCCCTCGTAAGCTGCGTGCCGTGAACAGGTCCATGGCACGCAAGTGCCGGATGCAGGCGGCCTTTCCGGATCCACCCACCCGCGCATGACCGACCTGCCGGCCGAGCTCACGTTTCGACCCGTTGAGCCGTCCACTTGGCCTGACTTCGAGTGCCTCTTCTCGTCGCGCGGAGCACCACACTACTGCTGGTGCCTGCCCTATCGGGCCACGCGCGAAGAGGCTCGGCAGCGCGACCGCGCCACGCTGAAGGCCGGCATGGCCCGGCGCATTCAACAAAGGGAACCGGTGGGCCTGCTGGCCTTCGACGGCAACACCCCCATCGGGTGGTGCTCCGTCGCACCGCGTCCAACGTTTCCACGGCTCAGGACCTCCAGCGTCACGGACGCGGCCGATGCGAACGATGCCTCGGTCTGGTCCCTGACCTGCTTCTTCGTTCCGCGACGGCTCCGCGGCCGCGGGCTGGCGACACGCCTGCTGGAAGCAGCCATCGACCGGGCGCGCACGCAGGGCGCCAGAGCCCTGGAGGCCTATCCCGTGGACCCTGAGTCGCCGAGCTATCGGTACGGCGGACTTCGGCCAATGTTCAAGGCTGCTGGCTTTAGGGAGATCGGCCGATTGGGCAAGCGGCGGTACGTCATGCGACTTGACCTGCCGGGCGACGCGGATTCGCCCTAACCCGCACTCACCTTCGGCGCGACGTGTACGAGTACAGGGTGCCGATCTGTTCGTATCCCACCAGCGGATACAGCATCGCCCCGGTGTGACTCGCGGCCAGCACGGCCAGTTGCGAGCCGTGCGATCGGTCGTCGCGCAGCATCCGGCACATCAGCGCTCTACCGATGCCGCGTCGCCGGTACTCGAGCTTCACGTACAGATTGGCGCACCAGGTCGCCCCGGCCACCTCGATGCTGCTCACCCAACCCACCGGATCGCCATCCACCAGGGCAGCGTACATACGCAACGGGGCGTCCGGCGTGAGGTGTTCGGGAAGGATCTGCCGCCGGCGGACCGCCGTGTTCACTTGGTTCGCCAGCGCAGGGTCTAGCACTCGCACAATCTCGGTTGGCGGCGCGAACCGCCGAATCCGTCGCAAGCGATGCACCATAATCGGCTCGGTGAACCCCAGGCGGTAGCCAAGCTCCCGGTAGCCGGAGCGCAGCGACTCATCGGACTCCCCAGCCGCACAGATCGCGCAAATGGCGTACCGGCCACGCGTGTGCCGGCCGATAATTCGCACGACCTTCTCCGGCGCCACCCCGTGCGAGATCCACTCCTCCCGGCGATACCGCCCGCTCTTCCGCGGAGCGTCGCGCGTCACCCATAGCCCCTCCACGCGCTCGGCCAGATAGGGATGCGTGAAGCTGCGCGTGAAGCAGATCCCGTGCGCAAAAGCCTCAGGCGCCGTTTCCAGAAGGCGCTCAGCCTCTGCTTCGTGCAAGGTGCGTTTCCGCGGTACGCGAGCGAACATTCCGGGACAGCCCGAGCTTACACGGCGGCCTTGTGGCTCCCCTTGCGCAACCCTTTTGACAACCGCCCACCGCCAGGACCGGGAGAATAAGTCCACATGTTTGAATTGGTTACTACGCTCGCGCTGCTTCGAAAAAGCGGAAGCTCGGATCGGCCTTGTCTTCCCATCTCCAGACGAACTGTCAGGACCGGGCCATCACACTCGTGAGTGGACCAGACTCCGACTCACCATAGGTTGAGGAAGCGGTGTACTGATAGAAGAGGTTGGTGAGCGGTTTTCGAGACTGATCGCAATAGCCCTTGTCAATGTACCGACGCAATCTTTTCATCCGGCGGGGACCTGCCGTCTGCACCAGGTAGTCGGAATAGACTCTGTGCCCGGCCTTCATGTAGGGCAGACGTACGTCGGTTTGCCCTTCAACAAAGCTACTATGCCATTCGGCAATTGGGTTAAAGTAGTGGATGCTGAGCATCCGACGGCCGGCCCATCCGCCGAAGGATGAGTGAAAGAGCGCGTGGCGGAACACGCATACATCACCAGGCTCACTCTCAAGCGCATAACATCCAGGAACATCGAGCGAAGTCAAGTCGTAGAGGCCGGTATGTCTTGCCTTGTCCAGGCCATCGTGAAACGGGAGATGATGGCTGCCGGGGATAACGTTCAGACAGCCGGTGTCCGCGGTAACCGGATCCAGATAGAAGGCCATATGTATGCCCGGGAAGAGAAGGCCGCCATCGCTATGCCATCGCGTATTGCCGACGAAGAGATGACCTCCTGAGCTGTGGTAGTTGCAATCCTCGCCGATGAGGCCTTCGGCAATATCGTTAATCCGGCGATCATCGATTAGCTGATCGAACCAGGCATCACCTTCGGTTACCGGATAGATGTGCAGACTTCTGGTGCCGTCGTATCCGGTCTCCGCCACTGCCGCGTCCATGACCCGCATGAAAGCGGCTTCTAGCTCCGCCACCTCGCTCGGCGAGAACAGCTGGCGAAAAACCTGAAAGCCCATCAATTCAAACCAACGCTTATCGTCCTGTGTAACAAGATTGGTCGACTCGGCTGTTCTCTCGGCTGATTGGTCGGACAACCTCGCACCCCCTTCACCATGCGGGCCCCACGCCTACACCGGTCAGATCAGGCCGAATCTCAAAACAACCGCCCGAGCCCACCATACCTTCACCAGCGGCGCTAGGCCGCCCGTCGATTCGCCACTCGCACCGCCAGGACCACAAGCGTATCGGCGAGGACCTCGTACACGACGCGATAGTCGCCATTGCGCCATCAACCCACAATCTCGGCTCGCGGCTATGCACCAAACTCGCAGCCTCCCGCCCGCGCGTCGCGATCGGCCCGTCGGTGCTTGAGTTTCAGGTTGGTCGCTATGCGCCAGGCGAGGTACTTCTCCTTGGCGCCTGCGGCGGTCGGTTCAACGATGCTTGAAACCAGGCGCCGGTACACCGACAAGGTCGTCGCACGGTCGGCTGCTTCCGACGCAACAACGAGGATTGATGCGGAAATCAGCGGTTCGCGCCGATACGCCTGCTGGCTCCTCGGGCAGGACTCGAACCTGCAACCCTGCGGTTAACAGCCGCACGCTCTACCATTGAGCTACCGAGGAATGGCGTTCCTAGCTCAGGGCCTTGCAGCAGCGGCCCGCGTTGCGGGTGGCCGCCGTATCGTCAGGCGCCCGATTCGGACTCGTCGTCGACGCCCATGAGGCTCTTGGCCTTTCGAAACGCGACTGCCAGAACCCCAAGGATGACCGCGAGCATTCCCAGCTTTCGAATCATTGGATTTTGCCTGTGGGTGATCAGAGCGATAGGGAACCCCGCGAGAATAGCAGAGACCTTTCGAGTGCCCCGCAGCTGAACCGAGCGGCGGGAGGCACGCGGACTCCAGCAACCGCAGCCCGGGTCGCCGCAGCTAGACTTGGCTGATCCCCGCACCGCGGCGCCCGCATGACCGACGTGCAGACATTTCTTTCCGTGGACGACGCCCTGGAACGCATCCTGCGCGGGTTCGCTCCCCTGCCGGCGCAGAACGTTCCGCTTGAAGAGGCTCTGGGGCTGATCGCCGCCGAGGACGTGCTGGCGCGGGACAACGTGCCGGGGTTCGACAACTCGGCGTTCGACGGCTACGCGGTCCAGGCGGCCGACCTAGCCCAGGCGTCCGAGGCAACGCCGGCGCAACTGCGGGTGGTTGACGAGATTCCAGCCGGCCGGGTGAGTCCGGTAACACTGCAACCAGGCGAAGCAGCGCGGATTATGACCGGCGCCCCGATTCCGGCAGGCGCCGACGCGGTCGTGCCGTTCGAGGACACGGACCGGACCGACTGGGGCCACCTGGGCACGGACCCGCAGAGCGACGACACCGACCGCCGGGTGGTGGCGGTCCTCGAGCGGGCCGAGGGGGGGGAGAACGTCCGCCCCTCGGGCGGCGACATCCGAGCGGGCTCCGTCGTGGTCGCCGCGGGCCGTCGCCTGGGACCAGCGGAAATCGGGGTTCTCGGGTCGGTTGGGGTATCCACGGTCCGAGCGCACCCACGCTCCACCGCAGCCATCGTGCCCACCGGGGACGAGATCGTTGAGATCGACGCGGGCATCCGCGCCGGTCAGGTGCGCAATAGCAACGCCTGGGCGCTGGAAGCCGCCACACGTGCGCTGGGCGCCGAACCCCGGCGTCTGCCGATAACCGGCGACACGATAGAGGCGCTGCAAGCCGCTCTGGCCAGCGCCGCGGCCTCCGACGTGATCGTGACCATCGGCGGCGTGTCGATGGGCGACTACGACCTCGTCACGAACGTGCTGGGTTCCGAGGGCCGGATGGATTTCTGGCAGATCAACATGCGGCCCGGCAAGCCGCTGGCCTTCGGTCAGGTGCATGGCACGCCCGTGATCGGGCTGCCCGGCAACCCGGTGTCCAGCATGGTCTGCTTTGCACTGTTCGTACGGCCGGCCCTGCTGCGCCTTATGGGTCACCGCGATCTGACCCACCCCTCCGTGCGGGCGGTGGCTGCCGAGCGGCTGCGCAGCGCCCAGGGCAAGCGCACCTTCGTGCGCGTACAGGTGCGACGCGCCAACGGCGACCTGGTGTGCACGTCGGCGGGCGATCAAAGTTCCTACCGCATGTCGTCCCTGGTGGCAGGAAATGGTCTGGCGGTGCTGCGCGAAGGCCAAACGATCGAACCGGGCGAACCCGTTGAAGTCCTGGCTCTCGACCCACAGGCGCTCCTCCAACTCTGACGGACAAGCGTTGATACGATGCATCCCATCGGGCGCGTAGCTCAGCTGGTTAGAGCGCGCGGTTCACATCCGCGAGGTCATAGGTTCGAGTCCTATCGCGCCCACCAATCTGGACGAATTGCCCGACGTGTGCTGCCACAATGAACCGCATCGGTCCGAACTGCGGAGGCGATCGGATAGCGCGTCCCCGCCGGCGCGCAAGCAGAGTTCAGCACCAGAGTCGTCGAGCTTCGGGTGTTTAACATCGACATCGAGGGTTCCTCGACGACTCATCCCGGGACGTCCGTTGCCTGCCTCAGATGGCCGTTGGCCGCCTCGCTCGGCCTACGCAGAGATCAGCGTCCGAACGACCTCCACGGCTCGCCCGACATCCACCCCTACGGCCACGTTGACCGGCCCGTCACCGTAACTGGCGACGGTGAGTCCCCGCTGGTTCCCGTCCGTCACGACCGATACCTGAGCCCGCCGATACGTCAGGATGTCGGGCTCGATGGCCGCTGCCACGGCCAGCGGATCGTGTAGATAAAACTCCTGCGCGTCAGCTCGCTCTCGAAACCTATCCACCAGGATGCGGTTGGCCAGGTCGGCAGACTTGGTCGTGCCCTCAAACCACTGCGGACCGTCGCGACGGTGCATGAATGTCCGCTGGGTCACATCAAGACCAACGAGCGTGACTGGCACCCCCGTCGTGAAGACCGCGTTTGCAGACCACGGGTCTTCATAGATGTTGAACTCCGCATGGGCTGTGACGTTCCCCGGAACCTCCACTGCCCCGCCCATGACGACGATCTCTGAGACAGCGTTCGCGATGTCCGGGCGACCGTCCAGCGCCGCGGCCACATTTGTCAGCGGCCCGAGCGCGATGACGCTCAAGCGCCCCGGTAATGTTGAAACGCGGTCGCGAATGAAATCGACTGCGTCCGCTGGATGCGGTTTCAACGTCGTGGCGGGCAAATGGACGCCCAGCCCCTCCATGCCGTGAACGTGGTACGCATGCGTAAACGAGCCACGCGCAGGCCGGTCAGCGCCAACGGCAATTGGCACTTCACGCCACCTAGCCACATGGTCGACCAGCCGAAGCGCGTTGTTGGTCGTCTCTGCCAGGGTCGCGTTTCCGCCAACCGTTGTGATGCCCTCTATGAGCAGGTCGGGACAGTTCAGCGCCATCAGGAGCGCCAGGGCATCGTCAGTTCCGGGGTCGGTGTCAACAACCACCCTTCGCATACGCTTTACCCTCGACACGTAGCAGCGCGAGTCACACTTCTACTCTAGCTTCGAAGCGTCCTAACCTTGCTCGACGACGGGAGCCCTCGACTCGCACCAAAGAGTCGACATCAAGACCGAGTACCGGTGAGGTCACGGCTCAGTACGCTTTGGCTTACTCTGGCGTCTCCGGGCTGCCACCGGTACGCCGACCCAATAGCACCGCAATGAACGACTCGATCATCGTTGGCGGCGCCGCCGCCGTGGTTGCAGCCGCGCTGGCCGCGGCGGCCAGCGTCGGGATCGGCCGCCAGACGGGCCAGCAGCACGACACCCAGGACGACTTAGCCGGACGCATGGCCCGAGACCTGATGGTCGTCTGTGACCTGCTGGCCGACCGCTTGGCCTAAACCTGGCCGGCCCGGCGTCCGGCGCCGGCGATAGCGACGCGGCGTACCACCACGTTCGCGAGTCGACCGAAACAGTCCCGCGGCAAGCCGGCGCCTCGGCCAAGACAGCGCTGGTGGCTTTGCCAGGTGCCAGAGCGGTGGATGCCCCGTGCCGGAGATCCCTCACAGAACGGTCTTGGGACGCTCCTTGGTCGGGTCGACGAACGGCACCCGCACCACTTGAGCGTCGACAATTCCGTCCTTGGACAGTTGGACTTTCACGCGTGTGCCACGTTGCCAATGGGAGCGCGGCATCACCGCCAGGGCAATGTTCGACTGTTGATTCGGCGACCAGAACGCGCTGGTCACGTAGCCCACGTCTGCTCCGGACTCCTCGTCGCTGACAAGGTAGAAATCCTCGTTGTACCAGGTCAGCGGCTGGCCCCCGACCTTTAGCCCAACCAGCCGCTGATTGACGCCTTCGGCCTTGATTCTGGCCAGCGCATCCTTGCCGATGAAGTTGTCCTTCTTGAGGTCCACCTGCCAGCCAAGCCGAACTTCAAATGGATTGTTCTCGATGTCCAGGTCCTGACCGTAGGACAGGATTCCAGCCTCGATTCGACGGATGTGACTTGGAGCGATCACCTGCAGGTTGAACTCTCGTCCCTGCTCCAGGATGTGCGGCCACACGTCGTCGGCATGGCGCATCGCGTCGTGCAGGTAGATTTCGAACCCGACTTCAGCGGAGAAGCCCGTGCGAGAAATCGTAACCGCATGCCCGTTCAGCGTGTCGTGGATCAGGCCGTAATACGGGATGTTCCTGATGTGGGCGCCGAACATCTTCTCCATCAGCAATGCCGACTTGGGACCTTGGATCTGGACTGGAGACACGTCAATCTCGTGAATGTCAACGTTGAATTTGGCATGGGAGTTGACACCCTGCGCCCAGAGCAACACGTCAGAGTCGGAGATACTGAACCAGAACTCGTCGTCGGCCACTCGCAGCAGAACTGGATCGTTGATAACGCCGCCATACTGGTTGCAGAGAATCACGTAACGGGCCTGCATGGTCGGCACGCGCGTGTGGACGTCGCGGGTGATCACCATGTCCACAAAGTCCGCGGCGTCGGGACCTTTAATTCGTATCTGTCGCTCGACCGCCACGTCCCACATGCTGACGTGCTCCGTCAGGTACTTGTACTCCTCAAGCATCCCTCCATCCGCGGGCTTGATGTAGGCCCTAGGGTGGTACATGTGGTTATAGGTTGTATAGGCCCAGCATCCGGCCGCCTTTGACAGATGCCACCACGGAGACTTTCTGATTCGGGTGGAGATAAGCATCCGGGCGTCGCTGTTCCCACTTTGCCGCAGGTTAATCGGCAATTCGCGCCGTTTGAGACCGTCGATTACGAGACTCTGAGCCATCGGACGACCTCCAGTCGTTTGGCAATTCTATTGCTTTGACATTGACGTGCTATCGACACGCCAATGGTTGGAGAATTCAGCGTTGTCTTACCTGCAATTGTTCTTAGGATATTCATCCTTACGTCAAGTTCCACCAGTAGCTGACACTTTCGTTTTTCGAGTCACGCCTTCATCTTCCTGCCTTGCGGATCGAAAAGAGGCTCCTGAGCCACCGTCGCCTTGAGGCGCTCACCAAAGTACAGCACGTCAACGCTTGTCCCCGGTTCAGTATGACTCATTGGCAGATAGCCATATGCGATGCCGCAACCGATCGAGTGGCCGTAGTCGGCGCTCGTCACATAGCCCAGCACGCGGTCGCCGTCCATGATTGGTTCCTTACCCATCACGACGGCGCCTGGGTCGTCCAGCGTCATGCAACACAGCCGACGCCTCAGCCCCCGAGCTCGAATGTCTCGCAGCGCGTCCCTGCCGATGAAATCGCCCTTCCGCATCCGCACCGCGAATGCGGTACCGGCCTCATATGGGTTGAACTCGGTATGGATGTCGTTGCCCCAGAGCCGATAGCCCTTCTCGAGCCGCAGCGAGTCGAAGGCGCCGCCGCCCGCCGCGATGACGCCAAGCGGCTGGCCCGCCTCCCACAGGATGTCCCACAGCCGCAGTCCCTGCTCGACGGGCGCATAAATCTCCCAGCCGAGCTCACCGACGTATGAAATGCGCAGCGCCAGCGTGGGGACTTCAGCTATCGCTATTGGCTTCGCGGTCATGTACGGGAATCCCGCGTCGGTCACGTCGTCCTCACAGACTCGGCTCAGCAGATCGCGCGCCCTCGGTCCCCACAGGCCGACGCAGCACTGCCCCGCCGAGATGTCGACAACCGTAGCCGAGCCGTCGTCGGGCAGGTGCGCCTGGATCCAACCGAGGTCGTGGAGGCCCATCGCTCCGCCTGTGACCACCATAAAGCGCCTCGCCCCTAGGCGTGTCACCGTCAGGTCGCACTTGATCCCGCCCCAGGGTGTGAGCATGGAAGTGTAGGTGATAGTCCCGACCGGCTTGTTCATCTCATTGGTCGTTAGACGCTGGAGCGCAGCAAGCGAACCGGGGCCGGTCACTTCGAACGTGGCGAAGGGCGTCAGGTCGAACATGGCCACGCGTTCGCGTGTGGCCACGTGCTCGGCCGCCACCGTGGGCGACCACTCGCGCGCTTCCCAGCCGTCACGGGATTCGCCCGTAACTGCAAGCTGGTCAAGTAGCCCCTCATTCGCCTCGTACCACTGCGGACGCTCCCAACCCGCGTTCTCGAAGAAGACGGCACCCAGTTCCCGCTGCCTCGAATAGAACGGCGACAGTCGCAGATTTCGAGGGTCGGCTATCTGTTGCCGCGGATGGATGATGTCGTACACCTCGCGATACTGCTGAGCAGCTCGCGCCCGAACGTACGGGCGGCTGTAGGCGTGCGCGTGGAAACGCCGTATGTCGCACTCGCGAAGATCGGTGGTCGGCTCGCCGTTCACGATCCACTCGGCAACGGCCCTGCCGACGCCGCCACCGTGGGTGATCCATACGGCCTGCGCCGACCAGAATCCGCGGACCTGCGGCGACTCGCCGAGGACCGGAAATCCATCGGTGGTGAACGAGAAGATGCCGTTGAACTTGCGCGTCAACTCAACGCCGTTGAGGCAGGGCAGCACCTCACCTGCCGCCGCCATCGCCTTCTCAAAGTGATGCGGCGTGAACGGCATTTCAGACGGCGAGATCGGCGCAACGTCATGGTCGAGAAGATCATTGGCGTCAACCAGCAGCGGTTCGTGCTGGTATGACCCGATGCCATAGCAGTCGCCTTCCTGCCGGAAGTACATAGCCTCATCCTGGTGGCGCAAGAGTGGCCGCGTTATCTCTTCGGTCGCGCCGGCCAGTTCCGGGAGCGGCGTGGTAACGGCGTATAGGTGCTGCATCGGCGACAGCGGAATGGGCACGCCGGCCAGCCCGCCAACCTTTGGCGCCCAGATTCCGGTGGCGGCCACCACCAGGTCCGTATCGATGTCGCCATGGGTCGTCCGCAGCCCCTTGATCCGTCCGCGGACGACATCGAAGCCGGTAACTTTGACGTTGCCGTAGAACCTCGCGCCGTCTCGCTCCGCCTCCCGCGCCATCGCCTCGGCCGGCCTGGTCGCCTTCGTATGGATGTCGGACGGGACGTGCAACGCGCCCAATATGCGGTCGGAGAGCATTGGAATCAGACCGCGCGCTTCGTTAGGACCGATCAGATGGGCCTCCACGCCCCAACTCAAGCCGTATCCGGCCTTGCGCTTCAGATCGACGAGCCGCTCCGGTGTCCAGGCCACCTCAAGGCTGCCCACGGCCTTGGCGCATGGATCACCGTCGAGTTTCAACTGGGTCCACAAGTCCACGCTATAGCGCGCGAAGCCCGTCATGGTCTTCGACGGATTGACCTGAAACACGAGCCCAGGGGCGTGAGACGTCGAGCCGCCGGTCTCGAACAGCGGCCCTTGCTCGACAACCACGATGTCTCGCCAGCCGAGCTTCGTCAGGTGGTACGCCACGCTGCAGCCGACGATCCCCGCGCCAATAATGGCCACCCTGGCGTGCTTTGGAAACATGATTGCGGACACGTCTCCCGCGTCAGGTCATGCGTGACGACAACCTAAGAAACCTATCATAGGCATATCAGCTATACAAGAGGCTGCATGCATAGGTTCGGAAAACAGAACTACAGTAGAAATGCAGGAAAAGTCAATGCTGATGTCTAAAGTTCAGGCAATGTTACTAACCAACCTAAAGAGCGATGCTGGTCTTCGATCCCAGCGGGCCAGTGTTGTACACCATAAGGCCAGTCTCACACCACATCACAACCTCAAGCCTAAGAATCCGTCGTGCGGCGTCCGACCACTCATCCCAACATCGCAGGCGTCCCTCAGCAACCCGGTGCGGCAGCTGCGCTTCGCGTCTAGAATCACGCTGCGATGAACGAATCGATAATCTTGGGATTCGCCGCCTCAGCCGCTGCGGCCGCCTTGGCCGCGGCGGCCAGCGTATGGATCGGCCGCCAGATGGGACGCCAGCGCACCAGCGAGGACGACTCAGCCGGGCGCATGGCCCGCGACCTGATGGTGGTCAGCGACCTGCTGGCCGACCGGCTGGCCAAGATCTGGCAGGCGGGAGACGGCCCGACCTCAGGCATGGGTGACAGCGACGCGGTCTACCACCACGTACGCGAATCCACCGAGACGATCCTTCGCCAGGCCGGCGCGTCGGCCAAGACCGCCCTGGCCGTCGGCGCGCTGACGGCCAAGCACGTTCGGCCTGGACCCATCGCAGGTGCCGACGGCGAACAACCGCGGCCCGGACCCGCGCGCTGGGCCGGCGACAGTCCCTCTGCGCGGCCCAATACCGCCCAGCGCGCCGGAGAGACCGAACCTCCGTCTAGTCGGTGATGGCGATTTCGTATTGAGCGATGGCGTCTTCGTTCACGCCAACGCCCAGGCCGGGACGCGTGGGAACGGGCAGATAGCCGTCGGCGTCGATACGCAGCGGCTCGTCCACGATTCCGCCCAGTTGCTGGTAGTGCTCAACGGTGCGATACGGCTCGTCCAGGATGAACTCCATGTACGGGCAGTTGGGAATGCAAACGCTCAACTGCATGTGCGCCGCGATACCCAATCCCGTCACACCGTGATGCGGCACGAACAGCCGTCCGGCGAACTCGGCCGCCGCGGCAATCTTGCCGAATTGCGACAGCGCCTCGCAGTTGGCGCAGGTATCGGGCTGCAGGATGTCGTAAGCGCCCACCCGGATCATCTCCATGAATTCGGGCATTCCCACGTTGCCCTCGCCGCCGGCGATCGCGATGTCGGTTTCGGCCGTTAGTCGCGCGATGGCTTCGAAGTCGTGCCGCGGAAGCGGCTCCTCCAGCCAGTACACCCCCAGCTGTTCCAGCTCGCGCGCCTCCGCCAGGGCCCGCCCGTAGTCCCAGGCCGGGCGGTGGTCGCCGGACGAGCCGCCGGCCAGGTTCGCGTCCACCATGATCACCATGCGGTCGCCCACCGCGTCGCGCACCGCCGCCACCAGAGCCACGTCCTCCGCCAGCGTCGGAAACGCCGTGCGCAGCTTGATCGCCGTGAAGCCCTGCTCCAGGTAGCGCAGCGCATCCTCGGCCCGCTGCTCCGGCGTGGCCGCCACGATGGTGCTGGCATAGGCGCGCACCCGTGTCTCGCGGTAGCCCCACAGGCGGTGTAACGGCTGGCCGGCCGCCTTTCCGATGATGTCGCAGAGCGCCATGTCCACCAGGAACGACCCGGCCCGCCGCAGTACCTCGGCGTGTCGCCCCAGCGCATGCGGGTCCTGGCCGATCAGGCCCGGAGCCACCACATCGCGGATCGTAGCGCCGCTTCGCTGGTCACCAATACCCCAGCCGGTCAGCCCCTCGTCCGTCTCCACCTTCACGATCAACGCCGCGCGCGAATACTCCTTCTGGCCCGGTCGTCCCCAGGCATGGAAATACGGATGCGGATGCGGGACATCCACCAGGCGGACCGTGATATCAGTGATCTTCATGGCCATGCCTTTACGACGGCCGGCGATCGCGATGTCTTAGGCGTTCGCCGGGAAATACCTATTGCCGTAAGTGTTTCAGCGCCTCGAACTCCGCCATGCCGCCCATCGAGATATACCCCTTTTCGCTGCCCGCGCTGATGAACGTGCAGCCGGCCGCGACCCACTTCTCGACCTGCTCGACGTTGCCGGCGGCAATGCCCGGCGCCTTGCCGTGCTTCTGGCAGGCTTCGATCATGCGCATGACGGCTTCGTCGTGTTCGGCCGAGTCGCGGGCGAAGCCAATCGAGTTCGCCAGGTCGGCGGGACCCAGCCAGCAGCCGTCGATGCCGTCCACGGCCATGATGTCGTCGGCGTTCTCGATGGCTTCCTTCGATTCCAGCTGGATCGCCACAAAGGCTTGGTCGTTGAAACTGTCGATGTAGTCTGGACCGTAGACGCTGGCGCCGCCCGCGCCGTTGGAACGCCCACCGGCCGGCGGGAACCGTGAGGCAAAGGCCGCCGCCTCGGCCTGCTCAACCGTGTCCACCATCGGCACGATGATGCCCAGCGCGCCTTCGTCCAGCAGCCGCCCGATCTCGTCGTATCGGTTGACCAGGGCGCGCGCAATGGGAATCGAGCCGCCCGCGCGAACCGCCATGAACGCCAGCATGGACGAGTAGCGGTCCCAAGTGCCGTGCTGGTTATCGATCAGCACCCAGTCGAACCCCATGCTCGCCAGCATCTCGGCCGGAAACGGGACGCCCAGGCCGCAGCCGACCCCAAGGGCAACCTTGCCCTGGTCCATTCGTTGCTTTGCCGTATTCGTAATCACGAGTTCCTGCTCCATTCGCCGCCAAGGCTCAGTGCCGGATATGACGCTAGGCGGCAGCCGCGGCTTCGTCAATTGCCACGGCCCACATATCCGCGGACGACCGCCACGGCCACCTGTCTATCGGGAATTCAGCCCCGCTTGACGCCGATCCCGACTCCGTCGCCCACCTGCACGATCGTCGAATCAAGCTGAGGGTGATCCAGGAACGCCCGATTGAACTCCCGGATGATCGGCGTCCACTGACGCGGACGGTTCGGGTCGTCGGTCTCCATGGCCGCCTGGCCGCCCCACAGGAGATTGTCGACACAAACGACCCCGCCTGGACGCAGCCGCTCGATAACCGCCTCCAGGTACGCGGGGTAGTCGTCCTTATTCGCGTCGATGTACGCAAAGTCGAACGGTCCGGGAACGTCTGCCAGCAAGTCCAGCGCCGGGCCGCAGCGCAACTCAACTCGCTCGGCCACCCGTTCGTGCATCAGGTGCTCGCGGGCGCGCTGAAGGATCTCGCCATCGATGTCCAGGCAGATCAAGCGGCCGTCGCGCGGCAGCGCGCCGGCGATCCAGGTCGCCGAATACCCGAGATTGGTACCGATCTCCAGGGCCGTGCGGGCGCCGCAGGCGCGCACCAGCGTCGCAATCAGCCGCGCCGACTCGCGTTCCGTAATCGGTTCGCGGTCCTTTTCGGCCTCTCGTTCGATTCGAGCCTGCGCCCCGCTGATCGCGGGATGCACGTCGCGCAAATATGCCCAGTCACGGGCTGGTCGGTCAGGATCCTGGCGTCGGCGTGCAGACATTTCTGGCTCAGTCCCAGGGGTCGCGGCCGTCGGACGACCTCGGCCAGCGCGAGACGACGACTTTCGGATCGGTAAAGAACCGCACGGCGTCGCCGGCCTGTCCGTGCAGATCCCCAAAGAACGACGCCTTGCGCCCCGCAAACGGGAAAAACGCCATCGGGGCGGCGACCCCGACATTCACGCCCACGTTCCCAATGTTGACGCCCGAAACGAACTCTCTCGCGGCGGGTCCGCTGCTCGTGTAGATCGAGGCGGCGTTTCCAAACGGGCTGGCCTCAATCATGTTCATCGCCTCCCGCAGCGTTCCGACCCGCTGCAGGCTGACCACTGGACCAAACACCTCTTCCTGCGAGATCCGCATCTCCGGCGTCACCTCGTCAACCACCGTCGGGCCGACCCAGTAGCCATTGGGCAAACCCTCGGCGGTTGCGCCGCGGCCGTCAGCCACCATCCGCGCGCCTGCTGAAGCTGCATCGTCGAGCGTAGCCAGAATTCGATCGCGAGAGTCCTGCGAAATGACCGGACCCATTCCGACGTCCGGGTCCAGCCCGTCGCCCAGGCGCAAGGCCTGCGCGGCGGCCGTCAGCCGGTCGCTGAATTCTGAGTACACGTCGTTCGCCGCCACCACCACGGATCCCGCGAGGCAGCGCTGGCCGGCGCAGCCAAACGTGGAGCCCATCAGGTTCGGAATCGCAGCGTCCAGGTTGGCATCCGGCAGCACCACCAGGTGGTTCTTGGCCCCACCCTGCGCCTGCACCCGCTTGCCATGCTGCGCGGCCAGTTCGTAGATGCGCCGCGCAACCCGCGTCGTTCCGACAAATGAGACCCCTTGCACTCGCGGATCGGCGATTAGCGCCTCGGCCGTCTCCGCCCCACCGTGCACCAGGTTGATGACGCCGGCCGGGAAACCGGCCTCGGCAATCAGGTCCATCATCCGCGCCTGGCTCAGCGGGGTCTGCGGCGACGGCTTGATGACGTAGGTGTTCCCGGTGGCTAGCGCGTAGGGCGCGAACCAGAACGGAACCATCGACGGGAAGTTGAAGGGCCCGATCTGGACGAACACGCCCATCGGTTCACGGATCGACGTCTCATCGATGCCCGCGGCGATGTCGGCCGAGAAGTCGCCCATTTGCAGCGTCGGAATCCCGGCCGCGACCTCGATGTTCTCCAGGGTCCGGATCAGTTCGCCGCGCGCCTCTTCCAGCGTCTTGCCGTTCTCAATGGTGATGATGCGCGACAGGTCCTCGAACTGCTCCTCGACGAGGTGATGCAGCCGGAACAGCAATCGCCCGCGCTCTACCGCCGGCGTGGCCCGCCAACTGTCGAACGCATCATGGGCGGCCTGTACCGCGTCGGCCACGTCCTCGTCCGAAGCCATCGGCGCCTCGGCGACCACGCCACCCGACGCCGGGTTCGTGACTTCCGCGGCGTCGGTACCGCGCGCCGCCGTCCATTCCCCCGCGATCCAGTTCTGGAGCGTCTCCACTTCCGCGGCCATGGCGCGATCCTCCCTGCCTGAAGCCTCAAGCGACGATACGACACCAGCCCACCATGCGTAGACTGTCGCGCTTCCCCGACGGCAGAACCCCATGGTCGCACTCGCGCTTTCCACCCGCGATCCGGCAACGGCGATTGGCCAGCCGGTCGACGTTTTGGACACGCCGGCATTGGTCCTGGACCTCAGAGTCGTAGAGGCCAACATCGCCCGCACGGTCGAGATCGCCCAGGCCGCCGGCGCCCGGCTGCGGCCGCACATCAAGACCCACCGAATGCTCGCGGTGGCCCAACGCCAGATCGAGGCTGGCGCACAGGGCATCTGTTGCGCCAAGACCGGTGAGGCCGAGGTCTTCGCCGACGGCGGTGTCGATGACATCTTCATCGCCAACCAGGTCGTCGGCGCGGCCAAGATGCGGCGGCTACGAGCGCTCGCCGAGCGCGTCCGGCTCGCCGTGGGCGTCGATCACCCTGAGCAGATCGACTTGCTCAGCCAGGCATTTCGCGGGGCTGATCCCCTCGACATCAGCATCGAGATCGATGTAGGCCAGCGCCGTACCGGGGTGGTGGAAGACCATGAGGCCGTCGACCTGGCCCAGCGGATCCTGGATTCGCCGGGGCTCGCCTTGCGGGGCGTCTACACCCACGAAGGCCACGATTACGCGGCGCGGGATGATTCGGACCTGGCCGTGATCGCGGACCAGGCTCAACGCCAGATGCTGGATGCGGCGCAGGCCATCCGAGACGCCACAGGGGCAGCCTGCGAGGTGAGCATGGGATCGACGCCGTCGCTGTTCGCACGCAAGTTCCATGCGGGCATCGATGAACTGCGGCCGGGTACCGCCGTCTTCAACGACGGCTCGCACGCCAACTTCCTGGGCCACACCGACTGGTGTGCGGCCACCGTGCTGGCCACCGTGGTCAACCGGCCCGCGCCCGACCGGGTGGTGGTGGACGCCGGCGCCAAGGCTCTGACCTCCGATCGTCGTGGGCCCAGCATTCTGGAAAACAGCGGCTTCGGGATGGTCGTGGGCCGCCCCGAGGCCACCATCGTGAGTCTGTCCGACGAGCACGGCGTGCTTTCGGTGCCGGACGCCGATGCCTATGCCATCGGCGAGGTAATTCAGATCATCCCCAACCACATCTGCCCCTGCGTGAATCTGTACGACCATGCCTTCGTTGCGCGTGACGGAATCGTGCGGGAAGTGTGGGAAGTCTCGGCACGCGGGCAGAGTCAGTAGCCAACGCCACTCGCCCGAAGGGAACTCGAGAGTCATGGGAGCTCTTGACGGTCAAGCCGCCTTGGTCACCGGCGGCGGCAGCGGGATCGGCCGGGCGGCCGCCTTGGCGCTGGCGGGCGATGGCGCCGCGGTAGCCCTGGTCGGGCGGCGGCTCGCGCTCCTGGAAGAATCCGCCGGGATGATCAAGACGGCCAGAGGCCGCGTCCTGGTTCTGCCGGCCGACGTCGCCGATGCCGACGCGGTCCGTGAGGCCGTAGCCCAGACCGAAGCCGATTTCGGCCGTCTCGACATCCTGGTCAACAACGCCGGCGCTAACACCGCGTCGCGCAGCGTGGGCACAACCAGCGCCGACGACATCGAAACGCTGATGCGGATAAACGTGACCGGGCCCCTCACCCTGTCCCAGGCCGCGTTGCCGGGAATGCTGGAACGCGGCGGTGGGGTGATCATCACGGTGGCGTCGTACTCGGTCGTAAGCCCCGGGCCGCCTGGCGGAACGGCCTACAGCGCCTCCAAGGCGGCCGTGGTGAGCCTGATGAAATGCGTGAACGCCGAGTACCGCAACCGCGGTATCCGGGCTTGCATCATCTACCCCGGCGAGGTGAACACCGAGATGCTGGATGCCCGCCCGCTCGTACCCGACGCCACCGCCCGCGCAACCATGAGCCACGCCGACGACCTGGCCCAGATCATCCTGCTCTGCGCCCGCATGCCGGCGCGAACGCTGGTTGAAGAGATCTACGTCCGCCCGACCCACCTGCGCAACATGCAAGCCGACATCGCAGCCGCGATGGAGTTTTAGCCGACGTCCAAACCTCTCAGCCGCAGCTGGCGCGAAGCTCCGGTCGTGGGTGAGCTTGCGTCGCGGGCGGCGCGCCGCGGCAGCGTAACGGGCGGTTGGGGGGATTGGATGGGGCTGAGGGCGTGTGCCGGGCGGCGGGATTTGGGTGGGGGTGAAGGGGGAGCTATCTCTCGCCAGCCGGCCCCCAGAGGGGGCCGGCTGGCGAGAGATAGCTTGGGCCGGATTTTTTTGGCGGGTTGGCGACGAAGGTTGGGGCTGTGAGGGGGCGGCAGGGCGGCGCTGGAAGGGCTGGGTGCGCGGACGTGGCGAGGGGGTGGGGTGGGGGCGTCGCGAGCGGAAGAGGCCGGTTTCAAACCGGCCCCTACGAAAGATGGGGAACAAGCGGGGGCCAGGCGTCAGGAAGGTGAGTAGGCGGATTAGGGGGGCGAGCATGGAGGGTCCGGGGGAGGGACTTGGGAAAGGGCGTCTCTAGTGTACACTGCATGGATACGAAGAGCAAGGGTGATAAGGGTAGTGAGTCATTTTGATGTCTCCATGCGGCCTGGTTGGGGGACAGACCTCGACCGGAGGACCCCTCACCGAATTCCGCCGGGGACGGCGGAGTCTGCCTCTCCCCTCGGAGAGGGTGAAGAGCCGGGCAGCGACTGAGGAGCGTGGGGTGCGCTGGAGTTGGTTGCCCGGGGGACCCCTCACCGATTTCGGCCGAAGACGCCCGAATCTGCCTCTCCCCTTGGAGAGGGTGAAGAGCCGGGCAGCGACTGAGGAGCGTGGGGTGCGCTGGAGTTGGTTGCCCGGGGGGACCCCTCACCGAATTCCGCCGGGGACGGCGGAGTCTGCCTCTCCCCTCGGAGAGGGTGAAGATTGGGAGCCGCCACGTAGGACCGTGGTGGGTGCTCGGACGAGCCCTCACCGATTTCCGCCGAAGACGGCGGAATCCTTCGGCTAGCTCAGGACGGGTTCTGCCTCTCCCCCAGGCGAGGGGAGGATTGGCGGGATGTGGTTCGACTCGGGCCCATTCGACAGGCTCAGGGCAGGTTCTTCGACGGACTCTGGCCCGGCTGACCATGAACGGTGGATGCGAGTACGTGGGCTCGGGTTGGTGGGGAGGTCGGGGTGACACTGGTGCGCTGGGATTGTTGGGTGCTGCTGGGTCCCGGCTGGGGACGCCGGGATGACGGGGGAAGTGCGCTCGGGATGCGGGCGTGGACGGGATGTGAGGTTGCGCTGGGTTTGATCATGGTGCTGGGTCCCGGCTGAAGACGCCGGGATGACGGGATGTGTTCAGTCGGTCGGGCCAATGTGTTCAGTTTTGGGGCGACTGTGTTCAGTTTTTGGCCCGATGTGTTCACTCTCCGGCCGAATGTGTTCACTTTGGCGAGGCAGGTGTTCAGTTTTCGGTGGCGGGCGTTGGTTGGGGATCGGGGACGGCGGGATGACGGGGATGTGTCCACTCTGTCAGGCCAATGTGTCCAGTTTTTGGCCCGATGTGTCAACTTTTCGGGCGAATGTGTCCAGTTTTTGCCGAAATGTGTCCAGTTTCCGGCCGAATGTGTGCGGTGAGGAAGGGAAGAGGGGAGAGCGGAGAGTAGCGAGAGGGGACAAATAGGGGACTGCCTGTGCGGGCTGGGTGCTTCGGGTGTGGTTCGACAGGCTCACCAGGGACGCAGGGTGCGCTGGGATCGATCATGGCGGTGGGTTCCCCTCCTTCGGCTAGCTCAGGACAGGCTTCGACAAGCTCAGGGAAGGCTCTCCAGGGACGCCGGGATGACGAGCGTGGTGGCAAGTGGTTGGTGGGTGGTGGGGAGTGGCTTGTGCCGAGGTCGGTTGTTGGGCTGCTGGAGTTTTGGGGCGAACCGGGGAACGGGGATGCCGGCAATGACATCACTGCCAGCAACGCGATCAGTGCGTGCGGTGCTGGCAGTGCAGGCAACGCTGGCAGGGATTCCGGAGTCGGAGAGGCAGAGGCGGACAGGGACATGTCTTAGGCGAATGTCCGAAGCAGCATGTGGTTCAATGGCTGGGGCGTACTGTCGGCATTCCCAGGTCACAGGGTCCGCGCAGCCTGGGCCATCGTGCAGGAGTCGTGTGGGACAATCGTGTGCTAAGCACACCGCGCCTAATCTCTAGGGATATTGCCTGAGACTATGGTCATTAACGATCTAAACGCACTCCTGCAAGCTAAAACTAAGATTGAAAACCTCCTCGAGAATGGTGATACGACTGAGGCTTTTGATTTTGCAGACAATCTTTGCGCAGGATCGGGCCAAGAGTCCCTTGTGAGAAACCTGCGTGCATGCACATACGCTGACGTAGGCGAACAGAACAATCAGATCTCTCTAATCGAAGAGGCAATTCGCATTTGGCGTTCGGCCGGGGAAGAAATCACAACTCGCGAGTCGTACAACTTGGCAAGCTCTATGTTGAGCATTTGGAGTCTCTATGAAGGGCAACACGGATTTGCCGATACTTGGCTGGAACAACGCGACTATCTGCGCGATTCTAGGAAGATATTCTCAGAAATCGCTAACGACGAGGGAGCTGAAACAGAATTCCGGTTAAAGGCGCTAACTGACGCTGGAAACTCTTACGACAATGTCGGACGGCACACGGACGCCATCGATTGCTTCGATCGTGCACTCGCGCTCGACTCTTCATTTGCAATGGCGACGGGCAATCGCGGCCTGGCCCTCCTCTACGCATCGCCTTACATGAGGGATTTTGAGCGTGAGATTGAGCTACTCGCGGCAGCAGACCTTGATCACGCGATAAGTAATTCGGAAAGCGTGCTAAAGCATGGCGGAGAGTCGGCGCTAGAGAGCTTTCGCCGGCAGCGCTCTGCAATACCTGACTTGCCGAGTGCATCTGATGAATCTGAACCGATGCCACCTAGGTTTACCGATCCTCATTTGACCTGGTGCCTGCGCGAAGGGCTCTTTCTGCACGTAGCGCCGTGGCTGGTGGGTAGCAATGCGTCGGTTCTCGACCCAATTTTCTTCAGGCGCATAATAACGAGTCTCGGCGCAAGGGACATAACCCTCACCAATGAGATCATTGACGCATTTAATACGATTAAGCAGGACTTTGTGTCGGCTCGCTATTTGGTGTGGGCATCGAGTGAGCCTAGCAGTCCAATCTGGACGCATGCTCAGTCGATCAGCTCGCACGTATCATTTTTGGATACTCTCGATTACGGCAGGTGGGGCGTTCGAACTGGTACTGCAATTCAGGCATTCAAGGCGGCTGTAGATGTTCTGGATAAGAGTGCGTCCTTTGCACACTTGTACTTCGGCACCAAACAGGCAGCTCGTCGTGTATCGTTTCGTAGCCTACCTTACGAGGACAGCGCACGTCGAAACGTTGCGGCAGCGTTTGAGAGTGCTTTGAACGGAAAGTCGCCTAACCGAGGGTTGTCGGCCTTAATGGATCTGAGCTACGAACTTGATGACGAGGGATCATCGCCTCTAGCACTTAATGTAAACATGCGACACGCTGCCACGCATCGGTTCTTGACTGTTCATTCTGAGATGGCTCCGGAATCGTCGGACTGGAGTGAGCGAATCAACTGGCGAGATCTCATCGACGAGTCTTTGTGTCAATTACGACTTGCGAGGTCTGCAATATTCTATTTAGCGCAGATGATTGACATGCAAGAGGATGTCAAGATTGCTACGGAAGCTGGAATGTCGGTGACCATGGCGCTGCCATATGCAAGGCTAGACACTGACTTGCTGGAGGCCGAATAGGCACCTGACTGTCGTCGTAGCACGGGCTGCTAGGACGCGAAGGTCTCGGGTTTGGCATTAGTGGCGGCTTGTGGTGGTTCCGAAGAGGATGATTCGCTTGGGTTTGAAGCGGTCGTGGATGAGTTGGGTGATGGCTTGGTTGGTTTCGCGGTTGAGAGGCTCTTCGACAACGCGAATTGGGGCTAGACGGCCACCTGGGCTTCGGTGTCGCCGGCGGTGAGGGCGTTCATGTAGGCGAGGATTAGGGCTTTGGTGCGGTAGTGGTTGAAGGCGGCTTGGTCCTGGCGTTGGATGATGGGGAAGGTGGAGAGGATGTAGGCCGCGTCTTCGCGGGTGAGGCCGTAGAGGTGGAAGTAGAGGGCGTCGAGGCGGGCTCGGAGGTGGCGACGTTCTTCGGGGTCCCAGGGGAAGGGTGGGCCGTGGTGGCCTAGGTCGCGGGCGAAGGGGGCCATGTCGTGGGCGGTGTAGGTGAGGCGGAGGACGTGGTGGTGGACGAGGTCGGCGGCGGTGCGGTCGCCGAAGCGGCGGTGATAGGTGGCTGGAGGAAGGACCGGGAGTTGCTCGACGGTGTACCAGGTCAAATGCTGACCCTGGACTTTCTGGCGGGCAACGAAGTCGAACGCGAACGAGTTCAGGGAGGCGAGCCAGAAGCAGGCATTTTCCTTATAAGTGGCGACGTCAGCGTCGGGCATCAGCAGCGGCAGTGTGTGACCGGCGCCTACGCGCGGAATGATTGAGGCGATGACTGCCCGGACATTCGTTGGCGAAGTTACGTCCTTGAACGCCACTGCCCAACTCAATTCATCGGGCCACTTGATGTCTTGCTCACTAACCCAGAACTGAGGAGTCGGTAGCCAATATGGATCGCCGTGCTCTTCGGCTGTGGCCGGTCTTGGCTGGGCGGGTCGGTGGAGATTCTTCCGGTTGACAACCACGCTGGCGGCGCGGTGGTCAAACGCCTGTGTCATTTTCCCCTCATAGAGAGGGACGTAATGATCAGCGCCACGCTTCCAACGATTGGCTTGGACGGGGTAGAAGCCCTCTTCCTGCAGTTCGGACGTGGTTCGGAAAAGGTGAGATGAATTGGCCATGTCCAGCATGCGGACGTAGCGGACGGGCCAAGCGCGGCGTTCGTCGTCGCCTGAACGGTCCACCAGGACAGGATGGTCCTGGTAGATACGGCGAGTGATGTCGGCGTCGCGGCGGGTGCGGAAGACGGGGGCGGTGCCGGTGTTGGGGTTGACGCGGGCGAAGTCGTCGGGGCTGAGGGTAAAGGCTCGGTCAGGGTCGGTGATGGTGGTGTCAGGCAGGAAGAAGCCGCAGCGGGTCTCGGGGAACGTGCGCCCGGGTCCGCCGATGATGAGGGCGCAGAACTTGAAGCGGGAGTCGATGTCGGGGAAGAAAGGCGGCAATTCGGTTCCGAGGCGACGGTTTTCGAAGTCAAAGATTCCGGCGACGCGGCCGGTGGTGGAGACGGACTGGAAGAAGCGGGCGGCGGTGCGGTCGGCGTAGATGCCGGAGGGGGTGAGCAGGCCGACGAGGCCGTTGGGTTTGACGAGGCGCAGGGAGCGTTCGACAAAGAGGGAGTAGAGGTTGATGTCGCCACCGCCCAACAACGGGTAGTGGCCGGAGGCGCGGATGACCTGGCCGAGGCGGTCGGCGCGGGCCTTGGCCTTGTCGAAGGCCACGGCCAATGGAGCGCCATGTTCGCGCAGGCGCTTGATGCCTTCGTGGCGGGCGGCGGCAGTGGCGGCACGGGCGAGATCTGGGTCCCTGGTGGCAAACCACTCGACTTCCTGGAGCTTGATGCGGTCCCAAGGGGGATTGCCGATGACAGCGTCGAAGCCGCCCTCGGGGGTTTGGTTTTGCCAGTGACGCCAGACGCCGGGGAAGGCGGCTTCCCAGTGGAGGAAGGATTCCTGGTCGGCTACAGAGTGGGCCTCGGCCAGGCGCTCGCGAAAAGCGGTTGAACGATTGTGCGCTCGGTCGCCCGGCGGACGCGCCAACTGCTCGTAAGCGCGGCTGGCGTCGGCCCCCAGCGTCTCGGCTATTGGCGCTTCGAATACGGCACGCTGGCGGACCTTGAGGCCGGCGGTGAGCCAGCGGAGGCCGGTGAGGGTGTCGAGGAAGCTGCGGAGGTCGGCAGTGGCGGACTCGACGGCCTGGAAGAGCGACTGGGACTGGTGGACTTCCGACACGTCGGCATCGGAGAGCTGTTCGATCCGGCGCATGCCCTGGGCGGCGTTCTCGATGCCTTGCAGCGCGCTGGACACGAACATGGGCACGTCCAGCCGCTGCAAGTCCGCCGTGGCGTCGGCGCTGTGCAGCCCCAGCAACGAATCTCCGCAGCGTAAATGGTGATCCAAGAACGATAGGGGCGCGCCGACCGTGAAGCTATGGAGCCAGAGGGAGACCTTTGCAAGTTCGACGGTGAGCGAGTTCTTGTCCACCCCGTAGATGCAGCGCTTGAGCACCAAGCGGCGGATGATGGCCTGGTCGCTCAACTGGGTCTCGTAGACCTTCCAGCCGGACGCGTGAGCGCGATGCAGGATGTCAGAGCGAATGGCGGCGATACGGTCAAGCAAGGGCGAGTGGTAAGGGTCGTCTTCGGGCAGCCAGTCGGGGATGGCGGGGACGAACTCAATCAGGTCGGCGACATAGTCGGTCAGGAAATCAACGGCGGTGACTAGGAAATGGCCGCTGCCCATCGCCGGGTCCAGCACCTTGAGATCGAGCACGGCCTGGGCGGGGTCCAGGCGGGCTAGCTCGGCGCGGCGCTCGGCTTTGGGGCGGCGGTCGCCCTTCAATTCCTTGGCCCGGGCCTCGAAGGCGTCCAGGCGTTCCTCGATGAGCGGCTTGAGGGTCTGGTCGACTATGAGGTCCACGAGATCCTGCGGGGTGTAGAAGCTGCCGCTGTCCTTGCGGGCGTAGGGGTTGGGGCGGACCGTCACCGCCCCCTGAGCGTCCAGCACCGGTTCCTGTTCCAGCAGACGTTCGTAGATGGATCCGAGTTGCTGGACGGACATGTCGCGGTAGTTGACGTAGCGGCGCTGGCCGTCGGTTTGGGTGTGGCTGAGGTCGTAGATGATGTCGGCGATGACGTTGTCAGAGACGCGGACCCTGCCAAGAAGTTTGGAGGCGTCCTCGGCAAACAGGCCGCCGTTGTAGGGCGGCAGGCCGACGTCCGGATCTCCCTGATCAATCTGCCGGAAGAGTTCCTTCAGGTGATTCCAGTAGCTGGCAGCTGTGTCCGAGAAGGTGTCGTTGCGGGCTTTGCGCTCGGCTACGTCGTCGCGTACACGCTTGCGGAGGCCGTAGTCGTCGTAGGCGGCGTCGTTAACGGGCAGGAGGCCGCGGTCTTCGGCGTAGAGGACGAAGAGCAGGCGGTAGAGAAAGATGAGGGCGGCTTCGCGGATTGCGGGCATGGGCCGGTCGGTGGCATCGGCCAGGGCCTGGAGGAGGCGGGGAAAGACGCGCTGGAAGACGACGCCGGCGAGGCTCTGGGCGACGCGCTGTTCGTAACGACGGCCCTGGTCTAGAGCGGTCTCCAGGAAGGTGACGGCGGCGCCGGGGCGGCGCAGGAAGGCGGAGCGGCGAAAGAGAAGGTGGAAGGTGCGGAGGGCGTCCTGGTCGTCGGCTTGGAGGAGGGCCTGGAGGTCGGCTTCGTAGTAGGCGGTGGCGCGGGGGCGAGTTTTCTGGTCGTAGAGACGCCAGACGGCACCGTTGGTGAGGATCCCCCAGCGGAGGTCGCCGTCGGTGACGGTTTCGGCTTCGCGGAGGTAGCGAAGGATCTGGGCGTGGGGTGAGGAGGCCTGGAGTCCCTTGCCGGAGCCGCGGGTGTCGAGGGGACGACGGAAGCGTTTGAGCTCGGCGACGGCGAGGGCTTCGAGGAATGAGCTGGCGTTGGAACCGGTGGCGCGGGTCTTGGCCTGGGCGTCGGGGAAGAGGAGCAGGTCGGGGATATTTTCGCCGCCGCTGGTCGTCTGCTGGGAGAGGTCGTCGGTCCAGCCGAGGAGTTGGAGCAGGGGACGAATGAGGTCCTGCTCGGTCTGAGTCTCGTTGGGGTTGTGGGCGGTGGGGAAGTCCTGGAAGAGGCGGCGGGCTTCGTCACGGAAGGTGTTGTAGGCGCGGCGCTGGGTTTGGCGCTCGGGGGTTTGGCGGATGCCGTCGGTGAGGAAGTACTGGGTGAATAGGTGGCCGGGCATTAGAGAAGGACGTTTTCGGTACGGGGAAGCATCGCATGTTTGGGGGTGGGGGGTGTTGGGCTGCGACCGGAAGAGGCCGGTTTGAAACCGGCCCGTACGAAAGAGGGGGCGGGGACGGCGGGGGCGTCACGACCGGAAGGTGGGGGGCGGGTTCTCCGAGGGACGCCGGGGCGGCTCACCACGAACGGGGGGCTGGGGATGTGGTTCGACTCGGGCCGCCGAGGGACTCTGGCCCGGCTCACCATGAACGGATAGAGAAGACGGGCGGGTCGGGGGCAACGGCCCTGCGAAGGGCAGGACGGGAGGGCGCGGGGTGGGGCAAAGCGTCTGGATTGACCGAAGCGCCGTGGGCCGTAGATGACATGATGGGTGTGGTCGAGTCACGCAGAGATACGGTGAGCGACGTCGGGACGGGGCGGACGGGTCGCCGTAACTCAATGTGACCCAATACTGAGAATCCAGCAGCCGCGAAGGGCAGGTGCGCCGATGAAACAGCTGAATGGTCAAGTCGCGTTGGTGACCGGCGCCGGAACCGGTATCGGTCGCGCCAGCGCAATTGCGCTGGCCCGCGAAGGAGCGGCGGTGACGCTGGTTGGGCGGCGTCAGTCCTTGCTCGATGAGACTGCGGCCACGATTCGAGGTGCGGGCGGCACGGCGCTGGCTCTCCCGGCCGACATCACCGATCCCGAAGCCGCGCGGGCCGTGGTGGCGAAAACCGAGTCCGAGTTCGGGCGTCTGGACGTCCTGGTTAACAACGCCGGCGGCGGCAGCCGGTCACGCAGCGTGCGAACGATCGAAGCAGACGATTTCGAGGGCGTGCAGCGGCTGAACGTGACGGCCCCGATGGTGCTCACGCAGGCGGCGCTGCCGGGGATGCTGGACCGTGGGACCGGCACCGTCATCACCATTTCGTCGTACGCCGCCGTCACTGCCGGCCCGATGGCCGGCGTGGCCTATGGCGCCGCGAAGGCGGCCGTGGCGAGCGTGATGAAGAGCGTCAACAACGAACTCCGCAGCCACGGCCTGCGGGCCTGCACGATTTTCCCGGGCGAAGTGGACACCCCGATCCTGGAACGCCGCAAGCTGGTCCCGGACGCTGCGGCGCGCGCCACGATGATGCAGTCCGAAGACCTGGCCGAAATCGTCCGCCTCTGCGCCTGCCTGCCCGGCCGCACGCTGATTGAAGAGGTCTACGTGCGACCGACCCACCTGCGCGACCTGAGCGCCGACACCGAGGCGGCGCTAGAGACCTAGCGCCCGACCTTCCCCAGGAAGTCCTTCGCGCCCTCGGCTATCCAGGCGTTCAGTCCGGTCGTCACGAAGCCGACGCCCATGTCAACGTAGCGTTCAACGTTGGCGGAGGTGACCAGCGTTCCGGCGTGGCGGCCTGAGGCCACGATGGTTGCCAGCGCCTGGTCGATCACTGCCTGCACCTCGGGGTGCGTGGAGTCCATGTGACCGAGGCTTTGCCCCAGGTCGCCGGGCGCGACGTAGAAGATGTCCACGCCTTCGACTTGAAGGATCTCGTCCAGGTTGTTCACGGCCAGGATGTCCTCGATCAGGATGATCGCCAGGCACTCGTCGTTGGCCCGCTCCAGGAAGTCCGAGACCCCGTAACCCTGGCGGGAGGTCATCATGCCCCGTTTACCGATCGGAAAGAATTTTGACGCGTCGGCTACCGCCTGGGCCTGGTCGCGTGTGTCCACGTGCGGCACGCAGACGCCTTGAGCGCCGAGGTCCAGCACGCGGTAGATGGGCCCGTAGCGATTCTCGTTGACGCGCACGATGGAGGTCATGCCCCAGAGGTCGGCAGCGCGACTCATGTCGGGGATGTCCCGGTAGTCCAGCGGTCCGTGCTCGCCTTCCAGCCACACGGAGTCGAACCCCAGCGGCCCCAGCCACTCGATGAGGTCCGCCGTCATCCCGGTGCCCATCACACCCGTAGCCAGTTCACCGGCGGCCAGTTTGTGCTTCACTCGGTTCGGTCGCATTGAAGGCATTTGTCGAGTCCAATGTCAGCGCACGCGCGCAGTGTGACCGACCGCTCCGCAACCTGCCAGCCAGACACGACTCAAACGGCCCCAACGACAGCCGGCCGAATGGCGTAGGCTCACGCGCTCACGTCCCTTCGGTGACCGCCATGCCCGAGCGCAAGCCGCACATTCTGATGCTGATCAACGATGAGCACCGCCCCGACGTCATGCCGGCGGAGGGCAACCCGCATATCCGCACGCCGACGCTGGATTGGTTGATCGACGGGGGCTTCTACTTCCGCAACGCCTACACGCCGTCGCCCATCTGCGTGCCGGCGCGGCAGAGTTTCCTGTCCGGCCTCTACCCGCGGAACTGCGGCTGCGTGAATTTCGGCGACGCGATGCCGAGCGAAGTGCTGACGATTCCAGGGCACCTTTCGCGCTACGGCTATACCACCTGCGCCGCCGGCAAGATGCACTTCGTGGGGCCGGACCAGATGCACGGCTGGCACCAGCGCATCGGGCGCGACATCGTGGGCCGTAACGGCTACGAGCCGGCCGACGACTCCGAGCACCAAGCCCTGATCGAGCGCGATCCCGGCACCGGCTCCTGGCCGGACAAGGTGAAGCAGGAAGTCAGGTACGCGCGCGCCGGACGCGGGCACTGGCTGCAGCACGACCGCTATTCGGTGGACGGCGCGCTGATGTACCTGGATGAGCACTTCGTCAATGAGCCCTACGACCGCACCAACCCCAGCCCGCTGCTGATGGCGGTAAGCCTGTGGTCGCCGCACTACCCATACCAATGCCCTGACGACCTGTTCGCCTACTACTTGCGCCGGGTCAAGCCTTACGAGGAGGACGTGCCGGAGCACTTCGAGTGTCCGGACTTCTTCAAGGTGGAGGTGGGCAAAGACGTGACCTACCGCGAAGCCCACCGCGCCACGGCGGCGTATTACGGGATGATCGAGTGGATGGACGCGCAGTTCGCCCGGGTGATCGACAAGCTGCGCGAATTGGACGTGCTGGACGACTTTGCCATCGTGTTCCTGTCCGATCACGGCGAGATGCTGGGGCAGAAGGGCCTGTGGGAGAAGCAGCAGTACTTCGAGGGTTCGGCGCGCGTGCCGTTCGCCGTCCGCTGGCCGCAGCGGCACCCGCGGGGCGGCGCCACGATCCAGCGCAACGTCTCGCTGGTGGACCTCTTCCCCACACTCTGCGACATCGCCAACGTGCCGATTCCGGAAGGACTGGATGGACGCTCGGTTGCGCCGCTGCTGGAGGGCCGGGACGCGAACTGGCCGGATGACGTCTATAGCGAGCTCTGGGCCGTGCACAACGGGCCCTCCGTGATGGTGAAGCACGGCGACATGAAGCTCTTCCGCTTCGACGGCCACGAAGGCACCCCCGGACTGGGTCCGGATTGCCCGGAGCAGCTATTTGACCTGGCGCGCGATCCCGACGAGACGGTGAATCTGATCGATCATCCGGACTACGCGGACCGCCTGGCCGATTTGCGCGCCCGCTTGGATGCGCTGCCGGACCCGCGGCTGAAAGACAGCGAGAACCGGTTCGTGGGCACGGAACGGACACCCTTCGTCGCGCCCCTAAGGAGACGCCCCACGGGGTAATCGACCAATCTCGGACATCGGCATCCCAGCGGTCTGAGCGCCTGTTGCGCGCGGAGCGGCGGCTGCCTACCGTGACCGGGTGCGGGCGTGCGACGCGTCAGGTGGAGGCAAGCCGTGGGTAGCGAAACCAATCTGCAAGTGGTGCTGGCGCGGCGGCCGGTCGGAGTTCCGGTGGTCGAGGACTTTTCGCTGGTGGAGTCGCCTGTCCCGGAACCTGGAGTTGGCGAGGCGGTGGTTCGCACAGAGTTCGTCTCGGTGGACCCGTACATGCGCGGTCGCCTCTGGGAGCAGCCGCAGCGTGGGGACGCCGTCGCGATTGGCCAGGTGATGATCGGCGAAGGCGTGGGCGGGGTCGTCGCGTCGGGCGATTCGAGCCTACCCGTGGGCGAAACCGTGCGCGGATACTTTGGGTGGCAACAGTACGCGGCCGCCTCAACGGACGAACTGGAACGCATCGACCGCCAGGCCGCGCCCCTATCCACCGCCCTGGGCGTGCTGGGCATGCCGGGCTTAACCGCTTACTACGGCTTGTTGGAGGTCGGTCAGCCTCGAGCGGGCGAGACCGTGGTGGTTACCGGGGCAGCCGGCGCCGTGGGCAGTGCCGTCGGTCAGATCGCCAAGATTCAGGGCTGCCGCGTGGTCGGTATCTGCGGCACCGACGCCAAGTGCGCGCACATTGTCAACGACCTCGGCTTCGACGCCGCCGTCAATTACCGCACGAAGTCGCTGGACGACGACCTAGCCAAGGCCTGCCCTGACGGGATCGACGTGATCTTCGAGAACGTGGGCGGCGAGATCCTTGAAGCCATGTTGCGGCAGATCAACCTGCACGCCCGCATCGCCCTCTGCGGCGCAATCGCCCAGTACCACACCGCCGACCCGCCGCTGGTTCCGCCGCATTCGCGAACTCTGCACCGCCGTCGGGCGCGCATGCAGGGCTTCCTTGTGAACGACTTCGCCGACCAGGACGACGAGGCCATGGCCGCCTTAACCGAATGGGTGACGAGCGGCCAGATCGTCTACCGCGAAAGCATCGTGGACGGGCTGGAAAACGCCGCCGCGGCGTTCGTGGGTCTCTTCAGCGGCGCCAACACCGGCAAGCAGCTGGTTCGGGTACGGGCTGAGTCGAAGTAGTCGGAGCCGGAGTTAGCGGCGGTACACCTCGCGCCGGTGGCTCACTCGCACCACTGTGACCGTCACGATCTGTTGGGCGATGGTGTACAGCACGCGTAAGTCACCGACGCGCATGCGCCAGATGTCGTGTCCGCCTTTGAGCTTCTCAACGCCCGGCGGTCTCGGGTTACGTGCCAGCGCCTCAATGCGTTCGCCGACGCGCCGTTGTTCCCGGCGTGGCAGCTTTCGCAGATCCCGTGCGCCCTGCGAGGTGAACTCGATTCGGTACTCACCCACGGAAATGTACATATTCTACTAGACGCACCTTGGACACTTAAGCCACAATGTCCCTGGTCTGGACGATTCCGTGCCTTCGAAAGGGGCGCAGCAACGTCCGTCGGCTATCGCGGTGAGGATATGCCACGGTTGTTCAGGAAAACACTCGTGGCGTGGAGGAGGTTCGGATGGCTACCGACAGCGGCATGACGATCACGGAAGCGCGCGACTTGCTGGGGCAGTTGGTGGGCCGCGTCCAGTACGGGCACGAGCGCATTGTGCTCACGCGTCATGGGCGGCCGGCGGCCGCGCTGGTGCCGATGGATGATCACGAGGCCCTGGAACGGCTCGAGGACGAGATCGACTTGGCCGACGCGCTGGCCGCGCTGCGCGAGCCGGGGCGTGTCTCGTGGGCGGATCTGAAGGCCGAGCTCAAGCTCTAGGCACGAACGAACCGCAGCGGTTTTGCCGTAGGAGCCCCGCGCCATGAAGCAGCGTCACGTCAACACGACGGACATCGGCAGCGCCATCCGGGCGGGCTGCCGGACGATGGCCAGCGTGTTCAACGCGGACGACAACGACATTCCCTTTTTTGGTTCGCAGGTCTGGCCGGACCCGCACCTGGCATTCACTTCGGTGCATTCGGAATCGCACGTCCCCGGCCGTCACCTCAACGCGTTACTGACCGCGGAGTCCCTGGGGTTCCCGATCGATCAGGAGGCTGTCGAGAAGCACGCTCGGGCCGCATTCTTCTCGTACGGCGGTCCGCTGCCTCTGCCGCTGAACCGCGAGCGGATTGACGGACCGCTGGAGAATTTTCGCCCGCATAACGTGCGCGAAGGATTCCACGCGCTCTACGCGCTGGCGCGCTTTCGCGACTCCTCACAAGCGCGAGAGGTAGCCGAAGCCAGCATTGCGACGATTCGCCGGCTCTGGGATCCCGGCCGGGGCTGGACCGAGGATCGGATCGCCGCCGAGCACGGGATCAACTTCCACCACCAGGGCACGTTCATCACGGGGCTGGGTCGGGCCATCGGTCCTCTGGTCAAGTACTACCGCGCAACGGGGTACGGACCAGCCCTGGAGCTGGCCATCCTGATGAAGGAAAAGGCCGTCACGGATTACTTCCTGACCGACGGCAGCTACGACACGGATCGGTTTGGCGATCACACGCACTCCACCACCTGCGTCATGTCGTCGCTGGCCCAGCTGGCCGACCTGCTCAATGATGGGCCGCTGATGGAGCGCGTCAGGTCGTTTTACACAAGCGGCCTGTGGGAAATCCGCGACCAGTTGGGCTGGGTGATCGAAAGCAGCGCGCCGGACGCCCCGCCGGAACGCGGCGAAGCCAACAACACCGGCGACATCCTGGAGACCGCCCTCATCCTGGGCCGCTGGGGCTACGCCGAGGCCTACGACGATGCCGAGCGCATCCTGCGCGGCCATCTGTTGCCCAGCCAGCTGCGGGACGTGTCCTGGATCGCCGAGCCGCCCAACCCAGCTGGTGACGACGGACGCCACGACGTGGCCCGGCGGCATTGGGGCGCCTACGGGTTCCCGGCGCCCTACGGTCACCGACCGGTTGGGTTGCCGCGGGTGGCGTTCAACATGGATATCGTCGGCGGTGCCGTGGCCTCGCTGTGCGAGGCGTACCGCGATGCGACCCGCCATGACGCGACGGGGCATTGGGTCAACCTGCTGTTCGACCAGCAGACCGACGCGATCAAGGTCGAGTCGCCCTACACCGGCGATGGCCTCGGCGTCACCCTGAAACGACCGGGGCCGCTGTTCGTACGCATTCCGGCCTGGGCAGATGCGGCCGGCGTGGCCGTGCGCGGCTTTCCCGCACCGCCGCGGCGGACGGAACGCTATCTGCTGCTGGCAAGGCCGCCGGTGGGTCGGCGCCTCAGCTTCACGCTCGATCCGCCGGCGAACGAATTGCTGCTGCGCCATCGGACGCACGACATCCGGGTACGCCTGCGCGGGGACGAAGTGACGGCGATGGACAACTTCGGCCAGAAGCTGACCTTTTTCGACCCAATCCTCTGACGGACGGCGCGCGCCGACGGGAGGCTAGGGCATCGGCGTCAGCGGGACCCCAAGCCATTCGGACGCGCCAGCGAAAAGCGCCTCGGCTCGCGGGTCGTCCCCATCCATCTGCCTGATCAACCGTCGCCAGTCGGGCATGTCGGCGCCCTGGGCCGGGCAGAAGCGCGGAATGTCCAACACGCGCATCTTGTACCAATTGAGTTCAAGCGACCAACTCATGGCTTCAACCGCCGGCGCCTGCAGGTCGAAGCCGCCTGAGTCCCCCCACGGTGCATAGGGCCCGCGGTCGGTCACGGGCGCCAATAGCGACAGTCCGGCTGTCGTTGGGTTAGCTGTCGTCGAGCCAGATTCGATGGGGCGAATCTCAACCCAGCTGCCCAAAGGTAGCCACTGGTGCGCCACGCCGAAGGACCGCTGCGGGTCGAGCACGGCCCATGCGTGGTTGGCCTCCGGGTCGCAGCGCCAGCCCCAGGCCGTACGAAACCCGTAGTAGCCCACACAACGACCGTTGACTACGTGCCCGCAATCCCAGTCCGAGGGCGGGCCGTAGCCCGACGCCCTCACTGTCTGCCACCTGCCAACCCCGTCGCCATCCAGGCGCGACCCATCCGATGTTGGAACGACCAAGTCCGGTGGTCCAGCCGCCGCAACGACATGGGAAAAGCAGACAAGGCTGAGGGCGGCGGTCACAAGGCCGAGCAGACCCCGCCGCTGAAAGTTGAGAGTCAAGGGCGCGGCGCGCTAGCTGCCGCTTTCTCCGTTCGAACAGCCCGAGTCACGGCTCGGCAGAGCTACTGCCGCCGCGTCCTCCCAGACCCCCGGGCGCTTGGCCCCGAAGTCTGCCCCACGAGTACCGGCTTGCCAACGATTTTTTTGGTAAGGCGGAAGTTACTCAAAGCACGTCAAACGGGCCTGTCCAGCACCTGCCACCGGCTGGATACGGGTACGGATGGCCATGTGCGTGGCTAAGCCTGGCCACGAGACAGATCTCCTCACGTTCGCGTCACATGTCCTGGATCGGCAGCACGACACGGTCGCCTCCGCGTGCCTGGGACTGCAAGGCGGCCAGCATGATCTCCAGCGACCTGCGAGCCTCTCGACCGCCGGAGGATGGAGCGCCGCCATTGCGAATGAGACTCGCGAGTTCCGAAACGCAACCAGCAAACCATCCGTGCGTGTGTTGAACCCGATCCAGCGGCTCCGTGAGCAGGCGCTGGTTGCCGATGTCGATCGTGATCGAGATTTCGTCGCCGGGAAACGTCCGGCCTCGGATACATCCCTTCTCACCGTAGATTTCGATGTCAAACACCTGCGGCATCGTTTTGCACATGTTCCAGAAGGCACGCGCGCCGTTCTCGAATTCGATCAGCACGCTCAGCGCAGGATCGGTGCTGGGATCATGTCCGCCGTCGCCTGCATACCGTGGTCCATACAGCTCAAGGCCCGGCTCGGGAACGGCATAAACCGCAGAGGGCCGCGCGGCGGCAAACCACACAATGCTGTCGCATATATGCGTGCCGGTCCGAAACAGCATTGCCCGAGGCCCGCCCTGACTGGCCACGATGCGCTGTACCTCGCCGATCGTCCCTTCACCGATCAGCTGCGCAACCTGCAACCACGGTGACATCCATCGACGTGTGTGGTTGACGAGCAGCGGGATACCCGCGGCTTCGGTCGCGGCAATCATGCGGTCGGCGTCGGCCAGCGTGGTCGCGATCGGCTTTTCGCAGAGGATGCCTCGAACACCCGACTCGGCGGCATCAACCACGACTTGGGCATGCGCGTCGTCGCTGGTTACGACACTGACGATGTCCAGATTCTCCGCGGCCAGCATTTCGCGATGGTCGCGGTATACGCGGAGATCCGGCAAAACGTCAGACCACTGCTTCTTGAACTCCGCGCTTCGTTCGGGCCGGAGGTCGCAGCCCGCGACGAGTTCCGTGTCCCGGACCCAGTAGTAAGCAGCGGCGTGAGACACCGGCAGGCGGACGCCCATCCCAGGCTCGATGGCCACTCCGGGCAAGCGCGCAGCAATCCCCGACAGGCCAACAATCCCCGCGCGCAACGTATCTGCCATTCAGCCCCTTCGACAGCCGCCGCTACCGCCAGACGTCCGCATCGACCTCAGTTTGCCCAAGCTACCCGGACTGCGGCGAACCGGTCAGCTGTCTGAAGGTCAACCGGATGGCGCTACCACCAGGTGTGGACGGACGACGTGGCGCCTATTCGTGTCCCCGTTCCGTCGATGTCTCCGCCGGGGAGCTAGGCGTGTTCGCTCGACGGCTCCAGCGGCGGAAGCCGATCCAGAGATGGACCAGGATCAGCAGGAGAAGTGCCGCCAGCACGATCGCGCCCCCAGCAGACACATCCGCATAAAACGCAACCGTGAGTCCCGCCAGGGCGCTGAGTATGCCGGCCACGACAGCTGCGGCCATTGCCGCCCGCAAGCCGCGCGCGGCGCGCAGTCCAACCAGAACCGGAATGACCAGCATGGCGCCAATTAGAAGCACGCCCACGACCCGCATGGACATCGTGATGGTCGCGCCGGTCAGCACCGCCAACGCCAGATTGAGTCGGTCAGTGCGGACGCCGCTGACCTTCGCGAGGTCGTCATCGAAGGCAATCTGCGCCAGATCGATGAAAAACACGCTGACGAAAAGCACCACAACGACCGTGAGCCCTGCCAGCAGCCACAGATCAACTGGAGCAACGCTTAGGATGGAGCCAAACAGAAACGAGAAAAGGTCGACAGTGAATCCGCCGGCGAAGCCAATAACGACGATGGCGAATGCCAGAGCCCCATACAAGACCACGGCCATGGCTACGTCACCCGGCAGCCGGCCGCGCGCCCGAAGTTGCTCCACCAGAATCGCTCCGATGGTTGCGGCCAGCAGCGCAAACAGCGACGGCAGAAACTTGGTCGCCATTCCGATTGCAACCCCCATGAGGGCCACGTGCGCCAGCGTCTCGGCAATGAGCGAATAACGCCGGAGCACGATAAACGTACCCAGCACGGGCGCCAGAATTCCCACCAACGCACCGCCGGCCAGGGCACGCAACATGAACTCGTACTGCAGGATGGCCGGCATGCCTAGCGGTGCTGGTGCAGCACACCCTCAAATTCGTGGCCAGCGTCGTGGACCAGCACATCCACCGGCACGCCGTACAGGGTGGACATCTCGTCGAGGGTGAGTTCGTGGGGCTGGCCGTGGAGAACCAGCCGGCGATCCAAGCACGCCAGCGTGGTGGCCTCGCGCAGCATCGCGCCGATGTCGTGCGACACGATCACAGTGGCCATGCCGCGGTCGCGGTTGATGTTGTGGAGCAACGCGTACAGTTGCTCCTCGCCGGAGACGTCTATGCCGGCCGCCGGTTCGTCCAGAATCAGCAAATCCGGATTCCGCACCAGCGCGCGCGCCAGCAGGACCCGCTGCTGCTGACCGACGGATAGCTCAGAGAGACGCCTGGAGCGAAAGGCCGACATGCCAGCGACCTCCAGAGCGTCCAACACTTCGCTTCGTTCGGAACGGCGAAACAGGCCGAACGGCGAAACGCCGCGATAGGTGCCGTGCGCCACGACCTCTGCCACGGTGGCGGGAAAGTCCCGCCAAGCGCCGGCAACAACCTGCGGCGTGTAGCCCACACGCCCCCAATCGTTGAAGCGATTCACGTCGCGTCCGAACAACCGCACACGCCCCGAATCCGGCTGCAGCAGTCCCAGGGCCAGCTTGATCAACGTGCTCTTGCCGCCGCCGTTGGGCCCCAGAATGGCCGCCAGTTCGCCGTAGTGAATACAGAGCGAGACATCCTCAACCGCCGGTACTGAGCCATACGCAAAGCTCACGTGCTCCCACTCGACTACGCTCGGTGACGTGGGTTCGGTCATGCGCACTCCAGGGCCAGCTTGAGACTGGCCAGATTGTTGCGCATGAGGCCGAAGTAATCGCCATGCGCTTCCAGTTCGGCCTCGGTGACGCTCCCGATGGCATGGAACGGGATGAGTTCAATCCCGGCCTCGCTGGCGACCGTCTGCTCGAGGCCGCCGCTTAGCACCGGTTCCACCAGCACGTACCCAAGCCCCAGCTCGGTTACCCGATCCGTGATTTCCGCCAATTGCCGCGGCGACGGCTCCGTCTCAGGCGACAACCCGGTAATGGGAAGTTGCTCCGCGCCATAGCGAGCCGCCAGGTACGCGTAGGCCGCGTGCGACGTCACAAAGTGATCGTGCTTGCAATTGGCCAGGGCCTCCGTGAACTCCGCGTGCAGCCTGTTCAGTTCATCGATGACCGCGGCGGCAGTGGCGCGGTAGGCGTCGGCGTTGTTGGCGTCAACCTCGATCAGGGCGTCGCGGATCCGCTCCACCTGTGTGACGGCCAGCACGGGATCGAGCCACATGTGCGGATCAAGTTCCTCGCCGTGATGCTCGCCTTCCTCCTCGTGCTCTTCGCTTTCGCCTTCGTGTCCTTCACCATCCTCGTCGTGATGCTCGCCTTCGGCGTGCCCTTCTTCTTCGCCTCCGTGGTCGTGCGCAAGCCCTTCCACCGCCTGGGACTCATCCGCCGCCTCGACGACGACTTGCTCGGCGCTGTCGTCCAGCGCTTCAAGGGCACGCTCCAGCCAGGGCTCAAGCTCAAGCCCGTTCATCACAACGAGATCCGCCGATCCAATCGTCCGCAGGTCCGAGGCCGTCGGCTCAAATCCATGCGCTTCCACGCCCGGCCCGACCAGAACGCTCACCGTTGCCAGATCGCCGCCGATTTGCTCCGCGAAGTAGCCCAGGGGGTAGATGCTGGCTACGACGGAGAGTCGTCCGTCGTCGTCATCACTCTCCCCGCAGGCGGCAGCCGCCATCAACGCGACCGCGAGAACGCTCGCGAACGCAATGAATCTGATATTCCATCTCATAACGTTACGCTCCCAGGACTGTCGCCGACCTGCCAGCAACCGGCGTCTCGTGCGGCAGACAGCGAAGACAGGTCACGTACAACTCAACCCTGTGCCCAAGAACCCGGCCAGGGATCTCGTCGGCCATCTCACAGAACAGCCGCTCCAGCGCCGGACTGCGGAACTCCTCGACCGTTTCGCACGACGAACAGATCAGATGGTGGTGATGCCAGGAGTGGTCAAAGGCGTACCGGGGCGAACCATCGGGAAGCATGGTCTTGCAGAGGACGCCCGCGTCGGAAAGCAGCTTGAGGGTCCGGTAGACCGTGGCGCGCCCGACGTCCGGGAGCTCCTCGTTCACCGCCTCGGCGCTGAAGGAGCCCTGCTTGCCGGCCAGCAGGCGCGCCACCCTGCGCCGGGGGCCGGTCACCCGACAGCCCAGCTCCGCTAGCAAGGCGTCAACACGATCGTCAACGGTCACTGTCATCATTATTTGATACTTCGTATCAACTAGAGTGATATGAAGTATCACAATCGGACGGCTCGGGCGCAAGGCTAAGCGGCACAGGCGTCAGCTACGGTCGTTGGGCGACCGCTCCACGCGGACCTCAGGTTTTGGGCATCCGTCGGCGCCGGCCGCCTGTAGGTCTAACGTGTGCGCCCCTGGATCTGGGGTCAACGGTGGGTCTGCGGCACGCCCGGAGGGATTCGAACCCCCGACCCCTGGTTCCGAAGACCAGTGCTCTATTCCGCTGAGCTACGGGCGCGTGTGCCGCCGAGTCTAGCGGCCTGACACGCCAGGCACGGCCCTCAACCCACGCGGTGCCCGGCTCAAACGACCTTCGCGGAACGACAGGACGCGCGGCCGCTTCGAGGCGGTGCTCGTTCGCTGTTGGCGGTTCGACATGCGCACCGCAGACCGAGGCGTGCCCCGACCAGCCATGAGCTAAAGGAGGACTACGCCTCCAGTCGGGCCTTGATTGCGTTCATCCAGGCCTCCCAACGGGCGGCAAAGATCTGATCGATATCACGGCGGTCGCCGCGCAAGGCACCGAAGCCGGACTGAATAACGTCAACGCGGCAGCCGCCATCTTCACCGAAAAAGTCGAAAGACAGCACGCTGGGCCAGTTCTGCACCATGCGCCAGGTGAGCCGCACGCCGCGGTCGTGTTCTCCAATGCGGCCGATAGCCGGCCCCAGTTCCGGGTCACGGAACCCGATACGCCCGCCGGAGCCTGGCGCGAGGCGCAGGCGTTGCAGCGGCGTGAGGCATTCGGACAGGATGTCCTGATCGACGAGCGCGTCGAAGACGGCCTCTGGCTCGGCGGCGATGACGTAGGTCTGTTCGACGATGATGGACCGTCGGTCGGCCATGGATCCCCCTCAACTGGTCCTGAACAACGGGCCCCAACGGCGCACTGTACAACGGATGGCGGGTTATGGGCGCGCGGCGTCCCACAGCGCCCGCAGAATACGCTCGGCTTCGTCCGCGTGCTCGGCCCGTACGATCAGGCGGTGTTGGATGCCATCGCCCATAAAGCTGGCGGGCAGGGCCGGAGCGGCGCGGGCAGGGACGCCGTGGTCGCCTAGCAGGTTCACCCAGAGATCCGCCACGGCGCGCGTAGGGGCCGTGCGAATGACGCGTTCGCTCGACGGTTCACCCAGCAGCCAGCGGCGTAGACGTGTCAGCCAGAGCGGAGCCATCAGGAATCGGCGGGACTGTCGGCCAACCACAGCCTAGCGGTTCGGGGGTGCGTTGCCGCGAGCCGAGATGGCTAGCCGGCCGGGACGTCTTCAGGGGGAACGCCGGTCTCCCCGGCGGACGGCCCGCCGACCTGTGGTGGCGCCTCGGGCGGCGAAGACTCGGCCTGGTGGCCGGGCATCAGGAAACCGGATCCGTTGCGAATGGCGGCAAAGTCGCGCCAGGTCCAGACCGCGGGATCGACCGCGGCGCCGGCGACGTGCACTTCCCAATGCAGGTGCGGCCCGGTTGAGCGGCCGCTCGACCCAACGGCGCCAATCGCCTGTCCGGGCGTGACCTCTTGTCCGGCGACGACGTCAATGCGGTCCAGATGAACCACGGCCGAGTACACGCCGAAGCCATGATCCAGAACCACACTGTTGCCGCGGATCGCCAGCGGTCCGGCCCAGGCGACCCGTCCGGCGGCTGGCGCCGCCACCAGCGCGCCCAGCGGCGCCGCCAGGTCCGCGCCTTCGTGCAGATAGGGGATGGCGCCCGGATGAAAAACGCGCCGCTGTCCATACGGCGACGTGGCAGTCCCGCTGGCCGGTATACCGAAGACCCCAGTCCACAGCGGCGGTCCACTGAGGCGGTCGACCAGGGTCTGAACGAACGCCCGCTCGTCCGCCGCCGTCAGCGGGTCTAACAAGTGAGCGATGTCCTTATCGACGGTGAGTTCAATCGACTGAAACGTCCCGGCGGCAACCTGGAACTCATGCCCCTGCGTCAGCCCCCCGACATCCACCCTGAGCTGCCGCGGGCCGGTTTGGGCCTCGGCAGACAGGCCGACCAGCGCGTGCCAGGCGCCGTCTGAACAGGCCAGCGGCAAAGACCTACCGTCAAGGTTCAGCCGAACGTCGGGCCGGCCGCTGGCTAGTTCAACCAGAACCGTGGCGCCCTGCACCACAGGTGACTGGCCCAGGGTCAGCTCCAGGTCGACGGGCGCGGCGGCGGCGGGCGGCGCCGGAGTGACGGCCACGTCAGGAAACAGTCCCGCCTCCCGCGCTATTGTGCCGCTGTTGGCAAAGATCACCTCGCCGGCCCGCGCCCACGGAGTGTCCGTGGTCCACTGTTGCAGCACCACGCGCTGTGCCCGCAGCACGCGCACGGCGCCGAAGTCCTGATACGCGATGGGGAGGCCGAAGCGGGTCAACCAGTTGGGCGCGGCCAGAAACTCCGCCCGGATGTCTGGATTGGCGTCCAGCAGCGCCAGGTGGTTCGCAGTAATGACATCGAACGGCTGGCCGGCGTCGGCGGGCAGCGCCTGGTGCGGGGGAACCTGCCGGAACGCTTGGAGCCAGGCATCGAATCCGGCGTGGTGCAAGCCGTCGAGCGTGTTGGCCGCGTTGGCGCGGTCCGCGCCCAGGTCCCACTGCAAGACCATTTTCTGGAATGCCTGAACGGTAAAGCCGTGTTGCTGGAATCGCTGCGAGATGGGGTATCCGACGACAGGTATCCCACCCAGGTCCTGGAAGGTGGACCAGAAGCGGGCGTCGGCGTCATCCCATACCGGGAAGCCGATGCCGTGGCCGCCAGTCTGGGTGTAGAACCAACCGCCAGGAATAGCGAAATCCGGGGCGCAGGCGGCCGAAAACTCGCCCTGATGTTCATCGGCTCGGGCCACGCCGACCAGCAGGCAGCACAGGAGAACCCCAATAGCCGAGGCACCGAGGACACGGCGAGTCAGCAACTGGGCCACGGAGGGCAGCCTAGCATCGAGTTGGCACGTATGATTTTCCGACTGACCAACGCAGGGATGCACCGCGCGTGACGTGTCGGTGCGCAAGAATCAACCCGCCCACACCCAGGACTTGACTACGCCCATGCCCACGAATCGCCCTCTCGCTCCCCGCCGTCCCAGTTGGGCGCAGCCGCTGACCAGCATGGGTCGGCGACGCTTCCTCAGTTTCGCCGGAGCCGCAGGCGCTTGGCTGGCGGCCGGCGCAGGCCCGGCATTGGCGTCGCCTGACACGGGTGCGGCCGAGACGAATGGCGAGGGAGGAACCAATAGTGGGACCTCTTGGTGGGTGAATGACGTTCCCACGATCGACGGGATGGCGGCGCGAATCCGCGACACGCTGTCCGCCACCTCCCGCGAGCTGACGTGGCACGGGCGCGCCATCCAGGGCAATTCGGCCGGCAGTCTGTACGCACCGATCTTCGTGCGCGACATGGCGACCATTCAGCCAGCGCTGCCGTACTTTCTCCCGAAGTCCTACATGCAAACCCCTGTGGAAGGCTTCCTCGCCTCGCAGGACCGATTTGCGACCTTGAACGGCGCGGTGGCCGCCACCCTAAACGCGCAAGGCGAGGTGGACAAAGCCACAGTGGTCAGCGACGAAGAATCCAGCGCTGTACACGCCGCTTTCGCCTATTACCGGGCGCACGGCGGCGCGGACTGGCTGGACAGCCAAGTGGAAGGACGCCGTGTGATCGACCGCCTGGGTAACGCGCTGGACTACCTGTGGCAGACACGCCGCTGGGGCGACGGCAGCCTCCTGTTTCGCGGCCACACAACAGACTGGGGCGACGTCAAGCGCAGCACGGGCGCGGAGCCGACCGATCTGGAGTCGGGGGACGAGCTGACGCTGTCGCCCTTCGACCAGGCGTGGCACTACCGGGCGCTCTACGACTACGCGGCCATGCTGGACGCCATGGGCCAGCCCGCCGATGCCGGGGTCCAGCGTGCGCGCGCGGCGCAGGTGCGCACGGAAGCGAACGCCGCACTCTGGCAGCCCGACCGCGGGCACTACCGCGTGCATGCGCACGCCACGGACTGGACCGACCCGTTTGACGAAGACGCGATCGTGCCCATCAGCAGCGTGCTGTCAATCTTTGCCGGTTTAGCCTCGCCCGAGCAGGTTGCGCCGATCTTCGGCGCGGCAGCGCGGGCGGAAGCCGCCGCAGGCACCAATCGCGCCGGGTTGACGCTCTCACCGCCCTATCCGGACGACTTCTTCGAGAGCCGCCGCATGGCTGGCGGGGAATACCAAAACGGCGCGGTGTGGGACTGGTGGGGCGGCCTGCAAATCGTCAGCGAGTTCGAACATGGCCACGCCGATCGGGGAATCGACCATCTTGACGCGGTCGCACGGGCCTGGGAGTCCGCAAATGGCGTGCATGAGTGGTTCCACATCCCCAGCCAGACCGGACAGGGGTCATCCAAGTTCGCCGGCGCCGCGGGCACCATGGCCCAGGCGGTGATTCGCGGGCTTTTCGGCGTGGATGTCGCAAGCGACCACTACCGGGTGACCTGCCGGCTGGGCGACCGCAGCGGCGGGCTGCGGGCCATGCGGCCGGAAGGAGGCGAGATTGAGGTTGTGCAGACCGCCTATCCGGCGTTCATCTTCCTGGACATCAGGGCTGACACAGGAACCAGCGGCCGCGCGGCACTGCGTCTCCCCAAGAGCTGGGGCAGCATCATCGTGTTCGTCGACGGGCGAGTGACGGAGGCTACGCGCTGGCAGGCGGGGAACGACGAATACGTAGGAACCTGGGCGATCGGCCCGGGGACCCACTCGATCATCGTGGCGAAGGTGGCGTGAGCGCCGCCGTGCTGGCCTGACGGGAGCCGCACGCACGCTCTCGCGAGGCCGCCGCATCCTGGGTAGGCGGGTTCGCCCGATCGTCTGGTGGGCTTGCGCACGGGCACGCGCACTGGAAATCCCTCCCCAGCGCAGCCTGGCCGGGATCGAACAGCACCGCTGGTTGCGCGTGCCGGCGCGAACGGCGGAACGGTTTGGCCAAGGCAACCTGCCCACCTTTGCCGCGGCGATTAGCTATCAATTTGTGATCTCGCTCTTTCCCCTGCTGGCCGTCGTCATGGTTGGAGTGTCCTTCTTCGTGGAACCCGAAGCGCTGGCCGCACAAATCTTGGAGGTCGCCGGCTTCATCGCGCCGCACTCGGAATCGTTGCTGGGTAGGACAGTCCAGTCAGTAACCGACCTGCGCGGCCAGGTCGGCGTCGTGTCGCTGCTTGGCCTGCTTTGGACTGGCTCGTACATTTTCGCGGCGCTGCGCCGCGGCCTTGACGTGGCCGTGGGCGCTCAACAGCGTCGAACGTACCTGCAGAGCCGGCTGGTCGACCTGGGTGTCGGCGCAATGACCGCAGCGATGCTGGCCGTCTCCTTGACACTCACGGCGGGGCTCACCCTCCTGCAACAGACCGAGATCTTGGGGGCCGACAGCCCCTTTGCCACGCTTGGTGTGCTACTCCGGCTGCTGACGGTGATTTTTCCGGTGGTGATGACGACGGGGATCTTCGCGCTGCTTTTCGGCGTGCTTCCTGCGCAGCCGCTTCCTCGACGGCCGGCGCTGCTGGCCGGTGCGCTGGCGGCGGTGCTGTTCGAAGTTGGTAAGAACGTGTTCGTGTGGTACGTAGCCAGCTTCGGCAACTTCAATGCGGTGTATGGCCCGTTGGCGACCATTGTCGTGCTGCTGCTGTGGCTGTACTACAGCAGCCTAATCGTGCTCGGCGCCGCAGCCTTCGGATCGGAGTTGGTGCGGTCATCTCGAATAGGAGCGGGGGAGAACGTCCCACCTTCCGGGTCCGAAGCGACAAGCTAGGGAATTCCCCCTCGCGCAGCGTCCGCCTTGCATGTAAAGGTTTGATGCTGGCGTCGGTTGACCGACGTTGCGCGCCATTGGTACCGTCCGCTCCGCAGTTGCGGCGCATGTGGGGAGTCACGCCTATCGAGGATGTCCAGGCAAGACGGGCCGGCCGGGTGGCCGTGCCCGCTCTTCGGTGAGAAACGGCTTTCGCCGAACAGTTCTGTTCCCGCCGGACCGTCGGTTCGTTGCCGACGGTCGAAGAGCCAGCGGCCTAACGCGCGTCGCGGCTCAATGAGAGAGACGAAGGAGTGAGTTCATGGCTAGCGTCACCCTTGACCGCGTGACCAAGCGCTTTGGCGAGGTCACCGCCGTGCAGGACGTATCGATTGAAGTCGAGGACCGCGAGTTCCTCGTGCTGGTCGGCCCGTCCGGGTGCGGAAAGTCCACTACCCTCCGCCTGATTGCCGGCCTCGAAGAGTTGAGCGACGGCAACATCTACATCGGCGACGACCTGGTCAACGACATTGCGCCCAAGGACCGGGACATCGCGATGGTGTTCCAGAGCTACGCGCTCTATCCGCACATGAGCGTGTACGACAACCTGTCGTTCGGGCTGCGTCTGCGGCACACCCCGCGCAAGGAGATTGAGCGCCGGGTGCAGGAAGCCGCAGAGATGCTGAACATCGCCGAGCTGCTGGACCGAAAGCCAAAGGCCCTGTCCGGCGGTCAGCGCCAGCGTGTGGCGCTCGGTCGCGCCGTGGTTCGCGACCCGGCGGTCTTCCTGATGGACGAGCCGCTCTCCAACCTGGACGCCAAGCTGCGCGTGCAAACGCGCGCCGAGCTGATCCGGCTGCACGAGCGCCTGCAGGCCACCGTGATCTACGTGACCCACGACCAGATGGAAGCCATGACGATGGGCAGCCGCATCGCCGTGCTGCGCGACGGCGTGCTCCAGCAGATCGGCCCGCCGCAGGTAGTCTATGAGGAGCCGGAAAACATGTTCGTTGCCGGCTTCATCGGCAGCCCGGCCATGAACTTCTTCGACGCGCGTCTGGTTGGCACGGCGGACGACATGTACATCCAGACCGAGTCCTTCAAGGTCCCGGTGCCGCCCGACAAGCGCGCCCCATACGTCGGTCACCTGAATCAGGACGTGGTTTTCGGCATCCGGCCGGAGGACATCTTCGACCCGAACTACAAGCCGGACCAGATTCCAACCGACGCCACGATTAAGTCGGACGTGGACGTCACCGAGCCGCTGGGCAGCGAGGTCTACCTCTACATGCTCGCCGGCGACGAGTCCTACATCGCCCGCGTGGACCCGCGAACGACCGCTCACATCGGCGACGAGTTCGACCTGGTGCTGGACATGAGCAACATGCAGCTCTTCGACCGCGCCACCCAGGAAGCCATCCGCTAAGGACCGGCAGAGCCTGCAATGCCGCCACTTGGCGGCGAGCAGAGCGGGGGGACGGTCTTGAGCCGTCCCCCCGCTCTGAATTTAGGGTTCATATGGCGCTGCGAGACTTACTCCCCGGGGCCTGACTCATCGAAGACGGCACAGGCCTTGGCGCTCATTCAACGTCCCCACGTCCCGCGGTCTGCACACCATTCGCGATAACGGCGGCGCCGCTTGAGAATCGCCGATTCCGACACGCCACGCATACCAGACGATCTCTCTGACGTTGCTCAACAACCCTGACACTCAACCGGCACTCATGCGCAATCGCGCGACGACAATCTGCTGGGTCGGATTGAGCGCTCTTGCGAGCGGATGGATCGGCGCCGTCTTGGTAGGCGGCCCGATCGGATTAGGCGCTCCTACCTTGGAAGCCCTGACTGCGGGCGGCGTGATGGCCGCGATCGTCGCGCTCCTCGCCCGGCACGCCGCGCCCGCCAGCCGGCGCATGTTCGCCACGGTGTATCTGCTGACGTCGCTGCCGCTCATCGGCGTGGCTGTCGCGATGTACTTGAGCGACCAGTTGGTGCACCTCATGACACGGTCCAGCGCGCTGGGCTGGGTACTTGTCGCGACCTTTCCTCTGCTCGCCGCCATCGCCGCAAAGCGCACGGGAGGATCCCAGCGGGGCGCTGACATCGCGTTTGGTTGCACCGTAGGCGTTGCGGCGGCAGCTCTGATTCACGTGGCGGCCGCCGATACCTTGACTTTCGACCTCCGTTGGGCACTAGTGGGGAGCATCGTCGGAGTTGTCGTGGTCGGCGGAATCGCGCTGGCGTTGCCACAGCCGGCACCGCGCACGCCATTGGGAACGACCTGGCGCACCGCGCCCTGCGCCGCCGCTTGGGTCATGGCAGTCATCACCGCCGTTCCTGCCGCTCCCCGACACGAACTCTCCACATCCGCCGGCGCCCAGGTTCTGGCTGTGACGATCGCTGGCGGTCTGCTGCTGACGGCATTTGCCTTTTGGTACGGAGAACGCGGTGCGACGTCCCAACCTGCGTGGGCGGTATTTCGGTTAGGGATGCACCGGTTCGCTCCAAGGATTGCCACCCTCGCGCTGTTCCTCGTCGGCGGACTCCAGGCTGCGTCGTACTCCGAGGTCACGATTGACGACCTGGGTCAGTTTTGGATAGCAGCGGACATGTTGGCGACCGAGAGGACCTTTCCGATTGGGATGCACAGGGCGGGTCTGCCGGGCCTGCCACTTCTGCTTGTTGCGGCGTTCGCCGCCCTTGGGCGGACATATCCGGCCGCATTGGCGCCGATGTTCCTCGCAAACATCCTGCTCCCATGGTTGATCTATCGGGCAGCCTTGGCAGCAGGCGCCAGTCGTCTGGCTGCGTTCGCAGTTGCTGTTCTTGCCGTCGTACTTCCGGTGATTCAAATATATAGCCTCGGCGCGGCCGATCCCGACGCAGTATTCATTGCCCTGCTCGCTGCCGCGGTCTGGGCATTTAGCCACGTACTCCGGACGCGCAGACCGCGCCAGTCAACGTTAGTACTCGGGTTTCTCGCCGGCGCGCTAGCCATTACACGCCCAGAAGGACCCCTTTACGGCGGACTATTGCTGCTCGGCACGTTGGTCGCGACTCGATCTGTATGGGCGATAGTTGGGTGCTACATAGGCAGCGCTATCGCGGCACCTGTTGTAGCACTTAGCCTAGCCAATCTCGGTAGACCTTGGCCAACATTCGGCCCTGAGCTCTCGCTCGCCAACATTGCGGAGAACGCGAGAGTAGTTGGTGGTATCACCGCACCAAAGGTGGCACGCGTCTTACTCCTCAACGACCTAAGGTTTGCCACTCTGCTCGCAGCGGTCCTAGCTCTATCGGTCGTCGGATCAGCACACCTCGCTAAGAGTCAGCGGGCATTTATCGTCTTGCCTGTGGCCGCTGCTACGAACGTCGTCGTGAAGCTGAGCATTAGTACTTACGGGGTGCCTCTCCGCTCCGACTTCCCACCGGAATTTGTGCGGCATATTGCCTACCCGATGCCGGTTTTTGCTGTGCTTATTGCGGTGGGGGTATCGGTTCTAGCCACGCTGACCACAGCTCGTGGCACAACGGTAGGCAAACTTGGTCAGTGTGTTGGGATCACAGCGGCCGTGTATCTTGTAGCTGGCAGCCTCTATATCCTTGGTACGCCCGAAGAGTTTCATCACGGAAACCAGAGCGGCAGCCTGCTCGCCGACAACATCTACGTCAACGCACCAGAACTCTGGCTGAACCCTTTTGACCTCCCCGGCCGCGAATGGGATTTCTTCGAATACCGCGACCGACTGTTTGCCTGGTACGCGCCGTTTGACAACCACAGCGATACGGCCGGCATGGCTTATCAGACCCTCACCGGTGCGGTGGCGGCAATGGGATTTGCTGCCTTGCTTGCGGCGGCGCCAAACCGCCGTTCATACCCGGCACCTCGGGACGATGGCACGGAAGCCTGATGGATCGCGCCATCCCCACTTAGGCAAGCTGCGTCCGCCGTGGGCTAGCGCCGCCGCCGCAGTAGGCCTGGTCGGCGCAATAGTTGAGGGGTCCCTGGAGTCGGCTAGTCACGCATGCGGCAAGTGCGCCGTTTCCTATTCTGAGAGCCTTGGTCAGGCTGCCTTGGCAATCTGAGGTGCCCGTGGCGCGAGTTGGGCTGAATGCGTTGGTACTGCGGACGGATTCGTCGTACCGCAATGCGGGACTGAGCCGCTATACGACGAATCTCGTAGAAGCGGTGCTGGCGCAGCCGAGCGAGCATGACTTCACGCTCTTCCTGAACGAGCAGGTGCGAGCGCTGCCGTTCAGCCCGGGGCGGCCCGTACGGGTACTGCGGACTCGGGCGCCCACGTCGCGCACGAGTATCCGGGTGCTGTGGGAGCACCTGCTGGCTCCCTGGCACATTGGCGCGGCGCGGCTGGAGGTTGTTCACTCAATGCTGAACGTCGTCCCGCTAGCGGCCCCGACGCGCCACGTGGTGACGGTGCATGACCTGTCGTTCATGCGAACGCCGGGGGCGCACCCGACGCACCGCCGTTGGTATCTGACAGCCGCCACTTGGCTCTCGGCCCGGCGCGCGCGGACGGTGCTGGCGGACTCGCACGCGACGAAAGACGACGTGGTTGAGTTGTTGGGCGCTGACCCGGCCCGGGTACACGTGGTGTACCCGGGAAGCGAGGCGGCGTTTCATCCCCGCTCGGAAGCCCAAGTACAGGCGTTTCGGCACAACAATGCGCTGGTTCGGCCGTTTGTTCTGTTTGTAGGCACGCTGGAGCCTCGCAAGAACGTGGATGTATTGGTGCGCGCGTTTGCCGTGGCGGCGCGGGACGGCTTTGCCGGCGACCTGGTGCTGGCCGGCGGCAGCGGCTGGGCGACCGAGGCTATCGACGCTGCGTTGGCCGACAGCCCAGTGCGCGACCGGATTCGGCGCATCGGTTATGTTAAGCAGGAAGACCTGCCGTACTGGTACTGTGCAGCCGATCTGGTCGTGTACCCCTCCAGCTACGAGGGCTTTGGCATCCCGGTGCTGGAAGCAATGGCCAGCGGAACTCCGGTCGTCACCTCAAACCGGTCGTCGCTACCGGAAGTCGCTGGCGACGCGGCGCTAACGGTGGACCCGCGCGACATCCCGCAACTGGCAACCGCGATGACCGCAGTGCTGGCGTCGCCCGAACGGCGCGCGGCGATGCGTGAACGCGGACTGGCACAGGCCCGACGCTTTGACTGGACGGTGGCCGCCGAGCAATGTCTCAACGTTTATCAACGCGCACTCGACCTGCGCTGACTTCCGAATCCGGGCCCAGGCCGATGCCGGCGACGACGCCGAGCCTGCGCCCGGTGGTTCGACGACGCCATCACCACGCCGCGTGGCGTTTTCTGGCCTCACCCCGGGTGTTGGCGATTGGGGACCTGGCGTTGCTGTTTGGCGCGTTCCTGCTGGCGTATACGGCCCGCTACACGTGGCGCTTGGGTCCGGCACTGAACGAGTTTCAGTTCACGCCGCTGGACGCCTACTGGGTGGTAGCCGGGCTCTTCATTCCTGTCACCCTGCTCAGCTTCGCCGGACTGGGCCGCTACCAGCCGCGCCGCGCCAGCTCGTTGCTGGACGACATTGCCCGAATTGCGGTGGGAGCGCTGATCGGCACGGCGGCCGTAATCGTGGTGTTCTTCGTCTCACGTCCGGTTTTCTTTTCACGACTGATGTTTCTATATCTGGGCGCACTTGGCCTGGGATTTGCCGCTCTCTGGGTGCTCGTGCGACGCCTGGGCTTGGGTCTGCTGCGCCGGGCCGGCTACGACAACCAACGCATCCTGGTGGTGGGCGGCGGCGCGGTGGCCAAGTTTCTGATGCAGCAACTCACGGCCAATCGCAGTCTGGGGAACCGGGTTATCGGCTTCTTGGACTCGAACGGCAACGGAGCGAGCGCCGCGTTCGGTCGCTTCGCGCGGCTGGGCTGCGTGGACGACCTGGCCGCGGTTATTGAAGCCGAGCAGGTGGACGCGGTCTACGCCGCCCTGCCGTCCAGCGTGCAGCACGAACTCGGCCCCGTGATCGAGCGCTGCCGTCGGGAGGGCGTGCAATTTCGGGTCGTGCCCGACCTGCTGGAGGCGCAGTTTGGGCGCATCGACATTCACCCAGTGGCCGGGATTCCGCTTGTGACACTGCGGGAACCGGAGATCACCGGGTTTCGCTACCTGCAGAAACGCGCACTGGACGTGGCGGTGAGCCTGCTGTCGCTGCTGCTGACCGCGCCGTTGTGGGTGGTAGTGGGGCTGGCCATCCGGCTGGACTCCCCTGGGCCAGTACTGTTTCGCCAGACGCGCATCGGTCGCGACGGACAGTCGTTCCGCGTGTTCAAGTTCCGGTCGATGGTGCAAGACGCGGAGGCGCGCAAGCACGAACTGTTTGAAGATGAGACGCATCCGCTGCTCTTCAAAGAAGCCGACGACGAGCGCCGCACGCGCGTGGGCCGGCTCCTGCGGCGACTGAGCGTCGACGAGCTACCGCAACTGCTGAACGTGCTGCTGGGACACATGAGCCTGGTTGGCCCGCGGGCGCAGGTGCCCGACGAAGTGGCTCAGTACGACACCTGGGCACGTCACCGCCTGCGCGTGTTGCCGGGATTGACTGGCCTGTGGCAAGTCAGCGGCCGCAGTGACCTGGGCTTTGACGAGATGGTAATGCTGGACACGTTTTACGTGTCCAACTGGTCCCTGGGTCTGGACCTGCGCATCCTCCTGCAGACGATTCCGACTGTCCTGAGCGGACGTGGCGCGTATTGATCCAGATCTCGAAACCGTGACGCAGCCCCGCACGGCGCTGGTTCACGACTGGCTGAACCAGCAGGGCGGGGCCGAAAACGTGCTGGCGGAAATGCACCACATGTTCCCGTCGGCTCCGGTCTACACCTCGTTCTACGAGCCTGCGCTGGTCGACCCGGCCTTTCGGCGGGTTGACATCCGCCCTACCTGGCTTCAGCGATTGCCGTTGTGGCGAACCAACCACCAGGCGCTCCTCCCGTTCTACCCGCTCGCATTCGGCACCCTGCGGATTCCCGACGCGGATCTCGTACTCAGCAACTGCAGCGCATTCTGCAAGGGCGTGGGTACGACGCCCGGCGCGGTGCACGTGTGCTATTGCCTCACACCAACACGCTTCTTGTGGATGCCCGACACCTATCTGGCCGGCGAACGGGCGCCCGTCTGGTCACGCCTGCTGCTGCCGCCGTTGCTGGCCTGGGCGCGCCGCTGGGACCGCCGGGCGGCGCGACGTGTCACGAAGTTCCTCGCCATTTCGACGGCCGTGGCCGAGCGCATCCGGCACTTCTACGGCCGTTCGTCCCGCGTCGTGCACCCGCCCGTGGACTTGGACCGCTTCCGACCGACGACCGAGGTTCACGACGCGTTCCTGATCGTGTCGCGCCTCATTCCCTACAAGCGAATCGATCTGGCGGTTCGCACGTGCACCGAGCTGGGCCTGCCGCTGCGAATCGTGGGGGCCGGACGCGCCGAAGCCGACCTGCGGGCGCTAGCGGGGCCAACGATCAGGTTTCTTGGTAGGCTGCCCGACCGCGACGTGAGCGAGGAAATGGCCCGCTGCCGGGCGTTTCTGTTCCCGGGTGACGAGGACTTCGGCATCACACCGGTGGAAGCCCAAGCGGCCGGCCGGCCCGTCGTGGCCTACGGCTCAGGCGGGGCGCTGGATACGGTGATCGACGGCACAACAGGCATTCTCTTTGGCGAGCAGACTGTCGCCTCGCTTGGCGCCGCACTACGGAGGGTGCAGACCACGACCTTCGATACGGACGCTCTTGTGGCCAACGCCGGCCGATTTAGCCGCGAGAACTTTCGGCGCGCCTTGCTGGAGGCGATCAACGACTGCCTGCGCGCACACGGCCGACCACCGGTCTCGGCAGCCTGATGTCGGCGGAAAGGGTCGGTCGGATTCTGGGCCGTTGGTGGTGGTTCATCGCCGCCGTGACGGTCGCCACACTGGTGGGGTCGCTTTTCTGGCAAGCCTACGGTCCGGTGAACTACGAGGCTGAAGCCGAGTTGCTGCTGGTGCTGGAACTGCCACCGGACAGCGAGGACCGCCAGTTCGGGATCGAGAACAGCCGGGCGCAAGCCTCGTCAGTCGTGATTGAGGATCTCGTCCGGCTGGCGCGAGGTCGCAGCCTGCTGCGCGAGGTCGTGGAGGCCGTGGCCGAGGATGGCGTCGCGGTTGATCTGGAAGTACTGGCCAGGACGATTGACGTATTCCCGCTGGCGCGCGGACTTCGGATCGAACTGAGTTGGGGGGATCGGCATGCTCAGACGATCATCGACGCCGCAGTCGAACTATTGGTAGAAGATCAGACCCGGCTGTACCCCAGCCTGAGTGAACTGGGAACGCTGCGCCTGATCGATAAGACGGACGAAGCCAGCCGGCCGCGCCTGGTGCTGGTTGTCCTAAATGCCGCCCTGGCGACGCTGACGGCGGTGTTGGCAGCGGTGTTGATCGTGCTGGTGGTGGACTGGCGGGTGAATCGGTTGTTTGCGGACGATGTTCCCGACCTGCTGGACACAACGGTGATTGGAACCGTGCGGTGAGCGCGCCGAACCCGTCCCCGCCAGCACAACCGCCGCTGCGCCTCTATCTGGTTGGTGGCGCGGTGGCGGCCATCGTCGCCGCCGTGATCGCGCTGGTGGTCGTGCTGGTGGCAACTCCGGTCTACCGCGCGTCGACAAACGTGTCGATCCGCCCGCGGATTGCCGACCTAGGAGCCGCCGAGGCGTCGGCGCGGCTGATTCGCAACTATGCCGCCTGGGTGGATTCGGAGGCCTACGCCGCGCGGCTGCCGGAGGCGGAGCGCGGGGGACTGTCCGACGGGGAGATCGTCCGCAATGTGCGTACGAACGGGGATGGCGACCGGCTGATGGTGACGATTCAGTCCGAAGATTCCAACGCGGCGAGGGCCGCCGCGACGGTGAACGGGCTGGCGGCGTTACTGGTAGCGGATGTTGCGACGCCTGAGCGACTCAATGATCCCGAGCGTGGACTTGAGGTGGCCGTGATCGACGCGGCGCGGCCGGCGGGGGCACCAGTGTGGCCGCGGGCCGAGGTGGCGCTGCCTATTGCCGCCGTGCTGGGCGTCGTGCTGGGCGTCGCGGCGATCTGGCTGGTCTGGCCGCTTACGCGAGTGTCCCGTGGCTGATCCGCGGATCCTGGCGGAGCTGCCTTCCGGTGAGGCTCTGGCCGATGGCTTTGTCGAGTTGCGCGCCAACGTGCTGGTGGCGATGGGTGAACGGGCGCATGCCGTCGTTACGGTTACCAGCCCGCATACCGGGGAGCCACGGCGGCATGTGGCGGCGCAGCTGGCGGCGGCGCTGGCACAGACAGGGCGGCGGGTGCTGCTGGTTGACGCCGATGTCGACGGCACGGTCAGCGACGGTGAGTCAGAGGCGCAAACAGTGCCTGACCGTCTTTCCGTTATGACCGCTGAGGCCGTGCGGGCTGGTGATGCGGCGCTGCTTTCGGGAACTGCCTTTCTGGACTGGGTGCGGGCCGAGGCCGAAGAACATGATCTGGTGATTGTGGCGGGGCCGCCGTTGTTGGACGTGCCGGATGGGCGAGCACTGGCGGCGGTGGCGGACGGCGTGCTGCTGACGGTGGTGCATGCGCGGTCCAACCGGGACGACGCGATTCGAGCGCGCGGGATCCTGCGCGAGGCCGGCGCGAACCTGCTGGGGGCAGTGGTCGTCGAAGGCTAGTCCCGGCGGGATGGTCCCACGTTGCGTGTGGTGGGCTCGCCGGCCGCGAGGAGGCGTTGGTAGGCCTCGAACGTGGCGGTGTTCGGCCCGGTCATCAGACCCTCGGGCAGGTCGGCTTCCAGGGCGGCGACGGCGGCGTCCACCTCTGCCGGGGTTCGGAATCCGATCAGGGCGGTTGAGATGGCCGGCTCGTCCAGGACCCAGCGCAGCGCCAGTTGCGGCGTTGTGAGGCCGACTTGCTCGGCGGCGGCGGTGACTTCGTCGACGGCCTCGAGGGTCTCGGGCAGGTAGTCGGGATGGAAGAGGGGGAGGCCGAATGCGTCGCCGGCTTTTCGCCAGTCGCCTTCTTCGAACCGGTGGTCGGGTTTGAAGGCGCCGGTGAGGACGCCGTGGGCGAGGGAGCCGTAGGCCATGACGCCGATGCCGTTGGCGGCGCAGTAGGGAATGATTTCGTCAGCGTGGCGGCGGTCCAGCATGTGGTAGCCGACCTGGTTGGCCACGATTGGCGAGACGGCGAGGGCTTCGTCCATGAGGGCGGTGGAGAAGTTGGAGACGCCGACGTGGCCGATCTTGCCCTCGGCCTTGAGGTCTTCCATGGCGCGCATGGTTTCGTCCATGGGGGTTTCGTAGTCGGGCCAGTGGATGAGGTAGACGTTGATGTGGTCGGCGCCGAGGACCTTGAGGCTGAACTCGCACTGGGCCTTGATGGTCTCGGCGCGTCCATCGCGCAGGAAGACATCGGGGTCGTCGGGACTTGGGACGATGCCGGTCTTGGTGACGACGACGATGTCGTCCCAGTGGCCCTGGAGGGCGTTGCCCATGAGGGATTCGGAGGTGCCGAGGCCGTAGGCGACGGCGGTGTCGAAGAGGGTGACGCCGAGGTCAAGGGCGCGGCCGATGGCGGCGGTGGCCTGGTCGTTGTCGATGGAGCCGTAGCGGGCGCCGCCCATGGGCCAGCCGCCGAAGCCGAGGGCGGAAACCTCGGGGCCGGTGTCGCCGAGTTGGCGGTATTGCATGGTTGGGGTTCCTTGGCGGGGTGTTGCCGCACTATGGCGGGGCGGGGTTTCGGAGTCAATCGGCGAGCGGTTTGTGCGCACGTAAGAGTTTTTTCCAAAAAACTCTTGAGGGCGGGGGGCGTCGGATTTGGGCTGAAACGGGGCGGTTGTAGGGGCGTTCTGGAGCGGCTGAGTCGGGCAGGCCGGGGTGGGGGGCACGGGCTGACGGGGCGCGGCGTCGTGCCGGAGGTGTTGGTTGCCTCCGGGCCCCGGCCGGGGACGCCAGGAAGACGGGCGGAGGGCGACGGGGCGGTCGGCCACCCGACGGCGCGACCGGTCCGGCGCCCGGGTGCCGGGATCGGGGAATCGGGGTTGCGTGGTCATGGGGCCTATGGTACTCTTTCTGAGTACCGATGGCAAGTGACAAGTGAATGGCGTGGGGCGCCGGTTTCGCACCCGACACGGGGCCGGCCCAGATTGAGGGTCCGCCGGGCTGTGGGCGATGGGCTCAGCGCGGGTAGGAGCCCGGGTTCGGTCTGTGGTGCGCCTTGATTGGGGATCGGGCGCGGCAAGAGGGCCGGATTCCCCATTCGATCAGCTCAGGGAAGGCTCTTCGAGAGGCTCAGGCCAGGCTCTCGGCTCCGCTGCGCTGCGCTCGGAGTCTTGTGTTGGCCGTCAGGGTCCGGGAGCCCGGTACAGCGACCGCATATGCTTCGGCCACGACGTTGAGCCCCGAACACGCATACTCGACCCAGGCCGGAAGGCCACCGGGAGCCGAGATCGCCTCTAGACTGGGCGTGGATCTGAACGTTGAATGCGAGGCTGCCGTTGCCTGAATCCCGGTCGCCCGTGGTGGTGATCTGCGCCGACGGCACAGAGCCAGCCTACGTGGACGCGGCGATCGACCATGGGTGCATGCCCACGCTGGCCCGCTTCCAACGTGAGGGCGCGTATCACCTGGTCCCGGCGGCGATTCCATCGTTCACCAACCCCAACAACATGACCATCGTCACCGGCCGGCCGCCCGCCGCGCACGGCATTTCCGGCAACTACTTTTACGACGCCAAGCGCGAGGCGGAAGTGATGATGGACCACCCGCGCTTCTTGCGCTGCGAGTCTTTGTTCGCCCGGTACAGCCAGGAAGGCCGCCGCGTGGCGGCTATCACGGCCAAGGACAAGCTGCGCACCATGCTGGCCACAGGCTGGCGCGGCATCTGCTTCTCCGGCGAGTTGGCGCACGAGACAACCGAGCAGGAGCATGGCATTGCGGGTGTCACCCGGCGCATGGGCCGGGACAACCCCGACATTTACTCAGGCCGCATGAGCGACTTCGTGATGGCCGGCGGCGTCTACCTCGTGCGCGAGCGACTGGCTGACCTGCTCTATCTATCGCTCACGGATTTCGTGCAGCACACCCATGCGCCCGGCTCGCCCGAGGCCGACGCCTTCTACACGTCGCTCGACCACCGCCTGGCCGAGCTCGACGCGCTGGGGGCCGTGATCCTGCTGACCGCCGACCACGGCATGAATGACAAATGCCATCCCGACGGCACGCCCAACATTGTCTACCTGGAAACGCTGCTGGACGGGGCGGTGCCCGGGCCGTTCCGGGTGGTGCTGCCGGTGACCGATCCGCACGTGACGCACCACGCCGGCCTCGGGTCGTTTGCCACCGTCCATCTGCCGCCCGATCAGGTGGATGCGGCCATCCGGCGTCTGCGCGACGACGCGCGCATCGACGAGGCCCTGCCCCGCGCCGAAGCCGCAAGAAAGTACGAGCTGCCGGGCGACCGCATCGGCGACATCGTTCTGCTCAGCGATCGCGGCTCCGTCCTGGGCCGAGCGCCCGGCGCACACGATCTATCGGTCCTGAGCGCCTCCCGCCTGCGCTCCCACGGCGGCCTGCACGAAGTAACCGTGCCCTTCGCGTCGAATCGCCGGCTGACACCTGAGGTCGAAGCGCGAGCGGCCACACTGCGCAACGCCGACGCCTTCCCTATCGCAATGGACGGGCTGCAGATCTAGGCGAGCGTTCACCGCATGCGGCCGTGCGGCGGCCATGGCACTCTCGACTGAGGTAGGCCCCTTGAGAGAGCTTTGCGTAACCTCGAGTTGGTTGCTCGGAAGACCCCTTGTCTATGGCGAGGCTTGTATGTTCCGAGGGTCTTGGACCGTCCAAGGCAGTCGTAGGGCCGGGACAGACCGAAGACCCCTGGGTCCCATGAGACCGTCGGTGAGCATGGTCGTCCCGGCCCTCACGCTGGCTCAGAGCCCGAACAGTTGCCAGGGCCGCTGACGCGAGCCCGGAGATACAAGGCAGGGCGGGAAGCCAGCGTTCCCCGGAGGGTACCGGAATGTCCGACCCGGTGTGTCTCGGTATCGATGTCGCGCGCGACGACCTGGAGGTGGCGGTCTATCCGACCGATGCGGGCTGGCGCGTGCCCAACACGCCGGCGGGCCACGCCCGCCTGATCCGCTGGGCCCAGACCCACCACCCCGCCCGCCTGGTGCTGGAAGCCACGGGTGGCTACGAGCGGGCCGTGGACGCGGCCCTGTACGCAGCCGGGCTGCCGGTGGTCGTGAGCAATCCGCGCCAGGTGCGCGACTTCGCCCGCAGCCGCAATATCCTGGCCAAGACGGACCACGTGGACGCGCAGGTGCTGGCGCGCTTCGCGGCCGAGGTCCAACCGCCGCTCCGCCCGCGCCCCTCGGCCGCCAGTCAAGAACTGCACGCCCTGGTCACCCGCCGGCGCCAACTCCTGACGGCCCGGGTCGCCGAGCAGCAGCGGCGTCCCCTGGCCTCGCCCGTCGTCCGGGCCGACATCGACGCCAACCTCGCCTGGCTCGCCCAGCGCCTGGCCGCCCTCGACGCGCAGATCGCCGCGGCCCTCCAGGCCGATGCGGCCCTGCGCGCCCGCGCGGCCTGGCTCCAGAGCATCCCCGGCATCGGCCCTACGGCCAGCGCCACCCTGCTGGCCGAGCTCCCCGAACTCGGCAGCCTCTCACGCCGCCAGATTGCCGCCCTGGTCGGGGTCGCCCCCTTCAATCGCGACAGCGGCACCTGGCGCGGCCGCCGCAGTATCTGGGGCGGGCGCGCCTCCGTCCGCGCCGTCCTCTATATGGCCACCGTCGCCGCCACCCGTGCCAATCCGGTCATCCGCGCGTTCTATCGGCGCCTGGTCGCGGCCGGCAAGCCCTCCAAGGTGGCGCTGACCGCCTGCATGCGCAAGCTGCTCGTGTTCTGCAATGCCCTCTGCCAGCACCAGAGCCTCTGGGATCCGACCATGGCCTAATCCCTGCCGCCCCAACACAGTTGCTCACCTATTTCCGGCGAAGACGCCGGAACTCCAGATTGAGTCCGGGGCCGGTTATTCCTCCCCTGGCAAGAGGCGAAGCGCGGCGCAGTCCATAAGTGCTCGCCATGGCCACACCGTTGCCGGCGTGCGGGATTGGAACTCGTCTCATTCGGCGCATGAATAGCTGACACAACTCTTATACTTGCCGGGGACTCTACATGGTCCCTCGGCAAAGTGTGGACGCCGTGCGGGTAGTGAGGCGGCTGTTCATCACCGCGCTGGTTGGCGTGCTGCTCGCGGCGTTGACGCCGTCGGTGGGCGCGGTGGGGTGCGGCGGGATTGACTTAGAGGGCGGGTGCCTGTTCACCGTGACCGGCGGCGATACGCCGGACCCGGATGACGGGTTTGCGGTGACGAATGCCGACGACGTGCCGCTTTGGGACTTTGTGCAGGCGCGCGACCTGGACGCGCTGGGCTATCCGATCAGCCAGCGTTGGACGGACGGGCCGTTCACGCTGCAGGCGTTTCAGAAGGTGATCCTGCAGTGGGACCCGGGCGAGCGGCGGATGAACTTCTACAACACGCTGGACGCACTGGCGAACCGCTATCCCGAGGTCGCGCTGCCGTTCGTGCCGGTCCACCAGGTGCTGGAAATGGATGCCGGCGCGGACTTTAGGACGGTGACGCGGAACCACCTGGCGTTGCTGGAGGAGAACCCGGCGATCAAGGCGCGGTTCCTGGCGGAGCCGGACTGGTTGAACCTGTACGGGTTGCCCATCCGGTACGAGGAGCGGGCGGTCGAGGGGAACCCGCAAGGGGTGCAGTTGCTGCGCACGCAGCGGACGGTGTTCGCGGTGTGGAACGTGCCGGCGCCGGGGACGACGATCGGGCAGGTGCTGCTGCAGAACGTGCCGGACCAGGTGAAGAAGCTGCGCGACGTCATCGTTCCGGATTACGTGAAGCGGCCCGTCCGGGAAATCGACGATATCGACACCGAAGTGGCTGCGGCCATCGACGCGTTGCCGTGGACGACGGATGGCGTGAGTCCCCTGGAGCGGGCTGCCATCCAGCGCCTGGTACGCATTGCGCAACACTTCCCCGACCTGTTTTGGTATCTCGTCGGCGAGATGGAGCTGTTCGCGAGTGTCCTCTCTACCGTCACCAAGCCACTCCACAGTCCGCTGACCGCGACCATCCCGGACAGTCTTGACGTGGTCTTTGACATTGCCAGCCTCCCGTGGATCCGGGACGGCCTCACAGATCTCGAGGACCTGACCGCACGGACGCTGTACGACAGCGCCTTCGGGTGGCCCGTGACCATTGCGGCCCTCTTGCAACGGGATTGGCTGCACGATGGCCTCAGCCACGATGAACAGGGCGTTCTTGATGAAATGTACAGAACCGTACTTTCAGACTCGCCGTATGCCAATAACCGGCAAGAGAGTGATCACCTCGTGGCACGACTTGTCGCGATGCCATTTATGGATACAATTGAGGGTTTTGAGGGGGACATATTTTATAGCTTGCGCCGAGTGTACGGCATCGGATACGACACACCGGAACATCTCGACGCTACCGAAGGTATCGTGTCATATATAGGCTCAAAAGGTGGCCTTACGGATGACCACGCTCTCATCCTCATGATTCACGGCAGGGATCAGCAATATGAAGACAGCATTACGGATCCCCACGATCCTCGGCAATTCGACCAATATCTTGTCGATCCCGCGAGTCGAGGGATAACGATAGAGCGTCGCCAGATTTCGCTACCGGTGTCTGGTCCAACGCAACTGATCGTGCTACGGGACGTACCGGTATCCGCGCAGACCATGGATGTCTTTGAGGAAGCCGTTCGTGCCGTCGAGCAGATCATGGGGGTGCCATTTCCGACGAAGAACATCGGCGTTAGAATAACACCGCGCTCTGGAAGTAGTGGGGGGACACCGTTTATTACGGTGGGCGGCAGGCACTTTCCAACTGGAGAGATAAACCTCCGTCTGCGATCAGTTTTTGTGCACGAATTAGGGCATCAGTTTTGGAACGGGTCAGCGGATTGGATTGACGAGGGCGCCGCGATGTTCCTCCAAGTACGATCCGGGACCATGACCTTAGATGAATTGGAGTGGAGGCGCACTCACTGTGAAGTGAACAGGCTGGCCGACCTTCATTCCATTTGGCCAAGATGGACCGACTGTCCATACTCGCTTGGAGCTAGTTTATTTGTTGATCTTTACGATGCGTTAGGACACTCTGAGTTTCAGAGGAGATTTAGCAAACTGTATCAAATGGTCCGTACCCTTGGTAATAAATACTACAAATACAGTATTGGCAATGTATGGGGTAGCGTAGCCCGCTATTGCTTCAGTTGCGGCTGTGACTATTGCGGCGGAGAGGATCCCTCGGTCTACCATGTTCGGCGTGCCTTCGTCGATGAGAGCGATCCGGCGACAGCGGCGACGGCCAACCACATCATTTGGCACTGGTACTACGATCGGGGTCAGTAAGTCGTGGCGAACGTCGGGGCCGGCGCCACCGCGACTCAGCGCTCTCGGGCAGGCCGCGGGGAGAGGGTTAGCAGCGGCGTCTCCTAGAACAGTCTCACACCGCCGACCGCTGCTCCCCCTCAGGCAAGGGGGCCAAAGACGACGATTCGCTCCCGAGGCAAGGAAGCTTATGCGCGTGTTTCAGCTCCCGAGGTCGGGCTGGAGCTGGCTTCGGTTGGAATTGTCCTTTACGCCGTGACAGGGACTTCGAGGAAGTCCTTGCCGAGGGTGATGGGGCCGGGGAAGTTGGCGTGGGCTTCGGCGAGCATGGCGGACTTGCGTTCGGTGTCGTCGGCGGTGTCGCCGAGGTGGACGAGGACGAGCTGCTTGACGCCGGCCTGGGCGGCGATGCGGGCCGCGCCGGCGGCGCCGGTGCAGCTGGTGGCGATCTCGGGCCAGGTGTCGATGTCGTCCTGGAGGTCCATGGCCATGTGCACGAGCAGGTCGGCGTCGCGGGCGAAGTCGGCCAAGGCCGGTAACGGCCTGGTGTCGCCTGAGATGACGACGGAGGCCGACGGGGTCTGGATGCGATACGACAGCGAGGTGAGGTAGGGCTGGACGTGGCGGGCGGGGCCGGTGGTGATCGTCCAGAGGTCGCTAAGGACGGAGTCGCCCTCTTCAAGTTCGCGCACGTTCAGGGCGGGAAGCGTGCGGGGCATGGGTCCGCCGCGTAGCTGGTGGATGCGCTGGCTGAGGGGGTGGCGGGTGCGCGCTTGGAGGTCGGGGCCGTAGACGCCTTCGGAGCCGAAGAGCAGCTCGACGATGCGGCGCAGCGGGGGCGGTCCGTAGACGGAGAGGGCATCGCCGGCGCCCGCGCCCTGGTCCCAGCGCGCCATGACGAAGTGACCAAAGTCGGCCATGTGGTCGAAGTGGTGGTGGGTGAAGAAGAGCTGGTCGATTTCCAGGGGGTCGATTGGCGATGCGAAGAGGTTCATGGCGGAGCCGGGTCCGAGGTCGAAGATTGCGCCGGCGCCATCGGAAATAACCGCGATGGACTGGCCGGCGCGATGGGCGCGCGGGGTTGGGTTGCCGGTACCGAGGAGGACGAGGCGCAGGTCGGTGCTCATGGCGTGTCAGATGTGGAGACCATTGCGAAACCCGCGGGTAGGTTGCCCGGAAGACCCTCACCCCGACCCTCTCCCAGAGGGAGAGGGAGTAAGAGCCGCCACACCTTCAAGGTCGAGGAAGCGTTATGCAAAGGTCTCATGTGGGGAAGCGGAGGCCGAATTCGCGGCCGGAGTCTTCGAGCCAGGCGGCGACGTAGGGGGCGAAGCTGCGGCGGACGAGGATGTCGATGGTGGGCGCGGCGTCGACGGCCACGAGCAGCGCCTGGGCGCGGGCCAGCAGGGTCTGGACGCAGGCGCCGGGTGGGAAGGTCGATGGATCGAGATTGAGCGCGCAGCCGCGGGCAAGGACGGCGCAGGTGGCAGGGCCGCGCAGGCGGATGACGGTCTGGCCGGCGCTTATGTCAACCACGGAGGCGAATCGGCCGGTCAGTGCAGCTTGTAACTCGGCAACTACGGCGTTGGGCTCGTTTTGATCGGCGAGCAGGAGCCACTCGTCGGGTCCGAGCCAGATGGCCAGCAGTCCATCGCCCTGGGCGGTGGTGTTGGGCGTAAGCGGCAGGGCGACACCGAGCACCCGTCGGACGGAATCAAGCGCTTCGACGTCGTTAGGGTCAATTCGCAGGTTGACGTGGGTGAGGAAGGGGCGTTCGAAGAGTCGGCAGTTCGGTCGAGGCGTGTCAGCCGCGTGAACGGAGCCGAGCGGTGAGCGGCGCTGTGCGCGGTTAGACATGCTGGCGGGCGCCTTCGGGGTCGTAGAAGACGGGGTTGCAGCTGCGGGCGGGGAGCCAGTGTTCGTCGTCGAGGGTGGCTACGTAGAGGCGCTCGCCGAGGGCGGCGCGGCCGCCGGCGACCATGGCGAGGGCGATGGAGCGGCCAAGGACAGGGCTGAAGTAGCTGGAGGTGACGTGGCCGCGCATGGGTAGGGGGCGCTGATGGCTCGGCGCGTCCACCACGTGGCCGCCTTCGGGCAAGACCTGGTCGGGGTCGTCGGTGAGCAGGCCTACGAGTTGCTTGCGGTCGGGGCGAACGGAATCGGGGCGGCTGAGGGAGCGTTTGCCGAGGAAGTCCTTGCGTCGAGAGAGCAGGCGTCCCAGGCCGACATCGACGGGCGTGACCGAGCCGTCGGTTTCCTGGCCGACGATGATGAAGCCCTTTTCGGCGCGCAAGACGTGCATGGTCTCGGTGCCATAGGGCGTTATGCCAAACGGCCGGCCGGCGTCGACCAGCGCCTTCCAGACGTGCAAAGCCCGGTCGGCGGCGATGTTGATTTCGTAGGAGAGTTCGCCGCTGAAGCTGACGCGGAACACGCGAGCGGGGATTCCGGCAACCGTCCCCTGGCGGAAGTTCATGAAGGGGAAGTCGTCGCGGCCGAGCGGGATGTCGGTGCCCGCGGCATCCAGCACGTCGCGGCTGCGTGGGCCGGCCAGGGCGATATTGGACCACTGTTCCGAGACGGAGGTCAGGTAGACGCGTAGGTCCGGCCACTCGGTCTGTAGCCACTGTTCGATCCAGGCCAGCACGGTAGCTGCATTGGAGGTGCTGGTGAACATGAGGTAGCGCTGGTCGTCGAGGCGAGCGGTCACGCCGTCGTCGAGGATCATGCCGTCTTCGCCGAGCATGAGGCCGTAGCGGCAACGGCCGGGGCGGAGGCGCTTCCAGGCATTTGTGGAGACGCGGTCGAGAAACTCGCCGGCGTCGGGGCCGGTGATCTCGATCTTGCCGAGGGTGGAGTAGTCGAGGATGCCGACGCGGTTGCGGACGGCCAGGCACTCGCGGGCGACGGCTTCGTGCATGGATTCGCCGGGGTGGGGGTAGTACCAGGCACGACGCCACTGGCCGACGTTCTCGAAGCGCGCGCCGGCGGCTTCGTGCCATGCCTGCATGGGGGTCACACGGACAGGGTCGGCCAGGGGTCCGATGTGGCGTCCGGCGATGGAACCGAGGGATACGGGGGTGTAGGCCGGCCGATAGCGCGGGGTGCCCACGGAGGCCGGATCCTGGCCGAGCAGCTCCGCGATGACGCCGGTGGCGAGCGAATTAGCGAGCTTGCCCTGATCGGGCCCCATGCCGAGGGTGGTGTAGCGCTTGATGTGCTCGATGGATTCGAAGCCTTCGCGGAGGGAAAGGCGAAGGTCGTCGATGGTGACGTCTTCGTGCAGGTCGACGAATTGCGGCTTGATACGGGCAAGGTCGCCAGGGGGTAGCCAGTGGGGCTGGACAGGAGCGTATGGCGACTCGCTGGCCCGAGGCGCTGCCGATTCAGCGCCATTCGTACAGCCAGCAGCGAGGGACGCAGCCGCGCCCGCCGACGTGCCCTGGCGGAGTGCGGCAGCCAGTCCCAATTCGCCTGTAACGGCACCGGCCGGATGAATGTCGTTAGAAGTCGTGGGAGCGAAGGCGGCAATGGCGGGATCCCAGTCCATGGAACCTCCGGCCTGGGCGTGCAGGTGGAGCGCGGGGGCGAAGCCGCCGGAGACGCCGAGGAGGTCGCACTCGACGGTGCCGAGGGGAGCGCCGTCCAGGGAGCACAGTTCGGCGGCGGCGACACGGCCACGGCCGTGCGCCCGGCGGACGACCGCGCCGGCGTGAATTGGGATGCCTTGCGCGCGGGCTTCGGCCGGCAGATCGCCGTCCAGATCGCCGCGCACGTCGGCGATGGCCGCGACCGGGAGTCCAGCGTCCGCGAGGTCGAGAGCAGTGCGGTAGGCGGAGTCGTTGTTGGTGAACAGGACCGCGCGTGAGCCGGGGGCCACGGCGTAGCGATTCACATAGGTGGAGATCGCGCTGGACAGCATGACGCCGGGGCGGTCGTTGTTGGCGAAGAGCAAGGGGCGTTCGTGGGCGCCGGTGGCGAGGACGATCTGCTTGGGCACGACTCGCCAGACTCGGGCACCGCGTTCGGCGCCGGCTGCGTCGGGCGAGTCAGAGATCAGGCGCTCGGCTAGTAGGACGAGGTTGCCCTCGTAGAGGCCGAAGGCGGTGGTGTTGGGGAGGACGGTGACTCCTGGCACCGCGGAAAGCTCCGCTGCCGCGGCGACGGCCCACTGGGGTGCGGGCAGGCGGTCGACTCGCTCGGCCGTGGAGAGCAAGCCACCGCCGGCTTCGGCCTGTTCGTCGGCCAAGATCACGCGGGCGCCTGACTGGGCTGCGGTACGGGCCGCGGCGAGACCGGCAGGACCGGCGCCCACCACCAGCACGTCGCAGTGGGCGTGGACGTGGTCGTAGCGGTCAGGGTCAGGTTCGGTGGGCGCGTGGCCCAGGCCGGCGGCGTGGCGCAGGACGTGCTCGTAGAGGGGCCAGAGGCGTCGCGGCCACATGAGAGTCTTGTAGTAGAAGCCGGCGGGGATGAACGGGGCCACGAGACCTAGCGCCGACATCAGGTCGTATTCGAGGCTGGGCCAGGCGTTGACGCTCCGCACCTTCAGGCCGGGGGTCGCGGGGGTGACCGTGGCCAAGCGGTTGGGCAGGGTGCGGGCGCCCTGGCCGAGTTGGACGAAGGCGTTAGGGTCTTCGCTGCCCGCGGCCACGATTCCACGGGGTCGGTGGTACTTGAAGCTACGGCCGACCAGGGTGACGCCGTTGGCGAGGAGCGCCGAGGCCACGGTGTCGCCGCGGCAGGCATCAATGGGGCGTCCGTCGAAGGTGAATTGGAGGGGCGCGTCGCGATCGATCAGGCCACCGCGGCTGAGGCGGGAGGGCTGGCTCACGGTGGATTCCCGAACGTGCTCACCTCGAGAATCTGGTTGGTGTTCGTGTCGCGCTGAACGATGAACCAGCGGCGGCAGCCGGCGGTGTGGCACCACTGCTCGCGGTGGAGCCCGCGGCGGTTGTCGCGCATGAAGAGGTAGTCGGCCCAGGTCGCGTCGCTGATCGCCTCCGGGTCGGCGGGACGCTGGATGTCGGCCTCGCCGCCGAAGCTGAACTCGTCGTCCTCGCGCGGTCCGCACCAGGGGCAGGGGATCAGGAGCATGGTGGTTCAGTGGGCGACGGCGGCCGCGCCGTGTTCGTCGATCAATGCGCCCGTGGCAAAGCGGTCCAGGGAAAACGGCGCGTTGAGGGGATGCGGCTCCTGGTGGGCCAGCGTGTGGGCGAAGACCCAGCCGGACCCCGGCGTGGCTTTGAAGCCGCCGGTACCCCAGCCGCAGTTGACGAACAGCCCCTGAATCGGCGTACCGGAGATGATGGGGCTGGCGTCGGGGCAGACATCCACGGTGCCTGCCCACTGCCGCACCATGCGCACACGGCTGAAGATCGGAAAGAGTTCGACGACGGCAGCCAGGGTGTGCTCGATGATGCGAAAGCTGCCGCGCATGTCGTAACTAGTTTGCGCGTCGATCCCAGCGCCCAAGACCAGTTCGCCACGGTCGGTCTGGCTGACGTAGACGTGGACGGCAGCGGACATGACGACCGGATCGAGAACGGGTTTCAGCGGCTCGGTGACGAGGGCTTGCAGGGGGTGCGACTCGATGGGGAGCTGGATACCGGCCATCCCCGCCACGACGCTGGCGTTGCCGGCGACGACCAGGCCAACCGTTCCGGCGCGGATTTCGCCGCGGGTGGTTTCCAGCGCGGTGACGCGGCCGTTGGCACAGCGGATGCCCGTGACCTCGCAGGACTCGACGATATCGACTCCCAACGCGTCTGCGCCCCGGGCGTAGCCCCAGGCGACCGCGTCGTGGCGGGCCACGCCGCCCCGCCGTTGCAGAGTTCCGCCCAGTACTGGATAGCGGGTGTCCGGCGAGGTATTGAGGACGGGTACCAGGCTGGCGATCTGCTGAGTGGACAGGAGTTCGGCGTCGATGCCGTTGAGCCGGTTGGCGCCGACCCGGCGGGCGAGATCGCGCATCTCCTGCTCGGAGTGGCCCAGGTTCAGGACACCGCGCTGGCTGAACATGACGTTGTAGTTGAGCTCGCGGCTGAGGTCTTCCCAGAGCTTGAGCGAGAACTCGTATATGTGCGCGCTGGCATCCCAGAGGTAGTTGGAGCGCACGATTGCGGTGTTGCGCCCCACGCTGCCGCCGCCCAGCCAGCCGCGTTCCAGCACAGCCACGCTGCGGACGCCGTGGACGCTGGCGAGGTAGTAGGCGGTGGCCAGGCCGTGGCCGCCGGCGCCGACGATTACGACGTCGTAGGACGGCTTGGGTTCAGCCTTGCGCCAGGCGGGCGTCCAATCGCGGTGGCCGCGCAGGCCGCGACGGATGAGGTTGGGGAGCGAGTAGAACTGCATGCGCGGCCTGGGATGTTGGCGGTGAGGGAAGCGTAGCGCGGTTTAGGGCAGTTGGGACGCGGACGAATCAAGGGGCGTGGGCAAGTAGGCCTAGACAACGCTGAACGCCGTCGGATTGAAGTCTGTCGGGCGGCGGTGCGCCGTTATCCAGCCAGCCGATCCACGGCAATCACGACACCGGCCGCGGCTGCCGCCGCTGCGAGAACAAGCCCGGCAAGCCAGCGGGTCTGCGAGGCCATGGCGGACGTGATGCGCGTCTCGAGGGCGGCCAAGTCAGCCTTGGTCGCATAGTGGCGCAAGGTCCGGTCCAACTCCTCGCGCAGTTCGGCGCGGGTGAGCGGTGACGCCTCTACTGCCATAAGGCCTATGCCTCCACCGCCCATGATTCCATACGACACTCTGATTCAATCGTTGCACGTCGATTCCGCACTGACAACGCGCGGTTGGGTCGGGCCAACGTCGTAGACGACTGACAGCTCGTGGTGAACGTCGACGATCAGCGCCTGGCGCGGTGCGCTATCAGCCGGCCAGCCGATCCACGGCAATCACCACGCCGGCCGCCGCCGCGGCCGCTGCAAGAACCAGCCCGGCCAGCCAGCGCGTCTGCGAGGCCATGGCGGCTGTCTGCGACGCGAAGGCCGCTGTCATGCGTGTTTCGAGTGCAGCCAAGTCAGCCTTGGTTGCGTAGTGGCGCAAGGTCCGGTCCAACTCCTCGCGCAATTCGGCACGCAATTCAGCGCGGGTGAGCGGGGATGTCTCAACTGCCATCAGGCCTATGCCTCCACCGCCCGTGATTCAGTACCAATCCCTGACTCAATGGTTGCACCTCGACTTCGCTCTGGCAACGCGTGATTGGGTCGAACGCGGCAGGGACTACGCCGTGCCGGGTCTAGAGCGGCCAGACAATGGGGACGATGATGAGCGAGACGATGAGTACCAGGAGAGTCAGCGGCCCGCCGGCTTTGACGAAATCGATAAACCGGAAGGCGCCGGTGTTGTAGATGAGCACGCTGGACTGGTGGCCAATTGGCGTCATGAAGGCCGTGGACCCGGCGATGGCGACCATCATGAGTGCGGGGTGCGGCGCGATGCCAAAGCCGGCGGCGATGCCAAGGGCAATAGGCGCGACCAGCACCACCGCGGCGGCGTTGGACATGAGCTGGGTCAAGAGCGAGGTAAGGATGAAGATTCCGGCCAGGATAACGAGCGGCCCAAAGGGGCGCAGCGTATCGGTGACGCCCTGCGCCATGAGCTCAGCCAGGCCGGTGGTCCGCATTGCGGTACCCAACGGGAGGAGGGCGGCGATCAGTACCAGCGTGCGCCATTCCACGGCCGCGTAGATGCGATCGTACGGCAGCACGCGAGTCACCACCATCAGGACCGCACCCATGACGCCGGCTACCGCGATGTGCACCACGTCGGCGGCCGCCAGCCCCACGGTGAGGACCAGAATGGCCAGCGGCAGCAACATGCGCGGGCGGGGGACCACGGCCCGCGAGCGCTGGGAGAGGACGATGAAGTCGGTCGACTCTTCGAGGTCGGGCACGCGGGCACTGGGCATGCGGACCATGAGCACGTCGCCGGTCTCGATACGCTGATCGCGCAGGCGGGTCCGCAGGTGCGTGCCCTGGCGCCAGATTCCGAGTACGAGGCCGCCGAAGCGGTTGCGAAAGCGCATGGCCGCAATGGAGAGGCCGCGGCTGGAGAAGCTGGGACCGGCGACCAATTCGAGCACCGTGGCCTGCTCGTCTTCGGCTTGCAAGCGACCGGGCGCGAACTCTCTCTCTGAGGCGAAGTCAACGCCTTCGGCCTGTGTTAGACGAAGCACGTCGTCAGGCTCGCCCTCCACGAGGACCACGTCGCCAACGTAGAGCGCCTCTTCGGCGGTAGGGAAGCGGAGACGGCGGCGGTCTCGAATGATCTCCATAACGGAGATGTCGAAGCGCGGCCGCCAGCGCAGGTCGCGCAGGGTCTTGCCCACCAACGAGGCGCCGGCCGGGATACGGACTTCCGCCAGATAGTCGCGCGTCTGGTCGATGCTCTGCTCCACGTCCGGCCCCTGCCGGTCCGGCACCAAGCGGCGGCCAATGGTGACGAGATACAGCAGACCGGCCACGAGGATGGCGATGCCGGTGGGTGCGAAGTCGAACATGCCGAAGGGCTTGTGACCGGCCGCCGCCAGCGCATCGCTGACCAGCAGGTTGGGCGGCGTTCCGATCTGGGTCATCAGGCCGCCAAGCATCGAGCCGTAGGCCAGCGGCATGAGCAGGCGCGACGACGACGCGTCAGCGGCGCGGGCGAGAGTGACCGCCGCAGGCATCAGAATCACGGTGGCGGCGATGTTGTTGATGAAGGCCGACATTCCGCCGACCACCACCACGAGCAGGGCGGTGAGCACGACGACGCGGGTTCCGCCGTAGCGGACGATGGCCGACGCCAGCGCGGCGGGAGCGCCGGCTTCCACAAGCCCGGCACTGAGAATGAACATGGCGGCGACGGTAATGACCGCCGGGCTAGCGAATCCGGCGAACGCCTCCGGCGCGTCGATAACGCCGCTAAAGGCCAAAACCAATAGAACGAGGACACCCACGCCCTCGGGCGGCAGCCGCTCGCTGGCGAAGAGCAGCAACGAGCCGACGACGCAGCCGACGACGATCCAGGCTTCGGGAGTCACCGGCTCTTACCGACGCCCATGCAGTCCACGCCTTAGGATACGCTTCGGTGACATCGCCCAGCGTGACCGGGCCAATCGGAGCGAGACACATGGCTGAGACCGGCATTGCCGCAACCTATCTTGGATTGAACCAACCGTTCGACTTGCGGGAATACCCGGTACCGGACCCGGGGCCGGGGGCGGCCGTGCTGGCGATGAGCATGGCGAACGTGTGCGGCTCGGACCTGCATTACTGGCGGGGCGACATCGACGTCGTGAAGATGGGCCGTCCCACACCCATGGCGCTGGGGCACGAAGGCACTGGCAAGATCCACAAGCTGGGCACGGGCGTCAGCACGGACACGTTGGGCGCTCCCCTGAGCGAAGGGGACCGGGTGGTCTTCCAGTACTTCTACCCGTGCATGCAGTGCCCGACCTGCCTGAAGGGCCACACCTACGCCTGTCCGACGCGGCAGTTCGACCGGACCCAGAGCGCGGACGTATGGCCGCACTTTCGGGGCACGTTTGCGGAGTACTACTACCTGCACCCCAAGCACGCGATGTTCAAGGTGCCGGACATGCTGTCGGACCTGGAGGTTGCCGGTATCAACTGCGCGCTGTCGCAGGTGATTTCGGGTCTGGATCGCGCGGGGCTGTCGTTCGGCGAAACCGTGGCGATCCAGGGGGCCGGTGGACTGGGCGTATATGCCGCCGGCATAGCAAAAGCCCGTGGGGCCTCCAAGATCATTGCCATTGACGGCGTGGACGAACGGCTGGACCTGATCAAGGAGTTCGGCGCGGACGAAGTCGTCGACATCCGCGAGTACGAGACGCCCGAGGAGCGCGCGGACGCGGTTCGAGATCTGACCGACGGCCTGGGAACCGACGTGACGCTGGAACTGGTGGGCCACCCGGGTGTGGTTCGCGAGGGCCTGGACATGACGGCGCACGGCGGGCGCTACCTGGAGATCGGCAACATCAACGTGGGGTGGGACACCGACTTCGACCCGTCGGTGATCGTGTTCAAGAGCATCTCGGTGATCGGGATCGCGCACTACAAGGCCCAGGACCTGCGGAACGCGCTGAACTTCCTGGTGGACTACAAGGACCAGCTGCCGTTCGACCGCATCCTGTCGCATCAGTTCCCGCTGTCGCAGATCGACCACGCGATGGAGCAGCAGGACAAGGGCTACATCACGCGGTCGGCGTTGATTCCGGGGAGCTAGAGGTTCTGCGGGTGCGTCTTGTGGACGGTTGCGGTGCGGTCGGATTGCTTGGCCGGGGCTTGATTGCTGGGGTGAGCAGCCAACTTCACCTCGGCCCGCTCGCCGAACGGCGAGGGGGAAGCGACGCAGGGGCCGGTGGTGAGCCGCGCGGCGGAGGTGTTTGATGGAGATCTGGGTCGCTGTATGGGACGCCTTCAACGCGCCGCTGTTCAGCCTGGGTGCGGATCCGGTAACGCCGCTGAGCCTGATCGTGCTGGTCTTGATCTTCGCGGTGACGTGGTTTGTGGCCGGCCGGGTGCGCTGGGTGCTGGAGAAGCAGATCGGCAACCGAGTCGACGAGATTCCCGAGGGCGTCCTGCACGTCATCGGCAACCTGGCGCGGTACACGATCATCTTCATGGGATGGTTCATCGGCCTGCGGTCGGTGGGCTTCCAGCTGGACGCCGTGCTGGTCTTGTTTGGCGCCCTGGGCGTGGGCATGGGCTTCGGCCTGCAGAACATCGCCAACAACTTCGTTTCGGGCGTGATTTTGCTGGTGGAGCGTCCGATCAAGGTTGGCGACGTGGTAAGCGTGGCGGGCGAGCTGGGCACGGTGGAGCGGGTGGGCATCCGGGCCACGACGCTGCGAAAGTTCGATCAGACCCAGGCCATCGTGCCGAACGGCGATCTGATCTCCAGCGTGGTGAACAACTGGACGCTTGACGACCGACGCGTGCGGGTGGACTTTGTTGTGGGCGTGGCCTACGGCTCGGACACGCGGCTGGTGGAGCGGCTGATCCGGGAGGCCGTGACAGAGCACGAACTGGTGCTGGAAGACCCCGAGCCGCGCATATTCTTTATGGAGTTTGGGGACTCGTCGTTGAACTTTCGGGTGCTGGCGTACGTGGCCGACATCAGCGAGCGGTTCGAGGCGTTGAGCGACCTGCACTTCACGATCGATGAGAGTTTCCGCGAGCACGACATCGAGATTCCGTTCCCGCAGCGGGACTTGCACGTGCGGTCGATCGACTCGGACGTGGCCTTCCGACATAGGCCGACCGGCGAGAGCTAGGGTCGCAGCGAATTCGGATCGGACGCGGCGCCAGCTTCGCACATTAGGCTATGCGAATATCCGCGTTAGCATGGACTAACCCGTCCGCGACACGCCCAGACACCTGCACGAATTGGCCGTGATCGACGCTGTCAAGACTCCAGGCATTCGCGTATGAGCCTGGCACTGCGCTGCACGAACCTGACCAGGCGGTTTGCGGGCGTGACCGCCGTGAACAACGCCTCACTTGAAGTTGAAGCTGGCACGCTGCTGGCCCTGCTGGGCCCGAGCGGATGCGGCAAGACCACGTTGCTGCGACTGATTGCGGGGCTGGACCGCCCGCATGCGGGCGCCATTGAGGTGGCTGGGCGCGTTGTGGAAGACCCGTCGGTGCACGTGCCGCCGGAACGGCGGCAGGTCGGGCTGGTGTTCCAGGAATACGCGCTGTTCCCGCACCTGAGCGTGGCGGACAACGTGGCGTTTGGACTGCCGCGCGGACCGGACCGCGGTGCGCGTGTGGAGGACTTGCTGGGCCAGGTGGGTCTGGACGGCCTGGGCGCGCGGATGCCGCACGAACTTTCGGGCGGTCAGCAGCAGCGCGTGGCCTTGGCTCGGGCGCTGGCCCCGGGTCCGCAATTGATCATGCTGGACGAGCCGTTTTCCAACCTGGATCCCGCGCTGCGGGAGGGTGTGCGACGGGAAGTGCGGCGCGTGCTGCGCGCGGCCAACGCGACGGCCATCATCGTGACGCACGACCAAGAAGAGGCGCTGAGCCTGGCCGACGAGGTGGCGGTGATGATGGACGGCCGCATCCTGCAGCAGGCCGCGCCCGCCGAGATCTACCGCCGACCGGCCTCGCGGCAGGTTGCCGAGTTCGTTGGCGACATTAACGTGATCAACGGCCGCGCCATCGGAGGGGCCGTGGTGTGCGACCTGGGAACAATTTCCGTGGTGGACGACATCTACGGTCCGGCCGACGTGCTGATTCGGCCGGAAGCCCTGCAGCTGACCGAGGACCAGGGCGGACAGGCCGTTCAGGTTGGACGGAGCTTCTTTGGCCACGATCAGATGATCAACCTGCGGTTCGACTCCGGCCTGCGGCTGTCGTCACGGGTGGGTCCGACGTTTACGTTCCAGCGCGGGGCACGGGTACGGGTGCAGCTTCGCGGGGACGTGGTGGCCTTTCCCAGAGTCGCCGGCTAACCCGGGGGCCAGGTTCGCGGCCCGTGGCAGAATTGAGCCTCATGCCGCTAACCAGTACGACCGAAGACTATCTGCTCGCTATCTACGGAATGCGGGCCGAGGCGGAATCGGTGATCAACGCCCGGCTGGCCGAACGACTTCACGTGGCGGCGCCAACCGTGTCGGCGACCCTGGACCGCATGATCCGTGACGGGCACGTATGGATTGATGGCCGGCGCCAAGTGTTCCTGACGCTGGGCGGCGAGAGGGTGGCCGAGCGCCTAGCGCGGCGCCATCGCCTGATCGAACACTGGCTGATCCGCACCCTGGGCATGGGCTGGGCCGAGGTGCATGAAGAAGCCGACCGTTTGGAGCACTCGGTCTCGGAAGAACTGACGGAACGGATTTCGGCCTCGCTCGGACACCCGGCCACGTGTCCGCACGGGTTGCCAATTCCCGGCAACTACCCAGAGACGGACGTGACGCAGTTATTCAGCCTGAGCCAGGCCAAGCCGGGCCAAGCGGTGCGAATTGTGCGCCTCTCCGAGCCAGCCGAGGACGACGCGGAGTTGCTGCACTATTTCGAGGACAAGCAACTGGTGCCCGGGCACGTCACGACAGTCCGCGAGATCACGCCTTCAGGCAGCCTGGTCCTGGAGTTGGACGGCGAGACGGTGGTGGTGGATGAGCGCGTCGCCAGCAACCTGTGGGTGATGGCAGCCTAGGCCGCCATACTCGGACGCCGCGACTTGGGAATCGGACAGCATTCATGACGCACGTGCAGCCGAACCATGTCATCACCGTGCGTCCGGCGATTCCAGACGAACTGCGCGGGCTGCGCGATCTGGCCTATGACCTGTGGTGGGCCTGGAATCCAGGGGCCCAGGACATCTTTCGGCGCATCGATCCGGATGCCTGGCAGGCAACCCAGCACAACCCGGTGGCGCTGCTGGGGCACGTTACGTCGGACCAGCTGGCGGCGCGGGCCGCGGATTCGACCTTCGTCCACGACCTGCAGCGGGTGGTGGAACGGCGGCGGCGCTACCTGGAGACGCGCTCCTGGTTCTCGGCCAGGTTCCCGCAGGCGCATGAGCTGACGGTCGCGTACTTCTCGATGGAGTACGGGATCACCGAATCGGTGCCGCTGTATTCGGGCGGGCTGGGCGTGCTGGCGGGCGATCACGTGAAGGCCGCCAGCGACCTGGGCGTGCCGGTGGTGGCCGTGGGGATGCTGTACCAGCAGGGCTACTTCCGCCAGACGATCGATCCATCGGGCGGGCAACGGGAACTGCACCCGGAGACCGACTTCTACAGCCAGCCCGTCACCATGCTGACCACACCCGACGGAGCGCCGCTGACGGTGAGCGTTCCGATCACGGATCGGCGTGTGGAAGCTCGCGTGTGGCGGATGAACGTGGGACGTTGCCCCGTGTTGCTGCTGGACGCCAACGTGCCCGGCAACGAGCCCGAGGACCGCGAACTCACCGCGAAGCTCTACCAGGGCGATTCCGACGTGCGCATACGGCAGGAAATCCTGCTAGGCATCGGAGGGATGCGCGCGTTGCGAGCGGCGGGTGTGAACCCCTCGGTGCTGCATCTGAACGAGGGGCACAGCGCTTTCGCGCTGATCGAGCGTCTGCGCGAGTTGCGGGAGGGCACGGACCTGTCGTTCGAGGCGGCGCTGGAAACGGTGCGCGCCGGCGCGGTGTTCACGACGCACACGCCGGTGGCCGCCGGTCACGACGAGTTTCACCCGCACCAAGTTGCCCATCACCTGGGCACGTACCTGGCTGAATCCGGTATCGAGACGGACCGAATCACGGGGATTGGCCGCTATCCGGGCGGGGATCCGTCGTCGCCGTTCTGCATGACCATCCTGGCCCTGCGCGGCACCGCGTGGCGCAACGGCGTCTCAAAGCTGCATGGCGAGGTTACCCGGCGCATGTGGCAGTCGCTCTGGCATGGGGTTCCCTGGTCCGAAGTGCCCATCCAGCACGTGACGAACGGGGTGCATCTGCCCACGTGGGTGTCGCGCGACCTGGCGGAACTGCTGGGACGGTACCTGGGCCCGGAGTGGGCGCTGCTTTCCGATCGGGACGCAATTCGGGAGGGCCTCGACGCCATCCCAGACGACGAACTGTGGCGCGTGCATACCCGGCGGCGCGAGCGCTTGGTGGCCAACGTGCGTCGCCGTCTGCGAGCCGCGGTGGAACGGCGCTGGGGATCGGGCGCCGAGCTGGCCGACGCCAGCGCGGCGCTTCAGCCAAACGCCCTGACCGTCGGCTATGCGCGACGGATCGCGCTCTACAAGCGGCCCACGCTGTTGCTCCACGACCTGGAGCGGCTGCGCGCGCTGGTGACCAACGCGCGTCGCCCTTTGCAGATCATCTTCGCGGGCAAGGCGCATCCCGAGGACACGATGGCCAAGGACCTGGTGCGCGAGATTCACGACTTGAGTCGCGACCCGGACTTCGTGGGGCGGGTTGTGTTCGTGGAGGACTACGACATGGACCTGGCCCGCGACCTGGTGCAAGGGTGCGACGTCTGGCTGAACCAGCCGGTGCGGCCGCAGGAGGCCAGTGGGACCAGCGGCATGAAGGCCGCGGCCAATGGCGTCCTCAACGTGAGCGTGCTGGACGGGTGGTGGGCCGAAGCCTACGCCCCTCACATTGGCTGGGCCATCGGGCGCGCGGATGACGACGTCAACGATCCGCAGCGCGACGCGAACGACTCCTCGGCAGTCTATCGGCTGTTGGAACGCTCGGTTGTTCCGCTGTTCTACTACCTAGGGCTTGACGGGACGCCGACGCGCTGGATCGAGCGCGCCAAGGCATCAATGGTGATGGCGCTGGCGGACTTCGGCGCCCACCGCATGATGCGGCAGTACACGGACCAGTTTTATCTGCCGGCCAACGACCTACAGCGCGCCCTAGCCAGCGACAGCGGGGCGTCCGCGCGCTCGCTGGCCGACTGGCTGGCACGAGTCCGCTCGCAGTGGGATTCCGTGCAGATTCTGGACGTGGGGCTGGCAGGCGGGCAGGAAGTGGACGTGGGGTCCGCGTTGCCCGTGCGGGCGAGGGTGGCGCTGAACGGCTTGCATGCCGACGAGTTGTCGGTGCAGGTCTACGTCGGTCGGGTGCGCAGCGACGGCGCGGTGGACGGGGGCGCGACGTTCGACGCCACGCCGATAGAGCCGGGCGACGACGGCTCGCTCTGGTTCGAGTCCACGGTGCCGCTGCGTCAGAGCGGCCGAATGGGCATAGCGGTGCGCGTGGTGCCCAGGCATCCCCATCTGACGGATCCGGTCGAGCACGGCCTGGTGCGCTGGAGTCTGCCAGGGACCAGCGAATGACCCGACGTTATCGCTTTGCCCACCCTGGCATACGCGATAGGATTTGGCAGCCGAAGCGGACTTCCGCCTCGGCACATTTCTGCGTTCGCTACTGTCCTACCAAGGGGAGCCTTCGTCGATGACGTATGTGATCTGCGAGCCGTGCATAGGCACCAAGGACGCCTCATGCGTCGATGTGTGCCCGGTGGACTGTATCCATACCACCGACGAAGCCGAGACCTACTACATCGATCCCGTAGAGTGCATCGACTGCGGCGCCTGCGAGCCAGTGTGCCCGGTGACAGCCATCTTCCCGGACTTCGACGTGCCGGAAGAGTGGGACGAGTGGACCCAGATCAACGCCGACTTCTTCCTGTAGGCGTGACAGCGCGCTGACGCGCGCCGCTCCGCCTCGCCAAGGTGGAGAGGTCTCGGAAACCTAAGCCAGGATGGGGCGTGTCGCGGAGCCCTTGGTCATCTCCTGCAACGCCGTAAAGGCCGGTCGGGGAGAGCCATCGGGGCGCAGCACGCCAAACGCGAACTTCTCATCCTGCGGGCCGACGACCGACTGGAAATTCAAGTTCCAGACGAAGGCGTGGGTGATGTACGGGGCGGTTTCCCGGATGAGCTGAAAGGCGTCGACCAGGAACTGGGCCTGGTCTTCGTCGGAATTGTCCGCCCCAAACCCGTAGGCCGGATCGGCGTTGGCGGTTGACCAGCCCATCTCGGTGAGCCACATGGGTTTGTCGCCGTCGCCGTTCGCCTCCATGACGGCGCGGTGTTGGGTGAAGCGCTGGAAATAGAAGCTGCCATGGCCGTTCCAGCCGGCGCCCCGCTCGCTGCCGATCTCCTGCGTCGGGGCGTTGTTGAACCCACCGGGGTGCACACCCCAGGCATCGAAGGCGTCGCGCGCGATTCCGTCCCGGTAGGCGTAGATCTGTTCGAGGAAGCGCACGTCGTCGACGGCCTGCACTTGCTGGTCGGGGATGTCCACGTCGCCGGCCGGGGTCAACGCGCCGCCCACGGTGATCGCCTCGGGATCACCGGCCTTGACGCCCTGGTGACCGGCCAGCATCAACTCGACAAATTCACCGGCGTCAATGCGTCCATAGCCCCACTCACGCGCAAGGTTGGCTTCGTTCCATAGCTCGTAGGCCTGCACGTGTCCGCGGTAACGTCCGGCCAGGGCCTGCATGAAGTCACGAAAGTCCAGCGGGTCCGCAGGCGGGCCGTGCGGCCGGTCGCCGAGCGCCCACTCGGGCGCCCGCACCACGCTCAGCAGCAGCTTCAGTCCCGCGCTGCCGACGGCAGCCACGACTTTGTCGAGCTCACGCCAGTCGAAGCCGCCTTTTTCGATCGGTTCCGTCTGGCGCCACTCGACTTGCTGCTTCAGCCAATCGAAGCCGGCCTCGATCGTGCGATCCACGATCAGGCGGCGGTCCTGGTTGTAGAGATGCGCCTGGAAGCCATAGCCGTCGAGCCGGCGTAGCCCGTCGTCGACCGCCGGCGGCGGGGTGACGCGCTCCGGTGTGGGCGAGGCCGTCGGCGGAGGCTCGGAGGCTGCGGGCGGCGGCGAGGCGGTCGTTGGTCGCGGCGCGTCCACGGCGGTATCCGTGGAGGCGGGCACCGTCGGGGTGGGCGGGGTGGGCGTGAGCGGGGGTGCATCCGCTTCGCCGCAGGCGGCTAGTGCTCCGGCACTTCCGACCAGCGCCAACAGGCGCCGGCGCGAAAGCAAATGCCTCGTCGTCACACCGTGGCTCCCCTCGCGACCCGGCTGCATGGCGGACCCATGTGCCGTCTGTCCTTGTATCCGCGCGGCATGGATGGTATCAACGGAGTAAGCAAACCGTCCGAATCAGCAACTCGATCCGGGAGAACAGCCGCGCACCGGCACCCCGCGTCATAGGAACCACTGTTCATGGCCACAAATAGATACGGAAACACCGCCGTCGGCACGATTGTGATCGCCATTGCCGCGGTCATTGTGCTGGGGCTGTTCAGCGTGCGGTTCGTTGACGTCGGTGAAGTCGGCGTGCTGCACACCTTTGGCGTGGTGGACCCCACGCCACGGCCCGAGGGCCTGTTGGTTAAGGCCCCATGGGCCAGTTTGGAGACCCTGAGCGTGCGGACGCAGCAGCTCACCATGAGTTCGCGCTCCGAGGACGCCAGCCCGAGCGCAACGGATCAGACGGTGCGCACGCTGACCTCCGAGGGTCTGTCGGTCGGGTTGGACATCACGACGCTGTACCGCCTGCAGTTCGCGGATGCGCCCGATGTCTTTCAGAAGATAGGTCCGAACTACGTTGAGATCGTGGTCCGTCCCGCTATCCGCGACGCGATTCGTGACGTCGTCGGTGAGTTCCAGGCGGAGGCTTTGTACACGACGGCACGCACCGAGGTCGCCGAGAAAATCGAGATCCAGTTGCAAGACATTCTGTCCGAACGCGGCGTGCTGGTTGAGAACGTGCTGCTGCGCGACGTGTCGCTGCCCCAGCAGATCACCACAGCGATCGAGCGAAAGCTAGCCGCGGAGCAGGCGATCGAAACGCGGCGGTTCCAGGTCCAAGAAGCGGAACAGGAAGCCCAGCGACGAGTGGAAGAAGCAACTGGTATCGCTCAGGCCAACAGACTGATCAACGAATCGCTCACGGCGGCGGTCCTGCAGGACAAGTACATTCAATCGTTGCGCGAGATTGATTCGGGCAGCGTGGTGTACGTACCGACCAACCCGGAAACGGGATTGCCGGTAATCCTGGGGACTCCCGGCATAGGTTCGGGCGGCGGCGGGTCCTAGGCGCCTTAGTCCGCGGTTGCCGACTGCCCGTTTCCTTCTGGGGTCAGCGGGGACCGCGGACCGGCCGCGGCGATGAGCCAGGTTTCCGTGTGTTGGGTGGGCTGTAGCGTGTGGTGGCTGCGTAGGGAGCCTCCGTTTCCTCAGGCCGAGGCCGCCCGCCATGCACTCACCAGCTGTCCTACCGTTGGGGTAGGATGCCCCGCGCCCGGGTCGCGGGGCCTGCCGACGGGCGGTTAGCTCAGCTGGCAGAGCGCTACGTTTACACCGTAGAGGTCGCAGGTTCGAGCCCTGCACTGCCCACCTGGCCCGGTTAAACGCAGGCCCCGGCGAGGTAGCTCAGTCGGTAGAGCAGTGGACTGAAAATCCATGTGTCGGCGGTTCGATTCCGCCCCTCGCCACCAGACGTTTCAAGCGAGTGACCCGACGGATATCCCGTCGCGCGTCGATTGGCTGCTGGAGCGACCAGCTAACTTCTGGCCGAAGGCGTGGAGCGCATTGCCGCATCGCCTGGCCAATGGTCAGGCAGACTTGCCATAGCGGCACGTGCGGTGGCCGGCGGATCCGACGCGTCTTTGCCGCCGATCTGAAAGTGGGGCGTCGTCATGGACCGCCTGAACATCGTCGTGATCTGTCTCGACACGTTCCGCGCCGATATCGTCGGCCCCGGCAAGAAGTTCAGCAGCATTGCCACCCCGGCGCTGGACGCGCTGGCGGCCGAATCGGTGCGCTTCAATCGCTGCTTTACCGAGCCCGGCCAGACGATCCAAGTACGCAACGGCTGCTTCACCGGCAGGCGTGGATTTCCCTACGCCCACGGGTATTACGGCTGGCATGAGATTCCTGACGAATACCCTACGATCGCCGAGATCCTGCTGGAGCAGGGCTACGCCACCGGCCTGATCGCGGACACTCCGCATCTGTTCAAACCCAACATGAACCAGCACCGCGGGTTCATGACGTGGGAGCACATTCGAGGGGCGAGCGGCGACGGCTGGCGGACCGGCTCTTGGGAGCTGATCCGCGAGTTGTTCAAAGACTATTTCGGCGCGTACGAACCGGCCGTGCCGGAGGCCTCGGCAACTTCCCTGGAGGGCGAGAGCTCGTTCCTGCAGCATCTGCACAACGCGCGCGACCGGCGCGAGGAGACGGACTGGCCCGGCGCGCAGGTTTTTGCGTCGGCGCGCCGCTGGCTGCGCGACAACGCGCGCAATGCGCCGTTCTTCCTGTGGATCGACTGCTTCGAGCCGCACGAGGTGTTCGATCCACCGCTTAGCTACGTGCGGCGTTACAACGACACCTGGAAAGGCCCGATCTATCAGCAGCCGCGCCACATCCTGCATCCGTCGTTCTCTTCAGATATGCAAGGCGCGGATTTGGACGTCACTTCGGCCGACTTCATCGACTACTACACGGCCTGCTACAAGGGGGTGGTGACGTTTACGGACACCCACGCGGGACAGCTGCTTGACGAGCTGCAAGCGCTGAAGCTGCTGGACGATACCGCCGTTGTCTTTTTTACCGACCACGGCACGGAATTGGCCGATCACACCGGCTGGGGCAAGCGGAATACCGAACTGCATCCGTTCAACACGCAACAGAACCTGACAATCCGGCATCCCGACGCGCGCTATCACGACCGTAACATCGAGGCCTGGGTGCAGAACTACGACCTGGGCCCCACGATTCTCGATTTGGCTGGTATTCCCGAGGCACCTAAGACGATGGACGGGCAGAGCGTCTGGGCACTGGCGACCGGTGAGCGAGCGTCCCTGCGCCCCTACGTCACGACGGCCTGGGCCGGTCGGGTCTCAGTTCGCGATGAGCGCTGGGTCTACGCCACGGGTTGGGATTTCGAGGATCCGAATCCCGAGCTGTATGACCTGTCCACAGACCGCGAGGAGCGTCACAACATCCACGATCTGCATCCGGAGGTCGTCGGTGACCGCAAGTCGCGCCTCGAAGCACTGCTCGGCACGCCGATTCCACAACCGTACAGCCAGGATCGCTTCGGCCCAACGGTAGGAAGCCTGCGCAAGCCGCTCTACGCCACCTCGTACGCACCAACCTTCTACGGCGCGCGGCAGCCCTGGGATGACCCGCGAGCGCTGCCCGGCCGGGGTGCAACGGACGCGCCGTAAGGTCGGCGGAGATGATGCCAGCGCCCGATTTCCCGACCTTGACCTCGGAGCTTAGCCGGCTTGTCCAGGCGGCCGCGCCAGGTGCCGAAGAGCGGCACGAAGCCAAGCACCGCGTGTACCACCTTCGGGCCGCGCGGCAGTTCCGCCGGGTCTGGCCGGTGACAGCGCACGTCACATTGGGGTTCGACCGAGGCGCGGCCCTGGACGATCCAGCCGGCGTGCTGCAAGGCGCGGGCACGTCCGTGCGACACATCAAGATCACCCCTCTCAACGCCGATCTCAGGAGCGCGCTCACGGCCCTCATCCGGCAAGCCCACGGGCACGCGCGCTCGTGAAACACGTACCGATCAGGCGACGGCCGACGGCCCTGTGTTCCTGAATCCAGCCGAGCCTGTTTGGCCTGGCCTCGTCAGGGCCGTGCTGGTTCTGGCGCTCGTGGTTGCGAGCGGCGTGCCGATTTCCTGGGCTGTGTTCGGCGCACGGCCACGGCACGTGTGGATCGGCTACACGCCGATCATGGGCGTCGGGCTGCATCTACTCACAGCCAATCTGTTCGCCTGGGCGGCGCCCGGCGCGGTGGGGAGCTGGCTGGGCGTAGCCGCGGCGCTGGGCGTGGCAGGGCTGGTGGCAACTCGCATCCGGGGCCCGAGGCGGCGTCCGGCCTGGCCATGGTCCACCTGGGCTTGGTTAGCCACCGGCGCTTTGCTGACCGCCGGCCTGGGGTACGTGGCGCTTGCCAACCGGACGCACGTGCTGTTTACCGACGAGCAGTGGCACCTGCCGTTGGCGGCCACCATGGCTCGGGGATTCTTTCCGCCCATATCGCCCGTTTCCCCGACGTTCGGCGCGGCCTATCACTACGGCTCGGATCTCTTGGCGGTTTCGCTGATGAACGTGGGCGGGATCGCTCCGTGGACTGCCTTCTTTTTCGTGACGCCGCTGCTGGCGGTGATCTTTCCCATCACGGCGGCTGCCGCGGCGCTGGACTTTGGCGCATCGCGCGTGGCGGCGTTGTGCGTAGGGCTCATCGCGGCTTTCGCGGATTCGCAGATTGCCGCTGGGTTGCCGACCGCCGTTGGCGACCTGACCGCCGCCAACGGTCTGGGCGACCTGCTGCTCGGGTTCGGCGTCTCCACCGAGGCCGCGCTTTTCCAACGCATGGGACCGACGCTGCTCAACCTGCCGCACTTCGCACTCGGCATGACCATCTTGATCATCATGGCGGCCACGCTTCACGCCGGACGGCGCCGTCGGCACGCCCTGGTCTTAGGCGTCGCCCTCGGGCTCTTACCACTCGCGGAGACGGCCGCCTTCATGATTGGCGCCGTCGGGACCGTTCTCTATCTCGGCGCTTCATATTTGCGATGGACCTGGCGCGAGCGTGGGACGTTCAGTGTGGCCGTAGGCGGCGGCGTGTTGCTGGCCGCACTGGGCGGCGGCGCGCTCACCGATGCGCTGTTTCGCAACCCCGGCGGGGCCGGAACGCGACTGGGCTTCTCGCCCGACAGCAGCGTGCTGGACCCCGGCGCCCTGTCACCCGACGCCGGTCTGAACCTGCACCTGGGACCACTGCCGCTGGTGGTGGGACTGACTCTCATGGCGCTGGCGTTGCGGTCACGGGGCCTTGGCTTTCTGGCTGCCACCGCCGTTGGCGGCCTTGTCGTTCGTCAGGTGCTGGACTTCGAGGTGACGGGAGTCGACACGCGCCTGCTGGGGATTCCGTACACCCTCGCGGCACTCGGCGCCGTTGCCGCCCTGGGAGCGCTGGTACGCCGGGCGCGACCCGTCGCAGCCAGGGCCGTCGGTGGCGTGGCCCTCGTGGCACTGATCGCGGCGCCTACGGCTGCACCACGGCTGGTCAGCGGCGTGGACATTGCTACGCAGGGCGTCTATCTCGGCTATCCACTCGTGCAAGACCCTGAGGTGAATTACGCCAATCAGACCAGCTTTGCTGCCTCGTTGCGCGACGAGTGGCGGGCGCTGGACTGGATGCGGCATGAACTGCCGACCGATGCGCGAGTGCTTGCGGAGAACGCCCCCCTCGTTTCAACGGCGACCGGTCGCGCCTCACCGCAATCCGGCCGTCGCCTGGCACTCTTCAACCCGCTACCGACGCCCTTGCACCTGGACGCGCTCAAGTTCCTAACTCGAGTCGACCTGGAGGAATTGGAGGTCACCCACCTCTATGTGACGCCAGCGCTTCTCAGCAGTCTGGACGCCCAGGCGCAGGCAGCGCTGGACGACCCCAGGCAATTTCGACTCCTGACCAGCCAAATCAGCGCCAGCGGTGACCCACTGACGATCTATGAGATTCAGCCTGGCGCGGGGCGCGAGGCACCCGACCCGGCGAGCTTTCGACACCTGGCGACGCTGGGCCGCCAGGCGCCAACCCGCACGGTCTCGGGTTTTCCGACGTTCCCGCAGCGTCAGACCGTGCTTCTGACTTTCGCGCCCGAGCACGAGATCGCAGGTCCCGATACCTACATGCCGCGCACGAACATTCGGGCTGGCTATCAGGAACCCGGGTCCAGCATCCAGCCGGGTCTGGTGATTCTCCATGCCGCGCATGTACCGCTGGCATTGGGCCAAGGCCTCGATGACGCGATCTGGCAGGGACATGGCCTGCGTGCGTATTCCACGGTGGATGACGCCTGGAGCCGAACATGGCGACCCGGGCCGGAACCGCAACCTCCACCGGGCGACATTGCCGAACACCACAGCCGCGTGGATGCGGGCTGCGAAGTCCAGGTCATTGGCGAGCCCGGTGATGTTCTGGTGGTTGGGGACCGCGAGTTGGGGCTCACCGGCCTGCCCCAAACCATGCTGATCGCCAGCGTGAGTTGCGACGCGTTGCTGGTGACCTGGGAAGGGAGCGATGTCCCTCCCTTCGTCCAGGTTCGGCCGCGCCGATCGGATACCCGGCTTGCCGTGCCGGCTTCAGCAGGGCTGGCGTTCGACGGCGGCGTGAGCGAGGGGATTGGCGTCTTTCACGTGTGGTACCGAAACCCGGAGGAAACGCCCGTACCGGGCGGGACTGAATTGCGTCTGTATCCCGCGCGTTCGGATGGACTGATTGACGCCTCATCGCCGACGCAATCGGTCGCGTGGTGGCTCGGCCCAATCGAACTGTCCAAGGCGCGGTTTACCGATCGTTTTGAATTCGATGCCGCCCGCCTCACACTGAATGGCAAGGCTCCGCTGGAGCAGTCCAGCCCGCTGGTCAACGGCGCCTATGTGCTAACGCTGAACGTAGCTGAGCGCTTTGAGGACAACCGCAAGCTGCGCGCGCGGCGAGTCATTCCCATCTTGCAAGTGACACTTCGAGATGGCCGGCCGACATACCAACCGCTGAGTGGAATCGTGGGTGTGAATTAGCCGCCGTTTACCCAGCCGGTTACTACGCCAGCGATCCAGGACTCTTCGAGATGCGATCGAGCAACTGGCGTTCTTCGGTGCTGAGCTTCCAGGTCAGGGCATTGAGGTTGGCGTCGACCTGGTCGGGCGTGTCGACGCCCATGAGGGCCACGGAGACGTCGGAATTCGACAGGACCCAGTTGATGGCTACGTGGGTGGGGGCGCAGGCGCGGGCGGCGGCGATGCGTTCGATGGCGGACAGCACTTCAAAGGCTCGCCCGCGGAAGGTTTGGTCGTAGTCGGCGCGCCGGGCCGGCGCCGCCATCACCGAGCCGGGCGGCGGCGGGCGGCCCGGGCGATAAAAGCCGGTCAGGAGGCCGACGGCCAGGGGACTGTAGGCGAAGAAGCCCACGCGTTCCTCGCGGCAGAAGTGCAGCACTTCGACCTCGGGCGTGCGATCGAGCAGGTTGTAGGGATGCATGATCATGGCCGGGCGTGGACCGCCGAGGCGCTCGGCAATCATGAGCGCCTTGCAGGACTCCCAGGCGGAAAAACCTGACATGCCCCAGGCGCGGGCCTTGCCCTGGCGAATTACGTCCAGCATGGCGCTGACGGTCTCCTCCAAGGCCGTGTCCGGGTCTCGCCAGTGGACGATGTAGATATCGACGTGGTCGGTTTGGAGGCGTCGAAGGCTGCGGTCGATCTCGCGCATGATGTGCATTTGCGAGCCGCCGAGATCGTTTGGGCCCGGTCCGATGGGACAGCCGACTTTCGAGGTGATGACTACGTCGTCGCGGCAGCCGGCGATGGCGCGTCCGAGGGCCAGTTCGGAGGCGCCGCCGTAGGGCGTGTCCGGCGTCTTGCCGTAGAAGTTGGAGCAATCGAGGAGCGTGACGCCGCGTTCGATTGCGCGCCTGATGGCGGTTTCCATGATGCGCTGGTCGGTCTGGTTGCGGAAGCCGCAGCCCAGGCCGACGCGCGAGACCCGGATGCCGCTGGATCCGAGCAGCGCGATCTCCATGCGCGCCTTTCCGCCTGAGCGCTAGACGCAGCCTGGGAAGGACTGACCGCGCACCTGGATGAACGGAGGCACCTTGGGTGCATCGGTCACGCTCTCGTCCTTGATCGTTGCCGCGCGCATGTAGTGCACGGCAGAGCCGCGCCTTCGGTAGGGCGTGGTGTTCGGACGGCTGGAGTGGAAGACCAGACTGTGGTGAAAGCTCACGCCGCCAGCAGGGATCTCCACGGGCACCGGCTCGAAGTGGCCGACGAAGGAGGTCTGAAGATCCGACTGGAGGTGCTTTGGAATCATGCCCCAGCGGTGCGTACCCGGCGCCATCCACAGGCAGCCGTTGGCGATGGTGGCGTCGTCCAGGGCGCACCAGGCCGTGACCAGGTCCATGGGAAACATGTCGCGCCAGGACCCGGAGTCCTGATGCCAGGCTTGGGCGGAACCGTGGAAGGCTGGCTTCATGAGGATCTGATCGAGGTATAGCTTGATGTCGTCGCTGCCCAGCAGGTCGGCGATGACATCCACCAGGTTGGGGTTGCGCACGTGCGCCAGCATGACGTCGTCGTAGTGCGCCACCTTGTAGATCTTGCGGACGGCGAGGGCGCGGTCTTCGGGGAGCGGGCCGTCGCGTAGGCCAGGCTCGACTTGCACGCAGTCGTCCGGAACATGCGCCGCGCGACCGCCGGCAATTAGGTCGGCGCGATCCCGCACAGCCGTCATGTCATCCTCGGACAGCAGATTCTCTACGACCAGAAAGCCGTCGCGGCGGAACTGCTCGACTTGCCCGCGCGACAGTGTGTGCAAGCCGTTTGTGTCGGTGCTCATTGGCGCTCTCCCGATAAATCCAGAATGTCCGCGCTGCCACCCAAGCATATCCGGGCGTAGGCTTAAGGGATGAGCAAGCCACGCGTGCACATCTTTGGGCAGGGCGATCCGCGTGCCATGGCGCAGCTAAATCGCTGCCTGCGGCAGGCTACGTACGGCGTGCTTTGCGCCGACCACCACGTGGGGTATTCGGCGCCAATTGGCGCGGCGATCGCATACCCTCGGCACGTCTCACCGTCGGGCGTGGGCTACGACATCGGCTGCGGGAACCTGGCGGTGCGCACCCCGCTGCGGGCCTCCAAGGTCGACACCGCGTCGGTGATGGACGAGATCGTGCACACGATCAGCTTTGGGATTGGTCGCATCAACCGCGAGCACGCGGACGATCCCGTGCTGGAGCGCATCCGCAAGGCCGACTTCGCACCGCAACGAAGACTGCTGAAGCTGGCCGAGGGGCAGCTGGGCACGGTCGGCGCGGGGAACCACTACGTGGACCTCTTTGCCGATCAGAAGGATCGGCTCTGGATTGGCGTGCACTTTGGCAGCCGCGGCTTTGGTCACCGCACGGCTACCGGCTTCCTGGCGATGGCCGAGGGCGGGAAGTTCACCGACCGGCCGCGCACAAACAACATGGACGCGCCGCCGGTGCTGTTTGAGGTCCGGTCGGAGCTGGGGCAGGCCTACATATCGTCGATGCGGTTGGCGGGGGCCTACGCGCAGGCCGGCCGCCGCTGGGTCGTGGAGCGGATTCTGAGGCTGATTGGGACCCAGGCGGACCTGACCGTGCACAACCACCACAACTTTGCCTGGGAGGAAAAGCACTTCGGGCGGACCTTCTGGGTGGTGCGAAAGGGAGCCACGCCGGCGTTTCCGGGGCAGCAGGGGTTTGTGGGCGCGACAATGGGCGGGACGTCGGTGATCCTGGAGGGTCTCGACTCGCCCGCCTCAAAGCAGGCGCTGTACAGCACCGTGCATGGGGCCGGACGGGTGATGTCGCGGCGGCAGGCGGCGGGCCGGCGGCGCTATAACCGAAAGCGCAAGCGCTGGGTGCAGACGGCGCCCGGCGTGGTGGACTGGCCGGCGGTGCGAATGTCGCTTCGGAAGGAGGGCATCGCGCTACGCGGCGGCGGGGCCGATGAAGCGCCTGAGGCGTATAAGAATCTCGATCACGTGCTGGCGGAGCACGCTGGAACGATTCGGGTGACGCACCGGCTGCGGCCAATTGGGGTGGCCATGGCGGGGGCGGACACGTTTGACCCGTTCAGGGACTAGCAGACGGAGCGGCGTGCGCTCCGAACGCTCGGTCAGATTGGATTAGTACCGAGCGCGTAACGGTCGGTCGACCGCGTAGCGAGTGTCGTAACGCCCGGGAAACTCGACGGGGAGTTCGCCTGATTCAATTGCTTCGATGAGCGGAGATCCCATCGTGCGCAGTGGCAGACGCACGAGGGTGTGGGTACGGGCGGATTCGTACATGGCCATCAAGATTTCCTGGTTCCTGATGGCCAGGCGTGCGTCGTTGCGGTTGTCGGCCACGTCGCCGCGCGCCCAGCGAGCCAGGCCGTCCAGTTCGCGCAGGAAGACGTTGTCCAGGGTCTGTGTTGGCGCCGGCGTTTCAGTCACTCCTTTGCCACGGCGCACGAGGCGAACGGCGAAGTCAGGGGCCAGAAACGCGCTCGGCCACATGAGCACGCCGTCGGTTCCGGTCACCGTCTGGTACTGCCAGTCGTAGGCCGGATCGGGCGGAATGTCGCCCTCGAACGACACGCGGATATCGCCGGCGAGTGACACTAAAGCACCTGAAAGCTCTTCGGAGGGCCAGCCGCGCTCGTAGCGGTCGCTGCGGCGCTGGACGTTGGCGATGACCCATTCGGGGTCGGGGTCGCCGAGCACATATTGCATGTAGCTCAGCACGTGCGTGCCGTTGTTCATCAGCCCGCCCTCTTCCAGGCTGACGGTGGCGGCGAGCGGCGTGCCGATGGCGCCCTCGGCCAGTAGCGCCCGTGCCTGCTCGTGCACGGTGTACCAGCGCATCATGTGGCCGATGGCCAGCTTGACGCCATGCTGCCGGCAGGCCGCCAGCATGGCGCGAGCCTCGCCCAGGCTGCCGGCCATGGGCTTTTCGCAGAGGATGGCGCGGGGAGGGAAGCGGGTTGCGGCCAGAATGGTCTGGGGAGCGTGCCAGCGGGCTGGCGTGGCGATGCTGAGCAGATCGGGGCGCTGCTCGTCGAGCATGCGCTCGAGGTCGCGGTAGCGGCGCAGCGTCGGGAACTGGCGCCTGGCGCGGTCAAGCGGGGCCGGGTCGACGTCGCAGACGGCGGTTAGCTCGACGCCCTGAAGCTGAAGGTAGGTGCTCGCGTGCTGCCGGCCGGCCCAGTTGAGGCCAACCACGGCGGCCCGCAGCTTGTCGCCTGGCATCTGCAACCCTCCCGACGCGTTACGCCGCCTTCGGTCCGTACCATGACCGTGCGGACGCTTTGGTGCGTTGGCCCGTACTTTGCCAGACGCCTGAACGACAGGTGGGCGTAGGTAGGGACCGACCGCAACTCGGCAGGGAAGTATGGCGTTCGAAACAAGCGCGCCGGTGGAGGATTCGTCTGTCGAATCGCGTTACGGTCCAAGCCGGCGACGACCGCATTGACATCGACCAATTGTGGCGCACCTGGGCACGGAGTCCCGGCGGATGAGGCTTCGCCCGCCATGGCCGCGGGGCCGTTTCCGACGTCGAGTGTCGGCCGCGCTGACCGGTCTCGCGAGTCTGGTGGCCATTGCAGCAATTGTCGTGGGGACCACCAGGCCCAGTCCGGAACTCCCACCCTGCGAAACCGCCACATTTACGCCGCCGGACTTTCAGTCGCCGCCGTTTGCATTTGATCCGAAGGCACGCGCCGTGGAACTTGGCCAGGCCATGGTGGACGGGGATTACCACCGCGCCTATGGAATGATGGCGCTGGAGGCACTACCTCTCGACTCATTCTGCGATTTCACGGTGAAATACCGCTGGTTTCCGACCAGTGACGACAGCCGAACGTTCGACGAAATAGACGACGTTCGGATCCTGGGTTTCGATCCTTACTCGGATTCGCTAGACGTCCAGCTGCGCCTGGTTGAGCGAACCCAGGCAGACGAAGGGACGCCGGCCGCTGCCGGATACGTCACGGTGAGGCTACTGCGCGACGGGCGCTTCACATTTCTCAGCGTCGACGAGGCCATGACCGAAGAGGGTCCGGTAACGGAGTTTCCGCCGCCGCCCTACGCGAACCTGGCAGCCTTCGAGGAGACCGAAGTTATCGTAGGGCAGGCGCCCTGGGCGCTGGGCGGCACGCTCACGGTGCCTCGAGGGCCAGGGCCCTTCCCCGCCGTGGTGCTGGTGCATGGGAGTCGTTTTGCCGATCGCGACAGTACTTCGGACGCGACCAAGACGTTTCGGGACCTGGCGTGGGGGCTGGCGAGCCAGGGCGTGGCCGTACTGCGCTATGACAAGCGCACGCTGACGCACGCGCTGGCTTTCGCGCGCCAGCCGGATTTCACCCTGGACGATGAACTGGTGAACGACGCGCTGGCGGCGCTGGCGCTGCTGCGTGAGACGCCGCGAATCGATCCGGCGCGTATTTTTGTGCTGGGTGCAAGTCTGGGAGGGTTCGCCGCGCCGCGCATCGCTCAACGCGATCCCGGGCTTGCTGGCCTGATCATGGTCTCTGCGCCGAGTGGAGCGCGGTTGGAAGCGCTAATCCGAAATGCTGAACGGAGGTCCGAACCCTCCGACCACCTTGACGAAGCCTTCTTGCGCCGGTTCGAAACGAGGCTGCGGGCCCGCGCCATGGCACGGGCGGCGCTGGCCGCCGGCGTGGCGCCGTCCCTCGACCTGCGCGCGCGCGCCGCTTACCACCTGGATCTCGCCGAGTACCGGCCGGAGTTTGTGGCTCGTGATCTCCCCATGCCCCTACTGATCCTGCACGGCGGCGTCGACGGGCTATTGGACGTGGAGGACACCACGGGCTGGATTCGCAGTCTCCGTGGTCGGGACGACGTTACGTTTCGCATGTATCCGTATCACGGTCACATGCTGTACGACTCGATTGAGGAGACTGCATGGCAGGAGATGTTCGGACCGGACCCGCGGCCCCGCGTCTACGTCAGCCCGGCCGCGATCAGCGACATCACAAACTGGATTGCCGGGAGCAAAGCGCCCCGGGCATGCGTGGACTGGCGGGCGTGGTTTGCGGCCTGCCACGGCGGACCGACAGCGGAGTTCCGAGGGACAGCTTTCAACCCGTGACGCTCAAACCGACGGAAAGTCCCGGCACCGTGTCACATCAGCAGCGTTTCGAAGGCTGTCACCGGGGGCCAAGAGATTTCTCTGCTTAAGGACTTGACGTTGAACTCGGGCTGTGTACAATAAGTGAGCGGCGGTTCGGGGTACGCTAACTCCGGAGCCGCTGGACGCCTAACCAAGGGGGATGCCGCCAGAGGCAAAGACCCAAGCATCCCCTCGATTAGTGCAGGCAAAGGCCTCCGATACGAGCACCGCAGAGTGGCCCTGATGAATGCAGAGAATGCAGCGTGTTCGACTTTGATCGGAAAACGCCCAACGACCGCAGACGTAAAGGTGCGCAGCTAGCTCCCGGGCTTCCAAGCCGCTCCGTGGCGTTTGGCAGCTGTGATGCAATTGCGCTGAGCGACATGCCAACACCGCGCAGTGGATTGTGGACGAACGGTGAAGGACGGTTCGAATGAACCCGCAGCGACCTTCCTCTTACCCCTATCCGGAGGATGATTTCACGAGAATCGATATGACCTGGGCGGAAGACGAGGCCATCCGCGCCGGAGAGGCCACGCGGCTGGCCGCCTGGGAGGCGTGGAAAGGTAAGGCGACAGAGAGAGCTGAAGAGGCGGCAGAGAGAGCAAGAGTGCTGCAACCGCAGGTGGCAGAGATAGTAAGAGAGCTGCAGAAACGACGCGAGGAGGAGGAAGAGAGGCAACGCAACCTTAGAATCGAGCAGGAGCTCAATAGGAGTGGGGAAGATGCGTCGGTTCTAGGGACTCGTTTTCCACGAGATACCGAGTATCTTGAGCAGTGGGTTCCTGGAATTGCAGAGGTCGAAGATTCCCTAGCCCAGCTTGAGCCAGGCGAATTTGAGCATGAGCCAGGGTATGCCGTTCGGGGACCTCTCGCCGCCCCGCAAAATTGGAAACCCGACGGGTATCCGTCCGTCATGGTGCCCCCAAGCACCGAACAGAAACAGGAAGTGGTAGCAGCGCTACCGACGCGCGCTGGTGGGTTTTCTGGCGGGAATTCTGTTTTCGCGTACTTTAACTTGGCGCAGACCCAGGACGACCTGCGGAAAACGCAGGAGTCCCAGACAGCCGCCGGTCGCGAGCAGACGCGGGTGGCGCTCGAGTCCAGTGCGGCGTTCACGGACGCGGCCGGTGGGATGGACGCGTTTGGCACATCGGCGGAGATAAGCACCGTGCCCGTGCAGCGCTTGACAAACGATACGGCTGAACTTGGTGGGCAGTTCGGCGGATTCAACGCGGTTGTTGAGGCTACACCAGCCCACATTGCGGAGGTGAACGCCGCCTTTGACGCGACCGCGCAGGACCAACTGCCGGAACTGATTGGGCAGATGGGAGCGTTGGAGTACCAGACGCTGGCGGCAGTGGATGCATTCAGCCAACTGGCCGGCGCACCGCGCGGGTCACCTCCAGCTGGCGGGATGTCCGGCGGCAGGAGAAGCGCAGGCTCTCCTCGCATGCCAGATCCGGAGTATCTCAACACCCCAGCGCCGGCGAATTTGCAGGAGATTTACCTTGACCAGTTCAAGCAAGGCCACGACATGTCAGGGTTTCACAACGCCGAACACTGGTGGGAGAAACATCTGGAGCATGTGGCACAGCGGAAAGCCGCCGGCCACGCCTTTGCACAGGGCACGCGCTATGCGCCGGGCGGGATGGCGCTGGTGGGCGAGATGGGGCCGGAGCTGGTGAATCTGCCGCGCGGCTCGCGGTGATCCCGGATCCGCGATTGGGGAGTGCCGTGACGGTGAACGTGACGGTGGAGGGCAGCGTGGTGGCGGAGCGCGACCTAGCCCAGCGCATCCGGCAGGAACTGATCCGCACCAGCCGCCGCACCGTGGACCTGGGATTCGTGTCCTGAGCGACGTTCGATTGCTTCCTGTCGCAGTGCGTCCGCTTCGAAGGCCCTGGAGCAGAATTCGACCTGGGGTGACATTCCGAAAGGCTCCCCGGACAGGGTGCCCAGCAGGTCCCGCGTGGTCATCTGTCCTGGCTGACGCCTGCCCGGTCTCCGCATGCCGCCACGCTACGGTGCATGAACGACCAGCGCATCATGTGTCCGATGGCCAGCTTGGCTCCGTTCCGCTCGCAGGCCGCCAGCATGGCCCGCGCCTCGCCGAGGCTGACGGCCATTGGCTTCTCGCAGAGGATGGCGCGCGGCGGATAGCGGGTGGCGGCCAGAATGGTCTGGGGAGCGTGCCAGCGGGCTGGCGTGGCGATGCTGAGCAGATCGGGGCGCTGTTCGTCCAGCATTCGCTCGAAGTCGCGGTAGCGGCGTGCGGTCGGGAACTGGCGGCTGGCGCGATCAAGCGGGGCCGGGTCGCCGTCGCAGACGGCGGCTAGCTCAACGCCCTGAAGCTGAAGGTAGGTGCTCGCGTGCTGCCGGCCGGCCCAGTTGAGGCCAACGACAGCCGCGCGAAGCGTCTCACCTGGCATCAGCAGTGCTCTCTGCGCTCCGGGCTGCGCTGGGCGGTACTCATGCAACCACTATGGCGCTTTGTATCGGGCCTTGCCAGCCAGGATCATCCTGACGCCGGTGTGAAGACCGCTGCTTCGACACCCCGTACCAAGATCGTCTGACGACCAATTTCGCCACGCGAAGGCGACGGTCACATGTTTTGTGCTTTCGGCAAGGCAGGCTGACTATGTGTGGACGCGATGGTTGATGGAAAGCACCGAGACGCGCTTGATTCGGCTTCGACCGGGGACTCGATGGTTGCGCCTGGCCTGGTGGGGGCACGTCGGCATGGGGCTCGGCTTTGCGTTATTTGGCAGCGGGTTGGCCGCGCTGGTTGCGCTGACGCTCCTGGTCGACCGCGTCACCGTTCCGGCTTGCGAGGCGGCGGCACCAGCGGCGCCAGACGTTGTGGCGGCGCCGTTCGCTTTCGATCCGGAAGCCCAAGCGCGGACGTTTGTGGAGGCGCTGGCCAGCAACGAGTTTCAGGTCGCCTATGAGATGGTGGCGCTTGAGGAATTCGGCAGCTCCGCGCTCTGCGAGATAGACCTCGAGGGCTTCTGGCGGACGGTTGCCCAGGGCCACACGGCCTTGCTCTCGGTGGAACGATTTTCGCCGCTTGTGTATAGCGCCCTGTATGACTACCTGTCAGTCCGGCTGCGCCTGACCCTGAGCGCACCCGAGGAAACCGATCGGCCGGACCGCGAGGCCTATATGGAGGTCTTGCTGACCCGCGACGGCCGGGTTTACTCATTCGCCTTTTTCTCGGTTCTGACGGACCTTGGGCCGCCGCCGGAATCACCGTCGCCACCATACGCGCCACCAAGTACGTTCCAGGAAGTTCAGGTAACAGTAGGACAGGCGCCATGGGAGCTTGGCGGCACGCTCACCTTGCCGCGTGGAGCCGGACCGTTTGCCGCCGTCGTGATCCTCGGCCTTAGCGACCGGGACGGCACGGCAGGCGCGAACAAGAGGGACCGCGACCTGGCCCAGGGGCTGGCCAGGCACGGCGTCGCTAGTTTGCGCTACGACAACCGCACCCTCGTCTACGCGCTGGACGCCGCGCGGCAACCTGTATTCAGAATCGCCGAGGAATCTGTTGTCGATGCGTTGGCGGCAACGGAATTGCTCCGTCAGACGCCGGGTGTCGACCCGGCAAGGGTCTTTCTGCTCGGAATCGGCTACACCAGCTTTGCAGCAGTGCGCGTTGCGCATTTGGACGCTGAACTCGCGGGGATGATTCTGATCTCGCCGTCGGCCGGGTTGATCTGGGACTGGGCATGGCGTGCAGGACAAGAGCGCGCCGAGGTTGACGAAGTCGTGACGGAGCAGGAGGCACGCGAGGTCGAGGTGCTCAAGGCGCGGGCGGCAACGATTGCGGCCGTCGCTGCCGGCACAGCACGACCACCCGACCTTGGAGTTCGCATCGACTACCACCTCAGTCTGGTCACGTACCGACCGGAGCGGTCCGCGCGTACCTTGCGAATCCCCATCCTGGCTCTGTTCGGCGACCGCGACGGCGTTGTGCCTCTCGATGACCACGAAGCCTGGATCTTGAGCCTCCTCGGCCGACCGGATGCCGCGATTCGCGTGTACGAGGGCCACAGCCACGGCATGTTCGACGTGCGCACGATGAGCGGACCGGAGTTCCGCCTTGAAGGCCACGTCGATGAGGAAGTCATGATTGACATTGTCGCGTGGATCGAGGGTGACTGGCCGCAGCAATCCTGCCGAGACGTCGACGCCTGGTATGCCGGCTGCCACGGCGGATAGTCATTCGTCAGGCGCGACCTTGAAGAGTCTCGGCGGGCTGAGGACCGTGGCACGTGGATAGTTCGGATTCGCGGACGGAACGCCCGTGAAGAGTTCATCGGCGCTTGGCGAGAGCGACACCGACGTCCAGGGAAACGGCGTTCACGCAGAGCACCAGGACAGATCAGGTGGCTGCCTGGGCTGCGCCTTCCTGGTCGGCCTAGCGCTGACCGCGCTGATCGCGCTGGTGCTCCTCGGTCGGGCCGACACAACTCCGGCCTGCGAGGCGGTGACGCCGGCACCGCCTGACTTCGAGGTGGCGCCATTTGCTTTTGACCCAGAAGCGCGCGCCCTGGCCTTTGCGCAAGCTCTGCTTGATGAGGACTACCGCAGCGCCTACGCGATGTTGGCGCCAGAGCTACAGCCCACGGCGTCGCTCTGCGTGCAACCACTTGAGGTCTTAAGGCCGATGGCCGAGGACTTTGCGAGCGTGACCCTGGACCAGACCATAGGAAGGAGCGCCCACGCCGCGCGCACCACGAGTGATGACGCCGAGCACACGGCGGCCTATGGCTTCGTTCCGTTTTCGGATGAGCTTGAGGTCTGGCTGAAGTTCACGCGTCGCCAGCCCGAGACCTTACCGCCGGCATTCGCGAAGGTGGTGCTCGTGCGCGATGGCCGTGTGTCCAAGTTCTGGCTTGACCCGGCCCTAAACAAGATCGGCCAATTGCAGCATTTTCCGGCGCCGCCGTATGCGGACCGAACTACTTTCAATGAGACCGCGGTCGTGATTGGCCAGGCGCCGTGGAAACTTGGCGGAACGCTGACCCTGCCAAACGGACCCGGTCCGTTCCCAGCTGTGGTGCTTGTGTCAGGCAGCGGGTATACCGATCGCGATTCCACCGGACTCGCGTCCAAAGCCTTCCGCGACCTTGCCTGGGGGCTGGCGAGCCAGGGTATGGCTGTCCTGCGCTATGACAAGCGCACGCTGACGCACGCGTTGGCCTTTGCGCGCCAGCCCGACTTCACCCTGGATGTCGAGCTCGTGGACGACGCGCTGGCGGCGGTAGCGCTGCTCCGTCAGAATCCTCGAATCGACTCAGCGCGCGTCTTCGTTCTGGGAAGCAGTCTGGGCGGCCTGGCGGCGCCCCGCATCGCGCTGCGCGATCCGGCGATCGCTGGCCTCATTATGTATTCGGCGCCCGCGGGGACCGTCAGAGAACGATATTTGCGTGACCTTCAGCAACGTATACGCGATGGCAGCCGCGTCGCCGCCTCAGCCGCCGAAGGGCGCTGGCTTGACCTTATGCGGGCCTACGCCGCGGCGCTGGCTGGGAGTGAAGGAGCGCCGCCGCACATCAACGTACGTCCCGGGTACCCCCTGGAACGAACAGGGTATCGGCCGGAGGTAGCCGCCCGGGATGTGCGCAGACCGTTCCTGATAATTCACGGTGCAATGGACGAAGCGATGTCACGCGAGGAAATTGCCGGATGGGTCACCAGTCTTCGCAGGCGGGACGACGTGGTGTTTCGCCTGTACGCCAACCATGACCACGGGCTGTTTGATTGGCGCGACCTGAGCGGACCCGACCTCCGCCCTGCCGGACACGTCAGCGAGGAGGTCGTGGACGATATCGCCCGCTGGATTGCCGGCGAGCGGCCGGATCGTGAGTGCGTGGACATGCGGGCCTGGAATGAGGGTTGTCGCGGCGGACCTGATGCGGCATTCCGTGGGGTGGCCGGCGTCCAATGAGACACAAACAACCCGGTCTTGCGGGCGAGCACTTCACCGTAACCACGGTTCAGCGACTGGCCGATCCTGAAAACTGGCGTTATCCCACCGTGGTTGGCTGCGCACGGGGCCGCCTAACGTGACAGACTCGCCCGAGCGGCGACAAGCGCTTTGGCGTCGGGGTGGTCACGGTGGAATATCGGAATCTGGGTCGCACGGGCGTCAAGGTCAGCCCCCTGTGTCTGGGTTGCTGGAACTTTGGGAACGCGACGGATCGTGATGACTCGCTGGCGATCATCGAGCACGCGTTGGACGCCGGGCTGAACTTCATCGACACGGCGAATTCTTACGGTCGGGGAACCAGCGAGACGATCGTGGGCGAGGCGCTGCAGGGGTCGGGCCGGCGTCAGCGGGTGGTGCTGGCGACGAAGGTTCACTTTGCGATGGACGACGAGGAACCGAACGCGCAGGGCAACAGCCGCCGTCACATCCTGGAGCAGTGCGAGGCATCGTTGCGGAGGTTGCAGACGGAATACATTGACCTGTACCAGATTCATCGGCCGTCGCCGGACGTTCCGCCCGATGAGACGCTGCGGGCGTTGGACGACCTGGTCCGCAGCGGGAAGGTGCGCTACATCGGCACGAGCACCTGGCCGGCCTGGCAGGTGGTTGAGTCGCTGTGGGTGGCCGAGAAGCTGAGTCTGAACCGGCCGATCTGCGAGCAGCCGCCGTATCACCTGCTGGATCGGCGGATCGAGCGTGAGCTGGTTCCGATGGCGCAGACGTATGGAATCGGCATCATCCCGTGGGCACCGCTGGCCAGTGGGTTTCTGACCGGGATCTACCAGCGGGACGCGGCCGCACCGCCAGGCACACGGTTCGAAAAGAACCCGGAGACGCAAGAGCAGCGCAATCTGCACAGCGAAGCCGCGTTTGCCGTGCTGGACGAGGTTTCGGCTATCGCCAACGAGAAGGGATGCAGCCCCGGTCAACTGGCTTTGGCCTGGAACATGGCACAGCCCGGAATCACCGCGCCGATCGTTGGTCCGCGGACGCTGGACCACTGGAAGGGCAACCTGGGAGCGCTGGAAGTTACGGTGACCAACACTGACCGTGAGCGGCTGGACGCCGTGGCGCCGCCGGGGCGAGCCATTGCGCCGTACTACGAGGCCCGGTGGGGACCGCGCACGTATCGCTAGGCCGAGAGAGGACGTAGCCATGCGCGTGCATGCCAGCCTGAGCGGGGGACGGTTCCCCGAAGCCAATTGGGCGGACCTGAAGCCGGAACCTGCGTTTTCGAAGGCCGAGTACGAGGAGCGGCTGGCGCGGACGCGGGCGGCCACAGACGCGCAGGGATTGGACGCGCTGGTGGTGATGAACCCGGCGAGCGTGTTCTATCTCTCCGGCTACCAGACATTCGCGGTCGACGGCGGGGCCTGCTTGGTTGTGTCTGGAGCGGGCGAACCGGCGCTGGCGATGGATCCGCCAGAGTTTGGCGGCGCGTTGCTGGGCGTGTGGTTCGACGACCTGCACGGGTATCCGCCGGAGACGGAGCGGCCGGCGTACGCGGCGCGGATGCTGGCCGAGCGTGGGGCGGAGCGCGGACGAATTGGGATTGACGATGCGGTGTGGGGCGCGACGCCGGCGTTTCGCGACGGGCTGGCGCGGGCGTTGCCGCAGGCGGAGTTTGTTGACTCGACCGACTTGCTGGTCGGGCTGAAGCGGCGCAAATCGGGCGCCGAGATCGAACGCATCCGTAACGCGGCGCTGGCCACGAAGGCAGCGGTGGAGGCTGCTACTTCTACCGCTGGGGCAGGCGTAAGCGACGGCGAAGTGGCGGGCGCGGCGTTCGCGGCCATGGCGCAGGCCGGCAGTGAGTACCCGTGTCTGTCGCCCATCGTCACCAGCGGCCGCCGCTCGGGCATCCTGCATTCCACCCACAAGCGCCACACCATCCAGCCGGGCGACAACGTGCTGTTGGAGATCGGAGCGTGCGTGCAGCGCTATACGGCACCGCAGATGCGAACACTGACTATCAGCCCACCTTCCGCCGAGGTGCGCGCGGCCGCCGACGCGTGCCTTGCCGCCCTCAATGTAGTCCTGGAGACCATGGGTCCAGGCGTGGCCGCGAGCGACGCGGCCGATGCGGGCTGGCGGGAGTTGAAGTCCGCAGGTGACGACCTGGTGTTTCACGGCACCTTCGGCTACGGCATCGGTGCGGGCTTTCCGCCGAACTGGGCCGACGCCACGGGCTTCATTCGGAGTGACCAGGACACCGTGCTGGAACCCGGCATGGTGTTTCACCACCCGGTAGCCGTGCGGAGGCTGGGTCAGTTCGGGGTTGCGTTCAGCGAGACGAGCGTGATAACCGACGACGGCTGCGAAGTTTTGACGCACGGTCCACGAGAACTGATCGAGCGGTAGCGGCGTGGAACGGCAACGTGTGGGCCTGGTTTGGCCGGAGCCGGTGCAGGACGGGCACCTGGCTGAGTTACGAGCGCTCGTCAGTTCTGATCTGTGCCTCGATGTCCAAGCCGTTGACTCCGAGCCGGCACCGGAGCAGAACATCACAGTGGCGCACGTGGAAGGTCTGGCGCGCGATCCCAACATCGGGCAGGCGGCTGGACGACTGGCCCGACGCGGGATTCGGGCCGTGGCATATGGGTGTACGTCCGGCAGCTATGTGCTGGGGCCGACCGGCGATGCGGCCATTATCGAACAGATGCGGAAGGCCTCTGGCGTACCCGCCACGACGACCTCGACGGCCGTCGTAACAGCTTTGCGCGCGCTAGGTGCGCAGTCCGTCGCGGTGCTATCACCGCACATCGACGATCTCAACTCCAGGCTGAAGGTCTACCTCGAGGCCGCCGGCTTTGGCGTGAAGGCCATGGTTGGGTTGAATCTCAGTTGCGATATCGAAGCGGTTGAACCGGCAGAGTCTCGAGACATTGTGGAGACCCAGGTCGACACGCCCGACGCCGACGTCGTGTTTATCAGCTGCACGGGCATGCGGACGGCGGCGATCATCGACGAAATGGAGGCCTCGCTGGGCAAGCCGGTCGTGACGGCCAATCAGGCGACGCTATGGCACCTCGGGCAGTTGGCCGGCGCCTCGACGGCTCTGCGGGTACGAGGAGGCCTGCTCGCAGCTTTGCCCGGCTGACCGCAGCAACCCCTTCCGCCGACGCCAGCGGGCGCGCTAGCCAGCCCGAGGAGCGGTGCCCCGTTGTATCGGCCGATTCAAGTCTAGATTTTGAATTGGCCGAAACTGGAGCGGCGCAGCGCGGATGCCAGCGTGAGCAGGCGTCGGAGTGATGATCGAAGGCCGCAAGCTTGGCGCCAGCGGGCGTGCCCGATAGTGGATGCCAAGATGGCGGTACGAGCGAGCGAGGCGGCAGATTCGATCATGAGTCAAGCAGGTTCAAGCCACGTGCCAGCTTGGTCAGGCAATCCGGGCACTCCCACCGATGCCTTCTCCGGTACCGCCGAGTCCTATGCGCGATACCGAGTTCCCTATCCAGGCAAGTTGCTCGACGATCTCAGGCGTCGCGCCGGGATCACGCGAGAAGGGCGCCTGCTGGATCTGGCCTGTGGTCCGGGGCGCGTAGCGCTTCCTCTGGCGAGGTGCTTCAGCGAAGTCTGGGCCGTCGATCAAGAGCCGGAGATGGTCGAGGTCGGACGCGCGCGAGCCAAGCGGCAGGGTCTGGGGAACATTCGATGGATGGTCAGGCGGGCCGAAGAGGTGGACGCTTCGCCTGGCTCGTTCGAGTTGATCACGATCGGTGAAGCCTTCCACCGATTGGATCAGCGACGAATCGCCGAACGTGCCATGTCATGGCTGGCACCGGGCGGCGGCCTAGCGACGCTGGGGTGCTTCAGTCTCATGCAAGGACGCGAGCCGTGGCATGACATCCTGCGTGCAGTCGTTCGACGGTGGAGGGACGACGGCTCCACCACCCGGCCCAGGAGCGCGCGGCCATCACCCCGACCGCGTGGGCCTGATCACGATCGTAAGGTGTTGACCGCGTTTGGATTCGAGCACATCGGCACCTACGATTTCCCCCACCCCTATGTCTGGACGCTGGATTCGATCCTGGGAAATCTCCACTCCACCTCGAATCTCTCAAGGCGAGCGCTGGGCCTTACGGTTGAGCGCTTCGACCCCGACGTACGGCACGAGTTGCTTGCTTACGACTCCAGCGGCCGTTACCCGGAAACGCTCCGATTCGGCTACAGCCTGTTCAGCAAGCCTGGAGATTGCGGGTAGGCGCAGCTCCCTGCCGTGATGGCGCTTGAGAGGCGCTCACCTCAAGGAACTCATGCAGCCACCGTCCAAGCGCGAGAGCGAGTGGACACCTGACGGGTCACTCGCAGGGGAGTGCCTGGACGACGACTGCCCTGTTCAGCCGATGCTTCAGCGGATTCTCGGCTGATTCAAAATCTGACTTTGAATCAGCCGGGCACGACGCATCGCAGGCGTCTAAGTAGGGACCTGACAGACCGGGACAGGGTTCACGGATCAGCCCGTCGATCTGGCGTCTTCAGTTGTGAACTGGAATGAATACAGCTCGGCGTTGCGCAGGCTGAAGCGGAGGCGGCGGTAGGGGACACCGGGGCGGCGGGGGTCGGGGACGCCGCCGTCGGCGTGGGGGACCGCGGGGCTGCCGCCCCAGGTAACGGTGTGCGCGAGCGCATCGCCGGTGAAGGCGTCGCAGTCGACCTCGGTGACGCCGGGGAGTGGTCGGTCCTGGGCGTCGGTGACCTCAACGCGGAGGTAGCCGCCGGGTCGGCAGCGGGCATTGATGCGCAGGCGGTCGCCGGGGGCGACCAATGGCTCAGTGACGATCAGGCCTTCGCGTTCCTGGCCGGCATCCAGCGACACGAAGCCGTCGGTCCGCATGCGGGCCAGGCCGAGGGCGTAGCCAACGTTGCTCATGTCGTTGACCTCGGGCAGGTGGTCCCAGGCGGTGGATCCGACGTACTGCTCGGGCGGGCCGGCGAACCACCAGTCGTGATGGTTGCGGGAACCGCCGTAGTAGACGCGCAGCTCACCGCCGCGCGCAACGGGCGCGCTCGACACGTTGACCATGAATTGGTCCCAGGCGCCGGGCGGTCCGGGTTCGAGCCACGGTCGGCCCGGCCACACGCGCCGCCAGGTGCGTCCGTCCCGGCTGTGAGTTAGCTCAACGTGCATGGTGTTGCTGACCATGTTGAACACGCCGACGAACCCCAGCCATTGCGCGCCGATCCGATAGAGCGACATGCCGTAGAAGGACGTGTCGAGATTGTCGATGTCGGGGTCCGGGGCCAGGACCAAGCGGGGCCGGGTCCAGTGCTGGAAGTCAGCGCTTTCCATCATGAAGACGCGGCGGCGGTTGCGGCCGCCGGGCTGATCCGTGGCTACGTCAAAGGTGGGGGTGCCGCCGGTTGGCCCCAGGGGCGGAAGGCGGAGCGAGTCGGGCGCGCCGACCATGAAGGGATGGCGCGTGATGGCCAGGTAGGCGCGGGACTCGGGATCGACGGCGACGATCGCTGTGTCGTCCAGGCGTCCGCGCTCGGCACCGACCACCGGTGGCTCGTCCAACGGCGTCCAGTGGATGCCATCGGGCGAGACACCGTGGCGAACAACTCCTCCGCCGACCTCTTCCTCGGTGGGGGGCACGTGGAAGTAGAGGGCCTTGAAGCGACGCGATTCGTCAGTTTCCCAGGGGTCGCGCAGCAGGCCCATCGAGTGGGGCGAGCCGTCGGTTTCCGATCCCATCACCACGTTGGTGTCCTGGCCGTTCTCGCTGAGCACGCCCATCGGGGGCTTGGTCCAGGTTTCGCCGTCGTCGGAGTGGGCGTAGAGGTAGCGCATGCGGGCGTTGGCCCAGGCGTGGATGGTGCCGCCTTCGCCGCGGGCCAGCTTGTCGCGGTCCAGCCACCAGTCCTCGTACATGCAGTGGGTGCGCCCGGCATCCACGTCGTGCCAGGTCTGCCAGCCGTTGAACGAGAAGTAGGTGATGTGTTCCCAGGGCCGGTCGGCCTGGATGACGGGGTTGGCTGGCGACTTGCTAGGCCTGTGGACCGTGCGCGTGACGTTGGCTACGGCGCTGACCACGCCGTTGTCGAAGAAGTACTGCGGCGCATCGCCGATCACGAGTTCCGTCGGGTCAAGACGTCCCATAGGGCTGTTTCCTAGTCCGGGCGGGCGGTTCCGGCGGCGCCTGACGCCAGACGGGCGCAAGTCACGATAGCGACTGACAGACCGGCTCGCAGCAGGACGGCGCCAATCGGTGCGAAGCGTCTAACAGCCTGCGCGCGTAACCCGGATCCCACGTGGCCTGCGCTGCGTTCCGCGGGGGATTTGATTCTGGGTTCCTTATGTCCGCTCTTGCAGTCGGTCACCCTCAATCCCACTCGGGGAATCCCCGGCTGCCAAGCGGCATGGACCACTGGTCCGCTCAGGTCGGGCTAAGCTGGCGTATGGCGCGTGAATCCGGAGGGTGAGGCGGAACGATGGGCGTTGACGGTGGGCAGCCTCGACCACGGGCGAAGCGACCATCCCGACGACGCGTGTTGACGCTGCTGGTGGCCGCTGGTGTCTTCGGTTCGGTGCTAGGGAGCTGTGGGGGCAAACGGCCCCCCGGTGGGTTCAACTTCCCCGGCACGGACAAAATGGCCGGCTCCGGGTCGCGTTGAACTCCTGCGCGAGGGAAGGTGCAGCCTGCCTGGCACGCCCAAACTGACGGGTGACGCGGCCTGAGCACGGCTTCCGAGGCCACAGCTCTAGCAGATGGCCCGCGTTGCGCGCCGCCTGGAACTGAGCCGATCAATGGTCGCGCGGCGGACCGCCGAAGGCCGTTCCAAACGCGAGATCGTGCGTTCGCTCACGGGTTACGTCGCGCGCGAACTCTAGCGCTGCCTCGGACGCGTCCCACAACCCGCTGGACAGACGATAGGCGCATCAGATCCACGTAGCTGAAGCGGGCCGGACGCCGGATCCCCGGCGGCCGGCCCCACTTCGACTGTCACCCGGCGCCGGCCGGGCGACGAACGCGGCTAGATCCAGCCGCGGATCCTCATTTCCTCGACCTGTTCGGCCTGATTCTTTTCGGCCAGGCGCTTGGCTTCCCGCATGCCCTCTTCGGCGCTCGTCTCGCCGAGCATCGCCTTGTCGAGCGGCGGCCCCCAGATGATCCACCACTCGACCCAGAACGGCAGACGTGCCTGGTAGTGGCGCATGTCCGGGCGGTCCACGTATTTCTGGAGCCACTCCATACCCTGCGGCGGCGCAGCCGTGGCGTTTGGGGTCTCGAACGCGGGCTTCCACATGGGCAGATGGCCGCGGTCAACCTCCGCCACGCGCCGCTGCACGTCGGTACCCAGGAAGTTGCCCAACTCGGCTGTCGCTTCGACCGTTCCACGCGCATCCGCCCCGTTGGTCACGGCGTGGTACTGCTCGCCCCAAATGTTGCCGTGATAGTTGGTGCGTGGGTTCTTGGGCACCGGGCCGAGGGACCACTCAAACCGATCCTGGATCCTCGCCACGCCGAATCCGGCCGTATACACGCGGCCGGACATCCAGTAGGCCTGCTTGCCCGCCTCGAAGACGGTGCCGAACTCGCCGGACAGTTGCTTGCGGACCTCGGGCGGCGGCGCTACGTCGTGCGTGTGGATCAAGTCCCAGGTGAATTGGAAGCCCTCGTCCCCGCCATCGTCGAACATGGTGAAGTCGACGTCGCCTTCGCCGCGCAGCAGGGTGGCGCCGGCGGAGAAGCACAGGGGCATCCACATCTTCTCCCGGTCGATGGCGTCGATTCCGTAGGTGTCCGCCTCGACATCGCGCGCCTTCATGCTGTTTTCCAGCAGGTCGTTCCAGGTCCAGTCCTCGGTGGGTTCGCCCAGGCCCTTCTCCTCAACCATGGTGATGTTGTAGAGGAACCCGGCGGTCCACCCCTGGTAGCTGAACCCGTGCTGGGGGCCCTGCAGCTTGGATGGCGGAGGCCACTGGTGGTCCGCTGCTTCTCCGTTCTCGGTGTAGATGTTGGGCATCCAGTAGTACTCATCCGGATCCCAGCCCGGCATTTTGTCCAGCGTGTCGTTGATGGGAATCGTGATTCCCTCGCCGCGCCACTGGTTAAACAGCCAGCCATCCCACAGAACCAGTTCAGCGAGCGAGCCGGAAGCAGCTTGAATGGACAGCGCGTCCCAGTAATCGCCGCCAATCGGCTCGACCTGCACAATGATGTTCGGATTCTTCTGGAAGAACTTCTCCATCCCCCACTGCGTGGCTCTACCGCGGGGACCCGAAACGTGATCCGTTGCGAAGCGAACCTCCACAAACTCGGCCCGCGGCGCGGCGGCCTCAACGGTGACGACCTTTTGGGCCGGGACGGTCTTCTGGGCCGCGACCGCCGTCTTCTCGGCCGTGACGACCTTCTGGACCGGGGCGGCCGTCTCGACCGGGACGGCCTCGGTGACGGTCTTCTCTGCAACCTGCCCTTCACCGCACGCGGCCAGTACGGTCACGCCCGCCGCTCCCACGGCGCCTGCCAGCAACCGACGACGCGAAATCACTGGTCTCATGGCGCCCGCCTTTCTTCGGAATCGACTCTAATCAATCCCGAACGTATCGATATGGAATAGTTAACTCTCTCGGATATTGGGCTGTCAAGCGAGGCAGCGCGCGCTGGAATCGGACGGTAAGCGGGCACTGTCCAGCGCGAGGGTGAAGGCGCGTCTGGCGTCTGGTCCGGTGGCGAGGAAGGTGTGACCTCGGCGGCGCGCAATCCGGCGCTCAACCTGTCAGCGCGTGAAATCGAGTTCCACGATGTCCCCGGACGGGAAGTCCATCACAGATGCGTGACGTTAGTCGACCGGATGCGCGACGAGTGCCGCAGGCACGAACCCGAGTTCGATCGGTCTCCGACCGACCCGAGGGCTTCACCGATGGCCAAAAGCTGATCCCCGGCTGGCCCACGAACACTTCGTGCCCGGCACGTTCCCGCCCGGCGTGACCGCCCGCCGCCCGGCGATCTGATGGTCAGCGATGCCTGACGCTGGCGCCCTCACTCGACAAACGCGCTACCTGCCGGCCATTGCGGATGCCGGAGCCGTCGGGTGACGGCTTCTCGAATCTCCGGGTCTCGGCTGTTCACAGGTAGCAGTTGCTGGCCAGCAACGCCTCAGACACGATCCGCGGGCCACTGATAGAACGGGATCGGGAACACACCTCGTCCGAAATCCGCGATTCGCTCGGGTCCAAAAACCAGTTTCACGAACTCGCGTTTGCACAGTGTGGCCCGCCCTGCATCGCTCGTCAGAATCCAGCCGGCATCGTCGGTCATTTCGGGGGCGACTCGGATTCCGAGTGCCTCAAACAGCCCTGGACCATCCAGGACGAGCAGCATTCCCATGTACTCGAGGCTGCTCGGGATACCGAGGCTGAGTAGCCGATCAGCAACCGCGTCCGCGGATGCCGGCGTCGTGACTGTCATCTCGATCGTTGCGCGCCGGCCCGGGGGCCGCTCGGAGGTGCGCACCGACGGATCGTCAATCTCGGCAAACACACGCCGCAGGAGGGCCAGGACGTCGGCCGGTGCGCCGCCATACTCGCGGACCGATGTTTCACTGACACCCGCGTAGGCAACGACGCGCTTCGAACGACGGGCCACCATGACCTGGCCAAACTTGCGGCGAGCCAGATATGTGAACCGATCCAGACTGCGGATAGCGCCTTGGTGTTTCGCCGCGTACAAGGCGTGAACCTGCTCACGGATTGGATGCCAGTCGCTGGAAACGTCATACGCGCTCGCGTCGGGCAGGAGCGCCACATTCCCGCGATCGAACGTGAACCCACGCTGCTGACCAGCGCTCTCCCAGCCGTACTTTCGGTAATAGTCTTGAATTCGGGTGCCAAGCAGCGCAACGTGGCAGCCGTCGCGTACCATCCTGGCGTGCGCGTCCAGCAACACGGCCTCCCCGATCCCTCGCCGCCGATGGTTCGGGTGAGTGACGAACGCGTTGATACCTCCAACGCGAAGCGTGCCCAGCGGCGTCTTCACCTCGGTGGGGTAGATCGCCACGGACGACACGACGCGTCCGTTGAAACGCACAACACGGATGTTGTCGAGGTTCCCAGGGTTGTAGACGTGGGCGTAGTCGGACCCGATGCTTGGGGCCCGCCCCGGCGCGCCGGCCGGCACATTCAACGTCCGTAGGACAAGATTCGCCAGATCAAGCACGGCGGGAAGATCGTAGGGCTCGCACGGGCCGGGGCCTTCGTAGCCCGCAGGCAGCCGAGGTTGTTTAGGCATAGCGACAGGGACCTCCAGTTGCTACCTGCGTCGCGGCGCACCGACGAGCTCGCGTGGAAGCGACGTCAGACGCCTGAGACCATCCTCGGTCACCAAGAACTCGTCCTCGATGCCGCCATCACGGCCAGCCCAGATTTCCACGCACAGCACAGCGCCAAGCGGCACCGTTACCGACAGGTCGTTGTCATCCTTGACCGTGCTGAACATCGGCGCCTCATGCACCTGGCGGCCCACCCGATGCACCTCGATGGCGAGAGACTTCGGACAAAAATCAAACGCCCGCTCGAGCGTTTCGTAGGGCATGATGGCCTCCGCCACCTGTGCCTGCAGCGCGAGTACAGCGTCGTGTCGCTCCGCTAGCTCGCCGTCTAGCGCTCCAAAGACCGCGTACCGCCCGATGTCGGAATAGAAACCGTTCACGGCGAGCTGAAAGTCCATACCCCACAGATCCCCGTGAGCAAGAGGCTTTGTGGTGCGGAGCTTCGGCCCCGCCCCGCCGTCGCCCACTACGAACGCCGTTCCTGTAACTTCGGACGTCACCCCGCGTCGCCGCGCCTCGGACCTAAACGTCGCGTTCATCTCCTCGATCGTCATGCCTTCACGGGCGGAATCGAACACCCGCTGCACGCCACCTTCGTTTATCGCCAGTGCCCGCCATAGGCTGCTGACCTCGCCCCGACGAATAGACGTCACGATGACTCCTCCCTATGTTCAACGACAAACTCTGAAATCAACCTTTCAATCCTGTTAGTGCAATACCCTGGATGAAATACTTCTGCGCGATGAGGAAGACCAACAGGATTGGTAGGACTGCCATTGTCGAGGCCGCCATGAGTAAATTCGTATTGGGCTGGTACTCAACGACAAAATTTCGCAGACCAACTCCGAGCGTCTGGATCTCCGGATCGGTCAAGAAAATCAGTGGGTGGAAGAAGTCATTCCAGGCCGAAACGAACGAGAATGCAGCCACCGCAGCCAACGCCGGCCTGCTAAGCGGAAGAATGACGCGCCAATAGACACCATAGTAGCTGCATCCGTCGATTCGCGCAGCATCGTCAAGGTCACGGGGAAGCGTGAGAAAGAACTGCCGAAGGAGAAAGATGTAAAACGGCACGCCAAAGAACTGCGGAACGATCAGCGGCAACCAGCTGTTCACCCAACCGACTCTGAGATAGAGCAGATAGAGGGGAATGATTGTCACTTGCTCAGGCAGCATCATCGTGCCCAAAACCAGCAAAAAGAGCACGTTTCGCCCCGGAAATCGCAGCCGTGCAAACCCGAACGCCACCAAGCTGCACGAGAGCACACGACCAATGATTGTGAGGCTTGTCACGATACCTGTATTGATCACGATTCGACCAAAATTCGGCAGGACCGTCCAGGCGTCTGGATAGTTCGAGAACAACCATTCCCGAGGAAAAACTCTCGGAGGCAGTTCTCCAAGCTCAGCAATTGACTTCAATGAGGTTGATACCATCCATAGAAAGGGGAATATAGTTACAATAGCGATAGCAATAACCAGAGCGTATATAACTGTCGCCCGCATTGATACGTGACGTGCAAGGACAGCGAACCTTGATCCACGTGCACGGGGTTGAGGCCGGTCAGGAGAAGCGACCGTCATTGAGATATTCCCAGGGTGCATCGCATCAGGCGCCTCGATCTCGCGGCCTCACGATGCCGCCTCTCCCTCGTAGTAAACCCACCGGCGACCAGCCCACATCTGAATCAGGGTCAAGACCATAATGATCAGGAAAAGGATCCATGCCAACGCGGACCCATACCCAAAGTTCAGGTCCTGAAACGACTTGTAGTACAGGTGGAGAACGTAAAACAGGGTTGCAAAGCCCGGACCGCCTTGCGTGACGATGAATGCCGTGGTAAACACCTGAAATGATCCGATGATCCCCACGACAGTCAAGAAGAAGAGCGTCGGGGAGAGCAGTGGGACGGTTACGTGTCTAAAGCGTCGCCAGGCGTTCGCCCCATCCACGGCGGCAGCCTCGTACAAGTGCTCAGGGACGGCCTGCAGACCCGCAAGGACGATGACCATTGAGGTCCCAAACGCCCACGTCCCTATCAAGATAATGGACGGCATGGCCCACGCCGTGGATCCCAGCCACGAGACCGCCGGAATCCCAAATGTTGCCAGGATCTGATTAACAACGCCGAAGTCACGATTGAACATCCACACCCAGAGCAACGCGGTGGCAACTCCCGATGTCACCGCAGGGATGTAATAAATCGTTCGAAAGATTGCCTGCCCTCTGATTCGCTCGTTCAGCAACAGTGCGGAGACCAGGCCTAACCCAATATTCAAGGGAACGTGGACACCGACGTAGTAGGCCGTATTGACGAGGCTCTTGTAGAAGAGTGGATCAGCGGTGAAGACGATTTCATAGTTCTTAAAGCCAATAAAACTCGATGGCTGACGCGGCTGCCAATCCATGAAACTGAGGCCTAACGACGAAACGAAGGGAATCAGGGCGAAGGCCAGAAACCCTACGAGCCACGGCGCAATGAAGACATAGCCAGCCACGCTCTCGGTGTCGAGCAGACGCAGCATTCGGCGCACAGCCGTGGGACGTTTGCGCCTCAGCTTTGCGGTCAAGGCAATGCCTCAGACCGGTCCACTAAGATTCCTCCCAGCCGCAACGGCCAGCGACGGCTCGGGTTCGGGAAGCGGCAACGGCCATCCGCGCCGCTTCCCGAACCGCTCACGAATATGAGCGCCCAGCCGATCACGCACTCGCTCGCTGTCGTTACCGTCGCCTAGGTCTTGTCGACCTCTGCCCAGTTCTTGTCCATGAGCTCGTCGCCAACCCGGGTGGCCTCGTTCATCGCCTCCTCGACCGAGAGCTCGCCAGCGATCATGAGTTCGCGTTGCGCCTCCACGGCCCGGCGCCACTCCTGATAGCCAGGGAACGACGCAGGCGAATGAAACGAGCGGGCGGTGTCATCCGGGGCACGCGTCGCGTGGGCCGGCGGCGCCTTGATGAACCCGTTGGGATCTTTCGACCACTCAATTTTGGTCGGAATCCCGATCTCCTGCACCCCCAACTGTTCCTGCCCGGGGTCGCCGGCTGCAAATTGCATGAACAGCCAGGCCGCTTCGTGGTCACGCGCGTTCTGACCCATCAGGTACATGCCGTCATGCCTCCACAGAGGCATATGCTCACCCTTCGTGGGCCACGGAATGTAATCCCAGGCAAAGGTCGCGTTCTTATTCCATCCCGGCTTCCCGTTGAAGACGGTGTGCTGCATCAGAATTCGACCGCTGTACCACGGGTTGATCCCGGCGCCCTTGAGCGCTTCGATATCCGTCGCCTCGGGCATGTACTGATCTTTGAGTTGCAGATTCGACACAAAGCTGATCGCTTCGAGCGCCTCAGGCGTGTTGAAGAGGGACGCACGGCGGTCCTCACTCACGAGGCGGCCGCCGTTGTCTCGCACAAAATGCTCAAAATTCTCGAGCATGTTGTACCAGCCCATGCCATAGCCCCAGACCTTACCTCCTCCTGCTTCGCCTGTGCCCTGCGCCGCAGCCTCGCGGAAGTCCTCCCAGCTCCAATTGTCCGCGGGGTACGCAATACCCAACTCGTCGAACCTCTCCATGTTTCCGCCGAGCGATGCGACAAATCCGATGTTTGGCACCGCGTAGATCTCGTCTCGCCAGGAGTTGGCGTACGGATCCATCGAGTAGTAGTCGTTCCAGTTCCAGTCGTACTTCTGGAGGAACGCGTCGATTGGGTGGAAGACACCCTTTGGCATCCAGTTTCCAGTGACGAACTTAAAGACCAGCATCACGTCGGGATCGGTTCCGGCAGCAAACATGGCAGCCAGTTTGTCCCAAAGATCCGCCCCTGAAATGGTCTCGAGCTTGATATCAGCCCAAGCATTTTCTTTTTCGAAGTTGTCCTTGAGCCACGTCACGTATTCGTTACGGGCGCCCGACGTGAACTTGCTCGTGAAGCGAATGGTGCGCGGAGGTCGCTGGAGTGGCGCCTGCTCAACAACCACGCGCTCAACAATCTTGGTCACTTCCTTGACGACGATCTTTTCAACCGGTACTTCCTTCTCAACGATCTTCTCGACCTGTACCTCTTGGGTGACAATACGATCAACTTCAACAGTTCGCGTTTCACCGCAAGCAGCTAGCGCCAGAGCGGCGCCTGCGCCCAAAGCCGTGAAACTCAGGACCCGTCGCCGACTCAGGGTCTTTCGACTATCGCGATTCATTGCATGCATCCTCCTGGGCACTGGACTTACCATCCGAGCCCTATAAACAGGTCCATTACTTGGTCGTTCGGACCTTCAAACTTCCCCTTGCACTGAACGTGCACGGGACGCTCAGACACCACGTGATGCGCCGAATGAGTCACCGCGCCTCGTTTTCAACCTGATGACACGCTCCCCTCCTTCCGGTCGCCTGCTGGCGGCACATTCACCAGCAGTTCGCGAAACCCGGGGTTGCCCACTGGCCGGCGGACAGGCGAACCCGTTCGACACCACTCTGCCGCATGGGCGATCGCGAACACGATCCCGGCCCCCCAAACTTCCATGGCGTGCGGCCACTCTTCCGCCGGAAATACGCCCGGCGTCGGGACGATAGGGATATCGCTGAGCTCCACGACCGGCGAATGATGGGCTGGCGTGATGCCGACTGTTGTCACCCCAAGCATCCGCGCCGCATACAGCGCATTCGCGACCACTCGTGTACGGCCGTTAGGCGAGATTCCGACGATGACGTCCCCGTCGCGCAGGCGATCCAGGACGACCACAAGCTCCACGGCGTCGGACGTTGCAACCGCGTCGATGCCGGCGGCGCGGGCGTTGAGTGCTCCAATGCGAGCGACGCCAGAGAGCAAGCCCGAGCCGACAAACGCGGCCCGCTGCGCACCAGCCAACGCCTTGGCGGCATCAGCGAGTCGTGAACTGTCGAGGCTTTCAAGCGCCCGGTCGAAACTTTCGCGCATCGCGTCGTAGACGCGGCCAGTGACGACTGCGGGATCAACCTGCTCCGTTCCATCGTCGCCGTCCGCCTCGAAGAGGCCATGCTGAATCCGGCCGAGATCAACCGAGAGTGCGTGCGCGAACTCGCGATAGCCGCCGTAGCCGAGCGTACGTGCGAAGCGCACGACGGACGCATGGCTGACCTCCGCCGCATCTGCCAGCTGATCGATCGGCGCACCCCACCACCGCGCGGGGTCGCGCAGCACCGCCCGCGCAAGGCGCGCGTTTGTACCGCGCAGGCTTCCTGATTCCGATCGAAGCCGAGCGAGGCAACTGGCGGTCGAAGGTCCAGCCATCGTTTCAGAACATCTCTTAGGCAACGCGAATGTTGTGTCGCCGAAGCATAAATGTCAAGAATTATGAAATTTGTGCAAAAAATTTACAGACTTTCCACTCGATCGCGGGCGCTCGACGATCGCAGCCTGCCCTGGGCCTACGTGACGCTGGCAACCACCTGTGTGCCTCCACGTCCAATCTCGGCAGTCGAATCGTCACACGGGCACCGGCACGCCGTCGCGCCGCCGAGCATGGCCCGCGAACAGCTATTCGGAGAATTGGCTGCGTACCGCCGACCTCTTGCGACGCCGAAATGCGTGGAACGTCAATGCGGCAGGCGTGCGACGGTTATTCCACCGGTGATGAATGGTCCGTGCGGGCCTGGACAATCACGCGACGGCGGGCGGCACGCATCACCAGGTCCAGGTCAGGGCCAGCCTCGGCGGCAGCCAGCGTGGTGAGAACCCGGTCCAGCGCCGCCAGATCGGCGGCATTGACCTCCTGTCCGCGGGCCCAGGCGCGCAGGGCCCGCAGGACGGCGCGTCGAGGTTCCAGCGTCAGTGCCCGCGCAGTGGACGTTCGGCCGCTGTGGTTCATCTCATCGGGAGTTGCCGGAGGCGCCGTCGTGCTGATCAAGGTCCGGGGTCCTTAGGGAATTCGGGCGACGAACAGAACCGCCGCTCACGGACTTATGATCTCAATTATGATAATTCTTGTCAATATTGCGATCCATGTTCGGATATGTCATACTCAGGTACGTGAGTGTTGCTTGTAGTTGATCATGACCGGGCGGAAGCACGACCAACGAGACGAGTTTGCAAGCCGGCTGCGCGCCTACATGGGCTACGCCGACCAGACGCTGGACGAGGTAGCGCGGAGCCTGCACTCGGCCGGCGTTGCGGCCAGCGTGAGTACGGTGAATCGCTGGACGCGTGGGCAGTCGCTTCCGAATATCGTCGTGGCGCAGGCGCTGGGTCGAATGGTCGAGGAGGCCGGACTGGCCGCGCCCGGCGAGGGCGTGACCTGGCTGCTGGGCGACCGACCGCCTGGACCGCCGCCCGAAGCTTCAACGGCGCCGCCCGATCTTGACCGCGCAGTGCGTGGCTGGCAGTTCCACACGGCCAGCCCGGCGCTGGCGGAAGCGCTGGCGGAGCGCGGCGTGCCCGCCGCCTATCGCAAGCCCCTGGCCGACTTGCTGGCGCAGCTGCTGGCCGAGATCGAGCCCGACGAGCCGAACGCACCATTAGCCGACGGCGACGCCACTAGCTAAAATGTGGGTAGCTGCCGCGTGGCAGCCCGGCGGAAGTGGCTCAGTGGTAGAGCATCTCCTTGCCAAGGAGAGGGTCACGGGTTCGAATCCCGTCTTCCGCTCCGATCAGATCGGCGCTCGCACCGCCCACCGGGCCGCCTTCGCCAACGCCTCGGCCACTAGCGGCTGGCGCACTAGCCGAAGACCCGTGCGATCAGTTGCGGCCGGGGAAGGTCAGCTCGGCCACGCCGGACTTGTCCAGTTCGCCCTTGCCGGCTTGGATCATGCGGTCGTACTGCGCCTTGGTGGCCCGTGCCAACGGCAGGTTGAGCCCTTCGTCGTCGGCCAGCGAGAGGGCGATGCCGGAGTCCTTGGAGGCGTGGGCCGAGGAGAAGTAGCACTCGTGGTCGCGGATGAGCATGTCCTCGCCGTCGGTTTCGAGCACGCGCGAGTTGGCGCCGGTCTGCGAGAACACCATCGTCAGCACTTCCAGGTCCAGTCCGAGCGCGGCACCAAGGCCCAAACCCTCGGCCAAGCCCGCAGTGTTGATGTTCATGACCATGTTGACCAGGGCCTTGACCTGGGCGGCGGTGCCGGCCGGCCCGATGTACATGCGCGAGATGCTGAGGCTCTCCAGCAGCGCCTCGACGCTCTGGTAGACGTCCTCGCGCCCTCCGCACATCAAGTAGAGCGTTCCATCGCGGGCCTGGGTGATGCTGCTGGCCATGCAGGCTTCCAGGCTGTTTGCGCCGGCGGCTTCCGCCAGCGCCTCAACGTCAACGTGGACCTGCGGCGTGATCGTGGCGCAGTTGATAAAGACCTTGCCGGCCGCGCCGGTCAAGAGGCTGTCGCCGCCTTCGCTAAACACGTCGCGCATGGAGGTGTCATCGGTCACGACCGTGATCACGACGTCCGAGGCCGCCGTAACTGCAGCCAGGGTCTCGGGGGCCTGGCAGTCAAGTTCGCCGGCGAGCGAGTCAGCAATGTCGCGCTGCGCGTCGTATACGGCGGAGACCGAATAGCCCTCGTCGTTCAGGTGACGGGCCATGTTGGCGCCCATGCGTCCGACGCCGACGAACCCGATGCGTTGTGTCGTAGCGGCCATCAGTCGTCCCCCCTATAAAGGTGCGGGGCGCGGAGGGCCTGGTTCGGCCGTCCGCACCCCGTATTCCGTCGTGTCCAGGCGTTAGCCGGTCACTGCCCCGTGAATCTCGTTCCAGTCCTCAAGCGCATTCAGCGTCACGGCGTCCTTGATGGCGCTATCCGCGTTCGTGCCGGCGGCCGATGAGATCGCCGATACAAGGTCGTCGCCATGCTCGTAGCCAGTGATGGCGGCGTTGGAGGCGTCGATCACGGACTGATCGATGCTGCCGCCGTTCTGGTCGACCACCCACTGCTCGAACTGGGGATAGGATGGCTTTTCGTTCGTCAGGTACGCCACGGCCGCGTCGCGGTCGACGCCGAGACCGTCCAGAACCATCTGATCGAAGCCGGCGCCACAGGCGTCGTATTCGTCGTCCAGCATGTCGGCGGCCGACAGGGACACCTTGAGCCAGAGCCTTGGCAGGTGTATGGCCCCCAGCGGACCGGCTTCACTGGATCCAATGAGCGGGATCATCTTGGCCATCTGCTTGTCCTTCCGACGCGTGGCAATTCTCAAGCCCGTTCATGCTAGCAAAGCGCTGTTTCGGGCACTAACAGACCGGCCTCACTAGAATGAAGCATGCGTGAGTCGCCGCCGACATCACCTCCCGCCCGTCGTCGCGCCTCCGGGCTGCTATCGAGCCGACGGATTGACCCGCTGCTGGAAGAAGTGCTGGCAGCCTCCGTGGCCATGACCGTGCTGGCCGTCGTCGTGGCGGTGCTGTATTGGGTCATCACCGGGCTTTCGCCCTGGCCGGGGCTGGTGTTGGGCGAATTAGCCGGCTTTGGCTTCGGAATCGCGCTGCTGTCGCTGTCGTCGCCACGCCGGCGACGTTAGCGCAGCACGATCTCGCTTAGCCCGACGCGACGCCGGCGGTTACCGGCTTCGCCCGCGAGCAGATGCTCGAGGCTCAAACCGGATCTACTCGTACCTGAGCGCCTCTATCGGCGCGAGACGCGAGGCGCGGGAGGCCGGGTAGATGCCGAACACCAGGCCGATCACCACGGACACCACCAGCGCCAGGATGATGGGCTCCGCCGTCACGGTGGTGATCAGGCCGCCGGCGAATGGATTGCCACGCGCACCGCCGCCCTGCGCCGGCTGCTCGGCGCCCGCGCCCAGTTCATTCAGTCCAAGCGAGATCCCGACGCCGATCAGGACGCCGGCCAGCCCACCGCCCATGCTGACGGCCACGGCCTCGATCATGAACTGCGACATGATGTCGCGCCGCTTGGCGCCGATGGCCTTGCGGATGCCGATTTCGCGGGTCCGCTCGGTGACGGACACGAGCATGATGTTCATGATGCCGATGCCGCCGACCAGCAGCGAGATGCCGGCCACGGCGCCCAGGAAGAGCGACATTGTGGCGGTAATCTCCGAGATGGTCTCGATCTGATCCGCCTGGCTGCCGACCGTAAAGTCCTGTTCTTCGGACTCGTGACGGTTGAGCAGCAGGGTCTCGATGGCCTGCTTGACGCCGGCGACGGTGGCGTCGTTCTCATCGACCAGTTGCACCACGATCGAAGAGACCACGTCGTCGCCGTGCGACGTTTTGGACGGGTTGACGCGACTCGTCAAGGTGGGCAGCGGAATGTAGGCCGATTCGTCATTGCTCTGAAACGAACTGCCGCCGTCCGAGGCCAGGACACCAACGATGGTGAACGGCTGCGTATTGAGCCGGACCGTCTGCCCCACGGCGTCGCCGTTGGGAAATAGGTCGGCGGCCAGCGTGTCCCCGACGACAACCACGCGCGACGCCCGCGCGACGTCGTCGGCCGAAAAGAACGAGCCGTTGGCGACCTCGGCATTGCGTACAGCCGGGTAGACCTCGGAAACGCCGTTGACCGAGGCCTGAACCGCGCCTTCCGCGGAGACGAACGACCCGTTGAATGAGCGGGATGCATAGAGAACGGTTATGCCCGGGATATTTGCTTCCGCGATTGCGTCGGCATCCTGCGCGGTGAGCGTTCGGGTGCCTCCGCCGCTGCCGCGGGTACGGAATCCGCCGAAGCGATTGGAGCTAACGCCGGGACTCACGGACAGCAGATTGGTTCCGGTGCTGCGGATGCGTTCCTCGATGGACGTCTGAACGCCGGCGCCAATGGACATGAGCGTGATCACCGCCGCCACGCCGATCACCATGCCCAGCAGGGTCAGGGCCGTACGCATTTTGTTGGCCGCCAGCGCACGGAAGGCCACACGCAAGCCGTCGGCGGGGGTCAAATCATCACCTCGTCCTTCTCGAGCCGACCGTCGCGGAACCGGATCACGCGGCGCGCGCGCAAGGCTACTTCCATCTCATGCGTAACCAGCACGGTGGTGATGCCGTACTCGGCGTTCAGTTGCTCGATGGCATCCATGATCTCGTCCGCGGAGGCCGTGTCCAGGTTCCCGGTCGGTTCATCGGCCAAGAGGAGCCGCGGGCGGGTGACCAAGGCACGGGCGATGGCCACGCGCTGTTGCTCGCCGCCGGACAATTCGACGGGGGCGTGGTCGACCCTATCGGTCAGCCCAACCGTGGCCAGCGCCTCCAGCGCCCGATCCCGGCGTCTGCGCGCGCCGGCGTACATCAGCGGCAGTTCCACCTGCTCGCGCGCAGTCATGCGCGGAAGCAGATTGAATGACTGGAAGACGAAGCCGATTTTGCGCAGTCGGATGTCGGCGAGCGCGTCCTCGCTGAGGCCTTCCACGTCCTCGCCATCCAGTCGGTAGCTGCCCTCTGTGGGCGAATCCAGACAGCCCAGCAGATTCATTGCCGTGGACTTGCCTGACCCCGACGGCCCCATGATCGCCACCATCTCACCCGGCTCGATGGTGAAGGAGACGCCACGCAAGGCCTCGACCTTCACGTCGCCCATCTGATAGGTCTTGGTGAGGCCGACGACGTCAATCGTAGGCGGGGGCCGGTCAGGGTTTACGGTCACGGCTATCCGCCTCCACCGCCACCTGCGCCGCCACCTGCGCCGGCCCGTTGGCCGCCTTGGCCGCCTTGGCCTCGCTGGCCGCCCTGGCCTCGCTGGACGCCCGCCGGCGGTCCACCTTGACCGCGCTGGCCCTGACCGGGCTGGAAACCGGGAGGTGGCGTCCGGCCCTGGAAGCCCGCCGGCGGCCCGCCCTGACTTCCCTGGAGGTTAGGAGCCGCTGAGCCGGCAGCTGGCTGGGCACCGCCCGCGGGAGCACCGGCGCCGGCCTGGGCGCCAGGCTGAGCACCCTGGACGCCCTGGCCCCCGGCCGCTGCACGAGCCGCCTGGGCCGCGGCTCGCGCCTCCGCCTGGGCCTGCGCGGCGTTCGGCATGACGAGTTCGCCAGCCTCCAGGCCGGAGACGACTTCGACGCGCAGCCGGTTACTGAGGCCCGTCTGGACGACTCGACGGCTCGCCGATCCGTCCGCGGCGGCCACAAATACCACGCCCCCTCGCGGGGTCGTCTGCACGGCCGCCTTGGGAACGACGATCACGTTGCGCGCCTCCGCGACCAGGATCTCGACGTCGGCGGTCAGGCCAGCTCGCAGATGCTCGTCCGGCGCGTCCAGCGTGATGTCAACCGGGAAGGTCACGAGACCTTGATCGACTTCGCCTTGAACCGCAATCCACGCCACCTTGCCTTTGTACTCGCGATCGTCCAAGGCCGCGAAGGTTAGATCGGCCGGCTGACCAACCTCCAGCATCCCAATGTCGTTCTCGTCAACGTTTACTCGAACGCGCAGGCTGTCGGACACACCCACCGTGATGAAGGCGGCAGAGACCCGTTCACCAACATTGGCGTCCAGCGTGAGAACGACGCCAGTTGTCGGCGAAATGAGCGTTGCGTCAGCCAGGGTCGTGCGCGCAGTCTCGAGCGCGCGTGTGGAATCCGACACCGCCAATTCCAGACGCTCGACCCCAAGCGGATCGGGATCCGGCTCGGCGTCGGCGCGCAGGTCGGCTAGATCGATCTCAGCGCGCGCAATGGCCAGTTGGGCCTGGCGCAGTTCCGACTCGTCGACACCGGCCAGCAAGTCGGCCAACCCGGCTTCGGCGTCGGCGAGGCCGGCGAGCGCTGAGGTCACGTCTTGTTCAGCTACTGGCACGTTTTCTTCAGCTACACGCACGTCTTCTTCAGCTACGCGCACATCTTCTTCCGCCAAACGCACGTCTTCTTCAGCTATACGCACGTCACTAGCGTCCACGTCCGCGCTGAGGTCGGCCAGTCTGGCGCGCGCCACGGCCAACGAACTCTCGGCCGAGGCGATATTGGCGCGGTGCGTGGCCAGTTCCGTCGAACTCGGTCCGGCCAACAGGTCGTCAAGCTCGGCCGTAGCGGTGGACTCGTTCCGCACGGCAGTAGTGATTGCCTCGTCGAGCGCTGCGAGGTCAGGACCCGCAGCGAGATCGTCGCGATCGGCCTGGGCTACAACCAGATTGGCTTCCGCCGCAGCCAGGTTCGACTCGGCCTCCGCCAATTCCTCGGGGCTTGCGGGCTCCAACGCCGCCAGGTAGACGAGTTGGGCTTCGTAATACGCCACGCCGGCCCTCTCCTTCATCGCCGAGCTGGCGTTGTTGCCAGTGCGCACGGTGTCATCGTGCGTCAGGCGCGCTTGTTCGAGGGTGAGCTCCGCGTCGCGAACGGCTTCAGGCGTCGGCTTTACTCGCAGGTCATGCAGCTCCACGGTGGCGGCAATCACCGCGGCTTTGGCCGTGGCTAGCCTCGCCTCCGCATCGGCCAAAGCCGACGGATGGTCGGCCACCGCGGAGTCCAGATCGCGGCGCGCGGCCACGACAGCTTCCTGCGCCGCCGCCAGGTTGTCGCGTGCCTTCTGCACTTCAAGCTCGGTTGGGCCGGCCAGCAAATCGGCCAGGGCGCCCTGGGCACTAACCAGCGAGGCTTCGGCGGACGTCACGCTACTGGCAGCGTCGGCAATTTCCGTATCCGAAGCGTCGGCCAGCAATTCATCCAGGCTGTCAAGGGCGAAGGTCACCTGCGCCCGAGCAGCGGTCACCTGCGCACGGGCCGACGCGACCTGCGCTTGGGCCGAGGTCACCTGCGCCCGGGCCGAGGCGACTTGCGCGCGGGCCGAGGCCACGGAGGCGTCGGCCGAAGCAATGCTGGCCGCGTCGGGCGGGATCTGCAGATCTTCAAGCGCGGCACGCGCCTCTTCCAGGTCAAGTTCCGCCTGGCGCAGGGCATGCACGTCAGGGTCGGGCTCGAGATCCTCCAGAAATTCGGCCAGATCAAGTTCGGCGCGCCGCAGAGCGGAAACGGCGTCGTCGATGTCGCGCATAAGATCGTCCGCTTCCTGCGTACCCAGAATGTCGCCCGCGGCCACCGTGTCGCCCAGGGTCACGCCGAGATCCGTCAGCACTCCAGCGTTGGCGAAGCCGACTTCAACGATGGTTCCGAAGTCCAGCGTGCCGGTGGCGGGCACCGTGACCAGCAGGTCCTGGCGTACGGCTTCCACGGGTTGCGGCGGCACCGTCACGACTTCTTCTTGCTGCACGCGCGGGAGCACCACGTAGAAGACAAACGCGGCTATCCCGGCCAGAAGTAGAAGCAACAGCCAAAAGCGGCGCAGCAGCGAGAGGAACGCCCATACCGGCCAAGTGAGCACACGCACGACTCGGCGCAGCCGAGAGAACCGCGGCGCTGACACCTGTTGGGCGCCGCGGCCGCTCGATTGCGCTTGATCCTGCTCGGGCGGGTTCACCGTCATGGCGTTACTCGATGGAGGTCTCGTCTGCCGGCGAGCTTAGTACCAGGGATATGCACGTGATGTGCATGTGGCGTGCATCTCCAATGCGGCAGGAGCTTTGGCCACCCGAGGCGGTCAAGGCGAGGTGGGCTCGGTAGGCAGCCGCAGGCTTACCGTGGCACCCGGCTCGTCGGCATTGTTTTGGGCGGCGACGTCGCCGCCATGCGCTCGCGCGATGCCGCGCACGATGGCCAACCCCAGCCCGGTTCCGCCTTGGGCACGGCTACGTGAACTGTCGGCGCGGTAGAACCTGTCGAACACGCGCGGCAGTTCTTCCGGCCCAAAGCCGGGGCCAGTGTCGATGACGTCCAGCGAGACCCAGTCTCGACCTTGCGCGTCGACGGTTCGGCTTGCCCGAACCCTGATGGTTCCGCCGCCAGGCGTGTGGGTTACCGCATTGCGCACGAGGTTATCGAGCGCCTGGTCAATCCTGGTCCGGTCGACCATGAGCTCCGAGTCTTCCGCGTCATCTTCTATCCGCAACGTAAGGTCACGCTCCGCGGCCAACGGCGCGTGGCGTTCGCGGGCCGCCTTCAGCAAAGCGCGAACGGCGACGTCTGTCCGTTCAAGCCGCAACTGCCCAACGTCGGCGAGCGAGAGATCGCGAATGTCGTTGATGAGCTGGGTGAGCATGTCCACCCGGCGCATAACGGTCTCAACGTGAGCCGCGCTGGGTTTGTACACCCCGTCGCCCAGTGCCTGCACGGTGCTCCGAATGACGGCCAGCGGAGTTCGCAGCTCATGCGCGATGTCCGCGAAGAGTTGGCGGCGCGACTCCTCGTTGCGTTCCAGCGTCTCTGACATCTGGTCGAACGAATGCGCCAGGGCGCCAATGTCGTCCTTGCGCTGGATGCCCGTGCGCTTCGAGAAGTCGCCTTGGGCGATGGATTCGGCGGCTTCGCGCAGAGTTCGGATTGGGCGGGTGAGTTGGCGAGCCAAGTACACGGCCATGACCACGGCAGCCGCGACGCCGGCCACCAGCGCGAGGATGAGCGCGGTGCCGATCTCTCCCAGGAACACGTCCTCGGCAATGCGGAGCGGCGCCAATACCTCGCGCGGTAGTCCTCTGGCCCCCATGTCGGCGAAGTGGGCCGTTGCCACAGTCTGCCCACCCACTTTGATGGGAATCAGTCGCCAGCGAGCAAGGTCCGGGGGCTGGCCGGACGCCCCCAGGCTGACGTTGCCCCCGACGACCGAGCCGTTGGGATCCACCACCAGATAGGGAACCCCGCGCCCAAGGCCGGAACGGCGCAAGCGAAACGTGCCGCTGGCGGCATAGGTCAGACTCAACTGCTCGGCCACGGTCGCTTGCTGGCCCTCGCGCACGTTGGCGACGTAGCGGTGAAAGCTGCTGGAAACGGAACGATTGATCAACAGCGCCGCGATTCCGATGGCCACCAGCGACACCGCGATAAATGCCAGCGTGAGACGCACGCGCAGGCTCATGCTTCATCCGCCCTCTTGCGCAATACCGCGACAATCTAATTGTGCGGGTGTTGACTAGCTGTGCACGCCGTGTGCATGACTTATGCACATGGCCTGGCGCTGGCGTGACAGACGGCAGAATGCGTAGTGCTACCGCCAGGCGCCGTCGCGACCGAATGTAAGAATCGATGCGGCGCGCACATGCATCGATGCGGTATCCAATCCTGACATGCCGAACTCCGGGCTGATTCTGGTGGTTGACGACGAGCCGGACATCCGGCGGGTCGTGCGCGCCTACCTGGAGCGTGATGGTTTCACGGTGATCACCGCCGGTGACGGCGCCGAGGCGCTGCGGCTGGCGCGCCAGCGCCGGCCCAACGCCGTGGTGTTGGACCTGATGCTGCCGGACGTGCACGGCTGGGACGTGTGCCGCCAATTGCGCGCCGAGTCGCAGATTCCGGTGCTGATGCTGACCGCCCGTGACGACATTACCGATAAGGTCGTGGGGCTGCAGATCGGCGCCGACGACTACGTCACCAAGCCCTTCGACATCCGCGAAGTGGTTGCCCGGGTCCATGCCCTGCTGCGCCGTGCGGCGAGTTCGGACCAGGACGACGGGCCGCTGCGGGTTGGCGGCATCACGCTCGATCCAGGCACCCGCCAGGTCCGGCGCGACGGCGAGGCCATCGATCTGACCAAGGTGCAATTCGATCTGCTGGCGTCGCTGATGCGCCATCCAGGTCGCGTGTTTACCCGCGAGGCCCTAGTCGAGCGGATCGTGGACGATGACCGGCCAACCCTGCCGCGTTCCATCGACAGCCACATCCGCAACCTGCGCAGACGCATCGAACCGGTTCCTTCGCGTCCACGCTATGTCCTGACCGTGCCCGGCGTCGGCTATCGGTTCGCGCAACCTAACGGCGGGTAGCGACCCGCACACCTCCGAAAAATGCACGGAACTCGCACTCGCCGTGCATCGTGCATCCATCACCAGCCCCAACACTGCCTTTCGTAAACGTTGTGCTGGCCTCGGAATGGCCAGCGCTTGCGAAAGGAGGCGACGTGAGACCCCGAATTCGAACTCTCGTCGTGGCGGTGGCAGCCGTTGTTCTGTTGACGGCCGTGACGGTAAGCGCGGTGCTCGCACATGGCGGCTTTGGTCGCGGTGGCGGAAAGTCCAATGTCACGACCGCGATTGAAGAGCAGACCGGTCTCAGCCAGGAAGACCAGCGAGCCCGCCTGGCGGACGGCGAATCTCTGGCGGACATCATCGAGGCCGAAGGCGGCGACCTGGAAGCCGTGGTCACCGCGGCCCTGACGGGACTCGACGAGAAGGTCGAAGCGCTGGTTGAGGCCGGCCGGCTTGAGTTCGACCAGGTGGACGACTACAAGGCCGCCGCCGAGCAGCGCGTACGCGACTGGCTGGCGGGAACGAATGACGGATTCCGCGGCAAGAGTCGCGGCCGCATGGGCGGTAAGAGCCATGGTCTGATCGCGATCGTGTCCGAGCAGACGAGCGTGTCGGTTGATGACATCCGCACCAAGCTCGCCGACGGAGAAAGCCTGGCTGACATCGTTGAGGAAGCCGAAGGCGACCTGACGGCGGTGACCGACGCAGCGATGGCGTCCTTCGAGACGCGCCTGACCACGGCCATCGAGAACGGACGCGTCAGTTCCGAGCAGGCGGACGAGCTGCGTCAGAGCACGCGTGAGCGCATTGAAGCAGCACTACAGGCTGACGGTGGTCCCACCTGCAAGGGACACGGCAAGTCCGGCTCCCGCGGCTGGGGCCGCGGGCACGGCCGCGACCACCGAGGCGCCAAGTCTGATTTCGAGAAGACGACTCTGCCACTGGGCGAAACCCCCGCAACGGCCTAGCCGCGCGACAGCGCCATTCGCAACCGCCACGGGGCCTGTGTCCACCAGGCACAGGCCCCGTGGCCCTTTAGCGTTTCCGGTCACTGGCGAATTTCGAGCCTTGAGTCAGGATGCAGAACAGGCTGCGGGCTCTACCGCCACCGTCAGACGCCACCGGCCATCTCGTGAAGTTTGCAAACGGTGCGCCAGTTGCGAATGGTGCAGACCGTCCCCAACGTGCGGTCGAAGTAGTCGTTCGTGAGCTTCGACCGCGCAACGCCAGCGGGAAAGTGCAGGTAGACCTCCTCTCGGCACACTTCGAAGGCGTCCGGCGGCGAGCGATCCGGATCGGGCGTCGCCACCCGCGCCGGATCCGGAGTCTCGGCCAGAAATCCAACATGGAGTTTGGCCGGATTCGCACCGGCGGCGAAGAACGGGTTGCCGCCGACGACGCTGGCGAAATCCGCCCCCGTCCGTATGACCGCCGGAATCTGATACCCGTGGCTCGCAGCGATCGCGGTTGTGATTCGTGCCGAAAGGCCGTCTGCAAGCGACGGGTCCGCTCGGAACACGACGTTGCCGCTCTGGATATACGTGCGGACGTCCTCGCACCCCGCCTCGACAAACATCGCGGCCAACTCTCGCATTTGCAGCTTGTTCCTGCCGCCGACGTTGATGCCGCGCAATAGCGCGACGTAGGGGCGGCTGGTCTCCGCGCCGCCTGCCCGGTCTCGATCCTGCATCAGCTATTCCTCTCCCTACCGCCGCAAATCTTCAGGACAGCCCACGCATCGGCCGGTGTGGGCCGCCCGCGCCTGGCGAAGTGAGTGGCGTGCAATGATCGCGTCGTTCCCATAGCCGGGTGGCGACTACCCACCGCGACACCCGGCATACCAGGCATCCTGGTCCGCACACAAGCGGTCCGGCCACTCGCCATGAATCCATGTCGCGATGTCGAATATGACATCCCAACTCATGTGTTCACCCGTGTCCGAACTGGACTCGGTCATTTCACGCACGTCCATCAGCGCGTGGTTGTGGCCGCGGTAGAGCCGAAACGCGACATTGCTCTGGTGGCGCAGACTTTCGATCCATGCTTCAGCATCCTCGGGCGGAATGACACGGTCCCGCTCGGCTGAAAGAACTAGTAGAGGAGTCCTGAGGATGCCGGCGGCAACCTCCGGTCGATAGGTGCGCAAGTCGGCGTAGTAGCTTCGATGGACGGCTAGGTCTCGTGGTGATTCCTGGCGCGTGATCCACGCATTGATCGCATCCAAGCGGGTCTTGGCTGCTCGAATCGTTCGACTGTCAACTGTCGTCACATCGCCATCGCGGCCCACTGCAAATAGGCGCTGGCGCCACGCCCAGTCGTGAAGCGTTCCGCTTGGTGCCACCGCGATGATCAGGCCGGCAATCGTTGGGTCGCGCTGCCCAACCAGCGGAGCCGCGAAGCCGGCGAGGCTTGCGCCGAAGACATAAACCCGATCGGGGTCGATTCGGGGCGTCCGTCGGAGGATCTGCACTGCAGCTAGCATGTCGTCAACCAATTCATTGTCAATCGTGAAGTCTTCCTGCCGCGCGGTTTCAACGGCATGTGCGTGCGTTCGCTGATCAAAACGCAGGCTGGCTACGCCGCGAGTCGCCAACCCCCAGGCTTCGTCGCGAACCAACTTTGCCGTGGGCCCAGTGCCGTCGCGGTCCCTGCTACCGACGAGCACGACGGCGGGAAACGGCCCCGGCCCGACCGGGGTGGTGATTAGGCCCTTCAATTCCCACGGCGCCTTCCCCAGATTGACCTCAGTTTCCTCGAAGGTGTCTTGTTCCGCGTAAGGCGGCGGTGGATAGGCTTGGTCGGCGCCTAACTCGGTCATTCGCCGGTCGATCTGGTAGCTGGCGATGCGACCATCCGCGAGAAATCTCATTTCAAGGTGCACTTCACGATGGATCCGGGCCGACTTGAGGGATAACCGCATCCGAACTTCCAGAAAATTGAACATGGCGACGAAAAGTGTTGGGGCAGATTGGTTCACCGTGACAGTCGTCGAGTCGCTTTCTCCCGTTACCGCCCGCCAGAATCCCTCAAGACTGGTATCGCACAGCGAGTCAGACCCCCACTGCTCCGGAGCCAGCATCTCGTAAGCCGTCTGAAACTCGTCGTTCGCCATCGCATGAACAAACTCACGTGCGCGGGCCTCGGGGTCGTAGGCAAACGGCGGCGCGGCTAGGCCGGGCGGGGCCAGGCTCGCAGCTTCGCATGGCGAGACAGTGACTGCCTCGAATAGGAGCACCAAGCCGACCAGCGAGGCCAGTCCGGCACCAAATAGCCCAAAGCCCGTAGCCACCACGACGTGCGTCCACCAGGCGATACGAAGTCGCCAAGTCCCTGGTCTCAGCCGCATCCTCAACCTAGCGTCGTGCCGGAAGTCACCCGATCCAGACCCATGGTTGATTCAAGCGGCGGAAGACTACAAGCCAGGCCTTTAGAGAGCTGTGAAGTCTTTGGCTGCCTGACCAGTGGCGTCGCTGGAGGTTTGGGCAATCGGCTGCCCAGGTAGTCAGTTGTTTATGCTCGCGAGCCGCTTCCGAGAGCCTTCAACTCTCCGCGGCCGCGCATTTGGGCGCGACCAGCCATAGCGGAGCCCTGTACGGGCTAGCGAGACAACCGGGAGATCCAATATGGAAATGCGGAACCTGGGGGCGACGGGCGAGCGGGTGAGCGCCCTTTGCATGGGCTGCTGGGAGATCGGTGGGCAGGCCTGGGGCGACTTTCCGGCCTGGGACGGGGTCCGGCTGGTGCAGCAGGCCTTCGACGCCGGCATCACCACGTTCGACACGGCCGAGGTTTATGGCAACGGCCGCAGCGAGGTCTTGATTGGCGAGGCGCTCTACGGCCGTCGCGACGACGCCTTCATCATCAGCAAGGTCGGCTACCTGCCCGGCACTGACGGCGCGCAGTCAATTCAAGGCGCCAAGCAGCCCCGGGACTACTCGCCCAAGCGCATTCGCGACGCCTGCGACCTGGCGCTGCGCCGCCTGCGCACCGAGTACATCGACGCCTATCTCCTGCACGACCCGCCGCTGCACATCGTCAAGCACGAGGCGCCGTTTGCCGTGCTGCAGGAACTGCAGGCCGCCGGCAAGATCCGCTGGTGGGGCATCTCCGCCAGGACCGGCCAGCCCGAGACCGCCGTGGAAGCCATCCGGCGCTGGGGCGCGCCGGTGGTGGAGACGCCCTACAACGCGGTTGATGACGGTGCTGGCGACGAGCTGTTGCCGCTGGCGGCCGAGCGGGGAACTGGCCTGTTCGCGCGCTCGCCATTCGCGAATGGACTGATCCTCCTGAGCGAAGAGGAGCTCGCCGCGCTGCCGGCCAGCGACTGGCGCCAGTCCGAGATGTTCCGCGAGCGCCTGGCCGACGCCGCCGGTCCGCGCGAGCGCATCCAGGACATCGCCGACCTGCGTGACGAATTGCCGTATGAGACGGCGATGCGATTCGTGCTGGGCCATGAGGCCGCGTCGACCTGCATCGTCGGACTATCCAACGCCGACGACATCGCGGCCAATACGCCGGTGGGCGATCCGCCCTACCTGAGCGCCGAGGAGATTGCCGTCATCCGCGGGCAGACTTCCGGGTAGATCCGCGACCGAGTCAGACTGCCGGCTTGTCAGGCCTCCCGCCAGCTCAGTTCACGCTCCCCGGTCACCTTGGACTCGTCGATCTCCACGCCGACGCCCGGGCCATCCGGCGGGCTGATCATGCCGTTCACCGGCATAACTGGGTCCTTGAAGAAGAACTGGCGTAGCTCGTTCCACTTCACCAGGTACTCCACGTAGGGACAAAGCGGCGGCGGCCAGGCCGCGCTGAGATGCGCGTTGACGGGAACCGACGCGCCGTGCGGAATCAGTGGCACGTCATACACCGAGCAGATGGTGGCGATCTTCAGCATCTCGCTCACGCCACCGGCCCACATGGTGTCGGCCTGGTAGATGTCCACCGCGCCGGCCTTCATGTAATCGCGCGCGCCCCAGCGGGTGTACTCGTGCTCGCCGCCGGAAATAGGAACCGGTGAGGCCGCCCGGATCCGGGCGTAGTTGGCAATGTCGTCGGACTTGACCGGTTCTTCGATCCAGTAGGGACGGTATTCGGCCATGCGCCGCGCCATATCCAGCGTGTAGCGCACGTTCCAGCTGCTCCAGGCATCGATCATCACGTCCACGTCGACGCCCACGGCTTCGCGCAGAATGCGCATGAGTTCCACGTTGCGCCGGGCGCCGGCCTCGCCATCGTCTGGGGCGTAGCGCACGAACCACTTGGTGGCTTGGTAGCCCTCGGCGACGAATTGCCGAGCGCGTTCGGCCGCGCGATCTGGCTCGATTGAGAAGCCCAGCGCGCTGGCGTAGGCCGGTATCTCCTTCCGCACCGGCCCGCCCAGCAGCCGGTACAGCGGCTGACCCAACCACTTGCCCTTCAGGTCCCAGAGCGCCGTGTCGATGGCACTCAACGCGAACATCGGCGAGCCCTTGCGGCCATGAATCATGTACCGGTACAGCTGATCCCAAATCCGCTCGCTGGCCAGCGGGTCCGCGCCCAGGATGAAGGGCGTGATCTGCGTGTCGATCGTGAAGGCATCAGGAACGTCAATGGGGCCGGCCATGCCGCTCACGCCATCGTCGGTCTCTATCGTTACGAAGACCCACGACAGGTCATGGGCGCCGGCGGCGTTGCGCGCTTTGGGGATGTGCTGATCCGGGTCCTGCTTGTGTTCGGGATACACATCCAGCGGACGAACCAGGCGCTCTTCCCAGAAGTCGCCTTCGGACTCGAATAGGCCGTGCAGTTCCGTGAGGCGAATGTTGGTTATTCGGATTGGATTACCTCCGTTCGACGGTGCGCGCCGCCGAACCGTGAACGCAGCCTATTCCAGAATCGCTCCCGGCGCTCTTGCAACGATTCCATCCGGGACTTGAGGTCACACCTTCGCCGCGCGAAAGCCAAGGGAAAGCAGCCTGCGGCTGTTTCGCTACACTCCCGCCCGTCACTTCCGATTGGAGGGCGCACGCATGGCCAGTCGCCCGAACGTCCTTTGGATCGTGATGGACTCTCAGCGCCCCCACAACCTGGGGGCCTACGGCGACCCGCGCGGGGTAACCCCCATCATGGATCGGCTGGCGGCCGAGGGCGCGGTGTTCGAGCGCAACATCACGGCCGCGCCGTGGTGCCTGCCGTCGCATGCCTCGATGATGACCGGCCACTACGCCAGCACCCATGGGGCCGACGGCCGCCATGAACGCCTGAGCGAGGAGTACCCCACGATCGGCGAGGAGCTGACCGAACTGGGCTACGCGACCGTGGGCATCTCGAACAATGCCTACATGAGCGCCAGTTCGGCGCTGCACCGTGGCTTCATGGACTGGAACTACGTGCTGCCGCCGCTTGGCGCGCCCGACCAGGACGATGGGGGCGCGCAGGTCGTAAGGCAGATGCTGGCCTGGTTGCGCGGGCACGAGGAGGACGAGCGGCCGTTCTTCATGTTCGTGAACATCAACGACACCCATTCGCCCTACATCGCGCCCGAGCCGTTTCATTCGCGTTGGGCGCCGGGTGTCAGCCGCGAAGAGGCGCTGGAACTCAATCGTGATCAAGGCTTCTTTGCCGATCCCGCACGGATGGGCGGCATGCCGGCCGACGTGCGCGACAAGCTGTACGCGCTGATGGACGGCCAAGCAGCCTATACGGACGGCCTGATTGGGCGGGTCGTCAGCTACCTGCGGGATTCCGGGACGCTGGACGACACGATGGTGGTGGTGACCTCGGATCACGGCGACGTGATCGAGGAACACCCGCCGTACTGGAACCACCAATTGACGGTGTTCGAAGCCGTGGCTCATGTGCCGCTGATCGTGCGGTATCCGGCGGCGTTCGAGCCGGGCACGCGGGTTGGCGAGCTTACTCAGACCCACGACGTGGTTGCCACGATCTACGACTTGATCGGCGCCGAGCGCCAGATCGAGTGGCTGGGCGAGAGTAGCCATAGCCTGCTGCGCGCCCGTGACGGCGACGCCAGAAGCTATGCGCTCTGCGAGTTCGCGTTTCCAGTGAACATGCTGGAGCGCGTGACACGCCAGGGCCGGGCCTTTGAGTTACGTCGCTTTTTCCGGGCCCAGCGGGCCTATTACCGGGACGGCTGGAAGTACATCTGGACCAGCGACGGCCGGGACATGCTGTACAACCTGGCGGATGACCCGACCGAGCAGGTGAACCTGATCGATAGCGAACGTGACCGTGCCCGACAGTTCTACCTGGAGTTGGAAGGAGTACTGGGGCGCATCCCGGTGAACGACTACGGCGACTGGATGGTGACCGAATACATGAAGGGCACCCCGAAGGAGAGCTGGGAGAAGCTGCGCCGCTGGGGGTACCTGCGGCCAGGCCAGGCCGATAAGCCGGCGTTCCGAAACTAGCGCTCATCTCGTCGACTCCGCGGCACGGGCGCATGGGCGTCCATGATCCAGGCGCGGCGGGTTTCGAGCGGCATGTGTAAGTTGTCTTCGGCGGCGTGGCGTTCGAGGAGCTTTGTGCGGTCGTACTCAAAGCGTTCAATCGTGGGTTGAAGTTGGCCGCCGGACTCGGTGATCGTGAGAAACGACGGCCGCGCGTCGTTGACCGAGAGGTTCGGATCGTCGGCGCGCCGGTCAATCTCTTGCCCCGACTCGCTTAGGTAGCGAAACAGCGGCACGGCCACGGAGCCGGGGTTGGCAACCGCACCATCTGCGCTGTGGCTGACGAAGGGGTAGTGAGTGTGACCGATCACCGTCAGGTCCACGGCAGGGTCGCCGAACCGTTCTGTCAGCTCGGAGGGAGCGAGCCGCCAGTTGGTCACATCGGGCGTGCGCAGGTTGAAGTGACCGTGCATGAGACGCAGGGTGCCCCCGCGCCAACGAACCTGTAGCACGTCCGGCAGCGCCCTCACGAATTCGAGCTGGTCGGCAGACAACTGTCGGTAGGCGCCCAGTTCAGTGTCGGCGGCGGCGCTGTCACGCTGCGACGGGTCGATATCGAGATACTCGACGATCGCGCTGTCGTGATTGCCCCGGGTCGTGCGGCCGGCAGCGCGGAGCATCGTCCATTCGAGCGCGAAGCGGCCGTCGATGCCGCCTTCGAAAATGTCGCCGTTGACGAAGACTACAAACGGTTCGGTGAACTGGGCCAGACGCTGGTCGAGGGCTTCCAACGGTTCCCTGTAGGCGTGCAGGTCGCTGACGACTACAAGGCGCTGGACGGCAGGATCGACTTCGACCTCGGCGGTCACGCGGCCAGTTGGCGGCCGGGAAGCGCGGGCGCCCGAAGCGCCGGCGGAATCGTGATCAGACGGCATCAAACACAACCTCGCTCACAGTGGTGCGGCCAGAGTAGATCGGGGCGACTGACCCTGCGGCAGTCTGCGCGCCTCGTCGATTGACGCCCGGTGCAGCAATCAATGCCGCTCGAACGAAACTGGACATCGGTTTCCAGTAGGCTGAGCGACCGACAACGTGTAACGCCCGACCTGTTCCTGGAGCCGACGCCATGACCACAACGATGAGCGCCCGACCGACGGCTGCCGAGATCGCTGAACTGAACCGGGAATACACGTTCTTCGACTGGGCGGCGCAGGGCGCGGTGCGCCCGGTGGCGGTAGAGCGCGCCGAGGGGTCGTACCTGATCGACCACGACGGGCGGCGGATTCTGGACCTGAACGCCCAGCTGATGAACGTGAACCTGGGGCACCAGCATCCGACGGTGGTGGCGGCCATCAAGGCGCAGGCCGACAAGCTGTGTTACGTGAACCCGCGCTTCGCCACGCAGCCGCGCGGCGAACTGGGTCGCGAACTGGCGGAGATCACGCCTGGATCGCTCTGCAAAAGCTTCTTCACGCTGGGCGGCGCGGAGGCGACAGACCACGCCGTCAAGATCGCACGGCTGGCAACGGGCCGGCAGAAGATCGTGGCACGCCGTCGTTCCTATCACGGGTCCACTTACGGCGCGATCACGCTGACGGGCGAGGCGCGGCGCTGGGCCACCGAGCCGGGCATTTCGGGCGTAGTGCGCGCCGCCGATCCGTACCAGTACCGCTGCCGCTTCTGTTCGGAGCAACCGCAGTGCGACCTGCGTTGCGCCGACGACATCGACGAGGTGATTCGGGTCGAAGGTCCGGACAACGTGGCGGCGGTGATCGTGGAACCGATTGCCGGGGCCAACGGAGTGGTGGTGCCGCCGGACGGCTATCTGCCGCGGGTGCGCGAGATCTGCGACGAGTACGGCGTGCTGCTGATCGCCGACGAGGTTATGACCGGCTTCGGGCGCACCGGCAAATGGTTCGCCGTGGAGCACTGGGACGTGGAGCCGGACATCATGACCATCTCGAAGGGGCTGACCTCGGGGACGGTGCCGCTGGGCGCGGTGGTGGTGTCGGAGGAAGTTGCCCATCACTTCGAGGACAACCCCCTGTGGGCGGGCCTGACGTATGGCGCGCATACGCTGGGCTGCGCCGCGGCGCTGGCCACGATTCAGGCTTACCGCGACGAAGGCATCCCGGAGCGAGTGGCCGTGCTGGGCGAGACGCTGAAGGCCGACTACACGGCAATGGCGGCGCGTCACCCGAGCATCGGCGAGGCGCGCAGCCTGGGTCTGTTCTCGGTGTTGGAACTGGTGCGCAACCGCGAAACCCGCGAGCCGCTGGTCCCGCAGATCGACCCGGCGTTCGAGTCGTACGGCGTGATGCGCGACATCGGCGCGTTCATGCTGGAACGGGACGTAATCACGATGACCCGCTGGAACTGGGTGTTCGTGAACCCGCCGCTGACCATCACGCTGGACGAGCTTCGCGAGGGTCTGGCGGTGGTGGACGAGGCGCTGGAACTGGCCGACCAGGCCATGGTCTGAGCGGCCGCTGAGGCAACGTCGAAGCCCGGCTGAAACGGGGGCTTTGCGCGCGTAAGAGTTTTTTCCAAAAAACTCTTGAGGCGCGCGGCGTCCCATTTTCCCGGTCGAGCGGGCTACCGGACAGGGCTCGCGCCAACGACGCCGGGCGAGGGTGGCGGCGGCGCGAGACGTCGTCAAGGCCGAGAGGCGGCGGGCCGGCGGTTCGTGGCTCGAAAGGCTTACCACGAACGGGAAGGAGCGCGCGCTGACCGAGAGCGGCCGTAGAGCGACCAGCAGGCGGCGCGCGGAGAGCAGTAAGAGGCGCACCGCGGCCGGAAGCAGTCGCGCTCGGAACAGGAGCAGACTCAGCGCGAGGGGACGCCAGGGCCGCGGGAACGCGAGGGTGGCGCGGCGGGTGGCGGCAGGGGCGCTGGGCATCGAGACCGAGGGTTGCGAAGTCACTGGGTCTAGTGTACACTTTCCGAGAACGACCAGCAACCACTGTCCACGGCGGCGAGCGGCGAGGGATCGTTGACGGGACGGGGGTCGGGAGAGTGATGCCTTGAACGAGTTTGCCTGATTTGCCTTCAAACGAGAGTTAGTGGTGGTCGGCTGTGCCAGGGCCTGGTTGCAGGGGCGTGGCGGCCGCCTTCGCCCCCGGAACTTCCCAACCCGGGGACATCATGGACACCGGTTCGGAGACATGGTGGACACAGCCGGGCGTGAGGTGGAGGACCGGGAAAGGCCGTTGAGCGAGCGGCGGGCCGAGGTTGTGGCACTGGCCTGGAGCTCGCTCGGGTGCCAGCATGAGCCCGTTCCTGGCGCCGCTGGGGAGTGATGCACATGTCGTCCAGCAATCGCGCGCTGCTGATGCGCGATGGATACCTGGTCAAACGCGACGCGATCCCGCCGGACGACCTGGCGTCGATGCGGGAGACCTTTGAGACGCTGCTCGAGCGGCAGAAAGCCGTGTGGCGGCGCGAGCGCGGTCCCGACGATCCGCCGGGCGGTGCCTGGGACAGCTCACCGCAACCGCGCCTGAGCAACACCGAGATCTTCATCGACGCCGACACCGCCTCGGCGGTGGAGTTCTGGGCGTCGGAGCCGATCCGCGGTCTCGCCGCCGAGCTGCTCCACGACGAGGACGCCGGGGTGTCGGCGATGCAGATGATGTGCAATCCCACCTACGACTACGGACCGGCGTCGTGGCACCGCGACATCCACCCCATCGACATGGGACCCATGCGGCAGATGCAGGACAGCCTAGTTGAAGACGGGCCAAGCTACGTGCAGTGGAACATTCCGCTGTACGACGACAGCGTGTTCTGGGTCGTGCCGGGCAGCCACACGCGAATCAACAGCGAGGCCGAAAACCGCAGCCTGGAGCGCGATAGCCGAGCGCCGATTCCCGGCGGCAGGCAGGTCGAGCTGCGCGCGGGCGACGTGCTGGTCTACGTCAACTACCTGATGCACTGGGGCAGCCGCTACACGCGCGAGCCCAAGCGCCGCACCCTGCACGGCGGACACACCATCTATCCGCGCTGGGTGAACCTGGACTTCACGCTGCATCTCTCAGTCGAGGCGCGCGATTGGTTCGAGCTCTGGGCGGCGCGCACGGAGGCGCTGCAGGGCCACACGGAGCGCGCGCTGCGGGCGGTGCTGGACCGCGACCGCCAGACGTACCTGGAGGCGCTGGAGGCGCTGCGACCCGGCGCGGGGCCAGCCACCAGGCTGCAAGTCTCGATATGGCTCTGCAAGGCCGCCATGCACATCCATAACCTCAGCCGGCCGGATTTGGCAAGCCTGCCGCTCGAGTTCCGCAGCCGCGCCGAAGCCAGCCACTCAATCTCACTCAACTGGGGTCCGGCGTTCGCCGAGCGGTTCACCACATCCGAGGCCGCCACGATCTGGCAAGGGTTCGGCGCCCTGGACGACCAGCTCCGCGCTCCCGACGGCGAGGACTACGTGCCCGGCTATCAATCGGGTCCGATCCCCTACAACCTGGAGGGTATGCGCAGCGGCTTCAGCGTGGACGACTTCATCGCGAGCTGGGAGCACAGAGCGTAGACCGAGCGCAGCGCGCTCCGTCCCCGCGCAGGCCACTGCCTTCGCAGCCTTTCGTGACGCTGGCCGCTGCCTCCTCCAAGACTTAGCCAGCTACCACGAGCCCAACGCGCACCGGACCAAACAGACCCTCATCCGGCCGCCCCTCGAACTCCTGGGTTGGACGCGCTCTGATTCCAGGTGTACGGGCACCGTGTTGACGACGCGAGCCACGTGCTGAAGACCTTTCCCGTCGTCAAGCGACAGGATCACGCGAAATGCGGCCGCGCCCGCACCAAAGACCTTATCCTTGTCTATATGAACGCCCTCGCAGCCGGCGACACCGACACCCGAATGGCGGTCTAGAGACCAATGCGCGTTGTCGAAGACCCGCTCAACCGGGAAACCATCCAAGCCATCACCCAACTCATCGTCGAGCGCTTCGAGCCGGAACAGGTCATCCTCTTCGGCAGCTGCGCACGCGGCGAAGAGGACGAAAACAGCGACCTGGACCTGATGGTGGTGCTGCGCCCCGGCCAGGAACCGCCCCGCCAGGGCAACCCCATCCACGCGGCCATATCCGAAAGGTTCGTGCTCCCCGTGGACCTGCTAATCCGTTCCTACGAGACATTCGCCACCTACCGCCCCAACCCCAACTCCATGCTCAGCCGCATGCTGGAAGACTCGGAAATCCTGTATGACCGGCAGGCTGCACTCGGAGTAGCTCTATCGCCGAAGTGACGGAGGCTCGGCCGACTAACCGAACGCTATAGGCGCTTAAGGATGTGCCCTGCAATCCGCACCGCGATATCCGAACCGCTTGCATTTCCCGCCGCGAAAAAGAGTTCGAACATCGGCGAATTCTTTGAGTTTCTGAGTGTCCGGCTTGTTGGCGCGACCTTTGCAAAAACTGTTTCGAGCCGATTCCAGTAGCAGACAGCGATCTGCGCGCTCCCAGATGCTCTTTCCAAGCTCGGCGTCGTTGGGAAGAGCGATAACTGCGCCGGCTCTTGATAGACGCCCTCCCAGTGCTCGCGACCACCGAAGATTCTGTCGAGTTGCGCCTACAGCGACGTCGGAGGACTGCTGCCTCTTGGCATCATGCGGGCTATTGCGCCCAAGGGAAACAAAATCCAGCAGTCGATTTTGTTGGTGTGGGCGATTGCGGCCACGGTGTCCCAAGAGACTTGCGTCGCGAACGGGTCAAGAAAAACTACGGCTCGGTCAAACTGGCCCATGCTCTCGCAGAATGTCGGAAGAGCGTTATTCGCGTCCTTGGAGATAACCTCAATGCGCCTCGCCCTGTGCCTACGCGCCAATTCATCGAGAGATTGGCTACGCTTGTCGTCTTTCTCGATGAAGACGAACCTATCAAAGGGACGATCTCGGACGCTCAGAGCTATGGTGGTTGAGTCGTGCAGTAGTTCTGTGAAGTCTTCATAATCTTCCGATGCGTACGACGAACCCGGCCGCCAATACCCTTCGCCCGCAAAGGCGTCGACGTAGATGAGTTGAAACGGCTGGTCTTTGAGAGCAATTGTATAGGCGTCGAGATACGCGCCGATGATCGTCAGCTTCTCTTGAGTCCAGGGGCCGCCGAAGGAATCCACAGGGCGTTAGGCGGAAATGGGCATTTGCCGCCAGTACTCACCGTCAATGGTGGCTGCGTCCCCGCCGCGCTTGTTCCGAACGCCCCCAAGCTGCTTGAGAAAGAACGCCACGCCAGCCTTCGTCGATTGATTGCGCAGGTCCCGAGCCCAATCCAGGTCCATCGGCCTCGCGCTGACCCCACTCTCGCCGCCGACGATCACCCACTGCAACGCGCCGCTTTCCAGCCACTCGGTGAGTTTCAGGGGCTCCAGCAGCGGCTCCGCGGACACGAACCGCACGGGGGCTGGCAGGCGCGCCAGCACCGTCAGCCGGGGCGCGTACTTCTGACTCTCGACCGATGTCCCAATCCACACATTCGGAGGCCAGCCCTCCGGAAAGTGCTCACCGTAGGCCTCCCACCAGCCCACGGCGCGCCCCGGCCGCTTGGTTAGCACCTGGAATACGTGCCCCCGCTTGGCAGCCGCCTCTTGCATGACCGAAAACGCCTCGAATATGAACTCGAACGGCACGCGTTGATGGAACAGGTCGGCCATGCTGTTGACGAAGACCAGCCTGGGCTTCTTCCACGACAGCGGCGTCCGCAGCCGCTCGGGCAGAAGCTGGACGTCTTCGGGAGTCGTCGCGTAGCCGGTGACTCCCATGGCCCTGAGCCTCGGGTAGAGCGCGAACATGTAGCAGTGGTCGCATCCCGGCGAAACGCGCGTGCACCCCGTCACCGGGTTCCACGTCTCGTCGGTCCACTCAATCGCCGAGGGCATCTCGATCGTTCCCCGCGCAACGCGCGACGACCTGGCCGCCCGGGAGTTAAGGCAAGTGTACCCGTGTAAAGCCCTGACTCACTCAGCTGTGCCTCTTTGGCCGGGCGACCTGGGCCACCAAACCATCGACGACCACTTCGCCCTCTACGTCGAGACACTCCGTCGGTCGCATCGAACCGCGCCGCCATTCGATCGAAGTGGCGGGCGTGGCCGGCGGCACCAAAATTAGGGTGCCGCCCGCGCCTTACTCGTTTGCTCGCGTAGCGTCCTGTGTGATCCCTGATCAGCCGCCGACGGCAGGACCGAAGGCTTGATTGACGGCAATCGCAACGCCGGCCGCGGCGGCCGCCGCGCCCACAACAAGGCCGGCAATCCACTTGATCAGCCGCGCCTCACGCGCGTGCAGGTCGGCCTTCATCTGGCCAAGGTCAGTCTTCCACTCCGACCGCATTACCTGGATATCGGCTCGCAGCGAGTGAATGTCGGCTTTGGTCGCGAACGTCGGCAGGGTGGCCTCGATGGCCGTTAATCGTCGCTCGATGTCAAGCGCGGGCAGATCGACCGTCATCGGTTTCCGCTTGAGCCGGTTCCGGTTCGGCTCTGGACCAGTTCTGGCACGTGGGCGCCCCTTCGCTGTGACGGCTAACCAGCCGACCGGATCTCAATCGTCCCCGCTGCACTCACCGGGGCCGCCCCTTTGATGCTAGCTGACTCGGCCCACTTCGAAGTCCGCCGAGAGGCCGGGGTTGGGGTCGTCGCTGGTTTCGCGCCTTTGCCAGGCAGCCAGGTGGCTCAGGCAGCGGGCAGCCTGAGACCAGCGGTCACCGATGCTACGCCCAAGCCGTCGAACCACCCCGCTGCAACAACCCCATCCGCCGCCTCTATGACTTGACACACGACACTTAAGTAACCACTATCTGTGTACTGCCCCGGCCGAATCGCCGGCCGGACGTGAAGCCCCCAATTCGGGGGCTTCGCATATTTTGGGATTGACGGGCGGTCTGCGTGAGGGACGCCCGTGGCAACGGTCAACGTGTACATCGACGGCCTCAACTTGTACTACGGCGCGTTGCGCAACAGCCCGTACCGCTGGCTAGATCTCAGAAAGCTGAGCCGCGGACTGCTGAAGGCCAGCGACGAGGTCCAGCGAATTCGCTACTTCACCGCGTTGGTGGACGATCCCGCCGACCCGACCGTTGGCCAGCGGCAAAAGAGCTATATCCGGGCCCTTCGCTCCATCCCCGGCCTGACCATCCACTACGGGTCATTCGTTACGCATGCCAGGACCATGCCGCGCACGGATGGCGCCGGGCTCGTGGAGGTATTCCGGACGGACGAGAAAGGGTCGGACGTCAACCTGGCCTCCCACCTGCTGCTGGACTCCTGCGCCCGCGACTTTGAGAAAGCGCTGGTCGTATCGAACGACAGCGATCTCGCGTTTCCCGTCCGTGCCGTGCGGGAACGCTTTGGCCTTGGCATCGGCGTATCGTGTCCAGTGGTCCAGCGTGGACGTCGGCCGGCGTGGCTGCTCGTAGACGCGGCTGACTTCAAGTCCCACATCACCCGCAAGCGCCGCAAGCTGCTCCGCCAAAGCCAGTTTCCCAATACCGTCATCGACCTGACCGGCCGCCCGATTCGCAAGCCGACCAGCTGGTAGCCGCGTGGCTCCAGCGCCACCGTTCCGCCAGCCAGGGCCGGCGGGTCGCGGACTGTTCAGGCCGAGGGGTTAGCCGACGAGGGCCTTCTCCCGCTTGACCTGCTCATTCTCTTCCAGCCAGACCTTCAGCGGCACATCCGCGTCGGAAGGTGACGAACGGCCGTGCTCGTTGGTGGAGTGGCCCATCATCTGCTTGAGGATGGGGTGCGACTCGTCATACCAGTCCTGCGGGAACTCCATGTCGTCACGCGTACGGATCCAGCGATAGCCGTAGCCGTAGAACAGGACCCGTCGGGTCACGTCCGAGAAGTTTGGCGTGGCGGCGTGCCAGATACGACGGTCAAAGATGACGGCGGTGCCGGCCTTGACCTTTACCGGGATGGCGCCTTCTGGCTGGACCTCGCCCTCGCCGGGCTCGGGGAGGGTGTTGGACAGCTGGCTTCCGGGAACGACCCAGAAGTTGCCCATGCCTTCATTGCTGACGTCGGTGAGGAAGTAGCCGACCTTCAGCGAAATGCGGGGACGCGGGTTGGTTTCCATGTCGCGGTTCATCTGGCCGGAGTCCTGGTGCCAGCCCCAGGCGCGCGCGTGCGGCTCGTAGGTGCCGGGTTCTTTGCCGGAGACGGCCAGGTGGGTGTGGTAGAGGTAGATGTTCCAGCCCAGGATGCCCCAGACCTTGGGCAGCAGGCGCTCGTAGGCGACCATGTCGAAGAACGAGCGGTCGAGCTCTATGAAGCCCAGCTTGTTGATCCGCTGGGTAATCGTCTTGTCCGTGCGCCCGCCTTCCAGCACGCCGCTCTCGTAGAGGTCGTCGATGGTCTCGATCAACGATTCCCGCAGGTCCTCGGGAACGGCGCCTTCGACGACCAGAAAGCCGTCGCGGTCAAAGGCCTCGCGCTCGTCGTCGGTCAGGGCGTATTGCAGACTACTGGGATCCATAACCAGCCTCGATCCGTCCGTGTGCGGCGCTTCAGTATAGAAATAGAAGCGTCGCACGGTCACCCCACGCGTGGGTTCGGCGCCCTCCGCCGCCGCCAGCCGGTCAGGACGGCTGCGAAATTGTGACGGCCCACTCGCCTTCGGCGCGCTCGACGGTGAGGACAAAGCGCCCGGCCGTGGTCACCTGGCCGGAGGCTGCGCCCTGGCGGTTCAGCGGCGGGATGATGCTGACCGGGGCTATCGGGTCGGCCTGTGGGTCGTCCAGCGCGCGCAGAAACGCGCTGAAGGGTTCGGCGATACCGTCGTACTGGGCGTGCACGATGACCAAGCCCTGGCGCAGGCCGAAGGCTTCGGTTTGGCCACGTCGCAGGCCGTCGAAGCTGATTGGGCCCTTAATGGGCGTGACCGCGGGCGCGGGCTGCGACTCGTTCGCGCGCGGCTCGTCAGCGATGAGCGCAGCGAGCACCGACGACTGTCCGGCGGGTACCACGCCCGCAACCATCAAGACGACAACGATGCCGAGCGCAAGGAGCGCAGCTCCGAGGAGATACGAGTGCGTTCGCAGCATGGCCGGAGCGTGCGACGGGGAGCCGGGATACGTCAACGGGTAAGCGGTCGGGGCGAGAGCTGGCGCTGAGCGGGGCCGGCGGGCGGCGAGGGATTCGTCAGCATCCGCTCGGCGCTGCCACAATCGTCTGAAGCCCGCAGCGGGACGCGCGGAATGCGATTCATAGCCTCGGTCGCTCGTCGCGAGGTGCTGTTCGGCGCGCTGGCCGGGTTGTTTGCCGGGGTCGTGTTTGCGCTGGCGATGCAGGCCGAGGACATGCGCGTGGAGGTGACCGGACTGGCCGGCGCGTCCACATCCGGGGGCGGACTGGTCGTGCACCTGGTGCTGGCAACCCTGATCGGCGCGGGCGTGGGCCTGCAGTACCGGCACGAGCCTGGGAGCTACGCCGCGCAGATCACGCTGGGCGTCACCTTTGGCCTGCTGGGCTGGATCCTGGGGCCGTTGACAATCCGCCCGCTGGCGGAAGGGCAGGTTCCCGACTGGTCCATCGCGGTGGCGTCGGCCGGATTTCCCAGCCTGATGGGGCACATGCTGTACGGGGCGCTGACCATCGGCGGCCTGTACCTGGCGGTGGACCGGTGGGGCGGCGGACGGATGCTGGCCCGGGCGGGCGAGCGCCCGGAAATTCAGGTGCAGCGCATTGTGGTGCTGGGCGGCGGGTTCGGCGGGATGAGCGCGGCGCAGACGCTGGAGCGGATGACCCGGCGGCGGCGGGACCTGGACGTCACGCTGGTCAGCCAGAGCAACTTCCTGCTGTTCACGCCGATGCTGGCGGAGGTGGCTTCGAGCGCGCTGGAAGCGCAGCACATCGCGGCGCCGATTCGGGCAGCGTGTCCGTATACCGACTTCATCCACGGCGACGTGGAGCGGATCGACACCGAGCAGCGGCAGGTGACGGTGCGCAGTCGCCGCTCGACGACGCCGCAGGTGGTGTCCTACGACCACCTGGTGCTGGCGATGGGCTCGGTGCCGAACTTCTATGGGCTGCCGGGTCTGGCGGAGCACGCGATCACGCTGAAGACGTTGGAAGACGCCGTCGGATTGCGGCATCGAGTGCTCTCGCTGTTGGAGCGCGCCGACCATGAGACGGACACCGAGGAACGTCAGCGGCTGCTGACGTTCGTGGTGGCCGGCGGCGGCTTCGCCGGCGCGGAGACGATCGCCGAACTCTTTGACCTGGTGTCGAGCGTGCGGCGGTATTACCAGAACCTGGAGCCCGGCGACGCGCGCTTTGTGCTGGTTCACTCGCGCGACCGCATCCTGCCGGAACTGAGCGCGGACCTGGGCGCCTACGCCCTGGAGAAGCTGAGCGCTCGCGGGATCGAGTTTCGGCTGGGCTGCCGGGTCTCGGCGGCGGCCGAAGGCTCGGTAACGCTGGACGACGAAACGACGATCCCGTGCGAGACGTTCGTCTGGACCGCGGGGAACCAGCCAAACCCGATTCTGCGCGACCTGGGCTGTGCAAAGAATCGGGCTGGGCAGGTGGTGGTGGACGCCACGCTGCGCGCGCCCGACACATTGGGGATCTGGGCCGTGGGCGACGGGGCGCAGATTCCAGATATCACCAACGAAGGCAGCCCCTGCCCGCCGACAGCGCAGCACGCGCTGCGCCAGGGCAAGCGCGTGGCGCAGAACATCCTGGCGACGATCGACGGCCGCCCGTTGAAGCCGTTCCGCTATCGAGCGAGCGGGTCGCTGGTGGGCCTGGGGCACCGCACGGCGGCGGCGGAGATTCGGGGCCGCAAATTCTCCGGGTTGCTGGCCTGGTTCATGTGGCGAACGATTTACCTCAGCAAGCTGCCGGGGCTGGAGCGCAAGTCGCGGGTGGCGCTGGACTGGGCGCTGGACCTGGTGTTCCCGCGCGACATCGTGCTGACCGCGGCGGCCGACGGGCGGTTTGGACCCGACGACCCCGCGCCTTCAGCCGGTGGCCGGGAGCGCGAGACGTGATCCGGCGCAACGACCTGGCGGCCTGGCTACTGGCGGGTGCCCTGGCCGGGCAAGTTGGCGGGGTTGTCTACGGCCTGGTGATGCGGCACCTGGGGGTGATCGAGTCCATCGCCGCGTTGATCCGGCTGCCGCCCTCGGCGGTGGGCGGCTGGATCGTGCACATGATCGTGGCGGGCGCCATCGGCGCGGGTTTCGCGGCGCTGGTGCGCCGCCAGGCGCACAGCGCGGGCGACCTGCTGTTCTGGGGTCTGATTTACGGGGCCGCGTGGTGGATGATCGGGCCGCTGACGCTGGCGCCGCTGCTGATCCGTCGAGAAGCGCTGGCCTGGGACCTGACCTCGGCGCAGCAGACCTTTCCGATGTTGCTGGGGCACCTGCAGTACGGGGTGACGACGAGCCTGGCGCTACTGGTCTGGCGGCGGTCGTCCTTCGAACAGCCACCGACGGGGGCCGTGGTGCGAGGCGTCCTGGCGGGCGTGATCGGGGCCGCGCTGACCGGCAAGGCGCTGGTGGACCAGGGGCTGCTGGGTCAGTTTGCCGGCGTCAGCAACCACGACCCGTCAGGCGCGCTCTGGCTGGGTGTGCTCGGCATCGGCGCGGGGACCGGGCTGGCGTTCGCGGCGGTGGCGCCTACGGTACGCGACAGCGCGGGGGCGGCGCTGGTTCGCGGATTCGTGTTCGGGTTCCTGGCCTGGATTCTGATTCCGATGACATTCGTGGGGCTGGCAACGCGCGGGATGTTGCCCTGGGGGATGGGATTTGCCCACGACGCCTTTCCCGGCCTGCTGGCGTACCTGCTCTTTGGCGGGATTGTGGGGCTGGCCTACCAGTGGCTGAGTGTGGTCTGGCGGGTCCTATTCGCGGACCCGACCGACAGCGATGATGAAGGCTACGGAACGGAAGGCCTGCGGGCGCTCGGTCGCGGGTCCGCCGCCGGGATTGTTGGCGGGCTGTTCTACACGGTGATGCTGGCGCGGCTTGGATCGTTCGACGGCATAGCCCAGTTGGTTCGGGCCGACAACGTGGCGGCCGGCGTGCTGGTGCATGCGGTGGTCTCGGTCGTTTGGGGAGCCGTCTACGGCCTACTGTTTCGTCGGCAGACGTACGGCATCGGGTCAGCGGTCGGCTGGGGCGTTGCCTACGGCTTCTTTCTCTGGGTGGTTGGACCCAACACGCTGTTCGCGGTGCTGACCGGAAACACGCCGGACTGGTCGGCGGCCAGTGCAGCCCCGCGGATGGCTTCAATGGTTGGTCACCTGGTCTACGGCGCGGTACTCGGGGTGGGCTTCCACTATTTCGAAGCACGGCACAACCCGTGGTGGCAGCCGCGGCGCGCCCGACTTGAAGCGCGGGCACGACGTCGACGCCGGCAACTCCAGACATCCGCGCCGGCGATCTGGGCCCTGGTCATGCTGATTGCCCTGAGCCTGCCGATCATCTTTGGCGGGTCCGACGAGATGGGACGGAACGCGATGAAGTCGGGCGAGCAGCAGGCGGCAACGGGGGCGTCGTCCGGAGCGCCGATGGACGACATGCAGCCGATGCGGTGATACGTCGGGGCGCTGGCTGCCGAGTTCCACGGCTCAAGTATCAGTGCCTGCCGCTGCTACTAGTCCCTACTGCCGCCCGGCTCGCGTGTAGTCCATTTCGTCGCGGACCGTCTGGTAGTCCGCATGGTCAAACCAGTGGCATGGGACAGCCACAGGTGCATCAACAGGAATACGGCGATTGCTTCTAGGGCTTCGCCACGCCGCTAGTTCGACGCGAGGCCCCGGATTGGATTGCCGGGCAACCCATTCGAGGGCCGGTCGGAGATCCTGATCGGTCGAGAAGACGATTGCCACATCGAAATACCTACTGATCGAATGGGTTACGAGGTCGATCGCCAGTTCGACGTCAGTGCCCTTCTCCTGCGGCTTCGATGCTGGGAAGTCACGCGGGTATCGCAGCGGCCGTCCCAGAACATATACGCCCTTGGACTCCCATTCAGCACACTGACGCAGGTGCGCCCTATTGGCTTTCGGCTGCTTCCGCGCGTCGGGTCTGCCCGAGTACACGCGCACCTGCTTCAGTTCTGGAGCGACTCCGGCCACCGTCCGCTGGAGCAAGAGCATGCCAACCTTGAGCGGGTCGAACTGGCCGTCAGTGAAGTGTGCGCGGCCAGCAAAGAATGCGTCGCGCGCGCCCTTGTAAGTGTTTTGCGCGTCGATGTACACGACGACACGGTCAGCCATGGGTTCAGCACAAAGAAACCCCGCCAGTCCGCTGCCCGTATTGGCAGCGGAGGGCGGGGAGCATTGGTCCAATTGTTAGCCGACTCGTTCCTCGTGTCAAGAACGTAAGGGCTGGATGAAGTAGCCGCCGCGGGGCTCCTGAGAACCCCGCGGCGGCTCTTGGCACTTTCACTGTGCCGAGTGGATTCTCGGCGCTTCGGTCTGACCTACTCGGGGTGGCCGACGGGGTTGCTCAGGGTGCCGCAGCCTTCCAGCTCAACTTCCGTAACGTCGCCGCTCTGCATGGGATCGGTGCTGCCGGAGGTGCCGGTGAAGATGGCGTCGCCCGCCTCGAGCGTCATGTACGTCGAGACGAAGCTGACGATCTGTTCGACGTTAAAGATCAGCTCGCTGGTGTTGGTGTGCTGAACTACCTCGCCGTTGACGCGGGTCGTCATCTCCAGATTGCCGTGGTTCAAGTGCGTGGTAACCCAGGGGCCGAAGGGCGAGTAGGTATCGGCGCCCTTGCCACGCCACCACTGACTGTCTGGCTCGCCGTCGGTCTCACCGTTCTGCCAGATGCGCTCGCTGATGTCATTGGCAGCGCAGACGCCCAGGACGTAGTCCTTGACTTCGTCTTCGCTGACCCGAGAGCAGCGCTTGCCGATGATGACGGCCATCTCACCTTCGTAGTCAAGGTTCTTGCAGCCCTTCAGCCAGGCGATGGTGCCGCCGGGCGCGAGCGCGGACGAGGGCGGCGCCAGGAACGGCTGCGGGCGCGAGAAGGGCGGCGAGTCACCCATGTGGCTCAGGTAGTTGCCGGCCAGGTTGACGATCTTGGTTGGCGAGGTGGGCGTCAGGAGTTGCACGTCGGCCAGGGCCACCGTGCTGCCGGTGCGCTCCAGGTCGCCGAACAAGTCGCCCGAGATTTCGGCGATGGTGTCGCCTTCAACGATTCCGTGGTGGACTTCGCCGTCCACGCTGTAACGCGCAAGGTGCATGCTCTGCCTCCGAGTGCCTGACCGACAGTGACCGCGAAAGGATACCGCGCGGAGCCGGTGCACCCTGAACCTGGCAGCCGTGAATCAGGCGATTCGGCCTTTGCAGCCGTAGATCAGACCGGCCAGGCGCCGATTTTGCGCAGGGTGGCGTAGATCTCCAGTTGCTGGCGTTCCAGGGTTTCCCACTGGGCGGCGAAGTCCACGTCGGACCAGTCGAAGAAGCCTCGGCCAGTCTTGAGGCCGAAGTGCCCGTCCTCGACCAGGCGGCGCAGGACGTTGTGCCCGCTGTCGGCGTTGCAGAGGTCCGGCCAGACACTTTCCGTGCCGCTGAGGGCGATCTCCAACCCGGCCAGGTCGCGGTCGCGAATGACGCCCATGAGCGGCATGCGCGGGGAGAAGGAAAACGCGGTGAGTTCGTCGATGTCCTCGGCGGAGATGACGCCCCGGTCCACCAGATCGAGCGCTTCGCGAAAGAGGGCCTGGCGCAGGCGGTTGGCGACTTGGCCGGGCAGGTCCACGTTGATTCGCACGGGTCGGAGACCCGCGCCGCGCAGGAGAGCCAGCACGGCTTCCACGGTGTGCTCGCTGGTCAGCTCGCCCTTGGTGACCTCGACCATGGGACACAGGTAGGCGGGCCGGAAGAAGTGGGTGGTGGTGAAGCGATCGGGGCGGCCGGTGGCGTCGGCCATGAGGCGGATGGGAATGCTGGAGGTGTTGGAGGCGAGCAGGGTGTCCGGGGACAGGTGGGGCACCAGGTCGGCGTAGACCGCGCGCTTGACGTCCACCGATTCGGTGACGGCCTCGATGATGAGGGCGGACTGGCCGACATTGGCCAGGTCGGTCGTGAAGGTGAGGCGGGTCGGGACCGCCGCGGCCTGCTCGGACGTGACCAGACCGTACTCGGACATGAGCTCGAGGTTGCGGGCGACCTTGCTGCGCGCGGCGTCGAAGGCAGCCGGATTGGCATCAAGGACGGTGACTTGGTGGCCGGCCAAGGCGAACACCTGGGCAATGCCATGCCCCATGAGGCCGGCGCCGAGCACACCGATGGGGGGGCGTTGTTCAGCGATTGGATGGATTCCCGGGCGAATGTGCAATCACGCCATGCTAGGCGCGGAGTTGACGGGCGACAATCCCCGCGGGGCCGTCGGTCGGCTGCGGAGGTTGACACCGTGTGGTGGTCAGCTCGGGCGCCCGAGACCGCGACGTGTGCGGGACAATCCGTCGACACGATCCGGGAAAAAGACAATGTGGCTCGAAGCGATCGCGACGAAGCTCGATCATGGGATTGCGGAGCTTCGCGCCGGAACGTTGCAGGAATCCACGCTCGCGGCCATTCGGGACGAACTGACAGCCGCTCGCAATGCCCGGCAGGACCTGCTGTACCTGCAAGCTGCCGGCACGGCGCTGGACACTCAGGTGATCGGCATGCGCATGGTCACGGATGGCGAACTCTCGGACGGCGCGGATGATCCTGACGACTGGCCGTATCAGACGGTTCTGGATGCGATCCGTGACGGCTGGCGCATCATTGAGTTTCCCAACCTCGCGCTGTTGCTCGACGAGTCTCGCACGTACGCCTATGGGGCCGAGTTTGTACTCGAAAAGATTCGGAGCGCCTGATGGACACCTCGCACATCACGCCCACGCTGACCGACACCGAGATCCTGGAGTTCTGCAAGCATGGCTATCTCCTGCTCGACGGCGTGGTGCCGGAGGAGATCAACCGCAGGACCGTCGCCTTCGTCGACAACAACACCTCCCTGGAGCCAACCGACATCCTGGCCGAGAATTGGTTTATCGAGAATGTGATCCTCAATCCCGCGGCCGCCGGCGCCGTACGCTCGCTGCTGGGCGCGGGGTTCGAGGCGCCGGTTCTGATGAGCAACCACCGCGTGCACATGCCGGCGCCGGCGCAGGGCTGGCATCGTGACGGTGGGTCACGCTATGGACCGGCGCTGCACTACTTGCAGGTCTTCTACTACCCCGAGGCATGCACGGCTGACATGGGGCCCACCGAGGTGCTCCCCGGTTCCCACTTCCTGTTTCAGCACTCCAGCATGATGGGGCACTACGGAAACCTGCGACACGGCGTCAAGACCGTCGCGTCCGCCGGCTCGATCTTCCTCACGGTCTATTCCGTCTGGCACCGGCGTTCCGCGTCGACGGCGCGGGGGACACGCAATCTCCTCAAGTACAACTACTGGCGCACGTCGCCGCCGGCCCGCGACTGGGTTATTGAGCCGGACTTTGACTTCGCCCTCGCCGACTACACGTTCCCCCTGCGGGGGTTGCGGCAGCAGTTCCGGGACGCCGTGGATGCGTCCGAGATGTTCTTCTGGCTGTGCGGCAAGTCCCGCGAATACCAGACCATGGGCGGTCAGGGCTGGCCCATGCCGGGTCACCGCAACGCATCGCCCAGGGGCTTTCCCGGGGCGCCCACCGCAGCCACGTATTGAGAGGGGCTGGCCGAGGGCCTCAGGTGGACGCCCCGGGGAGGTAGGTGCGGAGGAAGCGGACGCCGAGCGGGATCATGGCGATGGGGTCGTCGCGGCCCTCGTAGACGAGGCTGATCCAGCCGTTGTAGCGGACGCTGCGAATGGTCTCGAAGATCTGGTCGTAGTCGAGCCACTCTTCGCGGCCGGAGGCGAGGCGATAGAGCTTGGCGCGGACGGCGGTGGCGAGGGGCGCCGTGAGGCGGATGCTGGCGAGGTAGTCGTGGCGCTCGCTCTGAGCGTCGTCGGCGAATCCCGACGCGCCGGGCGAGCCAGCGTACTGGCCGGTATCGAGCACGTGACCCAGGTTTGGGTGGTCGACCTGGCGAATCAGGCGCAGGACGTCTTCGCCATCAGGTGCGATCTGCTTATGGTTGTGGTTCTGGAGCGAGACCACGACCCCGACTTCGGCGCCGAACTCCGCGCATTCACGCAGCGCGTCGGCGCAGCGGTCCCAGGAGGCGGGGCGGTCGGCTTCGGTGGCGGGGGTCCCGCTGAAGACGCGGACCTGGGGGGCGCCGAGCAGGGCGGCGCGTTCGATCCAGGTCTTGGTGCGCTGGATGTCGGCAGGCAGCTCGTCGGCGGGACGGGCGAAGTTGTTGGAGATGGCGATGCAGGGAATGTCCAGGCCGCGATCCAGGCAGTGGCGTTTGACGGCCAGCAGGGAGGCCCGGTCTTCCGCCGGGAACGCCGAGTCGTGCAGGTCCACGCCCTCCACGCTCAGTTCACGACAGGTGTCCAGGAAGCTCATCAGATCCATCCGGCCGGAGTCGAAGGCCTGGCGGTAGGAGAGGGTGAGAATGCTGAGCCTGAGCATGGGACGCGTCTCGCCGTTGGATGGATGAGGGTAGGGTAAGACTGACGGGCCTAGGAGTCGAACGGCAGGACCGATCGATTCTGACCACTGTGAGCTTCCCGAGCCAGCCGAGCAATCACCGCGAGTGGACTGGATGGGTCACGGCTAAGCGGCACGTGTCGTTCCAGCGTGAGGAGAGCCGACGACCTCACCATCAAGGACGTGCATGGCAATCAGAGGATGCAGACTCTAGAGACCATGGATAAGCTAGCAATATGACCGGAGTATCCATCTACATTTCCTGCTCAATCATTACGGCACCTCCGACGCGAACGTCCACTAATAACCTGCTACCTACGAACGTTCGCATTCCGACTAGCGGACTGTCACCTAACTCAATGGCGAGTACGTCTCTAGAACGTCCGTGTAGCAATATTCTTGCGGAATACGCGTCAACAGTATGCTTTGATCCGTCAGCAACGACCATTGCACGCCGACCGCTCCGAGCGAGACCAAGCCTACTAATGAATTCTGAATGCAGACAAAGATAGCCGTCGAAGCCAGTATCAACGATGTAGTCAATCTCATGTGCGGAACCGTCGCTATTGAGGATCGGAATAGCGACTACAGGCTCAAGGTACTGGTTTACCCGCCCATGGATCATTCGATGCGAGCCAAACGCCCGCCTCGTATGTGATATGGCGAATCGAAGCCGACGCGCACAGCCCAGGTCATCGCGCCAGGATGCCGCTGTAGTAAACGCATCGTAGCCGTCGCGTCATCAGAATCAACCTCATAATCTTCGCTGTATATATCGATAACTACGAAGTCTCCCTTAGCCACTAGGCGTGTCTCTTCACGGATCTTAGTCTCGTAGAGTTGCGCGCCGCGTGACTCCACGCTTTCCTCGACCCTGGCCATAAGGCACCTCTTCGTTCGATCAACGTTGCCCAGATCCAGTTTCGTACTTTGGGCCGGATCGCTATGAAATTCTAGCAGTTGGCCGCTTCAAGAAACCAAGTGCCGCTGACTCGCGATGGTCGAGCTGGAAAAGCGGCTGTCAGGACTCGAGGGGAGTAAGGCTGAGCACACGCTGAATCTGGGCGCCCAGACCATCGGCCATGGCGGCGAAGCCGGCGTCGTTGGGGTGGACGTGGTCGGCCAGCAGGTCGCCCTGGCCGGGGCCGATGAGGCCGTGGCCCTCCAGCAGGATCAGGTTGGCGTCGCCAAAGCTCTGGCGGCGGTAGATGACTTCGCGGATGACGCGGCGGTATTCCTCCAACTTGGCCCCGCCGCGGGTGGTCTGCTCGAACTCGCAGGTATGGAACAGCGGCGTGACCATCAAGATGGGCACCTCCGGCTGGTGCCAGCGGAGGATGGCCAGGAAGGTGTCGTAGGTGCGTTCGAAAGCCCGCGGCTCTTCGTAGCTGGAGCCGAAGGTGTTGACGCCGTAGGCCAGCACGATCACGTCGGCTCGAAGCGAGGCGGAGATCTCGGCCATGGCCGTTTCACCGCGGGCCGAGCCGCCGACGCCCAGGTTGACGAAGTCCACCCCCAGGCGGCGGGCGATGCGCGCCGGATAGGTGGTGCCCGACCGCGTGGTACTGCTGCCGTGGGTGATGGAGTCGCCGTAGAAGAGCAGACGTGGCCCATCCAAGGGCGGGGGCGGCTTGACGCGCGAGTCGTCGGCCACACCGACGCCGGCAAACCTGATTTCCCCGTAGGGGGGCATGAAGAGTTCGACGCAGCGGTCGCGGGCGGGTCCGTCGTAGATCACGCCCTCGGCGGCGCCCAGGCCCAGGCAGCGGAGCTGGCCGTAGAACTCGCCGTTCTGGTAGAGGTCGATCTCGGCGTTGGCCCGGTTGGTCTGCTGGGACAACCATTCGGCGCGAACGGCAATCGTAGGGCTGTCGGTGCGGAAGGCGACGCGGACGCCGGAGGCAGCGCACAATCGCATCCAGGTGTCGGCCGGCAGACGGTCGCGCCACTCGGTGGGCACACGCTGAAGCAAGGCGCGGCGTTCGCCGACGAGGCCGCGGTATTCGAGTTCGGGCGCCAGTGCATCCAGCCACCGCATGGGGCGCATGCTACGCCGCCTGCGCAGTTTGAGGGCAATCGGTGACAATGCAGGCAGCCCACACGACCCGGAGGAGCCCCGCAGGATGCTGAACAAGGCGGCCGCCGAACTGCTGGAGGGCTTTGCCGACGCGCTGGAGATTCGCGGGGCGAATACCTTTCGAGTGCGGGCGTTTCGAAATGCGGCGCGGCGAGTCGATTCGCTGACCACGGACGTTGCTGAGCTGGTGGAGAGCGGCGAGATATCCAAGGTTCGCGGGATCGGCAAGGGCATCGCCGGCGTGCTGGGCGAGTTCGTGGCCAACGGTCGCGTGGACGAGTACGAGAAGATGCGGGCCGAGATTCCAGACAGCGTCTTCGAGATGCTGTTGATTCCGGGTCTGGGTCCGAAGACCGCCGCGACGCTTTACAACAAGCACGACATCGACAGCGTGGACGCGCTGGAGACGGCGGCGCGCGAGGGTCGGCTGGCGGGCATTCGGACCATTGGGGCCAAGCGCCAGGCCCGGCTGCTGCGGGAACTGGGTCGGTTCCGAGAGCGGATTGCGCGGCGGCGGCTGGGCGACGTGCTGCCGATCGCGGAGCGGCTGATCGCGCACGTGGAGGCGGCGCCGGGCGTGCATACCGTGCAGTACGCCGGCAGCCTGCGGCGGGGCCGGGAGACGATCGGCGATCTGGACATCCTGGCAGCCGCGGAGGATCCCGGGCCGGTGATGGAGCACTTCATCGCGGCCCAAGACGTGGAAGAGGTGGTGGGCACCGGCGGGACCAAGACATCCGTCCTGGTGGGCGGCGGGTTCCAGGTGGACCTGCTGGTGGTGGCGCCCGACGAGTTCGGGGCGGCGCTGGCGTACTTTACGGGGTCCAAGGAACACAACATCGAGATTCGGGCACGCGCGCAGCAGCGCGGTCTGTCGCTGAATGAGCGAGGGTTCCTGGACGCGGAAACGGACGAGCGACGGCCGGCGGCGACCGAGCAGGACGTATATGCGGCGGTGGGGCTGCCCTGGATCGATCCGGCGCTGCGCGAGAACCGCGGGGAAATCGAGGCAGCCGAAGCGGGCACGCTTCCCGACCTGATCGAGCTTGGAGACATCCGAGGCGAGTTGCACGGGCACTCACTGTGGAGCGACGGGGCGGCGTCAATCGGCCAGATGGTCGATGCCGCCAGACGGCGAGGGCTGGCGTACTTCACGGTCACCGACCACTCGGGCAGTCTGCTCGTGGCCAACGGGCTCAGCCCGGAACGGCTGGCGGAGCAAACCGGGGAGATCGCTCGGGAACGCGAAGCCTCGCCGGACGTGCGGCTGCTGCACGGCAGCGAGGTGGAGATCCTGGCCGACGGCAGCCTGGACTTCAGCGACGAGATCCTGGCCTCGCTGGACGTTGTGGTGGCCTCGGTGCACAGCAACTTCAACCAGCCGCCGGAGCAGATGACGGAACGGCTAATTTCGGCTATCGAAAACCCGCACGTGGACATCATCGGGCACCCAACCGGACGCATGCTGGGTCTGCGCGACGGCTATACGTTCGACGTTGAAGCCGTCCTGAAGGCCGCCGCCGCCACCGGCACCGCGCTGGAAATCAACGCGGCGCCTGAACGCCTGGACCTGGACGACACGACCGCCCGCCGGGCGGCCGAACTGGGCGCGCCAATCTCCATCAACAGCGACGCCCACCATCCCGACAGCCTGGCCTACATGCGCTTCGGCGTACTCACGGCCCGACGTGCCTGGCTACGCGCCGAAGACGTGCTGAACACGATGCCGCCGGACGACTTACTCGCCTGGCTGGACCAACCGAAGCCGAGGTGCTGGACCCCGCAGCTGAAGCGGTAAGCAAAGGAGCGATGTCATGGAACTAGGGCTTTCCGGCAAGGCCGCGCTGGTTACTGGCGGGAGCCGGGGGATTGGGCGGTCGATTGCGCTGGCGTTGGCGGCTGAGGGCTGCAACGTGGCGATTACTGCGCGCGGGCGGGAGCGCCTGGAACAGACGGTTGGCGAGATCGAGGCGTCGGGCGTTCGGGCGGCCGGGTTCGCGCTGGACATGGCCGAGGCGTCGGCGTCGGAACAGGCGGTCGAGCAGACCGTTGAAGCCTTTGGGCGGCTGGACGTGCTGGTGAACAACGTGGGCGGATCGACTGGCGGCGGGACGTTTCAGGCGGCCACGGATGACGACTGGGCCGCGACGCTGGACGTGAACCTGTGGCCGGCCATCCGGGCCAGCCGCGCGGCCCTGCCGCACATGCGGGCGCAGGGGGCCGGGCGGATCATCCACATCACCTCGATCTACGGGCGCGAACAAGGCGGGCCGCCGACCTACAACGCGGCCAAGTCGGCCATGAACAGCCTGTCGAAGACGATGGCGCGGGAGTTGGCGGCCGATGGGATCACGGTCAATGCGGTTGCGCCCGGATCGATCATCTTCCCGGGCGGCGGCTGGGAACAGCGCATGCAGTCGGACCCCGAGGGGATGGCTGAGTTCCTGCGGCAGGACTTCCCAATGGGACGCTTCGGTCATCCCGAGGAGGTCGCGGCGGTGGTGGCCTTTCTCGCCTCGGATCAGGCCAGCCTCGTGACCGGCGCCTGCCTGAACGTGGACGGCGGGCAGACGAGAGCGAATGTCTGAGAGGACGGCTTCTATACTTCGAGTCGCCGACCCGCTAGGGGCGCCCAGACTATGACGAGGTTCCAGGAACGCCTGCATGGCGTGATTCCGGCGCTACTCACGCCGTTGACCGCCGATCTGACCGCGGACGGCCCCGCGATGCGGCGGCTGGCGCGACGAGTTCTTGACGCCGGCTGTCACGGGTACGTGCTGCTGGGCACGACGGGCGAGTTCGCCGCGATCGACGACGACCAGCGCGCGGTCGCCATCCGCGCTGGGGTAGAAGAGTCCGACGGCGAGGTACCGGTGATCGTGGGCTGCGGCCAGCCGTGCGTCGCGCGCACGCACCGCCAAGCCGTCCAGGCCGCCGACCTGGGGGCCGACGGCTTGCTGGTCAATCCGCCGTTCTATTTCCCCATGAGCAACGACGAGGTCGTGCGGTACTTCGAGGATCTCGTGGCAGCTTCGCCGATCCCAGTACTGCTCTACAACATTCCGGGCATGACCAAGGTGGCCGTGGACGCCACCACGTTGCTGCGGCTGCGGGACGTCGGCGTTCAGGGCACCAAGGACAGTTCGGGCAGCCCGCAGAACCTGCTGGACTACCTGGACGCGATGCGTGGCGAAGCGTTTCGCGTAATCGTGGGCGGCGACGGGATGCTGTTGCACGCGCTCAACTCCGGGGCCGCCGGAACGACCGGTCCCGCGCCCAACGTGGCGCCCCAACTGGTCACCGCCATCTACAGCGCCTGGTGCGATGGAGACCTGGAAGCTGCCGCGGCTGCCCAGAACCGGCAAAACGCGTTCCTGCGCGAGCTGAGCGGAGCCTCGCCGTTCATGCAGGCCACCGCCAAGGGCGTGCTGAGCCGCTTGGGGATCATGGAACCCTGGGTGGCGCCGCCGAAGACCTCCTTGGACGACGCGGCCATCGACGAAGCGTTCGAGGCCGTGCGGGAGTTCTTGCCGGAGTACGCGCCGGCGGCGGTTGGCGTCTGAGCGACGTATTCGACGAAATATTCGACACGCCCAGCGCTCTCGCGTCACCATGGGGACGCCGTGGGCCCGCCTGCCTGAGTGAGGTTTGCCGCCGTGAATCGACCGCCCGAGGCCTACATGCACATCGGGATCGTGCAGTTCATGCTGCACCCCGAACTCCAGACCGGCGACGGTTCCGCCGTGGAAGCCGCCGAGGCATTGGCAGCCGACGGGTTTTTCCACGCGCTGGAGATCGCGCGCATCAACGATCCGTCGCAGCGCGCCGACATGCGGCGGTTGGCTGAATCCGCGCACCTGACGCTGGGTTACGGAGCGCACCCGCAGATACTCAGCGGCGGCCTGAACCTTGCAGCGACCGACGCGGAGGCGCGCGAACACGCCGTGACCCAGGTCAAGGCGGCGATCGACGAAGCGGCTGAACTGGGCATCACGATGGTCACGCTGTTGGACGGGCCCAACTCGGCGCCGGCGGCGGGCGGCGAAGAGGCCGCGGTGGCGAGTGTCGTGGAGTCGCTGACCGAACTCTGCGACTATGCGGGCCAGCAGAACATCTGGATCGCGCTGGAACAGTTCGACCGCGCGATCGAGAAGAACTCGCTGCTGGGTCCGATCGACCTGTGTGTGCGCGTCAGCGAGATGGTGCGCGCGTCGACCCCGAACTTCGGGCTGTGCCTGGACCTGAGCCACCTGCCGCTGCTGGACGAAGACCCACCGACCTCGCTGCGGGCGGCCGGCGAGCACCTGATCCAGGCGCACATCGGCAACTGCATCATGCGCGAACGCGACCACCCGCAGTACGGCGACCAGCACCCAGTGTTCGGAGACCCAGCGGGCGAGAACGACGTGCCGGAGCTGGCGGCGTACCTGAAGACGCTGATGGAGATTGGGTACTTTGAACGCGACCTGCCGACGCCGATGCCGCTCGTCTCGTTCGAGATGAAGCCCGCGCCGGACCAGTCCGCAGCGGCGATAATCGGCAACTGCAAGCGCACGTTTCAACTCGCCTGGGCGCAGGTTTAGCGCCCGGCACCCCCGCAAGGGAGCACACCGACATGCGAATCGGCTACATCGGTCTCGGGAAAATGGGCATGCCCATGGCGGTGAACCTGCGCGCGGCAGGGCACGAGTTGATCGTGCACAACCGCAGCCGCGGCAAGGTGGACGCCTTCGTGGCCGACGGCGGCGTGGCCGCCAACTCGCCGGCTGAGGTAGCGGCGCAATCGGACGTGGTGTGCGTGAACGTGCCGACGCCGGAAATCTCGCTGGAGCTGCTGCTGGGCGCGGATGGCGCGATTGAAAACGCGCGCGAGGGCCAACTCTGGATCGACTTCGGAACCAATGGCCCCGACACCGCCCGAACCTGCGCCGAGGCCGCCGCCGAAAAAGGCGTGAGCTACCTGGACGCGCCGGTTAGCGGCGGGCCGAGCGGCGCGGAAGCCGGAACGCTGGCCGTCTTTGTGGGCGGGTCGCCGGAGTCCTTTGAGCAGGGCAGCGAGATTCTGGACGTGATCGGCGGCAAGATCGAGCACTTCGGTCCGGCGGGTACCGGCTGCATCGCCAAGCTGACGAACCAGATGATCATCGCCAGCGTGCGCGCGGCCAATGCCGAGGCCTTCGTGCTGGCGGTCAAGAACGGCCTGAACCCGCGGCAGCTCTACGAGACGCTGATGGGGGCGTTCGCCGCCAGCCGCTGCATGGAGGTGGACATCCCAAACCTGGTCCTTCCCCAGGACTACAGCGCCAACTTTGCCGTGGACCTGTTGCTGAAGGACCTGGGGCTGGCGCTGGACGTTGGGCGCCAGAGTGGGGTACCACTGCTGGCAACGGCGCAGGCCGACGCCATCTACCAGGAAATCCGAGCGAAGGGCTGGGGCGATCTGGACGCGGCCGCCACCTTCAAGCGCCTGGAGGACATCGTGGGCGTGGAGGTGACGGAGCCGGAACCACAATTGCCGTGAGCCCTGTTTGCGGGATAGGGTTGCGAGTGAAGATCCCGCGCCCTGCCCTCTTCCGGCTGGCGCTGGACGGACTTGGCTCTCAACGGGAACGACGGAGGCATCGCCGGGTTCGGCGTGTGACGCATGAAGTGGCTTAGTCGCGAAGTAAGCTTCCTGCTGGCCCGGCTCGTCACGAATTTCTTCGCAGTACTGGCGGTGACGCAGCTCCTGGAGAACGGGGTCGTGCTGCCGGAGCGAGGCAGCGACAGGTTCTGGCTGGCGATCGTCACCTTGGCAGTTGCGCTGGCCATTTTGAACTCATATGTGCGTCCGGCGCTGGAGTTGGTGTTCAAGCCCATTAGCTGCCTGTTGAAGCTGCTGACGTTCGGACTCTCGCACTTCGTGATCAGCGCGCTGGTGTTCTGGGTGGCGACGATGCTGGTCGACGACTTCACGATCGTCGATATCGGCACAGCGTTGCTTGGGACGGTGATCGTGGCGGCCGTGGGCGTGTTTGGGTCGCTCGTGTTCGGTGGCCGCTCGACCAACGATTGAGCCTGGAGACCGCGCCCGCAGCCGGTGCCGCGCCGGGCCGGCGCAGCGTCCTGGTCGAGGCGGCGGTGGCGACGCTGGAGGACGCCGGGCGCCCGATAACGCTGCAGCAACTGGCCCGCGTCGTGCTGCACGTGGAAGCCGGCGGCGCCCACATTGGCGCGCGGATCCTGACCCCGCTGCTGGAAGCCGATGACCGGCTGGCGACCGGCGCCATGGGGCATTGGGGGCTGGCGGCCTGGTCGCAGCGCACCGATGCCATCGACGATACCGAGTTCGTCGTGTTCGATATCGAGACCAACGGCGGACGCGGCGGGCGTCATCGCGTCCTAGAGGTTGGCGCGCTGCGGGTGCGGGCGGGCCAGGAGATTACGCGCTACGCCTCGCTGGTTCGCGTGCCCGGACGAGTGTCCAAGTTCGTGACGCGCTATACGGGCATCACGGATGAGATGCTGGCCGACGCGCCGCCGATCGAGATGGTGCTGGACGAGTTCCGGGAGTTCCAGGCCGGCGGCGTGCTGGTCGCGCACAACCTGCCCACCGATCTCGGCTACCTGAATCGCGAGGCCGTGTGGTCGGGCCGCGCGCTGTTTCCCGGAGACGGCCTGGACACGATGGAGTTGAGCGCGGCCCTGATGTCCGATTTGCCGGGCACGGGCCTGGCCACCGTGCTGGAGGCGGCGGGGCTTCGCGACACGCCAACCCACCGGGCACTCGACGACGCCGGGGTTACGGCCAAGCTGTTCGGATTCATGCTCGACCGGGCCGCCGCCAGAGACGCACGGACTGTGGGCGACCTGCGGGGGCTGGCCGCCACGGGCGGTCCTGAAGGCCGCCACCCGCGGCGGGCACGCGAACTCGCGCGCTGGGCCTCGCGCAATCTTCCGCCATCGCCCGGCGTCTACATCTTTCGCGACTCGGCGGGCCAGCCGCTTTACGTCGGCAAGTCCACGTCGCTGCAGCGGCGCGTGCGCAGCCACTTCACGGACTCGGCGGGGTTCGTTCGACGGCGCGACGGGATGCTGGAACAGATCGACGCCATCGAGTGGGAGCCGACGGGTTCGGAACTGCGCGCGCTGGTGCGCGAAGCCGAGCTGATCACCGTGCTATCCCCGACCTACAACGTGCATCGACGCTGGCGCATGGGTCGGCGCTTCGTGCGCGTGGGACCGGCCGAGTCCGCCGCCACGCACACCGCCGCCATGCCGCGGGACGACGGCGCAGACTACCTGGGGCCGTTTCCGACGTCGCGAGACGCCCGACTGGCCAGCGACTCGGTGCGGCGGATCTTCGAATTACCGTCGCGCCGCTCCCTCGACAAGAAAGTCTCGCCCTGGCGGCGCGAGGCGGCGGTGGCCTTTCTGGGCGTGAGCCGGGAGGCCGCGTTGCACATCGTGGAAGAGGCCGCGGCCGCCTCAGACGAGCGGAATGCGCTGGCGCGCCGCATCCGGCGGGCGCGCGTGCTCCGGCACCCGGTGCGCGGCGGTCTGGGGGCGGTACCGGTGCTAGCTATCACCGCGGGCGCAACGCCGGGCGACGCGGAGCTCGTCCGCATCGACAATGGGGGAATTGCCGTGATCGAGACCCTCAGCCGCCCGCGGCGACCGGCCGTACGCGCCGCGCTGGAACGCCTGCGCGGCGCAACTCGTCCCGAAACCGGGGCCCGAGGAAACGAACAGCACATCGTGCTGGCCTGGCTGCACACGCACGCCGACGATCCGGACGCGGTGGCGTGGGATCCCGAGCTGCCGCGCGCGTTCGTGGAACTGGTGTGGAAGCGGGTGCGTCAGGCCGCGAGCACCGGCTGACGCGTGCTCAAGCGCCGGCAGGTAGACGATATTCGCCGTTGACTCGCCCACCACGCGCGTGTGGATGCTGGAGGCCCGCGCTGGAGGGTTTCGCCGTCAGAGGTTCGACGGGTGGACAAGCTGCCGGATTCGCGAACCAGGACCCCGGCAGTCTCGCCCTCGAGCCTGGCGTCGATAACTTGAACCTGCAACTCGCTCTCGAGGTACAGCCCGCGTGCTCGCAACTGCTGGACTTGCGCCTCGATCACCTGAGCCAGCGATTCGTCGTACACGGTACGCAGCGCGCTGGCATCCAGCGACTGGTAGGCCTCAAACTCGAGATGAGCGGCACGCACGGCAGTGTTGGCCGCCTGATCCAGACTGGCCGCTTCAGCATCCTGGCGGCCACGGACCACGGCTATGGCGATCAGCACGGCGAACAGAGCCGCGAACATGAAACCCATACGAATCATGCGCAGGCGGCGCTGCTCGGCCAGCTCAATCGCTTCCTCATCCGCAACGGATTGCTCATGCGTTTCGATGTTTGACCGCGCGGTTTCTGAGATCGGCTCCGCATCGGGCTGCTGTCCCTCGTGGCGATCCCAGATGTCTGGATCGTCGATCCTCCCAACGTCGCCAGCGTCGTGCGGCGACGGCATGTCGCTGACGTTTGATGGCAGAACTTCGCCCTCTTCGGGGCGAAAGCTGGGCTCGGGCTGATCCGGGAGATCGGCCGGCGGCGCCATACGCAGGGAAATGAAGCGCCCGTGCGCGGCCTGCTCGCCGTGCTTGAAACGCACCGCCTGCCCGAGCGTCCAGCGTCCCTCCAACAGCAGCGTCAGGTCCCGGCCATCCAGCAAGACCAACTGGTTGGCCCACTCGGAGCCCACGGCCATCTCCAGCGGAAAGCCCTGGACAACGACCAGGATATCGACCTGGCGCTCAAGCGCGGCCTGGGCCAGCGCCGCCGGGTCGTCGCTCTCCCACCACAATGCGATCCGACGCCGCACGCGCTCCAGCCGGACGGCGCCCTCCACGTGGCCGCCTACCGGCGTCAGCGGCTCAAGCGGTGCAGCGTCGGCGGCCAGGGCCAGCGCTTCGACCACGTTGGCAAGCTTCGCCAGGCGGTCGGCCTCGTCAGCCAGCGCTTCGTTGAAGAGTTCCGCGTGCGCCGCGAGGACTCCACGCCGACGCGCGCCCGCGTCGCCGCCCGCTGTCGCGTCAGTCTCGGATGGCATATGTCTCAGGTCGGAACGCAGCCCACCGCACTGGCGCGGCGGCCTCTCATTTCATCGTACGACAACCGGGCCCTTAGCCTGTCGACGAGATCGTGACAGGACCCCATCTAACTGATGGGTGGCACGCCGACCGGCGCCACCGAGGCGATCACCGGCATCAGATTCGTGAACACGATCACGCCCAGCGCGATCATGAGCACCCCGCCCGCGGCCGTGGTGTACTGCAGCGCGCGCCCATAGCGTCGCATCAGCACGCGGGTCCACCCGGAAAAGACACCGGCCAGCACGAACGGCAGCATGATGCCTAGCGAATAGGCTGTGAGCAGCACCGCGCCTGATCCGGCGGAGCCGGTGGTAGCCGCCAGCACGAGAATCCCGCCCAGGATCGGCCCGACGCAGGGAATCCAGCCCACGGCAAACGTGCCGCCCACAATGAGCGAGCCGGCATAGCGTAGGCGCCGGGCGAAACTGTCGTCCACCACAATCCCGCGCTCCAGCACCGGGACTCGGAGCAGACCGAGCGCAACAAGACCGAAACCAATGATCAACAGGCCGCCGATGCGGTTGAGCCAGACCGCCTGGTCCCCCGCGAAACTGGAAAGCGCGCCGAGCGACGATCCCAGCACAACGAAGACGGCGGCAAAGCCAACGGCAAAGAGCGTGACATTCAGCACCGTCGCGGCCTGGGCGCGCGCCGGGTTGGCCGAGCGCTGGTCCGTCAGCGTGAACCCGGCCAGGTAGGCCAGGTAGGCCGGAACCAGCGCCAAGGTGCACGGTGCAATGAACGAGGCGACCCCCGCGATGAAGGCGATGCCGACGTTGACTGACTGTTCCATGCTAGGCGCCCAGGATCCGCCGGCGAGAACCTACGTGAGGGAGATGGCGTACAGCGCCAGCCCGGGTGAGCCAATGCTGAACTGCAATTCGCCCACGCTTGCCGAGCTGTTCCGCAGAATGCTGTACAGACGGAACTGGTCGACTTGCACGTGCGTCTGGCCGTCAGGCCCGGTCAGGACGTCGTCGCCCCGGCGGGCAGCCGGGATTGGCGCGCCATCGACCGTGACAAGCACACGAACCGGGGCGTCGCCGGACGTACCGAAGCTTACCGAGACTGCCTGAGCGTGAAACGGAACGGTTACGCGCGCCGTTTCGTCGGCCTCGGGCTGCGCCAGCGCGGCATTAGCGACCCAGTCCCAGCGCCCGTCCAGGTAGAGCCGCTCGGCGTCGTGCGCGACATCGTCGGTAAACACGCGCACGCCGTCTTCAGGCGTCCCCATCGGATTGCCCAGGTAGGAACCGAACGCGAACCCGCTTCCCGCGAAGAGCGACCGAGGTCCGCTGGACGGCGAGGGAGTCGCCTTGCGCGGGATTTCAGCGCTCGAGAGCGGGATGTGTGAGAGGTCTGTTCCACCCTCGGCCAGCAGCGCGCGGATTGCCTTCTCGGTCTCCTGATAGGCGCCCTCGCCGATGTGGTGATAGCGGATGCGCCCCTCCTGGTCGATCAGAAACTTGTGCGGCCAAAAGCGGTTCTTGTAGGCGCGCCACGTCTTGTAGCCGTTGTCCATGGCCACCGGCCAGATCACGCCTCGCGACGGGAGCGATTCGCGAACGTTTGCTTCCTCGTGCTCGTGCTGAAACTCCGGCGTGTGTACGCCAACCACCACCAACCCGTGCGGCGCGTAGGCGTCGTGCCAGGCGCGGACGTGGGGCAGGGTGCGGATGCAGTTGATGCAGCCGAAGGTCCAGAAATCGATCAGGACAGGACGACCGCGCAGCTTGTCCATCGACAGCACTTCGCTGTTGAGCCAGGTGGTTATGCCCGCGAATTCGGGCGCAGTGCCAATGACCGGCAACTCGGGCAGGTCTGCGACGACCACTTGCGGCGTAGGGGCCGGTGTGGGCGCGCTGGTGACAGGAGCGGGGGCGCTCGTCGCCACGGTAGGAGCACTCGTCGCCGCGGTAGGTGCGCTGGTGGCCGGCGCGGCCGCGGCGGGAGCCGCCGTGGGTGGGCTGGCGGCAGCCGGGGGCGCGGGAGCGGCCGCAACGGCTGTAGGAGCCGCCGCTGTTGCCGCGACGACGTCCTGCCTGGGCGCGGCGGTCTGCGGCGCGGAGGCGGCTGGTTGCGCCTGGTCCTGGCCGGGCAGTCCAACGCCGACCGTGGGTTCGGGCGGCGATATCACGATTTCAATCAGGGCAATCGCCCCCACCACCACCAGAACTACCAAGCCAAGCGCCGCATAGCGGCGACGCCCGGTCATCACGTGGCTCCGGCGGACGTGATTCGTCGATCCGCTTCGCGGTCGTACCTAACGCCCAACATGGGTCAGGCCGCTCGATTCCGTTTCTGCCCGCGCACCATCAGTCCGTCGCGGCCAAGCCCCTGACCAGCGGTCTGGACGTTGTCGGGGTGGCGATAGCCAAACCTGACGAGTCGCCGCCACTGGTCCGTGCGGTTGGGCGCCGAGCCGTGGATGGTGTAGTAGCTGAAAAACACCACGTCGCCGGCGTCGGCCGGGACCGAAACGGCGTCCTCGAGACGATATTGATCAGTGGGCAAGTGCGGGCTCGATTCGGGGCCGCGGATGTGCTGGAGCGGCCCCAGCTTGTGGCTCCCTGCAAGAAATTGTAGGCAGCCGTTCTCTTCGTTTGCCGTATCGATATGCACAATGGCGTCCACGTAGGCGGGACCTTCGTGCTCGTAGAACGGGTGGTCCTGGTGCATGGGGAACGGCGTTCCCATGTTCGGCGCCTTGGCGTGCAGGGTGGTGTGGTGCAGCTCTACGTCGGGCCCAATCAGGTCGGCCACGGCGCCGGTGAGCCGGTCGCTCACGACGGCGCGCATGAACGCCTCGGAGTAGTTCTGCAGCTCGTGCATGGCCGTCAGGCGGGCGCGGGCGTCCTCCTCCGCGGTCATGTAGGCCTTGCGCCAGGGACCGCGCCAGCCCGCGGTCTGCTGGGCCCACTCCAGCATCAGGCGCTCAAGTTCCACGGACTGGTGCTCCACCTCATCGGGTGAGTAAACGTCGCGTAGCCGCAGGTAGCCGCGCTCGTTGTAGAACGTGACCTGTTCCTCAGTCAGCATGAACACGGTATGCGTCCCCCTTGTCGCCCCACAGTCTGATTATATCGAGGCATGGTCTCGAACATGCTCGGTACCATAGGCCGCGCGCTTCACGGCAAGGAACAGGCATGTCGCCAGTTCGGCAGCAGATTCTGATTCTGCATCTCCAGTCGGGCGACCTGGGGTCAGAGGCCGTCGCATGGGCGCTGTACGACGGAGCGCTGCCAGCTGACGCCGTCCAGATGCAGACCGGCAGCGAGTATGAACCGCCCTACGACTCGGTTCTGGCAGCCATGCGCGACGGCTGGCGCGTGTTCCAGGCCAGCCCGCAGCCGGAACGCAGCGCGGCCACGGGTACGGGACAGCTGGCGAACGAGTTCTGGCTGGAGCGCAGCGTCGAAGTCGAGGGGTAGACGTCGCCGGCGCCGCCTGGGCGCTGGAAGGGAAGGGGCCAAGACATGGCGATCGCAGAGACCGAGGTCATGGCGCAGAGCGAACTTCTGGACGTGCACCAGATGGCGCGGTTCGTCACCGATGGCTTCATCGAGTTCGACGACCTGGTGCCTGACGAACTGAGCGAAGCCGTCCATGCCGACGAACTGGCGTCGGTCGGAGAGGACGCCCCCATCCCCGAAGTGCGCTGGCACATCACGGACAACCCGCACGGCTTCTACGAACGTTTCGCGGCCGTGCGCGCCGTGCACAACCTGCCGCGCGTAAAGGCCGTGCTCCAGAGCCTGCTAGGACCCGGGCACGTGGCCAGCCACTCAGCGCTGCACTGCACCGGGCCTCGCAAAGAGACGGCCCAGATGTGGCATGTGGACGCCGGCGGACGGCGCCAGGTGCGGTTGCCAGGCGTGCACCCCTGGTCCTTTGACGTTCTCACGGCCTACTTCGCGCACGACACCCCGCACGAGATGGGACCCACGCTGGTGCTGCCCGGTTCGCACATGCGCTCGGTGCTCGGCCCCGACGTGGCCCGCTACAAGAACATCGCTGGTCAGAAGCGCCTTTCCGGCAAGGCCGGACGGATCATCTTCATGCACGAGGCGTTGTGGCACTGCGCCCAGACCAACGAGACCGATCAGTGGCGGTTCATGTTCAAGATTCGCTACAACCCGCGCGTCCCGCAGCGCGGAATCTTCAACACCGACGGCTGGGACAGCGAGGAAGTCCGTCGCTTTTTCCGCATGAACAAAAACACCCACAATCTCACGGGCGAATCCTCCGCCGCGGCCCAGGAACGCGCCGACTGGTGGCGCTACCTCTGCGGCGCCGACGAACTCGCGGACCCCAGCGGCACGGGAGCGCACGGGGACTACGCGTAGCGGCGGAAGTCCTCTATTCGTTGACCTCCACCACGATGGTGTGGTGGCCGGTGGCGCCGTCGGGGTCGGATGAGCTGATGGCGGCGGTTTGGGTTTCGCCGGTGACGTCCGTGGCGCGCACGGCGATGACGTGGCGTCCCGGCGTCGCGTCCCAGGGCAGCACCCACTGGCGCCAGGTGTTTTTAGAAATCGCCTCGCCCAGTTCGGTCTCCTGCCAGCCGCCGTCGCCAATCTGGACCTCCACCTTGGCAATCCCGCGGTCCTGAGCCCAGGCCACGCCGGCGATGGGCTGCAGGCCCGGTTTCAGCGTGCGTCCATTGAGCGGAACGTCAATCCGTGACTGCGTCTTGATTGGCCCTTCCTTGGACCAGCCGCGCGGAATCCAGTAGGCGTCGAACTCTTCCCAGCGGTTCAGGATGATCGTGTCCAGCCACTTGGTGGCCGAGACGAAGCCGTAGAGACCGGAGACGACCAGCCGCGCCGGGAAGCCGTGCTTCAGCGGCAGCGGTTCATCATTCATGCCCACGGCCACCAGCGCCTCACGTCCGTCGTAGGCCGTATCCACCGGGAATCCAACCGTGAAGCCGTCCACCGACATCCCAACGATCTGGCTGGCCTCCGGTTGCAAACCGGCGCGATCCAGCAACTCCGTCAGCGGCACGCCCAGCCACTTGGCGTTATCCACCAGGTCGCCGCCGACCTCGTTTGAGACGCAGCAGAGCGTCACGTAGCGCTCGACCCGAGCCAGGTCGAGCAACTCGTCGTAGGTGAGTTCGTAGGGCCGGTCAACCAAGCCCTCGATCTTGAGCGTCCATGTCGAGAGGTCGACCTGGGGAATGCTGAGGGCCGTGTCGATGCGGTAGAAGTCCTCGTTCGGCGTCACGATGGGCCCGACACCCTTGGCGTCGACCATCGCGCCCTCTGGAATCGGTTTCGCAGCGTCACGCGGCGCGGACAGGACCACGTCCAGCCGGCTCGAGGCCGCCACACGCGCCCGCTCCAGCATCAGCCGCCCGCCGGCCGCGGTTCCGGCCGCCACGAAGGCAAACGCGCCGGCCATGCGCAGAAACGGCCGGCGGCCAAATCCCATCAGCCGAGGGTCACGCGCGGGCTGTGGCATCTCTTCCGATTGCAACAGTTTCAGCAACATCGCCAGCGTCCACATGCCGGCCGAGGTCGCCAGCAGCGCGCCGATCAGCGCCAACTCGGGCGAGAGCTGCGGCTCGGCGATTCCCGCAATGGCGGCCACGATGCCAAACACCACAAATCCGACCTGCGCGATCCAGAACTTCCGGGTTGCGGCCACCCCGACCACCGCGCCCAGGCCCAGACCTATCACGACGATGGAAATGAGGAGCACGAGCTTGTCGTTGACACCAAAGACCGCGATGGCGAAGTCCTTGGCGAACTTCGGCGACAGGTCGATGACCCCCGAGCCCACGGCGATGATGAGCGACGGGCCGCCTGAGATCAGACCGGCGAAGATTTCGGTGATCCCGAACGACACGCCAGCGGCAATCAGGCCGGCTAGCGCCGGGCGTGCCACGCGCCTCAGCACGGGGCCGAATCCTTTACGAGCGTCGTACATGCTTGCGCTCCCCCTTGAGCCTTCATCTCAGGATACGCGCCCTGAGCCTGGCAAGTTAGTGCCTTTTCTTGGTTTGGCTGGCACTCACCCTCGAAGTCTGCGGGCCAATGGGCTGGCCGTGCGGTACGCGCGCGATGCGGCGTCAAGCTCGCGCAGGGCCTTGTCGTCCAGGTCGATCAACGCGGCGTCGGCATTGGCCTCCGCCTGGCCGGACGTGCGCGCGCCCACGATCGGCAGCACCGCCGAGTCGCGCAGGGTCCAGGCCACGGCGACCTGGCCGGCGGTAGCCCCCACGGACTCCCCAATCCGCCGCAGGGTGTCGAGCAGCGGCATCACCCGTTCCGGGGTCTTTGCCCTGAGGACACGACGCAGCGGCCGCGCACGCGGCCGGCGGCCGCCAGGTCCGTATTTGCCGCTGAGCAGGCCTTGCGCCAGGGGGCTGTAGGCGATCAGCGTCACGCCCAGTTCGTGGCAGGCGTCAAGTACCCCGTTCACCTCTGGCGCCCGCCGCAGCAGGCTGTATGACACCTGGTTAGAGACCAGGGGCACGCCCGCGTCGGCCAGCACCGCGTGCGCCCTCCGCATCTGCGGTGCGGTGAAGTTGCTGACGCCGACATGGGCCAGGCGGCCGTCATGGACGGCCCGCGCCAGACGCCGAAGCAGGCGACGATGCGGAATGAAGCTGAACGGCCAGTGCACCTGGTACAGGTCGATCCGGTCCACCCCGAGACGCTCGAGGCTGGCGTCGATCGCCGCATCCGCTGCACGCACGCGCCAGCGCGTGGGCGCGGGCATGTACTTGGTGGCGACCACCGCCGGACGCGCATCGCCCGTGCGCAGCCGGCCAATCACGCGCTCGGACTCGCCAAAGCCATAAAGCTCGGCGGTGTCCAGAAAGTCGGCACCCCGATCGAGCGTCGCGTGGTAGGTGGCGGCGATGTCGGTCGGCTCCTGGCCGTCGTGATCGTCCCAGTAGGCTTGGTCGCCCCACTGCCAGGTGCCGACGCCGACAGTGCCCGCCTCAAGGTCGGAAGCGCCGACGCGGCGGCGAGGAATCCGGCCGTCAGACACTTAGGTCAGCCATGCGCTCAAGTGATGTGGTGTTGGGCGACCCCGAGAGGACTCGAACCTCCGGCCTTGTGGTCCGCAACCACACGCTCTATCCAACTGAGCTACGGGGTCAGGAAAATCAGTCTAGCAATGAGCCTGCACCGCGGCGGCGCTGGTCCAAGCCGGTCAAGCGCTGGGCGTAGGCACCGGACCTTGGTCCAGCGGCCGCGCCGGCAAGCGCACGCCCACGCCCAAGCGCTCCAAGATCGGTGCGGCCGCGACGAAGATGACCGCGTCGGCTGCGATGTGCAGAACGATGGCCGGCGCGACCGACTCGAAGTGCGCCGCCGCGATACCAAAGAGCAGCCCGCCCAGCGTGCCGAGCACCAGGAACGAGCGTGGGAACTGCCGGTCCAGCCCGTGGTGCAGGCCAAACACCAGCGACGTGACAACGATTGCCCACGGCATCCCGATCAGGTTGGCCAGGCCGAACATGGCCGCGCCCCGAAAGAACAGCTCCTCGGCGACGGGATTCAAGACGAGGAAGAACGGCAGATTCAGCAGCAGCGCCGAGCGGTCCCCCGCGGCCCGCACCGGCCAGAGCCAGCGCCGGTAGCTCAGCGTCACCAGCGCCACGCCAACCGACCACAGCGCAATCAGAATCCAGTCCAAGGGCGCCAGCCCGAGCCTCAGACCGATGGCCGACGGGTCGATCCCGGCCACCGCAATCCAGATCAGCGGCGCCCCGATTAGGAACGCGACACGGGTCGGCACGTCCCAGCGCATCCAGCGCCAGGCCGCGCGCCAGGTGTAGCGGGGCAGCCGGGTTGGGCTAACCGCGGAAGGCCTCCGCACCAGCCAGCCGTTCGGCGTATTGGCGCTCGTAGTAGGCCTGGAACTCGCCGTCCAGGATCGGCGCCCACCAGTCCTGCGCCTCCAGGTACCAGTCCACCGTCGCGTCCATGGCCGCCTCGAAGTCATACCGCCGCGACCAGCCCAGCGACTGAAGCTTCGTGCTGTCCAGCGCGTAGTTCCAGTCGTGCCCCGTGCGGTCCTCCACGAAGTGGATCAGGTCCTGCGGCGCCCCGACGCGTTCGCAGATGCGTCGCGCCACGGACAGGTTGTCGCGGTTGTTGCCGGCCGCCACGTTGTAGACCTCGCCTGGCTCGCCTCGCTCCAGCACCCTCAGGATCGCGCTGGCGTGATCCTCGACGTACAGCCGGTCTCGTTGTTGCTCGCCGCGTCCATAGAGAGGCAGCGGCTGGCCGCGCATGGCGTTGATGGTGAATAGCGGCACGGCCTTCTCCGGGTGCTGCCAGGGACCAATGGTGTTGACGCCGCGAGTTATGCACACCGGGAAATGGTGGGTCTGCCAGCTGGCCAGCACCATCAGTTCGCCGGCCGCCTTGGAGGCTGAGTAGGGGTTGCGGGGCGCCGGTGGGTCGGTCTCCACGAAGGCCGCGCCGCGCGTCTCGCCGTACACCTCGTCCGTGCTCACGTGCACGGCCTTGGCCACCCCGGCCTGCCGTGCCGCCTCGAACAGCCGGTAGGTGCCAGTCACGTTGGTTCGCAGGAACGGCTCGGCGTCCAGCAGCGAGCGGTCCACGTGCGTCTCGGCCGCAAAGTTCACCAGCCAGGCGGCGCCCTCCAGCGCGACCTGGACAGTCTCGGTATCCGCGATGTCGCCAACGATCAGGTCGCAGCCCGCCCCTTCCAGACGCCGGCGGTCGCCCGCGTAGGTCAGCGCGTCTAGCACGCGCACGTCCCAGTCGGGACGCACGCTCCGCACGTGATGCACGAAATTGGCGCCAATAAACCCGGCGCCGCCGGTGACCAACAGGATGGGACGCGCGGACATGGCATACCTCGGGGGCTGGAATTTCAGTCTAGCAACGGCCCGTTTCCGTTCGGCGTGACGACCGATGCGCACATCGCTGGGGTAACGAAGGCCAGATGGGACCGTTGGCTAGGATGCCTGCACTAGGTTCGTGCCGGGCCGCGAATGTCGAGTGGTGCCACAGGCCATTTGACTCGGGGGCTTTAGGAAAACTCAGGTCAGCGGGCGACGGGCGGACTTCTCGACGGTAAGTGGCCGGCTCGGCTGGGTTACGGGCAGGATCGCTCTGGTCGTTCTCGTGGTACTCAATCTCGTACTCTTCGAGACAAACACGGCTTGGGGCCGAAATCTCGTGATCGAGAGCATCTATGGGTCGTATCACTGGGTTCCTTGCAGCCAGTGGCCCACACCCGAGGAAGCTCAGCGCGTCCTCGATGAACACCCGCAGGTCGTCCGCCGGATTGAGGCGGTCACTCCCAGATCCAAGACTGCAGCGCTTCACGTGAATACCGACGAGAGTTGCCCAGGCAAGGCGGACATCAGAATTACCTTTGGTAGTCGGCGCGATAAGGACGCGATCAGAGAGATCATCGGGGACGACAAGTACTTCTTCGGCATTCCGTACCGGATGTCAAACACCTAGGAAGGGTCGGCCCGAGACGTAGGTCCCAGCGCGCCCCGCCTAGACTTGACGGTCGTTCACGACGCTTGGCCAGGGAGACCTATGCACATCCTGCTAGTCATGGAAGCCGATGAGCAGGGCCACCGCGCGTTTTTCCTGCAAGCTCTGCGCGACCTTGACCTTGTGGACTCGGTTGCCGTGGTCGACGAGTCCGGCGGAACCTTCGCCGAAGCGCGAGACACGCTCGGCCCCAAGCTGCGGAGCACCCACCACGAACTGACGGACGGGCTGGACGAAGCCGCGCCGGACCTGGCCATCGTCTCGCTGATTGCCGCGCACGCGCCGCCCGCCGTTCGTCACTGTCTCGAAGGCGGCTGTCACGTCATGGTGGAGAAACCCGCCTGCACGCATCCGGACCAATTCGCGGACCTGGTCGACCTCGCCGAAGAGCGCGACCGCCACCTCATCGTTCCCTTGGCCCGACGCCTCAGCCCCTGGGTGCAGGACGCCCGCCGCATCTTCGCCAGCGGCGCACTGGGGCGAGCCTATGCGCTGCGCGGCGCCGTGATCGCCGACCAGACGCGTATCTGGCCCGCGAACGGGGTGCGCGACTGGACGTTCAAACGGTCGCTGGCCGGCGGCGGGTACCTGGTCTGGCTGGGCATTCACTGGATCGACCTGATGACCTTCATCACCGAATCGCCGGTCGTGGAGGTCCAGGCCATGACCGACGTCGTGGGCGGCGCGCCCATTGACGTGGAGGACCTTGCGCTGGTCAACCTGCGCTTCGCCAACGGGGCGTACGGCTCGCTGGTTTCCGGCTACCTGCTGGACAAGCCCTACCAGTTGGATCTGAGTCTCTGGGGCTCCAACGGCTGGCTTCGCTTCGGAGCGTCGGACCGACACCTGCTGGAGTGGCACTCCTCGTCGCCGAACCCGGGCGGCGTGCCGGACCGCCGCATCGCCTACGGCGGCCCGGACTTCGCCAACTACACCCCGTGGATCGAGCGCACGCTTCGAGCCTGCCTGGGCGAGCCGGCGCCAATCACCGGCGCCGAAGCTCTGGCCGCGCTGCGCGTGGTGCACGCCGCCTACGAGTCCGCCGCCAGCGGCCGGACCGTTTGCCTTTAGGCGCTCTCCCAGCGGCTCGGGCTGATCCCGGCGGCGCTGGTTCGCGGATCGACTGGCGGCATGCCGGGTTCGGCGTGCGTGGCCCGCTGGTTGCGGTCCCCGCACAATTCGCGCACCTGGGACGGCAGACTCGCGAGTACCTCGTCCGGCCACGGCTCCAGGTCCTGCACGCTCGGGCCGCACCAGGCAGGGCGGTATGACATTGCAATCATCTCGCGCGCTCGCGTGCCGGTGTTTGGGCCGTTGGCGTGGAACAGCGCCAGGTTGATCACCACGGCCGTGCCGGCAGGTGCCGTGACTACGACCTCATCGGGATGCGAGGGATAGCGCTTGTACGGATTGGCGTCCGGATGCATGGACAGGTGCGATCGCGGAACCACCCGCAGCGGCGCAACGTCCGGCGTCAGATCGTCCAGGTAATACAGCACGCGAACCTGCCGCGGCGCGCTGAAGGCATACCCCCAGTCGCTGGTCCCGTACGGATGCGAGTCCGTATGCAGGTTCATGCCCGGATGCCCCGGCGCCGAGATGGCGTAGTGCGCGTGCATGAACACCAGCTCAGGCCCCAGCGCCGCCCGCAGGAACTCGGTCACCGGCGGGTGCGCGATCAGTTCCGTCACCGCCCCGCCAGCGAACTGCACGTCTGACTGCGTGCGCTGGTGCTGGCTGTAATGCACCGGCGTCGGATCCCAAGCCGCCGCCTGCGCCTTCAACCGAGCCACCGTCTCGCCGTCCAGCGTGCCCGGAAGCACCACGTACCCCTCGACCTCCAGGCTGCGAATGCGCTGGCCGGTGGTCAGTTCGGACCAACCCGGCTGATCCGTGGACGATCCAGCTTTCATCGCGCGTCCTCACTGCGAGGGCTGCCAATCCTCACCCGGCGGCAGGGCTGCTGCGTCAGCTAGTGGACTTCGGCCATCGGTGCTTGTCAATCCCTCGACCGTTTGGGACCTTTGCTAGCCTCGCCACACGTTAGGCGTCGCGACGCCCAGACGCATGCTGGCTCAGCGCCGACCTGCCAATCACTCGAACCAAAAGCGCTAGGCGCTCATACAAGACAACTGGCGCACTTGGAGGTTTCGAGGGAGCTATCCGATATGCATCTGGATACGGATACGAAGATTCTGTCGATCCTCGGGCGGCGGGAAAACCGCAAGGCGTGCCTCACCATTGTCCTTGCAGCGGTTGCGCTTCCCGTCATCGTCTTCGTCGTCGGTGCACTCGTCAGTACCTGCGGGGGCTGAAGCCAACCGGCGTCTCTGATTGATCTTCCTACTGCCACCTTCGAGATCCGAGCGCTAGGCGGCTAAGGCGCAGAAGCGGCGGAGGTGCTCTGCTAGCCTCCCTAACCCGCCCCCATTTGCCGTCCTATGTCTTCGTCACCACCCGACTGGCTCAACGCGCACGGCGACGCGACACCGGTTATCGACGCGGAATCGCACGCCCGCGAATACGCCGCACGCCGAGGGCGCGATCCCAACGAGAACTGCCCGCCGCTGGTGATCGGCGGGTTTGTCGACCTGATGATCGACCCCATGGCCGAGGCCGCGGGGGTCGTCGAGTCGAACATTCGCCTCGGCTTGCGCGGTCCACAGACGATCGCACGTTCCAAGGGCGTCGACAGGGCCGTCGATTCAATGCTGCGCCCCGGCATGCGCGTCGGCGAACTGGATGGCCACCCGGTCGGGGTGGTGCACATGCCCGTGGGTGGCGCACGCTCCGCCATGACCCTGGAAGAGTTGATGGCGCTCGGCGCGCGCACGTTCCTGATTGCCGGCGCCACCGGCGCCCTAAAGCCAGGGATCGAAGTCGGCGATTACGTGATCGCCACCAGCGCCCTGCGGGAAGAAGGCGTCTCGTATCACTACCGTCCGCCGGAGCATCCGGCACGCGCCGACGGCCCGGCAACGCACGCGCTGATCGACGCCGCCAAGGCCGGCCAGCGCCCCGCGCACGCCGGTCGCGTCTGGAGCACCGACGCCCCCTACCGCGAGTTCACCGGCAAGGTCCGTCGCTACGCTCAGGACGGCGTGCTGGGCGTTGACATGGAAGCCTCCGCCCTGATGATCGTCACCGAGTTCCGCAGCGCCGACCTCGGCCTGATCCTCACGGTCAGCGATCTCGTCTACCGCCGCGACTGGCCCAATATTTTCGGCACCGACGAATACCGGGCAAACTGTACGGACATGGTCGACATCGTCGTACGCGCCGCCCGCGCCCTGCTTGCCAGGACCGACTGACCCAGATCGACTGATGACTGGGTCACCGTCCGATTGGCTGAACACGTACGGCGACGAAACCCCGGTGATCGACCCGGAATCGCACATGCGCGAACTCGCCGGTCGCGGCGGTGGCGACGCCAGGGCACTCTGCCCGCCGCTGGTGATGGGCGGATTCATTGATCCAATGGTCGCCCCGATCGCCGAAGCCACCGGGGCCGCCGATTCGAACCTGAAGCCGAACCTGCGAATCGGCGACCTGGACGGTCACCGAGTGGGCGTGGCGCACGTACCCGTCGGCGCCGCCCACGCCACGACGTTGCTGGAAGAGCTGATCGGCCTCGGCGCACGAACGCTCCTGGTCGCCGGCGCCACCGGCACCCTGAAGCCGGGCATCAACGTTGGCGACTACGTCATCGCCACCAACGCCCTGCGCGAAGAAGGCACTTCCTACCACTACCAGCCGCCCGACCACCCCGCCCGCGCCGACGGCCCAGCCACCCAGGCGCTCATCGATTCCGCCAAGACCAGCGAGCACTCATCCCACCCCGGCCGCGTCTGGAGCACCGACGCCCCCTACCGCGAGTTCACCGGCAAGGTCCGCCGCTACGGCGAACAGGGCGTCCTGAGCGTCGACATGGAAGCCTCCGCCCTGATGATCGTCACCGAGTTCCGCGGCGCCGACCTCGGCATGATTCTGACGGTCAGCGACCTTGTGTACCGCCGCGACTGGCCCAACATCTTCGGCACCGACGAATACCGGGCAAACTGTGCGGACATGGCGGGCATCGTGGTACGCGCCGCCCGCGCGCTGCTTGCGGGCCCCAGGCGGCGAGCTAGCCCGCGAGTTGGTCCACCGCGATGATCACGCCAGCGGCCGCAGCGGCAGCGGCCAGCACGAAGCCGGCAAGCCAGCGGGTCTGAGACGTCATCGCGGCGGTGAGCCGCGCCTCAAGCTGTGCGATGTCGGATTTCAGATTCGCGACATCCGCCTTCGTTGCAAGATGTTCGTATGCGCCTTCGAGACGGCTGAGACGTTCAGCGTCCGTAGTCACGACCTCACCATGCCGCGCCTCGGCTGGCACATCCAACGAGCCAGCATGTCGAGTATAGGCGCATCGCCTCTGTCCGCTTCACTCCCGCCGCCACGCGAGACTCCATGACCCGGCGGCCTCGGACAGAGCGCTGGAGATCTTGCTTCCTACCGAGACCGCGATTCCCCAAAATCTTCGGGACCGACGAATACCGGGCAAACTGTGCGGACATGGCGGGTATCGTGCTACGCGCCGCCCGCGCCCTGCTTGCCGGGAAGGACACGTCCGATGGCTGACGCCCCCCGCATCAACCGCTGCATCGAGCTCTACGAGTCCGGCGAACCCCTTTACTACACCGGCATGTCCGAGCGCCTCACCTACGAGCGCGGCCGCGAAATGGTCGGAACCTTTGCCGACTTCATCCTGGTCGAGTTCGAGCACCACGGCCTGGACCCGCGCGGCCTGATCGACTTCATGCGCGGTCTCCGCGACGCCGGCCCCACCCCCACCGGTCACCGCACGCCCACTGTCCTCTGCACCCTGGCGGTAAACGGTCTTTCCGAAGCAGCGGTACGGGCCAACGACTGGCAGATTCGCCACATCCTGGCCGCCGGCGTGCACGGCCTGGTGTTGTGCCACGCGCGCACCCCGGAGGCTGTCCGCGCCTTCGTGGAAGCGGTCCGCTACCCCATCGCTCGGCAAGGCGTCGGCGAGGGCCTGGGCGAGGGCACCCGCGGCATGGGCGGCCAGGGCATCGCGGCTGAGATCTGGGGACTGGATCCCATGGACTACATCCGCAAAGCCGACCCGTGGCCCCTCAACCCCGAGGGCGAACTGATCCTCGGCCTCAAGATCGAAGACCGCCACGGCATGCAGCGAGCCTTCGATATCACCGCCGTCCCCGGCCTCTTCTTCAGCGAATGGGGACCCGGCGACATGGGCGTCTCCCACGGCCACTCCGACTGGCACGATCCCCCCTATTCCCCGGAAATGGACAACGCCCGCAATACCATCCAGGCCGCTTGCGAAGCGGAAGGTCTGGCCTTTCTCTGTAGCTGGGCCGACCCGAACATGGACGACGAAGCCCGCATCCGCCACCTGCTGCACAACGTCGGAGCGCGCATCGTCAGCGGCGGCGAGGAAATGGCGCGCATCGGTCGCCGGATCACCGGCCGGCCGACGGCCTGACCTTCCGCGCGGCTTCCAGCCGAGGATGGCAAGCTGGCGATCTAACCAACGCAACGAGGCACACGCCATGAGAGTCGGATTCATCGGACTGGGAGCCATGGGCCTCCCGATGGCACGCAACCTGCGAGCCGCCGGATTTGACGTCGTCGTACACAACCGCAGCCGCGGCAAGGTCAATGACTTCGTGGCCGCCGGCGGCGAAGCCGCTAGCACCCCGGCCGAAGTGGCCGCCAGCGTTGACGTCGTGTGCGCCTGCCTCCCGATCCCGCAGGTGTGCGACGAGGTGTTTCTCGGAAACGACGGAGTCATCGAGGGCGCCAGCGATGGCCAGCTCTGGATCGACTTCAGCACCAACGGCCCGGACACGTCACAGCGCGTAAGCGATGCGGCGGCGGCGAAGGGCTGCGGGTACCTGGACGCGCCGATCAGCGGCGGGGTCTGGGGCGCCGAGGCCGGCACGCTGGCCATCATGGTGGGCGGCGAGGTCGCCGACTTCGAGCGGGGCGGACCCGTGTTCGAGGCGGTCGGCGCCAACATTCGTCACTTCGGCCCGTCCGGCTGCGGCAGCGTGGTCAAGCTGGTCAACAACCTGATCGGCGCGGCGCTGAACGCCGTGATCTCCGAGGGCTACGTCGCGGCGGTCAAGTACGGCATCGACCCAGCCGCCATGTACGAGACGCTGCAAAGCGCCACGGCCAGCAGTCCCGGGCACGAGCGCATGGTCAAGGACAGCGTGCTGGCACGGGACTTCGATCCCATGTTCGCGCTGGACCTGCACGCCAAGGACCAGCAGCTCGCCGCCGACCTGGGCAAGCTGACCGGCGTGCGAATGCTGGTGACCAGCATGGTCAACGAGGTCTACAAGGAAGCCCAGGCGCGCGGCTACGGAGGCCAGAACACCTCCGCCGTCATTCGCCCGCTGGAAGATCTGAACGGCGTGACGGTGGAGCCGGCGTCGTAGTTCAGCCGGCGTTTCCAGCGTCGCGCGCCCGGCCATCCGCCGGTTGTACGCGCGCACATCAGCCATAAGGAGAGCACGTTGGCCGACGCGATCAAAGTCCTGGGAATCTCAGGCAGCTTGCGAGCAGGCTCGTATAACAGCGGGCTGCTGCGGGCCGCCGCCACGGTGCTGCCGCCCGGCATGGACATGACCATCTTTGACATTGGAACGCTTCCGCTGTTCAACGCCGACGTGGAACGCACTGGACCTCCCGAGTCGGTTCCCGCGTTGCAGCACGCCATCGCGGCCGCCGACGGGCTGCTGTTCGCCGTGCCGGAGTACAACTACTCGATCAGCGGCGTGCTCAAGAACGCGATCGACTGGGCCTCGCGCGGCCGGCCATCGTCGCTGGACGGCAAGCCGGCCGCCATCATGGGCGTGGGCGGACGCCAGGGCACGGTGCGCGCCCAGATGCACATGCGGCAGATCGCCCTGCACAACAGCGTGCGGATCATGATCGACCCCGAGCTGCTGCTGGCGCGCTCCCGACGGCGATTCGACTCGGAAGGCAACCTGACCGACGAAGGCACGCGCGAGCAGCTTGGTGAATTCATGGCGGCGCTGGATGAGTGGATTCGGCACTGCCGTGTGGACCCGACCCTGCGCTTCGCCTGAGCACGGGTGCTCGGGGCCGTACGGCCCCGGGGACTGGCGTCTACCTACCGCCCGGGTTGCGTATCATGGCCGCGCCGCCGCCTACCGCGTCCCGCGGCGTGCAATACCCGCCCGCGTGCCGCCAGCCGCAATGACCGAGACTGCCTGAGTTGGACCCAGACCTTTCGCCGTTTCGTCCGGGACAGCCTGCCGACATCGAGCTGTTCGTTGGCCGCTCCGAGCAAATTGCGCGCGTCACCCAACTCGTCCGGGCCTCGGCCGCCAGCAGATTCCAGATCGCTTTTCTCACCGGCGATCGCGGTATTGGCAAAACATCCCTCGCCTCGTTTGCCCGCTTCCTCGTGGAACGCGACCAAACCGCCGCCACGACCCACGTCATGCTCGGCGGCGTCAACTCCCTGGACGGCTTTGTCCAGCGAACGCTCGAACAGATCATCAAAGACAATTCCGACAGGCCCTGGTACAGAAACATCCTGGATATCTTTGGAACGAGAATTCAATCCGTCGGCCTCTTTGGGGTGTCGATCAATCTGCAATTCACACCGGCAGAGATGTATGAGGTAACCAACGCGTTCCCTGAAGCTCTGCGCACGATTCAATCTCGCCTGGACGACAACCGCCCCTCGCTCTTCGTAGTGCTCGACGATATCAACGCGCTGGCCGAGCTGCCTGAGTTTGCGAACTGGCTCAAAAGCACGGTGGATGCGATCGGCATTCACCGCACCCCCACCAAGGTCGCCGTCCTCCTGGTTGGCCTGGAAGAAACCCGCCGCAGCCTGATATCCCTGCAACCGTCACTCGCCAGAGTTTTTGACGTGATCGATATCCGTCTCTGGACCCAGGAAGAAGCGGAGGAGTTTTTCAGCACGTACTTTACAAGGGCTAATGGTTCAGTTGATCCCGAAGCTCTGCGATTTATGGCAACGATGACTGGCGGACTTCCCGTCGTGGCGCATGAAATCGGCGACGCAGTATTCCGGTCAACATCCAAATATCCGGTGGACTCCAAAGCTGCGACGCTGGGCGTGCATATTGCCGCCAGCGTGGTCGGTCACAAATATCTGCAACCCCAGATCGTGGAGTCCTTGCAGAGCGAACAGTATCGCGAGATTCTCCGCATTCTCCCCACCGACCCACTCACTCATACGTTCCGAAGGTCCGAGCTTGTCAGCCGCTTGCCGTCCGACAGCGTCGGAGCCGTGGACGCCTTCCTAAGGAGAATGCGTATCCTGGGCGCGATAACTCGGGATCCGGAGCGGGGTCAAGGCGCATATCGCTTCACGAATCCAGCCCACTACTTGTACTTCTGGCAGCAGTCATATTCCGTAAGGAACGGACTTGGTCGTAGCCGTTGAAATGGTCGACATACCGTCGGAATCAACGCTGACGCGCGGTGTCAGCGCTCAGCTTGGAGTTCTTGGATGAGTCAAGCAACCCCCATCACCGTCGCGCATGGCGACGGCATAGGCCCCGAGATCATGGCCGCCGTGCTGGAGATCCTGGAGGCTGCGGGCGCGAGCCTTGATATCGAGACCATCGAGATCGGCGAGCAGGTCTACCTGCGCGGCATCTCGTCAGGCATTGACCCCAAAGCCTGGGAGTCCATTCGGCGTACGCGGGTCTTCCTGAAAGCCCCCATCACCACCCCGCAGGGCGGCGGCTACAAGAGCCTGAACGTCACCACCCGCATGGCGCTGGGCCTCTACGCCAACGTGCGGCCGGCCGTGGCCTATCACCCGCACGTCCAGTCCAAGCATCCGGGCATGGACCTCGTCGTGATCCGGGAGAACGAAGAGGACCTCTACGCCGGGATCGAGCACCGTCACACCGCCGACGTAATGCAGTCGCTGAAGCTCATCAGCCGTCCCGGCAGCGAGCGGATCATTCGCTTCGCGTTCGACTACGCGCGGCGCAACGGGCGAGCCAAAGTCACGGCGTTCGCCAAAGACAACATCATGAAGCTGTCGGACGGCCTGTTTCACGAGGTCTTCGATGAGGTCGCGGTGGACTATCCCGAAATCGAGGCCGAGTACTGGATCGTTGATATCGGCGCGGCCAAGCTGGCCGACACGCCCGGGGCGTTCGACGTGGTGGTGCTGCCGAACCTCTACGGCGACATCCTTTCCGACGTAGCCGCGCAGATTGCCGGGTCCGTGGGTATGGCGGGCGCGGCCAACATCGGCGTGGGCGCGGCTATGTTCGAGGCGATCCACGGGTCCGCGCCCCGGCGCGCCGGCCAGAACCTGGCCAATCCCTCGGGCTTGCTGAATGCGGCCGTGCTGATGCTGGTACACATCGGTCAGAGCGAGGTCGCGGCCCGCATTCAGAACGCCTGGCTGCGAACCCTGGAGGACGGCGTCCACACCTACGACGTTCACGATCCCGAACGCAGCCAGGTCAAGGTTGGCACCCGCGAATTCGGCCACGCCGTTGCCGAGCGCCTTGGGCAAGGCCCGCAAACGCTACCCGCCGCGGTCTTCGCGGAAGGCGGCGCGGCTCCGGTGGACGCTTCAGCCATTTCACCCCGCGCCAGACCGGCCAAGCAGACTGTGGGTGTGGACGTCTTCCTGGACTGGCACGGCCGGACGCCCGCGGATCTGGCGCAGCTGCTGCAGGCAGCAGCCGGCCCCGACCTGGACTTGCGCATGATCAGCAACCGCGGCGGGACCGTGTGGCCCGAAGCCCTGGCCAGCGGGCTGCTGGTGGACCACTGGCGCGCCCGTTTCATGGCGGAGGACGATGGTCCGGTCAGTCACACCGATATTGCGTCGCTGCTGGGACGGATCGGGGACGCCGGCCTGGACTTCATCAAGTCTGAGAACCTGTGCACGTTTGACGGCGAGCCGGGCTATTCGCTGGCCCAGGGCGAGTGAGGCGGCCATGACGACCGAGGAAACTCCGCGCGTAGGCATCGTGATGGGCAGCACGACCGACTGGGACGTGATGCAGCGAACCACTAGCACGTTGCGCGACTTTGGCGTGCCCTATGAGGTTCGCGTGCTGTCCGCTCACCGAACGCCTGATGAGACCGCCGAGTGGGCCCGCACGGCCGAGGAACGCGGAATGCGCGTCCTCATCGCCGCCGCCGGCGGCGCCGCGCACCTGGCTGGGGTGGTGGCCGCACACACACTGCTGCCGGTGCTGGGCGTACCGATGCAGGCTTGGTCGCTGGACGGCCTGGACTCGTTGCTGGCCATGGCGCAGATGCCGCGCGGGATTCCGGTTGCCACCCTGGCCATCGGCAGCGCCGGCGCCACCAACGCGGCGCTATTGGCCGTGGAGATCCTGGCACTGAACGACGCCGGCCTGCGGCAGCAACTGGCCGACTTCCGCGCCCGACAGGCTGAGGAGATTCTGGGGGCGTCGCTCGAATAGACGGAAGGACTTCGGTCCGCCCGAACTCGACAGCCCTCGGGCCGCTCAACATACTCAGCTACCCGAATCACCTCGGCAGTTGCGTATGAACCGGCACCCTGCCCGCAGCTTCCGGGACCACGTGTAGCCGCATGAGTACAGGCCGGCCCACGGACGCGGTGCTCGCCATCGAGGGCGGGCCGCCCGCCGTAACGTCGCCGATCGACGACCGCTGGGAAAAGATCACCGAGCGCGAGCGCACCCTGGTGAACGGCGCGCTCGAATCGGGCTCGGCGGTCTACGACCAGATCGAGATGTTCGAGGCCGAGTTTCGCGAGTTCGTCGGTACGCGCTTCGCGCTGGCCGTCTGCAACGGCACCGCCGCCCTGCACTCGGCCATGTTCGCCGCCGGCGCGTCGCTCGGGCGCGAAGTCATCGTTCCCTCCGTTACCTGGCACGCCTCCATCTCGCCGGCCCTGCACTGCGGCGCGTCGCCTGTCTTCGCCGACGCCGATCCCGAGACGTTCTGCATCGACCCGGTGGACGTGCGCCGCAAGCTGACCGACCGTACCTGCGCCATCGTCGCCACCCACGTCTACGGAAACCCCGCCGACCTGGACGCGCTGCTGGACATCGTGGACGGCACCGACATCACCCTCATCGAGGACGCCTCCCACGCCCACGGAGCGAGTTGGCGCGGGCAGCAGGTCGGGTCGGTCGGACACATCGGCTGCTTCAGCATGCAGGCCAGCAAACCGATCAGCGGCGTCGAGGCGGGAGTCGCGGTCACCAACGACCCCAACCTCTACGACCGCATGGCGGCGCTGGGACATTACGGACGCGTCAATCAGCTGCTGCAGACCGACGCGCTGCGCGACCTCGGCCGTATTGGCCTGGGCGTGAAGTACCGCGCCAACCCGCTGGGCATCGCCCTGGCCCGCGCGGGCCTGGAACGGCTGCCGGATCTCAACGAACGGCGGCGGCGCTGGTTCGCGCGCCTGGACGCCCTGCTGGATGACGTCCCCGGCGTCTATCCCCAGCGACCCTACGCTCACGCGGAGCGCGGTGGATTCCTGCTGTATGCCGCCCGCATCGACGCCGAAGAGATCGGCGCGCCAATCCAGGCCATCCTGCAGGCGCTGGCCGCCGAGGGCGTCGGCATCAACCCCGACCAGCCCTCGGCCCTCTACGGCGCCATGCACTTGCAGCCGCTCTTCAGCGACTTCCCCTTCGAGGGCCTCGGCGGTCCCTGGGGCGACCTGCCCGGCGACGTTCGGCCGCCCTGCGGCCCGGGATCACTGCCGGTGAGTGAGCAACTCAACGCCACTTGTGTGTGGCTGCCAACGCCGGTCGATCCTTCTGAGGCCTGGGTCGAACAGGTGGCTGCGGCGTTCGAGAAAGTAACCGCCCAGGGCGAGTGCATCCGGCGCCTGGCGAAGCAGGACGCGTGACGCCGGCGACGCCAACCACGCTGCCGTATCGAGCACGCGCCGGAAACCTGCCGGCCCGGCTCGAAGTCAAATTTCACCAGGCCAGCGGACCGAGCGTCATCGGCCCGGACCTGCACCTCACCGCCGGCGCCGTGGGGACCTGGGAGTTCCGGATAACCGTGAAAACTCCGGTGGTTGCCGGCGGCGGGTTCCTTTTCGAGCGCTACGGATTCCTGTTGTCGCACAGCGTCCAGAACACCAGGCCACGGGGTCGCGACTACGTGACCTTGCACTCAAGCACACAGGCGCAGGTGCGGCTTGAAATCAACGAGCTCAACCAGGCGCATTGGCCGTCGTTCGCGCGCATCGTGGTCGAACGCGGGACCCTGACGCCGGGCGACGAGCTGCGCCTCGTGGTCGGCGACACCAGCCAGGGCGGACCCGGCAGCGAGGTCTACGACGTCACCTGCCAAGGCCGCATCGTCGCGTCGGTGGATCGCAGCGGGGGCCTCGACTATCGACAGCTCAGCGGCGGCGAGATTCCTGTGCACGTGTCGTCGGATCCCACCCCAACGCTGCTGCGCCTGCTGGGACCATCCATCGCCCGGCCGGGCGAGCCGTTTGCCCTGCACCTGACCGCCTACGACCGAAACCACAACGTCTGCACGCAGTACACGGGCACCGTGGAACTGAGTGCGGAGGCGTCGCAGCTGAACGGGCTCCCGCGCGAAGTCCGTCTGGGACCGAAGGACGCTGGCTTCGCCATCATTCAGGGGGTGACAGCGCAGACGCCCGGACTGGTTCGCATCGAGGCGCATGACCGAGCACACGCGCTGTCGACGCTGAGCAACCCGCTACTCGTCCAGTCGGATCCCGAGACGTTGCTGCTGTGGGGCGATCTGCACTCGCACAGCTGGGGCGATATCAGCATGGGGCTGATGGACGACCCAACACCGGTGTTGCATCCGGCCGGACGGCACGCCCAGGCACGCGGTCAGGCCCGGCTCGACTTTGCGGCGCCCGGACCGATGGCGCCGCCCGACCAGACGCAGCGCCCTGCCGTCTGGGAAGCGCATCAGGCGGCCTATCGAGCCAACGACGCTCCGGGCAGGTACGTGCCATTCCTAGCCGCCGAAGCCCATCCGAACGTCGGCGGCGACCGCAACGTCATCTTTCGCGACTGGGCGGAGCGCTACGCGCCGGCGTTCGCCGAGATGGACTACCTGGTGGAGACCTACGGCGAGCGCGAGGACGTGCTGCTGGAAGCCCACGTCGGCGGCGGCCCGGCCGACTGGGACGCTTACCCGATGGCCCGCGAGCCGGTGGTCGAGGTTGCCAGCGGCCACGGATCAGTGGAGTGGTTGCTGCAGCGCGCGCTGCGGCACGGCCACCGACCAGCCGTGATCGCCTCGGGCGACACCCACCTGCCCCTGCTGGCCGCACCCATGGCGGCGCACCACTTCCGCGGGAGGTTTGGGAGCCATCTGAACATGCGCGACTGCGCCATCGGCTGCGGTCCGGTGGCCGCGGTCCGCGCTCCCCGCTGCGAGCGCCACACCATCTGGGACGCCGTGATGAGCCGGCAGACCTACGCAACCACCGGCGCCCGCATCATCCTGGACGTACGCGCCAACGGGCATCTGGCCGGAAGTGATATTGAACTCGACGACAAGCCCCGACTCACCATCAACGCCCACGCCTGCGCGAAAATCGAGCGGATTGACCTGATCCGCAACGACCGCGCCTTGGCGGCCTGGCGCCCAAACACGCTTGACGTTGAACTGGTGTTCGAGGATTCGGCGCCGCTCCCCGAAGCCGCCTACTACGTCCGCCTGCGCCAGACCGACGGCGAATACGCGTGGAGCACCCCCATCTGGATCACCTGCAACGTCGGCAGTCCTGACGCTGGCAGTGACCTGCCAGCCTGGAACCACCATGAACCGTTCGACTTGGCCGCCGCCCGGCCCAACGACGCCGAATCCCACACCGAGCAACTGCTCGCTTACCTAGCCGCCAACGAAGACCCCAGCCGATTCCACGACCTCACACCGATCCGCATCGTGCACGAGGTCCCCGGACGCGCCGCACTTTTCTACGCCTACCTGGACGAGGACCGCGAACCGATTTCGATCCGCTGGTACTTCGACTTCGCCATGCCCCGGCTGCGCCTCGACTGGGGCTGGCGCGACTTCGGCACCAGGGACGGCGGCTAGGCGTCGACGGAGGTGCTCACGAAAGCCAGCCGCAAGCCAAGCCGCAATCTCGCCCAAGTAACGACCGTCGTGGCCTATATTCTCTCCAGACTTCTTGGGCGGAGAGAGTACCCGTGAAGCGTCTGTCACTGGCGGCAGTTGCCGTCGTTTGGCTCCTCATAGCTACGGTTTCCGCGGCGTTGGCCGACTGGCCGACGACCTGCCTGGAACTCAACGATCTCATCGAAGTCAGCCGGGGCAACGACGAGAACGTCGGGATCTACCAGCGTGTCCACGGCGACCAGGCCGAAGCCGCCTGCCGGCAGGACCACGGGAACGACGGCTTCGTCTTCGGCGGCCGGCGCTTCATGACGCCGTCCAGGGACAACCCCGCCGCCTATACCCAGGCCTTCGTCGAGCGCGCCATCGACCGCTATAACTCCCAAGGCCGGCAGGCCACGCTTGATTACTACAACACGACCGACAGCGTGGACGGCCCGTGGTACGTGTTCATCGTCGACGAAGCCGGTTTCACCATTGGCCACCACAACCCCGCGTTCAGAAACCGCGACCCCAGCCTGCGAGTCGATGTCACGGGGTACTTCTACGGTGACGACCTGCTCGCTGCCGACGAGAACGGCCGCTGGGTCAGCTACGTGTTCTTGAACCCCAGCACCGGCGAGCAGGAAACCAAGCACACCTGGGCCGTCCGGCACGAAGGGCTGCTCTTCGCCTCCGGCTGGTACGAGCGGTAAGTCCGTGGCTTCGCGGTAACGCGGGCGGTCCGGCGGGGCGCGAGTCGCCACGCCGCACCGCTCGGCTTGTCGGCCCCATGCCGTAGGGTTACGCCACCGACCCGCATTAGCGATGACCCATGGCTGATCCCGCAGCGGTATTCCAACGACACTGGGACGCGGTCCAGTCCGGCGATTTCGACGCCATCGCCGCCGACTACGCGGCTGATGCCCGGCTGATGCAGCCCGATCAGGTGCACATCGGACACGATGGCTGCCACGCATTCTTCGAAGCGCTCTTCGCCGACCTCGTCGGCTTCCAGGCCCGCCAGGAATCCGTCACCGTCGCCGGCGACACCGTCCTGCTCACCTGGTCGGGTACGCATTCGGACGGACGCACGGCGGAGGGCGTCGACACGTTCGCAATTAGCGACGACCTGATCGACGTGCAGACGCTCGTCTACCAGATTCGCTAGGCGGCACGACACCGCGAGCCGAAGGGCAGGGCTACACTTAGGCTCTGACAGACCGCATCCAGGAGCGGACCGTGACTGTCGACGACGCGCAACGGGCGAGGGTGCGGGCCGAACTTCCCGAAGTTGAGCTGATTGAGGACTCCGAGCTACAGGCCAGAGTCGTTGAGGCCTGGGCGCTGGCCCTGTCCCAAAGCTCCTTCAGCGCGGTTTCCGACATTCGAGGGTCCGGCAATCCCGATACCCCGCCGCTGAAGGAAGGGACCCAGACCGACCACATCCGGGGCGTTACCCGCCTGGCCGTGGCCATCGCCGACGAGCTTGGCGGGCACTTCCCCGGCCTCGACATCGACCGCGACCTGCTGATCGCGGCGGCGCTCTGCCACGACGTCGGCAAGCCCTGGGAGTTCGACCCCGAGAATCAAGCCCGCTGGGCAGCGCAGCGCGGCCGAACCGGCCGGCCCTCGATACGGCACCCCGGCTACGGCGTACACATCTGCCTGACGGTCGGCCTGCCCGAGGAAGTGGCCCACGTCGCCGGCGGGCACTCCGCCGAAGGTGAACTGATTCAACGCAGCCTGACCAACCAGATCGTCCATCAGGCCGACTACGCCTTCTGGGGCGTGTTGCGGGCCGGCGGGCAGTTGGTGGAGGACTAGGGAGCGGCTATCGCGGGCGTGATCCGCAGTCGCTGATCGCCGTTGCGAACAACCTCGCCGGCAAGCCCCGCGACGTCGGAACCAGTCAAGTCAAACGTGAATCGCCCGGCTATTTCGACTCGCGGCTGGCGCTGCTCCACGTCAAAGACCCCCAGGCGCACGTCGGTCCCTTGCACGCGCAGTTCGGGTCCAGCGCGCGTGTAAGTCACCGTGCCGTCGGCCTGAATCTCGTTCTCGACCGTCTCCTTCGGATCGAGCCGCAGCACATAGCCGTCGAACATGATCCGCAGTTCGACTCGGTCACTGTCGATCACGCGGCGGACCGTGGCTGTCCCCCCGCTACCATCAACGACCTGCGTTCCTTCCAGTTCGGCGACGCGCGGGCGCAGCTCCTGCTCGATGACGCCTGACACGAATATGCGCATGAGCCGCGCCGCCTGCTCCTCCGGCGGAGGCGTCGGCGCAACCGGCGCCAGGGTCGGGGACTCCTCGTCCACGTCGATAGAGATCACGACGATGGCCGCGGCAATCAGGACCGAAGCTAGGCCCAGCAAGAGCTGGTTTCGACTCACCCCGGCGAGTCCGGCGCCAACTCGGCGACCAGCGCCTGCACACGGCCCGCAATGTCGTCACGAACGCGCCGAACCACCGCAATCGGCTGCCCCGACGGGTCGTCCACCAACCAGTCCCGGTACTCCGTACCCGGAACCAGCGGACAGGTATCGCCGCAGCCCATCGTGATGCAGACGTCGGCCGCGGCCACATCGGGGGTGGCCAGGCGCGAGGGCGTAGCGTCGCTGATGTCGATGCCGATCTCGCGCATGGCCTCAACCGCCAGCGGGTTGACTCGCTCGCCCGGGACGGTCCCGGCGGACATGACGTTCACCCGGCCGGCGGCGGCCGCGCCCAGCAGGCCGGCGGCCATCTGGCTGCGCCCGGCGTTATGCACGCAGACGAAGATGACCGAAGGAGTTGGCGCGTCCGGTGTGGCGCACTCGCGGGATGCAGACACGGACTTCACCGTGGTGGCATGTAGCCCCGCCATCATAGGCGCGTCGCCGAGCGACCCGGCGCACCGTCCGACAGCCGGCGAGGCATTGGGCTCTAGTAGTGAACGACCACCCGGGTGCCGTGGTCGCAGAAGTCCCAGGCCCAACTGGAATCGTGCAGCCGCAGGTTCACGCAGCCCGCGCTGCGCGCGGTGCCGAACTCGGCATGCCAATAGGCGTAGTGGAAGCCGATCCAGCTTTCCGTGAAATACTGGATGTGCTGCACGTCGTCCAGGTTATAGACCGCCTGCGTGCTGCCGTTGGAGATCATGCGCGCGCGCGGGACGCGCACGAAAACACGGTAGCGCCCGGAGGGGGTGAAGTCCGGGTAGACACCGGTTGACGTGGCGGCCAGGCGCACCGGCTCATCCCCGTCGAAGAACGTCACGACCTGGCGCGTGAGGTCCACTTTGGCCTGTCGGTCGGTCGGCGGCCCGTACACCGGATCCAGCGCCGCAAGGTCCACCACAGGGGCATGCCGAGCCTGGGCGGCTGAGCCTGTGGGTAACCGCAGCCGCTCCGCCTCCATGAGGCCCAGGCGCAAGTCGGTCACGCGGCCGCCGCTTTCAGACAGCACCGCCCGCTCGAACACCTGCCAGAGCCCCCCGGCGCCGACCACGGCCGGCGCCAGCGGATATCCAAACCGGTAAACGCCGCCGTTCTCGCGGTGATACGGCCAAACGGCCGGATGCACGCCATGGCCGGTCTTCGCAAAGAAATGGGCGGATTCAGCCTCGGACTGGGAATCGAAGGAACGGCCGACATAGGGACGTCCCAGGTTCACGGGAACCACCCCCAGCGGATCGGGCGAGGTCGGCGCCAGCGCCAGCGCGCCTCGCTCGAAGTACTGCACGCGGCGGCGGCCGACGAGCAGTTGCTCGGTTATCGGCCAGCCCAGACCGTCCTCGCGGCCGTATTGCAGCCACCAGGCCAGAATCGGCCCGCCGAGGTGATGGCCGGTTTCGCGCAGATAGATGGCCGGAACCGGAACCTCGGGAGTCGCCGGATCGGCTCGGACGACGCCGGTTCCAGCGCCCACGGCGGCGCCAACAGCGCACGAGAGGCGGGCCAGAAACGCCCGGCGGGAACTGCGATGGCTTTGGGTCAACGCTTGGCGTGAGACGGAAATACGCTCCTCGGAGCCCGGCCTCCCTCGGACTCGCCACAGTGGCTCAACCGCCACGCGGTGACCTTCCATGTTAGGGCATAGGCGCGTCGGCGCAATTCTCGCTCAGCCGAACCTGTAGCCGTACACGCTGGCCCGCGCCGCCGTGACGTGCAGGCGCACCCGACGGCCTCGCAAGGCCCCCAGCGAATCGCCCGTGTCCCAACAAACCTGCGCCTCGATCGCGTCACGCTCAATGGGCACGGCCTCCTCATGCCCGAACCCCTCTAGCGCCCCGCCATGCTCGTTCAGCACCGCCACCCGCACGTCCCCGAACTCCGCGTCCACGTTCAAGCTCAGACTGTCGCCGCTCACGACCGCCGCTTCCGTCACGAACTCCCCGCCGTCCTGCCCCGCCGTCAGCGCCGCCCAGCGGTCGCGCTGGAACTCCAACAGCCCAATGCGGCACCGCGCCGGCTGCATCCGGTAGCGCCGGCCGCCATGCGCCGTGCCCCGCCCGCAAAACGGCACCAGCATCCGGTCCCCCACCACCAGCGGGTCGTTGCTGGCTGGAAACACCCACATGTCATCCCAGGCGCCCTCGGTTCCGCGGTCCAGCCACGGCGTCCGTTCCAGCCGCTGCCAGTGATCCCCGTCGCGGCTCACCACCAACTCCGTGTGCAGCCGTTCCACAAACCGGTCGTAGAACTCCAGGTATCCCAGGTAGCCGTTCCCGGCCGTCATGGGATACATGCTGTAGAACTCCGTGTCAGGGAAATCGGCGTCGTCCGGCCGCATCAGGATGTCGGGACCCGACCACTCACGCAGGTCCGGGCTCCGCCAGCGCTCCACGCTTCGAATTCGCGGGACGGGCGGGTCCCAATGGAAGTCCCGTTCCCCGTGCGCGCGCCTTGACGTGACCCAATACTCCCCGCGCCGGTCGTCGTAGATGCAATGAAACCGGTCACCGGTCTCGGTCAGAAACGGCTCGCCGCGCCAGGTCCAATGCACCCCGTCCGGACTCGTGAGGTCAAAGAACGCATGCCGCCGAATCGCCTGAACCCGCGCATAAATCACCATCCGGTAACGCTCGTCGGCCGGCGCGTCCGGCTCCATGAACACCCGCGGGCTGTCCAGGTAATCCCACGGCGCGCTCTCACGCATCATCCAGCAGATGTTGTTCGCGCGGCTGCCGTCCCACTCAAACAGCCCCAGTTCCGGCTTGTCCCAGGTCACGCCGTCGCTTGAGGTGGCGTAGCAAACCGGCGTGTCCAGCGGTTCCGGGCGGTCGGGATTCCACGCCTCATACCAGAGCTTGAAGAGCCTCGTGGCCGGGTCGTAATGCGCCGTACCCCACGTCGCCACCGACGTGCCTTCCCAGGGTTCGGTGGGCGACAGCACCGGCGCCATCTGCACCCGCGCCGGCCGGTTCCAGGTCCGGCGCATGTGCACCACCGTCTGGAGTTCCCAGGGGTGACAGAAGAGATGCAGCGAAGGGTCGTACGGCATAACTGATCCTCGCGACCGTGGACCGCCCCGCCAGCATACGCAGCCGCGCCCGGCGGCCGCACCTGGATCAGCGCTGCTGGATCGCAGCCGGCAGCAAAACCAGCTCGGGCACGTACGCTCGCGGCGGCAGCGAGGTCACAAACAGCACCGCCTCGGCCACGTCCTCTGGCTGTAGGGCGTTGGCGATCATCTCGGGCGGCGTCGGCGCCGGTCGACGGTTGATCATGGGCGTCTCGGTGAGGCCCGGGAAGAGCACCGTCGCCCGGATTCCGTTCCCGGCCTCTTCATGCATCATCCCGTGCACGAACCCGGCTTCCGCGTGCTTGGTGCTCTGGTACGCCACGCCCGACATGTCGGGCAGCTGGACCGCGGCCGATGAAATCACTACCAGGCGCGCGCCAGCTTCGCGCAGCGCCGGCAGCGCCGCCTGCGTCACGTCATACAGGCCCCACAGGTTCGTGCGCTGCATCAACTCCCAATCCGAGGGACTCAGCCGCTCCAGCGCCCGACCCGGGATATTCCAGCCGGTGGCATAGACCAGGATGTCCAGCCCGCCCAGTGCATCCAGGATCGACCCCACCGAAGCCCGCGCCGCCGCCGCATCCTGCACGTCCACCGGAATCGCCACGCCGCTGCGTCCCATCGCCTGAATCTCGCCCGCGACCTGCTCCAGCGCGTCCTCGCTTCGCGCCAGCACCGCCACGTCAGCGCCGGCGCCGGCCAGCGCCAGGGCCGTGGCCCGGCCCATGCCGCTGCTGGCCCCATAGACCGCCGCGCGCCGCCCGGCGTGACTTTCGCTCACTGGCGCTTAAAAGCCGCGCTGCATGCCGCGCCCGGGTCCGTAGGCGCTTTCCAGCGTGCTTCGCTCGAAGCCCTCGCCCACGCGCCCGTCAGCCACATATCCGTACAGCGCCGCCTTGAAAATCGCCTCCAGCGTCGAGACCGTCGCGATAGCCAGCCCCACCGTCACCACGCCAACCACCAGCCCGGCCATCGGCGACAGCGAAGCCACCAGGATGGCTGGCACCAGCCCGATCAGCGCGGCCACGAATCCAACAATGCCGAACCCGAAGTTCGCCACCACCTGCTCGCCCCAGGTCCGCTTGAACAGGGAACTCGACCGCTTGATGGCGCTGATCGGACCCGTCTGCTCAGCCACAAGCACCGGCACCACGAAGAACGTCAGATAGGCCCACACGCCGCCAACGACCGAAAGCGCGATCTGCCCCACGAAGTTGTCGCGCGACTGACTGCGCAGGATTTGCAGGATCAGACCGACGGTGGCCGAAATCAGCGCCCAGCCGGCGATCTGCGGCAGGCGTGAGTTGGCCAGACGGAACCCGTCGCCCAGCGTCGGCGTGCCGCCGGCCAGCCGGACCATGGCGGCCCCGACGAGCGCGGCGTTGAAGTAGATGATCACGAACGCCAGCAGGAAGTAGGTGATCCCCAGCAGCACGATGTCGGCCTCGGCGAGTCCCGCCGACTCCGATCCCAGCCGGTCGATCGTTCCAAAGCCCGCCCCCACGCCGGTAAGCAGGGCGGCCAGAATCACCAGCGCCACCCCCGACATCATCGGAAACACGATCAGCTTGCGATCGCTCTGCAAAACGCCCCAGCTCATCTTCGTGAGCTGCCAGGTCCGTCCAATCGTCGCGAACATTCGTTCTTCCCTCGGGGTGTCGGCGCTAACCGCTCAAGAATAGACGCCAAGCCAGCCCCACGCGATAGGTAGCCCTACGCCTCAGTGTCGGCCACGGCGCTCCCGCGGCCGATGCGTACTACAGGCCGGTGATTTCTAAGGTGGCGACCCTGTGGTCCGCCAGGTCCACTCGCCGCACCGCGTGATTGTTGGTATCCGCCACAAACAGCACGCCATCAACTAGCGACAACCCTCCCGGCTCATGAAACCGGGCCTCAGCCAACCCACCGTCCGCATCGCCGTGCGCCGTGTCCCCGGCCAGCGTCGTAATCAGCCGCTGCACCGGCTCAACGACCTTGATCTTGTTGTTGTACGTATCGGCGATGAACACACCCTCGGCCCCCGCCGCAACACCCAAGGGATGCTGCAACCGAACCGACGTCCCCTGTCCGTCCACATCGCCAAAGTCGAACAGCCCGACCCCCGCGATCGTCCCGGCGTCGCCTCGACCGTCCAGCGGCAGCGTCCGAATCGCGCTCGTCTCGCTATCAGCCACCAGCAGACGGTCGCCGTGTACCGCCAAACCGCTCGGCTGCGCCAGCTGCGCGTTGTCCAGCGGACCGTCCTGCAGGTTCTCGATCCCCGAGCCCGCATAGGGACCAACCATCCCGTTGGCCGGGTCCAGCACCCAGATCTGGTGCATGCCCGCCATGGCAATGAACAGCCGTCCGTCGTGCCACGCCAGGGCCCACGGCGAGGCCAGCTCGGCCGCAAGCGCCGGGTGCGGGCCGGGCGCCGGGTGACCGCGCGCCCCCGTCCCCGCCACCGTCAACACCTCGCCTGATACGAGATCGATCCGCCGAATCCGATGGTTCTCCGTATCCGCCACGTACAGGTCGTCGCCAACCACCGCCAGCCCCTGCGGATACGTGAACCGCGCCTCCGACGCCGAACCGTCCCGGTGCCCCTCCGCCGACGATCCAAACACCCGCCGCACCACGCCGTCGTGGTCCATCTCAACAATGCGATGGTGGCCCGAGTCGCTTACGTAAAGGCGCTTCGCGCTCGCCAGCACCTTCCCCGGAAACGCCAGCCCCGTGTCCGAGTCCGGCGCATGCTCCAGCACGTCCAGCGGAGCGTCCGTCACGACGCCGCTCCCCCGGTGCTCGCCCAGGATGCGGCTCACAGCCCGATCCAGCGCCTCGAACGGCGCCTCACCCGAATGAAACCCGATCACGTGCCCCAGCGGGTCCACAAACACCATCGTGGGCCAGGCCCGCACGCCGTAGGTCTGCCAGATCTGGAAGTCCCGGTCGTTCACCACCGGATGTTCCAGCCGGTGCCGCCGCGCCGCGTAGCGCACGTTGAACGTCTCGCGCTCCGCCGGGAACTTGGGCGTGTGCACGCCCACCACCGCCAGCGCCGGACCGTGCTTCTCCTCAAGTTTCCGCAACTGCGGAAATAGTTGCAGGCAGTTAATTCAGCAGAAGGTCCAGAAGTCCAGGATCACCAGCCGGCCCTGCAAGTCCGCCATGCGAACCGGCCGCCGCGTATTGGCCCACTCCAGCCCCTCCGGAAACTCCGGCGCCGGAATCGGCGTCTGCGTCGCCATACGCGCTCCAATCAGTAATCAACCAGTCTGGCACGCCCCACCGCTCCAGGCTTGCAACCGCCGGGGGCCGCGCGACCTAACCGTGCGCGCGGCCCCGCGTGTTGACTCAGGTGGCGGTCGTTAGACGTCCGCGTCGCGATGGGCGTGATGCCGCCAAACGGCGAACGGAACAATCACCGCCACCAGAACAACCAGCGCAAACAACACCGTGCGCTTCATCGGGCCTCCTTCCACTACTTCCACACAACTCCGGGCCAGGCCCTCGCCCGACCCTCTACCTTCACCGTAGGCCGATCCACCCCCCTGTCAGTCAGATTCACAACCATCCCGCTCCGTCATCTCGGCGTCTTCCGCCCGGTCTCCACTTCCTCGACCTCGCCCCACCCGCGCCATCCTGACCCTACCCACAGCGAGGCACACCGGATGGCAACAAACGTTCAGCAGCAGCCCGAGCCGCCGCCGGACGAATACGAATCCGTTGTGGTGACTCGTGACGAGGTCTGGGCGGAACTTGACCGAGAGGCGCGACGACTCTTTGGCCTGACGGCCGAGGAGTTCCTGCGCATCTTTCAGGACCCGCCCGAGCGATACCACGGCGACCCCGTGTTCAATTCGCTCTGCTTTCTTGCCGACCTCGTTGCCGAACCAGCCCAGGCCTAGCAGCCAACGAGCCGCCCGAGACTTCCTCCGCCGCATTCGCGAGGTCTACAAGCTCGTCGCGGCAGCTGAGCTAGCTGTACTGACTGCACACCTGCGAGAGCCCTCTCCAAGCCCGGCGTCGAGCAGACATTCCGGCCTCGTCCTTGACCCCACGGCCCGTGCTACCGTTCAGGCCAACGGGCGGCGACGACGCAGACCAGCACTCGGGAGCCGACCGTGACCCCCGAACTCATAGGCATCCTTGCCGTAGGCGCGACCGTGGTTGGCCTGCTGCTTACGTTTCAGCGTGACACGCGCGCCGACATTCAGGCCCTGCGAGCCGAATTCCGCACGGATAACCAGCGGCTGCGCGCGGAACTTGGCACCGACATGGAATCGTTCCAAGCAGAAGTGCGTGCCAACCGGGAGTCATTCCGAGCCGAGATTCGCGCCGACATGGAGTCGTTCCGAGCGCAAGCTCACGCCGACAACCAGAGCCTGCGAACTGAAGTCCGCACTGACTTTGCCCAAGTCCGCGGCGATCTGGCCGACCTGCGCAAGGACGTCCAGGCGCTGACCGAACGCACATCTCGCGTCGAAGGCGTCATCGAAGGCCTCTTTGCCGGTAGCAATCGTCGAGACGACGCTGCCTAACTGACTGAAAACCCGTTGCGAGCGCTGGTGCTGGGTCCAGCGACAACGAGCCTGGTAGTTAACGACCTTCGCTCATGCGCCCGTGCTAACGTCTAGGCCACACGGGCGGCGAAGACACAGACCTGCACCTGGGAGCCGACCGTGACGCCCGAACTCATCGCAATCCTGGCCACCAGCGCCACCCTGGCCGGCCTCATGGTCGCCATCTGGCGCGACGCGCGCGCCCACACCAATCAGGGTCTCGCGCAAGTGCGGGCCGAAATTCGCGACCTGCGAACAGAAGTTCGCGCCGACTTTGCGCAGGTCCGCGCCGAATTCCAGAGCCTCCGCGAGGAAACACGCACCGACATCCAGAGCTTCCGGGAAGAACTGCGCGCCGACATGCAGAGCCTCCGGGAGGAAGTACGCGCCGACATGCAGAGCTTCCGGGCGGAACTGCACGCCGACATGCAGCGCCTTCGGGAGGAAATGCGAACCGACATGCAAAGCCTCCGGGAGGAAATGCGCGCCGACATGCAGAGCTTCCGGGAGGAAGTCCGCGCTGACCTGGCCGAAGTCAAGTCCGACGTCGCTGACCTCCGCACAGACGTGCAGTCACTGACCGAACGCACCTCCCGCGTCGAAGGCGTCATCGAAGGGCTATTCACCACCCGCCGCGCCCCCGAACTCCGCGAAGACGCCGCCTAGCCACTCACACCCCCACCCGGTGCCGCCCCTAAGCCTTGCCGCGACAGCCGGCGGCCCCACGCATTGCAACCACGCAACGCCCCGCTAGGCTGAACGCATGCCCCCCGACGTATCCGTCCGCCAACTCGTCAAGCACTACGTCGTCCCCGAACGCGCCGGCGGCCTGCGCGCCTCATTTCGTAGCGTGCTGCGCCGCAAACACCGGCTGGTGCGCGCCGTCGACGGCATCTCCTTCCAGGTCGACCGCGGCGAGGTTGTCGGCTTCCTGGGACCCAACGGCGCCGGCAAAACCACCGCGCTCAAGGTCCTCAGCGGCCTGCTGCATCCCACCGACGGTCAGGTGGACGTGCTGGGCTTCACCCCCTGGGACCGCCGCGCCGAGTTCCTCTCGCAGATCACCCTCATCATGGGCCAGCGCCAGCAGCTCTTCTGGGATCTGCCGGCCGTCGACTCCTTCCTGGTCAACAAGGCCGTGTTCGGCGTCGACGACGCCGTCTACAAACGCACCGTCGACCTGCTGACCTCGCTGCTGGACCTCGGCGACCTCCTCACCAAGCCCGTGCGCCAACTCTCATTAGGCGAACGCATGAAGGTGGAACTGGCGGCCGGCCTGTTGCACGGACCGCGCGTGCTCTTCCTGGATGAGCCGACCATCGGGTTGGACGTCACCATGCAGCAGCGCATCCGCGAGTTCATCACCACCTACAACGACGAAACCGGCGCGACCGTCCTGCTCACCAGCCATTACATGGCCGACGTGAAAGCGCTGGCACGCCGCGTGATCGTGATCGACAAGGGCCAACTGCTCTACGACGGCGCGCTGGACGGCCTCGTCCAGCGCTACGCCCCCCACAAGACCATCACCGTCCACCTGGAACGCCCGGCCGAACTTCCCAACCTGGACGGCCAGGCCGAAGTCCTCAGCGTCGAAGGTCTCCGGGTCACGGTCCGCGCCGGCAAGGACGACGCCCCGGAAGTCACCGGCCGCCTGCTCGCCCAGCTGCCCATCGCCGATCTCAGCGTCGAGGACCCGCCCCTTGAGGAGGTCATCGACCAGGTGTTCCGCGGTGAGCAGCCGTGATCGTCCGCCGCGCCACGCTGGCGGGCGCCCTGGCCCTCACCCGCGCCGAAATGGCTGACATGCTGCAGTACCGCGTGGTGCTCTTCCTCTACTCGCTCTGGGAAGTTGTACACCCCATCGTCTACCTGGCGGTCTGGGGATCCATCGCCGGCGAGGGCACCGTCGGCGGCCTGCGGCTCAGCGACTTCGCGGCCTACTACCTCACCTTCATGCTCGTGTCGCACCTGACCGCGGCCATCGAGATCTACACCTTCGGGCCGATGATCCAGCGGGGCGAGCTTTCGCCACACCTCCTGCGCCCCATGAACCCCGTCTGGGTCGCCGCCGCCCGCAATATCTCCTACAAGAGCGTCAGCCTGCTGCTGCTGATCCCCGTCTGGATCGGCTTGGTGCTTATCCTGCGTCCCTCGTTTTCGATTTCAGCCGGCAGCGTGGCGCTCTTCGTGGCGGCACTGGCCGTAGCCGCGCTCCTCTCGTTCCTCGTCGGAACGACCTTCGCCCTCCTTGCCTTTTGGACCACACGCTCGTTCTCGTTCTGGGAAATCTGGATCGGCCTGACGTTCCTCTTGGGCGGTCAGGTCGCGCCGGTCGAACTCCTCCCCGGCTTCGTCCAGAACCTGGCCACCGCCCTCCCCATGCGCTACACGCTCGGCTTCCCCATCGAGGTCTTGCTCAACCGCCTGGACGCCGGCGAACTTGCCCTGGGCTTCGCCCTCCAGTTCGTCTGGTTGATCGCCGCCGCGCTGATCGTGCGCCTGGTCTGGCGCGCGGGCATCCGCCAGTACTCCGCCGTGGGCGCCTGACCGTGCGCATCCCCCGCATTTTGTGGGCGTTCCTGCGGGCGGCGCTGCTGCAGGAAACGGCCTACCGCGCCGAGCTGCTGGGCAACATGGTCCGCAGCGTCATCGGAATCGCGGTGGCTGTCGGCGGCCTGGCAGTCGTCTTTTCCCACACCAGCGAACTCAGCGGCTGGACTCTGGAACAGGCCATGGTCCTGCTGGGCGTGTTCTACTTGGTCCAGGGCGTCGTCCAGACCGCCCTCAGCCCCAGCCTCAACGAGGTTGTCACCGAAGTCCGCAAGGGCACGTTCGACTACGTCCTCCTCAAGCCCGTGCCCTCGCTGCTGCTCTCCAGCACCCGCCGCTTCGCCGTCTGGCACCTGGCCGACGTGCTCCTGGGCGCAACCGTGATCGCCGTTGGTCTCATCCGCCTGGAAGCCCAGATCACCGTCGGCATCGCCGCCGTCTTCTTTGCCGTCATGGTGGGCGGGGTGGCCATTGTGTTTTCGATCTGGCTGGCGCTGACCACGCTGGTGTTCTGGTTCGTGCGGGTCGAGAACATCACCATGATCTTCCAGCTGTTCTTCGACACCGGACGCTACCCCGTCGAGATCTACCCCTTCTGGCTGCGCCAGCTACTGACCTTCGTCTTCCCCGTGGCCTTCATCACAACCGTGCCCGCCCAGACCATCACCGGCCGCGAACCGCTGGTCGCCATCTGGGCGGCGCCGCTCGTCGGCGTCGTGACGCTTCTGGCCGCCGCCCGCTTCTGGCGCATTGGACTCAGCCGCTACACCAGTGCGTCAAGTTGAGCAATGCGTTACTCAGAAGCGCGCCGAGGGCAGGTCGGCAAGCTCGCGCACTCGCGCCAGAACCGCATCCAACATCGGCGGCGTCAATCGCCCCGTAAACGTGTTCTGCTGGCTCGGGTGATAAGCGCCCAACAGCGTCCACTCACCAATCGCGGCTTCGACTCCATGCCCAAACGCCGGCGCCGGCCGCGGCACCGCCAAACCCCGCTGTCGGAACACCCGCAGCAGCTGCCGCCAGGCCTCCCCGCCCAGCGCCACCGCCACCCGCGCCTGCGTCAAGAGGTCCAACTCCGCGTCCAGCCACGGCTGGCACTCGGCTCGCTCGTCGGCCGACGGCCGGTTGGCCGGCGGCGCGCAACGCACGATCGCCGTCACATACGCATCACGCAGTTCCAGCCCATCGTCCCGATGGCGGCTCTCTGTCTGATTGGCAAAGCCGCAGCGATGCAGGGCCCCAAACAGAAAGTCGCCCGACCGATCGCCCGTAAACACCCGCCCGGTCCGGTTGCCCCCATGCGCCGCCGGCGCCAGCCCAACCAGCAGCACGCGCGCCGCCGGATCGCCAAACCCGGCAACCGGCCGGCCCCAATAGGTCTCGTCTCGGTAGGCCGCCCGCTTCGTTCGTGCCGCCTCTTCCCGCCAGGCCACCAGCCGCGGACAGCGCCGGCACGCGTGCACCTGCCGCGCCAGCTCCGCCAGTCCGCTCAAGTGGCAGCAGCCGAACGCGTCACCCGCTCCAGAAACGGCCGCGCCAGCGCCAGCAATTCCTCCGGCCGTTCCTCCTGCACCAGGTGCCCCGCCTTGCGGACGATCTGAATCTCGGCGTCCGCAAACCGCTCGGCCAGAGCCTCCGCTTGCGACGAAGCCGCAGTCCGGTCCGCCTCGCCCCAAACCAGCAACACCGGACACCGCGTGGCCGCAATGGCCCCGGCGTATTCCGCCGGATCCACGCTTCTCAGCATGGCCGGCAGCGCCTCGAAGAACCCGGGACTTCCGTACGGCAAATACTGCCGGTCCACGTCCGCCTCCGACACCTGCCATGAGTCGTACCGCCCCAGCATCTGGCCCAGTCGCACATACCAGCGCTGCGCATACAGCAGCCGCGCCATCACCGCCGACTGCGCCGGTATCAGCTTGCCCAGGTCCAGCGACCAGCGAATGTAGCGACCGGCCACCAGAAACGGATCCACCAGCACCAGCCCAAGCACCCGCTCGGGATAGTCGGCCGCCAGCTTCACCGCCGACTGCGCGCCGGCCGAGCTTGCAACCACCACAACCTGCGACAAGCGGTGCACGTCCAGCCACTCCGCCAAACGCTCCGCCTGCGCGGCCCCGTCGTATCGCGCGTCCGCCGGCTTATCCGAGAGGCCATGGCCCAGCGGATCGAGCCAGTGCACCCGGTAGTCGCGCGCCAGATCCGGCGTGACGAACTCCCACGTCTGCGTGTTGCCGGCGAATCCCGGAAGCAGCACCAGATCGGGTCCGGCGCCAACGCTGCGGCTGTACAGACGGCCCTCCGGAAGCGGCGTACGGCATCCGTCCTCCAGGTGCGAGGTAACGTCATACGGCTTGGGACGGCCGCGAAACGCAAGCCACACCGCCAGCAACGCCGCGGCAAAAACCAGCTTGCCCATCCGCCGTCTCCCAGGGTGTTCAGCGCCTCTCCTATGCTAGGCTTCCCGTCCACAGCCCGTCGCGCCGGGCCTGCTGTTGCGCGACGAAAACCACCCACTGAGAACAGCCCGCCCGTGCGCACTTACGAGCTTGTGGTGATCTATGGGGTCGAGCAAGTCCCCGAACTCACCGCCGCCCACATCGACGCCGTAACCGAACGAATCAGCGCACAGGGCGGCGAAGTCGACACCGCCAACACCTGGGGCCGCCGCAAATTCGCCTACCCCATCAAGAAACAGCGCGAAGGGCACTACGTCCTGCTGAAGTTCACCATCGATCCCGCGAACATCGGCGAACTGGAAAGCTCTCTGCGGCTCGTGGAAGACGTAACCCGCTTCCTCATCGTCGCCGAAGACCCTGACGTGGCCGCCTACGAGGCGAAGCAGCTGGCTGAGTTGCATCGGTGACGGAGCAGAGCGAGCGTCGTCGCGGTAGACCTCGCAGTCTCAACCGCGTGCAGATCATCGGGAATTTGGGACGCGACCCCGAGATGCGGTTTACGCAAGGCGGCACGCCGGTCGCTAATTTCTCGGTAGCGGTAAACGAGAACTGGCAGACTCGGGACGGGCAGCAACAGGAGCACACCGAGTGGTTCCGCGTGGTCGCCTGGACCCGTCTGGCTGAAATCGCCAACGAGTACCTGCGCCGGGGCACGCTGGTGTACGTGGAAGGCAACCTGCGGAGCCGGGAGTGGCAGGATCGCGAAGGTAACAACCGTACGTCGGTCGAACTGATTGCCCGTGACTTCCTGATGCTGGGCGGACGCGACGAAGGCGCTCAGCGCGACGACTACGACGGCCAGCGTGGCGGCGGCCAGTCCGGCGGTTCCGGCGGTTCCGGCGGTGGACAGGGCGCCGGGCGCTCAGCTGCGCAAGACGACGAAATTAGCCCCGACGACCTGCCGTTCTGACGGCACCCGAGACAGGACCAGCTCGATGACCCAGGAAAGTCGCACCGACCAGCAGACAACCACCCAGGAATTTCAGCCGCGCAGTGGACCCAGGGACGACGGGCCGCGGGGCGGTGGAGGCGGTGGAGGCGGTGGAGGCGGTGGTGGTCGTGGAGGCGGTGGTGGTCGTGGAGGCGGTGGTGGTGGTCGTGGCCGCGGCCGTGGGCGCGGCTTCCGGCGTCGCGGCGATTACTTCAAGCAGACTGGTGAGCCCATCGACTACAAGAACTCCCAGCTGCTGCGTCGCTTCATCGGCGACAGCGGGCGCATGGAATCGCGCCGCAAGACCGGGATCACGGCCAAGAACCAGCGCAAGCTGGCCATCGCCATCAAGCGCGCTCGCTACCTGGGGCTGCTGCCCTACCTCGTGCGGCGCCGCCTCCGCGGCTAGCCTCCGGCCGCCGCGCGGATGTCCCCGCGCACCAAGGCGCAACGTCGTCGCGCCCAACGCGACCTGCGGCGCGCGGCCCGCAAGCCAGTCCGGGCCCTCGTCCGCTGGCGGGATGTCCCCAACTCGATCCGCGACTGGAGCGAACTGACTCGCGCCCAGCGCACCGCCGCGGCCGCCAAAATCGTGGCTATTGCCGCCACCCTCATTCTGTCGGTCATAGGTGCCCTCATCGGCGTGGCGCTCCACGGCGAGCTCGTGGTACGGCCAGCGGAGCCCGTGTCCTCAGTCAACGGCGAGCCGATTCCAGCGTCCAGGTATGCGGACCACCTGGCGCTGCGCCAATTCGAGCTTGCTCGCCAGATCGCCGAGGCACCTCCCACCAGCGACACCCGCGATCCCAACCACCCGCAGGCGCAGCTTGCGGCGCTCGCGATCAGCGCCGTGACCGAACTGACAAACGTGCATCTCATGCGCGCCGAGGCGGAGGTCCTTAGCGTGCAGGTCGATGACGCCGACATCGACCGAGCCCTGGACGACTTCGTCCGCGGTCCCGCGGACCTAGCCGACGACTTCGACTTCGAAACCGCCTTCGACGAAGTCCGCGAGCAGACCCAACTCGACGGCGACACCATTCGCGACTTCATAGCCGACCGCGCCCTGGCGGATGCCATCGCCGACCGTCTGGCGGCTGACCTGGACCCCGCGCCGGCCCAGATTCGCGCCTCGCAGATCGTCCTTCCCACCGAGGAGTCCGCTGAAACCGTGGTCGCGCGACTGGACGCGTTGCAGCCCTTCGCCCTGGTGGCCGAGCAAGCATCCACGGACGCCGCCAGCGCCGAGGACGGCGGCGATCTCGGCTGGCTGCCGCGCGGCCTTATGCCGGTCGCCTGGGATGAAGTCGCCTTCGCCCTGCGACCGGGCGCGCGCAGCAAGCCAGTGTCCACATCGCTGGGCTGGCATGTCATCCTCGTCCACGAGCAATCCCCGTCGCGCGAGCTCAACCCTGAAACCGCCGAGCGGCGGCGACAGGTCGTGTACCAGAACTGGCTCCAGACCCTGCGCGCCGCCGCCGAAATCGAGTTCCTCCTGACCCCCGAAATCATCGACTGGGCACGCCGCTAAGCGCGCAAGTCACCACCGGAGCCGCCCGCCGGCGGCGGACGCTCGTGGCTCAAGACCCGGCGGCCACCGCAGCCTTCGCCTGAACCGGCACATCCCCCTTGCGGCGCACCAGCGTGCTCAGAATCAGCGCCATCACCGCCAGCCCCGCGCCGCCAATGAACGGCACCTGGTGCCCAAAGGCCTCCCACAGAATCCCACCGGTAACCGGCAGCGCCACCGCCGCCACGTGATTCATCGTCTGGCCGGCCACCAGGCTTGGACGCAAATCGTCCGGCTTCACCAGGATTCGGCGCAGGTACGTTGTGATCCCCACCTCGGCACTGAAGAACAGGTGGTCCAGGATGTACAGCACAAAAAGCACGCCCAGCCACGGAATGACCGCGTAGCCCAGAAAGATGAATGCCAGCGCGCCGAACGCAACCACCAGGATCGGACGCTCACCCACCCGGTCGATCAGCCGTCCGAAGAAATAGGCGCCGCCAATCGACACCACGCTGTTGATCAGCGCCAGGATCGTGATCGTCCGCACGGACACCCCGTGGCTGTCCACCAGCAGGAAAATCGCGAACGTCATGAAAATGTGCCGGCGCCCGCCGTCCAGAAACGTCAGCGCGTAATACAGCCAGTAGCGACGACGCAGCACCACCCGCGGCGGCTGCCCGATGCGTCCCATCTTGCGCAGTTGCCACACCGCCAGCGCCGCCAGTGCCGCCACCCCGCCGGCCAGCAGGAACAGCGGACGGATCCCCGTCGCCAGCACGGTCACCGCCACTAGCACAATGCAGATACCCACCAGCTGCGCCCCCGCCATCAGCGAGCGCAGTTGCCCCAGCCGTCGCCCCTGTGTTTCGACAGTGCTCAGCTGCAGCGCAATCGTGTTGGCCACCGGCCACCACAGGTGAAATCCGATGCTCTGCGTCAGCGAGAAGATGATCAGCACCTCGATCGTCGTCACGTGAAAGAAGTTGATATAGCCGATACACAGCAGCAACAGCGCCACCGCGCCCACCACCGGCTCCGCGATCGTCATGAGCGCCGCGCCCATCACGATCGTCAGCAAGCCGGGGACTTCGCGAATCGACTCCAGCAAGCCCAGCTCACTGGGCCGGATACCCAGCTCCTCCACCATGAAGTTGGTGGACACCGTGATAAACATCGAGAAGGCAAGGCCAAAGCCGATGGCAGACGCCGCCAGCCAGGCGAACGGGGGCAGCTCGCGGCCGCCGAACACGTTCAGATTGCGCACGTCAGCAACCAGCCGCCGCCACTCGCCCCCACACCGAACCCCTGCCGCGGCCCGGTGTCAGCCCCTCAGCGACGCAGCCGCCCCTTCCCGTCGCATTTCGGGCACTTCCCGCTCAGTTCGTGCCAGCCGCCGGGTTTCGAGGGGTCGGGCCAGCGCTCGTTCACGCTCCCGGAGCCCTCGCAGCGCGTGCAGGTGGGGCCGGTCGGCGGGAGGATGCGGGGCAACAGCACCACAGCCACCACCACCAGGGCCATGAAGATAATCCACACTTCAATTGGCATCCCAGCCCCTCCGCTCAGCCGCCCCCCAACCCTCGCCCCGCCAGTATAGGCAGCCGCCCCCACCCTCGTTCCGGCGACTCAACCTTTCGCCGTGAGCCGACCGAATCTGCGCTGTCCGCGTCCTTTCTTGCGTAGGGCCGCCGTCTCAAACCCGCCCGTCTTCCGCGCAACCATCAATCCCCAGCTGACCCCCGTTCGTCGCGATCCCGTCTCGCCTAGGGGCGGTTCGCGAACCGCCCTCTTCCGCCCCCAACCGCCCGGCATACCTGCGCGTAGTCCCCCTTTCCCGTTCGCGGAAAGCCCGTCCTGAGGCTGTCGCAGCTCCCCGATCCGCCAGTCCACTGTAGGGGTACCCCTTGTGGGTACCCAAGGGCAAGGTCGCGCAAGGCAACGACGCCACCACGGGGAGCGCGCGTCCCAAGCCCGCGAGACCCATTCGCGATATCCCAGCCCTGAGCCTGTCGAAGTGCCTGCCCTGAGCCTGCCGAACGGGAACCGAGTCGAACCACACCCCCCCAGCTCCCAACTCACCCAGGCAGTCCCCCGCCTTTATGTCCTCTTCTTTCGTACGGGCCGGTCTCAGACCGGCCTCTTCCGCTCGTGCGCCACCGTCTTGCGCAGTAACTCACCTCAGCCCCCGCGCTATCCCGACTCGACGCACAACCAGGCGCCCCAAATGGCGCCAACCGTCCAGGCTCGGCCCGAATGGCTGCCCGACGAATTCGAACACGAGCAAGTCACGCGTCAGGAGGTCTGGGACGCACTGGACCGAGACGCGCGTCGCCACTTTGGCCTGACGGCTGACGAATTCCCGCGCATTTGCAGAAATCCACCCGGCCGGTACCACGGCAACGTGATCTTTCGATCGCTGACCTATCTCTCCCGACTCCTTGATCAAACCAGCAAGACCTAGCAGCCAGCGAGCCGCGCGAGACTTTCTGCGTCGTATCCGCGAGGTCTATGAGTTGATCCCACCTCAGGATCTTAGCGGCGTATGGCCGAGCAACACGCAAATCGTCAGCGAAGACGCGAAGTCCTCATTAGCAGCTACGCCTCGATCGGCTCGCAGTGCTGGCATCGCCGTCGAGGCTCCCACTACTCCGGGGCTTCCTAGGAGTTAGGACTGCCACACTAAGCGCACTTCGCATATCTAGCTACGTCTTCGACGACCTTTTGCCTTTTGCCGACGGGTAGCGCGATTGGCGGGCCCGGGAACTTGAGCGTTGCTCGGTGGTGCAGGTGCGGCTGCTAGCTCTACACCGTGCATGCGAACCCAAGCACGCCCATGGTGGTTTTCTATGATCTTCGTGGCCGGTGTGCCGCTGAATGTGTGCATCGTCGCGTGGTGGACGGAGAGCAGAGCGTCCTGAAGCTCTCCATCGTCTTCCAGATCTGTCACTGTGACACCAACGCTCCTAGCCTGGTCACGTCCAACTCGACGTCCATGAGATCGAAATGATTCATAGTCTGCAAACCAGTTTGCAATAGATCGGGACTTACACGTGGAATTCTCCTGTCCCGACAGCATGTAGCGTTCTAGCCAGCCTGCAACCATCTCTGAAGCCAGTCTCTGAGAATCTTGACATTGGGTTAACAGGCCAGGCGAGTAGGTTCGAAGAATAGGCATCCAAGCAGCGAGGTTCTCTGTGGTCTTGCACTCACTTTTTGCTTTCTCGAATTGGTTAAGAATAGCTTTTGCAGGTGCTGACCTAGAACCCTCGGGGGTGGAAATTATGAATTGGGGGTCAATTGGGCCTAACTGCGAATGCTGACCCATGATCAATTCATCAGCAGATAAGGCAATCATTGTTGCTGCGGACATGGCAGCGACAGGAACAAATACCCGTATGTCATCGAATCGCATTCTGAGATACTCTACTAGCGACTCCGCAGCTTCTGCCGATCCTCCCGGACTATGTAGGACGAAGTCCAATTCACGTTCTTCAATATTTGAAACCGCCTCCATGAGTCCTTGAATGTCGGCTAGGCCAACCTGAATTTCAGCTGGCGGAATTGAACGAGACTCTAACCAGGCTGTTGAATATAGAATTACGGCCCTTCCTGTTAGACGATGCATCCTCTCCAGATACTGTCGCCGAACACGATCATGGTCGGGTCTTCCGTTGTTTCTGGGCGTTCTATTGAGTTCATTCAGGATTTCACCCCAAGTAGGCATTGACCCTCGCCGCATCGGTCGAATCCAACGTGTAAGCAACATCGCTCTCTGAGATTGAAGCGGATGCCTTGACGTAGACGATTTCGACTTGCTCGTAAAGCTCCAGCAGTTCCGCTACTCCGGCTTCGCTTGCACCAATCGTCTCCGGCAGTGATTCGAATTTGTGGTCTGTATCGGTAGCAGTCATTGTCTCCTCCTGGCTGGGATAGAAGAAAGTCATTCTGGCCAAGCCGTCTACACGGTTGAGCACGAACGACGGGTACGCCACATCAGAGCGGTCACCACTGCTCCGCCTCCGCAATCTCTGGTTCGATTGGTGCCCGGCCGGTGGCCGCATATTGCCGTGTGAGATCTCGGAACACAACTCCCGCGCTGGTGCATGCACCTGATCAGGTCGGCTGGTCGTGGACGCCAAGCGTACTCCGAAATGGCTCTTGGCGACTAAACCGGTTCGTCCGAATCTGGCCGGGTCGCAGGAAGGCGATCCCCTCAACAATGACGATTGTCGGTCGCGAGTTGCCCAAAGATCTGTCCGAGTGATCTGAAGTTGTCCGGCGGCTGCGGTCGGCGTGGCACTTGGCCGCGACCGGATCGCGCCAGAGGACGATGATCCTGCCGTAGCATTCACTTGCTTACGTGAAGTCCCATGAGCGACTGCGGCAGACGCAGCGCGTGGTTTCCGAGGAAGGCCAAGGTACTTACTCTCCTGGGGCAGCTGCAAGCGAGCCCCTTCCATTCAGAAATGCACATCCATCCCCGACATTTCGTTCAGACAGCGCCCTCGTACTCGCACAGTGTACCATTGCGGTGGTTGTCTCCGCAATAGAACTCCTGGGTGCCGGCAATGTGCACGTCCTCGTCGTCCGTTCATCTGCTTTTGCCGCACGCGGCTCGCTGCCCAGTTGTGCCATCCCTCGGGCTCGGCGGTCTTCTAGAAGCGACTCCGCCTAGCGCCAGCCTGCCGTTCCTCGGTGCTGGAAGGCGGCCCTAGGCAACCGGCCACGGATCAATGGCCGCTGGTCACGGCGCAGGCCCTTTCGCGCTGCGCTTGGACGCCTCCTGCTTCAAGTTCCCCTGCGCATACGCGCCACGCCGTCCCGTCCCGCGCCTCACCCTCGGCGCTGCCCGATCCCCCGCCTCCGGCGCCGGCAACTCCTCCGCCCCAAAACAATCACCCGCCACCACCGCCTCCAGCAGCTCCGCCAGCTTCGGCCACCGCTCCACCGTCCCCTCCAGCACCCACAGCAGTTCCAGCAACTCCCGCGTAAACTGCGCCGTCCAGCGAGTCGGCCGAATCTCGTCCAGCGGCGACGACCGACGCCCCGCGCCCTCGCGCATCCGGTAGCCCAGCCAGGACTTTACGACCTGGAATCCCGAAACTGAGAACTCCCAGACCTCCGGCCGCACCGGCCCAAACGCTCCCGAGCCCACCCGCAGCGTCTGTCGCGACTCGTTGTACTCGAAATCCTCGGGATAATCCGCCACCGTCTCGCCGACCGACCGTGTGCAGCGCGCGCACCCTTGCAGCGGATCGCCGCTTCCCGCGTCCGCAAACCGCTCACCGTACGTGTGCAGCCGGATCAGATCAGCCCCCAGCGCCGCCCCTTTCCGAAACAGCGCCCGGTCTTTCGTCAGCGGAACCCGCGGACCCGGAATCGTCAGTTCCTCACTGAAGCGATCCACGTAGTCCGGCGACGACAATAGGGCGTAGCAGTAAGCAAGCAGGTCTTCCGGTCTGACCTCGCATCCCAGTTCTTCTCCGAGTTGAACTAGTAGGCCGGACGTCACGTTCGGTTCGGTAGCGCCGGCGTCGCGCCACAGCGGGATCACGTCCTTGCCGCCGCGATTGCAGAAGTGGTCGAGGTCTGGAATATGTGCGGCAACTGTCGTCGCAGGACCACCACCCAGGACTTTCGTGAGCTGGCTGGTCATATAAACCTGGTGATGGCCGTGGGCCTGCCAGAGCACCGGCCGCATGAAGTCGGCTAGTCGACTGTCCGCGATCAGCCACTGCCGGTCGAAGGAGCGATACGCATAACGTTCGATTGGCGGACAGTCTGCGTCCGCCTCGAGGCTCTCCAGTGCGGCCAAACGCCTCTCGGTTCGAAAGTCGGGGTATGTCCGACTTATCCGCCGGTCACGCGTCTCCCGAAATGCCGAGGACCGGTCGATCGAGGCCATAAGCACGGACCAGCGTCGCTCTAGGACCTCGGGGACGGAACTAACAACCCAAGTCCGCTTGGTTTGTGCGCCTGAAATCGACCAGGGGAACAGGTCGGTGACTTGTGGCCAGGCGTAGTAATCGCCGCTCCCCGCTGGCAGTAGTGGCTCATGCCAACCCTCTAAACATGGCTGCCACTCCAAGTCGACGAAACCCCGTACCGCGTCCAGCTGCGACAGCTTTTCGTCAGCGGTTCCCCGAAGGCGCACATAGCGCGTCGTTGCCGGGGTGTCGTGTCGTGGCTTCGTGTAGCGCACTCCAACCGCAATGGCTACGGCCGTGCGGATCGCGAAGACGTTGGGCGTCCTGCGCGGCCCGCGCGAATCGCCTTCCAGGTCGATGATCCAGAGTTCGTCGAAAGTCCGCCGCATCATCTCGCGCACGCCTACAAATGCTGGACCGCGTAGGTACGACGCCGCTGTGATGTACGAAACGATCCCTGGGCCACCGGTGCTGTCAAAGACCTTCCAAAGCGCCCAGCGCCAGAAATAAACGTAGTCGTTGTAGAGGTTCTTCAGGTGCACGCCCGCTCCCGCTGCGCGGGCCGGGTCCAGAAAATCGTCTAGCAGCGGCCGCGCCGCCTCGCCCGCGTCCGCCTGTGCCCCTACGTCGCCATTGCGGACCCAGCCACCCTTGCGTTGCGTCTCCACGTCGTCCAGGTCGATGGCCTGTCGGTCGTACGGCGGATTGCCCAAGCACACCAGCACCCGAGTCCTGGCTTTGACCTGCCGCGCCCGTTCGTGCTCGTTGGTCAGACTCCGCAACGCCAGCGCCATGTGGCCCGGCGATGCGACGTATGGCGACTCCAGCGTGTCGCTCAGGTACACGTGTGCGCCGTCGTCCGGCAACGCGCCGCCCCGCGCCTGAATCCGCTCCGTGACCCGCAGGTGCGCCACCGTGTACGGCCCGACTAGGATTTCGAAGGCGTGCACGTTCCGCGCCAGGGCCGAGGCGTAACTGGGAACCGCGCCCGGCCCCAACCGTTCGTCCACGGCATCCAACGCGTGCTCGATGACCGCCAGCGGATACGTGCCGGTCCCCGCCGCCGGGTCCAACGTCACAACCCCCTCGTCCGCGTAGGCCAACGACTTGCCGAAGCGTCGCTCCAGCAGTTCGCCCACCAGCCGAACCTGCGCCCGCACCACTTCAACCGGCGTGTAGTAGACGCCCCGGTTGTTGCGCAACGCTGGGTCGTAGGCGGACAGAAAGTGCTCGTAGAAGTACAGCCAGGGGTCGGAGTCACCGCGCCGAAGCCGACTGACGTCAACCGCCCCAATTGCCCGTTCCAGCAGGATCAGCGGAGTGTCGAATTCCTGCCGTGCCTGCGGATCGGCCATGTTCCGCAGGACCTCCGCGAGCAGCGCATGTCCGCGTCCTCGGAGCTTTTCTTGCGCGGCCTCGCCCGTGCCCACCACCTCCAGTCCGTCCAGCCGGGCTAGCAGCAGCGCGTAGGTGAGCGTTTGCGCGTAGGCGTCGGCGAACTGTGGGAGATCGGCGTTCGCGAACAGAGCCGACTGCCAGTCCCGGCGCAACTGCGACACCGCCGAGTCTTCGTCGCCTAGCGAGGCCAGTAGCTCGCCACGCAACAGGAGGGCCAGCGGCGCTAGTGACTCGGCCAACTGCTTCGCCGTGGCTGGCGCAATTGGCTGCCACGAGAAAAACGTCTGCAACAAGTCTGCCAGCCGCCCGGCGTCGACAGACGTCGCCGTGTCGAAGCCGTCCGCCGTCGGGTCGCCGCTCAGCCGCACCTGCGCGACCCGCTGCCCGGTGTGAAACAGCGTCCATTCCGTGCCGTCGGTGTAGATCAGGTTGGGCAGGTTCTTGAAGTTGCTCCACTGCTGGCGGTTATGGCCGGTGAACCGATTCGGATTCACCCCGTGTCCCGGTGCCTTCAGCTCGATGTGCCCGCCGAGCGCCCCGTGAACGTCGATCCCCAGGTCCGGTCGCCCGCCCACCTCCGCGTAGCGCGACTCCGTCTTCGCCACGATGGGAAATCCCAGCGCCTTGCCGCACTGCTCGATGAATGGCCGCACGTGCGACTTCAGCTGATCCTCCGGGTCGCCTGCCACCGGGCTGTCAAACGCCTGCGTCAGCCCCGCGCCCAACGCCCCCAGCGCCTGCCAAACCCCCACAACCCGCGCGTCCGTCCCCATCACACCCCTGTCGCCCAACTCGCCACCCGCAACCCGCAACCCGCGCAGCATAAGCAACATCACCGTCCGGCCCTCACGACGCGCCACTAACCACCAGCCACTTGTCTCCAGAGAGTGTACACTAGCTGAGTAAGCTCGCAACCCGATCTCCAATGCCCGTCGCCTGGTTCGCCCGATTCCTTTCCCCATTCCTGCCGCGCCTCCGCCTCCCCCCGTTCATGCCGAGCCCTGCCGAAGGAACCTGTCCCGAACCTGCCGAGGGAAACCACCCGCCGCCCTCACCGGCCCCGAAACACCGCCAACCCGCGCCCGAAAACTCCGCCAAATCTCGCGCCCGCCGGCCCGGGTCCCCCTATGGGGGACCCGGGCCGGCGGGCGCGAGTACCCCAAAAACCCGCACCGCAACCACCGCCGCCTACCCCTGCCCTGCCGGTCGAAGCCCTGCCCCGGACGCGATCCGGGACCCGCACGCAGTCTTGCCCCGGCCTGCACCCCCACCGCCTACCACGCGTCAATCCGGCGTCCGCGGAGAGCCTGCCCCGAGCTTGCCGAAGGAGCCCGCCGAAGGGGAATCCCGTCCTCATCCCCCGCCCCAAAACCAGCCAAAAATGCACCCCGCGCCGCCTCAAGAGTTTTTTGGAAAAAACTCTTACGCGCGCAAGCCCACCCAAAAATCGCCCTTCCACGCCCCACCGACCCCAGCCCCCGTTTGTCCGATTCCTCGGCCAAAACCTAGAATCGGCCACCACTTGAGGAGCGCACATTTGGCCGGATTCGCCCACCTTCACGTCCACAGCGAATTCAGCCTGCTCGACGGCTTCTGCCGGATCCCCGACCTGATCGAGCGCACCGCCGCCCTCGGCATGGACTCGGTCGCGATCACCGACCACGGCGCCATGTACGCCGCCGCCGACTTCTATCTGGCTGCCCGTGCGAAGGGCGTTCGCCCGATCATCGGCTGCGAGGTCTACGTGGCCCCCCGGTCGCACACCGACCGCGACCCCGCGCTCGACCGCCGCTCCTTCCACCTCACCCTGCTCGCCCGCAACCTCACCGGCTACCGCAACCTGGTGCGCCTGGTTTCACGGGCCAGTCTGGACGGCTTCTACTACAAGCCCCGAATCGACCGCGACCTGCTGGCGGCCCATGCCGATGGTCTGATCTGCCTCTCCGGCTGCCCCGCCGGTGAACTGGCCCAGGCGATCACGTCCGGCAACCTGGCTCGCGCCGAGGACGTCGCCCGCTGGCACGCCGACACCTTCGGCCCCGAGAACTACTACCTCGAGATCCAGCGCCCCGGCCTGCCCGACCAGGAACCGCTGGCGCAGGGGCTCATCCAGCTCGCCGGCGGCCTGGGCCTGCCGCTCGTCGCCTCCAACGACGTCCACTACCTCACGCCGGACGACAAGGACGCGCACGACATCCTGCTCTGCATCCAGACCGGCAGCCTCGTCGCCGACACCGACCGCATGCGCATGGAAGGCGAGTGGTACCTCAAGTCGCCCGAGGAGATGGCCCAGGCCTTCGACGACCAGCCCGACGCCCTGGCCAACACCGTCGCCATCGCCCAGCGCTGCGACCTCGATCTGCCGTTCGGACGCATCGCCATGCCCTCGGTCGAGGTACCGCAGGGCCACACGGTCAAGTCGCATCTCGCCGAACTCGCCACCGAGGGCCTGGCCCGTCGGATTCCCAACGCAAGCTCCACCTACCGGGAACGTCTGGCCTACGAACTCGACGTCATCGACCAGACCGACTTCGGCGAGTACCTGCTGCTGGTACGCGAAATCTTCGCCTTCGCGCGCGCCCAGGGCATGTTGACCGCGCCGCGGGGTTCGGTGAACGGCAGCCTGGTCGCCTTCGCCACCGACATGTCCGACATCGACCCGGTCAAGCACGACATCATCTTCGAGCGCTTCCTCACCGTTGGCCGCAAGGGCTCCATGCCCGACGTGGACATGGACTTCCCCAGCGACCGACGCGACGAAGTCATCGAGTACATGATCCGCCGCTTCGGCGCCGACCACGTGGCCCAGATCGTGACCTTCGGCACCCTGGCGGCGCGCGCGGCGGTACGCGACGTTGGGCGCGTCCTCGGCATGGAATACGGCCTGACCGACCGCCTGGCCAAGCTGATTCCCGTCAACCCCGTCGATCCCTACACCATCGGCCGCTCGCTGGATGAGGTCGAAGAACTAAAGAGCCTCTACCAGGAGGACGACGCCGTCCGCCGGCTGCTGGACTCGGCCCAACGCATCGAGGGCGTCGCGCGCCATGCCTCAACGCACGCCGCCGGACTGGTGGTGTCGAAAGATCCGCTGCAGGAACACGTGCCGCTTACGCGCTCGGCCGAAGGCCGGCCGGTCGCACAGTTCACCTTTCAGACCATCGAGAAGATCGGTCTGCTCCAACTCGACGTGCTTGGGCTCTCCAACTTCCGCACGATCCAGCACGCGCTGCGGCTCGTGGAGCAAGCCACCGGCCAGCCGCTGGCGCCCCAGGACATTCCCCTGGACGACGACAAGGCCTTTGCGCTGCTGCGGCGCGGCCGCACGGTCGGCGTCTTCCAGATGGAGGGCGCCGGGATGACGCGCACGCTGCGCGAACTGGCGCCAACCAGCATCGGCGAGGTAGCCGCCATCATCGCGCTCTACCGCCCCGGCCCGATGGCCAACATCCCCACCTACATCGACCGCAAGCACGGCCGCTTGGCGCCGACCTACCTCCACGAACGCCTCGAACCGATCCTCCGCGAAACCTACGGCGTCCTCGTCTACGCCGACCAGGTGCTCATGATCGCCCGCCACCTGGCCGGCTACTCGTGGGACGAGGCCGACAACTTCCGCCGGGCCGTCGGCAAGAAGATCCGCGAAGCCCTGCAAAGCGAACACGAAAAGTTCGTGGCGCGCTGCGGCCAGGAAGGGATTCCAACTGATATCGCGGAGCAGGTCTTCTCGCTGATCGAGCCGTTCGCCGGCTACGGGTTCAACAAGGCCCACGCCGTCTCCTACGCGGTAATCGCCTATTGGACCGCCTGGCTCAAGGCGCACTACCCGGTGCAGTTTCTGACCGCGCTCCTGGACACCGACGCCGGCGACGTCGGCAAGGTCGCCAGCACTCGCCTCGAGGCCGAACTGCTCGGCGTCAACGTGCTGCCGCCCAACATCAACCAGAGCGGCGTCACGTTCGAGCCAAGCGGCGGCTCGATTGTGTTCGGGCTGGCGGCCGTCAAGAACGTCGGCGTGGCCGCCGTTGAAGCCATCGCGGCTGCGCGGCAGGACGGCGGCCCATTCAGCTCACTGGCCGACGCCTGCGAACGGGTCGAGCTGCGCCGCGCGCCCAAGCGGGCCTGGGAGTCGCTGATCAAGGTCGGCGCCCTGGACGAGCTTGGGGAACGCCAGGCAATGCTCGAAGCGCTGGAACCGGCCATGAAGCGCGGACAGCGCACCCAGGCCGACCGCGCCGTGGGCCAGACGACGATGTTCGGCATCGGGCTGCTGCCGGAGTCGACTGAACCGACGCTCGAACTGCCCGACGTGCCGGCGGCGGCCGAGGCCGAGCGCCGCCGCTGGGAAAAGGAGCTCCTCGGGCTCTACGTCACCCCCAGCCCGCTCTCCGACCCGGCCATCGGCGAGCAACTCGCCGCCAACGTCGACGCCCGCATCTACGAACTTGAAGACACGCACCACGGGCAGTCGCTGACGATCGGCGGGATCGTCGCCAATCTGCGCTCGTTCATGACTCGCAAGGGCCAGATGATGGGATCGGTGACCCTTGAGGATCCACCGGGCGCCATCGAGGTGATCTGCTTTCCGCGCATCTGGCAGGCCATCGCCCCCGAACTGAGCAACGACCGCGTTGTGCTGGCCACCGGACGCATCGAAGGCGACGACGCTTCGCCCCGCATGCTGGCCGACAACATCTTCACCCTCTCAGCCGCCACCGCATCCAATGGCGAGGCTTCAACGTCGGCCGATACCGCCGCCGGAGCCGCCTCCGCCCAACCCGCGTACGACGACGAACCGCCCATGCCGGCAGAAGTCGAACCGCCGGCCGACTTCTATGTCCCCGAGCCGGTACCCGAACCTGGGGACGTTCTCCCGGCCGGCGATGACGCGCTGCCTCCCACGACCGGTGCATCGGACGCGACGCCTGCCTACAAGCCCGAGGCGCGGCCCGACGAGCCCGTCGCCGAGCCCGCGCTCGCAGACGCCAACGGCTCAACGTCACCCGCCCCCGAGGACCCGCCGGAGGAGCCAATGCCCAGCGCTACCACGAACGGAACGGATGGCGTCGTTGCACCTGGCCCAACCGGAAATGACACGCGCGAAGCTTCCAACGGTTCAACCAACGGAGAGCCGCCCGCCCCCGAGATTGCTGAGCCAACGCCGGCAGCGGCTCCCGACACCCCACCGCCCACCTGCGTGATCGTCACCCTCCGCCGCAGCCCCGACCCCAGCTTCGATCTCGACCTGCTTAAGCGCCTGAACGCCGCCGTTACTTCCAACGAAGGCCCAACGCCCCTGCATCTCCATATCGTCAAGACCGACGGCTCCACCGCCCGCCTCCGCTGGCCCAAAACCGTCCAACCCCACGACACCCTCCTCGCCCAACTCAGCGCCCAATTCGGCAAGGACAGCATCGCCGTCGCATAGAAAATCGTTGAAGCTAGCAGCGACGGAGGTCGGCGATCTACATGTAGCGGTCAGTTCCGCATGTTCCGCAGGGCGCGACATCCCTCGGCGAACCCCTTCCGCGCCATCCGCACGGCATCAGCGTCTGGCGGATTCCCCACCGAGGGCATGGCCTCGACACGCCGAACGAGCTCGGCATCGAGTTCTCGTGGCGTCCACCGGAATCGGAGAACCGATCGCAGAACAACCTTCCGCTCGAATCCCGGGAGTTCCGCTACGTATGAGAGCGCGAACCGCTGGCCAAGCTCATAAGGGTTGTCCGTAGAGATTTCGACAGTTGCGAGCGGCGGCCTTGAGAAAGGCTTCCAGAAGCAGGGGCGCAAGACCTCCTCGTCGATGAATAGAAGCTGGTCGGCCTCCATCACGAGCAGATCTGACAGATTCGAGCCCGTCCGCGCCTCGATCCCGAGAAGGACGACCTCAATACCAAAGTCCTGGGCTTCCCGGACGCCCTCACGCAGGTCCTCGTAACCGCCGAGCACGAAGGCCGTCGAGATCGCCCGGCGTCCGGCCAGGACCATCAGATCGCGGACGATCAGTGAATCGACGCCCTTCTGCTGCCCGGCGACCAGACGCCCCATACGGAGCTTTACACGAGGAAGAGAGCCAATGGCCTCATGGTCTGCCGTGTCTCGCTCGGCGCCGTCGTACCAGTAGGTCCGCAGCCAGGAGCCCAGCCCACCCAAAGCACGTTCGTTGCAGAACTTGGAGAGCGCGGGAACGAGGGCCTCGGCATCAAGAAACTGCGATGCTCGGTCGCCCACACCGAGGCAAGCGAAACCGCCCGCCCTGTAGAGATAGCCCGCATCCACGAACACGCAGTAGCGGTCGGCCATGAACCCCGCTAAAAAGGGGGCTCCTGCAGGAGCCCCCCGAACTGCCCCTCAATTGGGGCTGAACCAGCTACCCCTCAATTGGGGTATCCGCATCTTGGGCCGTGCAGCGGCCCAAGTCAACGTATGCCGAGCTAGGACCGAGAGTCTCTGGAAGGGGTTCGCGCGCCTAGAACCAGTCGTTCGGAAACTCCACCGGCGACACGATGTCTCGGAAACTCCCGAACTCCTCCGCCACCGTCAGCGCCGCCACGTCGGCGTGCAGTTCCTCAATCGTGGTCGGGCCAACCAAGTTGACACCGATATCGGGGCAAGCCAGCGAGTAGGCCAGGGCCGCCGTTTGCAGGTCCAGTCCGTGAGCTTCGGCCCGCGTTTCCATGTCGCGGACGGCATTCAGCACCTCCGGCGAAGCCTCGCGGTAGCTGTAGCGCGCCCCCTGCACCGCACCGGTGCCCAGGATGTTGCCGCCAAACGGGCTGATGTTGATCACGCCCAGGTTGTGCCGCCGCGCATGCGGGTGAATGCGGCGCGCCGCGTCCTGGTTGAGCAGGGTGTAGTGGTGGTAGGAGCCGATGATGTCGAACTCGCCGCTCTCCGCCGCCATCGCCGCCAAGTCCGCGTTGCCGACCGCCGTGCCGATTGCGCCCACCAGCCCCTCGGCCTGCAGCCGCCGCAACGCGTCCAGCGTGCCGTTCGGGCCCATAATCTGGTCCCAGTGATCGGGCCTCGCGTCATGCACCTTCAGCACCGGCAGGCGTTCCAGCCCCAATTCCTCCAGGCTGTCGTGCACGCTGCGAACCGCCCGGTCAGGACCAAAGTCGTACTCAACGCCGTCGTCAGCCCTGTAGCGCCCGATCTTGGTGACGATCAGCAGGTCGTCGGGCGGATCGGCCTCGCGTAGTCGCTCCGCCAGCCACCCCTGCTCATACGAAGGAGCGGTATCTACGTGACGGATGCCCAGTCGGAACGCTTCGCGCAGCAACTCCACGTAGGCGTCGTCGCCCACCCGGCCGATCCAGTTGGCCGAGCCGAGCGCCAGCTTGGTTGATCGCACGCCCGACCGCCCCAGCGTCACGGGCGGAACCTGCGGAAGGTCAGTGGTCATATCGTTCGAGCGTCCGTCGCCAGCGTGCAGTCTCATCGTGCGCACGCGCCCGCCCCACCGCAACCCTCGTTGGTCCGTTTGCCCCGAGCCGTTCGAAGGGGAAACCGGCCAAGCGCAAACCGCCGTCCCGCCTATCGGGCAATATCAGCGTCGATTGCGCCGTCACCCCTGGAGCCCGCGCCGTGGCCGAACCGATCCCACACATTGACGTTGAGCTTGAGGATGTATCCGGACGCCTGGCCCAATTGGTCGAGCCGGGCACCAACCTGGAACGCATCGCCGGTGGCTTGGGGTTCACCGAGGGCCCGGTCTGGCGAGGCGACCACCTGCTGTTCAGCGACATCCCTAACGACCGCATCTGCCGCTGGCGCCAGTTGCCCGAAGGGCCGGAACTGACGACCTTTCGCGCCTTCAACGGCTCCACCAACGGTCTCACCCTCGACCGCGAGGGTCGCCTGCTCGGCTGCGCCCATGGCGCGCGCGCCGTGCTGCGGTTCGACCAGAACAACCAGCCCACCCCCATCGCCACACACTTCAACGGCGGTCGCCTAAACAGCCCCAACGACATCGTCGTGAAGCGCAACGGCGACATCTATTTCACCGACCCGCCCTACGGCATCGTCGACCTCCCGCCCGAGGTCCAGGAACAGCCCCTCTGCGGCGTCTACCGCCTTGACACTGCCGGCGAACTCACGCTGGTCACCGACCGCTTCATCCGCCCGAACGGCCTAGCGTTCTCACCCGACCAGCAGACCCTCTACATCGGCGACTCCGGTGGCCCCCGCGACATCTGGGCCTTCGATGTAACAGACGACGGGATGCTGGCCAACCCCCGCCAGTTCGTGGACATGGACCCGCACCCCGAACCCAACAACCCCGACGGCATGAAGTGCGACATGAACGGCCGACTCTGGGCCACCGGCCCAGGTAACGCCGTGTGGGTGATCGAGCCGGACGGCACCGTGGTTGGCCTCATCAAGTTCCCCGAACAACCAGCCAACCTAGCCTGGGGCGGCCCCAACTGGTCCACCCTCTTCGTAACCGCCCGCGGCAGCGTCTACCGCCTCCAAACCAACGCTACTGGCGTTCGAGTACCGTCGTAGGAATCCTCCAGACTAATGAGCGATATTCGCGGTGGTTCGTCCCCCAAACGGCCTGTCGGCTCTTCAACTGAACAGGCCCCAGGCCAGAGGAACCACATCCGCATCCGCGTCCGCCCCTACGCCGATCTCGCCCGCTTTTTCCCCGGCGAGGGCCGCATCCGAGTCGTAGAAGTGCCCGCAAGCTCAACCGTCGGCGACCTGCTCGACGTCCACGGCCTTGATGACTCGCACCGCCTGACCCTCGGCGTCAACGACGTGCTGGCCTCGCGCGCGACGCAACTGCGGGATGGCGATACGCTGGAGGTCCTGGTCCCGATGTCCGGCGGAACGGGAGCGATCTGATGGCGCCAACCTCGATCCAAAACCGAATCCTGCGCGTGGACCTGACCGAGCGCCGCTGCTGGACCGAACAGCCCGGCGACGCCTTCTTCCGCAAGCACCTCGGCGGCCGCAACTTCATTGCGCACTACCTCCTAACCGAAACGCCGCGCGGCGCGGATGCGTTCGACCCAATCAACCGCCTCGTCTTCGCTATGGGCCCGACCACAGGCGTCGCCCTGCCCGGAGCCGGCCGCCACAGCGTGGGCGCAAAGTCACCGCTCACTGGCCTTTTCGGCGAGTCCGAAGCCGGCGGCTACTGGGGCGCCGAACTCAAGCAGGCCGGCTGGGACGGCATCGTCATCCAGGGCCGCGCCTCCGAACCCGTGTACCTCTGGATCAAGGACGACCAGGTCGAGTTCCGTGACGCAGCCCACCTCTGGGGCCAGATCACCGGCCCGGTGGAAACCGCCATCCGCGAAGAACTCGGCGACCAGCAGATCCGTGTAACCCAGATCGGTCCTGCCGGCGAGAACCTGGTCCGCTACGCCTGCATCGTCAACGACCTCAACGAGGTCGCCGGCCGCACCGGCCTCGGCGCGGTCATGGGCTCAAAGAACCTCAAGGCCATCGCCGTCCGCGGCAGTAGCCGGGTCCAGGTCGCAGACCGCGACCCCGTCAAGGACACCGCCCGCTGGGTAGCCCGCGAAACCCTGGCCGAAGGCGGCACGCACCATCGGCTGCACACCTGGGGCACCGGCGCCATGGTGCAATCGAAACAGCTCGAAGGTCACCTGATCGTCCATAACTTTCGCGACGGGCAACTGGACGGCGCCACCAACATCGACGCCATCGCCATGCGCGACAAGGTCATCGACCACATGGACCGCTGCTTCGCCTGCTCCGTGCGCTGCAAGAAGCGGGTCAAGATCGACACGCCCAAGGTCAAGGTCCGGCCCAAGTACGGCGGCCCCGAGTACGAAACGCTGGCCGCCATCGGCACCAACACCGGCGTTACCGACATCATGGCCGTCTGCAAGGGCAACGAGATGCTCAACTATCTGGGCATGGACAGCATCTCCGCCGGCGCCACCATCGCCTGGGCCATGGAGATGGACGAAATGGGCCGTCTGCGCGACTTCAACGAGGACGGTCAATCCCTCCGCTTCGGCTCGGCGCAGGACGTCCTGGACGTGATCGAGAAGATCGCCAACCGCGACGGCATCGGCGACCTACTGGCCGAGGGCTCGTTGCGCGCTGCCCGGATGCTGGGCGGCGACGCCGAGGACTACGTGGTCCACGTCAAGGGCCTGGAAGTCGCCATGCACGACCCGCGTGCCATGCGCGAGATGCGTGACAACTACCCCATCACCCCCACCGGCGGCGACCACACGGGCGCCGGCCTCAAGCGCACCTCCGTCCGCAACACCGTGGGCCTGTGCCAGTTCCTGGAATACGACGACACCAAGGCCCTGGAACTGCTCAACGCCGTAACCGGCTGGGACATGACGCCCGAGGAACTGCACGAAACGTTCGAACGCGGTCTGACCATGGCCCGGCTGTTCAACCTGCGCGAGGGCATGACCGCCGCCGACGACAGCCTGCCGGACCGTCTGCACCAGCCGATTCGCCAGGGGCCGCTGAGCGACTACCAACTGCCGCGCGAGGAAGTCCGCACCTACGTCCAGGGCTACTACCAAGAACGCGGCTGGGATCCTGACGAGGGCCGGCCCTACACCGACACGCTGGCCCACTTGGGATTCGACGCCTCGCAGGCCGATCTCGACGACTTGGTCGCCGAACGCCCCGAACCCCTACCCGTCGGCGCGTTGCCATTCACCCTCGATTTGGAGTCAAGCGCCGGCCACGAGGAGTAACTGACGCGGCCCGGCGCCGCTCTGCGCACGCAGAATCGGCCGCTACTCCCCCCGACCTTCACTCTCGGCGAAGGTCTTGAAGTCGCGCAGGCTCTTCATCGTTGCCGAGGTGAACATTGGCCTCAGGAAGATCGTCATCAAGTGCATCTTCAGGCCCGAACAGCGGAATTCCGACTCGGCAATCCAGCGCGTACGATCCGGCCCGTCTTCCACGAACCAGTTCTTCATGCCGTTCCACATGCCATCTGTCTCGTAGGTGCCCGAGAACTCGCCGGGCAGGTTCCGAACAGTGATCGTCTCGATCATCTCGACATTCCGTCCGCGGTGCTCGTACACCAGGCGAGAGGTGGCCCCAGGCTGTCCCGGCTCGCCGCTGACGTGCTCGAAGCTCTGCAACCCCTCCTGCCACTTGGGCAGGTTGTCCGCATCGTCGAACAGCTCGATCACGCGATCGCGCGGCAAGTCGATCACAATCTCGCGGGAGTACTTCACAGCGGGTCTCCATTCCAGACAGCGGCGGCCCTCAATCCAAGGTACAGGCAGATGGCCGAGCGCGGGCACCCACCCGCACGCTACTTGGGCGGCAGCGAACGGGCGAAGGCCACGCCCATCTCGACCCAGGCGCTCAGCGCCGCATCGTCCGCAAGGCCGTCGGGCGCCACGACGACCCAGCCGCGCATGGTTCGACCGGTCATGTCGAAGACCCGCGCGTGCGGATGCGCTAAAGCCTCGGCGTACCGCTGCGGGCCAGTCCTCACCATCAGCTCGTCACCCGTCGCGCCCACCGCCATGTTGCCGCCCAGCATGAAGGCAATCCCACCAAACATCCGGCGTTCGGTCAGCCCGTCGGCGTCCGCCAACGCCTCGCGCAGCCGCTGGGCCAGTCCCTCGTCGTAGGCCATGCGTTTCCGGGGAGCCGAAGTTCAGCGCCTGCCATTCTCCCGCATCAGCCCGGGAGCCACTGCCTCCTGCCTGCCGCCTCCTTCCTGCTGCCTACTGGCAACTAGCGGCTGACCTCGTTAGGCTGCGGGCGTGACCTTCATCCGGCAGTTCGCTCGCTTCATTGGCCCGGAGCGCCGCATGCTGAGCGGCACGGTACTGGCCGGGCTGGTCTTTGCGGCCAGCGGCCTGGTCCCGCCACTGCTGGTTCGGCAGATCCTGATCTGGCACGCCGAAGGCTCGGCCGCCCAAAGCTCCATGGCGCTGGTGGTGGCGGCGCTGGTGGTGGCCTACCTGGTGCGGGCGGCGGCGCGCTACACCTACGGCCTGCTTTCCCACTGGTCGGCCTACAACGTGCAGCAGGCGATGATGGTCAACCTCTATCGCCACATTCAGAAGCTGCCGCACCGCTTCTTCACGGACCGGCGCGTGGGCGCGCTGGTGTCGCGCTCGGTCGGCGATGTGGAAACGGTGGAGGACTTCATCGCGCACGGCATTCCGGAGACGGTGATGGCCATCGCGCTTCCGATCGCAATGCTGGTGGCGTTGTTCATCATTAACTGGCAACTGGCGCTGTTGGCGCTGTTGCCCATTCCGGTGATTGTGCTGGCCGGGCGCTACTTGTTTCCGCGCATCCGCAGTTCGTGGCGCGTGGTGCGCGAGTCCATGGCCGGCGTGACCGCCACGGTGACCGAAGGCATTTCGGGCTATGCCGTCATCAAGGCCTTTGGCCGCGAGACGGAGCAGCTGCGAATCGTGGAAGGCCGCTGGCAGCGCTACCGCGACGACATTCAAAAAGCGCAGTTTCTCTCCCTGATACCGGCAGGAATGATCGAGTTGCTGGCCGGACTCGGGCTGATCCTGGTGGTGGCCGTGGGCGGCGACCTCACCCTACGCGGCGCGATCCCCGTGGCCGACCTGTTCGTGTTCGTGGTCTATCTGGGCCTCATCTACCAGCCGGTGATCCAGCTGGCCGCCATCAGCGAGAACATCCAGAAGGCGATGGCCAGCACCGAACGCATCCTCGAGTTGCTGGAAGTTCAGTCGGACCTCCGCGACAAGCCGGGTGCGGCGGCGCCGTCAACGCCGGAGTGGTCGGTGGAGTTCGACAACGTGAACTTCCGTTACGAACCCGAGGAGCCGGTGCTGCAAGGAGTGTCGTTCCGCGCGGCGCCGGGCGAGTTGGTCGCGCTGGTGGGCGCCACTGGCGTGGGCAAGACCACCTGCGCGCACTTGGTGCCGCGGTTCTACGACCTGCAGGACGGCGCCGTGCGAGTCGCCGGGACCGACGTGCGCGACCTTCCGCTGGTCTGGCTGCGCTCGAACGTTTCACTGGTGTTGCAGGACGTATTCCTGTTCGCGGGCAGCATCCGCGACAACATCGCGTTCGGCCGGCCCGGGGCGAGCGACGACGACATCCTGGCGGCCGCCCGCGCGGCCAACGTGGACGAGTTCGCCGAACGCCTGCCGCAGGGCTATGACTCGCGCATTGGCGAGCGCGGCGTACGACTGTCCGGCGGGCAGCAACAGCGCATCTCCATCGCGCGCGCCATCCTGAAAGACGCGCCGATCCTGATCATGGACGAAGCCACCTCGTCGGTGGACGCCGAAACCGAAGCATTGATCCAGGAAGCGCTGGACCGCCTGACCATGCGCCGCACGACGCTGGTCATCGCGCATCGCCTGGCCACGGTACGCCGAGCCGACCGCATCATCGTGCTCCGCAACGGCCAGGTAGCCGCCGCCGCTTCCCATGACGACCTGCTGGCGCAAGGCGGCTGGTACGCCGACATGGTCGGCCGCCAGGAACTCAGCGCCCGCTGGCGCCTGGAAAGCGCGGCAGAGGTTCCGCTGGTCTAGGAATCCAGCACTCGCGACCAGCAGGCCATGTCGACGACGCATCCCAGCGAAGCTGCTATGCCGCTCCGAAGGCCGTTCAGTCAACATCCTCATCGCTGAACGGGATCTCGCGCCCTGAATCTCGACGGTCGGGAATCTCAAGATCCACGCCGCGAGGCATGTTGTCGATCAGCCATCGCCCCAGCGGCGAACGCGGCGAAACGCGCGCTTCCCAAGTCTCGGCTGGCATCACGACGAAACACTTTCGCCGGCCGATACGCTGAGGTCCCTCCTCTTCCGAGAGCCGCAGGATTTCAGACAACCGCGCCTTGGCCTCGGCGACGGTCCAGACACGATGCATAGCAGAGTTGGGCAGCGGAATCGCTCGCGAGAGAAAGCAAAGGGGCTTCTACAGCCTACGCCCAGGCGCCTACCCGATGGACATGCGCAAAGACGCCGACTTCCGATAGATCATGATTCCGACCGTTTCGATATGGCGCCGTAGCGGAGCGTAGGTGATCTTCTCCCACGCTTGAAGATCGCACTGCTGGGGGATAGGCAGGTCGTCCAAGTCCAGGGCCAGGCGTCCCAGGCGCTGGTCGTCGACGATCCCGCGGGTGGCTAGGTCAATATCGGAACGAGCGGTCGCAGCTCCCGTCGCTCTCGAGCCAAAGAGCACGACTTCCGTGAGTTCGGGAAAGGAAGCGAAAACCTGCGTCAGTTCGTCAAGCGTCTTTTCGGGCAGATCCGGAGCGTTCACGAACCGAGCGCCTCTTCGCCCAGCCGTTCATACAAGGCGCCGAGGATCGCCAAATATCGACGACGCACGTTTCCAGCGACCGCTTCAAATCTAGCGGCATCGTAGGTGTGTGCCATCAGGTTGCGGTCGGTCAGCATGTCGATCCAGGCGTCACCGTCGTCGATGAGCTTGGCCCGGAACGCCGCTCGAATGACGTTGCGCGGGCTTACCGTGTCGAGCACCACTCCGTCGTATTCCAGGCGGTCCTTAAGTGTGTTCCAGGCCAACTCAAACGTGTATTCGAACCGCTGGATCACCCCTTCGCGCTCTAACTGGCTCAGGTCTTTCACCTCCGCCTCCAGCGCCTCCCGCAACAGCGCGTAGGCACGCGAGAAGTTCTGAAACCGGTACTTCCAGCGGACTTCCTCGGTCACCCCACGGCCGCCCACGCCCGCGTCCGTTCAGACTCCCGCGCCGCGTCCACCGCCCGCGCCACGGCCAGCCCGTCGTGAAAGCTCGCCAGCTTCGTGGGCTCGCCGGCGGCAAGCGCGCGCAGACCCGGAATCACGATGTCCCGAAACATGGCCGAGTTCTGCGCACGCGGCGACTCGTGGACGGCAACCCGGACATCGATCACTTGCGGATCTACTCCTCGAACCAGGCTCACCTTGCCCGCCCGCCGATTGCCGCCTGAGTAGCTGACGAACGCGGATCCGCGCGAGCCGTGCACCTGTACGTCAGGTGTGGGGCCGGGTCTGGTGAAGGTGGTCTGGCCGGCGGTGAAGGTAAACAGCGCGCCGGAAGCCATCTCGCCGTGGATCGTCCCGAAGTCGCTGGCGGTTACCTGAGCATTCGGAGTTCCGGGCGGGGCGCCTTGCGGGTTTTCCGCCGACCAGCGGTTGGCGTCGGCTCGTGAGATCGCGCCCATGTCCGGCCGTTCGGGAACGACGATGGGCAGGTGCGCCATCACGGCGGTGATGTGGCTGCCCGTCAGATAGCGAGCCAGGTCCAGCAGATGGACACCCAGCAGGCCGATGGAGCCGGCCGGACATTCCTCCTCGGTCATCCACCACTGCAGCGGTTCATGCTCGGCGCGCGGCTGCCAGATGCGCCCGAAGAGCGCCTGAACCTCGCCAAGCTCGCCGTCCTCGATGAGGCGGCGCACGGTCTGAATCGGCTCCGCGAAGCGCATGTAGTGACCCACGCCATTGCCTAAACCGGTGCGCTCCGCAGTGGCAACCATGTCAGCGGCCTGTGCGCTCGTGTTCGCCAGCGGCTTCTCGCACAGCACGTGCTTGCCGGACTCCAGGGCCGCCACGGCAATCGGGTGATGCATCGCGTTGCTGGTGACAATCGCCACCACGTCCAGGTCGTCCCTCGCCACCAGATCGCGCCAATCGGTGTGCGTTTCCGGCATCCCATAGGCCGCTGCGGTTTCCGCCAGCGGTCCGGCACGGCGCGCGGCAATCGCGCGCAGTTCCAGGTCGGGCAGGTCAATGGCCGGGTTCAGATAGGTCGGCGCAAAAAGCCCCGTGGCGCCAACCACACCCACGCGCCAGACATTCTGTTCAGTCATGTCAGAGTCACCTCATACCGGGTCCGGAACGTCCGGCGCGGGCCGTCCGCGCAACTCGCGTGAGACGCTGAAAAGATAGTGCAGCCCGGAACTAATCGTCAGGACCAGCGCAAAAAGCGCCAGCGCCCAGGTCAGCGGCACCCGGTCCCAGATCACCGCGCCCAGCCCGATGTACTGCCACATCATCTTCATTTTGCCCAGCTGCCCCGCGCTGACCGTAACGCCCTGGGCTCCGGCATAGGCGCGCATCCCCATTACAAAGATTTCCCGCGCGACGAAGCCGAAGGCCAGCCAGCCGGGAATCCAGCCCAGCTCGACCATCGTGATCAGCAGCGCGGCGACCAGCAGCTTGTCGCCCACGAGATCGAAGAACACCCCCAGCTGCGTGCCGGACCCGAAGCGGCGGGCGAAGTAGCCGTCCAGCACGTCGCTGATTCCCGCCACGATGTACAGGCAGACAGCCGCCTGGTTGGAGGCCTGGCCGTCCCAGAGCAGCAACCAGATGATCACCGGGATCGCCAGCACCCGGAACCCGGTCAGCAGGTTCGGCAGCGCACGAACCCACCCGGCGGCGCCTTGGCGTTCGGGGCAGGGAGCTGTCGCTTCGCGGCGCATCGGCACCACTGGCTCAGCCACCGGCATCGACTCGCCACGTGCGTTGATACGATCCGCCGGGTGGACCGAGCACCCCGACCGAGGCGTCGTCGATCCGCACCTCGATCGCGTCAGCCGCTTCGGCCCGCACCGCAATATCTCGCTGCGGCGAGTATGTCTGGCTCGACCCGGCCGTTAGCCGTCCGTCGAACACGGGCCGGCCGTCAACCACAACCGATATCTCGGTTGGCCGTAGGGCTACCAGTTCCAGCTCCGCGCCGGCCCGTAGGCCGGTACCCGCCGGCGAGGACGCCGGTGTCCTCGCCTCGGAAGCATCGGGCCCGGGAAATCCGCCAGACAGAATGACCAGCAGCACCGCGCCGACGGCAATAATTGCCAAAGCCACGGTGCCGGCCGTCGTACGACCCCGACGGCGTCGCAACGCCCGCCCAGTCTCGGCAACGGCATAGCGCCGAGCGTGGAGCGCCGCGGCGTAGGCGTTCAGCACAGGTTCCTCCGGCACCGCCAGCACGCGCGCGTAGACGCGGATGAGCCCCCGCGTAAACGGCTCCGCCGGCAGCGCATCCAGGCTGTCAGCCTCCAGAGCGATGAGATTGTGTCGCGGAATGCGTGTGGCGCTCGACGCCGCTTCCAACGTCAGCCCGGCCTGCTCCCTCGCCGCGCGAAGCATCTCACCCATGGTCGCCATGGTCGATTATCGCGCGGCGCGCGGTCGCAAGATCGCGGCGATCAGGTTCGCTGGAAACTGAAGCCCGGCTGCGGCTTCAGAATGATCCCCAGACCGGTCAGCCGCTCGTTGGCGTTGGCGTCGTCAACAAACTGGTTCAGAAACTCGTCCATCTCCAACCGCAACTCTTCATTGACACGCGCAGTCTGGCCGTCATGCTCCTCCACCAGCGAATCCCGCCAAATACTCAGGAGTTGCGCCAGGCCTTCGCGCAGAATCGCGGCAATGAACTGGTCGGCGAGCTCCGGCACCCCCAGACGGATGAACGCCGTCAGGTCGGTCACGTCGTACTGAAACTGCACCACCAGGTCTTCGGGTTCGGCTTCCGTCGGCAGGATCAGCGTCACCGGCGCATGCCGGTCGGTCAGATTGATTCCCCGTCGCTCCGTGACCGGTTGTGGCCATGCCCAGAAGAATCCTGGCCCTTCCACCACGCTCAGCGTTTCGGCGCTGGGATTGTCGGCTCCGTCAAACCCACGGCCCAAAGCAAGCACGGTAGCGCTGGACGGAAACGCCACGGCCTCATTCGGCACCAGAATCAACGCATCATCGGCGCTTAACCGAAACACGCCTGCGGCCAGGAAGGTGAAAACCGCTGCGACACCGCCCAACAAGACCAGCGCGGGAACCGACAGGAACGCGGACACGCGCCGCCGCGAGGCCGGGTCATACGGTGAGGTAGCTGCCGCGATGAGGACCGAGTTTCGCCGCGCGTACAACCCGGGAATCAGGCGCCGCGGCGGCCGGCCGGCATGGCGAAACTGGGCCGCCATGTCTGCGGCGAAGGCTTGCACGGCCGCCACGTCATACTGGGCAGCCAACCGCTTGAGCCGGTCAAACCGCGTCGCCAGCCGTAGCGCGCGCTGACCGTCGATCCGCGCCCGTCCCCCCAGAAGGTCGCCCATGTCCGCCAGAAGCGTATCGGCGGCAGCCAGAAATGGTCCTGCGTCGTCGCGCACCTGCAAGGCGGCAACCCGCAGCGCCGTCTCGGCGCCACGCGCCGCGGGACGCGCGGCTACCACCCGGCGCGCGCGGCGAATCAGCCAGGCGGACGGCAGCAGGGTGATGACGGCAGCCAGGGGCAGGCCGCCCACCGACCCGCCCGCGGTCCCGACAAAGTCAGCGACCGCGTCCCCCACCACCGAAACGCTGCGAAGTGGTAACGCCAGCAGACCCAGCAACGCCGCGACCAGAAAAGGCAACCCCGCTGCCGCAATCAGCTGGGTCCATTGCCGGGCGCGCGCGTTGCGTCGCAGGCCGCGCTGCCGCCGCACCGCTTTGGATTCGATCTGCGCAACGACCGAGGCGTCGTGTGGGAGCGATCCCACCCGCAGCGTGCGCGCGGGAACCAACGCCCGGGCCGCCACCTGCGATAGCCGGTGGCGGTCATGCGCAATCAGCATCGAACCGTCCGGCCCCACCGGGATCGGCACGTATTCCAGCGGAATCGCCGCGGGGTCGTCCGGCGGCGCCGTCACATTGCCGGCCATGGTGCCATCCCGCATTTACAGACCCTCCGGCATCACGGCCGCTGGCCCGGAGATGAACGCGGCGCCGGCGGCTGCGGCTAGCGCGGCCGCCCGCCGGCTCTCAATTCGCCCCACGGCAACCACGGAGGCCCCAATGGCCCCACTGGTATGCGCGGCCCATGCGGCCAGCGTTCGGTCTGGCGGCTGCCCTGGGGCCGTGGCCAGCACACCCGGCGCCAACGGCAGAACCCCCGCCGCGTGCAGGTCGTCGGCCTGCGGCGCCAGGAGGGCGAAGCCCCTCCGACGAATCTCGTTCGCCGTGCGCTGGCCTTCGTCCACGCCGATCCGCGCGCGGCGTCCGTCATACCAATCCACGTTGGTCTGCTGGCCGCGCGCATGCATGATGAAGGCCAGCCGCTGGGCGCTGAGCGCCGTTCCGCCATCGCGCAGGTCCAGCACCAGGGACGGCTCAAATGTGTCCAGCGAAGCCCGCAGCGCTCCCCACACGTGCGGACGGATCGGCGAGGCCATCAGGCGCAGCGCGGCCGCCAGCCCAAAGGCCGGCTGCTCTGGCCGGGGAACCAGGGCATCCCCCGCAGGCTCTACGAGGTAGAGCAGCAGAGCGACGCGCGACAACAGGGACAGACGATCACTGGCCGGCGTGCCAAACGCTCGCGCCACGGCACGGCCGGCCGCCAGCACCGGCAAGGTCAGCGTGTTTGGCACGGCGTCGATCGCAATCCGAACCTCTGCCGCCGAGTCGCCGGCTATCAGCTCCAGCACGCGGCCTTCGCGTAGGCCGGCCACAGGGCCTTCATAGATCACGCGCTGGGCATAGACGCCCGCCAGCTTCGCCGTTTCCTCCCGCCAGTCCGTCGGACGCAGCAACCGGCGGTAGCGCGACTCGTCAATTGGAATATCGATGCGCACGCCAGCGGCAATCACGGGGCGGCCTTCTCTTCACGTGCGGGCATCACACGCGTCACGTCGCCGCGGCCGGCGCCGGCAGCGCCAGCCGCCATGGGTTGTGCACGGTCTCGTCACCGACCCAGAATCCAACGTGGGGTGGCAGCATTGACGGATGCGTTCCGCTCGCCAGTGCCTCGTAGACCTCCGCAGCCTCGTCCAGCCCCTCCGCCCGCGCCAGGACCGCCCCCAGCGCGTAGGCCGCCGTGTCGTCCTCCACGTCACGCGTCGCGCGCTCGATCCGCCCCAGGCCGGCGTGCGCGTCCGAGGTCACCAGTGGCGCCTGCGCCGGCGCGGCGGGCGCCAGGACCACCCGCCCATCGAGATCCAGGAACCCCCGCAGCCAGCGGCGGCCCGTCAGCAGCCAGACGCCCGCCAGCGCCGGAACCCAATGACCGCCCGAGGCGATCACCAGAGCCAGCCCCAGCGCCAATTCCATCCAGACCATCATCCGTCGGCTGCGGCGCGGCGCGGCGGCCGGCGCGGCGCCGCCTGCCAGGCGTGCGTAGTCCACCGCGATCACGGCCGCCCGCGCCGCCAGGGGCGCCGAGAACTGCTGGCTCTGCGGTTGGATCAGCGCAATACGCCAGCCCCAGAACTGCGGGCTGCGGGCCGGCGCTGCCTGCAGGATGGCCGCGGTCGACCGGTCGGCGCGCAGCACAAAGCCTTCGCGGATGGGCACGGCCCAGCAAGCCAGGTTCATCATTTCGAACGGACCGCCAGGTACGTCAGAGGATGCGGCTGCGACTGCCTCGGACCCAGCCGCCCGCGCAGCCTCGCCAGCCGCCCCGCGGACGCCGCTTCCTCCGGGGCGCCCGCCAATTCTCGATAGAAGCGGGCCACGGCCGGCCAGCGCACGCGACTGCGAGCGTCGCGCTCCAGACGCATCAGGTCACGTGGTTCGTCGGGTTGGTCGGCGGCCCGCCAGAGATCGCGCAGCCGGGCCAGCGAGTCACCGTCGCGTCCCACCGCGGTCGTCGGCAGGAGCTCGCCCACCTCCAGGATCGACCGGGCGCGCGCGCCGGAGGTCCGGCGCGCGACGGCACGCCAGGCCTGCAGCAGTCCTGGTAGAAACCCCAGCGGCACGGCCCAGGCCACCACCGCGTGAACCGGCTCGCGATTAATGAATAGAAACGCCAGCAGCACGCTCACCACGCCCAGCTCAAGTAGCCCGACCAGCAGGGCCAGCGCCCAGCGCCGGCCCTGCCCGGCCATTCGCACGGCGTGGGAAAAGAGATCGGCCTCCACGCGAGCCCGAATCACCGCCAATTCGCCCGTTGACATCGGCAGCCGGCTGTACAGCGCGATCTGAAACGGACCGGCATCGGCATCCAACCGCCCGTAATCCGTGTCGATCAACACCGCGCTCCCCGTGTCCGTGGGAACGACGAACGCGTCGATTAGTTGGGCGTTAGGATCGGAGTCCTGCACGGCGATACTGGGCTCCAGCTGCGCTGCGGGTTGCCACGACGACCGCGGCGCGAGTATCTGAGTGTATATCGCCGCAAAACCGGCAATCGGACCGATTCTCACGGGCGCGTGGGAAGATAGGCCCATGCGTCTCCGAAAACCCCGCACCAGCACCGGCGCCTTTGATGTCCTGGTAGTCGGCGCCGGCCATGCCGGCTGCGAGGCGGCCCTGGCCGCGGCGCGCATGGGCCGGCGCACTGCGCTCCTGAGTACCAACCTCGACACCGTCGCCCAGATGCCCTGCAACCCATCGATCGGCGGCCCCGCCAAGGGCAACCTCGTACGTGAGATCGACGCGCTCGGCGGCGAAATGGGCCGCAACACCGACCGCACCCAGATCCAGATTCGTGAGTTGAACACCAGCAAAGGACCCGCCGTCCGCGCCCTGCGCGCGCAGTGCGACAAGCATGCCTACGGCGTGCTCATGCGCCGCCGGCTCGAGGCGCAGAAGAACCTGACGCTTCTCGAGGCCCATGTGGACGGCCTCATCTGGGAATCGGAACCGCTGGACGGGGCGCCTGCCTGGCGCGTGCGCGGTGTCCGCGCCGGCACCGGCCAGGAGATTCGCGCCCACGCCACCGTGGTCACCACCGGCACATTCCTGCACGGCCGGATCATCATGGGCGACGTGGAATCCCCCGGCGGCCGCCGCGGCGAACCGCCCGCCACCGCGCTATCCAACGACCTGAGAAACGCCGGCCTGGAACTGGGACGCCTCAAGACCGGCACGCCGCCGCGACTGGCCGCCGACAGCATCGACTACACCCGCACGCGCGTGCAGCATGGCAGCCAGCAGCCGCTGTGGTTCAGCTTCGACCCGCCGCCCCGATCCGAGTGGCACGAGGCGGCCCCGGACTCCGTCTATCCGCACGTCCCGCCGCCCGGCTGGCGCGCCCAGATGGCCTGCTACCAGGTGCGCACCACGCCCGAGACCCACGCGCTCATCCGCGAGAACCTGCACCGAGCACCGATGTACAACGGCGCCATCAAGGCCTCCGGCCCCCGCTACTGCCCCTCGATCGAGGACAAGATCGTCCGCTTCGCCGGCAAGGACTCGCACTTGCTCTTCCTCGAACCCGAGGGCTTCCGCACCCACGAGGTCTACGTCCAAGGCGCCAACACCAGCCTGCCCGCCGACGTGCAACTCGCCATGATCCGCACCATCCCCGGCTTGGAATCCGCCGAAATGCTTCGTCCGGGCTATGCCGTCGAATACGACTTCGTCCACCCCCGCCAACTCCGTCGCTCCCTCGAAGTCCGCGGTGCCCGCGGCCTGTTCCTGGCCGGCCAGGTCAACGGCACCACGGGCTACGAAGAGGCCGCCGCCCAGGGCCTCATGGCCGGCATCAACGCCGCGCGCCTGTCACAGGGCGAAGACCCGATCGAGCTGAGCCGCGCCCAGGCCTACATCGGCGTGATGATCGACGATCTCGTCACCAGCGACCTCACCGAGCCCTACCGCCTCCACACCTCCCGCGCCGAATACCGCCTGCTCCTGCGCCACGACAGCGCCGACCGGCGACTGACCGAACTTGGGCACGCCATTGGCCTAGCATCAAACCGACGCCTCGCCCGCCTGCGGCGCCAGCTCGAACGGTCCGAATCCACCCAGGCCTGGCTGAAACGCCTGCGCGTCCCGGCGTCTCCCGCCGTCAATCAACGGCTACGCCAACTCGAACTGGCGCCGCTCCGGCAAACCACGCCCGGTCTGGAAGTGCTGGCCCGCACCGGCATGACCTGCGACCTCATTGCCGAGCTGACCGGCGACGAGCCGCCCCCGCCCGAAGCCGCCGCGCACGTTGAGTTCGAAGTCAAGTACGCCGGCTACATCCGCCAGCAGGAAGCCCAGGTCCGCCGCGCCGCCGCAATGGAAAACCACCGAATCCCGCCCGATCTGGCGTATATCGACCTGCGCGCCCTGCGCACCGAAGCCCGCCACCGGCTCGAACGCTTCCGCCCCGCCACCGTCGGCCAGGCCGCCCGCCTCGAAGGCGTCACCCCCTCCGACATCGCCGGCCTCCTCGTCTACCTCAAGCGCCACGCCGCCACGGCCGAAGCCGGCCGGAGCTAGTCGAAGAACACGCTCCGACCCTCGCCCGTTCATCGAGACGAGCGAGGGCCGGGAGAACTCATGACCGTCTATTGGCGCCGGCGATCTACTCCATACGCCGCCGGATCCGACGAATCACCGTGCGATGCACGCCCAGCGCGCCAAGCCCCACCGCCCCGAGAGCGGCGGCGATTGGAGCGACAATGATGCCGATGACAATGGCCGCATTGGCCACCCACTGCCCGATCCGAGTCAACACCTCGACCGAATTGTCAACCGTCTCGCCAGGATCCCACTGGTCGTCCTCGACCACTTCCTCTTCTTCTTCAACGACTTCCTCAGGCTCCGGAATCGCCGTCAGGAACGTCACGCTGCGGTTGTCCACGGTTGCGCGGTCGCGTTCGGTAGCCTCGATTGAGGTCGTAAACCACTGCCGTGCGGCGGCCGATTCCAGCCGCGCCAGGTAGCTCACGGTGCCGGCGGCGCCGGGCGCAAGCTCGGGGAACTCCCACACGATCGCGTGCTGGTCCGCGTCATATCGGCCGCCCTTGGTTGCTCGGATGAACTCGATGCCTGAAGGCAGCCCCTCAACCAGGCGGACATCGCGCGCATCCGCGTTGCCCCGATTGGCATAGCCCACCGAGTAACTCAACTCGCGACCCACCTGCACCTCAACATCGCGTTCCTTGGTAAGACTGAGGTCGACGAAGAACGGCAATCTGACCTCGTCATGGTCCAGGTCGGAGCCGCGAACATCGCTCGCGGTGCTCGCCTTCGCCCTCAACTCCATCGTCCGCCCGTCACCCTCGAGGCGCGCGCCGGTCCGCAGCTCAATTGACTGGCCCGGCGCCATCCGGTCGATCGTCCAGACCACGCTGTGCGTGGCCTCTTCGTACTGCCCGGGCTTCGTCGCGTATTGGAACACCACGTCGGGATCGAGCTGATCGCGCACAACAACCTCGCGAAGTTCCACCGTCCCGTCGTTGATCACGGTGATCGGGAACTCCACCGACTCGTGCATCGCGTACTGGTCCGGCGCACGGCGCTCGACTCGCAGGTCGGGCACCGGATGCAGGTTGACCGTGATGGTGGACAGCGCCGCCTGGTCGGCCAGCACGTTCAGCTGCCCCTGGAACGTCTCGATCTGCTCGCGCACCTTGGCAACTTCGCGCTGCACCTCCAGCGTGTCCTTCACGGTTGTGGAGGTCGCCATGATCTCAAGCAACTGCTTCTCCGTGGCCTGCGCGTTGCGCATCCGCGACTGGATATCCGTGAATGCCGCCGTCACGTCCCGCCCGGTCACGTCCTCAGCCACCACCTCGCGCCCGTGCGTCCGAATACGTTCAATCGTCTCGTCGAAGCGCTCGGCCGGAATCCGTAGCGTGATCGAACTGATCCGGTACGGCTCGTTGCCGCCTATCTCGGTGTGCGACACAAATGCCCCGGCGATCGAAGCCACGATGCCCCGGATCGCCTTCACGCTGGTCGGCACGTCCGCCACCACAACGCCAATGCTGCCGGTGCGAATGACTTTCCGTCCCGAATCGGGGACCTGCGTCTCGGCGGTCAACAGCGAGCTCGTGGACGTCTGGCTCTGCACCGCAGCCGCCGGATCAGCCCCCTGCACGGCCGAGCTTGCCTCCACAACCTTCTCGACCACCTTTTCGACTTGGACCGTCTGCGTAACCACCTTCTCGACCTGCTGCGTGACGACCCTTTCGACCGGCACCTCCTTGACCACCAGCTTCTCGACCGGCACCTCCTTCATGACAACCTTCTCGACCGGCACCTCCTTAATCACAATTCTCTCGACCGCAGCCGCCGCTGGAGCGGCGTCAGCCGACGAACTCTCTCCACAGGAAGCAACCAACAGCGCTGCCAAGGGAATCGCCAACATCAGTGATCGTCGCGGTCCTCGCATCACTCGCCCCCTCGCCTGATCGATTCCCCGGCGTCGCCCGAGGAGCGCTCAATCCCTCTACCGCCGACGATGCCGACTACCAAGCCAAACGGCACCGACTAGGACCGTAACCTGGGAAGTACATCCCGGTCGGTACGAAGTTACCTAATCCCGGTCGGTACGTCCCTGCCTAAGCGCAGTCGGTACGGCCTCACTAACTACTACGCCAACCGGACGAGAATCGTTCCCTTCCGTCTGGACTTTCTTCTTTCTAGACTTCCCCGAACAGCCAGCCGGGAGGCACCGCGCACCCCGCCCTACGCATCCGCCTCCGGCTGCGCCCGCCGACGCTTCATCGCCCGTACGCCCAATCGGACCAGGAATCCAACCGCCACAAACGGCCCCGCCACAATCGCCACCACAATCGCGGCATCGGCCAGGAACCGCAAGACCACCAGCAGCAGACCTACCGCGTCCCGCGCTGTCGACCCCGGCCCAAACACGTCCCGGCCCGCCACGTCTTCCGGCAGCGCGGTCAGGAAGGTAACGACCCGGTTGTCCACGTCGGCCCGGTCCGCAACGGCAGATTCGATCTTCGTCTCCGTCTGGAACCGACCCTCGCTCCGATCCACCCGCGCCTCGTAAAACACACCCTGCCCGGAATCCGGCGACAGCCGCGGGAACTCCCACACCACCGTTCGCGTGTCGGCGTCATAGCGCCCGCCGCCCTCCGCGCGCACGAACGTCATGCCCTCCGGCAAACGCTCGCTCAACCGAACCTCCCGAGCGTCGCCGTTACCGTGATTCTGGAAGTTGAGGAAGTACGTCACGTCCCGACCCACCGGCACCGACGCCTCCCCCTCCTTGAATACGCTCAGGTCCACAAAAAACGGCAGCGTCGCCTCGGCCCGGTCCTCCGACGGTTCGCGCACCACGCCGCCCGCCGTGATCGTCGCCGTCACCTGCATCGGCGTGCCGTCGCCCTCCAGCCGCACCCGCGACCACACGTCCCGCGACGAGTTCGCGTCCAGCCGGTCGATCGACCAGACCACGCTGTTGGTGGCCGCCTCGTACACACCCTGCGACGACGCCCACTCAAACACCATCCCCGGCGCCAGCGTGTCCCGCACCATCACGTCCCGCAGGTCCACCGTGCCGTGGTTGGCGATCGTGATCGGCAGTTCCGTACTGCCGTGCATCACGTAGCCCTCCGGCTGAAACCGCTCGATCCGCAAGTCCGGCGCCGGATGCAGCCGCACCGTGATCGTGGCCAGGTCGGTCTGATTCGTCAGCAGGTTCAACTGCCCCTGCAACACCTCGATGCGCGAGCGGACCTCCAACAGTTCGCGCTGCACGTCCAGCGTGTCCTGCACCGTGCGCGCCGTCGCCAGGATCTCCAGCAACTGCCGCTCGGCCGCCTCCGCCGTCCGCAGCCGCGCGTCCACGTCGGTGAACTCGGCCGTCACGTCCCGCCCGCCCACGTCCTCGAACACCACCTCGCTGCCCTGTTCCCGCACCAGCGCCCGAACCTCGTCGAACCGCTCCACCGGTACCCGCAGCGTCACCGTGCTGATCGACCGCGGATCGTCATCCCGCACATCCGCCGAGTCCACGAACGCCTGGGGAATCCCATCCACCAACTCCTGCAACCGCTCCACGGCGACGCTCACGTCACCCACCACGATCCCAATCGTGGCGTCGCGGATCACCCGCCGTGCCGGCGCCATGGCTTGAGCCTCCGTTGACACCTGCTTCATCACAGCCGTCTCAACCGGGACCTCCCGCACCACGACCTGCGGCTGCGCAGGCGCGTTAACGTCCGCCACGCGTATCACGGCCCGTTCCGCGGCCATCCCCATCGCCGTGGCCGTATCCCGCGACATGCGCTCGCCTTCGACGGTCTTCTCAACCATCACAGCCGGTGCCGGGGCCATCGTGGCTGGTGAATCCGGGGCCATCGCGGCCGCGGGAGCAGCCATCGACCGCTCCTCGTCCGCCCCGCCGAACGGAAGCTCACCGCACGCCGCCAGCCCCAACACGCCCACCAGCACAACCGCCAGCAACAGTCGCAATAGCCTCGACATCACACGCTCCTTCGCCTGGTCCAACTGTCGTAGGCAGCCGGGAAGTGACGCATCAGCGCTACGTCGGCGTGGCTCACCGTCAAGACTACCGGCGTAGCCACGAGTCCTTGGTGCACCAACCTCAACCGCTTCCAGAAGGCCCTCACGAGTAAATACGTCGCTGGAGCGTGGTTCGTTCCCTGCGAATTGGAGATTCTTCGGGTTGGACAACCATGAGCTGGAGGATCTGGCCCCCCGCGAACGAGTAGCAAAGCGCCGCTAACGCTGCACCAGCGTCGCAGCCAGCCCATACCGGTCAGCCAGATCCCCGCTACCCGCCGCCGTTCTCTCCATCGCGCCCGTCCGCCAGCCGCGCCACCCGCAGCAGGTCCACGCCCTCGTCCATCCGCATGATGATCACCCCGGCCGCCGCCCGCTTGATCACACGCACGTTCCCTAGCCCGCAGCGCATCACCTGACCGTCCGAGGACACCAGCGCGATCTCCTCGTTCTCCACCAGCAAGGTGCGTGCGTCGGCCACGCCGCCCGTCTTCTCGCCGAGAATGATTGCCTTCAGTCCCTGCCCGCCCCGGCCCTGCGCCCGGAACTCGGACACCGCCACCTTCTTGCCGTAGCCGTTGGACGTCACCAGCAGCACATAGCCGTCGTCCTGCGTCAGATCCATCGCGGCGATCTCGTCGTCCTCGGCAATACGGATAGCGCGCACGCCGCCGCTGGTGCGGCCGCTGGCGCGTACGTCGTCCAGCGGGAAGCGGATCGACATGCCATTGCGAGTAAAGAACATGGCGTGGGTTTCGTCCGTCGCCAGCCGCACCCACACCAGTTCGTCGTCCTCGTCCAGGTCCATCGCCAGCAACCCGTTGGTTCGGATCGACACGAACTGCGTCAGGGCGCTGCGTTTCACTTCACCACGACGTGTTCCAAACACCAGGTAATCGCCCGCCTCAAAGTTCGGAATCGCCAGCACCGCCGTCGCGCGCTCGCCCTGCTCGATCGCCAGCAAATTGATCAGGCTGTGCCCCTGCGCGTCCCGGCCCTGTTCCGGCAGCTCGTAGGCCCGCAGCCGGTAGACCTTCCCCCGATTGGTGAAGAACAGCAGGTGGTCGTGCGTGTTGGCCACCAGGAAATGCTCCACCACCCCACCGGTCTTGCTGCGGAATCCGCGGATCCCCTTGCCGCCCCGACCTTGCCGCCGGTAGGTGTTGGCCGGCACCCGCTTCACATAACCGCGCGACGACATCGTGATCAGGCAGTCCCGATCCTCCACCAGGTCTTCCTCGTTGAATTCGCCGGACGCCGCGCGCTGAATCTCCGTCAGGCGCTCGTTACCGAAGCGCTTGACGATCTCTCGCGTCTCCTCGCGAATGATCCCCAGGATGCGGCTCTCGTCGGCCAACGTCGCCTGCAGGTCCCGTATCTGCTCGCGAATCTCTTCCAACTCGGCCAGGATCTGCTCGCGCTCCAGCCGCACCAATCGACGCAACTGCATGTCCAGGATCGCGTTTGCCTGAATCTCGGACAGCCCGAACGCCTGCATCAGTCCGTTGCGGGCCATCTCCGTGTCGTCCGCCCCCCGAATGATCGCGATCACCTTGTCGATGTCCGCCAGCGCGATCACATAGCCTTCCAGCAGGTGCTCGCGCGCCTGGGCCTTCTTCAGATCAAACTCGGTCCGCCGCCGCACCACGTTCTGCCGGTGCTGCACAAACAGTTCGACGAACCGCCGCAGCGGCAACTGCTCCGGCTGCCCGTCCACCAGCGCCAGGTTGTTGATGCTGAAGGTCGACTGCAGCGCCGTGTGCTTGTAAAGCTGATTCAGCACCGCCGCCGGCCGCGCGTCCCCGCGCAGTTCCACCACCACGCGCATGCCGTGCCGGTCCGACTCGTCGCGGATGTCACGCACGCCCTCAACGACCTTGTCTCGCACCAGCGAGGCAATCTTCTCTACCAGCCTGGCCTTGTTCACCAGGTACGGAATCTCTGACACCACCAGCGCCATCGTGGTGCCGCGCACCTCTTCCACGTTCACCACGGCGCGCACGCTGATCCGCCCCCGACCCTGCGTGTAGGCCTGCTCGATCCCCTCCGCGCCCACGATGATTCCGCCCGTTGGGAAATCAGGCCCGCGCACAAAGCGCATCAGGTCGCGCGACGTGGCCTCCGGGTTCTCGATGTAGTGCTCGATGGCCCGTCCCACCTCGCGCAGGTTGTGCGGCGGAATGCTGGTCGCCATCCCCACCGCGATTCCCGTGGACCCATTGATCAGCAGGTTCGGCACCACCGAGGGCAGCACCTCCGGCATCTCGGCCGTGCCGTCAAAGTTGTCGACGAAATCAACCGTGTCGCGGTCCAGGTCGTCCAACATCGCGGCCGCCAGCCGCGTCAGCCGCGTTTCCGTGTACCGCATCGCCGCCGCCGGATCCCCGTCCACCGACCCGAAGTTGCCCTGTCCGTCCACCAGCGGGTAGCGAATCGAAAACGGCTGCGCCATCCGCACCAGCGCGTCGTAGAGCGCCTGATCGCCATGCGGGTGGTACTTCCCCATCGTGTCGCCCACCACCCGCGCCGACTTCCGGTACGCCGCCGTGGGCGTGGCCGAAATCTCGTCCATCGAGTAGAGGAGCCGCCGATGCACCGGCTTCAGCCCGTCCCGCACGTCCGGAATCGCCCGCGCGACGATCGTGCTCATCGCATAGTCGATATACGAGGTCTCCATCTCCTCGACAATGTCGATCGACCGAATCCCGTCGTCCGCCACGAACTCGTCCGTCACGCCGCTCGACTCCCCTCTCCGGAAACGAACAATGGCCCTCCCCCGCGCTCAGGGAGCGAGCCGCCGACTGGACCGTCAGACGTCAGAGGACCATTCGGCTCTTCCTTCGTGTGCGAGGGAAGAGCAACCGTGCCGGTCGCTACGTGCTCGTCAGGCCGCCGCTCTTTCCCTCTCCTGGGGGAGAGGCAGATGTCGGCGTCCTCGCCGACAATCGGTGAGGGGTCTTCCGGTCCCGGTCTCACGCACCAGCAGAGCCCCTTCTTTCCACTCCTGCGGGAGAGCGTCGGGGCGAGAGTCTTTCGCTCCGGGCGCCCCGCAAACCTAGTCCCCGCCACGGCCCAACGACCATGCGGAATCGCTGGCCCGCCTCTTCCTCCCTCTCCCCATGGGAGAGGGCTGGGGTGAGGGTCTTCCTGTCGAGGCGTCCCGGATAGCGCTGCGGCCATTCGGCACCCTGAAGGCACTCGCACTCTCGTCCTAGCCCTCGTCGTCCAAACGCCGAAAGTCCCCACTCGCCCCGCCCGTCTTCCGCACCAGCCGCACGTCGGCAATCCGCATGCCGCGGTCCACCGCTTTGCACATGTCGTAAACCGCCAGCGCCGCCACTGAAACAGCCGTCAGCGCTTCCATCTCAACCCCTGTCCGACCCACCGTCCGCACGCGCGCCTCAATCGCCAGCGAGTCCTCGCCTTCCGGCGTCAAGGCCACGTCCACCGCGCTCAGCGGCAGCGGGTGACACAGCGGAATCAGGTCCGACGTCCGCTTGGCCGCCATCAACCCGGCCAGCCGCGCCACCCCCAGCACATCGCCTTTCGGCAGGTCTGAAGTCTCACCGGCCAGCTGCTCGCGAATCATCGCCAGCGTCGCCGGCTGCATCACCACCCGACCCCGCGCCACCGCCCGTCGGTCCGTCTCCGACTTAGCCGACACGTCCACCATCCGAGCGGACCCATCCGCGTCAAAATGCGTAAACGAAGGCCCAGCCAATCCGGTGGTTAAGTCCCTGTGCGCCAGAAGTAAACGACCTAACCCATTCTACCGCGCCACCCCTGTAATCCCTGCGTCCGCGGCCGCTTTCTTCTGTAGCAACTGTGTTGGTCGGGCAAGTCCTAGGTGGCCCTGGTGGGGTCCCAGAGGGTCCCGTGCTTGCACAGGGCATTGCAGAGAATGAGCAGCTTGCGCATGCAGGCGGTGAGGGCCACCTTGGGCCGCTTGCCGGCCGCGACGAGCCGCTGATAGAAGACGCGGATGGCGGGATTGGCGCGGGTGGCCGAGACGGTCGCCATATAGAGCACGGCGCGGACGGAGGCGCGCCCACCCCAGATGCCGCGGCGGCCGCGCCAGGTGCCGCTGTCGCGATTGAAGGGGGCGACTCCGGCCAGGGCGGCGATCTGCCGGCGCGAGAGGGTGCCGAGTTCGGGGAGTTCGGCTAGCAGGGTGGCACTAGCCGTGGGGCCGATGCCCGGGATGCTCTGGAGCCAAGTCGCCCGGGCGCGCAGAGCCGCCTCGGCCTGGAGGGCCGCCGCGATCTGGGCGTCGAGGGTGGTCAGGCGTTCGGAGAGCCAGGCCACGTGGGCGTCGATGTCGGCCTGGACGTTGGGCCGGGCCAAGGGGCGCCGCTGCTTGTCGGCGACCCGATCCGTCAGGAGTTGGCGGCGGCGGGTGACCAGGGCGTGCAGGTCTTGACTGGCAGCCGAGGGGCGGGGCCGGAGGGGCGGCTGGACCTCGGCCGCGAAGCGCGCGAGCACCTGCGCATCCACGCGGTCGGTCTTGACCAGGATGTTGCGGCTGCGGGCGAAGTCGCGCACTTGGCGCGGATTGCTGACGACCACCGGCAACCCGGCGGCATACAGGGCGGCATCCACGGCCTGCTCGTAGCCGCCCGTCGCTTCCAGCACCAGGCGGGCGGGGTGGTGGGTCTGCGCCCACTGCACCAGACGCGCGTGGCCCGCCGGGGTGTTGGGCACGCGCCAGCCCGCGGCGGTCGGATAGACCGCCACCTCCAGCTGATCGCGCGCGACATCCAGACCAACAAACAACGGGTGGGCCATTTCGGTACCCTCCAGGTGACGCTGGCTTCCTGCCCTGCCTTGTAAATTCGGGCTCGTGCTGACGGCCCAGGCAACTGTTCGGGCTCTGAGCCAGCGTGAGGGCCGGGACGCCCACGCTACGAAACGGTCTCACTGGACCAAGGGGCGGTCGGGCTGTCCCGGCCCTACGAGTTCCCCCGGACGATCCGAGGGTTCTGCAACATACAAGGGGCGGCGTCTCCGACCCGCCCGTCTTCTCTTGTCATCCCGAAGGGCCCCCGAGGGATCTCGCCTTCCGCGCAGCCACCGAACCCCACCCACACCGTTCGTGGTGAGCCTGCCCTGAGCTTGTCGAAGGTACCGTGTCGAACCACCCCATCTGTCATTCCGAGCGCAGCGCAGCGGAGCCGAGGAATCTCGCCTTGTCCGCTCGATCGATCCTTCCCTTGCCTGCACCTCCCAACCCGCCGCATCACCTCAAACAAGTCATCTGGCACCTCATCACCGAACACCACACCCAACCCCTCAGCCATCCCAACGGCTGGCCAGCAGACGGCGGATAGGATGACGGCAGGGGAAACGGCAATCCGCAAATGACCTACAGCAACCAAGACATCAGCCATCGCCTCCAGCTGGGCGAGGACAGCGCCTGGGAATTCAAACAGGTCGATTTCGCCGGCAACCATCCCAGGAGCCCGGACCGCGCCGACATAGCCGACGAGATCGCGGCGTTCGCCAACGCGGACGGCGGCACGTTGCTCTGCGGTGTCACCGACGAGGGCGAAGTGCAAGGCATGACGCGTGAGCGACTTAGCTCGCTAGACGATTACGTCGTCGAAATCAGCTCCGACGCCATCGAGCCGCCCGTTCGCATCCGCACCCAGCACATGCAACTCCCCGATGGCAAGCGGTTGCTAATCGTCGATGTTCCCGCGGGCGATTCGCCGCATGAGCGATCCGGTCATCGGTATATCCGCGTCGGCGGCTCGAAGCGAAGAATGACCGGCGACGAGTGGCTGCGCTTGGCGCAACGCCGGGGACAGGCGCGCTTCCGATCGTTTGACGAACAGACCGTTCCAAACTCCGGATTCAACACCTTGGACGAGTCCCTCTGGCGACCTCTGTTGAGCGCCGAAGGCGCCGCCGAACCCGAGGCCGCGCTTGGCAGACTGGCGCTCCTGGCCAGCGACCAAGCTGGGATCACGCGCGCCACGGTCGCCGGCCTGTTGTTATGCAGCCCAGATCCCCAACAGTGGCTGCCAGACGCCGGTATCACCGCTACCCGCTACCGCGGGCACGACCGAACGTCCGGACAGATCGACGCGCAGGAAATCACCGGCCCGCTGAATCGGCAGATCGCCCAGGCCGTCGCCTTCGCCCTACGCAACATGCAGGTCGCCGCCCGCAAGGACCCAGGGCGCGTTGACCTTCCCCAATACAGCCACCGGGCGCTCTTTGAGGCCCTCGTCAACGCCGCCGTGCATCGCGACTACTCGATCCGCGGCAGCAAGATTCGCCTCTCGATGTTCGCCGACCGTCTGGAAATCCAGTCGCCCGGCTCACTGCCCAACAACCTCACCGTGGAGAGCATGGAGACCCGCCAGGTCACACGCAACGAAGCGTTGACGTCCGTGTTGGCGCGCCTGCCGGTTGGCGGTATTCGGGGGTCGGAGGACCGCCAGTACTTCATGGAACGTCGCGGCGACGGCGTGCCCATCATCCGGCGTGAAACTCGCGAACTCTGCGGGAAGCTGCCCGAATACCAGGTCATCGATGACTCCGAAGTCCGCCTCACCATCCCCGCGGCCACCCAGGAACACAGCCCCGCCCACGCCGTCATCACCGTACGGTCGGCCGGTCAGCCCTTGCCCGGCGCCGATGTCCTCGCGCTATTCCCGAACAAGACCTGGAAACGTTCGACCACAAACGACGACGGCGAGGCAGCGGTCGAGCTATACACCTCCCACCTCCCAATGACCGTGTTCGCCGCCGCTCCCCAGCACGCGGCGCACCTGGAGCGAGACTGGACGCCCAGCCAGGGCGCCCTCACACTCGACCTGCAACCCATGTCGGATGGCGGCAGCGTCATCTTCCCCGAGGCGGTCGGACACCTACCCTTACTCATAGGGAGACTGAACCCCAAGCGCGATGCCATCGACCGAACCTATCTCTACGCCAACAACATCGCGATCAACCACGGCCAACCCCAACCCGTCCACTTCACCCCCGGCGAAGAGCTGCGCCTCACAGACGCCGACGGACACGAGGCCCTCATCCGCATCCTCGATGTCGTAGGCCGCTCAGCCCTTATCGAATACCGCGCACTACCGTCATCCCGGCGTCCGCGGTCCCATCTTCCGTAGAGGCGGCGTCCCCGACCCGCCCGTCTTCCCCAATCCGTTCGTGGTGAGCCGGGCCAGAGTCCCTCGGCGGCCCGAGTCGAACCACATCCCCCAGCCCACCCCCCGTTCGTGGTGAGCCTGCCCTGAGCCTGCCCTGAGCCTGCCGAACGGGGCCGGGACGCCGCGAACGGCGACCCGTGTCGAACCACCCGCCTCTTGCGTAGAGGCCGGTTTCAAACCGGCCTCTTCCGCTCGGGTGCCCGCGACTTGCCTACCAGCCGGCCTCGATCCCACTCCCCCGTCATCCCGGCGTCTGCGGCCGGGACCCAGCAGCACCCACCAATCCCGGCCCTACGTCTTCCTTCGGTCGATCCGAGGGTTATGCAACATACAAGAGGCGGGTCTCAGACCAGCCTCTTCCGGTCCGGGAGGCATCCCCCTGCCTGGTGATACCATAGCCACGATTCCCTCTATAAGGTGGAAAAATACTTGTTCGCGCCAGCTACTGTGGCCGCAGAGGGAATTACGCAGGAATACCCGTGCTCCACGCATCAAGTAAACACAGTAGCTTGGAAGGGCTTCTACAAGCGTCTTAGCTTAGAACCCGACTCCATTTTGCTGGACGTTCCGCTTTCGGCCTGTGTAACACGAGGCGATGATCTTCGCATTAGGTCAGGGGACGTCTGGGTGATAGGCAAGAATGGTGACTGCAAGATTCTCCAGCCATATATCGTGCCAGACGTGGTAAACCTTGGGGGTGTCCAGCTCGAAGTACTAGTCAAGGAAGTAACGGACAACGAAGAACACGTCGGTTATCAGGCATTGGCTGACTACCATTATCGGGGCAAGGTCATCCACGGCCGCACTGCTCGTCTGATTGTTCGTACATTCCATCCCAAATACCCAAGGGTGCTCGGCTACATTGAGTTGGCTACCCCCTTCTTCATGAACAAACCCAGGTCTCGCGTTATGGACGCTCCGTTCAGGTGTGGGCCTGTTGCCTGGCATTGTTGGGACATGGCTACCCTTCGAAAGTACATCCATGTGGTTGTCCGTATCGCTAGAACCGTTGTAGCACCCGAGTTCCGAGGAGCGAATATCGGACAACTCTTGGTCAAACACGCAGCTTCCTTCGCACGGAACCGCTGGCAGGTATCTGGCTATCTCCCGTATTTCCTCGAGATTTCAGCAGACATGTTGAAGTTCGTTCCGTTCGCAGAACGCGCGGGCATGACCTACGTGGGAGAGACTGAAGGTAACCTGAAGAGAGTCGCCAAGGACATGCGATATCTAATAGGCCGATTCCGCCACGATCCCAGCGGCAAGACGGAGTTTGAGAGGATCTCGGGCATCTTGGATCAACAAGTAGCAAGGATGGATCGTTCAATAGAAATCATGGAGCAGGAGGGTATCGATGTAGATGCTCTATATAAAAGGCTGGACAGCCTATCACAGAAGTCCGTCTTGAAGCAGTTTGCTCTGTTCCATGGCATAGTATCCCTTCCAAAACCTCATTATATGGCCGGTCTTAAAGATGTTTCCGCAAAGTTCTTGGCGGACAGAGTGCAATCGCTGAGCATCGAAAACGGACACGTCCCGCCCAGGATTGAGATTGACGCGATCGCCCAACCAATTAGCTTCGATGATGTCACCATCGAGTATAGTTCGAGTGTACGCCGTACCGTTCGGACGCATGCAGTGCAGCAAGCTTTCGATATTTCGCCTGACAACATCCTTACTACAGTGATAAAGGATTTGAGCCTCACAGTGGAACCAGGGAACATTGTACTGGTTTTGGGACCATCAGGTTCCGGCAAGACTAGTCTGCTACAACTCCTGAGCGATAGGGCTGGAAGGATCGACACATTAGCAGGAGGCACGGTTAGCCTGCCGAAAAACTTTAGAGCAGAAACATTTCGTGCCTTTCGTTCAAGAAAACCCTTAATTGATGTATTGGAAGAAAGAGATGTCCGATCGGCATTGTACCTGCTTGCTCTTGCGGGGCTGTCCGAGCCCACGTTGTATTTGAAGCGGTTCCAAGAGCTCAGTAGAGGTCAGCAGTATCGCGCTATGCTGTCCATGCTGATAGCTTCCAGATGCAACGTCTGGATCGCCGATGACTTCTGTACCAACCTGGATTCCGCCACCGCAAACATCGTTTCCGATAACGTACAACGCATAGCTAGGCGTCTCGGTGTCACGATGGTGGCCGCCGCGCCACATTGCGACAACTTTCTCCACTCCTTACGCCCTGACTTTGTGGTTCTCTTGGGTTCCAGCTGGGAGCATTCGATGATTCGCGGCAAGGAGTACCTGAATGAGATCAGACTGCCGGCGGGTACGACTGGTGAGATACCACGGTTCAGTGTTGGAGACGAGCTCCTCAAGAGGATGAAGGCTGGAACAAAGAACGTAACTATCTGGAAGGGTAGGAGACACGTTTTTCCTGGTCTAACTCTTATATCTGACGGTAGGGAGTCTATTGCCGTCAGAGTAAAGTCGAGCGTCTGCAAGCGTTTCTCCCATCTGTCGGATGAGGATGCCAAATCGGAAGGGTTGGAGGATTCGACAGAAATTAAGCGGGTTGTGAGGCAAATGTACCCTGGACTCGGAGAACGGAGCCTAGTTACGGTAGTGCATTTCGAGCTGCCTATGGAAATGACACCGCGAACTTATTGTGGAGAAGTAACAGACTGTGACTAATCTCCCCTCCCTTGGCCACATAAGCAATTCCAGACGGGTTGAGGTTTCCGATCCCATCGAGAGGGCCCCTTATCTGTCGCGGGGAAGACACATCCTTGTGGGACAACGCCGGAATCGCGGCGATACCAAGGCCTTGATACTACTTGGAAAATGCATTGAACAGGCTCGGGTCTCCAACAAGTTCGATGCGAACGTGTGGCTCGACATCCATACGCCGCATGTGGTCTATATATGTGGTCGTCGTGGAACTGGCAAAAGCTACGATCTGGGCATACTGGCCGAGGGGTTGGCACTCGGGAGCGATTCAAAAATCACCACGAAGGCTCCACCAGTGACAACAATATTCTTCGATACTCAGAGCCAGTTCTGGGCTCTGCTCAGTGCTCCGGATGAACGTTTGGAGGAAGACAGAGAACAGCTATCGCAACTCGAACAATGGGATATTCCAGGTAGTCAGATACCGTCCGCGAAACTCTTCGCTCCGATTGGCGACGCACCGGTCCATCCTAGTGTGATCGAGTTCGCCATCGACCCCGCCGAGCTTGAGCTCGAGGACTGGTGCGGGCTTTTCGATACCGAGGTTTACTCTCCCCAAGGCCAAGTCGTACGGAACCTCCTTCGAAAGGTCAGCGTTGAAGGCTATAGCACCCTGGCGTTCTCGGCGAGTGGGAGTCGCCGAGTTCCAGCAAAGAGTGAGTATGACCTTGATGACTTGATTGCGTGCCTGATTGAGGACGCCGAACTGACTGCGCAGTCACAGCGTCAGACCCGCGATGCAGTCTTATGGAAGCTGGAATCCCTAAGGGACAGTAGAGTTTTTCGGAAGGATGGCGTCGACATTCTACAGATAGTCAAGCCAGGTCAATTGAGTATATTTCTGCTTCGCAATTTGGACGATGCAACAAAGTCATTGGTTGTGAGTATCATTGCCAAAAAAGTGTTTCGTATCATGGGTAGATATCACACTGAGCGAAAGACCGCCAAGCGTACAGGTCGCCCGTTGCAAGATGAACATGATTCTCTCCCTCAGGGGATTTGGACACTCATTGACGAGGCGCATTTGATATGTCCATCCGATAGCCACACCGCAGCCAAGCCCACTCTAATTGAGTATGTAAAGCGTGGCCGCGATGCTGGGCTGTCGCTAGTTCTTGCTACGCAGCAGCCTTCGGCAGTTGACTCCCGCGTTGTTAGTCAGGTTGACCTATTGATTGCTCATCGGTTGGTAGTGGACGCGGACATTTCAGCAGCTCTTGCAAGGGTACCAGCGGACTTCCCCAAGAATGTCTCATTCGGCACTACACAAGTGTCCGACCGTTTGGCACTCATTAGAGCCCTGGAAACCGGAGAAGCATGGATCGCTGATGCTGAGACGAATAGAGCGTTCTTAGTTGCAATGAGGCCGAGAGTTTCGGCTCATGGCGGCGACGAACCCACGGTTGTATAATGTGTATAATACTATGAACATGCTCGGCCTAGCGCAACAACATCCTCTCATACGAAAAGAACTGTCCCGGAGGATTGGATATACCAACGGCTTGCACGACATATTCCGATTTGGCAGGATTGTAAGTTACCTTCATCGCATTGCCCCCGCGTCAGCTCCTGCGCTGCGCGCAGTTGTTTTGGAAAAGGAGGATGTTCAGGGGACCAAGTATGCCGATGGCATAATCGAAGTTGCCGGTGCCCTTGGCCTGATAGCTAAAGTTGGAGCAAAGCTGACTCTCGCGGATAACGGTTACGCTCTACATGCCGTGCGGCAGGTGGACCATCCCCCATGTCCGGAAAGAGCAATGTTGCTCAATGCGATACTCGAATCGGACGGCGATGCAACTCTAAACCTTTTGGATCTAATCGCGACGTCGCCTCCGCCAGAGTTGCTGGGACCATTGCTTCTGGAACGGTTACTAATGGTCATACAGTTAAGGGAGGCATGGACAACCAACCATGTAGAAGGCAAATTCGCCAGAGATCTGGTCCTGCAACACTTGTCAGACGCCAGGGCAAGGCTTCAACAAGCAGTTGACTTGAATCGCAAACACGCACGCTCCTGGTCCTCATATAGCGAAGGAAGAGGACTTAGCCCAGAGCAGAGGATCGCAAGGTTCTATGACCACACAGTAACACCCAGACGAGGCTGGCTTAGGGACTTAGGCTGCGTTGTGCAGACAGGTACGGGCCAATACGAAGCAACGGTGAGTGGCTTGCGGTTGTTGGCCGCCTTTAAGGATGCCGTCGGCAATTCCAACTCCACTCTAGTACTCCCCTTCTCTTCCATAGTGATGGATCTGCTAGGAGTTGTCGACGTTGAGACCGCTGATGACTTACTTTGGAAGGCCACAGCCCGCTTCTTCAAGGAGCCACCGTCTTCATTTTCGATTTCCACTATCGCCTCGTTTCACCTCATTAAAGAGATTTACCCTCAAGTGAAACTTCACGTGTTCAACGAGGCCACCGTCGAATCCATATACCATGTGATAGCGGCAAGATTGGCAGTTGACGGAGAACATCTCGACAGACAAACGTTTGAAAAGCAGATTGATGTGGTATGTAGTGAACACTCCGAGAGCATGTACCGGTTACGAAACAGACAAGGTGGTAGCGGTTACATTGCACTGAGAGGTAGTCTCGGGTAGAGTCAGAGCATGACGCCAGCCAACAACGTACCGATTGTTACACCTTGCCTTGGCGATGACGTCGCCAAAGAGGTTCTTCAATGGATTGGTGCTTTTAGGCAATTGACCAAGGCTACGATTATTTCCTTTAATATGCAAGACTATGATTTCTGGGGCAATGGTCGCCTGTCCATCCTTCTGCTTCGCCAACTGGGTCTTGGGGCGAAAGTTGTCGTCATGACTACGCCCCCGCCCGGAGCTACCGGCGCGGGCACCGCTTTCAGAGAGAAGCTGTCGTTGCTAGAAGATCTAGAAAAGAACGGGGCAGAAGTCTATCTCCATGAACGTCTTCATGCCAAGGCGTATCTGTTCTTGGATAGTACCGATTCAAAGATGATGATCGTCGGTTCCGCTAATCTGACCAGCAGTGGTTTCGGTAAGCGAGGAGCAGCCTCTAATGACCTGCTTGAGCTTGCATTGTTAACGGGAGATTCCCATACCTATTCATCGACTCTACAAATTATTGAAGCCAAGTTATTAGGAGATTCAGGCACATTGGATTTTGCAACCTGGCTAGGACTGAATCGGTCCAAGGTGTCTCAGGCAAAGGGAGCGAGTTAGATGAGCACTACACTGGAGATTGCTAGGTTGACGAGCAATCCCTTCACACTGGTGCCCGATGAAAGGGTAACGGTCTGGGCAGGTTACGAAGAACTCAGGTCCCAGCTCTTTGATATCGTCGAATCTTGTCGATCCGACCGCGTAGGCCTATCGGAATTCGCGATCATCCACGGTGACTATGGGACTGGCAAATCTCACGCTCTCAGGTACCTTCAATATTGGATCACAGAAAGATATAAGGATGACTTTAATTCTCCGTGCGTCTACCTAGCAACGATGAAGGTAGCGGCGAGTATGAACTTTGTCGTCCTGTATCGCAAGATAATTGAGTTACTGATACCTCACATTCGAGAGACTGCGGATTGGTTGGACCTCGCTGTTGAGGACACTGCGCAAAAGCGCATACGTGACGGTAGGCGTCAAGAATTGGAAAGGGAAATAGACGACATTTATTCTGATCCTGGTGTGACGCCAGGTTTCCCGCCACTTAGCCTGCTTCTTAAGGGGATACGGAATGGATCTAACGAGGCGATGCAGATCCTGTTGGGTGAGAAGATTTCGGGGCAAAGAGCGATGGGAAGGTATCGTAGCTATAACATGACTGGGCCAATTGAGTCGGAGTACGATGCGACGAAATGCCTAGGAGCTTACGTAAATCTGTGCACAAGAGGCGCTGCGACTCTCAGCGAAGGAGACGTGCTCGCCCGCAACAAGGCGTTTTACTTCTTCTTCGATGAGCTGGAGATCGTAGGCGATTTTCGACCACAAGAAGTGCTGAGTCTGAACCAGGGTCTTCGTGACCTCGTCAATGCTTGTCCGGAAAACTGCTGCTTTCTGTTCGGGATGTCCGGTGACGTACGCAACATCTACGGTCTCTTGACTACTCCGGTTATAAGGCGAATGTCCCGCGATCCTTTGCCGATTGCGCCACTAGAGCCAGACGAAGCAGTGGATTTCCTCACCCAAGTTCTCAAAGGCTACAGGTCCGATGGCAGTGATCCAGATGATTATCCGTTTGTAAAGGGTGCCTTGTTTGCAATTGCAGAGGGCACGCAGAACAGAACTCCATCGGAATTGTTCAGGGGGTGTAGGCGAGTATTGGAGAAAGCGGTACTCTCAGGCACACTGACTCCAGGCGGCACGATTGATGCAGGGATGGTGTCCGAGAACCTGTGAATGGGAGACGACGAATCGTCTCAAGGATCGATGGTGCTAAGCTCTAAAGCCTCAGAGGCTCCTCGCCACATCTCACAGAGGCTTCGGCCGACGGTCAAGACGGGCCATACCCGCAGGGGATTGAACTCCCCTGCAGGACCGGTAGGCCTAAAGCCCCAGCACATCTCGAAGATGGTACTGCCCACTGACTAGTCCTACAGAGTCCCGAGCCACAGTTCGAAGACGGTTGTGTCTATCGTATATGTTGGTGGACCTAGTGGGATTCGAATCCACGACCTCCGCAATGCGAGTGCGGCGCTCTTCCCACTGAGCTACGGCCCTTAGCGGCACCTACATGGTCTGTGCATCTCCCCATCTCGCCTCTCTCCTTCACTCACCCTTGTCATCCGCCCCCAGACAGAGCACACAGACTGAGCAAACCTCGCAACTCGATCCCCAATGCCCGTCGACAGGCTCACCCTGCTCTCCCACTCCTGCCGCCGCTCATGGTGAGCCTGTCGAACCACCTGTACCGGTCCCTTTCCGCCGGCACCTCGCTGCCACGGCAATCCCTGCTAGCTTTGCCTGCATTGCCAGCAAAGCATGCAATGATGGCGTTGCTGGCACCCGTCATTCCCGGCCCCGGTCCGCCCCATGACCCCAGCAGCCCAACAACCGCCCCCGTCACGAGCCACTCCCACCACCCGCCGACCACTTGCCACGTTCCCCGTGCCATTTGAGGTCCCCTGAGGAATCCCGCCTTCCTTCCTCGCCCGATCCCCAACCCAGGCCGTCCCCTAGCGGCACCCCCTCTACCGAGGGAACGCGCACCGCCGAAAACTGAACACCTGCCCCGCCAAAGTGGACACATTCCCCTCGAAAGTGAACACATTCGCCCTAAAACTGGACACATTGGCCCCGAAACTGAACACATTCACCCAACCGACTGAACACATCCCAAGCCGCGCCCAACCCCCGCCTCGCGCCCTCCGTGCCCCGTCCCCTACCGTTCATGGTGAGCCGGCCCGCAGTCTTCGGAGGGCCGAGTCGAACCACATCCCGGCGTCCCCGGAGAACCTGCCCTGAGCTTGTCGAATGGGGGACCCAGCGCCCCGATTGATCCCAGCGCAACCTGCCATCCCGTCCAAGCACGCATCCCGAGCCCATCTCCATCTCTTCTCTCACATCTCACTACTCTCAGCTCACTCCTTCCCCTCCCCCCTTGCCCTTCGTAATCATTTAGTGTACACTAGAGACACCCTACTATCCCACGTCCATCCCCCGGAACCTCCATGCTCACCCGCCTCCTCCGACTCCTCGCCCCCTCATACCCCGGCGCCGCCCCAACTTGTTCCGCGCCTTGCGTAGCGACCGGTCGCAGACCGGCCTCTTCCGCTCGAGACGCCTCCACCCCAACCCCTCGCCACGCCCGCGCACCCAGCCTCTTCAGCGCCGTCCTGCCGCCCCCTCGCAGCCCCACCCTTCGTCGCCAACCCGCCAAAAAATCCGGCCCAAGCTATCTCTCGCCAGCCCGCCCCCTCTGGGGGCGGGCTGGCGAGAGATAGCTCCCCCTTCACCCCCACCCAGATCCCGCCGCCCGCCACAAACCCTCCGCCCCATCCAATCCCCCCAACCGCCCCTCGCCGCGCCGCGCCGCACCGCCCAGCCCCCCGCCCAGCCCTCGCCACACCGCCCCGGCAAGACCTCGCCCACCCGTGCCACACCCCCATCCACCCGTCGCCGGGCGTGGCCGGGCGCGTCCCCGAATCAGCCAAAAACCGCCCCGCCGCAGCTCAAGAGTTTTTTGGAAAAAACTCTTACTGCGCGCGAGGCCCCCGCTTTCGCCGCTCCGCACAGCGCCACTCTCCAGCCCCAGCCAGCACCCCACCGCCCCGCCCGTCTACACTGGCATGGACCCACCAAGCCTCGGAGCCGGTGTGACGGCCAATCTCAACCCCACCGGGGCGCCCCGCCATTCCGCGCGCGGGCCGGCGTCCGGCCGCTACCTGTCCCAGGGGTCGGGCGTGTTCAGCTACCTGCTCGTCACCGCCGTCTTCGTGATCGTCCTGATCGTGGTGTTCACGTCTCTGGGCAACAGCATCGGCGAGGGCCTGCAGGATCTCGTCGACCAGATCCCCATCAGCCTCTGAGGAGCCGCTAGAACCCGTGGAACGCGAACCCGACGAATACGCCCCGGTCGAGTACATCCGCCGCCTCACCGGCCGCGGGCGTCGCGTGCTCCAGCACGCCGAGCTTCAAGCCGCCCGCCTCGGCCACGACGCCGTCGGCCCCGGCCACGTCTTGCTCGCCATCCTTGAGTCCCCCCAGACCGCCGCCGCGCGTGTCCTGCGCGATTCCGGGATCGAGCTGGAGCCGCTGGGCGAGACCGTCGTCGACACCCTGCCGCCCGGCTACGCGCGGGACGAGGGCCGCCGCCCACTCTCCGCCCAGGGCCGCAACGTCCTGCGCTCCGCCGCTCTTGAAGCCGAACGCATGGGCGTCCGCTTCATCGGCACCGAGCACCTGCTGCTCGGCGCGCTCGCCAACGCCGGTCGTCTGACCTCGGGAGCCCTGGCCGCGGCCGGAATCGAGTTCCGCCCGCTCCGCCGCCGCGTCGAAGCCGCCTACCAACCCGGCTCCCCCGGCCGTGGCCGCCGTCGCCGCGGACGCTGGCGAGGGCGCGGACGTCGCAGCAAGCCCCGCAGCATGCTGGCCGAATACGGCAGCGACTTCACCAACGCCGCCCGCACCGGCGACCTGGACCCCGTCATCGGCCGCCAGGTCGAGATGGACCGTGCCATTGAGGTCCTGCTGCGCCGCTCCAAGAACAACCCCGTGCTGGTTGGCGATGCGGGCGTCGGCAAGACGGCCATCGCCGAGGGCCTCGCGCACCGCATCGTCAAGGGCGACGTGCCGGACGAGCTTCTGAAGAAGCGCCTCATCTCCCTCAGCCTGCCCGGCATGATCGCCGGCGCGAAGTACCGCGGCGAGTTCGAGGAACGCGTCCAGCAGCTCATCGCCGAGGTCCGCAAGAGCGGCGACGTCATCCTCTTCATCGACGAACTGCACACCGTCATCGGCGCCGGCGGCGCGGCCGGCTCGCTGGACGCCGCCAACCTGCTCAAGGGCCACCTGTCCCGCGGCGAAGTCCAGGTCATCGGCGCCACCACCTGGCGCGAATACCGCCGCTACATCGCCAACGACAAGAGCCTCAACCGCCGCTTCCAGCCCATCGACGTGGACGAACCCAGCGACGACGACGCGATCGAGATCCTCAAGGCCCTGCGCCCGATCTACGAGTCCTACCACGCGGTTGAGGTCACCGACGACGCCGTTGACGCTTCGGTGCATCTGTCTCGCCGCTACGTCACGTCACGCCAGCTGCCCGACAAGGCCATCGACCTGGTGGACGAAGCCTCCGCCCGAGCCAAGGTTCGGCGCCAGACCCCACCGACCCGCATCGTCGAGCTTCTGCGACGGATCAAGGAGTTGGACGCCGAAATCGCGGCAGAGCCCGAGACGCAGGACGAGCCAGCGCACCCTCCAGCCTCCCGACGTCGGGTGCGCGACCAGGTCGCCGACGAACTCCGTGACGAACGCGCCGCCTGGGAAGCCGAGGTCGGCACGGACCGCCCGGTAATTTCGCCGCACGAAATCGCGGAGGTCCTCTCCGCCTGGATCGGCGTGCCGCTACCCACCCTGGCCGAGAACGATTCCGACCGCTTCCTGCACATGGAAGACGACCTGCGCAAGCGCGTCGTCGGCCAGGACGACGTCCTCGCCGAACTTGGGCGCGCCCTACGCCGCGCCCTGGCCGGCATGCGCGACTCGCGCCGACCCATCGGATCCTTCCTGTTCCTCGGCGAGTCCGGCGTCGGCAAAACCGAGACCGCCAAGGCCCTGGCCCAGTTCGTCAGCGGCACAGACGACAACCTGGTACGGGTCGACATGTCGGAAATGTCCGAGTACCACAGCATCTCGCGCCTCATCGGCTCCCCTCCGGGCTACGTCGGGTTCGACGAAGCCGGCGGGCTCACCGAGGCCGTTCGCCGCAACCCCTACTCCGTCGTCCTCTTCGACGACGTGGAGAAAGCCCACCCCCGAACGTTGCATGTTTTGCTGCAGATCATGGAAGACGGCCTCCTCACGGACGCCAACGGCCGCCACGTCGACTTCCGCAACACCATCGTCGTGCTGACCTCGAACCTGGGCGTCGACCAGGTCACCGGACCCTCCATCGGGTTCGAACCGACCTCGGCGTCGGCCCGCCTCCATACCGCCTACGAGTCCCGCATCCGCGAGTACGCCCGCAAGCAGTTGCCCGGCGAATTCCTGAACCGCATCGACCGCCTGGTCGTCTTCCGCGCGCTGGCCGAGGAGGAGATCCGAGAGATCGCGCGCCGGGCGCTGTCAGATGCCACGCGCCGCGCCGAGAACCTGGGCATCCGCCTGCACATCACCTCCGACGCGCTTGACTACATCGTCAACGCCACCCTGGGCCGCCACGCCGGCGCTCGCCCGATTGCGCAACTGGTGGGCGAGCACGTGGATGAGCCGCTCACAGACCATGTCATGCAGGAGGCGGCCGAGGGGCGCGAATTTGAACTTCGCGTGCTGGACGGCAAGCCGACCATCGTCGAGACCACCCCTAGCCCGGCCGGCGCCCCCGGCTAGCCCGATGCTCCTGGGGTAATGGCGAGCCGTCCCCCGCTCGACCGAATCCAGGGCGGGGCGGTCCTTCGTTTGTTCGCCGAGTCGGCCGTCGACAGTCTCCGAACCTCCGGCCGGACCCTCGCCGCCGCCCTCTTCCCGGCCCGCTGCGCCGCCTGCGGCCGCCCAGGCGCCGCCCTCTGCCAGCCCTGCCTCGCAACCGCCACGCCCCTCCCCCATCCCCAGTGCCGCCAATGCACCCGGCCCCTCGCCTACGGCGACCAGTGCGCCCGCTGCCGCCTCGAGCGCCGCCGCATCAACCACCTCTACGCCCCCTACGCCTACACCCCGCCGATCCTCCAGGCCGTCCAGCGCTTCAAGTACGGCAACAAGCGCTACTTGGCCGCCGACCTGGCCGCCCTCGCGATGCCTGCTCTCCCTGCCGACCTTCAGGTGGACTGCGTCGTCCCCGTCCCTCTCACAGCCAGCCGCGAACGACAACGCGGGTACAACCAGAGCCGCTTGCTGGCTTCCGAGGTCGCGCGGCGTCTCGACCGTCCGCTGGACTGCACCTTGCTCATTCGCTTGCGCGACACTCCGCCCCAGACCTCGTTGTCCAGGGCGCGGCGCCTGGCCAACGTTCGCGGTTCCTTTCGCGCACTCCGGAAGCTCTCCGGCGCCCGGATTCTGCTGGTCGACGACGTCACGACCACCGGCGCGACAATCGAGGCTGCCACCCGCGCGTTGCGGCGTCGCGGCGCGGTTTGGGTCGGCGCCCTGGTGCTGGCGCGAACCCCCGACGACCAAACCTATCCGCCGGCAGAGCCGCCCGGTTTCGACCCGCCTCGCTGATATACTCCGCCTAATCTCGCGGCCGGGGAGGCGCGCAGGCCCCCAGGCTGCGTTTTAGTTTGTGCATCGAGGAGAGGCCGGATGGCCTTGAGGCGTCGGCGCGGCGCGGCTACGCACCCAGACGTTCCCGTCGATCTGTGGGCCACCTGCCGCAAGTGCAACGCGATGCACTACCGCCCGGAGTTCGAGGCCGCGCTGCGCGTTTGCCCCGCCTGCAACTACCACGACCGCCTGGACGCCACCGAACGTATTGCGCTGCTGCTGGACAACCCGGGCGCGTTTCAGGAGATCGACGCCGACATCACCGCGGCCGATCCACTGGAGTTCCGCCGTCCCACCGGCTCGTACGTTGACCGAGTAGCCAAGGCTCGCGCGCTCACGTCCCGCAACGAGGCCATTGTCTGCGGCGTCGGCCCGCTGCTCGGACGCGCGGTCGCCCTGGGCGTCATGGAGTTCGGCTTCATCGCCGGCAGCATGGGCTCGGCCACCGGCGAAAAGATCACGCGACTCTTCGAGCACGCGCTGCGCCAGCGCCTGCCCGTCGTCACCGTCACCGCCTCTGGCGGTGCCCGCCAGGACGAGGGATTGTTCGCGCTGATGCAAATGGCCCGCACCACGGCGGCCGCCGCCCGACTTGGCGAAGCCGGTCTTCCCCATATTTGCGTAATGGCCGACCCTACGCTGGCCGGCGTGACCGCCAGCTTTGCCGCCGTGGCCGACGTGATCGTGGGTGAGCCTGGCGCAACCATCCGCTTCGCCGGTTCCCGGGTAGTGCAAGGCACGCTGCGCCGGCGCGCGCCGGTGGAAGACCACACCGCCGAGTGGGTGCTGCGCCAGGGCATGCTGGACCTCGTGGTGCCGCGCCGTGAACTGCGCGAGACCCTGAGCCGCGTGATTGGTCACCTGGCGCCGGCTGACGTATCCGCCCCAGCCCGAGTCGCTCCCAGGGCCGCCCGCGTTTAGGCGCGGACTGTCCCCGTGCTCGAATTCGAACGCGTCCTCGACGAGTTACGCGAACACATCGCGGAACTCGAGCGCGACGCCAGCGCCGACCCCAACTCCCAGGTCGCGCGCGAACTGGCCGTCCTGCAGCTCGAACTCGCGGCGCGCACGGCTGACATCTTTGCCCGTCTCACCCCCTGGCAGCGCGTCCAGTTGGCGCGGCATCCCCAGCGCCCTCACACCCAGGACTACCTCGACCGTCTCTGTTCCGATTTCACCGAACTCCACGGCGACCGCCGCTTCGCCGACGACGCGTCGGTCGTCGGCGGCCTGGCCACGTTCGAGGGCCGTAGCGTCATCGTGGTGGGCCACCAGAAGGGCCGCACGACCTCTGAGAACGTCCAGCGCAACTTCGGTATGGCCCACCCTGAGGGCTTCCGTAAAGCGCTGCGCCTCTTCGACATGGCTGAACGGTTCGGACGACCCGTCCTGACCTTCCTGGATACGCCGGGCGCCAGCCCCACGCTGGACGACGAGAAACGCGGCCAGTCCTGGGCCATCGCCGAAAACATGGCCCGCCTGGCGCGGCTACGGGCGCCCGTGATCGTTACCGTAATCGGCGAAGGCGGCAGCGGCGGCGCCCTGGCGCTAGGCGTCGGCGACCGGGTGCTCATGCTGGAACACACCATCTACTCCGTAGCCTCACCCGAAGCCGCCGCAGCCATCATCTGGCGGGACTCCGACCACGCGGAGGAAGCCGCCGCCGCCCTGCGCCTCACCGCGCCCGACCTGCTGCGGGCCGGCCTCATCGACCGCGTCGTGCCCGAACCTGAAGGCGGCGCCCACCGCGACTTCGATACCGCCGCCGCCAACCTCCGAGCCGAACTGGCGCCCCTGCTGGACGAACTCTGCGCCCAGGACATCGATACCCTGGTGGACGCCCGCTACGCCAAATTCCGAGCCATGGGCGAACACGTTCACGCCGCGGCCGTCTAGCAGCCGCCACTCGAAGCCTAAGAAGCAATGGGCGGGATTCAGTCCGACAGCGCCCAACGTGGCTTGGTAGCGATGGTGCCTGACTCATGGCAGGCGTTGCCAGAGTCACGAATTACACGCCAACTACGCTCGACTATTGAGACAGAGCAGCTAGAGCGACGTTGCTGAGCCCAGCTATCTCCGGCTTCAAACCGCCCCTGAAAACAAGCTATCAGCTTCCCGCAGCCCGGCTGCCGTCGGGAATCGAGAACCTCAGCATTCTGCTGGTCTCGGACCTCCACGTGACCGGACGGCCACATCACTCGCTGGCCGCACTCGATGGATTGGCCGGAGCACGACCGGACCTATTGATTGCGGCGGGCGATCTGGTGGAGAGTGAGCGCTTCATCCCGGACGTGGGCGAGCGCCTGGCGCGCATCGAAGCGCGCCTGGGCGCGTTCGCCGTCTGGGGCAACCACGATGCGCTGGGCAAGCCGCGGGGCCGGGCTCCGCGCTGGCTACGGCACGAGACGCGCCCACTCCACGACATGGAAACCGGGCTGGCCAAGCACGGCATCCAGACATTGACTAACCGTGGAGTCCGTCTGACGAGCAACGGTGCCGGACTTCAACTGGTCGGCGCGGGCGACACGCATGTGGGCCTCTGCGACCTGGATGCGGCGTTCAAGGGGCTGGATGCCAACGTCTTCACGATCCTGGCGGCGCACAACCCGGACACCGCCTTTGAACTCGGCGAACGGCGCGTGGACCTGACGCTCAGCGGTCACACGCACGGCGGTCAGATTGCACTCCCCGTCTTCGGCCCGCTCACCCTGCGAACCCGCCACCGCCTGCCCCGGCCCTGCGGCCTGATGTACGTCCAGGGACGCCCTCTCGTCGTCTCCGCCGGCGTCGGCACGGCGGGCGTCCCGCTGCGCTTCAACGCCCCGGCAGATGTCGTGGACCTACGCTTGATACGGATTGGCGCCCGCTGAAATCTGGCGTAGCGCGTCAAAGGTGAACTGCCAGAGCGTCCACATCCCCGGTATGAACGAGCCCAGCAGCACCGGCGGCGAGAGGTCCGGCGCGGAGAGTTGCGCGTGTTGGATCACGTCCAGCACGGCCAGTTGGGCACGGGGCTCGCCGCCCACCCGGGTAAAGATGCGCAGCGATTCCTGCGCGGGCACATACAGGTCGCCGCGGTCGTGCAGCAGCGCCACGGGCGCCCGCAGGCGCTCGATGTGGGCATCGGGCGAAATCGATTCCAGCGCTCCCGGGATCGCGCGGCGCACGCGGTCCATCAGTCCGGTCACCTCGGCCGGGTCCCGGTTGGTGAACAGCTCGTACACCCCACGCGCCGGCGCGCCCAACTGGGCGAGGTCATACTTGGGCAGCACCTCCGGGTCCGGGTCCGGCGTCTGCAGCGCGAAAAGGCGGAACAGCGCGTCGCGATCTTCGGCCTCGGGAATGGCGGAGACCAGCGTGTTGCGAGTTACCAGCCAGACGTAGGCATCGGGCTGATACGGCTGGAAGCCATCGTCCACTTGCACCGTGGACGTCGTGACGGCCCGGAGCATCGCGTCCAGTGAGTAGTAGGCCCCGATAGTTGCGATGAGGGCCACGCGGTCCGCGATCTCAGGGTCCGACGCCGCCACCATCGCCAGCGACCCGCCCATGCTGAAGCCGATGAAACCCACGCGCTCAGGATCCACGGACGGACGGGACTGGAGCACCTGATAGCCGCGCACCAGACCGGCGATGTCCTCCGGCAGGACTCGGTAGTTCTCGTAGTCCAGCGCATCGGGCACCAGGACCACGAACCCTGTCCGCGCCAGTCCGTCGGCGAAGCCGACCAGCGGCTCGTACGTCCGGCCTTCGGGGACGACTCCATTGACGAGCACGATTGCGGGCAGGTCGCGCGCGTCCGGCGGTTCGTAGAGATCCGCCAGCAGTTCATAGCCGTCGCGGGTCGTATAGGCCAGCGTCGTCACGCGCGGCGGCGTCCGCAACTGTAGCAGAGTCGGCGGGTTGCCCGGAACAACGGAAGCCAGTGCGGAAGCCGTTCGGAGCCCGGGTCCCAACTCATCCCGGACACCGAACACGTAACCCAGTAGCGCGAGCGCCAGCCCAAGCCCGACAAACGTCCGTGCGGCAATCATGGCGCCGCTCGTAGCGGCGAACGGCAGCCAGCCGGTTCTCGCCGGTACGGCCGTCGCGCGGATCGCCGGTTAAGCGTCGTCGGTGTCTGCCGGTACCAGCGGCAGATTGGTTCGCTCGATTTCGGTTCGTTCACGACGCTGCCGCGATTCGTTGATGGTTTCCAGCATCTCCTGGACGCCGCCTGCGCCGAAATAGCCTGACGCGTAGCGCACGTAGGTGACTTCATCGAGCGTAACCAGGCGTTCCATGGCCAGGTCGGCAATATCTTTGGAGGGAACGTCCGGCGCGTCACGGCTGAGCAGCTCATTCTCGATTTGGATTGCCGCCTCTTCCGCCCAGGCGCTAGTAATTGGACGCTTCGTCCCCGCAATCATGATCGATCTGTAGAGTTTGCCGCGGTTGAACGGCTCGCTTCGCCCATCGGCCTTGAGCACGCGAATGTCCATTCGCGCCAGGCGTTCGAGCGTCTGGTATCCCTGCCCGCAAGCCGCGCAGCGGCGATGGCGGCGCAGGGTTCCCTGCGACGTCAACTCCCAGAGCTCGATGCGCGCCTCGTCGTGTCCACAGTGCGGGCACACATAGATGTCGCGCCGCTCGTAGGTGGTGAACCGATGGCCGCACTCTTGGCAGGCGCGGCGGCGGCGCGTGGCATCCGCGGCCTCGCGCGTATCCACCACCTGCAGCCGCGCCGACGTGCAGGCTGGACACCGCATCCTGCGCCCCTCACCTCTGAGTTGGACGCGAATCATAGCACTCACCCACTACATCTAGTATGTCAACACCGCAGCCTGCGAAGGATGCCTACATCTTGTGGCTCGATAGGAGTCGAGCCTTCCTCATGCCCGCAGGGCACGTCGCGGCCAGCACGCCGTAGCCCGAGCGCGATACCCTCGGCCAGCCGTCGCAGCGAAGCGCCAATGTCACGGGAGCCGGTCGGACCGCGCGGGCTCCGGGCCAAGCGCGTGGATCATGTCGCGATCAACGTGCGCGACCTCAATCGGAGCACCGCGTTCTACGCACGCGTGCTCAACCTGACGCGGGGATCGCGTTCGACGTTTCGACAGGTGCTGGAATCGCCCCAGTTTTCGCTGCATTTGTTCCAAGCCCCTGAGCGGCGGCCCTCGGCGGAAATCCACGACTGGCGGCGGCTTGGGGTGCAGCACGTGGCGCTGGCGTTGGACGAATCGGAGTTCGAGCGCGCCGCCGCCGTCATCGTTGCCGCCGGATCGGTCGTTGAAGGATCAACTGAAGACCTGGAGGGCCGGTCCCTCTACCTTCGCGACCCGGATGGCAACGTCATCGAGCTGCGCAGCCCGCTCGAACCGGACGGCAGGCGGTGACCGAACACACCGCGCCCACCTGGCACCCCCGGGTCTGACCCTGCGCCCTCTCTATAATCGCTCGTCGCGGCGCCAGGGGCCCGTGACGACCCGGAGGTCTGCTGCGTGTACGCCGTTCTGATTGCCGGAGGCCGCGGCGAGCGGTTGCGGCCGCTGACCGCCAACGTGCCCAAGCCCATGGTTGCCATCGCCGGCAAACCGATCATGCAGCACCAGGTCGAGTGGTATCAGGCGCAGGGGGTCAATCACTTCGTCATCTCCTGCGGCTACCTGCACGAGGTGATTGAAGACCACTTTGGTGATGGCTCCGCCCTCGACGCCAGCTTCAGCTACGCGGTCGAGGAGACGCCGATGGGCCGCGGCGGCGGCCTGCGGTTGGGCATGCAGCAGGTTCCGCGTGACGAGCCTATCGTCATGGCGTCCAACGCGGACATTCTCACGGAACAGCGGCTAGCCCCCATGCTTGACCAGCATCGGGCCGACGAAAACCTGGCCACCATCCTGCTGACCCCCTACGTCAGCCAGTACGGCATCGTGGAAGTGGACGGTCGCAAAGTCAGCCGCTTCACAACCAACCCCGTGCTGCCGCACTGGATCAACGGCGGCGTTTATGTGCTGGATCGGACGTTCGAGGATCTACTGCCTGAGATCGGCGACCACGAGGACAGCACCTTCCCGGAACTGGCGGCCGCGAGCCGCCTGGGTGCGTTCCAATCGGCGGCGCGTTGGCGGGGGATGGACAGCGTCAAGGACCACGCCAACCTCGAGACAGAACTCGCCGAAGCCCCCTTGAACTACGCCGGCGCGGTCTGATGCCGTCGGGCCGCCAGGCAGCCGCGGCATGAACAAGCTGCAACTGGCCACGCCCCCGCCGTTTCGGGAGACGGGCTACGACCCGGCCGCGCAGGTGTACGACCTGGAATACCCGGACTGCGAGGGAGCGGAGCTTGAGTTCTGGATTGGCGAGGGCCGTCGCTTCGGGCCGAGGTTGCTGGAGTTCGCGGTGGGAACCGGCCGCATCGCCGGGCCGCTGGCCCGCCAGGGGTTCCAGGTCACCGGCGTGGACACCTCAGCGGCCATGCTGGCGCGAGCGGTGGCACGCCGCGCCGCAATGTCTCGGGCAACCCGGACGCGCCTAAGCCTGCAACGTGGTGACATGCGCACCTGTCAGTTGCCGGAGGCCCACGACCTGGCGTTCGTGGGCTTCAACTCCTACCTGCTGCTGCCGGACCGGGTTGCCCGCGGGCACACCCTGTGGAACGCCGCCGCTCACGTACGGCCCGGTGGCGGCGTGGCCGTGGACGTGTTCTCCGCTACGCCCCTCGACTCCACTCCGGACCACGAAGAGGTCGAGTTTCTGGAGCCCGACCCCTCCACCGGTCGGCGCATCACCCGCGAGCGCTACTACACCTACGACGCTGAAGCGCACCGCGGATGCAGCACGCTCATCTACCGCTTCTTCGACGGTCCCGCGCTCGTCGACGAGCGGCGGCTCGGATACAGCCTGGCGCTGTTGACGCGGGACCAGGTCGTGGCCGAATTCGTGGAGGCCGGCCTGCAGATCGATGCGGTCTACGGCGGCTATTCGCGTCAACCCTGGCGCGACGACTCGCCAAACTTGATCGTTGTTGGCCGCACGCTTGCCCGTTGACACACAGCCAGCGCGCTCTCCACAATCGGATTCAAGCCGTCCGGGCATTTCGTGCCCATCACCCGAAACCAATATGAGCAGCCAGCCCCGTCGCCACATCCGTGTCTCCGAGTTTCGGTTTCAGATTCCGCGCCGCAACGGCGAGGGCACGTTCCCTGTGCCGCGGTACCAGCTGGGCTGGACCGACGCGTTCATCGACGACGAGACCGGCGACCGCTACGAACTGGCCTACGTGCTGGAACAATTGGAAGTCCAAGGCTGGGACGTGCACGACCTCCTGAAGGGACGCGGGACGTTTCGCGAGACCGTGCAGCGCCTCCCGCTGCCCTACGGCGGTCAATTCGCTCCTGGAGACCCCACAACCCGCGACGCATAAGCTCGTGGCCGCGCGTCGGCCCGGCGGGTTGACGTAAACTTCCGCCCGTCTGCGCACAGAGCACGATGTCTATGCCATACCGACTGGGCGCCATTGGCGTTGGCGGCATGTCCGCGGGTCACCTGGGGCGATTCCTCGCGATGCCCGAGGTCGAGGTTGTCGGCATGGCAGACACCTCCGACGCGTCCATCGCGCGCGTGCGCTCGCGTATCGAGGGTCTCGACGCAATCCCGGCCTACGCGGATTGGCGCGATCTCCTGGCAGCCGCCGACCTGGACGCGGCACTGGTGGCTACGCCCCACACGCTGCATCACGAGCATGTCATGGGCGCGCTGGACGCCGGAGCGCATGTGCTGTGCGAAAAGCCCTTGGCCCACACACCAGAACTGGCGCAGGAAATCGCGAACCACGCCAGGGCCCTTGGCCGCCATGTGGTAGTCGGCTTTCAGCGGCGATTCAGCCCCGGCTACACCTACATGCGCCAGCGCCTGCAGGGCGGCGACATGGGCGAGATCACCCATGTGCAGGCCAGTCAATGGCAGGCCTGGGTCGAAAACGCCGCGGGAACCTGGCGCGGCACGCTGGCCCTGGGCGGCGGCGGTCAGCTCAGCGACTCCGGCAGCCACCTCATGGACATGCTGCTCTGGACCACCGGGCTGCGCATCGTTGAAGTGGACGCGCGCATGCGCACCTACGAGTTAGAGGTCGAGGTGGACGGCGCAGCCGTGCTGCTCTTCGAAAACGGGGCCATCGGCACGCTGTCGATCATCGGAACCGGTCACACCTTCGGGGAACGGCTGGCGGTGGTGGCCGGCAACGGCGCGATTCGCGCCGACTGGGCGTCTGGCGGCGTGGAAGCCATTCTGGAGGACGACCTCGAGGCCAGGGTGACGCGCGAAGTCGAAGGGCTATCGGGCGGCAGCAATCCTGACGACCACTTCCTGGCGGTCATCAGCGGCGACGTCGCCAACGAGTCACCGCCGGAAGACAGCGTCCATCTGCTGGAGGTCCTGGCGGCAATTCGGCTGTCATCTGTCTCTGGGCAGCGCGAAGTCGTTAGTCGAACCTGACCTCGGTGGGCGGCAGCCTGCCAAAACGCTGGTGCCGCGCGGCCCGGCTCGCAGTCGTCCTGCTGCTGGTAAGTCTGGCGCTTGGCGGCTCGGATGTGCCGGAAATCGTGGTTCATCTCGACCAGCCCTCGACCGGCTTCGCACAAACGCTCGACTTCAAGCTGGGTACGAACGAGATCGTCGATCTCTACCGCGACGGGGGAGTCGACCGTGCCAGCCAGTTCGGCGCCGACCTCGTACGCGTCTGGCTCGGCCACCGCTTCCTGGGCGCGGCAGTCGGCGACGGCGACATGGACTGGAATCTCCTCACCGCTTTCGTGCAACGGGTGCTGGACGCTGGCGCCACGCCGTTGGTGAGCTTCGTGGCCGCGCCGGCCTGGGTAACAGCCGCCGATGGGAGTCCGAGCTCACAGCACGAGAGCGAACGCTTCGACACGGACGGGATTTCCGGCTACGCGACGTATGTTGCCGATGCCATTGAGCGCCTGCGCAACTACTTCGGCCCAGTCGCCCTGACCTGGCCGTACACGATCTGGAACGAGCCAAATAACCACCAGAACGCCGGCCCGCACTATGCCTGCGGCAACGGAGCGGCCTACGCCGTGATCTACGCCACGGCGCGAGCCGCTGTGGCTGACCGCTTCGGATCTGGCGTCGTGGCCCTCGGCGGCCCTTCACTGGACGTGATCGACACCGGCGCCACGCTGAAGCCAGACGGTAGCCGGATCTGCGGTGCTGCTCCGGACCTGGACTGGTCGGCCTACCTGCGGGCCGTGGATACGGCGAGCTTCCACGACTTCCTGACCTGGCACTGGTACGGCATGTACCAGATCGGCGAGACGACCCCCGCTGACGTCCTGCGCACGCGACTGGCTTGGTTTGAAGAACGCACGCGCGTGATTTCAGGGATTGCGGCCGGCCGGCCCCATTACGTGGAGGAAATCAATTTCAGCGGCGACCTGGCGGTCGATCCGCTTGTCCACACGCCGGTCAACGGCGCGTTCCTGGCCTCGGCCACCCTGCGCGCGGTGCGCCAGGGCGCCAGCGGCCTGCTGGTCTACAAAGGCGCCCGTGACCCATCAGGACGATCACCGCGAGGAGAACCCGACTTTGGGCTGTGGTCCAGCGCGCTTGCAGACACGCCGACACCGGCGTTTGGCGTCATGCAACTCATGCGGCGTTTCGTCACGGGTTCCGGACGTCTGGTGCGCGTGAGCGTCGGTGGGACGGACCTGGACGCCTTGGTGGTGAACACCGAGCAGGGACCGCGCGCGGCCGTGGTGAACCTGTCGCCGGAACCGCGCACGCTGCGTCTGGCCGGCCTGCCACCAGCGCGCGCGGCCACGGTAAGTGGCCACGCGCCGTGGACCTCGGCCTGGTTCGACGGCGCCAGCCTCAGCCTTCCCGGCTACGGACTGGCGGTGATCGATGGCTCGCTGCCCGGGCTCCCCGCGTTGCCAACCGTCCAGCGCGGTCGCCAGACCTACCACGCACAGTGCGCGTCTTGCCACGGCGTGACCCCGGCAGGCGCCCATGCGACGGGGTTGGCCGGGACCGTGCGACCGACGATCGACGCCTCACACGCAGGAGCGCACCTCACGCCTCGCGACCGTCTGGACCTTGCCCATTTCCTGTCCGGCTGGCGAGATGGCGGCCACGCGCTCACGGGACACGTCCATGACCGCACAGGCGCTCCGGTGTCCGAGGCGCTGGTGATCGCCGCCGGCGCCGATTCCGGCAAGGCGGCCCGGACTGACGACGCCGGGTTTTTTCAGCTGAACGTGCCCGACCCTCTGGCCGGGGCAACCGCAGCCGCAATGCGGCTCATCGCGCTACATCCGGATCACGGGGCCGCCTACGCGCCGACGAGCCACCGTGCCTCACCTACCGGCCACACCGTGACGTTCGTGCTTCAGACGCCGCCCACCCAGCACAGGCCCCTGCTCGCTTCAAGCTTCGCAGTCGATGATGGCAACGGGGTTCACCGACTGGGAACCGGTAGCGCCGGTGCGATAGCCGAGGTCTGGGCTGCCGCAGCCGGCGGAGGTGTCGCCCGCCGTCTTCCACCCGAAGTGGGTCACGCATCCGGCTTGCACCAGACCCACATCGCTACCGCCGACGCTTTCCAGGCAGGAGGCGCCTGGCTCATCGCCGCGATCAGCTCGACTGGCCAGGTCTCACAATGGCGCACCGTCGCGGCGCCAGGAACAGCAGCCGAGGGATTGCCGGTTCAGAATCGGGCCGTCGCAGATCCGTTGAGGTGCGCCGCCTACGACTTGCCGAGGTCGTCCAGATCCAATTGGTTGATGAATTCGCGGAAAACTTCAAGCTTCTCTTCCGCCACCGGCTCGCCCTCGCCAGATTCTTCGCCACTGACATCCGGCTCAAACCCGGCTTCATTGAGCACTGATGGCTCAACCAGAATCGGCGCGTTCGAGCGCACGGCCAGCGCAATGGCGTCGCTCGGCCGCGAGTCCAGTTCGCAGCGGCTGCCGTTCACGTCCAGCACGATAGTCGCGAAGAAGGTGGTATCCACCAGGTTGGTCACAACCACTCGCTCAACGGATCCTTGGACAGTCTCGATCAACTGTTTCAGCAAGTCATGAGTCAGCGGCCGCGGAACCTCGTGATCCTGTAGCTTGACCGCAATGGCGTCGGCTTCGCCCTGACCGATCACGATAGCGAGATAGCGCGGTCCGTCTCGCTCCTTCAGCACCACCACACGGCTGGGGCTGATGAGATTGACGCGCACGCTATCCACGATCATTTCGATCATGTAGCTATCGCCTCTCGCGCTCCAGACGACCTACTAACAGATTTGGCGCGCACAATCATGGTACCAGCGGCCGTACTCGCGACGGCTGCCCGCCTTCACGACGGGTCCGGAGCACTGAGATCGAATTCGTCGTGCAACAACCCCGTCGCCCGCGTGACCTGCGACTTGTCGACCAGGCAGGTCAGCCGGATCTCGCTTGTCGTGATGCTGACGATGTTGATCCCGGCTGCTGCCAACGCCCCGAACATTCGGGCCGCGACTCCCGGTGTGCTCTGGATGCCCACACCCACGATGCTCACCTTCCCCAGCTCGGTCGACGCCGCCACGTCGCGGGCGCCGATCTCTGCCGCCACGGGGCGAATGAGATCCAGTGTCGCGTCCAGATCCGTCTCGGCGACGGTGAAGGAAAGATCCGTCACCCCACCGTCCGAGACGTTCTGGACGATCACGTCAATGTTTATGTGACGGTCGGCCAGCGGCTGAAACAGCGCATGCGCCAGACCAGGCCGGTCACTGACGCCACGAATCGTGACCCGCGCCACGTCGGTGTCGTGCGCCACCGCACGTACTCGCTGCATCGTCTCGATTGGAACCGCTGATTCAGCCACAATTTCCGTCCCTGGTGCATCGCTGAAACTCGAACGTACCACCACCGGCATGCCGAAGTGTTCGGCAATCTCGACCGCGCGCGGATGCATGACGCGCGCGCCGAGCTTTGCCATCTCCAACATCTCGTCGTAGATCACCAGATCCAGCTTGCGCGCGTCCGGCACAATCCGCGGATCGGCGGTGAAAATGCCGTCGACGTCCGTGTAAATCTCGCACCGGTCGACGCCCAAGGCCACCGCCAGCGCCACTGCGGACGTGTCCGACGTTCCGCGGGCAAGCGTGACGATGTCCCCCAGCGGCCCGAGACCCTGAAACCCCGCCATTACTGGCACGCGCCCCGCCGCCAACTCTGCTCGGATCCGCGTCGGCTCGATCTCGGTGATGCGGGCGCGGCCGTATCGCCCGTTCGTCCGGATGCCGGCCTGCGGCCCCGAGAGCGCCAACGCGTCGCGTCCCAGTTCATGCAGCGCCATGGACATCAGGCCCGCGGAAACCAGCTCGCCCGTCGACAGCAGAAAGTCCAATTCGCGCGAGCGCGGTCGCGAAGTCAGCCGCTGCGCCGCTGCGATCAGGTCGTCGGTCGTGTCGCCCATGGCAGATACGACCACGGCGATTCGATCGCCATGCCTCAGTGCGTCATGAATCCGCTCGGCCACCACACGAATCCGCTCGCTGGTTGCGAGCGACGAGCCACCGAACTTTTGAACGAGTAATGCCACGCCGAACCAACATTTCTGACACGCGAACCTCCGATGCTAGCAATCGCAGCCCCTCGTCTGGGGGGATCGCCGCCCTGCGTCTCGGTCGCTCCGAGACCGGCAGGCGCTAGTCGGACTCGGTGTGGCTTTCGTGGGTCTCCATCACCTCGCGGGCCAGCGCCACGATCCGCCGCTGGTAGCTGGCCAGTGACCAGCGCGCCGCACGCCGTCGCGCGGCCTCGCCCATCTCCGCGCGGCGGCGTCCATTCCGGGCCAGCGCCAGTGTGAAGTCCGCAAACTCGTCCAACGTGCGCCAGCGATATCCGCTGCGTCCGGGCTCGACGACTTCCCGCAGGCCGCCGCCGTCAAAGACCACGGGCACGGCGCCGGCCATCATCAGTTCCGCAACCGCCATGCCGAAGTGCTCGTACCGTTCCGGACTGCGGCGTTCCGATTCGCCGTATCCCGCCGCGTGCCAGGCAATGGCGGCGTCCGCCCGCAATTCGCGCACGGTCGCCTCGTCGGCGTTCGGATACACGTCAATCGGCAGACCGCTGGCCTCGTGCTCCACCCTGCGCAGATAGGCCACATCCACCGGGCGCTGGCCAACGCCGCCCACCAGCGCCAGACGCCAGCCGACCAGCCCACGATCGCACAGCGTCCGAAAGGTGCGCACCATGGCCAGGTGCTTCTTGTTGTGGCCGCCGACAAAGAAACGCCCGATTGACACGATCAGCGGCTGCCGGGTGACGCGGCTCCGCGGGTCGGCAACCACCGGTGGCTCAATGACCGGTCCCGTAACGCCCCAGCGCCGCTCGAGCCAGGACGCGGTGTAGTGCGAGTTGGGCGTCACCGCGTCGTACGACCGCAGCGCGTCGGCATATCGCGCGGCATGGTCGTCGCCCGCACAGTAGGCCAACTTGGGAATCAGCCTTCGCGTCACTCGCTGGAATAGATCCCGTGACAACGCTCCGCGCTCCTCGATTGACCCCAGCGCCAGACCCAGTTGCCGGCCCTCCCAACGGTTCGTCCCGCCAGATGCTGCTGAATGGACCAAGAGTTCTCGGCAGCCGGAAGGAACGTGCACCCAGGGACCCGGCGCAAAGTCGCCTTTCGCCCCCGCCTGGCCCTTGGCCACTTCATCGCCTGCGCTCGTCTCGATCGTGTACGTCCGGTCCTCGTGACTCATGGCACTCAGCCAGAATCGGACGCGGGTACCGTCACTGACGCCGATCCGCCCGTTGCCATCGGACTGGCGATAGAGAGCACCCTGGTGGGCCTCGGTTCCAAACCAGCCTGACCGCTCGTGGGCCGCGCCCAGTTTTGCGCCGAGCCTTCGCAACGCGCGCCCGACCATGCGCCATGCCAAGCTGCTCGGCTGCGCCGGAAAGTAAACAAACCTGATCGACGGCAAGCTCTGCCGTCAACCAGGCTGAGATGGGTGCCATTGACAAACAGGTCCGCGTCGCCGGCGATGTCGCGACCGGTCAGCTGCGGGCGTTCTGGCACAAAGCGAAAGCTCACGCCATCCAGGTCCATTCCGGCCCAATCCACCACGGCCGATCGAGGCAGGGGACAATGCGAGACCACACTGACCGCACCCAGTTCACGCAGGGCGCTCGCCGCACTCAAGACCTGGCGCTCACCCCCGCCCAGCGTGGCCAGCCAGCCATCGAATAGAACAATGCGCTTTTCCTTCAATTCGACACCGTCAGTTCATCCAAAGCCGTCTGCCACTTCTTGGGGGAACCGACGTCACGCGAATCCAAGCCCCTGCCGCCGAGCGGACGCTGCACGCAAGTCAGTCGTACGCCCTACGCAGCAAATGCCAGCGCACTCGCAGTACATCAAGCAGCATCAGAACAGCATCGGACAGCGGCCGAACCTTGCTCATGGGCACGTGCCGCCACTCAATTGGAACCTCCACGGTCTGCCAGCCGCGACGGCCGGCAATAGCCAGCAGCTCCACGTCGAAGGCGGTGACTCGCTCGCGCTCGAGGACGTCTCCGTCGGCTGGATAGAGGCGAACTCGATTGAAAATATCCTCGGCCGCATCCGCTGAAAACCCCTTAAAGCCGCATTGGGTATCGCTATATCCGCTGACGCCGAGCCATCCAACAAGCCGATTGAATACGCGACCTAGCGCATGGCGGCGCCAGGGCTCATCGTGGCGGTGGGACTGATCGAGTTCCCGCGAACCAATCACGACATCGGCGCCGCGTCGAACTTCCTCCACCAGCCGCTCGACAAATACCAGCGGGACCGCCAGGTCCGCGTCCATGAACATCCGCACGGCGCCGCGCGCTTCCAGCATGCCGCGCGCCACCGCCGCTCCCTTGCCGCGGTGGGGCTCGGCTAGTACGACGGGGACAACCTCGCCTGTACCGGGCCTCTCGTCTGCCCAGGCCTGGGCCACGGCAAGGGTGCCGTCCCTCGACCCGTCGTCCACAACCACAACTTCAACCCGACCGCGGCGCCCCACCGCCCATTCGTGAACCGCACGCAAAGTGGCGCCTAGACGGTCCTCTTCGTCGAATGCCGGGATGACGATCGAGAGCTGTACCGGCGCTTCGGACGGACTAGCCACGGTCATAGGTCGCTATTCCTAGGGTCTCGGCCTCTGTGGCGCACTCACCGGCCACACTGCGTCGCCAATACATCAGTGATCCGCCGGAGGGCTACTCTCCGGCTGCAAGGCTGCCGGAAGCCCCCGAGCAACCAGGTCCTGCACGTGCTCACGCTGCCAGCGCAGCCAGCGGTACGCGCGCCCCACCTCCTCGAGCACCCGCGCCGGCGCCGTTCCCCCGAGTGACGTACGGCGCGCGACGACCTCCTCGAGGTTCAGCCGGCGCCGCACGTCGCCCGGTAGCCGCTCACTGGCTGCTGCAAAGTCCGCGTCGTCCAGGTCGGCCAGCTCCACACCTTTGGAGTCGGCCAGCCGCACCAGTCGCCCCACGGCCGCATGCGCGTCGCGAAACGGCAGCCCGCGCTCCGTCAGGTAGTCGGCGATTTCAATTGCCGCCGGATGCCCCAGACGTGCGATGGCCGCCATGCGCTCGCGGTTCACGGTCAAGGTGCGCAGCGCGCCGGTCAGCGCCCCCAGCGCCCCAAGCACGTCGTCCTCGACCCTGAAGACGGCGCGCTTGTCCTCCTGCATGTCCAACGCGTAGCTCAGGGGCACCCCTTTCAGCGTCGCGTGCCATCCGAAGGCCGCGCCCGCAACCGCCCCGGCCTTCGCGCGCGTCAGTTCCGCCACGTCCGGGTTGAGCTTCTGGGGCAGCATGCTGCTACCGGTCGCGAACGCGTCGTCGAAACGAACCATTCCGAAACCGGGCGACGCCCAGACCACCAGGTCTTCCGCCCACCGCGATAGATGCCCGTTCAGGGTCAGGCAGGCCTGCAGCACGGCGCTCACAAAGTCCCGGTCCGACACGGCGTCCAGACTGTTGCGCGCGACCTGACTGAAACAGAGTTCCGCGGCCACGTACTCACGATCCACGTCGAATGCCACGCCGGCCAACGCCCCGGTGCCAAGTGGACAAACGTCCGCCACGGTGTACGCGTGCAAGATTCCGTCTACGTCTCGCCGGTGCATCTCAAACAGAGCCAGGAAGTAGTGCCCCAGCGTGACCGGTTGCGCGACCTGCAGGTGGGTGAATCCCGGCGCGATGGTCCCCGCTTCCTCTTCGGCCCGGCGCACCAGAACGCCCAGCAGGTCCAGTACCGCCGTCACAAGGCGCAAGCTGAATCCTTTGCAGTAGAGCCGGAAATCCGTGGCGACCTGGTCGTTGCGACTGCGCGCCACGTGCAGGCGGCGGCCGTCGTCGCCGATACGTGCGGTCAGCTCCCGTTCAACGTAGCTGTGCACATCCTCATCGTCCGCGTCCGGCGGAGGACCGCCCGTTGCCTGGAGCTCGACCAGCAGCGCATCGAGCGCCGCCGTCAGAGCATCGGCGCTGCTGGCCGGAATGATCTGCTGGCGGCCCAGCATCGCGGCGTGCGCGCGGCTGGCCACGATGTCCTCGCGGTACATCCGACGGTCGACGGGGTACGAGCGCGTAAACGCGCGGGCGCTTTCCGCCGGCGGTTTGTCGAACCGTCCACCCCACATCAGCGCGGGTTACTTCAGCAGCCGGAGCGCGGAAACGTCGTCAAACGCCCCGCGCGGCCTCGAGCGCATCCAGTCCTTCGTCCAGTTCGTCCAGGCTGATTGTCAGCGGCGGCACGATGCGGATCGTGGCCGGTCCGGCCTTGATGATCAGCAGCCCGTGACCTCGCGCGCTCTCCACGACCGCCGTCGCCGCGTCCTCGGACTCGAGATCGAACCCGATCATCAGCCCCAGCCCCCGCACGTCGGTGATGCGCGCGCCCTGCGCGGCGCTGTCTCGCAGACGCGTCCGAACGTGCTCGCCCTTCGCCTGGACGTCGTCCAGAAACCCAGGGGCCATGACCCGGTCCAGCACCACGCGGGCCGCGGCGCACGCCACCGGACTGCCGCCAAAGGTGGACCCGTGCTCGCCCGGCGCCAGCACACTCACGGCCTCGCTGCTCAGCACCGCCCCGATCGGCAGCCCACCGCCCAGGCCCTTCGCCAGCCCTATCAGGTCCGGCGTGACGCCAAAGTTCTCGTAGCCAAAGAGGCGGCCGGTGCGCCCGATTCCTGTTTGGACTTCGTCAAAGATCAGCAGCACGCCGTGCTCGTCGCAAACGCGCCGCAGACCGCGAACGTAGTCCGGGTCCGCCATGCGCACGCCGCTTTCGCCCTGCACCAATTCCACCATCACGGCGGCGGTGGTTGGCGAGATCGAGTCGTCCACCGCGTCCAGGTCGTTCAGCGGGACATGCGTAAACCCGGCCGGCATGGGTGCAAACGGTTCCTGGTAGGCCGGCGTACCGGTAGCCGCCGTCGTGGCAATCGTGCGGCCGTGAAACCCGTGTTCGGCCGTAATGACCTCGTACGCGCCGTTGCGCTGCGTCCGTCCCCATTTTCGGGCGATCTTCAGGCAGGTCTCGCTGGCCTCGGCGCCGCTGTTGACGAAGAAGACGCGGTCCAGCGCCGAGTTCTCAACCAGGCGCTGCGCAACCTCGAGCTGCGGCGTCGTGTAGAAGAGGTTTGAGATATGCGCCAGGGTGCGAACCTGGTCCGCGACGGCCTCGCATAGTTCAGGATCGCCGTGCCCCAATGTGGTTACGGCAATGCCCGCGGTGAAGTCCAGGTACGAATTGCCCTCGTCGTCCCACAGCCGCGAACCCTCACCGCGCACCACCGTTACGGGAAAGCGACGGAACGCCTGGTGGTAGTAGCGCGCCTCTAGCTCCTGCCAGCCCATGCGTGGATCAGCCTCGGGAGGGGTCGAACGGCAGTCGCCGTTCCAACCAGGATTATAGGGAGGTGGCTTCGCCCCTGACCTGCGTACCGCCGCCGGCCGGATCCAGGGCGCGCCGGAGCGCATGCCGCCGCATGCCGCTGGCGATGCAGACCGTGTCCACGTTGCCCAGCAGCGCCACCGCGGCCCGAACCTTGGGAACCATCCCGCCCGCGATTACTGCGCTTCCGATCAAGCCCCGAGCGCTGGCCGGGTCCAGGTGCGCCAGCACCGCGCCGTCAGCGTCCCGCACGCCGTCCACGTCAGTCAGAAACACCAGGGCCGCGGCTCGCGTCGCCTGTGCCAGCGCCCCTGCAATGTCGTCACCGTTCACGTTGTAGATCGATCCGCGCCCGTCGACGCCCAGCGGCGAAACGACCGGCACGTGCCCTGCCACTGTCAGGTCATCCAGCAGACGTGTGTCTACGGACCGCACCTGACCCACCCAGCCCAAATCCGGCGATGCGCGGCGCACGCGCACCACACCGCCATCCGGCCCGCTAATGCCAACCGCCGAAACTCCAGCCTGCTGCAGTGCTCCCACCACGGCCGGCGCCACCAGTCCTCGGAATACCAGCACGGCGTCGTCGCGCGTCTGGTCGTCAGTCACGCGCAGACCGTTGTGCCACGTCGTATTGCGCTTCCGCGCCCGCTGCCAGGCCGTCAGTTCGTCGCCGCCGCCGTGGGCAATCACCACGCGTGCGCCGTCCTCGACCAGCGCGCGCACGTCGGCCCCAATTCGTCCGGCGGCCATGTTGGCCGTCCCGCCAATCTTCACCACCACGTAACGGCCCGACAGGTTCGGCGCGGCCGTGGCTTCGCCTGACGCTGGGTTCGCCTCGCTCAGGTCATGTACTCCGCGTTGATCGCCACGTACTCGGCCGAAAGGTCCCCGCCCCAGGCCGTCGCGCTGGCCTCGCCTTGGTTCAGCGCCACCTCAATCGTTACGTCCGAATGACGCAGGTGCTCGGCAACGGTTGGCTCGTCGTACACCGCCGGCGCGCCCTGGCGCACAACCTGCGTGTCCCCGATCCAGATATCGAGTACGTCCGGGTCGAAGGACGCTCCGCTGTTGCCCAGGGCCATCACGATCCGGCCCCAGTTGGGGTCGCCGCCGTGCACCGCCGTCTTCACAAGTGACGATGTCGTGATCGCTCGGGCCGCCTGACGCGCCGTGGCTTCGTCGGACGCCCCTCGCACGGTCACGGCAAAGACCTTGGTCACGCCTTCGCCCCCGCGCACGATCTCCCGGGAAAGCCACCGGCACACAGCGTGCAGGCCACGCGTAAAGGCCGTCGCGTCGGCCGTCCCCTCCTGGAGCAGACCCGTCTCGCTGGCCCCATTGGCCTGCAGCAGCGCCGTGTCGCTCGTGGACTGGTCGCCGTCAATGCTGATCAAGTTGAACGAGTCGGCTACCGCCGCACTGAGCAGCCGCTGCAGGGTCGAACCCTCCACTTCGGCGTCGGTCGTCATGAATACGAACATCGTCGCCATGTTCGGGTGCACCATGCCCGCACCCTTGGCGGCGCCGCCGATTCGGATCGTTCCGCTCGAAACGGGCACCTCAATAGCCAGCGTCTTCGGCGCGACATCGGTAGTCAGCATGGCGGCCGCGACGTCCGCACCGGCCTCCGCCGTGAGCTCCAACGCCTCCACGCCCGCCAGCACCTTGGGCATCGGCAGGCGAAACCCGATCACGCCGGTGGACGCCACCAGGACCTCATCCGCCGGCACGCCGAAACGGCCGGCGAAAGCGTCAATGAATTCCAGCGCGTCGGCACGCCCGCCGGCACCGGTGTACGTGTTCGCGTTTCCGCTGTTGAACACGATGCCCCGAGCCGGCTTCCTGCTGAGCCGCTCCTGGTTGATGGTCACCGACGTGCCACGCACCTGATTGGTGGTAAACGTGGCGGCCGATTGACACGGCGTGCGCGTGCTGAGAATCGCCCCCAGATCCAGGTCGGGCGTGGACTTGATCCCCGCGGCTACGCCTCCGCCGACAAACCCGCGGGCCGCCAGCGTCCCCCCTGGAACGACCCGAAACCCGTCGAGCTTCGCCGGTGGCTGGTGCATCTAGGGATGACTCGGCGGAATCGCCAGACCGACCTGCTCGTCGATCCCCACCATCACGTTCGCGTTCTGGACCGCGCTACCGGCCGCGCCCTTCCCAAGGTTGTCGATCGCCGCCATGGCCACCAGCGTCTGCGTCGACTCGTCCAGCGTCCAATGCACGAACGCGTGGTTGCCGCCGGACGTCCATTTCGTGTGCGGCGGTGCGCCTGCCAAGTGCACGAACGGCTCCCCCTCATAGGCGTCGCGGTAGGCCTGCTCGACCTGCGCTGGCGCAACATCCTCACGCAGCGACCCGTAGGCCGTAATCAGGATGCCGCGCGTCATGGGCACCAGATGCGGCGCGAACGTCACCTCGATCGGCGAGCCGGCAAGATCGCTCAACTCCTGCGCGATCTCCGGGCTCTGGTAGTGATCGGCAACTCGATAGGCGGCGGCGTCCTCGTTGATTTCAGAGAAACCATAAGCGGCGGACGCCGAGCGCCCTGCGCCCGACACACCCGTCTTAGAGTCCACCATCACGTGGCCGGTCACCAATCCGGCGCGCGCCGCCGGCGCCAGCGCCAGCGCAGCCGTGATCGCGTGACAGCCTGGGTTGGCCACCAGGTCGGTCTGGCGAATCTGCCCGCGGTGCCATTCCGTCAACCCGTAAACAGCCGACTCGATCCATTCGGGCGCGGCGTGTTCCACGCCGTGCCAGCGCAGGTAGTCCGCCGGATCCCTCAGGCGGAAATCCGAACTCACGTCGATACAGCGGACCCCGTCGTCCAGGAACGGCGCCAGCTGCGCCGCCGAAGCCTTGTGCGGCAGGCAGGAGATCACCAGATCGGCGCTGCCGTTCAACTCGGCCGTCAGTTCCAGATCGGCGTACGCGGCGCGGCCGCTGGCGCGCAGCCACGGAAACACCTCGTGCAGACGGCGTCCGGCCTGACTGCGTGCGGTAACGCCGGAAATTTCGAATTCCGGGTGCCCGGCCAGATACCGAACCAGTTCGCCGCCGGCGTAGCCGGTGGCGTTGAGTATCCCTATGCGCATACGCACCTCGCCTGGGAGAAGCGATTATATGGACGAACGGCGGCTGCGCCGCCGCTTTTTTTAGCCGTTCAGGGTAAGTAGCAGGATCAGCGCCAGCGCTCCCGCGCCCACCCGGTAGACCGCGAACGCCGCCAGACTTCGGCGTGCGACGAATCCCAGCAGCCAGCGCACTGCCGCCGCGCCCACCACCGCCGCGACCAGGGTTGCCCCGATCAACAGCGGGATGTCACCTGGCGGCTTGCCGCTGGCCGCCACTTCGACGAATTGCACCAAACCCGCGCCCGCGACCGCCGGCGCCAACAGGAACAGCGAGAATCTGGCCGCGGCTGCACGCTCCACGCCCAGACCCCGCGCCACCGTCATCGTGATTCCGGCTCGTGAAACGCCGGGAACCAGCGCCGCGATCTGCGCTAGGCCGACCGCCACCCAAATCAGTAGCGGTGTGGTCGTCAGGTCACGCCGGCTCGCGCCATATCGGTCCGCCGCCGCCAGCACGACGCCAAAGACGATCAGCAGTACGGCCGCCAGCACCGGGTCGCGCAACGTCGTCAGCCAGCCGCGCAGCGGCAGCGCGATCGCGCCGATCAGCAGCGTCGATCCCACCAGCGCCAGCAGCAGCCGGCGGGCCAGCGGCGCCGAGGGACCGATGCCTAGCGCCCCGCGCGCCAGCCACACCCAGTCGGACCAGAGCGCGATCACCAGCGCCAGCCCCGTCCCCAGGTGCAGCGCGACTGAAAGCGTCAGCCCTGTCAGGAAAGGGTCGGTCCAGCCCGCCAGCGCCGGAACCAGCAGCAGATGCCCCGAACTGCTGACCGGTAGGAACTCGGTCAGCGCCTGCACCGCCGCCAGCAGCACCACCTCGACCCACATGAGTCAGCCGCCCCGGCTCGGCGCCGGAGCGGCCCCCAGCGGGCGGCCCAAGGGCAACGTGCCTAGATGAACACCGGCGCGAGCACCAGGGTGATCGTGCTCAGCAGCTTGACGAGCACGTGCAGCGACGGACCCGCGGTGTCCTTGAACGGATCGCCCACGGTGTCGCCCACGACCGATGCGGCGTGTTCGTCCGTGCCCTTGCCGATCGGCTTGCCGTCCGCGTCGCGTAAGTGACCCGCCTCGATGAACTTCTTGGCGTTGTCCCAGGCGCCGCCGCCGTTGTTCATGACCGTCGCCAGCAGCACGCCCACGATGGTGCCAACCATCAGCAGCGCCGCCTCGGCCTCGGCGCGCAGCACCAGACCGACCACGATCGGCATTAGCACGGCCAGCAAACCGGGCGCGATCATTTCCCGCAGCGCCGAGCGTGTGCTGATATCCACCGCGTGGCTGTAGTTCGGCTCGACCGTGCCCGCCATGATTCCCGGCTCTTCCCGCCACTGCCGCCGTACCTCCTGGATCATCGCCTGGGCAGCGCGTCCAACCGCACGGATCGCCAGCGAACTGAACAGGAAGACAAGCATGCCGCCCAGCAGGGCGCCAATGAAGACCTCAACCTTGGAGAGGTCAACCTCTTCGAGGCCCGCGGTTTCCAGATAGGCGCTGAACAGCAGGAAGGCCGCCAGCGCCGCCGACCCGATGGCATAGCCCTTCGTCAGCGCCTTGGTCGTGTTGCCCACGGCGTCCAGGCCGTCGGTCACGTCGCGCACGTCCTCGGGTGCCTCGGCCATCTCCGTGATCCCGCCTGCGTTGTCGGCGATTGGCCCAAAGGTGTCCATGGCCAGGATGTAGGCGGCGCTCATCAGCATGCCCATGGTGGCGACGGCTGTCCCAAATACTCCAGCCTGAAAGTCGCCGATCTCGACTCCCTGATCGGCGAAGGCCAGAATGCCGACCTGGAACGACGACCAGAGCGCCACGGAAATGACGATGACCGGCATCGCCGTGTTTTCGAACCCCACGGCCAGCCCGGAGATGATGTTGGTGGCCGGACCGGTGCGGGACGCCTCGGCAATCTCGCGGACGGGACGGTTGAACGCCGTGTAGTACTGCGTGATGTACACGAACGCCACGCTCGTGAGGATGCCGATGGAGCCTGCCAGGAAGAACCACCATGACCCCAGCATCACGATCGCGGAAATGGCCATTCCGACCGCGGCCAGCGCGGCCGTCGTCCAGTAGCCCACATCCAGCGCCCGTTGCGCGTTGCGCACGCGGTCCGGCCGGATCACCAGCAGTCCCACGATCGAAGCGAGCGCCCCGAACGACCGCACCACCAGCGGGAACAGAATCCAGGCGATGTTGTCTCCGCCGGTCGCCTTGAAGACGGCCACACCCAGGATCATGGCCCCGATGCTTTCGGCGGCCGTGGATTCAAAGAGGTCGGCCCCACGACCGGCGCAGTCGCCCACGTTGTCGCCCACCAGGTCGGCGATCACCGCCGGATTGCGCGGATCGTCTTCGGGCAGGCCCGCTTCCAGTTTGCCTACGAGGTCGGCGCCGACGTCGGCGGCCTTTGTAAAGATGCCGCCGCCCAACTGCGCGAAAAGCGCCACGAAGCTGGCGCCGAACCCGAATCCGACAATCAGCTCGGGCGCACGCTGCGGATTCTCAAACCCGCCAAACCCCCAAAACAGCGCGAAGACGCCCAGCAGGCTGAGCCCCACGATCAGGATTCCGGAGACGGCGCCGCCGCGCAGCGCAATCGTCAGTGCGTCACCCAGCGAGCGCGTCGCGGCGCTGGCCGTGCGCACGTTCGACCGCACGGCAATGATCATTCCAATCACGCCGGAAAGGCCGGATAGCACGGCGCCAACCAGGAATGAGACGCCAGTGCGCCAGGCGATATCGCCGGCCTCAATGCCCTTCTCCGCGTTCTCGCCGAAGAACAGCAACAGCAGCGCCAGGACTCCGGCAGCCACGATCGCCATCCAGGCGATCGTGCGGTACTGCCGCTGCAGAAACGCCGTCGCGCCGTCATAGATGCGGTCGCCGTTCAGCGACATCCGCCCATACAGCTCCGAGCGTCGCTCGGCGTCCAGCTGCTGCATGGCCGGGATGAGTTGCGAAGAATCCGCTGACCGATCAACCGGCTGCGTCAGAACATCGCGCGCGAGATAAATGACGACGATCACCGAAATGATGATCGCCGCGGGCACAAGCCAGACCAGACCTTCCAACTACGAATCCTTCCTGTGGACCATGCGTAGCGATGGCTGGGTGCATGGTGACGCGACAGAGAACGACTGATACATCAGCTCAACCTTCTCCGGCGAGAACCGGGCCTGCCGCCAGAATCTCCCCGAGCGCTTCCAGCAGCGTGACCATGTCGGCGTCCGATCCGATCGAGACGCGCAGCGCGTTGGCATGCCGTGGCTCCTCCGGGAAGCGGCGGACGAGAATTCGACGGTTGGCGAGGTCACGCTGAAGCGCACCCGCATCGTGCGGTGCGCACTCAACGAACACAAAATTCGCTTCGGATGGATAAACCTGGAGATCAAAGCGTCCGCGGAGCTCCTCCGCAAATGCGTCCCGCCGGACGCGAGTTGCCTCCCAGTGCGCCTCCGCCCACGCGATTTCGTCGCAGGCGGCCACTCCGGCCACCTGCGCAAGCCGGCTGACATTGTACGAATCCTTCACGCGGTGCAGAACGTCAATGAACTCCGGATCGCCCACCGCGTAGCCCAGCCGCAGCCCGGCCAGGCCGAACGCCTTTGAAAACGACCGCGTCACGCACACGTTCGGCAGCGTGCGCGCCAGGTCCATTCGGTCGCTTGACGCGAACTCCACGTAGGCCTCATCGATCACCAGCAGGTTCGTGCGCTCGGCCAGCCAGCGCAGCTCGTCGACCCCGTAATGCGTCCCGGCCGGATTGTTGGGACTGGCCACAAAGGTCACCGCGCCGCGCGCCGCGGCCAGCTGCCGCACCGGCAACTCGAACCCTGGACCCAGCGGACAGTGCACCATCCGCGCGCCCTGGATCTCGGTCAGCACCGGATACAGCGAATAGCTTGGATTCGGCGCGACCACCCGCGCCCCGGGACCGCACACGGCGCGAATGATCAGGTTGAGCACGTCGTCCGACCCGTTGCCCACGATGACGTGCTCGGGTGAAACATCGTGACGCGCTGCCAGCCGTTCCCTGAGGTCCTGACTGGTCGGATTCGGGTACAGCCGCACCTCGTCCGTAACGGCCGCCCGCAGCCGCGCCAGCACGCCTGGGGCCACCGCCGGACTCTCATTCGTGTTGAGCTTGATCCAGCCGGACCCGCTTGGCTGGTGACCGGGCGTGTAGCCGTGCAGCGCGGCGATCTCAGGTCGAATGTGCACCATCAGGGGGGTTGGGGGACCGTCGCGCGCAACGCGGGCGTTCGGGAGCGCATGCTACCTACTACGCACGCTCTCCGCCCGCATGGTGGGTCACGCTGGTCCTGTCATCCCCACGTTCCCCGCGCTGCCGTTACTGATGAGCCCGTCTCAGAAGCCCACAAAATCCGTTCGCGGTGAGCTTGCCAAACCACGAATGGCTCATTTGGCTAGCGCAGAGCGAGAAGGTCCTCTGCAGGGCCGCAAGTGCTGCAATCGGCGCATTGATGCATTCGGCCGGTCCCGTGTCACACGCGCGGCAAGACAGACGCACACCCCGAAGTCAATGGCTTCCGTCGCGAATGAGACACAACGCAAAAAGCGCCAACATTGCCGTCGGCACTCCCGCATCCCTACAATCCGCCGCCAGCAAAGTCTCCCAAGCACAACTCCAGATGCCCGTGACTGAGCGCCCAAACAGAGACGCATTGGATAAAGCGCTGGACATCTACCGCGACGCCATGCGGCCATTCATTGCCCAAACCTTGGATCGGGTTCCGGGCCGGCAAGCCGAGGATCTGATTGCCAAAGCACTGGACGACGACCAGGCCAACGGCTTTCGGCAAACGCTGCGCGAGCGCAAGGGCAACCTCAGAGCATCCATTAATGCCGGCGATTTTCCTCAGATCATCGGTTACAACTGGCACGGTGTGTTCAGCCAGGAACTCCCCGCGAACCTCGATGTCCAGAGCAAGACGGGGATCATCAAAGAGGCGTACGAAAAGGTTAGACATGCGGACCCGCAGGACTTGGAGACCGAACGCACCTGCGTTTATTTATTTCACATAGCCGAGGTGCTCGATCTGATTGGCAGGTCGGAAGAGAAACGCGAAGTCGAAAGTGTCAAGGACCAAGTGCTTGCCGCCTCTGCCTCCCGCGAAGGTACCGGCGAGAGACCGGCCAATCCGGTAGTCGCGAAGGTACGACCAATCTTCCAGGTGGTGGGCGATCTCAAAGAGTTTCCGCGTCGAGTCAAGTTTGCCCTTGGCATGTGGACGTCCAAGCTATCCAGCATCTTCAGGCGCCCCCGGGAGTCCGCTCTTCCAAAGACTCCGACGTCGCCCGCTCCCCAGCCGCCACCCACTGTCCCAACGCCACCGAAGGGCACCGGAATACCAAAACCCGAGACGACAAGTGGTCCGGCCACCCGGGACAGGACCGCGCTGATCACGCTCTATAGGGCCACAAACGGCCCCCGCTGGGGGAGTCACCACAAGTGGGCGAGCGAGGCTCCACTGAAGGAGTGGTATGGCGTCGATACGGATGATAGTGGCAGGGTCACGAAACTGGACCTTGCGGGAAACCGATTGAGAGGGCGAATCCCGTCCGAGCTAGGTCGCCTCGCTAACCTGAAGTGGCTAGACCTCTCACGTAACAATATAGGCGGCAATCTTCCTCATGCTCTAGGCGGACTTAAAGAACTGCAACGTCTGAGGCTCTCAGGTAACGCCAAGTTGACTGGGTGTATACCTCAGGCTTTAGAAGAAGTACCGAACAATGACTTGGCTGAAATTGGTCTGCCGTTCTGCCAATCCCAAGACCATCTTACTAACCACAACGAGACCTACGCACCGACTCCCGATGTCATATCGCCTCCTCCTGGACCAATGGAGAAATACGGTACGGAACCACGGCGTCCACGCAAGCACAGAATGCTCCGATAATAAATCGTCGCTCCTCTAAGCAAGCAATCCTTTGGCCCTCCTGCTGACGAACTTGGCGGACCGCACCGCCGGCCTCGGGTGGCGGGTCGCCAAGCCGCCCAGGGACAGCGACAGAACCTGCGGCGGCGTTATCCGTCCCAGCCAAGGTCGGGAAACGCCGCCCGCGCCCGGGTGTAAGTCGCCAGCGAACCGAGGTCACGAATGGCGCCGTCGGCAATCAGCCCAGGCAAGCCCGCCAGCGGAGTCAACACGACCTCGATCTGTTCCGTTTCCTCAGGCTCCGGCTCGCAGACCTGTTCGGCCTCCAGCACGACAAACACGTGCGCCAGATTGCGGTTGCGCGACGGGCCCGTCAGCAGCGACCCCGCGGCAAGCACACGCCCGGCATAGCCCGTCTCTTCCCGCAGTTCCCGCACAGCCGCCGTCTTGGGAGTTTCGCCTTCGTCCACCAGGCCCGCGGGGAACTCCAGCACCACGTCACGCGCCCCGTGCTTGTACTGTCGCACCAGCGGGACCTCGCGAGCGGGCGTGACGGCGACCATCAGGCAGAAATCGTTCTGGTCCAGCACGTGGTATTGCGCAATCTCGTAGCCGCTCGGCAGGCGCACGTGCTCCACTGTGTGGGTCAGCCAGCGGTCGCTGTACACCGTCTCCGACCCCAGAATCTCCCAGGGCTGCAGATCACGCATGGCGGCCAACGCGCGGACGTCCCGGCGGTCGACGAGCGTTCGCCGCCCTCTTCTCGCGTATGCAGTTGAGCGAAGCGCGGGCGACGTTAGAGGATGGGGCCACTGCCGCCCTGCCCCGCTTGAGGACTAGCTCCGTGACCGATCCCCGCGTGGAAGCGCTTGCCGACATCCTAGTGCAGCACTCGACCGAGGTCGGTCCCGGCGACCTGGTGCTGATCGATGGCACCGCCAACGCCCGTCCGCTGCTGATGGCCTGCTACCAGCGCGTGCTGGCGGCGGGCGGACACCCGCGGCTCAACGTGGGCTTCGAGGAGGCCCAGGAAATCCTGCTGGCTGAAGGCAGCGACGAGCAGCTCGAGTTCCTCGACCCGATCGCCAAGTTCCAGGCCGACTCGATTCAGGCGGCCATCCGAATCCGCGCCGCCGAGAACACTCGCGCCCTCGCCAGCGTCGACCCCGCCCGCTTGGCCAAGACCATGATCGCGCGGCGTCCCGTCATGGACCAGATCATCGAGAACGTTCGCTGGGTCCTGTGCGACTACCCCACGCAGGCGTTGGCCCAAGAGGCCGAAATGTCGCTCAGCGAGTACGCCGACTTCCTGTACGGCGCAACCAACATCGACTGGTCGGAAATGACCGTGCGGCTGGCCTCGCTGAAAGTTCGGCTCGAGAGCGGCTCGGAAATCCGCATCGTCGGCCCCGACACCGACATCACCCTCCGCACGGCCGGCCGCATCTGGGAGCCGGCCGACGGCAAAAAGAACATGCCCGACGGCGAAATCTTCACGGCCCCGATCGAGGACAGCGTCAACGGCCGCATCACCTACGACTTCCCCGCCATCTACCAGGGCCGCCAGGTAGACGGCATCACCCTCACCTTCAAGGATGGGCTGATCGTGGAAGCCACCGCCGAGCGTGGCGGCGACTTCCTCAACGCGATTCTCGACACCGACCCAGGCGCGCGACGGCTGGGCGAGATTGGGATCGGAACCAACGACGGCATCAAGCGCCACACCAAGAACATCCTCTTCGACGAGAAAATGGGCGGCACGGTCCACCTGGCCGTCGGCCGTTCCTACGAGTTCACCGGCGGCAAGAATCAGTCCGCCGTCCACTGGGACATGGTCAAGGATCTGCGCACCGACGCCGCGCTCTACCTTGACGGCAGCCTGCTCCAGGAAAACGGTGTCTTCATCGAATAGTCTGATCGCTCTTTTGTAGCTTCATACAGCGCGACAACGTTCGGGGATACGGCTCCGGCGCACCGAGGCTACGCCCGGAAACCGTCGCGGTGTGGTACCATGAATTCGTCGGACAAACGATCTGATCCCGGACGGAAGTGAGTGGAGGCGGTTCGGGCATCAACGGAAAGAACCTATCCGGAACCGCCGCCCCGCCGCACATGTCCGCGCAGTGATCGACAGGCCTTACCGGCTCGCCGATCCCGCGAGTATCAGGCGTACCCGTCCCGCTGACCAGCCCAGGCCGTTATGCTGGCACATCGTGCTGACAGATTCGCCCGCGCATTGGCCAGCGAAGGAGCTCTAACGCGCATGGCGTATACGGCCAAAGACATCCAGGTGCTCGAGGGCCTCGAAGCCGTCCGCCGCCGTCCCGGCATGTACGTCGGCAGCACCGACGGCCGCGGGCTGCACCAGTTGGTTTTCGAAGTCGTGGACAACGGCGTGGACGAAGCGCTGGCCCAGCGCGCAACCACGGTCGAGGTCGTCATCTCCCGCGACGGCTGGGTTCGTGTCACCGATGACGGCTCCGGCATCCCGGTCGACGAACACCCCAAGGTCAAGCGCCCCGCGCTCGAAGTCGTGATGACCACGCTCCACGCCGGCGGCAAATTCGACAACGGAGCCTACAAAGTCTCGGGTGGCCTCCACGGCGTGGGCGTCTCGGTTGTCAACGCCGTCTCCAAGCGCATGCGCGTCAAGGTCCGGCGCGACGGCTATTGCTGGACCCAGGAGTACGAACGCGGCGGGCCCGTGACCGACGTCGTCAGAGGCGAGCGGACATCCCGGCACGGCACCGAGGTCGAGTTTCTGGCCGACGACCAAATCTTCGAAACCCTCGACTACAGCTTCGACATCCTCGACCAACGCATTCGCGAGATGGCCTTCCTGGCCGGCGGCACCACCATGCGCTTGCATGATGAACGCTCGGACCGCCGGGTTGCGTACTACTTCGAGGGTGGCGTCACCTCATTCGTCCGCCGCCTCACCCGCCGCCGCGGGCGGCTGCATCCCGACCCCATCGTGCTGCGCGGGCAGGTGGAAACCACCCACGTCGAAGTCGCCTTGGCCTATTGCGACACGGTGTCCGAACAGATTCACACCTTCGCCAACACCATTCGCAACATTGATGGCGGCACCCACCTCACCGGCTTTCGGGCCGCCCTCACCCGCTCGCTCAACGAATACGCACGCAAGAGCGGCCAGCTCAAGGAAAGCGACGCCAACCTCACCGGCGACGACGTCCGCGAAGGACTGACGGCCATCGTCAGCGTGATGATCCCCGAGCCGCAGTTCGAAGGTCAGACCAAGGCCCGACTCGGCAACAGCGAGGTCGCCGGGCACGTCCAGTCGGTCATCAACGACCAACTCGGCACCTATTTGCACGAGCATCCCAGCGAGGCCCGCAAGATCGTCGCAAAGACCATGCTCGCCGCCCGCGCCCGCGTCGCCGCCCAAAAAGCGCGCGACCTGGTTGTGCGCAAGGGTGCGCTGGACGGCTTCGCCCTGCCCGGCAAGCTGGCAGACTGCCAGGAGCGGAATCCCGACCGCTGCGAACTCTTCATCGTCGAAGGCGACTCGGCCGGCGGCAACGCCAAGCAGGGCCGCGACCGGCGCTTCCAGGCCATCCTGCCCCTCCGCGGCAAGATTCTGAACGTCGAGAAAGCACGGGTCGACAAAGTCCTCTCCAACGAGTCCATCCGCAATGTCATCACCGCCGTCGGCGGCGGCGTCGGCCTCGACTTCGACGTCACCAAGATTCGCTACGGTCGCGTCGTCATCATGACCGATGCCGACGTGGACGGGTCGCACATTCGTACGCTGCTGCTCACCTTCTTCTACCGCGAGATGAAACCGCTGATCGAACACGGCAATCTGTACATTGCCCAGCCGCCGCTCTTCCGCGTCGCCAACTCCAGGCGGGCCGACTACGCCTACAGCGACGATGAACGCGACCGGTTGCTTAAGCAGATTTCGGGCAAGGTCGCGGTGCAGCGATACAAGGGACTCGGCGAGATGAACGCCGACCAGCTCTGGGAAACCACCATGAACCCGGAGGACCGGCATCTGCTGCAGGTAGGGCTCAACGGCGACAGCGATGCGCACGTCGACGCGGTGTTCCAGCGGCTCATGGGCGCCGACGTAGCCTCACGCCGCCGCTTCATCATCAATCGCGCGCGCACGGTCCGAAACCTGGACGTCTGACGATCCCCGCATGACCGCCGCTGCCGAACGACCGGCGATTGCGCTGGATGTCATGGGCGGCGACCGGGCGCCCGACGCCACCATTGAAGGTGCCATCCGCTGGGCCAGGTCAACCGGCCAGCGCGCCATCCTGGTCGGCGATCTCGATGTCATGCGCGGCCTGCTGACAAGCGGGGGTGAGAACCCAGCCGCTTGGCGCCTGGAGTCCGGCCCAAAGACCATCGAGATGGGGGCGCACCCCGTGCAGGCCGTGCGCTCGACGCCCGACGCTTCGATCCGCCGCTGCGCCGATCTGGTCCGCTCGCGCGAGGCCCAGGCCCTGGTGTCCATGGGCAACACCGGCGCGACCATGGCGGCCGGCGTGCTGGTGGTGGGCCGAGCCAAGGGGGTGGACCGACCCGGACTGGCGGTCCTGATTCCAGGTCGCGAGGCGCCAACGCTCCTGATCGACGCGGGGGCCAACGCCGAGGCCCGGCCCGAACATCTGCGCGACTTCGGCCTGATGGGCGCGGTCTACTTGCGCCAAGTGCACGGGACACCGAAGCCTTGCGCTGGCGTCCTGAGCATCGGTGAGGAAGCCACCAAGGGCAGCCCGCTCGCCCTCGCGGCCGCGGAACTCCTGGCCGACGCGCCGCTCGACTTCGCTGGCAACGTCGAGCCGGCCGGCCTGTTCGATAGCACGGTGGACCTCGTGGTCTGTGACGGGTTCACCGGCAACCTCGTCCTGAAAACCATGGAGGCCACCGCCGAGTTCGCGGTCGGCGAACTCCGCACCGCTGTCCGCCGCCGGCCCTACACCCTGCCCGGCCTCGCCTTCATGTATCCCGCGTTTCGCGCGGTCCGCCGCCGCACCGACTACGCGCAGTACGGCGGCACGCCACTGCTGGGGGTGGATGGCGTGGTCATCATCGGGCACGGCCGCTCGCATGCCGTTGCCGTCGAAAACGCCCTCAATGCCGCGGCCCGCGACGTCGAATCCCGCGTGGTTGAGCGCGTCTCCGACGGTCTGGCATCGATCGACCGGTAGCACGACGGCAGCCGTTGGCGGCAACACCGCACACGTCGGAGACAGCCCCACCCATGCAACCGCCAGCGCCCCGCCCGTCCTTCACCACTTCGGCTCGAAGAGGGCAGGGCGTGGGTCTGCAGCTACCACGCCGCCGACTACTCCCACTACTCACAACTGGCGCCGCCGCGCTGACCCTCGGCGCCTGTGACGTCTGGAACCTGGTGGGCCGACCAAACGCCCGCAGTCCCGGCGGGTCGCCGCTCTCGATTCCCGCGCTGCGAGCGCGGCGTTTTCCGCCATCCGAGATTCGCCTGCATAAGGTGGCGGCGCGCCGCGACGACTACACGTCGTACGAGATGAGCTACACCTCCGACGATCTGCATGTCACGGGCATGGCCACCATCCCAGCCGGCCAGGGACCCTTTCCGGTCGTGCTGCTGAATCACGGCTACGTGCTGCCAAGTCAGTACGCGACCGGCGTGGGCACGCGCGTCATGGCCGACGCCCTGTCCCGGCGCGGCATTGTGACGCTCGCAACGGACTATCGCGGGCTCGGCGGTTCGCAAGACGACACGCAATTCAACCTGGGCGCTCGGCTGGAATTCGTGATAGACGTACTGAACCTGGCGTCCGCGGCGCGAGAGTTCCCCGAAGCTCAGCCGGGTCGAATCGGCGTGTGGGGGCATAGTCTCGGCGGCGAACTGGCAATCCGAGCCGGCGTCGTGGACCCCTGGATTGGCCCGATAGCCGTCTGGGCGCCACTCAGCGTCTGGATCGACGACATCTCCGACTACTACCGCGTCCCAACCTCCCGCTCAAGCGACGAACTGCGCGCCGCCCTGTCCGCGGGCAACTACCTTGAGGAACTCACCGGCCCGGTGGACATTCACCAGGGCGCGGAGGATCGCGCGGTCAACCCGGCGTGGGCCGCCAAACTTCACGCCGGCTTGCAAGGAGCCGGTGTCGCCAGCAACCACTACCTCTATCCGGGCGTCGGCCATCTCCTCAACGCCAGCGCCCAGACCGTCGTCCGCAGCAGCGCCGAATTCTTCCGGCGAAACTTGCCGACCGCTCGCTAGGATTCGAGTGCCGTGCCTGCGCTGTTTCAGGCCGCCGAGCAGATGTCCCCCAACGTTGGTCGAGGTATAGGCGCAGCCCCGGCCGCCGCGATCCTGGCCATCGCCGCGCTCGCCGCCGCGCAGCCCCTTGACGCCGACCTCTGGGTTCACCTCAACAACGGGCGCTACATCGCCACCAGCGGCGCATTGCCATATCCAGATCCCTTCGCGTTCAGCGCCGGAGACGCGGTCTGGACGGTGCACGAGTGGCTGTCCGCCCTGGCCATCTTCCAGGTCGTCAGCCAGCTAGGCGTCGGCGCGGCGGTCCTTGCCTCCGCCGCCGTCTATGCCCTCACTTGGGGCCTGCTGGAGAGAGTTCTGGCCGCCCACGGTGTAGCCCCCTGGATGCGCGTCGTCGCGCTCGTGGCCGCCTCCCTGCCGCTGTTTCCGTTCGCCGGCATCCGCCCGCTGGCCGTCGGCCTGCTGGCCGCCGCCGTCACCGCTTCCCTGGCGCTGCACCACCGCCGCACCGGCTCGCGCGTTGTGTGGCTGTTGCCGCTCGTGTTCGTGTTCTGGGGCAACGTGCACGCCTCGTTCCCCATCGGCTACGCCCTACTTGGCGCTCTATTCCTGGAGGCCCTCTGGGCGCGCGCACCGCTTCCATTCGTCGGTCCACGGCCCCGCACACGCCTGCGAACGTTCACCGTGGTCTCGGTACTTTCGACCGTCGCGCCTGCCCTCAATCCGTCGGGTCCGCGCGTGCTCGCCCAGCCGTTCTTTCTGTGGGACAGCGAGTTCCGTCGATTCGTCAGCGACTGGCGGCCGCCGGAGGCTTTCGGCGAGACCTGGTGGTTCTTCGCGATCTTCCTGGCTTCAATAGCCGTACTGCTGCTCGTGCGCTATCGCCGCGTCACGCTGGTTGACTTGGCCCTCCTGGCCGTGCTGCTGGCCGCCGGCTACAGCACACGCAAGGTCATGCCCTTCGCCGCCGTCCTGGCGCCCCTCCTCCTGGTTCAACCCCTTACCCTTCTCGCCCCCTCCCGTCACTCCCAACCATTCCCTCATTCCCGCCCCCTCCCTCATTCCCGCGAAAGCGGGAATCCATCCCCTCCCCTCCGCACTGGCCGCTGGCTACTGGCCGCTGGCCACTATCCCCCCCGCCTGCGTCCGCCGGACTGGGCGGTTCCCGCTGCCGCCGCCCTAGTGATCGCGGCGGCCATCGGCGTGGCTGTCGCCGTCAGCCCGCGAACGCTAAGCGGCCCAACCGTGGTGCCCATGCCCGCCGCCGCCCGCGACCTCGTGGCGCAGACTGGGGCTACCCGAATCTTCAGTACCTACCATTGGGGCGCGTATCTCACCTGGGCCCTTTGGCCGGACGCGCTCGTGTTCATCGACGGACGCTTCGATCTCTTCGTTCCAAACGCACTGGATGACTACCTCACGGTGATAGGCCTCGGACCCCAGTGGCGCCAGACAATCACGGAAATCGACCCCGAAGCTCTGGTGATCGAGACCGACTCGCCTCTGGCTCGTCGGCTGGCCCGTCCCGACTCCGAATGGCGTGACATCGGCGGTGATGCCACGGCCCGCGTGTTTCTCCGCGCCCCAACCGGACCCACATGACGCCGCAACGATGTGACACGTGACGCATTCCCCTCGGCTGTCCGTCCGCGGAAGCCAATGACCCGCAAGCACCACGGCGACCAGGGCCAAACCAGCCTCTTCGACGGCGCGCGTGTGTCCAAGACGGACGGCCGCATCGCTGCCCTCGGCGCCGTTGACGAGCTCAACTCGGCCCTCGGCGTGGCGATGAGCGCCTGCCCGCCCGGCGACCACCCTGACCGCCTGGCCTGGATGCAAACCCGCCTCTTCGCTCTCGGCTCTGACCTGGCCAACCCCGGCCGCCGCGCCCGCGGCGACCGCATCGCGCCGGCGGACATCGCCACGCTTGACGAGTGGCTGGAGCGCTACCGGGCGGACCTGCCCCCGCTCCAGCACTTCATCCTGCCCGGCGGCACGCCCGCCGCCGCCGGCGCCAGCCTGGCCCGCGCCGTCTGCCGCCGGGCCGAACGCGAAGTTTTTGGCCTGGCCGACCAGGCCTCGGTCCGCCCCCACGTCCCGGTCTTCCTCAACCGCCTCAGCGACGTCCTCTTCGAACTCGCCCGCGCCCTGAACCACGACGCCAACGTCCCCGAACACATCTGGCTCGGCCCCCGCGACCGCCCCGAAAGCTGACCGTCCCCAGGCACCGCACGCGTGCGCCTCCGCCAGGGACTGAACGGACGTTTGACAACCGTTGGTCGGGCAATCAGCGTCAAGACGTCAGGGCCGGGTGATTCGCGGTCGAAAGGACCACGCCATGTATCGATCAGTCCGCGCGGCGGCGCTTTCCATCAAGCCCAAGAAATGGGACAAACCCGCCAACGCCGACAAGCTGGAGGACTACGTCCGCCGGGCCGCCGCGGAGGGCGCGGAGCTTGTCGTCGCCCCCGAGGGCTTTCTCGAGGGCTACGTGGTCATGGAGGCCATCCACGAGCCGGAGCTTCGCGCCGACCTGTGGGAGATCGCCGAGCCGCCCGACGGTCCCTACATCCAGCGCTTCAGAAACCTGGCCCGTGAACTCGGCATCGTGCTCTGCTTCGGCTACGCTGAACGACGCGATGACGGCGTCTACAACGCCGCCGCCATCCTGGGACCCGACGGCGAACACTGCGGGACCTACTACAAGACGCAACTCGCCGAAGGCGCCACCGACGACTGGGACTTCAACCGCCTCGGTCCCAACTTGCACGCCATCGATACCCCGTTGGCGCGCGTGGGCACCATGATTTGCAACGACCGCTGGAATCCGTTGATCGCCCGCGCCCAGGTGATGGACGGCGCCCAGGCCATCCTGATTCCCTCCTACGGCTCACGCAGCCGCGAGCAGAACCTGGCCGTCATCGCGCGGGCCCGTGAGAACGGCGTCCCGGTGGTGGAAGCCAACGTGGGCGTGAACCTCATCGTCAGCAAGGGCGAGGTGGCGGCCTATGTCTGGGGAACCGACCGCATCTCGGTGGCCACCATTGAGATTCCGCTTCCACCGTCCGAGGACAACGCCCGCGCCGTGGAACAGGAGTTCATGGACTGGCGCGGACCTGAAATGCAGCGGCGATACGAGCGCACCATCGAAAGTGCGAATCAGTAGCCTGAAGCCGGTCGCCAGCGGGCGAGTAGTTGCCTGCTAGCCGGTCGTGGAGGACGTGCGGTCGGCTAGTGCTCGCAGCATCTCCCACGGGTAGATGCCCGTGCTGTGGCTGTCGCTCCAGTCAAAGGTGAGCGCGTAGTTCCCTACCGGAGCAATTCGGTGCGCGCGGATATCGGCGGGAATCGTGGCCGGGTTCAGCAGCGGCACTCCGGTCAGTTCGTCGCGGCAGACCGCGCAGCCGCAGGCCAGCCGAATCTCCCGCAGGGGGATCACGGAGGTTGTGCCGTCGGCCCAATCGATCCCCATCGCGTCGTCACCTTCGCGGCGGATGCCCACCGCGGTCACCCGCGCCGGCGCGGTCGAGCGTGAGCTCACTGGGCGGCGCTTGCGATCAGGTGCTCGATCTCGTCGGCCAGCGACGCGGCGGCAACCGGCCCCTCGCCCTCAGCCATCACGCGGAACACGGGCCGGTCGTCGTCGGGCACCACCACCGCCCGTGTGCTGCCGCCGCCGAAGACGACTCCGTCGATCTCGCCCTCGTCGCTGCGGTCGGGATGTGAGTTCAGCACACGCATGAGCTGCGCTCGTCGCTCCCAGGCCACCGAGACCTCGCGCTGCGCCAGCGTGAACGCCGGCAGCGAGCTCACGCGGGCCGAAAGCGACAATTCGTTCACCGCCTGCGCGCTGATCAAGTGTACGAGCGTCGCCATGGCGTCCGGCCCCGGGTGCAAAATCGGAAACGCCAGGGCGTTGCGGCCATTCGCCGCCACCACCGCTTGCTCGCGGTCGCTCACCTGCATCATGTTCGCCACGTTCGCCTGCGTACGGATGGGCGTAAAGCCGAGGCCGCTCGCATAGGCCGTCAGGCTGTTGGGCACGGTGAACGGCGCGGCCAGCGGACCGACAATCCCGCGCGCCCGCAGCCCGTCCAGCACCAGCGCGATAACCGCCAGGCTGTCAATTGCGCTTCCCTGCTCGTCCACGAGCCAGATGCGGTTGCCGTCCGGACCGACGACCGCGCCGAACGTCGCGCCCACCGCCGTAACGATCCGCCCCAACCGGGCCAGCCGCTCCGCGATCGCCATCCCGCCGGATCCCACGTCCACCGGCGAGGCGTCCACGGCGGTGTCGCGCACGCCCAGGCGGGTCAGCACGCTCAGCAGCGTCTCGCCACACGTCCCGTCGCTGTAATCCACCACCACACCCACGTGCCGGTGTGTCACCTCGGAATTGGCCACCACGCGCAGGAGCGCTTCCTGGTACGCCTCAACGGCGGACGCCACCGTAATTTCGGCAATCGACGCCGAGCCGACGCGCCTGAAGTCCTCGCGCATGAACGTGGCTTCAATCTTGCGCTGGTCGGTCGGCCGGATGTCCACGCCTCGCGAGTTGGTAAACCTCACCTCAACCGCCGCCGCGTCATACGGGGACGTACGCACGTGCGCGGCACCCTCGGCCTCAAACCGCGCGCACGAGAACCGCCCGACCGGGAACGGCGTGGCCCCGATGTCGATGACACGCACGCCCACCGAGGCCAGACCCGCCATGAGCGCCCGCTTCACCATGCGCGCGGGTCGCGTCTGGTCGCGATTCGCCACGATGGACGACCCCACGGGCAGCGTGCTGCCCCAGGCCGCCCCCAGCCGCGCCGCGAACTCGGGCGTGAGTTCAAAATTCGCGAGCCCGGCCACGCCGCCGTGCGTGAAGATCGTCCGTCGAGCTTGCGGCGCGTGAATCAGGCTCCGATCCACGACCACGCCTTCGTCCACGAACTTGCGCGGCCAGATGCGCACGCCGGGTCGAACCGACGATCCGTCAGCCAGCGTGCTGCGGTCGCCGATCACGGCGTCTTCTCCAATGGTCACGCCGCGGCCAACGTTGGCGTGCCGCGCCACGATGCACCGCTCCAGGCTGGCCCCGACGCCGACCACGACATTCCCGCTGATCACGGCGTGGCTGATTTCGGCTCGCTCGGCGATCAAGGTATTATCGCCTATCACCGTGGGGCCGTCGATCACCGCGTGGGCATGCACTTCGCTCCCGCGCCCCACGTAGACGGGACCCCGCATTCGCACCGTGGGGTCGACGCGTGCAGTGGGATCCACAGTGGGAGCGTCCGAACGGTAGGTCGGCCCCCCGTTCGTGCGGACGCGGCCCGACACAAGGTCGGCGTTCGCGGCCCGATAGGCGTCCAGCGTGCCGATGTCCGTCCAGTAGCCGTCCGCAATGTGGCCGAAGAGCGGACGTCCGCCGGCCAGCATGCCCGGAAAGACATCCATCGAGAAGTCGACCTCCTGTCCCGCCGGAATGAGATCGAAGACGGCCGGATCCAGCATGTAGATGCCGGTGTTCGCGGCGTCGCTCAGCACCTCGCCCCACGACGGCTTTTCCTGGAACCGCACGATCCGTCCATCGTCCTCGGTTACGACTACGCCGTATTCCAGCGGATTGGGAACGCGGGCCAGGAGCAGCGTGGCTTGGGAACCGCAAGCCTCGTGCGCGGTAGCCAGGGCCGTCAGATCCACGTCGGTCAACGCATCGCCCGAGATCACGAGGAATGGCTCGGTCAACTGCTCGCGCGCCAGCGCCACGCTGCCGGCGGTGCCCAGCGGCTCGTCCTCGTAGGTGTAGGTGATCCGCAGCTCGAAATCCTCACCCGACTGGAAGTAATCCTCAATCGTCGAGCCCAGGTAGTGCAGCGTCACGATCACGTCGGTGAAGCCGTGCGCCCGCAGCAGCCGCAGGATGTGCTCCATGACCGGCGCGTCGCCCAACATCGCCATCGGTTTGGGGCGCTCAATGGTCAGCGGTCGCAGCCGGGAGCCTTCGCCTCCGGCCATGACTACGGCGTGTGTGAGGATTCGCTGGGTCGCCGCGTGGGTCGCGTTGTCAGTCTACGGTCGGTCAGTTCCGTGTCAACGCCGATGCTAGGCTCGCCCGCGACCGCGACCGCGACCGCGACCGCGACCGCGACCGCGGCCTGCCGGCCGCCGCGCCTTCCTCATGCCGCCTGACAACGCGCCCACGATCGCCGTGATCGTGCCCACATTCAACGAGCGCGGAAACCCTGGCCCGCTGGTGGAGCAGGTAACCGCCGCGCTTGGCAGCGTGCCGTTTCGCATCGTGTTTTCCGACGACAGCACCGACCGCACCACCCGTGAGATCGATGACCTGGCCCGCGCCAACCCCACCGTCAGCCTGAACCACAGCCCAACCCGGCGCGGGCTCGCGTGCGCCGTGGTGGAAGCCCTGGATGACCGGACCGAGGACAAGGTGGTCGTGATGGACGGCGACCTGCAGCACCCGCCCAGAATCGTTCCCCAGCTCATCGCCGCGCTGGACGCCGGCGCTGACATCGCCGTCGCCAGCCGCTACGCGCCCGGAGGACATGAATTGGGGCTCAGCGGACCGTTGCGGCGGCTGGTCAGCCGCGAGTCCTCGCGCGTCGCTCGCGTCATGCTGCCGGCGGCCCGGCGCACCTCCGACCCGCTCAGCGGCTTCTTCGCGTTTCGTCGCGCGATCCTCGCCGGCGCAACGCTGCAGCCAGTTGGCTTCAAAATCCTGCTCGAAGTCCTGGTCCGCAGCGATGCCCGCCGCGTGGTTGACGTGCCGTACACGTTCGACCGGCGCTTGCGCGCCGCCAGCAAGGCTTCAACGCTGGAGGGCGTGCGCTTTCTGCGCCACCTGCTGCGGCTGCGCGTGAGCTAGCCCGAGCCGAGGCTCGCCACAACCGCCGCCAGAGCCGCGCCCACCCGTGGCGCCGCGGCAGACGCCGCATCCACGACCGCCGTATGGCCCTCGTCCGCCACCTCGGCGGTCCCGGCCACGTTCGTGATCGTTGCCACGGCCGCCACGGTTGCCCCGGCGTGGCGCGCGACCACCGCTTCAGGCGCCGTGGACATCCCCACCGCGTCGGCCCCCAGCTGACGCAGCAGCGCCGTTTCCGCCGGCGTCTCGTACGACGGACCGGCAACCATGTCGTAGACCCCCTCGCGCACGGTCAGACTGGCCTGCGCCAGCGTCCTGCACAGGGCGGCGCGCAGCGCCGGGTCGTAGGCGCCGGCCAGCGTGGGAAACCGCTCGCCGCGCGGATCGTTCGGCCCAAGCAACGGATGGTGGCCCGCCAGTCCGGGCAAGAACAAGTGGTCGGAAATCACCATCGCGTCGCCCGGCCGGTATTCCAGGTTGAGCGCGCCGGCCGCATTTGTCAGCAGCAGGTGCGTGACGCCCGCATCCAGCAGCACCCGCACGAACGTGGCGATCGGCTGCATGTCGCCGTGCTCGTAAAAGTGCGGACGACCCTGACATACCCACACCGGCACGCCGCCCGCGGCCGCCAGACGCAGGCGGCCCGGGTGCCCCACAACCGTAGCCCTGGGCAACCCGGGCACCTCGCCGTAGTCCAGGGCCCGGCGCACCTGGAAGGCATCCGCAAGCCCTGACAGGCCGCTGCCGCTGACGATCGCCCAGCGAGGCGGACTGCCGCCGGCGGCCGCACGCAGAACCTGGGCGCCGCGAGCGGCTTCGGTCACGCCGGGCGTCCGGCTCCCGAACCGCCCGGCGCCTGGGATCGAGTCTCCCGCGCCAGTTCGGCGTAGACCTGCGTGGTCGCCGGGCTGGCATGACCCAGCAACTTCTGGACCTCGCGCACGCTGCTGTCGCCCTGCAGGCGATGCGCGGCGAACGAGTGCCGCAAGGTGTGCGGCGTAATGGGCGTCTGGATGTTCGAGCGCCGCGCATAGGCCTTCACGATCAGCCAGAACCCCTGGCGGGTCAGTCGGTTGCCGCGATGGTTCAGAAACACCGCCGGCTCGTCGATCCGGCGAAGCAGCTTTTCGCGACCGTTGGTCAGGTAGGCCTGCAGCGCCTCCGCGGACCGCTCCGTCAGCGGCACGGTGCGCGCGCTGGCGCCGTCCCGCCCCAGCACAATCTCCCGCGCCCAGCAATCCACGTCGTCCACGTCCAGCCCCACCAGTTCGGACACGCGCATCCCGGTGGCGTACAGGGCTTCCAACATCGCGCGGTCACGCATTCGCTCGGGCGTGGAGGCGTCCGCCGCCTCTGCCAGCAGGCGCTCGACCTCCGCGGTCGAAATGATTCGCGGACGCCGCCGTGCAACCCGGGCGCCGTCCAGTCCAACGGTGGGATCGGCGGGGACAGCTTCGACCGATCGCAGGTAGCGATAGAGGGCCTTCACGGCCGCCAGCTTGCGCGCCCGCGAGCTCTGACGGTACTCGCGCTGAACCAGGTCGGTCATAAACTCGCGCACAACGCGCGCCGGAATGTCCCAGCCGCTGTGCCCGGCCTTGCGTACGAACGTCTCAAACTGCCGCAGGTCACTCCGATACGCAGCCAGCGTGTTCTTGGCAAGGCCGCGCTCGGTTTGCAGGTGCTGGACGAAATCGTCCACGGTGACGCGCATCAGTGGCACAGGTGAGTAACAAGCATTCGAACGTCGTACTCCCTGGCGACGGATCGCGCACTGCTTGCTTTCGAGCGCGCCCCGCCACGCTCACCGAGCGGATGGGGACCGTTATGTTAACACGAGAACCCGGCGAAACCCGCCCGCTGGCCTAGACTCAGACGACACTTTCGAGAGTTCTCTGGCATGCGCGTAGATCTAGCCTACGGCGACGGCGTCCTGCCGGTCGACCTGGACATGGACGCGGACGTCATTGAGCCGCGCGACCCGCCGCGCGTTGCCAGTCCGGGCCAGGCGCTGCGCAGAGCCCTGCGCCGCCCCATCGGCAGTCCGCCGTTGGCAGACCTGGTTCCTCCAGACAGTTCGATCGTGGTCGTCATGAGCGACAGCACTCGGCCCGCGCCGAACCGCCTCATGCTCGAAGCGCTACTGGCCGAACTCGGCGGCGAGGCTGCCGCCCGCATCGATGTGCTCGTAGCCACCGGCCTGCATCGACCCACGCGCGACGACGAACTCGACCGCATGCTTGGCCCGGAGCTGCGGCGGACCCTCCGCATCAGCAACCACGACGCCCACGACTCGACGTGTCTTCGCGAGATCGGCCGAACCTCGTCCGGACGGCCCATCGTCATCAACCGCCGCTACCTGGACGCCGACGTTCGCATCACCCTCGGCCTGATCGAGCCGCACTTCTTCGCCGGCTTCAGCGGCGGGGCCAAACTCGTCCTGCCCGGTGTGGCGGGCGAAGCCAGCATCCTGCGTAACCACGACGCCGAGATGATCGGCCACCCCAGCGCCGGCTGGGGCACGCTGGCCGGCAACCCGATCCACCGCGAGCAGCGCGAAGCGGCACGGTTGGCCGGCTGTGAGTTCAGCCTCAACGTCACCATCGCGGGCGACGGCGCCATCACCGGGATTTTTGCCGGCGCGCTGGAGGCCGTGCACGACGCCGGCTGTCAGGCGGCGCTCCAGGCCGCAATGCAGCCCGTTGATCGGGCCTACGACGTCGTCGTCACCACCAACGGCGGCCATCCGCTGGACCTCAACCTGTACCAGGCCGTCAAGGGGATGGACGCGGCGGCCCAGATCGTGCGTCCCGGCGGCCACATCGTCATGGCCGCCGAATGTCGCGAAGGCGCCGGACACGGCGACTTTGTTCACATCCTGCGGGAACACAAGACGCCGCGTTCGATGGTCCAGGCCATTCAGGAGGCGCCGCGGGTCCGCGGTGACCAGTGGCAAAACCAGATTTTCGGGCGCGTGTTGGACAACGCCACCGTGCATTTGCGCGCCGACGGGCTGACCGACGATGAGGTCCGGGCTGCCCACTGCGTTCCGTGCCCGGACGTGGCCCGGCGAACCCGCGAACTCGTTGGCGCTTCGGGCCGCGCCTGCGTTCTCCCCCGCGGCCCCTTCACAATTCCGTACATCGCCGCCTGATCGCTGGCGATAGCCGTCGCCGCGCCGATCCGCTCCGGCACACCCGGGCCCGCAGACGCGGCCGAGGCAACCTCAGTAGACTCACAAGCACGGCCGGACAGCCGCGGCGGAGGGTTTGATCACGTGGACAGCACGTCAGCGAACGGCGACCACCAGCATGAGCACGTGTTTCAAGAGGTCTACCTGAGCGACGCCGTGGCCATCTCCGAGGAAACCACCCACGGCACGGTCACGCTGGAACTCTTCGACCGCGGCCTCGTGATGCACATGGATAAGGACGAGGGCCTGGAACTGGCCCGGGCCTTCACTGCGCTGGCGCGTTACCTCGAAGACTAGTTCGACGCGTTAAAGTCGCCGGTCATCGGCCGCGACGAGATTCCGACCGGCAATTCCTCTGACGGCCCGAGCTCCGCGGGATCCAGGCGAACCCCCGCTCGGAACGTGTGCGTGGCGCGCAACTGCCGGTCCCACATTCGTTCCTCGCCGGTGCAATCCACCAGGGTGACCGGTCCCTCGTCGACTGCCAGCACCGCAACATCGGCCTCGGCGCCCACGCGCAATGTGCCGGCGTCCAGTCCCAGCTTCTTAGCGGGCCGCAGCGTACAGCGCGTCACGATGTCCTCCAGCGGCATACCCAGCAGCCAGAACTTGGTCATCACGTTCGGCAGATTGAACGCGGGACCGTGCACGCACCCGCGGTGCAGATCCGAGCTGATGTAGTCCGGCGGAAACCCTGAATCCAGCGCGGTCCGCGCCGTGTTCCATCCGAAGCTGCTCTTGCCGTGACCGATGTCGAACTCGATCCCTCCAGCGCGCGCCTCAACGGCAGCCGGCAAGACGTTCTGTGACTCAATGTCCACCAGGCCTCCCGGCAGCGGCGTGTAGCTGTGCGTCACCACGTCGCCTGGCCGCAGTCGGGCCAGCACGTCGGGCATCGGTTCCGGGGTGTAGCCAATGTGGACCATCAGCCAGACTCCGGCTCGTTCGGCGGCTTCCACTGCGGCGTCCAGCGCGGCCTTGGCCTGGTCGCCTTCGCCCACGATCACGTCCGAGTAGCGAATCTTCACGCCCGTTGCGATGTCCCGGTTCTCCTCGATCGCGCGAACCGTCCCTTCGATGTCGACATAGCGCGGGTCGCGCAACTCGCCCAGGTGCGTCACCAGACCTGCCGTGCAGATGTGCACCAGCGCCCGAATGCGCGTGCGCGACGGCTCGATCACATAGCGACGAAGCCCCGGCAGCGTGATTGCCCCCGCGCTGCCCGTGTCGAGGAACGACGTCGTCCCGCCCGCGGCGCCAATCTTGTCGGCTTCCAGGCCCCAGATCGTCGCGCCCCAGTACACGTGCACGTGAAAGTCGACCAACCCGGGCACGACATAGGCGCCGCGCGCGTCGACGACTTCGCCGGCCTCGCCGCGCAATTCGGATGCGACCGCCGCGATACGACCGTTGGCCACGCCAACGTCGGCCCGCACGGGTGGCCCCGCCTCGGGGTCGATCACGGTCCCGCCGCGAATCAGCAGGTCGTACGGTTTGGAGAGAGCTCTCGGCTCCTGGCTGAGCGTCACACTAGTTCCCCGCATGTGGGTGGTACGTGCGCAAGCCGCATCCGACAAATATCCGGTGCGGCGCGAGTGGCGGTAGGGTACCATCAGGCAGTCGATCGTCCGCGTCCGTCGCGACGCTGGCAACGGCATCGGCTATCATGTCGTGCTGCTGCCCCAGACGACTCGGCAGCTACCGCCCAACCACGACGCAGAGATTCAATCTGGCGTCGGACTGTCACGGAGGAGATTGCATGGCCACGGTTGCGACCAAGGTCAAGCCGCTTGGCGACCGCGTGTTGATTCAGCCGGAAGACCGCGAAACGACGACGGCGAGTGGACTCGTGCTTCCTGATACGGCCAAGGAAAAGCCCCAGGAAGGCACCGTCATGGCTGTCGGCGCCGGTCGCGTGAACGACGACGGCGTGACGGTTGCGCTGGTAGTCAAAGAAGGGGACAAAGTCCTCTACGCCAAATACGCCGGGACTGAGCTGCGCTTGGACGATGAGGCCTACCTGATCGTCAGCGAGCGCGACGTCCTCGCCATCATCAGCTAGCGAGGCGTCTTGCCTAAGGTTCCGGGCACGATTGGGGACCAGCTTCCAAAGCCCGAGAAAAAGGAAGTTCGCTTCGGTCACGAGGCCCGCGAGACACTGCGTGCCGGCATCGACATCGTTGCCAACACCGTAGGGTCGACGCTAGGGCCTCGCGGCCGGAACGTGGCGTTCGCGCGAACGCTGCGCCCCCCGCAGATCACCAACGACGGCGTTACCGTCGCCAACGAAATCGAGCGGGTGAACAACGTCCTGCATGATCTGGGCATCCAGATCATGAAGGAAGCGGCCGCCAAGACCAATGCCATGACGGAGGACGGCACAACCACCGCCACCGTCCTGGCCCAGGCCATCGTGCATCGTGGCCTCTACAACATTGCCGCGGGCGCGAACGCCATGCTCCTTCGCGAGGGCTTGCGGCGCGCTTCCGACGCGGCCATCGAGCACCTGCGCGACCTGGCTCGACCGATCGAAAACACCGAAGAGATCCGCCACGTCGCCACCGTTTCAGGCGACGACGCTGAACTCGGCAAGATCGTCGGCGACATCATGAGCCGCGTCGGGCGCGACGGCCTCGTCACGGTTGACTATCACCGCCGCGGCGTGCGCCTGGAACCCCGCTACGTCGAGGGCTTGCAGGTCGACAAGGGCTGGATCTCGCCCTATTTCGTCACCGACACCCACAAGATGCAGGGCTCGCTCGAAAACACCCGGGTCCTGCTCACCGATCAGGACCTCCTCTCAACCGATCAACTCACCAGCATCCTCGATAAGGTCGCCGCCAGCGACAACCGCAACCTGCTGCTGGTGTCCAACATCCTCAGAGGCGACGCCCTGACCTTTGTGCTCCAGAACAAGCTCCGCGGCAACCTGAACGTCGTGGCTATTCAGTCCCCGTCCTTCGGCGACGAGATGCGCGACCTCCTGGAAGACCTGGCCGTGCTCACCGGCGCCACCGTTGTGTCGAGCAGCCTGGGCATCCGCTGGCAGGACGTCCCACTGGAATGGCTGGGATTCGCCAAGCGCGTCGTCGCGAACCGGGAAGCGACCATCATCCTCGAGGGCGCCGGTCACGGGGCCGACATCCAGGACCGCCAGAATCAGCTACGCGCCCAGCTTGAGGAAGAAACCAACCCCAACTTCGAGAAGAAACTCGAACGCCGCATCGCCCGCATGGGCGGAGCCGTGGGTATCGTGGCTGTTGGCGGCGTCACCGAACAGGAAATCAACCACCTGAAAGACAAAGCCGACGACGCCGTCGGCGCGGTGAAGGTGGCCTTGCGGGAAGGCATCGTCCCCGGCGGTGGCACCTCGCTGCTGCGCGCGCAGACCGCCGCCGCGCGCGTTGGCGAAGAACTCTCCGGTGATGCGGCCGTCGGTGCGCGCATCATCGTCGACGCCCTGGAATCGCCGCTGCGGCGCATCGCGCGCAACTCGGGCGCCAGCCCCTCGGTCGTCGTCAACCGCGTGCGTAAGCTTCCCGACTGGCATGGGTGGGACGCCGTCGTGGGCGACTACACGGACCTCTATGCGCGCGGCATCATCGACCCAGCGGCGATTTCAATCGCCGCCATTCGGGCCGCCGTCAGCGTCGGCATCATGACGTTGACCACCGAGGCGATCGTGTGCGAGAACCGCCCAATTCCCGTGGCCGCCAAGCCGGAAGACGACTTCATGAGTGAGGGCGGCATCTATTAGCCGACCGTCATGCGTCCGCCAGCGCCGTGACTAACACCTTCAATTTTGAACGCTGCCTCAGCGACGAGGCCCACCGTCGAGTTGCTCCGGGCAGGATGGTCTCGGCCTCCGGCGCGCCCGACGACATCGTGGCGGACCTGGTAGTTGGCGAACCTGCCAATGAGGCCTTGCCCCTGGACCAGATGGTCGAGGCCGCCCGCCACGCCCTTCCCGAAAACTACGACGCCCTCTTGTACGGTCGCCGCAAAGGCAGCCTGGAACTCGTCGAGGTCGTGCGTGAAAAGCTGCGAGCCTTCGAGGGACTTGAGGTCGATCCCGATCAGATCATCATCACCAACGGGTCCAGCCAGGCCATCGACATGGTGCTGCGCACGTTTGTTAACCAAGACCAGATCATCGCCCTCGACCAAGCCTCGTTCGGCGCCCTGTTCGTTCGGCGCGTCAGCGACTACGGCGCACACGTGGCCTGGGACACCAACGGCCCCCGGACCGACGCCCTTGACGAGCTCTTCGCTACCCGGCAGCCCGCCATCTTCTACACGATTCCGACCTTTCAGAACCCCATGGGCGCCACCGTTTCGCATGCGCGCCGGCTTGAGTTGCTGGAGGTGTGCCACCGCCACGGCGTGCCGGTGTTTGAGGACGACGCTTACTACGAACTGCACTACGACGGCGAACGGCCCCCGTCCATGTACCAACTCGACGGCGGCACGGGCCTCGTCATCCGCGCGGGCACGTTTTCCAAGATCCTCGGCGCCGGCATCCGGCTGGGTTGGATTCTCACGTCGGCCCCCTTGGCCGACCGCATCCTGCCGCTCAAGACCGATGGCGGCACCAGCCCCTTCTCATCTGCCCTGGCCTCGGAATTCATGCGCGAGCACATGGAAGATCAGATCGCGCGCCTGCAGGACATCTATCGCGAACGGCGGGACGTCATGCTGGACGCGCTCGACGAACACGTCGGCGACCTGGCGACCTGGATCCGACCCGGCGGCGGTTTCTTCTTCTGGCTCACGCTCCGCCGACCCGAACTCGTGCAGGACGTAATTCAGCGCTGCGAGAACGCCCGAGTGCTGGTCCGCAACGGTTCCGTCTTTCGCGCGGACGGCGCCAACCTCGGCGCGATTCGCCTGGCCTTCAGCCACGCTCCGCACGCCGACATCCGCACCGGCGTGAAGATCCTCGGCGAAGCCATCCGCGCTTCGAACGCCGCCAACCCATGAGCGCCGACTTCGCCCAAGCCGCCGTCGGCCAGCGCGTGCCGGTGGACCGGATGCGCGCGTTTACCACCAGCGTCATGCACGCCGCCGGCGCACCCGAAGACCGCGCCGCCCAGATTGCCGACGTGCTGGTGGAAGCCGACGCGCGCGGCGTCTTTTCCCACGGCGTGACCCGCGTCACGCCCTATACGGCTGACATCCGCTCGGGCCTCGTCAAGGCAGACGCGGACGTCAGGCTGGTGCGGGAACGGCCCGCCACCGCCGTGCTCGACGCCGAGGGCGCGCCCGGTGCCGTTTCGGCGCAGATCGGCATGCAACGCGCCATCGACCTGGCCAAAGACGGCGCGGCTGGCATGGTTTCCGTGCACAACGGACGCCACTTTGGACCGGCCGCGCACTGGGCGCTCCAAGCCGTCGAGGCCGGGTGCATCGCCTTCGTCACCAGCAGCGGCGGGGGCGCCTCCGGCGTCCTGGCCTTCGGCAGCCGCACACCCGCGCTGACCAACGGACCCATCGCCTGGGCGCTTCCCGCTGGCCGAAACTATCCCGTTGTGGCCGACATGGCCGTCGGCTTCTCGGCGCTGGGCAAGGTTCGCGTCGCCGCCGCCACCGGGCAGTCCATCCCCCCGGACGTCGGCGTGGACGCCGAGGGCAATCCCACCACCGACCCAAACCAGCTCGTCTGGTTGAACCCCTTCGCCGGCCCCAAGGGCTTCGGAATGGGGATTGTGATGGAGACGCTGTCCGGCATTCTGGCGGGCGCCACCGCGGCCGTGAACCGAAAGCCCGACCATCTGGGCACTGTCGGCCAGGTCTTTGCCGCCATTCGCGTTGAGGCCTTCCGTCCATTGGCTGAGTTCGTCGCCGAGATGGACCGCACGATCGACGCCATCCACGCGCTGCGTCCGGCCGAAGGCTTCAACCGCGTGCTGGTTCCCGGCGAACCTGAGTGGCTCAAACGCGCCGACGCCTTCGACCGCGGGATCGGCTACCCCAGCGGGCTGCTGGACGCGGTGGCCGAAACCGGCCGCGCCTACGGCGTGGACCCGGAGTGGGACGCATGAGCGACCGGTTGAGCTACGGCCCCGGCGGCGCGCGGATCCCGGCCGACGCGATGCGCGCGTTCGGAACCGCCGCACTGGACGCGACCGGCGTCCCCCACGACGACGCGGCCTTCGTGGTCGAGACGCTCGTCCACGCGGATCTGCGCGGGGTGTTTTCCCACGGGACGCGGCTCCTGGCCGCCTACACCGAAGCTCTGCAAGCCGGGGCTGTTAACCCGACGCCTGACATTCGCGTTCGCCACTCCACCGGAGCGGCCGTGGTGAACGGTGACCGTTCCCTGGGACAGCTCGGGAGCCGCGCCGGCATGCAGGCCGCCATCGGTATCGCCCACGACCGCGGCGTGGGAGTCGCGGCCGTGTCGGACACGGGCCACTTCGGCGCCGCCGCCTACTGGGCGCTGATGGCGGCCGACGCCGGCCTGATCGGTCTGGCCACCAGTAACATGGCCGGCCCCTGCATGCTCGCCACCGGCAGCCGGCAGCCCGCCACGGGCAACACGCCGTTGGCCTGGGCCTTTCCGACCCACGGGGCCCATCCCGTGGTGCTGGACATGGCATCGGGCGCGTATGCCCTCAACAAACTCCACATGGTGGGGACCACCACAGGCACTCTGCCAGAGGGCGTCGCCACCGACAGCGAAGGCAATCCAACCACCGACGCCTCCAAGCTCGCCTACGTGCTACCCGCCGGCGGCCCCAAAGGCTACGGCATCGGTCTGGTTCACGACCTAATGGCCGGCGTTCTTTCCGGCGACGGCGCCACGCTTATCAAGGGCGCACTCGACCCAGAGAAGAGGGTGCCGCGGGGCAGCCTGTTCTTCCTGACCGTTGACGTCGGCGCCTTCCTGCCGTTGGACGACTTCCGCACGGCCATGGATGAACAGAGCCGCGCCGTGAATGCGCTGCCGCCCGCGCCCGGCTTCTCCAAGGTGCAAATGCCCGGCCAGCCTGAATGGGAACTCTTCGAGGACAGGGCCACTAACGGCATCGCCTACCCGCCAGGCGTCCAGGAGCTGTTCGCTGCGATGGCAGACCGGCTCGGATTGGTGGCGCCCTCAGGCGTCTGACCGCCACACCGCATCCCGCTCGACGTCTTCGCACAGCCTCCGCCTCTTAGGCTGCCCGCACCGAGCCGACGGACAGACTTGCGCGATTGACACGCAGATATTCTGCCTTTAGAACTTGACAATACTAGACTCAAGTCATATGATCCCTTCGTCAGCAGTTGACCGTATGGCACGGAGGGTTTCAGATGACGTTTGCTATCCGAAGTTGGCGGCCGCAGGCTCGCCGCCAGGCGAGTGCACCCAGGTTCTTCGACGACGAGTGGTTTGCCCGGCCATTCCGGCTGGCATTTCACGACACGCCCGGCTGGCTGCCGCCCGTGGACATCGAGGAGACGGACGACACGGTCGTCGTCCAGGCGTCGGTGCCCGGCTATCGGCCCGAGGACATCTCGATCACGACCGCCGACGGCGACCTGATCATCCAGGGCGCGCACGACGACGGTTCACAGGCCGAGCCGGCCGACGGCAGCCGCTATCACGTCCGCGAGCGGCGCGCGGGCCGGTTCTTCCGCCGCGTCCCCCTGCCGGTGCGCACCACCACGGCCGGCGCGGGCGCTCGCTACGAGAACGGCGTCCTGACCGTGCGCGTCCCCAAGGCCGAGGAGGCCAGGGCCGCCACTATCGCCATCGAGTCCGCGTAGGACTTGGCGGCACAGCGGGCGGGCTGGTCGCAAGGTCCGCCCGCCCGCAATCTCCCGCGAAAGTGTGTCCATGAGCGAAACGCAGATCGATGGCTTGGCCGACAGCGCACGCGACGCCGCCGAACGTGACCAGCGGGCGGCGATCAGCAACGTGCTTGACGCGCTCCCCAGCGGCCAAAGCCCGGACCAGTGTCAGGAGTGCGGCGGCCACATAGAGCCGCTCCGCCTCGAGCTGTTGCCGGGCACCACCCAGTGCGCCGGCTGCGCCCGACGCAGCGCGCGAGTCTTGACACACAGCCTCAACTAACCCGGGGCGCTCCCTCCCTTCTCACCGCCTCGCCGGCGAAGCCGGCGAGGCGGTCGACGCGTCGGGGGAGGTACGCTATCGCTTCCCGCCATTCACCGACCGGCCCCGTGCGCTCCGAATCCGCCGCCACCAACCTGCGCTGCGTGGACTGTCAGCAGTCCCACCAGCTCGAATACCGCCTGGCCTGCCAGGCCTGCGGTGGGCTCCTGGAGATCGAGTACGACCTCCAGCGGCTGGCCGACGAGCCGCTGGTCCAGCCGCAGCGAACCGGCGTTTGGCGTTATGCCGCCTGGATGCCCGTCCACGACGCCGCCCACTTCGTCACATTGGGCGAGCAGCCATCGCCTCTGTTCCGGATTCCACGCCTCGGCGCCGAACTCGGCCTCCGCCGCCTCTGGATCAAATTCGACGGCTCCAACCCCACCGGGACGGTCAAGGACCGTTCCAGCCAGACCGCCGTGGCGTGCGCCCGACAGTTCGGCTTCGACGCGATCGGCGTCGTCTCCACCGGCAACGCCGCCTCATCCATTGCCACCTACGCCGCGCGGGCCGGCCTGCGCGGCGTGGTCTGCTGTTACACGCGCAGCACGGCCGCCAAGATGTCCCACATCGCCGGCGTTGCCAGCGACGTGATCTGGTACGAGGGCGTGTACGACGACATGATCCGGCACCTCGACGCCGCGGTGGACCGTCGCTGGCTCTTCGACGGCGGCGCCACGCGTAACCCGTTCAAGCAGGAAGGCAAAAAGTCGATCGCCCTTGAGATTTACGAGCAACTCGACCGCGCGCCCAACTTGGTCGTCTATCCGGTCGGGATGGGCGAAACCCTGCTGGCGGGCCAGCGTGCTTGGGCAGCCCTGGCGGCCACCGGTCGCATCGCCCGCGTCCCGCGGCCCGTCTCCGCGCAATCCAGCGAGGCCAACACCATCGCCGTCGCCTGGCGGTCTGGAGATGAACTGCGGCCCAAGACGATCGGCTACACCGTAGCCGAAGGAACCGCAGTCGGCGACATGGGCGCCAAGGGAGCGCTCACGCTCCGCCGCATCCGCGACCAGGACGGGCTGGCCGGCGACGTGTCAGATGAGGAAACGCTGGACATGCAACGCCGGCTCGCCCAAAGCGAGGGTCTCTGGGTCGGACCGACCGGCGCCGTTCCCCTGGCGGTCACGGCCCGCCTGGCGCGGGATGGCTTGCTGGACCCGGACGCCGAAATTGTCTGCCTCTCCTCCGAGACCGGCCTCAAGGGTGACTGGCCCAAGTTGCAGGTCGATGGCCAGGAACCCAGTCTGGACCTGATCCGCCGCGCCCTCGACCGTCCGCCGACCAAATAACCCAACGAATCGCCGCAGCTTGCGACAATGCGCCAACCGTGGCTGCCAGGGAGACTGAGCGTGCCGATAACTTCCAGAACTGACCGCCCCCTCGTCGACATGATGCCCGGAGTCCGCCGCCGGACCATGCTGTGGGGCGACTCGATGCTGATGGCCGAGATTCACCTTGAGGAAGGCGGCGTCGTGCCCCTGCACGACCACGTCTACGAACAGATCGGCTACTGCATTGAGGGCACGTTTGACCTCAACATCGGCGGCGAAATCCATTCCATCGAACCGGGCAGTTGCTGGGTCGTGCCGTCCGGCGTGCCCCACGAGGCGACGGCCACCGGCCGTTGCTTCCTGATCGAGGCCTGGAGCCCGGCCCGCGACGACTACAAGGACTGAACACCAGCTTCGACGTCTCTCGGATCGACGCTTCAGCGTCGGCCCCGCGCATCGTTCGGACGATCCTTCGGGACAACGGCCGGTTGGCGCCGTTCCTGTTGGTTGGCAGCGCCGCGACCTCTGCGTTTCAGCTCATCATGGCCCGAGGGCTGGAACCGAGGGCCTACGCCGAGGCCTTTGCCGTGCTAGGCGCGCTGTCGCTACTGGTAACGCCCGCGCAGGTCGTCCAGACGCTCGTGGCGCGTCGCGCCGCCGAACTGGTCGCGCTGGGGCGTCTCGCCGAGCTGCGGGCCACGACGCGAGCCATCGTGCGCTGGACCGGCCTGGTCTCCCTTCTCCTGGCGCTGGCCATCGCTGCCGCGTCGCCGCTCATCCAATCCGCACTCCGGCTCGATTCGCCCTGGCCGGTGGTCGTGGCGGGAATCGGCGCGGGCGCCCTGACCTTCGAACCGGTGGTGCGCGGCATTACTCAGGGCGCACGCGATTTCGTCGGTCTCGGCTACGCCCTGGCCGCGCACGGGCTGGGACGCCTGGTGGTCGGCGCCGCGACGGTCTTGGCCGGAGGCGGCGCCACCGGCGCCCTGCTGGCAAGCCCGGCGTCGGGCCTGGGCGGCATCGTCTTCGGCTGGCTGAGCGCCCGCCGAGTCCTGAATCGCCCTGAGCGCCCCGCCGAGCGGGATGCGTCGCCGCTCGGAATTGCAGACCACGTGCGCGTGGCGCTCATTCTCTTCGCGCTGGCCGGTCTGCTGCACCTGGACGTGCTGGCGGTCAAAGCCTTCTTCAGCCCGGATGAAGCCGCTGCGTACGCGGCGCTTGCGCTGATCGGTCGGATTGTCTTCTGGAGCGGAATGATGGTTGGCATGGTGCTCTTGCCGTTTGTGGTCTGGCGGGCCGCGGCCGGCGCGGGCATCATGCGCGCCTACCTGGCAAGCCTGGTGCTGATGGCCGCCGTTTCAGGGGGATCGGCTCTCGTCATCCTGACCTGGCCTGAAGGTGTGTACGGGCTGATCTTCGGCGACCGCTATCCACCGTACGCCGAACTTCTGCCGCTCTACGTGGCGGCGGCGGCCCTGCTGGCAATCGCGGCAGTCACGGCCAGCCTGCACATCGGGGCCGGGCGTCTGCGCGTGTGGATTGGCCTGACCGTCGTGCTGGCAGGGACCGTCGTCGGCTACGCCCTCGCACACGACACGCCGCGCATGGTCTTGACCGTCCTGCTGGTCGGGACGGCCGTTGCCGCCATCTACCTGGTGGCCGAAGCCTTCGCCCTAGCCTTGGAGCGCCGTAGGACGGCCGTCCGGAATGCGCGTTAGGGCGCGGACGTTCCCTCGCGTCCGTAGTCGTCGACCAGCCGCACCACGTCATCCGGGTGCGGTGTGGAGACTTCTAGCACACGCACGTCGCCATGCGGCGCCTCGTAGCGATGCACCTTGCCGGTATGCACCCGCACGCTGGCGCCCTCATCCAGGTCGCGCGTCTCTAGCGCCTCGGCCGAGTCGCCAATCACGAGCCGCAACCGCCCGTCCAGCACGTAGATCGTCTCGTCCTTCGCTTCGTGGTATTGCAGGCTCAGCCGCGCGCCGGTGTTGATCTCGATGATCTTGCCGATATACAACTCGGTCGAGGCATAGATCACTTCGCGGCCCCAGGGCTTCGTCACGATCGTCACGTTCTGATCGCTCATGCGGATCCAACCTCCACCCCGGCCGCGCGCGCCCCGAGATTCAGCAGCGTAGCCACGCGCTCCGCCGAAGTGGTCTCCGTGTAGACCCGCAGCAGCGGCTCCGTTCCCGAGAAGCGAATCAGCAGCCAACTCTCGTCGTCCAGGTAGTACTTGAACCCGTCCATGTCGTTCCGGCGCAGGACGGTCGACCCGTCAATGGCGTCCGGCAGCCAGGCCGTCACCTTCGCTTCTATTTCCGGTCGGGCCTCGGCCGGGAAGTCCAGGTCGTACCGCGCGTAGTGGTATTCGCGCCCCAGCTTCTCGAACAGCAGCGCCACCAGTTCCGTCGGCGTCTTGCCTTCACGCGCCATCAGGTCCAGGAAATACAGCCCGGCGACTACGCCGTCGCGCTCGGGCATGTGCGGCTGGAACACGTACCCGCCGCTTTCCTCGCCGCCCATCACGGCGTCGAGATCCCGCATGGCCGGGGCCACGAACTTCATGCCGACGCCGACTTCCTCCACGTGGACGTCGTACAGCTGGCCCAGTCGTTCCAACATCGACGTCGTCGTTAGCGTCTTCACCAGCGGCTGCCGCATCGCCCGGTGCTCCAGGAAGTAATACGCCAGCAAGCCGATGATGCGTAGTTGATCCACGAACTCGCCGTGTTCGTCCACGACTCCCAGGCGGTCGCCGTCACCGTCGGTCACGATTCCGACCGCGGCCGATGTATCGCGGACCACCGCGGCGACCTCGTCCGTCTGTGGCGGAATCGGCTCCGGCCGCGCCAGACCCGGAAACCGCGGGTTCCAGTCGCTGTGGATCTCGGTTACATCGAGCCGCCCGCCTGTCAGGATGCGGGGCAGCCATCCGGCGGCCGAGCCGTACATCGCGTCCACCACCACCCGCATGTCGCGCGCGCGCAGCGCCTCCAGGTCCACCAGGTTGGCCACGTGGTCCAGGTACGCGGCGTCCGGGCTGAAGTTGCGAAGTAGGCCGGCGCGTACGGCCGTGGCCTCGTCCAGGCAGCCGACAGCGTCGCCGTCCACCCGCGCAACGGCAGCCTCGATTTCGGCCAGCGCGTCCGGCGCCACGGCCGCTCCGGTGGCCGTGCGGACTTTGAAGCCGTTGTCCGCCGGCGGGTTGTGGCTGGCGGTAACCATCACGGCGCCGGCCGCTTGCAGATTCGCGGTGCTAAAGGCGGCCACCGGCGTCGGGCAGGGCGTGTCCACGAGGTGCACCTGGATATTGTTGCCGGCCAGCACCGACGCCACGTGCGCGGCAAACCGCTCGGAACCGAAGCGGCGGTCGTAGCCCACCACGATCCCGCGCTCCCAGCGCCAGTTGCGCCGCACGAATGTCGCAAACCCCTGCGCGACCCGACCAACGTTGCGGAAGGTGTAGTCGCCGCCGATCACGGCGCGCCAGCCGTCGGTCCCGAAGCGGATAGGGGTTTCGGCCAGAGGCGCCATCCTAAGCGTCCGGCCGAGCCGCGACGGCCTGGCGGGCCTCGGCCAGCGCATCGCGGAGGGATTCGTCCAAGCCGATCCGCGGCCGCCACCCGGTGTCCTCGCGCAGCCGGGTCGCGTCACCGGCCACCACCGCGCCATGGCGTCCCGGCGGCAACCGCCGCTCTTCGTGGATTTCAGCATCCACGCCGCCTATCTCGATCAACAGTTCCACCATCCGGCGCAGTGGCCGGGCCTGTCCGGTTGCCACGTTGTAGGCGGCACCCGGCCGACCTCGATCCGCCGCAGCCACGACGGCCTGCGCGACGTCGCGCACGTCCACGTAGTCGCGAGCGCCGGCCAGGCTGTAGGTCGGCACGACCGGCTCGGCCCGACCATCCAGAATCGCCGCTACGCAGTGCACCTGGCGGCCCGGGAAATACTCGGCCGAGCGTCCCGGTCCAACGCTGCCGAACAAGCGCAACCTCACCACGTCCAGTCCGTCGGACAGATGGTATTGCAGCGCCTGCAGGTCCGCCGCCGCCTTGGTCGCCGCATAGACCGACGCTGGCCGCAATGGCGCTTCCTCGGTGACCAACTCGCCCGTCTCGATCCGGCCGTAGATCTCGGCACTGCTCATGGCCACCAGCCGAGCCGCCGGCGCGTACCGCAGCATGGCCTGGATCAACCGCAACTGACCCAGCACGTTCACGTCGTACGCGCGCAGCGGGTTGGCCTGGGCCTCGCCCGGATTGGCAATCGCTGCCAGGTTCACCACGACCGACGGCCGGACACGTGCCGCCACGTCCTCGACCTGGTCGGCGTCCCGCAAGTCCAGCGCCTCGAACCCGGCCTCGAGATCCCCGCCCTGCGACGCCGCGACCACCTCACAACCGGCGTCACAGAACGCGGCCACCGTGTGCGACCCGATGAAACCGGCCGCTCCGGTGACAAGAACCGCGCCTGACACCGTTTTCGCCAGGCTCAGCCCGCGCTGCGGCTGGCCGCCATTTCGGCGTGTGCGACTTCATCGGCGACGACGTCGACATCCGCGTCGACCATGAGGCGGACCAGTTCCTCAAACGTGACCGATGGCTCCCAACCCAGGTCGTTGCGAATGGCCGAGGGATCGCCGATCAGGCGATGCACCTCCGCCGGACGCAGCAGGTCCTCGCTGGTTGTGATGTGGTCCCGGGCGTCAAGTCCCAGGTGGCCGAACGCCAGGTCGGCAAGCTCCAGACCCGAATGCGTTGCCCCCGTCGCCAGCACGTAGTCGCGGGGCTCGTCCTGCTGCAGCATCAGCCACATGCCGCGCACAAAGTCCGGCGCATAGCCCCAGTCGCGTCGCGTGGACAGGTCGCCGAAGGGCACGTTCTGAACCACCTCGTGATGCACGCGCGCCGCCGAATAGCTGAGCTTGCGGGTCACGAACTCCATTCCGCGCCGCGGCGACTCGTGGTTGAAGCAGATCCCCGAGCAGGCGAACATTCGATAACTCTCGCGGTAGTTGACGGTGATCCAGTGCGCGTAGAGCTTCGCCACACCATAGGGACTGCGCGGATAGAACGGGGTGGACTCGCGCTGCGGCCATTCCTGGACCTCGCCGAACATCTCGCTGCTTGACGCCTGGTAGAACTTGATCGTGGGATCCACCGCGCGGATGGCTTCCAACACTCGGGTCGCGCCCAGCGCTGTCACTTCCCCGGTCAGCACCGGCTGCCGCCACGAGGCCGCAACGAAGGACTGCGCCGCCAGGTTGTACACCTCGTCGGGCCGGTGCCGCTGCATGATCTCGATCAGCGAGTACTGATCGTGCAGATCGCCCGCTTCCAATACCAGGTCGTCCTGCAAATGCTGGATACGGCCGTTGTTCTCGGTACTGGTGCGGCGTACGACGCCGACGACTGTGTAGCCTTTCTCCAGCAAAAATTCCGCTAGATATGAGCCGTCCTGACCCGTAATGCCCGTGATTAACGCGCAGGGCATGCACAACCCCTGTTCAAGGAAACCCGCTCGCAGTGTACGTGCGGTGTCTGAACAACACCCGGCGGCCGCCCAACGTGACGCCCAGTGCCGGTTGCACAGGTCCAGCCCATGACCTCCCTGAACGCATCCCCCTGCCTGCTCGCCGACATCTTCGAGCCCGGCGACATCGCGGCCATCGTCGGTGCCGGTGGCAAGACCACCAGCATGTTCGCCCTGGCCCTGGCCCTGGCGCGGCGCGGCCTGCGCGTGGTGACGACCAAATCCACAACCATCCACCGCCCGTCGCTGGCCCGCTCACCCAAGCTGCTCGTGTCGCCGCCGAATCGCTGGCACGCCGAGCTTCCGGCGGCGCTGGACGCTCATCCAGTCATCACCGTGGTCACCGCCGCGCCCAGCCAGCGCCGCTACGACGGCATCCCGCCCGAGTCGGCGCCGGACCTGCTCTGCGCCGCGGGCGCGGACGTACTGATCGTGGAAGCGGACGGCGCGCGCCGCCGCCTGCTCAAGGCGCCCGCCGCCCACGAACCCGCCATGCCGGCCGGCGCAACGCTCGTCATCCCAGTCGCCTGCCTGGCCGCCGTCGGACGCCCCCTGGCCGAGCGCCACGTACATCGACCCCAACTCGCCGCCGAGATTCTGGGTGTCGACCTCGGCGCGCACCTGACCATTGATCACGTCCTCAAGCTGCTCCTGGACGCAAGAGCCGGCCGCAAGGCCGCGCCCCCCACCGCCCGCTGCTGGCCCGCCCTCACCGCCACCGACACGGTCGCCCCAGACCAACTCGCCGCAGTCCGCGCCGCCCTCAACACCCACCCCCACGTCACCGGCTGGATCGAAGCCACCGCCAACCGGACCTACACCGCCCACCGCCGCGGCCCGCAGCCCCGCTAAGCCTCCGTAACCGGTGCGGACATCTCTGGTGGCATAGTCGCCCACGCTTGGATCCACCGCTCAGCTGCGGGACTGTCGCTTGTCCCGACTCCACGGCGCGGATTGGTGCTCAGGTGCGCCACAATGCGCGCAGCCTTGGCGACCTGAGACGAACTCACCGATGACCACCACCGCCCGACCAATTGACATCAACTTCGACCGTCTGCTGGACACGTTTGTCGCCCTGCTATCCGTGGATAGCTATTACGGGGACGAGGAACGCGTCGTGGCGGAGATCAAGCCTCGGATGGAGGGTCTAGGAATTTCGTGGCGCTCGGACCCGCACGGGAATCTGATCGGCGAGTGGCCGGCGCGCGGCAATGACGGCGACCCGATCATTCTCAACGCACACATGGACACGGTGAGGCCAACGCCGGACATGACCCCGGTGGTGAAAGACGACGGCGTCTATTCGGACGGCTCATCGGTTCTCGGCGCGGACGACAAGGCCGGGGTTGCCGCCATCATGGAAGCGGTGCGTGCCTACCACGAGTCGGGGCAGCCGCACGGACCGGTGGAACTGCTGTTCACTATTGGCGAAGACGTCGGCCACATCGGCTCCAAGGCGTTCGACGCCAACGACGTCGCGGGCCGCCGCTGCTTCGTGCTGGATGCGGGCGGACCAGTTGGCAACGTGGTCATGCGGGCACCGGGTCAGCGGCGCTTCAACTTCACGTTTCGGGGCAAAGCGGCCCACGCGGGCCTCGAGCCCGAGCTTGGAGTCAGCGCCATCGGCATGGCGGCGCGCGCGATCGACCTCATGCCGCTGGGCAGGGTGGACGAGATCACCACGGCTAACGTGGGCATTGTGTCCGGCGGCGAGGCGTACAACATCGTGGCGCCGGAAGCCAAGGCGACGGTCGAGACCCGCAGCCTTTCAGAGGACCGGCTGGAGCTGCAGGTGGCGGACATCGTGGCAGCGGCGCAGCAGGCCGCGGTGGACTTTGGCGGCGAGGTGGACATCGAGACGCATACGTTCTACACGGCCTACGAATTGGACGACGAAGACCCGGCGGTTGAACTGGCCGACGCCGCCATTGCGGCCGCCGGGCTGGCGCCGCAGCACGTGAGCACGGGCGGCGGCAGCGACGCGCACGAGTTCAACGAGAAGGGCATCACCTCGGTTTGCCTGGGCATGGGCTACATCGACGTGCACTCGGTACGCGAGTACATGCCGCACGACCAGCTGCGGGCGAGCGCGCAGGTCACGACGGAACTGATTCGCCTGGCCTAACCCGTCCACCGACCGTCACGCGAGCGCCGGGTCCCCGCCCTGCTCGGCGCGCTAGGCCGCCGCCTCTTTTTGTGGTGGCCCGTTGCGGAGACCCACGATCAGGCCTTCCAGCACACCTTCAAGCCGGGCTTGGCCGAGTTCCACGGACGCCAGTCGCTGTTCGACCGCCGAGCTCTGAGCGTGCAACTCGGTGACTTGCGACTGCAAAGCGGCGATCTGCGACTCCACGACCGTAAGACGCGCGTCCAACCCCGCGAACTGCACCTTCATCTCTGCAAACTGTGCTTGCAGGGTTGCGAACTTTGCTTCCAACGCGGCGAACCGTTTTTCGAACCCGGCAAACTGCGCTGTCAACCCGGCAAACTGCGCTGTCAACCCGGCGAACTGCGATGTCAATCCGGCGAACTGCGCTGTCAATCCGGCGAGTTGTGCTTCAAGGGCAACTTGACGGTCGTCGAGCCGATCCATGCGGCCGCTGAGCCGCACCGTCATGCCGACAATCAGCGCCGCCAGCGCCACGCCCACGCTAAGAATTCCGATCAGCTCCGGCGTCACGCCGTTGACTCCTGTACCCGCCCACCTATGAACGATGGTCCACAAGCGCCATCTTAGCCCGATGGCCCGCGGGCATCAGCCTGCGCTGTTCGTCCCGTTCTCCAGTAGCGCGTACTCGTAGCTGTCCTTCAGGGCCAGCCACGAGGCTTCGATGATGTTGGCCGAGCTGCCGACCGTGCCCCATTCGCGGGAGCCGTCGGTTGACTGGATCAGCACGCGCACGCTGGCGTCGGTCGCCGAGGCCGAGTCAAGGATGCGGACCTTGTAGTCGACCAGGTGCATCTCGCGCAGGGCCGGGAAGAATCGCTCCAGCGCCTTGCGGGCCGCGTGGTCCAGCGCACTGACGGGGCCGTTGCCTTCGGCGGCGGTGTGGAAGATCTCCTCGCCGACGCGGATTTTGACCATGGCTTCCGACAGCATCTCGCGGCCGCCGCGGGTCTCGGCCAGCACCAGGAAGTCCACGAACTCGAACGGCGAGCGGTAATCGCCGCGCAGGCGGCGGAGCAGCAGTTCGAACGACGCTTCCGCGCCTTCGAACTGGTAGCCGCGCTCTTCGAGGTCCTTGACCGCGGCCAACGCCTCGCTGACGCCGGCGTCGTCGGTGCTCAAGCCAAGCCCGCGGGCACGTTCGGCGATGTTGCTGCGGCCGGCCAGTTCCGAAATCAGGATGCGCCGCTCGTTTCCCACGGTGGCCGGATCAACGTGCTGGTAGGCCTGCGCGTGCTTTCGCATCCCGCTGCCGTGGTACCCGGCCTTGTGCGCGAACGCGCTGTGGCCCACGTACGGCATGAAGGCGCTGGGCGGAGTGTTGGCCAGTTCGCCGACGTAGCGCGATAGCTCGGTGGTCTGGCGAAGCTGGTCCGGCGTCACGCACAGGTGGCCAAGCTTAATTTGCAGGGTTGGGATCAGCGTCGTGAGGTTGGCGTTGCCGCAGCGTTCGCCGAACCCGTTGATCGTCCCTTGGATTTGTAGTGCACCGGCCGCCACGCCGGCCAGGGTGTTGGCCGCCGCCAAATCGGCGTCGTTGTGCATGTGGACGCCGATTGGGACCTCGGTCCACTCGCGCGCGGCTCGCGTGGCTTCGCCAACGTCAGCCGGCAGGGCCCCGCCGTTGGTGTCACAGAGAATGATCCAGTCCGCCCCGGCCTCGGCAGCGGCTTCGACGCAGGCGCGCGAGTAGGCGGGATCCTGGCGGAAGCCGTCGTAGAAGTGCTCGGCGTCCACCAACACTTCGCGCCCTGCCGCCTTCAGATGCGCCACGGTGTCGCGGATCATCGCCAGGTTTTCGTCGGTGGTTGTCTCCAGCACCGATTCGACCTGGAACCGCGAGAACTTGGCCACGATCGTGACGGCGGGGGTGTCACACGCCAGCAGCGCGGCCACCGTGGGATCGTCGGCCACGTCGCGGTCCTTGTAGCGCGTGGCGCCAAACGCGCTGATGCGCGCCTGCCGCCAGGACATCTCGGCCGCGCGACGGAAGAACTCCCGGTCCTTGGGGTTCGAGCCGGGGAACCCACCCTCGATGTAGTGCACCCCATACGCGTCCAGCCGCTGGGCGATGCGCAGCTTGTCCTCGGTCGAGAACGAGATGCCTTCCGTCTGCGCGCCGTCGCGCAGCGTCGTGTCGTACAACGAAACTTGCATGGAGATCAGTCGGGTCTCGGCGGGTTCAGGTTCGGGTACGTGCAGGGCGGCACGCCGGCCACCCGCGAGACGTTGGATATGCCTGTCAGCCGGCGGCGGGGCCCTCGATGCGGGCAATGACCGCCGCGGTCATGGACGTGGTGTCCACGAGGCGCGCGCCCTCCTCGCCGATATCCGGGGTTCGGAATCCGTCGTTCAGTGTTTGCTCGACGGCCGACTCGATTGCCGCGGCCGCCTGCGGCTGGTCGAACGAGTGGCGAAACAACATCGCCACGCTCAGGATTGTACCCAACGGGTTGGCAATGCCCCGCCCGGCGATGTCGGGCGCGCTGCCGTGTACTGGCTCGTAGAGCGCGTGACCTTCGTCGCCCAGGCTGGCCGAGGGCAGCATGCCCAGCGATCCGGTGAACACGCCCGCCTCGTCACTCAGCAAATCGCCAAACGTGTTCTCGGTGACGACCACGTCCCACGCGGTCGGCTGCCGTACCAGCGCCGCGGCAAAGGCGTCTGCCAGCATCGTGTCGTACTCGATATCCGGGTGCTGCGCCGCCACGTCATTGGCGATGTCACGCCAGAATCGTCCGGTCACCAGCACGTTGAACTTGTCCACGGACAGCACCTTGCGCCGTCGCCCGGCCGCCCATTCGAAGGCGCGCTCCACGATCCGTCGAATCTCGCTCTCTGTATAAGCCAGCGTGTCCACGGCGCCCCGTTCCCCGCCGATGAACCGCATCTCCTTCGGCTCGCCGAAGTACAGCCCACCCGTCAGTTCGCGAAGAATCACCAGGTCGGTCCCGCGCACGACTTCGGGTCGTAGTGGCGACTGGTCGACCAGGGCGTCGTAGACCCGCACGGGTCGAACGTTCGCGTAGAGGCCCAGCCCTTTGCGCAGCCGCAGCACCCCTTCCTCCGGGGTGAACTCGGCGTGCGGGTCGTCCCACTTCGGACCGCCCACGGCGCCCAGAAACACGGCGTCCGCATCCAGCGCGTCCTGCAGCACCTCGTCGGTACAGGGCTCGCCAAACCGGTCGATGCTGTTGCCGCCCAGCGGGCGCTCAACCTGTGTCAGCCCTATCCCGTAGCGTCCGGCGGTGTAGTCCAGCACTTCCGCGCCGGCCGCCGTCACCTCCGGGCCGATACCGTCGCCCGGGGTGACGACGATCCGCCAATCCTTCACCGAGCGGGCCAGCTGCGGATGTAGGGCAACCGTTCGTAGACGGCGCTTATTGCGTCGCCCGACTCGAGCAGCGATGACAAAGCGTCCCACCCCCCGCTGACGAACGCCTGCCGAACCGACGCCGGCAATTCGGCGCGATAGGTGGCTTGGCCGGCGGTGATCGCCCCGCTGGCAACGTCAATCGCCACCTGCGTTTCGGGCGCCTCTTCGATCAGGCTTTGCAGCGACTCAATCTGTGCCGCCGGCAGGGTTAGGCAGGGCACGCCGATGGTCGTGCAGTTCCCGAAGAAGATCTCGGCAAAGCTCTCGCCCACGATGGCGCCTATGCCCCGTCGCTTCAGGGCCTGCGGCGCGTGTTCGCGGCTGGAGCCTGAGCCGAAGTTGCGGTTGACCACCAGGATGCTGGCGCCGGCAAAGCGGGCGTCGTCGAACGGATGCTTGCCGTTGAGTTGCCGGCGTTCGTCCTCGAAGGCGTGCGGCCCCAGCGTCTCGAACGTGATCTCGCGCAGATAGCGCGCCGGGATAATCCGGTCGGTGTCGATGTCGTTGCCGCGCACCGGAACTCCCCTTCCGGCGACGTGGTGGATGCGTGCGTCGTCAGACATCGGCTTCTCCCTCAGTTCGCCGTCAGCGCGCGCACGTCGGTCACCTCGCCGGCCACCGCCGCGGCGGCAACCATGGCTGGGCTCATCAGCAGCGTCCGGCCCAGCGGGCTGCCCTGGCGGCCCTTGAAATTGCGGTTGCTCGACGACGCGCAGACCTGATCGTCTACCAACTTGTCCGGGTTCATGGCCAGGCACATCGAGCACCCGGCGTCACGCCATTCGAATCCGGCCGCTCGGAAGATCTCATGCAGACCCTCCGCCTCGGCCTCGGCCCGGACCCGCTGCGAGCCCGGCACCACCAGCGCCTTGACGTGCGAAGGGACGCGCCCGCCCTCGGCCACGCGCGCCGCTTCGCGCAGGTCCGAGAGACGGCTGTTGGTGCAGGACCCCACGAACGCCACGTCGATCGGCGTTCCGGCAATTGGCGCGCCCGGCGACAGCTTCATGTGATCCAGGGCGTCCTGAATCGAGCGCCGGTCGAGACCTTCCACGTCGTCCGGCGACGGGATGAGCTCGTCCACGCCAACGACCTGACCTGGGTTGACGCCCCAGGTGACCATCGGCGCGATGGACTCGCCCTCAATGTGCGTCTCGTCGTCGTACGCGGCGTCCGCGTCCGAGGCCGCGTCGCTCCACCACCGCCGAGCGTGCTCGAACTCATCGCCCTTCGGGGCGTACTCCCGGCCTTCGACGTAGGCGTAGGTGGTCTCGTCCGGGTTGACGTAGCCCACGCGCGCTCCGCCTTCGATGGACATGTTGCAGACCGTCATGCGCTCGTCCATCGACATGGCGTCGAAGACGTCACCGGCGTATTCGTAGGCGTAGCCCACGCCGCCCTGCACGCCCAGCCGCCCGATGATCGCCAGGATCACGTCCTTGGCGTACACGCCATCGGCCAGCGCCCCGCTCACGGTGATGCGCCGGCAGCGCGGCTTGGCCACCGACATGGTCTGCGTGGCCAGCACGTCGCGGACGTGTGAGGTGCCCACCCCAAACGCAATCGCGCCAAACGCGCCGTGCGTGCTCGTGTGGCTGTCGCCGCAGGCAATCGTCATGCCGGGCTGGGTCAGCCCCAGTTCCGGCCCGATCACGTGCACGATGCCCTGGCGGCCCGTCGAGCGGTCGAAGAACGGGATTCCGGTGTGTTCGAGGTTGCGCTCGATCGCCACGAACATCTGCTCGGCCATCCCGTCCACATACGGTCGCCGGGATCCATCCGTGGGGATGATGTGGTCCACCGTGGCGAAGGTGCGGTCGGGGTAGCGCACGGACAATCCGCGCTCCGCCAGCATCTGAAACGCCTGGGGACTCGTGACCTCGTGCACCAGGTGCAGGCCGATGAACAGCTGGGTCTGCCCATTCGGCAGTTCGCGCACCGTGTGGGCGTCCCAGACTTTGTCGAGCAGCGTTCGGCCCATGTCGCCTCCTAAATCCCGGGAACGCCCGACGCGTCGACCAGCAGCGTGGCTTCGGGTGTTGTTGACCAGCCTTTGCCCAGCCCGGCCAGCAGACGGTTCAGCGCGTTGACATACGCCTGGGCGCTGGCGACCAGGATGTCGGTATCCGCGCCATGCCCGCTGAAAGTCTTGGCGTTGCTCTCGATGCGGATCGTTACCTCGCCGATCGCGTCGATGCCCTCCGTCACGGAATTGATCGAGAACTCCGTGAGCTGGTTAGGCACCTTCACCAGGCGGTTGATGGCTCGGTAGATCGCGTCGACTGGACCCGTGCCAATGGCCGCGTCGAAGAGCTCTTCGCCGCTGTCCGAGCGCAGCCGCACGGTCGCGGTCGGTATGGACCCGGTGCCGGTGCTGACCTGCACGTGCAGCAGCTCGAAGGTCTGGTGAAACGAGCGACGCTGTTCGTTTTGGACGATCGCCTCGAGGTCGCGGTCGGTAATCGTCTTTTTGCGGTCGGCAATTTCCTTGAACGACTGAAAGGCATTCTGGAAATCCGCGTCGGGCAGTTCGTACCCCATGCGCTGTAGCCGGTCGCGAAACGCGTGCCGGCCTGACGTCTTACCCAGGACGATGCTGCTCTGGTCCAACCCGACATCCGACGGATTCATGATTTCGTAAGTCGTGCGTTCCTTCAGCATCCCGTCCTGGTGCAGGCCGGATGCGTGGGCAAACGCGTTGGCGCCGATGACGGCCTTGTTGGGCGGCACGACCATGCCCATGTAGTTCGAAACCAGGCGGCTCGTACGCGCCAGTTCCGTCGTGACCAGCCGTGAATCGGCCTGGTAGTAGTCGCCGCGCGTGCGCAGCGCCATTACGATCTCTTCCAGCGAGGCGTTGCCCGCCCGTTCGCCCACACCGTTGATCGTGCATTCCACTTGCGCCGCCCCGTGCTTGACCGCCGCCAGCGAGTTGGCCACGGCCTGGCCCAGGTCGTCGTGGCAGTGCACGGACAACACGACATCCTCGATGCCGCGCGTCTGATCCATGACGTAGCGCACCATCTCGGCGAACTCGGCCGGCTGCGCGTAGCCCACCGTGTCGGGGAAGTTCACGACCGTCGCGCCGCACTCGATGGCGGCGCTGAAGACCTCGCTGACGAAGTCCAGGTCGGACCGCGTGGCATCCATGGCCGAAAACTCGATGTGGTCGGTGAGCGTGCGCGCGTGGCCCACGGAGTCGCGAGTCAGGTCGATCACGACCTCGCGGCGCTCCCGCAGTTGATGCTGCAGGTGGATGTCGCTGGTCGAGATCACAACGTGCAGCAGCGGCCGCGCGGCCGACTTCAGTGCGTCCCAGGTCGTATCGATCTGCTCGCGCTTGAAGCCGCTCAGCCCCGCGATCTCGACGTTGCGGAGTTCGCGGGCCAGCAGGTCCACGGCCTTGAAGTCGCCGGGCGACGTGAACGGAAACCCGGCCTCGATCACGTCAACGTTCAAGCGGGCCAGTTGACGCCCGATTTCCAGCTTCTCGTCGATGGTCAGCGCGCCGCCGGCAGCTTGCTCGCCGTCGCGCAGGGTGGTGTCGAAGATGCGGACGTTCCGCATGGTGACAGCTTCCTCAGCTAGGTCATGGGCGGCCGCGCGTGCAGCCGCGGGATATCCTGGGGTTCCCCTCCGCTAACGGGAGGGGCCGGGAAGCGCGAGGCTGGACGTCACCTGCATATTGCGCATTGTTCGTGCGTTACCTGCGGTTCATTCGCGCGTCTTGGGAAGCCAATCCATCATGCTGCGAAGCTCGCGACCCACCACCTCGACTGGATGTTCGAGGTCGCGGTTCCGAAGAGCATTATACGCGGGACGCCCCGCCTGATTCTCGAGAATCCAGCGGCGCGCGAATTCCCCGTTCTGCACGTCCTCTAGGATCCCCTCCATCGCGGCCCGTGAATTGGCGTTGACCACGCGCGGCCCGGATACCAGGTCGCCGTACTCGGCCGTGTCGCTAATCGAGTAGCGCATGTAGCTGATGCCGCCCTGATAGATCAGGTCGACGATCAGCTTGAGCTCATGCAGGCACTCGAAGTACGCGAGGCGCGGGTCGTAACCGGCCTCGACCAGCGTCTCGAAGCCGTTCTTCACCAGCGCCGTCACGCCGCCGCACAACACCGCCTGCTCGCCGAACAGGTCGGTCTCGGTCTCGTCCTGGAATGTCGTTTCGATCAGGCCGGCCTTGGCGCAGCCGATCCCCTTGGCGTACGACAGCGCCACGTCTCGTGCGCGGCCGGTCGCGTCCTGATGCACGGCCACCAGCCCCGGAACCCCCACGCCCTCCACGAAGAGGTCGCGCAGGACGTGCCCCGGGCCTTTGGGCGCAACCATGGCCACGTCCACCTCGGGCGGCGGATTGATCTGCCCGTAGTGAATGTTGAAGCCATGGGCAAAGAGCAGCATGTGGCCTGGGCGCAGCACGGGCGCGATCTGCTCGTCGTAGACCTGCGGCTGATCCTGATCAGGTAGCGCCAGCATCACAGCCTCGGCCGCGTCCACGGCTTCGGAAACGTCGAGAACCAGCAGGTCCTCGGCTTCGGCCCGCGCGCGTGAGGCGCTATTCGGGCGCAGGCCGACCACCACGTCGGCGTCGGAGTCGCGCAGGTTCAGCGCGTGCGCGTGCCCCTGGCTGCCATAGCCCAGGACGGCGACCCGCTTGCCCTGCAACTCGTCGGCCGTGATGTCGGCCTCGTAGAGAACCTTGCTATCCACGCGTACGTCCATTCCGTGGGGCGACGCTATCGCGCGCAATGGCGATCACGCCGGTTCGGGAAATCTCCTCGATCCGGTACTCGGTAATCACGTCCAGAAACCGGTCAATCTTCGACTGGCCGCCGGTCATCTGCACGATCATTGACGTTTTGCTCACGTCCACGATCTCGCCGCGGAAGATATCCGTCACTTCGGCCAGACCCGGTCGTTCGCTGGCGTTGATCCGCACCTTGATCATGGCCAGCTCGCGCATGACGGCCGGCGCGCCGGTCAGATTCCGCACCGAGACAACCTCAACCAGCTTATACAGCTGCTTCTCGCACTGCTTGACTTCATCCGCCGAACCTTCGACGGCAATCGTCATGCGCGAGTAGCCCGGCTCCTCGGAATGCCCGACCGCCAGGCTGGCAATGTTGAACCCGCGGCGGCGAAACAGGCTGGCCACTCGGGTCAGCACGCCGGGGTGATCGGCCACCGTGGCCACCAGCGTGTGCGTTTGGGGCTCGTTCATCGCGGGTCCTCGATCACGCTGTTCACGCCCGTACCCGGCACAATCATCGGGTAGACGTTCTCCACCCGATCCACGTGCAGGTCCAGCACCACCGGGCCGTCGTACTCGTGCGCCATGGCGATAGCGTCGTGCATTTCGTCGCGCGAGCTGGCGCCCACGCCGCGCAGCCCGAACGCCTGGCCAACCTTGGCGAAGTCCGGGTTGTCCAGGAAGGATCCCATGTAGCGGCCCTCGTAGAAGAACTCCTGCCACTGGCGAATCATGCCCAGGTGCGCGTTGTTAAGCACCGCCACCTTCACGTTGATACCTTCGGCCGCCAGCGTGTTGAACTCCTGGATGTTGATCAGCAGGCCGCCGTCGCCGGTGACGCACCAGACGTCCTGCGAATCGTCCGCCAGCTTCACACCCATGGCCGCCGGCAGCGCGTATCCCATCGGCCCCAGCCCGCCGGCGCTGAAGAACATGCGCGGACGCTCGTACCAGTAGTGCTGGGCCGCCCACATCTGGTTCTGGCCCACGTCGGCGATCACGCGCGCCTCGCCGCCCGAGATGTCATAGATCGCCCGCACGACTTCCTGCGGCAGCACGGAGTCGGGGCTGTCGGGAATCTTCAGCGACGGATGATCACGCCGCCAGCCGTTCATCTGGTCCAGCCACGGCGTGCGGTCGCGCGCTTCGATCAGCGGCAGCAGGCGCTGCAGCGTCAGCCGCAGGTCCCCTACGATCGGCACCTCAGTCTCCAGCACCTTGCCGATCTCGGCGGGGTCGATGTCGATGTGGACGACTTTCGCGCCCGGCCCGAACTCGTCGGCCTTGCCCACGGCGCGGTCGTCGAAGCGCGTGCCCAGGCCGATGATGCAGTCGGTCTGCCGCATGGCGAAGTTGGCGTAAGCCAAGCCGTGCATGCCGAGCATCCCGAACGACAGCGGGTGGGTCTCGGGAAACGTGCCCACGCCGTGCAGCGTGCTGACCACCGGAATATTTCCGCGCGTGGCCAGGTGCATCAGTTCGTCGGCGGCGCCCGAGATGTCGATGCCGTGTCCGGCCATGATGATCGGCCGTTCGGCGGCGTTGATCACCTCGGCCGCGCGCCGGACCATCTTGGCGTTGCCAGCCTTGGACGGCCGGTAGCCGCGCAGGTTGACCTCCTCGGGCGCGGTCTCGGTGGTCGTCTCGAGGAATACGTCCTTGGGGATGTCCACGTGCACCGGACCCGGGCGCCCGGTGGACGCCAGGTGAAACGCTTCCTGCATCACCCGCGGCAGGTCGTCCACGTCCATCACCAGGTAGCTGTGCTTGGTGATAGGGATCGAGATGCCCGTGACATCCGCTTCCTGGAAGGCGTCCGACCCAATGGCCGGACGCGCCACCTGGCCGGTGATGTAGACCACGCCCACCGAGTCCATCATGTCGTTGGCCATGCACGTCACCATGTTGGTGGCGCCCGGCCCGGATGTACTGGTAGCGACGCCCACCTTGCCGGAGGCTCGCGCGTAGCCGTTGGCGGCGAAGCCCGCCGCCTGCTCGTGCCGGATCAGCACGTGCCGGATGCGGTCCTGGTAGAGGTAGAGCGAGTCGTAGAAGGGCAGCGACGCGCCGCCCGGCATTCCGAAAATGACATCAACGCCCGCGGCGAGCATGGCGTCGCACACCACCTCGCCGCCGGCGCGCGGTCGGTTGGGCACGGGGATCGAGCCGTTGCTGGATTGGCCGTTGATTGCGGACATGTCGTGGGTCTCCTGAAGGGTCGTGGGAATAACGTGCGGTCGTGTCTGGTGGGGGAAACGCGGAGACGGCGGTTAGCCGGCGTCTCCGTCCGGTACCGCGACCGCATTGACCTGAGCGCGCGCAATCTCACGCCTGTGCGTGCTGCGTCTCATCGCTCCGTGTCCTTCTCGGCGGCCGGATCTCCGGCAACAAAAAACCCGTCCCACTCAGGGACGGGCTTGCAACCCGCGGTACCACCCCGCTTGCCCAGTCGTTCGACCGGACCGCTTCATTACCCGACCACGGCGGGCACCGGACCGGCCTACCAGGCAAACCCTTCAACCGGTCGGCTCGGGGGCGACCTTCGGCTGCGAGAACCCGCCGGCTCACACCATCTCCGGCTCGCTCGGGGCTCTCGGGAGGCCTACTCCTCCCCGTCAACGCCTTTGCGTCGTACGCATTGTCCCTCGGGATCGCGACAAGCGTGACCGGCCGAGCGCGCAATGCGCACGCCGCAACCGTAACAACGCCCTGCTCCCCCAGCAAGAGATTCTCAATGCCGAACGCTTGGTAGCCCCAACGCTCCTCAATGCCTGGAGGCAAGTGGCGACTGACCACTGCCCTCTGCGCATAATGCGCCATGCCCGCCAGCCGTGATCCATCGCCCGAAGCCAGCCGCTACGTCGTCTTCGACCTCGAAACGCTGAACCTGAGCCACGAAGTGCGCGGCGGCTGGCGCAACATCCAGGCCTTCGGTCTGGCCGTCGGCGTCACCATCGACGAACTAGGCGAGCAGCGCGTCTGGCGGGAACCTGACGCACAGGATCTGATCGACTACCTGGCCGCCTATCCGCGCGTGGTCGGCTTCAACTCACGCCGCTTCGACCTGACCGTGCTCTCGGCGTACGGCGACGTAACCGTCCTGCGCGAGCGGTCATTCGACGTCCTCCTCGAACTGCAATCCGTCACCGGCCGCCGCAAGGGCATGCGTCTGCAGGACATCGCCGGCGCAATGTTCGGCGAGGCCAAGTCGTTGAGCGACGGAACCGAGGCCGTCCACCTGTGGCGCACCGGGAAACCCAACGACCGGCAGCGCGTCATCGACTACTGCGCGCGCGATGTTGAACTAACCAAGCGCATCCTGGAATTCGGAATCGACAACGGCTACGTCCTGGTTCCCGTACCCAACCTTCGCCGCGGACGTGCATCCGTCCCCGCGCAGGTTCCCGTGGATTGGGCCGCGGAAGCCGCCTTCACCGGCACCCCCCGCCCGCCTCCCGGCCAACGTACAAACCTGTAGCGGCGGGCGGGACGCCCCTACATGAACTCGAAAATCGCCTCGATCTCGACCGGCATGCCGCCCGGCAACTGCGCCATCCCCACCGCCGAACGCGCGTGGCGGCCATTCTCGCCCCACAACTCCACGAACAGCTCGGAATAGCCGTTGATCACGGCCGGGTGGTCGGTGTAGTCGTCCGTGCAGTTCACCATGCCCAGCACCTTGACCACGTGCAGAATTCGGTCCAGATCCCCCAGCGCCTCTTGCAGCGAGCCCAGATGTGCCACGGCAATCGAGCGGGCGAACTCGGTCGCCTGCGCCGTGTCGAAGTCGCGCCCCACCTTGCCCACCGGCGTCGCGCCGTCCGCGTCCACCGGCCCGGCCCCAGAAAGGTAAACCAGGTTGCCGCTGACGTTCCACGGCTTGAGCGGCGCCGTCGGCGGGATCGTCGGCGCCGAGAGTTCGATTCCGAGGTCCGCCAGCTTGCCTTCGATCTTCATGCGTCGGGTTTCCCTTCCACGCTCAGTCGCCGAATAGACCTTCGGCGGCCACGACTCCAATTGCCGCGTCAAACGCCGCCACCGTCTGCTCGATGTCGTCGTCCGTGTGCGCCGCGCTCGTGAAGCCGCCGCCCGACATGATGTGGACGCCCTGGTTGATCAGGGCCTGGCCCAGGGCCTCGCCGGCGGCCCCGCCCAGGCCGCTCTTCGACGGCTTGCCGCTGAGGCTGATGTGGAAGTACGACGTCTCGCCGTACACCAGCGCCCCCACGTCGTGACGGTCGAACGTGGCCTGCAGGTCCTGCCGAAGTTGCTCGCAGAGCGCGTCGATGTGCTCGTGCACGGCGCCGTCGGCCACGTATTCCAGAACCGCCGTCCCTGCCGCCGCCGACACCGGGTTGGCGTTGTACGTGCCGGGATGGGCGATCCGCTCGCCGCGATCCCAGGCCGGGTCGCCCCGCTTCTCCAGCCGATCCATGATCTCGGCGCGCCCGCCCACGGCCGCGCCCGGCAGGCCGCCCGCCACGATCTTGGCCATCGTGGTCAGATCCGGCGTCACCCCCGCCATCACCTGGAATCCACCCGGCGACATGCGGAATCCGGTCACCACCTCGTCCAGGATCAGTACCGCGTCATGCTCGGTCGTCAGACCTCGAAGACCTTCAATGAATGTCGGGCCGATCGGTAGCGCCCCCCAGCTGGCCCCGCTCGGCTCCACGATCACCGCCGCCACGTCGCCCTTGGTCAACTCGTCCCGCACCAGGTCCAAGTCGGTGGGCAGCGCCGTGATGGTGCTCTGTGCGGCCACCGGAACGCCGGCGGAGGTCGGAATCTCGAACGGCGCTTCAACCCCAACCGTCGCGTAGTCGTGCCATCCGTGGAAATGGCCCTCGAACTTGACGATCCGGTCGCGGCCCGTGTGGGCGCGCGCCAGCCGCATGGCCATGTGCGTGGCCTCGGTCCCGGAGGAATGGAAGCGCACCCGCTCGATACTGGGCTTCAGGCGCTTGATCTCCTCGGCCCAGCGGACCTCGAGTTCGTGGCCAGCCCCGTAGTGCGTGCCCAACTCCAGCTGTGTCCGCGCCGCGTCAACCGCCACCGGATGCCCATGCCCCAGAATCAGCGCCCCGTGGCCCATCGTGTAGTCGATGTACTCGTTGCCGTCCACGTCCCACTTGCGCGGACCCTGCGCGCGGGCGGCCAGGATCGGAAAGGGCGCCTGGATCCGTGTGTCGTGAGCCACGCCGCCGGCCAGCGCTTCGCACGCCCGCGCGCGCAGGGCCGCCGAACCGGCGTGCTGTGACGTGAACGACTGCTCAATCGCGCCATTGGCGGAGTCGGCGCTCATTGCGCACCTCCAGTGGGATAGGACAGAACCCGCTCCGGCGCGGGCGTTCAGGCTGGCCAACAGGATTGAGTGTGCCAGTCCGCCGTGTCAACGCGCCTGACCCGCGGGCAGCTGGGCACCAGCCAGATGTCGAGGGAATACGAGTTGAAATCGAGCCGAGCAGCCGGCTGGCCGCGCAAGTTTGGATTCGAACCCTACGGCCGCTCCTTCGGCTGATACAGTTTTTGCATGAGCGCTGAACTAGTCGGAATCACTAGTGTCGGCGCGGCATTGGGCGGCTTGACGCTGGCGTTATGGCGCGATGTGCGCGCCGACGTACATGCACTAGGTGCTCGCGTAGATGGGCAGGCCACGCGCGTGGATGCGCTGGAGGTCCGCATGGATGGCTTGAGCGATCGCGTCGCCCGCCTGGAAGGCGTGATCGTCGGCCGTCGCCAACGCGGCGACTGACCACCGGCAGTCCGAAGACAGTCACCTCGGGCGGCTATCGGATGCTGTCTCCGCCACCTGACGGCTGGACCTTGGCGAACCTGGGAGCAGTCATCCGGCGCCCGCACGCACGCCTCGTAAGCTGTCCCCGTGCTCTTCATCTTCCTGGGCGGGCGCGACCCCCGCTTGCGAAACGCCGTTGACGCGGTGCTGGGCCATCCGGCCCCGGACGACCTGGCCTACGCTCATCTGGACGGCGCGCGGGCGGGGCCGGACGAACTGAACGCCGCTTGCGGCGCCGTCTCGATGTTCGGGGATCGGCGCCGGGTCTTCCTGGATGGGGCGCCGCCCAGCGGGCCTCCGGCACGGCGGCTCATCAAGTGGCTGGCGGACTTTGGCGACGCCCAACGCGGCAATCCCAACGCCGATTCCTGCGATCTTGCGGTTTCGGTGTACTTGGACCTCAGCGACCGCCGCACCGCGGCGCGCGTGAAGGCCTTCAACGGGTTAACCCAGAACGGCGCGCGCGTTCAGCAGTTCGGGCCGCTGCACGACGCCGAGGCCGTGAGGTTCGTGCGCTCGTTGGCGCGCCGCGAAGGCGTGGGCATGTCCGAGCACGCCGCCGCCCGGCTGGTGGAACTGATCACGGCCGACGCCGGCCTGCTCACCAGCGAGGTCGAGAAACTGGCGACCTACGTGGGGTTCAACGGTGAGATCACCGAGCGCGACGTTAACGCCGCCTGCGCCACCATCGGCGAGCACGCGCGCTGGGACTACGTCAACGCCCTCACCGACCGCCGCGGCGCCGCGGCCCTGGCGGTGCTGCACGACATGCTGGCGTTGCGCACGCCGCACGAAATGATCCTGGCCGACATCACCCGTTCGCTGCGCCAACTGGCGGCGGCGCGTCAGGTCGTGGTCGAAGGCGGCAGCTACCAGCAGGTCGCGCGGGCCGCCGGCGCGCCGCCCAGCCGCGGTCGTTTCCTTGCGCAGCAGGCGCGGCGCATGCCCGACCGCCTGATCGCCCGCATGTATGCCGAAGTCGTCCGCACCGACGCGGCGCTCAAGTCTACCGGCGGCGACAAAGACGCGCTGCTGGAAATCCTGACGGCGCGGCTGGCCACCCGGCCTGCCGACGCTCGCGCTTAGGCGGCTTCCGCCGCCCGCAGCTGGCGCACCAGGCGCGAGACGCTACGCGCCGCCTTGCGGCGGTGGATGATGCCCTTGCGTGCGGCGGCGTCCAGGCGGCCCTGCGCGTCGCGGATGGCCGCCTCCGCGGCTTCGGTGTCGCCGGACTCGATCGCCGTGCGGGCGCGCCTCACAAACGTTCGAACTGCCGAGCGAGTGCTCACGTTGCGCGCGCGCAGAAACCGCTGCCGGCGCACGTTTTTGGCGCGGCGCTGATGACGGATGACTTCTTTGGGTGATGGCACGGTTCAACGAGGTGTCGCTTCGCGAGTAGGAGTCAAGCATAGCACCGGGAGCGTCTCCGCGACCCCCGTTTGCAACGGCGTTCCGCTAGGTCCGTTGATCCTTCCGACCATGGCGAGTCGCAATCCATGCGAGCTGAATAAAGCCGAAGGGGCGGCCGGCAGGTGCCGGCCGCCCCTCGTCGACGCGCTCCACTAGCGAATGCGCGTCACCGTGATCTTCACCACGGGCGCCTCGGCGTCCCACCCGTGAGCCTCAACCGTGAGGTCACTGGTCGGCAGGTCGCCGTCGACACCCATGTGGTGGCTGATCACGCCGCCCTCGGCCAGATCGGGGTTGCTTACGCCCGTGCCCGCGTCGTCGGAGGAAACGCCGCGCAGCCCCTGGCAGGGCGGCACGAGGTCGGCGAAGTCCTCGGTGTTCATCTCCGTACCGGCGTCATAGGCACGGGCCGCGTGCGTGGCGGTCTCGCCGATCGCTGCCGGCAGGGCCAGGCCTGCCACACCGGTAAAGCCGTCGTTGGTGCAGATCAGCATCGAAGCCACCGACAGGTGGTCGGCGCCCCGGTCCGCCACGATCGTGATGGTGGACGACTCGCCGGGCATGATTGGCGGATGCTCACCGGCGCCAAACGCCACCGCCACGTGCGAGGCCTCAGGGTTGTCATTCCACCACTGAACCAGACCGGGCACGGCCCCGTTCTCGGCCACGTTTTGAATCGACGGACTGGCCGCTTCCCCGGTCGCAAACAACTGCACGTCCGATCGGTGCGTGGCTACCACCGCCGGTGTGAACGGCTGCGTGCCTGTCAGATCCTCGATCGTCACGTCATAGGCCGTGGTCTTCGACCACATGCGGATGCCGTCGCTCGTCAGTTCCCAGTGCCGCCAGCCGTCCGTGAAGGTGGGAATCCCCACGCTGGGCCGGATGAAGGCAAGACCGGTTGTCGTGTTCTGAACAATGTCGCCGTTCGCCGAATGCGCGTGACAGTCGAGCGGCTCGCCCATGGTGTCGCCGAGCATCGACTTGAGCTCGGCGAACTCCCCGGCAAACTTCAGATGTACCCCGTCGCCGCAGCGCTCATGCGCCGACGCGCCGCTGACGAAAATGGCAAACAGTGCAATGACCAGCGCAACGCTGCGCAAACTTCTCGTTCCCATGGAACTCCTTTGTCCCGTAGGCCACTCCGCCCGTTTCGGAGTCAATTCGACCGTAGAAACCGTTTCCGAGGCCGATGGGCGTAAAACTTGGATTCGGGCGTCCCCGGCCGGCCCCTTGCATGAGCGTTTGATGAGACTTCCGCCAGGAGGCAATTGACGTGCCCGAAATTGGGCTCGCGGGCAACTTCGAGGCCGGGGTGGAAGCCGTCTTCGCCGCCGCCGTCGGTCGGCACGTGGTCGCCGCGCCCCAGGGACGGCTGGGCGTGCAGACCGGCTCCATGCCCGTGCCCGATCGGCGGCTCCCGGCGCTCCAATCGGTCTTCAATGCAGCGCAGACGGTTCCGGTTTCGTTCACCCTCTGGCACGCGCCGGGGCACGCACTGGCTGCCCGCGAGCCGCCCGTCGCCGAATGGATCGGCCGCCTGCGCACCGCCGACGCGCTTCTGCTGGTCGTCTCGGGCGCAGGCGGCCTCGAAGCCGCCGCTGAGCGCGCCGGTGCCATGCAGACCGAGCTGGCCGTACTCGACCTGGCGGTGCTCGAACCCGCCCAGCAGCGCCTCCAGGAACGGGTGACCAGCGGCCCGCGCGTCGAGCGTCGCGAAGCTGGCGCGCAGCTGGCCGTCGTCACCCACGCTCTCGAGTCGCTGGAATCCGAGCGCCCGCTGTTGGACGACCTCACACAACCGCAAGTCGCCAGCCTCCGCGGCTTCGGCCTGCTAGGCGCAAAGCCCTGCGCCGTGGCCTGCAACGCTCCGGACGACGAGGCTGCCGCCATCGAGGCCCGGCGCGTCGAGGCGGCTCACGACGACTGGTGTGTCGTCGCCGCCGATACCGAAGCCGAACTCGACGATCTATCCGGCGACGACGCCGCCGCTTTTCGAGAGGACCTCGGCCTCCCGGGCCTGGCCGCCGAGCGCGTGGGCCAGGCCCTGCGCGCCGCCATGGACCAAATCACCTTCTACACCGGTAACACTCGCTCCGTGAACGCTTGGCTACTGCCGCGCGGCGCCGCCGCGCTGGACGCCGCCGGCGCCATTCATACCGATCTGGCCGCCGGCTTCATCCGGGCCGACGCCGTCGCGGCGGACGACCTCATCGCCGCCGGATCGATGTCCGCACTGCGCGATCTCGGCCACCTTCGCCGCGTCGGTCGCGACTACGTCATGTCAGACGGCGAGGTTATCCAGGTCCACTTCAGCCGCTGACCCGGTCCCGCCGCGCCAGCCCCACCAAGTCGCCCACGGACCCAAGCCCATGGCTCGCCAGATAGCCGCGCAACCCGTCCGCGATGCGCTCCGCCGTGCGCGGCTCCCGAAACGTCGCGGTGCCCACCTGAACGGCGGAAGCCCCGGCCATTAGAAACTGCAGCGCATCGTCCGTCGTCACCACGCCGCCCATGCCAATCACTGGAATCGAGACAACGCCTGCCACGTCATGGACGCAGCGCACCGCGAGCGGTCGGATGGCCGGCCCTGATAGCCCACCCACGCCGGCGCCAAGAAACGGCAGAGCGGCGCCGGTGTCGATCACCATTCCCAGCAGCGTATTGATCAGCGACAGGGCATCCGCTCCAGCCTCTTCCGCCGCGCGCGCGATCGGCCGCAGGTCCGTTACGTTCGGCGAAAGCTTGGCGATCACCGGCAGCGACACGCCCCGGCGCACGGCCCGCACCGTCGCGGCGGTCGTCGTCGGATCGGTCGAGTAGTCCAGCCCGCCGGCCACATTGGGACACGACAGATTGGCCTCGATCGCCACCACGTTGTCCAGGCCGTCGAACCGCTCCGCCAGCGTCGTCCAACTCTCAGCATCGTGCGCCGCAATACTCACCACCACGGGACAGGGCAGGTCCGCCCAGATAGGCGCTTTCTCCCGCACCGCCCCTTCGCCGCCGGGGTTTGGCAGGCCGATCGAGTTCAACATGCCGGCCGGCGTTTCGATCGTTCGCGGCGTCGGGTTGCCTTCCCGGGGCTCCGGCGTCACCGTCTTGGTAACGATGGCGCCAAGCTCTGCCAGGTTCACGATGTCCCGGTACTCGTCACCGAATCCAAACGTGCCGGAGGCCGTGAGCACCGGCGCGCGCAGCCGCAAGCCGCGCGGGTGGTCGGGCGCGAGGTCCACAGCCAGCGATGGCTCCGCCGCAGCGTCCGTCGTCGTAGCCATCGCGCTCATGCGTCCGGCCGCATGCGCCGAGGCTAGCATGAGCCCTCGGCGAATTTGACCCTATACTTATGTTGACTGCCAGGAACCGTCTGCCTTAGCATCCCTTCGAGATCGTCGCCGTGGGGGCCGGTGGGCGACGCTTCCGTGGAGGCTCCCCATGGCCGTGACTATCGCCATCGCCAACCAGAAGGGCGGCGTTGGCAAAACGACCACCACATCCAATTTGGCGTCCACCCTGGCCCGCTCCGGGCTCAAGCTGCTCGTAATCGACTGCGACCCACAAGCCAACCTCACATCCTCGTTCGGCGTCGAACGTGTCATGGACGCCACGCTGGCCGATGCTCTGCTCAACCGTGACGCCGATCTGCCCCGCTACCGGGTCAACGACCCCGCCGGTGCCACCGTGGACGTTGTGCCGGCCTCGCCCGAACTCGCCCGCGTCGAGTCGACGCTCCAGACAAAGTTGGGTCGCGAACTACGCCTGCGCGAGCACGTGCTGCGTGTGGACACGGAGTACGACTACATCCTCTTCGACACGCCGCCGTCGCTGGGAGTGCTGACCATCAATGCCTTGGTCGCGTCCGAGTGGGTCATCATTCCCACCGAAGCCCGGTTCTTTTCCCTGCAAGGGCTGCAAATGCTGAATGAGAGCATCGAGGAAGTGACCTTCCTCAACCCGCGCCTGAAGGTGCTCGGCATCGTCCTCAGTAAATTCGACCGCCGGCTGCGCGAGGAAAAGACCGTGGCCGAGTATTTGCGGGAGCGCTGGGGCGCCAGCGTCTTCGAATCCGACATCCCCACCAACAGCAAGATCCTGGAAGCCGCCAGCACCGGCGTCTCCATCTTCGCCGCGGGCAAAGCCAACCGCGGCGCCCGCCGCGCGGTCCAGGCCTACGCAACCCTGGCCGCGGAGGTGCGTACCCGTGCCGCCTAGCGACCGCGGCGGGTTCGACCCCGACCGCCTGGATGACCTGCAGCGACCCACCAACCTGGTGCCGCGCATCCTGCGCCAGGACCCGGACCCCGGATCCACGAAGTCCGTGCCGGGCCTCACCGACATTCGCGTAATCGGAGTCGGCGGCGCCGGCAACAACGCCGTCAACCGCATGGTCGCCGCCGAACTCGACGGCGTGGAGTTCATCTCCGTCAACACCGACGCCCAGGATCTGGCCGCCTCCAATGCGCACCGTCGCCTCCTGCTTGGCAGCCGTTCCACCGACCATCTCGGCTCGGGCGGCGATCCCCGGCTGGGCGAGCGCGCGGCCACCGAGAGCAGCGACGAACTGGCCGACCTGGTTGATGGCGCCGACATGGTGTTTATCACCGCCGGCATGGGCGGCGGAACCGGTACCGGCGCCACCCCGATCCTGGCGGATCGCGCCATGGAAGCCGGGGCCCTTACGGTGGCCGTCGTAACCGTGCCCTTCACCTTTGAAGGCACGCGGCGCGTCCAGGTTGCCCGCCAGGGTCTGGCTGACGTTGACACGCGCGTGGACGCCCTGATCACGCTCCACAACGACAAGCTGCTGGAGCACGCCGACGCTCGCACCGCGTTCTCCGACGCCTTTCTGATGGCTGACGCGATGCTGCACCGCGGCGTGCAGGGCGTCACGGATCTGATTACATCCACCGGCCTAGTCAACGTTGACTTTGCTGACGTGCGGTCGGTCATGCGCGACTCTGGAAGCGCCATGATGGGCGTCGGCGAAGCCTCCGGCGAAGAACGCGCCCTCCGCGCGGTGCGCCAGGCCATGGAGAGTCCCCTCCTCGACACCTCCATCGACGACGCCCGCGGCGTGCTCATCAACATCACCGCCTCGGACGACGTGGCCATCGCCGAGATCAACGCTGCCGCCGAGCACGTAACCGCGGTCGCCGCACCTGATGCCAACATCATCTTTGGCACTGTGGTCGATCCGCGCATGGGCCAGGCCATTCGAGTGACACTGATCGCTACCGGCTTCCAAGCCTCGCGGCCGCCCGAGGTTGCCTGGCCGCAATCCAGCCGGCGGCAGCGTCCGGACCGCGGAACAACGTCCCGCCCGCGGCGCGGCCGGCGCGAAGGTCTTGCCGACGATCAGGTCGACGTACCCGCCTTTCTGCGTCGGCGCTCTCCGTCCTAAGCTCACACGCAGAAGCGCCGCGACCTGACCGCGGCGGACGGAAGGGATGACGTGTGACCCAGGCTCGTGACGGGGCTGAACCGGGCCGGCAGTTCGCGCGCTGGCTGGCCGACCAGGCCGACGCGGCCCTGGACGCCCCCATGCTGGACGCCGGGCGTCTGTTGCTCCAATTGCGCGCCAACCGCGCGTTCCTGCGCCATATCGAGAGCGCCGGAACCACCGTGGCCGAGCGCGGCGGCTCGCTGTCGGGCCTGCTCGCCACCGCCCTCGAACGCATGGGAGCGCTGGGCGCCGCCGTCCTGCGCGACGCCAATCGGGAGCAGCACGAGGCCATCGTGGATCAGCTCGTCCAGTTGCAGACCGCCGCGGTTCAGTCGCTCGTGCGCGGCTACGACGCCATCGTCCCCATCAACGCCACCCCCACCGAACGCGAACGGCTCCTGGACAACACGGTCCGCGCGCTGGACCGGATCAACAGCGTCATCAACTCGTCACTGGAACTGGACGAGGTCCTCATGGCCACGGTCGAGTCCATCTCGGACCTGCTGGGCGTCTCGGAAGTCACCATCTACCTCTACGACGAGGCGATCGACCGCCTGATCCTCAGCGCCACCCGCGCCTTCAACCCCGAAGCCGTCGGGCAGACGACCCTGGCGCTGGGCGAGGGCATCATCGGCTGGGCGGCTCAGGTCGGACAGCCCGTGGCCGTCCGCGACGCCTGGAGCGATCCCCGCTTCAAATACGTGCCGGGCCTCGGTGAAGAGGACCTGCGCAGCTTCCTTGTCGTCCCCATCGTGATCTTCACCGTCGAGCGCCTGATCGGCGTGCTGAGCATGGCCAGCCCGCAGTTCCGCGACTTTACGGACGAGGAGGTCCGCTTCGCCGAGATCACCGCTGGCCAGCTGGCCATCGCCGTGGAGAACGCCAGGCTGCACGGGCAGACCGACGATGCCTTGCACGGGAAGATCGAGCAGCTCACGACCGTCCAAAACCTCGCGCGCACCCTGACCTCGGACCTGGAACCCGGCTCCGTGCTGGCCCAGATCGCCCAGACCGCCGCCCACCTGATCGGCGTGGACAAGGCGGCCATCTGGCAGGTGGACGAAGACGGCAAACGCATGCGAATCGTTGCTGCCCACAACCTCGGCGACGCCTACCGCCAGCACACCCTGCGCATCGGCGACGGCGTCGTCGGCCGCGCTGTCGCGACCCGTGCGCCGGTGGTCGTCAACGACGCGATGAACGATGAGCGGCTCGTCGCGACCCGTGAACTGATCGCTACCGAGGGCTACAGCGCCCTGTTCAGCGTGCCGCTCATCCTGCGCGACCGCGCGGTGGGCGCGATCAGCCTATATAGCCCCACGCCCCACGAATACACGCAGGAACAGGTGGACTTGGCCTTCACCTTCGCCAACCACGCGGCCATCGCCATCGAGAACGCCCGCCTCTTCGAGGAGGTACGCCAGGGGCTCGAAACCAAATCCATCCTGCTCCAGGAGATGCACCACCGCGTCAAGAACAACATGCAGACCATCGCCTCCCTGCTCGAAATGCAGGCCCGGCGCACCGAAACCCAGGAAGCCTCCACCCTGCTCAAGCTCAGCGCCGGACGCATCGGCGGCATGGCCCGCGTCCATGACCTGCTATCGCAGGACGCCATCGGACAGACCACCGTCCACCAGATCATTGACTCGATGGCTGACATGCTGCGCGGCGACCTGAACGCCAGCGGCCGCCGCATCGACATCACGGTCGAGGCGCGGCCTGGCCGCATTCAGTCGGAGAAGGCGACGGTCTTCGCCCTCGTCATCAACGAACTCTTGTGGAACGCCGTGGAGCACGGCATGGCCGGACGCGCCACCGGCCGCATCCACGTCGACGCCGCAGCCGAAAACGGCCGCCTCGCCATTTCGATCGCCGACGACGGCATCGGCCTGCCCGACGGGTTCAGCCTCATGCGCGATCAGGGGCTGGGCCTCACCATCGTTCGCAACCTGGTGGAAGGCAACCTGGATGGCGACTTCGACATCGCGCCCCGCGATAACGCCCCGGGCGCGGTGGCAACCCTGCGCTTTCGTCCCTAGGCGTCGCTAGCCGTCGCGCGCTGGCTACGGCCGAACACCACCACCGTAATCACCCCGGCCAGCGCCAGCAGCGCGCCCACCAGCGCGCTCGGACCCGGAACCTCGCCATAGAGCAGCGCCCCCAGGATCACGCCGCCGGTGACCTCCTGGGTGGTGATCACGTTGGGAATCGTCGCGCGCGCCCGCCGCAGCGCCGCGTTCAGCAGAGTGTGACCCAGGCCCAACGGCACGATCCCAAGAACGCCGATGACCAGGATCCGCCCGCTGTCGTACGCCCCCGGATCAAAGGAGAAAACGGCGTACGGCAGCGCCAACAGCGCCGCCCACCCGTAGACCGCGAACACGTAGGCGGGCAGCGGCATCGCCCCCCGGTAGTAGCGCCCCGCCAGCACATAGGCGGCCAGGGCTGCGCCCGAACCGGCCGCCGCCAGATCACCGCCCAGCGTCGCCCCGCTGGCGGCCGGTTCGAACCCCACCAGCACCGCGATTCCCGCCACCGCCGCCAGCACGCCAACGATCTGCATGGCCCGCGGCGGCTCCCGCAGGATCACCGCCGACCCCAGCGCAACCAGCGCCGGTGAGCCGTACACCAGCGCCAGCGCATGCGCGGTCGTCGTCGACTGCGCTGCCAGCGTGAACAGCAGGAAATGCGCGTACAGCGTCGCGCCCAGCACTGCCGTTCGCCGCTCGCGGATGTTCGCCAGCGAGACACCCGACACTCGCGCCAGCCCCAGGGCCAGCAGCGCCGCCAGTCCCAGCCGCCAGAACGTCACTTCGGCCGCGCCCACCGGCAGGGCTAGGCGTGAAAGCGGCGCACCCAGCGCAAACGCCGCCGCGGCCGCCGCGCTCAAGGCAACGGCGCTGCGGGTTCCCCGCGTCAGTGCGTCGGCCCCTCGTCCAGCCAGCGAGCGGCCTCCGGGGCCCAATACGTAATGATGATGTCGGCTCCGGCCCGAGCCACCGCCGTCAGCGCCTCCAGGGCCGCCGCACGTTCGTCCAGCCAGCCGCGTTCGGCCGCCGCCTTGATCGCCGCGAACTCGCCGCTCACCAGGTAGGCCGCCAGCGGCGCGTCGTACTCCGCGCGCACCCGTGCCACCACGTCCAGGTACGTCAGCGCCGGTTTCACCATCACGATGTCCGCGCCCTCGTCCAGGTCCAGCCCCACCTCGCGCAGCGCCTCGCGCACGTTGCCGGGATCCATCTGGTAGCCGCGCCGGTCCCCGAAGGCGGGCGCCGAACCGGACGCTTCCCTGAACGGCCCGTAGAACGCGCTGGCGTACTTGGCGGCGTAGGCCATGATCGCCGTATCCGTCAGACCCTCCGCGTCCAGCGTCGCCCGGATCGCGCCCACACGCCCATCCATCATGTCCGAGGGCGCCACGACGTCGGCCCCGGCCCTTGCGTGCGAGAGCGCCACTTCGGCAATCCGCGCCACCGAGGCGTCGTTGTCGATCGTCTCTCCGTCCAAGACTCCGCAATGGCCGTGATCGGTATAGGCGCACAGGCACACGTCGGTGAACACCACCAGCTCCGGCACGGCCGCCTTGATGGCCCCGACCGCCCGCTGTACGGCGCCATCGGGTGACGAAGCTTCATCGCCCGCGGGCGTCTTCACCGCCGCCTGCCCGAAGAGCAGCACGCCTTGAATCCCGGCCGCCGCCACCTCGCGGGCCGCCGCGCCGATCCTGTCGACCGACCGCTGCATCTGACCCGGCAGCGATCCAATCTCCGTTTCGATGCCTTCGCCCGGCACCACAAACATCGGGTAGAGCAATTGATCGACCGACAGCCGCGTCTCCCGCACCAGCCGCCGCAACCCTGCCGTCCGCCTTAGCCGCCGCGGCCGGTGCGCCCCAGCCTCCTCAGCCGCCGTCGCTGACGCAATCAGGCGCTCGCGCATTTCCCTCAACTCACCAGCCGCCGGGAGCAATTCTAAAGCCGCGGAACCCGCGTGGGGCAGCCGCCCAACGGCGCAGACGGTCGGGCAAGCCCCGTGGCTCTGCGCGGCAAGCGTCTCGAACGACCGTCACACACGATAATGAGTGCACGTTCTATCGTTGTCGGCTACAACTGATTCCTTGCGGATTGAGACTCATCTGGCAGTGAAGCGCTCAAACGTCGTCCAGCCTCGACTATTCGTGCTCAGCCTGCTTGCGGCGCTCATCGTCTTCCCCGCGGCAACACCCTTTCCATACGCCCCGCCGCCTTCATCTCAGTTATCCGCCATTGTCGTGCAATCCGAATTCAGCAAGCCCAATTACGACCTCGCGCACAACATTCCAGATCTCCGCGTCACCATCAGGGACGAGGTCGTGTTATGTGATTTCCTCGCCCATTACAAGTCCACCGGTAGTCTCACCCGCTGGGGCTACCCCACCTCCCAAGTCCTTGAAGAACGCCCCAACGTGCTCACCCAGTACTTTCAGCGCGGGGTCGTCGACTGCCATCAGCGAAACGGCACATGGCTCCTTGAGCGCCGTCTCGCCTGGGACTACCTCGGCGGCGGCATTGCCGGTTCAGTCGATCTCGGCGTCGAACCCGACCTGCGGAGTGAGCAGCCCGGTGTCGAGCTCGGACCCTGGGGCCACCGCATCTCCAACTTCGCCATCGACGGAACCACCACTGGCTTTCTTGACTTCTTCGTTGCCCTTGGTGGCGTTCAGTCTTTCGGCTACCCGAAGACTGACGCCCGCGCCGACGACGATCCCCGCGCCACTCTCCGCGTACCTGGTTCCACTCCCGGCTTCATCCGCCAGTACTTCCAGGCCGCCGTCCTCGAATACCATCCCGGCAGCGCTCAGCCGGTCAAGCTTGGCCTTCTTGGTGACGACGTCCTGGATATCCTCTATCCCAACCGAAGTTTCGGGACCCATTACAGTGACCGCAGTTTCCGGACTCTTTTCAGCTTCGCGCCAGCCCAACGGCTTAAAGCTGGAGACCCGTATGTCCCCGAGGGAACGAGTGAGCGGGGCGTCCTCATCGCCCTCTATCACGGCACCGATGGTCAAACATGGACAAATAACGACAACTGGCTCAGTGACGCGCCGATCGGCGAGTGGCACGGCGTGACGACCGACTCGGACGGCCGCGTCGTCGAGCTGAATCTCCCCCAGAACCAACTCCGAGGCGAGATCCCGCCCCAACTCGGCCGCCTTACCCGCCTGCAATCGCTTCAACTCAGCGGCAACCAAGTGGTCCATATCCGTGCCGATTTCCGCTACCTGAAGGACCTTACCGAGATTGATCTCAGTGCCAACCATGTACTTCCCTTCCCACGGTCGCTAACCTCACTGACACGCCTCAGGGTTCTCAAGGCCGCAAACAATCGGTACCACGGCCTTATACCCGCTAGTTTGGGCGATCTAGCCAACCTTCACGTTCTGGACTTAAGTGGAAACAATTTCTTTGGATCCATTCCGTCCACCCTGGGCGGTCTGGACCATCTGGAATCCCTGCATGTCGCCGGAAACATGCTGACTGGCTGCATCCCCACGACGCTACGCGATGTTTCCCATAACGATTTCGACAAACTAGATCTGCCCTACTGCGATTCGTAGGGCATGCCCTTAGATTCCCCACAGGCACACTCTCGAGTATTGCCCAACCGGCTCTCCGTGCCTATGACCGACACGCCGGACGCTCTAGAACGCCCACCACCGCCTCCGCCAACGCCGCCGCGCTTGACTCTGCCGCCACCACATCCGGTGCCCGCCCGGCCCGTTCACACGCCGCCGCTGTGGTCGGCCCGATTGCCGCCACCGAAACGCCCTTTGGAACCGCCGTCAATCCGCCCAACGCGACCGCGAAGCTGACCGCGCTGGACGGGCTGGCAAACGCCAGGGCGTCGACCTCGCCGTTGCGAACGGCGGCCACAATCTCCCGGGGCACCGCCGCCGGGCGCGTCCGGTAGGCCGGAACGCGCGTAACCGCTAGCCCCGCAGCCCGCAACCGCTCGGCCGGTTCCCCCCGTCCGTCCTCCGCCTGGACCACCGCCACGCGCGCCCCCGCTGAGGCCACGTCTGCCACGGTCTCCGCCAGATCGACCCCGGTGCGACCTTCCGAAAGCAACGTCACGTCCATGCCCGCCCGTTCTGCTACGGCCCCAGTCGCCGAGCCGACCACGCCAACCTGCACGCCCGTGGGGACCAGCGGTCCGCCACGCCGCAGCCGGCGCGCGCGCTGCACGTAGTAGCGGACGGCGTTCCGGCTCATGAACAGCAGGTAGGCATACCGGCTCGGTGCGCGAACCAGCGCGTCCAGCGCCTCGTAGCTGCGCGGCGGACCAATCCGGATCGCCGGCGCCGCCACCACCTCGCAACCCAGCGCTTCCAAACGTTCGGTCAGCCGATCCTTCGCATCCGCCGGCCGTGTTACCACCACCCGCGGCCGCGTCACGTCCCCTCGCCGTCCAGCACCCCGACCACCGGACCCACCACAATCACCGCCGGGGCTCTCAGCCCCGCCTGCCGCGCGATCGCCTCGATGGTCGCCAGCGTGCCCGTGACCTCACGCTGCCCCGGCAGCGTGGCCCTCTCGATCACCCGCACCGGCTCGTCGGGCGAGCGCCCCCCATCGACCAACCGACGCGCAATTGATCCCAGGTTTCCCACACCCATCAGCACAACAATCGCGCCCGGCGTACCGGCAATCCGTTTCCAGTCCACTCCACCGTCTGTAGCCGACTGCGCATCGTGCCCGGTCACCACCGTCACGCTCGACGCCACGCCCCGGTGCGTCACCGGCACATCCGCCGCCGCCGGCCCGGCCAGCGCCGAGGAGACGCCCGGCACCACCACTACCGGTATCCCGGCCGCCCGCGCCGCCAGCACTTCCTCGCCGCCGCGACCAAACACGAACGGGTCCCCGCCCTTTAGCCGGCACACCGAGAGCCCATTACTAGCCAGCTGGACAAGCAGATCGTTGATCTCGGCCTGACTCCGCGAAGCCCGACCCGGCGCCTTGCCTACGTCCTCGAACCGCGCGTCGGTCCGCGCCAGCTTCAACAGGTCGCGTGACACCAGCCGGTCATGAACCACCACGTCCGCCGATTCCAGGACTTCGCGGCCATGCACCGTGATCAGCTTCGGGTCGCCCGGACCGGCGCCGACCAGATAGATCGTGCCGGGCTGCGCCCTCATTGGTTCTGGGAACCCCGCGCCGCCAGCACCCTCGCAGCAGCCCACCGGCCCAACGCGTCGGCGTCCGTCACTCGTCCGCGAAGCGTCAGCGGCGGCTCTTCACCCTCTCCAAACAACCCCGCTGTCATCGTCAGCTCAGCGTCCGTCGCTACCGCCAGCGCCCCGACCGGCGCGTTGCAACCGCCGCGCAAGGCGCGCAGGAAGGCTCGCTCAGCCGTCACCGCCGCCCGCGACGCTGCGTCATCAATGCGCTCAACCAACCGTTCCACGTCCGGCCGGTTCGTTCGCACCTCCACCGCCAGCGCGCCCTGGGCCGGCGCTGACAGAAACGCCGGCGGTTCCAGCACCTCGGCAATCGCCGTGTCCAGACCCGCCCGCTCCAAACCAGCTAGTGCCAGCACCGCCGCTTCAAGCTCACCGGCCTGCACACGCTCCACCCGCGTGCCCACGTTGCCGCGTAGCGGTTGCACCTGCAGGTCGGGGCGGACAGCCCGCACTTGGGCCGACCGCCGCGCGCTGCCGGTGCCAACCGTGGCGCCGTCGGGAAGGTCGGCCATACCCACCCCGCTATGGCTCACCAGCGCATCGCGCGGATCCGCCCGCACCGGTACGGCGGCGATCCGCAGACCCGCCAGCGGTGCCGTCGGCAAGTCCTTGTAGCTGTGCACCGCAACGTCGGCCCGCCCATCCACCAGGGCCGCCTGCACGCCGCGCGAAAACACACCCCGCTCGCCCAGCGCCTCGATCGCCCTGGACCGGTCCCGGTCGCCCGTCGTCTCTATCAGCACGAACTCAACACGGAGCCCAGGATTCGCTGCCGTCAGAAGATCGGCCACCAGCGCCGCCTGCGCGCGCGCCAGCGGCGAGCGGCGTGTCGCAATGCGAACCCTCACCGCCGCACCTCGGTTTGCGCCGCCTGCGTCAGCCCCTGATCGTACGTTGCCTGCGCTCAGCGCTGGGCATAGGCATCCGCCAGCACGGCGGCGACCTCCGGTCGTGTGAACTCGGCCGGCGGCCGCTGGCCTTCGCTCAGCAGCCCTCGCAGCCGCGTGCCGCTCAGGAACACGTGGTTTGCCATGTCGTGCGGACAGGTCTTGGCCGAGCCCATCGCGGCGCAGGCGGTGCACCAGAACGCGTGTTCGAAGAACAGCGGAGTGATTCCCAGCTCGTTGGGGTCGAACTCCCCAAAAATGTGCTGGGCGTCGTGCGGGCCGTAGTAGTCGCCCACACCCGCGTGGTCGCGACCCACGATGAAATGCGTGCAGCCGTAGTTGCGCCGGACCAACGCGTGAAACACGGCCTCGCGCGGCCCCGCGTAGCGCATCGCCGCCGGCAGCGCCGCCAGCACCACCCGGTCGCGCGGAAAGTACCCGTCCAAGAGCACCTCGTAGCAGCGCCAGCGCACGTCGGCGGGTACATCGTCTTCCTTGGTGACGCCCACCAACGGATGCACCAGCAGCCCATCCACCATCTCCAGCGCGGCCTTCTGGATGTACTCATGCGCGCGGTGAATCGGATTGCGCGTCTGGAACCCCACCACCGTGCGCCAGCCCAGCGCCTCAAACCGTTCGCGCAGCTGGATTGGCGTGAGATGCCGCGGGTCGTCGGCCCGGTCCGGCGTCTGGCCCAGACACGTCACCGGCCCGCCCAGCAGCACCTCGCCCTGCGCGTACAGCGCGGCCACACCGGGATGCTTGGAATCGGTTGTGCGGTACACGGCCTGGGCCTCGGCCGTCTTGTCGTAGTGGAATCGCTGCCGAACTTCCAGTTCGCCGCGTCCCCGGCCCGCGCCGTCCAGCAGATTCAGCCGGTCGCCCTCGCGCACCAGTGCCGCCGTCTCGGCGTCCACCGCCAGCGTGATCGGCAGCGGCCAGGGCTGCCCGGCCGGCAGGTGCATGTCCTTTAGCACCGCCGCGTATTCCGGCTCGGTCATGAATCCGGTCAGCGGGCGGTAGCCGCCAACTCGAAACAGCTCCAGGTCCGCCAGTTGCCGGGGCGATAGCTTGATCGCCACGGTCGAAGCGACGGCAGCCATCAGGCGGCCGCCGCGCAGTCGGACACCGGCGTCAGGTAGCCCAGGCACTCCAGGCTCTCCAGAATCGTGACCGTGCTTTCCTCGATCGACTCCAGGTCCGTTTCCACCACGATCTCCGGATCCACCGGCTCTTCGTAGGGATCGCTGACCCCGGTGAAGTTCTCGATTTCACCGGCCAGCGCCCGCTTGTAAAGCCCCTTGGGGTCGCGCTCGATCAAACGTTCGAGCGAGCACTTCACGTACACCTCCACGAACTGGCCAATCTGCTCGCGGGCTTCGCGCCGTCCAGCCTCATAAGGCGAGATGGCCGACACCAGCATCGTCGCGCCGTGCCGCGTCCCCAACCCAGCCACCCAGGCGATCCGCCGGATGTTTTCGTCGCGGTCATCGCGAGTGAAACCCAGCCCCTTGCTCAGGTGCGTGCGCACCACGTCCCCGTCCAGCGACTCCACGCGGTGCCCGCGACGCTTCAGCTCCGGCGTCAGCCGCTCCGCCAGCGTGGTCTTGCCCGCGCCCGAGAGGCCGGTCAGCCAGATCGTGACCCCGTCCGACGTTTCCTGCCGATACGCGGTCAGCCCGTTGCAATCCATTGACTTGACCATCCCTACGAGTTCCCGTGCAGACCGCACTCGGTCTTCGACAGTCCACGCCAGCGACCGCTGCGCAATGACTCCCCCGGCAGCGGACGCGACGTGCATCGCGTGTCGCAGCCCAGGCTTGGATAACCCTCGTCGTGCAGCCGGTTGTAGGGCACGTCGTGGCGGTGGATGTATTCCCAGACCTCCGCTTCGGTCCAACCGCTCAGCGGCGCGACCTTCACCAGTCCGAACTTCGCGTTCCATTCGAGCACCGGCGTCGCCGCCCGCTGCGCCGATTGATCGCGACGCACGCCGGTGATCCAGGCGTGCTTGTCCGCCAGCGCCCGCCCATTGGGGCCGACCTTGCGAATGCCGCAGCAGCTGTCCGGGTCGCGATCCCAGAGCGCGGCGCCGTACCGGGCGGCCTGTTCGGCCAGCGACAGTTCGGCGTGATACGCCGTGGCCTCGAACCCGTACCGCCGCTCGATTCGTTCGCGCACCTCGTGCGTCGCTTGGAAGAGCAGCCCGGTGTCCAGGTAATAGACCTCAACGTCGTCCAGCAGGTCCAGCCGCGCCAGCATGTCGACCAGAACCATCCCGCTGGGGCCGCCGAACGAACACGACAGCGCCACGTCCGGGGCGTAGGCCTGCACGACTTCGCGCAGCACCTCCTCAGCCGGCAGGCGCTGAAGTCGTGGCGCGGCGCGGCGCAGATCAAGTTCAGCAAGTTGTACGTTCACAGTTGAGAAAGGTCCTCCGATGGCACGGGGCGCAAAACGCCCCTCGGTTCGATTCAGGTTCTGGACGCTCGATCCAGGGATCGGTCAGGTCGGGACGACCATGCGGCCAAGGCGCGGACGCCCGGCCGGCGTCGATAAATGCCTGGCATGACCAGGACTTGGCGGGCGTGGGCGGCCTAGACCACCACGCCCCGTATACAGGCGCACGTTCGGTGACAGCAGTAGGACGTGCAGCCGCAGGTGTGCAGGCGAGAAACAATTACAGCCGCCGCCAGCAGACGCTGGCCGAGCTGCGTCGGAGACGTGACAGTGCGCGTCAGACGGCGCATTCGCCCTCGCCACGCTCCAGTACGTACAACCGGTCGCGGTCCCAGTCCACGAAGTGCTCGGGTTCTTCGTCATACGCAGGCGGCAGTGCAAGGTCCTTCAGAAGAGTGTCGAAGTACAGCCGGTCGTACCGGTCCACGTACTCGTTGAAGGACTCGTCGTCGGCCTCGCGCTTCTCTTCGTAGTCCAGGATCAGCCGTTCCACCACCATCGGCGCACGCTTGGCCGGCACCCGGGTTCGCAGCAGCATGCCCAGCCGCATCGGCGAGCCGTAGCGGCGGTTGCCGCCGATGAAGGTGTGGTAGGCCGGAACCTGCCGCCCACCCGTCCTGATGGCCGCGCCGTGGAAGCCGATGTTGCCCACGTGGTGCATGCCGCAGGAGTTCGGGCAGCCGCTCATGTTGATCAGGATCTGCCGCGTCAGCGGGTCCTTGATGTGCATTTCCTCGACCTGGGCCTGAATGGCCTTGTTGAGGCCCATCGACGACGTGATTCCCAGCTTGCAGCTGTCCGTGCCCGGGCAGGACACCACGTCGTTGATCTCGTACGCGCCCGGATTGCCCAACCCCAACGCGCGCAATTCGCGCCAGACCGGGTAGACGCTGTTGTCGGGAATCCAGCGCAGCACGATGTTCTGCCAGTGCGTGGTACGCGCGCGGCTGGCGCCGTAGGTTCGCAGGATCTCCGCCAGGCCGCGGAACTGCTCGGGGCTCAGGTCGCCCTGGTTGACCTTGACCTCGATCGTCGAGTACCCCGCCTGCACCTGCGCCTTCACGTTCGTGGCGCAGAAGCGCTGGAACAGATCGGCGTATTCCTCGGCGATTGCGGGCGCCTCGGCGGGCAGGTCCGGCGCGTCGATCTCCTCGCGGTCGATAAATACCAGGTCGTCCAGCGGATAGTCGCGCTCCGCCCAGGCGCCCGTCAGCTCGGCTTCCACCATCTCGCGGAAGGTCTCGATGCCGACGCGGTGCACCAGGAACTTGATGCGAGCCTTGGCGCGGTTGCGGCGCAACTCATCGGACCGGTTGAAAATGCGCAGCACGGCCTCGGAGACCCGCAGGTAGTCGCTCAGCGGCACGAAGTCGTATAGCTCAAAGGCGTGCTTGGGCATGATCGACAACCCGCCGCCGGTCAGCATGCGGAACCCACGCTCTTCCTTGCCGTCCACCATTCGCGTGGCCGAGTAGAAGGCCAGATCGTGAATCTCGCCGATCACGCGGTCGGTGTCGGATCCACTGAACGAGACCTTGAACTTGCGCGGCAGCAACTGGGTCAGCGGGTTGCGCACGAAGTAGCGCACGAAAGCCCCGGCGTAGGGCGTGGCGTCGAATACTTCGTCGTCCGCCACGCCTCCCCAGGGGTCGCCGGTCACGTTGCGGACGGTGTTGCCGCAGGCTTCGCGACTCGAAAGTCCCACGCGACCCAACACCCGCAGCGACTCCCAGGCCAGCGGCAGCGGGATGTGATGCAGCTGGATGTTCTCGCGCGTGGTGATGTGGCCCTTCTGCAGCGGGGCAAAACGCTCAGCCACCTCGGCGAAGGCATCCAGCTGATCGGCCGTGACGCCGCCGAAGGGCAGCTTCACGCGGATCATCTGCACGTTGGCCTGCCGCTGCCCGTAAACGCCCTGCTTGAGCCGGAATCCGATGAACTTCTCTTCGACGCGCCGCCCGGCCAGATAGGCCTGGGCCTCGGTGGTGAAGTCCTCGAATTCCTCGTCGAGGATCTCGATCACACGCCCGGCGGTGTCTTTGCGTTCAGTAATCGCCATGCCTGGCCTCCACGAGCCGCCCGTCGCGGCCGGGTATTGAGCGTACCTGGATTGCTGGCCCAGGCAAGCGGGGCAATTCTACGAAGAAACGGCGGCCGGTTACCAGCGACACTGCGGCTTCAGGCGCGGCGGCGGTGATTGGGGGCAGTTTCGAGCCGGGGGTTAAGGGGGGAACTCTCTCTCGCCAGCCCGAACCCCTAAGGGGTTCGGGCTGGCGAGAGAGAGTTTTAGGCGGATTTTTCGGGCGGATTCGCGAGTTTTCGGGGCCAGAGGGGGAGCGCGGCGCGTGGTGGTTCGGCAGGCTCACCACGAACGGGGCCAGGCTGACCACGAACGGGGGCAGACACACCGCGAGCGGGGGCCGGCACGGCGCGACCAGGAGCAGGCGCAGCACGAACCGGAGGAAACGCGGCCCGAGGGCGATGGCGCCTGGGCCGTGGGCCGGCCCGGAACGGGACCTGAAGCCGGGGCGCGGGGGACGCGGCGACTGGCGGATCGGCGGGGTAGGCACAAGGGATTCCGGAGGCGAGGATCAGGCTTTATTGTACTCGATCTGCTGACAACCCGCAAGCGGTAGAGGCGCGCTGAGTCGGCAGGCGCCCGCACGTTCGGTTCGGCAGGGCCACATCGTCGTAGGCCGGGAGAGTAGCGGCGGAGGCCCTGGCGGACGCGCATGTGTTCAGCGCGTCCGCGGCGATGTGTTCAGTTTTTCGCTGGATGTGTCCACTTTTGCGCCGAATGTGTTCACCTATTGGCCGAATGTGTTCACTTTTTCCGCTCATGCGTTCACGGTGTCGCCGGTGCGGTGGACACCCGGGCCGCCACGCAGGGCGGGCATGGCGGGATCAGCGCGGCCCACGACCGGGTGGTGGGTCACGTCAATGGCCGGGTGTTGCCTGTGCACCCGCGGCCAAGGGCGGCCGCCGGGGAGCGGGGGAGGGAACGAGGCGCAGGAGCTATCTCATACCCGGTCGGCGGACCATTCGTGGAAGGGCAACGGCAGCCCCGGATCGTTTACGCCCGGCGGCCGCTCTGGGCCGAACAGCAGCTTGACCGCGTCGTTTCGGCTCAGCCGCCTGCGCTGGCCGCTCAGGGTCATCACGATCGAGTCGCCCTCGTCCACCGGGTTCAGATCGTCGCGCCCGTAGGCCCGCACCAGTCCCACGGGGTCTTCGATGCGGATCATCCCTATGTAATCCGCCGATTTCATGATTCCAACCGAATCCAGCATGTCCGTCACGTCGTCTGACCGCGCTGGCGCCATCAGTGTGGCGTGCACCGTTGGACTCTGCCTGGCCCGGCGCTCGTCCACCGACTGCGTCGACGTCTTTACCGTCGGGTCGTCCCACTCCGCCAGCAGACGGGCGATCATCGGCACCACCAGGTCGGCCGGCCCGCCGTACTCCGCCATCGCGGTGCCGCGTACGAACAGGTAGGCCCCCACCCGGCCATCGCGCTCGGCTACCCAGACCGTCGAGTTCCGCCGCCGCAGCATCGCCCGCATGTGGTCCGGCGAGCGCACCGCGCCCCAGGCCCGTTCTTCGTTGATCTCCGAAAGCGCCTCGAAGTCCGAGTCCAACGCCGGACGTATCTCAGGCGCAGGCTCCGAGGGCAGAAACGACCGATTGCCCCGGTCGAAGCGATAGACCCGAACCGTCCCGCCGTACTCCCACCCCTGCTTGCGGTACCAACTGGGCACGCCCGTCGACAGCAGGCTGACGTGGCTACCCAGTTCCGCCATGCGCTCGATGCAGGCGTCCAGCACCCGCGTGGCGTAGCCGCGCCGGCGGTACGGCACGTCAGTCGAGACCCCGTTGATGCCGCCGATCCGCAACTCCACGTTGCCCAGCCGCGTGTCGTGCGGATAGATGGCCGTGGACGCCACGATCTGGTCGTCCTCCCGAATCACAAAGATGTTCTCCACGTTCTCCGGCTGGTGCACGTGCGGCCAGTCCTCGCCGTAGGTGGGATCGCTGCCCACCTCCTGGCGCATCACGCGATTGACGTGATCGATCAGGTCCTGCCGCTCATCCAGCCGCATCACCCGCGGCCCATCCACGCTCATCCCAGACCACCCTTGCTCATGGTCAGCACCCGCCGCATCGGCTCAGCCTAGCCTGATCCCCAACCACGGGCTCGTCCAGCCGCGGCCAGACCGTCGGGGACGTCTTGGGGAACGTTGGCTCGCGAACGGCCCTTCAGTGCGCGCAAGCGGTCACAATGGTTGCGTCACTCATCCGCCCAATCCGCAGAGTCTGGTGAACGATTACACCGCCGCCAACCGCGCCGCCTGGGACGCCATTGCCGATATCCGGCAAGACATCTGGCCGTCCGCCGACTTCTTCGCCAGGGGCGGATCGCTGCTGCGCGAGCACGAACTCACAGCCGCCGGCGACGTGCGCGGCCTACAACTCTGCCACCTGCAATGCGGCAGCGGCGAGGAGACGCTCTCCTGGGCCAACGCCGGCGCCAAGGTCACCGGCGTCGACATCAGCCCCAAGCAGATCGAGCTGGCCAAACGCAAGGCCGAGGCCGCCGGCATCCCCGCTGAGTTCCTGGCCGCAGACGTCAGCAGCCGCCCGGAGGCGCTGGCCCCCGAAGCCTTCGACATCGTCTACACCGGCGGCGGTGCCCTGGTCTGGCTGCCGGATCTCGACAGCTGGGCTGCCTCGATCGTTCAGCTGCTCAATCCTTCCGGCCGCCTGATTCTGAACGAGGAACACCCGCAGCTTGGCAACCTCGAGGTCCGCGACGGCTCGATCTCAATCGTCGGCGACTACTTCGACCGCCAACCCCGGCGCTCCACCGGCTGGCGCCACTTCACTGGCGCCGAGAACGCCGCCGACCCCAAGTGGGTGTTCGCCTGGACCCTGGGCGACATCGTCACCAGCGTGGCCCGCGCCGGCCTGCGCATCGAAAGCCTCGAAGAAGTCCCCAGCACCGCAACCTGGCGCTTCGGCGACGACCTCCCAACCGTCCGCCGCCTGCTCGGGTCATTCCTCCTCGTCGCCCGCAAGCCCGACGCCTGACACCCTCACGGACAAACTTCGTAAACGAGATTCTGGCTAGTCGGTTACCAGCGGCTTGATCGAACTGACATGGGACGAAGCCCGCGCGACTTCGAGGTCATACATCCGCTGGAGATTCAGCCAGAATTCCGGCGTCATTCCCGGCGCTTTCCTTAGCCGCAATGCCGGACGCCCTTGCTTGCGCCCCCACCGCAACGGAAGCCTGCCAAGGTTGCCGGCAACTCCTCCGCCGCCCAGCGCTTCGGAGCCGCCTGCCGAGCAATTGCTGACCGGCGCGCTGGACTGAGGGCCTCCGCCCGGGCTTTCTCGTCCATGCGACTCGCCGTCACGGGCGCCGTTTAAGTTTCCTCGGCCTCATTCTCGACCGTAGCCGCCGCCTCAATGCGGAAGGCCATCTTGATCGGGTCGGGCGCGGCGTTGCGGTTTATCCGCCGGCCACCTGAACAATGATGCCGGCGATGGCGGCGGCCAAGGCAGATGCGCTCAGCATCAACCCCAGCATCCAGCGAGTGAGCCGCATTTCAACCGCTGCAAGATCGGCTTTTGTGGCGTAGTACGTCCGCATTTCGTCGCGTAGGCGGTCAAGCTCCTCGCGTAGGTCGGCACGCGTCAGTGGCCCAGCATCCGACGCCATGGCGCATCCTTTCGCGTGCCGAACCGGTCCCGGCACTTTCCCGTTTCCGTGTACAACCCAACCCTACAACGTGCCCATGGACCGCAGCGCGCCGTCAGCCCGCCCGTGTGCGTGACGGCGCGCCAGCCGGTCCAGCCGCGTTTCGTCGGTCAGCAACCTAGCAGACGCATGGCACTCACCATGCGCCGGTTTACACCCGATCCGCCAGCCACACGTGGAAGACGAACGGCAACCCCGCCACGTCGGGATTCACCGGCCGCTCAGGTCCAAAGAACAGCTTCACCGCGTCCGTCCGGCTCAGGCGCAATTTGCGGTCCGCTGTCTTCACCACGATCGAATCGGCGTCCGCATAAGCCGTTAGGTCCGTGCGCCCGTACGCCCGCACCAGCCCCTGCGGGTCCTCGATCCGAATCATGCGCACGTAGCCGGCTGACCGCAGGATGCCCAGCGCGTCCAGCGCCTCGGTCACGTCGTCCGGCCGCCACGGCGCATCCAGGGTTGCGTGCACCGTCGGCTTGATGTTTACCTGCCGCTCCTCGATTGAGCGAGTCGAGGTCCAGATCGCCGGATCGTCCCAGGACTCCAGCAGACGCGCCAGCATCGGCAGCACCAGCTCCGCCGGGCCCGCGTATTCGGTGACCGAGGTGCCCCGCACCCGCAGGTAGGCGCCCACGTGGCCGTCGCGCAGCGCCACCCACACCACGGCGCCTGGACGCGGCGGCCACATCGAGCGCAGCAGGTCGGGCGACCGCACGCCGCCCAGCGCCCGCGCGGCGTGAATGGCCGCCAGCGTCTCGAAGTCCGCGTCCTCCGCCGGTCGCATTTCCAGGCCCGAATCCGTGGGCAGCAGGTGCCGGTTGCCGCGGCTGAACTGGTAGCTGCGCTCCACGCCCGCGTACTCCCAGCCCAGCTTGCGGTACCAGCTGGGTACCCCCGAACCCAACAAGCTCAGCTCGCAACCCAGTTCGGCCATGCGCTCGATGCAGGCATGCATGACCCGCGTGGCGTAGCCGCGGCGGCGGTAGGCCGACTCGGTGGTGACCCCGGTGATCCCACCGATCCGCAGCCGCACGTCGCCAACACGGGTTGCGTGCGGATAGATGGCGGCGGCCGACACCATCCGCCCGTCCACGCGCATCACCCGGATGTTCTGCAGGTTGTCCAGGCAATAGATGCGCGGCAACTCGTGGGCATAGGTCGGCGCGGCGCCCACCTCGCCGCGCATCACGTGACCTACGTGCGCAATCAGCTCGTCAAATTCGTCCGGCCGCGGAGCGCGGGGACCGTCCTCGCTCACGTCAAGCCCTCCGGCCACTCGGGCCCGGACTTCGCGAGTCCGTCACGGCTGTCCGCCGCACCACTCAGAGCGCGTATAGGTCCTCGAACTTGGCCGTCAGCCGCCGCAGCAACGGCTGCGCGTCCAGCGGTCCGCCGGTCACCCGCTCGATCAGTTCGTCCGGCGTCAGCCGTCGTCCCACGCGGTACACGTTGGTGGTCATCCAGTCCAGCAACGGAGCGGTGTCTCCGCCCGCGATCTGCTCCGGGATATCGGGCCGCGCACGCAGCGCGGCCTCGTACAGCTGCGCCCCAATGATGTTCCCCAGCGTGTAGCACTGAAACGCCCCGCCAATGCGCCCGGCGTACCAGTGCACGTCCTGCAGCACGCCGTCGCGGTCGTCGGGCGCACGCACGCCCAGGTCCGACTGGTAGCGCGCGTGCCAGGCCTCGGGAAGGTCGGCCACGGCCAGTTCGCCTTCCAGCAGTTGCAGCTCCAGGTCGAACCGGATCATCACGTGCAGGTTGTAGGTCACCTCGTCGGCGTCGGTCCGGATCAGCGAGGGCTCAACCCGGTTTACGGCCGCGTAGAAGTTGCAAAGCTCCACATCCCCCAATTGCTCGGGAAACTCGTCCTGCAGCGTTGGGTACCAGTGCGACCAAAAGCCCAGGCTGCGGCCCACGATGTTTTCCCAGAGACGTGACTGGCTTTCATGCACACCGGATGACGTTCCGCTGCCCAACGGCAGACCGTCGTCCTCGGCCTGGGTTCCCTGTTCGTAGAGCGCGTGCCCGGCTTCGTGGATGGTGCTGAAAAGCTGTTCGGCCAGAAAGTTCTCGTTGGTGCGTGTGGTAATTCGCACGTCGCCGTGCGCAAACCGCGTCATGAACGGATGTGCCGTCGGATCCAGCCGCCCGCGCTCGAAGTCGTACCCAATGGATTTGATGACGCGCTTGGCGAACCGCGATTGCTGGCGGGCCGGGAAGTGCTTACGCACCGGCGCGTCGTCTACCTGCGGGGCCGCGGCGATGCGCGCGACCAGCGGCGTCAGCCCCTCGCGCAACTCGGTGAACACCGGCCGAATGCGAGCAACAGTCATCCCCTCATCCACCAAGTCGATCAGCGGATCGGCGATGTGGTCGTAGCCAAGGAAAAAGCCGGCGAGTTCGCGGCTGAGGTCCAGGGTGGTTTCCAGCATCGGACGCAGCCTGGCGAAGTCGTTCTTTGGCCGCGCCTCCACCCAGGCCGCGTAGGTGGCCGAGGCGTGCCTGGCCGCGCGCTCGCTGTACTCGGCCGGCACGCGCGTATTGATCTCGTAGTCGTAGCGGGCCACGCGGAGCAGCGCCGCGTCGTCATGCTCCGGCGGCAGGGACTCGGCGTAGGGCGCCAGCCGGTCCAGCAGCCGGCCGATCTCAGGGTCGGTGGCGCTTTCGTGGGCCAGGCGACTGAGCACGGCCAGCTGCCGCGCGCGACCCGCCGCGCCGCCGGTCGGCATAAACGTGGTCTGGTCCCATAACAGGACGGCCGACGCCGCCCCAATGTCGCGCGCCTCGCGCAACCGGTTCCGCACGTCACGCAGATCGGATTCAACGCTCATTGGCTCTGCTTCCCCTCTCGGCGGCCGGTCATGACCGAAACGCTTGCACGACGGCCGGCCACGGATCGTCGAGTACCACCTGGCCGGGCTTCGGCCCCGTCACGGTGATCGCCACCGCCCCCTCGGCCAGCGCGTGCATCTCGTCGCCGGGCGTCGGCTCTTCATCAAAGTAGTCCCCAAACTTCACGCGCACGCTGACCCCGTTCTCGTCGACCTGGCAGTCGTCGAGTGTGCAGTCGCGAAAGAGCGTGAAGAGGCTGGGTCGCGTCAACCGCACCGGCGATTCTTCGCCGAAGCCATCCGGCACGTTGACGTTGACCAGCACGTTCGGCAGCGTCTCGAACTGTGCCTTGATGGCCTGCAACAGCCGACGGGTCGCGGCGGCAATGGCCGGGTACTGGTTCTCCGCGCCGAAATATTCAGTAGAGACGGCCATGCCCAGCAGTCCTCGTTCCACCGCCACGCGAGCCGCGCCAACGGTGCCCGAGACCTTGTAGGGCTCCTCGCCCGGATTCCAGCCAGGGTTGATGCCGGACACCAGCGCCTCGGCCTTCCCGCCAAAGGCGTGCGCGGCGCCGATGACCGCCAGCGAGGCCGGGGGCGCGTCCAGTGCAAAGGCGGGGATGTCCAGTTCTGCCCTAGGCGGCGGCGCGGTAGGGCTGAGCCGAACCTCGGCCTCCAGGCCGGGGTGTACCGCGATGTCCTCGGTTTCCGGCGGCGGCGTGGCCGGGCAGAGCCGAAGCTCCCGGCGCAGCGTGATGGACATCCCCGCGCCGCTGTAGTTCCGCGTGGGCGCGTACAGCGCCACCTGCCCCAGCTGCGAGAGTTCGCGCGCCAGCGCCCAAACGCCGGGCGCTTCAACGCCGTCGTCGTTGGTTACGACCAGGTTCATGGGTATGTCAGCCACCAATCGCCGCTATGCGAGTCCTGAAACCCACGCCGACCGCTAGCCTGTTGCTTCGTGCCGCGTGGACCCTTCGTTCTCTCTTCACTGGCCACTGGCGACTGGTCACCGGTAACTGCCCACTTACTCGCGGACCCAGGTCCCGTCCACCGCGTGTCCGCCGTCCACCGGCAGCACGACCCCGTTGATCGCCGCCGCCGCGTCGGATGACAGGAACAAGATCGCCTGCGCGACTTCGTCCGGCTGGATGAAGCGTCCCGACGGCATCGCCGCCAGCCGGTCCTGCACGTCGTCGAATTCGCGGTAAATGCGCGGCACGTCAACAAACGCGGGCGCAACGGCGTTCACGCGGATTCCGCGGTGCGCCAGCTCCAGCGCCATCGTGCGGGTCAGCCCAACCAAGCCAACCTTCGTGGCCCCATAGCCCACGCGCCCTCTGGCGTGCCGCATCACCTGGGTCGTCACCACGTTGATGATCACCCCACCGGGGTCCTGCCGCGCCAGCACAAAGCGTCGCGACAGCTCAAAGGGCGCCTCCAGGTTGACCTGCGCCATCCAGCGCCAGCGCGCGCTGTCCATTTCGGGAAACGGAAAGTTCCCCTGCGCCGCCGCGTTGTTCACCAGAACGTCCAGAACGCCCAGGTTCGCCGCCACGTCGTCGAACAGTTGGCCCGCGCCGTCCGGCTCGCCCAGATCAGCCGTGACGCCGTAAACAGCACCCGTACCCAGCTCATCCAGGGCCGCGACCGTGGCGGACACATCGCCCTCGGTGCGGGCGCAGATGGCCACGCTGGCACCGGCCCGCGCATAAGCCTCCGCCACCGCCAGGCCGATGCCCTGCGTACCGCCGGTGACCAGCACCGAAGAGTCGCGAAAGTCGAAGCTGATGGGCGGCATTTAGGGCGTCCTGTGGGTCAGGTTGGGTACTGCGTCATCCTAGCGGCGCTCCGCTTCGGATCGCCTCGCCGCAGGCCAATGGTCGGTAGGTATCTCAGCCATCCGCGGCGCTCGCGCTTCCCAGCCCCAGGTCCGTGGGCGCGCGCGATTCCACGACCGGCAGAACTCCCGCCAGGAAGTCGTCCACGTCCAGCGCGCCCAGGTCCTCGCCGGTCCGCAGCCTCACCGACACCTTGCCCGCTTTGATGTCGCGGTCCCCCGCAATCAGCATGTACGGCGTCTTCTGCAGCTGCGCGTCCCGGATCTTCCGGTTCATGCGCTCGGCGCGCGCGTCCACCTGCACCCGCAGCCCTGCGGCCCGCAGGCGCTGGGCCACGGATTCGCAGTAGTCCGCGTGACGGTCCGCAATTGGAATGACCGCCACTTGCACCGGCGACAGCCAGACCGGGAACGCGCCCGCGAAGTGCTCGATCAGCACGGCCACGAAGCGTTCCATCGCGCCAAAGATCGCGCGGTGCACCATCACCGGACGCGGCCGCGTGCCGTCCATGTCCTCGTACGTGATGTCAAAGCGTTCCGGCAGGTTGAAGTCCACCTGAATCGTCGTGAGTTGCCAGCGGCGGCCAATGGCGTCAGCCACCTGGATGTCGATCTTGGGACCATAGAAGGCTGCTTCGCCCTCAACCCGCGTGTAGGCCAAGTCGTGCCGTTCCAGGGCCTCCACCAGTCCGTGCTCCGCCAGCTCCCACAGGTCGTCGCTGCCGGCGTACTTCTCGGAGCCCGAGGCGTCGCGAACGCTCAGTTCCACGATGTACTCGCTGAAGCCGAACGTCTGGTAGATGAACTTGGCCAGGTCCAGCGCGCCGGCGACCTCATCGGTGAACTGGTCCCGGCGGCAGAAGATGTGGGCGTCGTCCTGCGTCAGCCCGCGCACCCGCAGCGCACCGTGCAGCGTGCCCGACCGCTCGAAGCGATAGACCGTGCCCAGCTCGCCGTAGCGCAGCGGCAGGTCGCGGTAGCTGCGCGTCTGCGAATCGAAGATCTTGACGTGGAATGGGCAGTTCATCGGCTTGTTGATGAACGTCTGGTGCTCCAGTTGCATCTCGGGGAAGAGCCCGTCGGAAAACCACTGCGTATGGCCGCTGGTCTCCCAGAGTTCGCGCCGGCCGATGTGCGGGGAATAGACCATGTCGTACCCGCGCCGCCGGTGTTCCTCGCGCCAGAACGTTTCCAGCAGCTCGCGCACCAGCGAACCCTTGGCGTGCCACAGCACCAGCCCGGCGCCGATGGCCGGGTTAATGGAAAAGAGGTCCAGGTCGCGGGCCAGCGTGCGGTGGTCGCGGCGACGCGCTTCCTCCAGCCGCTGCAAGTGAGCTTTGAGCTCCGCCTGCGTCTCGAAGGCCGTGCCGTAGACGCGCTGTAGCTGTGCTCGGTTTTCGTCGCCGCGCCAGTACGCGCCGGCGATGGAGAGCAGCTTGAACGCGCCGATTTCGCCCGTGCTGTCCACGTGCGGACCCCGGCACAGGTCCACGAACGGACCGGACGTGTAGTAGCTGATCGTCTCGTCGTCCGGCAGGTCGTTGATCAGCTCGACCTTGAAGGGCTGGTTGGTGTCCTCGAAGTGCGCCAGGGCCGAGTCCCGATCGTGCTCGGAGTACTCGAACGGATATTTCGCCTTCTTGTGCTTCAGCATCAGCTTCTGCAGCGTTTTCAGGTCGTCCGGCGTTAGCGCGCGCGGCAACTCAAAGTCGTAATAGAAGCCGTCGTCGGTCGGCGGGCCGATCCCCATCTGGGCGTCTGGGAACAGGTCCAGCATGGCCGTGGCCAGCACGTGCGCGGCCGAATGCCGCACCCGATAGAGACGGTCGTACGTCTGATCAACATTCATCGAAGACGCTCCACGCAGAGAGAGAAAGGTAGGTAGTCAGCTGCGGCAACCCGCGAAATGTGCGCGGGTTCGGCCCCCACCGGCGCGCGGCAGGGGCTAGATAGTGGCGGTGCGTGTGTCGCGCGGCGTCTCGCAGCGTGGGTATCGCATGGTCGCTCGGCGCAAAGCTATCACAGCCCAAACCCCATCCATTCGAACTCCAGGTCGCCCACCACGACGGTGTCGCCGGCCACCGTTCCCGCCCGCTCCAGCCGTTCGGTGACCCCTTGGCGGTCGAGCTGCCGCTGGAAGTAGTCGGCGGCGTCAGGCGTATTGAAGTTGAGCCGGCGCGCCAGTCGTTCGAGTCGAGGGTCGCGCACGACGTAGGCGCCATCGGACCGGCGGAACAGTTGCACCGGCTCGTCCAGCGGCGTCGGACGCAGCACCGGGGTGTCCTCCGGCTGCGGACGGGTCGCGGGCGGCGCGTCCGCCAGCATCGCGACGGTCCGCCCCACCAGCTCCCGTAACCCCACGCCGCTGCCCGCCGAGACCGCCACGGCTTCGTACCCCTCGGCGAGTACGAGAGCCCGAAAATCGGGCCACTGCTCGCGCGCCTCCTGCAGGTCCATCTTGTTGAACGCGACGAGGCGCGGGCGCTCCAGCAGATCGGAGCTGAATGCGCCCAATTCGGCGTCGATCGCCTGAAAGGCCTCGAATGGATCGCCTTCTAGCCCCGAGCCGTCCACCACGTGCACCAACACCCGCGCCCGCCGCACGTGGCGCAGGAACGCCATCCCCAGCCCGGCCCCCTGGCTGGCTCCTTCGATCAGGCCTGGCAAGTCCGCGAAGACCACGCCTGAATCGCCCGCTGCCACCACGCCCAGCACAGGCTCCAGCGTCGTAAACGGATAGGGCGCAACCTTGGGCCGGGCCGCGCTCAGCCGCGCCAGCAGCGACGACTTGCCGGCATTCGGCGCGCCCACCAGGCCGATGTCTGCCAGCATTTCCAGTTCCAGCCGGACCTGGCGCTCCTCGCCGCTAGCGCCGCGCGTGGCCAGCGACGGCGCCTGGAAGCGCGCGGACTTGAAACGCACGTTGCCATGCCCGCCCCGTCCGCCGCTGGCCACCACCACCGACTGGCCTTCGTCCACCAGGTCGGCCAGCACCGCGCCGGTCTGCTGGTCGTAGGCCACGGTGCCGCAGGGCACGTCCACGGTCACGCTCTCCCCATTGGCCCCGTGCCGCTTCTTGCCCTCGCCCGGTCCACCGTTGGCCGCGATGAAGCGCCGCTTGTATCTGAAGGCCGTCAGCGCGTGCAGGTTGGCCCGCGCCCGCAAGACCACGTCGCCGCCGTCGCCGCCGTCCCCGCCGTCGGGACCGCCCCGCGGCACGAATTTCTCCCGCCGAAAGTGCGCGACTCCATTCCCGCCCGAACCGGCGCGGACGTAAATGCTCGCCTCGTCGAAGAAGCCGCGGTCAGCCGCGTTGCTGGGCATGTATTCGCTACCGAGTCAGGGCTGACGCCGACCCCAGCCGGGGTCCAGCGAAAACGAAAGGCGGGCGCGACGACCGAGTCCGCCTGGCGCGGATTGGCCGCGAGGAGCGCACGCAACTACCATGACCACAGGTTAACCGGGCGCATCAGGGCGGGGACAGAGGGGTCCTTCGGTGGTTCTGAAAGACGAACGCACTCACTTGGACGCGGAACTGAAAGTTCGGCTTCAGGTGTACGAGAACTACTCCGATCACGTTAATGATGAGCCAGTGCTGGCTACGTGCAACAGTCGTGATAACGCGGTTGACGCGGAAGCGAAGCGCGTCGACTTTCAGCCGTTTCTGGCCAGGCAAGGGCGCAAGAGGGCTAAAGCCGTAGTCCTTGTGGAACAGCTTTCAAGAGGGATCGGTCCGCGCATCGACTAGTGCCGGTCTATAACGCCTTCTTGGGCGATCCGCGACGGCCTGGCACGCCGGCTCCTCAACGCCTTCGCGAGTTCGGATCCGTTACGGCTGTCGAAGTTCATGTCCCGGCTGTCATCGCCGAAGCACTCGTCGCGCACGACCTGCCAATCCCTGCGCCCGTCACAGGCCTCGCGGTCATCGACACTGGGGCCGGCGTGTCGGCTATCGATCAATCGGTCTTTCCTCAACTCGGGCTGCGCCCCGTCGGCAGCACAAGTCTGAGCAGCGCCGCCGGAACAACCGAGCGCGAGCTGTATCCTGCCCGGCTTGTATTCCCATCCATGGACTCGCTCAGCCTCAATCTCCCCGAAGCCACATCGGTGGATCTGCGCGGCCAGGTTGTACCGCTCGGTCCGGCCGGCGGGGATCGCCAGGTCATCGTCCTGGCTGGCCGTGACCTCCTCGCCGGCGGCGTCTTCGTCTGGAACGGCGTACAGGGAACCTGGACCTTCGCCTTTTAGGCGCCCTCGCTACACTCGGCGCGCGGATGGTCTGTCCCAGGAACTGACTCCCGTATGCGCGTGATCGCCATTGCCGCCCGCCCCGGCGACGTCGAATTCGCGGTCGGCGGCACGCTGGCGCGCCATCGCAAGCGCGGCGACGACGTGACCATCGTGACTGTCGGCAACGGTAATTCCGCCTTGGACGAACTCCCGCCGCGCGAACTGGCCGCCCGCCGGCGCGCCGAATCCGAATCGGCCGCCGAGCGTCTGGGCGTTGACCTCGTCTGGATGGACCACTCCGACTTCGCGGTCCAGAGCGACGCGGTCACCCGCCTGGTAGTTGTCGAGCTTCTGCGCGCCTGCAAGCCCGACCTCCTGCTCGCGCCCGCCCCGCTCGGCAACGTGCTGGACGCCAAGGGCGCCTGGGACCTCGCCCGCGCCGCCGTCGAAATGGCCGCCGCGCCGAACGTGCTCAGCGAGGGCGAGCCGCTGCTCCAGCCGCCCGCCCTGCTGGCCTATGAACGCGCCTGGTCCGCCGGCTTCACCCCCACCGAGTTCGTCGACGTAACCGACACCCTCGAAGTCAAGCACCACGCCCTCGACGCCCACGCCTCGCTCGCCGCGTTGCTCCGCGAGAGCCACGGGGTCGAGCTCGGCGAAGCCGCCGAAACGGTAGCGGCCTACCGCGGCCTGCAGGCCGGCGTGGCCTTTGCCGAAGCCTTCAGGTGCGACGCGCGCCTGGGTCCCCTGCCGGCGCGCCGGCTGCTGCCATAGCCGCCGACGCCAAACCCGCGCCCGACGCGCCGGCCGACCTGCGGGCGCTCTTTGGCCCACGCGGCCCGCTGGCCGAACACCTCGCCGGCTACGAGCCGCGCGCCTGCCAGGTCCAGATGGCCGAGTTCGTGGACGGCGTCGTGGCCGAGGGCGGACGCGGCGTCGTGGAAGCCGACACCGGCACCGGCAAGTCGCTGGCCTATCTCGTGCCGGTGCTGCGGTCCAAGCGCCGCGCCATCGTCAGCACCTCAACCAAAGCCCTCCAGGACCAGCTCTGGACCCACGACCTGCCGCTGGCCGCTCGCGTTGCCGGCGTGGCGCCTTCCACCGCGCTGCTGAAGGGTCGCGCAAACTACCTCTGCCTGCTCTCCCTCGACGAGCAAACCCTCGCCCCCGACCTTCTGCTCGGTGAGCAGCTATCCGGCGTGCGCGCCTGGGCCGCCACCACCGGCACCGGCGACATGGCCGAACTGGGCGCCCAGGCAACCCCCGACGTAGTGACCAACCTCACCCGCGGCGTCGACACCTGCGAAGGCTCCCTCTGCCCCTTCGCCGGCGACTGCTGGGCCGAGAAAGCCCGCGCCCGCGCCGGCGCCGCTGACGTCGTCGTCACCAATCACCATCTCGTCTTCGCCGACGCCAAGCTCCGCGGCGCGAGTTCCGAAGCCGGCGGCATGCCGCTGCCGCCGGACGGCGTCCTCATCCTGGACGAAGCCCACACCCTCGACGAGGCCGCCACCTCCGCCTTCTCAGCCCATCTGGACGACGGCCGCGTCGCACGCATCATGAACGCCCCCCGCGTCCGCGCCGCCCTGGAGGGCGACCACACCCGCACCATGGCCGCCGTGGTCAGCGCCAGCGCCCGCGCCTTTGCCAGCCTCAACCGCACGGTCGGCCTCAACCGAACCACCATCAGCGACGAAATCGTCGCGGGCCTCAGCCTGGCGGAATCCGCTCAGTCGCTCCTCGAAGCCTGCGAGGCGATCACCGACCCCGACACCCGGACCTGGGTCTCCCGCCGCATCCACGAACTGGCCGCCGACGCCGAGCGCGTCTTCCGGCTGGACGACCCATCCTGGGTCCACTTCGCCGAGCGCGCCCGCGACGGCGCACTCACCGCCCACGCCGCCCCCCTCGAAGTCGACCGCCTGATCGACGGCGCAACCCGCGACCGCCCAGCCGTCATCGCCTCCTCCGCCACCCTTACCGTGGACCGCTCCTTCGCCTACGTCCTCTCGCGCCTGGGGATGGGTGGGGCCACCGAACTGTCAACCGAGCCGGCCTTCGACTACGCCCGCCAGGCCCTCATCTACGCCCCCGCCGACCTGGACCCGCCCCCCACCGCCGGCGCTGACGACGACGCCTACTCAGCCGGCCTGGCCCACCGCCTTACTGAGCTGGTCGAAGCCTCCGGCGGCGGCGCGTTCTTCCTTTTCACCAGCCGCCGCGCCCTGAACGACGCCTGGCGCCGCACCCGCGGCGCATTCACCTATCCGCGCTTCCGCCAGGGCGACGCGGCCCCGGCCGAACTGTTGCGCCGTTTCCGCGCGGCCAACGACGGCGTCCTCTTCGGCGTCCGCTCATTCTGGGAAGGCGTGGACGTCCGCGGCGACGCCCTCCGGCTGGTCGTGATTGCGCGCCTACCCTTCGCCGTCCCCGACGACCCCGTCGTGGCCGCCCGAACCGAGCACCTGCGTCGCGCAGGCGCCAACTGGTTCGCCGAACTCGCCCTACCCCGCGCGGCCCTCCTGCTCAAGCAGGGCTTCGGCCGCCTCATCCGCTCCACCACCGACCGGGGCGTCGTCGCCGTCCTCGACAGCCGCCTCCGCCGCCGCCGCTACGGCCAGACCATCCTCCGCTCGCTACCGCCAGCCCCCGTCACCCACCGCCTGGACCACGTCCAGCACTTCTATCGGGCACGAGACACGGATGATGCGGGACATCCCGGCAGGTAGAACGTGTGCGGATAGCAATCCTGAGGCTGGATGGTGGCGGTGTGCGTCCGGAGCCAATAGCGACACCGGGCGCGACGCTACGCTTTGTCGGTCACCGCAGAAATCCGATCTGGAGGGGATATGAGCACAACGCGGCGTGAGCGATTGGAAGCGGAAGTCGCCGAACTGCAGGAGACCGTGAGGGCCCTGGAGGCCCGCGTGACAGCCCTGGAACTTGACCGGTCGTATCGCGAGGGCTGGGAGAACGGGCTGAGCCGTGGCAAGCGAGCAGCAGCCCGCATGGGCGAATCGCTAGCCGGAGCCGCTGATCGTTAAGGACTACCACACCCCAGAGTGAGCCGAAGTCCGCCGCACCACGAGTGATTCTCGCTGGCGCGCCTTGGCTATCTACTCCGCCCTAATGACACCCGCAGGAGCTCCCACAGCCCCCGCCCCCGCCGTTCATGTACGCGTCATTCGCCGCCTGCGCCTGACCCGCCGAACCTGACGACGCCCGACCCACCATCGCCGGCGCGTAATACACCTGCCGCACCCGGCTGCTGGCGCACGACGTGCACACCACTGGGCTCTCGTCCGTCATCGAGCGCCGAACGTCAAACACGTCCTCGCACGTCTCGCATTCATACGTATACGCCGGCATGGGAAATCCTTCAGGGCTCAGCCTGTCTCGCGTGAATTCTAGCCGCCGCCCGTCCCTGCATGCGTCCTACCATGACCCCGCCCACCCCCTGCCGAGGCCCTGCATGGACCGCGACCTCGCCGCCTACATCCGCGACGTACCCGACTTCCCTAAGCCCGGCATCCTCTTCAAAGACATCACCCCGCTACTGGGCGACCCTCAAGCCCTCAAGGCCGCCGTCCAGGCACTGGCCGCGCCATATCGCCAAGCCAACCTCGTGGCCGTCGCCGCCGTCGAGTCCCGCGGCTTCATCTTCGCCTCCGCCGTGGCCTGCGAACTCGGCTGCGGCTTCGTCCCCCTGCGCAAACCCAACAAGCTGCCCGCCGCCACCACCTCAGCCACCTACGAACTCGAGTACGGCGTCGACACCATCGAGGTCCACACCGACGCCATTCGCCCCGGCGACCGCGTTGCCATCATCGACGACCTCATCGCCACCGGCGGCACCGCCGTCGCCGCCGTGGAACTGGTCGAACGCCTGGGCGGCAAGCTCGTCGGCCTTTCATTCCTGATCGACCTGGCGTTTCTGGGCGGGGCCACACGCCTGGCCGGCCACCCGGTTCACACCGTCATCACCTACGACGGGGACTGACTAAGTCCGGGCGCCCACAAGGGACGCCCCTACGGGAATCGGCCGCGCTAGAGAACCGGCAGCGGATCCGGCCGTGCCGCGTTGAGCTTGGTGATCTCCGAGGCGATCCCCCGCGCCGCCTCGTAGTACGGCCGCGCTACGGGGCTGTCCATCCCCTGCGACGCCACCGGCCGCCCGTTGTCCGAAGCGATCCGCACCTCGGGATCCAGCGGAATCTCGCCCAGGAACGGCACGCCCAGTTCCTCCGCCGCCCGCCGCGCCCCGCCGTGGTCGAATATCTCGAACCGCGCCCCCGTATCCGGGCTGATGAAGTACGACATGTTCTCCACCACGCCCAGCACCGGCACCCGCAGCTTCTCGAACATCGCAATCCCCCGCCGCACGTCCTGCAGCGCCACTTCCTGCGGCGTACTCACGATCACCGCGCCCGACAGCGGCAGCAGCTGCGAGAGTGACAGCGGCGCATCGCCTGTTCCCGGCGGCAGGTCCACAACCAGGTAATCCAGCTCGCCCCAGGCCACGTCGTGCAGCAGTTGCCGCAGCGCCTGCGCCACCATCGGGCCCCGCCAGATCACCGCCTGCCCGGGATCCGTCAGGAACCCCATCGACATCACCGGCACGCCAAACGCCGAAAGCGGTTTGATCTTGTCGTTCTCCAGAATCGGCCGCCCGTCGATCCCCAGCATCCCCGGCACGTTCGGGCCGTAGATGTCGCCGTCCAGCAGCCCCACTTTCGCTCCAAGCTCGCGCAGCGCCACCGTCAGGTTCACCGCCACCGTGGACTTGCCCACGCCGCCCTTGCCGCTCGCCACCGCCAGCGTGTTCTTCACGCCGGCCAGCACCTCGCCGTCGTGACCAAAGCCTGTGTTGGACGAGACTTCCGCCGTCCAGGTGATCTCAACCGTGCTCGGCCACCCCAGCCCGGCAATCGCCTCTCGTACCTCGCGCTCGATGGCTTCTCGATGCGGCGAAGCCGGCGAGGTCAGCACCACCGTCAGCGACACCTCGTCGCCGTCCACCCGTACGTCGCGAACCAGGCGCGCCGCCACCAGGCCGCGCTGCAGGTCCGGTTCCATCACGCGCGCCAGCGCCTGAGTAACCTCGGCGGCCCGATCCGCGGGCAGTTGGGAATTGGGAATCATGGCAATAATGGGGGTGCGGTACCGCGCGCCCTCGGCGCCCGCACCGCACCCAAGGCTAGCACCGTTCTATCCGTCATCCCCGCGAAAGCGGGAACCCGCCCTCGGCTCCCAACACCCCATCTCGAGTCTCATTTAACGCGGCAACCCGCCGTCACCGGCCAGCGCTTCCCCACCCCACTAAACTAGGCGCCGGCGCTTCCAAGGACTCCCTGCGTGAACAAAGTTGCCGTCGTCGGATCCGGTAGTTGGGGAACCACCCTGGCCGTCCTCGTGGCCGAAGCCCATGGCGGCTGTGCCCTCTGGGCCCACGATCCCCACGAAGCCCACGACATGGCCGCCCGCCGCGAAAACGTGCGCTTTCTGCCCGGCGTCACCCTGCCCGACACCATCCACATCGACCACGACCCCGCAGCCGTCCTGCGCGGCGCTGATCTGGTTCTCATCACTGTCCCCATGCGGCGGCTGCGCGAGAACTGGGAGGCCATCAGCGACCTCATCGAACCCCACGCCGCCATCGTCAGCGGCATCAAGGGACTCGACCCGCGCACCGGCCACCGCGTCAGCGAGCTCGTCGCCGGCTGGGCCGGTGAGGACATTCTCGACCGCCTGGCCGTACTGTCCGGACCCAACCTCGCCCGCGAAATAGCCGCCGGCGAACCCGCCACCGCCGTCATCGCCGCCCGCACGTCCCAGATTGCCCGCAACGTCCAGCAGCGGCTCAGCGCCCCCACCTTCCGCACCTACGTCAGCGACGACGTCGTCGGCATCGAACTCGCCGGCGCCATCAAAAACGTCATCGCCATCGGCGCCGGCATGGCCGACGGATTGCGTTACGGCGACAACGCCAAGGCCGCCCTCATGACCCGTGGCCTGGCCGAAATGACCCGCCTCGGCCTCACCGCCGGCGCTGATGCCCTCACCTTTGCCGGGCTGGCCGGCATGGGCGACCTCATCGCCACCTGCGCCAGCGCCCATTCCCGCAACCACTACGTCGGCCAGCAACTCGCCGCCGGCCGAACCCTCGACGACATCCAGTCCCGCATGGTCATGGTTGCCGAAGGCGTCGACACCTCCCGCGGCGCCGTCGCCCTGGCCCGCCGCCTCGGCGTCGAAATGCCCATCGTCGAACTCATCAACCAGGCCCTGTTCAACGGCCTCCCCGTCGCCGAAGCCGGCCAGGTCCTCATGGCCCGCGAACTCAGCCACGAACTCCGCGGCCTCCGCCGCAACCCCTAACCCCACCCCCCGCCGTTCCCGCGCACCCCGTGCATGTACGGGCGGACCACGATATCGGCCATTTCGCAGCAGAGGCGGATAGCCTGGCCTACGCTCTTAGCGGGACAGCCCTGCCTAGCGACGCGGCGGACGCTGGCGCTGCACCGCCGAACGACGTGCTTGTGTCCTGATCCTGACAGCCAAGCCCGTCTCGAGACCGCCGCACAGCCAAGGGACAAGTCAAGTGGGCGCAACGTACGTCACCGCCGCGGTTCGCAACCCGGCCGAGCCAAATCGAAGCTGGCAAGGGCTCTTCCTGGTCGACACCGGCGCCACCGACTGCCTGATCCCAAGGCCCTGCCTCGAAGCCATTGGCCTTGAACCCAAGGGCCGGCGCGTCTATGGCCTGGCGGACGGCAGTGAAATCACAATGGACATCACCATCGGTCAAATCGAATTCATGGGCGAGGTCGTCGGAGCGACCGTCGTCATTGGCGACGACCACGCCGAACCCCTACTCGGTTTGACGGCCCTCGAATCAGTCGGAATCGAGGTCGACCCACGCACCCAGCAACTCAAGCGGCTCCCCAGCGTCCGCCTCAAACCCCTGCCAACCATCTGAGCCAACCGCCCAGCAGCGAGCCAGCCCGGCACCTGGCAGCTGACTACCAGCAACTGGCAACTGACTACAGGCCACTGCCCCTCACTTGTGGCATCCCGCCCCACGCGCCACAATCATGCGGCCGCCGTCAGGAGTCACCAACCGTGGGCACCACCACCTGCAGCAATTGCGGCCGCCACACCGCCGCCCGCTCACCCACCTGCCGCCACTGCGGCTTCGACGCCTACGCCGACCGCCGCGAGGGTCGTGTCGAGGAATACGACATCGACCGCGTCATGCGCCGCATCAAAGCCGTCCTCTACGTCATCTTCTTGCCGGTCGTCGGCCTCTTAGGCCAGATGGTCATTGGAGCGCTGGTGCTGCTGCCCTTCTTCTTCCTGGCCGCCCTCTCCAGCGGGGCGACCGGCGACGGACCGGTTGAACTGATGCGCGGGCTGACCGGCTTCGTCTTCAACTGGCCCGGCGTCCTGATCATGCTGCTGTTCACCTACATCGGCCTCTACCGCCGCTTCCAACCCATCCGCACCCTCTCCTACCGCCTCCTCCGCCGAACCTCCTAACCCCGGCCCTCTCGCCCCACCCAGGGACGGCCTTCAAACCCGCCCTCCTCACTCCTTTCCCCTCACTTCTCCCCCTCCCCGTCCCTTCTCACTTCTCGCTCCTCTCGCCTCACTCCTTCCTCCTCCCCTCCCCCCGTTCGTGATGAGCCTGTCGAACCATGAACGCCTCTTCGACACGCTCAGGCCAAACGCATCCACCGCCGCGTCGCGGGTATGGCAACAGACGCCAAGGGACACCCCAACACGCAGCATCCCGCGCCCTTCGAGATGCCGTAGCATGGATGCCAACACCACATTGGGCAGGAAGGTAAGCGATGGCTGTTACAGACACGCCTCCGCGACTGCTGACCGCCCACGATCTGCTCCGGCTCTATAGCGAGGGGGTCCGCGGCGAACTGATCCGAGGAACGCTCTGCGAAACCATGCCAACAGGCCACGAACACGGCACGATCGTCGCGAACCTGGTGATCCTGCTGGGGAGCTTCATCAAGCCCAGAAAACTGGGCCGACTCACGGCCTCGGACTCCGGAGTCTGGCTGGAGCGCGATCCCGACACTGTGCGCGAGCCGGACATCGCCTACTTCTCGGCCCTGAAGATTCCGCTGGATCAGCGAGTCACGGGCTATGCGCAGGTCGTCCCCGACCTGGTGGTGGAAGTTGCATCGCCCGGCGACAGCCGGCGGGAGATCAACGACAAGGCGCTCATGTGGCTCAGCTACGGGACACGACTGGTATGGGTCGTGCATCCCGACACCCGCACCGTCGACACGCATCGTGAGCGTGCCAGCACCCTCACGCTCACCCAGAGCGACGCGCTCCACGGCTTCGACGCGCTGCCGGGCTTCACCTGCGACGTGCGCGACGTCTTCGCTGCCTGACCAGCCGTCGCCCCAGCCGCGCGATCCCTCGGCCGCTCGGCAACACCCGCAACCGGAGCCACGGGCAGGATCGGCGTCCATGTCGTTACCGGCATCACGATGGTCGTGATCCGGGCCTGCGGCCGGCTTGGCATATACCCTGCGGCGCTTGGAACGAGATGTTGGGTCTGGATAAATCTGGTCGGGGACGATAGAGACCGGATCAGGGAAACCGCCTCGCCGCGCGGCAATTAAACCGCTCGGGGTGCCCGTGCCGAACCGTGCGCCTGGAGCCTGCCGAATGATCACGACAAGCCCTTCAGTCCGTTCGTGGTGAATCCAATCGAACCACGAACCCCTCAGCAACCAAGCCCCCGAGGCAATCCCAACATGCGATCCTTCCCCCAACCCCAGACCACCCCTCCCTAATGCCCGGCCAGCTCTTCACCCAGTACTTCCTCACCGACGGCATGCGCACCACCCCTGAGCGCCGCGCCCAGGCCCCCGCCTTCGCCGCCTTTCGTGACGCCGCCCACCGCCTATTCCAGGACTTCGCCGGCTACCACAACTCCAACGAAACCCAGACCGAACAGGACCTCATCCGTCCCCTGCTCCAACTCCTGGGCTGGACCGACGACCTCCCCCAGCAAACCTCCAGCGGCGGGGAAGACACCCCCGACCTGTTGCTATTCGCCGACCCCCAGACCAAGAACCGCGCCGGCGATCACCAGACCAACTCCTACCTGAAAGCCGTCACTGACGGCCACATCCGCTGGGGAATCCTCACCAGCCGTGCCGTCTGGCGTCTCTACGACCAGCCTGTAGCCCAAGGCCTCGCGCGCTGCCTTCCGGAAGCGATTTCCGTCATCCGAGGCTACGACGGACCCTCCTTTGGCCGCTTCTGCACCAAAGACCTCATCCTCGCCTATATGAACGCCCTCGCAGCCGGAGACACCGACGCCAAATGGCGGTGTAGACGTCGATGCGTGTAGTTGAAGACCCTCTCAACCGGGACACCATCCAAGCCATCACGCAGCTCATCGTGAAGCGCTTCGAGCCGGAGCAGATCATCCTCTTCGGCAGCTGCGCGCGCGGCGAAGAGGACGAGAACAGCGACCTGGATCTGCTGGTGGTGCTCCGCCCCGGCCAGGAACCACCCCGCCCCGGCAAGCCCACCCGCCGCGCCATCGCCGACCATTTCGAACTCCCCGTCGACCTCCTCACCCGCTCACACGACACCTTCTTCAAGCACCGCCAGGACCCCAACTCCATGCTCAGCCAAAGGCTGGAATACTCGGAAATCCTCTGCGAACGACGCTCTGCCTAACCAAGACTGCTGTGCACAAGCCGACGAAGACCTGGCTGTGGCCCGCCGTGCGCTAACGCCGTAAGAACCCCGGCCATAGCCTGGGTCTGTGATGCGTGTCCGCTACGAGAACAATGTGTGGGATAGGGAAACGGCAGCCGTCGGCCGGTGAGGCTTCATCCGCGGGAAGCCTCGCTTCAGCGGGCTCGTAGGTTGCTGAGAAGCGATGGGCATTCAGAGTAGCGTCAGCGGCGAGTGGCGGCGGCGGTGTACAGGCTGGCTCGCCTGTCACCGCTTGGCGTTAGACAGGCACGGTACGTGGCTATATGCGTGCGCCCCGCACATTGGGATTCGCCCAGGCCATGAGCGACACGGCGAGGATGAAGACCCCGGCAAAGGCGAACATCATCCATATCTCCGCGAACTCCGCGATCCATCCTCCAGCAAGGGCGCTCACGGGGATGAGCGCCACGCCCAGCCCGCGAACAATGCCGAAGACCCGGCCTCGATACTCGTCGGGTACAGCCGCAATCATGATCGCGCCGGCGGCAATCATGCCGGCGGTAAGTGTGCCGGTTTCCACGAATTCCAAGATCATCGTCGCCGGTAGCCAGGTGGAGACGGCGATTCCCAGGGTGCAGATCCCCGCCAGACTCCAGCTTGACGCCAGTACGCGGCCCGCGCCGAGACGGCGCTCCAGGGGCCCCGCGACCAAGCCGCCGAGCATGGCGCCAGCCGCGGATGCCGCCAGCAGCAGTCCATAGAAACCGGCCCCGCCACCTAGTCGCTCCTGTACCAGGGCCGGCCACAGCGGCCCAATGAAAGAGGCCACGTTGATCAGCACCCCGAGCCATAGCACGGCATGCACCACCGGGTGCCGCGAAGCCGTCCGCCATCCATCGCGCAGGTCTCGCGCCATGACCTTCACCGAAAGCCCGCTGCCAGCTTCGCTCGAAGAAGCGGAGGTCCGCCCCGGCAGGCGGGCCAGCGCGATGCACAGCGACACGACCAGGAACGACGCCGCATCCACCATCAGCGCCCACACGGCACCCGCGGCCGCGATCAGCAGCCCCGCGGCCGCGCTGCCTACCAGCGATGCCATCTCTCTTGCGGTGGAGAAGAGGCCCTGGGCTGTCGTCAGCAGGTCGCGTCCAACGACGGAAGGCATGACCGAGGCGCGCGCCGGTTGCATGAACGTGGTCAGACCGTTCAGCTTGAAGATGGCCACGAGAGCGACGACAAGCGGCAGGTGACCGACCACGACCACGATCAGGGCCACCGCTCCCACCACCGCGGCGGCGCCCAGGTTGGTCGTCACCATGATGACCTTGCGGTTCCGGCGGTCCGCAAGTACTCCGGCCAGCGGTGAGAACAGGACATCCGGCAGGTGCCAGATCGCCTGGATAACGGCCGTCTGCAGCGTGGACTGCGTTTCCGACCAGACCACCCACATGACGGCCAGGTTGAAAAAGGCGTCGCCGAAGAACGAAACCGTCTGGCCGCTCAATAGCAAGGCGAACGAGCGGTTGCGGAACAGCCGCCGGTGTCCGTCTGCGATGAGCTTGTGAACCTCGCGAATGCGGCGCGCGAAGTCTAGGGCAGCCCGCCCGCCGCTAAATCTCTTCGGGCTCGGCAATCAGGTCGGCGACGTGGCACAGCCAGCGGAATCACACGTCGCCGTGGTATTGCTCGGGTGGGTTCCGGAAAATGTCCAGGAACTCGTCGGCCGTGAGGCCAAAGAGCCGCCGCGCATCCCGGTCCAGCGCCTGCCAAACCTCTTCACGCGTCACCTGTACGTGCTCGTATTCATCGGGCAACCACTCGGGCCGCGCGTCAACGGTAGTTGCCACTGGGTGTGCCCCGTTGCTCGTACGTCGGGCATAACGCGGAGGTGGCGTTCAGACGCTGATGGTGACCTAGCGGCTACCGGCGGCTGCGAAGTTCAGGGCAAGTTCGTGGTGAGATCCCCTCCGTTCACGGTGAGCTCCCCGCCGTTCGTGGTGAGTCCGTTCGAACCACGAACCTCCTGACCTCCCAACCCCCCAGTCAGTTCCTCGGACCGCAGCACGCCTGTCGTACCGGCCCCCACCGCACACTCAAAAAAAGAGACCCGCTACCCCTCACTTGGTGCATAATGGACCCATACCGGATATCGGCGTGGTGCCGAGGAATCCGAACCGCTGAGGGGGTGATGCATATGGGTGATGCCACTCGTGGCTTTTCGAGCGCTGCCGTATGTGAGGTGAGCGCCCGATAAACGTCGCGTGACACTCGGGTACGGCAATTGCAGTGCCCGGAAAGCCGCGAACACGAGCGGTCCACTTGGTGGGCCGCTCGTAAACTTTAATCCCCGAGCACCCTCTTCCCCCCGACAGGCCGCTCTTCACCTCTCCCCGCGGGAAAGGCAGAGCCTGCCCCGGACTTAATCCAGGGGTGAGAGTCTTCCGGGCAACCCCGAATAGCGCCTCCCTACCCCTTTAGCTGAAACACCGCCTCAATCTCACACGGGATATCCATTGGCAGCGTGCTGCAGCCCACCGCTGAGCGTGTGTGCCGCCCCGCCTCGCCAAACACCTCTTGCATCAGCTCCGAGCAGCCATTCACCACCAGGTGAACTCCGGACTCCGAAGGCGCGGCATTCACGAACCCCACCACCTTGATCACCCGTTCCACCTCGTCCAGGCTGCCCACCGCCTTGCGCACCTGCGCCAGGATATTCAGCCCCGAGTCGCGCGCCGCCCGTGCGCCGGTTGGAACGTCATAGTCCTCGCCAACCCGTCCGCGCCAGTCGCCTCCGGGGGGTTGACCTGCAATCCACAGCAGATCGCCGGTGCGCAGCGCCGGGACGTAAGCCGCCATCGGCGTCGGCGCCTCCGGCAGCGTGATGCCAAGTTCGCTCAAACGGGCTTCGTGCGACACAGGTCACCTTCTCCGACGCCAAACCGCAACTACCCAAAGTCTATCCGCCCAACGCCCGCAGGCCCCTCATCCCCGCCATACCCCACACGCCCCCGCTGGCATTCCGAGGTCCCCCGAGCAATCCCGCCTTCCGCCCCCGCACCCACGTACGGCGCAACCTCCGCGCGCCGCTACCAACCGCCGGGTAATCGTCCCCTCTCGCTCCTCACTACTCTTCCCTCACTCCTTCCTGCCCCCGCCGCCACCCGCGCCACCGCCCTCATCGTCTAATCCCCGGCACAGCCCCTCGCGTTAGCTGCCGCTGCTGGTGTCACTGGCAGGCGCGGTAAGGCGGACGGAGACCGTGTCGTCGGCCGCCCAGTCCAGCGTGATGTCGTTCCAAACCAGCTGCGGCCCGCCAAAGACCTGCGCGTCCGCCACCGCCAAGGCCACGTCGCCCAGGTGCAGCGTCAGCCCCGCCAGTGAAGCATTCGACGCGCGGGTATACAGGATGAAGTCCAGGCGCCCATCCGAGGCGTATGACAGGTTCCACACGGCATAGCTCGCGCCCTGCCAGTCAAAGGACGTGTCGCTCAGGGCTCCGCCCGCCGAACTCCCAGCGCTGGCGTATCCCAGACTGCTGCCCGTGGCCCCCACCGTGAGCGTGGCCGACCACACGCTAGTCTCGGACGAGGGCGGACTCGTCTCGTCGTTGTCCGCCAGGCTGACCGTCGTCGTGGCCACCCCGCCCGCCGTCACCTGGGTCGGCAGGTCCCCGAAGCCCAGCACAATGGACTCGCCGTCATCGTCCACCGCGTCGTCCACCGCCGTCACGTCAAAGGTCGCCGAGGTCGCGTCGGAAGCAATCGTCACGCTGGCCGGCACGCCCGTGTAGTCCGCCGCCTCGGCCTCGCCCTGCAGCGTCACCGTCAGCGGGATCGTGACCTCGCGCTCCGGATTCGCGCTCAGGGACACCGTCACCGTAACCCCGCTCGCCGCGCCCTCACTGGTCGTGTATGCGGCCGCCCCAAACGCCACCGTCACCGCCGGCACGTCGTTGTCCGTCAGGCTGATCGTGGTCGTGGTCACCGCATCGGCCGCGGCGGCCACCGTCACGCCCACCGGCAGCGCCGTCCCGAAGCCCAACTGGATGGACTCCCCGTCATCGTCCACCGCGTCGTCCACCGCCGTCACGGCAAAGGTCGCCGAGGTCGCGTCGGAAGCAATCGTCACGCTGGCCGGCACGCCGCTGTAGTCCGCCGCCTCGGCCCCGTCCTGCAGCGTCACCGTCAGCGGGATCGTGACATCGCGCTCCGGCTCCGCGCTCAGGCTCACCGTCACGGTTACCCCGCCGGTCGCCCCCTCGGTGGTCGCGTACGTGGCCGAGCCAAACGCCACCGTCACCGCCGGCAGCGACGTCGTGTCGTTGTCCGCCAGCGTGATCGTGGTCGTCGTCACGGCGCCGTCCGTCGCGGCCACCGTCACGGCCACCGGCAGCGCCGTCCCGAAGCCCAACTCAATGCTCTCCCCGTCATCGTCCACCGTGTCGTCTACGGCACTCACGACGAACGTCCCCGACGTCGATCCCGACGCAATCGTCACGCTGGCCGGCACGCCGCTGTAGTCCGCCGCCTCGGCCCCCTCCTGCAGCGTCACCGTCAACGGGATCATGACCTCGCGCTTCGGGTCCGCGCTCAGCGTTACCGTCACCGTGACCCCGCTCGCCGCGCCCTCGGTCGTCGTGTACGTGGCCGAGCCAAACACCACCGTCACCGCCGGCACCGGCGTCACCGTCACGGACACCGTCGCGGTCGCGCCCCCCGCCTCCGCCGCGCTGACCGTGAGCGTATAGCTCGTCGCACTCAGCGCGCCCGCCACCGTGAGCTGGCCGCTGCCGCCGCCGATGGTGAAGGCCGCCGCGTCATTGCCCGCCGTGATCGCATAGGTCAGCGCGCCGTTCGCGGCCGGCGTGGCCGAGACCGTGCCCACCACCGCGCCCACCGCGGCGCTCTGGCTGACCATGAAGTCGTAGCTGTCGGCGCCGAACGCCGGCGCGCAGCCCACCGTGGCCGTGGACAGGGTCGTCGCCGCGCCCCAGGCCGCGGCGTGGGCGACGCCGTTCCCATAGGCGCTGACCCGCACCTGGTACGTCGTCTCGCAGGTCAGGCCGGGCAGCGTGTAGCCCGCCGTCGTCAGCGCGTCAGTCGCGCTGATCCAGGTCTCCGCCCCCGGCGCCAGGTACTCCACCTGGTAGGCGCTGGCCCCGGCCACCGCGTCCCAGCTCAGCGCCAGGCTGGTCGGCGCCGGCGTGACCGCCAGGTTGGCCGGCGCCGGCGGCGCCACCAACGGGCCGCTCGTCACGCTGATCGTCACGCTGGTCGTCGCGCTGGCGCCGCCGGCGCTGGCCTCCACCGTCAGCGTGTAGCTCGCCGTGGTCGCGGCGTCCAGCGTGCCCGCCACCGTCAGCTGCCCGGTCGTGTCACCGATAGCGAACGCCGTGCCCGTGTTGCCCGCCGTGAGCGCGTAGGTCACCGGCCCGGCGCTGGTGGCCGTGATCGTGCCCACCACCACGCCGGTCGCCACACTCTCGTTGACCGTGAAGGCGTGCGGTCCGCCCTCGAACAGCGGCGCCTGGCAGGCCGTGGTGGCCGTGGCCAGCGTCGTCGCCGCGCCCCAGGCCGCCGTATGCGCCACCCCGTCGCCGTAGGCGCTGACCCGCACCTCATAGTTGGCGCCGCAGCTCAGGTCCGCCAGCGTGTGCGACGGTTCGGTCAGCGCGTCGGTGGCGCTGGTCCAGCTCTCCGCCCCGGGGGCCAGGTACTCCACCTGGTACGCGCTGGCCCCGGCCACCGCGTCCCAGCTCAGCGCCAGGCTGGTCGCGGCCGCTGTGGCCGCCAGGTTCGTCGGCGCCGACGGCGCGTCCAGCACGTCCGTCACCGTGATCGTCACCGCAATCGTCGCCGTCCCCCCGTTCCCGTCGCTGACGGCGATGGTCACCGCATAGCCTGTCTGCGTCTCATAGTCCAGCGCCGCCAGGGTCTGCAACTGGCCCGTCGTGGTGTCCAGACCAAAGCTGGCCGCGTCCGTCCCGCTGAGTTCGTAGGTCAACGTGTCGCTGTCCCCGTCCGTGGCCGCCACCGGCGTGCCGATGTTCTCGCCCGCCGCCGTGTTCTCCGCCACCGTGCGGGTGGCGGTCGCGCCCGCCGTGAACACCGGCGCCTGGTTGGACGGCGCCGGCCGCTGGTCCCCGAACTCCTCCCAACTCGCCGTGCCATCCGCGTTGAAGTCCACCTTCAGCACCGGGTACTGGCTGGCCGTGCCGAAGGCCCACTCCGTCCCCCAGGTCGCGTAGATGCCGCTGGCATCGGTCGGCGTCTGCAGCTCACTCGTCGTCTTGCCCGTCCCGCCCGCGCTGGTCGTCTGCCCGCTGGTCGCCGTGTCCCAGTAGCTGGCGGTGACCTGGCTGATGTTCAACGCCACCAGCCCGCCCACGGGCGTCGCCGTGCTCGTCACCGCGCCGGTGGCGTAGCTGGCCGTGATCCGCCCCGCGTTGAAGCCGGTCAGGCCGCCCGCCCGCCCGGCGCCCGTCACCGCGCCGGTGGCATAGCTGGCCGTGATCCGGGCGTTCTGCCCGTTGCCGCCCACCAGCCCGCCCGTGTCCAGCCCGCCGCCCGTCACCGCCGCCGTCGCGTAGCTGCTCGTAATCCGCCCGACGCTCCAGCCCACCAGGCCGCCCGTGTCGATGCTCGTCCCCGTCACCTGGCCGCCCGCGTGGCTGCTCGTGACGCTGCCCTCGTTCCAGCCCACCAGCCCGCCGACGTACTTCTGACCCGTCACGGCCACATCCGGCAGGCCCACCTGGCGCGCCACGCTGCCCGACCCGGTCTTGCCGAACAGGCCCACGTAGTCCGTCGTCCCCCGATTGATGAACAGGTTTGCGATCGCGTGCCCGTTGCCGTTGAAGGTGGCGGTGAACGCGGTCGTGCTGTCGCCCAGCGGCGCCCAGCCCGCGCCCTCGTTCCAGTAATCGTCCGCCGCGTCCACCGTTCCACTGCCGTCCGTGTCCAGGTCCAGGTCCGCCATCAGCTCGTAGCCCGTGCAGCCGGTGGTAGGACAGCCCATGCCCGACGTCGGCGCGTCCGGGAACGCCGTGGCATAGCCGGCGTCGCTGGCGACCCCGTCGCCGTCCAGGTCCCAGCGGATCGCGTTGAGCTGCGCCGGGGTCGTGACCTCGATCAACCCGTCGTCGTCCGCGTCGTAGTCCATCACGAAATCCGTCAGCGTAATCGTCACCGACGCCGTGGCCGTGCCGCCGGCCGGATCGGTGGCCGCCACCGTCAGCGTGTAGCTCGCCGTCGTCTCCCGGTCCAGCGCTCCCGCCACCGTGATCGCGCCGCTCGTCTCGTCGATCGCGAACACGTCGTCCGTGTTGCCGTCGCTGATCGCATACGTCACCGCCTCGCCGCTGCTATCGGTCGCCGTGACGGTGCCCACCGCCGTCTCCGGCTCCGCGTTCTCGAACACGCTGAACGTATACGTGGCCGGATCGAACACCGGCGGCGTGCAGGTCCCCGTACTCGTCGTCAGCGCCGCCGCGGGCGCGCCCCAGGCCGCCCCGTAGGTCGTCCCGTTGCCGTAGGCCCGCACCCGCACGTCGTACGAGGTCGCGCACTGCAAGCCCGCCACCGTGTAGGTCGTGCCCGTGATCGTGGCGCTGTCGCTGCGCCAGCGCCGGCCCTCCGGCTCCCAAACTTCCACGTGATATTTGCTAGCGCCGGTGAGCGCGTCCCACAGCAGGCTCAGGCTGCCCTCGCCCGGCGTGCCCGCCCGCAGGTTGGCCGGCGCCGGCGGTTCGCAGTAGGGCAGGTTCAGCGAGCTCAGGTCGTTGGTCGTCACGCTCTTCAGCGACAGCGGGATGCAGCCCGTCAGCGTGTTGCCCGACAGCCGCAGCTCCGTCAGGTGGTCCAGCCAGCCGAGTTCCGACGGGATGTCGCCGGTCAGGCCGTTGCTCTTCAGGTTCAGCGTCGTCAACGCGAACAGGTGGCCGATTTCGGGCGGGATGCTGCCCGTCATGGACGTGCTGGCCAGGCTGAGGCCGGTGACGCGCGTGGGCGTGCCGCCGGTCGTCACCCCGGTCCAACTGCTCATGGCCGTGCCGGTGCTCCAGTTGAGGGTAGCGGTACCTCTGAGGGTGTCCTTGGCCGCCAGCAGGGCCTGGCAATCCTTGACCAGCTCCCGGTTGTCGGCCGGATCCGCAAACACCGTGCCGTTGGTGCAGGTCGGCGCCGCCGGCGGTTGCGCCGGCGTGAACGTCGTCGTGGCCCCGTCACCGGGCGTGATGTCGGCGTAGGCCAGCAGCGTGGTGCGGTAGTGGGTCTGCAAGCCGCCCACCGTCGTCACCCGCGTCGTGGCATGCGCGTCGCCGGCCGCCGCCGTCGTGATCCGGCTCGTCAGGTTGGCCAGCGTCTGCGTGTGCTCGGGATCGCCCGCCGGCGTGTCGTCCCGCACCGCCTGCACCACCCCGGCGTCGTCCGTCACCACCGCCCATTGCGCCACCGCCTGCCAGGCCTCGAACCCAATCGCGTTATGCGCCCCCATCGGCGCCAGGAACACCACCGCCTCGCGCCCCCCGATTGCCGCGCTCAATTCCTCTTCGGCCGCCACCACCAATTCCTGCAGCGAGGCCTCGTAGGCCCCCCGCGCCGCCAACGCCGCGTCGCCAAACGTCCCGCTGTCGTGCTCGCGCACGTACAGATCGTACGAGCGCGCTTGCGCTCGCCGGTCGTAGGCCACCGTCACCGTCGCCGGCGTCGTGCCACTGCCCAGCAGAAAGTTGGTAACTGTGTAGTCGGCGAAGCAGGTCAGGAACAGGTAGTCCGTCGATACCCCGCCCTGTGCGATCCCGAGAAAATGGGCCTTCGACGTTTCCCGATACTCGGGATTCCAGGTGTCGAGCGCAACGGCAAAGAACGTCTCCAGATACGCCACGCTTGGAATCGGATCGTCTGCATCCAACCCCAGCAGGAACCGGATCGCCGCCTCCCGTTGCTGCACCGTCCGCGCCACCCCCCGCCAGGCGCAGCGCACCGAGTCCGCCGCCGGCGTCCCCCGGATCGCCAGATGCACCGGCGAGGCGCCGGCTCGACCCAACCCCTCCGCCAACAGTTCTTCCACTGTCGATTCGCGGCCCGTCGCCGCGGCAGCCGCGCCGGCTCGACCACCAATCGCCTCGGCCGTGCCGATGCCCTGCGGTCCGGAACTGGAGAGGCTGACGACCTCGCGCGCGGCGGCCGAACTGGCCCCAGCACCTTCCGGTTCCGTCGCGGCTGGCCGATCGGGCGACGCGTCACCGACGCAACCCACGCTCGCCGCTACCAGCAATACCGCTAGCGCGAGCCGCAGCCGGCGGCCGACGCTCTCTGCCGCAATGTGGGCGAGTTCGAACCAATGACGTGACCGGTTCATAGCGCGCCTACCGGCAGTCCGCCAGCCCGAGGCGGTTTCGCAACCCGGGCGGGACGCAGCCCGTCAACTGGTTTCCGCCGAGTTCCAGGTGCTCCAACATCGTCAGCGCGTCCAGTTCGGCCGGGATGGACCCGGTCAACTCGTTGCCCGCCAGATAGAGCCCGCGCAGATTCGTCAGCCGGCCCAGTTCAGCTGGGATGGAGCCCGTGAGCCGATTGCCTCGCAGGCCCAGGTTCTCCAGGTTCGCGAGCCGCCCTAACTCGGGTGGGATGGGGCCCGTGAGCCGATTGCCTCGCAGGCCCAGGTTCTCCAGGTTCGCGAGCCGCCCTAACTCGGGTGGAATCGGGCCCGTCAGGAACGAATTGTGGCCGAATGACAAGGTTCGCAGTCGACGCAGACCGGCCAACTCGGATGGAATCGAGCCGCTGAGATACGTGTGCCAAAAGGAAAGTTCCTCCAACTGTGCCAATCGCCCCAGTTCCGGCGGGATGGGACCGTGGATGTAGGAGGCAGCCAGGCGCAGGACTCGGAGGTGCGCCAGCTGGCCCAGTTCCGGGGGGAGTTCGCCGCCCAGGTACAGATGGCTTAGATCCAACTCGCGCAACTGCGACAGCCCATGTAAGTCCGGGGGAATCCGGCCGTTGGCGCGGTATGCGGGTAACATCAGCGTGAGCACCCGAGGCGGTGTCCCATCCACAACCACGCCGTCCCACTCCGTGATCGGCCGTTCGGGACTCCAGTTCAGGGCCCCCGGCACACTCCCCGCGAGCACCGGCCGGGCCCGCAGCAGCACTTCGCAGTCGCTTACCAGCCCGGGATTGGCCGCCGGCGATGCAACCGCCGTCCCGGCCGAACACCCGGCCACGTCAACCGGCGCGGTGTCTCCCTGAACTCCAACGCCCAGCAGGCCGTGCTCGTCGTTGTGGATCACCAGGACCTGGGGCTCGGCGCCGTCGGCCGCCGTGGTAACCAGTACGCGATCGGCGCCCCACGATTGGCCCACGGTCAGGATCGCAATCCGGGCGCCGTCGGGCGACCAGGCCGTGCTGTAGCCGTAGCGGGCCGCGAACGCTGGAAGCTCTACCGGCTGCCCGTCCCGCGTGACCACGCAGATTCCCCCACACCCGTACAGCAGCATCGTGCCGTCCGGCGACCACGCCACGGACTGATCCCACCAGTCACGCGAGTGCCGATAGGCCGTGATCCGCCGCTCGTCTGTCCCGTCCGGCGCGATGGTGTAGAGCTCAAAGTCGCCGCGCTCGGCTCGCACGAAGGCGATCCGTGATCCGTCCGGCGACCAGGCGGGATCGCTACGCGTCTCCGACAGCCGCCGCTGGCCCTTGCCATCCGCCGAGACCACGGAGAGGGTGGCCGTGCGGCCCTTCTCCTCGACGATAGCCAGAAGCCGCCCATCCGGCGACCAGCGCGGCGGGCGGGTGACATTACCGGGGACGATCGTCTGCAGCTCCCAGGTGTCCGCCGTCACTACGTACAACCCTGGCAACCGCGCGCGAACGCCGAAGTTCCGGTCCGGGTCGTACGCGTCGACATACGAGGACAGGAACGCCAGACGCGTGCCGTCGGGCGCCCAGGCCGGCGCGTAGCCATCGGCCACTCGCACTAATGACTGGCTGATGCGATCCCACACCAGGACTTCGTCGAACGCATAGCCTCGCGTTCCCGGCGCATACTCGTAACACACAGCAAAGGCGATGCGCTCGCCGTCCGGGCTCATTGCCACAGCCGTGATCGGTTGCGTCGTGTAGCGCGACGCGTCCAAATAGATTGTCTCGGAGACACTGATCAACCGCTCCAAGTGGGATCCATCCGCCGCCGCGGCGTAGATTCGGGTACCACTGGCAAACAGCACCTCCGACCCGTCGGGACTCCACTGCAAAGCCGTCTGCACGCCGCGCGGCTTTCCCGACGAGCTCAGGAGCAGCCGATCTCCTGGAAAGCCAAACAGGTGAGGGTTCGGCGCCAAGCACTCAGGGAGCCACGACCCGTGCGCCTGCGGCGCCGAGGCACCACCCGACGGTGGCGGCCCTACGCTCTCCGGCGCTGGCCTGGCCGCCTGGACCGGGCCCCTCGGGACGACAGCGACTGTCTGCGGTGGGCTAGCTGCGCTGGCTCTCGCCGCCGCCGGCGACGGGCCGGTAGCAACCTGCGTGGACTGCGCTGGCGCCGACTCAGCCACCTTGCCCCCAACTTGGGACGAACCGGGATCTGACGGCGCTGCGCCAGTTGCCATGGTTGTCGCCGGCGTGGGGGCTGGGCCGGCAGCGTCGCGCGAGGCCGCGGGCGGCGTGCACCCTGCGACGCCGAGCAAGGCCAACAGCAGAGCCACTCCCAGCGATGCACTGAAAGGCGTACCGCTATCCCGCTCACGCCCTGAACACTGCAGCTTCACTGCACGCTTACCTCGCCCGGTACAGGGCGTACACCGTCAGCACGTCCAACGGGTGTGGGGAACAACTAAATGTGACACCTGGGGTCATGACGGAATCGCTGAAATACACCTTCCCGACCGGATGGGGTATGCCAAGCGCGTGGCCCGCCTCGTGGACCAATGTGCCGTAGACGCTAAACTTGTTGTCTTTCTTACTCACGGGCAGCCATACAGAATGTGGAACTAAATCGGGGCACTTATTGTACGTCACGTCCCCAGGATCGACATCTGGAAAGCCATTTCCGTCACGGTCTTCGTTGCCGCCGGGAATAACCAGAGGGTCATGATCAACGTGCGTTCGCAGCAGGACAATATCTGTGGTGTAACCAGGTCCTGACGCTCGCTTGCTCGGAACCGCGCAGGCATTGGCTTCAGACTTGACGGTCGGGCCCCAACAATTCTCGTCGGCGACAAAGCCTAAGTGATTGCCAAACCTGTATATTTTCTCGCCATCAATGTCTACTGGATCGATCGGCGCCGACGACATTGCATCGGTAAACGCGAAGTACAAATTACCGCCTTCCGGGTAGGCTCCATAGTCGTCGAACATCATGACTTCGTTCACGTCGCTATCGTTGTTGAGTCTCGGCGTGATATCCAGGTACCACCTATTCTGTATAAACCTCTCGAGCGCTGCCTCAATCGTTGTACGATCATCGGTATCGCTGCCTGCCAGGACTCCTGCGTCCACTAGGGCCTGCACGGCAGCCTGGACCAATGGGCCATAGTCAGTACAGGCGTCACCTCGGTATAGCGTGGATACGACATGGTGTGTGGCCGAATCCCACTGGTTAAAGGCGTGTACGATGTATCTGATCCAGGCTTGGCGCCGGTCTCTGGCTGCCTGAGTCTCAGCGTTCTCGGTAAACGTGTCAGTGCAGACGAAGTAGTCATACGTCGTGCTTGCCATTGGCTTCCACAGCCAGAATCCCGCGAATAACTTCGAAAAGCGCGACCCGGACAGGAGCGGATCCTCAGCGGGCCACACGTAGACGTTCCGACCGGAAAAAACCTTTGAGTCGTTGGTGTCCGCATTGTCATCTGGCAGATAGATCAGTTGAACCGCGTAGATGTTATCGGGAGTTAGCCCACCGATTGTCTGCTCCAGCGCCGAAGTCGGCGCAGTGTCGTCAGGATTGGTGGCCGTATACGCATTCGGTCGCCAACTCGCACTTGCAGGTTGGTCGGCGAGGCGTCGAGGCCGCAGGATGTAGCGGCCGTTCGCGTAATGGCTGCTAAGGACACTCGTTACGGATGTCCACGTCACATCCGCTTGTCCAACAGTGGGATTCGTTGGCGATTCCGGCACGTAGCCGTTGGCCTTCGTGATCGGGGTGTCAATAATCGTGATCGTTTCACTTAGATAGTCTGGTGCTTCATTCTTTGTTGCCCTCACTCGAATGTTGTAGGCGGCGTGGTCTGCGAGCCCATCTCGGTCTTCGTCCTCGATTCCAACACCTCTAGTTATCATTGAGTCGAGGCTGAAGTCCAAGCAAGTTTTTATTGGGCCAGTCGACGTGACTTTCTGGTCCACCGATTTCTTATTGCTATCAGGGACTTTCTCGGGCCAATTGGCTCCGTGTGGATTGAACTCGACGGTGTAGCCTGCGGTCGAGTCGGTCGAACCAGTCCACGTCAGGCGAACCTGATGCCCTGACAGCGGAATCACGTTGAGCCCGGTCGGCGCCGTGTGGTCTCGAGTCGCGACGCTACCGCAGTCCGCAAGGTCGACCACCGGCGTCGTTGGGTCGGGAGTGGTCCCCGGATCAGGTTGCGTCACGGCGCTCGGCGTGCCGGTCGCGCTGTCGGACCACGCGCCACCGCCCACTTCGCTGACCGCACGCACCTGCACCTGGTATGAGGTGCCGTTGGTGAGGCCCGTAATGGTGTATGACGTCAGCGTGATGTCCTCCACCAGCGTCCAGTCCCCGGACGTGCCTGCGCGATATTGCAGGTCGTAGTGGGTGATCGGTCGGTCGCCGGCGCTGGGCGCCACCCAGGCCACCTGCAAACTGGCGTTGCCCGGTGTCACGGTGAGCGTCCCCACTTTGCCGGGCGGCACCCCCACCCTGATCGTGGCCCGCGCGTAGAGTTCGGTTTCGGCGGCGTTGACCACCCGCAGCCAGCCGATCCCGCCCGGCGCGCAGCCCTCGATGTTCACGGTGTCGTAGTAGCCCGACCCCGTCGACGCCGACGGCGCCCGCGCCACGTCGCGCGTGCCGCGGGTCGTCGAGCAGCGCCCGGCCGGCTGGATCGCCCCGTACATCTGCGCGTAGGCCACCTTGCCCTTCGGGATGTCGTGGATCCCAACGCCCAGCCGCCCCCCCACCGCCAGGCTGGCCGACGCCGGGATCAGGCTCGCGTTCCCCACCTTGTGGCCCGCCACGATGACGTGGTCCGGGTGGAGCAAGTCGGTCCAGGCGCCGCACCCCGCCGCATTGCAGGCCTGCACCTGGAACTCGTAGATCGTGCCGTCGACCAGCTGGCTCACGCTGAACGTCGTCGTCCCCGCCCCCTGGGCTACGTCGAACCCACCCGGCCAGGCCGACCCCAGCGGCCGATTCTGCACGTGATAGCCCGTGAGCGCCGCCGCGGCACC